>NZ_BCWU01000006.1 GCF_001592365.1 Gordonia hydrophobica NBRC 16057
ACACCGCCCACTCGCTACGCTCCCGGGCGGCACTCGACCAACGTGGAGAGGGCTCCGCGGTCGACCAACGTGGAGAAGACCCCGCACACGACCAACGTGGAGAAGACGCCGCAGTCGACCAACGTGAAGAAGGCTCCGCAGTCGACCAACGTGAAAAGACCCCACCCCACGCTGGTCGAGTTCGCCGACGCGAGCGCAGCGAGCGACGACGAGAATCGAGACCGCCGCAACCGCTACAGCGCCGCCTCTATCCCGTCGCGGGTGGCGCCGGCGGCGGCCGCGAGCGCCGCGACGTCCGGGCCCGCTCGCAGGATGCTCCGACTGGCTGCGGGGAGCAGCCACGCCAGGTCTGCCCCCTCGAAGATCCGGGCGAGGTCCGCGGCGGTGGCGCCCTGTGCGCCGAGGCCCGGCGAGAGCACCGGACCCGCCAGCGCCGACAGGTCCAGACCGTGCTCGCGCGTCGCCCCCACGACCACCCCGACGGTGCCGGAACCGTCTGCGTTCACTGCGGCCGCGGCGTCGACGATCGACTGCGCGACCGTCCGCCCGCCCGCCTGCGCGGTCTGTACGTCGCCGCCCTCCGGATTCGACGTCCGGGCGAGGGTGAACACGCCCCGACCGGTCTCCTTCGCCAGTGTGAGCGCCGGGCTCAGGGAGCCGAAGCCCAGGTACGGCGAGGCGGTGACCGCGTCGGAGCAGAGCGGGGACGCGTCGTCGAGCCACGCCCCGGTGTACGCAGCCATGGTGGAGCCGATGTCGCCGCGCTTGGCATCGGCGAGGACCAAGGCGCCTGCCGCACGACAGCCGGCGATCACCTCCTCCAGCACGGCGTAGCCCGCCGAGCCGAAGACCTCGAAGAACGCCACCTGCGGTTTGATGACCGCAGCGATGGGCGCCAGTCCGGCGACCGCCGCGTCGGCGAACGCGCGGAGACCGTCGACCGAGACCGGAAGACCCCACTGCTCCAGCAGCGCCGTGTGCGGATCGATGCCCGCACACAGTCGTCCCCGCTCGGCGACGACCGCGCGATACCGCTCCGCGAAGGTCGCCTCGCTCACTGTGCGGCCTTGAGTTCGGACTGCCAGCGTTGGAGGGAACGGACGCCCATGGTCGCGTTCAGCGCCGCTTCGATGCCCTGGATCGCCGCGCCAGCGCCCTGCACGGTGGTGATGAACGGCACGGTCGCCGCGATCGCGGCGGCGCGGATCTCGTACCCGTCGACGCGCGGTCCGGCGGTGCCGAACGGCGTGTTGATGATGAGGTCGACCTCGCGACCGCGGATCGCGTCGATGACCGTCTTCTCCCCCTCGCCGGCTTCGAAGTACTTGCGCACCGTCTGCACCTCGATGCCGTTCCGACGGAGCACGTCCGCGGTTCCGCCGGTGGCCAGGACTCGGAAGCCCAGATCGGCGAGGCGCTTGATCGGCGAGATGATCGACGCCTTGTCGCGGTCGGCCACCGAGACGAACACCGTTCCGGAGACCGGCAGCGCACCCCCGGCACCGGCCTGCGACTTGGCGAAGGCGCGCCCGAAGTCGGCGTCCAGGCCCATCACCTCGCCGGTCGACTTCATCTCGGGGCTCAGCAGCGCGTCGACGCCGGTGCCATCTGCCAGCCGGAAGCGGTTGAACGGAAGCACCGCCTCCTTGACCGCCACGGGCGCAGTGCTGGGCGCCGTGGATCCGTCGCCCGTCGCCGGCAGGATCCCCTCGCTGCGCAGTTCGGCGATGGTGCGACCGAGCATCACCCGCGCGCAGGCCTTCGCGAGCTGGACGGCGGTGGCCTTGGAGACGAACGGCACCGTGCGGCTCGCGCGCGGATTGGCCTCCAGCACGTAGAGGACGTCGTTCGCGAGCGCGTACTGCACGTTCATCAGGCCGCGGACGCCGAGGCCCTTCGCCAGCGCGGTGGTCGAGACCCGCACCCGTTCGAGCACGTCCGATCCCAGGGTGATCGGCGGCAGTGCGCACGCCGAGTCGCCGGAATGGATGCCCGCCTCCTCGATGTGCTCCATGATCCCGCCGATGTAGACCTCGTCTCCGTCGCAGAGGGCGTCGACGTCGATCTCGACCGCGCCCTCGAGGAACCGGTCGACGAGCACGGGCCGGTCGTCGGAGATCTCCGTGGCGTGAGCGATGTAGTCGGCGAGTCCCTGCTCGTCGTACACGATCTGCATGCCGCGTCCGCCGAGGACGTACGACGGCCGCACCAGGACCGGGTAACCGATGTCCGACGCGATGTCGCGGGCGCCTTCGAAGGTCGTGGCGGTCCCGAACTTGGGTGCGGGCAGATCGGCGGCGGTGAGGACCTTGCCGAACTCGCCGCGGTCCTCGGCCAGGTCGATCGCCGCCGGACTGGTGCCGACGATCGGCACCCCCGCGGCCTCCAGGCGTTCAGCGAGACCGAGCGGGGTCTGGCCGCCCAGTTGGACGATGATCCCGGCGACCGTGCCCGAGATGGACTCCGCGCGGTACACCTCGAGGACGTCCTCGAAGGTCAGCGGCTCGAAGTACAGGCGGTCGGCGGTGTCGTAGTCCGTCGAGACGGTCTCCGGGTTGCAGTTGACCATGACGGTCTCGTACCCGGCCTCCGACAGCGTCATCGCCGCATGGACGCAGGAGTAGTCGAACTCGATGCCCTGCCCGATGCGGTTCGGCCCCGACCCCAGGATCAAGACCTTGGGGCGTTCGGTCTGCGGCGCGACCTCACTGGTCGCGGCGGGATCGAGCTCGTAGCTGCTGTAGTGGTACGGCGTCTTGGCCTCGAACTCGGCGGCACAGGTGTCGACGGTCTTGAACACCGGGTGCACGTTCAGCTCGATGCGACGGGTGCGGATGGCCTCCTCGTCGGTGCCGCGGAGTGCGGCGATCTGCCGATCGGAGAGGCCGGTGCTCTTCGCGTCGCGCAGCAGCTCCTCGTCGAGGACATCGGCGTCGCGGACCTGATGACCGACGGCGCGGATGCCGTCGAGCTCCGCGAGGAACCACGGATCGATCGCCGTGGCCTCGTAGATCTGCTCGATGGTGGCGCCGGCTTCCAGCAGCAGCATGATCTGGTACATGCGGCCGTCCTTCGCGACGGAGATCTCCTGCAGGAGTGCGTCGACGTCGACGGTCGCCGGATCCGGACGATCGGCCTCGGTCCAGAAGCCCGCGGCCTTGGTCTCCAGCGAACGCATCACCTTGCCGAAGGCTTCGGCGTAGCTGCGGCCCAGGCTCATCGCCTCGCCCACCGACTTCATGGTGGTGGTGAGGGTGTCGTCGGCACCGGGGAACTTCTCGAAGGCGAACCGCGGAGCCTTGACCACCACGTAGTCGAGCGCGGGCTCGAAGGCGGCGGGCGTTTCCTTGGTGATGTCGTTGGTGATCTCGTCGAGCGAGTAGCCGATGGCCAGCTTGGCCGCCATCTTGGCGATCGGGTAGCCCGTCGCCTTGGACGCCAGAGCCGACGACCGCGACACCCGCGGGTTCATCTCGATGACGACCATGCGGCCGTCGCGCGGGTCTTGCGCGAACTGGATGTTGCAGCCGCCCGTGTCGACGCCGACCTCGCGGATGATCGCGATCGAGAGGTCGCGCATGACCTGGTACTCGCGGTCGGTCAGGGTCATAGCGGGGGCGACGGTGATCGAGTCGCCGGTGTGCACGCCGACCGGGTCCACGTTCTCGATGGAGCAGATGACGACGACGTTGTCCTTGTTGTCGCGCATCAGTTCCAGCTCGAACTCCTTCCAGCCGAGGATCGACTCCTCGATCAGGACGTTCGCGGTCGGGGACGCGGCAAGTCCGCCGCCTGCGATGCGCTCGAGGTCGTCGTTGTCGTAGGCCATGCCCGAGCCGAGCCCGCCCATGGTGAACGACGGCCGCACGACCACCGGGAAACCGAGTTCGGCCACGGTCTGGTGCACCTCGTCCATGGTGTGGCAGACCGCCGACCGCGCGCTCTCGCCGCCCACCTTGTCGACGATGTCCTTGAACATCTGGCGGTCCTCACCGCGCTGGATGGCGTCGAAGTCGGCGCCGATCAGCTCGATGCCGTACTTGGTGAGGATGCCCTCTTCGTGCAGGCCGACGGCCGCATTGAGCGCGGTCTGCCCGCCGAGCGTCGCGAGGACGGCGTCGATCGGATGACCGGCGGCCGCCTCGGTCGCGATCACCTTCTCGATGTACTCCGGGGTGATCGGCTCGATGTACGTGGCGTCGGCGAACTCCGGGTCGGTCATGATCGTCGCCGGATTGGAGTTGACCAGGGAGACCCGCAGGCCCTCTGCCTTGAGGACGCGGCATGCCTGGGTGCCCGAGTAGTCGAACTCGCAGGCCTGGCCGATGACGATCGGGCCGGACCCGATCACCAGGACGTGGGAGAGATCTGTACGGCGGGGCATCAGGAACGGTTCCCTTCCATCGCTGAGGTTTCCATGACGTGGACGAACTTGTCGAAGAGGTTGGCGGCGTCGTGCGGGCCGGACGCGGCCTCCGGGTGGTACTGCACGGAGAACGCCTTGCCGGAGATCAGCTCCACGCCCTCCACGACGCCGTCGTTGGCGCAGACGTGCGAGACGCGGGCGCGGCCGAGGTCGGTGTCGAACTCCTCGCCCGCCTCGCCTTCCAGCGCGAAGCCGTGGTTCTGCGCGGTGATCGCGACCCGGCCGGTCCGGGTGTCGAGCACCGGAATGTTGATGCCGCGGTGCCCGAACTTCAGCTTGTACGTGCTGCGGCCCAGCGCACGACCCAGGATCTGGTTGCCGAAGCAGATACCGAACATCGGCAGCCCGGCGTCGATCACCTCGCTCGTCAGCCCGACGACGCGGTCGGTCGTGACCGGGTCGCCGGGGCCGTTCGAGAGGAAGAAGCCGTCGACGTTGAGTGCGCGGATGTCGTCATACGTGGCCGTGCTCGGCAGCACGTGCACCTCGACACCGCGCGCCGCCAGCATGCGGGGCGTGTTCGCCTTGATGCCGAGGTCGAGCGCGGCCACGGTGAACTTGGCCTGCCCGCCCGCGGCCTCGACGATGTAGGGCTCGGTGGTGCTGACCTCGGCGGCGAGGTCGGCGCCCGCCATCGACGGCTGCGATCGGACGGTCTCGAGCATCTCGTCGACGGTGCCGAGCGCGTCGCCGGAGAAGATTCCCGCCCGCATGGCGCCGCTGTCGCGCAGGACGCGCACCACCGCCCGCGTGTCGATGCCCGCGATGCCGACCACGTTCTGGCCGATCATCTCGTCCTCCAGCGACGACCCCGCACGCCAGTTGGAGACGCGGCGGGTGGGGTTGCGGACCGCGTAGCCGGCAACCCAGATCTTGCCCGGATCCCGATGGTCGACGAAGTCCGCCGACCACTTCTGATAGGGCTCGTTCGCCTGCGTTCCCGGCACCCAGCGCACGGCGGAGCGCTTGCCGAGCAGGCTCTCACTGTCCTCGGTGTTCCACCCGGTGTTGCCGATCTGCGGCGCGGTGGCCACCAGGATCTGCCGGTGGTAGCTCGGGTCGGTGAGGGTCTCCTGATATCCGGTCATCGCGGTGCAGAAGACCGCCTCGCCCAACGTCTGTCCGGTTGCCCCGAAGGCTCGGCCGGTGAAGACCTGGCCGTTCTCCAGCACCATTACCGCTCTACTCATTTGTCGTCCTTCTCATCAGTCTCGTCGGTGCCGGCATCATCGTGGTCCGCGCTCTCGAGGGCGCGGATAGTCTTCTCAGTGACCTCGGTGTAGGCCTGCACCCACTCCGGATAGGCGGTCTTGTCGTCGGCGCGCAGACCGGAGTCGATCTCCGTGCCGGAGGGCAGCCTCCACCGGACCACCAGGACCCCGTCGCGGCTCATCACCTTGCCCGCCAGCCCCCGCTCGGTGCGGACGGCCGCGATGGACTCCTCGGGGATCCAGATCGTCGACGCACCCGTCCGTTCCATCAGGATGCCCGCGGCGTACCCGGTCAACCGTGCCGTCGCCCGATCGCCGAAATCGCCGACGGCGACGCGGTTCTGCCAGCTCGGCGCCATCGTGCTGCCGACGTACAGGCCGGTGTGCGGACCGCGCAGGGCCTCGCCCAACTCGGCCGGGGCCTGCGGCAGCGTGCCGATCACGTCGGCCTGGCGGCGGCCGCGGTTGCGCCATCCGCGCACCACGAGGGTCACCAGAAGCAGCCACACCGCGAAGGCGCCGACGGCGATGATCAGGTTGTACGCCCAGCCGCTCATGCCCACTCTCCCGGCTCGTCGCTGCTCGACGCGGTGCGCTCGGCGGTCACCGTGCCGCGCAGCAGCGTGGCCGTGACGACGCCCGGCAGCGTCATCTCCTCGAACGGCGTGTTCGCGGACCGGCTGGCGAGGTGGTCGCCCCGCACCGTCCAACTCCGATCGGGATCGATGATCGTCAGGTTCGCCGGCTCACCGACCGCGATCGGTCGTCCCTGATCGTCGAGGCCGACGATCTGTGCGGGCCGTTCGCTCATGACTCGGGCCACCCCGCGCCAGTCCAGCAGGCCCGGCTCGACCATCGTCTCGACGATGATCGACACCGCCGTCTCCAGCCCGAGCATGCCCGGGCGCGCCTGCGAGAACTCGCAGCACTTCTCCTGTGCGGCGTGCGGTGCGTGGTCGGTCGCGACGCAGTCGATGACCCCCTCCGCGAGCGCGGCGCGCAGTGCCAGTTTGTCGCTCTCCTCGCGCAGCGGGGGGTTGACCCGGTTCACGCCGTCGTAGGACTCCAGACGCGAGTCGTCGAGCAGCAGGTGGTGCGGCGTCACCTCGGCGGTGATCGCGATCCCCTGCCCGTGGGCCCATTTGAGGAGTTCGACGGTGCCCGCCGTGGATGCGTGCGCGATGTGGACCCGGGCGCCGGCGTCGCGCGCCAACAGCGCATCGCGCACGACGATCGACTCCTCGGCGGCGCGCGGCCAGCCCGCAAGCCCCAGCCGCGCGGCCGTGGGACCGTCGTGGGCCACCGCACCGACGGTCAGCCGAGGGTCCTCGGAATGCTGGGAGATCAGCACGCCGAGACCCTTCGAGTACTCGAGTGCGCGTTTCATGATCACTGGATCGTGGACGCATTTGCCGTCGTCGCTGAACAGCTTCACCTGCGCGACGCCGGCGGCCATCATGCCCATCTCGGCCAGTTGTTCGCCCTCGAGTCCGACGGTCACGGCGCCGACCGGGTGGACGTCGACGAGGCCGACCTCCTGGCCCATTCGCCAGACGTGGTCGGTGATCGCGGCGTTGTCGGCGACGGGCGCGGTGTTGGCCATCGCGAACACGGCCGTGTAACCGCCGCGTGCCGCCGCGCGGGATCCGGAATCGACCGTTTCGGTGTCCTCACGCCCGGGCTCGCGCAAGTGGGTGTGCAGATCGACGAATCCGGGAAGCAGAATGCCGCCGCGACCGTCGAGGGTCGCGGCGCCCTCCGGCGCGGTCAGGTCGACGCCGATCTCGGTGATCTCACCGTCGACGACGGCCACATCCACCGGATCACCCTCACCGTAAGGTCGGACGTGTCTGATCAGGACCGAGCGGGTGACGGGCACTACTTCTCTCCTCGAGAGTCGGTGGTTGGTTGGGCGGCGTCGTGGTCAGGAGCGTTCTGCACAGGAGCGTGATGGGCGGGCGCGGAATCGCCCTCGGCGCCCGCGATCAGGCGGAACAGGACCGCCATCCGCACGTGGACGCCGTTGCGGACCTGTTCGAGCACGCTCGCCTGCGGCGTGTCGGCGACGCGGTAGCCGATCTCCATGCCGCGCAGCATGGGACCCGGATGCAAGATCACGGCGTGCTCGGGAAGCATCGCCATTCGGGTGTCGGACAGTCCGTACCGGACCGAGTACTCGCGGGTGCTCGGGAAGAATCCGCCGCTCATGCGCTCGGCCTGAACGCGCAGCATCATCACGGCGTCGGCGGCCGGGAGTTCGGCATCCAGATCGGTCGCGACCCGGACCGGCCAGGTCTCCACCCCGGTCGGAAGCAGCGTCGGCGGTGCGACGAGGACCACGTCGGCGCCGAGGGTGGCGAGCAGCCGCGCATTGGACCGGGCGACGCGCGAATGCAGGATGTCGCCGACGATCGCCACGCTGCGGCCTTCCAGACCGCCGAGCCGCTGACGGATGGTGTAGGCATCAAGCAGCGCCTGCGTCGGATGCTCGTGCGTGCCGTCGCCCGCGTTGATCACCGACGGACCGGTGGTCGGCAGGCCTGTCACGTCAGTGCCGTCGTTGGTCCACCGGGCGATCTGCGACGCGGCACCCGATGCGGGATGGCGCAGGATGAGGGCGTCGGCGCCGATGGCGCGCAACGTCTTCGCGGTGTCCCGCAGCGATTCGCCCTTGTTCACCGACGAGCTGGACGCGCTCACGTTGATCGCGTCGGCGCTCATCCACTTGGCGGCGACCTCGAACGAGACGCGGGTGCGGGTGGAGTTCTCGTAAAAGACCGTCATGACGGTCCGCCCGCGGAGGGTCGGCAGCTTGCGGACCTCGCGGCCGGCGAGCGCCTGCTCGAAACGCTGGGCCTCGTCGAGGATGTCGAGGGCGTCGTCACGCGTCAGATCGGCTGCGGCGAGCAGGTGTTTCATCGGAGCACCACCTCATCCACGCCGTCGTGTTCCACCAGGTGGACCTGCACGTCCTCATCGCGGGAGGTGGGCACGTTCTTGCCGACGTAGTCGGCTCGCAGCGGAAGTTCGCGGTGCCCGCGGTCCACGAGCACGGCCAGTTGCACGGCGGCCGGCCTGCCGAGGTCGCGGAGGGCGTCGAGCGCGGCGCGGATCGTGCGGCCGGAGAACAGGACGTCGTCGACGAGGATGACGAGAGCGCCGTCGACGCCGCCTTCGGGGACGAGGGTCCGTTCCAGCGGGCGATGCGGTTTGTCGCGGAGGTCGTCGCGATACAGGGTGATGTCGAGGTAGCCGGTGGGCACGTCGACCCCGGAGAAGTCGGCGATCCGGGCGGCCAGTCGGCGCGCGAGCGAGGTGCCGCGGGTCGGAATCCCGATGAGGACCACGCGCTGCGCGCCGTCACCGTCGAGTGCGGTCTTCTCGATGACCTGATGAGCCATGCGGGCCACCGTGCGGCTGACGTCAGACGCGTCAAGCAGCACGCGCTGTGGGCGCGCGCCATCGACTGGCGATGCCAAGTCGACCTCCTTCTCCGCCTCACGGGACGGGTCGTTAAAGGAAAATCTTCGATTCTTCAGTTAGCTGCGACCGAGGAGAAGCCTGCTGCGCTGAGGCGAGTCTACTCCGCGGATGCGGCCGCGCGGACTTGAGGTGCCAGTTCGGCCACCTTGCCGAGCACCCCGTTGACGAACGCGGGCGACTCGTCCGTCGAGAGCTCCTTCGCGAGCTCGACGGCCTCGTCGAGCACCACGTCGATGTCGACGTCGTTCGCGTACAGCAGCTCCCAGACGGCCAATCGCAGGATCGCGCGGTCGACCGCCGGGAGGCGATGCAGTTTCCAGTTCTCCAGATGCGACGAGATCACCGCATCCACCTGGGCGGCGTCGGCCGTGACGCCTTCGACGACGCGCACGGTGTACTCATACATCGTGCCGACGCTGTCGTCGGTGGGGTAGATCTCTCGCCGTTCGGCGATCAGCTTGGTGGCCTCGATGTTCTTGGCTTCCGCCTCGAACAGCAGGTCCACCGCGCGCTTGCGCGCCTTATGGCGAGTACCGAGCTTCTTCACGTGCTTCTCTGGGGCTTTCGGGGGTCGGGCGACCGGTCACCGCTGACACGCGGTGGCTGACAGTCAGTTGTTGATGCGGCTGAGGTAGGCGCCGTTGCGGGTGTCGATCTTCAGGGTGTCGCCGGTGTTGATGAACAGCGGAACCTGCACCTCGGCGCCGGTCTCGAGGGTGGCGGGCTTGTTGCCGCCGGTGGAGCGGTCGCCCTGCAGTCCGGGATCGGTGTGCTTGACGACGAGCTCGACCGAGACCGGGAGCTCCACCTGCAGCGGTACACCTTCGTGCATCGAGACCTGGACGGTCATGTTCTCGAGGAGGAACTGCGCGCCCTCGCCGACCATCTCCGGGGTGATGTTGAGCTGGTCGTAGGTCTCGCCATCCATGAAGACGTAGTCGGATCCGTCGTTGTACAGGTAGGTCATGTCGCGACGGTCGACGGTCGCGGTCTCCACCTTGACGCCGGCGTTGAAGGTCTTGTCGACGATCTTGCCGGAGACGACGTTCTTGATCTTGGTGCGCACGAAGGCGGGGCCCTTGCCCGGCTTCACGTGCTGGAACTCCAGGATCTGCCAGAGCTGGTCGCCCTCCATCTTGAGGACGAGTCCGTTCTTGAAGTCGGCGGTCGACGCCATATGTGTGTACTCCTCGTGAGTCGATGTCTGTCGGTCGGTCTACAAGACGCGGAACGCCTTGGGTGTGGTCGTCAGCAAGCGCGGTCGCGCATCGGTGACGACCAACGTGTCTTCGATCCGCACGCCACCGCGTCCCGGAAGGTAGATCCCCGGCTCGACGGTGACCGTTGCGCCGTCAGGCAGTGTACCGCTCGCAGCGGCCCCGATTCCCGGACGCTCGTGGATCTGCAGGCCCACACCGTGGCCGAGACCGTGCACGTAGTACTGCCCGTAGCCGGCGTCGGCGATCACCGTCCGCGCCGCCGCGTCCACCGCAGCCAGATCGGCGCCCGCGATCAGCGCCTCACGACCCGCCCGCTGGGCGGCCTCGACGATGTCGTAGATCTCCCGCTGCCAGTCGTGCGGCTCGCCGAGCACGAAGGTGCGCGTCATATCGGAATGATACCCGCCGCGCACCGCCCCGAAATCCATCTTGACCAGGTCGGAGACCTGCAGGGCGGCGTCCGTCGGTCGGTGGTGCGGGATCGCCGAGTTCGCGCCTGCGGCGACGATCGTCTCGAAGGCGATCGCATCGGCGCCCCGAGCGAACATCTCCCACTCCAGATCGCGTGCCACCTCGCGTTCGGTCCGGCCGGGAGCGATACCGCCGCGATCGATCAGGGCGGCGAGCGCATCGTCGGCGATCGCGCAGGCAGACGTGATGGAGTCCACTTCCCCGGCGTCCTTCACCTCCCGCAACCGCTCCACCGTGTCGGTCAAGGGCACCAATTCCACACCGCGCTCGTCCGCGACCGTGCGCAACGCGGCGAACCCCGCGATGGTCATGGTGTGGGCCTCGACCCCGAGGCGCAGACCGGGGGCGCCCGCAGTTGCCCGAACGTCGGCGGCGAACGAGAGCAGTGCGGGCGGGGTGTCGCGGTCGATGACGGCGAGCAGATCGGGCGCCTGCTCCCCTATCTGTGCCGTGTATCTGCCGTCGGTCGCGACGGCGTCGTCGCCGCGGTCGGCGACGTCCGACCAGACGATGACCGACCCGTTGCTCCCGGTGAATCCTGTGAGGTAACGCACGTTGACCAGGTTCGACACCAGAATAGCGTCGACCCGCTCGGACTCCGGAAGCTGCGTCAGCACTTCGGTGAGACGGGCCCGTCGCTCGGCCGTCGGGTAGTTCTGCTGCATCGTTGCGTCGCCTTTCTGCATGTCAGCGTTGTTGAACATGTTCCTCCCCGGTATGGTGCTCCCATGAGTTCGTGGCTTCTGCGTGGCGTCGTGATGTCGATTGTGCACATCGCGGCCCGAATCGTTCTGGGTGTCGTGGTCATCAACGCACCGCTGTCCTCTCCCGTCGGTCGGTGGCTGTCGATCATCGCCGTCGTCCTGGTCGCGGTGATCTGGGGTGGCCTCGACGGTATCCGGGACGCCCGCGCGCATCCGGACCCCGACGACTACGAGGATCTCACCATCCGCTGGCTGAAGGTCGGCGTGTTCGCCGGCGTCGTGTCGTGCCTGGTGTGCTGGATCCTCGGCACCTTCTGGCTCAACGGTCTGGGTCAGGCCGCATTCTGGATCGAGATGACCGCAGGCGTCTCGTTCATCACCTTGATCGTCTATCTGCCCGCATTCTTCGGCGTCAGCCTCGGCCGGATGTTCGTGCGCCGCGATCAGCGCAAGGCCGAGCGGGCCGCCGACGAAGCCGCGGAAGCGCAGACGCAGCAGTTGGCGACAGCGTAGGAAGCCACCAACGCCTCGGGCCGGGAACTGGTGTTCCCGGCCCGAGGCGTTTTCGGGTGAATGCGGCAACACTGGTTAAAGGCCAAAATGTGTGTATGGCCTGGGCCGACAGACTGACGCGAAACTTCGGCTCCCGAACCCACCTTCAACAGCGGGTTCGGGAGCCGAAGTTGGTGATGATTCCGCGGGCGGCGTCGGCGTGGTGGCGGTCAGTTGACAGCCGGGGTGTCGTCGAAGGCGATCAGCGGGCACCAGGATTGGAATTTGGGGCCATCGAGCACCAACCTGGGTCGATCTGGTGGTTCCGTTCGTGACGAGCTTGCGACCGCATACACCACACGATGGGGAATTCCGAGGACCTGACACCGAACGTGCTTTGAAAGCATGTTCGACCTACCATCACTCGAGGTCAGGCGGCAGAAATCGGCGGATCTGTACACGCATTTTGGCCTTTAACCCGGCAACACCCACGCACCACTTCGCGGTCACGAGAGCGTAGGAAGAACGAACTGACGCGGCCTCGCGCGAGGCCTGTGTTCGATCTGATATCGCCGCGCCGCGCACCGCCTACTGTCACATGGTGCTAAGAACTGCTTGCTCAGCCCCCTCCGGCGGCAATGTTCCGTCGGGAGCGGCTGAGCCGGCAGTTCTCAGCTGGGATCAGTCGGACGAGGCCTCCCCGACGACCACCGCCACCCGCCGCAGAGGCGGCGGCTCACGATCCGTTGGAGCACTGCCGAGATCACCACACGGTGGCGGCGGAAGGCACGCGATTCCAGCGGAACTCACGACGGTCTCGATAAACTGCGTGCTGCACTCGACCAACGTAGGGACGACGACCTCCGCTCCGCTCGCACGCAGCACTCGACCAACGTAGGGACGACGACCTCCGCTCCGCTCGCAGGCAGCACTCGACCAACGTAGGGACGACGACCACCGCTCCGCGTCACAGCATGATGGGGCCGCCGCTGCTGGGCTTCGCGCGGGTAGCGATCGCCGAGTAGGCCGCGGCGATGAGCGAGGGGTCCGGGGCCTCCAGCCGACCCGGGGTTCCCAGACCGTCGAGGACGACGAATCGGAGCATGCCCGAACGGTTCTTCTTGTCCCCCGCCATGGTCTTGAGCAGGTCTGACAGCGCGTCCTCGTCGTAGCTCGTCGGCAGTCCGACCAGTTCGAGGACGGTGCGGTGCCGGTCGGCGGTCGCGTCGTCGAGGCGGCCGGCGAGCCGTGCCAGTTCTGCGGCGAACACCATGCCGACGGCCACGGCCGCGCCGTGCCGCCACTTGTACTGCTCACGCCGCTCGATCGCGTGGCCGAGCGTGTGACCGTAATTGAGGATCTCGCGCAGCGAGGACTCCTTCAGATCGGCCGACACCACGTCCGCCTTCACCTGGACCGACCGGCGGATCAGTTCGGGAAGCACGGTGCCGGACGCGTCGAGCGCGGCCTCCGGGTCGGCTTCGATGATGTCGAGGATCTCCGGATCGGCGATGAAGCCGGTCTTGATGACCTCGGCCAGCCCCGACACCACCTCGTTGCGCGGCACCGACTCCAGCGTTGCGAGGTCGACGAGAACCGCGTCCGGCTCGTGGAACGAGCCGACGAGGTTCTTGCCCGCATCCGTGTTGATTCCGGTCTTACCGCCGACCGCGGCGTCGACCATCGCCAGCAGCGTGGTCGGCACATGGATCACGCCGATCCCGCGCATCCACGTCGCGGCCGCGAAGCCCGCCAGGTCGGTGGCCGCACCGCCGCCGAGGCTGATGACCTTGTCGTTACGGCCCATGCCGATCCGGCCGAAGACCTCCCAGCAGAATGCGGCGACCGACAGGTCCTTGCCCTCTTCGGCGTCGGGGATCTCCACGCGGTGCGCGTCGAAACCCTTGCCCTCCAGGTATTCCCGAATCTGTTCGGCTGTCGCCTTCAGCGTCGGCTGATAGATGATCGTGATGTGGTCGGCACCCCTGGCGGCTGCCGCGACGTCGTCGAGCAGACCGCGACCGATGGTCACCTCGTAGGGACTCGCGGCCCGGACCGCGACCTTCACCGGTTCAGTCATGCCTGATCACTCCTCGCACTCTCACTTGCCACTGCCCTGCGCACATGTCTCGCCGGGTTGTCGGTCACTGGGTCTGGTCACTGGAGTCGCTCGGCACGTCGGCGAGACGGGCGACGATGTCGTCGACGACCATCCGGGGGTCGCGGTCGGCATTCACCACCACCGCGGCCACGGCGCGATAGGTCGGGGCGCGCTGCGCCAGCAGATCCGCATACCGTGCCGCCGGGTCGGGGGCGGCGAGCAGGGGCCGGTTGGAATGCGCGACTCGCGCGAAACCCGCTGTCGGACCGATCTCGAGGTACACGACAGCCTGCTCGGTGAGCACCCCCCGGACTGCTTCAGTCATCACCGCGCCGCCCCCGAGCGACACCACGCCATCGTGCGAGGCGATCACGTCGGCCACGACGTCCGCCTCCAGGGCGCGGAAGGCGGCCTCACCGTCGTCGGCGAAGATCTGCGGAATGCTTCGCCCCGACCGACGCTCGATCTCGTCGTCGGTGTCGCACAGCGCCACCTGGAACCGGGCGGCGAGCGCCGCGCCGATCGTCGACTTCCCCGCACCCATCGGACCGACGAGGACGGCGACGGGGCGACGGCTGGCGGTCACGATGCCGGGTGCGGCGGTCGTGCTTCGACGACGTCGAGGTAGTTGCGCAGGTTGGCCGCCGTCTCGCGGGCCGAGTCGCCGCCGAACTTCTCCAGGGCGGCCTGCGCCACCACCAGGGCGACCATCGCCTCGGCGACGACGCCCGCGGCCGGGACGGCACAGACGTCGCTGCGCTGGTGAATGGCGGTGGCCGGCTCGCCGGTGGTCATGTCCACGGTCGACAGGGCGCGCGGCACGGTGGAGATCGGCTTCATCGCGGCGCGGACGCGGAGGTCTTCGCCGTTGGTCATGCCGCCTTCGAGGCCTCCCGCGCGATTGGTGGAGCGCAGCACGCCGTCGGCGCCGGGCACCATCTCGTCGTGGGCCTGGCTGCCGCGGCGTCGCGCGGTCTCGAAGCCGTCGCCGACCTCGACGCCCTTGATCGCCTGAATGCCCATCAGGGCGCCGGCCAGGCGCGCGTCCAGCCGGGTCTCGCCGCTGACATGCGATCCGAGGCCGACGGGCACGCCGGTCACGATCACCTCGACCACACCGCCGAGGGTGTCACCGTCGCGCTTGGCCGCCTCGATCTCGTCGATCATCGACTGCTCGGCGTCCTTGCTGAACGCGCGGACCGGGCTGGCATCGATCGCGTCGAGGTCGCTGTAGCGGGGCGGTGGACCGGTGTACGGGTCGCTGGCGCCGATCGAGATCACATGCGAGACCACCTCGATGCCGAAGACCTGACGCAGGAAGTTCCGGGCGACGGTGCCGGCGGTGACGCGCGCCGCGGTCTCCCGCGCGCTCGCTCGTTCGAGGACCGGTCGGGCGTCGTCGAAGCCGTACTTGAGCATCCCCGAGTAGTCGGCGTGCCCGGGGCGGGGACGCGTGAGGGCCGCATTCCGTGCGCTGCCCTCGAGTTCCTCGGCGTCGACGGGGTCGGCCGCCATGACCTGCTCCCACTTCGGCCATTCGGTGTTCCCGATCTCCACCGCGACCGGGCCGCCCATGGTGAGGCCGTGACGGACGCCGCCCACCATGGTCACCTTGTCGGCCTCGAACTTCATGCGGGCGCCGCGGCCGTAGCCGAGACGACGTCGAGCAAGCTGCTCGGCGATATCGGACGAGGTGATCTCCACACCGGCGACCATGCCCTCGACAAGGGCCACCAGGGCCGGTCCATGGGATTCTCCGGCAGTTATCCAGCGCAACACAAGGAACAATTGTTCCAGAAGCCCCGGCGAAGAGCACAGGCAGGGACGACCTCCCTGCTCACCACTGCCCGTACGCGGGTTTGTGAATAGTGTTGAGGTCCACCTGCGTGCCGCCCACCGTCCGCTGACCACGGAGTTGTTGCAGGTGAGCGGAGGGATGCACGTAGTTCGCCGGGGTACCCCAGTTGTGCTGCCAGAACCACGACGCCGCCCCCAGCGACGACACCGTCTGAATGGTCGGCGCGTTCGCGTAGACGCCGACGCGTGCCGCACCGACCACCGACCGCCAGCCGAACAGGTACGGGATGACCTGCGTGAGGATCGCCAGCTCGCTCGGGTCGTCATCGATCGACGCGTAGATCGGCGCGGTCGGCGGCCCGCCTGCGGCCGCGTGAATCTCCACCCCGCGGCGCGCGTGCTCGACGCCCGCGGCGAATCCGCCGAGCCAGTCGGCGGTCTCCGCCCTGCCGTACTGATAGCACGAGACGATGGACCGACCCGCGGCTCGCAGCGCGTCGGCTTCGGCCTTCGTGAAGGGTTTGCCGAGCATCCACTCGGCGCCGGGGCGCCGCTGGGAGACGTAGCGGATCACGCCGGTGAAGCCCGCGTCCGCGATGGCCGCCGCCGAAGGCGGTTTCGCGGAGTAGTCCAGCAGGGTGCCGAAGTCGGTGTGCGCTGCGCTCGGCGGCAGGTCGGACGAGCCGACCGCCGCCGCACGTCCGGGGACGGTCAGTGCGGTGAGGCCCGCCACGGCGGCCCCTGCGGTGCCGGTCAGGAATGCTCTGCGCGTCACGGTCATCCGGTCGTCAGCCCTTCGTCGACGCAGACAGCACTCTGCTACACCACCTGCCACTTGAGCATCATTAGTAACACAGTCGACCCCACCAGAGCAGGCCCGTGCGGATGTCGCGATCGTTTCGTCACCGCGCACACCACCAGCGTGGCCACCGCGGCCGCCCCCGCGGCGACGAGCGCCAGGGCCGGGTCGGCGAGCATCCCGCCACAGGGGACGGCCAGCTTCACATCTCCCCCGCCGACCGCGCGCACGGCGAAGGCCACGACGTACGGCACGGTCAACGCCGCCGCGGACAGGCCGACCGTCGGGAGCAGCACCGCGACACCGATCGTGCCGGCCACCGCGGGCATCACCAGGCGGTTCGGTATCCGACCGGTACGGTGATCGATCATCGCAACCAGGACGGACCAGAGCACGAGCACGCCTGCGGCCATCATGCCCTGCAGCCTCCGCCGTGTGCGACGGTTCCGCAATCCGGCAATCCACAGGTCTGCGTTAGGGAGGCAGAGCGCAGGTCAGCCGCCGAGCGCGGCCGCCATCGCCTCCTTCGGCGCGGGCTTTCCGGTGAACTGCTCCACCTGGCTGTACGCCTGATTCAACAGCATGACCAGGCCACCGACCACCGTTCCGCCTGCGTCGGCGACCGCCGCGGCGAGCGGTGTGGGCCACGGGTCGTAGATCACGTCGATCAGACGACGACTGGCGACGACCGACGGCACCAGTGCGGCCGCTGCCGTCGCAGGCACCGTGGAGACCGTGACATCGGCGTCGGCACAGGCCTGCGCCAGCACGTCGCCGACCTCGAAGTCGATGACCTCCACCCGGACGCCTAAGCGATCCGCGAGGTCACACACGCCGCCGGCGCGCGCCGCGTTGCGGGCGACGATCGAGACGTCGGTGATCCCGGCGTCGGCCAGTGCCGCGATCGTCGGCAGGGCAGTTCCGCCCGCGCCGATCAGTACCGCACGAGCGGCGTGGGAGGGAACGTCGGCTTCCGCGAGTGCACCGGCCATCCCGTCGACGTCGGTGCAGTCGGCGCGCCACCCGCCGTCGATCCGCACCAGAGTGTTCGCCGACCCGATCAGCTCGGCCCGCTGTGTGCGTTCGTCGGCGAAGGCCAGCGCCGCCAACTTGCCCGGCATGGTGACCGAGAAGCCGACCCACTCCGGGCCCGCAGCTCGCACCCGCTCGGCCAACTGGTCGGCGTCGGTCTCGATCGCGTCGTACGTCCAGCCGTCCAGACCGAGGGCGTCGTACGCCGCCCGATGCAGGGTCGGCGACTTGGAGTGCGCCACCGGCGAGCCGAGCACCGCCGCCTTGCGCGGTGTCGTCCCGGTCATTCGCATCCGGTGACGAGGAGCTTGTTCTCGCACGCCACCTGACGGTTCTTCTTGTGCTGCTCGAACGACCGCGAGAAGAGCGTCTTCCCGTCCTTGTTCACCGTCACGAAGTACAGCCAGTTGCCGTCGGCCGGGTTGGTGGTCGCGGTCAACGCCCGCTCACCCACCGCACCGATCGGTGTGATGGGAAGTCCCTTGTGCTGGTAGGTGTTCCAGGCGTTCTCGTCCTTGTACGCGGCGCCGCCCAGATCGATGTTCTGAATGTTTGCCGTGTAGTTGGCCGTGGAGTCCATCTGCAGCAGCTGATTGACCTTCAGGCGATTGAGGATCACTCGGGAGACCTTCGGGAAGTCCTCTTCCAAGCGGGCCTCTCGCTCGACGATCGAGGCCGTCACCAGGATCTGGTACGGCGTGAGCCCGGTCGTGTTCTCCGACTCCAGACCCCACACGGTGAACCGCTGCGCCGACTGTGTGATCAACGTCCGCAGGATCTCTGTCGCGCTGGCGCGGGGATCGATGTTCTCCCAGGCGCCCGAGGCGATCAGTCCTTCGATGCGTCGGTGATCGCTGCCGAGCTTCTCGAACGTCTCCCGCGCCCACGACGGAATGCCAAGCTGGTCGGCCGTCGCGTCGTCGGCGGCTTTCACCAGCTCGTCGACGGTGACCCCGTACGACGCGTCGTCGGTCTTCACCGCGGTGGCGTCGGCGATCATCTGGAAGACACCGGGCGTGGTCTTGCCGTCCGCACCCTCCTTCGAGTCGAGCTGTCGGCCCTCGGGCAGCACCATGAAGCCCACACGGTTCGCGTCGCCCTGCATCTTCTCGACGGCGGCGGCCGCGGAGATGCCCTTGGGGAGTCGATAGAAGCCCGCCGAGACGGTGTCGTTGCCGGTGGCGTTGACGAACGCCTTGCGGCTACCGACCACGCCCGCGTCGGCGAGGGTGTCGCCGATCTCGCGGATCGACGAGTCGCTGGCCACCTGCACCAGCGCCGAGCCGTGACCGACGGAACTGTCGTAGTCGGTGGTCGAATCGAAGACGCCGAGGGCCTTGAGCGCAACCCCCGAGAGCACCAGCACGGCGACCACGATGATCACGAGAACGGCGAGCAGCGCCTTGCGATTGCGCTTGCGCGCGGGCATCGCCCGCTCGAACTCCTCGGCATCGGGTTCGACGACGTCATCTGCCGCGGCGTCTGCGGGCGCGTCTGTGGGAGCTGCGGGGGGAATGTAGGCCGGCGCGGCGTGGCCCCGATCGGCAGGCTCATCGCGCCTGCCCACCCGGAGCCGTGGATCGGTGATCTCGGTGTCCCATGCCGGTGCGGGCGCCGTGGCTGTCGGTTCTTCGTGGGTCGCATCGAGGATGTCGAACAACCCGGTCGGTTCCGGTGCCGCCGGCGGTGTCTGCGGCGGCGGGGGCGGCACCGGCGGGGTCTGAGCAGGTGGGGTCTGAGCAGGTGGGGTCTGGGCAGGTGGGGTCTGGGCAGTCGGAGCGGGCGGCGCGGTGGGCTCCGGCGGCTGCGGCGATGCGTGTCGAGCAGGCGGGTTGACCACTGTCGGCGGCTCGCTCGCGTACGGCGAGGTGCGCGGCTCGGTGAAGCTCAGCCCTTGCACCTCGGTCGGCCGGTACCGCACCTGGAAGTAGGGCGACGCCTCGCCTTCGGGTCGCTCCGGCGTCCGGTATTCGATCGTCGGATCCGGCAGCGAGTCGCCGACGCGAACGATCGGAATGCTGCCCGTCGTCGTCGGATCGCCCGGTGCGCGACGCCGCCGGTGCCGGTTGCCCGACTGTCCGGCGCCCATCGACTCCGCGAAATAGCGGCGTCGTTCGTCGCCCTCGGCGGGCTGCCGGCCGCCTGCGCGATCACTGCGCGGGTCGTCCTGATCAGACACGTGGGAAACTCCTCCTCGTTGTGGCGTGGCTCATCGCTGCGCGTCCAGCCATCCCTGAAGGATAGCGACCGCCGCCGCTTGATCCACAACGGCGCGCGCGTGAATGGCTTTCACTCCTGACGCACGCAACGCTTGCGTCGCAGTGACCGTGGTCAATCTCTCGTCGTAGAACTCGATCGACAGGTCGTCGAGTTCAGCTGCCAACTGCCTGCCGAAGTACCGGGCTGCTCGCGATGCGGAGCCCTCCTCACCCCGCAGAGTGCGGGGCAGGCCGATCACGACGCCGATCGCCTCGTACTCGGTGATGATCTCGGCCAGACGTGCGATGTCCGATCCGTCCTTGGCTCGTCGGATGGTCTCCACCGGCGTGGCGAGGATCCCGTCGGGATCACAGACCGCCACGCCGACGCGGACACTCCCGACGTCGACAGCCACTCGCCGTCCGCGCGGAGTGATCACCGTGCGCCGATCACCTCGCGGAGGCGAGCCAAGGCGGCGTCGACGCCGCTCGCATCGGAGCCGGAGCCTTGCGCGAGGTCGGGCTTGCCGCCGCCGCGACCGGCGACGAGCGGGGCCACCTCGCGCACCAGATCCCCCGCCTTGATGCCTGCACCGCGCGCGGCGTCGGTGGTGCCGATGGCGAAGGGAACCTTGCCGTCGCCGGCCGAGAACAGCGCGATCACCGCATTGCGGTCGGCGATCCTGCCCCGCAGGTCGGTGACCAGTCCGCGCAGCCCGTTGGCGTCCACCCCGTCCGCGACGCGCGCCGCGACGACCAGCGTGTCGCCGACTGTCACGCCGTCGTCAATCAGTCCGGCGACCGCGGCCCGCGCCTGCTCGGCGCGCAGCGCCTCCACGGTCTTCTCCGCTTCCTTCAACTTGAGGACCAGCTGCTCGACGCGATCGGGAACGTCCTCCGACGGCACCTTGAGCGACGCGGCGAGCCCGGCCATCAGGGCGCGCTCGCGCGACAGGTACCGGAACGAGTCCATGCCGACGTACGCCTCCACGCGGCGAGTTCCCGAGCCGACCGACGATTCGCCGATCACGGTGATCGGGCCGATCTGGGCCGAGCTCGCGACGTGGGTGCCGCCGCACAGCTCCATGGAGAACGGTCCCCCGATCTCGACGACCCGCACCTGGTCGCCGTAGTTCTCGCCGAACAACGCCATGGCGCCCATCGCCTTCGCCTTGACCAGGTCGGTCTCGAAGGTGTTGACCGCATAGTCGGCCTCCACCGCTTCGTTCGCGATCTGCTCGATCTCGGTCCGCTGCGCGTCGGTCAACCCGGTACCGGAGTGGAAGTCGAAGCGCAGGTACCCCGGACGATTCAGTGATCCCGCCTGCGTCGCCGTCGGTCCGAGCACCTGGCGCAGCGCGGCGTGCACCATGTGCGTGCCGGAGTGTCCCTGCGTCGCACCGTGCCGCCAGCCCGCGTCGACCGACGCCAGGACCTGATCGCCCTCGACGATCTCGCCCTCGTCGACGACCACCTTGTGCAGCCAGACCTTCTTGCCGACCTTCTGCACGTCGTTGACGCGCAGGCGGACGCCGTCGCTGGTGGTGACGGTGCCGTGGTCGGCCATCTGCCCGCCGGACTCCGCGTACAGCGGGCTGCGATCCAGGATCAGCTCCAGCTCGGTGCCCGGCGCCGCCGACCGGACCCGCTCGCCGTTCGAGACCAGACCCAGGACGCGGGCCTCGGACACCAACTCGGTGAACCCGGTGAACTCGGTCTCGCCGCGATCGAGGAACTCGCGGTACACGTGGTGGTCGGCGTGCGCGGACTTGCGCGACCGCGCATCGGCCTTTGCGCGCTGACGCTGCTCGCTCATGAGTTCGGCAAATCCGTCGCGGTCGACGGCCAGTCCGGCCTCCGCCGCCATCTCGAGGGTCAGATCGATCGGGAACCCGTACGTGTCGTGCAGCGTGAACGCGTCGGAGCCGCTGATCGACGTGCTGCCCGCCTTCTTGGTGGCGTCGGCGGCGTCGTCGAAGAGCTTGGAACCGGCGGCCAGCGTGCGGGAGAACGTCGTCTCCTCCGCCACCGCGACCGACAGGATGTGCGCGCGCTGCTCGGCGAGTTCCGGATACGACGGCGCCATCACGTCGATCACCGCGGCGATGATCGGCTCCATGGCCGCGTCGCCGTTGCGGCGAGCCTCCGACCCGTTCCCCGCGTCGAGCAATCGAATGGAGCGCACGATGCGGCGCAGCAGTCGACGCAGCACGTAGCCGCGGCCGTCGTTGGACGGGACCACGCCGTCGCCGATGAGCATGGCCGCGGTCCGCGCATGGTCGGCGACCACTCGGAAGCGGACGTCGTCGTCGTGGTTGCCCGCACCGTAGCCGCGGCCGGTGAGCAGCGCCGTCAGATCGATGATCGGCTTCATCAGGTCGGTCTCGTACACGTTCTCCACGCCCTGGAGCAGGCAGGCCACGCGTTCGATGCCCATACCGGTGTCGATGTTCTTCTTCGGCAGCGGACCGAGGATCTCGTAGTCGTCCTTCGATGTGCCCTCACCGCGCTCGTTCTGCATGAACACGAGGTTCCAGATCTCGATGTAGCGGTCCTCGTCGGCCTCCGGGCCGCCCTCGACGCCGTACTCGGGACCGCGGTCGTAGAAGATCTCCGAGCACGGACCGCACGGTCCCGGGACGCCCATCGACCAGTAGTTGTCCGCCATGCCGCGGCGCTGGATCCGCTCGGCCGGAACACCGACCTCGTCGCGCCAGATGCGCTCGGCCTCGTCGTCGTCGAGGTACACGGTCGGCCACAGGCGCGTCGGATCCATGCCGTACCCGCCGTCCTCGACGGAATCGGTCAGCAGTTTCCACGCGAAGGTGATCGCCTCGCGCTTGAAGTAGTCGCCGAACGAGAAGTTGCCCGCCATCTGGAAGAAGGTGTTGTGACGGGTGGTGATGCCGACCTCGTCGATGTCCAGCGTGCGCACGCACTTCTGCACACTGGTCGCACGCTCGAACGGGGGTGTCTGATCGCCCAGGAAGTACGGCTTGAACGGCACCATGCCTGCGTTGACGAAGAGCAGATTCGGATCGTCGAGAATCAGCGAGGCGCTGGGCACTTCAGTGTGTCCGGCCCGGATGAAGTGATCCAGGAAACGCTTCCGGATTTCATGCGTCTGCACTGCGGCGATGTCCTTTGTCGAGGTGGGCATTGATCAGCAGTCAAGCTTACGCCCACCGCGGTACTACTTGCGGGAGCGGGTACGCGCGGTCAGACCCCGCACAATCGAGCGCAACCGACCGACGCGCGGCTGCAGTTCTCGTTCGAATCCGTGGTCGGTGGGGTCGTAGTAGTCGACGCCGACCAACTCGTCCGGCGGGTACTGCTGAGCCAGTACCCCGTCGGGATGGTCGTGCGGGAATCGGTAGCCCACGGCGTTGCCGAGTTTGCGCGCGCCCGCGTAGTGACCGTCGCGCAGCGCGGGCGGCACGGCCCCGGCCCGACCCGCGGAGACATCGGCCAGCGCCGAGCCGAGCGCGGAGGTCACCGCGCCGGACTTCGGTGCGGTCGCGAGATGGATCGTGGCCTGGGTCAGTGCCAGCCGCGCCTCCGGCATACCGACCATCTGCACCACCTGCGCGGCGGCGACCGCCGTCTGCAATGCGGTCGGATCGGCCATGCCGACGTCCTCGCTCGCGTGGATCATCAGTCGGCGCGCGATGAACCGCGGGTCCTCCCCCGCCGAGATCATCCGCGCCAGATAGTGGACCGCGGCGTCGACGTCGGAGCCGCGGATCGACTTGATGAACGCGCTCGTCACGTCGTAGTGCTGATCGCCGGAACGGTCGTAGCGGACGGCCGCCCGGTCGATCGCCGCCTCCACGTCGGCGACCTCGATCTCGTCGCCGTCGGCCACCGCGTCGGCGCTGGCCTCCAGTGCGGTCAGCGCGCGTCGCGCGTCCCCGCCCGCGACGGCGACCAGGTGCTCGAGGGCTTCCTCGGACAGCGCGACGGCGCCGTCCAGTCCCCGGGGATCCTCGACGGCGCGCGCAATCACCGCCTTGATGTCGTCGTCGGTCAGCGACTGCAGATGCAGGACGAGCGACCGCGAGAGCAGCGGCGCGACGACCGAGAACGACGGGTTCTCCGTCGTCGCGGCGACGAGCAGCACGATCCGGTTCTCCACCGCATCCAGCAGCGCGTCCTGCTGGGTCTTGGAGAACCGATGCACCTCGTCGATGAACAGCACGGTCTGCTGGCCGTTCGCCAGTCGCCGCCGGGCCATGTCGATGACCGTGCGCACTTCTTTGACCCCGGACGAGAGCGCTGACAACGCCTCGAACCGGCCGCCGGTGGCCTGACTGATCAGCGAGGCCATGGTCGTCTTGCCCGTTCCCGGCGGCCCGTAGAGCATCACCGACGCCGCACCGGACCCGGCGATCAGTCGGCGCAGCGGCGCGCGCTCGGCGAGCAGATGCTGCTGTCCGACGATCTCGTCGAGCGTCCGCGGACGCATCCGGACGGCGAGCGGCGGCCGCGGGCCGCGCTCGCCGGTCGGTCCCATTGCTGTCGATCCCTGTGCGGTCGGCGCTTGCTCGTCGGCGGCGTCGGTCGCGAAGAGTCCCTCGTCCGGCCCCGTCTGATCAGTCACCGCGGCAACTCACCCGAACCAGTAGATCCGCAGTGCCTCTTGGACCTGGTCGGCGGCGTCGACGAAGCTCTCGTCGATTCCGGCCGCCTCGCCGGAGTCGGCGAGGTCGGCCCACCGTGCGAGCACCACCCGCGCGTCGGCGGTGTGCAGTGCCCAGTCGTGGCCGGACGCATCGCCCTGGATCATCCAGTACGTCGACAGCCACACCCAGAGTGCGCGGGCGGTGAAGATCCGCAGGGCCAGCTTGCGGTCGTTGATCGACGGCCACAGCGGCTTCACCTCGCCGCGCCACGCCTGCACCAGCGCCAACTCCAGGCGGGGACGCTCCATCACCACATCGGCCGACAGCAGTGCGGGGAACGTGGCGAGCGCGTACGCCACATCGAGCGTCGCGTCGCGAAACTCACCCCACTCGTAGTCCATGAACTGGACGCCGTCGCCGTTGATCAAGATGTTGCCGGGACCGACGTCGGCCGGACTGAACGCCCGGAAATCGCGGAAGTCTCCCGCGTCGAACAGGCGGAGTCCGCGCTCGAGCAGGGCGAGAGATCCCTCGACCGCGTCCACATCGATGGTCTCGAGCAGCTCGTCGTGTGCCCTCACCGAGGCAGCGGCAGCGTCGCCGATGCCGCCGCCGGCGACGGTGATCCGACCACTTCCGCCCTTGGTCTTGCCACTGACCCGCATCAGCGTGTCGAAGTCCTCTTCGCCGCCGAGGGTGGCCGCATGCATCCGGCCCAGGGCCTGACCCCACGCACTGACGCCGCGCTCCACCTCGTCGGCATCGGTCGAGGCCAGCAATTCGACCATCGACCGGCCGTGCCCGAGGTCGGTGAGCACCAGGAGCCGCTCCTCGAAGTCGGACGCGAGCAGCTGCGGGCCCGGCCGCGACGCGGTCGGGAGCGCCGTCGCATAGCGGTACGACGCGATCTCCCGCAGCACCTGCGACGGCGCGGTCTGATCGTCGAACGCTTTCACCACCACCGTGCGATCAAGCGAGACCGGGTTGTCGAGCACCCGGGCACGGATGACGCTGGAGCGTCCGGTGCCTCCGAGGTCCTCCGGCTCGTCGAGCTGCACCGAGGTGCCGGCACGACGTGTCAGAACCCCCTCCGCGGTCTGCAGGACTGACGAGATCCGTTCGTCAGCGATTACCGTCATGGTGCCCTCAGTCGTCCGCCGGAGCCTTCGTCTCGGCGGAAGCCTTCGGCGGCTTCGCGTCGATGCCGGTCTCCTTGCGCTGTTGCGGCGTGATGGGTGCCGGCGCATCGGTCAGCGGGTCGATGCCGCCGCCCGACTTCGGGAAGGCGATCACCTCGCGGATCGACGGCTCGCCCGCCAGCAGGGCGGTGATGCGATCCCAGCCGAAGGCGATGCCGCCGTGCGGCGGGGCGCCGTACGAGAAGGCGTCGAGCAGGAAGCCGAACTTCTCCTGCGCGTCCTCCTCGCTGATGCCCATGATCTTGAAGACCCGTTCCTGCACGTCACGTCGGTGGATGCGGATGGATCCGCCGCCGATCTCATTGCCGTTGCAGACGATGTCGTACGCGTAGGCCAGGGCCTCACCCGGGTTCGACTCGAGGCTCTCGAGCGATTCCGGCTTCGGCGAGGTGAAGGCGTGATGCACAGCGGTCCAGGCGCCGGAACCGACCGCGACGTCGCCCGCGGCGGTCGCGTCGTCGGCGGGCTCGAACAGTGGCGCGTCGACGACCCACGTGAACGCCCAGTCGCCGTCCTTGATGAGCTCGAGCTTCTCGGCGATGGCACCGCGCGCGGCGCCCAGAAGCGCCCGCGAGCTCTTGACCGCTCCTGCAGCGAAGAAGACGCAGTCACCGGGCTTGGCGCCCACGTGAGCGGCCAGCGTCTCACGCTCGGCGTCGGAGATGTTCTTGGCGACCGGACCGGTGAGGCTGCCGTCCTCCTGGACCAGGACGTAGGCGAGGCCGCGCGCGCCGCGCTGCTTGGCCCACTCCTGCCAGGCGTCGAGCTGCCTGCGCGGCTGCGAAGCGCCGCCCGGCATCACGACAGCGCCGACGTACGGCGCCTTGAAGACGCGGAACGGCGTCTCGGCGAAGAACTCGGTGCACTCGACCAGTTCGATGTCGAAACGCAGGTCGGGCTTGTCGCTGCCGAAGCGGCGCATCGCGTCGGCGTAGGTCATGCGCGGAATCGGTGTGGTGATCTCGACCCCGATCAGCTTCCAGAGGGCGGCCAGGACCTCCTCGGCGAGCGCGATCACGTCGTCCTCGTCGACAAAGCTCATCTCGATGTCGAGCTGCGTGAACTCGGGCTGCCGGTCGGCGCGGAAGTCCTCGTCGCGGTAGCAGCGCGCGATCTGGTAGTAGCGCTCCATTCCCGCGACCATCAGCAGCTGCTTGAACAACTGCGGACTCTGCGGCAGGGCGTAGAACGAACCGGGCTGCAGCCGCGCCGGAACCAGGAAGTCGCGGGCGCCCTCGGGGGTCGACCGCGTCAGGGTCGGCGTCTCGATCTCGACGAAGTCGTGAGCGCCCAACACACCGCGAGCGGCGGCACTGACCTGAGAACGCAGTCGGATCGCCTTGGCAGGCCCCTCACGACGCAGATCCAGGTAGCGGTGGCGCAGTCGAGCCTCCTCGCCGGGCTGCTCGTCGAGCTGGAACGGCAGCGGAGCCGACTCGTTCAGGACGACGAGTTCTCTGGCGTCGATCTCGATGGCGCCGGACGCCAGCGCGGCATTTTCGCTGCCTTCAGGACGCGCGTCCACCTGGCCGGTGATCTGGACGCAGTACTCGGCGCGCAGTCGGTGCGCCGCCTCGGCGACCTGCTCGTCTCGGAAGACCACCTGCACCAGTCCGGACGAATCACGGAGGTCGATGAAGACGACTCCACCATGGTCGCGCCGACGCGCCACCCATCCGACGACGGTGACGGTCTGCGATGCGTCTTCCCGACGCAACGATCCGGCGAAATGAGTGCGGAGCACTGAGTTCCTTCCTTCTGCGCAGCACAGAGCTGCCAGGGTTCACGCTGTTGCGTCCGATTCTACGGACCTGCGCCGACAACGCGACAAGCGCATCGATGTCGCGTCACGGCGCGGCGTCGCGGCTACTGTAATGCGCATGACGTTTCGAGGGAGCGGCCCGCTCGAGGGCGGCAATGTCAGTGCGGGCGGTTCGGGAGGCGGCGGATTCGGCGGGGGCAGGATCGCGCTCGGCGGTGGCGCCGGCTTGATCGTCACGATCGTCGCGCTCCTGTTCGGCTTCAATCCAGGCGACATCCTCGGCGGCGGAGACTCCTCGTCGTCGAGCCAGTCGGTGACCGGTGCCGACAACGCCGAGATGCAGAAGCACCTCGACAACTGCACCATCGAGCAGGCGAACACCGACGACGCCTGCCGGATCAAGGCCACGACGATCAGCCTGAACAAGGTGTGGTCACAGCTGATGCAGGGGTACACCCAGCCGGCGACCATCATCTTCTCCGGCAATGTGACCACCGCCTGTGGCGCCGCGTCGTCGGCGATGGGGCCGTTCTACTGTCCCGGCGATCAGACGGCCTACTTCGACCCGACGTTCTTCGCCGAGCTCAAGCGGATGGGCGGCTCCGACGGTCCCCTCGCCCAGGAGTACGTGGTCGCGCACGAGTTCGGTCACCACGTCGAGAATCTGACCGGGGTTCTCGCCAAGGGGCAGCGCATGGGCAACGCGGGGTCGGTCCGTATCGAACTGCAGGCCGACTGCCTCGCCGGCGTGTGGGCGTACCACGCCGACAAGGGGCCGGACGCGATGCTCGAACCTCTCACCGACGACCAGATCCAGTCCGTGATCGCGTCCGCCAAGGCCATCGGCGACGACACCATCCAGGGCGCGGGCTCCAATCCCGAGGGCTGGACCCACGGCAGCGCCCAACAGCGTGTCCGCTGGTTCCAGATCGGCTACGCCCAGGGCGACCCCGGCCGCTGCGACACGTTCGCGACCAACGACCTGTAAGGCGTGTCAGCCGTCTACGCGCCGTCCGCAGCCACTGCGTCTGTGTCAGCCAGCACGGTACCGATCTCGGTGACCACATCGTCGAGCGAGATCTTGCGCTGCTCGCCGTTCGTCAGGTCCTTCAGTTCGATCGTCCGCTCCTCGAGTTCGCGATCGCCGAGGACCAGGGCGAGGCGGGCGCCGGAGCGGTCGGCCGCCTTCATCGCCCCCTTGAGCCCGCGGTCGCCGTAGGCGAGGTCGACGTGCACGCCTGCGCGGCGCAACTGCCCGGCGATGCAGACCAATTCGCTCTTGGCCGCGGTGCCGAGCGGAACTCCGTACACCTGCACGCGTCCCTCCCCCGCCACCGAGACGCCCTCGGCCTCCAGCGCCAGGACCGTGCGATCGACGCCGATGCCGAACCCGATGCCGGAGAGATCCTGCTTGCCGCCGACCTGTTTCATCAGGCCGTCGTACCGACCGCCGCCACCGATGCCGGACTGCGCACCGAGACCGTCGTGGACGAACTCGAACGTGGTCTTGGTGTAGTAGTCGAGACCACGGACCAGGCGGGGATTGATGACGTACGCGACGCCCAGTCGGTCCAGGTGCTGACGGACCAGGTCGAAGTGCTCTCGAGCCGACTCGCTGAGGTGATCGAGCATCAGCGGAGCGCTCGCGGTCATCTCCTTGATCTCGGCACGCTTGTCGTCGAGGACCCGCAACGGGTTGATCCGGGCGCGCTCGCGCGTCGCCTCATCCAGATCCAGCCCGAACAGGAACTCCTGCAACGCTTCCCGGTACTGCGGGCGGCAGGTGTCGTCGCCCAACGACGTGAGTTCCAGCCGGTAGCCGGACAGTCCGAGACGCTTGTACCCCTCGTCGGCGACGGCGATGACCTCGGCGTCGAGCGCCGGATCGTCGACGCCGATCGCCTCGACGCCCACCTGCTGCAGTTGACGGTACCGTCCGGCCTGCGGCCGCTCGTACCGGAAGAACGGCCCCGCATAGCAGACCTTGACCGGCAGCTGTCCGCGGTCCAGACCGTGCTGGATCACCGCGCGCATCACGCCCGCCGTGCCCTCGGGCCGCAGCGTCACCGTGCGGCCGCCCCGGTCGGCGAAGGTGTACATCTCCTTGCTGACCACGTCCGTCGACTCGCCGACACCGCGCGCGAAGAGCGCCGTGTCCTCGAAGATCGGCAGCTCGATGTGTCCGTAGCCCGCGCGATGGGCGGCGCCGGTCAGTGCGTTCCGGACGGCGAGGAAGTCGGCCGAGGCAGGCGGGAAATAGTCGGGAACACCTTTCGGCGCCGCAAATTCTCCACTCACAGTCCGAATCGTCCTTTCTTGTTCGCATCGGGAAGGTCCAGCAGGAACGGATTGCCCGTCCGCTCGGCGCCGATGGTGGTCTGGGGTCCGTGACCGGGCAGGATCACGACGTCGTCGTCCCGAGTCAACAGCTTCGCGGCGATGGAGTCGAGCAGTTGCTGATGACTGCCGCCGGGAAGATCGGTGCGCCCGATCGATCCATTGAACAGTACGTCCCCGGAGAAGCACACCGTTGCCGCGTCCGGCGTCAGCAGCACGCTGCCGCGCGAATGGCCGGGGGCGTGGTCGACAGCCCAGCGGAAGCCCGCGGCGTCGACGTCCTCGCCGTCGACGAACTCGATGACCTTCTCCGGTTCGGTGAACGTCATGTCGCCGATCATCGACGACAGCGCGCTGCCGATGCCCATCCCCGGATCGGTCAGCATCGGCCGATCGTCGGCGTGGATGTAGACGGGAATCGAGTACTCGTCGGCCAACTCGGTGGCGTTCCAGGTGTGATCGAGATGCCCGTGGGTCAGAAAGATCGCGACGGGCGTCAGGTCGTATTCGGCGAGCGCCTGCCGCACGTTCGGGGCGGCATCCTGACCGGGATCGATGACGACCGCGTCGCTGCCGCGATCGTGCGCCACCAGGTAGCAGTTGGTCTGGAACATTCCTGCGGGGAACCCGGCGATCAGCACGGGGCGCACCTCCTCGTTCGCGCCCCGGCGATCTGCCCGGACGACACGTTGGAACCTATTGTCTCATCGGCCTTCCAGGTCCCTGCGATAGCATGGGGCGCGCTGCAGCGACAGCAGTCCGCCCCACATGCCGCACAGGAGGTTCCACCAGCGTGTCGTCCAACGAAGAGCGTCGCGACGCCGCCCGCCGCAAGCTGGAAGAACGGCTCGAGAGCGAACGCCGGGCCGCACGTCAGCGTCGACTCACCGTGATCTCGCTGTGCAGCGTCGCAGTCCTCGCCGCCGTCGCGGTCGGCGGCTACTTCTACTACCGGCACTGGGACGACCAGCGGCACACCGCGTGCGAGTACACGAAGTCGCCGGACAACTGGGTCGAGATCATCAAGTCGCTCGAACAGCGCGTCAACGAGGCGCCCGCAGACAAGCGCGCCGATGCCGAGAAGTACCTGGCGTTCGTCCGCGAGGCGAGCAAGAAGGGCGGCACGTCGCCGATGCCCGCCGACCGCACGCTGAACACCGGCACCGTGGACTGGACCCTCAACACGGGTCTGGGCGCGATCCCGATCACCCTCGATCGTTCGTCGGCGCCGTGCAACGTGAACGCGGTGATCTCGCTGACCCAGAACCACTTCTACGACGGCACCGACTGCTATCGCCTGACGAAGGCGAACGGCGCCAATCTGCTGCAGTGCGGCGACCCGACGCGGATCGGTGCAGGCGGGCCGGGCTGGACCAGCCCCGACGAGAATCCGACCGGCCTCAAGGACGGCGACGTCAGCCCGCAGATGCTGCAGATGGGCATGACTCCCCCGCAGATCTATCCGCGCGGCACCGTCGCCATCATCAACCAGAACGACGAACAGCAGGGGCTGTCGCACACCGGCAGCTCACGCTTCATGATCGTCACGAAGGACTCCCCGCTGCCGTCGCCGTTCGCGATCGTCGGCAAGGTCAGCGACGACGGCATGAAGATCGTCGACAAGGTGGTCGCGGGCGGCATCGATCCGGGTCTGTCCGGGACGGCCGACAACGGCGACCCGAAGACGCCACTGGACATCAAGACCGCGACCATCAGCGAGTAGCGAGCGGTCAGGCCGCCGACGTCACGCGGTAGACGTCGTAGACGCCCTCCACGTTGCGGACCACGTTCAGCACGTGACCGAGGTGTTTCGGGTCGCCCATCTCGAACGTGAACTTGCTGACCGCCACCCGGTCGCGGTTGGTGGTCAGCGTCGCGGACAGGATGTTGACTCGCTCGTCGGCCAGCACGCGCGTCACGTCCGACAGCAGGCGGTGGCGGTCCAGCGCCTCCACCTGGATGGCGACGAGGAACACCGATGACGGATTCGGCGCCCAGTTGACCGAGAGCAGGCGCTCCGGCTGCGAGCGCAGATCGTCCGCATTGGTGCAGTCGGAGCGGTGGACGCTCACGCCGCCGCCTCGGGTGACGAAGCCGAGGATCTCGTCGCCGGGAACCGGCGTACAGCACTTCGCGAGCTTCACGAGCACATTGTCGACGCCCTCGACCACGACGCCGCTGTCGCCGGACTGGCGGCGTCGAGTGGTGGTCGACGGCGTGGCCCGGGCCGCGATCTCTTCTTCTGCGGCGTCCACACCGCCGAGCATCGCCACCAGCCGGTGGACCACCCGACCCGCAGGCACATGCCCTTCGCCGACGGCGGTGTACAGCGCGTCGACGTCGCTGAAGCCGAACTCCTTGGCCAGCGCCGTGATCGATTCTCCGGACAGCAGTCGATGGACCGGGAGGCCGCCGCGGCGGACCTCCTTGACGATGGCCTCCTTGCCGCTGTCGAGCGCTTCCTCGCGTCGCTCTTTGGCGAACCACTGGCGGATCTTGGCTTTGGCGCGCGGGGAGACGACAAAGTTCTGCCAGTCCTTGCTGGGGCCGGCGTTCTCGGCTTTCGAGGTGAAGACCTCGACCACTTCGCCGTTCTCCAAGGCGCGTTCGAGCGCGACCAGTCGGCCGTTGACGCGCGCACCGATGCACCGGTGTCCGACCTCGGTGTGGACCGCGTACGCGAAGTCGATCGGCGTGGAGCCCGCGGGCAGCGTGATCACGTCGCCCTTCGGGGTGAAGACGAAGATCTCCTTCACCGCGAGGTCGTACCGCAGGGACTCGAGGAACTCCCCCGGGTCCGCCGCTTCGCGCTGCCACGCGAGGAGTTGGCGCATCCACGCCATGTCGTCGACTTCGGCGACGTCGGTCGCCTTGCGGCCCTTGCCCTTTCGCCCTTCTTTATAGCGCCAGTGGGCGGCGATGCCGAACTCGGCGGTGCGGTGCATCTCGACGGTCCGGATCTGCACCTCGAGGGGTTTGCCCTCGGGTCCGATCACCGTGGTGTGCAGGGACTGATACACGCCGAAGCTCGGCTGGGCGATGTAGTCCTTGAACCGTCCGGCCATCGGCTGCCACAGGGAATGGACGACGCCGATGGCGGCGTAACAGTCGCGCACCTCGTCGCACAGGATGCGCATCCCGACGAGGTCGTGGATGTCGTCGAAGTCCTTCCCCTTGACGATCATCTTCTGGTAGATCGACCAGTAGTGCTTGGGACGCCCTTCGACGGTCGCGGTGATCCGGGATCCGCTGAGCGCGGTGTTGAGATCGGACCGGACGCGCGCCAGGTAGGTGTCACGACTGGGCGCGCGGTCGGCCACCAGTCGGACGATCTCCTCGTACTTCTTCGGATGGAGGATCGCGAAGGAGAGGTCCTCGAGCTCCCACTTGACAGTCGCCATGCCCAGGCGATGCGCCAGCGGTGCGATCACCTCGAGCGTCTCACGCGCCTTCCGCGCCTGCTTCTCGGGCGGAAGGAAACGCATGGTGCGCATGTTGTGCAGGCGGTCGGCGACCTTGATCACCAGTACGCGCGGATCGCGCGCCATCGCGATGATCATCTTGCGAATGGTCTCCGCCTCGGCCGCACTGCCGAGCGCCACCTTGTCGAGCTTGGTGACGCCGTCGACCAGATGCGCGACCTCGGAACCGAAATCCTTCTCCAACGCGTCGAGGGAGTATCCGGTGTCTTCGACGGTGTCGTGGAGCAGCGCGGCCACCAGTGTCGTGGTGTCCATGCCGAGATCGGCGAGGATGGTCGCGACGGCGAGCGGATGGGTGATGTACGGATCACCCGACTTCCGGAACTGGCCGGAGTGGTGTTCGTCGGCCACGGCGTACGCCTGCTGCAGGACCGCGACGTCGGCCTTCGGATACACCTCGCGGTGCAGCGAGACCAGCGGCTCGAGCACGGGCGCGACGCCGCTGCGCGGCGGTGCCGTCATCCGACGCGCCAGGCGCGCACGGACACGGCGCGAACTCAGTGGCGAGGCGTCGTCCGGTCGCTTGATGTCGGGATCGCTCATAGGGCGATCGTACTCAGCCGCGGCAGAGGGTATGTACTCGAACGCCGGGTCCGACGTCCGCGATGACGCGTTCGCGCCCCGGCAGACCGTCGAGTTCCATGATGACGGCGACCGTGTCCACGATCGCCTCGGCCTGAACCAGCAGACGGGCCGCGGCGACGACGGTGCCGCCGGTCGCGAGGACGTCGTCGATCACCACCACTCGGCGGCCGGCGAGATCGATCCCATCGGCGGGGATCTCCAAGCGCGCCGTGCCGTACTCGAGCGCGTAGTCGACGCCGACCACCGGCGGCGGCAGCTTGCCGCCCTTGCGCACCGCGACCACTCCGACGCCCAGTTGTCGTGCGACTGCGCCGGCGATCAGGAAGCCGCGCGCATCGACCCCGGCGACGAGATCCGCCCCGTCGCACACGTGCGCCAGCGCGTCGATCACGGCGTCGAGACCGTCGGCGTCCGCCAGCACCGGCGTCAGATCCTTGAACGCGATGCCGGGCGACGGAAAGTCAGGGATCAGGCGTGCATGCCGTTCGACGGCCGCGGCGGCCCGCTCCCGGCAGCGCGCCGACTGGTCCTCCACTGTCACGACGTCCCCCAGCGATCCATGTTCCAGCCCGTCCCCGAGCTGCCGAGTCCCGGCACCAGATTCGAGACGTTCGACGATTCGCGAGCTCGGACGGTGCCGAACAGCGGAATGGTCGGGAGGTCGTCCCATGCCGCCGTCTCGATGGTCCGCAGCAGCGGGAGTCGAGCACTGTCGCTGACGGTTCCGGCCAGGTCGCCGATCGCGTCGGTCACCTGCTTGTTTCTGAACCCGGACAGGTTCTGCGGATCTCCGGACGCCAGCGAGAAGATTTCGGGGAAGCCCGACGCCGTGCTGGAGGCCGCAAAGGTGCCGTCGGAGGTCAGCAGTGCGTCGTATGCCCGACCGAGTTCGCCGATGCGGAGTTCGGGCGACGAGGCGTCCTCGACCGTCAGCCCGGCCGTGGCACAGCTGTCGGCGATCGTCTTCACGATCTCCGCATTCTCCTTCGAGGGCGCGAGATATCCGATCCGCACTGTGGCGTGCGCGCGGTCGCCGGTGCCGCGACGCTTGAGCGTCGAGGTCGCCCGCGGCACGTCGGCCCGCGGATAGCGGCGGCTGTACTGCGCGTTGAGCGACGGCCCAAGCGGATCGGCGGGCGATGCCGCGCGCAGATTCCACGTGATGCCGTTGGCGCCGAATCTGCGGGCCAACGCGTCGCGCGGCATGCAGAGTGCCAGCGCTCGGCGGACCAGCGGATCGGCTCCGACGCCCTTGCCTGCGAACACCAGTTGGGTCACCGCGAGCGGCGCCTCGTCGCGTTCGCTGGTGCGATTCGCCACCGGGGTGGCCGATTCGACACCGCTCACCCGGTCGCCGAGCGCGAGATCACCGCTGTCGACCACGGTCGCTCGCGAGCCGTCCAGGGCGGCCTCCCCGTTCGTCCCACGCGGCCACACGGTCACTTCGCCGGACGCGGGCGCCGCACCCCACCATTTGTCGTTGGCGACCAGTTCCAGCCCGCCGTCGACCGTGTACGAGGCGATGCGATACGGACCGGCCGACGGGAACTTCTTCTCGTCGATCGCGGTGCCCGGCTTCAGGTCGAATCCGGTGTTCCAGGCCTTTGCGATCGCGGCGACCGCCTTCGTGTCTCCCGCGCGGATCGGATCGACGACGTTGGGGACGCCCGCCGCCTTCGCCACGACGTGGGCGGGCAGCAGCGTGCCTGCGCCGAACAGTTCGCGCCACTGACCGTAGTCGCGACCGCGCTTGAAGACCACCGTCGCGACCTTGTCGCCCGGCGCACAGTCCACGCGGTCGATGTCGCCGTAGCCGGCGTTGGTCGACGCGTCGAAGCCCTTGGTCGCTCCGCTCATCGCGGTCGCGGCCAGGAACAGATCGTCGCAGGTCATCGCGGTGCCGTCGGAATAGGCCGCGTCCTTAGCGAACTCGTAACGCAGGGTGAGGGCGGTGCCGCGCTCCTGCGTCACCCGACCGATGTCGCGGTCGGCGATGATCTGGCCTTCCGGCCCGACGATCGAGAACCCGGGCAGCACGCGGGCCAGGGCCATCACCGCGCCGTCGGCATGGCCGTCGACGGTGTTGACGTTGTACGACGCGACGCGCGCGTCGATGAGGTAGTCCACGTCGGCGCGGTCGTCTGATCCGCAGGCGACGAGGAGAGCACCCGCGGCCGCTCCGGCCGCCAGCATCGCTGCGACCCGGCGCAGCCGCGGGGTGATCATGCCGAGATCCTCTCCCGGCGTGCGAGCACCTTCGCGGTGTGCCGCTTGATGTCCTTGTTCCGTTCCTTCATCGACACCAGCCACGGTGACGCGAGGAAGACCGACGAGTAGGTACCGACGACGACCCCGACCAACTGGATCAGCGCCAGGTCCTTCAGGGTTCCGACACCGAGCATCCACACCGCGACGACCATCAGCGCGATGATCGGCAGCACCGAGATCACCGTGGTGTTGATGGAACGCATCAGCGTCTGGTTCACGGCCAGGTTGGTCTGTTCCGCATAGGTCCGCCGTGTGGTGGCGAACACCGACCGCGTGTTCTCCTCCACCTTGTCGAAGACGACGACCGTGTCGTACACCGAGAAGCCGAGGATCGTGAGGAGACCGATGACGGTCGCAGGCGTCATCTCCCAGCCGACGAGCGAATAGATGCCTGCCGTGACGACGAGGTCGAAGACGAGGGAGGCCATCGCCGCGATCGACATCTCCTTGTCGAATCTGATGGCGATGTAGATGAAGGCGACGATCAAGAACACCACGAGGGCGATGAGCATCTTCTTGGTGATCTCTTGGCCCCACGTGGAGCTGACGTCCGACGAGCTGACGTCGCCCGGGTTGACGTCCGGTTGGAATGCGGTGCCGAGCGCGTGCAGCACCTCGGCGGTCTCCGCGCCGGTCAGCGTCTCGGTACGGATCTGGAAGGTCGCCGCAGCGCCCGCGCCGGCCTCCTGCACCGTCTCCGGCGCACGCTGCAGCGTGTCCTCGAAGACCTTCGATACATCCGAGGTGGTGATGGAGCCCCGTGCGGGCATCGAGATCTGGGTACCGCCCTCGAAATCGATGCCGAAGGTGAACCCGCGAATCGCGATCGAGAGGATGCAGATCAGCATCATGACGCCCGAGACGATGTACCACATCCGGCGCTTGCCGACGACGTCGAAGGCGCCGGTGCCCGAGTACAGGCGCGACAGGAACGACTGATTCTTATCGGCGACGTAGTCGGCGTCGGACCATTCGGTCGTGGCCTTCCGGTCGTCCGTGGACGGGTTGGTCACTGCTTGTCCCCTTCGTTTGCCGCCCCCGCGTCCGTCGCTGCGCTGACGCCGGCGGCCGCACGTGCGGCAACGTGCGCCTTGCGGCGTTCACGAGCGACCTCCGAGACCGCGCCCAGGCCGTTGACGGCGGGCCGGGAGAGGAACTCGTTGCGGCTGGCGAGCACCACCATCGGATGCGTGACCAGGAAGACGATCATGATGTCGATCAGGGTCGTCAGACCCAACGTGAACGCGAATCCGCGGACGGCGCCGACTGCCAGCACGTAGATGATCGCGGCACAGATGAAGCTGACCGCGTTACCGGTCCACACGGTGCGGCGGGCGCTCTGCCAGCCGCGGGTGACCGACGATCTGACGGTTCGGCCCTCGCGCATCTCGTCCTTGATGCGTTCGAAGTAGACGACGAACGAGTCGGCCGTCATGCCGATGCCGATGATCAGACCGGCGATGCCCGCCAGGTCGAGCGTGAACCCGATCCAGCGCCCCAGCAGGATGATGATGCCGTAGACCATGGCGCCGGCCAGGATCAGCGACAGCACCGACAGGAACCCCATCGCGCGGTAATACAGCAGCGAGTAGAGCAGGACCAGGATCAGGCCGACAAGACCCGCGATCAGTCCCGCGTTGAGCGACTGCAGACCCAGGGTCGCCGACACGGTCTGTGCGTCGGACATGGCGAACGACAGCGGCAGCGAACCGTACTTGAGTGCGTTCGCGAGCGCATTCGCCTCGGACTGGGTGAATCGACCGCTGATCTCAGTGGTGCCGAGGATCTGCTGGTTGATCGACGGAGCGCTGAGTACTCGGGTGTCGAGCGTGACGGCGGTCTGAACGCCGACGTTCTTGCCGGTGAAGTCGGCCCACGTCTTCTGTGCGTCGCCCTTGAAATCGACGTTGACGGTCCATGCACCGGTCTGGTTCTGTCCCGACTTGGCGTCAGCGATGTCGCGGCCGTCGATGAGCATCGGCTTCAGCAGGTACACCATGCCGTCGTCCTTGCCGCAGGCGACGAGGTACTGGTCGGGTTTGTCGTAGCCGACCAGCGGATCGCTGTAGTCCGGCGCGCAGTTGACCTTCGCCATCTCGGCCCGCAGCGCCGCCAGCTGGGCCTCGTCGGCGTTCGCGGGCGCCTGCCGCGCCTTCCGCTGCGCGTCCACCGCGGCCGTCTGCTCCTCGGGCGTCATATCGACGACGTCCTTGGCGGCGGGATCGGGCTTCTGCTGTTGGGCGGGCTGCTGCTCGACCACCGGTCGGATGTAGAGGCGTGCGGTCTGACCGAGGTCGCGCGCCTGCTTGCCGTCGTCGCCGGGGACGGTGATGACGATCGTGTTTCCGTTGATCACCACTTCCGAGCCGCCGACGCCGAGACCGTTGACACGCTGGTCGATGATCTGGCGAGCCTGTTCCAGCTGCGACGACGACGGCGCGCTGCCGTCGTCGGTCCGCGCGGTCAGGACGACGCGCGTGCCGCCCTGCAAGTCGATGCCCAGTTTGGGAGTGGGGCTGCCGCCGCCGGTGAAGAACACCAGGGCGTAGACGATCCCGAGGATCAGGAAGAAGACCGTGAGCGGCTGCCACGGCGGAGCCTCGGGTCGGAGCCTGCCTGCTCCACCGCGCAGATTGGGTTTAGTCACGCGTTCGTTCTACTTCTCTTCGTTCTGCTCTTTGTCGAGCGACACGGTGTCCGTTTCATCGACAGCGATCCGATCGTCGTCGATCGTCTCGATGGCGGGTGCCTCCGGCGAGACCACCTCGCGAATGGCGAGACGGTTCCACTCGGTGACCACACCGGGCGCGATCTCGATCTTGATGTTCTGGCCTTCTTCAGCCTCCACGACGGTGCCGAACAGACCGGCGTGGAGCTGCACGCGCGAGCCGGCCTCGAGCGAGTTCTGCATCTCGGCTGCGGCGGCAGCGCGCTTCTTCTGATTGCGGATGCTGAAGAACATGAACGCCGCCATGGCAGCAAGCATCAACGGAAGGATCAACGATTCCATGGGGACCAGTGTGCCAGGCCCGGGGACAAAACCTCACGCACAGGTCGGGAGTCGATGCACGGGTGTCCACTGTCGACCGCCACCGCGACGACGCTCAGCAGGAGTTTTCCCGTCGACGCAGCGAGATCGACCGATGACGTGATCAGTCGAACAGCGTGCCGGTGTCGTCCTCGCGGGCCCGCACGCCGTGCACCTGATTGATCGCGCCCGCGGGAGGCTGCAGCCCGAGGTGATGCCAGGCGGCGGCGGTGGCCACTCGGCCCCGCGGCGTCCGCGCGATCATGCCTGCGCGGACCAGGAACGGCTCGCAGACCTCCTCGACGGTCGCGGGCTCCTCACCGACGGCCACCGCCAACGTGGAGACGCCGACCGGTCCCCCACCGAACCCGCGGACCAGGGCGCCGAGAACGGCCCGGTCGAGGCGGTCCAGTCCCAGTTCGTCGACGTCGTAGACCTTGAGTGCGGCCCGCGCCGCCGCGAGATCGACGGTCCCGTCTCCGCGGACCTCCGCATAGTCGCGGACGCGGCGAAGCAGCCGGTTCGCGATGCGCGGGGTGCCGCGCGAACGTCCCGCGACTTCGACGGCGGCGTCCGCGGCGATCGGAATGCCGAGGATGGCGGCCGACCGCTGCAGCACGCGCACCAGTTCGTCGACCTCGTAGAACTCCATGTGGGCGGTGAAACCGAACCGGTCGCGGAGTGGCCCGGTCAGTGCGCCCGATCGCGTCGTCGCGCCGACCAGGGTGAACGGAGCCACCTCGAGCGGAATCGAGGTGGCTCCGGGGCCCTTCCCTACGACGACATCGACGCGAAAATCCTCCATGGCCAGGTACAGCATCTCTTCGGCTGGCCGCGCGATCCGGTGGATCTCGTCGATGAACAGGACGTCGCCCTCGACGAGGTTCGACAGCATTGCGGCCAGATCGCCGGCACGCTCGAGCGCGGGACCCGAGGTGATCCGGATGGCGGCGCCCATCTCACTGGCGATGATCATGGCGAGCGACGTCTTGCCCAGTCCGGGCGGTCCCGACAGCAGAATGTGATCGGGCGTGCGGCCACGCGCACGGGCCGCGTGCAGGACCAACTCCAATTGTTCGCGGACGCGGGGCTGCCCGATGAAGTCGCCGAGGCTTCCCGGCCGCAGACTCGCATCCACGTCACTGTCGCCCTCGACGAGGTTCGCGCTGAGAAACTCTCCCGGACCGAAGTCCTCGGCGTCGGTCGTCATCGACGCGGCCCGAGGGAGGTGAGCGCCGCCCGGAGCAGCGTCGACGAGTCGGCGTCCGCGTTCTCGGCGAGCACCGCAGCGACGGCCTTGTCGGCCGCCGACTCGGTGAAGCCGAGCCCGACAAGGGCTTCGGCCACCTGCGCGCCGACGCCGCCGACGGCCGGCCCACCGGGCGTCGTGGTCTCGCCCGGCGCCGCCGCGACCTTGTCGCGGAGTTCGACGACCAGGCGCTCGGCGACGCGTTTACCGATGCCCGGAACCGCGGTCAGCGCCTTGGCGTCGGAGTCGGCGAGAGCACGGCGAAGGCTATCGGGTTCCAATACGGCCAGGGTCGCCATCGCGAGGCGCGGGCCGACGCCGGTGACCGTCTGCAACAGGCTGAACAGATCGCGCGCATCGGGATCGGTGAATCCGTACAGCGTCATGGAGTCCTCGCGGACCATCATCGTGGTCAGCAGTCGCACCTGCTCGCCGCGACGGAGCGTCCCCAACGTGGGCGGGGTCGCGAGCACCCGGTAACCGACTCCCGCGCACTCCACCACCGCGTGATCGAGTGCGATGTGAATGATCTCCCCGGACACGGACGCGATCACAGCGCAGCCTTTCCGCCCGTCAACGCGCGGGCTTCCTCCTGAGCCGCCTTGAGTCGCGCCCGGTGGCGGTTCTGCGCCTCCTGTGCGCGCTCAGCGGCCTCCTGCATCCGGCGATTCACCGGACCGCGCCAACTGTGGCAGATCGCCAACGCCAGGGCGTCGGCGGCATCGGCCGGTTTCGGCGGCTTCTGCATCCCGAGAATGCGGGTGACCATCGCTGTGACCTGCGCCTTGTCCGCCCGCCCCGACCCGGTGACCGCGGCCTTCACCTCGCTCGGCGTGTAGAAGTCGACGGGCAGGTCGCGCTCGGCCGCCGCGAGTGCGATGACTCCGGAGGCCTGCGCGACGCCCATCGCCGTGCTCACCTGACGCTGGGCGAAGACCCGCTCGATGGCGACGACGTCGGGCTGGTGCGTGTCGAACCACGTCGTCGCCGCCCGATAGATGCCGAGGAGACGCTTCTCCAACGCCATATCAGCGGGCGTGCGAATCACGTCGACGTCGAGCGCGGTCACCCTCCGCCCCTGCCCGGCCTCGACGAGTGCGATGCCGCACCGCGTCAGGCCGGGGTCGATGCCCAGAACACGCACGCGCCACTCACCTCTCGATCTCCGCCGGGCCGCCTCCGACCCGGTCAGAACATTTGTTCGAGAGCCTATCAGTCGTCTTCGAGCTGAGCGAGCACCTCATCGCTGATGTCGATATTGCTGTAGACGTTCTGGACGTCGTCCGAGTCCTCGAGCGCATCGATGAGCTTCATGACCTTGCGCGCACCGTCGGCGTCGACCGGAACCTCGACCGACGCGCGGAAATCCGGCTCGGCCGAGTCGTAATCGATGCCGGCCTCCTGCAGGGCGGTGCGCACGGCGATCAGATCGCCGGGATCGCTGACGACCTCGAACGTCTCACCGAGATCGGTGACCTCCTCGGCGCCCGCGTCGAGGACGGCCATGAGGATGTCGTCCTCGGTCTGGTCACCCTTCTCCAGGGTGACGACGCCCTTGCGGGTGAACAGGTACGCGACCGAACCGGGATCGGCCATGTTGCCGCCGTTGCGGGTCATCGCGACACGGACCTCGGTGGCCGCGCGGTTGCGGTTGTCGGTGAGACACTCGACCAGAATGGCGACACCGTTGGGGCCGTAGCCCTCGTACGTGATGTTCTGCCAGTCGGCGCCGCCGCCCTCTTCGCCGCCGCCGCGCTTGCGGGCGCGCTCGATGTTGTCGTTCGGAACCGACGACTTCTTCGCCTTCTGGATCGCGTCGTACAACGTCGGATTTCCGCCGGGATCACCGCCACCCGTACGGGCCGCCACCTCGATGTTCTTGATCAGCTTGGCAAACATCTTGCCGCGCTTGGCATCGATGACAGCCTTCTTGTGCTTGGTGGTGGCCCATTTGGAGTGGCCGCTCATTGGTGTTCCCTTTCTTGAAGAGTTCTCGTTACCCGGACAACACGTGGCTGCCGCAGGGCACCGGGAAATTCTACGCCGCCCCCACCATATCCACGAAGAACTGGTGCACCCGCACGTCGCCGGTGACTTCAGGATGAAACGAAGTGGCCAGCACGTTGCGCTGCCGTACGGCGACGACACGCCCCGCGGCAGGCCCCTCGTCGACCGTGGCCAGCACGTCGACACCGGGCCCGGCCTCCTCCACCCACGGTGCGCGGATGAAGACCGCGCGCATGGGTTCGGCGCCCGGCAGATCGGTGATCCCCGAGAACGCCAGGTCGGCCTCGAACGACTCCACCTGACGCCCGAAAGCGTTGCGCCGCACCGTGATGTCGAGCGCATCGAGGTGCCGTGCGTCGGGCCGGGTGTCGAGAATCCTCGACGCGAGCATGATCATGCCCGCGCACGAGCCGTAGGCCGGGAGTCCGTCGCGAAGGCGTGCGACGAGCGGGTCGTAGAGGTCGAACACGCCGAGCAGCCTGCTCATCGCGGTCGACTCCCCACCCGGGATCACCAACCCGTCGACAGCGTCGAGCTCAGCCCGCCGTCGAACCGGAATCGCCTGTGCCCCACAGGCATTCAACGCCGCGATGTGCTCGCGGACATCCCCCTGCAGAGCCAGCACGCCGATCGTGGGCTCACTCATTCGGCCTGCCTCATGATCGACGCGGCCGAGCCCGGAACGCCGCTTCGGGTCAGGCCCTCCTGCGTCACCGCGGCCACCATCCGACCACTGCGGTCGAAGATCCGACCCTGAGTCAGAGAGCGTCCGCCGCCGGCCGACGGAGACGTCTGATCGTATAGGAGCCAGTCGTCGGTGCGGAAGGGACGCAGGAACCACATCGCGTGGTCGAGCGAGGCGTTCTGCGTCTCCTCATCGGGGTGGACCACCGCGGACGAGCCCAGCAGCGTCATATCGCTCATGTAGGCGAGGGTGCACACGTGTAGCAGGTGGTCGTCCGGCAGCGGAGTGCGGTAACGGAACCAGACGCGTTGCTGTGCAGCAAGTCCCGGAATCTTCACGGTGTCCGACTGGTCGACGATCCGGATGTCGAAGGTGTCCCATTCGGCAAGGAGCATGCGTTGGGTGTCGGTCGCCGACTCGGCGCGGTCCGGCAGCGTGTCGGGATCCGGCGCGGGCGGCATCCGGTCTTGATGCTCGATCCCGTGGTCGGTGGTGACGTGGAACGAGGCCGACATGGAGAAGATGGCCTCGCCGTCCTGTACACCGGTCACCCGGCGGGTGACGAACGACCGTCCGTCACGGATCCGGTCCACCAGGTAGACCGCGGGCTTGTCCGGCTTACCCGGTCGCAAGAAGTACCCGTGCAGGGAGTGCACGGCGAACGCGGGGTCCACCGTCCGGGTCGCCGACACCAGCGCCTGACCGGCCACCTGTCCGCCGAACGTTCTCCTCAAATGGCTGGGAAACGACCCGCCACGATAGATGTCATTGTCGATCCGCTCGACAGCCAGGATCTCTTCGATGTGCGCCACGCGCTGATTATCGCACCGAGCCCCGACCCGAACTCACAGGTAGGGTCGAAAACCATGAGCGCCGAGAGCACCCTGACCCCGTACCTTCGATCCGTTCTCGACGGGCGGTGGGGGCCGACGCGCGACGTCGTGCGCCGCCAGATCAACGACCAAGCGCTGGTCCCGCAGTCCGGACTGTCGCTCGACGACTACCGCACCCGGGTGCTGGGACAGATGAAGGACATGGTGCCGCTCGGCTTCCCCGCATCCGGATTCCGTCCGGAGCACGGCGGAACCGGCGACGTCGGCGGCGCGGTCACCGCCATCGAGACCCTCGGTTACGGCGACCTGTCGCTGATGGTGAAGGCAGGCGTCCAGTGGGGACTGTTCGGCGGCGCCATTGAGAACCTCGGTACGCAGGAACACCACGACACCTATGTGAAGGGCCTGATCGACCTCGACGTCCTGGGTTGTTTCGCGATGACCGAGACCGGACACGGCTCCAACGTCCAGCAGCTCGAGACCACCGCCACCTACCTGCCCGAGACCGGAGAGTTCGAGATCTGTTCCCCGACGCCGGGATCGCGGAAGGACTACATCGGCGGCGCCGCTGAGCACGCGCGTTTCGCCGCCGTCTTCGCGCAGCTGGTCACCGGGGCGCCGGGCGAGGAGCCGGTCAGCCGCGGCGTGCACTGCTTCGTCGTGCCGATCCGCGACGCCGACGGTGCGGATATGCCCGGCGTCACGACGTCCGACTGCGGATACAAGGGCGGGCTGCCGGGTGTGGACAACGGCCGAATCCTGTTCGACCGCGTGCGGATCCCGCGCACCAATCTGCTGAACCGGTATGCCGACGTCGCTCACGACGGCACGTATTCCAGCCCCATCGAGTCCGACAACCGGCGGTTCTTCACGATGCTCGGCACCCTGATCCGCGGTCGCGTGACCGTCGGCGCCTCCGCGGGCGCCGCCGGACGTCTCGGGTTGGCGCTCGCCGTCAAGTACGCCCTGCAGCGCAGGCAGTTCCAGGCGCCGGGCGGCGACACGGAGATGCTGCTCCTGGATTACCGGACACATCAGCGTCGACTGCTGCCGCTGGTGGCGCGCGCCTATGCCTTCGCGATCGCTCAGAACGAGGTGACCGCCGAACTCCACGACATGCAGACCGCGGATCCGGCCACCGTCGACCCGAAGGAGCTCCGCCGACTCGAGACCAAGGCGGCCGCGATCAAGGCCGGGCACACCACCCTCGCGCAACGGGCCATCTCCGAGGCGCGCGAGGCGTGCGGCGGTGCGGGTTACATGTCCGAGAACCTGCTGCCGCTGCTGCGCGGCGACATCGACGTGTTCACCACGTTCGAGGGCGACAACCTGGTGCTCACCCAACTGGTCGCGAAGGAGCAGTTGACCGCCTACGCCGACGACGTGCAGGGCCTCGACGCAGTCGGGTGGGTCCGCTTCGTGGCGAGCATGGCCACCAGCTACGCGTTGGAGAAGACGGCGGCGCGCCAGGTGGTGCAGACGCTGCTCGACGATTCCGACGAGGACCCGGAGAACAGTGCCTTGACCCACCCCGGCACCCAGTTGAGGTTGCTGCGGAACCGCGAGGATCACCTGACCCGGACCGCGGCGGCCCGCATGCGGCGCGCCAAGGAGGACGACGCGGACGCCCTCGAGGTCTTCACCGAGACGCAGGATCACCTGATCAAGGTCGGCGAGTCCCACATCGAACGCATCGTCCTCGAGAGCTTCGTCGAGGTCATCGGTCGCGTCGAAGACCGCGAGACGCGCACCGTGCTCAAGCAGGTGCGCAATCTCTTCGTGTACTCGTTGCTGGAGGAGGATCTCGGCTGGTTCCTCATGCATCGGCACGTCAGCGTCGAACGAGCGAAGGCCATCCGACGCGGAGTCAACGACCTCTGCGGCGAACTCCGCCCGTACGCCCACAACCTGGTGGACGCGTTCGGCGTCCCCGACGCCTGCTTCGACATCCCGATGCTCCGCGACGAGGCCTTCACCGGCTAGCAGAGTCAGAGCTCGTCGATGTCGACGATGTCGTCCTGAATCGCGCGGGCGACGAGCGCCGCTTTGGTGGACGCTGACCGGCCGAGTTCGGCGTACTTGGCGCGAATGCGCGTCAAGTGCGTGTTCACGGTTCCGAGCGAGATGAACAGCGCCTCGGCCACAGCGGGCTTGGAATCGAGCAGCAGCCAGGTGCGCAGGACCTCCACCTCACGGTCGGTCAAGGTCGGCTGCGGCATCGCGGGTGCGGCCGGTTCGTCGCGAACAATCGTCAGGGTCGCGGGAGAAGTGTGCAGCGGCTGCCCCGGCAGCGGCATGACGCGAGCGCTGAGCCGGGCGAGCGCCTCGCGGCGACGACGGTCGACAGCGGACGCAGAACGCGGGCCACCCGCTGCGGAAACGGTGGCGGGGTGGGTGGTGCCGGCGGGTGCGATTGCGGTGACGGTCATCTTCTCTGTCCCTTCCTGTGCGCTGGAACTCGTTGTTCCGTTGCTGTTGGAAAGAACGCTATGGCCTGTCGGCAAGCCCGTCGATGGGGAGAACTCCCCATGCCATCACTGCAGGTCAGGGGGTTGATTGCGCGCGTGCTCCGCGTCGAGCAATCCTAGGTCGTCCCGGGTGATCACCCGGGTGGAGAGCGCGTACTCCACCAGACGCAACCGGCGGTTGGTCGCGAGCTTGCCGCCGCCCGCCCGCATGCCGCTGACACCGATCATGTCGAGCTTGTCGCAGACGTTGTCGAGCTTGCGGTTGAACTTCGTCAACGACCACCCCAGCCGTGCCGCGGCCTGAGCCGAGCTGGGGAGTGCACTCGCACCGGTTCCGTCGCGCCGCAGGATGGCCTCGGCGAGCACCAGAATGGCAAGCCGCTGACTCTCGGTGAAGTTCGGCACGCCGCGCGTCGTGTCACCGCCGACCAGGTGCTCGACGGTCGGCGCGGACACGTCAGGTGAGCCGGCCTGAACCTGCACCTCGTACGTCGTCGGCCCGGCGGTGAACACGATGCTGGTACGACCGAAGACGAGCGGCATGCGGGCGCCGGGCCCCAGCGTCGCACTGAATCCCAGGTCGGCGGAGGTCACCGTCGCGGACAGATGGGTCCCCAGGTTGGTCAGCCACCACATCCCGTTCTCGTCGTGCAACACGAGGAACCGCCGATGCAGATACGGATTGTCGTCGACGGTGAGGGTCGCCTCGCGGCCGATGTAGAACGGATGGCCGGACAGCACCGGGAATCGCTCACCGCAGAACTCGGCGAATGTTGTCGACACGTCCGGCTGCAAGGTGGATCAGTCCCCGATCTCTTCGCCGCTGCGCTCCTCGACAGCTCCGGTCACCGATGTTCCGGCAACCGACACGACGGCCACCGTCACGTTGTCGTGAGCACCGCACTCCAGAGCCGCCTCGACCAGCGCCGCCGCGGCTACCTCGTTGTCCGGCGAGGCCTCCAAGATCACTTCGATCTCGTCGTCGGTCAGCTCGCCGTCGAGCCCATCCGAGCACAGCAGGATGGTATCGCCCGCCTTGGCTTCGAACCCGAAGTAATCAGCCACCGGCGCCGCCATTCCGGCACCGAGCGCGCGAGTGATCACGTTGCGCCGCGAATCGACCCGAGCCTGCTCGGGCGTCAGATAGCCGGCGTCCACCAGCTCCTGGACCTGCGAGTGGTCGACGCTCACCTGCCGCAACTCCCCGGCCGACCACAGGTACGTGCGCGAGTCGCCTATGTTGAACGCGACCCAGTGCGGCACACCGTCGTCGGTCGTGAGAACGATGCCGGTGGCGGTGGTCCCTGCGCGGCGTCCGGTCTCGGTGCCGAGCTCGCCGATCCGCTCCTGCGCACGCTCCAGAAGTTCGGTCAGATGAGCACGCGCCTCCGCTGAGTTCTCGCCGACGGGCACCTCGGCGAGGGTTCGCAGTGCCGCCTCGCTGGCGAGTTCGCCGCTGTCGTGCCCGCCCATACCGTCTGCGACGACATAGCGACCGGGAATCGCGAGCGCCGCGTCCTCATTCGCTTCGCGAACGCGACCCACGTGACAGACCACCGCCCAGTCGACGACGAGGTTCCCGACCTCGTCGTGTCCGGCAACCGCCTCGTCACGCAGAATCTTCGGTTCGGTCATCGTGCTCCTGCCATCGAATGTCGGCCGCCCAGGCCCGACGCTCCCCCAGCCGCACGGACCCGCTGGCGTGATCCGCGGTGTGGCCAGTCATTTCGTAGACCCATATCGCAACAAGTGTACTTTGGCGCGCGCGATCGGTGATGCCGTGGTCGGCACGCGCCTCCTGAAGTCGGTCTCAGCACACGTCATGTGGTTGGGTTGAGCCTTGACGTGCCGCCTATCCGAAACGGAGACTCGACCATGAGCCTCGTCAATCCGGAGTCTCGCTGGTGGAACCGCGACTCCACTCGCCGCATCTCCGGATGTCTGTTCTACATCGTCTCGGTCGTCCTCGCCTTCGTCGGCAGTGTGAGCATGGGAATGCAGGGCACTTCGCCGCTGCCGCTGTGGGCGAGCCTGGTCGGGAACTTCCTGCCGATACCGCTGATCGTCCTGGGGACATTCCTCGTGTCGTTCGGCACCGTCGGGGGCTTCGACTCTCGCCTGTTCGTCTGGGCGATGGCGATGTATTTCATCGCCATCGGGACGGGTTCACTGATCGGCGGCACGCAGGCTTCCAACCCGTCGAGCGGCGACGTGGTCACCGCCGTGATGTTCGGATTGATGATCGGTGGCGGTGTCGCCGCCATCCTGATCTATGAAGCGCTGCGTTTGCGATCCACAAGAAAGGCCGCGCTGCGAGCGATTGTCGAGCGCGACGGCACCGTCGTCAACGGAGTCGTGACCCGTGCCCGCCCCTATTCCGTGAACTATCAGCAGGTCACGAGAGTCACCGTGCAGTTCACCGACGCCGAGGGCCAGACGCGCTGGAGCAGCGCCAGCATCGGCGGCGCCGTGAGCAAGGGCCAGTCCGTGAAGGTCACGTTCTCCCAACAGCACCTGGGCCGCCGCGGCGCAGTGATCCTGAGCTGACGGACGGCTCACACCCAGCGATCTGAACGGAAGGCCCCGACATGACTCTCATCAATCCGGAGTCCCGCTGGTGGAACCGCGATTCCGCGCGCCGAGCAGCCGGATACGTGCTCTGCATCATATCGATTCTGTTCGCGCTGGTCGGCGCCTGGACCATCGTGATGCAAGACGCGTCACCGCTGCCGCTGTGGGTCAGCCTGGTCGGCAACATCCTGCCGATACCGCTGCTGCTCGCCGGAACCTTCCTCATTTCCTTCGGCACCGAAGAAGGTTTCGACTCTCGCTTGACCACCTGGTCCATAGCGATGTATTTCATCGCCATCGGCTCCGGCGCGCTGGTCGGCGACGCGATGGCTTCGTCGCCGCTCGGCGTCGAGGACGTGACCACCCGGGTGGTCACGATCGCGACCTTCTACGCGTTCATCGGTGGCGGTGTCGTCACCATCATCGTCTTCGAAGGCGTCCGCATCCGATCCCAGCGGCAGGCCGCACTGCGCGCCACCGTCAAGCGTGACGGTGTGGTCGTCTCCGGTGTCGTCACCCGCGCCCGTCACTACTCCGTGAACTACTCGCCGGTCACCAGGGTCACCGTCCAGTTCACCGATGCCGAAGGACAGACGCGGTGGACTAGCACCAGCATCAACCGCACCGTGAACAAGGGCCAGTCTGTGAAGGTCACGTTCTCCCAACAGCATCTGGGCCGCCGCGGCGCAGTGATCCTGAGCTGACGCCGAAGGGCTGATCGGCTCCGCAGTACCGGCGGGCATACATGCCCACTATGGCTCCATTCGCGGTTCTCGTCTACCGACGAACCGCCCGGCACGGTCGCCTCCGACGACGTCGACGCCGTCATCGTCGGCCGGAACCAAGCCAAGCTCGACGACGCGCGCGAGAGCCTGGCCAGGCACGGCCGGCTGGGTCACCGGTGCCCTCTGGGATGCCGACGGCGGCGTCATGGCCGACCGCAACTGACCCACCTGAGCCATCCCACCCACGACGCCGAGAACCTCGCCAAGAGCTGTGAAATAGCTCCTACCAGCCGCGCTCGGCGAGGCGGTGGGGCTGCGGGATGTCGTCGACGTTGATGCCGACCATCGCCTCGCCCAGTCCGCGCGAGATCTGTGCGAGCTGATCGGGATCGTCGTGGAAGGTGGTGGCCTTGACGATCGCGGCGGCCCGCTGTTCGGGGTTGCCGGACTTGAAGATGCCGGAGCCGACGAACACACCCTCCGCGCCGAGCTGCATCATCATCGCGGCGTCGGCGGGCGTCGCGATGCCACCCGCGGTGAAGAGCGTCACCGGCAGCTTGCCTGCCTTGGCGACCTCGACGACGAGATCGTACGGCGCCTGCAACTCCTTCGCCGCCACGTACAGCTCATCCTCCGGCAGCGACGTCAGTCGACGGATCTGCTGACGGATCTGGCGCATGTGCGTGGTCGCGTTCGACACGTCGCCGGTGCCCGCCTCACCCTTCGACCGGATCATCGCGGCGCCCTCGGTGATGCGGCGCAGGGCCTCCCCGAGGTTGGTGGCACCGCAGACGAACGGCACGGTGAACGCGAACTTGTCGATGTGGTTCGCATAATCGGCCGGGGTCAGGACCTCCGACTCGTCGATGTAGTCGACGCCCAGACTCTGCAGGATCTGCGCTTCGACGAAGTGACCGATGCGCGCCTTCGCCATCACCGGGATCGAGACGGCTTCGATGATGCCGTCGATCATGTCCGGGTCGCTCATTCGCGAGACGCCGCCCTGGGCACGGATGTCGGCGGGGACGCGCTCGAGCGCCATCACGGCGACAGCGCCCGCGTCTTCAGCGATCTTGGCCTGCTCGGGGGTGACCACGTCCATGATGACGCCGCCCTTGAGCATCTCCGCCATGCCACGCTTCACGCGGGCCGTGCCGGTCGCCGGTGCGTTCTGAGCCTCACTGGACACTGATTGATCTCCCTATTCGTGTATCGAATGACCCACCAAGTAAACCCGATCGACCCCACACGGGGTGCATGGGGTTAGGTCAGCGGGCACCACTGACGCGCTCGGTGATCTCGAAATACTCGGGAAGCGTCGAATGGCCGCCGAGCCGCAGCCACCGGACCATGCGTCGACCACCGAGTGCGCGCGCGTCCCTAACAGCATCATTGTAGAACCGTCGCGCCATCGTCACCCGCGTCTGAGCGTCGGCGAGCTCGGCGACCAGGGCGGGAGCGCGGTTCGCCCCCGCCATCCGCGCGAGTGCCACCGACAGTCGATTCTCGGCAGCTTCGCGTTCGCCTCGGGGCGCCGCTTCGGCATCGGTGGCCGCGGCACTCAGTTCCTGCGCGCCGTCCGCGTCCGGATCCGCGGCCGCGATGGTCCGGCCGACCACGGCGCGCCGCTCCAAGGCGGCCACCAGCGCCTCGTACGCGAGGTCGACGCGGACGTTGAGTCGGTCGAGCCGCGTCGCTCGGGTCGCGGCCAGGATCGCGAGCCAGATCAGCCCGGCACCGGCGATCGCGCCGACAACGATGCCGACGAGCGAGAGAATCGTCACGAAGATCTCCTCAGTCCGACACCACGACCGGGCCGGCGCCCAGGGTGACGGTGTCGTACACGCGCTGAATCTGGTCGGCGACGCGCGACCAGTCGTACAGGTCGGCACGGGCACGTCCCCGTGCGATCAGCGCCTGGCGCGCCTCCTCGTCGCCGAGTACGTCGATGACGGCCTCGGCCAGCGCGGTCGGCGACCCGGTCTCGACGACGCGGCCGGCCGTGCCACCGTCGAGAACGCGCTGGAAGGCCACCAGATCGCTCGCGACGACCGCCGTGCCCGCCGCCATCGCCTCGACCAGGACGATGCCGAAGCTCTCGCCGCCCAGGTTGGGCGCCACATACACGTCCGCGCTGGCCAGGGCCCGCGCCTTCGTCTCGTCGTCCACCATGCCGAGCAGGTGCAGGTGGTCGGACAGGTCGCCTGCGCGACGCCGGAGCGCCTTCTCGCTTCCGCCGCCCACCACCAGCACGGTCACGTCGGGGAACTCCTCGACGATGCGCGGCAGCGCCCGCATCAGGATGTCGATGCCCTTCCGCGGCTCGTCGTACCGACCGAGGAACATCACCGTACGTCCCGTGCGCGGGTAGCCGTCGAGCGGCTCGACGTCGGCGAAGGAGGCGACATCGATGCCGTTGGGGATCTCGACGGCGTCGTTGCCGAGCGACTCCATCTGCCAGCGCCGCGCCAACTCGGAGACCGCGATCTTCCCCGAGATGCGTTCGCGGTACTGGCGGAGCATCGAATCGAACGCCGTGAGCCACAGCGACTTGGTGGTCGCCGTGTGGAACGTCGTGACGATGGGGCCGGTCGCGACCATCAACGACAGCATCGACAGGCTGGGCGCATTTGGTTCGTGGACGTGCAGCACATCGAACTCGTTGACCTCGATCCACCGCCGCAGCCGGTGATAGGCCTTCGGAGAGAAAGTGACTCGCGACACCGAGCCGTTGTATGGAATCCCGAGCGCGGGGCCCGCGGAGTCGAAGTAGTCGGGCATCTGGACGTCGAGCCCCGCCGGCGCCAGCACCCGGACCTCGTGGCCTCGGCCGATGAACACTTCGGCGAGTTCGATGACGTGCGCTTGCACGCCGCCGGGAACGTCGAACGAATAGGGGCAGATCATCCCGATCTTCATCGCACTCGCCTACCGCGCCTCGTCGCCGGACACCGGGCCGTCGTCGGAGGACGAGGCATCGGTCAGACCGAGTCGTTCGCGTCGCTCAGCGGACCAGTCGCTCTCCCACAGCGGCTGCAGCATGTGCCAATCCGCCGGAGCGGCAGCGAGGCCCTCGGCGAACGCGTCGGCCAGCGCCTGGGTCGCCTGCTCGACGCCGCCGGAGGTGTCGATGATGGTTCCGCAGCGGAGCAACGACGACTCCTCGTCGACGTAACTGTGGTGGACGGCGAGCAGATGCGCCCCGGTGTCGATCGCGAGTTTCGCCGGCCCCGCGGGCATCCGGGTCCGCTCGCCGAACAACTCGACGGGCACGCCGTTGTGCGAGAGGTCCCGGTCGCCCATCAGACAGACGATGCCGCCCGCCCGGAGCCGCTCCGCGAGCGCGGCGAACGGCGGCTGCTCCCCACCGGTCAGCGGAAAGACCTCGAAACCCAGCGATTCGCGGTACTCGACGAACTGGTCGAACAACGACTCGGGCTTGAGTCGCTCGGCCACGGTCGCGAACTGTCCGTAGTGGGCCACCAGCCAGACGCCGCAGATGTCCCAGTTCCCGGAGTGCGGCAGGGCCATCACGACGCCCTTGCCGGAGGTGCAGACGTCGTCGACCACCTGTCGGTCGTGGTCGGACATGCGGACGGACGCGACGATGTCGGCCGGATCGGTCGTCGGCAGCCGGAAGGCTTCGCGCCAATACCGCGAGTAGGAGCGCATCGCCTGTTCCACGAGGTCGGCCGGAACCGCCTCCGGGGTGGTCCCGATGACGCGCGCGAGGTTTTTCCGGAGTTGCTCCGGTCCCCCGTGGCGTCGACCCGCGACGGTGCCGACCGCGTCGAACAGCCCGCGAGCGAGCCGTTCCGGGGCGAACTTGACCGCCGCCCACCCGGCTCGATAGCCGAGGTCGGCGGCGTAGTCGGTGAGGTTTCCCAGCACGGCTCAGCCCTCGTCGGAGTGGTCGTCAGCGCTTGTGTCCGACGCGGCGTCGGCCGTCGGAATCAAGTCGCGAGCGCCCGGCGAGGTGAAGATGGACCACATCCGCTGGCCGACGGTGATCACCGAGCCGACGGCGAGGATCCACATCGCGACGTGGATGGCCCAGCTCCAGTGCAGCCCGGGGAAGTCGGTGAAGCCCGCGCCCACCAGCACGATGATGAGGCGGTCCGGGCGTTCGATGAGGCCGCCGTCGCCGTACAGGCCCGCGGCCTCGGCCCGGGCCTTCGCATACGAGATGACCTGCGAGGTCACCAGGCAGATCAGAGTCGCGACGAGGAGGAGCCGGTGCGGCTCGACGAACGCGGCCCACCACGCCAAGGCACCGAAGATGGCGCCGTCGGCGATCCGGTCGCACGTCGCATCCAGCACCGACCCGAATCGGGTGCCGCCCCCGCGGGCGCGGGCCATGGCACCGTCGAGCATGTCGAACATGACGAACGCCCACGTCACCAGGGCGCCCGCGAACAGATACCCCTGCGAGAACAGGGCGATCGAGGCGCCGACCGTCACAACGGTGCCGATGATCGTCATCGCGTCGGGCGTCAACCCCGTCCGGATGAGCGCACGACCGATCGGCGCGGTGACCTTCGAGACCGAGGCCCGTCCAAGAATGCTGAGCATGAGTGGTCCTTTAGTGAAGTTCTTTCCACGCCTGTGCCAGCAGACCGCGGGTCTGCTGCAGGAGCTGCGGAAGCACCTTCGTATCCCCCACGACCGTGATGAAGTTCGCATCACCGGTCCAGCGCGGGACGATGTGCTGATGGATGTGCTCCGACAGTGAGCCGCCGGCAGCCGCACCGAGATTGAGACCCACGTTGAACGCGTCCGGGCGCGAGACCGACTTGATCACCCGGATCAGTCGCTGGGTGAACTCCATCAGTTCGACGCTCTCGGCCGCGGTCAGATCCTCGAGGTCGGCGACCTGACGGTACGGCACGACCATCGTATGACCGGGGTTGTACGGATACAGATTCAGCACGGCGTACACCGTCTCGCCGCGGGCGACGATCAGGCCGTCCTCGTCCGACATCCGCGGGATGTCGAGGAACGGGTGCCCGCTGAGCTCACCCCCGTCGACCGGCTTCTTCGGCGCGGCCGAGGTGATGTAGCTCATGCGATGCGGAGTCCACAGTCGCTGGAGGTGATCCCGATCAGTCATGGACGCTCTTCTTCATCGGCGCTGCTCCCTCATCGGCGTTTCCGGGCGGCGTCGAGGAATTCCTGCATGGTCTCCGCTGTCGGCGAGTCGTTGCGGCGCGACTCCTCCCACTCGTCGATCGCGACGATCGCTTCGTCGACCGACACCCCGTTGAGCTGCGTGCCGTCGCGGAAACGGAAACTCACCGCGCCCGCTTCGACGTCGCGCTCGCCGGCGAGCAGCATGAACGGCACCTTGGCGGTGGTGTGGTTGCGGATCTTCTTCTGCATGCGGTCGTCGGAGAAGTCGACCTCGGCGCGGACCCGCCGGTTCTTGAGCCGTCCGACGACATTCTGCAGGTGCGGCACGAACGCCTCGGCGACCGGGATGCCGACCACCTGGACCGGCGACAGCCAGACCGGGAAGGCGCCGGCGTAGTGCTCGGTGAGCACGCCGAAGAAGCGCTCGATGGAGCCGAACAGCGCACGGTGGATCATCACCGGCCGCTTCTTGGTGCCGTCGTTGGCGGTGTACTCGAGCTCGAAGCGTTCCGGCAAATTGAAGTCGAGCTGGATGGTGGACATCTGCCAGGTGCGCCCGAGCGCGTCCTTGACCTGCACCGAGATCTTCGGTCCGTAGAACGCGGCGCCCTCGGGGTCGGGAACCAGCTCGAGCCCGGAAGCCTCACCGACCTGCCGCAGCGTCTCGGTGGCCTCCTCCCACACCTCGTCGGACCCGACGTACTTGGCCGGATCCTTGGTCGAGAGTTCGAGGTAGAAGTCGTCGAGCCCGTAGTCCTTCAACAGTTGCAGAACGAAGTTCAACGTGGTGGTCAGTTCTTCGACCACCTGCTCCTGCGTGCAGTAGATGTGCGCGTCGTCCTGGGTGAATCCGCGTGCGCGGGTCAGTCCGTGGACCACGCCCGACTTCTCGTACCGGTAGACCGAGCCGAACTCGAACAGCCGCAGCGGCAGCTCACGGTAGCTACGACCGCGGGATCCGTAGATCAGGTTGTGCATCGGGCAGTTCATCGGCTTGACGTAGTAGTCCTGGCCGGGCCTGCGGAGCGAGCCGTCGTCGTTGTACTCGGCGTCGAGCTGCATCGGAGGGAACATGCCCTCGGCGTACCAGTCCAGGTGGCCGGAGACCTCGAACAGATTCGATTTGGTCACGTGAGGGGTGTTGACGAACTCGTATCCGCCCGCCGCGTGCTGCTCGCGGGAGTAGTCCTCCATCTCCTTGCGGATGATGCCGCCCTTGGGGTGGAAGACCGGCAGTCCCGAGCCGAGCTCGTCGGGGAAGCTGAACAGGTCCAGTTCGCTCCCGAGACGACGGTGGTCGCGCTTCTCGGCCTCGGCCAAACGGTCGAGGTAGAGGTCCATCGCCTCGGCGGACTCCCACGCGGTGCCGTACACCCGCTGCAGATCCGCGAGACTCTGGTCGCCGCGCCAGTAGGCGGCGGAGCTACGGGTCAGCTTGAACGCGGAGATGTACTTGGTGGTGGGCACATGCGGGCCGCGACAGAGGTCGCCCCAGATACGTTCGCCGGTCCGCGGATTCAGGTTGTCGTAGGCGGTGAGCTCGGCGCCGCCGACCTCCATGATCTCGTCGTCGTCGGCCGCGCCCTTGTCGTCGATCAGCTCCAGCTTGAAGGGTTCGGTCGCGAGTTCTTCGCGGGCGGCGTCCTTCGACTCGTAGACGCGGCGCGAGAAGCGCTGCCCGGACTTGATGATCTTGCGCATCTGCTTCTCGAGGGCCTTGAGGTCCTCGGGCGTGAACGGATCGTCCACCTGGAAGTCGTAGTAGAAGCCGTCGGTGATGGGCGGACCGATTCCCAAGTGCGCCTTGGGGTTCAGATCCTGGACGGCCTGCGCCAGCACGTGCGCGCAGGAGTGGCGGATCACACTGCGCCCCTCGTCGGAGTCGGCCGGGACCGGCGACACGTGCGTGTCGACGTCCGGCGCCCACGAGAGATCGCGGAGCGTGCCGTCGGCCTCACGGACCACCACGATCGCCTGCGGACCCTTGTTCGGCAGGGCCACGCCGTCGGGCAACTCGGTGTCCCGCATTGCGGCGCCCGCGGTAGTGCCCGCCGGAACCCGGATGGTCTCGGGCAGGCGGACTCTGTCAGCGGACGCGGCGTTGTCGGGCACGACGTTTGCTCCTCGATTCGATGTCGACGGGTGGTCTCACTGCTCCTGGTGGGACAGCGAACTCACTGCGCGCTGTCAGGCAGCGTGCGGTTCGCGTTGAATCGTATCGCGCTGCGCCCGTCGCACACCCAGAGCGTCACCGCGATCGTCAGCAGGAGCAACAGGACATACGCGCCGCTCCCGACCAAGCGGACCGGCAGTTCCCACTCGGGTCCGGAGGGAGAGCGGACGAAGCGGAAGACCCCGAAGGTGATCTTGAGTCGTTCCACACCGTGCGGAGTCACCGTCACCACGCGATGCCACCAGGTGAACGTCAGCCCGATGACCGCGGCCGGAGCGAGCCACCAGAGCCAGGTCAGCGGGCGACGACGGTCGGTCGTCTCGAAGCAGTGGATCACCGCGACCAGCAGCAGTGGAACCACCCAGACCCAATGGTGCCCCCACGAGAACGGCGACACCGCGCACGAGGTCATCCCGGTGACCGTGAGCGCGAGCAGTTCGCGCCCTGCGCGGTGCGCGGCCAGTGCCGCCCACAGGCCGAGCAGCCCGACCACGAGTCCGGTCGGGATCCACAGCCAGCTCGGCGCGTGGCCCAGCCCCATCGCGGGCAGGCGCGCGAAGAAGCCGTTGAGCGACTGGTTGGCCGGATGGTCGAGCGGCCCGATGCGTCCGGTCTCGGTCAGCGACGTCGTCCAGAACCGCCAGGCTTCGTCGCCGAGCACGACCAGCCCGAGAACGATCGTCGCGGCGAAGACGGCGACGGCGGTGATCGCCGCCCGCCACTGCTTGGTGATGACCAGGTAGGCGGCGAAGAAGATCGGTGTGAGTTTGATGCCCGAGGCGAGGCCGATGCCAACGCCTCGAAGGCGATCACTGCGACGTAGCTGGTCGCCGATCACCAGCAGTGCTAGCACCAGGTTGATCTGCCCATTCCAGAACGTGGTGTGCACCGGTTCCAAGCCGATCACCGCAAACCCGAACAGCGCCGTGAACGCGACGAAGCGTCCGTCGATCCGAAATCTGAGCGCCCGCAGCGACACCGCGATCAGCGCCAGCAGACACGCGACGTTCCCGACATTCCATAGGAACAGGGCAGTGTGTTCGGGGACCCACACCAGCGGAACCAGCACGACGGCGGCGAACGGGGTGTACGTGAACTGCCACACCTTGTAGACAGGGAGGTCGTAGAGCGGGCGCCCGTCCCAGACGGCGAGCGCGCCGCCCCGGTACACGCGGGTGTCGATACCCATATTGAACAGGCCGTACGTCGGATGATTCAGCGGAACCACCCAGATCTGCCATGCCAGAATCAGCAGGGCTCCCACTGCGGCCAGAGCCACCATCGGCCACGTCACCGAGCGATTCGACGCTCTGCTGAACTTCACTCAGCGATGGTACGGCCTCGACCCGGGCGCACACCGACGGCACGACGACGGCGCGCAGATGAATATCCTTCAGATGAGTGCCATGTCGGCCTTGTCCGTGACCGATTCCTTTCGAAGGGAGTGCGCCCGGTGAAGCGCCATTCGCATCGCGCACCGAAGGAGCGCGCGCTTCGGCGGCTCGCCGTCATCGCCGTACAAGGCCGCGGACGCCTGGTGGTCGGGGTGGTGGTGGCTCAGGTGATCGCGATGGCGGCCGCGCTGGCTCAGCCGACCCTCAATGCCCGGATCATCGACGACGGCGTGATCGCAGGCGACGTCGGATACATCCAGCGGATGGGTGCGGTGATGCTCGGCGTCGCGGTCTGCGGATTGATCGCCTCACTCGCCGCGATCGCCTGCGGTTCCGCACTGTCGACGGGTGCCGCCGCCGACCTGCGCAGTCGCGTCTACCGACGGGCCACCGACTTCTCGACCGCGGCATATCACGAACTCGGCACGCCGACGATGCTGACCCGAACGTCGTTGGACACGGGCGTCGTCACCCAGGCGGTCTTTCTCACCACCAGCGTCGCGGTCACCGCGCCGATCATCACGGTCGGAGCAGTGGTGCTGTCGTTGCAGGCGTCGGTGCAGTTGGCCCCGGTGATCGTCGTCGCCGCAGTGGTCCTCGGTGTGCTTGTGGGAGTGTTCGTCACGTTCTTGACACCGCTGGTGTCGCGGTTGCAGCAGGCCGTCGACACCGTGAACCGCGTGTTGCGTGAACAACTCGCCGGGACGCGGATCATCCGCGCGTTCCGTCAGGAACCCGCCGCGAGCACTCGCTTCGACGAGGCCAACCGCGACCTGACCGGTCTCGCGCGGCGCGTCGGCGCCCTCCAGTTGATGCTGCTGCCCGGCGTCCTGCTGATCGCGAACGCCGCCACCGCGGCGACCAGCCTGTTCGGCGCCCGACTCATCGAGAACGGCGACCTCACGATCGGCGGATTGACCGCATTCACCGGGTACCTGACCCAAATCGTCGTCGGGATCACGCTGCTCATCACGCTGGCGGCCGTCTTCCCGCGGGCGCGTGTCAGCGCCGGCCGCCTCGCTGAGGTCCTCGACAAGCCGTCTGGACTCCCCGACGACGGCGGACTCGTCCTCGCTGGTCCGCTCTCCCTCGACTTCCGCGACGTGCGCGTGCAGTATCCGGGTGCCGCGCACGCTGCCGTCGAGTCGGTGTCGCTGCACTGCCCAGCCGGCTCGACGTGCGCGATCATCGGCAGTACGTCCAGCGGAAAGTCGTCGCTGCTGTCCCTCGTCCCGCGGCTGCTCGATCCGTCCGCTGGGTCGGTGGAACTCGGTCGCGTTGCAACGACCGCCTGGCCGCTGTCCGACCTGCGGTCGACGGTCGCTCACGTCGGCCAGGGTCGCTCGCTGATCGCGGGCACCGTCGCATCGAATCTACGGCTCGGCACGCTCGACGCGGACGACGCCGCGCTCTGGCGGGCCTTGACCGTCGCGGCGATCGCCGAGACCGTCGTGGAGCGCGGCGGACTCGATGCCGAGGTCACGCAGGGCGGCGCCAACTTCTCCGGTGGCCAGCGGCAACGTCTGGCGATCGCGCGAGCACTGGTCCGCGCGCCGCGCGTGCTCTGTCTCGATGCCGCGTTCTCGGCGATGGACCGTCACACCGCAGACACGGTGCTGCGCGGAGTGCGCGGCGCCCTGCCGACGGCGACGATCCTGATCGCCGACCAACAGGTGGAGAACGTCCGCTACGCCGACCGCATCGCGGTCCTCGACGGGCGGCGCATCGTCGACGTCGGCACCCACCGCGAGTTGGCGGCACGGTGTCCGGCGTACCGAGAGTTCGCCGACGCCCAGGCGCCGACGGCACGCACGCAGGCGGATTCGCGATGACGATTCTGCACGCGGTCCGTGAGGTGCGCGCCTTCCTCGGGTCCGATCGTCGGCTCAGCGTCGCACTGGTGCTGGCGCTCATCGCCGCGGCCACCTCGGTCGTGATCCCGTTGCTGCTGGCTCGGATCACCGACCTCATCTTCGCCGGTGTGGTCGGTTCGCAGTTGGCGGATGGCGCCACCGACCTGGAGAACATCGCCGATCGCCTGGGCGCCGTACCCGGTGTAGGCGTCGACTGGCCGCGACTGTGGGCGGCCGCCGGCGCGGTGGGCATTGCGCTCATCGTGTTGACGAGCACCCGCATCGGCGGCGGACTGCTCGTCAACAACGCCGTTCAAGCGGCCATTCGACGGATCCGCGAACGGGTCGAGGCCAAGGTCCACCGCGTTCCGGTCGGCGCGCTCGAGGGCAAGCGGCGCGGCGAGGTGCTGAACGCGATGACCGTCGACATCGACAACTTCTCGTCGGTCATCGGCCCGATCTTCGTTCAGTTGCCGGTGCTGATTCTGACGATCGTCGCGGTCGTGGTCGCACTGATCGCGATCTCGCCGTTCTTCGCCATGATCGTCTTCGCCACCATTCCGATCACCACGATCCTCGCGGTCGTCGTGTTGCGGTTGGCGAAGCCGCACATGGAACGCCAATGGCAGACCACGGCGGCGATCACCGCACACGTCGAAGACGTCTACAGCGCCCGCGACATGGTCTCCGCCTACAACGGAACGCAGCAGACGGCGCGGGAGTTCGATGCGCTGAACTCGCGGTTGCAGAAGGCCGGGCAGACGGGCCAGACGTGGAGCGCCACGCTGGCTCCGGTCTTGACCTTCCTCAATGCGATCGTGTTCGTCGTGATCGCGGTGCTCGGCGCACTCCGGATGCTCGACGGTTCCGTCACGCTCGGTGTACTGCAGGCGGTGCTGCTGTATGCACAGCAGTTGTCGAGTCCGATCTCCGAGTTGACCAGCACGCTTCCCCGCCTGCAGTCAGGATTCATCTCCTTCGGCCGGGTGCGTGCGTTCCTCGCCGAGCCGGAGGAATCCGGGCCCGCCGTCGACGATCCGGTCTCCCCGCCGCCGTCACGGCACCGGTTGCCGCCCCACATCGTCTTCTCTGACGTCCATTTCGCCTACGACGCCACTCCGGTCCTGCGCGGTGTCAACCTGGAGCTCGCCCCCGGACGGACCACTGCCCTGGTCGGCGCGACCGGGTCCGGAAAGACCACGCTGACCAGTCTGCTGCAGCGCTTCGTCGAACCGTCCTCCGGCACCATCACGCTCGATGGAGAGAACATCGCGGATCTGACGCGCGGTCAGATCCGGGCACAGCTGGCTGTCGTCACGCAGGATCCGTGGCTGTTCACCGGTTCGGCCGGCGAGAACATCGACTACGGCACCAAGGATGGCCGGGTCCCGGACGAATGGATGATCGACCTGCTGCTGGCAGGTCTGCCCAGCGGCCGCGACACCGTCGTCTCCGGCGACAACGACGTGATCAGCGCGGGCGAGAAGCAGCTGCTGACGGTGGCACGTGCCCTCGCGGGCGATCCCGACATCCTCATCCTCGACGAAGCCACAAGCGCGGCCGACCCGCGCACCGAGCTCGTCATCAGCCGCGGGCTGGAAGCGCTACGGCACCGCACCACGACCCTGATCGTGACCCACCGTTACTCCACGCTCGCGACCGCCGACAGCGTTGCCGTGCTCGCGGACGGCCGCATCATCGAGCACGGGACGGCGGAGGAGTTGCTCGCGGCGGGAGGCGAGTTCGCGCGGCTGTACGGCTGAATGGTGTGCGCAAGTGGACGGTTTTCCGATCGAAGTGTCCTCCGTTCAGGTCAATATCTGGCTGTGGGGTGTGTCAAATCGTGTCGTGGAATGAAATTCCCATCACGGTCATGACACGATATAGCGGCAATCACCGCAGGCCATCCGGAGGCGGCGGGATCCTCTTTCAACGAAAGAAGGCCACATGGCAAACATCGACCTCAGCGGACTCGACGCGCTGATCAAGTTCGGCAACGTGCAGGGATCATCCATCGGCCTCGGCGGCTCGACCGGCAACGGTGGCGGCGCTGGCGACAGCACCGGTGGCGGCACTTCGTTCGGAAGCTGATAACTGTCTCTCCTCATGCCGCCCCGCCGGTCGAATGACTGGCGGGGCTGCATGCCGTCCCGCCGCCTCTGATCAGAATTGATGACATCGTGACTCCTTGGTACCGCCGACTCACTACCGCCGCCGTCCTGTCCGTCGCTTCGGCAGGCGTACTCCTCGCCTCCACCCTGGTCCCGACCGACGCCGTCGCCGCGCCGTCCAGCACCGTCGTCTCGTCAACACCGACCGGGCCGCAGTCCGCAGACGTCGTCGTGCATTCCGCTTCGATGAACCGAGACATTCCGTTGAGTGTCCTGATGCCGAAGGATCGATCCAAGCCGGCGGGTGTCCTGTACCTACTCAATGGCGCGGGCGGCGGTGAAGACTCGGCCTCGTGGCAGGTCAAGACGGACATCGCGTCGTTCTTCGCCAATAAGAACGTGTACGTCATCACCCCGATGCAGGGCGCCTTCACCTACTACACCGACTGGGAGAAGCCGGACGAGAAGCTCGGTGTCAACAAGTGGTCGACATTCCTGGGCAAGGAACTCCCGCAGGTCGTTGACGCTACTTACAATACGAACGGCAAGAACTCGATCGCAGGCATCTCGTCGTCCGCCACCTCGGTCTTGAATCTCGCCATCGAACACCGCGGTCTCTACAAGTCGGTCGCCGGCTACAGCGGATGCGCCAGTACGTCGACCGACATGGGCATTCTCTATATCCGCATGGTGGTCGAGAGTCGTGGCGGCGCCGATCCGGAGAACATGTGGGGCCCCTACGAGGGTGCCGGCTGGAAGAAGCACGACCCGATTCTCAACGCATCGAAGTTGCGCGGTGTCTCGCTCTATCTCAGCGCTGCCACCGGGCTCCCAGGCAAGTACGACACCTCCGCGTACGTGCCTGACCCCTCGGTTCTAGCCGACCAGATCGCCGTTGGCGGCTCGATCGAAGCGGCAACCCGCGTATGCACCGAGATGCTGGCCTCCAAGCTGTCCGACCTGCGCATCCCGGCGACCGTCGACCGACCGGCAGCGGGCTCGCACTCGTGGCGTTATTGGGAAGATCAGCTCCACAAGTCCTGGCCGCAGTTGGCACGCAGCATCGGCGCATGAGCCACCGGCGGGACGACATCGAGATCCGCCCGCTCAAAGAGTCCGAGGTGGACTCCGCAGTCGATTTGGTTGCGGGGTCCATGTCGGAGATTCCACTGTTCGCCTGGCTGCTTGGCGCTCATATCGACGACGACGAGGTCCGTCGCTGGCTGGCATCGTTCTTCATTGCACCGCACGTCGCACGGGGTGGCGTAGAGGCAGCGGTACCTCCCACCGGGCCGGTTGGTGGAATCCTCATCTGGCTTACTCCCGACAGAGCTGATGCACCGCTGCCGCCGTCAATCCAAGCACTTTCAGCACGAATCCTGACGTCCAGAACGGATATTGTTGACCGTCTCAAGACGCTGCGAGCAGTGCTTGCTGACGAACGACGCCCAGGAGACTACGTCGACGTTCTACTCAGCGTTGTAGCACCCGAGTTTCGCGGCATCGGAGTGCCTGGCCGCCTCGTCATGCGCGCACGGACGGCCGCGGCAGACGCCGGTCTCGGAATCACTCTGAGCACCACAGACGCAGCCCTCGGCGAGGCTTACGAACGCACTCACGGTGCAGTCTTGCAGAAGGCGTATCCCATAGGACCGCTGACCAACTACTCGTATCTCATCTCACCGGAATAGACGCCTCCTCACAAGGCCAGGGAGGCCACGAAGCCCTGAGTCCACCACGCTACGGAGCAGCCACCTGGCGATCCGTGGTGGCGTCACGCGCACCTCATCCTCGGATCGGGGGCACGACCTACACAGGCCCTCCGACTCCCGACGCTGGATCGGTCGCCGCGGGCGGCGCTGGCAGTTGAACACCGTGCCGTGGGCGACAAGAACAGTCACCTCACCGTGGTGGAGTATGGCCCGCCCGTCGGGACGCACTGGTGACTGGCGATCACGATGTCGAATGGCGGTGCTCCCTGAGCCCGGATAGTCGATCGGCCGCCGGGAAGTCCGACCAAGTAGTCACGCGCAAAGCCTGCAGAAAGTGAAAAGCCCGCAGTCGACTGCGGGCTTTTCTTTGTGGTCCCGGCTGGGATCGAACCAGCGACCTTCCCGGTGTGAACGGGACGCTCTTCCACTGAGCCACGGGACCGTATGAGATTGTTTGCGCGGCAGAACGACTGCTCTCGCACGAGAAGTCAGAGTACACACTCCCCCTCGGCGAAACCAAATCACCTCACACGCGACGATTCGCTCACCCCCGTCGGCCTCGTGCCTCAGCGAATTGGCCCGACCACCCAAGCTGCCGACCATCTACGCAGGCGAACTTACATCGATGTAAGTCGCTCACCTGCCGATTTGTGTTCTGCACGGCCACCCCGCTAATGTTCTTCTCGCTGGAGAGCGAAGCCCACAAGGCTGCTCACAGCACGCGGATGTAGCGCAGCTGGTAGCGCATCACCTTGCCAAGGTGAGGGTCGCGGGTTCGAATCCCGTCATCCGCTCTGTCAACACTCCCGGTGGCGTGGCCGAGTGGTGAGGCAACGGCCTGCAAAGCCGTGCACACGGGTTCGATTCCCGTCGCCACCTCCACCGCAGTTCAACAACTCGATACTTGCGCGATTAGCTCAGTGGGAGAGCGCTTCCCTGACACGGAAGAGGTCACAAGTTCAATCCTTGTATCGCGCACCATGAAGCAAACCAGGCCCGGTCATCGACCGGGCCTGGTTTGCTTGCACTCCCCGACCGGTCTGACGCATCGCCACAATGCACCCCGTCGGCAACACTCGTACGCCGGCTCCCGTCATCGCCGCGCCCGCAGAATCCCTCGAATTCAGCGAAAAACTGCACGTCGCAACGGGTTTCTGAACGCACGGCAAACCCCAGTTTGCATTTACTCTTCGCTGGACGCTAGTGTTTGTTGTCGCCGGTGAGCGACAGCGTCCACAAGACGCGTTCACCGGCATGCGGATGTAGCGCAGCTGGTAGCGCATCACCTTGCCAAGGTGAGGGTCGCGGGTTCGAATCCCGTCATCCGCTCGGAAAACCCCGGTGGCGTGGCCGAGTGGTGAGGCAACGGCCTGCAAAGCCGTGCACACGGGTTCGATTCCCGTCGCCACCTCCACTTCACACAATCAAATACTCGCGCGATTAGCTCAGTGGGAGAGCGCTTCCCTGACACGGAAGAGGTCACAAGTTCAATCCTTGTATCGCGCACAGAGATGAAGCCCGCCGATTGTCCGGCGGGCTTCGTCGTTTTGTTGTCGATCCGTTCGTACTCGCGCCGTTGGTCCGTCTAGATGACATGACGCTCCCCATGCCGAGGCCCGCTGCGCATGGCAGGATTGTCGACGTGCCAAGCCTCGCGATGCTTTTCCAGAGCCACCTCGACCCCACGATCGACGGCGACCGACTCCTCGCCCAGATCCTGAACGACTTTCCGGACGTGGATTCCTCGCTCCTGAAGCTCGAGCGGCCGACGGCTCCCGACGCTCCCCTGTCCTTCTCTTACGGCGACCAGATGATCGTTCTCATGCCGGTCGCCGCGCAGGTGGGCGACGATCTCAACGAGATCGCCGCGCACAGCCGGCTCTGGCCCAACGAAGTCCCCGCACCGTCCGACTACCGCGCGCACACCATCGTGACCGTGCTCCGCCCGAATGCGGCGCCGTCGCACGTCGCCTCGATCGCCGACGCCATCCTGCTCTCGAAGGTGATCGCGTCGGCCGTGGCCCTGTCCGACACCATCGTCGCCGTCTACTTCGGCAGCGCGAACCACGTCATCCTGCCGGCGATCTTCCGCGATCTGGCCCTTGAGACGCTCCCCAACCCGATTCTGCCCGCGTGGGTGGCGCTGAACGTCGCTCCGCGCCCCGACGGGGTCATGACGGGCCACACCCGGGGGCTCGACATGCTCAACCTCATGGACGTCGAGATCGCCGAGTCCCAGGAGTCCGCCGAGGACACGTTCACCAGGATCGTCAATACGGCCATCTACCAGATCGAGAACGGTCCCATCGTCGGCGACGGCGACACGATCGGCGAGACCAACGCCGCGGACGTGGTCGCCCGGCATGCGCCGTCGCAGGTCGACGAGGACAAGATCGTCTTGGCACTGGAATTCATCGGCGCCGGAAACGCACCGGTCGGCGGTCAGCAGAAGAAGCGCCGCTGGTTCGGTCGCAAGCGCTGACGCTGGGCCGGCTGTCACGCGGCCGTCAGCGCCGACGATTCTTCCGTTGGGCAGCTCGGCGCTGTGCACGGTTCGCCAGGACCGGCGGGGACAGTATGAGCACCCACTGCTCCGGGTCGTACTTCGACGGCTCGATGCCCGCGCTGAAATCACCGTAGTCGCTCTCGATGACCATGCCGTCGTCGATGACCGGGCCTTCCCGATATTGCAGGACCGCGGTGTCGGCGAGCACGCGAACCACGGCTTCGCCGGGCGTCCGGCTCTCGGGGATCTCGATGTCGTAGAGGCCGAGGTCGGACATCCCGAACGTCTCGCCGGACGTGACGCCGCTCTCGTCGGCGACGAGGAAGTCGACCCACATCGTCAGCGGCAGCCCCGGCGCAGCGTCTAACGCGGACTGCCGATACACCTGCGGCGGTACCAGCATGTCGGACGGGTGAGCGTACACCGCGGTCACCGTGTCGGTGCACGCCTGCACCGAGGCGACGACGCGGGAGATCAGGATCGCCTCGCTGATGATGTCCCGGTCCTCGCGGAGGTAGAAGTCGTCCTCGTCGTCGCCGGCGTCGAGATTCGGCACGACGGTGGCGACGAACGAGGTTCCGGCGAGATCAGGCAGTTCCAGGGCGTCGTCCCAGTGCGCACTCGCCTCGGCCGCCGACACGGCGTCGAACTGGTACAGCAGATCGAAGGCGGCCACGACGACGCGCGTGTCGTCGAATCGGAACCCCATCGCATCGCCACGCGTCGGTCGGCTCATCGTCTCCAGCGCCGTCTCTGGCCGGATGGTCGTGAACTCCTCGGCCAGCAACCCGCCCCAGTCCGACTGGATCTGCCCGAACACTCGGTCGACCGTCAGTTCGGGGTCGGGACGGGACGCGAACAGGGAGACGAGCAATGGCATCACGACGACGATCCTTCGGTAGGTCCCATTTCCCTGCCGAGAGTACGCAGGGCCCTTGCGACGGCCGAGTGCCGTCTCCTGGAATCATGGAGAGGTGACCGTGACTCCTGACTCCACCATTGTCGTCGAGACCGTGACGGACCCGTCGCTGGCCGAGGCCGTCGCCGACGTCGCAGCGATCACCTTTCCCCTTGCGTGCCCACCGCACTCGACGCCGGAGAACATCGCCGCGCACATCGCCCAGCAGTTGTCGGCTGAGCGGTTCGCGGAGTACATCACGGATCCGGTGAAGCAGGTTCTCGTCGCCCGGACTCGGGACGCCGCGATCATCGGCTATTCCCTGCTGGCGCACGAAGTCCCGACCATCGACGCCGTCCACGCCGCGGTCCTCGCTGCGCCCGGCGGCGCCGACGCGATCGCGGCCGACACCGTCACCGAGATCTCGAAGATGTACGTACTCCCCGACCATCACGCGGCGCACAACCAGCAGCGCCCGGCGCACGTCCTCATGGCGGCGGCCATCGACGCGGCCGCCGACCGCGGCTCCACCTACATCTGGCTGGGCGTCCACTCCGGCAATGAGCGCGCCAAGAAGTACTACACGAAGATGGGGTTCACGCAGATCGGCACCAAATCGTTCAACATGAACGGCGCCATCGAGCACGACTTCGTGCTCGGCCGGTCCGTGCAGCCGTAAGGGCAGCGGCCCGCGCGATCACGGTTGTCCGATAAGCACACTATGGTGTGCACATGATCGAGTCGCTGTCAGATCTTCGTCCCGGGCAACGCTTGTCGGGGCGGTGGCGCGACCCTGTCCACCTCGTCGCAGTGATCGCCTCCGGCGCCGACGCCGCCACCATCGTGGTGCGCGACGACCGGTTGGGTGTCCGCGAAGAGATGCTGTTCGCCGACGACCTCGACTCGCTTCACATCGAGGACGACGCAGAGCAGGCATGGAGCTTCGACGCCGATCCGCGGCGCTTCCGTCTGGCCACCGAAGCGCTGCGCATTGCGATGACCGGAGCCCACGATCCGATGGCGGCGATCGGTACCAGCGACATCTCGCCGTTGCCGCATCAGATCCGCGCCGTCTACGGCGAACTGCTGCCGCGAACCCCGCTGCGCTTCCTGCTCGCCGACGATCCGGGCGCAGGCAAGACCGTCATGGCGGGCCTGTATGCCAAGGAGTTGATGCTCCGCGGCGACCTCGCACGCCTGCTGATCGTTGCGCCCGGCGGCCTCGTCGAGCAGTGGCAGGACGAGCTGATCGTGAAGTTCGGCATCACCGCGACGCTGCTCACACGCGAGTTGATCAATGCCAGCCCGGGCGGCGATCCGTTCCCGATGCATCCGCTCATGATCGCGCGGATGGATCAACTGGCTCGCGACCCCGAGCTCATCGCGCATCTGGAGGTCAGCGAATGGGATCTGGTGGTGGTCGACGAAGCGCATCGCATGTCGGCGTCGTGGCAGGGTTGGGACGGCGAGGTCAAGGAGACCGAGCGCTTCAAACTCGGTCGCGTGCTCGGCGGCGTCGCCCGGAATCTGCTGCTCATGACGGCGACTCCGCACGCGGGCAATGACGACAACTTCCAGCTGTTCCTGTCCCTGCTCGACGAGGACCGCTTCGCGGGACGTCCGCAGACCGACGCAGTGGCCGACACCTCGGGCCTGATGCGGCGGATGGTGAAGGAGGAGCTGCTCACCTTCGAGGGAAAGCCGCTGTTTCCGGAGCGCATCGCCGAGACCGTGCCGTACGACCTCTCCGACGGCGAGGCGGAGCTCTACGAGGCGGTGACCCAGTACGTCCGCGTGGAGATGAATCGGGCTGAGAGCTCGCCGGATTCGCCGAAGCGGCGCACCGTCGGATTCGCCCTCACCGTCCTGCAGCGTCGACTGGCGTCGAGTACCCACGCGGTCCTGCGCAGTCTGCAGCGTCGCCGGGACCGGTTGGCGTCCCGCCGCGCCGACCTGATCGCTGGTCGCATTCCCGTCGACGATGCGCCCGCTCTGCCGCCCGCCGACGCGTTCGACGACCCCGACGAGTTCAGTGCCGAAGAGTACGAGCGGCTGGAAGAGGAAGTCGTCGACGCGGCGACGGCGGCCCGCACCGTCGCCGAACTCGATACCGAGATCGCGATTCTCGAAGACCTGGTGACGTTGGCCGCCCGCGTCCGCGACCGAGGCATCGACCGCAAGTGGTCGGAGTTGCGGAGCCTGTTGACGGACCAGTCATTGCTGCGTGACGACAGCGGACAGCCGCGCAAACTCATTGTGTTCACGGAGCACAAGGACACGCTCGACTATCTGACGGCGCAGATCCGGAACGTGCTCGGCTCCGATGACGCCGTGCTCACCATCCACGGCGGGACGCGTCGCGGCGAACGCGTCGCGATCCGTGAGCAGTTCACCAACGAGCCGACGCGACTGGTGCTGGTGGCCACCGATGCCGCGGGCGAAGGCCTCAATCTGCAAGCCGCCCATCTGATGGTGAACTACGACCTGCCCTGGAATCCGAACAGGCTTGAGCAGCGCTTCGGTCGAATCCACCGCATCGGCCAGAAGAACGTGTGCCGACTGTGGAACATCGTCGCCGCGCAGACCCGCGAAGGCCAGGTGTACACCCGGTTGCTCGCCAAGATGGATCAGCAACGTGCCGCATACGGCGGCAAGCTGTTCGACGTGCTCGGTGACGAAGCGTTCGCCGGGCGTCCGCTGCGCGACCTGCTGTGGGACGCGATCCTGTACGGCGATGATCCCGCACGGATCGACGAGATCGAGCGAATCGTCGACGCCGAGGTGGCAACGGGATGCGACACGCTGGTCTCCGAACGTGCGCTGGCTCGGGAGACTCTCGATCCGGTCGAGTTGGATCGGCTCCGCCGCGCGATGGACGAGGCCGTCGCACGGCGTCTCCAGCCCCACTACATCGAGCGATTCTTCGCCGAGGCGTTCGGCACTCTCGGCGGACGTCTCTCGAAGCGGGAACGCCACCGCTTTCAGATCTCGAATGTGCCTGCGCCGCTGCGTCATCGTGATGTGCGACGCGAGCATGCCGGCCGCCCGGTGACGCGCGCGTACGAGCGCGTCACGTTCGAGCCCACGGCGGTCTCGAGCGGGGCGGTGCGTGCCGAGTTGCTCGCCCCCGGTCATCCCCTGCTCGACGCGTTGATCGACGAGGTTCTCGAGCGGAACGGTGCGACGCTGAGCACCGGTGCCGTGATGCTCGACCCCTCCGATCCCGGCACCGCGCCGCGGGCCATCGTGGCGTTGACGACGGAGATCGTCGACGGTGCCGGAACCGTTGTCAGCAAACGGTTCTCCTTCGTGTCCGTCGCCGCAGACGGCACGGTGGCCGACGCGGGCCCGGCGCCCCATCTGGACCTGCAGCCGCTGCCCGACGACGCGACTTCATGGTCGGCCGGGTCTCTCGCCTCGCTGGACACCGCCAGTTTCACTCAGCGTGCCCGTGAGTGGGCGGGCGGCACCTCGGTTCCGCAGCATCTTCGCGATGTCCGCGATCGCGTCGTGCCGGAGAACGCTCGTACCGAAGCTGCGGTGCGGTCACGGTTGGTGGGTCAGATCAACTACCTCGATTCCGAAGCGGCCCGACGTCGCGAAGAAGACCGTGCGGGCGCGTCAGGGAAGAAGCGGCGCGTGAGTCCGGAGCGTTTGGAGCGGCAGGCGCGCGATCTGGAGGCCCGATTGCACCGTCGGTTGCGTGAGCTCGCCGACGAGCGCGTCCTGACTGCACGGCCGCCGCGAATCGAGACCGCTGTCCTCGTGGTTCCCGCAGGCGCCGTCGGCGGTGCCGTCGGGCAGTACGCCGCGGACTCGACGATCACCGACCGTCGTGCGGTCGACGCCGTGCTGCGGGCCGAGCACAGTCTGGGACGCCGCCCCGAAGAGCAGGCTCACAACAATCCTGGCTACGACGTACTGTCGCGCCCCGGCCCCTTGCCGGATGGCAGCCACCCCGCGTCGATCTACATCGAAGTGAAAGGCCGGGTCGCAGGAGCGGAACACTTCTTCGTGTCGTCGAATCAAGTGGCGTGCGGCAAGAACACGGGCGTGAATCATCGCCTCGCGATGGTCTCGGTGAGTCCCGGCGGTCCCGAGCACGACGAAGTCCGCTATCTGACCAACTACTTCCACGACGTCGACCTCGCCGGCACCGACACCAGCGGACTACAACTGGAATGGCGCAAAGCGTGGGGTAAGGCATCGGAGCCGCACTGACTGCAGTCCCCCTTCGGCGTCCGTATCGGGAACGCCCCGACCGCGTTTTGGTACAACCTCGGCGTGTCGGATTGTTCGGCGTGTCGTATGAGGCTGCACGCATGCTCCGTCCGAACGGCTCGACACGCCGAAAACTCCGACACGCCGAGTACGTCCATTTTTTTTGAAGACACAGAGGACGGGGCTCTATCGGGTCGAGTGAGAATCGCGGCCGACACCGTTCGTCACGGGCACCGCACCGCGCTCGCCTATCGCACCGCGGGAATCATCGTTTTGGAGCAAGTAAACGACGGGCTCGACGGCCATAACGAATCACGGCGCCTCCCGGCGTGTCCGTTTGTTCCGCGTGTCGATCCGGGTCGGACGGAGCATGCGTACCGGCGTATACGACACGCCGAACAAACAGACACGCCGAGTACGTCCCTTTTTGAAGACGCCCGAGGCCGGCCAAGTGCGCATCACGGCCGACACCGTCGGCGGCGGGGCACTGCACTACCCCGCTCCTGTCGCACACGTGGTTGTGTTGATTTCTGTGCAAGTCCGGCGTGTCGGGTTCCTGGGCGTGTCGTACTGGCCGAGGACTGTTCATTCCGTGCCTGCCACCAGAGCACGACAGTTCGACCGCTCGATGGGCATATCGAAGAACGGCACATCTCGGCGTGTTCGCTTGTTCGGCGTGTCGTATGAGCCGCCTGCACGCACGCTCCGCCCGACCGGATCGACACGCCGAACATGCAGACACGCCGAGTACGCACCAAATCGAACATCCGCGGTCGTCAAGAGATGGCGCAACACCTGATCCGACGACGTCTGCCGACGACGCCATCGTGAGGAGGAACAATCAAGAAGTTAGAACGGGGGTTGTCCGTCCGCAGCCTCCATCGCCGCCGCCTGCGCTTCCTGCGCCTCGCGGGCGCGGCGGTTCGCGGCCCGGCGCCGCATCCGGTACTGGTGCTTGGCTTCCACCCGCGACAGTGATCGTTCAGGAGCGTCCTCGGCGTGTCTGAACCCCCGGCGTGTCGCACCCACCGCGAAATCGGGGTGCGAGCACGGAATCAACCCGGCTTCGGGGAGCAACCACATGTTCGCGGCCTGCTGCCGCACGGTCACCCCTTCCGGTGTAGTGATCTCGGTCCACACCGTGCCGTTGGCGTCGACGATCTGGTCGTCGAGCCAGCCGTCGGCATGGGACTTCAATCCGTGATGGAACTTGCACTTGGGACTGAGGTTGCAGAGGCACGTCGGACCGCCGGCGGCCGGGTCTGCGTGGTTGAACTCGGTGACATGGTCGAGATCGCAACGCCACGCCGGACGGTCGCAGCCCGCCCACGAACACCCACCGAACAGGCCGCGCGCCACCGTGTCCAGCGCCGCCGTCGGGCGGTACGGATTCCCCGGCTGAGCCATCCGCGCCGCCAAGTCGGCCACGTTGAGTGGCCGGCACACCGCATCGGGACGGGCGGCGAGGTCGCGGACGTGGGCCGCCGAAATCGGGCCGTGCCCGTCCATCACTGCGGGCTCCTCCGACGCCCCGTCGAGGGTTTCCTGTCGGGTCACCACGTGCAGCACGATCTTCGCGCACCGCGACGTCACCTCCTGCACCGACAATGCCGCGGTGCAATCGTCCCGCCCGCAGCCGCACACGAAGTCCGAGCCGACCATCCGCGCGACCGCGGCATCGGACCGCAATTGGCCACGCGTACGCGGATCATGTGCGCAGATGCCTTCGATCACCGCATCGAGAGAGTCCTTGCACAGGATCGCCTCCTCCGGGGTAGTCGTGACGACGACCTCGGAGGCCGCGTCGTTGAGGGGATTGACCACCACTTTCTTCGACGCCTTGGCCTGCTCCCGCGTCAACGTCACCGCATCTGGATCGTGCTCGGCGACAATCGCGGCGACCGCATCCTCGACGCGGCGCGCCGACAGGCCGCCCATCGTCGTCAGCCGGTGGGCGATCTCGGCGTCGATGAACGCGAGCAGCTCCGGGTCGTCGACGAGCGCAGTCTGCTCCACCACGCGCTGAAACCACGCAGTGGTGATCGCGCCGTCCCGCAGCAGGCGGCCGACCGCCGGAATGCGTTCGAAGCAGGCCTGCGCGGCCTCGACGAAGCGTTCGGCGGTGCACTGGCGGACTCCGGCGACGGTGGCGTACGACGCCGCGACCTGGCACAGCGGGTCATACACCCGTGTGTAGACGTCCATGGAACCGGCGGCGTCGGCCTGCGCCATCCGCTTCACCAATAGGCTGTAGACAGCCTCGTAACGATGCCAGCGCACCAGCCCGTCGAAGGACTCCCCGAGAGCGGCAAACCACAACGTCGCGGCGTCATCCGCGGCGGGGCCGTCGCCGATGACAGGTCGTTCAATGTCGATTCCGATCGACCTGTCCGTAATCCTCACCGACCCGCGCGCCGCACCCGCTCGACCTGACCTGCTCACCTGATCCATCGTTGCTGTTGCCATGACACCCTCCCCATCCAAGAAGCCCAACCAACCCTGATCTAGAACTCACGTTCGATTATAGAGTCGGGGTCTGACAAAACAGACCCGCCAATGACGAGCGCAAGCCCGCAACGTCTACCTCGAATCCTGCACACATTCGTGTGCATATACACTGCAATGTTCTCGTCCGCCCAGAGCCAGCAAGGGGTCTTCGTGTCCATCGACGCACACGGTAGTGTTCAGAAACGTAAGTTGATTGAGGTCAGCATCCCGCTGCAGAAGATCAACGAAGCAGCCGCAAGAAAGCGGCCCGCCAAGCATCCGTGGAGCCTCGCCTATTGGTGGGCTCGACGCCCCCTCGCAGCCGCACGAGCCATCCTATTTGCCCAACTCGTAGATGACCCCGCTTCCAGGCCCGACTTATACCCAACTGAGGCAGAACAGGAAGCACAACGGCGTAGTCTCTTCGAACTGACTGAACGCCTAGCTAACGCAGATGCACAAACTATCGAGTCAGTGAGCATTGAAGCGCACGAAGAAATTCTGCGCTCAACAGGAGGACATCCCCCGGCAATTCTCGATCCTTTCGCCGGAGGTGGATCAATCCCGCTTGAAGCCCAACGACTTGGACTCACGACATTCTCCTCTGACCTCAATCCTGTTGCCGTCCTTATAAATGTCGCCCTGGTCGATATTCCCGCTCGGTTCCACTCGTCTCCGCCGGTCTCTCCGGGAGCTCTCGAAGCGGCGCTCACAGTCTGGTCGGGGTCCGAAGGGCTTGCCAAAGACGTCGAATTCTACGGACAAAAGATTCGAGACCTCGCCGCGGAAAGGATTGGGCGTCATTATCCTGAAATTCTCTCAGGTAACCAGAAAAAATCAACCGTTACTGCATGGATGTGGACGAGAACCGTTAGGTGCCCGAACCCTGACTGTCGAATAGACATGCCATTAGTCCGATCATGGTGGCTCGGAAGAAAGAAGGGAAGAGAGGCGTACGTAAAGCCTCGAGTGAACGGTCATGTCGTTAGCTTTGAAATCGGAACCGAACTAAATGAGGCGCCGCACAAAGACTCCGACGGAACCGTTGGCCGATCAGGAGCGCAATGTATCCGCTGCGAGTCAAAAGTCTCGCTGCCCTACATTCGTTCTGAAGGTCGTGCCCACCGGATGGGCGAGAGACTGTTAGCAGTAGTAGCAGAAGGAGACCGGCGCCGAACCTACCTGGCACCCACAGAAGAACATGAACTCGCGAGTAAGGTGGACCTTCCAGTCGACGCCCCAGACCAAAAACTGCCGAGAAACCCGCGCGACTTCAAGACGCCGAACTACGGTTTAACCACCTATGCATCCCTTTTCACGAACCGACAGATTCTGGCACTCACGACGTTTAGTTCGCTTATCAGAGAAATTCACCAAACCGTGGTCAACGATGCAATTGGCTGCGGCCTCGCACTCGGCGAAAGCCTACAAAGTGGCGGATCAGGTGCGCTGGCGTATGCAGACTCGGTGGCTACTTACCTCGCACTGTGTTTGACCAGGTGTGCTGACCAGGGCTCCTCAATTACTACCTGGCACAACAAGAACGAGCAGATTCGGTCAACGTTCGCACGCCAAGCCATTCCCATGACCTGGGACTACGTTGAGCCGAATCCACTCGGAACGGCCATCGGATCCTGGTCTGCTCACTTGAAGCTAGTGACAGACGCGATTAGTTCATTATCTGCGGCAAATAGAGCTTGTGTCTCACAAAAAGACGCGGCATCGTCAGTCAGCACTCATTTGATATCCACAGATCCTCCATATTACGACAATATCGACTACTCGGAACTATCGGACTTCTTTTACGTGTGGTTACGTCATTGTCTGAGAGATATCCATCCTTCCCTACTGTCCACAATGCTTGTCCCGAAAGCCGAAGAGCTCGTTGCCAATCCATACCGCCACGACGGCAAAGAGGGCGCGCACAAATTCTTTGAGGACGGATTCCGCGAAGTCTTCCGGCGCGCCCGTGAAAACGCCTATGTGGACTTCCCCATCACCGTCTATTACGCGTTCAAACAGCAGGACGCGTCGAAGGACGGACAAGCCTCGACCGGCTGGGAGACCCTACTGGAGGGCATGATCCGCTCCGGTTGGCAGATCACGGCCACTTGGCCGATGCGGTCGGAACTCAGCAACCGGATGCTGAGCCAAGGCACCAACGCCCTCGCCTCCTCCATCGTCCTCGCGCTCCGTCCGCGCCCCGAAGACGCACCCCGCATCGATCGCCGCAACTTCCTCGCGCGGCTGCGCACGGAACTCCCCACCAACCTGCGTGAACTACAGCAGGGCGCCATCGCGCCGGTCGACCTACCGCAAGCCGCGATCGGCCCCGGCATGGCGATCTTCTCCGAGTACAGCGCGGTGCTCGAGGACGACGGCTCGAAGATGACCGTGCGGACGGCACTGCAGCGGATCAACGCGATTCTGGACGAGGTGCTCGGCGAGCTCGAGAACGACTTCGACTCGGCCACCCGCTTCGCCCTGACCTGGTTCCGGCAGAACGGGTTCGACAGCGGCAGATTCGGCGACGCCGAGTCGCTCGCGAACGCACGCGGAATCTCACTGGACGCATTGGAGCGCGCCGGAATCCTCACCAAGGGCGGCGGCAAGACGGCATTGATCGCACCGTCGGACATGCCCGAGGACTACGACCCGTCGACAGACAGCTCCATCAGTCAGTGGGAGGTTGTGATGCACCTCGTGCGAGTCCTGGACTCGGATGGCGTGCCTGCGGCGGCGTCGTTGCTAAGCCTGGTCCCCGACGCGGTCGACACGGATCTGTGTCGGGAACTCGCCAGCCTGCTGTTCAAGCTGTCGGAGGATCGCAAGGCGACCGCACTCGCCGTCAGTTTCAACAGTCTGGGCGCCGCCTGGAGCGACATCGCCCGTACTGCGAAGGACGCCGTCCACCAAGAAGTGCTGCTCTAGCCCGTGTCCTGATTGTCCAACTGATAATCTTCGCTACGCACACTGTCGTGTGCGTACCAAAGGAGTCGTTGTGGCAGTAAGCAATCGGGACCGAATCCACCAGGCACTCGAGCTGCTCGGACCGGCCGTCGATCGCTTCCTGACGGAGACGGTCGGTCCCGAGCTGCCCGCGGGCGCCTCAGGGTGGATCGACATTCTGCGCACGGTGCAGAACGCCCATCCCGACAAGAAGTACAACCCGCTGGACCCGTCGGACAGCTTGAAGATGTTCACCGACAACATTCCATTCCGGTTCAAGCGCGGGTGGGACCCGCTCGGCAAGCGGCTCAGCCGCTCCCAGATCTCGTGGGCGAATCAGCTCGTCGACGCGCGCAACCGGTTGGCGCACCACGACAACTTCACCAACGACGAGGCGCAGTTCGACCTCGACATCTGCTACCGATTCCTCCTGGCGATCGGAGCGCCGAAAGAAGCAGCAACCGTCGCCAAACTCCGCGACGACGTCCGGGACATCGGCACGCGGCAGGCCGCCGACCGCGTCGCGCGGAGCGTGCCCGCACTGCAGGTGGGCTCCGACAACCTGCCGCCGTGGCGCGAGGTCCTGGCCCCGCACCCGGACATCCAGCGCGATCAGTTCAACGCCGCCGAATTCGCCGCCGACCTGTACACGGTCGCCATGGAGAGCGGCGGCCACAAGTCCGAGTACACCGACCCCGCAGAGTTCTTCGGCCGCACGTACCTGACCGAGGGCCTCCGGGACCTCATCGGCAGGAACGTCGCGCGGCTGACCGGCGACGACAACGCATCGCCCGTCGTGAACCTGCAGACCAACTTCGGCGGCGGCAAGACGCACTCGATGCTGGCGCTCTGGCATCTGGCGTCGCCCGGTGCCGACATCAACACCTTCGGCGACGAGATCGCCCCGCTGGCACAGCCGCTCACGAAGCTCAACGACGGCGTCCGCCGCGTCGCGCTCGTCGGCAACCAGATGGTGCCGTCGCGCGAGAACACCGACGGCGGCCGCCCCAACATCCGCACCATGTGGGGCGAGCTGGCCTGGCAGCTCGGCGGCCAGGAGGCGTACGACGTCATCGCCGAGTCCGACCGGACGTCGACCAATCCCGGCGCCGACCTGCGCGAGCTCTTCGAGCTGTACTCCCCCGCCGTGATCCTGATCGACGAATGGGTGGCGTACGCCCGGCAGTTGGTCGGCAAGAACGACCTCCCCGCCGGCGACTTCGACACCCAGTTCACGTTCGCCCAGACCCTGACCGAAGCCGCCCGCGCCACCAGCGGCATCCAGGTGGTCATCTCGATTCCGGCATCGTCGAACAGCAACGACAGTGACGACGACGTCAATGACGAGGAAGTCGGCGGCGAGTACGGCCGCGAGGCGCTCAACGCCCTCAAACACGTCATCGGCCGCACCGCCGACCAGTGGCAGCCTGCCAACGCCGAGGAGAGCTTCGAGATCGTCCGCCGCCGCATCTTCTCCGCCCCCGACGCCGCGGCGTCGGCCAAGATCTCGAACATCGCCAAGGCCGTCGTCGAGTTCTACCGCAAGTACCACAACGAGTTCCCGTCGGAGGTCCGCGACTCCCAGTACGAGGATCGGATCAAACGCTGCTACCCGATCCATCCCGAACTCTTCGACCGCCTGTACCAGGACTGGTCGACGCTGGAGCGCTTCCAGCGCACACGCGGTGTGCTGCAGATGATGAACCGCGTGGTCGGATCGCTGTGGCGCTCGGACAGCGGCGCCGCCCTGATCATGCCCGGCACGGTTCCGCTCGACGACGCCGACGTGGTCTCCGAGGTGACCAAGTACCTGGAGGACGGCTTCAAGCCCATCGTGTCGACCGACGTCGCAGGCCGCGACTCGGTGCCCTACCTGGTCGACAAGAACAATGAGCACCTCGGGCGTCGCAGTGCGGCGCAGCGGCTGGCCCGCTCGGTCTTCATGGCCGCCACGCCGGGCATCCACTCGGCCCACAAGGGCGCCGAGAAGCAGCGGATCTTCCTCGGCACCGCACTGCCGGGCGACGTCCCCGGCAACTTCCACTCGGCGCTCGACGCCCTGGCGAGCAACTCCACCTACCTCTACAGCGAGACGTCGCGCTACTGGTACGACACGCAGGCCAACATCACCCGTGCAGCCCGCGACCACGCCGCCGGACTGAAGCAGGAGGACGTCTGGGCCGAGGTGGAACGCCGCCTCGCTGACCTCCGCAGGCAGACCACCGACAGCACGTTCGCCGGCATCCACGTGTTCCCCGAATCATCCGCGGACGTGCCCGACGACCCCGAGACCAGGCTTGTCGTGGTCCCGATGAAGTACACGCACTCGGCGCGCAGCAAGAACCCCACCGCGATGCCGTGGGCTAAAGACGTGCTGGAGCATCGCGGCACGGCGATCCGATCGTTCAAGAACGCCCTCGTCTTCCTCGCGGCCGACGAGAACCGCGCCCGCGATCTGGAGGCCGCCGTCCGCGACTACATCGCATGGAAACACGTCGCCGACAACGCCGACGACTACGGGCTCGGCGGCCAGCAGACCAAGCAGGCGACCGAACAGCGCGGCAGGCACGACGGCATCGTCGGCGACCGACTCGCCGAGACCTTCGGCTGGGCCCTGTGCCCCGAGCAGCAGGCCGGGGAGGCCACCTACTCCATCGCCACCGTCGGCATCACCGGTACCAAGTCCGACCTGTACACCCGCGCGGGCGCCAAGCTGAGCTCCGACCACATCGCGCAAGCGCGGTCGTCGTCGTTGATCACCATGGACCTCACCGGTCGACTCGCTCCCGCGTGGGAATCCGGTCGCCTGGAGGTCGGCACCCTCTACCGCTACTACGCCACCTACCCCTACCTGGCTCGACTCCGCGACCGCGACGTCCTCATCAACGGTCTGTACTCGGTGCTCGACGACCAGATCGGCTGGCGTCAGGACGGCTTCGCGTTCGCCGACGCCTACGACGAGTCCGCCGACCGCTACATCGGGCTGCACCTGCCGGGCGACGACGCGACCCTGCACCTCTCGGACAGCACGTTGATCGTCAAACCGAAGATCGCCGACGCGCAGCGCGACGCAGAGATCGAGGATCAACGACGACGTGCCGAGGCCGACGGCAACACGCAGACCGGCGACGGAGGGCCCGAGGGTTCGCCCCGATCCGGCGGCGTCAGCGGCGTCGCTGGAACCAGTACCGGCACCGGCGGCACCGGCGCCGGTACTCAGGCGACCGACCCCACGCCGGTCCAACGACGCTACTTCGGCACCGTCAGCCTGGACCCAGTTCTGCCCGCGAAGGGATTCAGCGACATCCAGAAGGAAGTGCTCAACCACCTCGCCTCGGCGGGCGGTCGAGTCGAGATCCGCTTGGAGATCAGCGCTGAGAACCCCGACGGGTACAGCGACACCGTGCGACGCACCGTGTCCGAGAATGCGACGACACTTGGCTTCGACGGGTCGGGATTCGAGGTCGACTGAGTATCGGGGGCGTGGTTCTCACGCGAACCGGCGGAGCGGTCAGACCGCCGGTTCCGTCGAGTCGACCACGCGGGAGCCGTCGGCGTCGACGATGAGCGCCTGGTCGTCGTAGAGCGGCAGCAGGGTGAAGCGGTCGCCGTACTCGTTGAGGGTGCGGTCGATGAGATCCGGCGGGTACGGCGGCAGCTGTCCGTCGGCATGCGGGATCACGACGGTGTCGGTGAGTCCGAGGCCGCGGAAATCGACGAGATCGAGCCCCATGCCGGGATCGTCCATCAGCGCGGCGGGCTCGATGTCCGGCCCGGCGACCACCGCGCCCGCACTCAGACCCACGTACGGCATACCGGCGTGGACGCGGTCGGCGATGATCACATCGGCGCCGCTGCGACGCAGCCCGGCCATGAGGGCGAACGTGTCGCCGCCGGAGACATAGACGGCATCGACGGCGGCGAGATCGTCCTCGAACCCGTTCCTGCGGAGATCGATGTTCACCACGTGGTAGCCGAACCGCACCAGCCGCTCACGCTCCGGCCCGGTGAACGGCTCGTCGAGCAGATGACGCTGCGCCTCGTCGATATAACCGATTCGGACGTACTGGTCCCCCTGAACGGCGGGCAGATGCTCCGGCAGAGCGCCCGCGCCCAGGGACAGCAGTATCAGCGGTCCCTGCATATCAGTCGTTGGCCTCCGCGAATCGACTCAAGGCAAGCAGCCGCGACACCGCTCGCAGGTACTTCTTGCGGTAGCCGCCGGCGATCATCTCCGGCGTGAAGATCTCGTCGAGCTTGGCGCCCGAGATGCTGACCGGGATCTCCGCGTCGTACAAGCGGTCGGTCAGCGCGACGAAGCGCAGGGCCACCGCCTGATCGGGCGCGGGGTGCACGTTCTTGATGCAGACCATCGTGACGCCCTCGACGAGCGCCTTGTACTTGGACGGGTGCAGCTTCGCCAGGTGCCCGGCGAGGTCGTCGAACTCGTCGAGCGTGGCGCCGACGGTGTTCTCGGCGAACTCCTCCAACTGATCGTTGGAGGAGGGCTCCGGCGCGGGCGGCAAATCGCGATGACGGTAGTCGGGGCCGTCGACCCGCAGCGTCTCGAAGATCGCCGACAGCTTCTGGATCTCACGCAAGAAGTCCTGAGCTGCGAATCGCCCCTCGCCGAGCTGCCCGGGCAGCGTGTTGGACGTCGCGACGATCGACACGCCGCGCGCAGTGAGCTCGGTCAGCAGTCGCGAGACGACCATCGTGTCGCCCGGATCGTCGAGCTCGAACTCGTCGATGCACAGCACGCTGTGACCGGAGAGTCGCTCCAGGGCGTCGATGTAGCCGAGTGCGCCGACCACGTTGGTGACCTCGCCGAACGTGGCGAAGGCCTTGGGGCCGGGCATCGAGTGGTAGACCGACGCGAGCAGGTGCGTCTTACCGACACCGAACCCACCGTCGAGGTACAGGCCGATACCCTGCTTGGGCGCCGCCTTGCGGAAGAAGCTCTTCTTGCCGCCGGACCGCACCGTGGACGCCCGAGCCACGAAGTCGCGGCAGGCGTTGACCGCCGCCGACTGGCTGGGTTCGTTGGGGTCCGGGATGTACGAGTCGAAACTCACCTCGTCGAACATCATCGGCGGCACCATGTCGTCGATGAGTTGGTCGGGAGCCAGGACCGGATTCCGATCGCTAAGTCGTGCCAGCATTCACCAAGGGTAACGATGACCCGCATGATGGATTGATGTTCCTCATGCAGAAAGCGACTGACGTCACAGCAGAACGACTCGCCCAGGCGTACTCTTTCGGCCCCGCTGACCGGCCGGTGTTCCGCGCGAACATGGTCTCGAGCATCGACGGAGCCGCCACCGTCGACGCCAAGTCCGGTGGTCTGGGCGGCGACGGCGACCATCGCATCTTCCACCTGCAACGCAGTCTCGCCGACGCGATCGTCGTCGGTGCACAGACTGCCGTCGACGAGGGGTACCACCCGCCGTCGACACCTGCCGAGTACGCCGCCGCCCGCGCCGCCCGCGGCCAGCGCCCCGTCCCGCTGCTGGTCCTGGTCACCCGATCGCTCAGCATCTCCCCCGACAGCGCAGCCACGGCGACCACCCTCGCCGATCCGAACGTGCTGGTGGCCACCTGCCGGTCGGCGCCCGAGGCGGCACGACGACGTGTGCTCGACGCCGGCGCGACGCTCATCGACTGCGGCGACGAGGACATCGATCCACACCGCCTCGTCGACGGCCTCGCCGCGCGGGGCGTCCAGCATGTGCTGTGCGAGGGCGGGCCACGATTCCTGGCCGCGGTCACCGCCGCCGATCTCCTCGACGAACTGGCGCTGACGGTCAGCCCGCAGATGACCGGAGGCGACGCCCCGCGCATCGCACACGGCGCACGACCGCCGGGCCTGCGGTCGATGCGCTTGCGCCACGTGATCGGCGACGACGACGGGTTCCTGTTCCAATTGTGGGAGCGTGCCGTTCCGCGGACGTCGCCTGACACCCGCTAGGCTCGCGGACATGCAGTTCACCGGACACCGCCGTGCGCGGGGACGCGGTGTCGCCGCCCTCATCGCCACGCTCACCGCGACGATCCTCACCGGAGCCCTCCTCGCCGGCTGCGCCACCGGACCCGACACCGGCCCGGACATCGTGCGCGGCGACCAGGGGAACGACGCCGGCCCCGCGAAGCCGACTGGGCCCGCGCTGTCCGCACCGAAGAACTCGCTCAACTGGAAATCGTGCTCGGACCGCATCGCGAAGCAGTACGCGGAGAAGATCGCAGACGGGGTGACGCTCGACTGTGCGAGCTACGACGTTCCGGCCAACGCGGACAACCCGACGAGCAATACCATCCGCATCGGCGTGGTCCGGGCGCGCACCGATGCCACGCCCAAAGACGCCGTACCGATCGTCCTGACCTCCGGCGACGACATGCCGAGTTCGCGCGCCCTGCTTCTGTACGCCGACCGCGACGGGCGGAGCCTCCTCGACAAGCAGCCGATCGTGGCCGTCGACCACCGCGGCTTCGGCACCTCCGGTCAGATCGACTGCATGACCACCCGCCAACGCAGCGCCTACACCGACAACGGCGCCACCGCGAACCGCGACACCGAAGCACGCGCCGACGGTCTCGCCGAGAGCGCGCGATCGGCGGCCGACCAGTGCAACGACACGCTGAGCCCCGACCAGCTCGACTACTCGGCTCTCAACGCGGCGTCCGACCTCGAGCAGTTGCGAACCCGCTGGGACGTCGACCGCCTGGCTCTCCTCAGCATCGGCAGCGGCTCATCGGTGGCCCTGGCGTATGCCGCCGAGCACCCCGACAACGTGGGCCGCCTGATCCTGGACTCCCCCGTCGGCTACAACGTCAGCGCCAAGGACGCCGCCGCGAGCCGCGCCAAAGGTCTCCAGGCGACGCTCGCCGCCTTCGTCAATCGCTGCGCAGGCGCCGGCTGCGCGTTCGGCGCCACCGGCCTCGACGTGGTGGGTCGGCTCGTCAACGCGGGCGCCACCCCGCGCGACGGCGCGCTCTCGGACACCGAGGTGCTGATGGCCGTCACCACGGCGCTCGCGCTCGACGACACGTCGGCCGACGGGTTGAAGGCGATCGGCACGGCGCTCGTCGACGCCGACCGCGGCGATACCGCCGCACTCAAACGCCTCGCCGACCGGGGACGCGCCGTTCGCCTCGACGACGGCCAACTCCTCGCCCGCTGCAACGACATGCGCGGCCGCCCCGGCGGGGACGAGATTCCGTCATTGGCTCGCGACTGGTCGAAGGAGAACCCGCTCACCGGCACCACGACCGCGCTCGACCTCGCTCGCTGCGACGGCTGGGGCGTCACCGACACCCCGGCCGCTCCTGACCAGTTCGCTGTCGCCCCGCTGATCCTGGTGGGCGCCAACGATCCGATCAACGGTTCCGACGCGGCGAACAATCTCACGCCGCTGTTCCTCGCAGCCAACACCGACCCGACGACCGTCGCCTGGGACGGCCTGGGCTACGCGGTGAGCGCCAACTCCCGCTGCGCCGCCGACCTGATCGGCGAGTACCTGGGCCCCGATCCGCTCGGCGCGCCGAGCGGACGAACCTGCCCCGTCTGACGGCGGATACACTCATCGCCATACGTCACGGTGTTCGGGAAGTCCGGTGAGAATCCGGCGCGGACTCGCCACTGTGAGCAGGTCCGATGATCGTCTGGAGTGCAAGCCTCCGGCCACTGGGTGCTCGTCATCCGGGAAGGCACGACGTCGGCAGCCCTGCTGAGCCAGGAGACCGGCCGCGACGTACCCCGTGATTCCACGAGATCTGGAAAGGGGGTCCGCGATGCGTACCCTAGTGAAGTTCAGCGCGGTGAAGTCGACCGCCGTGAAGTCGACTGCCGTGAAGCTGACCGCAGTCGCCGGTGTGGCCGCCGTCCTGGCGCTCAGCGCGTGCAGCAGCAACGACGCGGCCACCGGCACCGACGCCGCCATCAGCCTGGAGAACTGCGGCCAAACGGTCACCCTGGCCGAGCCGGCCACCGCGGCAGTCACCGTCAATCAGGGCGCCACCGAGTCCGCCCTCGCGATCGGCGCACAGAAGCAGCTGGTGGGCACCGCCTACCTCGACGACGCGATCGCCCCTCAGTGGGCCGACGCCTACCGCAGCATCGAGGTCCTCTCCGACAAGTACCCCGATCGCGAACAACTCCTGCAGAAGCGTCCCGACCTGGTGACGGCGTCGTACTCCTCGGCGTTCGACGACAAGGCGCTCGGCAGCCGCCAGTCGCTCGCCGGCCTCGACATCGCGACCTATGTCTCCCCGTTCGGGTGCGCCGACACGTCGAAGCGGCCCGCGCCATCGTGGGACGCCATCGCCGCCGAGATCGACGACTACGGTGTGCTCTTCGGTCGCGCCGACGCAGCGACGAAGGTGAACACGACCATGCGCACCACCCTGGCCGAGCTCGCGACGAGGAACGCCGGCGCGGGCACCTCCGTCATGTGGTGGGATGCGCAGACCGACAGCCCCTCCGTCGGCGGCCGCGACGGCGGACCCCAGCTGGTGATGGACGCGGTCGGCGCCACCAATGCGTTCGCGCAGTTGTCCGGGAACTGGGCCACCACCGGGTGGGAGTCGGTGCTCAAGGCCGACCCCGACGTCATCGTGCTGATCGACGCCGACTGGGATCCCGCACAAGCCAAGCGCGCCTACCTCGAGTCCGACCCCGCCCTCCGCGACCTGACCGCCGTCAGGAACCAGGCCTTCGTGGTGATCCCGTTCTCGGAGAGCACCCCGGGAGCGCGGCTGATCGACGGTGCGACCCGACTCTCGGCGGCCCTGGCGAAGTAGCCGCGACATGCGCGCACACCTCCGCAGCTCGCCGAGCTTCCTGTTCTGGACCGTCGCACTCGCGACGCTCCTCGCGGTGAGCATGGGCCTCGGCGTCGTGATCGGATCCGCCGATCTCTCACTCGGCACCGTGGTGGACGCGCTCCTCGGTCGGATCGGTCTGCGATCGGGGGTCGACGTCCTCGACGAGCACATCGTCGTCGATCTCCGGCTGCCGCGGGTGGTGGGCGCTGCCACCGTCGGGGCAGGTCTGGCGGTGTGCGGTGCAGTGCTGCAGTCCTTGACCGGCAACCCGCTCGCCGACCCCTACATCCTCGGCATGTCCGGCGGCGCGGCGTTCGGCGCATCGATCGTCCTGAGCACCGGGCTCGGATTCAGCATGTTCGCCGGCGGACCCGTCGTCGCGACGGCGGCGTTCATCGGATCGATGGGGGCACTGCTGCTGGTCTTCGCGATCGCCGTCACGCGCGGCGGCGCCCTGCTGCCGAGCAGGCTGATCCTGGCGGGCGTCGCGGTGGGCCAGTTGTCGGCCGCGCTCAGCTCCGGGCTGGTCTACTTCGGCCCGCACGGCACCGCGGACCGGGTGATGATGTGGTCGCTGGGCTCGGTCGCCGGCGTCCGCTGGAACAGTCTGCTGCTCAGCGGCGTCATCACGGCGATCACCATCGCCGCGGTGATCCTGCACTCCCGCACGCTCGACGCCTTCGCGTTCGGCGAGCGCGCGGCGGCCGGACTCGGAACGCACGTGGCCCGGACGCGCTGGACGCTGTACGCGCTCGTCTCGCTCTGCACCGCGGTGCTGGTCGCGATCTCCGGGATCATCGGTTTCGTCGGCCTGGTGATCCCGCACGCGGTCCGCTTCCTGGTGGGACCGCTGCACGCTCGCCTGCTCCCGCTGACCATCCTGCTGGGCGCACTCATCGTGGTGTGGGCCGACGTCGTCGCCCGCACCCTGATCTCCGGGCGTGAGCTGCCACTGGGTCTGGTGACGTCGGCGATCGGCGTCCCCGCCTTCATCTGGCTCCTACGCCGACAGAAGGGTGCGGCATGACCATCGAAGTGAGCGGAATCGACTTCGCGGTGGAGCACACCGCCATCCTGCGCGATGTCAGCTGCACCGCCCCCACCGGCGCGTTCACCGGCATCATCGGACCCAACGGCTCCGGCAAGTCGACGCTGCTGTCGATGATCATGCGCTGGCAGCAGCCCGACTCCGGGCGCGTCCTGCTGGACGGGCGTGACGTGCGCGGCATCGGCCGACGCGAGTTCGCCCGCAGCGTCGCCGAGGTGGAACAGCAGTCGACGACCGTCCTGGAGCTGACCGTCGAACAGATCGTCGAACTCGGCACCATTCCCCGTTCCTCGGGATGGGGACGACCGCTCGGCGAGGCGTCCACCGAGGTCGACGACGCGATCGAAGCACTCGGCCTCGCATCGCTGCGCCGTCGAACGTGGCACACCCTCTCGGGCGGTGAACGTCAGAAGGTGCAGGTGGCCCGCGCCCTCGCGCAGCGCCCCGACGTCCTGGTCCTCGATGAACCGACCAATCACCTCGACGTCGCCGCGGGACTGCACCTGCTCGGCCTAACCCGACAGCTGGGGTTGACCGTGGTCGCCGCGATCCACGATCTGAACCTGGCGGCCATGTTCTGCGACCGCCTGGTGGTCCTGCAGGAAGGCGCAGTCTGCGCGGAGGGTGCTCCCACCGAGGTGCTCACCCCCGACCTGCTGGCCGCGGTCTACGGCATCGAAGCACAGGTGCTGGTGCACCCGGCGACCGGCGGTCCGCTCGTCGTCCCGTGCGCGACGATCGACGCCGCGGCGCCCCCGAACCCGAATCCTCGAGAGAAAGCGGACATCCGATGAGCGTCGACTGGGTGATCGTCACCGCCCCCACCGACCGCGGGGCGATCCCGACGGACGAACTCGCGCCGGCCCTGCGCACCCTGGCGGCACGCACGCCCGGCGTCGAATTCCGCACCGCCGTCCTGGGCGGCGACGGTCGATCGGTCACCGAAGCCCTCGACGACGCCGTGGTCGGCGGCGCCCGCGAGGTCCTGGTCGTCAGCGGCCAGACCCTCGCCGACCGCTCGATGGACGCCTGGTTTCGCCGGGTCATCGGCCACTGGCTGCGGACCCGCGCCGACGAAGACCTGCCCGCCGTGCGCATCGGCGCCTCGCTCTGCGAGGTCGACGCCTACGCCGATGTTCTCGCCGCGGCCGTCGACGCCGGCGGAGCCGCCGCATCGACCACCACCGCGCCGCTCGTGTCGCCGCTGTGGGAACAGATTCCCGGGTTCGCCCGCCACGTGCTCGTCTGCCGCGGTCCGCGGTGCTCGGCCCAGGGTTCGGGCGAGAGCGTCAGCGCCCTCAAAGCCGAGCTGGACGCCCACGGGCTCGGCGACGACGACGTCCTCGTCACGGTGACCGGCTGCCTGTTCCCCTGCGCTCAGGCCCCGGTGATGGCGGTCTATCCGGACAACGTCTGGTACCACGGAGCCACCGCCGATCGCGTCGGCCGGATCGTCGACGAGCACCTGCGCGGCGGCGCGCCCGTGACGGCGTGGCTCGGTGAGCGGGCAGACAGCGGCGCTCACGTGTCAGAATCGGGATGCGCAGCACAGATGTAGTACGGTCACGCGGGTGAACGTTGTTGAGCGCTCCCTGTTCCCACGGGTTGAACCGGGCCGAATCGTATCGCTGATCCTCTGGCCGATCTCGATCATGATGATCTTCCAGCGGTCGGTGATCCTCGGTGTCAACGGGCACCGCACCGACGACTTCACCCCCGTCTACAACGCAGCGCTCGCGTTCTTGAACCGGATGCCGGTCTACAACGAGAACTACTCGACCGTCGATCCGCATTACCTGTACCCGCCGTCGGGCACCCTGCTGATGGCGCCGCTCGCGGTGATCGACCCGCAGACCTCGCGGTGGATCTTCATCGGCGTCAGCGTCGCCGTCCTGATCCTGTGCGCCTACCTGCTGACCCGGATGTTCGGTTTCCGATACGACTCGTGGGTCTTCCCCGCTCTGCTGTTCTTCTTCTTCAGCACCGAGACCGTGGCGCACACGTTGATCTTCACCAACTTCAACGGATTCGTGCTCCTCGGGCTCCTCGCGTTCATGATGCTGATGCTGGGTCGGCACGACCTGTGGGCCGGGGTGTTCATCGGACTCACCCTCGCCGTGAAGCCCGTGCTGGCGCCGGTCCTGCTGCTGGTGCTGCTCAACCGGCAGTGGAAGATCCTGATCACCGCGGTCGGCATCCCGGTGGTCCTCAACGCGCTCGCCTGGCCGATCTCCGCCGACCCGATGGACTTCATTCGCCGCACGGTTCCCTATCTCGGGGAATCGCGCGACTACTACAACAGTTCGATCACCGGCAACGCCCTGTACTTCGGCATCGACTCGTGGCTGTCGTGGCTGCTGCGCATCGCCTTCGCGGCGATGGCCGTCTTCTCGCTCTGGTTCCTGTACAAGTACTACCGCCGCACCGATGAGCTGCTGTGGCTGGCGACGTCGACCGGCATCCTCCTGTGCACCACGTTCCTCGTCGGATCGCTGGGCCAGGGCTACTACTCCATGCTGCTGTTCCCGCTCCTGATGACGGTCTTCCTGCCCGGCTCGACGATGCGCAACTGGCCGGCATGGCTCGGCGTCTACGGCTGCATGACCTTCGACGTCTTCGCCTCGAACAAGTGGGAACCGTTCGGGCGCTACCTGGAGTACAACAAGGTGCCGCTGGGGTGGTCGTTGCTGATGATCGCGGTGTTCTGCGTGCTGCTGTTCCGCTACCTCGACCTGCGCGCGGTGAACAAGGCGGCGCCGACTCCGCCGGCCCACCAGTCCGATCCGGCGGCGACCGCCGCCTGAGCGCTACCCTCGACGATATGACCGAATCGCAGCAGTCTGAAACTCCCGCCGACCTGAGCAACCTCACCGATGAGCAGTGGCGCGCCCGGCTGACGCCGCAGGAGTTCGCAGTCCTGCGGCAGGCGGGCACCGAGCGCCCGTTCACGGGCGAGTACACCGATTCGACGGCCGAGGGCGTGTACCGCTGCCGCGCCTGCGGCTTCGAACTGTTCCGCAGCACCACCAAATTCCACTCGCACTGCGGCTGGCCGTCGTTCTTCTCGCCGTTGGCGGGCGACAACGTGATCGAGCGGGTCGACGACTCCCTCGGAATGCGAAGGACCGAGGTGCTCTGCGCCAATTGCCAGAGCCACCTCGGCCACGTCTTCGCCGGTGAGGGCTACGACACCCCCACCGATCTGCGCTACTGCATCAACTCCATCAGCCTGCAGTTCGACGCCGAATAGGGCACTGGACCGCTCGTCACGGGAGTGACGACACCAGCTTCGCGGTGTCGACGCGCGGTCCGGTGAAGAACGGGATCTCCGTCCGCACGTGCAGTCGTGCCTCGGTGGCACGCAGGTCACGCATCAGGTCGACGATCTGGTGCAGCTCCGGGCCCTCGAAGGCGAGGATCCACTCGTAGTCGCCGAGCGCGAACGCCGGAACCGTGTTAGCGCGGACCTCCTTGTACCCGCGGGCCGCCATACCGTGGTCGGCGAGCATCTTGCGACGCTCGTCGTCCGGGAGCAGGTACCACTCGTACGACCGCACGAACGGGTACACGCAGACGTAGGCGCCGGGCTCCTCGCCCGCGATGAACGCGGGAACGTGACTCTTGTTGAACTCCGCCGGCCGATGCACGGCGGCGTTGCTCCACACCGGGTCGCTGGCGCGGCCGACGATGGTGCTGCGACGGAATGACGAGTAGGCGTCCTGCAACTGCTCGATGTGCTCGGCGTGCCACCAGATCATGAAGTCGGCGTCGCCGCGCAGGCCCGCGACGTCGTAGATGCCGCGCACCACGACGCCCTTGCCCTCGATCTCGGCCAGAAAGCGGTCGGTGTCGGCGGCCACCTCCTCGCGGTTCTCCGGAAGCTCACCTGCGCGGACTTTGAAGACCGAGAACATCAGGTAGCGAACAGTGGCATTCAACTGGGCGTAATCGAGGCGACTCATACCTCCCATCGTGCCACCGCGGCGAACCCGGCGAACCGTCAGGTGGCCAGGGTTGCGGTGACTTCTCCCACTACGCTCCCCGCCGTCTGGATGCAGGCGGGCACGCCCACCCCTCGATAGCCGGAGCCGGCGACGCCGATTCCATCGGGCAGGGTCGCGAGCGCCGCTCGCATCCGCTCCAGATGACCGGGACCGTAGTGCGGCAGGCCCTGCGGCCAGCGTTGCACCAGCGCGTCGACGACGGTCGGTGCAGGCACACCCGCCGCCCCGAAGACCGAAGTCACGTCAGCGACGGCCGCCGCCACCAGCGCGTCGTCGGCGAGCGTCACCGGATCACCGAGCCGACCGAACGAGGTCCGCAGAGTGTGCACGTCGCCGCCCCGCAGGTGCGGCCACTTCTGACTACTGAGGGTGATCGCCTTGATCGAGAGATCGGCGTCCGTGGCGACGAGGACACCCGAATGCTCGGGCAATGCGGTCGACGGCGGCACGGCGAGCGCGACGACCGCCGATCCCGCGGCCTCGACGCCTCCGAACACCTCGGCGACTCCGGGGGCAACGCGATCCAGCAGCCCCGCGGCCGTCCAGACCGGTACCGCCAGCACGACGGCGGCGTAGTCCACCGATCGCGGCTCACCGGACGCCTCGAGCAACACCTGGTAGTCACCGGTGCGTCCGGCGACACCGACCACTCGGCTCGCGAGGTGCAGCTGCGCTCCCCCGGCCGCCACGAGCGCGTCGACGAGTTCGCGATAGCCGCCGAGCAGCGCGCCGAACACGGGGCCGGTGGCCACCGCGCCCGCGTCGAGCACTCGGCCGACCGCCGCCGTCAACGACGGCGCACCCTCATCGAGCGCGGTCGCGAGCGCCGGCACCGCCTCGCGCAGACCCAACTGGTTCGCGAGCGCCGAGTAGACGCCGCCCAGCATCGGGTCCACGCCGCGCGCCACCACCGACGGGCCGAACCGGTCCGCGACCAGCTCGCCGATCGCGGGATCGTCGCCCGCCGACCAGGTGAGGGGCCGGTCGGGTTCCGCGGCCATCCGCGTCAGGTCGACCTCCGAGGCGAGCCCGACCATCGGCTCCGGGCCGCGCGGAATGCCCATCAGCGCGGGTGCGGGCAGCGGGTGCAGTCGGCCGTCGGACCAGATCGCGGGGCGCATGCCGCCGGGCGCGACCACCCGATCCGCGAGCCCCAACTCTGCGATCAGATCGCGGGCCTCGGGTCGGCGCACGATGAACGCCTCGGCGCCGATGTCGACCGCGGCGCCGCCGACGGACCGCGTGCACAGCAGCCCGCCCGGCCGGTCGGCGACGTCGTACACGTCGATCACCGCGTCGACGCCGAGCGACTGCCGCAAGCGGAACGCCGCCGTCAGTCCGGAGACACCCGCGCCGACCACCGCGACCCGAGGCGCCCGCGCCATCATCGGGCGACCCTCACAGCACGACCATCACAGGGCGTGAATCAGTTCGACGGCCCGCGTGATGGCCCCGGCATCGGTGTTCGGCATCACGCCGTGTCCGAGGTTCACGATGTGTCCGGGGGTGCCGGCGGCGATCGCGCGCTGGCCTGCGGCGACCACCCGGTCGATCTCACGTTCCAGCACGGCGTCGTCGCCCACCAGCAGCACGGTCGGATCGAGGTTGCCCTGCACCGCGACGCGATGTCCCACCCGGGCAGCGGCCTCGTCGAGCGGAATCCTCCAGTCCACGCCGATCACCTCGACGCCGACGTCGGTCATCGAGTTCAGCAGCTCGCCGGTGCCGACCCCGAAGTGGATGCGCGGCACGCCGTACTCGGCCACCTCGGCCATCACCCGTGCCGAGTGGGGTGCGACGTACTCGTCGTACTGCGCCTTGGACAGGGCCCCAGCCCAGGAGTCGAACAGCTGCAGGGCGTCCACACCCGCGTCGAGCTGGGCGCGCAGGAAGGCGATCGTGATGTCGGCGATCCGCCCCATGAACGTGTGCCAGGTCTCGGGTTCGGCGAGCATCATCGCCTTCGTCCGCTCGTACGTGCGGCTCGGTCCGCCCTCGATGAGGTAAGACGCCAGCGTGAACGGCGCGCCGGCGAAGCCGATCAGGGCCTTCTCGTCGGGAAGTTCGTCGATGATCATCCCGATCGCCGAGGTGACCGCACCGACCGACGCCGGGTCGAGCCGTGGCATCGCGGCCACGTCGGCCGCCGTGCGGATCGGCGACGCGATGACCGGGCCGGTCCCGGCGACGATGTCCAGATCGATACCCGCGGCCCGCAGCGGAACCACGATGTCGGAGAACAGGATCGCGGCGTCGGTGTCGTGTCGGCGGACCGGCTGCATGGTGATCTCGGCGACGAGGTCGGCTTCGAAGCACGACTCGAGCATGCCGCGCCCGGCACGGATCTCACGGTATTCGGGCAGCGAGCGACCCGCCTGACGCATGAACCACACGGGTCGACGGGACGGGGTGCCGCCGGTGGCGGCAGCGATCAATGGCATCCGGGACGGCGAACGTCGGCCTCGAATCGAAGTCATGGCCTCAACTCTGCCACCTTCCACCGGCCAGAAGCCATCTGGCCGACCACGGCAAACATGCGGCGCGCCTCCGACGTCCAGGAGATTTCCGGGCTTAGTCTGGCGCCGTGACCACATCTGGAGCTCCAAGCGAGCCTGCCGAATTCCGCGACGCGGTGGCCTCGCTTCACGACGCCACCGTGCGCCGCGAGATCGAGATCGGTTCGATCCGTCCTCCGCAGCGGCTGGCGCCCTACAGTTACGCCCTCGGCGTCGAGGTGAGCCCGCCCGAGGTCGACGACCCCTCGCTGGTTCCGACGGACTCGTCCGGCAGTGCCTTCGGACGCCTGGTCCTGCTGTACGATCCCGCTGGCCAGGAGGCCTGGAACGGCACCTTCCGCATGGTGGCCTTCATTCAAGCGGAGGTGGAGGCCGCACTGGCCGCCGACCCGCTGCTCCCCCAGGTGGCCTGGACCTGGCTGGCGGAATCGCTCGGTGTCCCCGACGGTGTGACCGAGTCCCAGCCTCCGCTGGGCAGCGACGTCCCCGCCGTCCTGGCGCTCGGCGGCACCGTGACCGCGACGACGTCGGTCCGGTACGGCGACATCGCCGGGCCGCCCGAGGCCCACCAACTGGAATTGCGCGCATCGTGGACCGCGGGCAGTTCCGACCTCAGTTCTCATCTCGAAGCGTTCTGCGAGGTCCTGGCGTCGGCCGCCGGACTGCCGCCCGCGGGCGTCACCGCTCTCGGCCCGGTTCAGTCCTCGTGACAGAATCCACCGAACAGGCACCGCCCGTCCCGCTCACCGCGCCGCGTGACGGTGTTCCGCCGGTCCTCACTGCGCCCGACGAATTCGCCGACGCCGCCGAGCGGCTCGCAGCGGGCACCGGACCGGTGGCTCTGGACACCGAGCGCGCCAGCGGCTACCGCTATTCGCAGCGCGCCTACCTCGTTCAGATCAAACGGACCGGATCGGGCAGCTTCCTCATCGATCCGATCGAGCATCCGGACGCCCTCGCACCCGTCATCGACGCACTCGACGGCCCCGAGTGGATTCTCCACGCCGCCGATCAGGACCTCCCCTGCCTGCGTGAACTCGGCTTCCGTGCCGCGACGCTGTTCGACACCGAGCTCGCAGGCCGACTGCTCAACTTCCCGAAGGTCAATCTCGCGGCGATGGTCGCCGAGTTTCTGAACCTCGGTCTCGCGAAAGGACACGGCGCCGCCGACTGGTCGCGGAGGCCGTTGCCCGCCGACTGGCTGAACTACGCGGCGCTCGACGTGGAAGTGCTCGTCGAACTGCGCGAAGCGATCGACGACGCCCTGGTCCGGGCGGGTCGTCAGACCTGGGCCGCCGAGGAGTTCGCGGCCGTGCTCGCCCGACCTCCCGCCGCTCCCCGCGCGGACCGCTGGCGTCGGACCTCGCAGATCCACAATTTGCGCACCGCCCGCCAACTCGCGGTGGTCCGCGAACTGTGGACGGCGCGCGAGGAGCTCGCGCAGCGACGCGACATCGCTCCCGGCCGAGTACTTCCGGACTCGGCGATCGTCACGGCGGCGACCGCGAACCCGACCGACGCGCACGCGCTGACCAAGCTGCCGGTCTTCGGCGGTCCCCGCCAACGCCGGCAGGCCGACCTGTGGATGCGCGCCATCGCGCGCGCCCAGGAACTCCCCGACGCCGAGCTGCCGCCGAAGAAGGCGCCGCACGTCGGCCCGCCGCCGTACAACCGCTGGGATCAGCGCAATCCGGACGCCGCCGCGCGCGCCGGCGCGATCCGTCCGGTGATCCACGAGGTGGCCGAGGAGATCGGTCTGCCGCAGGAGAACCTGATCGCCCCCGACCTGGTCCGCACCCTGTGCTGGGACGGTCTCGCCGACGGTCAGACGGTCGACGCCTGGCTGACCGAACACGGCGCGCGCCCGTGGCAGCGCGCCCTGATCGTCGCTCCCATCACGAACGCGCTGTCAGGCGTGTAGTCCTCACCGGTCCCGCGATCGCGTCGGCGATCGCCGGCGCCGTCAGACCGCACTCATCGAGGATCGCATCGCGTGACGCGTGCGAGATGAACTGCTGCGGGACGCCGCGGCGGTGAACGGGGACGTCGACGCCCGCCTGGTCCAGCGCCAACTCGACGGCGCTGCCGACGCCGCCCTCGACGCCGTTGTCCTCGATCGTGACGACGCTGGTGTGCTCGCGCGCCAGTGCGACGATCGACGCGGGCACCGGGAGCACCCAGCGCGGGTCGACGACGGTCGCAGCCACGCCGCGCTCGCGCAGCAGTGCCGCGGTGTCGATGCCGACCTGGACCAGGGAGCCGACGGCGACGATGAGCACACCGCCCACCATCTCCTGATCCTCCACCAGCACGTCGACTCCGTCGTCGAGGCGCCGCAGAGCGGCAATGTCCTGCGGCACGCACCCCTTCCCGAAACGCACCGCGGTCGGACCGTCGGCCACGTCGAGCGCCTCGCCGAGCTCCTCGCGGACCCGGACGGCGTCGCGCGGGGCGGCCACTCGCATGCCGGGCACGATGTTCAGCAGCGACAGATCCCACATGCCGTGGTGGCTGGGCCCGTCGGGTCCGGTGATGCCGGACCGGTCCAGGACCAGGGTGACGGGCATCTTCAGCAGCGCGACGTCCATCAGGAGCTGGTCGAAGGCCCGGTTGAGAAAGGTCGAGTAGATCGCGAGCACCGGATGCATGCCGCCGAGTGCGAGGCCTGCGGCCGACGCCATCCCGTGCTGTTCGGCGATCCCGACGTCGAACATCCGCGTCGGATACCGGTCACCGAACGCCGACAGTCCGGTGGGACCGGGCATGGCCGCGGTGATCGCCACGACGTCATCGCGCCGGCCGCCTTCGTCGACGAGCGCCGCGGAGAACACCGACGTCCAGTCCTCCGGCGACTCGGCGAGGGCCTTGCCGGTCGCGGGATCGATCTTGCCGGTGGCATGCATCTGCTCGGCGACGTCGTTCTCTGCGGGCGCGTAGCCGTTGCCCTTGCGCGTGACCGCGTGCACGATCACGGGGCCGCCGAACGCCTTCGCGCGGCGCAGTGCGCCCTCCATCTCGACGAGGTCGTGGCCGTCGACCGGTCCCACGTACTTGATGCCGAGGTCGGCGAACATCGCCTGCGGGGAGACGAGGTCCTTGACGCCGCTCTTCATGCCGTGCAGCACCGCGTAGGCGGGGCCGCCGACCACCGGCAGACTCTTGAGCCTGCGCCGACCGGACTTGAGGAAACGTTCGTAGCCGGGCTGCAGACGCAGCGCCGACAAGTTGCGGGCCAAGCCGCCGATCGTCGGCGCGTACGACCGCCCGTTGTCGTTGACGACCACCACCACCGGACGGTCGCCCTCGGCGATGTTGTTGAGCGCCTCCCAGCACATGCCGCCGGTGAGGGCTCCATCGCCGACCACCGCGACCACCGTGCGGTCCTCGCCGCGCAGCTCGAAGGCTTTGCTGAGACCGTCGGCGTTCGACAGTGCGGCCGATGCATGCGACGACTCCACCCAGTCGTGCGGGCTCTCGCCGCGGTCCTGGTAGCCGGACAGTCCGTGCTCCTGCCGCAGCGAGTCGAAACGGTCCTTGCGGCCGGTGACGATCTTGTGCACATAACACTGGTGGCCGGTATCGAACAGGATCGGATCGGTCGGCGACTCGAAGACGCGATGGATCGCCAGCGTCAGTTCGACGACGCCGAGATTGGGGCCGAGGTGACCGCCGGTGGCGGCGACCTTCTGGATCAAGAACGCCCGGATGTCGTCGGCCAGTTCGGCCGCCTCCTGCGGGGTGCAGGCGCGTACGTCCGCAGGCGAGTCCACTCGATCCAGCACACCCATCCGTCGTCCTCCTTCGCACACGCAGCGGCCCGAGCGACCGCGCAATGGATCCAGTCTACGGACTCGGCGTCACCGGGTGAGCACGGCGATCGCCTCGATGTGGTGTGTCATCGGGAAGGCGTCGAACGCCCGCCAAGCTCGGACGCGGTATCCGTTCGCGGCGAAGCGACCGAGATCACGCGCGAACGACGCCGCATCACACCCGACGTGCACCACCGCGGTCGGGTCGGCGGCGGTGATGGCGTCGACGACGGCGAGACCGGAACCCGAGCGCGGCGGGTCGCTGACGACGATCTGCGGGCGGTCGAGTCCGGCCACCGTCGCCGCGACCGCCCCGCGGTGAATCCGCACCGGATCGTCGGCGAGCGTCACCTCCGCAGCGGCGAGTGCACCGGGGTCGGTGTCGACGAGATCGACCGACGTCACGGTGAAACCGTGCGCGGCGCCTCGGTCGAGCAGCGAGGCCGCGAAGACACCTGCGCCGCCGTAGAGATCCCACGCGTGCACCGACCCGGTGACCCCGACCTCGGCGAGCATGGTGACCGCCGCGTCGACGTAGGTCTCGGGTGCATTGCGGTGCGCCTGCCAGAACCCGGTGACCGGAACCTCCCATGACCGCGCGCCCACCCGGTGGGTCACGAGGTCGTCGCCCGCCAGATTCCGGACCGCACGCAGACCGCTGCGCGCGCCGCGCGACCGCTGCGCACTCCGTCGGCGTCCGCCGCCGCGCGCGACGCGCGCGGCTTCCAGTTCCCCGGCATGGCGCGTGCCGTCGGCCCCCGCCATCAGGACCAGCTCGGTGCCCGGACGTGCGCCGAGCGCGTCGACGTCGTCGAGCAGTCCGGCGACCGGCGCCGCGCAGGGCTCGGTGACGATGGTCGACGAGCGCCGGCCACGCAGACCGGCACGACCGTCCCGGCCGACGGCCAGCCGCGTCCGGATCCGCCAGCCCGTGGACTGTTCCGCCAGGGCCTCGACGGCAGGCGCCGTCGGCGCGTCCCCGGAGAATCCGCCGATCCGGCGCAGGACGTCGGCCAGGGCTGTGGCGCCGAGCTCACGCGCGTATGCCGGGTCCACCGCGCTGAGATTGCAGCAGCCCGCTCCCGCGGCCGCCGCCGGGCACCCCGGGGCCACCCGCCGGTCGGACGGCACGACGATCGTCGCGGCGATCGCCTTGGCGTAAGCGACGTGCGAATCGTCGGTGATCTGCGCCTGCACGGTCTCGCCGGGAAGCGCGCCGTCGACGAAGATCACCCGGCCGCCGCGCCGCGCGATGCCCGCGCCGCCGTTCGCGTAGCCGGTCACGTCCAGCTCGACGAGGCCTTCGGATGCGGTCATCGCTGTTCTCTGTCCTTCGGTTCGCGGGGTGTTCTCGGCGGCTGTCGCTGATCGTTCGCCTGGTTGCGCATCTGCCGCTGCTTGGCGGCCTGCTTGTCTTTGGCGGCCTGAGCGGCGGCGGCGGCGGTGAATCCGCGACGCAGGGTGCCCGGTGCGTTGTACTTCGACTCGGCTCGGCGGGCGCGGCTCTCCGACGAGTTCAGCTGCCACGGGACCGAGGTGACCATGACGCCGGGCTCGAACAGCAGGCGCGTCTTGAGCCGGAAGGCCGACTGGTTGTGCAGGATCTGCTCCCACCAGTGGCCGACCACGTACTCCGGGATGAAGACGGTGATGACGTCGCGCGGCGACTCGCGGCGCAGGCGGCGGACGTAGTTGATGATGGGCCGGGTGATCTCCCGGTAGGGCGAGGCGAGGACCTTGAGCGGCACCGTGATGTCGCTGTCCTCCCACTCGCTGACGAGGATCCGGGTGTCCCGGTCGTCGACGTTCACCGTGATCGCCTCGAGGTCGTCCGGCCGGGTGGCGCGCGCGTACCGGAGGGCGCGGCGGGTCGGCAGGTGCAGGGTCGACACCAGGACCACGGCGTGGCTGCGGCTCGGCAGCACCTCGTCGTCGATCTCGGCGTCGTCGAGCTCCAACTCCTGTTCGATCGCCGTGTAGTGGCGGTGGATCAGCTTCATCAGGACGAACAGGCACACCATCGCCAGGATCGCCATCCAGGCGCCCGCCGTGAACTTGGTGATCAGCACGACGACGAGGACCGTTCCGGTCATCACCATGCCGATCGCGTTGATGACGCGGGACCGCTGCATCCGTCGGCGCGCGTCCGGATCGGTCTCGGTCGTCAGGTGCCGCGTCCAGTGCCGCACCATGCCGATCTGGCTGAGCGTGAACGAGACGAACACGCCGACGATGTACAGCTGGATCAACGACGTGACCTCGGCACCGAACCCGATGACGAAGGCACTGGCGGCCAGGGCGAGGAAGACGATGCCGTTCGAGAAGGCCAGTCGGTCGCCGCGAGTGTGCAGCTGTCGCGGCAGGTAGCGGTCCTGCGCAAGGACCGAGCCGAGGACCGGGAAGCCGTTGAACGCGGTGTTCGCGGCCAGCAACAGGATCAGTGCCGTGACCGTGGCGATGAAGTAGAAGCCCGCCGGGAAGCCGTGGAAGACGGCCTCGGCGATCTGCGCCAGGATGGACTTCTGCTGATAGCCGTCCGGGAGCCCGGTCAGGTCCTTGGCCGGATCGAGGACGTACTTGGCGCCGATCTTCTGTGCCAGCATCACGATGCCGAGCAGCAGGGCGATCGAGAACGAGCCGAGGAGCAGCAGCGTGGTCGCGGCGTTGCGCGACTTCGGCTTCTGGAACGCGGGGACGCCGTTGCTGATGGCCTCCACACCCGTCAGTGCCGCACACCCGGACGAGAACGATCTCGCGACCAGGAAGGCCATGGCCAGCCCCATCATGTCGGGGTGCTCGGCGACGATGCCGTAGTGGGAGGTCGAGGCCTCGACCGCATCGCCGAGGACGAAGATCTGAATCGCTCCCCACCCGAGCATCAGCAGGACGCCTGCGATGAAGGCATACGTCGGGAGCGCCAAGACCGCGCCCGACTCCTTGATGCCCCGCAGGTTCACCGCGGCGAGCAGCGCGATGCCGAGCACGCAGAACCACACCTTGTTCGAGTGGACCAGCGGAATCGCCGAACCGATGTTCTCCGCTGCCGACGTGACCGACACCGCGACGGTGAGGACGTAGTCGACGAGGAGTGCGGACGCGACGGTCAGGCCGGCGTTGGACCCGAGGTTGACCGTCGCGACTTCGTAATCGCCGCCGCCGGACGGGTAGGCGTGCACGTTCTGCCGGTAACTGGCCACCACCACGACCATCACCACGGCGACGGCGACGGCGACCCACGGAGCCAGCGCATAGGCGCTGATCCCGGCGATCGAGAGCACCAGGAAGATCTCCTGGGGCGCGTACGCCACCGACGACATCGCGTCGGAGGCGAACACCGGAAGCGCGATCCGCTTCGGCAGGAGCGTATGGCCGAGCCGATCACTACGGAAGGGCCTTCCGAGCAGCAACCTTTTGGTCGCGACCGATACCTTCGACATCGTGGACACTCAGCAACACTAAGACCCCGAGGGCCCCTCTGCCCACCGGGGTGCGTTTGCGAGTCCTCCTGCAGTAACGTCGTGCATCGTGCGCGTCATCATCATGGGTTGCGGCCGAGTCGGGTCCGCGTTGGCGAGGGCCATGTCGAATCTCGATCACGACGTGGTGGTGATCGATCGTGACGAGACCGCGTTCCGACGCCTCGGCGACGATTTCGGCGGCCGCACGGTCACCGGAGTGGGGTTCGACCGCGACGTCCTGAACGAAGCGGGGATCACCGACTGCGACGCCTTCGCCGCCGTGTCGTCGGGCGACAACTCCAACATCATCGCCGCGCGCGTGGCCCGCGAGACCTTCGACGTGGAGCGCGTCGTCGCCCGGATCTACGACGCCAAGCGCGCCGCCGTCTTCGAACGTCTGGGCATTCCGACCGTGGCGACCGTCCCCTGGACCACGCAGCGATTCGTCGCGGCCCTGGGTGAGACCTCGAGCACGCCGGTCTGGCACGACCCCTCCGGCGAACTGGTGATGGCGGTGATCGAGTTCCACGAGTCGTGGATCGGCGCCGACGCCGCCCATTTCCAAGAGCTCACCGGCGCCCGGGTCGCCTTCCTGTCCCGGATGGGGCAGATCGTGCTGCCCGACCAGCGGACCGTGATTCAGGACGAGGACGTGCTCTACGTCGCCGTCCTGGGCGCGAACGCCGACCATGCACGCGCCGTCGCAGGCGCCGAGAGGCCTCGGGAGTAACTGTGAAAGTCGCCATCGCCGGAGCCGGGGCCGTCGGACGGGCCATCGCGCGCGAACTGCTCGTCAACGAGCACGACGTGACGCTGTTCGAACGCAACCGCACGCACATCGACCCGGTCGCCGTCCCCGGCGCCAACTGGGTGCACGCCGACGCCTGCGAATTGTCAGACCTGGAGGCCGCGGGGCTGCAGACCTTCGATGTGATGATCGCCGCGACCGGCGACGACAAGGCCAATCTCGTCGTCAGCCTCCTGGCGACCACCGAATTCGCCGTCAGCCGCGTGGTCGCCCGGGTCAACGACCCCCGCAACGAGTGGCTGTTCAACGAGGACTGGGGCATCGACGTCGCGGTCTCGACGCCGCGCATGCTGGCCTCCCTCGTCGAGGAGGCGGTCACGGTCGGCGACCTGGTGCGGCTGATGACGTTCCGCCAGGGACAGGCCAACCTCGTCGAACTGACGCTCCCGGACGACACTCCGTTGGCAGGCAAGCCAGTCCGGCGCCTGCGACTCCCCCGCGACGTCGCGCTCGTCGCGATCATCCGGGGCCGTCGCGTCATCGTGCCGCAGTCCGACGATCCGCTCGAGGGCGGCGACGAGCTCGTCTTCATCGCTCCCGAGGAGTCCGAGGACGAGTTGCATCAGACCATCAAGTCTCCCCTCTGACGAGCCTCTCATTTAACTACTACACTACGTAGTAGTACAGGGACTTAGGCCCATATCTCGCCGCTGAATTTCCCTGTTTCCGCAGGTCATGAGAGGTCCAACACATTAATTGGAGTCCAAGACTCCAATTATGTTCTGATCGTTTCATGCAGCTCACCCGGTTCACCGACATCGGTCTCCGCGTCGTCATGGCGCTGGCGGCCGACCCGGAGGCCACGCACACCTCGCGGCAGCTCGCCGACGACCTCCACCTGAGTTACACGCACGTCGCCAAGGTGGTGAGTCGACTGGCGGAGCTCGGCGTGGTGAACTCCCGACGCGGTCGCTCGGGCGGCTTGGCCATCACCGAACTCGGTCCCCGCGCAGGCGTCGGCTGGCTCGCCCGGCACCTGGAGGGCGACGACGAGGTGGTCGACTGCGACGACGCCGACCGCCCGTGCCCGCTCCGGTCGGCGTGCCGACTGCGCCACGCCCTGGCGACCGCGCAGGACGCGTTCTACACCAGTCTCGATCGGCTGACGGTCCAGGACCTGATCGCCGACCCCACCGGAGCGCAACTCTTGACGCTCCTCCCCACAGTCCCCGCCGACCGCCGCAGTGCGGACTCGACGGCCCCAATGGTCAGCAGTGATGAAATGAGGAGAAGTCGATGATCTCGTCCGCCACCAAGCAGGTGCTCGCAGCCACCCTTCCCGCCGTCGAAGGCGCCCTGCCGGAGATCACGCCCAAGTTCTACAACCGGATGTTCACCGCGCGGCCCGAGCTGCTCCGCGACATGTTCAACCGCACCAACCAGGTCACCGGTGGCCAGCCGCAGGTGCTCGCCGGTGCGATCGCCGCATTCGCGCGCCTGCAGCTGGAGTCCGATCCCCGCCAGTTGCGCTTCATCATCGATCGCATCGCGCACAAGCACGCCTCGCTCGGAATCGTTCCCGACCAGTACCCGATCGTGCACGAGCACCTGTTCGCCGCGATCGTCGACGTGCTCGGCGATGCGGTGACCCCCGAGGTGGCCGCCGCGTGGGACGAGCTGTACTGGGAGATGGCCCACGTGCTGATCGGGCGCGAGGCCGAGCTGTATTCCGCGGCGGGCGTCGAGGTCGGCGACGTGTGGCGGCAGGCTCGAGTCAGCGGTCGCACCCAGGTCTCGCCCGACGCCGTCGCCTTCACCCTCACCTCCGTCGACGGCGCCCCGCTCGGCGCCTTCGTGCCGGGTCAGTACATCTCGATCCAGGCGGAGATGGCCGACGGCGCCAACCAGATCCGGCAGTACAGTCTGACCGGCTCGACGTCGGACCCCGAGTGGCACATCAGCGTGAAACTCGACGGCGAGGTCTCCAGTCATCTGCATGAGAACGTCTTCGAGGGCGATCTGGTTCGCATCAGCACCCCCTTCGGCGACCTGACGCTGCCCGACGGGGACGAACCACTGTTGCTCGCCTCGGCGGGCATCGGCTGCACGCCCGTCATCGGCCTGCTGAATCACCTCGTCACCACCGGCGACACGCGCGCCGTCACCGTGCTGCACGCGGACCGGTCGCGCAGCAGGCAGCCGCACCGCGGCGACCTCGCCGAGCTGGTCGATCAACTGCCGTCGGCAGAGCTGGTGCAGTGGTACGAACGAGGGCTGGCCACCGATGACGCCACGCGGATCGGGCTGATGGATCTCGACGACATCGAGATCGCGCCCGACACCGTCGCGCTGCTCTGCGGTCCGTCCGGCTTCCTCGGCGCCATCCGCGATGCGCTGCTCGAGAAGGACGTACCGGACGAGCGGATTCACTTCGAGACGTTCGGCGTGCTCACCAAGTAGCGAGCAGCGAGTCCGTCACTCGTCGGCGGCGTGGAGTTCGTAGTACGGGTTGTACATGATCTTCGCGCCGCCGGCGTCGGCGACTCGACCGCGCACGGTGAGGCGTCGTCCCGGCTCGATGCCCGGGATGCGATTGCGCCCCATCCACTTGAGAACGACGGTGTCGGTGCCGTCGAAAAACTCCGCGGACACGCCGGTCTTGGTGTTGCGCGAGCACGTCTGGACGGAGCGGAGTTCGCCCACCATCGTCGCCTCGTCGCCACGCACGCAGTCGACGGCGCGCTGAGCGCCCGGCGTAACACATTCTCGTTGAATGCGATCGTCTTCGATCTCGTCGAGATCTTCGGTCAGCATCCGTCCGAGCCGCTTGAGCAGACCCGAGTCAGCCATCCCAATCCTCCGGGCATCACGTGGTGGAACTCCCTTGCAAACTCACCATACTACCCGTGCATGATCGAGGTATGACCCTCATGATCGTGATGCCGGGCACAGGCTCCGACGCCGACTTCGTCGCCCGCGCCTTCCGGACCGGCGCCACTGCGTGCGACGCCCGCCTCGTGGCACTCGAACCCGAATCCGACCTGGTCAGCAGCTATCAACAACGGCTGGACGCCCTCACCGCCAGTGGTGAGGACTTTCTCGTCGGCGGGGTCTCCATCGGTGCCGCGATCGCCGTGGACTGGGTCCTGCGTTCGTCGTACACCGACCGGTGCCGCGGCGTCCTGGCCGCTCTTCCGCCGTGGTCCGGAGAGGTCGGCGACTCCCTCGCCGCAGCGTCGGCGCGCATCACCGCCGACGCCGTCGAGCGCGACGGTGTGGAGCCGACCATCGATGCGATGATCGCGACCAGTCCGGCATGGCTCGGTGCGGAATTGGCGCGCTCGTGGCGCTCGCTCGCCGACCGAGGACTGACCGCCCAGCTGCGGGCGGCGTCGACCTACCGCGCGCCCACCCTGGCCGAGATCGCCGCACTGCCGGTTCCGCTCGGCGTGGCCGCCGCACCCGACGACCCGCTGCATCCGATCGACGTCGGCCGCGACTGGGTGGCAGCAGTCAGCCGCGGAGCACTGTGCGAGGTGCCGCTCACCGAGTTCGGCCCCGACGAGCAGCTGTTGGGCCGAGCCTGCGTGGACGCGTGGCGGCAGGCGTCAGCGACGACGCCTGCGGAACCGTGACATCGCCGAGCCCTTCGACGGCGGCGCTTGGTCTTCGGTCGCGCCTGCTCGCTGGGTCGCCTCAGCTGCGTCGGCCGATTCGGGTGCCGTTTCCGGCTCCGATGCGGTGACGTCGGACTGGTCCGGGAGGTCCGCGTCGTCGCTGTACACCGTGGCCGCAGCGCTCTGTGCGACGGCACCGCCGGGCACCGGCTCCACGGCGGGAGCGGACGGTTCCGACGGCGCAGCGGAAAGCGGCTGGGACGGGAAACCGCCGGTCTCAGCATCGACGCCGGCCTCGGCAGCCGCCTGGTCCACCATCTGCTGCTGGGCAGCCGACACCTGCTCGGCCAGCACCGGCGGCAGCGTGATCGGCAGGAGTTCGCGCGGTGGGAAAGGCTCGTTGCCGCGACGCACCACAGTCTCGGCGAGCACGGCGCGGGCCAACTGCGCCAGTTGCACCTCCGACTCCTCCGGGCCGCTCGCAACGCAGCGGACCATCCAGCGCGCACCGTCAACGCCGATGAACCGGTGACTGCCGCCCGGCACTCGCGCGACGATCTCGCGGCCCCAGTGCCCGTCCTCGATCGAGGTCTGTGCGCCGTCGGCGCGCAACGATTCGGCGAGCTCACGGACCACCTCGCGCCACTGGCCGCCGCTCCGTGGCGCCGCGAACGCGTGCATGCCGATGCGGCCGACCGGGGTCACGAGGTAAACGGCCTCCGGCTCGTGCGTGGCGGACATCTCGACGGTCACCTGGCCCCCCTCGACGACCGGCATCAGCACGGAGCCGAGATCCAGGTGCGAGTTCGCGAGTTCCGCGGGCGCGGTCGTCAGATCGGCGATGTCGTACGGTCCCGCGGCGTCGCCGATCGTGAACTTGTCAGCCATGTCTACTCATCCCTCCGATGCCAGAATCGCGTGGCCCCCGCTGGAGCCGTATCCGCCCGCGCCCCGATCAGTGTCGTCGAGCTCGTCCACCTCGACCACCTGCGGCAGCTCCACACGCTGCACCAGCAGTTGGGCGATCCGGTCGCCGCGTGCGATCGTGATCGGCGCCTCCGGATCGAGGTTGATCAGGCAGACCTTGATCTCGCCGCGGTACCCGGCGTCGACGGTGCCCGGGGTGTTGACGATCGACAGTCCGGCACGCGCGGCCAACCCCGACCGCGGATGGATCAGGCCCACGGTGCCGACCGGCAGTGCGATGGCGATGCCCGTGCCGACCAGCTGCCGTCGACCAGGAGCGAGCACCAGATCGGTAGCGGCGTAGAGGTCGATGCCGGCGTCGTCCGGATGCGCACGGACGGGCAAGGGCAGGTCGGGATCCAGTCGTCGGATCCGCAACGGCGGAGACGTATCAGGCGTCACAGGCGAGGTCACCCCCGCAGACTACTAGGCCGCTGCCGCACTAGGCTTGGGGCCGTGACTCAAGAAGCTCCGCAGTCCTCGTCTTCGTCGCGGTCGGACCGCTACCACGAACGTCTCACCATTCCGTGGTGGTGGTGGCTCGCGTCGCTGGTGGTCGTCGGACTCCTCGGTTACGAGATCCAGCTCGCCGCGTACCGACAGCCCTGGAGCGTGGTTGCGTACCCGGTTCTCGCGATTCTGCTGGGCTGGATGTTGTTCTCGATGGGCCGCACCCCGATCCGCGTCGACGCCGACGGCGCTCTGCATGCGGGCAAGGCCGTGCTCCCTGCCGAGGTGATCGCGCGCGGTGCGGTCATCGCCGCCTCGCAGCGCAGTGCGGCCATGGGCCGACAGCTCGATCCGGCGGCATATGTCGTCCATCACGCCTGGATCAAGACGATGGTGCTCGTGGTGCTCGACGACCCCGACGACCCGACGCCGTACTGGCTGCTATCGACTCGGCACCCGGCTCAGGTACTGGCTGCGCTCGGACTCGGCGACGCAGGACGGGACACAGAGACAAAGAACGCCGCGCAGAGCTGACGCTCCGCGCGGCGAGCACGCCGCCGATCTGTCAGGCGCAGTCCACGCAGATCATCTCGTTGCCGTGCTGTTCGGCGAGACGGTTGCGGTGATAGACGAGGAAGCAGCTCGTGCACGTGAACTCGTCGTCCTGCTTCGGGACCACTCGTACGGACAGCTCCTCGCCCGACAGATCCGCACCCGGCAGCTCAAACGACTCGGCGGTATCGCCTTCGTCGACATCGACGTCGGCGGACTTCGCTTCATTACGACGAGCCTTGAGCTCCTCGAGCGAATCCTCCGCGATGTCGTCGTCGTTGCTGCGACGCGGTGCGTCGTAATCGGTTGCCATAATGTGCCTAACCTGGGTTCTGTAGGTGTCGTTGCGGATTGCTAAGGGGGACCGCACTTGTGGTGTCGGTCTCAGCTCCTCACATCGACAAGCGATGATGTTGGGCGACCGAATTCTAGGTGGACCGACCTGACAAGTCAAGCAACGAGCAACTGCGCCGGTCAGAGGCCCCGAAGTCGACTTATGTCGGCGCGCCGACGGGCCTGCGGACACAAGCGACGAGCGGCGTTTAAGGTGGTTCCGACGCCCGGTTGCGACCCGGCGGTCTCGTCCCCCGTTACCGGAGAGTAGGTGCTTGAGCGTCGTGGTCTCGAAGATCGCCACCGGCTATACGACCGATGTGAAGGGCCGACCGTTCCGGCGTCGCCGCATGGTTCCCGCACTGATCGTGGTCGCCGTCCTCGCCGTCGCCGCCATCACCACCTGGGCCGTGGTGCTGTTCGACGGTGGAGACGACGCCCGCCCCACCGACTGCAGCGATCCGGTCGCCGCGGCGTCGACCGCGTCGGGAGCCCCGGCGCCGACAGAACTCAAGACGGTCAGCGAAACGGACATGCTCAGCGTCGCGCCGGCCGGGCTGACGACATTCCGCGTCAGCGTGCTCAACGCCGGCGCTGATCGCGGTGCCGCTCGCTCGGCGAGCGACGATCTCGTCGCGGAGGGCTTCACCCCCGGCGAGCCCGCGTACGGCGACGACACCGTGTACGCCGACCGCAGCCTCGACTGCGTCGGCCAGATCCGTTTCGGTCAGGCGGGCCAAGCCGCGGCCGCGGCCGTCTGGCTCGCGGCACCGTGCGCCCAGTTGGTCAACGACGGACGCAAGGGCACCGACGTCGACCTCGTGCTCGGCGAGTACTACGCTAGCGATCGTCCCACCCAGGACATGCAAGCAGCACTGGAAGCCCTCCGGTCGGTGGATCCGAAGAACCCGAAGACGGCGATCGACCGGTCGCTCATCGAGTCCGTGCACAGTCAGAGCTGCTAGCTTTCCGCCTCTCTCTTCGCCGATTTTCTGCCAGCACGCCGCGCTCTGCTTTGCGATGCCGACTGCAACAGCCTTCACGGTCCACTGAAAACAGCCTGCGCAGCGCGCTCATTCCTCCCCAATCTCACCGTTGACCACACCGGTCTCGTCAACGGTTGCTGATTGGTGCCGTCGGTCAGATCCGACACTAGCTGCTGGGTATGACAATGAATTCAATCTTCTCGAACTCTTGTTCTATTCTTACGTGGCGAATATCATAGTATGTACAGCTTCATCGAGATGACTGGAAGGTCGTCTCGTGTTGTTTGAGAACTTCATAGCCGTCGCGCACAGGCGACACGGACTGCTTCCGTAGCACGGGGCTTTAAGGGGTGGTCGGTGGGTGCGCACGGAAGCAGGACCGCCGTCGGTTCGAGGGTTCGGCCGGCAGGGGTTATGCGGATCGACGCCGAATCGTCTCGGGTGGCTCCTTGGGTTGGAGTCGCCCCTCGGGTCGGGCTCCTTGGGTTGGAGTCGCTTCTCGAGTCGGCCCCTTGGGTTGGGGTCGGGCGATGCGGGTGATCTAGTGCTGGGCCTTCGGGTCGGCGGCCTGTCCTGCGACGTCGCCAGACCACCCTGTCTCCTCGGGTTCGGGTGGGTCTGGCGACAGGGTGACTGCTTGCGTCGGGTTCGGTGTCGTGCGTGTTGTCCAACGTCAGCGGTGCGTCTGTTCTCCTGCTCGGTGATCCCGGGCCGGAGGCGATGCTCCGCTACACATTTCAGGGTGCGTTCCCCATCGGGGCGTGCTCAGCCAGGATTGCGGCCCGCATCGGGGGCGTGTTCGCTAAGGAAGGCAAGGGGGATTGCCATGGCTATTGTCGACGTCATCACTGAATTCGCTGACGCGCTCATCGAAGCGCTCAGCCCACCCACCCTCGCTGCACCCGGAGGAGAACTCGCCCGTTTATGCGCGACTCCTTCCACTGTCGGTTTCGATGACGCTGTCATCGGGCAGACCATGGTGCAATTGACTCGGGTGGTCAATCTCGCTGGGACGGCGATGTCGGGACTGACCGACGCCGCCGACCGGGCCGGGTTACCGGCTCGGAAACGAGTCAAAACCAGCACCGACCTCCTCAAACAGTTGGGGATCACGCCGGCAGCCGCCCATCGATACGCGCGGACCGGGCACGCCGCGCACACGATGCCGGGCGTGATGGTGCACGCGAGGACCGGCGGTGTTCCGATCGAACAGCTCGATGCGATCGGAAAAGGCATCACGTTCGTGGGCAAGCGGGTTCCACTGGATGAGGATCGGCGCGCGGATCTGGCGCGGCGACTGTCCTGCCAGGTCACGCCAGCGGATGTGTCCCAGCGAGCTCGGGAACTCGCTCTCGAATGGGCGCCCGAGATCGACGACACTGACCCGGACGCGATACCGGTCGCGGAGAATCAGGATCTCAATGAGATGACGTTGGTGACCGGCGAGGATGGTCACACCACCGGGACGCTCGATCTGGACGCGCTGACCGGGGAGGAACTCAATCAGGCGCTCGACCCGCTCTGTAAGCCGATTCCGCAGCCCGACGGCTCACGGGATCCACGCACCGCTAAGCAACGTCGATCCGATGCCCTCGCCCATGTCATTCGCACCTACCTGAACGGGAAGGACCGGCCGACCGTATCGGGAGGGGTTCTCCCGCACGTCACCATGATCGTCCCGACGCAATGCGGTAACGGCACCAGCGCACCAGGTTCGGCGCCCGAGAGTTCGTCCCAAGTCGCGTCACTCGGTTTCACCGGCCCGGTGTCCCCGGCGACCGTCGGACTGGTCCTCTGTGAAGCGGCGATGCGCCGCGTGCTCCTCGACCAGAATTCCGCGCCCCTGGACGTCGGCCGCGAGCACCGCTCGGTGACTGCCGGCCTCCGCCGAGCGCTGGAAGCCCGCGACCGCGGCTGCGCGTTCCCGGGCTGCGGACGCCCGATCTCCTGGACCGACGCCCACCACTGCACCCCCTGGTCGAAGGGCGGGGACACCTCGATCGACAACTGCGTCCTGCTCTGCCGCATGCACCACACCCTGATCCATCAGACCGGCTGGGAAGTGTTCATCTGCCACGACCGCCACCCGTGGTTCCGCCCGCCTCTCGACCCGCAGCACCCGGACCGCCACCGCGAACCGATTCGCTCCAACGCGAGAAGGACCATGACCGCCGCACCCACGGCAGCAGCGTAAGCCGCCGCACAAGCGCACGACGTCGACCCGCACGACGCAGGAAGCAGCGCGGGGAGGGGCGGAGTGGTCACGACCGCCGAGCTCTCCGCAGGGACGAGGCGCTAGCCGAGGAGCGAGGACTGCCGAGGCGGCGTGACCACTCCGCCGCTCCCCGCGCGGGCGCAACCCTTCACGCCGCTCCCCACGCGGACGTGACCACCCTGTCCCTGCCCGCGCGGGCGCAAACATTCACGCCGCTCCACACGAGGAGGCGGGCAAACACCCGCCACCCCCTCTACCCCGTCGGCAGCGCGTCGCAGGCGCCGATCTGGTCGAGCGTTGCAATGAAGGCGTCGGCGATGCCAGGTGCCGCAGCGATCGTGGCGTGTCCGTCGTCGGCGCGGGAGTCCGCGGGAGGTAGCACCACCCGCGCTCCTGCTTCCGCCGCAATCAGCCCGCCCGCTGCCCAGTCCCAGGGACTCAGGCCGTGTTCCACGTGCGCATCCACCGCGCCGGAGGCCACCATGCAGAGGTCGATCGCGGCAGCGCCGACGCGCCGGATGTCCCGAACCTGCGGCAGCAGCGCGCCGATCAACGCGCCCTGTCTGGTGCGTCGCTCCTGCGAGTAGGCGAAGCCGGTGGCGACGAGGGCCAGGCCGACATCGGTGATCGGATTACACGACAACCGCACGGCGTCGTCCTTCTCGCCGCCCAATCCGACGGCCCAGGCGCCTTCGCCCTCCGCCGCCCAGTAGGTGACGCCGCGAGCCACGTCGACCACCGCTCCGGCCACTGACCGACCGTCGACCTGCGCTGCGACTGATACCGCGTAGGCCGGAATCCCATACAGGAAGTTGACCGTCCCGTCGATCGGGTCCACGACCCATCGCACCCCGCTCGGCACTGCCACGGATCCGCCCGCCTCTTCGCCGAGGACCTCGTCGGACGGTCGCTCCCGGTGCAGCAGGTCGCGGATGAGGATTTCGGTCTCGGTGTCGGCGACGGTCACCGGATCGGTCGGAGTCGACTTCGACGACACCGCGTCATCGGCGGTCCGGGTGCCGGTCGGCATGAAGAGTTCAGTGCGTCGGTCGCGAACGTGCTCGGCGGCTCGCTCGGCGACGCGGACGGCGATAGTTGCGAGTTCGGTGGGCGCAGCAGAATATTCAGGAGACCTCACGCTTAAAGTCTAGAGTGACCTTCCAAGTCGGATCGTCGTCACGGCTTCCACCTGCTGAGAAAGGCGGACCATTGTCCAACGCACGGGTCACTGTGTTGGCCTCCGATCATTCCCCCAGTCCTTCGTCGCACACGGGCTTCGGCATCGACATCGGCGGCTCGGGCGTCAAAGGCGCGATGGTCGACCTGCGGACCGGCGAGTTCGTCGGCGACCGGCACCGCATCCCCACCCCGCAGCCCGCCACACCGGCCGCGGTCGCCGACGCGTGTGCCGAAATCGTCGAGCACTTCGGCTGGACCGGTCCGGTCGGGCTCACCGTGCCCGGGGTGGTCCGGAACGGCGTCATGCGCTCGGCGGCCAACATCGACGACAGTTGGAAAGGCACCGACCTCACGGCGCTGTTCAGCGAACGGCTCGGCGGCCGCCGCGTCTCGGTGCTCAACGACGCCGATGCGGCCGGTATCGCCGAGCATCGCTTCGGAGGCGGCGCCGACACCTCTGAGGGAACCGTCATTCTGCTGACGTTCGGTACCGGCATCGGATCGGCCCTGATCTACAACGGCACGCTGATTCCCAACACCGAGTTCGGCCATCTCGAGGTGGACGGCAAGGAAGCCGAGCATCAGGCGTCGGCCAAGGTCCGCGACGACAAGGGGTGGACACTCGCCAAATGGAGCAAGAAGGTCTCGAAGGTCCTGCACCACTACGAGGCGATCTTCTCCCCCGAGCTCTTCATCGTCGGTGGCGGCATCAGCCGCAAGGGTGATCAATGGATTCCGCTGTTGACCAACCAGACGCCGGTCGTCGCAGCGAAACTGCGCAACACCGCGGGGATCGTCGGTGCGGCGATCGCCGTCGACGAGGGCCTTTCGTTCTGATTTCTGCTGGATTCGGGCTTGTTCTGACGGACCAGAACCGGTAGGCGCATGTGCTCTCGGCAACGTTGTCGTTACAATGGAACACATCGGTCCCGCACCGAAGCTCTCAAGCCCCTTCGCCCACGGCGACGTGTCCCCACGACACGTGCCTTGCCGTGCCGCCCGTGATTTCTGTCGAAAGGTTGTAAGTGGCAACCACCAATTCCACCGACGTAGCAGCTGAAGCCACCGGAGACGTGCCGGTCGCCGCCAAGAAGGCGCCCGCCAAGAAGGCACCGGCCAAGAAGGCGCCAGCGAAGAAGGCTGCCGCCAAGAAGACCGCGGCGAAGAAGACCGCGCGCAAGACGGCTGCCAAGAAGACCGCCGCCAAGCGCGCGAGCACCAAGGCTGCCGACCCGTCGGTGGATGCCGACGAGACCGAGCAGGGCGAGGGTCTCGACGACGTCGACGATTCACAGATCAACCTCGCCGACGAGGACCTGGTCGTCGACGATGATGACGACGACGCGGACGAGAAGCCCGCGCCGGCCAAGGGCCGGGCCGCGGCGAAGTCGACCAAGAAGAAGGACGAGCCGAAGCCCGACTTCGTGTGGGACGAAGACGAGTCGGAAGCACTCCGTCAGGCGCGCAAGGACGCCGAGCTCACCGCGTCCGCCGACTCGGTCCGCGCGTACCTCAAGCAGATCGGCAAAGTGGCCCTCCTCAACGCCGAGGAGGAGGTGGAACTCGCCAAGCGCATCGAGGCCGGGCTGTTCGCCACCGAGCGTCTGCGCCGGGTCATGGAGTCCGGCGAGAAGCTGTCGGTGGCCCAGCGTCGCGACCTGTCGTGGATCTCGCGCGACGGCAACCGCGCCAAGAACCACCTGCTGGAGGCCAACCTGCGACTCGTCGTCTCGCTGGCCAAGCGGTACACCGGCCGCGGCATGGCGTTCCTCGACCTGATCCAGGAAGGCAACCTGGGTCTGATCCGCGCGGTCGAGAAGTTCGACTACACCAAGGGCTACAAGTTCTCGACGTACGCCACCTGGTGGATTCGGCAGGCGATCACCCGCGCCATGGCCGACCAGGCGCGCACCATCCGCATCCCGGTCCACATGGTCGAGGTCATCAACAAGCTGGGCCGCATCCAGCGCGAGCTGCTCCAGGACCTCGGCCGCGAGCCGACCCCGGAAGAGCTCGCCAAGGAAATGGACATCACGCCGGAGAAGGTGCTGGAGATCCAGCAGTACGCCCGCGAGCCCATTTCGCTCGACCAGACCATCGGCGACGAGGGCGACAGTCAGCTCGGCGACTTCATCGAGGACTCCGAAGCAGTCGTCGCCGTCGACGCCGTCAGCTTCACCCTGCTGCAGGACCAGTTGCAGGACGTGCTCGACACGCTGTCCGAGCGTGAGGCAGGCGTCGTGCGGCTGCGCTTCGGCCTGACCGACGGTCAGCCGCGCACCCTGGACGAGATCGGCCAGGTCTACGGCGTCACCCGCGAGCGCATCCGTCAGATCGAGTCGAAGACCATGAGCAAGCTCCGCCACCCGAGCCGCTCGCAGGTCCTGCGCGACTACCTGGACTAGTTCGGACTTCGCCGTCGGTTCACTCGACGGCCCCACCGTCGGAAGAACCCGGGACATCGCGCGCGTCGCGGTGTCCCGGGTTCTCTGCACGGTAGCGCTCGGCGGCCTCGATCGCGCGCGTCGCGGCCGCGTCGATCGCCGCCACGATGCGCGGTGGGGCGTACAGGGCTCCGGTGTCGACGAGTTCGTCCATGATCGCCTTCATCTGCCGCAGATACGCCGCACGTTCTGTCGGTTCGGCCGTGCCCTCGGCATGCCGCAGAAGTTTGGCCGCCAAGTCCAGCTTGCGCCGATCGCTCGGGTCCAGGTAGCTGGTGCCCTCGCGTTTCGCAGAACGCTCAGCCGTCGCCCAGTCGACGGCGAGACGTCTCACCGCATCGCGATACGCCGCAGCGAAGGCCGGATCGGTCGGCATGGTGTCGGTGCGCAACGCGTTCGCCTCCCCCAGCGACTCGTGGAAGCGGGCAGTCGCCGGATGCGTGATGTCGCTCAGCGCTGGATAGCGCATGACTGTCATCGGCTCGGTCTCGTACGGGAGATAGGCGAGCAGCAGCTCGTCATGGGTGCGTTGCGCCGCCTCCCACAGTTTCTCGTCGGACGTCGGTGCAGGACGCGTCGGCGAATCGTGAACGGTCGCCTCGACCGTCGCGCGCTGCTCAAGACCCAGTTCGCGCATGATGTGGTCGTGGACCGGATTGTTGTGATTGTCGACGGCGACGCAGAACACCTCACCGCTGCGCACGGCGATCTCGACGAAGTGCCGACCGGCCCGCCGGAAATCATGATCAGGCACCGCGCCCCGAGTCTCCCCGTCCCACGGGTGCTCGCTCAGGGTGACGCGCGTGATGGCGGTTCGCGGGAACTGATAGGTGCGTCGCGGCCAGTTCCCCACCATCGCGTGGGTCGGATTGAGCTGGATCCCGAGTCTGGGCGTCCGATAGCGCGTCGCCATGAGGAGCACGCCCGCCGCGATCATCATCACGACGGCGAGCACGAACCCGACGACGGCGTCATCGCGCCCGAACTCCACCCACCCCCAGGTACCCAGCCCGAGAACCGCCGCAGCACCGGCGCCCGCGGCGATCGGCGCGGCCTGGTCCCGGCCGACGGTGACATACGCGCCGTACCGGAGGTCGTCGAGGTCGTCGCCGGAGGTGCTGACGACCGGCGGCCGCCCCGCTGCAGTCGAAGTGGCCTGTCGCCCATCAGGTTCCCTCATGTCTTCGATATAACTACATCGTCGGCCGCGCGTACATCGTGTTAGCCTCTGACGATGCCCCTGGTCACCCGTCGGTTCTCCCCGAGGGCCACCGCGATCGGGGTCGTCACGGGCGTCGTGTCGTTCACCGGACTGTCCGTCACCGCCGACAACTCCGCACTGCCAATCCAGATCGCCGGACTGATTCTGGCCGGTGCGGCACTGGTGACCGGCTCGCGCCGCTTGCGGGGTGCAGACTGGGTCCGATCGACATATCCCGACCTCGCCGAAGGCGGCCCCTTCTTCGAATCCGGTGCGTCGCCACGACATGCCGCGGTCCATTCGGTGGAGACCGACCTCCACGGCACCGACCGCACAACACGGTTCGGGATGACCGTCGTCGACGAGCAGCACCCGTCGTCGTCGTACGTCACCTCGACCAGGACCGATGCGTCGCCTGAACTGCTCGCGGCGGCCGTGCAGGATCGCCCGCGAGCGACCGTGCGTGAAGTACGGGGCCTGCCGGGCGCCGTTCGCATGACCCACGAACTGCAGCAGTACGGCGCCAAGCTGGCCAGATCGATCCCCGACGACATCCCAGCGCAGCAGGTGTTCACCGTCCCCCGCGACGGCGTGGTGGCTCCGCGATGGGTCACCGCCTGCTTCTGCGTGGCGGTCGCCCTCAGCGGTGGGGCTACCGCTGCCGTCCTACCGAGCACGTCGGCCATCGGCGACGTCTTCTCACAGGTGAGCCCGGCGAGCGACGGCCCCTCCGACGCCGGGACCGGGTCACCGACGCCCACCGTCGACAGCGCGATCGGCCGGTTCGGCCTCGACGCGTTCAAGGGCTTGGCGGCGCTGGCGGAGAAGGACGCGCCCGGCAGCACCGGATACGTTCTCGACATCGAGTTCCGCGGCTCCACGATGCGGCTGGACGTCCTCGACAGAGCGACGTCGCAGCGGAACGTCTACCGTGCCGACCAGAACGACGACGGCGACTTCGACGTCGACGAGGTTGAGATCACCCTTGGAACCAGCTCCGACAGTTCTGCGCGCATCCGCAACTCCTTCCCCATCGCGACGGTCGATCCCGCGATCGTCGTGCAGGCGTACGACGAGATCACCACGACTGCCGGGGCCGAGCAGTCCGGCCAGGATCGCGTCGAGATCACCAAGGAGTCGCCCGACGACGAGCCGCTCATCACGGTGCGGATCAAGGCGGGCGACTTCGACGCGAAGCTGGACGGCACCGTCGCCCCCATCTTCGATGCCGAGGACACGGCGACCCTGCTGGCGCAGACCGCCGCGCTCCTCCCGCTGGTCGACGTCGAGCCGAACGAATCACGCATTCAAAGCCTCGCCATCGGAGACAGTTCGACAGCCATCGACCTGACCGCCTATCCCGCTGCCAAGCGCGGGGCGAGTTCGCACGTGACAGTGAGCTCCGGACACTTTCCGCAGGTCACCACCGACACGGACCCGCCGAATTACGAGCGCGACGAGTTCTTCGCCCTGTCGCAGATCACCCTGGTGCGCCTGGACGCCATCGTTCGGGCGAATGCCGCCCGGGTCGGTGCAGAGCCCGCCGACACCGCGTCTGCGAAATTTGAGATCACCAAGCGACAGCTCTCCGGCGCCGACCGCGACTCCGCACCCGTCCTGCAGATCCAAGTGACGTTCCCGACGATGAGCGACAGCCGAGGGACCTACCTGGCGGACGGCACCTTCGTCGCCTAGATGTACTGACTCGGGGACGTTGATCAAACGTGAGAACGGCGGCTGGTTGTCGCAGGCCGTGTGCGGACCGTGCTGGCTGCACTGGTGAAGCCAATCGCCGAGGGCATCGCGCCGTTCCTGCTCGCTGCAGTAACAGCGGGCGTCGGCCCACCCATCAGCGATGGTGCGGTGGAAGCGCTCAACCTTGCCGTTGGTCTGAGGACGGTACGGGCGCGTCCGCTTCGGTGTGATCGACAAGGCCTCGCAGGTATCGCGCCACAGGTGTGTGCGGTACGCGCCGCCGTTGTCCGACAACACGCGCTCGACGGTGACGCTACGGTCGGCGAACCACTCCACCGCCCGGTGAAGGACGGCGGCGGTGATGGCCGTCTCGTCATCATGAACTTCTGTGTACGCGACACGCGAGTGGTCGTCGATGACGGTGTGCACGAACGCGTACCCGAGCTTCGGACCGCCGTACTGATTACGTGGCTTGCCCGGGGTGACGGCGCGATTCTTCTCGCCCTGGCGGCGGCCGACGTAGCGCCAGCCGCCGCCGTCGGGGATGTTGCCGACCTTCTTCACGTCCAAGTGCACGAGCGACCCGGGGTGAAGGTACTCGTACCGTCTGACCGGCTCACCGGTCGCGCGATCGACGTAGGACAACCGGTTCAGGCGCGCTGTCGTGAGGATGCGATGCACGGTGGACGGTGCGATGTCGAGTCGGGAAGCGAGCTGAACGGGCCCTTCCCGCAGTCGCGTTCGCAAGCTCACGCACCTCTTCATCACCGCCTTCGGGGTCTTGTTCGGCGACGTTCTTGGGCGTGACGACCGATCCTGCGTGGACTCGCCGGCCCGGTAGCGGTCGACCCAGCGCTCACGGTCGGCCAGGACATCTGGAAACGGGCGGCGACTTCGCTGATCGGCCATCCCTGCCTTCCGGACAATTCATGACGTGGCTGGAAACGCTGAGCGGTCCACCGCCGAGGGTCGACCTGAACGACTGAGCCCAGTCGATGGGCGCAGTCGACTGTTTGGCGCCGGTCAGTCCTCGACCTGGAATCCCGGCTGACGTGCATAGTCCTGCCGGCGTTGATCGAGGACCATGCGGATCTGGTCGGCGGATCCCTCGCCGAGGACCAGCCGCAAGGGCCCTTCTGGTGCGGTGACGTGGGCAAGGATCCCCTCGGCGATGGCCTCCGGCGACGATCCGCCGCCCGTGGCCCCAGGATCGCTTGGCCAGGGCACGACGGTGGTTCCGAATAGTCGTTCGCGCAGCGCGTCATACGCGGGAATTGGTGCACTGAACTGCATCCTTGAGGTCGCCCACTGGGTATCCATGGCACCGATCTCGACGAGGGTGACTCGCACACCCATCGAGCTGACCTCGCCTGCCAAGGACTCGGTGAACCCCTCGAGGCCCCACTTCGCGGCGTTGTAAAGCCCGAGCAGGGGCATGGCACCGACTCCACCGGTCGACGAGATCTGCACGATGTGACCGGTGCCTTGGACGCGCATCAGCGGAAGCGCAGCCTGTGTGAGCCACAAGGGGCCGAGAAGATCAACGTCAAGGATGGTCCTCGCATTCTCCTCGCTGACCTCCTCGGTAGCACCGACGAGGCCGTAGCCCGCGTTGTTCACCAGGACGTCGAGACGGCCCGCGTCCTCGTGAGTTTCTTGGATGGCTCGCCAGCAGTCATCCCGGTCGGCTGGGTCGAGCCGCATCACCGTCAGAGACGGGTGCTGCACAGACAGCGCGCCCAGGCGGCTCGTGGCCACAACGCGATCACCTGCAGCCAACACCCGCTGGGTCAACGCAAGGCCAAGGCCGCTGCTCGCGCCGGTGATGAGCCAGGTCTTCGTTGTTGTCATTAGCCCATTCAAGCACGAAACGGAACGGTGCGTCTCGTTTCTATACTGGTGGCATGGCCCGTCCCACCACCGCCGCGCGCGTCTTCGCCGCCGTCCTGCACCTCGCCGAGCGCGGCGGCCCGAATGCCCTCACCATGGAAGGCATTGCAGCCCAAGCCGGCGTCGGCAAGCAAACGCTCTACCGCACATGGCCATCGATCCATGCACTCCTGTTTGACGCCTTGGCAGCGGAATCTGCTGTGTCCGAACCCGTCGGCAGCCACCCTGAACTCTTCGAAGCGCTGAAGGCGACCAGTGCCGAACTCGCGGCAGAACCGCGAGCCTCACTGCTGCGGATGCTGGCGGCCGCAGTCCAGAGCGACGAGGTGGTCGCACGTCAGTTCCACACTGCCCTTCTTCAGCCTCAGCAGCAGCAGTTCGCCCGAGTGGTTGCTGCTGACGGCTTCGACAATCCCGAGCGAGCTACGGAGCTTCTGCTATCCCCCCTCCTGTTCCGATGGTTTCTCCGACTGCCTCCCCTAACCGACGATGAGTTGGCAGACCACATCGAAACCGTTCGACACCTACACCGGCCCGGTTGATCAACATGTCCGGTCAGTACACCTAGACGATTGATTACCGGTGGCCGTCACTCCTCAGGTCGGTCACACCTGCAAGCTCAGCCATCTGAGCCCCCTGGTGCCGGCGGAACTCACGACGGTCTCGATAACTGCGTGCTCGCTCCGCTTGCAGGCAGCACTCGACCAACGTGGAGTCCGATCACAAGGTCGCGATCCACCGCCGGGTGTCGGCCGGATCGATGACGTCGTCGAGCTCGAAGGTGCCCGCTGCACTCAATCCGCGACCGCGGGCGTACGCGGTGGCCACCAGCTGGTCGTAGAGCTCTGCGCGCGCGTCGTCGGTCGGGGCCGCCGCCAACTCCTTGCTGTAGCCCAACCGGACCGCGCCCTCGAGGCCCATGCCACCGATCTCACCGGTCGGCCAGGCGACGGTGAACTGCGGAGCGTGATAACTGCCGCCGGTCATCGCCATGGCGCCCAAGCCGTATCCCTTGCGGAGAATGACGGCGCCGAGCGGAACCGTGAGACGCGCGCCGACCGAGAACAGTCGAGAGAAGCGTCGGACCGACGCCTGCTCCTCCGATTCCGGTCCCACCATGAAGCCCGGAGTGTCACAGAACGAGACGATCGGCAGTCCGCGAAGTTGACACAGTTCGAGAAACTCCGCGAGTTTGTCTGCACCCGACGCTTCGATGGCGCCGCCGAGGTGGAGGCTGCTGTTCGCGACGAACCCGAACGGGCGGCCCTCGACGCGCAGGAAGCCCGTGACGATGCCGGGCGCGTACTCGGGGCGCAGTTCCAGCACCGAGTCGACGTCGGCGACAGCGGTGATCGCCTCGTGCACATCGTAGGCGCGGAGGCGGTTCTCCGGCACCGCGTGGCGGGCCCGACGCGGGTCCGGCGCGGTCCACTCCCCGGTCGCGCCGCGGAAGTATCCGAGCAACTGCTGCACCAGGCGGACCGCGTGTGCTTCGTCGTCGGCCACGAGGTCGATCACACCGTTGCGGCGCTGCACCTCGACCGGCCCGATCGCCTCCGGCGGAAACTCGCCGAGGCCGCCGCCGGAGATCATCGCCGGACCGCCCATGCCGATGTTGGCGTCGGGCGTCGCGACGATCAGATCGCAGGCGCCGGCGAGTGCCGCGTTGCCGGCAAAGCAGCGTCCCGACACGACGGCGATCGACGGCGCGCGGTCGCGGATCGCCGCCATGGAACGGAACGTCGGCACATCCAGACCTGCGACGATGTCCATATCGGTGTCGCCGGGTCGCCCGCCGCCGCCCTCGGTGAAGAAGACGACCGGCAGGTCTCGGCGGAGCGCGATGTCGAGCATTCGGTCGGTCTTGGCGTGGTTGCGCCAGCCCTGGGTGCCTGCGAGAACGGTGTAGTCGTACGACATGACGACCGTTGCGGCGCGATCGCGACCGAACACCTCGGCGCCGATCGTGGCGACGCCGCCGACCAGTCCGTCGGCCGGGGTGTTGGCGATGAGGTCGGCCTCTGATCGTCGCGCCTTCTGCGCCGCGATCGCGAGGGCTCCGTATTCGATGAAGCTGTCGGCGTCGACGAGATCGGTGATGTTCTCCCTGGCGGTGCGCCGCCCGAGCCGACTGCGTTTGGCGACCGCGTCCGGTCTGGCCTCGTCGTGAGTCATCCGATGCCGGTCGACCACCTCGTCGAGGTCGGCGCGACGGCGATCGATGTCGTCGACGGCCGTCGTCGTGTCGACCTCCCCGGCCTCGGCCTCCCGATAGACGAGGAGCACGGCACCCGCGGACACGGTGCGTCCGGGCGAGGTCGTCGTCGACACGATGTGCACGGCGGTCTCGGCGAGCACCTCATGCTGCATCTTCATGGCCTCGAGCACCACGAGCGGCTCCCCCGCCGCCACCGCGGCGCCCGCCGGCGCGATCTCCACGACGGTCGCGGTGAGCGGCGCCGTTGCGGTGATCTCGCCCGTCAGCACGTCGCGATGGAGCGCCGCGGAACCGCCGTCATCGTCGGACGGCAGCAGATCAGCGAGCCGACGGTCCAGATAGCCGGTGTCGACTCCCCCGTGAACGAACTCGTCGTCGGTCAGGACGGCCCGCAGGAACGCGATGTTGGTCGCCGGTCCCTCGATGACGAACTCCCCGAGTGCCCGGTCGGCCTTCACGAGCGCCGAGTCGAGGTTCGCGGCGCGGACGATCACCTTGGCCAGCAGTGAGTCGTACCGCAGTGAGGTCTCCAGGCCCGGGACGCCGAACGTGTCGACGCGAACGCCGGGACCGGTCGGCGGACTGAAGGCCTCGAGCACGCCCGCGGTCGGCAACGCCGTCCCATCACTGCTCATGGTCTCGAGGTTCACTCGCGCCTGCACCGCCACCCCGGCAGGCGTCGGCGCCGCCGCGAGCGCAGCGGCGGGCAGCCCGCAGTCGTCGAGCGCCGCCCCAGCCGCGATCGCCAGCCCCACCGCGACCAGATCCACGCCAGTGACCTCCTCGGTCACCGTGTGCTCCACCTGGATTCGCGGATTCACCTCCAGGAACACCGCACGGTCGGCGGCGACGTCGACGAGGAACTCGACCGTCGCGAGGCCCGCATAGCCGGCTTCGGCGCACAGCCGCGCCGCGTCGTGGTGGAGTCGGGCGCGGAGTGCCTCCGGCAGACCCGGCGCAGGCGCGATCTCGATCAGCTTCTGCCTGCGCCGCTGCACGCTGCAGTCCCGGTCGCCGAGCGCCACCGCCCGAGTGCCGTCGCCGATCACCTGAACTTCGATGTGGCGGGCGCCGCGCAGCAGTTCCTCGGCGAACAGGCGGCCGTCACCGAACCCGAGTTCGGCCTCCGCGGTCGCCGAACGGAACGCCGCGTCGAGGTCGTCACCAGGTGCCACCGGTCGCATTCCCCGACCGCCGCCGCCCGCGAGCGCTTTGAGCATCACGCCGACCGACGTCCGTGCGGCGAACTCTCGGATCTGTGCCAGGTCGGCGGCGCCGTCGGTCCCGGCGAGGACGTCCAGCCCCGCGGCGACGGCGGCCGTGCGTGCCGACTGCTTGTCACCGAACTGCCGCAGCACGGAAGGTGACGGTCCGACGAACGTCACGCCCGCCGCCGCACAGGCCTCGGCGAACTCGGCGTTCTCGGCAAGGAATCCGTAGCCGGGGTGGACGGTGTCCGCGCCGGTGTCGCGGGCGGCGATGAGCACGGCGTCGATGTCCAGGTAGGCCGCCGCTCCGGTGCCGGTCAGCGCAACGGCCTCGTCGGCGGCCGCGACGTGCGGGGTGTCGGCGTCGTCGGGTGCGTAGACGGCGACGGTGGCCACGCCCGTCTCGCGCGCAGTCCGGATGATGCGGAGTGCGATCTCGCCGCGGTTGGCGATCAGAAGCTTCATGCCGCACCGCCCGACGTCGCCGCGGCGGCACGCTCCAGGAGGTCACCCTTCCGGATCTTGCCGGTCGCCGTCATCGGCAGCGCGTCCACGAGGATCACTTCGGGCACCTTGTAGGTGGCGATGTGCTCTCGCGCCCAGGCAACGAGCTCGGTCTCGTCGGGGCCGTCGGACGCGGTCACCACGAACGCCACCGGGACCTGCCCGCGATCCGGGTCGGGCCGCGGCACCACCGAGATCGCCTCGATCCCGTCGTGATGACGCATCAGCGCCTCGACCTCTGACGGGAACACGCTCATCCCGTTGATCTTGATCATCTCCTTCGTTCGCGCCAGATAATGCAGGGCGCCCCATTCGTCGAGCTTGCCGACATCGCCGGTGTGCAGCCAGCCGTCGCGGATCGTGTCGGCGGTGGCCTGCGGGTTGTCGAGGTACCGGGTGAGGATCGACGGGCTCCGAAGGATGATCTGCCCCGTCTCGCCGAGCGGCACGGGTACCCCGTCGTCGTCGACGATCAGGATGTCGGTGCCGGGTACCGGGAGCCCGCAGAAGACCGGGTCGGCGTGCAGATCGCGGTCGTCGTCCTGGAAGCCGAGCGTGAACGTGTCGGCGGTGTGCGTCTCGGTCATTCCGTACGACGCCTCGCGCAACACCGAGCCGACGCTCGCACGCCACCGCGCCCGGATGTCCGGATCGAGGCGGGTCACGAACGAGACGGCGAGCGTCGACGTCAACGAACGCAGCGCCGCCGGATCCAGGTCGGGCAGGTCGAGGATCTCGAGATAGTTGTCGACGGTCGCGACCAGACCGGTCACCGCGTACCGCTCGATCTGGTCGACGACGGCGGCCGCGTCCCAGCGGCTCAGGAGCACCACGCGCTGGCCGTTGAGGAGCGGCGCGATGATGCCGAAGTCCTCGCCCGCGATCCAGAAGATCGGGAGGAAGTTCATCGACACCGAACTCGGGTCGCCGAGGCCGGTACCGGTGGCGAGCGTCGCGGTGGCCGCCGTGTACGCCATGTGGCGCTGCGTGTGCTCGCAGCCCTTCGGCATGCCGGTGGTGCCGCCGGTGTAGTTGAGCGCGGCGAGCGCGTCGGGATCGGCCGGTCGTGGCTGCGCGCGGGGCGCTGCCATGATGTCGTCCCAGTCGGCGGTCGTCGCGACGACGCGGACGACGGTCTGCGCGAGCACCGAGTCGACGAGGTCGCGTTGGTCTGGGGCGGTCAGCAGGACACTGACCTGCGCGTCGGCGAGTTCGTGCTGCAATTCGAACGCCTTGAAGATCGGGTTCACCGGGACGTGCACGGCGCCGAGTTTGAGGATGCCGAGCATCGCGATGGGAAACTCCGGGCAGTTCGGCAGGTGGACGCCGACGCGGTCGCCCGACGCCACCCCGACGCTCTCGAGCCAGCCGGCGAACCGATCGGACGCCTCGTCGTACTCGGCGTACGTGAGGTCGCGACCGGCGAAGGTGATCGCGATGGAATCCGGCCGCACCGCAGCCCAGTGTCGGAGGTGGTCGACCATCGTCGCCGCGCCTGCCGGGTACTCGAACTCGCGCGCGACGTCGTCCGGCCAGCTCTCCGACTGTCGGGCTCTGATCCGCGCGAGCGCGGCCTCTCGGGCGGCGAGGCGATCGGCTGCGGTGTGCGGCGCTGACAGCATGGCTGCATTGACTCCTTGACTCGGCGTTCTGGATTTCTGCGCTGTGGGATTCTGCGCTGTGAGATTGTGCGGTCTGGTGTGGTTCATAGACCGAGGAGACGCTCGGTGGCGGCGATGAGATCGACGATGAAGCGTTCGCGCTCCGCATCGGAGCCGTTCGCCCACCGCTTGGCGCCGTGGTGCAGGGCGTCGCCGAGGACGCGGACGAGGCGCTCCGGTTCGAAGGCCGGATCGATGGTGCCGGCGGGCAGGTCGTTGAGGTAGCGGGCGTACGCCCGGATGCGTCGGTCCGCGGCGGTGGTCCAGATCGCGGCGACCCCCGCATCGACGGAGGCGGTCACGTCGATGAGGCTGACGATGCCGCCCAACGAGAAGAGCGCGTCCAGGTAGGCCCGCGTGGTGGCGGCGAGGATCTCCCGCGGGGTCGCGTCCTCGAGTCCGGTCAGGCTCTGGGTGACGTCCAATTCCCTGGAGACTGATTCGACCAGCGCCAGGAAGACCTCGTCCTTCGACTTGAAGTACGCGTAGAAGGTGGGCCGCGACGTCTGGGCGCGATCGGCGATCATCTCGACGGTCACGGCGGCGTAGCCGAACTCGTCGAAGCATTCGGCGGCGGCGGTGAGCAATTGGGTGCGGCGGAGCGCCCCGGCGCTCTTGCGGGTCGCCCTGGCACGATCCTGCGCGGTGCTCACTGCGGCCCGGCGTCTCGCGTCATCGATCTCCTCAATTCATGGTCGGTGATCAGGCTCACTCATTGTGCTTTACATTGACGTCAACGTCAATGGTGGGAAGCGAAAGCAGAGCCCCGTTTCCGCAACACGAAAACGAGGCTCTACCTGGCCCGACAATCGCTGGGGCTACTCCTTCACGACCAACCGCTGCTACTCGCTTAAGAATCTCGCCCGTCGCACCCTTCGGCAGTTCCGGGACGATCTCGACCGACCTCGGGGTGGGTGTACAGATCGAGCTCGGCCCCGCCTGAGCGCCTGCCAGCGAGACCGCCGAGGTGATCAGCAGTCGGGAGTCGCGACCTCCGCAGACGTGAGCGTCGCGTCACCCTGGTACAGCAGCGGAGCATGCGGGGTCGCCGCAGCGGACTCCTGGAGGATGACGGCGAGGTTGAACGACATGGGCGGCTCCAGCTTGTCTTCGTGATCGGTATCGGTGAGTCGGTCGGTTCACGCGGGGAGGTCGGCGAGATCGGCGAGCGCCGCGCGATGGCGTCCCGGTGTCCCGAGTGCGATCTGATCTGCCTTGGCCCGTTTCAGATAGAGATGTGCGGGATGCTCCCAGGTCATGCCGATGCCGCCGTGCAGTTGGACGGCCTCCTCGGCGGCGCGGACCGCGAGATCGCCGCAGTACGCCGCCGCGACGGCCGTGGTCAACGCCGACTCATCGGCGTCCACACCGCGGTCGGCGAGTGTCACTGCCGCCGCACGCGCGATCGCCGACGCCTGCTCGGCGTCCGCGTACAGGTCGGCGAGCCGGTGCTTCACCGCCTGAAAGCCGCCGACGATCCGGCCGAACTGCCGCCGCTGCTGGAGGTACCCCACCGTCTCGGTGACGCACCAGCGGGCGATGCCCGCCTGCTCGGAGGCCAGCAGCGCCGCACCCGCGGTCAGGCCGGCCCGGAGCGCACCTGCCGCATCGTCGGTCACCCGGCGTCCGGGAGCGTTCTCCAGGACGACGTCGGCGACCGGCCGCGTCATGTCGAGCGAGGGCGTCGCGGTGACGACGACGTCGGTCGCATCGACGACGTACAGCGCCCCGTCGGCGCCCGGAACCAGGTAGATCGTCGCCGACTCGGTGCCTGCGACGCTCACCACGCGTCCGGACAGTCGATCACCGTCGCCGCCGACCGTCGCACATGCGTCGTACGAACTCGTAGAGAACGGCACCGCGACGGCGGCGACCACGCTGCCGTCGGCCAGTCCCGGCAGGTATTCGGTGTCGGCGGCGACCGTCAAGGTCGTGGCGGCGATGATGGCGCTGGTGAGCATGGGGGTCCGCGCGGGCAGCGCACCCAACTCCTCCAGCACCACCGCGGCCACCGCCGGGGTGGCTCCGGCGCCGCCGTGCTCCTCGGCGATCAACAGACCGGCGAGCCCGAGCTGCGCCATCTCCGGCCAGAGGTCGGGCTGCGGTGCGCCGTCGTACCCGCCGATGATCGTCGCATGGTCGGTCCGGTGCGACAGCAGATCGCGGACCGCAGCGCGCAAGTCCTCTTCGACCTCGTCGGTCAGCAGCGCCGGAACGTAGTCCGTCGCGACATCGGCTCCGCTCATCGGGGCACGTCCTTCCATGGGATGTCCTTGTCGACACGGTGTTCGGGAGGCAGCCCCAGCACGCGTTCGGCGACGATGTTTCGGAGGATCTCCGAGGTGCCGCCCTCGATGGAGTTGCCCTTGGCCCGCAGATAGCGGTAGCCCGCATCACGGCCGAAGAAGTCGACGCGTTCGGGACGCACCATCGTCCAATCCGAGTAGCGCAGGCCGTCGGCGCCGAGCAGCTGCAGTTCCAGACCCGAGAGCTGCTGGTTGATCCGCGCGAACGACAGCTTCATCGCAGCGCCCTCCGGTCCCGGCTGTCCGGACGCGAGCTTCTGCCCGAGACGAACACCGGTCAGGCGAGCCACCTCGGAATCGACCCACAGTTTGATCAAGTCGCCGTGCAGATCGGGAGTCCGCAGCTCAGGATGCTCGCGCCAGGTCTTCGCGACGACGCCGATCATGCCCTCTTCACGCCGCGCGGCCCTGCCTCCGATGGCGACGCGTTCGTTGTTCAACGTGGCGTTCGCGACCTCCCACCCCTGTCCCACGGCACCGAGACGCTGGGTGTCCGGGATGCGGACGTCGGTGAGGAAGACCTCGTTGAACTCGGCCTCACCGGTGATCTGTCGCAGTGGTCGCACGTCGACGCCGGGGTCGGTCATATCGCACAGGAAGTAGGTGAGCCCGCGATGCTTCGGAACGTCGCCGTCGGTCCGGGCGACCAGGATGGCCATGCGCGCATTGTGCGCGCCCGACGTCCAGACCTTCTGACCGTTCACCACCCAGTCGTCTCCGTCGCGCACCGCACGGGTGGCGACGGCGGCGAGGTCCGAACCGGCCCCCGGTTCGCTGAACAACTGGCACCAGATCTCCTCGCCCGTCCACAGCGGGCGGAGGTAGCGGTCGAGCTGCTCCGGCGTGCCGTAGCGGAGAATCGTCGGCGCGGCCATGCCCAGACCGATGCCGTTGACCTCGCTGCGGTTGTCGGGCGCGCCCGCCGCAGCGAAGAGCCGATCCACCTCGGGCTGCAACGACCGGGACAGGCCCAGCCCGCCGCGGCCGACCGGGTAGGCGACCCAGGCGAGTCCGGCGTCGAACCGGGCCCGCAGGAAGTCCGCAGGATCGGTGGTCGCGGGATCGTGCGCGGACAGGAACTCCGCGACCCGCCGGACGAGCTCGCTCGCCTCCGGGCTCACCGGTCTCCCTGCCTGCGCAGTTCGGCGCGCGCGAGAGAGTTCTTGTGCACTTCGTCGGGACCGTCGGCGAAGCGCAGGGTGCGGATGCCCGCCTGGAACTGGGCCAGCGGGAAGTCCTGGGACAGGCCGCCCGCACCGTGTGTCTGGATGGCCTTGTCGACGATCCATTCGACGGTGGCGGGGGTCGCGATCTTGATCGCCTGGATCTCGGTGTGCGCTCCGCGGTTGCCCTTGGTGTCCATCAGCCACGCGGTCTTGAGCACCAGCAGTCGCAACTGCTCGATCCGCACCCGCGATTCGGCGATCCAGTCGCGGATGACGCCCTGCTCGGCCAGCGGTTTGCCGAAGGCGACGCGGCTCGCGGCCCGCGCGCACATCAGCTCCAATGCGCGTTCAGCGATCCCGATCGAGCGCATACAGTGGTGAATACGGCCCGGTCCCAACCGCCCCTGCGCGATGGCGAACCCGTCGCCCTCATTGCCGATCAGGTTGGTCGCGGGCACGCGAACGTCGGTGAACCGCAGTTCCGCATGTCCGCCGTGCTCGCGGTCGTCGTAGCCGAAGACGTGCATCCCGCGGACCACCTCGAGCCCCGGAGTGTCGCGCTCCACCAGGATCATCGACTGCTGACGGTGCCGTTCCAGCGAGGGATCGGTCTTGCCCATGACGATGAAGATCTTCGCATTGGGGCTCATCGCACCGGTGATCCACCATTTGCGGCCGTTGATGACGTAGTCGTCGCCGTCACGCACGATCGACAGCTCGATGTTGGTCGCATCCGAGCTCGCGACATCGGGTTCAGTCATCGCGAACGCCGAGCGGATCTCGCCGTTGAGCAGCGGCGTCAACCAGGCGGCCTGCTGCTCGGCGTTCGCGAACGCGGCGAGGACCTCCATGTTGCCGGTGTCGGGTGCTGAGCAGTTGAGCGCGGCGGGCGCCAGGTGCCCGCTGCGGCCGGTGATCTCGGCGAGCGGTGCGTACTGCAGGTTGGTCAGCCCCGCACCGTGCTCCCCCGGCAGGAACAGATTCCACAGTCCGCGGCGACGCGCCTCCGCGCGCAGTTCGCCGATCACCGGGGTGGAATCCCAGTCCCAGCGGTTGTCGAGGGCCGCGAGTTGCTCGTCGAACACGGCTTCGGCCGGGTAGACGTACTGGTCCATGAACTCCAGCAGGTTCTCCTGGAGTTCCAGCGTCTTGGTGTCGAACTCGAATTCCATCTCAGTTCTCCTTGAGAGCTGCAAGGCCTGCTTGCAGAAGCGGTTCCACGGTCGCACCGACGTCGGCGAACCCGTCGCCGACCGTCTGACCGTTGGTGAAGCGGTAGTGGATGCCTTCGACGATCCCCGCCAGTTTGAAGCAGCTGTAAGCGACGTAGAACCCGAAGTTCGTCAGATCGCGTCCCGACGCCGCCGCATAGCGCGCGACGACCTCCTCGTCGGAGAGGAATCCGGGAGCAACGGCGACGTCGGTGACGCCGCCGCCCGCCGCGCCCATGCGGTGATACACGCTCATCAGAGCGAGGTCGGTGAGCGAGTCGCCGATCGTCGACAGTTCCCAGTCCAGGACCGCGCGCGGCTGATCGCTGTCGTCGACCAGGACGTTGTCGAGCCGGTAGTCGCCGTGGACGATCCCAGGCGCCGCATCGGGCGGAACCTGCTCGGCCAGGAGCGCGTGGAGCCGCTCCATCGCAGGCAGATCACGGGTGTGCGCGGCGTCGAACTGTTTACGCCACCGCGCCACTTGGCGAGCGAGGAAGCCCTCCGGGTGTCCGAAGTCGCCGAGGCCGACCTGCGCCGGCTCCACCTGATGCAACACCGCCAGGGTGTCCACCAGACGTTCGGAGATCGCTCGGGTGCGCTCCGGACCGAGCTCCGCCAGCTCGGAGGCCTTCCGGTACGGGGTGCCGTCAACGGCCTCCATCACGTAGAAGGGCGCTCCGAGCAGCTCGGCGTCACCGAGGGCGTACATCACCGGGACCGGCACGTCGGTCGACGCGAGGGCCGACATCATCGTGTACTCGCGGCCCATGTCGTGAGCGGTGGCGAGCAGTTTGCCGACCGGCGGACGACGCAGGATCCACCGCTGCTGGTCGTCGTAGAGGCGGTACGTCAGGTTGGACTTGCCGCCCGCGATCAGTTCCGCGTTCAACTGTCCGGAGACCGCCCCGACGTTCTCGACGAACCAGGGCGTCAGAACGTCGAGGTCGAGTCCCGGATGCTGACGCGCGGTGGGCTCGGCGGTCATCAGTACACCAGGACGGTGACGGTCTCGGCGATGCAGACGGGCTTCTGACCGCCCTCCGCTTCGATCGTCACCTTCTCGATCACCTGGTGACCTGCGGCGCCCTCGCTCACCTCGACCAGGTCGAATCCGGCCCGGACCTTAGATCCCACGGGGACCGGCGCCGGAAAGCGGACCTTGTTGGCACCGTAGTTGATGCCCATCTTCAGCACACCGGGCCGCCACGCCGACTGCCGCAGCACAGGGATCAGCGACAGTGTGAGGTACCCGTGCGCGATGGTCCCACCGAAGGGGCCCTCTTTCGCGCGCTCCGGGTCCACGTGGATCCACTGGTGGTCGCCCGTCGCCTCGGCGAAGAGGTTCACCTTCTCCTGGGTCACCTCGAACCACTCCGAGTACCCGAGGTGGGTGCCGACCGCCGCGATCAGCTCGTCTGCGCCGTTGAACTGCTTGATCTCACTCATTTTTCCGTGCCTTCGTTCGTGTTCCGCCGTGGGGAGGTCGAGCCGTGGTCGCTGTCAGTCCTTGGGACCGCCGGCGACGTACAGGATCTGTCCGGAGACGAAGCCCGCACCCTCGCTGGCGAAGAAGCTCGCGGCGTGCGCGATGTCGGCGGGCTCGCCCACCCGACGGACCGGGGTCTCCTTGGCGACGGCCGCCTTGAAGTCCTCGAAGGTCACACCCATGCGCTCGGCGGTCGCCGCCGTCATGTCGGTGGCGATGAATCCGGGTGCGATCGCATTCGCGGTGACGCCGTAGCGACCCAGCTCCAGAGCGAGGGTCTTGGTGAGCCCCTGCATGCCCGCCTTGGCCGCCGAGTAGTTGGCCTGGCCGCGGTTGCCGAGCGCCGAGGTGCTCGACAGGTTCACGATGCGACCCCAGCCCTCCTTGGTCTGGTACTGCTGCACCTCGCGCGACATCAGGAAGGCGCCGCGCAGGTGAACGGCCATGACGGCGTCCCAGTCGGCGACGGTCATCTTGAAGATCAGGTTGTCGCGGATGATGCCCGCGTTGTTGATGAGGATGGTCGGCGCGCCGAGCTCGGCGGCGACGCGGCTGACTCCGGCCTCGACCTTCACCTCATCGGAGACGTCGACGCCCACGCCGATCGCCTTGCCGCCCGCGGCGTTGATCTCGTCGGCGACCACCTGGCAGGCCGCCTCATCGAGGTCGAAGACCGCGACGGCGTGGCCGTCGTCGGCCAGCCGATGCGCCACCTGGGCGCCGATGCCTCGGGCTGCTCCGGTCACGATCGCAACGCGCTGAGTGCTCATAGGGGTATTTCTCCTTCAACGATTCTTGATGGGTTCGCCAGTGACACCTGCCACTAGGCATTGACGGTAGGACGGTCGCTGCGGCGTCGCAGGCCGTCCGGCATTCTGCTGTTCAGTCGGACGCAGCGTCCAGCCGTTGCTGCAGTTTGTTCATGCCTGCGAGCCAACGATCGGTCTTCTCCGCGCGGACCTGGTAGTAGCCTGCGACCTCGGCGTGCGGGAGGATCAGGAACTCGTCGCCCTCGAGCGCCTTCTCGACGGCGACGGCGATGTCGTCGACCGTGAGAGCGACGTCGTGACTGAGGAGTTCTTCCAGCGGTCCGGAGTTCTGCAGCATCCGCGTCTGCACGCCCTGCGGGCAGATGGCCTGCACCACGACACCGCGGTGCCGGTAGGTGACGGACAACCATTCGGCGAACGCGACGGCGCCGTGTTTGGTAACCGAGTAGGCCGGTGCACCGAGCATGGTGAGCAGCCCCGCCGCCGATGCCGTGACGACGAAGCGGCCGCCGCCGCGCTCGATCCACTCCGGCACCAGGCGTCGGGCCGCATGCACGTGGGCCAGCACGTTGACGTTCCACGACAGGTCCCAGTCGGCGTCGTCGGCGTCGAGTCCGCGGCCACGGTCCACGCCGGCGTTCGCGAACCATGCGTCGATGGGCCCGTAGGCGGCCTTCGCCGTCGCGATCAGCGCATCGACGCCCTCCTGCGAGGCTGCGTCGCCGGGCGCTGCGTGCGCGGTGCCGCCCGCATCGACGATGGCGGCGACCGTGCGCTCCACGCCCGCCTCGTCGAGGTCGGCGACGACCACCTTGGCGGCGCGGGCCGCCATCGCGGCGGCGAGCCCCGCCCCGATGCCGTTGCCCGCCCCGGTGACGACGATCGTCTTACCCGCTGGATCGAACGCAGTCATCAGACACCGCCGCCCAGCAGCACGCCGCCGTCGACGACGAGCGTCTGCCCGGTCATCCAGCCGGCGTCCTTCGAGAGCAGGAAGGCCACGACCGAACCGATGTCGTCGGGCTCGCCGAGCCGCTTGAGCGCGTACGCGGCCGAGACCTCCTCTTCGCGTCCCTCGTACAGGGCGGTCGCGAAGCGCGTCTTCACCACGGCCGGAGCGACGGCGTTGACGCGCGTCTTCGGTCCGAGTTCCCAGGCCAACTCCTGGGTCAGGTGGATGACGGCGGCCTTCGAGACCCCGTAGAACGCGATTCCGGGTGCCGGTCGCAGTCCCGCGACCGACGCGACGTTGACGATCGCGCCGCCGTGCTCGCCCTGCCACGCCGCCTGCACGGCCTGCGTCCAGCGCAATGCGGACACCACGTTGACGTCCATGATCTTCCGCGCGGCCTCCGGGTCCATCTCCATGAGCGGACCGTAGGTCGGGTTGATGCCGGTGTTGTTGACGAGCAGGTCCACGCTGCCGAAGGCGTCGACGGTCTTGGCGATCGTGTCGGCCTGGTGGTCGGGATCGTCGGCACGTCCGGCGACCGCCAGCGCGACGTCCTTGCCGCCGAGCTGCTCGACGGCGGCGTCGAGCGCCTCCTGCTTGCGCGCGGTGATGGTGACCTTGGCACCCTCGGCGACGAGTCGCTCGGCGATGGCCAAGCCGATTCCTCGGCTGGCGCCGGTCACGATGGCGGTCTGGCCCTTGAATCGCTGCGGATCGATCTCTACCACGGAATCTCCTCGGATGAGCTAACGTAGACAATGACTAAGCGCTTGCTTAGCTGTTAGGCTCCAGATTGCACGAAGTTGAGACGTACGTCAACCCACCGGAGCGAATGAGAAAGTAGTCACGTGGCCCGAGAACAGGATCCGACCGGCCAGGCGGCCGCGCGGTCGGCCGCGACCCGGAGGCGGCTGCTCGCCGCGGCGGCACAGGCGTTCGCCGACCGCGGATTCCACGGGACGACGACGCGCGACATCGCGAGCGCCGCCGGAATGAGTCCGGCCGCGGTGTACGTGCACTATCGCTCCAAGGAGGAGCTGCTCTTCCAGCTCTGCCAGACCGGTCACGAGGACATCATCACCGTTCTCGACGGCGCCGACGATCCGGCCGACTCCCCCACCGCCCGGCTGGCCGCCGTGATGCACGCCTTCGCGACGCGTCACGCAGCAGGCCACACCAGTGCCCGCATCGTGAATTACGAACTCGGCGCCCTGGAACCCGACCACCGCCGCGCCGTCGGACTGCTGCGGAGGGAGATCACCCGCCGCATTCGCGCCATCGTCGACGCGGGAGCAGACTCCGGCGAGTTCGATGTCGACGACCCCCGCACCACCACCAACACGCTGCTGTCGATGGGCATCGACATCTCCCGGTGGTACTCCGAGGACGGGCCGCTGAGCGCAGCTCAGATCGGCGACTTCTATGCGAAGGTCGCCTTACGCGTCGTCGGGGCGGCCGTTCGGCCGACCGAATGAAATTGATTTGCGACACACCGCATCGGCGCGGGAACATTTCGGGGCCGGTATACGTCTGACAGAGTGAAGGACGACGAACCGATTCGCGGTTCGCCGGCTATGGGACGGAGGACGACATGAGCAACACCGCCACGACCGCACCCGAACGGACACCGCTGACCGCCGCTGATCGGTGCGACCGCTGCAGCGCTGCCGCGCAGGTGCGTGCAACACTCCCGGCAGGTGGAGAGCTTCTCTTCTGCCGCCACCACTACAACGACCACGAGGCGCGCCTCGCCGAGATCGGCGCCGTGATCGGCTGACCCCTCCGACCCGGACACCGTCGCGGCATCCGTAGTCGCCGCGCCCCGCAGAGCCCTGTGGACCTCACCAGGTCCGCAGGGCTTTGATTCGCATCTGGAGCTGTTCGGCCGTCGCCATCGCGGTCGGCGGTCCGCCGAGCCGAGTGCGCAGCTCGTTGTGGACCTGACCGTGCGGCTTGCCCGTCCGGTGATGGTGCAGCGCGACCAGGGTGTTCAGTTCCTTGCGCAGCGCGTGCAGATTCTCGCCGGTCTGTCGCTCCGCCGCGTTCGGCGCGGCGTGGGCCTGCTCGTCGTCGGCGGGGCGCGCCTTCGACGCGGCAGTGCGGCGCGTGACCTGATCGGCCTGACGCTGCTGGAGCAGCGTTCTGACCTGATCGGCGTCCAGCAGTCCGGGCAGGCCCAGGTAGTCCGACTCCTCCTCGGACCCGACGAACGTCGTCGTACCGAACGAGGCGCCGTCGTAGATGACCTGGTCGAGTTCGGCGTCGGCGTGCAGCGACTCGAAGGCCTTCTCTTCCTCGCCCGGCTCGTCCTTCTGCTTGTTGGCGTCGGCGAGCAGACCGTCGTCGAGGCCGTCGGACTCGCGGTGCGGTTTACCGAGCACATGGTCGCGCTGGGCTTCGAGCTTGCTGGCGAGGTCCAGCAGCACCGGCACCGACGGCACGAACACGCTCGCCGTCTCGCCGGGGCGCCGCGACCGCACAAAACGGCCGATCGCCTGCGCGAAGTACAGCGGGGTCGACGCATTGGTGGCGTACACCCCGACCGACAGGCGGGGCACGTCGACGCCCTCGGACACCATGCGCACCGCGACCATCCACTCGTCGTCGCTCGCGGAGAACTCCGCGATCCGCGCTGACGACTTCGGGTCGTCGGACAGGATGAGGCTCGGCTTCTTGCCGGTCATCGCCGTCAGCAGTTCGGCATAGTCGCGAGCGGTCTGCTGGTCGGTGGCGATCACCAGGCCGCCGGCGTCGGGCACGCCCGAGTCGCGCAATTTCAAGAGGCGCCGGTGTGCGGCGCTCAGCACGGCCGGAATCCAGTCACCATGCGGGTCGAGCGCGGTGCGCCACGCCCGCGAGGTCTGCTCGGCCGACAGCGGCTCGCCCAGTCGCGCCGTGAACTCCTCCCCCGCGCTGGTCCGCCAACTCGCCTGCCCCGAATACGCCAGGAACACCACCGGGCGCACGACGCCGTCGCGCAGGGCGTCGGCGTACCCGTACGAGTGGTCGGCCTTGGAGCGCTGCCCACCGCCCGGCTCCGGCTCATAGGTGACGAACGGGATCGGCGAGTCATCGGACCGGAACGGCGTACCGGTCAGCGACAGCCGTCGAGTGGCGTCGCTGAACGCCTCCCGGATGCCGTCGCCCCACGACTTCGCGTCGCCACCGTGATGGATCTCGTCGAGAATCACCAGCGTGCGGTAGTTCTCGGTGCGCACGCGATGGCGTGCCGGATGCGCCGCCACCTGGGCGTAGGTGAGCACGACGCCGTCGAAGTCCGAACTCGTCGCCCCGGTCGAGTTGGAGAAGTTGGAGTCGAGCGCGATGCCGATCCGCGCGGCGGCCTGCGCCCACTGATGCTTGAGGTGCTCGGTCGGCGCGACGACGGTGATGCGCTCCACCGTCCGATCGGCCAGCAGTTCCGTGGCCACGCGCAGACCGAACGTCGTCTTGCCTGCACCCGGCGTCGCCACCGCAAGGAAGTCGGTGGGCCTGCGGGTCAGGTATTTGGTCAGTGCGCGGCGCTGCCACGCGCGCAACGGCGCGCCGGAACCGACGCGTTGCGCGGTGGCGTCGTCGATCAGATCCCCCTCGTTCGAACTGCGGTCGTCGACCGTCCCCACCCCATTATCGATCTGCGTGCTGGTCACCGTGCTCCTGCACCCTCGGAAAGAAAAAACCTCCCCGAGTCTACCCCTGCGCCACGCCGCACAGCGGCCCCGCGCGTCGTCTCGGGGCGCGGTCCGCCATGCTGGTAGACATCGCAACTGACGACGAGATCGAGACCGACGACGTCGCGGACCATGACGGGGACGGCCTGCCCAAGCGCAGGCCGAGCCTTCGATCGGTGGCCCGCGGAATTCCGCGTGTCGCGTGGCGCACCACCGTCAAGGCGTGGGACGACTCGATCATCGGCTGGGCCGCGCAGGCCGCGTTCTGGCAGGCCCTGTCGCTGCCGCCGCTCCTGCTGGGAGTCCTCGGCAGCCTCGGCTACATCGGCGGCTGGTTCGGTCCGGACACGGTCGACATCATCACCGACCGCATCATCTCGTTCTCCGAGCGCGCCTTCACCCCCAACGTCGTCGACGATCTGATCGCTCCGACCGTCGAGAACGTGCTGGGCCGGGGGCGGGTCGCCGTCATCTCGCTGGGCTTCGTGCTCTCGCTGTGGGCCGGGTCGTCGGCCATGTCGTGCTTCGTCTCGTCGATCGTCCACGCGCACGGCCAGCACCAGATCCGCAATCCCGTCTGGCAGCGGATCTTCGCGCTGATCATCTACCTATTCTTCCTGATCGCGTGCGTGCTGATCCTGCCGCTGGTCGCGTTGGGTCCCACCTACCTGCACCGGGTCCTCCCCGACGCCTGGGATCCCGCCATCTCCGATCTCGTGGACTGGGGCTATTTTCCGTTCGTCGGAATCCTGCTGATCGGTGCACTCGTGGCCCTGTACCGCTTCGCGCTGCCCTACCCGCTGCCCTGGCACCGGCTGATGCCGGGGGCGCTGCTCGCGGGCGTCTTCTTCTGGTTCGCCACCTATGTGCTGCGGTTCTACCTGACGGCGTTGACCAACACCGGCTACACCTACGGCGCGTTGGCGACCCCGATCGCCTTCCTGCTGTTCACGTACTTCCTCGGCTTCGCGATCGTCCTGGGCGCCGAGTTCAACGCCGCCGTCGAGGAGTTGTGGCCGTCGCGGGGCGGAGGCGGCGTCGTCCGCAACTGGGTCTCCACGCAGACCATCGAACTCACCGACACCCTGCGGAACCGCGCGCTGAACGGCCACGGATCGTCGAACGACGACGACCCGCGCCGCTGACTCCGCCCAGCGCGGTCACTTCTCGAGCAAAGTCACTTCTTGAGCTTCTCGTAGATCTTCTTGCACTTCTCGCACACCGGGGAGCCGGGCTTGGCCGCCTTGGTCACCGGGAACACCTCGCCGCACAACGCGACGACATGCGTTCCCATGACGGCGCTCTCGGCCATCTTGTCCTTCTTCACGTAGTGGAAGACCTTGGGAGTGTCGTCGTCCTGCTCGGTCCGTTCGTCGATGTCCGGACGTTCGATCGTCTGAGTAGCCATACAGCCATTGTGACAGAGTCGACGACCACCCAGCGTGACAGAATTGACGATATGGATGAGCGACGACGACACGACAGGGACGCCGAGAACTTTCTGATCACCAGCGCCGAACCCGACCGTGACGCCGTCTTCAAAGCCCGCAAGCGCCGCTACTTCATCATGATGAGCATTCGCATTCCGGCGCTGATCATCGCCTCGATCGTGTACGGCATCACCCAGAACGGCTGGATCGCCGTCGCGATCATCCTGGTCTCGATCCCGATCCCGTGGATCGCCGTCCTGAAGGCCAACGACCGGGAGCCGCGCAAGCACGGCGAGGTGCCTCTCTACCACTATGGCAGCGCCCATCCGGTGCAGCCGTCCCTCACCGTCGACCCCACCCCACCGAGCACGACCACCTTCGACAACGATTCCGATCATCCCGTCATCGACGCGGACGAGGACGGCGTCGAGGAGGACGGCGTTGAGGAGGAGGCTGCCGAGGACGACCATCCAGATGACGAGGGGAAGCCGACCGATGGGGCTGCGTGACGCGCTGAGCCGCTCATTCGCCCGTCGACGACGAGGAACCGGACCCATGATCGAACTCAAGACACCCGCCGAGATCGAGAAGATCGCCGTCACCGGACGGTTCGTCGCCGCGGTGCTCGCCGATCTGTCGAGAAGAGCGCAGCCCGGCGTCGACGTGATGGATCTGGAGCATCGCGCCCGCGACATGATCGCCGACCGCGGTGCGCAGAGCTGCTACTGGGACTATTCGCCGTCGTTCGGCGACGGTCCGTTCCGCAACGTGGTCTGCCTGTCGGTCAACGACGGCGTCCTCCACGGTCTGCCGCATCCGCACGTCCTCGCCGAGGGCGACGTCCTCACGCTGGATTTCGCGGTCTCGATCGACGGTTGGGTGGCCGACGCGGCGACCACCGTGCAGGTCGGCTTCGACGACGACGTCGCCTCTCGACCCGAGGATCCCGACGCCCGCCTCATCGACTCCACTCGACGCGCGTTGGACGAGGGCATCGCCGCCGCACTGCCGGGCGGCACGCTCGGCGACATCGGCGCGGCGATCGGCGCCGTGGCCGCCGCCGACGGCTATCGGGTCAACACCGGATTCGGCGGCCACGGCCTGGGACGCACGATGCACGAGGATCCGCACGTGCCCAACCTCGGTCGGCGCGGCCACGGAATGGAGTTGCCGCCGGGACTGGTGATCGCCGTCGAACCGTGGTGGGCGATCGGCACCGAGGAGATCGTCTACGACCCCGACGGCTGGACCATCCGCTCCGCCGACGGCAGCAACACCGCGCACTCCGAGCACACCATCGCGATCACCGAGGACGGGCCGGTGATCCTGACCGACGGTCGGGACGCCCCGGGTCACTGAGCGCCGACGGACGCTCCGCGGGGAACCACCAGCGGACCGCCGGAGATCGGATCCTCGATCACAACGTTCGGCAGATCGTAGATCTCCTCGACGCGTGAGCTGGTGACGACGTCGGCCGGCGCACCGTGCGCGACGATCCGACCGTCGCGCATGGCGATGATGTGGTCGGCGTACCGCGCCGCCTGATTGAGGTCGTGCAGGACCGCGACGATCGTTCGACCGCGACGGTTCAACGCGGCGAACAGTTCCATCAACTCCACCTGGTGCGCGATGTCCAGGAACGTGGTCGGCTCGTCGAGCAGTAACAGATCCGTCTGCTGGGCCAGGACCATCGCCACCCAGACCCGCTGCCGCTGACCGCCGGAGAGCTCGTCGACGCGCCGGGGCGCCAGCGCGCGCGTACCGGTGGCGTCGAGCGCCTCGCCGACGGCCGCCTCGTCGTCGGGAGACCATTGGCGCAGCAGGCCCTGGTGGACGTATCGGCCACGGGCGACCAGATCGGCGACGGTGATGCCGTCCGGAGCGATCGCCGACTGCGGCAGCAGGCCGAGGCGCCTGGCGACGTCCTTCGCCGACCTCGCGGTGATCTCCTTGCCGTCGAGCACCACGCTTCCCTCGGTCGGCGCCAGCAGACGCGACAATCCGCGCAGGAGTGTGGACTTGCCGCAGGCATTGGGACCGATGATCACGGTGAACGAACCGTCCGGGATCGCGGTCGTGAGATCAGCGATGATCGGCGTCGAGTCGTAGCCGAGGGTGACACCGTCGGCCCTCAGTCGCGACTTCGACATGACGATGTGGTCAGGCACGACGACGAACCTCCTGAATGAGCATGACGACGAGATAGATGCCGCCCACCGACACGGTGACCACACCGGCGGGCAGCGTGACCGGCAGCACGTGCTGGGCGATCAGGTCGGCGACCAGAAGCAGCAGGCCGCCCGTCAGTGCGGAGACGGTCAGCGGCAGGTACGGGGTGCGGGCGAGCCTGCGCGCGATCTGCGGGGCCGCCAGCGCGACGAAGGCCACCGGTCCGACGACCGCCGTCGCGATGGAGACCAGCCCGACCGCACAGCCGAGCGCGATGGTCCGGTCCCGGGCCGGACGGACACCGGTCGCGAGTGCGACGTCGTCGCCGAGATCGAGTTGGCGCAGTCGAGGCGTCAGCAGAGCCAGCGCCGCCAGCAACGGCACGCCGCAGATCGCCGCGATCACCACGGGTTGCGCGGTGACGCCGTTGAGAGTGCCCGCACCCCACGCCGATGCGAACATGGCGGTCTCCAGCTCGGTCTCCAACAGCATCCAGGTGTTCAGCGACGCCAGCATCGCGGAGACGCCGATGCCGATCACGATCAGTCGGAAGCCCTGGAAGCCGTCGTGCCGCGCGAGAGCCCAGATGACGACAGCGGTCGCGAGTCCGCCGAGCACCGCACCGAGCGTCACCACCGACCAGCCCGCGGAGAAGACGACCACGGTCAGCAGCATGCCGGTGAACGCACCGTTCGCCAGGCCCAGGATGTCGGGGCTCGCCAACGGATTGCGCGTCACCGTTTGGAACACCGCGCCCGCGACGGCGAGGAAGCCGCCGAGCAGCACGGCCGCCAGCGCCCGGGGCACCCGCCACGCCAGCACCACCGTCCGGTCCACTCGCTCGCCGCCGCCCAGCAGCACCTGCACGATCGTGGTCGGACTGACGTGATACGACCCGAACGCCAACGCGGCGACTCCGCAGACCAGAATCACCGCCATCAACGCGACCGCGACGACCACGCTGCGGCGGCGGAGCGCGACGCTGTACCCGCCCGCGGAGAGCACGGTGCGGTGGTAGCCCACGTCGACCGGCCGTGGTTTCAGGGTCGTCATGCCAGGGTGCTCGCTTTCCGGCGACGGGCCAGGACGATCAGGACCGGCGCACCGACGAACGCGGTGACGATCCCGACCGGGATCTCGGCGGGTGCGATCAGCAGGCGGCCCACCACGTCGGACACCAGGACGATCACCGGCGCCAGGGCCACGGATCCGGCGAGCACCGCGCGCTGGTCGACGCCGAACGCCCACCGAGCCACGTGCGGCACCATCAGCCCGATGAACGAGATCGGGCCCGCGATCGCGGTCGCGGTCCCGGCCAGCAGCGTCACCGCGACGATGGTGCCGGTGCGGATCGCGCCGACGTTGGCGCCCTGGGCCCGCGCGACGTCCTCGCCGAGCGCGACCGCGTTGAGGCCGGGCGTCAGAAACACCGCGACCACGAGCCCGGCGGCGATGAACGGAATCGCCGGAACCACGACGTCGAACCCGCGTTCCAGGAGCGACCCGGCGTTCCACGACCGCATGTGGTCGAAGGCATCCGGGTCGCTGAGCGTGAGTCCGGTGGTCACGCCGGCGAACACCGCACCGAGGGCGACGCCGGCGAGCGTCAATCGGATCGGGTCGGCGCCGCCGCGGCCCGCCGTGCCGATCAGGTAGACCCCGACGGTCACCACCAGTGCGCCGACGAAGGCCAACCACACGAACTGTCCGATGCTCTGCAGACCGAGGAAGGCCACGCCGAGCGCAACCGCGAACGCGGCGCCGGCGTTGACGCCGAGGATGCCGGGATCGGCCAACGGGTTCCGGGTGAACGCCTGGATCAGTGCGCCAGCGGCGCCGAGCGCGACCCCGACCAGGACACCTGCCACGGTCCGCGGCACGCGGAGGCCGACCACGTACTGCGCCTCCGACGTCCCGCCGCCGGTGACCACGTCGAACACCGACGACGCGGACACCGGGTTGGAGCCAACCATCAGCGAGAGGCCGACCGCCACGATCAATGCGGCGATCAGACCGCAGACACCGATCGCGACGCGGCTGGACCGGTCGACGGCGACCCCCGTCACCGCTGTGTATCCGTCACTGCTGTGTATCCGTCACTGCTGTGTATCGAGGAAGTGCTCGATGTCGTCGAGCACCAGCGAGCCGCCCTTCGGTCCGACGCCGGACACCCAGTAGCTGGTGTCGACGAGCGTCACCGACGGGAAGTCCTTGCTGTTTGCCGTGATCGCGGCGGGGATCGTCGATCGATCGTCGACGTCGGAGGTGGTGACGAAGACGTAGTCGGCCTTGGCCCGGAGGATGTTCTCCGGGGAGATGTCCGCCTGCAGACCGTCCTTCCACTCCTGGTCCGGCAGTGTCAGGCCGACGCACGTCAGCGCACTGCCTGCGAACGACGTCGGGCCGTACACGCTGAGCGTGGTCTCGTCGCGCGGACGGATCAGGTTCGCGGTCTTGCCCTCGACGTCGAACTTGTCGCGGATGCTCGCGCATCGGTCGTTGAATCCGTCGACGAGTTCTTGCGCCTTGTCCTTGCGGTTCATCGCCTCACCGATCAGCAGCACGTTCTCCTGCCACGGATCGGCCTGAGTCTTCATGAACACGGTGGGCGCGATCGCCGACAGTTGGTCGTACAGCTTCGAGTGTCGCGATTCGGTGCCCAGGATCAGGTCGGGCGTCAGCGCTGCGATGGCTTCCAGATCCGGCTCCGGCACCGTGCCGACCGGCGTGACGCCGTCCACCCCGAGGTACTCGGGAACGCCCTTGACGTTGCTGGCGACGGCGGCGCCGACCGGCGTGACGCCGAGGGCGACCGCGGTGTCGAGTTCCACCGGTTCCAGCACCACCACGCGCTGCGGGTCGTCGGGAACCTCCGTGCTTCCGCGGGCGTGCTCCACACTGTGCACCTGCGACGAACTGGAGTCCGACGAGGCGTCGGTGGAACAGCCGGCGACGGCGAGCACGACCGCCGCGGCCAGCGAGGACGTGGCGACGAGCAGTCGACGAGTTGAGAACGGGCGCATGTGGAACCTTTCGCATGCAACTAGTGAGTCAGCGAAGGCTACCCTACTAGTGCGACTCTGATCACACCGCGTCGAGGTCACCCTGCCCGCGATTCCGGTATCCTAAGTAACTTCTCAGCAACGGCGGGAACCTTTCTGGAACTGCGGGCGTTGGACCTGGTGAACGCACGATGAATCGCATCTCCAGGAGGTCGCATGGCTCACTCGACGATTGCCCGCCCGTCCGAAGCTCGCTCCACCCGCACTCGCCCGGCTCTGACCGAGCAGGATCTTGATGCTCAGTCGCCGTCCGCCGACCTCGTCCGCGTCTATCTCAACGGGATCGGCCGCACCGCGCTGTTGAACGCAGAGCAAGAGGTAGACCTGTCCAAGGCCATCGAGGCCGGTCTCTACGCCAAGCATCTCCTCGCCACCAAGAAGCGCCTGTCGCCCGCCAAGAAGCGCGACTACGCGATCCTGGTACGGCAAGGTGAGCAGGCGCGAGCACACCTCCTCGAAGCCAACCTCCGCCTGGTGGTGTCGCTCGCGAAGCGCTACACCGGCCGCGGCATGCCCTTGCTCGATCTCATCCAGGAAGGCAACCTCGGTCTGATCCGCGCGGTCGAGAAGTTCGACTACACGAAGGGCTTCAAGTTCTCCACCTACGCCACCTGGTGGATCCGGCAGGCGATCAGCCGCGGCATGGCCGACCAGAGCCGCACCATCCGCCTCCCCGTCCATCTGGTGGAGCAGGTGAACAAGATCGCTCGCATCCGCCGCGAACTGCACCAGCAGCTCGGCCGTGAGGCGACCGACGAGGAGCTGGCCCTCGAGTCCGGCATCCCCGCGGCCAAGATCGCCGATCTGATGGATCACAGCCGCGACCCGGTGAGCCTGGACATGCCGGTCGGCAACGACGAGGAGGCGCCGCTCGGCGACTTCATCGAGGACGCCGAGGCCACCTCGGCCGAGACCGTCGTCATCGCCAACCTGCTGCACTCGGACATCCGCAAGGTGCTCGCGACGCTCGACGAGCGCGAGATGCAGGTCATCACCATGCGCTTCGGACTGGACGACGGTCAGCCGCGCACGCTCGACCAGATCGGCCGCGCCTTCGGGCTGTCGCGCGAGCGCGTCCGCCAGATCGAGCGCGAAGTGATGAGCAAGCTCCGGCAGGGCGAGCGCGCCGACAAGCTGCGCGCCTACGCCAGCTGACCCCGCCGAAGACCAGGCGACTGGGCTGACCGATCCCCCTCGACGTCAGCCCAGTCGCCGGGGCCCGGTGTCCGCGAGAGTGGGCACCGGGCCCACTTTTATCTGCGAACCCAGGACCGCGATCCCGTCCGGCGACGTCAGGATCGGATCCAGGTACAGTTCCCGGATCTCCGGAACGTCGTCGATCAACGCCGAGACCCGCTGCAGCAGATCCACCAGCCGGGCCGGATCGGTGCCGTCCTCGGCGAGCAGAACCTGCACGCTCGGTTCGTCGACCAGTTCCCGCGCATCGTGCTCGGTGAGCGGAATCGACCGATAGCTGCGGTCACCGAGAGCCTCGAACAAGCGCCCGGACAGCCCGAACGAGATCAACGGACCGAACGACGGGCTGTCGGTGACCCCGATGCACAGGCCGACCCCCTTCGCCGCCATCCGCTGCACTTGGAGTGCAGAACTGCCGGTCAGCGCCTGCAGCTCGTTGAAGGCAGTGATCACCGCGGTCGCGTCGGAGAGGTCCAGACGCGCGCCCTCCCGATCCACTCGACCCACCCAGCCCGGCGAGGTCGACTTCACCACGACCGGGAAGCCCAACTCCCGCGCGGCGGCCGATGCCTCGTGCATCGAGGAGACGTCGCGGAACGGCACCACGTCGATGCCGTACTGCGCCAGCACGTACGCGCCCTCGCCCGCCGTCAACGTCCGGTCGGCGCCGTCGGACATCGCCTCGCGGACGAAACTGCGCGCGTCCTCCGGCTGCGCATTCGCGATGGCCGCGGGCTGCAGGGCCGGACGCGTGCGCCACTTCGCGTAGCGCCACGCCTGCGCGAGAGCACTCGCCGCACGCTCCGGCGTCGGGTACGACGGGATGGAGCCGCGAATCGGCAGACCGTCGGCGCCGGTCCGGGACAGCCCCTCCGGCACACCTTCGACAGCGAGGAAGGTCGTGACGACCGGCTTCACGGGGACGTCGCCGCCGTCCGCGGGCCGCGTCGCCTCCATCAGACCCAGCGCATAGTCGGACGAGTCGACGGCGACCGGTGGGACGAAGACCACGATCACCGCGTCGATCGTGTCGTCGCCCATCGCCGCCGCGACGGCGGCAGTCAACTCCTCGTGGGTCACCGCGGGACCCAGATCGACCGACGAGACCACGTCGAGTCCCGAGGTGCGCGCGGTGTTGCCCGCCAGCGAGGCGATCACCGACGAGTTGCCCACGATCGCCGTGCGCGGACCGGCGGGCAACTGTTGATAGGCCAGCACCGTCGCACAGTCGAAGAGTTCGGCGATGGTCTCGACCTGGATCACCCCGGCCTGCTCCAGGACCATCTGCGCCACCCGATCGTCCCGGACCGGCCCGGTGCGCTGCGCGTGGACCGGCGACATGGCTCCGCTGCCCGATTTGATCGCCACGATCGGCTTCTTCGTCGCCACCCGCCGGGCGATGCGGCCGAACTTGCGCGGGTTGCCGAAGCTCTCCAGATACAGCAGCACGACATCGGTGTCGTCGTCGGTGTCCCAGTACTGGAGCACGTCGTTGCCGGACACGTCGGCGCGGTTACCGGCCGAGACGAACGTCGAGAGGCCGATCTGCCGATGCGCCGCGGTGTCGAGGATCGCGATGCCGAGGGCGCCGGACTGGCAGAAGAACCCGACGCGTCCGGCGCCCGGGATCCGCGGCGCCAGCGAGGCGTTGAGCGCGATCTCGCGGTGATTGTTCACCACGCCGAGAGCATTCGGGCCCACCAGGCGCATGCCGTGCTGCCGCACTTGCTCGGCCAGTCGTTTCTCGTTCTCCAGTCCCGCGCTTCCCCGCTCACCGAAGCCCGCCGACACGATGACCAGCGTCCGCACCCCCTTGGCGAGACAGTCGTCGAGCACTTGATCGATCCGTGCGGCAGGCACGGCGATCACCGCGAGATCGACCGGATCGGGGATGTCCCGGACTGTCGAATACGCACGGATGCCCCGGACCGACGGCGGTGCGACGCGCTGTTTGGCGTGCGGGGTCCGGGTGCGGTTCGTGGCAGCGTGGTCGGGTTCCGGGGCATCGACGACGGGGCCGTTGACGGGAAACACCGGTCCGGTGAATCCGGCAGCCAGGATGTTCGCGAGGAGCACGTTGCCGACCTTCTTCGAGTCGGTGGACGCGCCGATCACGGCGACCGACTGCGGACGCAGCAGATTCGCGACGCTCCGCGCCTCGGAGGCGCGTTCGCGCGCGTTGCGCACCGAAGTCAGGGCCTCGGTCGGATCGATCAGGAACTCGACGTGCACGGTGCTGCCGTCGAAGGCGCGACTGATCTGGTAGCCGGCGTCGCGGAACACTGCGACCATGTTCGGATTCTCCGAGAGCACCTCGGCCTCGAACCGCGTGAAGTGGTTCTCGGCGGCGGCTCCGGCGAGATGCTCCAGCAGGACCGGACCCAGTCCCCGTCCCTGGTGGTCGTCGGCGACCACGAACGCGACCTCCGCCGAGTGCGGCTTACCGTCTGCGGCGAGCCCCTCGTAGAGGCCCATCGCGATCACCTCGTCACCGAGGAAGGCCAGCAGCGCCACGCGGTTGCGGTAGTCGACGGTGGTCATCCGCACCACCTCGCGCGGCGGCAGCGTCGGAGTGGGACCGAAGTACCGCATGTAGCGGGTGCGCTCGCTGAGCCCGTTGTGGAAGGCGACCAGCAGGTCCGCATCGGCGGGCAGGATCGGCCGGATGTGGACCACGCCTCCGTCGGAGGCGAGGACGTCGGCACTCCACTGCCGCGGGTACTCGCGCGGGAGGGCGGGCTCGGTCGACGTGCTCTCCGCGGTCGGATTCGCCGCCGGGGTGCTGTCGGCTGTGGGGTTCTCAGTCACGGGGGTCCTCCGGGTCCAGGCCGTGCAGCGGGAAGACGGCACGTCGAGTGGCGATGATGGCTTTGTCGGTCTGCCGCTGCACTGCCTCCGACACGCCCGGTGGCGGTTCGGCGCCGCTGTCGCCGTCCCAGGGCACGAAGTCGGTGACTCCGCCGTCGCCCATGGTGGCCTCCGGGGGCCTGCGGTAGTCGGGGTGCACGGACGCGGACAGGTCTTGCGCCCCGGCCAACCAGTCGGCGCCGATCGGCGTGGCGGGATCGATGTCTCGGTCCAGTGCGGCAGCGATCAGGTGGGTCCAGCTCCGCGGCACCACGTTGACGACCCCGTATCCCCCGCCGCCGACCGCCAGCCAACGGCCCTCGCAGTATTTGTCGGCGAGTCCCCGCAGGGCCCGAATCGCCGCAGCGTGACCGTCGACGGTGAGCGCGAGGTCGGTCAGCGGATCGTCGCGGTGGCTGTCCACACCGATCTGCGTCACCAGGATCTGCGGTTTGAAGTCGTCGATCATCGACGGGACGATCGCGTGGAAGGCGCGCAGCCACAGGTTGTCGGCGAGCCCGGGCATCAGCCCGACGTTCACCGCGCTTCCCGCAGCGTCGCCCTCCCCGACCTCCGTGGCCCAGCCCGTCCCCGGCCACAGCGTCGCGGGGTGCTGGTGCAGCGACACGGTGAGCACCCGCGGGTCGCCGATGAACTGCGCCTGGACCCCGTCCCCGTGGTGAGCGTCGACGTCGACGTAGGCGATGCGGTCGTAACCGTTCTCGAGGAGCCACTCGATCGCGATCGCGCAGTCGTTGTAGATGCAGAAACCCGCCGCGTGGCCCTTCATCGCATGATGCATGCCGCCGCCGATGTTGACCGCACGACGCACGGCGCCGCTCGCGATGGCCTGCGCCGCCGCGAGCGAGCCGCCGACCAGCATCGACCCCGCCTCGTGCATGCCCTCGAAGATCGGATTGTCCGCACTGCCCAGCCCGAAGAGCCGTTCGAGCACCGGGGCGTTCATCGAGGCGGCACCGTGGCTCACGGCCCTGACCGCATCCACGTAGCCCTGCGAGTGGACGGTGGTCAGCACCGCGTCGTCCACCGGCAGTGGTTCGGCCGTGTCGACGTCGTCGAGGACGCCGAAACTCCGGGCCAACGACATGGTCAGCGCCAGTCGCACCGGACTCATGGGGTGGGTGTAAGCCCACTTGTAGTCCATGAAGTGATCACTCCAGATGATCGCCGCGCTCATCGTCCCGCCTCATCTCCCGTTATTTCCTGTCACGCTAACGGTTTCACGCCGGTGAGGCACGACATCGCCTCCCCCGAGTTGGACCGATTCCAGGTAACCTGAGAGTCGGCGAAAGGACACTGGCTTCCGTGAACGATCTTGTCGACACCACAGAGATGTATCTGCGGACGATCTACGACCTTGAAGAGGAGGGGATCATTCCGCTGCGCGCTCGCATCGCCGAGCGCTTGGAACAGAGCGGGCCGACCGTCTCACAGACGGTGGCACGCATGGAACGCGACGGTCTGCTGCGCGTAGCAGGCGACCGTCATCTCGAACTCACTGAGAAGGGCCGCGATCTGGCCGTCTCCGTGATGCGCAAGCACCGTCTCGCCGAACGACTGCTCGTGGACGTCATCGGGTTGCCCTGGGATCAGGTGCACGACGAGGCGTGCCGGTGGGAGCACGTCATGAGCGAGAACGTGGAGCGTCGGATCGTCGAGGTCCTCGACAACCCGACCACTTCCCCGTACGGCAACCCCATCCCGGGACTGGACCTGCTGGGCATCGATCTGACTGCGGCCGAGGACAAGGCGATCCGCCTGGTGGATCTGCCGCAGGGCGACAGCACCGTCGTCGTCGCGCGGATGTCCGAGCACGCCCAGTCCGACCCCGAGTTGATCTCGGAACTGCGGCAGGCGGGCGTGGTCCCGAATGCACGCATCTCGGTGAACGTCGCACCGCGCGCCGTCATCATCTCCACCCCGGGCCACGACGGGCTCACCCTGTCGTCGGAGATCTCGCACGCGATCTTCGTGCTCCCGAACTGAACTGCTGATCACCCCGCCGCCTCGTAGACGGCGGGCGGCAGTTGCGCACCGAGCCGCTCGGAGACCTCGAAGGCCAGTTCGGCGAGGCCTCCGAGGTCTCGGGGGCGCATGCCGTTGAGCAGCGCGGTGTCGAGCAGATTGGCCAAGTTGTAGTCGGGATCGGCCTCGTGGGCCGCTTGGAACGCGACACCGGCGTACGCGCCCTCCCCGGCCATGTAATGCAAGTGGCCGAGGAGGGTGGCCGCCGCCGCTCGCGCCGGTCCCCGCAGTCGACGCGTCAGCGTCCGCCACAGATCCTCGGCCGCCGGCCGCAGTCCGGTCAACGACAGTCCGAGCAGCGCGTCGCGCACATGCACCGACACCAGGGCGGCGGCGATTCGATTCAGTTCATGGCACGTGAGGTCGGTGTCTCCGGCGTCGAAGCGGTCGACGACGGCGAGCGTCAGTTCCAGCCCGCGCGCATCGGCGTCGTCGGGTGCGTGGTGATACGGCACGGGCGACTCCGCGCAGCACTCGGGTTCGGAGCAGTGCGCCTCCGGATCCAGCATCGTCTCCATCTCGGACCGGCGCGCCAGGATCCGGCGCCCGGAGCTCACCGCGCGCTCCAACGCGGTCGCCGAGGTGTTCGGATCGCTCAGGACGCCCGTGTCGAGCACCCCGCGGACGAAGGGCGGCCGAGGATTCGCGGTGGGGCCGGGCCGCCACACGGTGTGCCACCGCGCGTCGGCCACCGCCTCGGGCATCGCGAACGCGGCGGACAACCCGCCTGCGGGCCGGAACGCGCGATTGACCGCTGCGGCGATCTTGCGCCAGCGCGGGTCGTCGGGCGGAAAACGGTCGTCGATGATCACCGCGACCGTGCCGATCACCTCGTACGACGCCGCGAGCGCACCGAGTCGGTCGAAGAGTTGCTTCATGCCGACGGTCGGCAGTCCGCCGCGAGTGAGCTCGAGGTCGTGGCGCATGGTCGCGGCCACCACCCGGTGGTCGCGGAACGCGAGGAAGACGATGGACCGTTCCGGGACGAAGCCGAGAAGCCCCGGCACGGCGGCGAGGAGCGTGTCGGGATTCTGTCGGCCTTCGGTGTGGCCGCCTGCGGGGATGCTGAGTGAGTTGGTCATGCCCACTACCGTCGACCGGCGTGTGCTCCCGGGGAAGACGTCTGCGCCCGATGTGGATAACGATCGGGTTCATCCACAATCTCGCCTGCGACGATGCGCGGCGACCGGGACGGTCAGCGCGGAAAAGCGCTGGCGCGAGCCGCGTCGAACAGCGCGCGAGTCGCTGCGAGTTCGTCCCCACCGAGGGCGTCGAGACCGCTGCGCCGGTTCTGAACGTAGACGCGGATGTCGCCGCGCTGGGCGACGAACTCGGTGACCGCCGTGGTCGGCGGAGTCGACGTCTCGGTGCGCGGACCCATCACCAGATGCCGCTCGAGCTGCACACCGCCGCCGGACACCCCGTCGTCGGCGACGGTCGTCGACACCGTGGTGCCGACCGTTCCGCCGAGAGCGAACTGTCCGCACCGAGCAGCCTGGGCGACGAAGTCGTCGAAGCTGTCTGCGGCGCGCACGACCATCGCCGTCAGAGTTCCGCCTGCGGGTCCGCCCGGGCCGACGCGCACCTGCGCCGTCGCTGCATCCACCGCCACCGGTGTGCAGTCCGCGGGGTCGTTCGGTTTGCTCAACGGCCGAAAGGTGATGTCGGACACCACCCCTGGGGCCTGCACCGGTAGTCCCGGGCCGTACGGAAACGCGTCGGCCGGCGCGGCCCGGCCGGACAGATCCGGCGTCCGCACTGGTTGGCCCGACACCGAACACGCGGTCACGGCCAGGACGACCGCAGCCACAGTCGCCACACTCTTCACTCCTGCACCAACACGCACGTCTCCACTGTGCCATCTCTCGTGATCGGCTGCGGGAATGACCCGCCGCGAGTCCGTGTTGTAGCCGAGGAGTCCCATGCGGGACAATAGGAAGTCACAGTGAAGGGAGAGAGCATGGACGAGCGGTCCCCGAACCCCCGCGAGCTCTACGATCTCGAATTCCCGGCCCCTGCCGTTCACAGCGAAGACGGCGACGGTCCGGTGCTGGTGCACGCTTTGGAGGGCTATGCCGACGCCGGCCACGCGGTGGCGCTGGCGGCGACGCACCTCCGCGAAGCCCTCGAGGCCGAGCTGGTCGCGACGTTCAACGCAGACGAGTTGATCGATTACCGGTCGCGTCGTCCGATGATCTCGTTCAGCGGCGAGTCGTTCGACGGTATCGACATGCACAAGCTGACCGTGCACGCGGTTCGCGACAACGCCGGTGTGCCGTTCCTGCTGCTGGACGGCCCCGAGCCGGACCTGCGCTGGGAGCAGTTCACCACCGCGATCACCGCACTCGCCGAGCGGTTCGGCGTGTCACAGGTCGTCGGACTGAACTCCATCCCGATGGCGGTTCCGCACACCCGCCCGGCGTCGATCACCGCCCACGGCAACGATGCGGAGTCGCTCGGCGAACTCAACCGCTGGGGCAACCCGATGAAGCTGCCCGCGAGCGCATCGATGCTCCTGGAACTGCGCCTCGGCGAAGCCGGCTACCGGACCGCAGGGCTGTCGGCGCACGTGCCGCACTATCTGTCGCAGTCCAACTACCCGGGCGCCGCGGCGGCACTGCTGCAGGCGATGTCGCAGGTGACGGGACTGGAACTGCCGACCGCAGCCCTGGAGAACGCTGCCGAGCAGGTGCGCGCGCAGATCGACGGCGAGGTGGAGTCGAACGCCGAGGTGGCCTCGGTGGTGCACTCGTTGGAGAATCAGTACGACGCGTACATGCGCGCCAAGAACGACCAAGCCTCCCTGCTGGCCGCCGATCAGGACGTCCCGTCCGGCGACGAGCTGGGCGCTGAGTTCGAGAAGTTCCTCGCCGAGCACGCCGCCGACCTCGGCGATCTCGGCGGACGCGAGTCCGCGCCGGACGACACCGACGACGATCAAGGACGTGATCTGCACTGAGTGCACTCGAGGAGACTGACGATCTCGCTCCACTGACGCCCACCACCGACGAAGACCTCGCCTTCGAGAACTTCACGACGTGGTGGGCGTCGCGTGGGATCGACCTCTATCCGCATCAGGAGGAGGCACTCCTCGAACTGGTCTCCGGCAGCAATGTCATCCTGGCGACCCCGACCGGGTCCGGAAAGTCGCTCGTGGCCTCGGGCGCGATCTACTTCGCGCTGTGCCGCGGCAAACGGTCGTACTACACCGCCCCGATCAAGGCCCTGGTCAGCGAGAAGTTCTTCGACCTCTGCAGTCAGTTCGGCGCGGAGAACGTCGGACTCCTGACCGGTGACGCCTCCGTGAACGCCGACGCGCCGATCGTCTGCGCGACCGCCGAGATCGTCGCCAACATCGCGCTCCGCGACGGCTCGACGTCCGATGTCGGCGTGCTGGTCGCCGACGAGTTCCACTACTACGGCGAGTCCGACCGCGGCTGGGCCTGGCAGGTCCCGCTCATCGAACTCCCCGCCGCCGACCCGACCACGGCCGCCGACACGCAACCGCAATTCCTGCTGATGTCCGCGACGCTGGGCAGCGTCGACTTCTTCGTCGACGACCTCACCCGGCGGACCGGCCGCACCACGGTGCCGGTGACCGGCGCACAGCGTCCGGTCCCGCTGGAGCACCGCTACGCGATGACGCCCATCCACGAGACGATCGGCGAGCTCATCGACGCGGGCCAGGCGCCGGTGTACGTCGTGCACTTCACCCAGCAGGCGGCGGTGGAGCGCGCACAGGCGCTGCTGTCGGTGAAGATCTGCACCAAGGAGGAGAAGGCGGCGATCGCCGAGGCGATCGGCGACTTCACGTTCCGCACCGGCTTCGGCGGCACCCTGTCGAAGCTGTTGCGATCCGGGATCGGCGTCCACCACGCGGGCATGCTCCCCCGCTACCGGCGGCTGGTCGAACGGCTGGCGCAGGCCGGACTGCTCAAAGTGGTGGCAGGCACCGACACCCTCGGCGTCGGCATCAACGTGCCGATCCGAACCGTGCTGTTCGCGGGCCTGACCAAGTACGACGGCCATCGGGTGCGCCGCCTTCGTGCCCGTGAGTTCCACCAGATCGCAGGTCGCGCGGGACGCGCAGGCTACGACACCGTCGGCTACGTGGTCGCCCAGGCGCCCGAGCACGACGTCGAGAACGCGCGCGCCGTCAGCAAGGCGGGCGACGATCCGAAGAAGCTGCGCAAACTGGTTCGCCGAAAGCCACCCGAGGGGTTCGTCAGCTGGGGCGAGCAGACATTCACCACGCTGATCGACGCACCGGACGAAGAACTCAAGTCGCACTTCCGGATGACCACGTCGATGCTGATGGAGGTCCTGGAACGTCCGGGCGACTGCTTCGCCGCCCTACGACACCTGCTGGAGACCAACCACGAGCCGCGCTCGCGACAGTTGCGGCACATCAAGCACACCATCGCGCTGTACCGCGACCTCCGGGAGACCGGTATCGTGACGAAGCTCGACACGCCGGCCGCCGACGGCAAGCACGTCGAACTGTCGATCGACCTGCCGGAGAACTTCGCGCTGACCAATCCCCTGTCGGCGTTCGCGGTCGCGGCGTTCGATCTGCTCGACACCGAGTCGAGCACCTACGCCCTCGACGTCATCTCGATTCTGGAGTGCACGCTCGACGATCCGCGCCAGATCCTGATCGCTCAGCGCAAACAGGCGCGCGATGCCGCGATCGCCGAGATGAAGGCCGACGGGATCGAGTACGAGGAACGCATGGAGCGCCTCGAGGAGATCACCTGGCCCCAGCCCCTGGCCGAGGAGATCGGCTTCGCGTACGAGACGTACCGTCGCGGTCATCCCTGGCTGGCGAACACACCGCCGTCGCCGAAGTCGGTGCTGCGCTACATGCGCGAGCGGTCGATGACGTTCGCCGAACTGATCTCCGATCTCGGACTCGCGCGGAGCGAGGGCGTCGCGCTGCGGTACCTGACCGACTGTTACCGCGCCCTGAACAGCGGACTCCCCATGTCTGCGGTGACCGACGAGATCGAGGACATCACCGACGAACTCGGCGATCTCATCCGCGGCGTGGACTCCAGCCTCATCGACGAGTGGGAGGCGCTGACCACGCAGGACGCGTGAGTCAGTCGACGACGATCTGACCGGTCAACTCGACGGCGCCGCTCTTCTCGACCAGTTCGGCGATCTCGGCCGCCAGTTCGCGATAGGCGTCGCCGCGCCCCGACGACTCGCGATAGACCAGCCCGATCCGACGCCCGGGCCGGGGGCGAGCGAACTGCGCCGTCGCCAACTCCCCCGATGCCGTCTCGACGGCGACCGCGGTCTGCGGGATCAGGGTCACGCCGAGGCCGCCTTCCACGCACTGGACGGCCGTCGTCAGCGATGCCGCGCGCGTCTGTCGGACATCCGGCGACACCCCGGCCAGCTGACAGACCTCGAGCGCCTGATCGCGCAGACAGTGCCCCTCGTCGAGCAGCAGCAGCGGCAGGTCGTTGAGGAGCTTGGGCGAGAGCCGCTTCTTGTCGGCGAGCGGATGTCCTTGCGGGAGAGCGAGAACGAAGTCTTCGGTGTACATCGGAATCTCCCCGATGCCGGGCGCGCTCGCGGGCAGCGCCAGAATCGCGGCATCGAGCGCCCCTTCCCTCAATTGCCCGAGGAGCCGTTCGGTCTGGTCCTCGACGACGAGCAGGTCCAGGCCCGGCCGATGGTCGCCGAGGCCTCGGAGCACCCGCGGGAGAATGTACGGCGCGATGGTCGGGATCAGCCCCAGACGCATGGTGCCCGACAGCGGGTCGAGATCACCCGCGGCGTCGAGCAGGAAGTCGTCGACGGCGTCGCACGCCGCGATCGCCGAGCCGAGCAGTCGACGCCCTTCCGCCGTCAACATCACGCGCCGGGTGGTGCGTTCGACGAGTTTCAGTCCGAGTCCGGCCTCGAGGCCGGCCAGGGCCTGCGACAACGAGGGCTGACTGACGCCGAGCTCGGCCGCTGCGGAACCGAAGTGAAGATGCTTGGCGACCGCGACGAAGGCGCGCAACGCAGTGATCGGCGGTTGATAGCTTTGATCATTCACACCTATCAATATACCCCGTGACATCGGGTTTACTTTTCATTATCGTTCGGGGACAATGAAGTGGCAGGCTCCCGCAGAGGACGAGCCGCACAGACTCTGCAGCCCAGAGGAACGCGAACAGGCCCCGAACGGTGAACGTCACCGATCCCGGGGCCTGCCGCTACTTCAGGTGGGGCGACCGTCGCCTGACAGAATCTGTCAGTCAGACGGCGGCCACCTCCTGTGTCCTGAATGAAATCATCCTCGGACCACCTCCTTCCCTTGTCTCATCTCGAACGCTACGCGTGCCGTCCACGCTCGGCAATCGATTTAACGACGCGCGTCCGTTTCCACGAGTGCGGCCAACCGATCGATCGACGCGGCCAGCTTGTCGGCGGTCGTCGACCGCGCTCGCACGACTCGATGCGGATCGGTCAACGCGGTCCAGTCGTAGGTGTGGACGACGCGCGTGCCGCCGTCGACGTCGGACAGCTGCCAGCGCCACAGGTGACCGGGCGGTGTGCCGCCGACCTCGGCGGGGTTCCAGGCGATCAGCCGCCCCTCGTCGAACTCGACGACGCGGTTCTCGCGCACCGCGCCCGATCTGGTGAGCCGCATGGTGAAGACGTCGCCGATGGCGCGAACCCGTTGTCCCGGGTCGGCGCTCGCCAGGTTGTCGTTGGCGTCCCACTCCGGCTGCCTCGCAGGATCGGCGATGAGGTCGAAGATCGCCGCGCGCGGCGCCGCGACGATGCGGTGGCCGGGCCGACGGGTTCCAGAACCGTGGTGAGGTGGAGGGTCATCGGTGCATTCTCTCGCAGAAGTAGAATCGCTGTCACCATGTCTGAACCGATCTCCACGGCCGGGCCGGGCCCCGCTGTGCCGACATCCCCTGGCGGGCCGAGCTCGACCCTCACCATCTCCTACCCGCCAGAACTTCCCGTCAGCGCCTGCCGCGACGAGATCGCGGCCGCCATCGCCGAGCACCAGGTCGTGGTGATCGCCGGTGAGACCGGATCGGGCAAGACCACGCAGCTGCCGAAGATCTGCCTCGAACTCGGCCGGACCGCGATCGGACACACACAGCCGCGCCGCATCGCGGCGACGTCTGTCGCCAAGCGCATCGCCGACGAGCTCGGCACCGAGATCGGCGACGCTGTCGGATATCAGGTCCGGTTCTCCGACAAGGCCGGCGCCGACACCCGCATCAAGGTGATGACCGACGGCATCCTGCTGCGCGAGATCGGACGCGATCCCTCGCTCCGCGGCTACGACGCGATCATCATCGACGAGGCCCACGAGCGCAGCCTGAACATCGACTTCCTGCTCGGCTATCTCAAGCGGCTGCTTCCCCGCCGGCCCGACCTGAAGGTCATCATCACCTCGGCCACCATCGAGCCCGACCGCTTCGCCAAACACTTCGCGCAGGCCGACGCGACCGTCCCGATCCTCGAGGTCTCCGGACGCACCTACCCCGTCGAGATCCGCTACCGGCCACGAGAGACCGACGACTCCGATCACGACGACCTCGATCAGATCGCTGCGATCGACGCCGCTGTCGGCGAATTGTGGTCGCAGGGCCGCGGCGACATCCTGGTGTTCCTGCCGACCGAACGGGACATCCGCGATACCGCGGACGCACTCCGACGCCGCTCCGACGCCGACATCGTTCCCCTGTTCGCACGCCTGTCAGTGGCCGAACAGCAGCGTGTCTTCGCACCATCGAACGGACGCCGGATCGTCCTGGCCACCAACGTCGCGGAGACCTCGTTGACGGTGCCGGGCATCCGTTACGTGATCGACTCGGGGACCGCCCGCATCTCGCGCTACTCCACCCGCACCAAGGTGACCCGGCTGCCGATCGAACGCGTGTCGCAGGCCAGCGCACGCCAGCGGGCCGGCCGCTGCGGTCGTGTGGCGCCCGGCATCTGCATTCGGCTGTACTCCGAGGACGACTTCGACGCCCGGCCGGAGTACACCGACCCCGAGATCCTTCGGAGCAACCTCGCCGCGGTGATTCTGTCGATGCTGTCGCTCCGCCTGGGCGACGTGACCGACTTCCCGTTCGTGCAGCCGCCGGACCAACGCGCCATCCGCGACGGGATGACCCTGCTGTCGGAGTTGGGCGCCGTCACCGACACCGATTCCGCGACCGCGCGCCTCACCAAGGTCGGCAGAGAATTGGCACGGCTCCCGGTGGACCCGCGCCTGGGCCGCATGCTCGTGGCAGGCCACGACAACGGCTGCCTGGACCACATGCTGGTGATCGCCGCCGCGCTGGCGCTCCCCGACGTCCGGGAGTTCCCGACCGACAAGCGGGAGGCCGCGACCGCGGCGCACCGCAGGCACGCGGTTCCCGGATCGGAGTTCCTCGGCCAGGTGAAGCTGTGGCAGTACCTCGCCGAGAAGCGAGACGAGCTGTCCGGCAATCAGTTCCGCCGACTGTGCGAGCGGGAGTTCCTGCACTATCTGCGTATTCGCGAGTGGACGGATCTGCACCGGCAACTGACGCGCACCGTGCGGGACCTGCGCTGGCAGACGCCGTCCACCGAGGTCGACGCGGCCGCCGTGCATCGCAGCGTCCTGACCGGCCTGCTCACCAATGTCGGTGCGAAGATCGGCGACACCCGGGAGTTCCTCGGCACCCGCGGCACCAAGTTCTCGATCTTCCCGGGCTCGTTCCTCGCCAACAAACCCCCGGCGTTCGTCGTCACCTCCGAACTCGTGGAGACCTCCCGCCTGTTCGCCCACACGGTCGCGTCGGTCGATCCGCTGTGGGTCGAGGAGATCGCCGGAGATCTGGTCACTCGGACGTACTCGGAGCCGCACTGGTCCACCCGACGCGGCGCGGTCATGGCCCACGAGAAGGTCAGCCTGTACGGGGTGCCGCTGGTGGCGCAGCGCCGCGTCAACTATGGACCGATCGATCCCAAGACGGCGCGGGAGATCTTCATTCAGGAGGCACTCGTCGCCGGACGCTGGCGCAACCGACACGCGTTCACCAAGCACAACGCCGACCTGATCCGGGAAGCCGAAGAGACCGAGCAGCGCGCGCGGCGACGCAATCTGCGGATCTCCGACGACGACCTGTTCGAGTTCTATGCGGCCCGCGTGCCCGCGAACGTCGTCTCCACTCGGCACTTCGACTCGTGGTGGAAGAAGGCCGGGCGCACCGACCCCACCCTGTTGAACCTCCGGCCCGACGAGTTTCTCGCCGACGACACCCCGTCGGCCGCCGACTTCCCGGCCGCCTGGCAGCAGGGCGAGACCCGACTGGAACTGCGCTACCATTTCGAGCCCGGCGCCCCGGACGACGGTGTCACCGTCATCGTGCCGCGGCCACTGCTCAAACACATTCGAGACAGCGGCTTCGACTGGCTGGTCCCCGGCATGCGCGAGGAGTTGGCGACCGCATTGATCAAGTCGCTGCCGAAGGGACTGCGCAAGTCCATGTCACCCGCATCGCGGTACGCCGACCTGGCGCTGACCCGCTTGACAGCGCGCGCTGAGCCGCTGCTGACCGGTCTGGCGCGGGAGCTGTCGGCGATCTCGGGCGTCACGCTCACCGCGCGTGACTTCCGTCCCGACACGGTGGCGACACACCTGCGCATGCACTTCGCCGTCACCGATGCGAAGGGTGCGATCATCGCCCGCGGCGACCATCTGTCGGCGATTCGAACGGACCTCGAGGGTGATGGCTCTCCCGCCGACTCGACCCCCGTCCACCACACCTGGTCCGCCGACGGAATCGGCACCCTCGCCGACGCGGAGACGGCAACGGTCGCGCAGCAGCAGATCACCCGGTATCCGACACTGGCCGTGGTGCCGGGAAAGGGTGTCCGGGTCGCCGTCGCCGCGTCGACGGCCGAACGCGACGCGGGGATCCGATCGGCTGCCGCAGCACTCCTGCGCCAGTCCATTGCGCCCCCGAGTCGACGGCTCGCGACCTCGTTGCCGCCGGCGGCCAAGCTGTCGCTGAGCCAGAATCCGTACCGAGACGTCGACGCTCTGTTGGCGGACTGCACGGCACGCGCCATCACCGACGTGCTGGCCGCGGAGAAGACCGTGGCGCAGTTGCGGTCGCCGACCGATTTCGCCGACCTGTCTGCGCGCGTCGCCCCCGTCGTCCGTTCCCGAGCCCCGGAGTACTTCGACGCCGCGGTCGCCGCGCTCGCAGAGTATGCACCGGTCCGACGGGCGATCGACGCGCACAGCGGAACCCTTGCCGCCGATGACGTCGCCGATCAGACGTCCAATCTGATCTTCGACGGATTCATCGGCATGACCCCGCTGCAGCACCTGCAGTCGTTGCCGCGCTATCTGACGGCGGCCCGCATGCGGTTGGAGGGGTTGGCCTCGGCGGGCCGACGCGACAACGAGGCGTTGGCATCGATCGATCGGGTGGTCGCGGCCTGGAACCGCCGGGAAGCACAGCTGCCGGAAGCACGGCACGCCGCGCTCGCGGAGATGGTGCAGTGGCGGCTGGAGGAACTGCGCGTGAGTCTGTTCGCCCAACAGTTGGGCACCAGCGGATCGGTGTCCGAGCAGCGCATCGTCAAGGCCATCGACAAGTTCTGACGAGCGTCGCCGAGGGCGCCGCGGTCAGCGGCGATCGCGGCGGAGCTCGTCGATCTCGCGCTGAAAGTCGTCCGCCGACTCGAAGGAGCGATACACCGAGGCGAAACGCAGGTACGCGACCTCGTCGAGGTCGCGCAACGGGCCCAGGATCGCCAACGCCACTTCGTTGCTCGGGATCTCCGCGGATCCCGAGGAGCGGACGGTGTCTTCGACCTTCGAGGCGAGCATCGCCAAGGCGTCTTCGTCGACGTGCCTGCCCTGGCACGCCCGACGCACGCCTTTCATCACCTTCTCGCGGCTGAACGGCTCGGTGATCCCGGTGCGCTTGACCACGGACAGCACCGCGGACTCCACCGTGCTGAATCGCCGACCGCACTCATTGCAGGACCGCCGGCGACGAATCGCCTGGCCGTCGTCGGTGACTCGGGAATCGACCACTCGGGTGTCGTCGTTCTTGCAGAACGGGCAGCGCATGGAACGAGAATACCTGGCGCGCACTCACCCTCCTGACGTGAGGAGTCGTGAAGCCGGTGCTACCGATAGTCCGGCACGATCAACGCCTGGCCGATGGTCAGACCCGAGGTTTCCAGACCGTTCAACTTCCTGACCTGAGCGATGACACCGGCTGCCGGCAACTCCGGCGCGATCCGGTGAGCGAGCGCGGTGAGCGACTCCCCCGCGCGGACGTAGACCACCGACGTCGCCGCCGGAGTCTGCGCTGACGCGGTCTCCCGCTCGCCGACGCCCACGATCATCACCACCCACACCATGGCGGCCAGCAGGCCACCGACGACCAGTGCGCCCACCCACCGATGTTCGAACGATCGGGGGAACTGATCCGGGACGGTCCGATGCTGGACGGACTGCGGCCGGACCGACCGCTCCCGGATGTTCTGGTCGTCCGAACGGATGACGGTCGAACGGCGGCGGTCCGGCCGGTCGGCCACGCGCCGCGCACCACGCCCGCTCTCCGAGCGTCCGGTCGGTCGGCACACATCCCGAACCGGCCGGCCGTCTGACCGCTCGACACGATCGCGGTCGACGACCGGAAGGTCGCAGGTCATGGCCATTCTGGACGGATACCCGGGCACACTCGGGCGGGCATCCGCGCTGCGGCGGACCCGCCCGGCATCGGTGATTCCTGGTGCGGTGGCGGTGATACTCATCGCTCGTCTCCGTTCGATCGGATGTTCGAAGAACTCTTGTTCGACAGTTAACACCACGGGTCCGACAAACGCCGACACGCATCGAACAATTGTTTGAGTTTTGTGATCTACTCAACTAGCCTCGAGTCATCGATCGAACACAGTTGACGAAAGGCCACACCGGTGACTGACACGCCCGATCCGATGCTCTCGACTGCCACGCTCGAGGCGTCGCTCACCCAGCGCCAGCGCGACGTGCTCGACGTCATCCGCAAGTCGGTCCGCGAGCGCGGCTACCCGCCGAGCATCCGCGAGATCGGCGAGGCGGTCGGACTCACCTCAACCTCGTCCGTCGCACATCAGTTGCGGACGCTGGAACGACGCGGGCTCCTGAAGCGCGATCCGCATCGGCCGCGCGCGGTGAATGTGCGCGACGAGCAGCGCACGCCGCCTGCAGGCGGTACCGGCGTCGACGGAGACGCCCTGCCGACCCCGACGTTCGTGCCGGTCCTCGGCCGGATCGCCGCCGGCGGACCGATTCTCGCCGAACAGGCGGTCGAGGAAGTCTTCCCCATGCCACGCGAATTGGTGGGCGAAGGATCGCTGTTCATGCTGCGCGTGGTCGGCGAGTCGATGGTCGACGCCGCGATCTGCGACGGAGACTGGGTGGTGGTACGGCAGCAGAACGTTGCCGACAACGGCGACATCGTCGCGGCCATGATCGACGGCGAAGCCACTGTGAAGACGTTCAAGCGGACGGACGGCCACGTGTGGCTCATGCCGCACAACGAGCACTTCGACCCCATCCCCGGTGACGACGCCGCCATACTGGGCAAGGTCGTCACCGTGATGCGGCGAATCTGAGTTCGCCCGGAGGCGCTACCCCTCCAGTGCCGCGCGGGCGGCCTCCCGCGCGGCCGCCGGATCGGACGCGGCGACCGCTGCGGCGCCCGCGGCACGACACTGGTCGAGAGTCACCCCGCTCAGGCGCAGACCGACCGCCGCCGAGGCGGCGGGCGCCGACGAGAGCGATGTGACGCCGAGACCGACGAGCACGCAGGCGAGCAGCGGATCGGCGGCGGCCTCGCCGCACACGCCGACTTGCTTGCCCTGTCGCTGCCCCGCCTGGCCCACGCGTTCGATGAGCGCGAGCACCGCGGGTTGCCACGGATCGGTCAAGGTCGCGAGTTCGGGCGACATGCGGTCCGCGGCCATCGTGTACTGCGTGAGGTCGTTGGTTCCGATAGAGACGAAGTCGACCTCCGCGAGGATCGCGTCCGCCATGATCGCCGCCGACGGAACCTCGACCATGACGCCCGGAATCAGTCCGCGGCGGCGAATCTCGCCGGCGAACTCGCGGGCCTCGTCCACGGTGGCGATCATCGGCGCCATCACCCACGGCGTCGCCCGGTTCTCGCCCTGCGCAGCCTCCGCGAGCGCGTCGAGCTGATGGTTCCGGACGTCCGGGAAGGTCTGCGCGATCCGATTGCCCCGCACGCCCATCGCCGGGTTCGCCTCGTCGGGATGGGTGACGAACTTCAGCGGCTTGTCCGAGCCCGCGTCCAGGGTGCGGATCACGACCTTCTGCCCGGGGAACGCATCGATCACCTCGCGGTACAGTGACACCTGCTCGTCGATCGTCGGCTCGGTGGCCCGATCGAGGAACGCGAGTTCAGTACGGAACAGACCGACTCCCTGCACCGGAGCCTTGGCGCCCTCCCGCGCCGAGACGCCGTCCGCGACATTCGCCAGAATCAAGACCTCGTGTCCGTCGCTCGTCCGCCCCGGCCCCTGCCAGGCGGCGATCTCAGCCGCCTTCGCCCGAGCCTCGTCCACCGCGGCGGCGATCGCGTCCGCATCCGGCTCCGAGCCGACAATGCCCCGGTCACCGTCGACGTAGCCGAGTGAACCGTCGGGGATCGCATCGAGATCGGCGGCCGCGACGACGCACGGGATCGCCAGCTGACGAGCGATGATCGCCGTGTGGCTGCTGGGGCCGCCCAGGCGCATGCCCAGACCGATGACCCGCGCCGGATCGAGTCCGGCCGTGTCGGCGGGCGCCAGGTCGTCGGCCAACAGAATCGACGGCACGTCGGGGTTCGGGATGCCCGGTTCCGGCAGACCGAGAAGCTCGGCCACCACGCGGTCGCGAACGTCCTTGAGGTCCGTCACGCGCTCGGCCATCAGACCGCCGAGTTTGGTGAACATCTCGACGAACTGGTCCGTCGCGGCGATGGCGGCCAGCGGTGCCGGAACCCCGTCCTTGATCGACTTGCCTGCGGCCGACGCCCACCCGCGGTCGCGCGCGAGTCCGGCTGTGGCCGTGAGGACTTCGGCGGCGACGCCGGTGCTGTGCGACGCCCGGTCCGCCAGTCGATCGCCAACCGTCGCGGCCGCGGCCGTGAAACGTTCCATCTCCGCTTCGCGAAGGTCCTCCGCGATCGGCGTGGCATCGATGCCATCGAAGCTCGGACGCCTCCCGGGACGGATCACCGGTCCGTAGGCGAGTCCCCCGACGACGGGGGTGCCAGAGACGAGGGTCTGCGCTGCGAACGGATTGTCGGGCTGCAAGTCGGAAGTCACCTGGATCATGTGAGACAGATTACAAGAACCTCTTGACTCGTCAACACGGACCCATGTAAACACAGATAGAGATCAAATCAATTCCAACTAAAACAACATCCGGGTTTCGGTCGGATGAACACTCTCGCCCACGAGGAGGCCCGATGTACGCGGAGGAACGCCAGTCCGCCATCGCGAACGAGGTCCGGACCCGTGGCCGCGTCTCGGTGACCGACCTCGCGGCCCGCTTCGCGGTGACCGGCGAGACGGTCCGCCGCGACCTGGTGATCCTGCAGCGCAACGGCCACCTGGTGCGCGTCCACGGCGGGGCCGTCCGGCAGGACGTGGCAGCGGTGATCGACGAGCCCGACCTGATCGTCCGCGAAGAGACGCGCCGCGCAGAGAAGGCGGCCATCGGGGCGGCCGGCGCCGCGCTCCTGCCCGCCGACGGCGGCTCCGTCCTCATCGACGCGGGCACCACCACGCTTCAACTCGCGCTCGCCATTCACGGCGACACGCGCCTGACCTACATCACCAACAGCGTCCAGATCGGTGGCATCGTCGCCGATCTCCCCGGGTCGACGGTGCTCCTCACCGGCGGCCGGCTCCGCCCCAAGACCGGTGCCGCGGTCGGCGCCGAGGCCATCGCCATGCTGTCGCGGGTCCGCGCCTCGGTCGGCTTCCTCGGCACCAACGCGCTGTCCATCGCACACGGCCTGTCGACGCCCGACTCGGACGAAGCCGCCACCAAACGCGCCATGATCGCCGCCTGCACCACCACCGTGGTGCTCGCCGACTCGTTCAAGATCAATCGAGAGGAACTCGTGAGCTTCGGAACCCTGGCAGACATCGACGTCCTCGTCACCGACGACGGCATCGACGCCGCCTTCGCCGACGAACTGCGCGACCACCAGATCGAGGTGGTGATCGCATGATCGCAACTGTCACCGCCAATCCCAGCACCGACCGGACCATCGAGCTGCCCGGGACGCTCGACCGCGGCGCCGTTCACCGTGCGTCGCGGGTCGTCGACCAGCCTGGCGGCAAAGGCGTCAACGTCGCCCGCGTCGTCCACGCGGCAGGCGAGCAGACCGTCGCGCTGCTGCCCGCTCGGCGCGATGATCCGTTCCTCGAGACCCTGCACGCCGTCGCGTTGCCGAACCAGGCGGTCTCCGTCGACGACCTGGTCCGTACCAATATCACCATCACCGAGGCCGACGGGACCACGACGAAGATCAACGAGTCCGGCGCCGCGCTCAACGAGGCGGCCGCAGCGCAGCTGCGGAGCCTCATCGTGGCGCGCGCCGAGACCGCCGACTGGCTGGCCCTGTGCGGGTCGCTGCCGCCGGGCCTGCCCGACGACTGGTACGCCGACCTGGTCCGGGAACTCGGTGGCCGGTGTCGTATCGCCGTCGACACCTCGGGCGCCCCGCTCCTGGCCGTCGCTCAGACCCCCGCAGCTCTGCTGAAGCCGAACGCGCACGAACTCGCCGAGATCGTCGGCGGCGACGCGGACGCCATGGAGTCCGCCGCCGCCGCGGGCGATCCAGGCGCGACGGCCGCGGCCGCACGCACTCTCGCCACCGAGACCGGCGGCTCCGTCCTCACCACCCTCGGCGGCGCCGGTGCGCTGCTGACCACGGCCGACGGCACCTGGTTCGCGACGGCGCCCGCCGTCACCGTCCGCAGCACCGTCGGCGCGGGTGATTCCTCGCTGGCCGGCTACCTGATCGCCCATGTTCGCAACGCATCCGCCGAGAGCCTGCTGCGCAGCGCTGTCGCGCACGGTTCCGCGGCGGCCTCGCTGCCCGGAACGACACCGCCGACCCCCGACCTCCTCGATGAGGCCGGCGTCACCGTCACCCGCATCTCCTGATCGCCCACCCGCCCCGACCCGAAGGCACCACCATGTCCCAACCGATCATCACCCCCGAGCTGGTCCTGCTCGACGGCGACGCCGGCCCCGACGCCGACTCCGTCATCGGGACCCTCGCCGAGTTGGTCTCGGCGGCCGGTCGTACGACCGACGCGTCCGAGTTGGCTGCGGCAGCACTCGAACGCGAGAAGAAGTCCCCGACCGGGCTGCCCGGCGGCATCGCCATCCCGCACGCGCGGGCGGAGTCGGTGACCACCGCCTCGCTCGCGATGGCTCGTCTGGCCCGTAAGGCGGACTTCGGTGGCCCCGACGGGCCCGCCGACATCGTCTTCCTGATCGCCGCGCCCGCGGGAGCCGCGAGCGAGCACATGAAGGTGCTGAGCTCGCTGGCGCGCGCACTGGTGCGGCCGGAGTTCGTGCAGGCCCTGCGCGACGCGCCGAACGCCCAGTCGATCGTCGACCTGGTCCTCGACGTGACCGCCGACAAGAAGGCGCCCGCTGCGACCCCGGCGGCCGCACCGTCCCCGGCACCGGCACCGGCACCGGCAGCCGAGGCAGGCACCGCCGCCGACGCCCCGACTGATGCCGGTACCGCGGCGAAGCCGAAGATCATCGCGATCACGGCCTGTCCGACCGGCATCGCGCACACGTACATGGCCGCCGACGCCTTGAAGCTCGCGGCCGAGCGTGCCGACGTCGACTTCGAGGTGGAGACCCAGGGCTCCACCGGCTCCACCCCGTTCTCGCCGACGACCATCGCGGAGGCCGACGCCGTCATCTTCGCCACCGACGTCGGTGTCAAGAACCGGGATCGCTTCGTCGGCAAGGCAGTGGTCGCGTCGGGTGTCAAACGCGCGATCAACGAGCCCGACGCGATGATCGCCGAAGCCGTGGCGGCCGGCCGTGATCCGCACGCCGCCACCGTCACCGGCGACGCCAACGCTGCGGCCGACGCGTCGGCGGCGTCGAGCGTCGGCATCGGCGGACAGCTGAAACAGGCGCTGCTGACCGGCGTCAGCTACATGATCCCGTTCGTGGCTGCGGGCGGTCTGCTGATGGCCCTCGGATTCCTGCTCGGCGGCTACGAGATCGCCAACAGCACCGTCGAGGAGGGCACGTCCGATGCGACGTACTACGCCCTGCACAACAGCCTCTGGGAACTGCCGCCCGGCGGACTGTTGCAGTATCTCGGAGCACTGAGCTTCGCCGTCGGCAACCTGGCGATCGGTCTCATGGTCGCCGTCCTGGCCGGGTACATCGCGTACGCGATCGCGGACCGCCCCGGTCTCGCGCCCGGCTTCACCGCGGGTCTGATCGCCGTCGCCGTCGGCTCCGGATTCATCGGCGGACTGGTCGGCGGTCTGCTCGCGGGCGTCGTCGCCCTGTGGTTGTCACGGCTCCCCCTCCCGCAGTGGGCGCGCGGACTGCAACCGGTGGTGATCATCCCGCTCGTCGCCACGCTGATCACCGGCTTCGTGATGTTCGCTCTCCTGGCCCGCCCGCTGTCGTGGGTCAACACCGAACTCGAGAATCAGCTGAACTCGATGTCCGGCAGTTCGAAGATCATCCTCGGCATCGTGATCGGCCTGATGATGTGCTTCGACCTGGGCGGTCCGGTCAACAAGGCCGCCTACGCCTTCGGTGTCGCCGGACTCGGCCTGGCCGGCGCAGGCGTCCCGCAGTGGGAGATCATGGCGGCCGTCATGGCCGCAGGCATGGTGCCGCCGCTGGCCCTGGCGCTCGCCACCGCGCTGCGCCCGTCGTCGTTCACCGAACCGGAACGCGAGAACGGCAAGGCCGCCTGGCTCCTCGGCGCATCCTTCATCTCCGAGGGCGCCATCCCGTTCGCCGCCGCCGACCCGCTGCGCGTGATCCCGTCGATGATGCTGGGCGGCGCCGTGACCGGCGCCCTGTCGATGGCGATGAGCGTCCAGCTCCGCGCCCCGCACGGCGGCATCTTCGTCCTGTTCGCGATGAACGGCACCTGGTGGAAGTTCTTGATCGCTATCGTGGCGGGTACGGTCGTCTCCGCGATCGCCGTTCTGACCGCGAAGCAGTTCAAGCCCAGCACAAGGGAGCTCGAACCCAGCACCGCGTAACCACAGGCACCACGTAACCTGATCAACCAGCACACCAGCACCCTGTACGAAAGGCGCACCATGCCCAGCACCATCGTCACCGTCGGATCCGCCGTCGGACTGCACGCCCGCCCGGCCACCGTCATCTCCGAGGCCGCGACCGCGCTCGGCGTCCCGGTCACCCTCGCCGTCGACGGCGGCGAGCCGGTCGACGCCGGCAGCGCGCTGATGATCATGACGCTGGGCGCCGAGAAGGGCGCCTCGGTCACCGTCGAGAGCGACGACCAGGCCGCGGTGGATCAGATCGCAGCATTGGTCGCCAAGGACCTCGACGCCGAGTAGTCCCGTCCGGCGTCAGACCGCCAAGTCGCCCAGCTGGGCGGCCAACCCCGAAGGCATCCGCACTCGAAGGCGGGTGCCTTCGGCGTTGTGTTCGGTGTCCAGCACGTGAGCCTGCTCGTGCAGTCGGGCGATCACGTCGCCGCGCGCGAACGGCACCTGCAGCACCGCGTCCACGTCGTCGCGCGCCAAGAACGCGGTGATGGCGTCGAAGAGCCCGTCGAGGCCCTCCCCCGTACGTGCCGACACGAACTGCGCATCCGGGTACTCGGCACGCAGCGCCGCCATGGTGATGCCGTCGACAGCGTCGATCTTGTTGATGACCAGCATCTCCGGCGGCGCAGGCAGCTTCTCCTCGGCGAGGACGTCGCCCAGGACCTGCCGCACCGCAGAGATCTGGTTTCCGGGAAACGGATCCGACCCGTCCACCACGTGGACCAGCAGGTCTGCTTCGACCGCTTCTTCCAGCGTGGATCGGAACGCCTCGACCAGCTGCGTCGGCAGATGCCGCACGAAGCCGACGGTGTCGGTGAAGACCACTTCGTGGCCGTCGGCGAGCTCGGCGCGGCGGGTCGTCGGATCCAGTGTCGCGAAGAGCGCGTCCTGCACCAGGACGCCGGCGCCGGTCATCGCGTTCACCAGGCTGGACTTGCCCGCGTTGGTGTAGCCCACCACGGTCAGTCCCGGGACGCTTCCCCGGCGCCGTGCCGCACGTTTCACCGTGCGGGCGGTCTTCATGCCGCGGATCTCCTTGCGGATCTTGGCCATCCGCTCGCGGATCCGCCTGCGGTCGGTCTCGATCTTCGTCTCACCGGGTCCGCGCAGACCTACGCCGCCGTTGCTGCCCGCACGACCGCCCGCCTGGCGCGACATCGACTCGCCCCAACCGCGCAGGCGGGGCAGCATGTACTCCATCTGCGCCAGCGCCACCTGGGCCTTGCCCTCGCGCGACGTGGCGTGCTGGGCGAAGATGTCGAGGATCAGGGCCGTGCGGTCGATGACCTTCACCTTGACGACCTTCTCCAGAGCCGTCAGCTGCGCCGGGGTCAGTTCACCGTCGCAGATCACCGTGTCGGCGCCGCTGGCGATCACCGCCTCCCGCAGTTCATCGGCCTTGCCCGAGCCGATGTACGTAGCGGGGTCGGGTTTGCTGCGACGTTGGATCAGCGCGTCGAGCACCTGGGATCCCGCGGTCTCGGCGAGTGCCGCCAATTCGGCCATGCTGGCGTCGGCGGCGGCCGCGCTTCCGGAGGTCCAGACGCCGACGAGAACCACCTGTTCCAGGCGGAGCTGTCGATTCTCGACCTCGGTGATGTCTTGGAGTTCGGTCGACAGTCCGACGACGCGGCGCAGCGATGCTCGCTCGTCGAGCTGGAGTTCGCCCGTGGTCGGGATCGACGATACGGATACTGGTTCGTTGGTCAATTCAGTCATATGCCTGACCATTGTGCCCCGATCGGCACCGGAAGCGCACTCCGATTACCGCGCCCACCCCGGGAGGAGCTCGCCGCGCGCCACCAGTCGCGACGGTCCCCGCAGGATCGCCTCGCCGTCGGAGACGCCGACGACGACGTCGCCGCCCGGCACTGAGAGGGCCACGACGCCCTCGCTGCGACCCGCCCGGGACAGGCCCGCAGCCGCGGCGGCCACCAGTCCGGTGCCGCACGATCGAGTCTCGCCGACGCCGCGTTCGTAGACGCGCATCGCGGCGTGAAAGTCGACGCCGTCGACGGCGGTCGGAACCACCGGCGTGACGATCTCGATGTTCGCGCCGTGCGGAAACACGGCGGCGTCCAGCTCCGGCGTCGCGGTGAGGTCGAGCTCGGCGAGGCCCGCAGCCGTCAGTCCGTCCACCACGCAGGCCAGGTGCGGGTTGCCGACGTCGATCACCTCGCCCGTCAGTCGCGTCCCGGCGATGTCCACCGACGACTCGCCGCCGCGCCGGACCTGTCCCATGTCGACGCTCACGTCGGCGTCCACACCGTCGGCGTGATGGATCGTCACGGGCCGGCCGCCCGCCCGTGAACCGACGGTGAACCGGTCGGTGTCGACCAGGTCGGCGCTCCGACAGAAGTGGGCGAACACGCGGACGCCGTTTCCGCACATCTCGGCGATCGAGCCGTCGGCATTGCGATAGTCCATGAACCAGTCCACGCCGGAGACGCCGTCGGGCAGGCGCTCCAGCACCCCTTCGGCGACGAGGGCACCCGCGGTGGCGACCCGAAGGACACCGTCGGCGCCGAGGCCGCGCTGGCGGTCGCACAGGGCGGCGGTGAGGTCGGCGGTCAATTCGATCTGGGCGTACGGGTCGGGCAGGATGACGAAGTCGTTCTGCGTGCCGTGGCCCTTCACGTAGGTCAGCGCCGGAAGTGTAGTCACCCGGCCAGGTTACGCGTGCGGTGCGGTCAGCTCTCGTCGAGCGCCTCGAGCGCACGGTCCAGCAGGCGGTCGGCGGCGGCGTCGAGCCAGATCGCCCGCGGGTCGCGGCGGAACCACGATCGCTGTCTGCGGACGTAGCGGCGGGTTCCGAAGAAGGTCCGCTCCTGCGCCTGCGCCACGTCGTATTCGCCGTCGAGGAACGCGAGCACCTGCGCGTAACCGATGGCCCGGGACGCCGTCCGTCCGTCGCGCAGTCCGCGATCACACAGTGCGACGACCTCGTCCACGAGCCCCGAGGCGAACATGGCGGCGGTGCGCACCCGAATCCGCTCGTCGAGTTCTTCGCGGTCGCGGTCCAGCGTCAGGATGCGGGTGCCCCAGCGCGGCTCCCCGATCCTCGGCGCCGACGCGGCGAACGGTCGTCCGGTGATCTCCACGACTTCCAGCGCGCGGACGATCCGTCGGCCGTCCGAGTCCAGGATCGTGGCCGCGGCAGCCGCGTCGACCTCCGCCAGCCTCGCATGCAGAGCCAGGGGGCCGATCTCAGCGAGCATCGCCTCGTATCGGGCGCGGACCGCGGGATCGGTGGCCGGGAACTCCCAGTCGTCGAGCAGGCCCTGGATGTACATCATCGATCCACCGACGATCACCGGTGTCCGCCCCGCCGCGAGCAGCGCCTCGATGTCGCGCGTCGCGGCGACCTGGTATCCGGCGACGGTCGCGGTCTCGGTGACGTCGAGGACGTCGAGTCGGTGGTGCGGGATGCCGCGCCGCTCGGCGACGGGCAGCTTGGCCGTGCCGATGTCCATCCCGCGGTACTGCTGCATGGCGTCGACGTTGACGATCTCGCCACCCAGTCGTTCGGCGAGGTCCAGCGCGAGATCGGATTTGCCGCTCGCCGTCGGTCCGATGACCGCGACCGGCGTCGTCATGCGCCGGCCCCGGTCGGCGTCCACACCGCGACCGTGTACCCGACCCCGAACGGCGCCCCCGCGTAGTCGACGGTCGAGGTCAGGTCGGTCCCGTCGCACAGGCCGGCCAGCACCTGCCACGCCGGGCGGCCCCCGGCGCCGTCAGCGGTGCACTCCTCAGCAGTCAGCGCCCTCAACGCCGGCACGTCGGCGTGCGCGAGCGCGGCGTCGATCCGCTCCTGCAGCGCCACCGCCGTCACCCGCTCGCCGCCGCCCGGCGCGGACGCGGTCAGCGCGTTCGCGCCGTCGGCCACCACCAGCACGCCGACCGGTTCCGCGGTGTCGGCGATGTCCGCGGCGAGCGTCTCGCCGACGGCCCGGCACTGCTCGGGCGTCGCCGTCGGATCGACGACGATCGGCGTGACGTCGCTGAGCGGCTCGGTGAGTCCGTTGACCCAGCCGGCGATCAGCATCGAGAGCGGCAGCGGCGTCCGGCCCGCATCGCCCGCGCCGAGCGAGACCGGCACTGGAACGCCGTACGCGCCGAAATCACCGGTGCGGCGGTAGCCCCCGGGATCGATGGCCTGTCCGCCGACGTCGGCGGCGCCGATCGCCAGCCACCGGCGCGCGCGGCGACCGGACCGCTCGGTGGCGGCGTGAACCGCCGCACGGACCGCATCGGTGTCTGCAGCATCGGGACCAGCCAGTTCGGGGACCAGGAGGGGCGCACTCGGAACTATCACAACCACGGCAAGCACGGCATCGACGGTACCGGCAGGCGAGCGAAACCCGATCTCCCGGGGTGAATGTCGCATGCCCGGCCCATGACGGTCACCGTCCCTGCTTGAATGAAGCACGTAGTGATGGGCAGCCGTGCCGCGCGGCGAAGACAGATCAGAGGAACAGGCATGACCAATCCGACCGAGAAGAACGCTTCCGCTCCCAAGCCCGGACCCAAGCCCGGCCCGCGACCGGGCCCGCGACCCGGCCCCCATCCGGCGGCAGGGGGCCCCACTCCGGCCGTTCCCGTTCACCCCGTCCCCATCGGCGACCCGCACGCGTTCGGCCGCATCGATGCCGACGGCGCAGTCTGGCTCAAGACCGCAGACGGCGAACGGCAGATCGGGTCCTGGCAGGCGGGCACGGTCGAGGAGGGCCTTGCCCACTTCTCCCGCAAGTTCGCCGATCTCGCGACCGAGGTGGAGATCCTCGAAGAACGGCTGACGGCTCGGTCCGGCGATCCGAAGAAGACGCAGACGTCTGCGGCCCACCTGCTGGCGCTGCTGCCCGATGCGCAGGTACTCGGCGACGTCGACAGCCTCTCCGCGCGGCTGACGGCAATCGTCGCGGGCGCCGACGACGTCGCGCAAGAAGTCCGCGAGGAACGCGAATCCGCCCGCACCTCGGCGATCGGCCGGAAAGAGGAGTTGGCGGCCGAGGCCGAAAAGATCGGTTCGGAGAGCACCTCGTGGAAGTCGGGCGGTGACCGGCTGCGGGCCATCCTCGAGGAGTGGAAGACAGTCAAGGGCATCGACCGCAAGACCGACGACGCTCTGTGGCGCCGATACTCCAAGGCGCGCGACGCCTTCAACCGTCGGCGGGGCGCTCACTTCGCCGAATTGGACCGCGAACGGGCAGGGGCCAAGGCGCGCAAGGAGGAGTTGATCGCCGAGGCCGAAGCGTTGTCGGACTCCACCGACTGGGGTGTCACCGCGGGAAAGTTCCGCGATCTGCTCGCGGAGTGGAAGGCCGCAGGCCGCGCGCCGCGGGATTCCGACGAAGCGCTGTGGGTGCGGTTCAAGGCCGCCCAGGACGTATTCTTTCAGGCGCGCAACGCCGTGCACTCCGAACGCGACGCCGAGTTCGCCGAGAATGCGAAGGCCAAGATCGCGCTGCTCGACGCCGCCGAGCGCAGCATCGACCCGGCGAACGATCTCGATGCCGCCCGCCGCGAGTTCCGGACGTTCCGCGAACAGTGGGACGAGATCGGCAAGGTTCCGCGCGAGCAGATGAGCAAGCTGGAGGGCCGCGTCCGCGCGCTCGAGAAGAGGCTGCGGGAAGAGGAGGACGCCGACTGGGCGCGCACCGATCCCGAGGCTCAGGCACGGGCCGCGCAGTTCACCGAACGGGCCGACAAGCTCGAGGAGCAGGCGCAAAAGGCGCAGGACTCCGGCAAGGACCGCGACGCCGCAGACCTTCGCCAGCAGGCCGCACAGTGGCGCGAGTGGGCCACCGCGGCCCACTCCGCGCTGACCGACCGGTAGCGGTCGGTCGGCGCGGTCTGACGCAGTTCGACCTGACTCAGCTCAGTTCGACGGCTTGTCCGTCGACTGGGCTGAATCCGTCTGGGCTGAATCCGTCTGGGTGTCGTCGGTCGGCTTCGCGCTGCGCTGCCCGGGGGCGACCGGACGCTGCAGCGACATGCCGAAGGCTTCACGGCTCGCCGCCTCCGCCCGTCGATCTTCAGCGATCTGCAGGTGGTAGGCGCTGCGGTCCCAGACCACGCGTCCCCAGTGGAAGACCAGCACCATCGCGACGAACCAGCCGAGGAACAGACCGATCCCGGCACCGGCCGGCGCCACGTTGTCGTGCACGCCGACGGTGTTGCGCGTCCAGAGGGCCAGCAGTCCGGCGACCGAGGCAACGCTGGTGCCCGCCAAGGCGATCAGTGCCAGCACCCAGCGACGGGTGACGAGCGCGAGGCCGGAGAAGCCGATCGCGAAGATCACCAGCAGGTAGACGAAGATCGTCGACGGCAGTTTGATGGTCTCCGCATCCGCCTTGTCGGACATGGTGAGGACGTCGAGGCCCGTCGCATCGCCCGCATGCGGAAGCACCAGCGACACCATGGCGAGCAGCACGCCGACGGCGACGACGAGGGCGCGCGCACCCGGATCGATCTCCCCCGACACCTTCTTCTCGGCCTTGCGGAGTTCCTTCTCGTATTCGTTGAAGGTTCCGACGTCGTTCTTGCTCATGAACAGCCTCCAGTTCCGCAGGCGCTGATCGGTTCGGCGACTGCTTGTGCTCCGATGGTCGGCATGCCGAGGCCCACGCCGACCGGTGGCGTGGTGGGCACGGTGCCCGCCTCGTGCGCATCGCCTGCGCGGGTGCGTCGGTGGGTGAGCACTCCGGCGTCGGCGATGAGATGGTGCGGTGCGGCGTCGGTGATCGCGACGGTGACGATGTCACCGGGTCGGATCTCGGGAGCGCCGCGGAAATGCACGAGGCGGCCGTCGCGAGCGCGTCCGGTCAGGCGACCGGTCTCCGAGTTCTTCCGGCCCTCTCCCGCAGAGACCAGGAGTTCGGCCTCGCTGCCGACGAGTTCGGTGTTCGCTTCCAGGCACACCCGCTCCTGCAGGGCGATCAGGCGCTGGTAGCGCTCGGTGACCACCTCCGGCGGCACCTGGTCCGGCATCGTCGCCGCCGGGGTTCCCGGGCGCGGCGAGTACTGGAAGGTGAAGGCGCTGGAGAAACGCGCCTTCTCCACCACCGCGAGGGTCTCGGCGAAGTCCTCTTCGGTCTCGCCGGGGAATCCGACGATGATGTCGGTGGTGATCGCGGCGTGCGGCATCGCCGCGCGCACCCGGTCGACGATGCCCAGGAACTTGGACTGTCGATAGCTGCGGCGCATCGCGCGCAGCACCCGGTCCGAGCCGGACTGCAGCGGCATGTGCAGTTGCGGGCAGATGTTGGGCGTCTGCGCCATCGCCTCGATCACGTCGTCGGTGAACTCCGCGGGGTGCGGCGAGGTGAACCGCACCCGCTCCAGGCCGTCGATGGCGCCGCAGGCGCGCAACAGTTCGGCGAACGCGCCGCGGTTCCGCGGTGTGTCCGGGTCCGCGAACGACATGCCGTACGCGTTCACGTTCTGGCCGAGCAGGGTCACCTCCAGCACACCCTGGTCGACGAGCGCCTGGACTTCGGCGAGCACATCGCCCGGTCGGCGATCGACTTCCTTGCCCCGCAACGACGGCACGATGCAGAAGGTGCAGGTGTTGTTGCATCCGACGGACACCGACACCCAGCCCGAGTACGCCGAGTCGCGGCGGGCGGGCAGCGTCGACGGGAATCGCTCCAGCGAGTCGAGGATCTCGACCTGCGCCTCCTGGTTGTGGCGAGCACGTTCGAGGAGGACCGGCAGCGAACCGATGTTGTGCGTGCCGAACACGACGTCGACCCACGGTGCGCGCTGACGGACGACGTCCTTGTCCTTCTGCGCGAGGCAGCCGCCGACGGCGATCTGCATACCGGGACGCGCCTGCTTCACCGGTGCCAGATGCGACAGGTTCCCGTAGAGCTTGTTATCGGCGTTCTCGCGGACCGCACAGGTGTTGAAAACGACCAGATCCGCGTCGTCGCCGTCGGCCGCGACGTATCCCGCGTCCTCCAGCAACCCCGCAATCCGTTCGGAGTCATGGACATTCATCTGGCAGCCGTAGGTACGAACCGAGTAGGAGCGAGCGACGGGCGCACCCTCCTCGTCCGTCTGATGGCTGTGGACCTCAACACTCACACTCTAAGATTACGTGCCGACGCAAATCCGCCCACGTCACACTGTGGGCTACTACGTTGTACCCATGGCCGACACGAACGTCACACCCATGATCTCCATGAGGAACGTCCAGAAGCACTACGGCGAACTTCATGTACTTCGCGATATCGACTTGGAAATCCCCCGCGGGCAGGTGGTGGTGGTGCTTGGCCCCTCCGGCTCCGGCAAGTCGACGCTGTGCCGCACGATCAACCGACTCGAGCCGATCGACAGCGGCGAGATCCGGATCGAAGGCACGCTGCTCCCCGACGAGGGGCGCGACCTCGCGAGTCTCCGCGCCGATGTCGGCATGGTCTTCCAATCGTTCAACCTGTTCGCCCACAAGACCATCCTGGAGAACGTCACCCTCGGGCCGATTCGCGTCCGGAAGACCGCGAAGGCCGACGCCGAGAAGCGGGCCGGTGAACTCCTGGACCGCGTGGGAGTGGGCACGCAACGCGACAAGTACCCGGCGCAGTTGTCCGGCGGTCAGCAGCAGCGCGTCGCGATCGCGCGCTCTCTCGCGATGTCGCCGAAGGTCCTGCTCTTCGACGAGCCGACGTCGGCGCTCGACCCCGAGATGGTCTCCGAGGTGCTGGACGTGATGGTCTCCCTCGCCAAGGAGGGCATGACGATGGTCGTGGTGACTCACGAGATGGGCTTCGCCCGCAAGGCCGCCGATCGAGTGATCTTCATGGCCGACGGCCAGATCGTCGAGGACACCGACCCGGAGAGCTTCTTCACGGCACCGAAATCCGACCGCGCCAAAGACTTCCTGTCGAAGATCCTGGGAGGCTGACCACCGTGTTGCCCTTGCGAACACCCCGCACTCGGCCCCTGCGCCGGCGGCGACTCCTGGCGCTCGGCGCCGCCGTGACCGTGCTCGCCGCACTGCTCGCGGGCTGCGGCAGCTCCGAACCGCGCAACCTCCTCGACTCCATCAAGAGCGGGCACGTGGTCCTCGGAACCAAGTACGACCAACCCGGCATGGGACAGCAGCAGCCCGACGGGTCCGTCGTCGGCTTCGACGCCTCGGTCTCGGAGTTCGTCGTCAATCACATCGCCGACGAGCTCGGGGTGGCCCATCCCGAGATCAGTTGGCGCGAGACACCGTCTGCGCAACGCGAGACGTTGATCGGCAACGGCGAGGTCGACATGATCGCGGCCACCTACTCGATCAACGAGGCGCGCTCGAAGAAGGTCTCCTTCGCGGGGCCCTACCTGGTCACCTACCAGGGCCTGCTGGTCCGCGCCGACGACACCTCGCTCACCTCGCTGACCGACCTGAACAACGGCAAGAAGCTCTGCTCGGTGAGCGGCTCGACGTCCGCGCAGAACGTCAAGGCGCAGCTGTCCGGCGTGCAGTTGCAGGAATACGACTCCTACTCCTCGTGCGTGGAGGCACTGCGACGCAGCAAGGTCGACGCCCTCACCACCGACGAGACGATCCTCGCCGGCTACGCCAATCGGTACCCGGGTGAGTTCAAGCTGGTCTCGATGACCTACCCGAAACAGGCGTGCGTCAAAGACTCGCTGAAGAAGAAGGGGCAGCCCTTCTCCACGGAGCGTTACGGCATCGGCATGGCGCAGAACTATCCGCGGGCCGTGTCGGCGGTGAACGACGCGATCACGGCGATGCTCGCGACCCCGCCCGGCGCCGCCGCGTCGCCGTGGAGCACCCAGCTGCGCAAGTGGCTGGGCGACGCCGTCATCGACGACTGGATCGCGCGCGCCGACGCGCCGGACTCCACGTTCACCCTGCTTCCGACCGTGGGCGACCTCGACTTCCTCACCGCGCCCGGCACCCCCTGCGAAGGAGCTTCCTAGATGTCCACACTGTGGGAGAGTATGGGGCCTGCGCTGTGGCCCGCCTTCTGGTTGACGATCCAGCTGACCTTCTTCTCCGCGATCGGCGCACTGATCTGGGGAGTTCTGCTCGCCGCGATGAAGGTCTCGCCCGTGCCGGTGATGCGCGGATTCGCGACCGTGTACGTCAACGTGGTGCGCAACACCCCGCTCACGTTGATCGTGCTGTTCTGCTCGGTGGGTCTGTACCAGAATCTCGACATGGCGCTAGCCCCGGAGAGCGATCACTTCTTCGCGACCAACAACTTCCGGCTCGCCATCCTCGGCTTCGTCCTGTACACCGCGACCTTCGTCTGTGAGACGCTGCGCGCCGGGTTCAACACCGTCCCGATCGGCCAGGCCGAGGCGGCGCGGTCGCTCGGCCTCTCGTTTCCCCAGGTGTTCCGGTTGATCGTGCTGCCGCAGGCCTTGCGCACGGTGATCGCACCGCTCGGGTCGGTGCTGATCGCCCTCACGAAGAACACCACGATCGCATCGGTCATCGGAGTCGGCGAGGCTGCTCTCCTGATGAAGTCCGAATTAGAGACCCACGGCGACCAGATTCTGGTGATCTTCGCGGTCATCGCCGTCGGATTCATGATCATCACGCTCGCCGAAGGAGCCTTCTTCGGCTGGGCGGCCAAGCGATGGGCGGTCAAGCGATGAGCGACGAGTCGACAGTCCTCTACGACGCTCCCGGTCCCCGGGCACGCCGTCGCAATCTCATCACGGCGATCGTGTTCGTCGCGATCGTCGTCGCCGTGATCGCCTATGTCATCACCGTCCTCGCGGGCAAAGGGCAGTTCGACGCCGACAAGTGGTCACCGTTCACGGTCGCGGGCACCTGGTACACCTGGCTGCTCCCCGGCCTGTGGGGAACGCTGAAGGCCGCGTTCGTCTCGATCATCCTCGCGTTGGTGGTCGGCACGCTCCTGGGCATCGGCCGCCTGTCCGACCACCGGTGGGTGCGCGTGGTGTGCGGCTTCATCGTAGAGATCTTCCGGGCCATTCCGGTCCTGATCCTGATGTTCTTCGCGTACTTCCTGTTCGCCAAGTACGCGGTGGTGCCCTCGTCGCAGCTCTCGTTCGCCGCCGTCGTCTTCGGTCTCACCCTGTACAACGGTTCGGTGATCGCCGAGATCCTGCGCGCAGGCATCCAGGCCGTGCCTCGCGGTCAGAGTGAGGCCGCACAGTCCATCGGCCTGCGCAAGTCGCAGATGATGCGCATGATCCTGCTGCCGCAGGCCGTCACCGCGATGCTGCCCGCACTGATCTCGCAGATGGTGATCGCGCTGAAGGACAGCGCGCTCGGCTACGCCTTCGGCTACATCGAGGTGGTCCGCTCGGGCATCGTCTCGGCGTCGTACTGGGGCAACTACCTGCCGTCGCTGGTCGTGGTCGCCGTCATCATGATCGCCATCAACTTCTGCCTGACCGGCCTCGCGAACTATCTGGAGCGACGTCTGCGCAGCGGTCGACGCAAGACCAACGCCTCGGATCCGGATGTCGCCGAGCTCGAAACCATGGAGAACGTTCCGGGCTTCAACAAGATCGGTTGACGCTGAGTCGGACAGCGCTCGGGCGGGAACTCTCGGACGAGCACTACTGCCGAGCGCTGTCCAACACCTCTTTCACCACGGATCCGACGACGTCGGACGGAAAGCCCCGTCGACTCAGCGCCCCGGCCAGCCGCCGATAGGCCTTCGCCCGGACCTCGCGGTCGGCGAGCTCCGCACCGGACACGTTCAGTTTCTTCTCGGCGAGCCGGACGGCCTGGGCGCGCTCGTCATCCGGGTCGATCTGCGCCAGCGCCACTGCGGCCGTCTCGTCGTCGATCCCTTTGGTGCGCAGCTCCCGCTTCAACGCGACGCGGCCGCGGCCCGAGAATTGATGACGAGATCGAACCCACTCCTCTGCGAACTCGGTGTCGTCGAGAAGGCCCGCATCGTCGAGGCGACGCAGGGTGTGCTCCACTTCGTCGGCTGTGAACTCCCTCTTCTCGAGTCGTTCACGCATCTCCGCGCGACTCCGCGCCCGGGTCCCCAGGAGCCGCAGCGCGGCGTCCCAGGGAGACGGGCCGGGCTTCTCCATCAGAAGTCGACGGGCTCGGGGGCGACCGCGTCGGCGTCGTCGTCGGCACGCTTGCCGATGCCGAGCTTGTCCTTGATCTTGACCTCGATCTCGTTCGCGATGTCCGGATTGGCGAGCAAGAACTTGCGAGCGTTCTCCTTGCCCTGCCCCAACTGGTCGCCCTCGTAGGTGAACCAGCTGCCCGACTTCCGGATGAAGCCCTCGGCCACGCCGAGGTCGATCAGTGAACCCTCGCGGCTGATGCCGTGGCCGTACAGGATGTCGAACTCCGCCTGCTTGAACGGGGGCGCCACCTTGTTCTTGACGACCTTCACCCGGGTCCGGTTGCCGACCGCGTCGGTCCCGTCCTTCAGCGTCTCGATGCGGCGCACGTCCAGACGCACCGACGAGTAGAACTTCAGCGCCTTACCGCCGGTCGTCGTCTCCGGGGAGCCGAACATGACACCGATCTTCTCGCGGAGCTGGTTGATGAAGATCGCCGTGGTGTTGGAGTTGTTGAGACCCGAGGTCATCTTGCGCAGCGCCTGGCTCATCAGACGTGCCTGCAGACCGACGTGGCTGTCGCCCATCTCGCCTTCGATCTCCGCCTTCGGCACCAGTGCGGCCACCGAGTCGATGACGAGGATGTCCAGAGCGCCCGAGCGGATCAGCATGTCGGCGATCTCGAGGGCCTGCTCACCGGTGTCCGGCTGCGAGACCAGGAGTGCGTCGATGTCCACGCCGAGCTTGGCCGCGTACTCGGGATCGAGCGCGTGCTCGGCGTCGATGAACGCGGCGATGCCGCCCGCGGCCTGCGCGTTGGCGACCGCGTGGAGCGCGACGGTGGTCTTACCGGAGGACTCCGGACCGTAGACCTCCACGATGCGGCCGCGCGGCAGTCCGCCGATGCCGAGCGCGATGTCGAGTGCGACCGAACCGGTGGGGATCACCTCCATCGGGGGGCGTGCGTCCTCACCGAGACGCATGACCGAACCCTTGCCGTAGTTCTTGTCGATCTGGGCCAGCGCCAGGTCCAGGGCCTTCTGCCGATCAGTAGGTGCCATCGATCTCTCCTCCGGATGTCTCTAGCCGTGGGCCAGAACGTTCTCTGCTGTCGTGACCACACATTAGGAGCAGGGTCTGACAATCCTGTTCCGAGCGGTCATTAGTTAGACGCACCAGAGCACGCTCCGGTTCCATCTCAGGATAGCGAACAGATGTTCGAGTTCAATTCGACACGCCAGAAAACCGCTCACCAACGTTCGGCCGGCACGTCGAGTTCACGACACAGGGCCCGCCAAACGAGCTTCGGATCCACCCCGTCCTCGATCGCTTCGCGACCGGTCCGGCTCCCCAACTCCACCAGGACCAGGTCGGTCAGCAGACCGTCGGCCCGTCGGCGGCCGAACTCCACCTCGGTGAGTTCGGCGAACTCCGTCAAACGCATGCTGCCATTCTCCACGATCGATGAACCACGGCCACCGGATCCACCGCCGACCGCCTGCTCTCCGACACCCGGCGCGCGGCGTCGGCATACGACGGATCGCCCAGAACGGCGACGATCGCCTCGGTCAACGACGCGGTCGTGACCGGCCGCACCAGCCGACCGCAGCCCAACCGCTGCACCCGGTTGGCCAACTCCCATTGATCTCCCCCGCCCGGCACCGTGACGACCGGCACCGACGCCTGCAACGACTTCGCCAGCATGCCGTGACCGCCTCCGCAGACCACCAGGTCGGCGTCGGCCAGCACCTCGTCCTGCCGTGCGGTCGCCGCCACCAGTCCCGTGGGCGCCTGCCCGCCGGACGGGCGCTCCAGCGCCGAGTAGACCACCCGTAACGGCCGACTCTGTTGCAATTCGGCGAGCGCGGCCAACACCGTCGCACCCATGTCGCCCGCGCCGGTCGTCGCCGTCGACGGCGCTACCACGATCAGCGGCCCGTCGCCGGTCGGACGGTCGAACACCTCGTCGGTCGGTTCGAAGAGCAGCGGCCCCACCAGATGAGTGCGCTCCGGCCAGTCCGGGCGCCACTCCTCCAACGCGGGCAGCGTCGCGACCAAGCGCGCGATCGGCGCCGCGTCCGCAGGCAACTCGATGCTCGCGCGTGCCGCGCGACGCTGCCGTGCCCCTTTGGCCACGGCCACATCGGCTCCAGCGCGCAGCACCGCGTCCCGCAATCTGCCGCGAAGTCTGACACCCGGTGCGAGTCCCGCACCGATGGGCGGCAGCCCGCGCGACTGCTCGTAGAGCGGATGCGGAGAGAGTTCGATCCACGGACATCCGGCGAGTTCTGCCGCCCAGCCGCCCGCCACCGTGATCACATCGCTGATCACCAGATCCACCCCGGCGAGTGCCAGCTCCGGCGCGAGTTCGAGCGCCATACGCGCCGCGCGCACGCTCAGCTTCGCGCCCGCATCATCGTCGTCGTCTCCCGGGCGCGCTGCGAGTCCGGGCAACGGCCGGACCTCGATGCCGCGACGCGCGGCGATGGAAGTCCATCGGTCGCCGGTGTAGACGATCGCCTCGTCGCCCGCCTCACGAAGAGCAGTGGCCAGGCCCAACGCGGGGAAAGCGTGTCCCGCGTCCGACCCGGCCACAATGGCGACGGTCAGTGTCAGTGCTTCTCCGGCGTCTGCGGTGCCGGGTTCTGCTGCGCCGGTGCGGGCGCAGCCTGCCCCTGGCTCTGGCCCGGGTTCAGTGCGCCGCCACCCATGCTGGCGCGGATCTGCTCCAGGCGGGCGTGACCGGCCATCTGGACCCCGGCGGCCTCCACCTCGGCCATCCGGCCCGCCACGCTGCCCTTCGCGAGCTCGGCCGAGCCGAGCGCGTTGGCGTAGCGGCGTTCGATCTTGTCGCGCACCTGGTCGAGGTTCGGGGTGTTCCCGGGAGCGGACAGTTCGCTCATCGAGTTCAGCGACGCCGAGACCTGCTCCTGCATCTTCGCCTGCTCCAGCTGGCTCAAGAGCTTGGAGCGCTCGGCCAACTTCTGCTGCAGGGTCATCGCATTGCGTTCCACCGCCTGCTTGGCCTGCGCCGCCGCCTGGAGCGACTGGTCGTGCAGGACCTTGAGGTCCTCGACGTTCTGCTCAGCGGTCACCAGCTGCGCGGCGAACGCCTCCGCGGCATTCGTGTACTCGGTGGCCTTGGCGGCGTCGCCCGCCGCGGTGGCCTGATCGGAGAGAGTCAGCGCCTGGCGGGTGTTGCCCTGCAGCTTCTCGATCTCCTCGAGTTGCCGGTTCAAGCGCATCTCCAGCTGACGCTGGTTGCCGATCACCGCGGCCGCCTGCTGCGACAGCGCCTGGTGCTGCCGCTGAGCGTCTTCGATCGCCTGCTGAATCTGCACCTTGGGGTCTGCGTGCTCGTCGATCTTCGCATTCCCCAGCGCCATCAAATAGTTCCAGAACTTCACAAACGGGTTGGCCATGGGTCTTCCAAACTCCTCGTTACGACGGTCGCGTCGGTCTCGTGATCACGCGGCGGCCAGTGCCGCGGGCACACCCGCGCCGTCCACCGAATCTTCCTGGGGTGCAATGACTTCGACAAGGGTATCGGTTGATGCCACGGCAGCGTCGGCCGGACGCAGCACGCCGGCCACCTGGAACAGCATGTCACCGATCGGCACCTCGAGCGCGTCGCAGATCGACGCGAGCAACTCGCTCGACGCCTCCTTCTGACCGCGCTCGATCTCCGAGAGGTAGCCGAGCGACACTCGCGCATTGGTCGAGACCTCGCGCAACGTCCGTCCCTGGCCGGTCCGAACTCGACGCAGTTCATCGCCGATCGCCTCACGCAAGAGCAGTGTCACGCGCGGTCCTCCTCACCCTTCATCGTCAAAGCCTGTGTCGTCGACCCTAGCGGAATTCCACATCGAACGCCGCTCGCATCTGCGCATCGCATTCATGCAACATACGCGTCGTGCCCGACATTCCTGCGGCGAATCCCTCACGCCGCGGAGCGCCGCAACGCCACCGCTCGCCAGACGTAGTCGAGACCGGTCGCCACCGTCGCCACGACCGCGGCGATCATCAGCACCCACGCGGCCGTGTGGAACACGCCGCTGAGCGGCAGCACGAACAGGCCGATCGCCATCGACTGCAGCAGCGTCTTCAGCTTTCCGCCCCGGCTCGCCGGGATCACGCCGTACCGCAACACCCAGAACCGCAGCAGCGTCACCCCGATCTCGCGCGCCAGAATCACGACCGTCACCCACCACGGGAGTTCGCCCAGGACGGACAGCCCGATCAACGCCGCACCGATCAACGCCTTGTCGGCGATCGGATCGGCCATCTTCCCGAAGTCGGTGACCAGATTCAGTTGTCGAGCCAACCGGCCGTCCAACTGATCGGTGAACGCCGCCACTGCGAAGACCACGAACGCACTGATCCGCCAGGCCGTCTCGTCGCCGCCGCCGACGAACAGAAGCACGACGAACACCGGCACCAAGACGATGCGGAACACCGTCAGCACATTCGCGATGTTCACCACCGGTACCGCAGCCACGTCGTCACCGATCGAGCGGCGCACAGGGTCAGTCACGAGGTCAAGCCTAACGTCATCGGATTCACGGTCTCCCGACGGGCACGCCCAGACCTGCGACTATTCTCATGTTCATGCTGAATGAACATCCCGACACGCGCCCCGCCGAGCAGCCCGCCGTGCTCGTCCGCCGTGCGCGGACCTCGGATGTTCCTCGCATCAAGGAACTCATCGACATCTACGCGGGCAAGATCCTCCTCGAGAAGAACCTCGTCACCCTCTACGAGGCTGTCCAGGAGTTCTGGGTCGGCGAAATCGCAGGCCAGGTCGTCGGCTGCGGAGCCCTGCACGTCCTGTGGTCCGATCTCGGCGAAGTCCGCACCGTCGCGGTCGACACCGCGCACTCCGGTCGCGGCATCGGGCACCGGATCGTCGGAAGACTGATGGACGTGGCCCGCGAGTTGGAACTCGAACGCGTCTTCGTCCTCACCTTCGAGACCAGCTTCTTCTCCCGCCACGGATTCGCCGAGATCGACGGCACCCCGGTCTCCCGCGAAGTGTTCGAAGAGATGTGCCGCTCCTATGACACCGGCGTCGCCGAATTCCTCGACCTGTCCGCCGTCAAACCCAACACCCTCGGCAACACCCGCATGCTCGCCCATCTGTGATCTGCAGGCGGGCGCAGACCAGACAGCACGACACTCATCTCTCGGAAGGACCCCGTCTCATGGCGCTCTTCGCCGTCGACTACACCTACGCCCCCGACGCCGCCGCAGTGCGCGATCAGTACCGCCCCGAACACCGCGCGTGGCTCGGCGCGCAGCATGAGGCCGGCACCCTCCAGTTCGTCGGCCCCTACCCCGACGGCACCGGAGCACTTCTGATGATCACCGCCGACGACCTCGACGGCGCCGACGCGCTCCTCGCGAACGATCCGTTCGCGCGCGAGAAGGCGATCGCGGCGGTGACGATCAAAGAGTGGGTTCAGGTGTTCGGGCCGTTCTGAGCCGCCTCCTGCTTCGACCGCCGATTGCTGACGATGAGGCTGGCGACCGTCGTGATGACGAGGGTGCCGCCGATGATGCCGAGCGACAGGCCGGTGCTGATCTCCGGGACGGCGACGGGATCGCCGCCGTTGATGAATCCGAGGGTGTTCTCGTGCAGCGCGTGCAGGATCAGCTTCACGCCGATGAACGCCAGGATCAGTGACAGGCCGTACGAGAGGTAGATGAGCTTGTTCAGCAGGCCGCCCAGCAAGAAGTACAGCTGGCGCAGTCCCATCAATGCGAACGCGTTCGCGGTGAACACCAGATACGGCTCCTGGGTGAGACCGTAGATCGCCGGAATCGAGTCGAGCGCGAAGAGCACGTCGGTGAACCCGATGACGATCAGCACCACCAGCAGCGGGGTGATCATCCGTTTGCCGTCGATCCGCGTCGTCAGCCGGTCGCCGTCGTACACGTCCGTCGCGCGGAACCACTTCTTGACGATGCGCTCCACGCGCCCCTGCCGTTCGCGTTCCTCGGCGGCGGGCTCATCGCTCTCGTTGAGCAGCTTCACGGCGGTGAACAGCAGGAACAGCCCGAAGAGGTAGAACACCCAGCTGTACGCGTTGATCGCGGCGGCGCCCACCGCGATGAAGGCGCCGCGCATGACGAGCGCCATCACGATGCCGAGCAACAGCACCTTCTGCTGATAGACGCGCGGGACCGCGAACTTCGTCATGATGACGACGAAGACGAACAGGTTGTCGACCGAGAGCGCCTTCTCGGTGACGTAACCGGCGAAGTACTCGCCTCCGAAGGTGCTTCCCCACTGCCACCACACGAATCCGCCGAATAGGACGGCGATGCCGATGTAGACCGACGACCAGAAGCCCGATTCGCGCAAGGTCGGCTCGTGCGGCGTCCGCACGTGAGCGAAGAAGTCGAAGACGAACAGACCCGCGATCACCGCCCCGGTGATCAGCCAGGTCGTCAACGATACGTTCATGAAATGAATCCCTCCGTGCAGCACTGAAATGCGATGCCGGAGGTCTCTCCCACCGCCGGAATCGGATGCGTTCGGCGGCGGCGCTCCGGGAGTGCGGTCGGCCCACCGATCGGCGGTGGCCGAACCGACTCCGTACTGACGGAGACGCCACGAGTCAGGGATACTCCCCTCGTTGATCGTCGCCGACTATACGTCACTCCTCGCTGTCGCCGCCACCGGTGATCGATGCGATGACCCCGGCGAGGTCCTCCGGCTTCACCAGGACTTCGCGCGCCTTGGACCCCTCGCTCGGTCCGACGATCTCCCGTGTCTCCATCAGATCCATCAGACGTCCGGCCTTGGCGAATCCGACGCGGAGCTTGCGCTGCAGCATCGAGGTGGAGCCGAACTGACTGGACACCACCAGTTCGATCGCCTGCAGCAGATCGTCGAGATCGTTGCCGATGTCGCCGTCGATCTCCTTCTTGTCGCCGGCCTTCGCCGTCGTCACGCCGTCGGCATACTCGGGCTCGGACTGGTCGCGGGTGAACTCGACGACCGCCGCGATCTCCTCATCGGTGATGAAGGCGCCTTGCATGCGGATCGGCTTGTTGGCGCCCATCGGCAGGAACAGGCCGTCGCCCATGCCGATCAGCTTCTCTGCACCGGGCTGATCGAGGATGACGCGCGAGTCGGTCAGCGAACTGGTCGCGAACGCCAGGCGGCTCGGCACGTTGGTCTTGATCAGACCGGTGACGACGTCGACCGAGGGCCGCTGCGTTGCCAGCACCAGGTGGATGCCCGCGGCACGCGCCTTCTGGGTGATCCGGACGATCGCTCCCTCCACGTCGCGCGGCGCCGTCATCATCAGGTCGGCGAGCTCATCGACGATCGCGACGATGTACGGGTACGGCTTGTAGACGCGCTCGGACCCGAGCGGAGCGGTGATCTCCCCCGACCGGACCTTGGCGTTGAAGTCGTTGATGTGCCGGACCCGCGAGGCCTTCATGTCCTGATAGCGCTGTTCCATCTCGTCGACCAACCAGGCCAGCGCGGCCGCCGCCTTCTTGGGCTCGGTGATGATCGGCGTGATCAGGTGCGGAATGCCCTCGTAGGGTGTGAGTTCCACCATCTTCGGGTCGATCAGGATCATCCGCACCTCTTCGGGCGTGGCCCGAGTCAGCAGCGACACCAGCATCGAGTTCACGAAGCTCGACTTACCGGAACCGGTGGAACCCGCGACCAGCAGGTGCGGCATCTTCGCGAGGTTCGCGCTGACGAAATCGCCCTCGATGTCTTTACCGAGCCCGATCACCAGCGGGTGCTTCTCCTTGCGGGTCGACGGCGCCGCCAGGACGTCCGACAACCGCACCATCTCGCGGTCGGAGTTCGGCACCTCGATGCCCACCGCCGACTTCCCCGGGATCGGGGCCAGCAGACGCACGTTGTCGGTCGCGACCGCATAGGCGATGTTGCGCTGCAACTGGGTGATCTTCTCGACCTTGACCGCCGGCCCCAACTCCACCTCGTACCGGGTGACGGTCGGGCCGCGCGTGTACCCGGTGACGGCGGCGTCGATCTTGAACTGTTCCAGGACGCTGTTGATCCGATCGATCATCTCGTCGTTGGCCGAGGTGCCCGTCTTCGCGGGCTCCCCCTGCATCAGCAGATCAGTCGGCGGCAGCACATAATCCGAGTCATCGGCCCGATCGATGAACGTGCCGCCGGCCGGCGGCGCGACGGGCTGCTCCGGCACCGAAAGCGGCGCGACGGCCGCGGGCGTCGGCGCCGGGCGGCGACGCGCGCGCGGCGTCGGCTCAGGCTCGGGTTCCGGCTCGAGGTCGTCGACGTCGGGCAGATCCTCGAGATAGCTGTCGTAGCCGCCGTCGAGTTCGACGGTCGGGTTGTCGTCGACCGGAACGTCGTCGAACGGCGTCTCCGGCACCAGCGGCTCGGTCAACAGATCGGGCATGTGCTCGTCCCGATCCTGCCCCGCAGTCTTCCGCGGTCGACGCGACGCCGCGCTCGACCGCGGACGTCGGCGGCGGTCCGGGGGGTAGTTGTCGTACGGATCGCCGTAGGCGGCCGACCGGCCGCGGCGTGCAGGGACCGGCTCGACGGGTTCCTCGATCCGGTCGGCGTCGTCGTAGCCGGGATCATCGTCGAACTCGTTGTAGCCGGCGTCGTACTCGGCGTCGTCGTACTCGGCGTCGTCGTACTCGGCGTCGTCGTAGTCCGAATCGTCATACTCGCCGTCGTCGTACTCGTCGTCCCAGTCGTCGTAGACGCCGAGGCCGAGATAGTCGGACACCGCAGCGGTCACCTCGCCGACCGTGCGACCGCTCAGGGCGAGAATGCCGAAGGCGACCAATGCGAGGAACAGCGGCACCGTCACCCAGACGGTCACCGCATCGGTGAGCGGCGAGGCGAGCATGTAGCCGAGGAAGCCCGCGGCGTCGGCACGCGCGTCGTAGCCGACGGGCGCCCCGGAGGCGAGATGCGTCAGCGCGAGCACGGGCACGGCGAGCAGCAGCACACCGCCGATGTTGCGCAGACGGCGTTCAGGATTGGCCGGAAACCGCATCACCATGGCGGCGACGACCAGCAGGAGCGCAGGCGCGACGTAGGCGAGATCACCGAACCCCGCTCGAACGAGCGAGTCGATGACGGCTCCGACCGGCCCGAAGGCGTGGAACCAGACACCGAGGGCGATCACCGCGGCCAGCAGGGTCAGTGCGAGGCCGATCCCGTCGCGCCCCTGCGCGGGCTTCTCCTCGCGGGCGGCACCGATCCGTGCGACGGCGCCAAGGCCACGGGCCGCCAGGTTCCAGGTCGCGGCCACCGCACGACCGGCCGACGGCCGCGGTGCGGGCGGACGGCGCAGGTCCTGAGATTTGGCGGGCCGGCGCGACGGTGCGCTGCGATTGCCGCGGTTGCCGCCGCTGGTGCGCGTCGCCGGACGCGCCGTGGCACTTGCTTGAGTCCCCCTGGTGGCGGCGCCGCTGCGGGAACGTCCACCGCTCGCCGACGACTTCTTCGAAGTGGTCTTCGGCGAGCGGCTGCGCGTAGATGCATGGGAAGCCATGGCTCCCAGCCTAGTGCCCACCAATCACAGCAGTCACACTGGCAACACCCGAAAGGTCACGGTCGTGTCGATTTCGTAACCGTTTCACGACCATCGACGGCGCGTCAGAGCGCGCGCTTGGCACTGCGCAGGCTCGCGATCGCGATCGGCGTTCCGGAGAACTCCACGTCGACCGGAGCACGCCCGAACGCGAACAGCAGCAGTTCGCCGACGTCGCCGGTCACCGTGACCGACTCACCGCGGCCCGCCGCCATCACCTCGCGACCGTCACGCGTCACCATCCGCGCGCGCACCGGCGACGACGCCATGATGCGCTTGCCGACGGTCCGCAGCGGCATCTGGAGTCCGCGCTGCAGTTCCGGCGACACCGGACGGGGCTCGAACGGCCCGTCCGGGTCCGCTCCCCCGCGTAGCACATCCTCGTGATGCACGAACATCTCCGCCAGGTTGAGGAAGCGGTCCCCTGCTCGGAACGGCGAGTACCAGGGCGGTCCCTCTGCCAACTGCACCAGCAACTCGTCCCACGGCCGATCGGCGTAGCTCTGCGTGACCGACGCCGTGTGACCGGCGAGAGCGCCGACGAAGACGCCCGCCGTCGCATCCAGTCTGCGTTCGCGGAGGATCAGGTGGATGGCGAGATCACGGTTGTTCCACCCGGCGCACAGCGTCGGTGCGTCCGGTCCGGTCTCGCGCATGGTGGCGACCAGCGCCGCACGCTCGGACCGGGCGAGATTCACCGGTGCTCCCCCACGGCGATCACGGTCGGCACGATCATCGGACGACGGCGGTACTTCTCGCCGACCCACCGACCGACGGCGCGGCGGACGCCTTGTGCGATCCGGTGGGTGTCGGTGACGCCCTCGTTGGCGAGTTCGGTCAGCGCCTTGTCGACCAGTGCGGCCGCGTCGGACAGTGCCCCCGGATCGTCGGAGAATCCGCGACCGGACACGGTCGGCTTGCTGACGGTGGCTCCGGTGGCCGCGTCGACGGCGACGGTGATGGCGATGAAGCCGCCCTCACCGAGCACCAGGCGGTCCGAGAGCGTCGACTCGCCGACGTCGCCCACCGAGAGTCCGTCGACGTACACGTACCCGACGGGCACGCGGCCGGTGATCTGTGCGCGGCCGTCGACCAGGTCGACGACCACGCCGTCCTCGGCCAGCACGATCCGGTCCGACGGCACGCCCGTCGCCTCCGCGAGCGCGGCGTTGGCGCGCAGGTGACGCCACTCGCCGTGCACCGGCATCGCGTTGGACGGCCGGACGGCGTTGTACAGGTAGAGCAGTTCGCCCGCCGACGCGTGACCGGACACGTGCACCTTGGCGCTCGCCTGCGTGATCACCGTCGCACCGCGCTTGGCGAGACCGTTCACGACGGCGAAGACCGAGTTCTCGTTGCCCGGGATCAACGACGACGCGAGGACCACCAGATCGTCGGCGCGGATGTTGATCTGGCGATGCTCACCGCGCGCCATCCGAGACAGCGCCGACAGTGGTTCGCCTTGCGAGCCGGTCGAGATGAGCACCAGTCGGTGGTCGGGCAGGGTCGCCGCGGTGTCCATGTCGACCACCACGCCCTCGGGGACGGTCAGATAGCCGAGATCCTGCGCGATCTGCATGTTGCGGACCATCGACCGACCGACGAACGTGACCCGACGACCGTGCCGGTACGCCACGTCGACGATCTGCTGGATGCGGTGCACATGGCTGGCGAACGACGCCACGATCACGCGCTGTTTAGCCTTGCCGATGACCGTGTCGAGCACCCCGCCGATCTCGCGTTCGGGCGTCACGAAGCCCGGGACCTCGGCATTGGTCGAGTCGACCAGGAACAGGTCGACCCCCTCGTCGCCCAGGCGGCTGAAGCCCGCGAGGTCGGTGAGCCGGTTGTCGAGCGGCAACTGGTCGAGCTTGATGTCGCCGGTGTGCAGCACCAGACCCGCCGGGGTGCGCATCGCCACCGCGAGCGCATCCGGGATCGAGTGGTTGACGGCGAAGAACTCGCAGTCGAAATCGCCGTAGCCCTGCCGATCGCCCTCGGCGACCTGAATCAGCTTCGGGCGGAGTCGGTGCTCACGGCACTTCGCGGCCACGAGCGCCAGCGTGAAGCGGGAGCCGACGATCGGGATGTCGTTGCGGAGCTTCAACAGGAACGGCACCGCGCCGATGTGGTCCTCGTGTCCGTGCGTCAACACCACGGCCTCGATGTCGCCGACGCGATCCTCGATGTAGCCGAAATCGGGCAGGATCAGGTCGACGCCGGGCTGGGCGTCCTCCGGGAACAGGACGCCGCAGTCGACGATCAACAGCTTGCCGTTGTACTCGAAGACGGTCATGTTGCGACCGATCTCGCTGATGCCGCCGAGCGCCACCACGCGCAGGCCGCCTGCCGGCAGCTTCGGCGGGGCGCCGAGTCGGTCGATCACGTCGCCGGTGACGCCCGAGCCGGTCGCCGCCGTCACCTGCGTCGACTTGTTTCTCGCCGTGCTCTTTGGCGCATTCGCTGCGGGCGGGCCGGCTTTGCGCGAGGCGCGACGACGACCGCCGCCCTTGCCGCCCTGCTGGTTGCCGCCCTGCTGGTTGCCGCCCTGCTGGTTGCCGCCCTGCTGGTTGTTGGCTTCAGACATCAGGCGATCACCTCGGCGGCACGCAGGTCGGCGATGAGGGCTTCGATCTGCTCGGGTTCGGCGGCCACTTGCGGCAGTCGCGGGTCCCCGACGTCGATGCCCTGGATGCGGAGAGCGGTCTTGCTCATGCAGACGCCGCCGAGTCGGCCCATCGCGTCGACGAGCGGCGCCATCGACTCGGAGATCCGGCGTGCGGTTGCGAGGTCGCCCGCCAGCACGGCCTGACGCATGTCGCGCAGCCGGTCCGGCGCCACATGGCCGATCACGCTGACGAAACCGGTGGCGCCGACGGAGAGCCACGGAAGGTTGAGCGCATCCTCGCCGGAGAGGTATTCGAGGTCGGTGGCCGCCATGATCTTGGCGGCGGCGTGGAGGTCGCCCTTGGCGTCCTTGACGGCTTTGATGTTGGGGTGCTCGGCCAGGCGCAGGATGGTGTCGGTCTCGATGGCGATCACCGAACGCGGCGGAATGTCGTAGAGCATCACCGGCAGCGACGACGCGTCCGCGATGGTGCGGAAGTGCGCGAGAACGCCGGCCTGCGGCGGCTTGCTGTAATACGGGCTGACGATCAGGACACCGTCGGCGCCGATCTCCTCCGCCTCGCGGACTCGTCGTGCCGACTCCGCGGTGTCGTAACTGCCCGCGCCGTGCACCACCTTGGCCCGATCGCCGACCGCCTCGAGCGTTGCGCGCAGGAGGTCGTTCTTCTCGGGAACCGTGGTGGTCGGCGACTCGCCGGTCGTGCCGTTGACGACGAGCGCATCGCACCCCTTGTCGACCAGATGGACGGCGAGCTCAGCAGCCTTGTCGAGGTCGATGGCACCCTCTTTCGTGAAGGGGGTCACCATTGCCACCGAAACTGTCCCGAACGGGTGTTCCGCACTTGTCGCGTCAGCCGAGTTCATGCCGCTCAGGCTACCGCCTTCCGCGCGGTTCTCCTCGCTCAGCCCTCGAATACGAACGGCGATGTCGCGACTTCGGTTCCGTCGGCGAGCTCGCCGATTTCGAAGTCGCCGAACGCCGTCGGCGCGGCCTCGCGCAATTGTCGCAGACACTCCACCGCGAGTTGGCGGATCTCCACATCGGCGTGCTCAGTCGCACGCATGCCGATGAAATGCCGCCACGCCCGGTAATTGCCGGTGACGACGATGCGCGTCTCGGTGGCGTTCGGCAGCACGGAGCGTGCCGCCTGCCTCGCCTGCTTGTGGCGCAGGACGGCATTCGGGACGTCGGCGAACTTGGCCTCCAGCTCGGTGAGCAGTTCGCTGTAGGCCTCACGCGCCGCGTCCGTCGCTGAGACGAACAGTTCCTCGAGCCGCGCGTCGCCACGAATCGCGGGCGGCGCCACCACATTCGAATCGTGTTCGGGGACGAAGCGTTGGGACAGCTGCGAATAGGAGAAGTGGCGGTGACGGATCAACTCGTGCGTGCACGACCGCGAGATGCCGGTGATGTAGAAGGTGCACGTCGCGTGCTCGAACAGCGAGGTGTGACCGACTTCCAGCACATGGCGCAGGTACCCGGCGTTGGTGGCCGTGCGCGGGTTCGGCTTGTGCCAGCTCTCGTAGCAGGCGCGTCCGGCGAACTCGATGAGCGCCTCGCCGCCGTCCGCGTCGGTGTCCCAGTCCACCTCGGGTGCGGTGAACTGCGTCGCCGCGACGAGTTGGACCTTCAGGGGCACCAGTTCCGACATTCGTCCTCCACTTCGTTCGCCCGACCCGGGTGCAGTCCGGCGACTGTCCGGCCAATGTCTTCTCGGGCCATTGTCCACCAGCGCGCGCGGTCGCCGGGCCGCACCCCGGGTGGGCCGTCAGCAGACCCAGTCGACGAGGCGGTGTGCGATCGCGGGGTCGTGCAGCAGGGTGAAGTGGTTGGCGCCTCCGAGGTGCAGCCCGTTGTCCGGGTCGAAACCGATCCGGCGCGCACGGTGAACGCCGCGAGCGCTCGGGTCGAGGACCAGCCCGTCGCCCACCAGGCGCCCGACCGGATGGCGCGGCGACCGGGTGAGCGTCGCGGAGACGAAGTAGTGAGCCGCGCCCGCGAGCAGCGGCACCTCGGCGGCCAGCGCCGCTCCGAGAGCGTCGGGATCGCGACCGGCCCAGTCCTCGTCGACCAGGCTGCCGCCGCGCAGGTCGCGGATGCCCGCACTGCGTCGTCGCAGGAGCGATCCGAATGCCGCCGTCTCCGGGAACCCGGAGAGAACCGCACTGCCGTAATGCGCCAGGCTCTCCAGCGGCGCACCGAGATGCGGAGTTCCGAGGCTGACGGTCGCCGACACCCCGTCGACCCAGGAGTGGTCGTGCCGCTCGCCCCAGTACGCGGCGCTGCGCAGCACCAATCCGCCCATCGAATGGCCGATCAAGGCGATCCGCTCGACCGGCACCGGCCAGTGGCCGACGACTTCCTCGAGCAGTCCGGACAGCGCGCGGCCGTTCACCGAGATGTGTCTGCCGGTATTGTACCGCACGAACACCGGGGTGACTCCGCGCTCGGCGAGCACGTCGCCGTAGGGCGACCGGCCCTCGATCTCGAACGCGTGCTCGGTCTCCATCAAGCCGTGGACGAAGATCGCGATGGATCCGGTGACCTCGACGTCGTCGCCGAGGCGCAGTCGCATCGGATCCGCGACGAGCGGAGATCGGCGCGTGGCGAGGTCGTCGCCGATCAGTCCGGTGACGGCCGCGATCACCTCGGCCCCCAGTCGCGTTTCCGACGGTGGCACGGCCAGCGGCAGATCGGCGACCTTCTCGCCGACGGTCGCGGCGGCCGACATGCTCGCCCGCACCGCCTGGTACACGCCATCGGTGATCGCGTCGTGAATCGTCTTCACCGGGCGTGCGGCCTGTCCGGTGAACACCCCGACGGTCCCGAACACGCGGTCGGAGATGCTCCGGTGCGTGCGGTGAATGCCTGCGGCGGCACGCTCGGACTCTCGCAGAGCGAGTCCGGTGAGCTCACGGACCTCACTGCGACGCTGGTCGACGATCTCCATGAATTTGAGTGTACATTCGTTCTCTCAATCCGTCGCTGGGACCGGCACCGCTCTCCTCCGGCGTCACCCGCGGACGATGGCGCCCAGTTTCGCGTACGTGTCCTCCCAGCCGTGGACCGCGATCGCGTCGATCCCCAGGTCGGCGACCGGGCGGTCGTTGCCGCCGTCGTCGAGGCGATCGCCGAAGAACAGGATGTCGTCGATCCCCAGGTCCACGATCTCCATCAGTCGACGCGCACCGTACGCCTTGTCGATCCCCTCGGCCGTGATGTCGACCGAGGTGGAGCCGCCGCTGCGGACCTCCAGATCCGGCAGTCGCGCAGCCGCGTAGGCACGCAGTGCCTCCTTCTTCCGGCCGTCGGGATCCCAGGCGGCCTTCGCGTCGACCGGCGCCGCCTGGCCCAGGGCGGAGAAGGTGACCTGGCTGCCGCGATCCTCCAGGATCGGTCCCCACGTCTGCTCCTCCCACAGGCCGAGCTCGCGGGCACCGGCTTCGACGGCCGCCATCGCCCGCGTCTTCTGGTCGTCGGAGAGGTCTTCGGCGTAGACGGTGTCCCACGACTGTCCGCCCCAGCGCACATAGCGGGTGCCGTTGGTCGGCATCAGATGAAGATTGGCCTTGTCCGGGAAGTCGCCGAGCCGGTCGAGGACCTGCGCCTGGAACTGGCCGTACTGGCCGCCGGAGATGATGCAGGCCAGGCTGCCCGACAGCAGTTCGCGGAACAATCCGACCATCTCGTCGCTCATCGCGGTCTTCGACGGCGCGAGCGTGTCGTCGAGATCGAACATGACGAGTCGATAGGTCTTGCCATCGTGCGTGACGGACACGTGTCCACCCTTCCGTTGTTGTGCGGCCAGAAGTGTAGCCCGCGTGTCAGTCGGCGATCACCCAGGCGAAGGCATCCGCCTTCGATCGGGCGCCCTGCGCGGTCCGCGAGCGCGACTCCTCGTCCACGTCGGCCAACAGTCGTTCGCCGGCACGGACGAGATCGGCCAGCGTGTTCGGCGTCAGGTACGCCGGTCGCGTCGCGAACAGCAGGTCCTCGCTCGCAGTGTTCCCGCTGGCACCGGGCGCGAACGGGCATCCGCCGAGCCCGCCGAGCGCGCCGTCGACGACCGTCGCGCCGCCGTCGGCCGCGGCGAGCGAGTTCGCCACCCCCATCCCCCAGGTGTCGTGCCCGTGAAAGACGAGCCGGCGGTCGCCGGCCTGGACCGATGCGAAGAGGTCCCGCACCTGTGCGGGGTGCGCCTGGCCGAGGGTGTCCGCCAGCACCACGTCGTCGGCGGCATCGGTTCTGGGGTCGGCGACGATTCCGCGGACCCGATCGGGGTCGACCGGTCCGTCGAACGGGCAGGTGAATGCGGTCGCCAGGCACAATTGAATGCGCCCGCCGACCTCCTTCGCGGCCGCGATCGCCTCCGGCATCGCCGCGACGCTGTCCTCGGTGAGGCGCCCGATGTTGGCCTTGTTGTGCGCATCGGACGCCGACAGGCAGTACTGGAAGTTCCGGACGCCTGCCGCGGCCGCCTTCACCACGTGACGCGGCGTGGCCACCCACACCCAGCAGCGCTCGAGTTCGGCCGGGGTCAACTGCGCGACGATCTCGAGGGTGCCCGCCATCGGCGGCACCAGGTCCGGTCGCGCCATCGAGCCGATCTCCAGTTCCGGGACGCCCGCGGACAGCAGGGTGCGCGCCAACGCCACCCGCACGTCCACGTCGAGGACCTTGCCGGTCAACTGCAGTCCGTCGCGCAGGGTCACATCGCGCAGCGCCACCCGAGAGTAATCGGTCACCGTCGACCTCCCAGAAAGCGGTCACGGATCTCGTCGGTGTGTTCGCCGAGGTCCGGTCCCACCGAGCGGATCGGCAACGACGCCTCGCCGAGCACCGGAACGATGCCGGGGAAGCCGACGCGACGCGGTTCGGGTCCGCCGGCGTCGACGTCGAACTCCTGCACCATGTTGCGCGCACGGTACTGCTCGTCGCTCACGATGTCGGCCGCGGTGTAGATCGGTCCCGCCGGGACGGCCGCATCGTCGAGGACGGCGAGCACCTCGTCTCGCGAGCGGGCGGCAGTCCACGCGCCGATCGCGGCGTCGATCTCGTCGCGACGACGCCACCGCCCGTCGTTGTTCGCCAGGTCCGGATCGTCGGCGAGGTCCGGGCGACCGATCGCGCGCATGTAGCGCGGGAAGATCGCATCCGCGTTGCCGGAGATCACCACCGAACTGCCGTCCTCGCACAGGTACCCGTTCGACGGCGCGATCCCCTCCATCCGGCCGCCGGTGCGTTCTCGGGTGACGCCATAGGCACCGAGATCGGGCACCAGGGACTCCATCATCGAGAAGATCGCCTCGTTGAGGGCGACGTCGACGATCCGGTCGGACAACGGCGCGGACGCCCCGCCCGCTCCGCGCGTCTCGTCGCGCCGACGGAGACGCTCGTACAGTGCCATCACCGCGCCGAACGCCCCGTACAGCCCGGCGATGGAATCGCCGATCGAGACGCCGACCCGGACCGGCGGGCGGTCGGGGTCACCCACCAGTTCCCGAAATCCGCCGTACGCCTCCGCGACGGCGGCGAATCCGGGGCGCTGGGCATACGGTCCCGTCTGGCCGAAGGCCGAGATCCTCACGAAGATCAGATCCGGATTCGCCTCGCTGAGCCGGTCCGGGCCGATGCCCCACTTCTCCAGGGTTCCGGGACGGAAGTTCTCGAGCACCACATCGCAGTGCGCGGCAAGGGCTTTCACATCCTCGCGCCCCTCATCCGTCCGCAGGTCCAGCACCACCGACTTCTTATTGCGGTTGATGGTTCGGAACAGCATCGACGTCTCACCGTCGTACAACCGCCAGTTGCGGAGTTCGTCACCGGTCTCGCGTTCGATCTTGATGACCTCGGCACCGAAGTCGGCGAGCATGCGGCCGGCCGTCGGGGCCGCGATGTAGTTGCCGAGTTCCAGGACTCGGACGCCGGCGAGGGGCAGATCTCTCATGGAGCAAGACTATCGCCGCCGCACCCGCACGCTCAGTGCACCGCCGCCCCCAACGCGGAAGCCAGTTCGCCGCGCGGCGCCACCTCGACCTGATCGAGCCCGCGCCATCGAGCCAGTCGACGCAGATCGTCGGCGAGCGACTCTGCGACCGCGCCGTGATCACGGCCGGGCTCGACGTGCGCGGCGAGGACGCGAAGGACACCCGCCGACCTGTCTGCCTTCAGGTCCACGCGGGCGACCAACTCCTCGCCCATCAGGTACGGGAGCACGTAGTAGCCGTGGACGCGCTTGTTCTCCGGGACGTAGATCTCGATGCGGTACCGGAAGTCGAAGAGCCGCTGCGTCCGCGGTCGGAAGAACACCAGCGGATCGAACGGCGACAGCAGCGTCGATCGGTCCACTCGGCGCGGCAGTCGTGCGTCCCGGTGCAGGTAGGCGTGCTCGTCCCACCCGTCGACCTGCACCGTGGTCACCTCTCCGGCGTCGACGAGGTCGGGCAGCACGTCGCGGACCTCGGCGGCTTTGAGTCGGTAGTAGTCGGCGAGATCGGCGACCGTCGCCACGCCGTGCGACGCCGCGGCGCGAGCGACCAACGCGCGGTGAGCGTCCCGACGACCGACGACGCGGCCCACCCGGTCCTCGCCGACCACGCGTTCGGCGAGGTCGTAGTGGCGATGGAAGTGCTCGCTCCGAACCGCAGACAGGGTGCCTGCCGCGAACATCGCCTCGCAGAGGTGCTTCACCTCCCCGCGGATCCACCAGGCGCCCTTCTCCCCCGGCGCCCGGGTGATCCCCAGTTCCGCTTCGATCTCTCGGGGGACGACCGCTCCCTTCTCGGCGATCACCGCGAGCACGTCGGCGGCCTGGGACCGGTTGCGCTGCAAGATCTCCCGGGTGTGGCGATACCGGCCGTCGCGGTACTCGTCCATCCGCCAGCCGAACAGCGGCCAGTCGTCGACCGGGATCAGCGCCGCCTCGTGGGCCCAGTACTCCGCGAGCAGCCGCGGTGCTCGCGCACTGGGTCGCCAGGCAGCGCGGTCGACGAGCGCGTCGTCGTAGGGTCCGATCCTGCTGAACGTCGGCAGATAGTGTGCACGGGCCAGGATGTTGACCGAGTCCATCTGCAGCAGCCTCGTCCGCCCCAGCACTCGCGTGAAGTGGCTGCGCGTCGGTGCGCCCGTCGGCAGCCGGTCGGTGAATCCCTGTGCCGCCAGCGCGATTCGACGGGCCTGCGGAATCGAGAGCCGATCCGGCGCCCTCGACATCAGGGCAGCGGATCCAGGGTGATGACCACGGCGGTGCCCTTGTCTCCCACCTTGGCAACGCCGGTGCCGGTGCGGTCGACGCCGTCGAGCCGGATCCCGATCGGTTCGGGGCCCGACGCGAAGTTGCGCCACCAGGTCTTGCGGTCGGCCATCGCGACACCGACGACCACCTGATCGTCCCCACGACGCTCGAACACGATCGGCAACGTGACCCGTTTGCCGCTGCGCCGTCCGGTGTAGGTGATGTCCGTCATCGACTTGAAGACCGTGCGTTTCAGGAACGGAATCCGCAGCAGGGGTTCCATCACCGCATTGACGCCACGCGCACTCCACTGAAAGGTACTCACAGCGCCCAGCGTAGTGGTGCCCTCCGACAGCCGAGCCCGGTCACTGCCCGGCGTCGTTGATCCGCACCATGTTGCCCGCCGGATCGCGGAAGGCGCAGTCGCGCGGACCCCACGGCTGTTTGATCGGCTCCTGGAGCACCTCAGCGCCCGACGCGGAAACCTTCTCGAACATCGCGTCGAGGTCGGAGGAACGGAAGACGATCGGCGGCATCATGCCCTTGGCGACGAGCCGGTGCAGGGCCTCGGCATCCTCCGGCGACCGTCCCCCGCCGGGCTGAGACAGCACGATCTCGACGCCGCTCTGGTCGGGCATGCCGAGGGTGACCCAGTGGTGGTCGCCGTTGGCGACGTCGCGGACCACCTCCAAGCCGAGAGCGTCCCGGTAGAAGCCGAGAGCGGCGTCGATGTCGTCGACGGTGATGGGACAGTACGTGATCTCGATGTTGGTCATGTCAACCAAACTAGGTCGATCGCCGCGAGGCCGCTTCTCCAAAACTGCTCAGTTGCCGCGCCGTCGCTCAGCCGAACGGCATCGGACGCACGAGGATCTTGGTCATGCACGACGGCAACCCCTCGAGGCTCTCGTGTGACCGGGCTCGGTAGGCACTCGGCGTCTCGCCGGTCAGCCGCCGAAACGTGCTGCTGAACGATCCGAGCGAGGTGAACCCGACCTCGACGCACGCATCGGTGACACTGGTACCCGCCCGCAGCAGTGCCATCGCGCGTTCGACGCGTCGAGTGACGAGGTAGCCGTACGGAGTCTCGCCGTAGGCGATCTTGAACTCGCGACTGAAGTGCGCCGTCGACATCAGCGCCCGTCCCGCCATCGTCGGAACGTCCAGCGGCTCGGCGTACCGACGGTCCATCAGATCACGCGCCCGCCGCAGATGCGCCAGGGTCTCGGGCGACTGAGTCATGCCGAACCCCGAGTCAAGCCACGCCCCGCGTCATGCCACGCCCCGCCCCAGCAGTTCGGGCACTCCTCCCGGCACCCGGCTCCACCGGTCGCCGCGGACGTCGGTGAACTCCAGGTGCACCGTCCCGTGACCCGGTCCGTCGACGGTCTCGTCGCGGTGCGTCCCTGGCGGGAGCTGGGTCGCGGTCCAGATCTCGCGGTCACCGCCCTTCACCACGACGTCGTGGATCGGATGCCCCGAGTCGTTGTTGACGTGCAGGGCCGCGTCGTGGATCCACGCCGAGACACGGTCGACGTGCTCCCGTCGACGCATCCACGTCTCGAGTTTCTCCTTGGTCTTGCGCGCCGACCGTTCCCGGTGGATCTGCCAGAAGGCGACCACGAACGCGCCGATGGTGCCGATCGAGCCCACCCACGTGGCCCAGTCGCCCAGCTCCAGTTCCAGATTCAGCACATCGCCTCCACTGCCGCCGTCTGACAACGACCATATCGGAGAACTGCGCCACCGACACCGGTCTGGGGACCGACGGCGCCCCCGTGGCCGATCGCGGCTACCGCCGCACGTAGTCGACGAACCGGTACAGGGTTCCGGTCGACGAGTACAACCACTCCCCCTCGGACTCCACCAGCCACTGGTCCGAGTTCACCTCCGGCGCAAAGGCGTCCGCGCCGTCGACCAGCACGTCGATCTCGGTCACGCGCAAGTGCGTCGCACGATCCATGGCGAGCGTGTAGATCTCGCCGCCGCCGATGACGGCGGCCGCGTGCCCGGCGATCGCCAGCGCCGCATCGAGTCCGTCGGCCACGTCGGCGCCGTCGGCCACGAAGTCAGCCGACCTGGTGATGACGATGTTCCGACGTCCGGGCAGCGGACGGAACGCCGCGGGCAGCGATTCCCACGTCTTGCGTCCCATGATCACCGCACCGGCACCGGTGAGTTCCTTGAACCGCTTCATGTCCTCCGGGACCCGCCATGGGATGGCGCCCGCCTTGCCGATCGCGCCGACGCGGTCCTGCGCCCAGACCAGTTCGATGCTCATCGCCGGGACGCCTCAGACCGCCACCGGGGCTTTGATCGCCGGGTGCGACTGATATCCGACGATCTCGATGTCGTCGAACTCGTAGTCGAAGATCGAGTCCGCCTTGTGCAGAGTGAGCGTCGGATACGGCAGCGGCTCGCGGGTCAGCTGTTCGGTGACCTGCTCAACGTGGTTGTCGTAGATGTGGCAGTCGCCGCCGGTCCACACGAAGTCCCCGACCTCGAGCCCGGCCTGCTGCGCCATCATGTGCGTCAGCAACGCATACGAGGCGATGTTGAACGGAACGCCCAGGAAGAGGTCGGCGCTGCGCTGATACAGCTGGCAGCTGAGCTTCCCGTCGGCGACATAGAACTGGAAGAACGCATGGCACGGCGGCAACGCCATCTGGGGGATCTCGCCGACGTTCCACGCGGACACGATGTTGCGGCGCGAGTCCGGATTCTGTTTCAGGGTCTCGAGCGCCGCTGCGATCTGATCGACGTGCTCGCCCGACGGCGTCGGCCAGTTGCGCCACTGCACTCCGTACACCGGGCCCAGTTCGCCGTCGGGCGCAGCCCACTCGTCCCAGATCGTGACACCCCGTTCCTGGAGCCAGCGCACGTTGGAGTCGCCGCGCAGGAACCACAGGAGCTCGTACACGATCGACTTCAGATGCACCTTCTTGGTGGTGATCAACGGGAAGCCCGCGGACAGGTCGAATCGCAGTTGATGCCCGAAGACGCTGCGGGTTCCGGTGCCGGTGCGGTCGGACTTCGGCGTGCCGGTGTCCATGACCAACTGCAGCAGGTCCTCGTACGGGGTCGGGATGGTCGTGCTCACGTGACCGAGTGTAAGCGAGGGTCCTCCGGATCGACGAGTGCGCGCAGGCGTTCGAGCGCCTTCGTCAGTGCCGCGAAATCGCGATCGCCCAGATGCGCGGCCCACTCCCGTTCGATCCGTGCCTCCTCGGCGCGTGCCGCCGGAATCATCGCCAGCGCCTGTTCGGTGAACCGAACCAGTCGGACGCGACCGTCGCTCGGATCCGACGCACGCATCACGTAGCCCGCAGCCTCGAGTCGGTCGACGAGCACGGTGGCCGTCTGCTTGGTGATCTGTGCGCGTTCGGCGAGCGTCGAGATGCGCGACCCGCCGTCCTGGATGCCGGCCATCAGTCGCGCCTGCGCGATGGTCAGGTCCTCGAATCCCGCGGCGCGGACGGCCTCGACGATCCGCGTCTCAGCGTGCCTCCCCGCGATCGACATCAGCAGGCTGGTCGGGAGAGACCGGGGCATGCGAACTCCTTGATCTGGTTCGTTGTACGAAATAATCTAGTTCGTACAACGAACCAGATCAAGGATCGCGCTCATGACCGACACCGAACTGTGGAGACTCGTCGACGATCAGCGCGCGAGAACGGCGGAGATGTTCGCCTCACTCGCACGTCACCAGTGGGCGGCGCCCTCCCTCTGCGACGGATGGACCGTGCGAGAGGTCGGAGCGCATCTGACCTTGCAGAGCATGGGCCTCGGTCGAACGCTCCGCGTCGCCCTGCGTCACCCCGGCACCATCAATCGCGTGATCGACGCCAGTTCCCGGTCGGCCGCCGCTCGCCTCACCACCGACGAGATCGTCGAACGCCTCCGACGACTCGTCGGAGTGCACCGCCCGAACGCGTTCACGAGCGTCGACGAGGCCCTCGTCGACGCGGTGGTCCACACGCTCGACGTGACCGAACCGCTCGGCATCGACGCCGCGACCTCGGACGCCGCCGTCCACGCGGTGCTCGACCGACTCGCCGGCTACCACCGAACTGGGAGGACCGCAGTCTTCCGCCCCGTCGCGACCGACGACCGGCGCTTCGTCGCCAGCGATCTCTCGTGGTCGTGGGGTTCGGGATCGACCGTCGAGGCCCCCGGCACCACCCTGCTGCTCGTCCTGTCCGGGCGCCGCCCGTCGTAGACGGCGTCCATATCGACCACCGATCACGGAACCGCGGCTCGACGCGCGACAATGGCAGGGTGACGCCTGCCTCCGATCTCCGACCACCGGAACGTCCCGACCTGACCGCCGAACTCAGCCGCATCGGCGAGGTGCTCGCGGCGCGGATCGACGACCTCGCCGATCGCGTCACCACGGCCATCCACCGCGACATCACGTACTACCAGACAGCCGAGCACATCCCCCGGGACACGACGATCAGCGTGGTGCGCGCCAACTTCGCCGAATGGGTCCGCGCCATCACCGACGACAACGACTTCGAGACCACCACCGCACGGAGCACCGGCGCGTCACGCGCCGCACTCGGTGTGCCACTGCCTGCGCTGATGCACGCGTATCGCGTGGGATTTCAGACCCTCTGGCAGGAGTTTCGGAGCATCGCCGAATCAGATCAGACCTTCTCCCGCCGCGCCGTCTTCGCCGCCACCGAGCGGATCTGGAGCGGGTACGACCGCTTCGCCAACGAGGTGGCCGACGCCCATCGCGACGCCACCAATGAGCAGATCCGCGACGACGCCGCAGAGCGCGCCGCGCTCACCGAGCACCTTCTAGAAGGACGGTTCACCAGCAAGACCAATCTCTGGGAGACCGCGGCGCTGCTGCAGATCCCCACGCGCGGCCCCTATCTCGCCGTCGCCGCCGCGACCGAGGTGATCGGCAGGCAGCCACTGCACGGCGTCGAGAACAAGTTGCGCGGACTCGATCTGCGATCGGCGTGGCGTCTGCTGCCCGACCAGCAGATCGGCCTTATCCACGCGCCGACACCTACCGCGGCCGACGCCGCCCTCCAACTGCTCGGCAGAGTCACCTCCGGCCGAGTCGGTGTCAGCGCACCGTTCACCGAACTCACCCACATCGGCCGAGCGCTCAAATACGCTCGCATCTCACTGGCCGGCCCCGGCCGGGGCGTCACTCAGTTCGACGACTCCGTCCTCGGGATCGCCGCGGTCGCGACCCCCGAGGTCAGTACCGGTCTCGCCCAGTCGGTGCTGCACAAGCTGTACGAGCTCGCTCCCCCTGATCGCGAGCTGCTCATCGACACGTTCCGTGCGTGGGTGCACGCCGACGGGAACGTCGGCGAGACTGCCGACGCCCTGTTCGTCCACCGCAACACCATTCGGCACCGATTGCGGCGCATCGAGACTCTGACAGGACGATCGACCTCGTCACCACGGGAGTTGGCCGAACTCTGCCTCGCCTTCGAGGTCGACGCACGCTTGAACGTGACCGACTGACCGAACACTCGCGGCAGCACTATTGTGCACATGCACACCGCGCCCGTCGTTACGTTAGCTGCGACACCATCGCGTACCGCACCGTTGTGGCGCACGCTGAACGGGTAGGAATTGCACCCAACACCGAAAGCGAAACCCATGGCGAACCTGAGTCAGAATCTCGTCGACGCGGCCGCGGCCCGCCCGGACCACCTCGCACTCCGGTGCGGCGACACCACGTACTCGTATGCAGCGTTCGACGATGCTTCGGCTCGAGTCGCCACCCTCCTCGCCGAGAAGGGAATCGTTCCCGGCGACCGCGTCGGCCTCATGCTGCCGAACGTTCCCGAGTTCGCGATCCTGTTCTACGGCATTCTGCGCGCCGGCGCCGTCGCCGTCCCGATGAACCCGCTCCTGAAGTCGCGTGAGATCGCCTTCTACCTCTGCAACACCTCAGCCAAGCTGATCCTGGCCGCCTCGACCTTCGCCGACGAGGCCAAGGGCGGCGCCGAGGCGTCCGGCGCCGACTGCGTGGTCGTCGACGGACAGCTGCAGTCCGCGATCGCCGCTGCCGCTCCGCAGGCCGCCCCGATCGACCGCGACGACGTCGACACCGCCGTCATCCTGCATACCTCCGGCACCACCGGTAAGCCGAAGGGCGCCGAGCTGACCCACATCGGTCTGCACCGTAACGCCGAGATCACCGTCCGCACCCTGATCGGCGCCGGCACTGACGACGTCCTCATGGGCTGCCTACCACTGTTCCACGTGTTCGGCCTCACCTGCGGCCTCAACGCCGCCGTGATCGCTCAGGCCAGCCTCACCCTGATCCCCCGATTCGAGCCCCTCGCCGTCCTCGATGCCATTGCCGCCGACAAGGTCACCATCTTCCTCGGCGTGCCGACCATGTACTCCGCACTCGTCGCCTCGCGACGGCCGAGCGACGACACCAGCTCCCTCCGCGTCTGCGTGTCGGGTGGCGCCGCCCTCCCTGCCCAGGTCATCACCGACTTCGAAGCCGCCTTCAACGCCGTCATCCTCGAGGGCTACGGTCTCTCGGAGACCTCGCCGGTCGCCTGCTTCAACCACCCCGACAAGGAGCGCCGCCCCGGCACGATCGGCACTCCGATCGAGGGCGTGCAGATGCGCGTGATCGACGTCAACGGCAAGGAAGCCGCCGTCGACGAGCCCGGTGAGATCCAGATCAAGGGTCACAACATCATGAAGGGCTACTGGCAGCTCCCCGACAAGACCGCCGAGGCGATCGACGCCGACGGCTGGTTCTCGACCGGTGACGTGGGCACCAAGGACGCCGACGGCTACTACCGCATCGTCGACCGCACCAAGGACATGATCATCCGTGGCGGCATGAACATCTACCCGCGCGAGGTGGAGGAAGTGCTGTACGAGCACCCGGCCGTCGCCGCAGCCGCCGTCGTCGGCATCCCGCACGAGAGCCTCGGCGAGGACGTCGGCGCCGCCGTCGCACTCAAGCCCGGAGCCGAGGTCGCCGAAGACGATCTCCGCACCTTCGTCAAGGACCGGGTCGCCGCCTACAAGTACCCGCGTCAGATCTGGTTCGTCGAGGCACTCCCCACCGGCGCCACCGGAAAGATCCAGAAGCGCGACATCGTCGTCCCCGCCTCCGTCTCGGAGCACTGACCGGGCGCGCCGGGTAACCGTTCGCGCCTGAGGCGTCGCTTCCCGCTACTTGTGTGACATGGAGCGGGAGGCGACGCTTCGAGCGGGATTCGCGAGGTCGCGCGCGACTACTCCATTAGTCCGGCAGCGACAGTCGCCCCGAGCTCCCAGCACGCCTCCAGTTGCTCCTTGGTCGGCTTCCCCGAGATCACGACGTCGGCCGCGGCCTTCACCCAGCCGAGGCCGCCTGCGATGGAGTGCACACTCTTCTCGGCGCCCTCGGTACCGACGTTGCCGTGCATGAACAGGCCGTAGGGCCGCCCCTTCGTGGAGTCGAGAATCGGGTAGTAGCAGGTGTCGAAGGCGTGTTTCAGCGCACCGCTCATGTAACCGAGGTTGGCCGGGGTGCCGAGCAGGTAGCCGTCGGCGTCGAGCATCTCAGCGGGTGACACCGACAGCGCGGCCCGCCGCACCACTTCGACGCCCTCGATCTCGGGGTCGGTGGCGCCCGCGAGCACCGCCTCGAACATCTCCTGGCAGTGCGGCGACGGCGTGTGGTGAACGATCAGCAGACGGGCCATGTCGTCACTTCGCCTGCGCCAGGCGGTACTGCTCGCTCGCCCGCTTCATCATCTCTCGTGCCCGGGAGCGGTCACCGGCGTAGTCGTATGCGCGCGCGATCCGGTAGGTGCTGACCCAGTCGGACGGATCGGCCTCCCACTCAGTCTTCACTTCCTCGAACAGCTCCATCGCCGCGTCCTTCTCGATGCGCCCGGACGGACGACGCGGCAGCGAGTCGGTGTCCAGATCGCGCCCGAGCTCCTGCGCCGCCGCGACCATCCGCTGGTGTTCGATGCCCGACTTCAGCGTGGAGATCACCATCCAGACACCGAGCAGCGGAAGCAGAAAGACGCCGATGCCCAGACCGATCGACACGATCGAGCCGTGACCGATCAACTGGACGGCGATCCGGCCGAGCAGCACGAAGTAGACGCAGAGTGCGACGACGAGAAACGCGATCACCGCGATGATCGGTCGCGCGTCCGACTTCTTCTTGGCAGCCACGAGCGGCTACAGGTCCATGAACGACTCGAGCCCCACCGTGAGGCCCGGGCGGCCGGCGATCTCGCGCACACCGAGCAGCACACCGGGGACGAACGAGTTGCGATCCATCGAATCGTGGCGAATGGTCAGGGTCTCGCCCTGCGTGCCGAAGAGCACCTCCTGGTGGGCGACGAGACCCGCCAGGCGGACCGAATGCACCCGCACCCCGTCGACGTCGGCGCCACGCGCCCCGTCGAGTCCGGTCGACGTCGCATCGGGGCTCGCGCCCAGACCGGCCTCGGCTCGAGCGGCGGCGATCAGTGCGGCGGTACGACCCGCAGTGCCCGACGGTGCGTCAGCCTTGTGCGGGTGATGGAGTTCGACGACCTCGGCGGACTCGAAGAACCGCGCGGCCTGTTGTGCGAAGTGCATCGACAGCACCGCACCGATGGCGAAGTTCGGGGCGATCAGCACGCCGACGCCCGGGTTCGCCTCCACCCATCCGCGGACGGTGTCGAGACGCTCCTGGGTGAATCCGGTGGTCCCCACAACGGCGTGGATCCCGTTCTCCACCAGGAACTTCAGATTGTCCATCACGACGTCGGGATGCGTGAAGTCGACGACCACCTGGGTCTTCGAGTCAACGAACCCGGTGAGCGCGTCCCCCTTGTCGACACCGACGGTGAACTCGGTGTCGGCGGAGCCGTCGACGCCTTCGACGATCGCCTTGCCGACCTTGCCATTGCTGCCAAGCACACCCACGCGGATGCCGTTGCCCATGAGGGACCCTTTCGTCTTGAGAATCGCCTACCACTCTAGGAGACACGCCGCAGCGGTGCCGCACGGCACGGCCGCGGCCACGGCGGCGAGACGACCACCCCTTCTTGATCATTCGATCAACTGAGGTTAGTGTCACACTCGACCAGCACGAGAACGCGTTTCATTTGAGGAGCTCCATGTCCGACATCTCACGCCGCTCCCTCCTCCACGCCGCCGTCGTCGGCGCCACGGCGACGGCGGCGGGTGCAACCCTCGGTGGGCTGAGCGTGTCCCAGTCCGGACAGGCGAACGCCACGGGCGGCTACCTCGTCGGCGCGGGCAAGGGCGACATGACCGGCGCGATCGCCGGACAGGGCATGATGGGCTACTCCGATGCCGAGCAAGTGGCGAAGGGGCTCATCCAGCGGACCTGGGCGCGCGCGTTCGTCATCGCCGACGCCGCCACCGGCGAGCGCGTCCTGTTCATTACCGCGGACATCGCGTGCGTGTTCACCTCGCACCACAACCGCCTGCTCACCGAGCTCGCGAAACGCTACGGCGGCACCTATACCGTCCACAACGTCAACGTGAACGCCACCCACAACCACAACTCGTGCGGCGGCACCTCCTGGGATTACGCCTACACGCTCGCCGCGATGGGACACCGACACAACTCCTTCGACGCCGAACTCGCGGGACTGCTCGACGCCGTCGACGAGGCGCACCGCAGTCTCGCGCCCGGCACCGTGGAACTCGGGATGGACGAGCTCCACGACGCCAGCGCCAACCGGTCGCTGACCGCCTTCGAGCGGAACCCGGTCGCCGACCGCCGCCACTTCCCCGAGCACATCGACCCTCAGGTGACCGGACTCCGCCTGAGGCAGGGTGGCCGGACGATCGGCGAGATCACCTGGTTCGCCACCCACGGCACCTCGCTGACCGACGCGAACTTCCAGATCGGCCCGGACAACAAGGGCTATGCGTCATATCTGGCGGAGCAGCGCACCGACGGTCTGGTGGCCGCCCATGCGCAGACCAACGCGGGTGACATGACGCCCAACCTCTGGCTCCGCAAGATGCACCCCGGCGGCCCGACGTCGAACAACCGCACCAACCGCATCCTGATCGGTCGACGCCAGGACGACGCCGGTCAGCGTGCTCTGCGCGGTGCGCGACCGATGCGCGGCACGGGCGTCACGACCGCCACGCGCTACCTGAATCTGAACGACATCACCATCGCCGGCGAGTACACGCCCAACGGCAAGGCGACCCGCACCGCACCCGCCATGATGGGCATGGCCGCCGCGGCCACCAGCATGGAGGACAACACCCGCAGTCAGCTCGCCATCCTGCACGAGGGCATGCGCAATGAGTTGGCAATGGCACTGGGAGCCGGAGCCACCCCGACTCCGGCCCCGTGGATGGTCGACGTCCAGGCGCCCAAAGCCGACCTGTTTCCGCTCGGACTCCTGCCGCCGCGTCCGTGGATCGAGCAGCGTCTACCGATCCAGCTCATCCGGATCGGCGATCTCGCGCTGGCCGCGATGCCGTCGGAGACCACGATCGTGGCCGGGCTCCGCATCCGGCGCCTGGTGGCCGACGCCCTCGACCTGCCGATGGAGAATGTTCTCCTGCAAGGCTATTCCAACGGCTACAGCCAGTACACCGTGACGCCGGAGGAGTACGTCGCGCAGCAGTATGAGGGCGGTGAGACACTGTTCGGCCGGTGGACGCTGTGCGCGTACATGCAGGAGTTCCACGCGATGGCGCAATCGATGGCCCGCGGCATCCGCAAGCCCGCCGGACCGCGCCCCGCCGATCGCGACTCCCTGCAGCCCGATCTCCTGGGCGGCAGGCCCGCCGACACCCCGATGCCGGGCCGACGCTTCGGGCAGGTGGTCTCGAGCGTGCCCGCAACCGCGACCGCAGGCACCACCCTCACGGTCTCGTTCTGCGGTGCCCACCCCACCAACCGGATCCGTCGCGGCCGGAACACCCAGGGCTACTTCGCCGTCGAACGATTCACCGGAACCGGCTGGGCGGTCGCCTACGACGACGACCACGAGTCCACCGAGATGACCTGGGTCCGTCCCGGCGGCAGCGCGACGGCGTCGAAGGTGACCGTCACCTGGCGCATCCCCCGCCACGCGTCCGCAGGCGACTATCGAATCCGGTACTACGGCGACGTGAAAGCGCCCTCCGGGCGGCTGCGGGAGATCACCGGGACCACCAGTCGGATCAAGGTCGGCTGACCGGCTGCGCCGGGAACCGCTGGATCCACGGTGCGGCCTCCTCGAGCTGCGCGGCCAATCGCAGCAGCGCCGCATCCGACCCCAGGGTGCCGTTGAAGGAGACACCGAGCGGCAGCCCCTCGGGCGTCCAGTACACCGGAACGCTGATCGCGGGCCTGCCGGTCAGGTTCGCGAGCTGAGTGTAGGGAACCCAGCCGAGGTTGGCCTCGATCATCTGGTCGATGATCCCGGTGCGCACCATGGCCGATCCGCCGTGCACGCGGTGCGCAATCCGTGCGGCCGCCTGCAGCGGCTTCGGAGTGTCGAGGGCGCCGATCTTGATCGGCGACTCCGCGAGCGTCGGCGTCATGAAGTAGTCGAAGGACTCGTAGAAGGTCTCCATCGCCCGCGTGTATCCGGTGATCTCGTCCAGCGCACGGAACAGCTTGGCGACGCCGTTCGCCCGCCCCACCTCCACCATCGCCAGCGTGTCGGCCTCGAAGTCGCGGTCGCCGGCTCCGGTGCGCTCCTTGATCTCCGCGACCTGACCGACCACTTGCGCGAACCAGATCGTCAGGAAGGTCTCCGCCAGCGCCTTGTCGTCGTAGGGCGGCGTGACCTCTTCCACGTGATGCCCGAGATCGGCGAGCAGCTGTGCGGTGTGTTCGAGCGCCGCGGTGGCCTCCGGGGTCGCGTCGCCGCGGATCGCGGAGTGCCCCGAGAAGCCGATCCGCAGTCGCGCCGGCCGGTCGCCGAGAACCTCGGCGAATGGTCGGTCCGGTTGCGCCACTTGATAATCGGCGAACCGGTTCGGGTCGACGATGGCGTCCATCAGGCCCGCACTGTCGCGCACGGTACGCGCCACCACGCCCTGGACCGCCATGCCGAACATCGGCTCCCCCGACGACGGCCCGTACGGCGCCAGGCCGCGACTCGGTTTGAGGCCGACCAGCCCGGTGGTCGCCGCCGGGATCCGGATCGATCCACCACCGTCGTTGGCGCCCGCCGCCGGCACGATCCCCGCGGCGACTGCGGCCGCCGAGCCGCCCGATGAGCCGCCCGGGGTGCGCGAGACGTCCCACGGGTTCCGGCACGGTCCCCACAGGTCCGACTCGGTGATGCCCTTCGCACCGAGCTCTGGCGTGTTGGTCTTGCCGAAGATCACCAGCCCGGCGTCAAGGAACCGGTCGGTGACCAGTGCGTTCTCCGTTTCGACGGTGTTCCGGAGCGCCCGGCACCCGCTGGTCGTGGGATAGCCGCGATACTCCTGGGCCAAGTCCTTGATCAGGAACGGCACCCCGGCGAACGGTCCGGGCAGCGGATGCTGCACGCGGATGTCCGCCTCCGCCTCGGTCTCGATCACGACCGAGTTGATCGCCGGGTTCACGCCGCGCAGCCGCTGCCGTGCCAGGTCCAGCAGTTCCGCCGAGGTCACCTGTCCGTCGGCGACCAGCTCGGCGAGACCCGTCGCGTCGTACCGCATGTACTCATCGAGGTTCATGCGTTCAGCCTTGCACACGCCCGAACCGGATGACAGAGAACGACTTCGGCCCGCGACGAAGGATCGTCACGGGCCGAAGCGTCAGTTCAGAGGATCAGGCGTCGGCCGCAGCCTCGTCCTTCTTCTCGTCAGCATCGTCGCGCACCGGCACGAGGCTGATCTTGCCGCGCTCGTCGATGTCGGCGATCTCCACCTGGAGCTTGTCGCCCACCTTGACGACGTCCTCGACCTTGCCGATCCGCTTGCCGTTGCCGAGCTTGCTGATGTGGACCAGTCCGTCGCGACCCGGCAGCAGCGAGACGAAGGCGCCGAAAGCGGCCGTCTTGACGACGGTGCCCAGAAAGCGCTCCCCGACCTTGGGCAGCTGCGGGTTGGCGATGGCGTTGACCTTGTCGATCGCCGCCTGTGCGGACGGGCCGTCGGCGGCGCCGATGAACACGGTGCCATCGTCCTCGATCGAGATGTTGGCGCCGGTCTCCTCGGTGATGCCGTTGATCGTCTTGCCCTTGGGGCCGATCAGCTCGCCGATCTTGTCCATCGGGATCTTCACGGTGGTGATCCGCGGTGCGTACGGGCTCATCTCGTCGGGCTCGTCGATGGCCTCGGCCAGGACGTCCAGGATGGTGAGGCGAGCCTGTTTGGCCTGGCTCAGCGCGCCGGCCAGGACCTTCGACGGGATGCCGTCGAGCTTGGTGTCGAGTTGCAGGGCCGTCACGAAGTCCTTGGTGCCCGCGACCTTGAAGTCCATGTCACCGAACGCGTCTTCGGCACCCAGGATGTCGGTGAGGGCGACGTACCGGGTCTCGGTCTTGCCGTCGATGGTGACCTCATCGGAGACCAGACCCATGGCGATGCCCGCCACCGGAGCCTTCAGCGGGACGCCCGCGTTCAGCATCGAGATGGTCGACGCACAGACCGAGCCCATCGACGTGGAGCCGTTGGAGCCGAGGGCCTCGGACACCTGACGGATCGCGTACGGGAACTCCTCGACGCTCGGGAGGACCGGCACCAGGGCGCGCTCGGCGAGAGCACCGTGACCGATCTCGCGACGCTTCGGCGATCCGACGCGACCGGTCTCACCGGTCGAGTACGGCGGGAAGTTGTAGTGGTGCATGTACCGCTTGCTGGTCTCGGGGCCGAGCGAGTCGATCTGCTGGGCCATCTTGACCATGTCGAGGGTGGTGACACCCATGATCTGGGTCTCGCCACGCTCGAAGAGCGCGCTGCCGTGGGCACGCGGAACCAGACCGATCTCGGCCGACAGGGCACGGATGTCGGTGATGCCGCGGCCGTCGATCCGGAAGTGGTCGGTCAGGATTCGCTGGCGCACCACCTGCTTGGTGACCGAGCGGTAGGCCGCGCCCAGCTCGCCCTCGCGTCCCTCGAAGCGCTCGCCGAGCGCTTCCAGGACGTCGCCCTTGAGCGCATCGGTGGCGGCGTCGCGGTCCTGCTTGTCGGCGATCGACATCGCCTCGCCCAGGCGCTTCGTCGCGAACTCGGCGACGGCCTGGTAGGCGTCGTCCTGGTACGGCGGGAACAGCGGGAACTCGCGGGTCTCCTTGGCGGCCGCGTCGGCGAGCTGCTTCTGCGCCTCGCACAGCGTGGCGATGAACGGCTTGGCCGCCTCCAGGCCCTCGGCGACGACGGCTTCGTTCGGCGCCTGCGCACCGTCGGCGAGATGCTCGAGCACGTTGTGCGTGGCCTCCGCCTCGACCATCATGATCGCGACGTCGCCGTCAACCAGGCGGCCGGCGACGACCATGTTGAACACGGCGTCCTCGAGCTGTTCGACGGTCGGGAACGCGACCCACTGGCCGGCCTTGTTCTCCTCAGTCGGGATCAGTGCGACGCGCACGCCGCCGATCGGACCGGAGAACGGCAGACCGGAGATCTGGGTCGACGCCGAGGCCGCGTTGATCGCGACGACGTCGTACAGGTCTTTCGGATCCAGCGACAGGACGGTCTCGACGATCTGGATCTCATTGCGCAGGCCGTCGACGAACGACGGGCGCAGCGGACGGTCGATCAGACGGCAGGTCAGGATCGCGTCGGTCGACGGGCGGCCCTCGCGGCGGAAGAACGAGCCGGGGATGCGGCCCGCGGCGTACATGCGCTCTTCGACGTCGACGGTCAGCGGGAAGAAGTCGAAGTGCTCCTTCGGCGACTTGGACGCGGTGGTGGTCGAGAGCAGCATGGTGCCCTCATCGAGGTAGGCGACGACCGAGCCTGCGGCCTGCAGGGCCAGACGGCCGGTCTCGAACGTGATCGTGCGGGTGCCGAACGACCCGTTGTCGATGACGGCGGAGACTTCGGTGACCGAATCATCGAAGTCGGCGTTGACATCAGTCAAGAGGTTTTCCCTTTCGTTGCGATCGCGGCGGCTCCCGACTCCGGGGGCTGCGACCTTATGCAGCAGCCGGCTCGCACAGGACGCGCAGAACCGGCGGGCGATCGGCGCGAGACTCGCGCCGGACATGAACAGCGCACCTGCGCTGTGAGCAGACGGCCTTCGATCGAAGCGGCCGGAACGTCGCGACGGTACCCGTCGATCGATTTTCCGGCGGCCACTACCGAGGACCGATCCGACAATCACGTCCGATTCGCTGCCGAGCAGCTGATCGTCCGCTGACGAGTCTAACATTTCCCCTGCTGAGCGCAGGGCGGTCACTCCCAGTGCGTCGCGACGATCGGAAGGCCGATGATCGCCTCGGCGTCGGCCCGACTGACGTCGCACACATGCACGGCGAACGTCCACAGATGACCTTCGACGTCAGCGGCTCGATACGTTCGATCGCCGAAGAACTGATCGGCGGGCTCGGCCACGATCCGGGCGCCCGCGGCGCGCGCTCGCTCGCAGTGGTCGTCGAGCCCGTCGGGGAGCTGCACGTGCACGGACTGGGTGTTGGCGCCGTCGAGCTCGGCGGGGCTGCGCGTCCGGTCGGTCCACCGGCCGCCGACCATGATCCGACCGCCGCCGGGGGTGTCCATCTCGTAGTGCGACGCTCCGGGCGCGTCGGGCGGTCCCTCGATCGCCATGGAGAGGGTGAACCCGAAGGCCGTGGTGAGCCAGGCGGTCGCCGCCTTCGGGTCGAGGTATGTGACAGCCGGGGTGACGGGAGGCTCGCTCATATGAGTCCATGCTCCTCCACCCCGAGAGACTGCGCAGCGAAACACCGAACCGGCCGTGTCACCTGACGGTGACGCGGCCGGTTCTCAAGAAGACGGGAAGCGTCTCAGCGACGCAGACCCAGGCGCTCGATCAGCGAGCGGTAACGGCTGATGTCCGTTGCCGCGATGTACTTGAGCAGGCGACGACGACGGCCGACGAGCAGCAGCAGACCACGACGGCTGTGGTGGTCGTGCTTGTGGTGCTTGAGGTGCTCGGTCAGGTCGGTGATGCGCTTGGTCAGCAGAGCGATCTGCGCCTCGGGCGAACCGGTGTCGGTCTCGTGCAGTCCATACTCGGACAGGACGGCCTTCTTCTCTTCGGCAGTCAGAGCCATGAGAGATCTCCTTGTTTCAGTTCCGCGCTCTGGGCCCTGCACCAGCAGGGGGTGCGCCACCGCGGACCGCAGCTGACACCAGCGAAGGAGTCTACCAGCCCGACGTCCGCACGACGCAATCGCGCCGCGGCGTCAGCCTTCGGTACGACGGTCGGCGCCACCGTCTTCGGCGGCCAGGATCGTGCGGGTTCGCTCGACGTCGTTCGCCATCGCCGCGATCAGGGCGTCCACGCTGTCGAAGGGCTCCATGCCGCGGAGTCGGGCGACGAACTCGACCGCGACGTGCTGCCCGTAGAAGTCGGCGTTCACATCGATCACGTATGCCTCGACGGTGCGGTTGCGACCCGAGAACGTCGGGTTGGTGCCGACTGAGACGGCGGCGGGATAGCGCTCACCGAGCGCTATCCCGGCCGGTTCGGTCGCACTGTCCAGGACGCTGAACCAGGCGGCGTAGACGCCGTCTCCGGGGATCGCCGCGTGGGGCGGCGGCGCAACGTTGGCGGTCGGATAGCCGAGGTCGCGGCCCCGTCGTTCGCCGTGTACCACGACGCCTTCGACGCGGTGCGGACGTCCGAGCGCCTCGGCCGCCAACTCCACGTCGCCCGCGGCGATGCACGAGCGGATGTAGGTCGAGGAGTAGGTGACGGCGTGTTCGCCGAACAGCGAGACGCCGGTGACTTCGAAGCCGAATCGCTCGCCGAGTTCCCGGAGTTTGGGAACGTCGCCCGCAGCCTTGTGTCCGAAGGTGAAGTTGTCTCCGACGACGACTTCTGCGGCGTGCAGCTCTTCGACGAGCACCGAGTGCACGAAGTCCTCCGGCGACTGCGCCGACAGGGTCAGGTTGAACGGGATGACGCAGAAGACGTCGATGCCCAGTTCCTCCGCGAGTTCGGCGCGACGACGCAGCGTGGACAGCTGCGGCGGATGGGTGCCGGGCCGCACCACCTCCGACGGGTGGGGGTCGAAGGTCATCAGCACCGACGGCACTCCGCGTTCGGCCGCCGCCTTGGTCGCCGCAGCGATCAATTGAGCATGCCCGCGATGCACGCCATCGAAGACGCCGATGGTGACCACGCATCGACCCCAGCCAGCAGGGACCTCGTCCAAACCTCGCCAACGCAACACACGATAAGAGTACGACCACCCCGCACCGGCGCGCATTCGCTGCCGCGTTCTCGCCTCGAGCTGCTCCCCCGGCCCCGTTCCTGGGCGCGGAGCGTTCAGCGAACGGCATGTAACCCCGTTCCTGGGCGCGGAGCGTTCAGCGAACGGCATGTAACTGGGTATGGTCGTATTCATGCCCGACACTCGCCCGGTGAGCGAACTCACCTCGGTTACCCAGGACTATTTGAAGGTCATTTGGACATCGCAGGAGTGGTCGGACACGAAGGTCACCACCAAGCTGCTGGCTGAGAAGCTCGGCGTCTCGCCGTCGACCGCGTCGGAGGGGATTCGCAAGCTGGCCGATCAGGGCCTCGTCGACCATGCCCCGTACGGTGCGGTCACCCTGACCGACACGGGTCGGGTCGCCGCAGTCGACATGGTCCGACGCCACCGACTCCTGGAGACCTTCCTCGTCCGCGAACTCGGCTATCGATGGGATGAGGTGCACGACGAGGCCGAGATCCTCGAGCACGCCGTCTCCGAGCAGTTGCTGAGCCACATCGACGCGAAGCTCGGCCACCCGAAGCGCGATCCGCACGGCGATCCCATCCCGGGTGCGGACGGCATCGTCCCCGAGGCGGGTTCGCTGCAGCTCGCCGATCTCGACGTGGAGCAGTCGGGTGTCATCACCCGCATCTCGGACTCCGATCCGGAGATCCTGCGCTACTTCGAGGAGATCGGCATCAACCTCGACTGCCGCGTGACGGTCACCGAGAAACGTCCGTTCGCGGGCACCATCACCGTGTGCGTCGACGACTCGGAACCGATCCACCTCGGCGACATCGCGGCACGCGCTATCTTCTTGGATCAGTAGACGACCGTCGCGGGCGACGGTGTCGGCCGCTCGATCAGGAGTGGCCCGACCAGCCCGGCCCCGGCGGAGGCTGGTTCGGCGGAGCTTGGTTCTGCGGAGGCTGGTTCGGCGGAGACTGCATCCCGAAGTGATTCGGCGGCACTGGGTTCATCGGCGGCACTGGGTTCATCAGCGGGACGCCCTGGCCGGAGGGCCCCTGGCGCTGTTTCACCCAGTGCACGGCCAGCCCGATCAACCCTCCCGGAATTGCGCCATACAGCATCGCGAACGCTAACGCGTAGAGGAAAACGTCGCCCGCGGAGGGCCCCTCAACACCCAGGAAGATCACCAAGGCGATGAAGAAGACGACCGTCGCGCCGACAGCCGCACCGATGAGCAGTCGGCGCCACACTGGATTTCGCTGACCGGCGACACCGACAGGAACGAAGTACGGCTGACTGCCAGGTTGCCCAGGCATCGGCGGCCACCCGGCTTGAGGAGGGGTCAAGCCTCCCGGCGGTTGAAGGTACGGGCCCGGTGGCACGTCACGCCCCAGTTGAGGATTCTGCGCCGGAGTGTCGAATCGCGGATCGTCAGTCACGCCACGAATCCTCGCATATGCACACATTCGTGTGTGGAACGCGTATTGCGTTCGACTGACACCACGCGCGTCTCCCCACACCCGCGACCAGCGCAACGGCGCTGGTCAGCCACCCCTCGAACAGCCTCCGGATACTGAACACATCGACAACGTGCTCACACTTCTGTGTGCAAACGCTAGTCTGACTGTGCCCGCCCGTGCGCAGCAGCTCGGACTCGACTAGGAACATCCCCCAAGTAACGAAGGCCAGAATGCTACCCCCACCGTCCTCCGCCCTCACTCCCGTCCTCGACGCGGACGGCATCATGCGACTGCAGCGGACCGTTGGATATGCGGGGCCCCCGACACCACGGATTCCAGGACCGACACTGATGCCTGCAGGCCTGCCGACCGAACAGGGCCTGGTGTGGCTCTTTCCCCGACTGCTAGACCGGCCCCTGCACCCCGGCCACATTCGACAACATCTCCTGCAGTCCTGGAACTGGGCCTTCGGTGCGGCGGTGCACCGAGCAGTCATCACTCACTGTTACCCGGGCGTCGATTCGGCCACGGCGATCCACGCGATCAGGGATCAACTGACATCTCTGCTCTCATTGTCGGCGCCGGACAAGAACGTCGCGCAGATCGCCGCTCTGCTGGACCAGCACGTCGACGTCTTCGGCCCGTCGGACGACGCGCAGTTCCAGGCATGGCGTTGGGGCCGCCTGGCCGAGTACCAGCTCGGGCATGCACTCGGTCCGGAAACATGGGCCAACTCGACCACCGACCTCGTCCGCTATACCAGCCGAGAGAACATGGACATGCTTGACTCGGCCGACCTGGCCAGCAGAGTCGACACGCTGTTGAACGTGTACTACCGGCGCGCGACGAGATCGTCGCGATCTGGCGCGGACTGGACAGCCCGGAGCAAACCGCCGCCCGGGATGCGCGCCGAGCCCGCAATGCCGCGATCATGAACGGAGCGCGCAGCACATACGAAGCCGTCCAGAATCACCGCGACCGCAAGGCCGCACGGCGCGCAGCGAACGCCGTCGCGATGAACGAAGCAGCACTGGCCGACTACCGACGCGCCCGTGCATCGCGTCTCCGCGGCCGCTCGCTGTTCTGATTCTCCCGCCTACATCGATCGAGGACGCATGTCATCACCGTTCAGCCCGCCCGACCGCCCTCCGCACGGGGTGCCTCGCGAGCCGCAGTACCCACCGGCACCGTTCCCCGGATACGTCCAAGCCGGCCGGCAGCCGTCGTACCCCGGCTACTCGAATCCTGCCGACCGACCACGCCCGTCAACGCCGCTGCCGCTGCTCCTCGTATCCGCGGTCTTCGTCGTCACGGGGTTTGTGGTGCTCGTGTCCGTCATTGTGGCGGGCACCACCAATTCCTCCAACATGCCGAGTTCGGGTGGCGCCCTCTCGGTCGTCCTCGGCGTGATTGCGATGGCGATCGGCGGAGCGCTCGTCCTCTATCCGGGCAACACCGTCAAGATCATCGCGACGGTGTGGGCGGGGCTGTGGTGCCTGTCGATTGTCGGGGTGGTCGTCTCGGTCCCCGTCATCCTGGTCCTCTGGCGATCGAGGGCGACAACCGATCACTTCGAGTTCTGCGACGCTCAGCGATCAGCGACCAAGCTCAGATAACCGTCCCGAGCCCGGTGGCGTGGTGTGACAGATCGACGCCGCTTCAGCGCAGCGTCGCCGGTCGTACGACCATCACCGAACTCGCCCGGCGGCCCTTCTCCTGGATGAGGGCGATGGCCTGCCCCGACGGGTCGACGACGGTGTAGATCCCCTTCATCCCGATCGGTGTCAGCCAGCGACCCTGGCTGATGGACTCGGCGTCGTCGTCGGAGATCTCGCGGTGCGGGAAGCAGAGTTTGGCGGCGTCGTCGATGCCGAGGCTCAAACCGGGCGCTGCGGTCACGTCGTCCATGGTGCGCGAGTGCTCCAGAGTGAACGGCCCGACCGCGGTCCGCCGCAGCACGGTGAGGTGACCACCGACACCGAGTGCGGCGCCGAGGTCTCGTGCCAGCGATCGGATGTAGGTGCCTGACGAGCAGTCCACTGCGACGTCCAGATCGACGAAGCCGCCGTCCCGGCGGGTCGCCAGGATGTCGAACCGATGCACGGTGACCGGGCGGGACTCCAACTCGAACTCCGCGCCCGTGCGCACCAGCGCGTGCGCGCGCCTGCCGTCGACCTTGATGGCGCTGACCTTCGCAGGCACCTGCTGGATGTCACCGGTGAGGCCGGCGACGACGGCCGCGATCTGATCGTCGGACACACCCGAGGCGTCGACCGTCTCGAGGACCTCGCCCTCGGCGTCGTCGGTGGTGGTCCCCTGGCCGAGCCGGATGGTCGCGGTGTACGACTTCGTGGTCAGCGACAGCAGACCCAGCAGTTTGGTGGCCCGTTCGACGCCGATGACGAGCACGCCCGTGGCCATCGGGTCGAGGGTGCCCGCGTGGCCCACGCGGCGGGTATTGAAGGCCTTTCGGCATTTCGAGACGACGTCGTGGCTGGTGACTCCGGCGTCCTTGTCGACGACGAGGAGCCCGGCGTTCTCGATGGAGGTGTCTGCCATGTCAGGTGAGTGCAATCGTGGTCAGGATCAGGCCGCGGGAGATCTGCCAGCGGCCGGGCAGCGTCAACAGCGGTGCTCCGCCGTCGATCGCCGCGCCGTCGATCAGGATGGTCGAACTGAACGTACCGGCAGGCTCGCCCGCCGTCCCAATCGTGTCGTCACGCTCGAACGTGATGTGCGCGTCCTCGAAGCCGAGCCATCGCTGCGTCACCGGGAACCACGCCTTGTAGGTGGCCTCCTTGGCGCAGAACAGGAGCCGATCCCAGTGCAGGTCGTCGCCGCGGGTGGCGAGCACCTCGCGTTCGGCCTCGATGCTGGTGTGGTCGAGCACGCCGTCGGGCAGTGCCTCATGCGGTTCCGCGTCGATGCCGACCGATCGCACCTGCATGGAGTACGCCGTCACGGCCGCGCGGTAACCGTCGCAGTGGGTCATGCTGCCGACCACCTGTCGCGGCCACAGCGGCATCCCGCGCTCGCCGCGAAGGATCGGGACCGGGTCGATGCCCAACTGCCCCAGCGCCTGGCGTGCACAGTGCCGGGCGGTGGTGAACTCCCGCCTGCGTTTGGCGACGGCGTTGACGATCAGCGATTCCTCGGCGGGCATCACGGTGAGCCCATCGGGGTCGCCGAACGCTTCCGCACTCCCCACGCCCGCAGGCATCAGGTCTTCGATCACTGGATGGGATCCTTCCGGTTCGACTCGGCACGACGCGCACGGGTGCGCTCCACTTGGGCACGGAACTCCGCCGCGCGTTCTTTGTAGTCCTCGGGGAGGTCGAAGCGCGCGCCGAACTCGTGCAGGTCCTCGGGTCGCAGGCCGTCGTCGGGCGCGATCTTCCGCAGCAACGGCTGCGGGAGCCCGCGACGGTTCCACTCGCGCGGGTAGCCGACCGAGACCTCTTCGAACCGGACGTCGTCGTACCAGGTGGTGCGTGGGATGTGGAGGTGCCCGTACACGCAGCACATCGCGTTGAAGCGGGTGTGCCAGTCGTCGGTCAGCACCGAACCGCACCACAGCGCGAACTCCGGATAGAACAGCGCATCGGTCGGCTCGCGGCGCAGCGGCCAATGGTTGATGAGGACGGTCTTCTCCGCGGGGTCCAGCGCCTCGAGCCGCTCGCGGGTGGCCTCGATCCGTGCGCGACTCCACGCGTCGCGGGTGCCGAAGGGCTCGGGTGAGAGGAGGAACTCGTCTGTCGCGACGACGTTCGCCTCGCGCGCCACCGCGAGCGCCTGCAGGGCCGTCGCGGTCCCCTCGGGGCGGAAGGTGTAGTCGTACAGCAGGAACATCGGAACCACGCGGACCGGCTCGGTGCCGTCGCCGGGATCGAACTGCGGGTACTGGTCTTCAGGCGTGAGGACGCCGATGTCCCGGCAGGCCTGCACCAGGTAGTCGTAGCGAGCGACGCCGAAGACCTGCAGCGGATCCTTCGCCGTCGTGTAGAGCTCGTGATTACCGGGCACCCAGATCACCGTGTGGAAGCGGTTCTTGAGCCGGCGCAGCGTGTCGATGATGTCGTCGGTGCGCTCGGCGACGTCGCCCGCCACGATCAACCAGTCCGCCGAATCCGTCGCCTTGACCTGGTCCAGGATCGGCGCGTTGCCGCGATGTGAGACGTGGAGATCACTGATCGCCCAGAGCGTAGCCATGCCGACCATGGTGCCACGCACCCGAATGTCGACCGCGACGTCCCGGTCCGGTGAACGTTGTCGTGCCAAACCGCCCACGGATCCCGACTGAACGCGCATGATCGACACCGTGACGCCGCTCACCAGTGCGTCCATTCCGGTTCCCGCAACGAAGGAGCATCGATGACTTTCGTAGAGACAGTCAGAGGTCAGGTCGACGTGAACGATCTGGGCCAAGTGCTGATGCACGAGCATGTGTTCACCATCGGCACCGAGATCCGCGCCAATTTCCCGGACTATCCGGACCACTGGGACGAGGACGCGCGGGTCGCCGACGCCGTCAGCAAACTCGCCGACGTCGCCTCACGCGGTGTCCGCACCATCGTCGACCCGACGGTGATCGGCCTCGGCAGGTATCTGCCGCGGATCCAACGGATCAACGAGCAGGTCGACCTCAACATCGTGTGCGCCACCGGCATCTACACCTACCACGACGAGCCGGTCCAGTTTCATTTCACCGGCCCCGGCAAGGTCTTCGACTTCGGCGTCGATCCGATGACCGAGTTGTTCGTCGGCGACGTCCGCAACGGCATCGCCGACACGGGGGTGAAGGCGGGGCTGCTCAAGTGCGCCATCGACGAAGCCGGTCTCACGCCCGGTGTGGAGCGGGTGATGCGTGCGGTGGCGCAGGCACACGTCGAGACCGGCACGCCGATCACCGTCCACACGCACGTCGGCAACGAGACCGGCCTCGTGGCCGCCGGGATCTTCGCCGACGAGGGGTGCGACATGAGCAAGGTGGTCCTCGGGCACAGCGGCGACACCACCGACCTCGACTACCTCAAGAAGCTCGCCGACACCGGCGCCGTGCTCGGCATGGACCGCTTCGGCATCGATGCGTTCTCACCGTTCGAGGAGCGGGTCCGCATGGTCGCCGAGATGGTCCACGGCGGCTACGTGGGCCAGCTGGTGCTGTCGCACGACGCGTCGTGCTACTCCGACTTCTACCCCGAGGCGGCACGCGCGGCGGCGCTCCCGAACTGGCATTACACGCACATCCACGACGACGTGCTGCCTGCACTCCGTGAACGCGGCGTGACCGATGAGCAGATCACCGCGATGCTCGTCGACAACCCCCGCACCTACTTCGAGCGGGCCGCGTGATGCCGGCGGTCGTGCCGGTCGGGCGGGAGTCGAACCCGTTCCCGCAGAACGGCGTCACCGTCGACGCCGCAGGCGCCCCGCATTTCGACGACCTGCCGTCGTCCCTGATCGCGATGCTCGCCGCCCATGCCACGCGAACGCCCGACGCGGAGGCACTCGTCGAGCTCGGCGGCGACCGCCTGACCTACCAGCACCTCTGGAATCGCGCGGCGCGAGTCGCGGGCGGACTCCGCGCAGGCGGACTCCGTCGCGGCGATCGGGTCGCGCTCCGCTACCCGGCGGGCGTGGACTGGGTGGTCGCGTTCTGGGGCATCCTGTTCGCCGGCGGAGTGGTGGTCGCCGTCAACACCCGGTCCACCCGGCCCGAGGTCGAGTTCCTCCTCGAGGACTCGGGAGCGACGGTCGATCTCGCGCCGGACGTCGCACTCCCCGACGGCGACGCCTACGTCGACGAGTCAGCGACTCTCCACGACGTCGCGGCGCTCTTCTACACCTCGGGAACCACCGGTCGTCCCAAAGGCGTCCCGACCACCCATGAGGCCTTCCTCACCAACACCGCCAACGTCGCACGGTGCTTCGCCATCCCCGACGACATCGGCGCCGCGATGCGGACGCTGATCTGCGTGCCGCTGTTCCACGTCACCGGGTGCAACTCGCAACTGCTCGTCGCCGCCTTTTACGGCGGCACGGCCGTCATCATGCCGACACTCGACGTGGATGCGCTCATCACCGCCATCGCCGACGAGCAGATCACGTTCATGGTCACCGTACCCGCCATCTACGCGCTGATGCTCCGTCGACCGGCGCTCGCCGCCCTCGACACCGCGCGCATCGGGTGGGTGGCCTACGGCGGCGCCCCGATCGCCCCGACGCTCGTCCAGGCACTGAAGACGGCGTTCCCCGCCGCTCGAGTGGCGAACGGGTACGGGATGACCGAGTCGGCGTCGCTCATGACCGTGCTGCCGCACGAGGACGCCGTGGATCACGCGGACTCCGTCGGCTACGCGGTGCCGTCGGTCGAGCTCGGCGTTCTCCCCTTCGACGACGCCGACGACCGCTTCGGCGAGCTGGTGGTGCGCGGGTCCAACATCACCTCCGGGTACTGGCAACGACCCGACGCGACCGCCGCCACGATCATCGACGGGTGGCTGCACACCGGTGACGTGGTGCGGGTCGACGACGCCGGCCGCATCCACATCGTCGACCGCACCAAGGACATCATCAACCGCGGCGGCGAGAACGTCTCGAGCATCGAGGTCGAGGCCGCTCTCATGGCGGTGCCCGGCGTTCTCGAGGCCGCGGTGATCGCAGTGCCGGACGACGTCCTGGGCGAGAAGGTCGGTGCCGTGGTCTACAGCGGCGGTGACCCGATCGACGTGGATCAGATCATCGGCGCGGTCGCCGCTCAGATCGCCGATTTCAAGGTGCCGCAATACGTCTCGGTCATCGACGAGCCGCTCCCGCGCAATCCGGGCGGCAAGATCGTCAAAGGAAGAATCCGTGACTCGGTGAGCTGGGGTGCGCCTATCCGATGACGTACGAGGAGACCAGAACGGCGAGCGAGATCGCGAGCATGCCGAGGCAGTTGACCCAGAACGTGGACCCGAGGCTCCGCGCTCGAAGGTGAGCGACGGTCGCCGCGACGAAGTAGGCGATCACGCCTGCCGTCGCGGCGACGCCGACACCGGGCTGCCACAGTCCGACGATCAGCCCGGCAACGGCGACCACCTTGATGTACGCGAGCGCCCAGCCCCAGTCATCGACGGGAAATCGAACGCCGTCCATGCAGTCGCGGACGAGTTGGACGGGGATCGCGGAGATCACGGCGTCGCCCACCAGGACGACGATGAGCACCGCGGTGGGCCACACTGGTGAGGGGATGTCGAACATGGCTGGGTCCTTGTCTTTTGGGGGCACAGTGCTCGGCAGCAAAGCGGTCAGCCGACGCCGAGAAGGTCCGCAGCGACCTCCTCGAGCCGATCTCGGATCGTTCTCATCGGCGCGCCGGTGGCCGCGGTCGCCATCAGCAACCCGAGGTAGGCGAGGTAGGTGGTCCGTCCGGCCGCATCGGCACGATCACCGAGCCCGGCGTCGCGGTAGATGTCCGCAAAGGCGACGTTCAGGGCGACGGCCAGGCTCGTGAACACCTCGGTTCGATGGGTTCCCCGAGTCAGGATCGATCCGTACTCACGAGCGAGTTCCGGATGTTCGTCGAAGAGTGCGACGAAGGGCGCGACGGTCTCCCCGATCCGCTGCGGCACCGTCAACTCGTCGGCACGGCGGACGCCGCCGTCATCCGCGGCGTGAACGTCTCCGATCCAGCGGTCGTAGCACTCCAGGAGAAGCGCATCCTTGTCGCCGACGCCCATCACCGTGCCGGTACTGACGCCTGCCTCAACGGCGATCGCCCGAACGGTCGCGCTTCGGAATCCAGTGCGAAGAAACAAGCGCTGAGCCGCAGCGACGACCGCGTCTCGCGTCTGCTCACGCTGGTGCGATCGCGATGTTTGAACGCGTTCATTGAACATGTTCAGATCCTACGCGCCTGCCTTCGACCGACGCAAGGACCAGTGATGCGACCGAGTGATTGGCCGACAATCGCACCATGTCGCGCCTGCTCGGGGGTAGCTTCGAGACATGACCACGTCCGTCCCCGTACCTCCGCCGACGGTTCAGCTCACACCTGAACCCGAGCTTCGTCACGTGCCCGACCGCGACCGTTACGAGCTCTGGTCGGGCGACGAACTGATCGGCGTCGAAGGCTACGAGCCGCGCGAGGACGGCACTGTCGTCCTTCTCCACACCGTCGTCACCGAGAAGTACGGCCGTGCGGGCTTTGCCCGTCTGCTCGTCTCGTCGGTCCTCGACGAACTCACCACCCAAGGCACCACGATCGTCCCCGTCTGCACATACGTGCAGAAGTTCCTGGACAGATTCCCGCAGTATCGAACCGCCGTCGCCCCTAGTCATCCGAAACCGTGACATTCGGTACCCACGGCGTTCCAGATGTCCCACTTTCGCCGGCCTACCGAGGTTCAGAATTCAGGACCCCGAGGACTTCGTCGATGACGCCCCCGGGGGAGTCGACGAGCTGGTGCCAGGTGTAGACCTTCTTCCGCCACCGCGCGTCGTCGAGCGCGTTGTATTTCGCGCGATCGGACCGGAACCGCGGCTGCTGGTGGTGAAAGGCCCAACCGTCGATCTCGACCGCGAACTGCCGCTCGGGCCACGCGAAGTCGAGCCTCCACGGACCGAACGGGAACTGCTGCACCCACCCTGTGATCCCGGCGTCACGAAGCAGTCGGACGAAGATCCGCTCCGCCTCCGACTCCGAATCCTCGGCGGCGACGGCGACCAGCCTCCGTGCGGCCGCCATGCCCTTCCATCCGCTGGTTCGGTCGATGACATCCCCGAGTTCATCGACCGAGACCGCTCCGATCTGCAGCACGCGGTCGAGAAACTGACTGCCATCCTTCATCGACGCCGCGCAGAACACTGCGGTCGCAGGCAACGTGGTCACCGGAAGCCCGCGCACCAGCGTCACATCGTCCTCGTGGTAGCGCCGACGCAGCAGGTCGACCGGTCCCAGCGGCCAACGCGCTCCTCGCGTCCGGTCGAAGGCGCTGACCGTGAGCGGATAAGCGAGGTCGTCGAGCAGACCGTGCCACCACGCCGCGGTGGTACGGTCGGCCACCCCGCGATGCGCCGCGACCGCTGCACGCACCAGCACCGCCTCGGTCAACGGGTGCGACGCGCTGCGATGAATGCCGGTCACCACCGGGCACCATTCACCTCGATCCAACCGCCCCTGGACCTGGCGACGCGTCAATCCGAGTCGCAACGCCTCCGCCGTCGTGATGACGCCGTCCCGTTCAGCGAGCAGTTCTGCAATGGCACCGGTCTCCCCCACATTCGGTTAGACGCAGCGCACCTCGGTTCGGTTCCACGACACGCCGGAGCTACGTCACCCAGGCTCCGCCGCGGACCCGCCACACGACAGCCGCGAACCGCGCGCACATGAACGCCAGCAGGCCGGTCCAGATGCCTGCGAGCCCCCAGTCGAAGATCAACGACAGCCAGATCAACGGCAGGAACGCGCCGAGCGCGCCCGCGAGCGTCGCCGTCCGCAGGAATGCCGCATCGCCGCTGCCCAGCAGCACCCCGTCGAGGGCGAACACCACGCCGGCGATCGGCAGCATGACGACGAAGAACCACCAGGGCGTGCGCATCGCGTCCAGAATCTGCGGGTCGTCGGTGAAGATCCGCGGGATCGCCCCGACCCCGACGGCCAGGATCGCCGCCACCGCGACCGACAGTCCGAACGAGATCACGGTCGCGCGCTTGGCCGCGGACCGTGCCGCACCGTAGGCGGTGGCGCCGAGCGCTGCGCCGACCAGTTGCTGCGCCGCGATGGCGAGCGAGTCGAGCAGCAGCGACGTGAAGTCCCACAGCTGCAGCACCACCTGGTGCGCGGCGACTTGCGCGACGCCGAATCGGGCCGCGACCGCGGCCGCGGAGATGAAGCAGATCTGGAACGAGAGGCTGCGCAGCACCAGGTCGCGGGCCATCGACAACTGCGCTCGGATCACCGACCAGTCCGGTCGAAGGCGCCCTCGACTCTCCGTCACCAATCGCCACGCGAATGCGATGCCGGTCAGGCCCTGACCGATCAGGTTCGCCCACGCGCTGCCCTCCAGCCCCAGGCGCGGCAGACCGCCGACGCCGTGCACCAGGCCGACGCACAGGACGGCGCCGACGGCCAGGCCGCCGACGACGAAGTACACCGGGCGACGAACGTCCTGCACCCCGCGCATCCACCCGTTGCCCGCCATGGACAACAGGATCAGCGGAACCCCGAACAGTGCGATGCGCAGCCACGACGCGGCGTCGCTCGCGACGGCGTCGTCGGGTACCAGGGCGCCGGTGATCCACGGCGCCAGGATCCAGCCCGCCGCGCTGATCACCGTGCCGACGCCCGCTGCGATCCAACTCGCCTGCACGCCTTCGGCGACCGCGCGTTCGCGATCGCCCGAGCCGAAGGCCCGGGCCGAGCGGGCAGTGGTGCCGTAGGAGAGGAAGGTGAGTTGTGTGCTGAGCGTCGCCAGCACCAGTGTCGCCACACTCAGCGCCGCGAGCTCCGTCGGACCGAGCCGACCGACCACCGCCAGATCCAGAATCAGATACAGCGGCGGTGCGATCAGGACGACGAGCGCAGACGCCGCGAGCCGCAGCATCGCCACGTCGTCGCTACTCCGACCCCAGTGCGGCGAGGAGCCGCTCGACGATCTCCGCGGCACTCCCGGAATCGCTGTAGCCGGCCGCATGCATGTGTCCGCCGCCGCCGAACGACCGCGCGACGGTCATCACGTCGACGTCGGTCTTGCTGCGCAGCGACACGGCCCACCGGCCGACGGCGACCTCCTTGAAGACTGCGGCCACTTCCGCCTCGCGCGCCGTGCGGACGACGTCGATGACGCTCTCCGACTCGTCCCAGTTGATGGTCGACATCATCTCGGCGTCGACGATTCCGTAGACCAGCCCGCGACCGCGCGCGGCGGCGGTGTCGAGCACCGAATCGGCAAGGACCTTCGACACCATCCGCAGCCAGGAGTACGGATGCGCGTCGAGCAGCACTCGACTCCAGTGGCTGCCGTCCACGCCGGCTTCGAGCAGGCGCGCCGCCACCCCGAACGACGCCGGGCGCGCCCATTTGAACGACCCGGTGTCGGTCACCAGCCCGGCGTACAGGCAGGTGGCGATGTCCGCAGTCAACTCGACGCCCAGCAGGTCGACCACCCGCAGAATGATCGACGCGGTGCAGTCGGCCTCCGAATCGATGAGATCGAGATCGGCGAAGCCGGTATTGGAGACGTGGTGGTCGATGCACACCGAGGTGCGCGTCGACTGGAACAGGGATTCGAGATCACCCAGTCGGCCCGAGGTCGCCGCATCGACGGAGACCACGACGTCGGCGTCGGGCAGGTCCGCGGCGTCCACCAGCAGGTGGGCGCCGGGCAGCTCCCGGAGCGGACCGGGCAGTGCCTCCGGACCGGAGAACGAGCAGTGCACTCGTTTCCCCAGCCCGGAGAGCGCCAGACCCAAGCCGAGCGCGCTGCCGATCGTGTCGGGATCGGGTCGCACGTGGCTGATGATCGAAACCGAGTCGGCACGGCCGAGCAGCTCGGCGACCGATTCACTCGATGCCGGATTCACCCGGCGGAGCCCTCCGCGTCGTCGGCCTCATCATGCCGATACGGATCCGTGTCACCGGCAGGCTTCGCATCCCGAGCCGTCCGCGCGACCATCTCGTCCTGCGCACGCGCACGCGCCAGGAGCTCGTCCATGGCGCGGGTGGCGTCCGGGACGGTGTCGAGCTCGAACCGCAGTGTCGGTGTGAACCGCACTCCGGTGCCCGCGCCGACCTTCGAGCGCAACGCGCCGGTCGCGGCGGCCAGACCGGCCGCCGCTTCCGCCACGTCGGGCTCGGCGTCCACCGACGCTCCCATCACCGTGTAGAAGACGGTCGCGTCGTGCAGATCGCCGGTCACCCGGCAGTCCGTGATGGTCACGTGAGCGAGCCGAGGATCCTTGATCTCCCCACCGATCGCCGAAGCGACGATGGTGGTGATCCGCTTGGCGAGCCGTGCGGCCCGTGCAGGATCTGCCATGCCTTAGTCCCGTGCCTTCTCGACCATCTCGTACGCCTCGATGACGTCGTCGACCTTGATGTCGCTGTAGGTGAGCGTCAGACCGCACTCGTAGCCCTCGCGGACCTCGGTCGCGTCGTCCTTCTCACGCTTGAGCGAGCTGATCGTCAGGTTCTCGGCGACGACCGTGTTATCGCGCAGCAGGCGTGCCTTCGCATTGCGACGCATGATGCCCGACTGCACCAGACAACCGGCGATGTTGCCGACCTTGGACGACTTGAAGATCGCACGGATCTCCGCACGGCCGAGCGCCGACTCCTCGTAGATCGGCTTGAGCATGCCCTTGAGCGCCGCCTCGATCTCCTCGATCGCCCGGTAGATGACCGAGTAGTAGCGGATCTCGACGCCCTCGCGGTTCGCGAGCTCCGTGGCCTTGCCCTCGGCGCGAACGTTGAAGCCGATGATGATCGCGTCCGACGCCGCCGCGAGGTTGACGTTGGTCTCGGTGATGCCACCGACACCGCGGTCGATCACGCGGAGCGAGACCTCATCGTCGATCTCGATCTGCAGCAGCGACTCTTCGAGCGCCTCCACGGTGCCCGAGTTGTCGCCCTTCAGGATCAGGTTGAGCTGGCTGGTCTCCTTGAGCACCGAATCCAGATCCTCGAGGCTGATCCGCTTGCGACTGCGCGCGGCCAGCGCATTGCGCTTGCGCGCGTTGCGACGGTCGGCGATCTGCCGCGCGATGCGGTCCTCCTCGACCACGAGCAGGGTGTCGCCTGCTCCCGGTACGGACGTGAAGCCGATGACCTCGACCGGACGCGACGGGTAGGCCTCGTCGACGTCGTCGCCGTGCTCATCCACCATGCGCCGGACTCGGCCGTAGGCGTCGCCCGCGACAATCGAGTCGCCGACCCGCAGGGTGCCGCGCTGGATGAGGACCGTCGCCACCGGGCCGCGACCGCGGTCCAGGTGAGCTTCGATGGCCACACCCTGTGCGTCCATGTCGGGGTTCGCCCGCAGATCGAGCGACGCGTCTGCCGTCAGCAGCACCGCCTCGAGCAGCTGATCGATGTTCAGCCCCTGCTTCGCGGAGATGTCGACGAACATGGTGTCGCCGCCGTACTCCTCCGGAATCAAGCCGTACTCGGTCAGCTGACCGCGGATCTTCGTCGGGTCGGCGCCTTCCTTGTCGATCTTGTTGACCGCCACGACGATCGGCACCTCGGCCGCCTGCGCGTGGTTGAGCGCCTCGACCGTCTGCGGCATGACGCCGTCGTCGGCCGCGACCACGAGGATCGCGATGTCGGTCGACTTCGCACCGCGGGCACGCATGGCGGTGAACGCCTCGTGACCCGGGGTGTCGATGAAGGTGATCAACCGGTCCTCGTCGTTCAGGTGCGTGTTGACCTGGTACGCGCCGATGTGCTGCGTGATGCCGCCGGCCTCGCCGCCGCCGACGTTCTCCTTACGGATGGTGTCGAGCAGTCGGGTCTTACCGTGGTCGACGTGACCCATGACGGTGACCACCGGGGGACGCTGCGCGAGATCTTCCTCGCCACCCTCGTCCTCGCCGAAGGTGAGGTCGAAGCTCTCCAGGAGCTCGCGGTCCTCGTCTTCGGGGCTGACGACCTGAACGACGTAGTTCATCTCGCCGCCGAGCAGCTCCAGCGTCTCGTCGTTGACCGACTCGGTCGCGGTGACCATCTCGCCGAGGTTGAACAGGGCCTGGACCAGCGATGCCGGGTTGGCGTCGATCTTGTCGGCGAAGTCCGACAGCGATGCGCCGCGAGCGAGGCGGATGACCTCACCGTTGCCGTGCGGCAACCGGACGCCGCCGACCTCGGGAGCGCGCATCGAGTCGTACTCTTGCCGCTTCTGCCTCTTCGACTTGCGTCCACGACGCGGAGCGCCGCCCGGACGACCGAAGGCACCGGCCGTGCCGCCACGACCGCGACCGCCGCCGCCACCGGGACGACCGCGGAAGCCGCCGCCGGGAGCACCGCCGCCGCCACCGCCGTTGCGGAAGCCGCCGCCGCCACCGGGACCGCCGCTACGACCGCCGGGGCCGCCACGACCGCCGGGACGTGCGTCGGGGCGCGCTGCACGCTGCGGCATCGCACCCGGGCTCGGACGGGACGGCATGTTGCCGGGGTTCGGACGGGGACCGCCCTGACCGGCGCCGGGGCGCGGGCCGCCCTGACCTGGACGAGCACCCTGCGGGCGGGGGCCACCCTGGCCGCCGCCGGGGCGCGGACCGCCCTGACCTGGACGTCCCTGTGGACGCGGACCGCCTGCACCCGGACGCGGGCCCATGGGGCGCGGTGCGGGAGCCGACGAGAACGGGTTGTTGCCGACCCGCGGCTGGCGAGGTCCGGGACGCGGGCCCGGACGGGGACCGTCTGCCGACCGGCCGCCCGACGCAGCTGCGGGCTTGGGAGCCGCCGGAGTCTCCGGGGCCTTCGGCGCAGGCTTCGGACCCGGCTTGGCGCCAGGCTTCGGTGCTGCCGCCGCGGCCGGAGTGGGCTTAGCCGACGGAGCGCTCGGAGCCGGAGCCGCGGGCTTCGCGGCAACGGGCTTGGCCGCCGAGGGCTTGGGTGCCGGACCGGGCTTGGGACCGGGCTTGGCACCCGGTTTCGCCGCCGGCTTGGCCGGTGCGGCGTTGCCTCCGGCGGAACCGCCGGAGGTGAAAGACTCACGCAGTCGACGGGCCACGGGGGCCTCCACCGTCGACGATGCGGATTTGACGAACTCGCCCTGCTCCTTGAGACGTTCCAGCACTACCTTGCTGGCGACGCCCAATTCCTTGGCTAGTTCGTGAACGCGGGCTTTGCCTGCCACTGCTCTCCTCACTTGGAGGTCGAGCGGGCTACCCGCTACGACCTCGGTTCAATCAGTAAACGTGCTCATCGTGGAGACTTCACGGTGTGCTCATGTCTTCTGCTACCTGTCCTGACCCCGTAGGGGGTCCTCATGGGCGACCCCACCGATGGCCTCGGCGAGATCCTCTGGGTTCACGACGACGCCGCGATCCCGTAGTGCCGCTCCGAATGTTCTGCGCCGCACCGCGAGCGACAGACACGCGTCGTCTCGATGCAGCCAGGCGCCTCGTCCCGGCAGTCTCCCTCGTTCATCGACAACCACATGTGCGGTGTCGTCTATTCCGCGCACCGCCACGAACTTGACCATCTGGGCGGCGAGTTCGCGCTGACGACAACCGATGCAGGTACGCACCGGAGGTGCCGACGTTCGAAGGGCCACGGGTCAGTTTAGCGTATCCACGGGCTCGTCGGTGCCACCGTCGGTGTCACGCGGGCCACCGTCGCCCGCATCCGACCGGATATCGATCCGCCAGTTGGTCAGCCGAGCGGCCAGACGCGCGTTCTGCCCCTCCTTGCCGATGGCCAGGGACAGCTGGTAATCCGGCACGATCACCCGTGCCGCCTTGGCCTCGGGATCGATGACGGTCACCGAGAGCACCTTGGCCGGCGAGAGCGCATTGCCGACGAACACCGCGGGATCGCTGGCGTAGTCGATGATGTCGATCTTCTCGCCCGACAGTTCGCTCATCACATTGCGAACGCGCTGTCCCATCGGGCCGATGCACGCACCCTTCGCGTTGAGTCCGGAGACGCCCGTGTGGACGGCGATCTTCGACCGGTGCCCGGCCTCGCGCGCAACGGCGACGATCTCGACGGAGCCGTCCTCGATCTCGGGGACCTCGAGCGAGAACAGCTTCCGCACCAGATTCGGGTGGGTCCGCGACAGGGTGATCTGCGGACCGCGGGCGCCGCGCGCGACGCCGACGACATAGCACTTGATGCGGTCCCCGTGCTTGTAGTTCTCCCCCGGCACCTGCTCGGCGGACGGGATCACACCTTCGGTGGAGTTGGCGTCGGAGCCGATCTGCACCACCACCAGCCCGCGGGCGTTGGCCTTCGCGTCGGCCTGGACCACGCCGCCGACCACCTCGCCCTCGTGCGCGGCCAGCTCGCCGTAGCTCTTCTCGTTCTCGGCGTCGCGCAGACGCTGCAGGATCACCTGGCGGGCCGTCGTCGCGGCGATGCGGCCGAAGCCCTCGGGCGTGTCGTTCCACTCGTGCACCACGTTGCGGTCCTCATCGAGCTCCTGCGCCATCACGCGGACCTCGCCGGACTTGCGGTCGATGTCGATGCGCGCGTGGGGGGCGAAGCCGTCGGTGTGGCGGTAGGCGGTCAGCAGGGCCGTCTCGATGGCTTCGAGGACGGTGTCCGCGGGGACGCCCTTGTCCGCCTCGATGAGTCTCAGTGCGCTGATGTCGATGTGCATGGTGGTTGCTCCTATTCGCTTGTCGGATTGAGTTGTCGATTATTCAGTTGTCGCCTGCGCAGCCGGTTCGCGACGTCGGACGATCTCGTCGTCGGAGAGCCCGCAGGCCCGCAGAACCGCCTCGCCCGGCCGGGTGAAGTCCACTTCGACAACCGCCTGCGTGATGTCCGCCAGGGCGATGTCGACGGTCCGGAGCCGCCCTTTGTCGGCCGTCACCACCGTCACGCGCTCGTCGTCGCTCACTCCGATACGCGCTTCGAGAGTGCTTTCGACGTCGCCCGCGCGGTACTCCAGGTTCACTTTGCGCCCCTGATTGCGGCGCCAGTGCCGCGGCAGCGTCAGCGGTCGGCCGATGCCCGGTGTGGTGACTTCGAGGTCGTACGGCGACTCGCCCAGGAGGTGCGCGTCGTCGAGCACCGGCTCCAGTTCGCGGCTGACGTCGGCGAGTTGGTCGAGGGTCGCGCCCCCGTCGCGATCGATCATGATGCGGACGTCGCGCCGACCGGGAGGGGTCAGGACGGCGACGTCCTCGAGGTCGAATCCGAGCCGCTCGAGCACCGGGACCACTCGTTCGCTGATCCGCGCGGTCAGGGCCTCGCCTGTCATACCGCTCATCCTCCTGATTCTCTTCTCTCGGTCGAGTCGCGCCTGGGCTCGGCGCGCCCGCCCGACCGGGCTTCGAGTGTAGTCGACGGAGACGACTGGCAGAATCGTCGACTGTGACTCCACACCCGATCCGCCGCGAGGCCCCGATCCCGGATTCTCCGATCACGCGCAGAGGCCTGCTCCGCGGCGGTGCCGCCGCCGGTGCCGCGGTGGCGCTCGGGGGGTCGTTGTCGGCGTGCGACACCGGTCCGACGCAGCGTCAGCGCGACGCCGAAGCACTGATTCCGCACGCTCGGGCGGCCTTTCGGGACCAGGCTGCTGCGCGGCAGCTGGCTCCGCGCAACACCGCCTACACCGAGGCGTTGACGACGGTCGCCGATCAACGTGGAGCCCACCTGACCGCACTGCGCGACGAGATCAATCGGCTGCATTCCTCGATCGCCGATCAGATCGAGTCGACGGCGACGAGCCCGACCGCGTCGGTGCAGGCGCTCGGCAGTCAGATCGAGCAGTCCGCGACCGCCGCGGGTAGAGCCGCCGTCGCCATGTCCGGCTTCTCCGCGGGTCTCCTCGGATCCATCAGCGCCTCCTGCCAGACCCTCGCGAAAGTGCAACTCGGATGAGCCAGAACGACGCCCTCGACGCAGCCGCCGACGCGGAGAACGCCGCCGTCTTCACCTACGGCGTCCTCACTGCATTCACCACGCGCGAGGTCCGCACCACGGTCGCCGAAGACATCGCCGCCCATCGGGTGCGCCGCGATCAGCTCAACGAGAAACTGCTCGACGCCGGGCGCGACGAGCGCACGCCCGCTCCCGGCTACACCCTGCCGGTAGAGGTGACCGACCAGGAGTCCGCCGCCAAGGCCGCGATCACCGCCGAGCGCGACTGCGAGACCGCCTACCGCGCGCTGATCGAGCAGGCGTCCGACGCCTCGGTCCGACGGATCGGCGTCGACGGCCTCACCGACTGCGCGTTGCGGTCGTCGTACTGGCGCGGGGTGGCCGGAGCCACCCCCCGGACCGTGGCGTTCCCCGGCCAGTAGCCGCTCGTCGTCGGCTATCCCCGCGCTGCCGCGATCACGGCGTCGACGGCGCCGTCGACCGGCGCCTGCACCGTCTCGCCGGTGAAGCGGTCGCGGATCTCGATGGTGCCGTCGGCCCAGCCCCGGCCCACCACCACGACCACCGGCATGCCCAGCAGCTCGGCGTCCTTGAACTTGACGCCCGGCGACGCCTTGCGATCGTCGAACAGGATCGACAGACCGGCGGCGTCCAGATCGGCGGCGAGTTGCTGCGCGCCGGCGACGGCGGCCTCGTCTTTGTTCGCGATCACCAGGTGCACCGCGAACGGCGCCACCTCGCGCGGCCAGCGCAGCCCCTTCTCGTCGTGCATCTGCTCGGCGAGCACGGCGACCATGCGCGAGACGCCGAGTCCGTAGGACCCCATGGTGACCCGGACCGGTTTGCCGTCCTCTCCGAGCACGTCGAGCTCGAAGGTGTCGGTGTACTTGCGACCGAGCTGGAAGATGTGCCCGATCTCGATGCCCTTCGCGGTCTCGAGCACGCCCTTGCCGTCCGGTGACGGGTCGCCCGCCCGTACCTCGGCGGCCTCGATGACGCCGTCGGGGGTGAAGTCGCGGCCACAGACCAGATCGACGTAGTGCTTGCCGGGCTCGTCGGCGCCGGTGATCCAGCGGGTGCCGCTGACCACACGCGGGTCGGCGAGGAAGCGGAAGCCCGCGGCCTGCACGCCCTTCGGGCCGATGTAGCCGCGGACGAGCTGCGGGTTGGCCTCGAAGTCGGCGTCGACGAGCAACTCCACCTCGGAGGGTTCGACGGATGCTTCGAGTCGCTTGAAGTCCACCTCCCGATCGCCCGGGACCGCGACGGCGGTGATCTCCCACTCGCCACCCGGCTTGCGAATCTTCACCATGATGTTCTTGAGGGTGTCGGCTGCGGTGTACTCGCCGTCGAGCGCCCCGTTGGCCCACTCGACGAGCGTGTCGATGGTCGGGGTGTCGCCGGTGTCGTGCACCGACGCGGCGGGCGCGTCGTCGAAACCGATTGCGTCCGGAACCGGCGTGATCACCGCTTCCACATTCGCGGCGTATCCCGACTCGGTGCTGCGCACGAAGGTGTCTTCACCGACCTCGCACTCGGCCAAGAACTCCTCCGAGGCGCTACCGCCCATGGCGCCCGAGGTCGCCGCGACAATGACGTACTGGACGCCGAGTCGCTCGAAGATGCGCTGGTAGGCGGCGCGGTGCGCGTCGTACGACGACGCCAGCCCCTCGTCGGTGAGGTCGAAGGAGTAGGAGTCCTTCATGACGAACTCACGACCGCGCAGCAGTCCCGCGCGGGGACGCTCCTCGTCGCGGTACTTGGTCTGCACCTGGTACAGCGTCACCGGGAGATCCTTGTACGAGCTGTACTCGCCCTTCACCAGCTGGGTGAAGATCTCCTCGTGCGTGGGACCGAGCAGCATGTCGGCGCCCTTGCGGTCCTTGACGCGGAACAGCGCGTCGCCGTACTCGGTCCACCGACCGGTGGCCTCGTACGGTTCGCGCGGCAGCAGCGCGGGCAGCAGGATCTCTTGCGCCCCGATCGCGTCCATCTCCTCGCGGACCAGGTTCTCGACGGCACGGAAGACCTTGAGGCCCAACGGCAGCCACTCGTAGACGCCGGGGGCGGCACGGCGGATGTAACCCGCGCGCACCAGCAGCTTGTGGCTCGGGACTTCGGCATCGGCCGGGTCGTCGCGAAGGGTACGCAGAAACAGGTTCGACATCCGTGTGATCACGATGTACCAGCTTAATGGGACCGACCCGCCGTTGGTTAGGGTGGTCGCGTGCTCGTGATCCTGCCTCCTTCGGAGACCAAGTCTGACGGCGGCACGTCCGCTCCGCTCCAGCTGGACGGGTTGACGCTGCCCGACCTGAATCCGATCCGCCGCAAGCTCGCCGACGCGATCGTCGAGCTGGCGGCCGATCTCGACGCCTCCCGAACCGCTCTGGGCCTGGGCGCGTCGTCGGTCGCGGAGATCGAGCGCAACGCCGACCTCTGGGACTCGCCGACCCGCACCGCGATCACGCGGTACACCGGCGTCCTCTACGACGCACTCGACTATCCCGGAATGACGCGAGCGAGCAAGACCAAGGCGGGTGACCGGCTGATGATCGGCTCGGCGCTGTTCGGCGTGGTCGGCGCACGCGATCTGATTCCCGCATACCGCCTGTCCGGCGGTTCTCGGCTCCCCGGCTTCGGGACGCTCGGCTCACTATGGAAGCCGACGCTCTCCCCCGCGCTCGACGCGCTGGACGATTTCGTCGTCGACCTCCGCTCCGGCGTCTACCAGAAACTCGGACCGGTCCGCGGCGCGGTGACCGCGACAGTCGTCACCGAGGCCCCCGACGGTTCACGCAGCGTGGTCAGCCATTTCAACAAGCATTACAAGGGGCTGATGGCCCGCGAACTGGTCCGGACGCGTCGAACCGTGCGCGACGTCACCGCGCTGGCCGCCGTCCTCGCCGACGCGGGACAGCGCGTCGAGATCGACTCGTCAACCGCGATCACGGTCGTCACCGACTGAATCCGACGATCACTTGGCCTGGGGGAAGAACCACTGCTCGTCGTCGACGTCCTTGCGGGTGCGACGGTCGTCGACGATGGAGGCCTCCACGACTTCGTCGATCTGAGCCTTCTGAGCACGCAGGCGACCGTACCCGTAGGCGCCCGCCATGCCGACGACGCCGGTGACCAGGCCGATCAGCATCTGAAACTCGCCGTTGTCGCTGCCTGCATCGGCGGAGATCCGGTAGATCCAGCCGTTGAGAGCGATCACCGCGAGCGCTCCGAACGTCAGCGGCACCACGAACGTAGTGGTGACAGAGTCCGGCAGCGGTACGATCCCCCGACTCCGGCGATAGAGTTGCCACGCCGACATCACGACGACGGCGACGCCGACGAGGACGGCGGTGACCACGGGGTGCAGCCACCAGGCGCCGATCGCCGCGGCGAGGAGCAGAAGGCCGGCCAGACCTGCGGCCAAGCGTGCAGTCATGTCAGAACTCCAGTACTCGATCCGCGTCGGTGAAACCGGCCACCGGTCCGACGACGGCGATCGCCGGAGCGATCAACTTCTCCTCGCGCGCGGTCTGCCCGGCGTGCGCGAGGTCGGTGCGCAGCAACCGCTGGTCGGCACGCGAGGCGTTCTCGATGAACGCGACCGGCGTGTCGCCCGCCCGCCCGCCGTCGAGCAGCGCCGTCGCGAACTCGTCGATCCGCTTCACCGCCATCATGATCACGATGGTGCCTCGCATCTGCGCCAGCGCCGGCCAGTTGGTCAGCGAGTCGGGATGATCCGGACCCACGTGACCGGACACGATGGTGACCTCGTGCGTCACCCCGCGATGGGTGACGGGGATGCCCGCCAGTTCCGGTCCCGCGATCGGGCTGCTGATTCCGGGCACCACGGTCACCGGCACGCCGGCGTCGGCGCACGCCTGCAGTTCCTCGAAACCGCGGCCGTACACGTACGGGTCGCCGCCCTTGAGCCGGACGACGAACTTGCCGGCCTTGGCGCGGTCGATGAGGATCTCGTTGATCTGCTCCTGCCGCATCGCCCGGCCGTACGGCACCTTGGCGGCGTCGATGACCTCGACCTGCGGGCCCAGTTCGTCCAACAGTCCGATCGGCGCCAACCGATCGGCCACCACGACATCGGCCTCGGCGAGCAGTTTGCGGCCGCGCACGGTGATCAGATCCGAGTCGCCGGGACCGCCGCCGACCAGTGCGACGCCCGCCGCATGTCGGGGACCGTCGCCCACCTGGAGCGACGTCCCGTCGGCGAGGGCGTCGCTGATCGCCGTGCGGACCGCGCCCGACCGGCGGTAGTCGCCGCCCGCCAGAACGCCGAACTGCAGGTCGCGGTATGTCCCGGACGCCGGCGTGACCGCGGTCCCCAGCTTGCCGTCGTCGGCGCGGACACAGAACACCCGCGTGCGTTCGGCCTCGGCGACGACCGCCGCGTTGACGTCCGGATCGTCGGTGCACGCCATCGCGTACCAGGCGCCCGCGAGGTCGCCGTCCGCGTAGGCACGACGATGCACGGTCACCGCGACCTCGGATTCGACGGCCGGGGTCGGGTCGACGGCGATGACGTGGACGTCGGCGCCCGCGGCGATCAGATTCGGCAGACGCCGTTGCGCGACGCCGCCGCCTCCGACGACCACCACGCGACGCCCGCGCAGGTCGAGTCCGGCGAGATAATGGGGTTGCACCATGACAGACCAGCCTAGTCGGTGGGTGCGTGTGACCCGGCCCGCGCCCGACGCTCACCGGGCTGCGGCACGCTCCAGCGCGCGAGCCCGCGACTCCTCGAACTTGGCGACCTTGATGTTCATCTGCGCCAAGTACTCGGACAGTTTGTCGCGGTACATCTCGCCGAGCGGGCCGAAGTCGTCGCGATCGAAGATCCGCCACTTCCGCAGCACCGGCAGCACCACGTCGTGCAGGTGCTGCGGAAGGTCGTAGATGCCGCCCTTGGCGATGAGCACGGCGTTCCGTCGGAAGTTCGGCATCGTGGCGCCCGGCATCTGGAAGTTCGAGACGATCAGGTAGATGGCCGCCATGGCCTCGTCGGGCACCAGATCCAGCGCCCCGGCGACCACGTTCCGGTAGAACAGCATGTGCAGATTCTCGTCGGCGGCGACACGCGCCAGCATGCGGTCGGCGATCGGATCTCCGCAGGCCTTCCCGGTGTTGCGGTGGCTCACCCGGGTCGCGAGCTCCTGGAACGAGACGTAGGCGACCGCGAGCAGCATGTCGTAGCTGTGGTCGCGCTGACCGTCGTCGTCGGGCAGCGGGTCGAATCCGCCGATCATGTGCAGCATCCGGGTGCGTTCCAACTCCACCGGGTCGACGCCGCGGGTCACCACGAGGTAGTCGCGCATCACGATGGAGTGCCGCATCTCCTCGGCAGTCCACCTCCCGACCCAGTAGCCCCAGGCGTCGTCGAGGCTGAAGTTGTCGGCGATCACCCGGTGATACGACGGCAGGTTGTCCTCGGTGAGCAGGTTCGTGATCATCGCCGCTTTCGCGGTCTCCGACAGCTGCGACTGCTCGGGATCCCAGTCCACGCCCCCGAGGGCGGCGAAGTTCCGTCCGTCGTCCCAGGGAACGTAGTCGTGCGGGTTCCAATCGATCGTCATCTTGAGGTGACGCTCCACCTCGGTCTCACACACGGGCAGGAGTTCACGCAGCAGGTCGCCGCCGGTCATCGGGGTGCCGATCAAACTGGTCATGGTTCCCACTCTGGTGGTCACCACCTGCGATTTCTCGGGGCGAAGGTCCCGTCGACATTGGGCCCCGAGTCGCCTCCTGCCCTGTTGTAGCGTTGAGGCCATGGCCGAAACAGCACCCAGGCATCGCGTCTTTCTCGTCGACGATCACGAGCTCGTCAGGCGCGGTCTCCGCGATCTGTTGAGCACCGCGGAGGACCTCGAAGTGGTCGGCGAGGCTGCCACTGTCGACGAGGCGTGGGTGGGCATCAATGCCACCAAACCCGACGTCGCCGTGCTCGACGTCCGGCTCCCCGACGGCAACGGCGTGGAACTGTGCCGATCCGTGCGGAGCGCGCTGCCGCGGGTGCACTGTCTGATGCTCACCAGCTACGCCGACGACGACGCGCTGCTGGCCGCGGTCCTGGCCGGAGCCTCCGGATTCGTCCTGAAGCAGATCCTCGGACACAACCTGGTGGCCGCCGTGCGGACCGTGGGCGCCGGCGGGTCGCTGCTCGACGATCGGAGCACCGCCGCCCTCCTGGCACGACTGCGCGACGGCGAGCCCACCGATCCCCTCGCTCGCCTCACCGGTCAGGAGCGGGAGGTGTTCACCCTGATCGGTCAGGGGATGACGAATCGGCAAATCGCCGACACGATGTTCCTCGCCGAGAAGACGATCAAGAACTACGTCTCGCGCATCCTCGCGAAGCTCGACATGCAGCGTCGTACCCAGGTCGCGGTACTCGCGACCGAACTGCGCGCACGGGAGCGCTGACTCGAGAGCTCGCCCACCGCGAGCACGTCAGTGCAGCGGCGCGGTCCAGGTCAGCGTGGTGCCGCTCGCAGCGCTGCTGGTGATTGTGAAGTTGCCGTCGCAGTTGTCGGCGCGACGGGTCAGATTCGCCAGCCCCGAGTACTCGGCGGTCGGCGGGATCCCCCGTCCGTTGTCGGTCACCTCCACGGTCACCACATCGTCGGCGACGATCCGCACACCGATCCGATCGGCGCCCGAGTGCCGGAGGGCGTTCGAGATCCCCTCGCGCAGCACCGCTTCGATGTGCGGCGCCAGCCCGTCGGGCACCAGGGTGTCGACGGGTCCGAGGAACGCGACGCTGGGCACGATCGGTGCATGCGCCGCGACCTCGGCGACCACGTCGAGTACCCGCCGCCGGAGCGTGACGGCTCCGCCGTGACCGGGCATCCCCTGGAGGTCGAAGATCGAGGTCCGGATCTGCGCGATGGTGCCGTCGAGATCGGTGATGACCTGTTCCAGTCGCTCCTCGTCGATGACGGTGCAGTCCAATTCGTGCCGTGCGGCCTGCATGGTCTGCACCGACATCCCGATCGCGAACAGTCGCTGAATCACCAGATCATGCAGGTCGCGGGCGATTCGGTGGCGATCCTCCAGCAACTGCAGATCACGGCTGAGCTGCTGTTGGTCGGCGTACGCGAGGGCGAGCGAGGCCACGCGCGCGGCGCCCTGCAGACCGGCCACCTCCTCGCCGGTCCAGTAGCGGCGTTCTCCCCGCGTCACCACGATCGCCGACTCACCCTGACCGCCCTGCAGCGGCTGAACGGTGACCCATCCCGCGCCGCGCCGCAGCCACGGCTGTGAACCGGCAAGCAGTTGTCGTACCACCAGTCGCCCGGCCGCGACCTCGTCGTCCGGGTCGACGACGGCGAACAGATTCTCGACGTCCGGCAGTGCGCCCGTGTGCCCCGCCACCTGCGCGCCGGTGACGATGAAGACGTCGACGGCCCCGGTGAGTGCCGAGACGTCCCGGCAGAGGCCGTCGAGCGTGTCCGTCAGTTCGGTGCCGGCCAACGGCTCCGAGCCGCGGTCGGCGATCACCTGCATCCACCGCAGGCGCGCCTGCGCCCGTTCGAAGGCGCGCGAGTTGTCGACCGCGATCCCGACGGCGACGGCGAGCACGGCGACGATCTTCTCGTCGAGCGGGGTGAACTCCGGAGCCCCCTGCTTCTCGGTGAGGTAGATACTGCCGAACAGCTCGTCGCGCACGATGATCGGCGCGCCGAGGAACGTGTCCATCGGCGGATGGTTGGGCGGGAATCCGACCGACGACGGATGGTCGGAGAGTTTCCCGATGCGGAGCACCTCGGGATGGTGGAGCAGTTCGCCGAGCACACCGCGCCCGACGGGCAGCGGCCCCATCGTCGCCCGGATCTCCGGGGAGATGCCGGTGTGGACGAACGCCTGCAGACTCAGTTCCGGCCCGCGGACGCCGACCGCACAGTACCGCGCGGCCAACGCGTCGGCGGCCACCTCGGCGATGCGCTGCAACGCTTGATCGAGTTCCAGCCCGCGCCCCACCAGGAGGACGGCCTCCAGCAGGTCGCGCATCGTCGTCGGGTCACCCACGGTGGCGTCGGCGAGGGCGTCGAGCGCCGCATGCACTCCGGCCAGGTCGCGTCGGCGGGTCACAATGCATCGGCTCCTTTCGATGAACGAACAACGCCGCGAGACCAGCACGCTGACTGGTCTCGCGGCGTGTGGGGCGTTTGCGGTGATGGTACGCCCGTGATCGCGTGCGGTGAGGCCGAGGAGTTATCCGTTGACCTGTGCGGCGCCGGTCTGTCCGGCATCGCTCTGTCCGGCGCTGTCCTTTCCGGTGAGCTGCAGGCTCCGGCCGGTCCAGTCCCACAGTTCCCGGTACAGCGACGGGTTGTCGTTGAGCTTCTGGCCGAACGACGGGATCATCTCGGTGAGCTTGCTCTTCCAGCCGTCGAAGCGGGTGCCGCCGAAGCACTGCTCCAGCACCGAGATCATGGCGGGAACGGCGGTCGACGCGCCCGGCGAGGCGCCGAGCAGGCCGGCGAGCGTGCCTTCGCCCTCGGCGACGACAGCGGTGCCGAACTCGAGTTTGCCGCCTGCGCCGTGCTTGCGGATCACCTGGACGCGCTGGCCTGCGGTGATGAGCTCCCAGTCCTCACCGACCGCCCGCGGCGCGAAGTCCTGCAGCGTGTGGACGCGATCGACGGGGCTCGCGGCGAGCTCGGAGATCAGGTACTTGAGCAGACCGAACTCCTGCGGCGCGATCGACAGCATCGGCAACAGGTTGCCCGGCTTCACCGACTTCGGGAGGTCCATGATCCCGCCGGACTTGAGGAACTTCGGCGACCAGCCCGCGTACGGCCCGAACAGCAGTCCCTTGTCGTGGTTGATGACGCGCGTGTCGAGGTGCGGCACCGACATCGGCGGAGCGCCGACGGCGGCCTGACCGTACACCTTCGCCGAGTGCTGAGCGATGACCTCCGGGTTGGTGCAGCGGAAGAACTCGCCGCTGACCGGGAAGCCGCCGAAGCCCTTGGCCTCCTTGATGCCGGACTTCTGCAGCAGGTGCAGCGCGCCGCCGCCCGCGCCGACGAAGACGAACTTCGCCTCCACGCGCAGCGTCTCACCGTTCCGGCTGTTGCGGACCTTGATGAGCCAGCTGCCGTCGGACTGTTTGGTGAGGTTGCGGACCTCGTGACCGAAGTAGAGGTCAGCGTCGCGACCGACGTAGTTCAGGAGCTGCTGGGTGAGTGCGCCGAAGTCGACGTCGGTGCCGTCCTCGAACCAGTTGAGGCCGACCGGGTTGGAGAAGTCGCGTCCGGCGGACATGAGCGGCAGACGTTCGGCGAAGACGGCGTCGTCGTCGATGAACTCCATGCCCTCGAACAGGGTCTGACTCGCCAGGGCCGCGTGCCGCTTACGGAGGAAGTCGACACCGTCCTGGCCGTGGCAGAAGCTCACGTGCGGGATGGGGTTGATGAACTCGTCCGGCGCCCCGAGGAGCCCCTTGTCGACGCCGAACGACCAGAACTGACGCGACATCTGGAACTGCTCGTTGATGCCCAGCGCCTTGGTGATGTCGATGTCACCGTTTGCGTCGGCCGGGGTGTAGTTCAGCTCGCACAGCGCCGAGTGACCGGTGCCCGCGTTGTTCCACGGGTCGCTGCTCTCCGCCGCGGCCGCTTCGAGTCGCTCGAACACGCTGATCGACCAGCTCGGTTCCAATTGGCGGAGCAGTGCACCGAGCGTGGCGCTCATGATTCCCGCGCCGACGAGCGCTACATCCGTCTTGATCACTGTGGCCACGCTGTTGAACTCCTCCACCCATAGGGCATTCAAGACCTGTTTCCGCCTCATTGTTCACCATGGCGTTGTCAGAGCAGGCATCGGTTACCTCAAGTGTGGGGTGTGCGACATCGCGTGCCACGCCGACCTATCGATCGTTCTGCCGGGGACGAGAAGCGCGGTGTCGGGTTCGCACCTTAAGGTGGACCGCGTGAGCATCGTTAAAAGCCGCCGGTGGCGATCCGATGAGTTCCTCGATGGTTTCCAGTCCCTCCCTTTGCCTCTCGGAGACGATCCCGACGGGGACGGCCTCATCGAGGCCACGCTGGTTCGAGCGCCCGGCAACGCCGCGACGACGAACGGCGCCGTCCTGTACGTGCACGGCTTCACCGACTACTTCTTTCAGGCCGACCTCGCCGAGTTCTTCACCGACCGCGGGTACGCGTTCTACGCGGTGGATCTGCGGCGATGCGGCCGGTCGCTGCGCGATGGCGATCAACCGCACTTCGTCACCGACTTGGCGTTCTACGACCGCGAACTCACGGCGGCCCTCGACGTCATCGTCGAGGAGACCGGCCTCGAGGGGACCGGCGCCGACGACGCCTCGGCGCAGGTCATCGTCGCCGGTCACTCGACGGGCGGGCTCATCACCCCGCTCTGGCTGAACCGGCTCCGCGAATCCGATCCCGAGCGCCATCGCCACATCGCCGGACTCGTCCTCAACAGCCCGTGGCTCGACCTGCAGGGCAGTGCACTGCTGCGAACCGGCGTCGTCGGCGGCCTGATCAAGGGCCTCGGCGCGATTCGCGCCCGCACGGTGGTCCCCCGCGAACTGTCCGGCGCCTACGGCGACAGCCTGCACGTGAGCCGTCACGGCGAGTGGTCGTACGACCTCCGGTGCAAACCGCTGAGCGGATTCCCGGTCACCTTCGGCTGGCTGGCCGCGGTACGTGCAGGCCAGCATCGCCTGCACCGCGGGATCGACGTCGGCGTGCCCGCACTGGTGCTGCGCTCCGACAAGACCCGGTTCACCGACGGCTACCGCACCGCCGTCGACACCGCCGACTGCGTGCTGAACGTCAAACAGATCGCACAGTGGTCTGCGATGATCGGCCGCACCGTGTGGGCCGTCGCGGTACCCGACGCCCGCCACGACGTCTTCCTATCCCTCGAGACCCCTCGCCGGATCGCTTACGGCGAGGTCCAGACATGGCTGAACACGGTGTTCGGCGAAGGAGTACAGCAGTGACCACCCAAGAAGTCGATCTCGCGATCATCGGTTCCGGCAGCGGCAACTCGATCCCCGACGAACGATTCGACGCGTCGAGCATCGCGATCTTCGAGGAAGGCGTCTACGGCGGCACCTGCCTCAACGTGGGCTGCATTCCCACCAAGATGTTCGTCTACGCCGCGGACGTCGCGGACAGCGCGCGGTCTTCGGCTCGATACGGCGTCGACGCCTCGGTGAACACCGTCGATTGGCGTGCGATCGTCGGCCGCGTCTTCGGCCGCATCGACCCGATCGCGCAGAGCGGCAAGGAGTATCGCACCGACCGCTGCGAGAACATCACCGTGTACACCAGCCATGTGCAGTTCGACGGCCGCGACGCCGATACCGGCCGCTACCGGCTGGTGACCGCTGCCGGGGACGAGGTGCTGGCCCAGCAGGTCGTGATCGCCGCGGGCTCCCGGTCCGACGTGCCGTCGATCATCGCCGACTCGGGGATCCGGTATTACACCAACTCCGACGTGATGCGGCTTCCCGAGCTCCCGAAGCGGATGGCGATCGTCGGCAGCGGTTACATCGCCGCCGAGTTCGCGCACGTCTTCGCCTCGCTCGGCGTCGACGTCACGGTCATCGCGCGCAGCGGCCGGTTGCTCCGCGCCCTCGACGACGACGTCAGCGAGCGCTTCACGCAGGTGGCGAGCGAGGCCTGGACCGTGCGGTTGAACGCCACGATGACCGGGGCCGCAGACCAGCCCGACGGTTCCGTTCGCCTCGATTTCGCCGACGGCGATTCGGTCGACGCCGACGTGGTGCTGGTGGCGGTCGGTCGCACCCCGAACGGCGACCGGTTGAATCTCGAGTCGATCGACGTCACGCTCACCGATGACGGCCGCGTTCCGTGCGACGAGCACGGACGCACTCCGGCGACCGGCGTGTGGGCGCTCGGCGACGTCAGCTCGCCGTACCAGCTCAAGCACGTCGCCAACCACGAACAGCGCGTGGTGCAGGCGAACCTGCTGCACGGGTGGGACTCCCCCGACCTGGTCTCCTTCGACCATCGCTACGTTCCGTTCGCGGTTTTCACCCATCCGCAGATCGCCGCCGTCGGCCTCACCGAGGCGCAGGCGCGGGCGACCGGCCGGGACATCACGGTGAAGGTGCAGAACTACGGCGACGTCGCGTACGGCTGGGCGATGGAGGACACCACCGGCTTCTGCAAGGTGATCGCCGACCGCGGCACCGGTGAGCTGCTCGGCGCGCATCTGATCGGTCCGCAGGCGTCGACGGTGATCCAGCCGGTGATCCAGGCCATGAGCTTCGGCCTCGGTGCCCGCGAGATGGCCCGCGGCCAGTACTGGATTCACCCGGCGATGCCGGAGGTCCTGGAGAACGCCCTCCTAGGCCTGGAGTTGGACGACTAGCGCGGCGCGCCTCCCACGCTGATCGAGTGCCACCCGCGAGCGCACCAGCACGCCTCCCACGCTGATCGAGTGCCACCCGCGAGCCCGCCTCCCACGCTGATCGAGTGCCACCTGCGAGCGCAGCGAGCAAGTGGTGTATCGAGATCGCCGCAACAGACGCCGGCACTCGCCTAAAACCGCGACGACCGCAGCGAGATCTCGGTCGCGAGCGCTGCGGGGGCGTTCTCCGGAATCCAGTGGTCGACGCCTTCGAGGACCGAGAACCGGAAGTCCGAGTACACGTACCGACCGCTGAACTCGGCCTGTTCACGGCCGAGCGCGGAGTCGGCGTCGCTCCACAGCATGGTCGTCGGGATCTCGACCGGCGGGCATGCGAGGGTCTCGGCGATGTTGCCGGTGAAGTTGGCGCGATACCAGTTCAGCGGCCCGGTCATAGCCCCCGGCTCCAGGATCGGCCGCAGTTCGTCGGCCGTGACGCCGGCCCGGCGGAGCAGGATCCCGTCGCGGCCGGAGAGCTTCTCCTCGGCGTCGGGCGCGATGAAGCTCTTGATGTACGCCGACCGTTCGCGCTGGTCCGATCCGTCCTCCAGCGCGTCCCGCATCGCCGACGGATGCCCGGTGCTCACTGCGACGAGTCCGGTGAACCGGTCCGGATGCTTGGCCGCGAGCTGCCAGGCGACGATGCCGCCCCAGTCGTGGCCGACGATCATGGAATACGAGATGTTCAGGTGATCGAGGATGCCGATGACGTCGGACACCAGTTTCTCGAGCCGGTAGTCCGCGACGTCGTCCGGGCGTGCGCCGGGACTGTAGCCCCGCTGGTTGATGGTGAGCGTGCGCAGGCCCGCCTCGTGGACACGCGGAATCACGGCGTCGAAGCACTGCGCATTCACCGGGAACCCGTGCAGCAGCACCACCCACGGGCCGCGGGCAGGGCCCTGCTCCTCGACGTCGAAGATCAGTCCGTCATGTTCTACCGTCAGGCGCGAGGTGGTCACCGAGACAGGATATGTCACACGGCATCGGGCAGAGTGAGGATTTCGGCTCCGGTGTCGGTCACGACGAGCGTGTGCTCGAACTGCGCCGTCCACTTCCGGTCGGCGGTGACGACGGTCCAGTCGTCGTCCCACATCTCCCACGGCAGATCACCGAGGTTGATCATCGGCTCGATGGTGAAGACCATGCCGGGTTCGAGCACCGTCTCGACGCTGGGCTGGTCGTAGTGCAGCACGATCAGCCCGTTGTGAAATGTCTCACCGATGCCGTGGCCGGTGAAGTCGCGGACCACGGTGTACCCGAACCGTTTCGCGTACGCCTCGATGACGCGGCCGATCACGTTGAGCTCCCGACCGGGCTTCACCGCCTTGATGGCGCGTTCGGTCGCGATCCGGGTGCGGTCCACCAGATCGCGCGCCTCCTGGGAGACGTCGCCCGCGAGGAAGGTGGCGTTGGTGTCGCCGTGCACTCCGTCGATGTACGCGGTGACGTCGATGTTGACGATGTCACCGTCCTGGATCACCGTCGAGTCCGGGATCCCGTGGCAGATCACCTCGTTCAACGACGTGCAGCACGACTTCGGGAAGTCCTTGTAGCCGAGCGTCGACGGGTAGGCTCCGTGGTCGATCATGTACTCGTGGGCGATCCGGTCGAGTTCGTCGGTCGTGACGCCCGGTGCGACGGCGCGGCCGGCCTCGGCGAGCGCATTGGCCGCGATCTTGCTCGCGACGCGCATCTTCTCGATCGTCTCCGGTGTCTGCACCCACGGTTCGCTGCCCTCGTTGACGGTGTCCTTCCACGCGTATTCGGGGCGCTCGATGGAGTCGGGGACGGAACGCGTCGGTGACACGACGCCGGGAACCAGTGGGGCACGAACTGTCATGTGGGCGATTCTACGGCGCACCGTGATTCGTGCCGCACCGATGTGCGTTCGCCTTCCGCGCAGCAGTAAGGTGTGCCTAACAGAACGACTGGCGACGAAGGTGGAATCAACGTAATGGCTCACCCCCGATCCGCGGCGTCGTCCACCCGCCCGCGGCTCGTGTCACGGCGATTCGTCGCGGTCTGGGCCGCCCTAGCGTCGGTTGTCGTCCTCGTGACCGGCTGCACCACCGAGCCCATCGACACCGGAGCGGGCACTGCCGCCGCGACCAAGCCCACCCTGCGGTCGGGCCCGACCACCGCGACGCTGCCGCACCCGGACATCGTTCCGGTCGTCACCGATCCGACTCCGGGGCCGCGGGCCGATCGCATCATCGCGTTGGATCGGAACGGAACCCTCGGCTCCATCGTCTTCGCCCTCGGGCTGGGCCCGCACGTCGTTGGCCGGGACCGGTCGACGACGTTCCCCTCAGCTGGCGACCTGCCGTACGTGACCGAGACCGGACACGCGATCAACCCCGAGCGGGTCCTGGCGCAGAATCCGTCGATCGTTCTGGTCACCGACGACGCCACGCCGCCCGGTTCCGTCGAGCAGTTGCGTGCGGCGGGCATCGCGGTGGAGGTGTTCACCGGCAAACGCTCGATCGCAGGCAACTCCGCGCTCATCACCGATGTGGCGCGAGCGCTCGGCGTGCCCGATGCCGGCGCGGCGCTGGTCGCGCGCACCGAGAAGCAGATCGCGGACGCGCGCGCACTGGTGCCCGATCCGTCCGAGGATCCGACGATCGGCTTCCTCTACATCCGTGGACCGCACCTGATACTGCTCGCCGGTCCCCGGTCGGGCGCCGATGATCTGATCGCGGCCCTCGGCGGCATCGACGCCGGGACCAAAGCGGGTCTGACGTCGGCGTTCACCCAGGTCAGCGCCGAGTCGATGATTCGCGCCGATCCGGAGGTGATCCTCGTGATGACGCAGGGCGCCGAATCGGTGGGCGGGATGGACGCGGTGCTCCGACTCCCCGCCGTCGCCGACACCGATGCCGGTCGGCACGGTCGGATCGTCGAGATGGACGAGACCCAGATCCTGATGTTCGGCCCCGACACCGGACTGGTTCTCGGCGCCCTCGCGAAGGCCATCTATGCCTGAGACCGCAGCACCGGATCGACCGACAACGACCGCCGCGGCGCCTTCGCGAGGCCGCACCCGCGCGCTGTGGGTGATGCTCGCGACGGCGATCCTGCTCGGGGTGGTGGTCGTGTTCTCCGCGGGGACGGGCCAGGTACAGATCCCGCCGCTGGAGGTCCTCGGTTCCATCGTGCACCACTGGCATCTCGACATCGGCCCCCTCCCGTCGCACCCCCAGGGCGAGAACGCGCTCTGGGTGTCGCGGTTCCCCCGAATCCTGTTGGGACTGCTGGTCGGCATCGCACTCGGAACGGCGGGGTGTCTGCTCCAGGGCGTCCTCGCCAATCCGCTCGCCGAACCCGGCATCATCGGCGTCTCGTCGGGCGCCGCGGTCGGCGCCTGCCTGATGATCGTGATCGGCGGCACCGGAACCAACGGCTGGGCGATCGCAGGCGCGGCCGCGCTGTTCGGCCTCATCACCACTGCGGGCGTCTACGTCCTCTCGATCCGCGACGGCGCGTCGTCGACCATCATGCTGGTGCTGACCGGCATCGCCGTGAACGCCTTCTGCCTCGGGATCATCGCGTACCTGACCTACATCGCGTCGACCGCCGCGCGCGAACAGATCGTGTTCTGGCAGTTGGGCTCGTTGGCGGGCAACGTCTCCTGGACGCAGGTCAAGATCGTCGCGCCGCTCGCGATCGCGGGCCTCGCCGGCGGCATGGTCTTGGTGCGCAAACTGGATCTGCTCGCCCTCGGCGAGGTGCAGGCCGCCGCGTTGGGAGTCAACGTCGAAGCCGTCCGCCGCCAGGTGATCGTCCTGGTCGCCATGCTGACCGCAGCGGGTGTGGCCTTCACCGGCATCGTGATGTTCGTCGGTCTGATCGTCCCCCACGTGATGCGGTTGCTCGTCGGACCGAAGCACGCCTGGCTGCTTCCGGCCAGCGCGCTCGGTGGCGCCCTGGTGATAGCGGCGGCCGATCTCGGCGCCCGCACGCTGACCGGCGGCGAACTCCCTCTGGGCATGCTCACCTCGCTGATCGGCGGACCCGTCTTCTTCCTGCTGCTGCGACAGCGCAACGCCGCGGGACGGTGGTGAGCGATGGACCGTTACGAACTGACGGCCAGTCACGTCGACGCCAGTATCGGGCGACGCCGCATCCTGCACGACATCGATCTGACGGCGCACCCGGGCGAAATCCTCGCCCTCGTCGGTCCCAACGGCTGCGGCAAGTCGACCCTGCTGTCGGTGCTCGCCGGCGTCCGGGCACCGGATGCGGGTTCAGTGCGGATCGGCGAGCTCGACGTCCATCACGTCGACTCGCGGACGCTCGCCCGCGCCCGGGCCCTGGTCACGCAGCAGAACCGCACCGACACTCCGTTCCCGGTCCGGGAGGTGGTGGAGATGGGGCGCTTCCCCTGGACGCGCACCCCGCAGGCACGACAGTCCGAGGAGATCATCGACGCCGCTATCGTCGAATGCCAGTTGGAAGACCTCGTCGACCGGCCGTTCGCGCAATTGTCCGGCGGGCAGCAGGCGCGGGTGTCGCTGGCACGCGCGCTGGCGCAGGACTCGCCCGTGCTCCTGCTCGACGAACCGACCGCGGCCCTCGACATCGGGCACACCGAGCAGGTGCTGTCGATTCTGAAACGACGCGCTGCTATGGGTGCGACGGTGATTCTGGTGGTGCACGACCTCTCGCTGACCGCGGCGTACGCCGATCGTGTCGCGGTGATGGCGGACGGGCGGCTCCTCGCGACCGGCACCGTCGACGAGGTGATGACGGTGGATCTGTTGAGCCGGACCTACGACCATCCGGTGCTGATCTGGGACCACCCCGACACGGGCGAGCGCATCATCACGCCCGCCCGCTGACGGCCGCTAGGACCCCTTGCGCTGCGCGATGATGTTCAGCACGCCCAACACCACGAGGGCGATGCCGCCGAGGAGTGTCAGCCACAGACCGAAACCGACGCTGAACTTGATGTTGAAGATGTCGCCGTAGGGGCCCAGATCGTTCTTCGAACTCATCACGTCGGCGATGTCGATGATCGCGATGAGGGTGATGAGGACGCCGGCGACCAGGGTTCCGATACTCGCCACGCGCGGGAGGATCGGCTGCTGGGCGGCCAAGAAGACCGTCGCGCCCGCCAGCCCTCCGGCGACCAACGCGAGGATGAGCGTGAACCACCCGTCCTTGCCGTCACCGGTACCCGACACCGAGCCGCCGGTGAACGAGACCCAGGGCAGGAAGGCGGCGATGAACACCACCACCGCGGCGCCGACGGTGCCCCAGAGGAACGGAACCAGCTTCGGGGACACGGTGCCGCCCGGTGCGGACAGTCCCGAGAGCTGCTGACCGAACGGTGCGAACCCGCCGGGCTGCCCCGACGCGGCGGGCGCGCCGTACTGCGGTGTCGGCGTCTGACCGACGGGTGGCTGACCGGGCTGATGCTGCCCGGGCTGGGGCTGACCGTACTGGGGCTGACCTTGCTGGGGTTGGCCGTACTGGGATTGACCGTACTGGGATTGACCGAACTGGGGTTGGCCCTGCTGGGGTTGGCCGTACTGGGACGGATCAGGCTGAGGCTGGCTCTGCTGGTACTGACCCTGCTGGGCCTGGTCCGGGTACGGCTGACCGGGCTGAGGTTGCCCCGGCTGAGATTGACCCGGCTGGGGTTGACCCGGCTGGGGTGCGCCGTACTGCGGGTACTGGCTGGGATCCTGCGGAGGAGTGGGATTCGGTCCGCTCATGACGAGGCCGCCTTTCCTGACGTAAGTCCCCAAAGAATGACATATCGAACACCATTCGTCCTGTCTTCGGTGGACGTCAGGGTCGATAGTCGCCCGGGATCATGGTGAGGAAGTCGCGGGTGACCAGGACCGAGTTCGTCGAATCGCCGCCGAGCACGATCAGTGTCGCGAAGGCGATGTCGCCGCGATAGCCTGCGAACCAGGCGTGCGACCCACCGGCCACCTCGGCTTCACCCGTTTTTCCATACACCTCGCCCACCCCGGCGAGCGGCGTCGCGGTGCCCTCCGTCACGACGGCCCGCATCATCGGTCGCAACTGTCGGTATACCTCGTCGTCCAACGCCGCCGTCGGTCCGACGACCCCGGTCTCCCGTCCGCCGATCAACGACGGCACCTGCGCTCTTCCGCTGGCCGCAGCAGCGGCGACGAGCGCCATTCCCAGCGGGCTCGCGAGCACCTCACCCTGCCCGAATCCGTCCACACTGCGCATCACGAGTTCCGGCTCCACCGGCACCGAGCCCGACTTCACCGACAGTCCGGCCACCCGGTACTCCTGCCCGAGCCCCATCGCCGCAGCCGCGTGTGTCAGCGCGGTGGAGCCCATCCTGCTGGCCAAGTGCGCGAACGTGGTGTTGCACGACTGGGCGAACGCGGTCCGCAGCGGGACCGAGCCGAGCGAGAAGCCGTCGTAGTTGGGAATGAGTCGATCGCCGATCTGGATCTCCCCCGGACACGGCACGATGTCCTGCGGCGCGGACAACTTGTCATGGAACGCCGCCGCTGAGGTGACCATCTTGAACGTCGAGCCGGGAGGATAGAGGCCCGACGTGGCGATGAGTCCTGACCGGTCCGCATCGCGATTCTGGGCAATCGCCAGAATCTTTCCGGTAGACGCCTGGATCGCGACCAGCATCGCCTGCTTACCCGCCACCGCGTCGACCGCACGCTGTGCGGCGTTCTGCACCATGCGCGAGAGCGTCAGTTGCACGGCGGGCGCGGGCTTTCCTGACTCGTCGTGCAGGACGTCGGCGACCATCCCGTTCGGGTTCTGCACCGTGATGCGCCACCCGCTGGATCCGGTGAGCTCGCCCTCGACGGTGTTGCGGACACTGGTGAGCACGGCCGGAGCGAAGTTCGGATCGCGTGGGGTCAGCACCGCCTGTTCGGCCGCCACCACGCCGGGCAGTGCGAGTTGGTCGCGCAGGCGGTCGAACTGCTCCTGCGGGATCCGGCCAATCGGCAACGGGTCGCTCTGCGCCGTCGCCTTCTCCGCGATCGCCTGAGCGTTCAAGCCCGGGATCAGCGGCGACAGGACCGCGACCATCCGATGCACGGAATCGCTGACCGCGTTCTTCTCGGCGGCCGCGGCAGCGTCGAACGAGACGGCGACGACGGTCCCGTCGACCATTACCTCCGAACCGTCCGACTCGTTGACCGCGGCTCGCGGCGGGTCGGTCTGCGATCGCGAAAGACGTTGATCGGCACCAAGTTTCGGATGAATGTCGGCAGACTTCCAGCGGACCGACCACCCGGTGTCGCTGCGCCCGAGCGCGACCGTGGACGTGTATTTCCACCGGCGGTCGTGCCCGAAGTCCCAGGTGTAGGAGACCGGCACCTGGGCCACGTCGCCGTTGATGTCGACGCGCCCGGGCGACGCCGTCATCGACGTCGGGGTCAGCGAGTCCCAGGTCTGCCGCAGTTGCGCCTCCGCGCGCGCCGGATCGGTCGTCAGTCGCGCCGCACCGGCGAAGTCTGTCGCCGCGAAGGCGGCGAAGAAATCCTCGGCCGTCGACCGCGGCCCGTCGTTCTCACTGCCGCACGCCGTCACCGAACCGACAAGCGCCATCACGACGAGCAGACACGGCAGCAGCAGCCTGATACGGCGGGTTCGGTCACGGGACGGCATCGGAGCCATCATAAGCGGTGGGACACCCCGCCACGACGACGGCGCGCGGCGCTCAGCAGACCTGTGTCAGTCGACCGTCCGTCAGTCCACCAGCACCGTCGCGAACGTGCCGACCTGACCGAACCCGACGCGGCGGTACGTCTCCCGTGCAGGTCCGTTGAACGCGTTCACATACAGAGTCGCGATACGCCCCTGCCGGGCGATCGCCGCGGCGACGGCCGCGGTGCCGGTGGCGCCGAGGCCACGGCCACGCCACTCCGGGTCCACCCAGACGCCTTGGATCTGTCCCACCTTGCGCGACATGGAGCCGATCTCGGCTTTGAAGACCACCCGGCCGTCCTCGAACCGGGCGAAGACGCGGCGAGCGGAGATCAGTGCGGCGAGCCTGCGCCGATACGACCGCCCTTCGTCCCCCACACACGGATCGACGCCCACCTCGCCGATGAACATCTCGACCGCGGCCGGGAAGTAGGCGTCCAGGTCGGACATCGTCACCAGACCGACCTTCGGGTCGGGCGCGATCTCCGGATAGCCGGTCAACGACAGCAGCGGCTGATCGTCGCGGACCTCGCGCGCCGTGCCCCACGACGTCCCCAGCCGCTCCCACAGCGGCAGGACCAGATCTGCGGCACCGACGACGGACGAGCAGATCCGAGGCATGCTGAGCGCGCGCTCGGCGAAGACCTCGAGATCGGTCGCACCCCCGATGAGCGGCATCAGGTTGGCACCCGAGAACGCCAGCGACGACGACGGTTGCGACGCCGTCCACAGTTCGCCTCCGAGGAAGCGAGGCGACAGACCATAGGCCTCGACCCGCGCCGCCACCATGCACGACGCGACCGGGTCCAGGTCCAGGGCTTGACTCACCGCGTCAGCGTCTTTCGCACCGAGCGGACGGTCACCGAGGATCCCGAGCACAGACCCACCTCCTGCCTACATCAGCCCACGGAAACGACCGGGGCTCCACCTCCAGTGTCTCCCGACTCCTCTGCGATACGCAGCGCTTCGGTGATCAGAGTCTCGACGATCTGTGCTTCGGGAACGGTCTTGATGACCTCGCCCTTGACGAAGATCTGGCCCTTGCCGTTGCCCGATGCGACGCCCAGGTCGGCATCGCGCGCCTCGCCCGGGCCGTTGACGACGCAGCCCATGACAGCCACGCGCAGCGGGATCTCCATCCCCTCGAGGCCCGCCGAGACCTCGTCGGCGAGTTTGTAGACGTCCACCTGGGCGCGCCCGCACGACGGGCACGACACGATCTCGAGTTTGCGTGGCCGCAGATTCAGCGACTGCAGGATCGCGTCGCCGACCTTGATCTCTTCGGCGGGCGGCGCGGACAGCGAGACACGAATGGTGTCGCCGATGCCGTCGGCCAGCAGCGATCCGAACGCCACGGCGGACTTGATGGTGCCCTGGAACGCCGGACCCGCCTCGGTGACGCCGAGGTGCAGCGGGTAGTCGCACTGCGCGGCGAGCTGTCGATACGCCTCCACCATGACCACGGGATCGTTGTGCTTCACCGAGATCTTGATGTCGCCGAACCCGTGCTCCTCGAACAGGCTCGCCTCCCACAGCGCCGATTCGACGAGCGCCTCCGGGGTGGCCTTGCCGTACTTGTCCATCAGACGCTTGTCGAGCGAGCCGGCGTTGACACCGATGCGAATCGGGATCCCCGCCGCGCCTGCGGCCTTGGCCACCTCTTTCACGCGGCCGTCGAACTCCTTGATGTTGCCCGGGTTCACGCGCACGGCGGCGCAGCCCGCGTCGATCGCGGCGAAGATGTACTTCGGCTGGAAGTGGATGTCGGCGATCACCGGGATCTGCGACTTCTTCGCGATCGCCGAGAGCGCGTCGGCATCTTCCTGCCGCGGGCAGGCCACTCGTACGATGTCGCAGCCGGATGCGGTGAGCTGAGCGATCTGCTGCAGCGTCGCGTTGATGTCGTGGGTCTTGGTGGTGCACATGGACTGGACCGAGATCGGGTGGTCGCTGCCGACTCCCACATTGCCGACCATGATCTGCCTCGTCTTGCGGCGCGGCGCCAACACCGGCGGCGGGGCCGACGGGATACCGAGGCCGATTTCAGTCATGTGCAACTCTCCTAGCAGATCAGTGGACCGTGCTGCGCGAGCCGCAGGAGGCAGGCTGAGACCTCGTGACCGGCGTCGTCGCGCAACGTCGCAGCCTTGAGTCTACCGACTTGAGCGGCCGGTCATCGGACACGCGCGGCCTGCGCGGGGGTGGCGCCTGCCACGTCAGAACACCTTGATCGGATTCACGATGTCGGCCGTCAACGTCAGCAGCATGAAGCCGCCCATGACGATCACCACCGCGTATGTGATCGGCAGCAGTTTGTAGTAGTCGACCGGGCCGGCGGCGATCTTCCCGCGCCACCGCCGGATGGTGTTGCGCACCTTCTCGAACAGGGCGATCGCCATGTGACCGCCGTCGAGCGGCAGCAGCGGCACCAGGTTGAACGCGCCGAGGAAGAAGTTCACGCTCAACAGCAGTCCGAAGAACATGTCCCAGTAGCCGCGCTCCACCGCTTCGCCGCCGAGCACCGAGGCGCCCACGACGCTGACCGGACTGTCGACCGCTCGCTCACCACCGGTCACCGCATGCCAGAGTCCGGCGACCTTCGACGGCAGGGACACGAGCGCCTTGAACGTCTCCTTCACGAGGTCGCCGCTGAAGCCGACCGCGCCGCCCCACACCGACAGCGCGTCGTACTGACGGGTGTACTCGGTCTGCAGACCGACGCCGATGGCGCCGACCTCGGCCGACGTCGGGGCCTCGCCGTCGCGTTGAACCATCCGCTGGACCTGGGTCACCGGAACCGTCAAGTCCAGACGGTCGCCGTCGCGGTCCACAGTGAGCACCACACTGCCGGTGGAGGCCTGAACGTGCTGGACGAGGTCGGCCGAATCAGTGACGTCGTGCCCGTCCACCGCCACGATCTGATCGCCGGTCTCGACTCCCGCGGCCGCGGCGGGCGCTGGGCCCGAGCACTCGGTGAGCCTGCCCTGCGCGTCGGTCGACGGCGCGATGCACTCGGTGGAACTGGCGTACACGGGCTTGTCGCCCAGGATCGGCAGACCCCAGCCCAGCGCCAAGACCACGATCAGCACGAAACCGAGGACGAAGTTCTGCATCGGTCCCGCGAACAGCACCACCAGGCGTTTCCACGTCGGCTGGGCGTACATGGCACGACGGCGCTCGTCATCGGTGAGCTCCTCGTGCGGGGTCATGCCCGCGATGTCGCAGAACCCGCCGAGCGGGAGCGCTTTGACTCCGTACTCGGTCTCACCGCGTCGGGTGGACCACACAGTGGGGCCGAAGCCGACGAAGTACCGGCGCACCTTCATGCCGGTGGCCTGCGCGGCCCACATGTGACCGAGCTCGTGCCATGCGATGGACACCAGCAGGGCGAGCGCGAACAGCACGACGCCGAGCACCAGACTCACGAAACGACTCTCCATCCCACGGCGCACCCGGTTCGGGGCTGTGCGGTCTACGACACGGAGGAGACCAATTCGGCGGCGCGCCGTCGCGCCCACCGATCCGCCTCCAACACCTCATCGAGCGTACCCGGCCGGTGCGACCACTGATCTGCGTCGCTGAGCACATCGGCGATCACGCCGACGATGCGCGGGAAGGTGATGGCCCCGGCGAAGAAGCCGTCGGCGGCCACCTCGTTGGCCGCGTTGAACACGGCGGTCAGGCTGCCGCCGCGGGTTCCCGCCGCTCGCGCGAGGTCGATCGCCGGGAAGACCTCGTTGTCGACCGGCTCGAACGTCCAACTCGACGCCGTCGTCCAGTCGCACGCCGCCGACGATCCCGGAACGCGGTGCGGCCACCCCATCGCGAGCGCGATGGGCAGCTTCATCGACGGCGGTGACGCCTTCGCGATGGTCGCGCCGTCGACGAACGTCACCATGGAGTGGACGATCGACTGCGGGTGCACGGTCACGTCGATGCGGTCGTAGGGCACGTCGAAGAGCAGGTGCGCTTCGATCACCTCGAGGGCCTTGTTCACGAGCGTCGCCGAGTTCAACGTGATCATCGGCCCCATCGACCAGGTGGGGTGCTTGCCGGCCTGCTCCGGCGTCACATCGCGCACCTGCTCGGCGGTCCAGCCGCGGAACGGTCCGCCCGACGCGGTCAGCACCAACCGGTCCACCTCGTCGGCGGTGCCGCCGCGCAGGCACTGCGCGATGGCGGAGTGCTCGGAGTCGACGGGCACGATCTGACCGGGAGCGGCCGCGTCGAGCACCAGTGCACCACCGGCCACCAGGGACTCCTTGTTCGCCAGCGCGAGCCGCGCACCGGACGTCAGCGCCGCCAGACTGGGACCCAGCCCGATGGAGCCGACCACGCCGTTCAGGACGACGTCGGCCTCGACCGCATCGATGAGATCGACCATCGCGTCGGCGCCACCGAGCACGCGGCCACCGAGCCGATCGCCCAGCGTCGCCGCGGCAGCGGCGTCGGCGACCGCCACGCCGCTCGGCGAGAGGCCCGTCGCGGCCACCTGTTTCTCCAGCAGATCGAGGTTGCCGCCACCGGCGCCCAGCCCCACCACCTGGAACAGATCCGGGTGTTCGGCCACCACTTCCAGCGCCTGGGTACCGATGGATCCCGTGGATCCCAGAATCAACACACGCGTCGTCACACCCCACATTGTCGCGCACGTCGCTCGGGTTATGCTGTAGGCCGGACTACTACCGGTCGTCATAAGGAGTGAACGTGGCAAGCACTGAGGTCGCAACCATCGATACCGGATGGGTGCGCGAGCCCGCCGACGCACCGTCGGCACGTTTCGGCTGGCACGGTGTGGGACGCAAGTCCATCGCCGCCGCGGCGTTGATCGTCGGACTCATCCTCCTCGGCATGCTCAAGGGCAACCACGTCGGCCACGTCGAGGACATCTACCTCGTCATCATCGCCGTCGCCATGATCGGCTACACGGTGTACTCGATGATTCCGCGCAAGGGCGCCTGGAAGCGCTGATCAGCGCGCTGCAGACCGACCGCGCAGTCACCGACTGACGACGAAGACCCGGACGCTGTGCGTCCGGGTCTTCGTCGTTCCGGGTCTTCGTCGCTGTCCAGCCCTGCTCGGCAGCGTTATTTCTCCTCGGCGGCGAGCTGACCGCAGGCCGCCGCGATCTCCTGCCCGCGGGTGTCCCGGACGGTGCACGACACGCCGTGCTCGCGGACCCGTCGAACGAACTCGGCCTCGACCGGCTTGGGGCTGGCGTCCCATTCCGAGCCCGGCGTCGGGTTCAGCGGAATCAGATTGACGTGCACCAGCGAACCCAGCGCGGCACGCAACTTCTTGCCGAGCAGATCGGCACGCCACGGCTGATCGTTCACATCGCGGATGAGGGCGTACTCGATCGAGACGCGACGGCCCGTCGCATCCGCGTAGTAGCGCGCGGCGTCCAGGACCTCGCTGACCGACCAGCGGTTGTTGACCGGCACCAGCGTGTCGCGGAGTTCGTCGTCGGGCGTGTGCAGCGACACCGCCAGCGTCACCGACAATCCTTCATCGGCGAGCCGCCGGATCGCCGGCGCCAGTCCGACCGTCGAGACGGTCACCGACCGCGCCGAGATGCCGAATCCGTCGGGCGCCGGCGAGGTGATCTTGCGGACGGCGTCGACCACCCGCTTGTAGTTGGCCAGCGGCTCCCCCATACCCATGAAGACGATGTTCGAGAGCCGTCCGGGTTCGCCGACCTCGCCGTCGCGCAGCGCCCGCGCGGCCGCGCGCACCTGGTCCACGATCTCGCCGGTCGAGAGATTGCGGTCGAGGCCGCCCTGACCGGTGGCGCAGAACGGGCACGCCATACCGCAGCCCGCCTGTGAGGAAATACACAGCGTATTGCGCTCCGGATACCGCATCAGAACCGATTCGAGCAGGGTTCCGTCGTGCAGCCGCCAGAGGGTCTTGCGGGTGCTGTCGTCATCGCACGAGATGTGCCGGACCGGCGTCATCAACGTCGGGAACAGCTTCTCCCCGACTTCGTCGCGCTTGCCCGCGGGAAGGTCGGTCATCTCCGCGACGTCGGCGGTGAGCCGCCCGAAGTACTGCTTGGCCAGCTGATTCGCCCGAAACTTGGGCAGCCCGAGCTCCGCGACGGCGTCGATGCGGCCCTGCGCGTCCAAGTCGGCGAAGTGCTTGGGCGGCATACCGCGTTTGGGGGCGTCGAACACGAGAGGCAGAGAGGTCACGCCCTCCATTCTCGCATGAGCGCGACGGTGCCGGTCTCAGCCGATCACAGCAGCCAGGACAGCACGATCCAGGTGATGAACGCCGACGGCAGGAGTGAGTCGAGTCGATCCATGATCCCGCCGTGCCCGGGCAGCAGGGTTCCCATGTCCTTGATGCCGAGGTCGCGTTTGATCTGCGATTCGACGAGGTCGCCGGTGGTGGCGACGACCACGAGCAGCGGTCCCAGGATCAGGCCGATCCACCAGTTCGGCGTGTCCAACAGCCAGTAGGCGCACGCGGTGGCGCCGATCGTGCCGACGAGCGCCGAGCCCGCCAGGCCCTCCCACGACTTCTTCGGGCTGATGGCAGGCGCCATCGGGTGCCTGCCGAACAGGACGCCCGCGGCGTAGCCGCCGACGTCCGAGCAGACCACCACCAGCACCAGCGTGAACACCCGCATGTTGCCGTAGTCGTGACGGACCATCTCCGCACCGAACGTGGCCAACATCGGCAGCCAGGCCAGCACCAGGATCGCGACCGACAGATCCCGAAGGTAGTTCTCCGGCGCGTTCGCCAGGCCCTGCCCCACCAGTTTCCAGACCATCATCAACAGGATGGTGGCCGCCATGGCGATGAAGGTGCCCTCGAGACCGTACGGCCACGACAGCCAGATCATCGCCTGACCACCCGCCAGCAACGGAATCACCGGGACGGCGAACCCGCCGTCGCGCAGTCGTTTGATGACTTCCCAGGTGGCGATCGCCAGTGCGACCGAGACGACGATGTACCACGCCCACGGGACCAGCAGCAGCACGGCGATGAGGACAGCGCCGAGGCTGCAGCCGACACCGATGGCTGCGGGCAGGTTGCGTCCCGCCCGCGAACCCGCCTCGGGCGGCGTCGGCGCCGCGTCCGGTGTGCTCGTCATACTTCGAGCAGCTCGGCTTCTTTGTTCTTGACCAGCTCGTCGACCAGTTCGGTGTAGGTGTGCGTGGTCTTGTCGAGGTCCTTCTCGGCGCGGACCACGTCGTCCTCGCCCGCGTCGCCGTCCTTCTGGATCCGCTTGAGCTCGTCGACGGCCTTGCGGCGCACGTTCCGGATGGTGACCTTGGCGTCCTCGCCCTTGCCGCGGGCCTGCTTGCCGAGCTGCTTGCGGCGCTCTTCGGTGAGCTGCGGGATCGCGACGCGAATGACGGTGCCGTCGTTGGTCGGGTTGACGCCCAGGTCGGAGTTGCGGATCGACGTCTCGATGTCGTTCATCGTCGACGGCTCGTACGGCTTGATGACGATCAGCCGCGGCTCGGGAGCATTGATGCTCGAGACCTGCGTGATCGGGGTCATCGCGCCGTAGTACTCGATGGCGATCTTGTTGAACATGGCGGGGTTGGCGCGGCCGGTGCGGATGGACGACATGTCGTTCCGCAGATGGTCGACCGCCTTCTCCATCTTCTCTTCGGCCTCGAGCAGCGCTTCGTCGATCATGGGAGGTTCACGTTCCTTTACGTGTCGCAGTGGGTGGTGACGCCCGGCGGGCGCCGGTCCGTACAGCGGTCAGTCGCCCGTGTCAGTCGTCGCTGACGGTACGGACCAGCGTGCCGATCGGCTCTCCGGCGACCGCACGTGCGATGTTTCCACGCTCGAGCAGGTTGAACACCAGCATCGGCATGTTGTTGTCCATACACAGGCTGAACGCTGTCGCGTCGGCGACCTTCAACTCCTTCTCGATCACCTCGCGGTGGCTGATCTCGCGGAAGAGTTCGGCGTTCGGGTTGGTCCGCGGATCGTCGGAGTAGACGCCGTCGACGGCCTTCGCCATCAGGACGGCCTCGGCCTTGATCTCCAGGGCGCGCTGGGCCGCGGTGGTGTCGGTGGAGAAGTACGGCATGCCCATGCCTGCACCGAAGATCACCACGCGCCCCTTCTCCAGGTGCCGGACCGCGCGCAGCGGTAGGTACGGCTCAGCCACCTGTCCCATCGTGATGGCGGTCTGGACGCGGGTGGTGATCCCCCTCTTCTCCAGAAAGTCTTGCAGGGCAAGGCAGTTCATCACAGTGCCGAGCATGCCCATGTAGTCGGAGCGAGAGCGGTCGAGGCCGCGCTGCTGCAATTCGGCCCCGCGGAAGAAGTTGCCTCCGCCGATCACGATGCCCACTTGCACCCCGGAGGAGACGACCTCCGCGATCTGGTCCGCCACGGCGCCGACCACGTCCGGGTCCAGTCCCACAGATCCGCCGCCGAACATCTCGCCACCGAGCTTCAGAAGCACGCGGGAGAAGCCTGCTCTACCCTCTTCAGCGGTCGACTGCGATTCGCTCATCTCTTCCTTCGCTCGAGTATCGGCACAAACTCACTCCATCTTAGGGTGCACCACTGCCCCACGATGCACTCCGGCCCCGGAATCGTCCCTCGCGGGTCGATTCCGGGGCCGGAAGTCGCTGATCGCCGTCGTCGATCAGCGATCAAGGCGTGTGTCAGCCACTAGGACTGGCCGACCTCGAAGCGGGTGAACGCGACGACGGTGGCGCCCGCCTCGTCCAGAACCGCCTTGACGGTCTTCTTCGAGTCGGTGACCGACGCCTGGTCCACCAGGACGACGTCCTTGTAGAAGCCGTTCACGCGACCCTCGACGATCTTCGGCAGCGCCTTCTCCGGCTTGCCTTCGGCCTTGGCGGTCTCCTCGGCGACGCGCCGCTCCGACTCGACGACGTCCGCGGGGACCTCGTCGCGGCTGGCGTACTTCGCCTTGAGGGCTGCGACCTGCATGGCGGCGCCGCGAGCGGCCTCTGCGGCCACATCGCCCTCACCGGTGTACGAGACCAGCACGCCGACGGCGGGCGGCAGGTCCGACGCGCGCTTGTGCAGGTACACGGCGACGGGGCCGTCGTACGCGGCGACGCGGCGCAGGACGAGCTTCTCACCGATCTTGGCGGACAGCGCCTCGACGGCGTCGGCGACGGTTCCGTCGCCCAGCTTCGCGGCCTGCAGCGCCTCGAGATCGTTCGAGCGCAGCTCGATGGCGGCGCTCAGAACGTCGTCGGCCAGCTTCTGGAACTCGTCGTTCTTGGCGACGAAGTCGGTCTCGCTGTTGAGCTCGATCATGACGCCGTCGCGCGCGGCCACGAGGCCCTCGGCGGTGGAGCGCTCGGCGCGCTTGCCCACGTCCTTGGCGCCCTTGATGCGCAGTTCCTCGACAGCCTTGTCGAAGTCACCGTCGTTGTTCGCAAGAGCGTTCTTGCAGTCGAGCATTCCCGAGCCGGTCAGTTCCCGCAGACGCTTGACGTCGGCAGCGGTGTAGTTCGCCATAGGTGGCGACCCTCCTTCTTCGATGTGTGGTCGAGAGACAAGATTCTCCGGCGGGGTGATCACCCCGCCGGAGAAGGGTCCAGCGATGTCCTGCTACTGGACCGATTCTTGTGACTTGGCAGTTCTTATTCTGCGGCCGGAGCCTCGGTCGCGCCATCGGTGGCGGGCGCGGCTGCCGGTGCGGTCGCCTCGGCGAGCAACTCCTGCTCCCACTCGGCGAGCGGCTCGCCCTCGCCGGCTTCCGGCTTGGCGTCGCCCGCGGTCTGGCCTGCGCGTGCCTGAACACCCTCGGCGACGGCCGAGGCGATGACGCGGGTCAGCAGAGCGGCGCTGCGGATGGCGTCGTCGTTCGCCGGGATCGGGTAGTCGACGACGTCGGGATCGCAGTTGGTGTCCAGGATTGCGATGACCGGGATGTTCAGCTTGCGTGCCTCGCCGACGGCGATGTGCTCCTTGTTGGTGTCGACGATCCACACGGCCGAGGGAACCTTGGCCATGTCGCGGATGCCGCCCAGGGTGCGCTCCAGCTTGTTCTTCTCACGCGTGAGCATGAGGATTTCCTTCTTGGTGCGCCCCTCGAAGCCACCGGTCTGCTCCATCGTCTCCAGCTCCTTCATGCGCTGGAGACGCTTGTGCACGGTGTTGAAGTTGGTGAGCATGCCACCGAGCCAACGCTGGTTGACGTACGGCATGCCGACGCGAGTCGCCTCAGCGGCGATCGATTCCTGCGCCTGCTTCTTGGTTCCGACGAAGAGGACGGTGCCACCGTGGGCGACAGTCTCCTTGACGAACTCGTAGGCGCGGTCGATGTACGACAGCGTCTGCTGCAGGTCGATGATGTAGATGCCGTTGCGGTCGGTGAAGATGAACCGCTTCATCTTCGGGTTCCAACGGCGGGTCTGATGCCCGAAGTGTGCGCCGCTGTCCAGCAGCTGCTTCATGGTCACGACAGCCATGAATATGTCCTTCTCTCGCAGTTGTCGCCGGTCCTCGGGGTTGAGTACCAGCCCTGGCACCCGCCATCGCGACACACCCGGGCGATTCCGGGACTGCGTGTTCTGATGTGCTTTCGCGGGTGCGCGAAGTCACCCGGGACATACCCGAGTGCGTCGGTCAGACTACTCCGATACCCAACCGTTAGCCAATTGGCCTGCTGGAACCGTGGAAACGACACGCCGAGGGAGCCGATCGGTCTCGCTGCGCGTCTAATCAGTATGACCCTGCGCCGAATTCTGATCACCGTCATGGCGGTGACCGTCCTGGCCCCGCACGCGTCGCCGGTCGCCGCGCGCCCGTCGTACGACTGGCCGCTGCAGCCCCGGCCGGCGGTCACCCGCCCGTTCGATCCGCCGGCGAAACGCTGGCTGCCGGGACACCGCGGCGTCGATCTCGGCGCCCACACGGAGGCCGCCGTCCTGGCGGCGCGCGCGGGGACGGTCACCTTCGCCGGACCGGTCGCCGGGCGTCCGGTGGTCTCCGTGCTGCACTCGGACGGGGTGACGACCACGTACGAGCCGGTGACGCCGCGCGTCCGACGCGGCGAGCACGTCGTCACCGGGCAGGTGATCGGCTATCTCGACACGGGCCACGACGGGTGTACCGCCTCCGCGTGTCTGCACTGGGGCGCGAAGCTCGGGAGCGGCCGCACCGCCACCTACCTCAATCCCCTGGGACTGCTGGGCCTGCTGCGTGTCCGATTGAAACCGGTGTCCGATTGAAACCCGTGAGCCGGTCCTCAGGCGCGCGGATGTGCCTGCTGGTGAACCGCGCGTAGTCGTTCGACGCTCACATGCGTGTACAGCTGGGTGGTGGCGAGCGACGAGTGCCCGAGCAGTTCCTGAACCACCCGCAGGTCGGCGCCGCCCTCCAGCAGATGGGTGGCGGCGCTGTGTCGCAGTGCGTGCGGTCCCACCGACTGCCCTGCGGCTTCGGTCGCCCGGTGCACCACGGTCCGCGCCATCCGCTGGTCCAGTCGACCGCCCTTCACCCCGAGCAGCAGCGCCTCGGCCGATGCCGCGGTGGCGAGTGCCGGTCGGCCGCGGGAGAGCCACGCGTCGAGCGCGGCTGCGGCGGGGCCGCCGTACGGCACGGTCCGTTGTTTGTCGCCCTTGCCGATCACGCGCACCACCCGACGGTCGACGTCGACGTCGCCGATGTCGAGTCCGCACAGCTCGCCCACTCGGATCCCGCAGGAGTAGAGCAGTTCCAGCACCACGCGGTCGCGCAGTGCGACGGGGTCCAGATCGCCGTCGTCGGTGGGTCCGGCGTCCGTGGATCTGTCGTCCGTGGGTCCGGCGACCACCGCCTCGACCGCGGCCGCCGCTTGCTCGGGCGCGAGGACGGCGGGCAATGTCCGGTGCGCCTTCGGCGCTCGCAGCCGTTGGGCGGGGTCCGCGTCGAGCACGCCCTGCCGAACGGCCCAGGCACAGAACGTCTTGGCCGACGAGACCTGTCGGGCGATCGTGGTGCGGGCGGCCCCGCGGCGCGCGTGTTCGGCGAGCCAGGCGCGCAACAGCGGAAGATCGAGTGCGCTGACGGGCACTCCGCGCGCGCCTGCGAAGGAGATGAGACCCCGGACGTCGCCGGTATAGGCGCGCACCGTGTGCCTGCTGTGCCCCTTCTCGAAGCTCAGGTGATCAGCGAAGTCCGCGAGCACGTCGGTCATGCCCGCACCGTACTCGTCGTCCCGCGGACGGCTCGGCAGACTCGCGAGTAGGCGATCCACGCGGAATACTTGATGCTGATCTAGATTCTTTGCCTTTTGCTTGACTGAAAAATGCGTAACCCTCGAAAGAGTTCCCCTGACACACAACTCAACCTCGTTCCGGACAAGCGGTGCCGCCACACCGTCGGACGGGTCCTCCGCCAACCCGCGCCTGGCGGTCGCGGTCCTCTGTGCCGCGGGGATCGTCGTCGCCTTGATGCAGACGATCATCGTCCCGCTCATCCCCGATCTTCCGCGCCTGCTGCAGAGCTCGCCGACCAATGCTTCGTGGGCGTTGACGATCACTCTCCTCACCGGCGCCGTCGTCACCCCGATCTCCGGTCGCCTCGGCGACATGATCGGCAAGCGTCGCGTATTACTGGCCAGCCTCGGCGCCGTCGCCGCCGGATCGGTGGTCTGTGCGGTGTCCTCGACGCTGATTCCGTTTCTGATCGGACGCGGTCTCCAGGGCATGGGCATCGGCACCATCGCCCTGGGCATCAGCCTGATCCGTGACATCGTGCCCGCCAACCAGCTCGGCTCGTCGATCGGCGCGATGAGCGCATCGCTGGGCGTCGGCGGAGCCTTGGGTCTGCCGTTCGCCGCCGTGATCGCCCAGCACATCAGCTGGCACGCACTGTTCTGGGTGAGCGCCGCGATCGCGGTCGCGGTGATGCTCGTCGTCACGCTGGTCGTGCCCGCCAGTTCCATCGCGACGGGCGGTCGATTCGACGCGCTCGGCGCCGTGGGCCTCAGCGTCTTCCTCACCTGCGTGCTGCTCGCCCTGTCGAAGGGCCATGAGTGGGGTTGGACGAGTCTGTGGACGCTCGCCCTGTTCGCGGGCTTCATCGTGTCGGCCGCACTCTGGGTGTGGTACGAGCGGCGGCGCAGCAACGCCTTGATCGACATCGCGACCAACCTGAAGCGACCGATCCTGCTGACCAACATCGCGACGGTCGCTGCGGGTTTCGTCTTCTATGCGATGCAGATGATGCCGATCCAACTCCTGATGGCCCCGGAGTCCGCCCCCAGCGGGATCGGTCTGCCGATGGTCCAGGCGGCGCTGGTGCTGATGCCGGGTGGACTCGTGATGTTCGCGTTCTCGTACGTCAGCGCGTGGATGTCGCGTCGATTCGGTGCACGGATCTCACTGGGTGTCGGCGCCCTGCTGATCGGCGTCGGCTACGTGGCGTTCCTGGTGATGCTCGTCGGGCCGTGGGCGAGTACCTGGATCTGGCTCCTGATCGTCAACGCCGTCGTCGGCGCGGGGCTCGGCATCGCGTACTCGGCGATGCCGTCGCTCATCATGGAGTGGGTGCCCATCACCCAGACCGGTGAGGCCAACGGGATCAATGCCACCATGCGGTCGATCGGCACGTCGTTCGCGACGGCGGTCGTGTCGATGATTCTCGCGTCGTCGATCACCGGCGTCGACGGCCAGGTGTTCCCGACCGTCGACGCCTACGTGTGGGCGACCATCATCTCGCTCGTCACCTGCGTGCTCGCAGCGCTGGCCGCGTTCGCCGTCCCGAAGAGCAGGCTCAAGCCCGATCCGGTCGACTGCTGATCAGGCCGGCGCCTCGGCCTTCCGCAGGTCGGCCTTCCACTGCCGGAAGCCCTCCTCGGTACGGCCGCGGCGCCAGTAGCCGGAGATCGACGACGCCCGCTTGGCGCTGACTCCGCGCTCCTTGCGGACGTAACTGCGCAGGTTCTTCATGACCGCCTGCGCCTCGCCGTGGATGAACACCTGCGGTTCGCCGTCGAGCCACGGAGCGGCCTTCACCGCCGCGATGATCGGCGCGTTGTCGCCCGCCGCGTCCTCCGACGCCTCGTTCGAGCCCGCTCCCCGGTGCACCCAGGTGATCTCCGCTCCGGCCGGCGCGACCAGGTCCAACTCGTCGGCGGGCCCGGCGACCTCGATGAACACCTTCGCGACGGCGTCGTCGGGAAGCACTTCGAGGGCCGCGGCCAGCGCCGGGAGGCCCGCCTCGTCGGACACCAGCAGATGCCACGGCGCCTCGGGATCGGGGCGATATCCGCTGCCCGGTCCGCGGAAGCTGATGACCTCCCCCGCCTGCACGCTGCGGGCCCACGGCCCGGCGATCCCCTCGTCGCCGTGGACGACGAAGTCGACGGCGATCTCGCGCGCCACCGGGTCGTAGCGACGGACGGTGTAGGTCCGCAGCACCGGCTGCTGCTCCGGCGGGAGCGTGTCGCGCATGACCTCGAGGTCCACCGGCTGCGGGTAGGCCGTGCCGTCGGACGTGAAGACGAACTTCACGTACATGTCGGTGTCCGAGCCCTCCGGGGTCCCGTCACCGCCGACGGGCGCGAAGTCGTCGAAGCCGTCTCCACCCAGCCAGACGCGCACCATGTGAGGCGTCAGCGCCTCGGTCCGCAGTACCGTCATCGTGTTCAGCCGCTTCGCCACGCGATCTCCTTGTTGCCACTGGTGACATGATTGTCTTAGGTCAGCCTAACATTTCTGGTCGAAGACCTCGCGCGCCGCAGTGATCGCGGGCTGGTGTTTCACGGCCCAGAGCGCCAGCCCCAGAGCCGGCTCGATCAGTGTCTGCCCCATCTCGGTGAGCTCGTATTCGACCCGCGGGGGCACCTCGGCGTAGACCGTCCTACTGACCAGACCGTCGCGCTCCAGACTCCGCAGCTTGAGGGTGAGCATCCGTTGGGAGATCCCGGGAATGCGTCGCTGCAACTCACTGAACCGCAACTCCCCGGTGCGGAGCATGCCGATGATGAGCAGTGACCACTTGTCGCCCACCCGATCCAGGAGTTCGCGGACGGCCCGGCCGACGCCGGTCTCCAGGCAGGCGGCCTCATTGCCCTCGAGCGGCTCGAATACGGCGGCGCTCAACTCACTCGACTCGATCATCGTTCCTCCACTGTGCCGCAGGCACATCGATGTGCCTTTTGTAAGCCTCGAGAAAGTGACTCATGATGATGCTTGTTACAAACAGTAACTCATGGATAGCCGTCACTGAGCACACGGTCCGTACGAAGGAAACAGCATGATCATCGCCCTCTGGATCGTCAACGCGATCCTCGCCGTCCTCTTCCTGACTGCCGGCGCCATGAAGGTCGTCCGCACGAAGAGCGCTCTCGCGGACTCCGGGATGGCCTGGACGACGGACGCCTCCGTCGGACAGGTCAAGACCATCGGCGCGCTCGAGGTCGTCGGCGCTCTCGGCCTGATCCTGCCCCGGGCGACCGACATCGCGCCGGTGCTGTCACCGCTGGCCGCGGTCGGTCTGAGCCTGACCATGGTCGGCGCGATCGCCCTGCATGTTCGGCGCAACGAGAGCTTCCTGGCACCTGCCGGGCTGCTCGTCGTCACCGTGGCGTCAGCCGTCCTCGGCTTCGCGACCCTCTGACCGTCCGGTCTCTTGAATCACTGAACCCCCACGCCAGTCCTAAGGAGAATCACCCATGCCCACCATCGCCATCGTCGGAGCAGGCCGGGGCCTCGGCCTCGCCCTCGCGCGTAAGTTCGGTCAGAACGGATACCGGGCCGCGCTCATCGCACGCAATCGCGAGAAGCTCGACGCCCTGGTCGCGGAACTCGCCGACGCGGGGATCGAAGCTGCGGGTTTCGTCGCCGATGCCGGGGATCCGGACGCCGTCGCCTCCGCGCTCGAGAGTGCCCGGGAACGCTTCGGCTTCATCGACGTCCTCGAGTTCTCGCCGCACGCGGGTAACGCGGAGTCCATGGTCGACCCGCTCGACGTGACTGTGGAGACCCTGCGGCCCGCCATCGACACCCTGCTCTTCGGGGCGGTGGCCGCCGTGCAGGCGGTGCTGCCCGCCATGCGACACAAGGGTGTCGGCACCGTGCTGCTGACCGCGGGAACCGGCTCCATCGACCCGGTCCCGTACTTCGGGACTCTCAACACGGCTCAAGCAGCGACCCGCAACCTGGCCTTGAACCTCCACCACCGGCTCGCCGACACCGACGTCTACGTCGCACACATCGCGATCGGCGTCGGCATCGGCGACTCCGCTCCCGCGCCGGGCTACCCGTTCAAGACGCCGGCGCAGATCGCCAACCTCTACTGGGATCTCCATGCTGCTCGCGACGTGCCGGAGTTGATCGTCACCGGTCAGTGACGCTGCCTATTCCTACTCCTTCACCAGGTGCCACGTACCGGCAGACCCGTCGACCAGACCCGCCAGTTCCAACGAACCCAGTGCCGTCAGCACCCCGTCGACGCGGATGCCCGACACGAACGCGATCTCGTCGACGGTCAAGCCCCCGCGGGCAGGCAGGGCCTCCATCACCCGCCGTTGCTCGTCGGACAGGTCGTCGGTGCGACGACGCCGAGCCGCAGGCTTCGTGTCGTGCCCGTCGGGCGCGACGAGCGCCATCGCCGATTCGGCATCGGCGACGAGCGTCGCGGCGCCGTCGGCGATCATCGAGTTGGTCCCGACCGACGTCGCACTCGTCACCGCCCCGGGAACTGCGCCGAGCGGACGGCCGATCCGGGTGGCCCACGCCGCCGTGTTCGCCGCGCCGGATCGACGCCCGGCCTCGACCACGATCACGCCGGACGCCAGCGCAGACACCAGGCGGTTCCGCGTGAGGAATCGATGCTTGGCCGCCGTCGTACCGGGCGGGTACTCGGTCAGGATCAACCCGCGTCGCCCGATCTCGCCCAACAACTGCGCGTGTCCGGTCGGGTAGTCCCGGTCGATTCCACACGCGAGAACCGCCACCGTCGTCCCGCCCGCGGCGAGTGCCCCGCGGTGCGCGGCGCCGTCGATCCCGTACGCGCCACCGGAGATCACCGTCCACCCGTTGTCCGCGAGTCCACCCGCCATCTGACCGGCCACGTAGTCGCCGTACGACGACGCCGCGCGCGACCCCACCAGCGCGAGGGCGGGCTCGGTCGCTTCCGCACAGGTCACGGGGCCGCGGGCCCACAGCGCGAGCGGAGCGCCGCCGCGGAGGGCGGTGTCCGCTGCATCGAGTGCGAACAACTGCCATCCCGGCCAGTCCGGATCCTCCCGGGTGATCAAGCGCGCTCCGATCCGCGCGCAGGTCTCCACGTCGGCCGCCGACGTGTCATGGGCGAAGCGCGCCTCAGTGGGGACCAGAGCCTTGCGATGGGCCCGCGGCACCGACCGCTTCTTGATCGCGGCTGCCGCATCGATCGCGCCGAGGACCTCGACGAGTTCGATCAGCGGCGCGCAGGGCGGCTCCGCAACGGCGGCGAGGTAGGCCCACGCACGGAGTTCCTGCTCGTCGCGGCGTGGTGCTGTCATGCCCGACCTCCTCGGTCTCGGTACATCAATGCCGACACGATGTCGTCCTCCTCCGGCGTGGTCCCGCCACGCAGATCGCACAGCGTCCACGCCAGGCGCAACGCACGGTCGGCTCCGCGCGCGGTGACCCGCCCCTGTCGCAGCGCCTGTTCCAGTGGTTTCAGCGCCGCGCCGGCCGGGCGATAGCGCCGCCGGAGCGCGCTCCCCGGCACCTCCGAGTTGGTCAGCCAACCGTCGTCCGCCCACCGCGTCCGCGCTGCCTCACGTGCCTCGGCGACGCGGGCGGCGACGACGGCGCTCGACTCTCCGGCTTCCGTCATCAGCGCGCTGTTCGCGGGCGGCTCCATCTGGACTCGCAGATCGATGCGGTCCATCAGCGGGCCCGACAGCCTGCCGAGGTAGCGGCGTCGTTGAATGGACGTGCAGATGCAGTCGACGTCGTGCGCGGGGGCGCAGGGGCACGGATTCGCGGCGAGGATGAGCTGAAATCGTGCCGGGTAGACGGCGGTGCCGTCTCGCCGGGAGATCCGCACCTCCCCCTCCTCCAGTGGCTGGCGCAGGGAGTCGAGCACCTTCGGACCCATCTCTGCACACTCGTCGAGAAACAGCACGCCGCGATGGGCGCGCGACACCGCTCCCGGCTTGGCCATCCCCGTTCCTCCGCCGAGGAGCGCCGTCATTCCCGCGCTGTGGTGCGGCGCGACGAATGGGGCCGACGTGATCAGCGGACTGTGCGCAGGCAGGGTGCCTGCAATCGAGTGAATGGCGGTGACCTGCAACGCCTCGTCCTCACCGAGCCGCGGAAGGATGCCGGGCAACCGGCTGGCCAGCATCGTCTTCCCGATCCCCGGAGGCCCGGTCATCAACAGGTGGTGCGCCCCGGCGGCGGCGACCTCCAGCGCCCGCCGTGCCGCCGCCTGCCCGGAGACGTCGGCCATGTCCGGGACCGCCGCCGGGGCCGTCTCGACCGGTTGCCCGTCCACGGTGTCGAGCACCACGTCGCCCGCCAGCCACCGGACCACATCCGAGAGCGACTGCGCCCCACCCACCTCGAGCCCGGTCACCAACGTCGCCTCAGCCACATTCGCGATCGGCACCACCGCACGCGCAAACCCCGCGTCCCGCGCGGCCAGCAGCAGCGGCAGCACGCCACGTACCGAACGAAGTCGCCCGTCGAGTGCCAACTCCCCCAGCATCACCGTCCCCTCGAGCTTCGTCGGCGACACCTGTTTGGCCGCCAACAACACGGCGATCGCCATGGCGAGATCGAATCCCGGGCCGACCTTCGGCAACACCGCGGGAGCCAGCGCGATCGTCACCTTGGTCCCCGGAAACTTGAGCTCGCTGTTGGCGACCGCGGCCCGCACGCGTTCTTTGGCCTCCCGCAACGACGCATCGACGTTCCCGCTGATCGTCACCCCGGGCAGCCCCGACGAGATGTTCGCTTGAATCTCGATCATGTCGGCGGAGAAGGCGTTCAGCCCCACCGAATGCACCCGCCCCAAACCGGACACGATGCACTCACTCCTCGACGCCGACGTGATGCCACCACGTCGCCCGCGCCAGATCCTCCGGATCGGAGACGTCGAGCTGGATCGAGACGACGTCGAACCGAATGACCTCCCAGAACCGCTCCTGCTGCGCCAACCACTGCCGCGCCAGCAGCCGCATCCGCCGCAGCTTCTCCGGCGTCACCGCCGCCAACGGATCCGAATACGTCCGACTCGCCCGCGTCTTCACCTCAACGATCACCAACGTGCTGCCGTCGGCACCGATCAGATCGAGCTCGCCGTTACGGGTCCGCCAGTTCCGTGCCAGGATCTGCCACCCCAGCTTCTCCACGTACTGCGCCGCGAGATCCTCACCGATCTGGCCGACGAGCCGTCGACGGTCCGGCTTGGGCCGTCCGCCGGTCGGCCATGCCGGCTCGTGCTGTACTGGCTCAGGTCGTGCAATCTGTTCCCCCATGAGCCACAGCATGGACGTCACCAGCGACAGACCTCCAGCGCAAAGGCCGCGTCACCCGGCGAGTGTGCACAACTGCCGATCCATCCACAGATTCACCTAGGTGGATGCACTCTTCATCGATTTCAAATGCCTGCTCGTCGATGAGGCATCGACGTCGCCGACGCGCGCTTCCCGCCAGTAGGCTCCACGTATGCGGCGTTCACCGAGACAGCAGCGGGCGTGGGAGACCGTGGATGTGCTTCTCGAAGCAGCTGCGCAGATGTTCGATCGCGAGGGTCTGTCCGCAACGACGAATCGGATCGCAGCGCGCGCCGGGTATTCGGTCGGCAGCCTCTACCAGTACTTCGCCGACAAGACAGCGCTCCTCGAAGCCCTCGCCACCCGACACGTCGATGAAGCAGCAGGTGCCGTCCGGGCGATTCTCGTCGAAGCTCGGACGGATCCGCCGTCCCTGGACCAATTGATGGCATCGCTCGTGGACGCGATCATCGCGTCGCACGATGATCGCCGTGGGCTCCATGCGATCATGCACCGCACGGCGTCCCGAACCGGTGCCGCAGCACGGCGGGTCGAGCGTTTCGAAGCAGAGACCGTGCCCGAGATCGCGTTCCATCTCGTCAGAGCGGGCCGGGGAGCGCCCGACCCCGCGTTGGCAGCGTCGGCGATAGTGACCGGGATCGACGGGTACCTGCATCGGGTATTTCTCGTGACCGGCGACCGAGCCGAGTTCCACCGCGTCGTCGGCGGGTTGGTCGATCTTCACGCTCCGGCGTCTTCGAGGACATCCGAGACCACCGAAAGCAGCTGAGCCAGACCTGGTTGCTCGACAGGAAAGTGGCCGCACTTCTCGAGCGACACGTAGTGGGTCTCGGCGGCGATGCGCTGGAGAAAACGAACACTCAGCCGGGCGGGTGTCCATTCATCTGCGGCCGGGTGAGCGAGAGTGACCGGCGTGCCTGTCGCTGATTCAGGACGCCAGTGGTCAAAGGTCATGAAGTCCGTCAAATAGCCGAGTGGAAGGGCTGCGCCGGCTCCGCGCGGATCTCCCAGGCATGCCCGTGTCAGCTCCGGGTCCCGACTCATCCGGCGTGCCTCGGCGAACCACCGAACAGGAATGCGGACGCCGCCGAGAGCTCGTCCGGCCGCACTGAGAACACGGGCAGGCAGGTGTTCTACCCACGGAAGGCGCGAGGCCGCCGCGATGGCCTCAGGATCGCTCGGGTCGAGCAGGCACGTTGCCACGACGTGCGCGACCTCGCCGGTTCGTTGTGCGGTCTCGTAGGCGAGCATCCCGCCCATGCTCGCACCGATGATGACAATCGGCCGACCGTCTCCGAATCGCTCGTCGGCCACGAAATCCGTGGCCAACGACACCCAGTCGCCATACCGAACCGCATTCGGGCGTGGGCTCACGGTATCCCCGTACAGCGGAAGATCGAGCGCGGTCACATCTACTCCCCGCGCTGCCAGCCGCCCGAGCATCGGCCAGAGCATGCCCACGTTGCCTCCGGCACCGTGAAATGCGAGCAAGCGCGCGGCGGACCTGGAGTTCCGTGCTCGAGCGACGTGCACGCTGTGGCCGCGCCACGGGTACCACTCCGAGCTGGGCGGCAACATCTCGTGCCCGCGCAGTTCCAGCGGCATCCGACTCTCATATCTCTCTATGTCCATGCATTCAGCGTGATGACGCCGCGTGCCGTCGGCAACTCGCTTTCTGCTCTCGCGATCTTACGCAGAAAGGCATTTGACCAGCGATTACATCGGACCTTCCGTGATCTGCCGTCGGTTGCTCAGATTCTTGGATGAGGTGCCACGTCCATGACGGTCAGGCAGTCGCGTTCGGACGCGGTCGCCCACCGGCCGGTGATCACGGCTCGTCGGGGAGCCGCAGCTCCGACTTCTCCAATTCCTCGATGTTGACGTCCTTGAACGTCACCACGCGAACCTGTTTGACGAACCGAGCAGGCCGGTACATGTCCCACACCCACGCGTCGGTCATATGAATTTCGAAGTAGACCTCGCCGTCGGCGTTCCGCGGAACCAGGTTCACTCCGTTGGCGAGGTAGAACCGGCGCTCGGTCTCCACCACGTAGGTGAACTGACCGACGATGTCCTTGTACTCCTTGTACAGAGACAACTCCATCTCGGCTTCGTACTTCTCGAGATCTTCAGCGCTCATTACGTCAGCCTATCGCGGACGTTGCGGTACGAGCGACGGTGCTCCGGCGACGGGCCGATCGCGTCGAGGCACGACATGTGCAACGCCGTGCTGTACCCCTTGTGAACTGCGAATTGATACCCGGGAAGCGTCTGGTCCATCGCGACCATCATCCGATCCCGGGTCACCTTCGCGAGGATCGACGCGGCGGCGATGCACGCGGCGTTGGCGTCGCCTCCGATGACCGGCAGCGACGGAGCCGCCAGACCGGGCACGGCGAACCCGTCGGACAGCACGTAGCCGGGCCGCACCGACAGGCCGGCGACGGCGCGGCGCATGCCCTCGATGTTGGCCACATGCACGCCGAGACGGTCCACCTCGGCGGCCGGTATCGCCACGACGCAGTAGCTCACGGCGTGTTTCACGACCGCGGTGTAGAGCTTCTCGCGCGCGGCTTCGGTGAGCTTCTTCGAGTCGTCCAGCGTCGCGAGCGACTTGAGCTGTGTGGTGCCGAGGACACACGACGCGACGACCAGCGGCCCGGCGCAAGCACCGCGGCCGGCCTCATCGACGCCGGCGACGGGCCCGAGTCCCTGCCGGGACAGGGTGAACTCCAGGGTGCGCAGCGCTGCGGCCTTGCGGACCGGCGACCGTGGCGGCCACCGGGTCGATCCGGTCATCGCGATCAGCCCTGCGGGTTCACCGCGCCGACGCCACCGATCCGCGAGAACGGGTAGATGACGGTCCGGACCTTGCCGCGGATGTCGGAGACGGGCACGGTGCCGTGCAACTCATCGTCGATGTGAGCCCGTGAGTCCGCCGAATTGCTCCGGTTGTCGCCCATCACCCACACGTTGCCCTCGGGGACCGTGATGGGCCCGAAGTCGGAGCCGTAGCAACTGCCCGCGCCCAGTGTTCCGTCGGAGACCTGGAAGTTCTGTGCCTGCAGATCCTTGTTGATGTACGGCTCGTTCAGGGCCTTGCCATTGACCGTGACGCCCTTGCCGCTGGCCTCGCGGCACTCGACGGTCTGACCGCCGACGGCGATCACCCGCTTGACGAGATTGTTCTCGTCGGGCGGTGCCAGCGCGAACCACGACAGCACGTCCTGCAGTGTGTGCATCACCGCATTCGACGAGCGGGGCGACGACCATCCCTCGTCCCACGACGACGTCGGCGCCTTGAACACCACGACGTCGCCGGGTTCCGGGTCGCCGAATCGGTACACCATCTTGTCGATCACGATGCGATCGTTGCTGCAGCCTGCGCATCCGATCAGCGTCGGTTCCATCGACTCCGACGGCACCACGTACTGGCGGAAGAAGAACTGGGTGAAGACGAACATCAGCACCAGCACGATGGCGACGATGATCGCGGTCTCCCGGATCCAATGGCTCTTGCCGTCCTTCTCTTCACCCTCATCGTCCGCGTCGCGGTTCTTGAAGGTGAACGACGGTTCGGCGCGCTCCTCGTCCCGGCCGCGATCATCGCCGCTGCCGAGCGGATCTCCCTCAGGTGTGCGGCCCAGATCGCCGTCGTTGTTGTCTGCCACGTCTGACAGCGTAGCGAGCCACGGGTTCACGGACCGATTCCGGGACGGTCAGGCGTGTGGCGCGTGCACAGAACATCCCGGCCGCGCTCCGAAAGTTCGGAGCGCGGCCGGGATGTGAGTGCGATGCGGGCGTGAGCCCGATAGCTCAGCGCTTCTCCTTGATCTTGGCAGCCTTGCCACGCAGATCACGCAGGTAGTACAGCTTGGCTCGACGGACGTCACCGCGGGTGAGGACGTCGATCTTGGCGAGGTTGGGGCTGTGGACCGGGAAGGTACGCTCCACGCCGACGCCGAACGAGACCTTGCGCACGGTGAAGGTCTCGCCGATGCCACCGCCCTGACGACGGATCACGACGCCCTTGAAGACCTGCACGCGCTCCTTGCTGCCCTCGATGACCTTGACGTGAACGTCAAGGGTGTCGCCGGGGCCGAACTCGGGGATGTCGTCGCGCAGGGACTGCTTGTCGAGGAAGTCCAGGGTGTTCATATTCTTCGTCCAATCTAGGGCTGGGCAGAGGAACCTGGCGGCGCCGACGTTGTCACGCGGAGTTCGACCGGTTCGTGTCCGATGCAAAGTTCTGTGCGCTGCTACGGCGACGAGAAGTCTCCGGCAGGCAACCTAAAACATTCTGCCACGTGACTCGCCCGGAAGGAAATCCACTCCCGAACTGTGCCGAGCGAACTCAGCCGCGGCCGCTCAAAGCGTCAGATCCAGGATCTGGTCATCGTCGTCCTCATTGTTCTCCACGACGTCGGCGTCCGTCGCGTCGGCCGTCGGTTCCGCGGTCGCCAGCACTCCGATCACGGGCGGGCCGACGATAGGCGCAGGACCGAGGACCAGCTGTCCCTCGCTGGTGGACCGCAGGTAGTCCGCAGGTCGGTGACCGGGCTCATCACTGCTGCGCCGAGCGGTCGGTGCCGCCCCGTACGGCGCCTGACCGGTGCGTGCACCGGGCCCCTGCTGCGTCCCAGCCGTGGTCGTCGGGCTGTTCGCCGCTGCCCCCGACGTGGCATTCGACGCCGTACTCGACCCCGCCAGACCTCCGGTCGGCATCGATGGCCGCAGTCCCGTCGGTCGGCCGAGGTTCGCTGCTCCGGAACGCGCTGCACCTGGTCGGAGAGCCTCCGGAATCGCGGTGCCGACCATGCGCATGCCCGGCGTCACGGCCAACGGCACGCCTGCGGGAACAGTCGTCGCGGCCGGTCCCGGCGGACCGCTCGGCGACGAACCGGGACCGCTGGGCGACGGTGCGGAGAGGGGCGCCCGGGGGCCGGTCGCCGCAGCGGGTCCCGCGGCATCCGGTCCGACGGCCGACGTCGGGGCCGTACCGGTGGGACCGGTGGGTGCCGCCGGCTGCTCCCCCGCGGTCGGCGCCCCCGAGTCCACCGGCAACGGACCGTCGGCGGTGATGGAACCGGGCTGCCCGGTGGCGGCGTCGGTTACGCCTGCGGCGTTCTGAGTTGCGGGCGGCGGAGTCGCCGCGGTGGTCGCCGTCGTGGCGCCGCGGTCGGTGTAGTCGGCGGAGACCGGGGTCGCGGCGACGGCCGTTGCCGCCATCGGTGCGTTGTAGGTGCCGGTGAGTTCGCCGCCGAGGGCGGTGCGCACGGCCGTCAGGACCGCCGGCGGCGCTGTCGTGAGCGCGTCCAGCGCGGCGATCTGCGGGCGAAACGCGACCGTGGCCCCCAACGTGGCCGCCGCATCGGAGAGTGAGAGGTGTCCCTGTTCCAGTCCGCCGGCGACCGATTCCACCTGGCGCGCGATGTCGGCTCCCGACGCGTTGGCCGCAGACGCGGAGACACCGGTCAGCACGCTGGGGCCGAACGCCGAAGCGAGTCGCTCAGCGACCCGCTGGGCGGCCAGCGCGATCCGGCGGATCTCCGCGGCGTCGGCGGCAGCGGCCGCGGGCTCCATCGAGTCGAGTCGGCTGAGCATCTCGGCGGTCTCGACCATCCACGACGTTCCCATACCGATTGGACGCACCACGCGTCCGATCGGTTCCACGACACGCCGAGGAGGCGACGAATTCAGTCGGCGAGCAGGTCGGGACGACGCTCCCGCGTGCGTTCGAGCGACTGCTCGTGACGCCACGCGTCGACCTTGGCGTGATCGCCGGACAGCAGGACAGGGGGCACTTCGAGGTCACGCCACACCTTCGGACGGGTATAGCTGGGACCTTCGAGCAGTCCGTCGGAGAAGGAATCCTCTTGGTGCGACTGCGGATTCCCGAGGACGCCCGGCATCAGTCGGGTGGTGGCCTCGACCATCGCCAGGACGGCGACCTCACCGCCGATGAGAACGAAGTCCCCGAGCGAGACCTCCTCCACCCGGACGCGGCGGGCGGCGTCGTCGAACACGCGCTGATCGATGCCCTCGTATCGACCGCAGGCGAAGACCAGGTGCTCCTCGGTGCTCCACCGGTGCGCGGTGGACTGGGTGAACGGAATGCCGGCGGGCGTGGGCACCACGAGCAGCGCGTCGTCCGGGCAGACGGCGTCGAGCGCCTCCCCCCACACCTGCGGCTTCATGACCATGCCGGGTCCGCCGCCGTACGGCGCGTCGTCCACGCTGTGGTGGACGTCATAGGTCCAGTGCCGCAGGTCGTGGACGCCGACCTCGACCAGGCCGGCATCGATGGCCTTACCGAGCAGTGCGGCCCGCAGGGGCTCGAGATACTCGGGAAAGATCGTGACGACATCGATTCTCATGGCGTCGGTGCGTCATCCTCGATCGGATCGATCAGTCCGTCCGGCGGGTCGATCTCGATGCCGTCGAGCGTCACCACGGGGACGATCTCGCGGACGAACGGAATCAACACCTCGCGGCCGTCGCCGGTCACGACCGACAGGAGCTCGCCGCCGGGCAGGTGCAGAACTTCCTTCACGGCGCCGACGGCGTCGCCGTCGACCGTCGTGACCGGCAGTCCTTCCAACTCGTGGTCGTAGAACTCGTCGGGGTCGTCACCCGAGTCGACGTCGGCGGCGTCGATCACGAACAGCGTGCCGCGCAGGGCGTCGGCCTGATCGCGCCCACGGACGTCGTCGAGGGACAGCAACAGCCGCCCGGCATGCATGCGGGCGGCTGCTACTCGGTATTCAGTTTCCCCGCCGCCTGCGTTTCGCGGGGCACGGCCCCGGAGGACCGTGCCCACGGCGAAACGATCGGCGGGGTCGTCAGTGCGGATGTCGACGACGACTTCACCACGGATGCCGTGCGTCTTCACCACACGTCCGATCACCAGATCCATCAGATGTGAAACCCGACTCGATCAGCGATCGGTATCGACGATGTCGACGCGCATCCCACGGCCACCGATGCCGGTGACCAGGGTGCGCAGCGCGGTGGCGGTGCGACCGTTGCGACCGATCACCTTGCCGAGATCCTCCGGGTTCACGTGGACCTCGACCATCCGGCCGCGACGGCCGGTGATCAGGTCGACCCGGACGTCGTCCGGATTGGCGACGATGCCGCGAACGAGGTGTTCGACGGCGTCAGCGACGATCGCGCTCACGCGTCCGCCTTGGCCTCGCCAGCATCCTCAGCCGGAGCCTCAGCAGCGGCGTCGTCGGCCTTCTCTTCGGTCTTCTCTTCAGCCTTCTTGGCCTTCTTCTTCGCGGTGGTCGCGGCGACCGACGGCTCGTTCTCAGCGGCGGCGAGCGCAGCGTTGAACAGGTCCTGCTTGGAGGTCTTGGGCTCGGCGACCTTCAGGGTGCCCTCGGCGCCCGGCAGGCCCTTGGCCTTCTGCCAGTCACCGGTGATCTTCAGCAGAGCGGCGACCGGCTCGGTCGGCTGCGCGCCGACGCTCAGCCAGTACTGCGCGCGCTCCGAGTCGATCTCGATCAGCGACGGTTCTTCCTTCGGGTGGTACTTGCCGATGGTCTCGATGGCGCGACCGTTGCGACGGGTGCGGGCGTCCGCGACGATGATGCGGTACTGCGGGTTGCGAATCTTGCCCAGGCGGGTGAGCTTGATCTTGACAGCCATGTGGCGTCTCCTTGTGTCACTGCGCAATTCAGCGACCCGTCGATAGGCGACGAGCCCGGTTTTGCGATCTCTTTCGGGGTGACCGCCGGTCGGCCTTGGCCGGCTCCGGCGAACCAGCGTTTCATTCTGCCAGAGCGGACGCCCGTCCACCAAAGCGGCCGGCACTCAGTCCACCGCACGCGACGCGGACGATTCCAGCCGATCGTCGCACAGACGGTACCGTGTCGAAGGATGTCGGCGTCGCAGCGGAGGACGCCGCCCGACGAGCGGAGACCCCGGAGCCCATGCTGCACGCCCTGTCGCTCGCATTCGTGGACTCGGTCAACGTCCTCTTGATCGGCGTTCTGGTCGCTCTCGCGATCATGCTGCCGCCCGGTCAGTACCGCCGCATCACCCCGCTGCTGCTGATCGGCGACTGGCTGGGCGTTCTGGTTCTCGCCGTCCTGGTGATGCTCGTCTTCGACGGTCTGAAGTCGCTGGTCGACACGGTGATCACGTCGCCGTTGTTCGGCATCCTGCTGATTCTGACCGGTCTGTTCACCGCCGTCATGACATGGCGCGGCGGCGATTCGACGGAGTTGATCGACAGGGTCCTCGCTCCCCTGCGCACCCCGTCCGCCCTCACCGCAGGGGTCGGCTTCGCACTCGGGCTGGTGCAGTCGGCGACGTCCGTGCCGTTCTATGCCGGACTCGCTGTTCTCTCGGCCAGCGAGATCCCCGCCGCCGAACGCTATCTGGGGCTGCTGCTCTACGCGACCGTCGCACTCAGCCTTCCGCTGCTCGCCGGACTCGTCCTCGCAGGCGTGCGCGCTCGCCCACATTCCTGGATCAGTCGGCTGTTCGGTCAGGCGCGCCAGAACCGGGCGCAGGTCACCCGTGGAGCGGGCTGGCTCGTGACCGCGCTGCTGATCGTGATCGGCGTCCTGCAGATCCTGCGGTAGGGCGACGCGGCCGGTCACCCGGCGCGCGAGTCTCGCAGAATCAGATCCGCTCGCCGCCGCACACCACGTGCAGCGGACGGCGCAGGGTCGACAGGTCTTCCGCCGGATCGGAGTCCAGCACCAAGAAGTCGGCGCGGGCGCCGTGTTCGATACCGGGGACGCCGAGCCACGCGCGCGGTGCGGTCGACGCCGCAGCCAACGCCTCCAGCGGTGACAGCCCGATCCCGGCCAATGCATCGATCTCGTCGACGATCCGACCGTGTTCGATGGTGCCGCCCGCGTCGGTGCCCGCGTAGATGCGCACCCCGGCCTCCCGGGCCTGCGCGAAGACGTCGCTGCGTCCGGCGTGCAACGCGAGCATGTTCTGCTTGTACTTCGGGAAGCGGTCGGCGCCCGCGGCGATGTCCGGGAACGTCTCCAGCTGGATGAGCGTCGGCACCAGCGCGATGTCGCGTCGCACCATCTCGTCGATGAGGTCCTCGTCGAGGCCGGTGCCGTGCTCGATGGAGTCGAAGCCCGCACCGATGATGTCCGGTAGGGCGTCGGCGCCGAACACGTGCGCGGTGATCCGCGCGCCGTTCTCGTGAGCCGCTGCGGCGGCAGCCTCGAGTTGCTCACGAGTCCACAGCGGGGCGAGGTCGCCGACCTCGCGGTCGATCCAGTCGCCGACGAGCTTCACCCAGCCGTCGCCGGCTCGGGCCTGCGTCGCGACCTCAGCGGCCAACTGGTCGGGATCGTCGAGTTCCACGCCATAGTCGCGCAGATACCGCTTCGGTCGAGCGATGTGCTGCCCCGAGCGGACAAATCGCGGGCCGTGCGCGTCACCGTCGAGCGGGTGGGTGTCGACCGGCGAGCCGACCTCGCGGATCAGCATGGTTCCCGCGTTCAGGTCCTTGCGCGCCAGTCCCCTGGCCTGCTCGATCGTGACGCCCAGGCCGGGCGCGATACCGACGTGATTGTGCGCATCGACCAGTCCCGGCACGATCCAGCCGCGCCCGACGGCGACGTTGGCGCCCGCGATCGGCTCGGTGGACACGACGCCGTCGTGCATCCAGAATCGGATCGGGTCGCCGGTGAACGGATCGGTGCCGTTGAACTCGAGCGGCTCGGTCATGGCCTACTTCTTCGGGAACTTCAGGTTGTTGAGGTCGATGCCCTCCAGGCCAGGCGGGAGTTCGTCGAGGCCGGGAGGCATGTTGCTCAGGTCGAAGCCCGGCGGCATGCCCATCCCCGGCATGCCCGGGAAACCGCCGCGCATCGCCTTCGGCGGCGTGGGCCCCCTGCCCTTGCCCTTGCGTCCCTTGGCGCCCTTCTTGCCCTTGCGATTGCGCTTGGGACCGCCGGGCCCCATGCCCATCCGGCCGGACATCTGCGACATCATCTTGCGTGCGGCGAAGAACCGGTCGACCAGCTGGTTGACGTCGGTGACGGTGACGCCGGAACCCGTCGCGATACGACGGCGCCGCGACGCGTTGATGATCTTCGGATCGTCGCGCTCGGCGGGGGTCATACCGCGGATGATGGCCTGGATCTTGTCGAGCTGTTTGTCGTCGACCTGCGAGAGCGCGTCCTTCATGTCGCCCGCGCCGGGCAGCATGCCGAGGAGGTTGCCGATGGGCCCCATCTTGCGGATCATCAGCATCTGCTGCAGGAAGTCGTCGAGCGTTAGCTCGCCCTGGCTGATCTTCGCCGCGGTCTTCTCTGCTTCGGCGGCGTCGAAGTGGGCTTCGGCCTGCTCGATCAGCGACAGGACGTCGCCCATGCCGAGGATGCGGCTGGCCATGCGATCGGGGTGGAAGACGTCGAAGTCCTCGAGCTTCTCACCGGTCGACGCGAACATGATCGGACGGCCGGTGATCTCCCGGACGGAGAGCGCGGCACCGCCGCGGGCGTCGCCGTCGAGCTTGGTGAGCACCACACCGGTGAAGTCGACGCCGTCGGCGAAGGCCTGCGCCGTGGTGACCGCGTCCTGACCGATCATCGCGTCGAGGACGAACAACACCTCGTCGGGCTGGGTCGCATCGCGGATCGCGGTGGCCTGGGCCATCAGCTCCGCGTCGATGCCGAGGCGTCCGGCGGTGTCGATGATGACGACGTCGTGCTGCTTGTCACGCGCTTCCTGGACGCCGGCCTGGGCGACTTCGACGGCGGTCTTGGACCCGTCGACGCCGAGTTCGCCCTCGCCACCGACACCGGTGCCCGCGTGGGGCGCGAACACCGGAACACCGGCCCGCTCACCCACGATCTGCAGCTGCTGGACAGCGCCCGGACGCTGCAGGTCACAGGCCACGAGCAGGGGCGTGTGTCCCTGGTTGGTCAGCCATGTCGACAGCTTTCCGGCGAGCGTGGTCTTACCGGCGCCCTGCAGACCCGCCAGCATGATGACCGACGGCGGGTTCTTCGCCAGCTGAATCCGCCGGGTCTCGCCGCCGAGGATGGCGATGAGCTCCTCGTTGACGATCTTGACGATCTGCTGCGCGGGGTTGAGCGCGCCGGAGACCTCCGCGCCCTTCGCACGCTCCTTGATGCGACCGATGAACGCACGGACCACGGGCAGCGAGACGTCGGCCTCGAGCAGTGCCAGCCGGATCTCGCGCGCAGTGGCGTCCACATCGGCGTCGGTGAGCCGCCCCTTGCCACGCAGATCCTTCAGAGCACCGGTCAACCGGTCGGAGAGGGATTCGAACATTCCTCCATCCTTCCATGTCCGCGCCGATCGGTGTCGCCGGGATGGCCGACTGCCTGGGCTATCCAGCCGCGGCGATCATGCGAACGACGGCGTAGCCGAGCCAACTCGCGATGAACAGCAGGCCCACCGGATGGGTCACGACCCGATTCATCCGAATCGGTGGACGGTGACGGACGGCTCGCAGCGGCAGCAGAATGCACGCGCCGAGGATCAGCGCCACCAGCACCGGGCCGAAGGCGTGCGCGGAGAACGCGTCGCCGAAGTGTCCGTGCACCGTGTAGACGAACGACCGGGTCAATCCGCAGCCCGGGCACGGGATCCCTGTGAATCGTCGAATCGGGCAGAGCACCGGTCCGTGCTCCACTTCGGCGACCGGGAAGCACGCCGCCGCGACGACCGCGGCGAGTCCGATGCCCGTCAGCAGCGCTGCCTCCGACGTCCGCGAACGACGACGGCCCGGCCGCACGACGTCGTTCCGCCGTGTCGACCGGGCCCTGTCTGCAGTCACTTGCTCATCGTGCACGCACCGGGTGTCAGCGCAGTGCGCGCCCGTCCGCATCCGGCACGTTGCGCATGGCGATGAGGACGAGGTCGACCAGCGACCAGATGCCGCAGCCGCCGAGCGTGAGCAGCTTGGCGACGCCGAGACCGGTGTAGCCGAGGTAGAAGCGATCGATGCCGAGGCCGCCGAGGAAGACCGACAGCAGGAGTGCGGTCATCCACTCCTTATCGGAGAACACGCCGGGCACGCTGGTGGCCGGCTGCGTGTGCGGGCTGTCGGTGGGGCGCACGCCGTCCTCGGCCCGGAGCTGACGCGCGGACGCCATCTGTGCGAGGGTCGGCACGTCGTACGGACCGTGCTCCTGGTCGTACGAGCGGACGAAGTACAGCCGGCCGTCGGCGAGCGGCTGCCCCATGGGGTCGTACCCCATCTGCGGCTGCCCCATCGGCGGCTGCCCCATCGGTGGCTGGCCCATCGGGTCCTGACCAAAAGGATTCTGCTGAGGATCGCCCGGGTATTTCTGCGGGTTTGGTTCAGTCATGACCGGAAAGCTACCCGACCTTCTCCGGTTCGACAGACGACGGAGGCCAATGTCCCCTCTTCGATCGACGACGACTCCCGGTGAACAGCGCTGACACCCCGATCACCGCATCGGCGCGCACACGGCCAGCACCGCAGCCGACACCGCTTCCCGGGCCGCTGGATCGTCGGTGGAGAGCCGGACGCAGAAGGTGTCGACCGCGGTCGCCCCCAGGGTCGCGACCGTCGCCCAGGCGATGTCGCCGCCTGCCTTCTCGAGTTCGGCAGCGATACGCGCCAACAGCCCCTCGTCGTCGGCCGACCGCAGTTCCAGCAGACAGTCGTCCCCGGCGGCAGGCAGCCACCGCGCTCGCGGCGGCGCGACGACCCGGGTCACCGGAACCGCCAAGCGCGACGACTGCCCCGCCGCGGGCTGCCGAGCGGCGGACTTGGCCGCGAGTTCGGCGACCGGATCGCGGTCACCGTCGAGCACTGCCGCCAGACGCAGGCGCAGCAGCGCGGCGTCGGGTGGCCCGCCGAACGTCGGCATCACGACGAAGGTGTCGACGGCGTGCCCGGCGTGCGTCGCCACCGAGGCCGAATGTGCGTGCAGTCCGGACAGCGCGAGCACGCCGGCCATCTTCGACAGCAGACCGGGCCGGTCGGGTGCGATCATCGTCACCACGGTCATGTTCGGTCCGTCGCCGGGACGGGTCACCACGTGCAGTCCCCCGCGCTCGGCGAGCACCAGGTGTTCGGTGACGATGCGCGGCGGAGCGGGTTCGGTGTCGCCGCCGATCCGTGCGACGACGCGCTCCACCAGGCCGGTGATCAACGTCTCCTTCCACTCGCCCCACACGCCCGGGCCCGTGGCCTTCGAGTCGGCTTCGGCGAGGGCGCCGAGGAGTTGAACCAGCACGGCGTCCTCCCCGAGCGTCGCCGCGACGTCGGCGACCACCGCGGGATCGGCCGCGTCACGCCGAGCCACGACGCGGTGGAGCAGGAGGTGATGACGGACCATCTCCGACAGCACCTCGGCATCGTCGGGCCACAGCCCGAGACGACGGCCCACCGTACGGGCCAGGTCGGCGCCGATGACGCAGTGGTCGCCGCCACGGCCCTTGCCGATGTCGTGCAGGAGCGCGCCGAGCAGCAACAGATCCGGACGCGGGACGGTGGTGGTCAACGCCGACGCCGCCGCGACCGTCTCGATCAGATGCCGGTCGACGGTCCACGTGTGGATGCCGTCGCGCGGCGGCAGATCGCGCACCACGCCCCATTCGGGAAACATCCGACCCCACAGCCCCACCCGGTCGAGGGCTTCGACGGGTCCGGCCATGTCGTATCCGGAGGCCAGCAGCACCAGCAGGTCGGTCAGTTCCTCGGCAGACCACGGCTCGGTCATCGGCGGCGCGTACTTGGCCAGCCGTTCCAGGGTGAGTCCGTTGATCGGCATGCGGTTGCGCGCGCTCGCCGCCGCGACCCGCAGCACCAGTCCGGGATCGCGGCTCGGGATGGCCGACTTCGCCAGCGTCACCTCGCCGCCGTGTTCGACGACGCCCTCGTCGAGCGGGCGACGCAGCGGCGACCGACGCAGCCGGGACAGGCCACGTCGGCCGACGGCGTTCTGCGCAGTGCGCAGTCCCGCATCGACGGCGTACGACGTGGTGCGCCCCGCATCGCTGATGAGCCGGGCGAGGGCGAACCGGTCGGTGACGCCGACGGCCGCCGCGATCTCGTCGGCGTCCTGCGCGCGCACCTGGTCGCGGGCCCGACCCGCGATCCGATGCGCCTCGTCACGCACGCCGAGCAGGAGGTCGTAGGCCTGGGCGAGCGGTGAGCCCGCCGTCCCCGGATCGAGTCGGGCCAGCCCGTCCGTCAACTGCGCCAGGGCGAGCGCGTTGAGCAACTGGATGTCGCGGAGACCGCCGCGCCCGCTCTTCACGTCCGGTTCCGCGCGGTGGGCGATCTCGCCGGTCAGCCGCCAGCGGTCCTCGGCGGCCTCGATCACCTGCGGCAATCGCAGCCTTGCCTCGGTGCGCCAGAGGTTGCGCACCGACACGATCATCAGTTCCGCGAGATCCCGATCTCCTGCGAGGTACCGCGCGTCCAACAGGCCCAGCGCCGCCGACGCGTCTTCGCGCGTCACACGCATGGCGTCGGGAACCGACCGGACGCTGTGATCGAGGGCGATGCCCGCGTCCCACAGCGGATACCAGAAGCCGTCGGCCACCTCCGACAGCCGTTCCGGGTAGCGGTCGTCGTGCACCAGGATCAGATCGAGATCGGAGTACCCGACCATCTCTCGTCGGCCGAGGCTGCCGACCGCGACCACCGCGAAGCCGCTCTGACCGCCCACGCCGAGTGCGCGGGCGCGGGCGCTGACCCAGTTCTCGAAGAGGTCGGTGATCGCATTCCGCCGATCGGCGCCCACCAGTCGGTCGTCGTGCAGCACGATCGACCGGGTCGCGGCGAGTGTGGCGCCCGACGTCGCCTCCAGCGCCGCGTCCCGGGCGTCAGATCGCTTCGGGTCCGCGTTCACCGGTCCGCACCCGAATGATCGATTCCACCGGTGTGACCCACACCTTGCCGTCGCCGATCTTGCCGGTGCGCGCCGCTTCGACGATCGCATCGGTCACCTGGTCGACGGAGTCGTCGTCGACCACCACCTCCACGCGCACCTTGGGCACGAAGTCGACGGCGTACTCCGCACCGCGGTAGACCTCGGTGTGGCCCTTCTGTCGGCCGTAGCCCTGCACCTCGCTGACGGTCATGCCGACGATGCCGATGTGTTCCAACGCGGCCTTGACGTCTTCCAGAGTGAACGGCTTGACGATTGCACTGATCAGCTTCATAGGTAACCCCTTCTCTTCCGATTCACACTAATGCCTGGCGAATTCATGCCGGTTCGTACGCGCTCTCGGCGTGCTCGGCGCTGTCGATGCCGGCGAACTCGGCTTCGCGGTCGATGCGCCAGCCCATCGGCTTGAGGGCGATCGCGATCACGAACGTCAAGACGGCTGTGAAGGCCAAGGCCACCAGAGCGATCACCGTCTGCACGACGAGTTGCTTGTAGTCGTGTCCGTAGAACAGACCGGACTCCTTGGCGACCAGGCCGAGGGCGATGGTGCCCCACAGACCGGACACCAGGTGGACGCCGACGACGTCGAGCGAGTCGTCGATCCCGAACCGATACTTGAGGCTGATCGCCACCGCCGACAGGACGCCGGCGATGAGACCGACGAACAGCGCGCCGACCGGGGTCACCGATCCGCAGGCCGGGGTGATCGCGACGAGTCCGGAGACGACGCCAGACGCGGCGCCGACGCTGGTCGGGTGACGGTCGCGGACCCATTCGACGGCCAGCCAGCCGATCATCGCAGCAGCGGTCGCCGCGGCCGTGTTGACCCAGGCCAGACCGGCGAGGCCGTCGGCAGCGAGCGCCGAACCGGCGTTGAAGCCGAACCAGCCGAACCACAGGAGCGCTGCACCCAGCATGACGAACGGAATGTTGTGGGGCCGGTACGAGGTACGTCCGAATCCGCGGCGGTTCCCGACGACCAACGCCAGAACCAGACCTGCGACGCCCGCGTTGATGTGGACAACGGTGCCACCCGCGAAGTCGATCGGCACCACCTTGGCCATGCCGTCGGCCACACCGAACATCCACGCGGCGATGGAGTTCTCCTCACCGGACAGCAGTCCGCCGCCCCACACCATGTGGGCGAGCGGGAAGTACACGATCGTGGTGAACAGGATGGTGAAGGCCACCCAGGTGACGAATTTGACGCGTTCGGCGACGGCTCCGCTGATCAGCGCCACGGCGATGACCGCGAAGGTCAACTGGAACGCCAGGAAGACGATCGCCGGGATCTGGGTGCTCCCCCACACCACCACCTGTGTGGCTCCGCCGACGTCGCGGGTCTGCATCAACTGGTCGGACCCGAACAACGAGAACGGGTTCGCAAACACGCCGCCGATGTCTCCGGTGCCGGTCAGACTGTTGCCGAACGACATCGAGAAGCCCCACAGGACGTACACGACGGTCACTGTGCCCAACGCCGCGAACGACATCATCATCATGTTGAGCACTGATTTGCCGCGCGAGAGTCCTCCGTAGAAGAACGCCAGCGCGGGCGTCATCAACAGCACCAGTGCCGCGCTCATGATCACCCACGCGGTATTGCCCGCATCCACTGTGCCGAACACGCTGTCCGGCAATGCAATCTGCACGGTTGCACCTCCTCGTGGACGTCGCGTGTCGACGTCCGCGATCAGAATGCGGCGTGCGTGTTGCGTGCTGCGGTGCGCCGATGTTTCGCATTCGTCAAAGAATGCGGCGAATGTTTCGGCGGTGTTGCGCGATCAGACCAGCTCCCTGAGGCGGGCCAGAACAAAAGGCTGAGTTGTGCCGATCAGAGCGGCACAACTCAGCCATCGGTGGGCCGGAACAAGCGTCTACGCGCGTGCGACGATGCCCGACAGGTCGAGGCTCGCGTCGAGCACGCCGTACATGTGGCCGGGGTCGATGATCCGGCCGGCGACGAAGGCGTCGGTGATCGATTCGGGTGCCTGACGGATGAGGATCGCGCCCTGCAGGGCGATCGCCATCGATTCGGTCAGGCGGCGCGCGATCGCGGGCGCCGCGGTCGGATCGCCTGCGGCCTGCGCGATGAGCTTGCGGGTCTTCTCCACGTGGAGGTCGTACTCGCGGTACACGCCGAGGGAGCGCTCGAACTCGTTGTCGACGGCCTCGACCGACATCGGGTCGCGCATCATGGCGCGCAGGACGTCCAACGCGATCACATTCCCCGAGCCCTCCCAGACCGCCATGACCGGCTGCTCGCGGTAGCGGCGCGCGAGCGGGAAGCCGTTCTCGCAGTACCCGTTGCCGCCGAGGCATTCCAACGCCTCGTACGCGTGGTTCGGTCCGCGCTTGCAGACCCAGTACTTGCCGACGGCCGTCGCCAGCCGCCGGAAGGCGGCCGACTCGTCGGCGTCGTCGTCGTAGGCGGCTGCCAGACGCAGAGCGGTCCAGGTCGCGGCCTCCGCCTCCACCTGCAGGTCCGCGATGACCGAGGTCATGGCCGGCTGGTCCACCAGAGTCGCGCCGAACGCGGACCGGTTCCGGGCGTGCCAGGCCGCTTCCGCGACCGACTGCCGCATGCCCGCCGCGCTGCCGAGCATGCAGTCCAGTCGGGTCTGGTTCACCATCTCGATGATGGTGCGCACGCCGTGGCCCTCGTCGCCCAGGCGCCAGCCGACGGTACGGTCGAACTCCACCTCGCTCGATGCGTTGGACTTGTTGCCGAGCTTGTCCTTGAGCCGCTGGACGTTGAAGACGTTGCGGGTGCCGTCCGGCAGGACGCGCGGAACGACGAAACAGGTCACTCCCGGCTCCGTCTGCGCCAGCACTAGGAAGGCATCGGACTGCGGGGCCGAGCAGAACCACTTGTGACCGGTGATCAGGTAGGTGCCGTCGGACTGCTCGACGGCGCGCGTGGTGTTGGCGCGAACGTCCGAGCCGCCCTGCTTCTCGGTCATCGCCATGCCGAAGATCGCGGACGTCTTGTCCCCGGCGCCCAGATCGTGCTGGTAGTCGGTGGAGAAGACGCGGGGCAGCCACTGGTCGGCCAGCGTCTGGTCGACGCGCAACGACGGGACCACGGCGTGGGTCATGCTGACCGGGCACGCGTGACCGGGCTCGATCTGCCCGAACTGCATGAACATCGCTGCGCGAGCCACATGGGCGCCGTCGCGCGGGTCCGACCAGCAGCTGGTGTGGGCGCCGTGGGCGATCGCGTCGCCGATGATCCGGTGATACGCGGGGTGGAACTCGATGTCGTCGATTCGATTGCCCCAGCGGTCGTGGGTCTGCAGCTTCGGCGGATTGGTGTTCGCCAGCTCTGCATCATGCTGGAAGTCCGCACGACCGACGAGGGCGCCCGCCTCGGTGAGCCGGTCCGTCGCCCAGCCTCCGCCGAAGGCGTTCACGGCGTCGACGAGCGCGGTGTGGCTGGTGTACTCGTTCACGTCGACGCGGGCCGGCGCCTGGTTGAAGACCTGGTGCGTGGTGGACATGACTGCTCCTTCGGGTGGTTTCGGGTCGATGTGGGAGGGTTGCGCGCGGTCAGGTGTCGGCGGGGACGGCGGCGCCCAGCGCGCGGAAGCAGAAGCCGCTGATCGTGGCGAGGAGTGCTTCCGGATCGGTGGTCGGCGGTGCAGTGTCGGGGTCCAGTGCGCCGACCAGGGCTTCCGAGATGGCACCCATCACAGCCGAGGCGACGACCGGAACGTCGCAGGCTGCGAAGACGCCCGCGTCGACGCCCGCGGCGATGATCTGCTCGCCGAGTTCGCGGTACGACTGCCGCAGCCGCAGTCGCTCGGCATCGACGGCCGGGATCACCGGCTCGAAGAGCAGTGACCACGCCGTCCGTCGACCGCGCAGGGCGCGCTCGGCGAACGTGTCGATGAGCAGTCGCATCTGCGCGATCGGTTCGTCGGCCGTCGCGACGGCGGTGGCCACGCGGTCGAACTCGTAGACGGCGGCGTCCCGGAAGACCTCGGCGAGCAGGGTCTCACGGTTGTCGAAGTAGGAGTAGACCGAACCGACGCTGACGCCGCTCCCCTCCGCGATCGCGGCGACGGTGGCCGCCGCGAAACCGCCGGTGGCGACCGTCGTGCGAGCCGCGGTCAGGATGGCGGCCCGTTTCGCAGCCGCGCTCCTGCGCGTTGTCTCGGTCGGGCGATATGCCACCGCATTCTCCACTCAAACTATGAATCCGCGTTCAACTGTTCTGGAAGAATTGAATCACGATTCATTGGATGGCACAAGAGAATCGTGGCACGCGATTCGACACCCACCTGAAACGGTCGGTCCCGCTGCACATCGGCCGGAACAGTGTCAGCCGTGCAGCGGGACCGAACGCCTCAGGTGAGAGGCACGAGGTGGAGCGAGTTACAGCAGCGCGTCGACGAACGCCCCCGGCTCGAACGGCGCGAGGTCGTCGGCGCCCTCGCCGAGGCCGACGAGCTTCACCGGGACGCCGAGCTCGTCCTGGATGCGGAAGACGATGCCGCCCTTGGCGGTGCCGTCGAGCTTGGTGAGGACGACGCCGGTCAGCGAGACCACCTCGGCGAACACCTTGGCCTGCATCAGTCCGTTCTGACCGACGGTCGCGTCGAGCACCAGGAGGACCTCGTCGACCTCCGTCTTCTTCTCGATGACCCGCTTGACCTTGCCGAGCTCGTCCATCAGCCCGGACTTGGTGTGCAGGCGGCCTGCGGTGTCGACGAGCACCACGTCCACGCCCTCGGTGATGCCGGTGCTGACCGCGTCGAAGGCGACCGACGCCGGATCGGCGCCCTCCTTGCCGCGAACGGTGGTGGCGCCGACGCGCTCACCCCATGTCTGCAGTTGGTCGGCGGCGGCGGCCCGGAACGTGTCGGCGGCGCCCAGCAGAACCCGACGACCGTCGGCCACCAGGACGCGCGCCAGCTTGCCCGTCGTCGTGGTCTTGCCGACGCCGTTGACGCCCGCCACCAGCACCACCGCCGGTCGGTCGGCATGCGGGAGCGCCTTCACCGAGCGGTCCAGTTCCGGGTGCAGCTGCTCGACGAGAACCGACCGCAGCGCGGCGCGGGCGTCCTCGGCGGTCCGGACCTTGCCCGTCGCAAGCTCTTCACGAAGCCGTTCGATAACGGTCGTCGTCGCGCCGGTACCGAGATCGGCCATCACGAGGGTGTCCTCGATCTCCTCCCAGCTGTCCTCGTCGAGGTCGCCCGCGCCGAGTAGACCGAGGACGCTGGCGCCGATCGCGCCCTGTGAGCGGGACAGGCGGCCGCGCAGGCGGGACAGTCGACCTTCGGGCGGAGCGATCTCGTCGAGCTGAGGAGCAGCGGGTTCGGGCTCCGGTTCGGGCTCTGCCTCGGGCTCGGGTTCTGCCTCGGGCTCGGCGGGCACTGTCGGCTCGTCGACGACGGGCGTCTCGACAGGCGCTTCGACGACGGGTTCTTCAGCGACGGGTTCTTCAGCGACCGGCGTCTGCGCCTCGGGTTCGGACGACGGAGCATCCACCACAGGCTCGGGCACCGCAGGCTCTGGGACTGCAGGCTCGGGCTTCTTGACCGGCTCGGGTCGCTCGATCGTCGCCGACCCCGCACCGCCCTGGCTGAACGAGAATCCGGATCCGGCCTGGTACCCGCCGGACCTGTCGACCTGGCGCTGCGAGCCGTCGGTGACCTGATCGGTGCTCTTCGGCTGCTCCTTCAGCGAGATCTGTCGGCGACGGCTCAGCGCATAGCCGCCACCGCCGACCAGTGCCAGCACGAGAACGACAGCGATGACGATGCCGATGATGAGTTGGGTGTCCACGAGAGAACGTCTTCCCTTCAGCTCTGGGGAGCGGAGTCGGTTGCCGGTGAGGTGTCTGGGTCGAACGGCGCGTTGGTCTCCGCAGCCGGCGCGATGTCGACGCCGCGGAGTCGCTGCGAGATCACCTGGGTGATCCCGTCGCCGCGCATGCTCACACCGTAGAGCGCGTCGGCGATCTCCATGGTGGGCTTCTGGTGCGTGATGACGATCAGCTGCGACTTCTCGCGCAACTGCTCGAACAGGGAGATCAGCCGACGCAGATTCGCATCGTCGAGTGCCGCCTCGACCTCGTCCATGACGTAGAAGGGCGACGGCCGCGCGCGGAAGATCGCGACCAGCATCGCGACGGCGGTCAACGACTTCTCGCCGCCCGAGAGCAGCGAGAGCCGCTTGACCTTCTTGCCCGGCGGACGCGCTTCCACGTCGACGCCGGTGGCGAGCATGTCGTCGGGGTCGGTCAGGATCAGCCGTCCCTCGCCACCCGGGAACAGCGTCGCGAAGACCTGGACGAACTCGCGTTCCACATCGGCATAAGCGTCGGTGAAGACCTGCAGGATCCGCGCGTCGACGTCCTCGATGACGTCGAGCAGATCCTTGCGCGCCGCCTTCACGTCCTCCAACTGCGCGGACAGGAAATTGTAGCGTTCCTCGAGCGCCGCGAACTCCTCCAGCGCGAGCGGGTTGACGCGCCCCAGGGTCTTGAGATCTTTCTGCGCGGCGCGGGCGCGTCGTTCCTGAGTCGCGCGGTCGTACGGCATGGGCGCCGGAGCGACCACTTGATCGCCGCGTTCCTTCGCCGCCTCGTACTCGCGCATCTCCAGCTCGGACGGCGGCATGGGCACGTCGGGTCCGTATTCGGCGACGAGATCGTCCGGCGCCATCGCGAACTGCTCGAGCACCTGTTCCTCGAGCTGCTCGATCCGCAGTGCGGCCTGCGCTTTCGCGAGTTCGTCGCGGTGGACGGCGTCGCGGAGTTTGTTCATCACGCCGGTCAGCTGCTCCACCTGGGCGCGCAGGGCATCGACCTCCGCGGTGCGCTGGGACCGCACTGCTTCCAGCTCGTCGCGCCCTTCCGCGGCGTCGGCGGCCGCACGCGCGACCTCGTCGGCCAACCGCTCACCGGTCTCCACGACGGCGCTCGCCACCCCGGCGGCGTAGCGGCGTTGCGCATCCTGTCGGCGCTGACGTTCTCGGTTGGACCGTTCGTTCGCGGCCGCGCGCCGCAGATTGTCGGCCTTTCCACGGACCGATGCCAGTCGCTCCTCGGCGGTGCGCAGCGTCAGCCGGGTCTCGACCTCCACCGACCGTGCGGAGGCGACCTCCGCGGCCGCGGCGTCGCGCATCTCTCGGTCGGTGTCGCCGGACGGCGCCTCAGCCGCTCCGTCGACGGCACGCGAGAGTCGTTCTTCCACCTCGGTGAGCTGAGCCAGATTCTCGGCGCGGCCCTGCTCGACGAAGTTCCGTTGCCGCACCAGCCGGTCGGCCTCATCGTTCGCCGCGCGAATGTCGGCACCGAGGCGACCCAGGGTCTCGTAGGCCGCTCCGACGTTCGCATCGGACTCGTGCAGCGCCGCGAGCGCGCCCTCGGTCGCCTCCCGCGTCCGCGTCTGCTCGTCGAGCGCTTTCGCCAGGTCGCGTTCGAGCTGTGTGGCACGACCTTCGGCGCGCGCCAGATCGGTGGTCGCTGTGTCGATGGCCGATTGGACCTCGATGGTCGACGGCCGTCTCGCCGAACCGCCTTCGACGGCCGCCGCCGAGATCCGGTCGCCGTCCCGGGTGACTCCGGTGACGCCCAGCTCGCCCGCCAGGCGCAGACCGGTCGCCGCGTCGTCGACCACCACCATGCCGTCCAACAGCACGTCGAGTGCTCCGGCCACCGATTCCGGCGAACTCACCTGGTCACGAGCCCAGACCACACCAGAGGGCAACGACGGCCGCTCCGCGCGCGACCGCTCGGGCAATCCGCCGACGATCATCGCTGCACGACCGCCGTCCCCGCGGCGCAGTTCCTCGAGCGCTCGCACCGCGGCCAGCCCGTCGACGGTCGCGACCGCGTCGGCGGCTGGCCCCAACGCTCCGGCCATCGCGGCCTCGTACCCGGCTGCGACCGAGAGCAGTTCCGACAGCGGCGACAGCAGCCCGTCGGTGCCCTGCTCGATCAACCAGGCGCCGCCGTCGCCGCGTTCCAGACCCACGGACAACGCGTCGATCCGGGCCGTCAGCGACGCGATGGCGCGGGCGGTCTCCCGGTCGTCGGCCTGGAGCTTCTCCACCAATTCGGTGGCGCGTGTCAGCGATGCGGCGCACTTCTCGTGATGCTCGTCGAGACCGCGCTCGGCTTCCTCCAACGCGGCCACGTGCTCCACCTCGGTGTCGAGCGCCGCTTGCGCGGCCTGCGCCCGGTGCGCCGCGGCATCGATCGCCGTGGTCAGTCGAGCGGTCTCGCCGTCCACCGACTCCACCTTGGTGCGCAGATTGGCGGCCTCACCCTCCAGCCGAGCGAGGCCTTCGCGTCGATCGGCGACGGCCTGGACCGCCGCCATGTGGGCGCGTTCGGCCTCGTTCGCCGCCTGCTCGGACGCGGCGAGCGCGGCCGTGGCGTACTCCAGGCGTTCGGCCGCCATCTCGACGGTTTCGGCGTGCTCGGCTTCGGTCATCGCCGCCTGCTCGGCCTGTCGTTCCAGTTCCTCGGGGTCGGGCCCGGAGGCCGCGGCACTCGGCGACGACAGGTGCGCAGCGCGTTCGCCCGCGACGCGAAGGGTGCCGCTGACCCGCTCGGACAGCGCGCTGAGCTGGTAAAAGACTCTGTTGGCCTCGGACGCCGCCGGTGTCACCTGCGCGAGGTGTTCTTGCGCGGCCGTCAGCGCCTCGGTCGCGGCGTCGAGCCCGGCAGCCACCTCGTCCTGCTGGCGGCGCACCTCGGCTTCCACAGTGCTGTGCTGCGCCATCTCCTCGCGCCGCTGCACCAGATCGTCGGCGGCCAGCCGGAGCCGGGCGTCGCGCAGGTCCGCCTGAACCGTCGCGGCCCGCCGTGCCACTTCGGCCTGTCGCCCCAGCGGCTTGAGTTGGCGCCGCAGTTCGGTCGTCAGGTCGGTCAACCGGTCGAGGTTCGCGGCCATCGCGTCGAGTTTGCGGACGGCCTTCTCTTTGCGGCGGCGATGCTTGAGGACGCCTGCGGCCTCTTCGATGAAGGCGCGACGCTCCTCCGGGCGCGCCTCCAGGATCGCGGACAGTCGCCCCTGTCCCAGAATCACGTGCATCTCGCGGCCGATGCCGGAGTCGGAGAGCAGTTCCTGCACATCCATCAGACGGCAGGAGCTGCCGTTGATCTCGTACTCCCCCGCGCCGTCGCGGAACATGCGTCGGGTGACCGAGACCTCGGAGTAGTCGATGGGCAGCGCACCGTCGGAGTTGTCGATGGTGAGCGTCACCTCGGCGCGCCCGAGCGGTGCGCGGCCCGACGTTCCGGCGAAGATGACGTCGGCCATCTTGCCGCCGCGCAGGGCTTTGGCGCCCTGCTCGCCCATCACCCACGTCAGGGCATCGACGACGTTCGATTTGCCCGACCCGTTGGGACCCACCACACACGTGATGCCGGGTTCAAAGCGGAGCGTCGTCGACGACGCAAACGATTTGAACCCTTTCAGTGTGAGGCTTTTCAGGTGCACGACCGATCAGCCTACCGAACGATGAGTGCAGGTCCCGGCCTCGCCGTCTCCCGGGCCGCGTCGGATCAGCGTTCGACGAACCCCGTCAGGTCACCGCGTGCCGCCTCGTACGAATCGACGACGAGGTCGACGTGTCCCGGCGTGTCTCCCGAGCGCAGTGCGTCCACGAGCGCCTGCAGGGTCTCGCTCGGCCCCTCCGCCACCACCAGCACGCGGCCGTCGACCTGGTTCGACGCGTAGCCGACCAGACCGAGCTCCAACGCTCGTGAGCGCGTCCACCACCGGAACCCCACGCCCTGCACGTGGCCGTGCACCCAGGCGGTGAGGCGCTGCGCATCGCTTCTCGTCACGAGGTCAGTCCGTCTCGACGGTCAGGTCCACCTCGGTGCCCGCTCTCAGGGTCCGCCCGACGGTGCACACCTTGTCGATCGCCCGCTGGACGACCACCAGCAGTCGTTCGGCCGCATCGGCATCCAGTTCGGAGAGATCGACCTCGAGGACCTCACTGAGCTTCGGATACACCTCGTTCTCACGGTCGGCGTCGCCGGAGACCCGGACGGTCGCGTCGTAGTCGTCGCCGAGTCGGCGAGACAGCGGCCGATCAGACGACATACCGGTGCACGCGGCGAGCGCGATCTTCATCAACTCTCCCGGCGTGAACACGCCGTCGACGTCCTCGGAGCCGACCAACACTTCGGCGCCGCGCGAGCTCTTGCCCGTGTAGCGACGGACACCGGTCCGCTCCACCCACAGTTCGGTCATGTCGTCCTCTTCTCGGAAGCTGGTTCTCTTGCGACGGCTCTTCGCGTGGTTGAGGCATCGGCCTCATCGGTTCCGAACATTAGTCGGGCGCCAATCCTTCCGGACGCCTACCTGCCGCGTCGGCGGCGCTACAGTCCGGCGGGGACCGTCCTGCCCTTGACCGTCACCGTCGCTCGTCGCGTTGCCGTGTCGTAGGTGACCTCGCCGTGCTCGAAGGTCGCCGACTGCACGGTCCCGACGGTCGTCACGTCGCTCGTCACCGGGCCGAGCGGCCCCGCGGAGCCGTTCGATCCCACCCGCACCGGTCGGCCCGCGGCGTCGCGCTCCACATTCCACGCATCGCGGATCTTGCCCCACGTCAGATAGGCGGGCGTTCCCGCGGTCGCGTTGCGTGCGGTGATGACACCGCCTTGGAACTGCTGGTACACCACACCGCTGTCGCGGGTGCCCGCATTGCGGCTGCCGGTCAGCGGCAGCCCGAGGATCTCTTTCTCGTCGGCCGTCGCGGCCGCGTATCGAACGGCGATCGGGCCCGTCATCGTCACGTCGCGACCGGCCACCCCCTCCACTGTCACCGTGGTCGGGCCGGTGCTCGACGTCGTCGACGCGGGCGCGCTCGTGGTGCTCGACGCAGTCGTCGAGTCGTCGGCGCAGCCGCTCGCGATCAGCACGACGGCGCCGATCCCGGCGACGATGCCGGTTGTCCGGTGGCGGACGGTCTTCCTCATACTCTCCCTTTCGGTCGCGGGCGGACGCTCTCGTGCAGTCAGCCGGGCATCCGCGTGTACGTGTTGTTCGCGTCGGACGGTAGTGCGGCGCCGCCGTTCCAGTTGACGACGTTGCCGCGTCCACGGACGGCGAGGGTGTCGATCGGTCCGTTCACGACGACGGCCGCCGAGTCGGCCTCCACCGTCAAGGTCCCGATGCCGTCGACGTTGATCACCGTCCCGTCGCTGGAGATGGTCGCGGTGCCCCACGTCTTCCCGAGCACCGTGACGTGGGCGCCGGTGATCGTCACCGATGCTGCCGATTCGATGTTTCCCGATACCCGGTCGGCCGTCACCTGAACGGGTCCGCAGTCGCCGGTGATGATCGGTGTGGCGCCCGCGGTACCGATCACGATCATCTCTCCGGGGTCGCAGACGCCGCCGTCGGACAGATCGCGCGCCGTGGGATCCGCCTCACCGCCGCACCCGATCAAGCCGGCGCAGCCCGCTGCGAGTAGACCCATGACGAGGCCGGCCCTCGGTGTGTTCATTCCGCCATGTAAGCACGTGTCGGGACACCCTGCGCGCCATCGGAACCCATTCAGCCGCGGTCGCCGACGGGCTCGTCGTTCGGACGCACTGTCTGATCTCGGATGATGACGGGGACGAGAACTGTCATCGCCGCGGCGAGCGCTGCGACGCCGAGCAAGGCCGCCTGGAGATCGACGGTTCCGGCGATGAGCCCCACATAGGGCGGTCCGGCGAGAAAGCCGGTGTAGGCGACGACAGTGAGCATCGACGTCGCCCTGCCGCGGCGATCCTCACTCACCGTGCGCGAGACGATCCCGAGCAACGTCGGGAAGAGGACCGCGGTACCCGCGGCCGCGACAGCGAGCGCCATGAGGGCGACCACCAACGACGGTGCGAACGCGATGCCGACAGTGCCGACCGTCGCGGCGAACCCGCCTGTCAGGAGCAGGGCTCGCGAATGCTGCGGGCCGACGCCGCTCACCGAGAACCGGGCCACGGCGACCACCGCGGCGAAGACCGCGGGACCGAATGCGCTGATGCCGAGCGGTACCGACAATTCGTCCTCGAGGAAGACCGCGATCCAACTCTGGTGTGCGTTCTCCGTCGCGAAGGCCAAGGCCCCCAGCGCGCCGATGCCCAGCAGAAGACCGACGGTCACTAGGCCGTCCGACGCTGTCGCCGCAGCAGCTGTCCTCGGTGCCGACGCCGTGTTCGCGGGCGCATGCCGCGTCCTGCGGACGATGCCCACACTCGCCGCAGCCGCCGCGGCCACCACGAGCCCGAAGGGCGCAAGCACCGGGAGGCCTAGCCAGTTCAGCGCACCGGTGACGAGCGTCGCCACGACCACCAGTGCGGAGAACGTGGCGTGAGCAGGAGTGATCACCGGCCGGCCCGCCTGTTGCTCCGCGCGACCGGCGAGCGAGTTCAACGACACGTCGGCGGCGCCGCTGGCTGCGCCGACGAAGGCCATCCCCATGCACAGCGCGACCGGCCCCAGGTGAGCGCAGCTGACGAGGGCGCCGCCTGCGACGCTCAGTGCGAGCAGCAAGGGGCCTGCCGGCCACAGCCCGAATCTGTCGAGCAGGCGTCCGACGACGAGCATCGCGGGCAGTGCACCGGCCCCGACGAAGAGAAGTGCGACACCCAACTCCAGGTCGGTGACTCCCGCCTGTTCACGAAGTCGCGGAATCGAGGCGCCCCATACTCCCCAGAACGCTCCGAACACGGCGAAGCCCCAGAACGACGGGCGGACGAACGACGTGGCCGCAGACACACGTGTCACGGTACACAGTTCACCTAGCGGACTCGGCGACGGCCGCTGCCGCCCGGAGGCCCGAGCCGAGCGCGCCCTCCAGGTGTCCGGCGAAGGCGGGAGCGGTTTCGGTGGATGCCCAGTGAATCCGCTCGTGGACCGGGCGGTGGAACACCGCGTGCCCGTACGTGCCCGTTCCGGCGCCGACGGCGGCGGTGGGCTGCGTGTACTGCTCGGCGCTCCAGTTCGCGACGCGGGTCATCGTCGGGTGTGCGGCGTCGCGACCGAACAGCGTGGTCAGTTGTGTGCGGAACGCGGCGGCGATCCCGTCGTCGTCGTGCACGGGCAGACCGACCGCCGGGGCGAACCCGAAGATGGCGGCAGGACGTCCATCGGGACCGCTGTGGTCGTGGAACTCACGGAATGGACCGACGTGGCTGATCGCCGCCCCGGAGAGCCCCCGGTCGCGCCAGAACGGCGCGTCGTATACCGCGACGGCTTTCACCATGCCGCCCATCCAGACCGCGGTGCGCTCGGCGGTCCGGCGCACGTCGCCCGGGAGGTCGGGAACGAAGTGAATCGACTCCGCGGCCAGCGGCGGCGGGACGGCCACCACCACGTGGTCGGCAGCGATCTCGTCCGTCGGGGTGCACACCCGGACACCATCGGCGTCGGCGACGATCGTGTGGACTGGTCGCCCGAGGCGGATCGTGCCGTCCGGGAGTCGATCGGCGAGCGCCTCGACGAGGCTCTGCGCACCAGCCGCCACGCGCGTGGCCGGGGCGTCGACGGGGTTGCCGTCGAGGCGCTGCACCACGCCCGCGTCGAACAGTGCGTCGCCGACGAGATGTTGCTCGAAGGTCGGTAGTTCGAGGTGCCCGACGAGCGATGCGACAAGCGGTTCGTTGGCCCAGAACCATGTGGCGCCGAGATCGATCGCGCCGCCGTCGATGGTCACGGAGTGGGCGCGACCGCCGATGCGGTCGCGGGCCTCCAGGACGGTGACCGCACATCCCGCGTCGACCAGCGCCGTCGCCGCGGCCAGACCGCCTGCTCCGGCACCGACGACCACGGCCTCCGACCGACCGGCGCGAGACCGACGCGCATTCGACGTCACGACCCCTCGCTCCCGGCGCGCGTGGCCTGCGGACTGCGAGCGACGACCAGGACTCCCAGCGGAAGCAGCACGAGGATCGCCAGGATCGACAGCATCGAGAACGATGTCGCGACGAGCAGCGGCCCGGCGAGGAAGGCCGCCGTCGCGCCGCAGAGGTTCGACAGTGCGTCGACCCCACCCTGTGAAGCCGCACGCGTGTCGTCGGAGACGACCGAACTGAACAGTGCGGAGCCTGCCACGTTGACGAACGACCAGCCGATGCCGAGGAGAACGAGCGAGACGATGATCGCACCGGTGCCATCCGGTCGTGCCGCGCCGAGTACCAGCGAGACGACGAAGGTCAGCAGCCCGATGATGATCGTGGTTCGGTGGCCGAGACGGTCGGTCAGTTGTCCGACGATCGGCGAGAACGCGTACATGCCGACGATGTGAAGGCTGATGGTGACTCCCACGATGTCGACCGAGCCGCCCTGGTGGGTGATGTGCACCGGTGTCATCGTCATGATCGAGACCATCACGATCTGCGCCGAGACGATGGCCAGCACCGCGTAGCGAGCACCCGGGTTGATGCGCAGTTCGGCGCGCATCCGACCGATCGCTCCGCGTCCACGGCCGGCACTGCGGGCACCGGCGCCGCGCTGCGCTTCGAGGAGCGGATCGGGGCGCAGCAGCGCGAAGGCGATGGCTCCGGCCAGAGCCATGCCGACGGCTGCGATCAGGAACGCGCTCGAATAGAGACTGAGGCCGGTGGCGTCGGTCACGAGCCTTCCGGGCACCGCGAGATTGGGGCCGAGGACCGACCCCAGCGTGCCGACCCAGACGACGAGGGCCAGCGCACGGCCGTGGCGATGCGGCTCAGCGAGGTCGGTGGCTGTGAAGCGCGCCTGCAGGCTCACCGCGAGACCTGCACCCATGAAGAACAGTCCGACGAACAGCGGCACCACGAGGCGCCCCTGCGTCGCGACGACGAGCAGAGCGCTTCCAGCCGCTGCGGTCCCACCATCCCACGGTGAGTGCGGTGCGGCGTCCGCGGCGGGCGGCGAGAGTTCCCAGCGGGATGCCCATCAGGGCTGCACCCAGGGTGCTGGCGGTGCGTGCGAGTCCGGCCCAGGCCGGGATCGCCAAACTCGAGGCGACGCTCGGCGCGCGGTTGTTCGACCGCTCCCCTCGCGGCGTCACGACAACCGCATTCGGGGAGGCGATGCTGCCTCGGATCGAACGAGCGTTGGACGCCCTCGACGACGTCCACGTCGAGGCCGTGCGGTGGAACACTCCGGCTCCCGACACGATCCGGGTCGGCGTCTCCCCGCTGATCAACCCCAAACTCGTCGCAGGCGCGTATCGGGCGGTGTGCGATCAACCGGTTCCCGATCACTATCTCCGCCGCCAATTGGTGCTTCGCGAGGCGAACATGAGCGAACTGCGCGAGGCCCTCGTCGAGGGCGATCTCGACGTCATCGTCGTGCCTTCGGTCGAGCCGATGCCCCGCTATGAACATCGGGTCATCGACTCCGAACCACTCGTGCTCGTCGAACCTCGAGCGGGTGACGGACCGGCGAGTCTCGATGAACTCGCGGGACGGCAGTTGATTCTGCTGCCCGATACGTGCGGACTCACCACCTTCACCCACAGCCTGCTCAGAGAGCACGAACTGTCCGTCACCGCCTATCCGGGCGAAGCGGGCAGTTATCGGGTGCTGGAGGAGTGGTCGCACCTCGGGCTGGGCTCGGCGATGCTGCCCAGGTCGAAGCTCGCGGCACCCGATGCTCCGCACCGCGAAGTCCTCGACGCCGAGGGCCGAGTCGTCGAGATCTTCTACGAGGCCGTCTGGGACCCGAACTCCCCGATCGCCGAACAACTGGAGGTTCTCGCCGATCGCCTCATCCAGCCGAAAGACTGACGTCGTCCGCGTCACGCATACCGGTTGGCTACGGCCGACCTGACGTACTTCGAGCCGCCGACTCACGCCCCAATCCCGAAAAACGGCGCTCCTCGGCTGTCCGATCTATGGGCGTGTCGCTCCCGACTAGACGCCCGCTCCGTCCGCAGTCGCGCCTGTCGTCCGTCGCGACACACCGAGGAATCAGACACGCCGCGGACGAACCTGATCTGTGCCATCACGATCCGACTCCACCCACCACAAACCCCGACGACGTCCGCATGACGCCGCCGCAGAGGGCGAACGAGACGACCTCGTTCAGTCAGAACGGCGGTTGGCCGTCCGCATCCGCCATCGCCGCAAGTTGCGCCTCCTGCTCTTCGCGGGCGCGGCGGTTCGCGGCCCGGCGTTGCATCCGGTAGCGGTGCTTGGCCTGCACCCGCGACGAAGATCGTTCTGGTGCGTGCTCGGCGTGTCCGATTCCCGCGCGTGTCGAGACAGTGGTGTCGGGGTGTGAGCACGGAATGAGTCCGAGTTCGGGGAGCAGCCATGTGTTCGCCGCCTGCAGGCGCACGGTCACGCCCTCCGGAGTGGTGACCTCGGTCCAGACCACACCGTTGGCGTCGACGATCTGATCATCGAGCCAACCGTCAGCGTGGGTTTTCAAACCGTGATGGAACGTGCACTTCGGATTCAGATTGCACAGACAGGTCGGACCACCCGCGGCCGGGGCGGTGTGGTCGAACTCGGTGACATGATCGAGCTCGCACCGCCACGCCGGACGATCACATCCGGCCCAGGAGCAGGTGCCGAACAGTCCGCGGACCGCCGTATCCAACGCGGCCGTCGGACGGTACGGATTCCCGGGCTGGCACATCCGATCAGCCAGGTCAGCCACATTCAGCGGGCGGCACACCGCATCCGGGCGGGCCGCGAGATCCCGAACATGGGCCGCCGAGATCGGGCCGTGCCCGTCCATCACCGCCGGCACCTCCGACACCCCGTCCAGAGTTTCCTGCCGGGTCACCACGTGCACCACGATCCTCGCGCACCGCGCCGCCACCTGCGCTTCCGACAACTCCGCCGCACAATCATCACGCTGACATTCGCAGGTGAACGGCACACCAGTCATCCGAGCGACGGCCGCATCCGCACGCAACTGACCACGCGTCCGCGGATCATGACGACAGACCCCGGCGATCACGGCGTCGACGGCGTCTTTGCACAGGAGTGCATCCTCGGGCGTGGTGGTGACGATGACCTCCGAGGCGGTGTCGTTGAGCGGGTTGATCACCATCTTCTTGGCGGCTTTGGCCTGCTCGCGGGTCACGGTCACCGCATCCCGATCATGCTCGGCGACGATCGCAGCCACCGCGTCCTCGACGCGCCGCGCCGACAACCCACCCATCGTCGTCAACCGGTGCGCGATCTCCGCATCGATGAACGCCAACAACTCCGCATCGTCGACCAGGGCGGTCTGCTCCACCACCCGCTGAAACCACGCCGCCGTGATCACCCCGTCCCGCAGCAGCCGCCCGACCGCCGGGATGCGTTCGAAGCAGGCTTGTGCGGCTTCGACGAACCGTTCGGCGGTGCACTGCCGGACTCCGGCGACCGTGGCATACGACGCGGCGACCTGACACAGGGGGTCGTACACCCGCGTGTACACGTCGGTGGCGCCGGTGGCGTCGGCCTGCGCCATCCGCGTCCGGAGCAGCCCGTACACCGCCTGATACCGGTACCACCGCAGGAGTCCGCCGACCGACTCCGCGTGCGCGGCGAACACCAACGCCGCAGCGTCATCGGACTGCGGCTTGCCGACCGTCTCCGGCCGCGGCACACACAGCACGATCGCCTCGTCGGTGACCTGTACCGACGCACCCACCACACCCGTCCGACCTGCCGGACCCATCGTCGCCACCGCCATGACACCCTCCCCAGTCAACGAAACCAAAACAACCCTGATCTAGAACTCCCGTTCGATGATAGGCGCAGGGTCTGACAAGACTGACAACACTGGCAACCCGGATCGGACCCAAACGCGAGAACCCCCGCGATCCAGCGGCTCACCGCGTGGGCAACACGTGACGACCTGAGCACCGCACAGCGACTGCAGAACTGACTCGCGAGCCGACCACGGCTCTCCCGTCATCGCCGAACACGTTCCCATGAGAGAGTCTGTAGAGGACGAGAGGGCGCCACCGGTGTCCGTCGAAGCGGCACCCGCCTCTTCTCGGACACCACGCGATCCAGTAGCGGGTCACCTCCGTGGCATTCCCGAGGATGAGGGAGTTGAGCTGCGATGCCGTCTACACCGCACGCCGTGCGCCCGAAGATCGCAGAGGCATCGTGAGCGGCCACTGGCCTGGCGACCCTGCCGCGGCGTGGGCGGACGCCGTGCGCTCCTCCGACCGCTATGACCGGCTGACGGCCCCGCCTCGGATCGACTCGGCGGATGCGGCATCGCTCGCCGATTGGAATGAGGACCGGCATTCTCTGCGGTCACTGCTGCCGATGTTCGCGATCGTCAGCGCCGCCGCAGGCGTCGTCCTGATCAGCGGGCTCCTGCTGGGCATCCTGCCGCTCTCCGGACCTGACGCGACGAAGGAGGTCGTGCAGTGGGTCTCGGGCATCAGTCTGCTCATCACGAGCGCCGTGCTCGCGGCCCGGGAGGTCGTGACCAGACGCAGGACCGAGTCGCCGCAGACCATCCCCGTGCAGATCGTGCTGTGCCAACTGCACCCGACCAGATTCGAGATCCACGACGGCGACGGCTACCGCGAGACCTGCATCGCGATCGGCGCAGGCATCCCGGACGCACAGGCCGCACGCGTCTTCACCGCTTTCCAGGTCTGGCTGGGACGGCTCTATGAAGACCACGACGCCGAGAGCCGTGCCCGTAATGAGCTATGGCGACCGTCCGGTGCGAACGTCTTCACTTCGGAAGAGATCTTCGGGCCACAAGCCGCGGGCGGATACCTCGTCCGTCGCCCCGCGCTCGCTGCCGACGGATGGGGCGCGCTGATCACCCGGCGTAGGCCGGCGACGCTCGCAGGGCAGCTCCGGTTCGCGGACGTCCTGCAGTGGACCGGCAACGGATGGCGCCCGTGATGAGCGCCGGT
>NZ_BCWU01000007.1 GCF_001592365.1 Gordonia hydrophobica NBRC 16057
GCCACACACACCACCCAGGCGCCCCTCAACGAACACCCTTGCGTACCAGCGAAACTCGCGATGGTCTTGATTCGCCCGGCAACTCCGTTCCCCCGGCTACTCGACCGAATTATGACTACTCGGCGACGACGGCATACCCCAGCAGCAACCGCGCTGCGCCTTCGGCGATGTGCTGAACAGTCGCCCGGTCGCCGGTGCTGAGGTAGTTCAGGGTCATGCCGTCGGTCATGGCGAGGACGATGGGCACGATCTCCGCAATCGGTCGGGTCCAGGTGATCCCGGCCGCGTCGGCGGCGGCGGAGAGCAGACCGGTGATCATGTCGTGGTAGCCGCGGTAGAGTTTCTCGCCCAGATGCTCCAGCCCGTCCGTTCGCTGGGCGTAGAGCGCCAACTCCACCAGCGCATGCTCGCGGTCACGGTGCTCGAAGAGGTCGTCGGCGAAGGCTTGAAACGCGGCAGCCAAGACATCGGCGATGCTCATCTGGGAGGCGGTGAACATCGCCGATGCCTGACTCAACCAACTGTCCATCGCGGACAGTTCTTGCGCGATCCCATGCTCGACGACCGCAGCGAGCAGTTCGTCGCGCGAGGTGAACGCATAGAACAGACTCGATTGACCGACCTTCGCCTCCTGGGCGATACGCCGGGTGGTGGCCGCCTCGACACCGTCGCGGGCGATCACACGCATCGTCGCATCGATCGCCAGTTCGCGTCGCTGTTCCACTGAAAGCCGGGCCATCACACTCCGAAGTTGATCAATTGATCGACTACTGTTCCTTGGCGACAGTAGCCACCTGTCCACCATAAGGGCAACCCCGGTCACGCCGTGCGCGACCGGGGTTGCCTGGTCTTATCGCTGCCGTTCGCAGCAATCCGTCACCCGAATCGACCGGAGATGTAATCCTCGGTCTCGGTGCGGACGGGGTTCGAGAACACATCGCTCGTCGCGCCGACCTCGATCAACTCGCCGGGCTTACCGACGGCCGCCAGGTTGAAGAAGGCGGTCTGATCGCTCACACGCGCGGCCTGCTGCATGTTGTGCGTGACGATGACGATCGTGTAATCGCTCTTCAACTCTGCGATGAGGTCCTCGATCGCCAGCGTCGAGATCGGGTCGAGGGCCGAGCACGGCTCGTCCATGAGCAGCACCTGCGGCGACACGGCGATCGCGCGGGCGATGCACAGACGCTGCTGCTGGCCGCCGGAGAGACCACCGCCCGGCTTGTCGAGACGGTCCTTGACCTCGTTCCAGAGGTTGGCGCCGCGCAGACTGGCCTCGGCGACCTCGTCGAGCTTGGCCTTGTCGCGCACGCCGGCCAGCTTCAGACCGGCGACGACGTTGTCTCGGATCGACATGGTCGGGAACGGGTTGGCGCGCTGGAACACCATGCCGACCGTGGTCCGGACACCGACCGGGTCCACGCCCTTGCCGTACAGGTCCAACTCGTCGAGCTTCACCGAACCGGTTGTGTAGGCGCCGGGTGTCACCTCGTGCATACGGTTCAGGGTGCGCAGCACCGTTGACTTACCGCAGCCCGACGGCCCGATGAACGCCGTCACCGACTTCGGCGCGATCTTCAGCGAGACGTCCTTCACGGCGTGGAAATCGCCGTAGTACACGTTCAGGTCGTCGATGGTCAGGCTCTTTGCCATGATTTAGCTTCTCTCCATTCGAGGCCCGGTGAAGCGCGACAGAATGCGCGCCAACACGTAGACGATCGCAACCGCGATGACCAGCGTGAGAGCTGCGCCCCACACGGTCTCGTAGCCGCCCGGCCCCTTGTTGTATTCCTGCAGCATCATCAACGGCAGTGATTCCTGGTTGCCGTCGAACGGGTTGTAGTTCATCGCGCGGCTCGCACCCACCAGGATCAGCACCGGAGCCGATTCACCCATCACGCGGGCGATCGCCAGCATGATGCCGGTGATGATGCCGGACATCGCCGTCGGCAAGACGATCCGAAGGATGGTCTTCCACTTGGGGACACCGAGCGCGTACGACGCTTCACGGAGTTCCTGCGGAACGATCTTCAGCATCTCCTCGGTAGCCCGCACCACCAGCGGCACCATGAGCAGCACCAGTGCCAACGCGACGGCGAAGCCCGAGCGAGGCATGTCGAGCGTGGTCCGCCAGACGGCGTAGACGAACAGCGCCGCGACGATCGAGGGAACGCCGGAGAGGACGTCGACCATGAAGGTCGTCACCCGCACCAGACTGAATCGGCGACCGCGCTTGGCGCCCGTGTCTGCGTACTCGACGAGGTAGATCGCAACCAGAACACCGAGCGGAATGGCCACGACCGCCGCGATGGCGGTCTGCATCAGGGTGCCGACGATGGCATTGGCTGCACCGCCGTAACGCTCGGAGCGGGTCCACCAGTCGATGTCGAGGAGCGGACCGATGCCCCGCGCGATCAGGGTGTAGATCAACCAGCCCAGCGGCAGGATGGCCAGCGCCACGGCCACGGTGACCGCACCGCGGACGACGTTGTCGGTGGCCTTCCGGCGCGGCGACAGTGTGGTCAGTTCCATGTCAGGTCTTTTCTCAGCAGTCGTGTTAGTCATGTCGCTCCTCTCCTACTCTCCTGCGCGACGCGAGATGACACCGCGCGCTGCAGCGTTGACGAGGAAGGTGAGCGCGAACAGGACCAGACCCGCGGAGATGTAGGCGCCGGTTTTGAGCGGCGAGTCGAACTCGGCGGCATTGTTCGCGATGACGGTCGCGAAGGTCTGACCGCTCTCCAACAGGTTGAAGTTGATCGGTCCGACGGTGGAGATGATGAGCAGGAGCGCCATCGTCTCACCCAGTGCACGACCCAGGCCGAGCATCGCGCCGCTGATGTATCCGGAGAACCCGAACGGCAGCACCGCGAATCGCACGACCTCCCACTGGGTGGCGCCGAGCGCGAGCGCGGCCTCCCGGTGCGAGTGCGGCGTCTGCGCGAAGACCTCGCGGGTGACAGCGGTGATGACCGGCAGGATCATGACGGCAAGGACGATTCCTGCCGTCAGCAGCGTGCCGCCGGTCGACATGTTGGCCACGTTCTGCGGGGTCTCGAAGAACGGCAGGAAGCCGAGATTGCTGACGAGCCAGTTGTTCACACCGACCATCGCCGGGCCGAGCACGAGAATGCCCCACAGGCCGTACACGATCGACGGCACTGCGGCCAGCAGATCGACGATGTACGCGATGGGTCCGGCGAGCCGCTTCGGTGCGTACTCGGTCACGAACAGCGCGATGCCGAGCGACACCGGCATGGCGATGATCAGGGCGATGACCGACACCAGCACCGTGGCGTAGAACTGCGCCGGGATGCCGAACTCGAGGTCGGTGCCCGACACCACCCAACTGCCGGTGTAGGTGAAGAAGTTGGCGGTGTTCTTGGCAAGCGCCGGAACTGCCTGGATCAGCAGGAACAGCGCGATGAGGCCGATGACGAGCGAGACCAGCAGGCCCGAGCCAGTTGCGAGGGTGCCCATGATGCGGTCCCCCAGACGAGAGACGGCCGAGCCGGCGCGATTGCTCGCGCTCGGCCCGGCTGCGGGTCCTCGCTGACTGGGCGCCGGGGCCGATGCGAGATCGGTTCCCAGCTGCTCGGACACGGCCGGTTCCCCGTCACTACTCGTGTGCGGGTTCACAGTGGTGTCCGGATTCGTCACAGCGCGTCGATCGTTCCACGCAGTTTGGTCTTGAAGGCATCAGGCAGCGGCACGTAGCCGAGCTTGTCGAGGCCCTCCTGGCCCTTGTCGAGAATGGTGGTGAAGGCGGACTTCAGGTCCTCGGAGACCTTGGAGTCGGAGTAGCCGGTGGAGCAGACGATCTCGTATGTGGTCAGCACCAGCGGGTACGCGCCGGCCTCCTTGAGTCCGTACAGCGCATCGGTGTCGACGACGAGGTCCTTGCTGTCCGGCTTGACGAACTTGGCGGCGTCGAGCGCTTTGCCCGCGGTCTCAGCGGTCAGGTCGGTGGCGCCTGCGCCGAAGTCGATGGCGGCCACGCTGAGGTCGTTCTCGGTCGCGAAGCCCCACTCGACATAGGTGATCGCGCCCGCGGTCTTCTTCACGGTGTCACCGACACCGGTCGACTTCGACGCGCCGCTGCCGCCGTGGCCCGTCCACTCCTTGGAGTGCTCGTACGGCCACTCGGTCGGAGCCGCCGTGTTCAGGTAGCGGGTGAAGTTGTCGGTGGTGCCAGAGCTGTCGCTGCGGTGGACCGGAACGATGTCGGTCGCGGGCAGGTTGGCGCCCGGGTTCAGCGCGCGAATGGCGGCGTCGTTCCACTTCGTGATCTTGGAGTCGAAGATCTTGGCGAGGGTCGGCGCGTCGAGGTTCACCTTGTCGACGCCGGGGAGGTTGAACGCAACGGCGACGGGGCCGGCGACGAGCGGCAGGTGCCACGCGTCGTTTCCGCCACAGCGAGCCTTCGCGTCGACGACTTCCTTCTCCTTGAGGGGAGAGTCGGAGCCTGCGAAGTCGACGTCGCTGGCCAGGAACTTCTTCACACCGTCGCCGGAACCCGACCCGGTGTAGTCGAGGATCGCGCCATCGTTGTCGGTCAGGACCGTCGCGAACTGCTCAATAGCCTTCTGCTGCGCGGTCGAGCCTTCACCGGTGATGGTGCCGGCGTCGGAACCACCACCGCCGCACGCGGTCAGGACGAGGGACACAGCGGCAAGGCCGGCGGCGGCGGAGCCTGCAGTGCGGACGAGCTTCGGGGACACGCTCATGGGAGTCGGGCGCCTTTCGAGTAGTTCAGGTAACGAGCCGAAACTATCGACACCCGGTTAGCGAAAGGAGGCCGAAGGGTTACCGCGCGGGCAACACTCGGGACGAGAAGGTGAACGGAAGATGGACGTCACGTTTTCACTCCGCGCGGCGCCTGCCACGCGGAGTGAATGCGGTGAGAGATCAGCTGCGCCGGTAGGCGATGTCCGCGGTGTATCGGGCGAACCCGAGCTTGGTGTACGTGTGCAATGCCGCGGTGTTGTCGCCCTCCACGTACAACTCCACCTCGTCAAGCGTCCGCCCGTCGACGCGGAGTTGCGCCATGTAGCGCAGTCCCGCGAGGGTCAGGAGCGCCCCGAGGCCACGGCCCTGCGCGGTCGAATCGACGCCGACGATGTACACCTCGCCGAGCGGCGCGGAACCGTCGTCGAACCGGTGGATCTTGGTCCAGTGGAAGCCGAGCAGAGCGTCGGGATCGTCCGCGTCGAAGGCGAGGAACAACCCCGTCGGGTCGAACCAGTTGGAGCCGGTGCGCTCGGCGATGTCTTTCGGCGTCCAACCGCCCTGCTCGGGATGCCAGGAGAAGGCGTCGTTGTTGACGCGGAGTACTTCGGCGTGGTCGGACGTTCCGGCGTATGTCCGCAGCAGCACATCGTCGCGCTGCGGCAGTTCAGGCAGCGGCTCAGCGACGGGCCTGCGTAGTCGGAGGAGTTCGCGCACGCGGTCGAGTCCGAGTGCGGCGGCGACTGCGGCCGCCGCGGGCAGGTCTCCGTGCGCCCAGATCTGCGGGGCCTCCGATCCCGGTACCGATTCGGCCGCAGTCAGCGCGGCGTCGATCAGCACGCGGCCCTCGCCGCGATTGCGGTAGTCGGGATCGACGACGGCCTCGACCATCGGTGCACCGCCGTCGCGGGCGGCGAGCACGTTCGCATAGCCGTGCTCGGTGAGCACATGAACGTCGGCGCCGGATTCGACCGCCAGACGCGCCTGCTCGGCGAGCGGCGGCACACCGTCTGCGCGTTCGGCGCGCGCGCAGAGGTCGTGCGCGGCGGCGATGTCGCTCGCGGTCAGTGGGCCGGTGATCACGCGGGGCTGGTTCTCAGTCATCACCTTCTAATGTATCCATCTCCGAGGCCTGGCTGGCGGTTTCTGACATCGAGGTCTCGGCGGTCGCGCGCCGCGGCGGCTTCACCGCCTTGTACCCGACATTCCGGACCGTCCCGATCAGCGATTCGTGGTCGCTGCCGAGTTTGGCCCGCAGTCGTCGGACGTGCACGTCCACGGTGCGCGTGCCGCCGAAGTAGTCGTAGCCCCACACCTCGTGCAGCAGCTGTGCACGCGTGTAGACGCGACCGGCGTTCTGCGCCAGAAACTTGAGGAGCTCGAATTCCTTGTACGTGAGGTCGATCGGCCGACCGCGCAATCGGGCCGTGTAGGTGGACTCGTCGATCACGAGTTCGCCGAGCGTGACCTTGTCGGCGGGCTGGTCGTCGTGCGCGGTGGTGCGCGTGGCCACCATCCGCAGCCGGGCGTCGAGCTCGCCGGGCCCGGTGCCGGGCAGCAGGAAGTCGTCGATCCCCCACTCGCCGTTCACGGCGACGAGTCCACCCTCGCCGACGATCGCGATCACCGGTGCGGTGTCGGTGTCGGAGACCAGGCGGCACAGGGTTCGCGCGGCGGCCAGATCGGCCCGCGCATCCACCAGGATCACCGCGGGCTCGCCCAACCGCACCAGCGACGAGGTGTCGGCAGGCAGCACCTCGACCCGATGGGACAGCAGCGACAGGGATCCCAGGGCGACATCGGCGGTCGCTTCGTCAGTCAACAGCAGCAGGTCCACACACCACTCCGCTCTCGTCGTGGCCTTGGGACGTGTTCTGGTCACGCCCCTGCGTTGTGGGCTGTCGATCGACGCTGGTCGCAGCACCCGGTAGTCAAATGACAGAATAGCGCCGATGCCTCGAACCTCTGACGACACCCCGAAACCCATGCCTCGTCGCGCCCTGCGGATCGGCGCGTGGATCGCGGTCGTCGCGGTGGTGGCCGCGGTCCTCGCGTTGGTGATCGACGACGTCGCCGCGTCTCGTGCCGAGCACCGGTTGGCTCAGTCCGTGCAGGCCTCGCCGGGCGTCGAGTTCGAGCCCGACGTGATCATGAGCGGCTTCCCGTTTCTGGCCCGGAGCGGTTCCGGTGAGTTCAGTTCGATTCTGATCAGTGCGGACGGCGTGCCGATCCCCGGCTGCACGGGGCCGCACCCGTGCCGATCCACGGTCGACGCCCGTCTGCAGGATGCGCGGATCGGCGACACCGGCGAGGTGAACCCGCGCACGGTGCTCCACGCGCAGGCGATGAAGGTCGAGACCCGCATCGATTCGCCGACTCTCGGGCGGCTGATGCACATCACCGACCTCTACATCAACACGCCCGCGCCGGACGACAAGGTCGGTGGCGGTGGACCCGGCGACGGGCTGCTGGAGCGCACCGATGGAATCATGATCAGTGGGACCGTGCCGCTGCCGGGTTCGCCTGCAACACAGAACGGGTATCCACCGTCGGCCGCCGCCTACACCGCACCGAAGGTGAAGGTCAGTGTCAGCGCGCGCGTCTTCGTGGTCGACGGTCGCATCCACATCGAGGCGACGGACTTCTACGACGGCCCCGAAGAGCACTATTCGGCGGAGGTCCCCGAGGAATTACATTCAGCGGTATTAAAAAGCTTCTCCATGGTTCTGCCGCGCTTTCAGATGGCGTGGGGACACACCGCGAAACATGCTCTGAGCAGGGGAAGCGACCTCGTCGCAAGCGGTGAAGTCGGACCCGTCGCGGTACGTCCGATCGACTACGCGAAACCGCTCCCCGACAGGTCGTGATCCGACGTTGTAGTGTCGGATTCATGCAGCAACGACGTGAGCTGATGCTCACACACAGATTGGCGATCGACCTCTGTCGTGTCGCCGCAGATCGCTGTCGCTAGCCGGGGACCGAACCGCCGGATGCGTGGCTGACGATCTCACCCGCACTCCGACCGTCCTGTCGCAGACTTCCCGATCCCCGACCACATACCTCTCTCGCCTTGCGCGGGAATCCCTCCATCTGTCGAATCACTTCGCTGCCCGCGCGGCGAAATTCTGAAAGGAATTCAAGAATGGCACGCTCCGATGCGCTCGTCAGCGCCGATTGGGCTGAAGAGAACCTCAACGCCGACAAGGTCGTGTTCGTCGAGGTCGACGAGGACACCTCGATCTACGACACCAACCACATCCCGGGTGCCATCCGCCTCGACTGGAAACAGGATCTGCAGGACGGCCTGCGCCGCGACTTCCTCGACGCCGACCGCTTCTCCGCTCTGCTGAGCGAGCGCGGTGTCGCCAACGACGACACCGTGGTCCTGTACGGCGGCAACAACAACTGGTTCGCCGCATACGCCTACTGGTACTTCAAGATCTACGGTCACAAGGACGTCCGTCTGCTCGACGGCGGTCGCAAGAAGTGGGAGCTCGACGGTCGCACTCTGAGCACCGACGCCGTCAGCCGCCCGGCCACCACCTACGTCGCACAGCCCGCCGACGCCTCGATCCGCGCCTACCGCGACGAGGTCATCGACTCGATCGGCAGCAAGAACCTGATCGACGTCCGCAGCCCTGACGAGTTCTCCGGAAAGATCTCGGCGCCGGCCCACCTCCCGCAGGAGCAGGCGCAGCAGCGCGGCCACGTGCCGACCGCACTGAACATCCCGTGGTCGAAGGCCGCGAACGAGGACGGCACGTTCAAGTCCGACGAGGCTCTCAATGCGCTGTACGCCGAGCAGGGCTTCGACGACTCGAAGGACACCATTGCGTACTGCCGCATCGGCGAGCGCTCGAGCCACACCTGGTTCGTGCTGCAGGAGATCCTCGGCAAGAAGAACGTCAAGAACTACGACGGCAGCTGGGTCGAGTACGGCTCTCTCGTCGGCGCCCCCATCGAGCGCTGAGCGCTTCTTCCGCGAATCTCCAGAGAGGACTAACGACATGTGCGCAGCCCCCAAGCAGGGTCAGACCCTCCCCGCAGGCGTCGACACCGAGAAGGAGACCGTCCTGACCGGCCAGGTTCTGGACGGCTCGGGCAACCCGGTCGCAGGCGCCTTCGTGCGTCTGCTCGACGGCACCGGTGAGTTCACCGCCGAGGTCGTCGCATCGGCCACCGGCGACTTCCGCTTCTTCGCCGCTCCCGGCAACTGGACGCTCCGCGCGCTCAGCTCGCAGGGCAACGGCGACGTGCAGGTTTCGCCCGAGGGCCCCGGCGTCCACAACCAGGACGTCACCGTCGCCCGCTGATCTCATCACCCAGAACCCCGGCCCGCCTCCTGTGGCGGACCGGGGTTCTGTCGTCTCAGCGTCCACGGCGACCGGACGACGCACGGTAGTAGGCTGAGTCAAGCGCCCGAATCGGACGCGGGAAGGGATGTCATGACAGCACCAGCCACTCTCGCAGAGGTCCTCACCGTCGAACACCGTGCGATCGACGAGGGCATCGAGAAGTTCGTCGCCGCGTCGCCCGGCGGATCCGTCCAGGAGTGGGCCGCACCGCTCGTCGACTCGATGGACGCGCTGCGTCGGCACATCTACCTCGAGGAGGAGCTCGTCTTCCCGCAGCTCCGGACCGGTCCGCTGATGATGCCGATCATGGTGATGCTGACCGAGCACGGCGAGATGTGGCGCCGGATGGCCGCGCTCGACGCGAAGCTCGCGTCCGACGGCGTCGACCAGGAGCCCCACCGCAGCGAGGCGGTGGCCGCCTGCCGGGAGATGCTGGAACTCCTCGACAGCCACAACGGCAAAGAAGAGCCGATCATCTACCCGCACCTCGACTCCGACATGGACGACGACTCCCAGGCCTTCCTCCGCGACTTCCTCACCGACGGCACCACCCCCGACGGCTGGGAGTGCGAGCGCGCCGCCGCCAGATAGTCGCGGGTATCCGCGTAGTGCAACGGGATCCGCGTAGTTCTGCGCGTTCTCCGGCGGGTTACGCGGATCCCCTACCTACCGCTTGATGAGCGGGCTGCGGACGACATGGGCGCCGTTGGCGCGGTCAGCAGCGTCGAAGAAGTCCTCGCGGTAGATGTCGCGCGGGAAGAGACGCGCCTTCATCAAGGCACGCATCGTGTCCTCCACCATCGCAGGGTTGCCGCAGATGTAGGCGACGTTGCCCCCGGCTCGAGGGAAGTCCTCGGTGAGCAGCGCGGGGACGCGCCCCTGCCGGCCGTCGCACTCCTCCCGCGAGACGGCGGGTCGGTACGAGAACCAGTCTCGTTCGTCTGCGACCTGCTCGAACCACTCGCGGTCGTAGAGTCCGTTCTCCAGGGCGACGCCGTGGTACATCACCACCTCGTGCTCCCATTCGCCGTCCTCATCCTCGATCGCCATCACTGTCTTGAGGATCGAGACCAAGGGCGCCAGACCCGTCCCGCTCCCGAGCAGCAGCAGCGGCTTGTCCCGATCCGGGCGGAAGTAGAACTTGCCGTACGGACCGGACAGCGTGACCACGTCGCCGACGGCCAGCCGGTCGAACACCCACCCGGCCGTCGCAGCACCATTCTCGGTGCGCTTGATGTGCAGCTCCACGCGGCCGCGCTCATGCGGAGCATTGGCGATCGAGTAGGGCCGGTCGTCGCCGTCAGGCAGATTCAGCTGCACGTACTGCCCGGCATTGAAGTCCATCGGCTCGTCCAGGTCGACGACGAGTCGCCGAACGTCGGGTGCGATCTCGTCGAGCACCGCGACCGTGCCAGAGAAATCGCGGACCGGATACATGGTGATCCCCTCCTCGATCTCCACGTCGCCCTCGATGACCACGTCCTCACGCGGCGTTGCGACGCACATCAGTGCGGCGCCCTCCGCGCGTTCGCTCTCCAGCAGCGCGTACGGCGACGCGTCGCCGTAATCGATCGCACCCTCGAGCACCTCGGCCTTGCAGGTTCCGCAGGTCCCGTGGGTGCAGGCGTGTGGCAGCCACACGCCGTTGCGCAGACAGGCGTCCAGGATCGACTGGTCCTCACGGCACTGCAGCTCCGTGCCGAGCGGTTCTACCGTGATGGTGTGCGTTGTGGTGGTGTCAGTCGTCATCGCAGGGTCTTCCCGTCAGGCCGTGGTGAATTTCAGGAGCGCCTTGTGCCCGATGCCCAGCTCCGTCAGCGACGCGGATCCGTCACCGGGATCGAGCGCGTCGTCGAAGAGCTGCCAGTCGGTGATCGAAGACGGCTCGAAGTCCGGATCCGACGCCGCCCACGGGTTCACGATCTCGGCGACGAAATCGTTGAAGCTCATGGCCTGGGGCGCACGGAAGCACGCCGCCGAGCAGAACAGCGGGTTGCCGCGCCAGTGCACGTACAGCAACTGGTCCTCCCCGAAGATCTCCGCGCGGTCGGCCGCAGGGTACTTGTACTCGTAAAGGGCCTTGACAGCCATGTCTCACGCCTCCTGGGTCTCGGTGTCGTCGGTGCTGGGGCTGCTGGAATGCCATTCCTGCCAGGAGACGTGATCGGGTGAACCCTTGTACTCACCGTTGTCGCCGTCCTGGATCCCGTACCACTCGAGTACTTCGGGGACCGTCGGTCCACCGCAGTTGCCTTGGTAGATCTGGTGAACCGGCAGCCAGGCCTGCACGTATTTCTCGGGCTCCCGTTCAAAGATCCACTGACATCCGTCACTGCAGGTGTGGTAAGTCTCGCCTTCGTAGTCGCTGTGACGGAAGGAGATCGTCGTCGGGTCGCCCGGCTCGGTGAACGCCATCGGCACCTGGCACACCTGACACAGCTGAGGGAGCCCCTGGAAGAAGACGCGACCGCCGTCGGCCTCGATCTTCCGGTGCTTCTCCCAGTTGGGCCCGTAGTGGGTGTCGAAGGTGTCGCCGTACTGCTCCGACAGCCATGCCATGTGGTCCGGCGTCGGGACCTGCGTGGTGAACGACGCTGCGAACGAGAAGTTGTGCAGGATCTTGTAGACCTCGTGCGAAAGCTTGTCCTTCTCCGCGATCGCGTCCTCGACGTGTCGCGGCGGGCGGATGCCGTAGAACTCCAGGTCTGGGAACAGCCCGCCGAGCATCTGCTCCTCGAAGTACAGCTCGAACGCCTCCTTCCAGCTCATCACCGGTTTCGGAAGCATGTAATCCATCATTCCGGCCACCAGCGCCGACATCCGGTATGCCCGCCAGAACCACTTGTCGATCCAATCCTGGATGATCGGAACGTTGTCCTCGTCCTGCTCCAGCAGGAATTTGATGGCTTCCAGCCCCAGCGTCATGTGGCGGCTCTCGTCCGACTGCGCCGAGAAACCGAACGACATGGTCGGCATATCGCCGTTGAAACTCGCGCCCGACATGAACGGCACGAACAGCAGGTTGGTCAGCAAGTACTCGAAGCTGAACGAGATCGAGATCAGGAACTCGAACGGACCGGCGGTCATCGCATCGTCGAACAACGACTTCGGAACCGACAGGTACCAGACGCGGTCGTGCATCTGCGACCACGAGTGGAAGCCCGAGTAGTACTTGTTATAGTTGCTGATGGTGTGGACCTGCGTCTGACAGTGACGCAGTTCGTCGACGCTCTGACAGAGCGCTGCGAACCGTGGTGCCGGGCCTTCGAGGTACCGCGCAAGGTATGCGAAATGGCGGTGCGCCTGATATTCGAGCGGCGTGACGCCCTGGATGAACAACTTGATCGCATTCAGGTACGACGCGTCCGAGACTGTCAGGTGCCCCTGACTCTGCGCAAAGCCGTCGAGCACCGCATACAGGCGCTTGTCCTTCTCCGCCTGATACTTGTAGTACGCGTCGACGGTCAGCCGGAACGGATCCTCCCAGCCGTCCCAGTCGTGGATCTTGATGCCCTCATAGCGGGTGTACGGGTACAGCGTGTCGTGATCGACGTACGACGGTTCCCAGTCGAGGTCGCGTGTCAGAGCCGAGTAGCGCTGTTTGAGTGGAAGCTTTTTGGCGCGTTTCGGAGTCGCTGCGGTGGTCATGTGATGTCTCCTCGTAACCTCTGGTCAGTGTTCCCAGGCGACGACGATCTGGTCGTCGTCCCATTCGGCGAAGTTGCCGGTGTAAGTGACGATGGCGAGTTGGAACTCGCCGGTCTCCCACTCGCGGCCCAGCTGGGCCTCCACGGATTCACGGTTGATGACGATCTGGCCGGGCGCGGACAGCTTCACCAGGCCGGGCAGCCTGCGCATCTCGACGTCCGGGTTGTCCGCCCGGATGGCCGCGATGATCGCGCGGTTCTCGTCAGACTCCTGCATGTCGATGCCCACGGGACGGGCTGCAGCGGTCATGCCGGCACCTCCGCTCCCACGGCGCCGTCGACGACGGCGGTCAGCGCTCCGACCGCCTCCGCTGCGCGGGCGCCCCATTCGGCGTCGATCCGGTCCAGAGTCGCGATGTTGGCCTCGCCGTGTTCGGGATCGGTGCGCCAGGATTTGATCAGCGAGTCGAGCCATTTCCGCTGGTCGGCGAACCAGGTGGTCAGGTATTGCGCGACCAGGCTGTATGCTCCCGCGCCGCCGAGCAGCGCACGGTCGTCGAGGCCGCTGTAGAGGGCCGGGTACAGGACCTTGTCGACGGCGTCGATCGCGAGAAGGCCCTCAGCCCAGTCCTCGACAATCATGATCTCTTCGACGAGCCGACGCAGCGGCTGAAGGTGGTCGGCACCCATCCACTGGGCCTTGGCCGCTTTGAGCACATCGACGGTGCCGACCCCCGCGGCGATCCCAATGCGCGAGAGCATCTGTGCGTTCCCGATGCGGTCGAAGGCTGCGAAGCTCGCGCACTGCGAGAGGGAGGTGCCGTACGCGAACCGCGATCCGGCCACGCTCACCAGTTGCGCTCCCGCTTCGTAATGGCGAAGCGGAACGACCACGTCGGCGACCACGCGGCGCCAGCCCTCCGGCAGTTTGGCGAGCAGCTCGCGGCTCTCCAAGTAGCCGAGAGTCTTGCCGAACTCGTCATGCAGCGCGGCCCGGTTGGTGACGTAAGGCGTGTAGTAGAACTGCCTCGGATCGGCGAACGTGTACGGATCGGTGAGCTTGAGCGCGCTGTAATTCGCGTCGTACAACTCGTGGTCGGGCGTCCACGTGGGCCGGTAGTGGAAGTTCTCCCGCGGCTCGATGTCGAGGGTGGCCTCCTGATAGCGGGTCGCCGGCTCGTCGCCGAACCGCTCGATGATGTTTTGGTACGTCTGCCGTTTCGGTTCGATGGTCTGGTAGCGCAATTCGAATTGCATCGATGTCTCCCGGTTGTGGGTTGGCTGCGGTGGGTGGGGTGTGTCAGTTGCCTGCGATGAGTTCGAGGACCAGCGCGGCCATCTCGTCCTCACCCGCCAGGCGTCGTGAGGTGTGAACGCCACGGACGACGAGCTCCGCGGTCGCAGTGTGTCCGGAGACGACGGTCTCGATCCGCGCGGTTCGATCGGCGTAGTCGAGGGTGAAGGCGAGGGCGCCGACACCGGTCTCGTCGGTGAGACCGAGCACTCCGACAGCGTCGTCATTGCCTGCGAGGACCGCGTTGGCCTCGCTGACCAGTTGCTCGGCGAGCGAACGGATGATGACCTGCGTGTCGGCAGCGTGCGCGACAGCCACCTCTTCGCTCGGCAGGGTCTGCGGCGCCGATATCGCACCGCCGTCGAGCAGGTCCTGCACCTGGTGCATGAACGGGGTCATTCCATCTCCTCCACTGTGTGGCATGAAGCATCGTTATCGAGCGATGAGATGAGCATCACACAGTATTGGGGGGCTGTGAAGTATTAGAAATACCCTTATTAAGACTAAGGAAGTCTTTATGGGTTCCCGGTCAGATCAACCTCCGGCAACACCCGATACAGACAAGCCAGCACCCGCTCCAGATCGGGCGACGGCGGCTCGTCGCGCATCGCCATCGCCAGTTCGACGGTCGGCACTTCACCCGCCAGGGGGACGTAGACCGCGCCGGTGATCTGCAGCTGTTGCACCGACTGCGGCACCAGCGCAACGCCGAGGCCTGCGGCGACGAATGACACCAGCGTGGCGGTCTCCCCCACCTCATGACGGATCACCGGCCGGAAACCGGCGCGCTGACACGCGTCGATCACGACCTCGAAGACGACGGACCGATTGAAACCGGAGTAGGCGACGAAGACCTCGTGTTCCAGATCCGCCACCTCGAGCGACGTGCGGGTCGCCAGCGGATGCGAGTGCGGAACCACCGCGACCATCGGTTCCGCGCCGACCACTTCGTAGCGCAGCCGACGGTCGTGCACCGGCGGCCGGAGGAAGCCGAGGTCGATGACGCCGTCGTGCAGCGCCGCCGCCTGCTGCGGCGTGAGCATCTCACCGTGGAGGTCGAGGTCGATGTCCGGAAGCTCGGCACGCAGACGACGCGCCATCGCGGGCAGCAGGTGATAGGTCGCCGAGCCGGTGAAGCCGATCGAGACCCGACCGATCTCCCCGCCCGCGATCCGCACCGCCTCATCGGCGGCCGCGTCGACCGACGCGAGGATCTCCTTGGCGCGCTCCAGATAGCGCTGCCCCGCCGCCGTCAACTCCACCCTGCGGGTGGAACGGTTCAGCAGAGTGACGCCGAGGTCCTCCTCGAGTTGCTTGATCTGCTGCGAGAGCGGCGGCTGCGCGATGTGCAGGCGCTGCGCAGCACGCCCGAAATGACACTCCTCCGCCACCGCGACGTAGTACCGCAAGTGCCTGAGTTCCACCGAGACCACCGATCCGTATTCCGGCCTCGACTGTAGACGCCTGCCGAGGGTCGCAGGCGTCGATCGACGTCAGTCCGCGGAATGGATGCGCGCAAGCAGCGCCGCGGGCTCCTCACCGAAGGTCTCGACGATCTGCGCGCCGCCCGAGCCGAGCTCGATGATGGCCTCGGGCGCGTAGACCCGATTGACGCATCCGACGCCGGTCAACGGATAACTGCACGACGGCACCAGCTTGGCGTCGCCGTTGCGGGCGAACAGCGTCATCATCACGAAGACCTGCTTGGCGCCGATCGCCAGATCCATCGCGCCGCCGACGGCGGGAATGGCGTCGGGCGCCCCGGTGCTCCAGTTGGCGAGATCGCCGTCGAAGGACACCTGGAAGGCGCCCATCACACAGACGTCGAGGTGCCCGCCGCGCATCATCGCGAACGAGTCGGCGTGGTGGAAGTACGACGCGCCCGGCAGCTCGGTGACCGGAACCTTGCCCGCGTTGGTGAGGTCGAGATCCACGTCGTCGCCCCGAGCCTGCGGACCCATGCCGAGCATGCCGTTCTCGGTGTGCAGTGTGACGGCGCTCTCGGGCGAGAGATGGTCGGAGATCTGCGTCGGACGGCCGATCCCGAGGTTGACGTACGAGCCGGCCGGAATGTCGGAGGCGATGCGCGCAGCGAGTTGGTCCATCGTCAACGGTGCGTCGCCGCCGCGTCGGGCGTCGGGTGCGAGGGTCAGCGGAGTGTTCATCGTGCGCCCTCCACGGCGAATCGGCGGGTCGGGGTGGCGATGACGCGGTCGACGTAAATCCCGGGGGTCACCACGCTCTCGGGATCCAGCGCGCCCACGTCGAGGATCTCCTCCACCTGGACGATGGTCGTGGCGGCGGCGGTGGCCATCACAGGACCGAAGTTGCGAGCGGTCTTGCGGTAGACCAGGTTGCCCGCCCGGTCGGAGCGGTGGGCGCCGATCAGTGCGACGTCGCCCTTGATCGGATATTCGAGCAGGTAGGTACGCCCGTCGATGACCCGCGTCTCCTTCCCCTCTGCGATCGGCGTGCCGACGGCCGTCGGACAGTAGAACGCGCCGATGCCCGCGCCTGCCGCGCGCATCCGCTCGGCCAGATTGCCCTGGGGAACCACTTCCAACTCGATCCTGCCCTCGCGATACAGACCGTCGAAGACCCACGAGTCGGACTGACGAGGAAACGAGCAGAGAATCTTGCGGACGCGACCGGTCGCCAGCAGCGCGGCGAGTCCGTGGTCACCGTTGCCCGCGTTGTTGCTCACGATGGTGAGATCCTTGGCGCCCTGCCGGATCAGCGCGTCGATGAGGTCGAAGGGCATGCCGGCCAGACCGAAGCCGCCGACCAAGACGGTGGCACCGTCCGAGATTCCCGCGACGGCCTCGTCGGCGTCGCCGCAGAACACAGTGGCACTCACGGGCACACTCCTTATCGCAGGTGAGAGAGCTGTCCCCTACGACGGTATGGCCTCCGATTCATACTGGCAATTACTCATTTACCGCCTATTGATAGCTGTTGAGTGTCACGGCCGCTCGAGGCTGAGCCGGGCTGTGATCTAGCGTGCACTCGACGGACTCGGTTCTGTCCGCGCACTGCGGGGCTGTAGTATCAGCAACGTGGTCCTCTTCTTTGAAATCCTGTTGGGATTGGCTTCGCTGCTGATCATCTGGTTCGCGCTGTACACGGTCTACAGACTGGTCAACGACGAGTCATGACCCGCTCCGGAAACGAAGCGATCTCCGACGCCGAACTCCGCGCTCAGGAGACGGCAGGCAAGAATCTGTCGCCCGTCGGCGATCTGCCCGTTTCTCCGGACACGGCCAACCTTCGCGAGGGCGCGGATCTGCATTCCGGCTTGCTTGCACTCCTGCCGCTCGTCGGCGTCTGGGAGGGCGAGGGCGAAGGTCATGACCCGCTGACCGGATCCGACTATCAGTTCGGTCAGCAGATCATCGTCGCGCACGATGGTGGCAACTACCTCGTCTGGCAGTCCCGTTCGTGGGTCCTGGACGAGCAGGGCGAGTTCGTCCGCCCCGACCTCCGTGAATCCGGCTTCTGGCGGATCAGCGAGGACGACAACATCGAACTCATGCTGACGCACGCCGAAGGCTCCATCGAGCTGTACTACGGCCGTCCGCTCAATCAGACGTCGTGGAATCTGACCACCGACGTCACCATTCGCACCGAGACCGGCGCCCACACCGGCGGCGCCAAGCGTCTGTACGGGCTGGTCCCCGACGGCGACCTCGCCTACGTGGAAGAGCGCGTCGACGCCGACGGCGATCTGACCCCGCGTCTGTCCGCGAAGCTCCGCCGCGTCATCGGCTGAGTTCCAGCACCGGAACGTCCACGCCCGACACGTCCTGGTGCGTCACCACGACCACCGTTCGGTCGCCGAAGAGATCGCCGCAGATCAACGACATCAGCGTGTCCGCGTCCGCGGCGTCCAGGTGCTCGGTGGGTTCGTCCAACAGGACCACCGGCGCCGGGTGCACCAGCGCGCGAGCGAGCAGCAGGCGCCGACGCTGTCCGCCGGACAGGGCCGCCGCGCCGCCGACCAGCCTCTCGTCGAGCCCGTCCGGCAGCCCGGCGAGCCACTCTCCCAGTCCCACCTGCGTGAGGACGGCGACGGCCTCGTCGTCCGTGACGTCGCCGCGCGCCACACGCAGATTCTCCCGGACTGTGGTCGAGAAGACATGTGCGTCCTCAGCGAAGTAGCACACCGAACTCCGCAGCCGGGAGCCCTCGACGACGACCGTCCCCGCAAGCGGCGCGCGCAGACCGGCAAGAGTCAGCAGCAGGGTCGACTTACCGACCCCACTCGGTCCGACGACGACCTGCCGCGCGCCCGGCACCAGCCGCAACTCGGCGAGCGTCCCCAACGGATCCGTCCATCCCCAGGCCAGCCCGTCCGCCACGAGTGAGACCGGCCGCGGGTCGACGACGGGATCGGCCTCCTCGACGCCGTCGGCCTGGGCTCCGTCGACCAGCGCCAGAATGCGCCGGGCGGCCTGCCGACCGCTCTCCCACGCGATGCCCGCCTCGGTGAGCGGCGACGTGGTCTCGAACGACGACAGCGGCAGCAGGAGCAGCACACCGAAGAGCATCGGCGTGATCGCCTCCCCCGACGAGACGTCGGCCAGGGAGCCCGAGAGGCCGGACGACAACTGCACCGCGATGAGCGCGGCGGCGAGGACGCTGACACCCATCGAGAGCGGCGTGACGGCTTGGGCGGCGGCTTGCCAGCGCATGCCCGCGTCCTCGGCGCGTTCGGTACGACGATCCGCCTCCGCCACGGCGTGCAGCACCCCTGTGCGAGCCCGCGCGACGGCCAACTCCGGACCGTGCCACAGCAGCGACGACGCCGCATCGGTCACGTCTTCGCGCGCGCGGGCGGCGTCGGCGACCTTGCGTGACGAGCCGCGTGCGGCGAGCCAGGGCGCGAGGACGCCGCTCACCAGCAGCGCAACCGCCAAGATCACTGCCGCGGGGACCGAGACGACCGCCATGATCACCACGGCGCTGAGTGACGTGACGGCACCGATCGCCATCGGGAGGAGGCCTCGGATCACCGCGCTGCCGACCTCGTCGACGTCGTCGGCGGTCCGGGACATCACTTCGGACTGCCGCAGTCCGACGGTGAAGCCCGCCGAACCCTGCGAGAGCGCTCGGTACAGCCGAGTGCGGGCATCGGCCATCGCCTGCAGCGCGACGTTGTGTGTCGCGAGGCGCTCCAGGTAGCGGAACACGCCGCGCGAGATGCCGAGGGCGCGCACCGCCGTGACGGCGACCGACAGGTAGAGCACCGGCGGCATCTGCCAGGCACGGGTGATGAGCCACGCCGACAGCGCGGCGAGGCCGAGCGCCGACAGCGCACCGGCGACGCCGAGCAGGATCGGAACGACGAGTCCACGCCACCGCAGCCCGGTGAAGGCCAGTACGGCGACGACGGGATCACGATCAGCGTGCATACTCGGTCTCCTCGGCGAAGTCGACGATGTGATCCGCGGCGGCGAGCGTCGCGGCGCGGTGCGAGACCATCACGACCGTGTCGCCCGCGCGGGCCCGTGCGGTGAGCGCCTCGACCACGCGGTCGGCCGTGGCGTCGTCGAGATGGGCGGTGGGTTCGTCGAGCAGCAGGAGCGGCGCCGGCGAGGCGAGCGTCCGGGTGAGCGCGAGGCGCTGCCGCTGGCCCGCGGACAGTCCGGCCCCGCCCGCACCCAGGATCGTGTCGAGTCCGGCGGGAAGATCGGCGAGGACCTCGTCGAACGCCGCTGCCCGGGCCGCGTCACGCACGGCGGCGTCCGACAGCGGCCCGAACAACGCCAGGTTCTCGGCAACGGTCCCCGGCACGATCGCGGGATGCTGCGGCAGCCAACCGACCTCCCGATGAAACTGCTCGGGAGCCAGACTCTGCACGTCGGTGTCTCGTACCAGCACTCGCCCCTCGTCGGGACGCTGCAGGCCCAGGATCGCCGCGACGACAGACGATTTGCCGCAGCCGTTGGGTCCGGTCAGCACCGTCAACGTGCCCGGACGGATGCGCATCGACAGGCCCCGCGGCGCCCAGCCGTCACGGCCGTGCAAACCGAGCCGTTCGACCGCCACCTCGGCGCCTCGAACCGGAACGTCGACACTGACCTGCTGTGTTCCACGTGAATCAACACCGCCCGCGTCGATGATGTCTAGGACGTCGTCGGCCGCGGCGACACCGTCTTCCGCGTTGTGGAACTGCGCACCGATCTGTCGCAGCGGGTGGTAGGCCTCGGGCGCCAGCACCAGCGCGAGGATGCCCGCATAAAGGCTCATGTCGCCGAACACCAGGCGCAACCCGATGCTGACGGCGACCAGCGCCACGCTCAGCGTCGCCAACAGTTCCAGTACGGCGCCGGACAGGAAGGCGATCCGCAGCGAGCTCATCGTCGTGCGACGCAGCCGTTCGCCCAGGTCGGCGACCTGCCCGGCCGGTCCGTGGGCGCGGCCGAGCGCCCGCAACGTCGGCAGCCCGGTCATCAGGTCGACGAGTCGGGCGTTCTGCCTGCTCATCGCATCGAGTTTGCGGCGCGTCCGGTCGCGCGTCACGAGGCCGATCAGGACCATGAAGATCGGGATCAGCGGCAGCGTGACGACGATGATGACGCCGGAGAGCAGATCGGTCCACAGCACCACCGCGACGACCAGCGGGGTGATGATCGCCGTGGAGAGCAGCGCGGGCAGGTATCCCGACAGGTAGTCCGACAGCCGGTCGAGGCCGCGCAGGACCACCGTCAGCGCGTGCTCGCGGTGAGTGAGCAGGTCACGGGGTGCGGTTTTGGCGGGATCGGTCATCGTGTCGAGGGCGGCGACCCGCAGTTCGTCGATGGTCGCGTGCGCGGCACGACGACCCACCCGGTCGCCCGCGTACGTCATCGCGGCCCGGGCCGCCACGGCGACCGCCAGCACGGCCAGGTGCACCGCCTGCGCATCGAGATTGCGCGTGGCCGGATCGGTGATGATCTCGGCGCCCAGCCCGGCGAGCGCGATCGCGGCGGCGACGGTGGCGATCAGCGTGCCTGCCGCGAACAGCGCACTCGCGATCACCGAGCGGCGCGCCGACCGCGACGCTCGCAGCAGCCGAGGATCGAGCGGCGGACGACGTCGGCCCGACGTCGCCGCCGAGTCCGTCGTGTCCGCAGGCATCATCGACTCGACTTCTGCAGCGGTAGCCCGATCGACGACGGAATCTGTTCCACCGACAGCCGCTTGCGGAACACCCAGTAGCTGTACGCCTGGTAGCCGATCACGACCGGCGTCATGATCCCTGCGGCCCAGGTCATGACTACCAGCGTGTAGTGGCTCGACGAGGTGTTCGCCACGGTCAGCGAGTACGCGACGTCAGTGGTGGACGGCATCACGTCCGGGAACAGCGAGCCGAAGATCATCACTGAGACGCCCGCGATCGCGATGCAGGTCGCGAAGAACGCCCAGCCCTCACGACGCGCGATGGTCGCGATCACCATGCCGACGGCGGCGACGGCCGCGACGGCGACGACGCCCCACGTCCACGTGTGCCCGTACGCCACCTGGGTCCACAGGAGGAAGGCGGCGGCCACGACCGCCGTCGGGATCGCCAGGCGGATGGCGCGCTTCTGCGCGTCGTCGCGCATCTCGCCCGACGTCTTGAGTGCGACGAACACCGCCCCGTGGGTGAGGAACGCGAGCAGCGTCGTCGCTCCGCCGAGCAGCGCATAGGGGTTCAGCAGGTTGAAGAAGCCGCCGGTGTACTGGTGCTCGGCATCGATCGGCAGGCCGCGCAGAACGTTCGCGAACGCGACGCCCCACAGGATCGCCGGGATCCACGACCCGAGGCCGATCCCGACGTCGCACCAGCGACGCCAGCGGACGTCGTTGATCTTGCCGCGCCATTCGATGGCGACCACGCGCACGATGAGCCCGATCAGGATCAGGAACAGCGGCAGGTAGAAGGCGGAGAACATGGTGGCGTACCAGCCGCCGAACGCCGCGAACAGCGCCGCTCCGCCGGTGATGAGCCACACCTCGTTGCCGTCCCACACCGGGCCGATGGTGTTGAGCAGCAGTCGACGCCGCTTGTCGGCCAGGATCGGATCGTGCGCATCGTGCTTGTCCGGCAGCGTCATCAGCATGCCGACGCCGAAGTCGAAGCCTTCGAGGACGAAGTACATGGTGAACATGGCCGCGATGATCACGAACCACAGGTTCTCAAGAGTCATCTGATGCTCCTCAGTAGGCGAACGAGAGTTCGGTGGCGTCGTCGTCCGCATCGTCCTCCGACGCGATGGCGACGGAGTCCTTCACGGCGGGACCTTCGATCACGTAGCGGCGTTCGAGGTAGAACCAGACGACGCCGAGCGCACCGTAGAGCAGCGCGAAGCCGATGAGCGTGGTCCACACCATCGGCGCGGTGTTGTTGGAGACACCGTCCTGAACCAGCATGTGCACCTCGAGCGGCATCCCGTCGGGGTCGGCCCAGTTCGGCACGACCACCCACGGCTGTCGTCCCATCTCAGTGAAGATCCAGCCCGAGGCGTTGGCGAGGAATGGCGTCGGGAGCATCCAGAGCGCCAGTCGACCGAACCAGCGGGGCACGTCGCTGCGTTTGCGCCGCAGGAACCACAGGCAGCCGGCTGCGACGACCACCGAGCCGAGCGCCCACGTGATCATGGCGCGGAAGCTCCAGTACGTCACGAACAGGTTGGGTGCGAAGTTCTGACCAGGCATGTTGAGCGCTTCCTGGTACTGCTTCTGCAGTTCGTTGACGCCCTTCACCTCCGTGTCGAAACGGTGGTCGGACAGGAACGAGAGCATGTTCGGGATGGTGATGACGTGCTCGATGTTGTCGCAGTTGTTCTGTCTACCGATGCTGAGCACCGAGAAGGCCGCGCCGGTCTCGGTCTCGCACAGCGACTCGGCGGCCGCCATCTTCATCGGCTGCTGTTTGAACATCAGTTGCCCCTGCATGTCTCCGGTCACGAACAGTCCGAGGCCCGATCCGATGACGACCCACAGGGCGAGCAGCGCCACCGGTCGCCACAGTGTCGCGTTGTCGTGCCGGAGCTGCTCGGGCGTCGCACCCACCTGGCTCGGCGAGGTGGTCTCCGGAATGATCGACTCGTCGCCGGTCTTCGCAGCCTCTTCGATCTTGGCCGCGCGGTATCCGTTTCGCGCCATCCACCAGAGACCGATGACGGCGACGACGGTGGCAGCAGTGAGCAGGGCGCCCATGATGACGTGCGGGAAGGCGACGAGCGTCGTGTTGTTGGTGATGACCGCGATGAAGTTGTTCATCATCGGCCGGTCGCGCTCGGCATCCCATTCCACACCGACCGGATGCTGCATCCACGAATTCGCGACGATGATGAAGTAGGCCGACGCGTTGACCCCGATCGCGACGAGCCAGATGCACGCGAGGTGGATCCGTTTGGGCAGTCGACCCCAGCCGAACATCCAGAGGCCGATGAACGTGGACTCGAGGAAGAACGCCATCAGCCCCTCGAGCGCGAGTGGCGCACCGAAGACGTCCGCGACGAAGCGGCTGTACTCGCTCCAGTTCATCCCGAACTGAAACTCCTGCACAATGCCGGTGGCGACGCCGAGAGCGAAGTTGATCAGGAAGATCTTGCCGAAGAACTTCGTCGCGCGGAGCCACTGCTCGTTACCCGTGCGATGCCAGATCGTCTGCATCACCGCGATGAGCGGTGCGAGCCCGATCGTGAGCGGAACCAGAATGAAGTGGTAAACGGTGGTGATACCGAACTGCCACCTGGAGATGTCGACAACGTTCACTAGCGAACCTCGTTTCAGCGCCCGACACTGGACTACTACATAGAGTAGTAGCGTTTCGGCTGGTGTAAAGAGCGTCGTGACCGAGGCAACCCGGCCCGCCGTTATGACCCTGCCGACTCCGCTACCAGCGCGGCGACGTCGAGCACACTCGCCGCACCCATGACCTGCTCGTCCAAGACGCGGATCCGCGCCGCCAAGGTGATCGACGACAACAGCCACACCTCGTCGGCGTCGTAGAGCTCGCTCACCTGCAGCGCAGACTCAGACGTCTCGATGCCCCGCGCCGCCGCCAGCTCGAACAACGCCTCCTGCGTGGTGCCGGGCAGGATGCCGTCGTCCCGTCGGGGCGTCACCAGCACGCCGTCGATCACCGCCACCACCGAACTGCGCGGACCCTCCAACACCGTGCCGTCCGCGGCGAGGAAGACGGCGTCGTCCACTCCCAACGACTGCACGTGCCGCAACGCAGCGACGTTCGCCGCATAGCTGAGCGACTTCACCCCGGTCAGGAGCCACGGCGCCGTCGCCGCCAGGCCCGGCCGATAGGCGGTGGGCAGCGACACCGCGCGCACGCCGTCACGCCGAGCGACAGCCGCGCGCGCGGGCGCCGGGGTGATCGACACGAACAGCGTCGGCCGCCCGTCACCGCCGTCACGGCCACGCGTGTACACCACGCGCAACACCCCGTCCGCGGGCGACGACCACTCCCGCACCGCGACACCGACCGCCCGCTCGACCTGCGCCGGATCGACGGCCGGCAACCCCGCCGGCCCCACGCTCGCGGCCAGCCGACGCAGATGACGTGCCAGCCCGCACACCCCGCCGGCGCGGACCAGCATGGTCTCGAACACTCCGTCGCCGTGCAGCAGCCCGAGATCGTCGGCGTGCAGCAGTGGAACGTCGGGGTCGCAGACCCGCCCTTCGCCGGAGACCAGCACTCGCGTCATCGCTCTACGATGTCACGTCCCGTGCCGGATTCGCGGCAGTGGGAACCATCTGCCATCGCACCACCCGGCTCGTGATGCACCATGGGCCGATGACCACCGAACGCATCGCCGTCGTGACCGGCGCCAGCCGCGGCGCAGGCAAAGGCATCGCCCTGGCTCTCGCCCAACCCGGAACCACCGTCTACGTGACCGGACGCACCGTGGAACCGGGCCGCGCCGACCTCCCCGGCACCATCGGCGAGACCGCCGACGAGATCACCCGCCGCGGCGGCACCGGCATCGCCGTCGCCGTCGACCACTCGGACGACGACCAGGCGGACGCACTCTTCGACCAGGTCCGAGCCGACCACGGCCGCCTCGACATCCTGGTGAACAACGCCACCGCACTCCCAGCGGGCCTCACCGAGAAGGGGCCCTTCTGGAACAAGGGGCTCGGTCTCCTCGACCTGCACGGCGTCGGCCTGCGCTCCACCTACGTCAGCACGTACTACGCGGCGCCCCTGCTCATCGAGACCGGCGGCGGGCTGGTGGTGCACACGTCATCGTTCGGCGGCACCTGCTACATGCACGGCCCGGCGTACGGCTCGGGCAAAGCCGCCGTCGACAAGATGGCGCACGACATGGCCGTCGACTTCACACCGTTCGACGTCGCCGTCGTCTCCCTGTACATGGGCCTGCTCAAGACCGAACGCACCCTGACGGCCTTCGAGGCGAATCCGCAGATGTACGCCGGGCTCGCCGCCACCGCCGAAACCGTCGAGTTCCCCGGCCGCATCATCGACGCGCTGTCCCGCGACCCGAAGCGCATGGAACGCTCGGGTCAGATCCTCATCGGCGCCGAGCTCGCGACCGAACTCGGCGTCACCGACGTCGACGGCAACCAGCCGCCATCGCACCGCCGATTCCTCGGCGATCCGCCGACCTTCTCCGCCGCCGTCGTCGAGTGACGCGCACAAACTCGTAGACTCGGACACATGCCGTCTCCGTCGCCGATCCTCACGTCCCATCCCGGTGCAGTCCCCACCCCCGAAGGCGATCCGAGTCCAGGCGTCGCCTGGCACTACGGCGATCCCCTCGGCGAACAGCGCGCCGCCACCCGGCGCGCGGCGATCGTCGACCGGTCCGACCGCGCCGTCATCGAACTGTCCGGCGACGAACGCCTCACCTGGCTGCACACCATCTCCACGCAGCACCTGACTGGGCTCGCCGATCGACGCAGCGCCGAGAACCTGTCGCTCGACGGCAACGGCCGCATCGAGGACCACTTCGTCCTCACCGACATCGACGGCACCACCTGGGTCGACACCGAATCGTCCCGCGGCGAGTCACTCGCCGACTTCCTGACCAAGATGGTCTTCTGGGCCAAGGTCACCCCCGCCGCCCGGCCGGACATGGCGGTGCTCACCCTGCTCGGCCCCGACGTGCTCAGCGGCCCGATCGCCGAAGCCATCGGGCTGGCCGCCGACGCCACCGTCTATCAAGCCGGCGACCTCCCCGAACTGCGGCACGACGACGAGCCCCTCGGCTTCTGGCGCGTGATGCCGTCGCTCGGCGACCGCGGAACCACCCCCGTCGTCGACCTCGTGGTCCCCGAGTCCGACGTGCGCGCATGGTGGAAGCTGATCGTCGACGCGGGCGCCGCGCCCGCAGGCATGTGGACCTACGAAGCCCTGCGAGTGGCCGCCATGCGCCCACGCCTGCACCTGGACACCGATGAACGCACCATCCCCCACGAGGTCGACTGGATCGGCGGCCCCGACGAGGGCGGCGCCGTCCATCTCGACAAGGGCTGCTATCGCGGCCAGGAGACCGTCGCGCGCGTCGCCAACCTCGGACGTCCGCCGCGCCGTCTCGTCCTCCTCCACCTCGACGGCAGCTCCGCGTACCGTCCCACCACCGGCGACGACGTCAACGCGGGCGGACGCAAGATCGGCCGCCTCGGCACCGTCGTCGATCACTTCGAGAACGGCCTGATCGCTCTCGCACTCGTGAAACGCAACGTCCCCGTCGACACCGAACTCGTCGTCGGCGCCCCGGACAGCCCCGACGACGCCGCCACCGCACGCATCGATCCCGACCTCTACACACCCGACGACCAGGTGCAGCCCGGCCGTGCCGCCGTCGACCGATTGCGCGGACGCGGCTGACCCGACGTCAACCGAACGACACGCAGACCCCTCATACCAGCGGTTTTCGTGTCGCCTGTCGCAGCAATGGGACTTAATGCCGAGTGCGCGCTAGACTGTGGATACGAAAACTATTAACGAATAGAACGGGGCCGCCACACCGATGGCCGCCCCGTCACTGTGCGAGGGGGTCCCATATGGGCCGCGGCCGGGCAAAGGCAAAGCAGACGAAAGTTGCTCGTCAGCTGAAGTACTCCACTCCTCATACCGACTTCGACAGTCTCCAGCGTGAACTCTCTGGTGGCGGCGACAAGTCGTATGACTCATTTTCGAGTGAGGAGAGTTGGAACAGTGAAGAGGAGTGGCGGCACGCCTGACGGCGTCGTCGCTACACCCGCTCGTACAGGCATCACCCCTCACGGGGAGTAGCGCCCTGCGCACATGATCGCCTGACATACGCAGAACCCCGTGTCGTGTGTGCGACCCGGGGTTCTCGTATTGCCTGCGCTTGTCTTGTTCGTGGGTGGGTGCGGTGGCGGGCGGGAGAAGTCGCTGCTTCGGCAGTCCTCGCTCCTCGCCTAGCGGCTCGTCGCTGCGGAGAGCTCAGCAGCGACTTCTCCCGCCCGCCACCGCTCCCGTGCACCGCGCGCTCGTACCTCCTCGTGAGGCGTCTTGCTTCCAGCGGTTCCTGTGGCGCTCTCAATCGCTGGCATGCGTTTGGCGCACGACAAGGCGGCCGCGACTTCGTGTCGCGGCCGCTTGTTGCGCCCTAGGATTTGCCAGTCGCGCGCTAGAATCTGGGGTGGTCTCCCACCAGGGTGGCGGAGCCCTTGGCTCCGGCGTCGCCCGCCTTGACGGTGCCGAGGACCCAGTTGTCGACATGGCGGGCGGTCAGGATCGCCTGGGCGCGGTCGGTATCCTCCGGCGAGACGATGGCGACCATGCCGACGCCCATGTTGAAGGTGCGCTCCATCTCCGACCGCTCCACGCGGCCGCGCTGCGCGATCATCGAGAACACCGGGGCCGGCGTCCACGTGCTGCGCTCCAGCTCTGCGGTCAGGCCCTTCGGCAGCACGCGGCCCAGGTTGTCGGCCAGGCCGCCACCGGTCACGTGAGCAAAGGTCCGGACATCGCTCTCCGCGGCCAGCGCCAGGCAGTCCTTCGCGTAGATGCGCGTCGGCTCCAGCAGTTCCTCACCGAGGGTGCGACCGAACTCCTCCACATGCCCGGACAGATCGAGCTTGCCCCAGTCCAGCAGCACCTTGCGCGCCAGCGAGTAGCCGTTCGAATGCAGACCCGACGACCCCATGGCGATGACGACGTCGCCGGCGCGCACGCGGTCGGGACCGAGAATCGAATCGGCTTCCACGACGCCGACACCGGTCGCCGAGATGTCGTAGTGACCGTCCTCCATGACGCCCGGATGCTCGGCGGTCTCGCCGCCAAGCAGGGCACACCCGGCATCCACGCAGCCGTCGGCGATGCCCTTCACGATGTCGGCGACCATCTCCGGGATCACCTTGCCGATGGCGATGTAATCCTGCATGAACAGCGGCTCGGCGCCGCACACGACCAGATCGTCGACCACCATCGCAACCAGGTCGCGACCCACGGTGTCGTGCTTGTCCATCGTCTGCGCGATCACCAGCTTGGTCCCGACACCGTCGCTGGACGCCGCCAGCACCGGCTCCCGGTAATCGCCCTTCAGTGAGAACAGACCCGCGAAGCCGCCCAGTCCGCCGAGAACTTCGGGGCGCGTGGCACGCTTGGCGTGCGGCGCGAAGAGTTCGACGGCGCGCTCGCCTGCATCGATGTCCACGCCCGCGGCCGCATACGATGCGCCGGCCGGCAGCTTGTCGACAGACCCTTCGGTCATATTCTTGATTCTCCTGAAATTAGGGCAGCTGAAGACCAGCCGGTCGGGCGGTGGGACGCACTCACGGTACCTGAGTGCACGCTCGGTTCTTGTACGACGAGGCAATGCACGACCCGAATCGGGTCGACCCGCCTCAAGGTCGCATCACGGCGCTGACGTTGTCGTTCGACGCCGTCAACGGATCGAGTCCGTTCGAACTCCGCAGCATGGACTCGAGGACGGTTTTGCCCATCGTCGTCTCCGTGGGGAGTTCGATCGGGTACTTGCCGTCGAAGCACGCCGCACACAGACTGCTGCGGTCCTGACCTGTGGCATTGATCATCTCGTCGATCGTGATGTACCCGAGCGTGTCGGCGCCGATGGCCTGCCGGACGCTCTCGACCATCGCTTCCTTGGAGTCGGAACCGTTCGCGATCAACTCGGCGGGCGACGCGAAGTCGATGCCGTAGAAGCACGGCCACTTGACCGGTGCCGATGCGATGCGCACGTGGACCTCGGCGGCGCCCGCCTCGCGAAGCATGCGGATCAGTGCGCGCTGGGTGTTGCCGCGGACGATCGAGTCGTCGACCACCACCAGGCGCTTGCCGCGGATCACTTCGCGCAGCGGGTTCAGTTTGAGTCGGATGCCGAGTTGGCGAATGGTCTGCGACGGCTGAATGAACGTTCGTCCGACGTACGCGTTCTTCATCAGCCCCTGGCCGTACGGGATGCCGGACTCCTGCGCATAGCCGACCGCCGCGGGGGTCCCCGATTCGGGAACCGGGATCACCAGGTCGCCGTCGGCGGGCTGCTCGCGAGCCAGGCGACGCCCGATCTCGACGCGCGTCGAATGCACCGAACGGCCGTGGATCACGCTGTCGGGGCGCGCCAGGTACACGTACTCGAAGACGCAGCGCGCAGGCGTCGGCTCGGCGAACCGCTGACTGCGGACCCCGTCGGAGTCGATGGCCAGGAGCTCGCCCGGCTCGATGTCGCGGACGAACGAGGCGCCGACGATGTCCAGGGCAGCGGTCTCCGAGGCCACCACCCAGCCGCGGTCCAGACGGCCCAGCGACAACGGACGCACACCGTGCGGGTCACGCGCGGCGTAGAGCGTCGTCTCGTCCTGGAACGTGAGGCAGAAGGCGCCCTTCACGGTCGGGAGAAGCTCCATCGCCGACTGCTCGAGGGTCTTGTCCGCAGCCCCGTGTGCCAAGAGCGCACCGAGGATGTCCGAGTCCGAGGTCGCCGCACTGTTCGACGCCGTCCCGTAGATCCCGAGGTCGCGGGCCCGGTCGGCCAACTCGGAAGTATTGACGAGGTTGCCGTTGTGTCCGAGCGCAACGCCGCTGCCGGTCGCCGTGTTCCGAAAGATCGGCTGAGAGTTCTCCCAGGTCGTCGAACCGGTCGTCGAATAGCGGCAATGTCCGACGGCCACATGCCCGACCATGGAGGCGAGGGTCTGCTCGTCGAAGACCTGGCTCACCAGGCCGAGGTCCTTGAACACCAGCACCTGCGAGCCGTCGCCGACCGAGATGCCCGCGGCCTCCTGACCACGGTGCTGAAGGGCGTAGAGCCCGTAGTAGGTCAGTTTCGCGACGTCTTCGCCGGGCGCCCAGACGCCGAACACACCGCACTCTTCGCGAGGCTCGTTCTCAGGCTGGTCCATGGCGGCGGACGGGTGTGACGATCCGCAACATCCGGTCTGATTCAGCAGGTTCGGACGGTGATTCGGCTTCTCGGACAAGTGAGACGCTCCGGTTTCCTGGGCTCGGCGGGCGGTACCGTTACCACAGTCTACGGCCATCGATCCGGCATCGAGAAATTCTCGGCCCGTCAACGCGCGAGCGGGATCACCGGCAGATAGTCGGCGACGTCGCCTGCCCGGTGACCGGACACGCTGACGCGGTGCTCGGCGACGGCGGTCTCGAGATCGAGCAGCCCGGTCGCCAGGAGCAGCCATTCCCGGGGTGCCATCTCGATGACGTTCGGCGGAGTGCCTCGGGTGTGCCGCACGCCCTCGACGCACTGCACGGCGACGAACGGCGGCACCCGCAACTCCACAGCATTCCCGGGCGCGTCCTGGCCCACCGTGCGCGCCGTGAGTCGGACCGCAGCGGCCAACGCCGCACGCCCCGGCTTCGGCGCGGTCTCATCACGCAACCAGTCGGCGACGGCCAACACGGCAGCACGGGTCTGCGCCGGATCGGCTTTGTCACGCGGTCCCACGGCAACTCCTCATCGTCGATTCTCGGACAGAATTCCCCGCTGGGCGACGGCATACCCGCTCACGCCGATACCGGCCGTCAGCGGGGAATCCTGTCCGGCCTGCGCGGGTCAACCGACGAACGGGGCGACGGCCCCGGCGGCGATGATCTGCTCGACGACGTCGTCGGCCGTCCGCTCCTGGCCGATGCGCAGCGACTTGTTGGTCCCGTGATAGTCGCTGGACCCGGTCTGCAGCAGGTGCAGATTCCCGGCGATGTCGGCCAGTTCGGTGCGGGCGGCGTCGTCGTGGTCGGGATGACGCACCTCGAGCCCGGCCAGCCCGAGCGGCACCAGCGATTCGATGACCTCGGCGGTCAGCACCGAGGCCGCCGCACGAGCCCGCGCGTGCGCGATGACCGGGACGCCGCCCGCCGCCGTGATCTGCGTGACAGCCTCGGTCAGCGTGGTGGAGCGCAGCGTCGCATAGTAGGGGCTGCCGTCGTGCAGGAGTTCGTCGAACGCCTCCGCCACCGATCCGACCACCCCGTGCTCCATCAGCGCTCTTGCTATGTGCGGTCGGCCGATGTTGCTGGGACCGGCGATCTCGCGGACCCGCTCGAGAGTGATCGGGTGGCCGGCGTCGATGAGGTTCTGCACGATCCGGGCGCCGCGACCGGCGCGATCGTCTTTCACGCGCTGCCATTCCCCGACGATGCCCGGGTCGTCACGGTGGAACAGGTAACCGAGCAGGTGGACGGTGACCAGCGTGCCGTCGACGTCCGGGTGCTTGGTGGAGAACTCGGCTCCCGGAATCACCCGCATACCGGCCGGCACCTGGGCGGCGATGTCGTCCCAGCCGCCCGCCGTGTCGTGATCGGTGAGCGCGATCGTGGTCAGCCCGGCACTGCGCGCGGCGGCCACGAGCTCGGCCGGAGTGTCCGTTCCGTCGGAGAACATCGAGTGCGTGTGCAGATCCGCGGTCATCTCGGGGGCCATGCTCCGATGGTAGTGGGATCAGATCTGGTGAATGCCGCGAGATCGGCTTCGCGCGCGTGCACCGTCCGGCACGATTGCCGCATGGGCACTGATGTGAGCCAGCAGCAGTTCAGCGGCGACGACCGCGTCCGATTCCGGTCACAGGTGTCACGCGGCACCGAGGCCATTGCGCGGATGCTCGCCGAGGGGCTCTTCACCGACCACGGGCGGCCGCCGGAGCCATTGCTGGGGATGGAGGTGGAACTCAATCTGATCGACGACGACGCCGACCCGGCCATGGCAAATGCCACGGTGCTCGACGCGATCGCCGACCCCGACTTCCAGACCGAGCTCGGTCAGTTCAACATCGAGATCAACGTGTCCCCGCGACCGTTCGTCGGCGGCGACACCGTCTCTCTGGAGCAGTCGCTGCGGAGTTCGCTGAACCGGGCGGAGTCGCGCGCGGCCTCGACCGGCAACCACCTGGTGATGGTCGGCATGCTGCCGACCTTGCGGCACGAGCACTTCGCGCACCAGTGGATCTCCACCAATCCGCGCTACAGCCTGCTCGACGAGCAGATCTTCGCCGCACGCGGCGAGGCGTTGGAACTCGACATCACGGGCGTCCCGCTGGCGACCGGCGGTAGCGCCGATCTGCTGAAGACCACCAGTGAGTCGATCCTGCCCGAGGCCGCGTGCACGTCACTGCAGCTGCATCTCCGCGTCGCGCCCGAGGACTTCGCCGCCCACTGGAACGCCGCGCAGGCCATCTCCGGCGTCCAGGTCGCCATCGCGGGGAACTCCCCGTTCCTCGACGGCAAGGCGCTCTGGCACGAGACCCGGATCCCCGTGTTCGAGCAGGCCACCGACACCCGCCCGCTGGAGTTGAAGAATCAAGGCGTGCGGCCGCGCGTCTGGTTCGGCGAACGCTGGATCAACACCATCTTCGATCTCTTCGAGGAGAACACCCGCTACTTCCCCGCCTTGCTCCCCGTCTCGTCCGACGTGGATCCGCTCGCCGAACTCGAGGCGGGACGCATCCCGGAGCTCGACGAGCTGCGACTGCACAACGGGACCGTGTACCGCTGGAACCGACCGGTGTACGACGTCATCGACGGGCAGGCGCACCTGCGCGTGGAGAACCGAGTGCTGCCGGCGGGGCCGACCGTCGTCGACATCATGGCCAATTCGGCGTTCTATTACGGCGTGGTCCGCGGGTTCGTCGAAAGCGATCTGCCGCTCTGGTCGCAGATGTCGTTCGACGCCGCCGAGGAGAACCTGGCGGCAGGCGCACGCTGGGGCTTCGGCGCACAGATGTACTGGCCGAACATCGGCTGGGTGCGTCCGGACGAGCTGGTACTGCGACGCCTGCTGCCGCTCGCCGAACGCGGCCTGACCGCTTTCGGGGTGTCGGAGCAGGCCAAGGGCCGCTACCTCGGGGTGATCGAGGGTCGGTGCGCCACCCGGCAGTCGGGCTCGGTGTGGCAGCGCAAGGCGGTCGCCGCCCGCGAACGGGCAGGAGAAACTCGTGAGCAGGCACTGCGCGGCATGGTGAAGGACTACGTGACGCTGATGCACGAGGGTGAGCCCGTGCACGCGTGGCCGGTGTAGGCGCCGGTTCAGCTACCAGCCTGCGTTCCGCGGCCTCGACCGCCTCCCCTTCAACCGTCGGCTCGACCTGTCGCTCCGCTCCAATTCCCGTGGAACCCCGCGGGAACCCGGTGCGGCAGCGCGATGGACGCGATGTCCTCGAGGGTCTGCGCGTCGAGCACGGCCAGTCGCGTCGAGTCCGCTGCGAGGTCGGTGACCAGGCCCATCACGGCGCCGTCACCACGAGCGGCGTCGGCCGACCGCGGGGCGAAGGTGAACTCGCCGAGGACCACGCCGTCGCCGAACCGTCGCGTCACCGGCTCGGAGCCGTCGGCGTTCACCCGCGCGAGCAGGGACCCGAAGAGGTCGCTGCCCCCGCCTCCGACCACCCAGCCGGCACCGTGATCCCGGCCGGCGAAGCGGTCGTCGATCCGCGGGAACTCGACGGCCGCATCCCACAGCTGTTCGCGCTTGCAGGTACGCCGAACCGGATCCAGCGTCCACCGCTCCAGACGCGGACGCCCTTCGGAGGGACCGGTGCGGTCACGGTCGAAGGTCCGGTCGTGAACCACCAGATCGACGACCGCCGTGCCGTCGACGTCACGTGCGTTGAGCGGGTGGTAGACGTAGCAGGGGTCGACGTCGATCCAGACGACGTCGGCGTCGCCGCCGTCGCGCGGCATCAGCCCGACGCGGGCCGGATACTTCGGATTCCAGCTGTACGGCAGCGATCCGGCACCCGATCGCGGCAGTCGTTCGGACACGACGTGCGGCATCCGAACGCGGCCCACCATGGCGGACATCGCGAGCCGGGCGAGCGGTCGGACGGCGCGCGGAACGGAGGAGTCGACGGCGATCCGAGGATCGAAGACGACCGGGAGGTCGTAGACGACGACCGTGCTCTCGGTGAGTGAGAACGCGTGCATCATCGGGCTGCCGCCGACGGTGATGTCGACCTCGCGGCGAGCGCGGCCGTCGACGCCGATGACCGCGTACCGGACTGTGTCGCCGCGACCGAAGTGGTAGCTGATCGCATGCAGTTCCCCGGTGGTCGGGTCCTCGATCGGGTGGGCGGTGAAGCCGCCGCGGACCGTGCCCGCGAAGTCGCAGACGTCGAGCGTGTCGAGTTCGTCGGAGAGCTCGGCACAGGCGAGACCGGCCTCGACGAGCGCGAGAGTCCGCCCTTGGAAACCGATGACGTTGGTGTTGGCGCCGGCACCGTGCAGGAACGACCGCCCCGCCTCGGGCGGCCCGGGCCTGCCGAGGACGTCGGTGTGATGCGAGTCGACCCAGCGGTTCCGATACCAGAGCCCCTTCCCGCCGGACAGTCGGATCCCGTGGACCATGCCGTCGCCGGTGAACCAGTTGTAGGTGTCGGGGTCGACGTCGGCGATCGGGTTGGGTCCGTTGCGCAGGTAACGGCCGTCGAGCCAGTCGGGCAGCGTGCCGATGACCGGCAGATCGTGTTCGGTGAGTTCGGTCCGAACGGGCGCGTACTCCCCTTCGAGGAATCGGTTCGTGTTCATCGGGCACCTCCACGTTGCTATAACGTTGTTATGCAGGGATCATAACGCTGTTATGAGTGCACGTAAAGAGGAATCGGCACACCCGGTCCGCGACATGCTGACCGAGTCCGCCTACCGATTGATCACGCAAGAGGGCGTCGAGGCGCTCACCGTCCGACGCCTCGCGAAGGAGGCGGACACGTCGACAATGGCCGTGTACTCCCGGTTCGGCAGCGTCGGAGCGGTGGCCGGGGAGGTCTGCGAGCGCGGATTCGTCGAGTTCGCCGATACGCTGCGTGCAGCGGGAACGTCGTCAGACCCGGTCGCCGATGTGTTGGCGCAGGGGCTGTCGTACCTGCGATTCGCCACGGAGAACCCCCGGCTGTACACGCTGATGTTCCAGTACACGTCACCGGACTGGACGGCGTCGAAGCGCACGTCACTGCTGCAGCACGGCAACCCGACCGAGTCGGTGGCCGGCCGTGCCGCGTTCCGGGTCATGGTCGACGCGCTGCGGCGCGTCACTCCCACCGACGCAGAGGATGCGATCCTGATCCGCGCCGGCGCCACCTGGAGCATGGTGCACGGGCTGGCGATGCTCTCGATCGCCGGGCACCTGACCGGCGTGCACGATCTCGTCGCCCGCAGCGCGCTGATCGCCCTGGCCGTCGGCTACGGCACCCCCGCGCCGGAGGCGGAGCGAGCCTTCGACGCCGCCGCCGATCGGCAGCCGTGACGACCGCTCTGCGCTCGCCGGAGTCAGGCCGAGGTGCCGACCGCGATCGCCACGATCACCAGGACCACGGCGATCACCACCGCGAAACCGATCGCCATGCTGATCCACGCCCACTTGGCGAGGTTCTTCGACGACTCGATCGCGTCGTACGCCTGCTGGGTCTGACCGACGTACCAGAGCTTGCTCACCGAGTTGCTCTTGTTCATGCTCACGATGCCCAGCACCAACGGCGCGATGCCGATCAGCGTCGTGTAGCAGCCTGCGACGAGGAGTCCGCCGAAGACGATCGCCAGGATGGCCGACGTATTGCTGACATGAGGCGGTAGACCGTTGGCCGATCCGTACACCGGCGCACCGACCGGCTGGTACGGGGTCCCGTATCCGTAGGCGGGCGGCGGTACGGCCGGCGGCGTGGCGTACTGCGGCTGCCCGTACCCCTGCTCCGCATAAGGCTGCTGACCGTAGGGTTGTCCGTACGCGGGCGCCTCGAATCCCTGCTGAGCCGTCGGGTCGAATGCGGACTGCGGCTGCTCCGGCACAACGTCCGGCGCTCCGAACGGCGACGTGGAGCGGATCTCGGTCTGCGCGTAGGCAGGCGACCATTCCGACTCGTAGTACGGCGTCGTCGACCCCGCATCGTCGCCCTTCGTCAGCGAGACCGTGCTGGTCTTGTCGACGTCGTCCGCCGCGGGCGGTGTCGGCACGACGACGGTCTCGTCCGCCGTCGGGTCCGCACCGTTCTGATCTTCTGGACTGGTCACGCTACTGAAAACCTCACACCTTCACACTCACCAATGGTTCCGGCCTCCACCGCCACAGCGACACCGCGTACTTCACAGCAAGCACCGCAACCAGCGTCAGCCCGATGATACCGACGGCCTTGTCTGCATCGCCGATCAGTTGGTCGAGACGTCGCCGCCTCCGTGCCTCACACAGCCAAGCCGGTGAACGGCTCAATCGGGATGTTACGGATGATGAACCACACCACCGTGACGACGAGCGCCACCATCGGCGCGTAGCGCCACTGCTGCCAACTGTGAACGCGACGGCCGCGCCAGAGTCCGATCGTGTACGCCACGAAGGCGTAGCCGAGCAGCATCAGCGCCACCACCCCGACCGCGTTGTAGTGCAGAGCCGCCGGAACATCGCCGTGCAGCAGCGAATACAAGGCCCGCGTGGAGCCGCATCCGGGACAGTCGATGTGCAGCAGGAGTTTCGTCGGGCACGGGGGCAGGAAACCGCCGGGCGTCGTCGGATCCCCGAGCCACACCACCGTGCACACGCCTGCGAATCCGACCGCCGCCAGCATCGGCGTGACCACCCGGTGCCGCCACAGAACCGACCACCGGCTCGCCGAGCCGATGACGGCGTCGACGGGCGGTGTGACGTGCTGCCCGCTGCGGTTCATGCCGTGGGTCAGTACGTGGGGTAGGTGTACGACGGGCTGTCGGGCACCGAGTTGATGGCGGCCGCGAAGACCGCGAACCACAGGATCACGAAGATCACCCAGACTGCGACCGACGCGACGGCGCTCCAGATGGAGAACTTCTTCGCGTCCTCGGCCGCTCGGTGGGCTCCGGTGTAATCCCCCATCGCCCACAGCTTCGACACCGAGGTCGCCTTCACGATCGCGACGATGCCGAGCGGGAGGCAGCAGAGCACGGTGGCCAGGATCGCCCACACCAGGTTGTTGTCCGGTTCCGGCCCGGGCGCGCCGCCCTGATAGCCGTACTGGGGCTGACCATACTGGGGTTGGCCGTACTGGGGAGCGCCGTACTGGGGTTGGCCGTACTGGGGAGCGCCGTACTGGGGCTGACCGTACGGCTGACCCCCGTACTGCTGGTCGCCGGACTGCTGGTCACCGAAAGGCTTGTCGCCCGGGTCCCCGTCGGGGAACTGATTCGGATTGGTCATGCTCGTTCAGATTCCTCTCAGCGAGTGGTACTGAGGAACTGTAACGCACCGTCCTCCGAGTCCGAGCCACCGAACCTCCACCGGTCGATCGTCTGATGGACCGAGCGGCTACTTCTCCGGTCCGTCGTGTCCGCGCAGCGCCTCGAGCGCCTGCCGGACCCTCGCGGTGTCGGCGTCGGTCCAGCCGGCGGGCTGCGTCACCGCGATCCACCCGTCGAGAATGACGGTCCCGTAGTTGTGACCGTGCCCGTCCGGTACGCCCGCGGCATTCCCGAGGTCAGCGCTGACCTGCCAGAACGTGACGATGGGATACCAGCGCACCGCGGGCGCACGATCGGCGCCCGCCGGTTCGGACAGCCATCCGGGCTTGCTGAACAGCAGGTCGGGCGACCACCAGACGACGGGATCGGACCGGTGCTGGATGTACAGCACCCGCGGCGACATCCACTCATCTGGATTGCGTTTGATTCCCGCAGCATCGTTCGCAAACCGGACGACGAGCCCGTTCGCGTAGGTCGGTTCGGCCTCCGGGGTGCCCGGGTCGCGACGTTGCACCAGCGCATTCCACAGGCGATTCGAGTTCGGCGGCCCCACCCAGAGGACGCCGTCGACCGTCGACCGGATGTCGTTGAGGTCGTTGAACGCTCCCTCGCCCGCCTGCGTGCCGAGACTCTCGCCGTAGACGAAGAGTTTGGGGCGATGTCCTTCCGGTTTGGTGAGCCATCGGCGGTGCACCGCGTCCACGAGCCGCCGCCCGGCGTCGGCGGCCTTCTCGCGGTCGGCCAAGAACGAGACCCAACTCGGCAGGTACGAATACTGTGCGGCCACCAGCGCGCTGTCGCCGTTCGCGACCAACTCGAAGGTCTGCGCGGCGGTCGGGTTCACCCAGCCGGTGCCGGTGGTCGGGATGATGACGAGCGTCGAGCGGTCGAAGGCGCCGGTCCGTTCCAGTTCGTCGACGAGCAGTGTCATCTGTGCGTCGACGCCGTCGGCGGATTCGAGGCCCGCATAGACGCGGATCGGTTCTTTGGCGGGGCGCCCGTTGAATTCGGCGAGCCGATCGGCGTGGATTCCGCCGGAGACGAAGTTGCGTCCCTCGAAGCCGAGCGTGTCCCATCGAGCGAGCGACTCGGGGCTCCCCGACTTCTCCGGGAGCGTCGGCTGCACGGCGCCGTCGCGCGTCTGGTCGTTCTCCACGCTGAAGATCGCGTTCATGGCGGCGTAGCTGCCGCGGATCGCGATGCCGTCGATCACCGTGTACACCGCGATCAACATGAGCAGCAGTGAGACCACGCCGGCGACGCGCTTCGGAATGCGGAAGAACCGATTCAACGCGCGCGCCAGATAGCCGACGAGATCACGGAGGATTCGGAACGTTCCGATGATCGCGACGGCGAGCGCGGCGCTGATCACCGGAGCTCGCAAGTAGCCGAGGTACGACGGCGCTTCGGTCCCCATCAGCGCCGCCAACTCGCCCTGCCAGCCGACGGCGAAGTGCAGGGTCACCAGCCACAGGGCGAGGCACAGCAGCGGCACCCCGATGCGGATGATGCGACGCAGGCGGATCGGCGGCGGCCACCACGACACGTTCGGCAGCAGCCACCGCTGGGCGATCAGTGCCAGCAAGGCACCGAATCCATAGCCGATCGCGGCGGTGATGCCGCCGATCAGCCCCTGGAACGCCCAGTTCCGCGGCAGGAGCGACGGCGTGAGCGACCACGTGTAGAACACGGTGCCGACGACGAGGCCGGGCTGGTCCACACGCAGGACGCGCATGATCCGGGTGACGGCCGATCCCAACCACATCGAGGAATGACGAACGGCGGCGCGCGGGGTCCTCCGCGTCGCCGCCGCTGTGGTCGGCCGGTGATCGGTCAATTAGCCGAAGAGCTCCGGAAGGGTGCCCTCGTGGACCGCGCGCAACTCGTCGAGCTTGACCTCGAAGTGATCCTGGACCTCCACTGCGTCGCTGCCCTGATCGACGACACCGATTCGCGTCCACGGCAGCCCTCGCGCGTCGAGAATCGCCGAGAAGCGCGACTCCTCGGTCCGCGGAACAGCGACCAGGACGCGGCCGGCTGACTCGGAGAACAGGGTGACGAACGGGTCGGCGTCCGCCGGGAGGATGATGCGGCAGCCGGTCTCACCGGCCAGCGCGGCCTCGGCGACCGCCTGCATCAGACCGCCCTCGGAGAGGTCGTGCGCGGCGGAGACCAGTCCGTCGCGCGAAGCCGCGAGCAGGATCTCGCCGAGCAGCCGTTCACGCTCCAGGTCGACCTTCGGCGGCACTCCGCCGAGGTGGTCGTGCTCCACCTGAGCCCAGATGGAGCCGTCGAACTCGTCGCGCGTGTCGCCGAGCAGGATGAGCGTCTCGCCCGGCTCGGTGCCGATGTCGGTCGGGGTGCGGCGACGGACGTCGTCGATGACACCGAGCACGGCGACCACCGGCGTCGGCAGGATTGCGGTGGAACCCGTCTGGTTGTAGAAGCTGACGTTGCCGCCCGTGACCGGGATGCCGAGCTGTGCGCACCCGTCGGCGAGTCCGCGGACCGCCTGACTGAACTGCCACATCACGGCGGGGTCCTCGGGTGAGCCGAAGTTGAGGCAGTTCGAGACGGCGCGCGGAACGGCACCGGTGACGGCCACGTTGCGATAGGCCTCGGCCAGCGCGAGCTGCGCACCTGTGTACGGGTCCAGGTAGGTGTAGCGGCCCGACGTGTCGGTCGCGAGCGCGATGCCTCGACCGGTCTCCTCGTCGATCCGGATGACGCCGGAGTCGGCGTGCTCGGCCAGGACGGTGTTGCCGCGGACATAGCGGTCGTACTGCTCGGTGATGAACTTGCGGCTGCACAGCGCCGGGCTGGCGAGCAGCTTGAGGAAGGTGGCGCGCAGTTCGTCGGAGGTCTCCGGACGCTTCAGGCCCGCAGTGGTGGACGCGATGACGTCGTCCTGCCAGTCCGGACGCTCCACCGGCCGGTTGTACACCGGGCCCTCCAGCGCCACGGTCTTCGGCGGCACGTCGACCACCGTCTCACCGTGCCAGGTGATCTCGAGGTTCTCGCCGTCGGTGACTTCACCGATGACGGTCGCGAGGACGTCCCACTTGCGGCAGACCTCCATGAACGCATCGACGTTCTCGGGCTTCACGACCGCGCACATGCGCTCCTGCGACTCCGACGAGAGCACCTCCGCGGGTGTCATGCCCACCGCGCGCATCGGGACCTGCTCGAGCTGGATCCGCATGCCGCCGTCGCCTGCGGCCGCGAGCTCGCTGGTGGCGCAGGCCAGGCCCGCGCCGCCCAGGTCCTGGATGCCGACGACGATGCCCGCCTGGTAGAGGTCGAGGCAGCACTCGATGAGGACCTTCTCGGTGAACGGGTCGCCCACCTGGACGCTCGGCAGCTTCTTCCGGTTGGGGCCTTCGTTGCCGTCGTCGTCGAAGGTCTCCGAGGCGAGAACCGAGACGCCGCCGATGCCGTCGAGTCCGGTGCGGGCGCCGAACAGGATGATCTTGTTGCCGGTGCCCGAGGCGAAGGCGAGGTGCAGGTCCTCGGCACGCAGGACGCCTGCGCAGAGCGCGTTCACGAGCGGATTGCCCTGGTAGCTGGCATCGAAGACGGTCTCGCCGCCGATGTTCGGCAGGCCGAGCGAGTTGCCGTAGCCGCCGACGCCGCGGACCACGCCGTCGACCACGCGGCGGGTGTCGGGGTGATCGGCTGCGCCGAAACGGAGCTGGTCCATGACCGCGATCGGGCGGGCGCCCATGGCCATGATGTCGCGGACGATGCCGCCGACGCCCGTCGCCGCGCCCTGGTACGGCTCCACGTAGCTCGGATGATTGTGCGATTCCACCTTGAAGGTCACCGCCCAGCCGTCGCCGACGTCGACCACGCCCGCGTTCTCGCCGATGCCCGCGAGCATGCCCGCCCGCATCTCGTCGGTGGTGGTCTCGCCGAAGTACCGCAGATGCACCTTCGACGACTTGTAGCTGCAGTGCTCGGACCACATCACCGAGTACATCGCCAATTCGGCGTCGGTGGGACGACGGCCGAGGATCTCACGAATCCGGGCGTACTCGTCGTCTTTCAGGCCGAGCTCGGCATGAGGCTGCGGAAGCTCGGGGGTATCGGCGGCGTGGGAAACGGTATCGACCTGGGCGCTCACGCCAGACAGTCTATGCCAGCGCACCGATTGCTCGGACGCTCGCCCACATCGCCGGATCAGCGCGGTGTGCGGTACACCGGAAACAATCTTGGACGCTCGGTCCGTGCGATGCCGACGACGGCGCCGTACGCCTCCGGATCGCCCGTCGTCGACGCCTCTTGGACCAGGTCGATCGGCTGCCTCGACCCATCCGCCGGGAACTGCACCAGCTCGGCCAGCGCCACCACCACGTTGACGGCGAAGAACACGAAGACGAAGCACGCGACCAACGCGATGGTCAGTGTGCCCGGGGCGCGCGGCGCGCACACCGCGACGACGACCGCGACCACGTCCAGCACCGCAGCGCACCGGACGCCGACGAGGATCGGCGCGGCCCGGTCCAGTGCTCGGCGACCACCGGCCCGCAACTCCGCCGGTCGTGCGACCAGCGCCGACCACGCCCAGCACCCCGCGGCCACCAGCAGCGCAGGCGCTGCAGGCCACGCGCCCCACAGCAGGATCGGCACGCCGACCAGCGCGTGCAGGACCGCCGCGGCGATCGCCGCTCCGTAGACGTTGCTCGCGGCCGACGCGTTGTCGGCCGGGGTCCGCGGCGACGTCAGCAGGTCGGGTGCGGGCGCGCCGTCACCGCCGTCGACCGCCTGCGCCCAGGCGGGGACCAGTGCACCGGCGGCCGGGGCGTCGCCACCGGCATGCGGTCGGCGCAGTGCGTCGACGTCGGCGGGGCGCGGGCCGCCGACGTACCGGCGCTCGAGTGCGACGGCAGGTGCGGGTCCGTCGCCGATGAACGCCCGGAACACGGTCCCGGGCACCGGCGCCCAGAACGGCCAGTCGGCGTAACGGAAGCGCAGCGGGGGCAGTCCGTCGACGACGGCGGTGAGGACGAACAACGGCCGACTGTCGAGCCACTCGTCGGTGAACTCGACGTCCGTGACGGTCGCGACGGTCGCCGTGCCGGTGGCGCGGAGGTGACGGAGCGCGAGGTCGTGGGCGAGCGCGATCCGCCAGCCCGCGACGGCGCGGATCGTGACGACGCTGATTGCGGCGACACCGACGAGCGCTGTCACCACCGCCGCACAGACGAGCACGCCGGAGTGGTTCCGGGCCGTCGCGGCGGCCACGGCCAGTCCTCCGGGCACTCCGATCGACGCCCCGGCCACCGTGGGCCACAGCTGCGCGGCGCCCAGCACTTCCGGCGCCTTCAGTTCCCGACCCGAGACGGTGGCGGTCCCGAGTCGGCCGTAACCGAATCCGCCCGCGACCGTCTCCCCTGCCACGCGCGGCGCGATCCACCCGATCGCGGCGAACCCGAAGACTGCGGCGGCGAGAAGCCACGGACTCCAGCCCTGTCCGATGACACCGCCGAGTGCCCACGCCGCGGTCCCGCAGGCGACCGTGACCGCGGCGGTGAGCACGATCAGCACGCCGGCGTGGTCCGCGAGCGACGTCTCCCGATTCACCGGGGCCGTCGGGTCCGGGCAATAGTGCGGATCGTCGTCCACGCTCGTGTAGCGAAAGCTCATGTCGTCTCGTCCCGTCAGTCGTTGTGCCCTCGAGCGCGTCGGCGAACCGCCGTTTCACCATCCTGGCGAGTCGGAAGCATTATTCTCGTGATGGCCATGAGCGTTTCGGGGGGATTGCGATGAATACGAGCCATGATCAGACTGCGCGCGTTGCCGCGCGGGAGTACTTCGCCGCCGGGGTCGGCGTCCTGCTCGGAGATGCACCGCCCGACCGCGACCGGGCACTGAGAGCGTTCGTCCGCGCCTCGGAGATCGATCCGACGATGGGCGACGCCTGGCTCGGTCGCGTCGCCGCCGGCGACCGGTCCGGCCCCTGCCTGCTCGGCCTGTACCGCACGCGCGACAGCATCGGCGTCAGCCAACGTCGGCTCGGCGTGCCCGCCGGACATCTCGTCGGACACCTCCCCACCGGGATGTTCGTCGATCTGCCGATCACCGGGCCCGTCGATGCCGCCGCTGCCTATGCCGCCTCGCTGCTCGCGGGCGGCGACACGACCGGCGCCCGCGACGCCCTCGACCTCATCGACGCCCCTGACGATCCGTCCGTCGCCTTCTGTCGCGCCCTGGTGGCCTTGCGGACGCGGCGGTGGCCCGAGGTCCTCGACGTCGTCGGTTCGCTGGCGTGGCCCGACGACGTCCTGGCCGCGGCCGCCGACTTTCTCGCAGGCACCGCTTGCGTGCACTTGGGCCTGTTCGACGAGGGGTTGCGCAGATTGGAGCGGGTCCGCACCTCCGTCCTCGTCAATGCGCGGGCACAAGCGCTGTTCCTGAGCGGGATGGCACTGCGCACCCGCGGCGACGAGGTGACGGCGCGCGGGTGCCTGGAGGAGGCGTTCGCTCTCGACCCCGGACTCGCCGAAGCCCGCCGCGCGCTGGCCGACCCGTCGTACCGACTGGTGGTCGGCGAGGAATCGACTGACCGTTCTGCCGCGGCCGCGGCGGGGACCGAGACGGCGCTGCCGTCGAGGTCGGACGACGCCCTGCGCGCGGTGACCGACGAGCTCGCCGCGCAGGTGGGCCTGGCGGCGGTCAAGGATCAGGTGGAACGGTTGCGCGCCACCGTGACCCTCGCCCAGATCCGAGCCGAAAAGGGTTTGCGGACGCAGTCGCGCAGTCTGCATCTGGCCTTCACCGGCCCACCCGGCACCGGCAAGACGACGATCGCGCGTCTGGTCGCACGACTGTACTGTGCGCTCGGCCTCCTCACGACCGACACCGTGGTCGAGGTCAGTCGCCGAGACCTCGTCGGTCAACACCTCGGATCCACCGCTCCACAGACGTCGGCCGTCATCGACAGCGCCCTCGACGGTGTGCTGTTGATCGACGAGGCCTACACGCTCGTGCAGGAGGGGCTGTCCGGCGGCGACGCGTTCGGACGTGAGGCCATCGACACGCTGTTGGCCCGGATGGAGAACGATCGTGACCGGCTGGTGGTGATCATCGCCGGATACGACGAGGAGATCGATCGGCTGCTCGCTGCCAACGAAGGCCTCGCCTCCCGTTTCGCCCGACGGATCAGGTTCACCTCCTACACCCCGGGCGAACTGACGCGGATCGCCGAGGTACTCGCAGACCGCCGCGACGCCCGGCTCAGCGGCGAAGCCGCCGCCGCCCTGTCCGAAGCGTTCACCGAACTGTACGACGACGTCGTCGACACCCCCGCGGGCCCGCGTCGCGGCACCGACGTCGCGGGCAACGGCCGGTTCGTCCGCAACGTCCTCGAAGCCGCCGAAGAGGAACGCGAACACCGGCTCGCCGCTGGCGACGACCTCGCCGGCCTCACCGACACCGAACTGATGACCATCACCGCATCCGACGTGCACCGCGCCCTGGCCACCACCCGCTGACGGGTCGCCCCGTCGGCATGGACGGACCGCCGCGGTGCTCGCCGGAGTTACGCCCGCACTGAATTGAACTTCCGGGACCGGGACCGCGGTGGCGGAATCAGCGACTCCCCGGACGTCCGCCCAGGTCACGCGGACGCAGGCAACGTCAGCCATGGCGGGATCAGCCACCGGCCGACGACCCCGACTGCGCAGCCCCGACCAGCATCGATCTGTGCCCTTAGGCTCCACACCATGCCGAAAACGAGCGATCAGACACGCCGCCGCCGGGCCGACGATGCCCGCGTCGTTGCGGACGTGCTGCGGCGCGGAATCGACCGCGGCGAACGCACCGGCGCCCTCGACGAGCAGCAACTCGCCGCCGAGTTCAGCGTCTCCCGCAATGCCATCCGCGATGCCCTCGCCTTGCTGTGCAGCCAGGGGCAGATCGACCGCGCACCCCGCATCGGCACGCACGTCGTCCGACGCAAGGCCGAACACGGCATCGATGCGCTGCGCGGCCTGAAAGAAACCCTGGTGGAGCACGGCCGGGTGCGCAACGAGGTCCGGGTGGCCACACTCGTCAGGTCCCCGGCCGCAGTCGCCCGCCGCTTGGCATTGGCCCCTGGTGCCGAGGTGGTCTACATCGAGCGGCTCCGGCTACTCGACGACGAGCCGGTCAGCCTCGATCTCACCTACCTGGCCTCCGACGTCGGCGTGCCGATCCTGGACCACGACCTGGAGAACACCGACGTCTTCACTCTGCTGGAACGAGTCTCCGGACAGCGTCTGCATTCAGCCGAGCAGAGTGTGGAGGCCGCCAGCGCCGACCCGCACTCGGCCGCCAACCTCGATGTCCCGGCCGGCACCGCGCTCCTGCTGATCGAACGTCTGGCGCGCCTCGGCCCCGAAGCGCGGCCGGTCGACCTCGAATACCTCCGGATGCGGAGCGACCGCATCACCCTGCACGCCACGGCGCTGCGGGACACCCACCCGAATGGAGAAGCCCGATGACCCTGGTCAACAACCGCGCCGACGTCCCGGTCACCATCGACGAATCGCTGTGCATCGACGGCTGCACGCTGTGTGTCGAGGTGTGCCCCCTCGACTCGCTGGCGATCAATCCCGAGTCCGGGAAAGCGTTCATGCACGTCGACGAATGCTGGTACTGCGGGCCGTGCGCCATCCGCTGCCCCACCGGCGCCGTCACCGTCAACATGCCGTACCTGCTGCGCTGACCAGCCCTTCGCCCAGTTCGACCCAGCCCCAGTTCGACCCAGCCCCAGTACGACCCAGCCCCAGTACGACCCAGCCCCAGTACGACCCAGCCCCTGTGAGGTCCCCTCATGTCCAGAATCCGGTACTTACTCTCCCCCGTCCTGATCGCAGCGGTCGGCGTCGGTGCCACCGCGTGCTCGTTATCGCCCGACGATGCGGGTGACACGACCCAGATCGTGGTCGGATATCAGTCCAAGACCATCAACACCGTCACCGCAGGCACACTGCTTCGCGCTCGCGGCGACTTCGAGAAGCGTCTCGAGCAGGCCGGCGAGGCGAGCGGCACCAAGTACTCGGTGCGCTGGGAGGACTACGACACCGGCGCACCCATCACCACCGGAATGATCGCGGGGAAGATCGACATCGGGTCGATGGGCGACTACCCGATGCTGATCAACGGTTCCCGGGCCAACGCCGACCCGGCCACCGCGACATCGATTCTTTCGGTGACCGGTTCCTCCCCCAAGGGCTCGCTCAACATGGTGGTGGCGCAACCGGATTCACCGATCGACTCGGTGGAGGACCTGCGCGGCAAGCGAGTCTCGGCCAGTGTCGGCTCCGCCGGCCACGGCACTCTGCTGGCCGGCCTGGATCAGGTCGGCGTCCCGTCCGACGAGGTGACCATCTCCAACCAGCAACCGGAAGTCGGCGCCTCCACGCTGGAGAGCGGCAAGGTCGACGCGCTCGCCCAGTTCGTCGCCTGGCCCGGGCTGCTCGTGTTCCAGCACAAGGCCAAGCTGATCTACGACGGCGCCCAACTCGGCCGACCGACTCTGCACGGCACCATCGCACGCAACACCCTGGTGAAGGACCATCCCGAGGTGGTCGAGGCCTTCCTCGCAGCGCAACTGGATGCCACCGCGGCACTGGTCTCCGATCCCCTGACCGCCGCGAAGCAGGTCGCCGACGCCAGCGGGCTGCCACCGGAGGTGGTCTACCTCTACAACGGACCCGGGGGCACCGACTTCAATCCAGCGCTCAAGCCCTCGTTGATCGAAGCGCTCGCCGCCGACAAGCCGTACCTGAAGTCCATCGGCAGCTTCCCGAACCCCGTCGACCTGGACAGCTTCGTCGACGACGCACCGCTGCGCTCGGCGGTTGCCGACACTGGCGGCGACTATCCCGCTCTGCTCGCGCGAACCGGCAACGAGTCGGTCGCGGTCGGCGAGGTCTGGTACGACGGTGACGACACGACCAAGACCGACGACGCCACGGCCGTGCTCCGCCTGGTCCGTGACGCGAAGGCGCAGAACAAGAAGGTCACGGCCGCGTACGTGACCGATCCGGTCCTGGGGACCCGCTGGTTCGCCGACCACTCGGTCTGGCTGCGAAACGGGGATCGCTTCGAGGCCTTCACCACCGCCGACAGCGCCCGCACCTACCGGGAGAACAATCCCGGCGCAGTCTCCGTCAGCTACGACGACGCGATCGCGCAGGTGCGGTCGTGACCGCGGGCACCGTCCCCGGGGCCCGCCCGGTCGACGCCACGCACCCCCTGATCGAGTCCACCCCGGTCGAGGACGCCGCCCACTTGGATGGAACCGACGCTGTGGCGCTGCCTGCCGGATCCGCACGGCCCGGTGGCGGGTCCGCCGTCTCGCTCTCCCGCTGGGCTCTGCGCTTGGCCACCGTGGCGGCCGTTGTCGTTCTCTGGCAGGTGCTGGCGGCGAACAACGTGGTCGCGTGGTTGCACTTCGACACCGTCCCCTCACCACTGGAGGTGTTGTCGGCGTGGGGCGACCGGTTCGGCACGCAGCAGTACTACCTGGACGTCGGGCAGTCGCTGATCCGTATCGGGATCGGTTTCGCCCTGGCGACCGCCGTCGGGGTCCCGCTGGGCATCGCACTCGGACGGTCCCGCGTGGCCGGCGACACCCTCGGCACCCTCACCGAACTGGCCCGCCCCATCCCGGCGATCGCCCTGGTTCCCATTGCGATCCTGGTGTTCCCCACCGACGAGGCGGGCATGGTGTTCATCACCTTCCTGGCCGCGCTGTTCCCGATCATTGTGTCCACCCGGCACGCCGTCCGCGCACTGCCGACCATCTGGGAGGAGTCGGTGCTGACCATGGGCGGCACCCGTCGCGACGTGACCCTCCGGGTGATCCTCCCGGGGATCATGCCGGGCGTCTTCGGTGGCCTTTCGGTGGGGATCGGCGTCGCCTGGATCTGCCTGATCTCCGCCGAGATGATCTCCGGTCGCTTGGGGATCGGCTACCAGACCTGGCAGAGCTACACGGTGGTCGACTACCCGGGTGTCTTCGTCGGGATGTTCACCATCGCCGCGCTGGGCGCCGCGACCTCGGGCGCCATCGAACTGTGCGGCCGGCGCATGACGCGATGGCTGCCGAGAGGAGAGCAGAAGGCATGAGTACCGCGATCGAAATCACCGGCGCCACCCTGCGGCACGGCGCCCGGACCATCGTCGACGGCCTCACCTTGTCCATCCCCGCCGGCGAGGTGCTGGTGGTGACCGGCCCGTCGGGTTGCGGCAAGTCGACGCTGCTGCGCGCGATCGCCGGGCTGCGCCCCGTTGACGACGGCACGATCGCCGTCGCCGGCGAAGCGGTCACCGGCACGTCCCGCGACCGCGCGATGGTCTTTCAGGACGACGCCCTGCACCCCTGGCGCACCGTCCGGAAGAACATCCTGCTCGCCCTCACTCTGCGCGGTGTTCCGCGCAGCCGGCGGCGCGCCGAAGCCGACCGCTGGCTCGGCGAGATCGGGCTCGACGACTTCGCCGATCACCTGCCGCGGGAGCTGTCCGGCGGCATGCGGCAACGCGTGCAGTTGGCTCGCGGCCTCGCCGGCGCACCCCGGGCGGTGTTGATGGACGAGCCCTTCGGCGCACTCGACGCTCAGACCCGCAGATCCATGCAGCAGTTGCTGATCCGCACCCTGACCGCCCATCCGGCCACCGTCGTCTTCGTCACCCACGACATCGACGAGGCGGTGTTGCTCGGCGACCGGATCGTCGTTCTCGGCCGCGCCGGTGAACCGGTCCGCGCGATCGTCGACGTGCCCGAACCGCGCACCTCCTCTTCCGCGAACGACGCGACCCGCACCGCGGTCGCCGCAGCCCTCGTCTCTCCCACCGCGGCAGCAGTGCACCCTCCTGCCGCACAGCAGAAAGCCACCGCATGAGCACCCCCGACGACCCGCAGACCTTCACCGCTCCCGACCTCGCCGACGCCCGGCGCCTGGACTGCGACGTCCTGGTGATCGGCGGGGGAACCGCGGGCACGATGGCGGCGCTGACCGCCGCCGAGAACGGCGCGCAGGTGCTCCTCCTGGAGAAGGCGCACGTCCGGCACTCCGGCGCGCTCGCCATGGGCATGGACGGGGTGAACAACGCGGTGATCCCCGGCAAGGCCACCCCGGAGGACTACGTCGCGGAGATCACCCGCGCCAACGACGGCATCGTCGACCAGAAGACCGTCTACCAAACCGCCACTCGCGGCTTCGGCATGATCTCCCGGCTCGAGCGGTACGGGGTGAAGTTCGAGAAGGACGAGTACGGCGAGTACGCGGTGCGACGCGTGCACCGGTCTGGCTCGTACGTTCTGCCGATGCCTGAGGGCCGCGACGTCAAGAAGGTCCTCTACCGAGTGCTGCGCCGCCGCGAGATGCGGGAGAAGATCACCATTGAGAACCGCCTGATGCCGGTCCGGGTCCTCACCGAGAACGGTCGTGCCGTCGGTGCCGCCGCCCTGCACACCCGCACCGGGGAGTTCTACGTGATCGGTGCCAAATCGGTGATTCTCGCGACCGGTCCGTGCGGCCGTCTCGGCCTTCCCGCCTCGGGCTACCTCTACGGCACCTACGAGAACCCAACCAATGCCGGCGACGGCTACTCAATGGCCTACCACGCCGGGGCCGAGCTCAGCGGGATCGAATGCTTCCAGATCAATCCGCTGATCAAGGACTACAACGGGCCCGCCTGCGCCTACGTCGCCAACCCGTTCGGCGGATACCAGGTGAACGCCGACGGCGACCGCTTCGTCGATTCGGACTACTGGTCGGGCGACATGATGAGCGAGGTGGTCAGGGAGATCGACTCTGCCCGCGGCCCCATCTATCTGAAGGTCAGCCATCTGCCGACCGAGACCATCGACACCCTCGAGTCGATCCTGCACACCACCGAGCGGCCGACCCGCGGAACCTTCCACGCCAACCGCGGGCACAGCTATCACACGCACGACATCGAGATGCACGTCTCCGAGATCGGCTTGTGCAGTGGGCATTCGGCGTCCGGCGTGTGGGTCGACGAGAACGGGGCGACCACGGTCGACGGCCTGTACGCCGCGGGCGATCTGGCCTGCGTGCCGCACAACTACATGATCGGTGCCTTCGTTTACGGCGAGCTGACCGGTGGTCACGCCAGCGACCGCGCCAAAACCGTGGACGCGCCGGGCAAGCTGCCCGCCGACCAGATCGCCGACGCCCACGCACTGATCTACCGGCCGTTGGCGAACCCGGACGGACCGCCTCAGCCGCAGGTCGAGTACAAGCTCCGCCGGTTCGTGAACGACTACGTCGCACCGCCGAAGACCTCGAACAAGCTCGGCATCGCCATCGAGACCTTCGAGCGCATGAAGGGCGAGATTGCGCAGATGGGCGGGCGGACCCCGCACGAGTTGATGCGCTGCGCCGAGGTCACCTTCATCCGCGACTGCGCCGAGCTCGCCGCCCGGAGCTCCCTGACCCGCACCGAAAGCCGTTGGGGGCTCTATCATCAGCGCGACGACCTCACCGAGCGCGACGATGCGAACTGGGGCTACCACCTCAACGTACGCAAGAACGGTGACGGCGAGATGGAGTTCCTCGGCAGGCCCGTCGCCCCCTATCTGGTGCCCGTCGACGGCTTGGATCACCTTCCACCGCAGGATCGTTCGGTGATCGGCATCCGGCAGCCGACGGTGCGCACCGGCCCCGGCGAGGGCCTGCTCGCGGGCGCGTCGCCCCGGCCCGTCGCGCGCCCCGGCGCGGCGCCGCAGCAGCGTGAGGCGTTGTCACCGCGGATCGCCGAACTGGTCGCCCTGGAGTCGGTGACCGTGGACGAGATCGCCGACTACCTGGCAGACGACGACGCGACGGTGCGCCGCACCGCGGTGGCCACCCTCACCGAGCACACTCCGCCGGAGTTCGAGCTGGCGCTGGCCGCTGCGCTCGGCGACGTCGACGGCGGCGTCCGCCGCAGCGCCGTCGACGCGCTCCGCGAGCTGGTGGAGGTACTCGTCGGCAAGCCCGATTTCGTGTCGGCGCTGCACGAGGCCGCCGATTCCGGGGATCCGCTGGTGCGCGCCGGGGTGCTCGACGTACTGCGCGCGTTGAAGGAGGCCGAGGCGGCCTTCTTCGCACGCTTCCTCGGCGATACACACCATCGGGTCCGCATCGAGGCGATCCGCGGTCTGGTGTCGCTCGACGATGCCACGTCGATCGCGCGAGCCGCTGACGACGCCGACCGCGAGGTGCGGGTGGTGGCCGCGCACGGACTCGCGACCGTCGGGGCGGGCGCGGACACCCTGCGACGACTGGCGATCGATCCCGATCCGCTGGTGCGCGCGGCCGCCCTGGCCGCCCTGTCGACACTCGGCGATCCGGACGCCGACGGAAAGCTCCTGCGAAAGGCCCTGCGCGACAACGCCTGGCAGGTACGCAAGGGGGCGGCGACGGGGCTGGCGGTGGCGCCCGGCGAGGAGTCGGTGTCCGCGTTGGCGCCGCTGGTGTCCGACCCCCACGGCGACGTGCGGAAAGCCGCCGTCCAGACGCTGCGACCGTGGTCCGACGACCCGGTCGTCGCCGAGTTGATGTCCACTGCGGCCACCGACGAGGACGCCGACGTCCGGGCCGCCGCGCGCTGAGGCATGCCCCGCCCGCATGTCGCGCCCCTCCGGCATCACACCGGGGGCGCGACGCGTGCGGCGTCGAGATGATTGATTCCCGGTGATGATCGTCCCCACGTTGGTCGAGTGCTGCCTGCGAGCGGAGCGAGCACGGAGTTGATCGAGAACGTCGTGAGGACCGCAGGCATCGCGAGCCCTCCACTGCCATCATGCGGTGATCTCGGCACCACGCCGACGGATCGCCTCTGGTGGAACGGCACGCCCCGGAGAGACCGCGATCGCCCTGCTGATCGCTCAGATCCCGCTCCCGATCATCGGCAACGCATTCGCGAACTGTCGATACTCGACGACAGCTACTGCAACGTCCGACCCGGCGACGGCTACGCCGACTGCGGCAACCCCGCCTGCCCCTACAACCCCAACTCTCGCAGGATCCGCTCGGCCACCTCGGCCGGGGGCCCGTCGCCGGGACGGATCACCAGGTCGGCGTTCTCCGGCTTCTCGTACGGGGAGTCGATACCGGTGAACTGTGCGATCTCGCCGGCCCGCGCCTTCGCGTACAGCCCCTTCGGATCGCGGGACTCGCAGTCCTCGAGCGGCGTGTCGACGAAGATCTCGAAGAACGGCAGGTCTGCGGCCTCGTGGATCTCGCGCGCCCGCTGCCGTTCGGCCGCGAACGGACTGATCAACGAGACCAGCGCGACGGCGCCGGAATCGGCGAAGAGCGCGGCGACTTCCGCAGTGCGACGGATGTTCTCCCTGCGGTCGTCGTCGCCGAAGCCCAGATCGTTGGTCAACCCGTGCCGGAGGTTGTCGCCGTCGAGCAGGTACGCCGGTCGCCCCTCGGCGACGATGCGGCGTTCCAATTCCATCGCGATGGTCGATTTCCCCGACGCCGACAAGCCCGTCAGCCACAGCGTGGCGCCGCGGTGGGAGCGGTGATCGCGGGTCACCTTGGTGGACTGCCACACCACCTGGGTATCGTGCGCCAGCGGCGCGGTGATCATGCCCGCGGCCACAGTCGCGTTGGTGACCTCGTCGATAAGAATGAAGCTGCCGGTGGCGCGGTTCCGTCGATACTCGTCGAACATCACCGGCCGCTGCGCGTGCAGCGACAAGCGCCCGATCTCGTTGAGAGTCAGCGCCTTCGCTGCCTCGTCCCGGTGCAGGGTGTTGACGTCGAGCCGATAGTTGAGGCCGTCGACGCGCACCCTGGTCTCGCGGGTGCCGCACAGCATGCGGTAGGTCGCACCCGGCGCGAGCTGCGACGACTCGGAGAACCAGCAGACCATCGCATCGATCTCGCGGCCGACGTGCGGGCGGTTGTTGGGGCGGACCAGCATGTCGCCGCGGACGATGTCGATCTCGTCGTCCAGTGCGATGGAGACGGCCTGCGAGGCGAAGGCCTCGTCGAGTTCGACGCCGCCGGGCCCCCAGATCTTCTTGACCGTGGTGCCGAAACCGCCGGGCAGCGCCACCACCTTGTCGCCGACCGCGAACGTGCCGCCGGCGATGGTGCCCGCGAATGCCCGGTGGTCGAATCCATCGCTGCGCTGCGGCCGGATCACGTATTGGACAGGGAAGCGGGCGTCGCGGAGGTTGCGGTCGGAGGCGATGTAGACGTTCTCCAGATGGCTCAGCAGCGGCCGACCGGTGTACCAGGGCATCGCCTCGGAGCGGTCCACCACGTTGTCACCGCGCAGCGCGGAGATCGGGATGAACGAGAGGTCGGTGACGTTGAGCTTGGCCGCGAACGCGACCACTTCGTCACGGATCTCCTCGAACCGCGCTTCGGAGTAGTCGACGAGGTCCATCTTGTTGACGCAGACCGCCAGATGGGGAATCCCGAGCAGAGACGACAGGAACGCGTGCCGACGCGTCTGCTCCAGCACCCCCTTGCGCGCGTCGATGAGGATGATCGCGACGTCGGCGGTCGATGCCCCGGTCACCATGTTTCGCGTGTACTGCACGTGGCCGGGCGAGTCGGCGATGATGAACTTCCGCGTCGCCGTTGCGAAATAGCGGTAGGCGACGTCGATCGTGATGCCCTGCTCGCGCTCAGCGCGCAGGCCGTCGGTGAGGAGCGCCAGGTCCGCGTGTTCGTCACCGCGCTTGGCGCTGGTGCGTTCGATGGCTTCGAGCTGATCGGTGAGGATCGACTTCGAGTCGTACAGCAGGCGCCCGATGAGCGTCGACTTGCCGTCGTCCACGCTGCCCGCCGTCGCGATCCGCAGCAGTTCAGCGGGGGCGACGACGTCGGGCTGGGCACCCGCCCGGGTGGCAGAACTCATCAGAAGTAGCCCTCTTTCTTGCGATCTTCCATCCCCGCCTCGGAGATGCGGTCGTCGGCTCTGGTGGCTCCGCGCTCGGTGACCCGCGTGGTCGCGACCTCGGCGATCACCTTCTCCGGGGTGTCGGCGTCGCTCTCGACGCAACCGGTGCACGTGGCGTCGCCGACGGTCCGGAAACGGACGTGTTCGGTGTGGGCGGTCTCGCCCGGGTAGGTCTCCAGGAACCGCGTCTTCGCGAGGAGCATGCCGTCACGCGGGACCACCTCGCGGTCGTGCGCATAGTAGATCGACGGGAGGTCGATCCGCTCCTGCGCGATGTAGTTCCAGATGTCGAGCTCGGTCCAGTTGCTCAGCGGGAACACGCGGATGTGCTCGCCACGCGCACAGTGTCCGTTGTAGAGATTCCACAGTTCCGGGCGCTGATTCCGCGGATCCCACGCTCCGAACGAATCGCGAAAACTGAAGAAGCGCTCCTTCGCGCGCGCCTTCTCCTCGTCGCGCCGAGCGCCGCCGAACACCGCGTCGAAACGGTTCTCGGTGATGCCGCGCAGGAGTGTGGTGGTCTGCAGGCGGTTGCGCGACGTGCCCGGACCGGTCTGCTCGACCACACGGCCGGCGTCGATGTCGTCCTGCACGCTCGCGACGATGAGACCGACGCCGGTCTCGGCGACCACGCGATCGCGGAACTCGATCACCTCGTCGAAGTTGTGTCCGGTGTCGATGTGCATGAGAGGAAACGGGACCGGAGCGGGCCAGAACGCCTTGCGCGCCAGATGGAACATGACGACCGAGTCCTTGCCGCCGGAGAACAGCATTGCCGGGTGCTCGAACGTGGCGGCGACCTCACGGAAGATGTGAATCGACTCCGCTTCCAGCTCCTCGAGCGTGGTGAGGTCGTACCGGGGTCCGGTCCCGACCATCGCGGCAGATCCGGTTCCGTCCGGTGAGGTGATCATCGGCACCCACTCCCTTGACGTGTCGAATAGTCGACACATAGTGTTGACAATATGACAGATACGGTAGGCGACGACGGGACGGAGCGTCAATCCTCTCCGCCCACGCGTCGCGTCGTCGACGTGATGTCCCTACTGGTGGAACACGCGGACACCAGCCTGACCCTCGCGGACATCGTCCGCGCGACGGGGATTCCGCGCGGCACCGCCCATGCCATCGTGACGCAGCTCTGCACCCTCGGCTGGCTGACCCGCCGAGGAGACAACACGCTCACCCTGGGCGTCATCTTCCTCGCCGCCAGTCGGCGCGCCGCACGCGTCGACGTCGTCGCCGCAGCAGCCGCCCCGGCACTGCAGTCACTGGTCCACGCCACCGGCCTCCCCGCCTTCCTGGCTCAGCGCGACGGCGACACCATCACGGTCACCGATCAACTGGCGCCGGACTCGCCCCCGGGGTCCACACCCGCGGCGCCGCCGGTGCGCAGCATGCAACTGCGACCTCCACTCTGCCGCGAGTTCATCGCGTGGTCCGACGACGACACGCGCGCGGCCTGGCTGCAGCGCGCCCCCGCCGATCAGCGGCCGCGACTGACCGCGGTGCTGGCGGCCGTCCGCGACCGCGGGTACTCCATCGAGCGCATCACCGACGACCATCGCGCCATCATCGACGCGCTCAGGCACCTCGACGAGATGTCGGCCGAGCTGCGATCCCGCATGGCAGGCCTGGTCTCCGAACTATCCGCCATCGACTACCTGCCCGACGAACTGGTCGACGACGTCGGCGCGGTCAGCGTCGGCGCCCCGATCTTCGACGACACCGGAGCGGTGGTGGCGGCACTGGTCGCACGCCCCGATCGAACGATGCCCGTCGATGAGCTGCTACGTCTGGGCGACGCGGTCCGCCACAGCGCCGCACAGGTCGGCCCCCGCCTGAGATCGGGACCAACGTCACCATTGCCGGACCCTTCTCACCGGGGCTAGATTTTATACAACAGCCTATTGTTTTTATTGAGAGGACCGGCCCATGCCCGACGTCACCCTGGACGTTCGCGAGATCGAGAAACCTGCGCGACACCCGAAGATCTTCGGCATCTTCGACTCCTTGGCCGTCGGCGAAGCGCTCATCCTGGTCAATGACCACGATCCGCGCCACCTGCACGACGAGTTCGAGGAGAAGGTGCCGGGCGGCTACGGCTGGGAGTACCTGGTCCGCGAGAAGCGCGACTATCGCATCCGGATCAGCAAGACCACCGAGGCCGCGCCCGCGCGCAAGCTCGGCAACACCGCGGAGCTGACGCAACGGGAGGTCGACGCCGCCGACGTCGCATGGAAGCTCGACTTCCGCGGTCGCGGACTCGACTCCAACCTGATCCGACTGGCCGCCGAGGGCGCCATCAATACCCACCGTGGTGGCGAGGTGGACGTGCTGGTGCACGTGATCTCCGGATCGGGGACGCTCGGCACCGAGATCGGCCCCGTCCCGATCACCGCGGGCGATCTGCTGTGGTTGCCGCACCACTCGGAGCGCTCGTTCACGGCGGGCCCGGACGGGCTCAACTACCTCACGGTCCATTCGCACCGCGAGCCCTCCCTCACCATCGAACCCTTCAACCCGAATCGGTGATCTGATGACCTACGTGATTGCGCAGCCGTGCGTCGACGTGATGGACCGCGCCTGTGTGGAGGAGTGCCCCGTCGACTGCATCTACGAGGGCGGCCGGAGCCTCTACATCCATCCCGACGAGTGCGTCGACTGCGGCGCCTGCGAACCGGTGTGCCCGGTGGAGGCGATCTTCTACGAGGACGACCTGCCGGACGAGTGGGTTCCCTACGCCACCGACAACGCCGACTTCTTCGAGAAGGCCCTCCCCGGCCGCGACGCCCCGCTCGGCTCTCCCGGCGGCGCCATGAAGCTCGGCCCGACCGGCGTCGACGCGCCGATCGTCGCCGCCCTACCGCCCCAGGGCGACGACTGACCCGATGCGCTCGACGATCCTCGACGCCCTCCGCGACGCCGGAACCGCGATGACCGTCACCGAGTTGTCCGCCGACTGCGGCATCCCGGCGACGACCATCCGATTCCACCTGCGCGCGCTGGCGGACGACGGGCTCGTCACCGCCGAGACCGCCGAGCAGACCGGTCGGGGTCGCCCGCGACTGCTCTACCGTGCCCGACGAGCGATGGATCCGTCCGGCCCACGGAATTACGAATTGCTGGCCGGCGTGCTGGTCCGGGCGCTCGCCAAGCTGCCCGGCGCCGAGCAGCAGGCCGCCGAGGCCGGGCGCGCGTGGGGTCGAGAACAGGCCGATACGCAGACCGATCCGGTCGATGACGTCATTTTGGTGCTCGACGAATTCGGCTTCGCTCCCCAGAAGTCCTGCGGGGGCGTTCGGCTGAATCGGTGCCCGTTCCTCGAGTTGGCGCGCGAGCGCCCCGGCATCACGTGCGCGGTTCACCGGGGCATCATGCAAGGGGTGCTGTCGATGCACAGCACCGGCGTGACACTGGCCGGACTCGACCCCTTCGTCGACGACGATCACTGTTATGCCTCGCTGACCGAAGGAGATCATCAGTGACCACGCGCCAGATCGGCATCGACGCGCACACCGCAGGCGGTGCCGCCCTCGTCGTCGTGGGCGGGCTGGTGGCAGCCGCCACCGGACCGTTGGACCTGGAAAAGGGCAGCTGGCTCGCCGCCTACCTGGTGCTGGTCGGCGGCGTCGCACTCATCGCGATCGGCATCGCGCAACAACACTTGCCGACGCCGGTTCCGGTCCCCCTTCAGATCGTCCAGCTCAGCGGGTGGGCGGTCGCGAACGTCGTCGTCATGCTCGGCGGGCTGCTGTCATCGTCGGTGACCATCAACGTCGGTGCCGTGCTCTTGCTGCTGGTCCTCGCGCTGACGTGGTGGGCAGGGCACGGGCTGATCCGGACGCGCAGCGTGCTGGCGTACGCCTACCTGGCGATTCTCACGATTCTCATCGTCAGCGCACCGATCGGGATGGTGCTGGGGGCGCGGTAGCCGACGCCGCACCCGCATCAGCGTGTGACTGCGCGCGCCCCGGCAATCGGTCCCAGTGATACCGGATCTTCAGTTCGAGCATCAGGATCCGCCCGACCAGCAAGGTCACCTCCCGGGCGACGAGCATGAAGGCCGAACAGTCGCCGATGAGCGAATACAACAGTCAATTCCCGATCCTATTCGACACAAACGGCACTTCGCGTTGAATAGACCCCAGCGACAACCCCCGATCCCATCCCCGCGCGACCTTTCCGCGACACCGACCCGACTACCAACCAAGCACTTGCTAGGTTAGAGTCTGAAGGCATGAGCAACGCCGTCATCCCTCCGCCGCTGGGGCCCGACGATCTCGGTCCCGACACCTCGCCCGTCGCCTACGAGACCGCAGGCGCCGTCGCCTACGTGACGCTGAACCGTCCCGACTTCCGCAACGCGCAGAACTCGGTGATGACCTACTCACTGGACGCCGCGTTCGGCAAGGCCGTCAACGACGCCGGCGTCAAGGTGATCGTGCTGCGTGCGAACGGCAAGCACTTCTCGGCGGGACACGACATCGGCACGCCCGAGCGCGACTTCAACACCGTCTACCCCAACACGGCGACGCTGCACTGGGATCACACCCGCAACGACGACGCACCGCTCGACAGCAATCAGCGCCTCGCCCGCGAGATCGAGGTGTATCTGGGGATGTGCCGCCGCTGGCGGGAGATCCCGAAGCCGGTCATCGCCCAGGTGCACGGCGCGTGCATCGCCGGCGGTCTGATGCTCGCCTGGTCGGCCGATTTCATCGTCGCCTCCGACGACGCCTTCTTCTCCGACCCCGTCGCGCGCATGGGCATCCCGGGTGTGGAGTACTTCGCGCACGCCTACGTCCTCGGCGCCCGGCGGGCCAAGGAGATCCTGTTCACCGGCCAGCGTTTCACCGCTGCACAGGCCCTGGACTGGGGCATGGTCAACCACGTCGTCCCCCGTGCGGACCTGGGTGCCAAGGTCGACGAGCTCTGCGCGCAGATGACCGAGATGCCGATGCAGGGCCTGTTCCTCTCCAAGAAGGCGGTCAACATCTGCGAAGACCAGATGGGCATGCGCAACGCGATGGACTCGGTGTTCGGCTGGCATCACTTCGCGCACGCCGCGAACGACGCCGACTCCGGTGACTCGCTCGGCGGGATGGACGCCCGCAGCATGCGCGACGCCGCCCAGAAGTCCGACGAGCAGAAGAGCGGCGCCTGATGGATCTGTTGTTCGACGACGCCGCACAGGCGTTCCGCACCCAGGTGCGCACCTGGCTGGCCGAGCACGTGCCCGCCGAGCCCCTGCCTTCGATGGACACCGCGGAGGGCTTCGAGGCGCACCGCCGGTGGGAGGCCGAGATGGCGGCCGACCGCATGTCGGTGGTCAGCTGGCCGGTGGAGTTCGGCGGCCGCGACGAGCCGCTGCTGCACTGGCTGATCTTCGAGGAGGAGTACTACCGTTCGGGCGCGCCCGGTCGCGTGAGCCAGAACGGCATCTTCCTCCTCGCGCCGACCCTGTTCGAGCACGCGAGCCCCGAGCAGCTGGCCCGGATCATGCCGCAGATGGCGCGGTCAGAGGTCATCTGGGGTCAGGCGTGGAGCGAGCCGGAGGCGGGCTCGGACCTCGCTTCCCTGCGCTCCACCGCGACTCGAACGGAGGGCGGCTGGCTCCTCAACGGACAGAAGACCTGGAGCTCGCGGTCCAGCTTCGCTGATTGGGGCTTCGGCCTGTTCCGGACCGACCCCGAGCAGGCCCGTCACCGGGGCATCACCTACTTCATGTTCGATCTGCGCTCCCCCGGCGTGACCGTCCGTCCCATCGCCCAGCTCGACGGCGAGGCCGGTTTCGCCGAACTGTTCCTGGAGAACGTATTCGTGCCCGACGACCCCGCCGACCCGGCGAATTCCGGTGTCATCGGCGCGGTGAACGACGGCTGGAAGGTCGCGATGAGCACCGCCGCCAACGAGCGCGGACTCTCCCTGCGCTCCCCCGGTCGCTTCCTCGCCGCCACCGATCGCCTGGTCCGGCTGTGGAAGTCGACGAGCGGGCTGCCGTCGACCGCCGCCACCGACAAGGGCGTCGTCGACGCGTGGATCGGTGCCCGGGCATACGAGCTCTCGACGTACCAGACCGTCAGCCGCCTCGCTGCGGGCGGACAACTCGGCATGGAGTCGTCGATCAACAAGGTCTTCTGGTCGCAGTGGGACATCGCCGCCCACGAGACCGCGCTGGATCTGCAGGGCGTCGACGCCGAGCTCGACGACGCGTGGATGGACGGCTACCTCTTCTCACTGTCCGGCCCGATCTACGCGGGCACCAACGAGATTCAACGCAACGTGATCGCCGAGCGACTCCTCGGCCTGCCCCGCGGAGACCGATAAACGATGGACTTCCTCCTCAACGACATCCACACCGACCTCCGCGATACCGTCGCCGCCATCGGGGAGAAGGCCGGCGGCGTCGCCATCGCACGATCCTGGACCGAGGGCGATCACGCTCCCGCGCTGAGCGTCTACCGTCGGCTCGCCGAGGCCGGTGTCACCGGATTGGTGGTCGACGACGCTCTCGGCGGCTCCGGCGCAGGCGCCACCGAACTGGTGGTCGCCGCCGAACAACTCGGGCGGTTTGCGCTGCCGGGCCCGGTCGCCGAGACGTTCGGCGCCGTGCCGACCGCGCTCGCGGCCGCCGGCGCGACCGACGCGCTCGCGACACTGCTCGGCGGCCGCCCCGCGACCCTCGCCGCGGCGGCGACCGGCCACCGGGCCGCCGCCCCCGCCGACGCCGATGTCTATCTCCTCCGCGACGGTGCACTGTCGACCGCGTCGGTCGTCGCCGAGCACGCCTCGGTGGATCCCACCCGCACCGTCGCCGACGTCGGGGCCGGAACGTCACTCGGCTCCGCCGACGAGGCCGCCGTCGCCCAAGTGGGAGCCCTCGTCACCGCGGCGCAGCTGATCGGACTGGGGGCGGCGATGCTCCATCTGGCCTCTGAGTACGCCAAGGCGCGCAAGCAGTTCAATCGCGCGATCGGCTCGTACCAAGCGGTGAAGCATCACCTCGCCGACGTCGCGATCGCCGTCGAGATGGCCCGGCCCCTGGTGCTCGGCGCCGCCGTCGGCCTGGACGGCAAGGCGCCGGACGAGGTGAACGTCGCCCGCGACGTCTGGGCTGCCAAGGTCGCCGCCGCCGACGCCGCCTACCTGGCGTCGCGTCGCAGCCTGCAGGTCTTCGGGGCCATCGGCTACACCGCCGAGCACGATCTGTCCCTGTATCTGACCAAGACGCGCGCACTCGTCTCGGCGTGGGGCACCCCCGCTCAGCACCGCGCCCAGATCCTGGAGACCCTGTGACCACGCCCGAGACCATCAGCGCCGACGACCGCGCGGCACTCGCCGAATCGATCCGCGAACTCCTGCGACGGCGTTCGGACTCCGCGTCCGTGCGAGCGGCGTCGCGTGCGGAAGGTCGTATCGATCGGCCCCTCTGGGACGCTTTGTGCAGCGAGATCGGGGTCGCCGCACTCGCGATCGGAGAGCAGTTCGACGGTGCGGGCGCCACCTTCGCCGAGACCGCGTTGGCACTGGAAGAGGTCGGCCGGGCCCTCGCGCCGGTACCGGTCTTCTCCTCGGTCGTCCTCGCCGCCGGAGCTGTCGTAGCGGCAGGCGATCCCGAGGCGTCGGCGCGGCTGCTGCCCGACCTCGCGTCCGGTGCGAGGACCGGCGCCCTCTGCTGGGCGGGTGCCCCGGGCTGGACCGCGCCGGGCGTCACGGCGGAGGCCGGACTGCTGCGCGGCACCGCGGAGTACGTGCTCGACGGCGAGACGGCCGACGTCTTGCTGGTGATCGCCGGCCGGTCCGACAACCCCGATGCGCAGACGCTCCACGAGGTGGATGCCCGCGCCGACGGCGTCACCGTGACCCCGCTGCCGGTCCTGGATCCCACCCGCGCACTGTCCCGCGTCACGTTCGACGAAGTGCCGTCGACGACCATCGCGTCGTCGTCCGACATCGCCGAGCGGATCCGCACCCTCGCCTGGGCGATGCTGTCGGCCGAGCAGGTCGGCGGTGCAGCACGCGCCCTGGAGCTGACCGTGGAGCACACTTCGTCGCGCACGCAGTTCGGCCGCACGCTCGCGTCGTTCCAGGCACTCAAGCACGCCATGGCCGACATGTACGTGCAGGTGGAGGCCATGCGATCGATGTCGGCCGCGGCGATCGACGCGGTGGTCCACGACCGGGCAGATGCTGCGGAACTGGCGGCGGCCGCGCACGTCTACTGCTCCGAGAACTACCTGTCGCTGACCGGCGAGGCCATCCAACTGCACGGCGGGATCGGCATCACCTGGGAACACGACATCGGGCTGTTCTTCAAACGCGCCCAGGCCGATGCGCAATTGTTCGGCCAGCCGCACGACGCGCTCGCGCGGGTGCTCCGGTAGCGATCAGCCGCCGATGCCCGTCACCGTCAGCACCACGAGGGCGACGTTCAGCACGACGATCGCAACGACCGCCGCGGCCGAGGCTCCGCGCAACCAGGCGTTGTCGGCGAACGGCCCCATGAGTCGTTTGTCGGCGGTGTAGCGGCGCAGCGGGATGATCGCGAACGGGATGCCGAAGCTCAGCACCACCTGCGAGATCACCAGGGCCATCGTCGGATCAACCCCGATCGCGAGCACCACGACGGCGGGGACCAGCGTCACCGACCGACGAACGATCATGGGGATCCGCTTGCGAATCAGCCCGCTCATGATGGTGCCGCCCGCGTAGGAGCCGACCGACGTCGACGCGATGCCCGACGCCAGGAGTCCGACGGCGAAGGCCGCCGCGACGATCGGTCCGAGCGCGTCGCCGACAGCGGCGTGGGCGCCCTCGATGGTGTCGGTGCCCTCGCGCCCGTACAGACTCGAGGCGGCCAGGACCAGCAAGGCGATGTTCACAGTTCCGGCGATCACCAGCGCGACGACGACGTCGAGTCGGGTGGCCGCGAGCAGCGCTCGGATTCGACGATGTCCCGTCGGCCTGCCGTGTCGATCGATGACGAGCGAGGAGTGCAGGTAGATGGCGTGCGGCATCACCGTGGCGCCGAGCATCGATGCGGCGAGGAGGACCGTCTCGGTGCCGTCGAGGCGCGGCAGCATGCCGTTCACGACGCCGCCGGCGTCGGGCGGATTGATCACGAGACCGGCGAGGAATCCCACGACGATGATCGCCAGCAGTGCGACGATCACGTGCTCGAACTGTCGTTGACGCTGCGGGTTCGCGAGCCCGAGCAGAGCCATCGAGATCAGGCCGACGATCACCCCGCCGACCGGGAGCGGCAGCCCGAAGAGCAGGTTGAGTGCGATCGCCCCGCCGATGACCTCGGCGATGTCGGTGGCGCCCGCCACGAGTTCGGCCTGCCCCCAGAACATCAGTCGGCCGCGCCGCGAGAGCCGCTCACCGAGTGTCGCGGGCAGTGTCTTCCCGGTGACCACACCGAGCTTCGCCGCCTGATACTGCACCATCACGGCCATCACGTTGGCGACGACGAGCACCCAGACCAGCAGGTAACCGTACTTGGCTCCGGCAGTGATGTTGGCGGCGACGTTTCCCGGATCCACGTACGCGATCGCCGCCACGAAGGCAGGCCCCAGCAGACCGACGCTCCGCGCCGTCACCCCTTTTCGCACACGCTGCAACATAGGTTGAGGTTAACCGCGAGTGAAAGATTCGGTCAACCGAAACCTGCATGAGGTAGGTCACCGGTCACCGGGACCGTCCGCGGCGCGATTCCGACGTCGACGCCCGAATCCTCCGATCGGCGGTGTAGTAGTGGATGAATGGCTTCCTCCACGGCACACCACTTCACCGTCTCGAGCGCAGACCTCACCCTCCACGGCGATCACTGGCCCGCGGCCACCGACGCACACGGTCTCACTCCCGCGCTGCTGTTGCACGGCGGCGGGCAGACGCGGCACTCGTGGGACCGGACTGCGGCAGCCCTCGCCGCGCGCGGCCGTGACGTCTACACCCTCGACCTCCGCGGTCACGGCGACAGCTCGTGGGCCCCGGACGGGGATTACGCCTTGGACGCGTTCGTCGGCGACCTCCGCGCCGTCCTGGCTGACCGTGCCCGCAAACCGGTGATCATCGGCGCCTCGCTCGGCGGCATCACCGGACTGTGCACCGTCGGCGAGAACCCCGACATCGCGGCGGCCCTGGTGATGGTCGACGTCGTCGTCAACGTCGAGCAGAAGGGCATCGACCGCATCAAGTCGTTCATGACCGACCACATCGGCGGGTTCGCCGACCTCGAGGAGGTGGCTGACGCCATCGCCGCGTACAACCCGGAGCGCACGCGCCCGAAGAACCTCGACGGCCTGAAGAAGAACGTCCGCCTCCACGACGACGGCCGCTGGTACTGGCACTGGGATCCCGAGTTCATGAAGTCGGACGAGGGCGACGAGCCTCGTCGACACACCGATCCAGCGCGCCTTGCGGCCGCCGCCCGCACCGTGACGGCGCCGACGCTGGTGGTGCGCGGCGGGAAGTCGGACGTCGTCAGCGACGCGGGCATCGCCCACATGCGCGAGTTGGTTCCGCACGCCGAGATCGCCGACGTCAGCGCGGCCGGACACATGGTGGCCGGAGACGACAACGAGGTGTTCGCCGCGGCGATCGTCGAGTTCCTGGAGCGGCATTCGCTGTAGCCGCTCAGGCCAGCCGCGGTTTCTTCCACATCTCGGCGCCGGCGCGGCGACAGCGCAAATATGGTGCGTTCGTGCGGCCTATAGCCGCGCGGACGCACCATATTTCTCAGTCAGGAATCGCTGAACGCCGCACGCACCTGGTCGGCGGTCAATCCGTAGTCCTCGAGGGCGTACGTGTGCTGCGGTCGGCGGTCGCCGGACTTGGACTCCTCGTCGAGCGCGATCATCGCAGCGCGCGCTTCGTCGGAGAGCGGGGTCCCGACCGCGCGGTACACCTTCTCGACGGCCGAGAACGGGTCGGACCGCAGGTCGGCGAAGTCGATGTCGACGAACTGGGCGGGATCGTAGCGTCGGCGGGCCGCAGAGAAGTTCCGGAGCCCGCGCGACCAGAGGTCGAGCTGCGTCTGACCGATCCGTTCCGGGGTGTAGGCGCGCGAGTGGCCGACCGTCGCCTGCTCGGCGAGACTGCACATGGAGCCGATGATGGTCTCCGGCGCGCGATGCGTCTGCACGATGATCGCGTCCGGGTACACCTCCATGATCGCGTCGAGCGCGAACAGGTGACTCGGGTTCTTCAGGACCCACCGACGATCGGCGTCGTGCAGTCCGATCAACTGCAGATTGCGCTTGTGCCGCGCATAGGCGGGCGTCCAACTCTGCTGCGAGAGCCACGACGAGTACTCGGGGATGTGCGCGAGCGTCTCATACGAGATCGACATCAGCGACTGCCGCAGCAGCTGCCAGCACTCCTCCACCTCGGCGGCCCCCATGTAGTGCAGCCCCATGAACTCGGGGTTCTCCACGTGGTGCTGCGACAGGCCCGCATCGATCTGCTGAAAGACCGGATTGTCCGCCCAGGTCTCGCGCGCCGGTCGCGGCTGCGGGAACTCTGTCAGCCACATCTCCAGGCCCTGGTTGGCCGGGTCCGCGGCAAGCAGCCGGTGCAGTGCGGTGGTGCCGGTCCGCGGCAGACCCGTGACGAAGACCGGCCGCTCGATCGCGACGTCCGCGTACTGCGGGTGGGCCTTCCACCCGGCCTCGCTCAGCAGTCGCGCGATCAGCGCACCCTTGAGGAAGTAGCGGAACATCTTGCTGCCCAGCGGCTCCAACTCCGCGGTGCTCGCATACGACGACAGGAGGACCGACAATCCCTCGCGGTAGTCGTCGCCGCCGAAGTCGGTCAGCCCGACCGTCCGGGACGCGGCCTCGTGCAGGTCGTCGACCGTGCCGACGGAAGTGCGCTCAGTGCTAGTCATGGTATTCACCGCAGTTCACGTCGAGGGTGTGGCCGGTGATGGACGACGCCATCGATGATGCGAGGAACACCGCCGCGTCGGCGATCTCGTCGGGTTCGGGCAGGCGTTTGAGGTCGCTCTTCGACGCCGTCTGCTCGTACACCTGCTCCGGGGTGATGCCGTACTTCTTCGCGATCTCGCCGAAATACCACTTGAGCTGGTCGTCCCAGATGTAGCCGGGGGCCACGCTGTTGATGCGGATCCCCTTCTCGCCGAGCTCCGTCGCCAACGACTGCGACATCGCGAGCAGGGCCGACTTCGCGAGCTTGTAACTGCCGTACCGCGGCTCCGAATGCCGGATCACCATCGAGTTGATGGTGACGATCGAACCGGCCGCCGCCTCCAGCGCAGGCGTGAACGCCTTGATCACGCGCAGCGTGCCCAGCACCGTCAGGTCCAGGCTCGCGGTGATGTGGTCGAAGTCGGTCCGCGCCAGCGGCTTCATCGACGGCACCGCGAACGCATTGTTGATCAGGACGTCCGCGCCGCCGAACTCTGCGGTGACCGTCGCGACCAGGTTGTCGACGGCCGCGTCGTCAGTGATGTCGGTCGGCACCACCAGCGCTTGCGCACCCGCCTCCCGCACCTGCGCGGCCACCTCGTCGAGACGCGAACGGGTCCGCGCTGCGAGCACCACGCGCGCCCCGTTGGCGGCCGCCCGCAGACACAGCGACCGGCCCAGCGCCGGGCCGACGCCGGAGACCACGACGACCTTCTCGTTCAGTAGTGACATGTGCTCTCTTTCGTCGGCGATGGAAGTCGGCAGGCGAGCGATCAGCCGAGCATGCGGCGAGCGAAGGCCCGCTGTCGCACCGCGATCCGGTCCGCCCAGCCGGCGGCATCGATGCGATTGTCCGGGTAGTAGGGCAGGTACGCGTCGACGTCGGCGTCGTCGACGACCACCGCCGTCGGCCCCAGCTCCGGCGCGATGGGCGCCTCGGTGCGCTGCCACCGGAACTGCAGGATGCCCCGACGACGACCGGTGGTCTCCACCCAGTTCGCGACGCCGGGGTCGACGGCCGAGATCACCATGCGGATCATGCCGTCCGGATCCACCTGTGCCTGCGCTGACGTGAGGGACGTCTGATGGTTCACGTAGTCGAGCGAGATGTACCAGAGACTGCCGAGCTGGAAGCCCTGATAGGGTGCGTCGGACTTCGGCACCGTAACGATCATCGCCTTACCAGCAGGTAGATCGAAGTGCCCGACCGAGGAGAACTGGGTCGCGAGACCGCCCGGCGTGGTGCGCGGCGCGGTGAACGTGTTGACCGGCTCCCCGAGGTAGAACCACTGGGGAAAGTTGAACCAGGTGTTGACGCGCGCGGTCAGCATCTTCGCCGCGATCGCGTACCGCTTGGCGATGCGCGAGGTCGCGAGTTCCACCGGAGCCACACCGACCGCATCGACGCGCTCGATGGTGATCGATCCCCTGGCCTCGGTGGCCCAGTCGCTGTAGACCTCGCGCACCGACAGCATGGTCGCGCCCTCGCCGAGGACGAAGTGCGTGCCCGCCGGGGCATCGGGGTTCTCCGGCCCGAAGGTGATCTCGAAACTGCCGTCCTCGGCGATCGGGATCGCACGGTCGTCGAAGGCCACCTCACCGCCGGGGACGTCGTCGGCGGTGTAGTTGCCGCGCAGCACCTGGAACGCAAGATCCGCGGTGGTGCCGCGGACACCGCGCACCACGTACGAGGCCTCCGGCTCCACCGTCGCGTGGTAGTAGATGGTGTCCGGGTTGTCGAGCCCCATCTTCGCGTAGGGCCCCGTCGAGGTGACGAAGTACGGGTGCGACTTCTCGCCGGCACGCGCCACCTGCAGGATCGACGAGATGCCGCCCGCCAGATAGTCGAGCCCCTCGGCGACGTCAGCGTCCGTCTCGGCGAACTCCGCCGACAGGACCAGGGCCTCCGCCTCGGCGATCGCGTCGGTGAACGGTTTGGTGACCCCCGCGAGGTCGGCGCCTACAGCCACGTGTCTCCTCCGTTCCAGGTCAGGAAATTGTCGAGTTCGGTCTGTGCGGGAGTGACCCGCGGATGCTCAGTCGAGAGGTATCCGCCGCGATAGAACAGCAGCGGCTTGTCCTGCAGTACGTCGCCGAGAGTCAGCGCCCGACCGACGACGATCCAGTGGTCGCCGCCGTCGGCGACGCTCTCCACCGAGCACTCCACCCACGTGAGGTTGTTGCGCAGCACGGGCAGCCCGGCAGGCGACGCGTCCCAGCTGATGGACTTGAACTTGTCCGAGCCGGGGGCGCCGAACGTCGCGCTGACGTCCTGCTGCCGGTTGGAGAGGATGTTGACGCAGAACGTCCCGCGCTGCTCGATCACCGGCCACGTCCGTGACGTCCGCTGCGCACAGAACAGCACGAGCGGTGGGTCCAGGGACAGCGCCGCGAACGACTGGCAGGCGAACCCCACCGGATTGTCATCGGCGTCGAGCGAGGTGATCACCGTGACGCCGGTGCAGAACTGGCCCATCGCGGTCCGGAACTGTCGGGAGTCGAATTCATCGGTTCCATACGGGGAATGCGGAGTCATCGGACTCTCCTACTCGTGAGCTCAGGTCTGGCTACTTCATGCCGATCGTGAAGTCGTGGCCCCACAGACTGACGGCCGTCGACTCGCGGGCCACCCAGTCATCGTCGTCCACCTGACGTCCCTCGCACCCGAACTCGACGTCGAAGCCGCCGGGCGTCTTCATGTAGAACGACAGCATCAGGTCGTTGACGTGGCGACCCAGGGTCGCCGACATCGCGACCTTCTTGCGCAGCGCGCGATCGTGGGCCAGGCCGACGTCGTCGGAGTTCTCCACCTCCACCATCAGGTGAACGATGCCCGTCGAGTTGGGGATCGGCAGAAACGCCATCGAATGGTGCCGCGGATTGCAGCCGAAGAACCGCAGCCACGCCGGCTCCTCGCCCTCCTGGCGGCCGACGACCTGCGGAGGCAGACGCATGGAATCGCGCAGTCGGAACCCCAGCACGTCGCGATAGAACGCCAACGCCTTCGCGTCGTCGGTCGTGGTCAGCACCACGTGGCCGAGCCCCTGCTCGCCGGTGACGAACCGGTGACCGTACGGGCTGACGACCCGACGATGCTGCAGCGCGACGCCGTGGAACGCTTCGAGGACATTGCCGTCGGGATCGGCGAAGACGATCAACTCGGCCACGCGGCGGTCCGCGATCTCCTCCGCGGTGCCCTCGCGATACTCGACGCCGGCGGAGTCGAGGCGCTCACGCACCTCCTGCAGACCCGCCGCCGTCGCGCACTCCCAGCCCGAGCAGGCCAGATGATCGCGGTCCGACGGCACGATCACCAGGCGCGCCGGGAAGTCGTCCATCCGGAGGTACAGGGCGCCGGGGATACTGCCTCGCCCCTCGATCATCCCGAGGACCTTCAGTCCGTACTCACGCCACGCATCCATGTCCGTGGCGTCGATCCGCATGTAGCCGAGAGACCGGATGGGGCTCTGGTCGTCAGTCATGTGTTCCTTCAGGTGTGTGGTGGGGGTGGGGTGGGTTTGGGCTCGTCTACCCAGCCCTTGTCACGCGGTCTCGACCGACGCCTCGGCCTTCGGCCTCGGACGTCGGCTCGACCTGTCGCTCCGCTCCATCGGCTCGACCCGCGACTCCGTCGCGCGCTCCGCGCCGCTAGACCATGGTGTCGCCGATGGGGATGCCGAACTCGCCGTTGCCGAAGGCCTGGTAGGCGCGTTCGGGGTCGTTGGCTGCGTGGACGCGGCCGGCGTGGGCGTCGCGCCAGAAACGCTGGATCGGAGTACCGTTCTCCAGCGCGTGGGCGCCCGAGTTCTCGAAGAGCAGGTCGATCGCGTCGATCGCACGACCGGTGGCGCGCACCTGGTCCCGACGCGCGGCCAGACGCAGCTCCATCGGCACCTCGACGCCCTCCACGATGAGGTCGTACTCGGCCTGCAGATTGCCCGCGAGCTGCCGCCAGGCGGCGTCGATGTCCGAGGCCGCCTCGGCGATGCGCACCTTGGCGAACGGATCGTCCTTCGACTTCTCGCCCGCATAGGCAGCGCGAACCCGCTTGCCCTGGTGTTCGACGTGCGCGGCGTATGCGCCGTACGCCATGCCGACGATCGGCGCGGAGATGACCGACGGATGGATGGTGCCCCACGGCATCTTGTACACCGGCGCCGTGTTCTTCTCCAGGCCCGGTGCCTTCCCGGTGCTCATGGTGCGGAAGCTGAGCATGCGATGGGTCGGGACGAAGACGTCCTTGACCTCGATCGTGTTGGAGCCGGTGCCGCGCAGGCCCACCACGTTCCAGACGTCCTTGATCGTGTAATCACTGCGCGGAATCAAGTAGCTGACGAAATCGACCGGCTTGCCGTCTTTGATGACGGGACCGCCGACCACGACCCACTCGGCGATCTCACAACCCGACGACCACGCCCACGATCCGTTGACCGTGTACCCGCCGTCGACCACCTCCCCCATGCCCATCGGCGCGTACGACGACGAGATCCGAGTGTCGGGATCGGTACCCCAGACGTCTTCCTGCGCCTGCTGGCTGAACAGCGCGAGATGCCAGTTGTGGACGCCCACGATGCCCGACACCCAGCCGGTGGACCCGCAGGCGCTCGCCAATCGGCGGACCGCTTCGTAGTAGGTCACCGGGTCGGACTGCAGTCCGCCCCACTGCTCCGGCTGCAGCAGCTTGAAGAAGCCGGTCGCCTGCACGAGATCTGCGAGGTCGTCGGGGATCCGCCGTGCGTCTTCCGTCGCCTGCGCCCGCTGGGCGAGGTCGGGAAGCAGCGCGTCGATCCGGTCGAGAACCTGTTGCGCGGCCTCGCTTCGCTGTCCTGCCATGAGAGTCACTCCTGTTCGTGTCATCCGCTCGATGCCAATATTAGAACACGTTCTCATTCAAAACTAGAACACGTTCTTATTTTACCCTGGAACGTGTTCTAATATGGACGTAGACGGGCCCGTGTGCCCGAAGCAGACACCGAACGAGGAGTCCACGACGATGGTTGACACCGACATCCGGGAAATCGACACCGGCACACCACCCACACGTTTCGCGCGCGGATGGCACTGCATCGGCCTGGTCGACGAGTTCACCGACGGGCAGACGCATTCATTGGAGATCTTCGGCACCAAGCTCGTCGTCTGGGCCGACCGCGAGGGCGACGTCCACACACTCGACGCCTACTGCCGCCACATGGGCGCCGACCTGTCGATGGGCACGGTCAAGGGCGACAACGTCGCCTGCGCGTTCCACGGATGGGAATGGAACGGCAAGGGCCGCTGTGCGTCCGTCCCCTACGCCAAGCGGCATCCGAAGCTCGCCAAGACCCGCACCTGGCCCACCATGGTCCGCAACGGTCAGGTCTTCGTCTACAACGACCCCGAGGGCAACCCGCCGTCCGAGGACATCGTCATTCCCGAGCTCGCCGAGTTCGGCGCCGACGAGTGGACGCCGTGGACCTGGAACAAGATCGTGATCGAGGGCTCCAACTGCCGCGAGATCATCGACAACGTGGTCGACATGGCGCACTTCTTCTATGTGCACTACGCCCTGCCCGACTATTTCAAGAACGTCTTCGAGGGCGAGACCGCGGCGCAGTACATGAACAGCCACGGCCGCCCCGACGTCGGCATCTCGACCGCCTACGGCGACACCCGGCTCGAGTCGATCGCCGCCTACTACGGCCCGTCCTACATGCTCAACCCGATGGTTCAGTACTACGGCGAGTACTCGGTCGAGACCATCCTGACCAACTGCCACTACCCGATCGACGCGAACTCGTTCGTCCTCATGTTCGGCGTGATGGCGAAGGTGCCGCAGGGACTGACTCCCGAGCAGGCCGACGTCATGGCGAAGAAGATCAGCAAGGGCGTCGAGGTCGGATTCATGCAGGACGTCGCGATCTGGAGGCAGAAGACCCGGATCGACAACCCGCTGCTCGTCGAGGAGGACGGACCCGTCTACCAGCTGCGCCGCTGGTACGAGCAGTTCTACGTCGACGCCGCCGACGTCACCGAGGAGATGTCCGGCAGATACGAGTACGAGATCGACACCGCCAAGGCGCAGGAGAGCTGGAACCTCGAAGTCCAGGAGAACCTGCGGATCCAGGCGGAGAAGAAGGCCGCCGAGGAAGCGGCCGAGGGCGCGTCGGTCTGATGACTCGCGCCGACGAACGCGATGCGGCGGCACCAGGCTGGGCCAAGGCGCCGCAGTGGTCGCACGACCCGGATCGGGCCGCGGCGATCGCGGACGCCACCGCCCGCGATCGTCGGCACTATCTCGCAGGCGGGATGACGGACATCGAATGCCGCACCTGCCACGCCCACGTGATGGTGAAGAAGACTGGCGCCCATCACACCAGCGTCCAGTGGAACGACGACGCGCAGGCCCGGTGCGCGCAGATCGCCGAGATCCGGGAGGCCGGCGGCAATGCTGCACTGCTCCCGACCTGTCCGCGACTGTCGGCGAGCATCGACCACGGTGTCGCCGAGGGAATCATCCCCGCTGAATCTCCCGATGAGGATCCTGACGGCTACTGGTGACGTGAATTCTCACCTTCTGCTCACTGCAGAACGCCTGGCCGACCGCAGAACAGGCCATTAACGTAGTGACATGGCTCCCACGTCACTCGCCCGCCTATCGATCGTCGCCGCTCCGCTGTACCGCGAGGAACTCGGCGCGCACCTGCGCGATCTCCGGCATCGGCGCGGCGAACGACTCGCCGACACTGCGAGCCGGGCCGGGGTCTCGACGCAGTACCTCTCCGAGATCGAGCGCGGGCGCAAGGACCCGTCCAGCGAGATCGTCGAAGCGGTGTCCGTCGCACTCGGGACCACTGTCGGCGACGTCGCGATCGCGGTCGGACACCGTCTGCGCGATCTCGCACGAGCGCCCGGCACGAGCCTCCGTGCGCGGGCGTTCGCGCTGGCTGCCTGAGCGATCACCGTACGTCGGCCACGTGGTCGACCAGTCCGTAGTCGACCGCTGCACCCGCGGTGAACACGCGCGTGTGGTTGGTATCGGCACGCAATTCCTGCTCGGAGTGTCCGGTGTGACAAGCAAGAATCCGCTCCATGTCGCCGCGCACCCGAATGAGCTCTTCCGCCTCGATGATGAGGTCCGGGATCGTTCCCCGGCCCTCTGCCCCCGGCTGGTGCAGAACCACGCGCGAATGCGGGGTTGCCGATCGTAGTCCCGGCGCGCCGGCCGCCAGGAGCACGGCACCCACTGAGACCGCCTGCCCCACGCATGTCGTCGACACCGCAGGCGAGACGTACTGCATCGTGTCGTAAATGGCCAGCATCGCAGCCGGATCACCGCCCTCGCAGTTGATGTACAACTCGATGTCCCGATCCGGGTTATCGGACTCCAGATACAACAGTTGTGCGACGAGCGCGTTCGCGACACCGGCGTCGATCGGCGTTCCCAAGTAGATGATCCGATTCGACAGCAGATGCGAGTACACGTCGGTGACGCGCTCACCGGACGGCGTGCGTTCAATGACACTCGGGATGGAGTACGTGCTCATCGACCCCCTCCCGTCAGGCCGAAGCCGGCGGGTGACAGCGGTGGAACCACGGCCGCGAAGTCGTCGACCACCTCGTCGATGAAACCGTAGGCGAGTGCCTCCGAGACGGAGAACCAGCGATCCCGCAACGAGTCCTCGAAGACCCGCTCCACTGGTTGCCCGGTATCGTCGGCGATCAGCCCGAGGACCGTGTCCCGCGTGTGCCGGAGGTCGTCGGCCTGCAGTTCGACGTCCGCGGCAGTGCCTCCGATCCCCGCCGAGCCCTGATGCAGCAGGATCCGCGCATGCGGCAGGGCACGCCGCTTGCCGTGTGCACCTGCCGACAGGAGGAACTGGCCTGCACTGCACGCGATACCCAAGGCCAGGGTCGCGACATCGCACGGGATCAGTCGCATCACATCGCGGATGGCGAGCATCGACGGAACCGATCCTCCGGGCGAGTGGATCCACAAGGAGATGTCAGTACCCGCATCGGCAGCAGCAAGTTCCATCAACTGGCTGATGAGCAGGGTTCCGTTGTCGTCGTCGAGCCGGCCGTCGAGGACGACGATGCGGCGGTCGAAGAGCCGCCTGCGCTGGCGGCGGTCGAAGTGTGGGGTGCGATCCGATTCGGTCATGACTCGATCGTGCGCCAACGTCGCGGTGATCGACCATACGTTGCTGCGCTGGGCAGATCTGCTGTGAGCGGCGTCGGCGGAGACTGTCGCAGGAACATCTGTCGAACACCGCATTAGCCGTCGACAGAGCCGCTGCGATCGGCAAGGATCGATGGTGACGTTCCTGAAGCTCTCCGTCCTCATCGAAAGCGAGACCGACATGCCCGTCTACTCCGCCCCTCCGGGTGCTCCCATCTGGTTCGACCTCATGTCCAGCGACGTCGACCGCGCAACCGCGTTCTACAACGCGATCTTCGGGTGGTCGGCGGAAGAACCGTCCGCCGACTTCGGCGGCTACCGCAACTTCACGGCCAACGGCAACCGGGTGGCAGGCCTGATGCCGATGGCCGGTTCGGACACCGAGCCGACGAACGTGTGGGCCGTCTACTTCCGCAGCGACGACGCCGCCGCGACCACCGCCTCCGTCACCGAGCACGGCGGCACCGTGATCGTGCCGCCGATGGCCGTCGGCGACATGGGCACGATGGCCGTCTACATCGATCCGGCGGGCGGCGCGTTCGGCGTCTGGCAGCCCGGCACGCACCCCGGTTTCGTCGAGCACGGCGAACCCGGGACACCGTATTGGTTCGACGAGATGTCGATGGACTACGACGCCTCCACCGCGTTCTACCGGAACCTGTTCGGCTGGACGCTCGAGGACGTCGGCACCGGCGGCGGAGGCGGCGGACCCGACCGCTATTCCGTCGTGCACCCGACCGGCGAGGACGACGGCGTTGCGGGAATCATGGCCGCCGCGGGCATGTTCGGCGAGGGCCATCCCTCGTTCTGGCAGGTGTACATCACCGTCGACGACGTCGACGCGGTCCTGGCGAAGGTCACCGACCTCGGTGGCGAGATCCTGATGCCCGCCGACGAATCGCCGTGGGGCACTCTCGCCTCGTTCAAGGATCCGATGGGCGCCGCGATCTGCATCGGCAAGCCGCCGGCCGGGATGTAGCCCGTGGCCGAGTCACCGCTGAACCGGGACTGGTCCGCCTCCGGCGGCGGATGGGCCGCGCAGGGCGCGCTGTTCGACCACGTGTTCCGGCCGGCGACCGAGGCCATCGTCGCGGCGGCGGATCTGACCGGCACCGTGCTCGACGTCGGCTGCGGTACCGGCGCGCTGCTGGAGGCCGCGGCCGCCGCCGGCGCCCGTCCGGTCGGCGTCGACATCTCGCCCGCGATGATCGAGGTCGCGGCGCAGCGGGTTCCCGATGCGCGCACGCTGGTCGCCGATGCGGGCGCCGCCGATCTCCGCGCCCTGACCGACGGCGCGGGCTTCGACCGCATCGTCTCGCGGTTCGGCGTGATGTTCTTCGCCGATCCGGTCGCCGCGTTCGCCAACGTCGGCGCTGCGGCGAAACCCGGCGCGAGTCTCACCTTCGTGTGCTGGCAGGACCGGCGGGACAACCTGATCTTCCACCTGGGCATCGACGTCCTCGCAGCCGCTGTGGACCCGCCGCCGACGCGACCCGCGCCGGGCGAGCCGGGCCCGATGGCGTTCGGCGATCCCGACCACGTCCGGCGCTTGCTGGCCGATTCCGGCTGGGTCGACGTCGTCGTCGACGACTTCACCTTCACCAGCACGTATTCGCGGGACGACGGCGCCGGTGGACTCACCGATGGGGTGGAGGAGCGGCTCGCGATCATCGCCGCGACCAGCGGCGGCGAGTTGCGCGCACAACTCGGCGACGACGCCTGGTTCGGTTTGATCGAGCGTTCCCGGGCCGACATCCGCGCGCACGTGGTCGACGGCGTCCTGTCGCACGACAACCATTGCTGGTTGGTGACCGCTCGCCGATGAGCCGCTCGGGACCGGCGACGTCGCGACCTCCCCTACCGAAGTGAACACGTTCTAGTTTAGGCTGTAAGTGAAACGTGTTCTATTTTGCGTGCCCGCGTGAGTTCGCCGAGCCGAAGGGAAGTCAATGAGCGAGGAATTCGACGTCATCGTCGTCGGGGCGGGCGGTGCCGGACTGGCCGCTGCGCTCACCGCAGCCAGCAAGGGCTTGAAGACCGTCCTGATTGAGAAGTCGCCCTACTGGGGCGGGTCCACGTCACGCTCGGGCGGCGGCGTGTGGATCCCCAACAACTCCGTGCTGCGACGCGACGGCGTCCAGGACACCCCGGAACGGGCTCGCGAGTACGCACATGCGATCATCGGCGAGCACGCCCCCGCCGAGCGGATCGACACCTACCTCGATCGCGGCCCGGAGGCGCTCGACTACCTGATCGCCCACTCACCGCTGAATCTGGAGTGGGTCAAGGGCTATTCGGACTACTACCCGGAGGCGCCCGGCGGTCGCGCCATGGGTCGATCCGTGGAGCCGCGGCCGTTCGACGCCCGCCAGTTGGGCGACGACCTCGCCACCCTGCACCCGCAGTACACCAAGGCTCCGCTGAACATGGTGGTGCTGCAGTCCGACTACCGCTGGCTCAACACCGGCCTGCGGCACTGGCGCGGCCCGCTGCGTATGGCCAAGGTCGGCGCTCGATTCTTCTGGTCGCGCCTGCGCGGGAAGAAGATGATCGCCATGGGTGCGGCACTCGCCGCCGAGCTGCTCGTCGGCTGCCGACAGGCCGGAGTGGACGTGCGCCTGAACACCCCGCTGACCGACCTCATCACCGAGAAGGGCGCGGTCGTCGGGGTTCATGCCACCGTCGACGGCGCATCGACCGAGCTCCGCGCCCGCTACGGGGTCATCCTCGGCACCGGCGGCTTCGAGCACAACCCGCAGATGCGCGCCAAGTACCAGCGCGCGCCGATCGGTAGCGAGTGGACCACCGGCGCACCGTCGAACACCGGCGACGGCATCACCGCGGCGATCGCGGCGGGCGCGGACGTCGCCCTCATGGACGACGCGTGGTGGGGTCCGACGATCCCGCTGCCGAAGGGCCCGTGGTTCGCCCTGTCCGAGCGATCGGTGCCCGGCACGTTCATCGTCAACACGCGCGGCGATCGCTTCATGAACGAGTCGCTCCCGTACGTCGAGGCCGTCCATCAGATGTACGGCGGCACGTTCGGGCAGGGCGACGGCCCGGGCGAGAACGTCCCGAGCTGGCTGATCTTCGACCAGCGCTGCCGCAATCGCTACCTGTTCGCCGGCGTCACCGCGCGTCAGCCGCTCCCGAAGAGCTGGCTCAAATCCGGCGTGGTCGTCAAGGCCGCGACCCTCGACGAGCTCGCCGAGCAGACCGGTCTGCCCGCCGACCGACTCAAGGCCACCACGGAACGGTTCAACGGGTTCGCCCGCAGCGGCACCGACTCCGACTTCCACCGCGGCACCAGCGCCTACGACCACTACTACGGCGACATCACCAACAAGCCGAACCCCAGCCTCGGTGTGGTCGACACGGCGCCGTTCTATGCGGTCAAGATGGTGCCCGGCGATCTCGGGACCAAGGGCGGAGTCACCACCGACGCCGCGGGCCGGGCCCTCCGCGCGGACGGTTCGGTGATCGAAGGCCTGTACGCCTCGGGCAATACGAGCGCACCGGTCATGGGTCATACCTATGCCGGTCCGGGCGCGACGATCGGTCCCGCGATGGTCTTCGGATACCTCGCGGCGCTCGACGCGGTCAGCAAGTCGCAAGCATCCGTCGATCCGTCGGACATCCCGTCCGACCCAACTCACGCAGGAGCCTGACACCCATGCCCATCGATCCGTCCGTCGCCGTCGGCGCCGATCTCGGCGAGACCACCTTCTCGTGGACCCCGCGCGAAGTCGCGCTGTACAACCTCGCCGTGGGCGGTGCACACGATCCGATGGACACCGTCGGCCTGCAGTACGTGGACGACGTCGCCCCCAAGGTGCTGCCGTCGTTCGCGACCGTCGCCGCGTCGTTCCACGCCACCGAGGCGCCGAAGGTCGAGTTCCCGGGTGTGGACATCGATCTGGCGAAGGTCGTCCACGGCGCCCAGCAGGTGCGGGTGCACCGGCCGCTGCCCGCGACGGGCACCGCGACCATGCGGACGCGGATCTCCGAGGTGCAGGACAAGGGTTCGGCCGCGGTGATCGTTCAGGAGTCGACCGTGGTCGACCAGGCGGGCGAGCCGTTGTGGACGGCGCAGTCGTCGATCTTCGCCAAGGGCGAGGGCGGCTTCGGCGGCGACCGGGGCACGTCGACGCGCATCGAGTTGCCCGACCGTGCCGCCGACCACGAGATCCTGGTGCCGACCCGTCCGGAGCAGGCGCTGCTGTATCGCCTGTGCGGCGACCGGAATCCATTGCACAGCAACCCGGCCTTCGCCGCCGCGGCCGGATTTCCGCGCCCTATCCTGCACGGACTGTGCACCTACGGCAGCGTGGCCCGCGCGGTGGTCGACGAAGTCTTGGGCGGCGACGTCGGCGCGCTGGCCGAGTACAGCGTGAGTTTCGCGGGAGTGGTGTTCCCCGGCGAGACGCTCCGCGTGCGCGCCTGGGAAGATGGCGACCGACTGCTTGCGGCCACCACCGTCGTCGACCGCGACGACGCACCGGCCCTGGGCAACGTCGTCTTCACCAGATCCTGACTGAAAGGCAAGGCATGTCCGCCACGCTCGTTCCCCTGCTCGACGCCAATCGCGAGGCCATGGCTTCCGACTTCGCCGACGTCATCGACGCGGAGGTGAAGAAGCAGTCCGGCCTGTCCGGCGCTGCGATCAAGACCGCCTACGCGGCCGCTCAGAAGTTCAAGCCGGGCGTGGTGCAGGTCGCGACCAGCAAGATGCTCCCGGAGTTCATGACCGCACTCTCGCCGCTGTGGGACTCCAAGCCGGCGGGCACCTCGTTCGGCGACCATCTGAAGGCCAACGAGGACGCTGCGGCCGAGGCGCTACTGGCCGTCACCGACGGCCAGGCGGAGCATGCTCCCGCGGTCCTGGCGAAGACCTACAAGAGCGTCCGCGGCAAGGCCAAGGGCTACGTGGTCGACGCACTCGGCCCGGTGGGCGACGTCGTCGAGAAGTACGCGGGATAGTCGACGACGGTTTGTGACGATGCGAGCGCGGTCTGATCTCTCTGCAGATCAGACCGCGCTTGCCACTATCAGCAGGAGTGCGGCGAACACGCCCACCAGGATCGCCAGCATCACCAGCATGCGCCAGACGTGGATCCGGCCCTGCGGCAACGGAGTTACGCGGCTGGACGTGACGTGGTTGGAGGCCATGGTGATCACCTTTCGGTTTGAGAGTGATCTGTTGTCCGTGTGACCAATGTGTCACAAGTTACAAATGAAAGCGGTGAACTGATGGTGCGTGTCGGGGGAAGACGCAGTGACGATCAGGTGAGCGGATCACCTTCGTTCGCGATGTGGTGGCTGGTGCTGGTCGCCTGCCTCGCGGTGAGCCTGGTGGTCGCGGCGATGGCCGCACTCAACACCGCGCTCCCCGACATCGCTCTCTCGACCGGCGCGACGACCGGCCAGATGACCTGGATCATCGACGGCTACACGCTGGTCTTGGCCGCACTCCTGCTGCCCGCGGGCGCGATCGGCGATCGACTCGGCCGCAAGCCCGTCCTGCTGGTCGGCCTGGCCGTCTTCGGCGTCGCGTCCCTCGCCGCCGTCTGGGTCGACACTCCGACGCAACTGATCGTGACGCGCCTGATCGCCGGCGCGGGCGCCGCCATGATCATGCCCGCCACCCTGTCGCTGATCAGTGCGGGCGTCCCGCGCGAGAAGCGGGCCATCGCGATCAGCGTGTGGGCGGGCGTCGCCGGCGCGGGCGCGATCCTCGGCTTCTTCGTCACCGGCGTGCTGCTGAACTTCTTCAGTTGGCACTCGGTGTTCATCACCTTCGCCGTCTCGTCGCTGGCCACCCTGCTCGTGACGCTGACGATCGGCAGTTCGAAAGACGACGCCCCCGGCGCCTTCGATCTCGTCGGTTCACTGACCTCCATGACCGCGGTGGCGGGCATCGTCTTCGGACTGCTCGAAGCGCCGCATCGGGGCTGGTCCGATCCGCTGATCCTGGTGTGCCTGATCGGCGGCGTGGCCATGGGGGCGAGCTTCGTGATCATCGAACTGCGTCGCGTCTCGCCACTGTTGGACGTGCGCCTGTTCCGCAATCGCGCATTCGCCTCCGGCTCGCTGTCCGTCGCACTCCAGTTCCTCGCGTCGTTCGGGGTCTTCTATCTGCTCCTGCTGCAACTCCAACTCGTGTTCGGCTACTCGCCGCTCAAGTCGGCCGTCGCGCTTTTTCCGATGGTGGTCGGCGTCGGCGTGTTCGCCATGCTCGGCAACTGGGTCGCGGTGCGCTTCGATTCGCTGCGCATCGTGCTCTCCGGCGGGATCGCCATCGCAGGCATCGGTGTTCTCTCGATCGGGCTGGTCGACGCCGACACGTACTGGAAGCTCGGCATCATGCTCGGCGTGGTCGCGATCGGCATCGGACTCGCGACGGCGCCGTCGACCACCGCCATCATGTCCAATACGCCGCTCGAGAATCAGGGCGTCGGCTCGGCGGTCAACGACACCGCTCGGGAACTGGGCGCGGCGATCGGCATCGCGCTCGCGGGCAGCATGCTGGCCGCAGGCTACGAGGAGCGCATCGGCGCGACCGCCGACCTCGCCCACCAGCAGATCTCCGCGATCTCGCCCGACGCCGGACAGCAGGCGGCCGACGGGATCCGCGGCTCGTTGGTGGGGGCGATGAAGGTCGCCGAGCAGCTGCCCGCGAACGCCGCACCGCTGGCGCAACGGATCGTCGACGGCGCCCAAGCGGCCTTCCTGCCGCCACTGCAGTCGGCCTGCCTGGTGTTGGGATCGATTCTCCTCGTCGGCGCGGTCGGCCTCGGCTGGTTCGCCCCGCGGGCCGTCATGCCGTCGGACGAGTGAGTCGCCATCAGCAGCACACTGCGCCGCCGGCCATCGGCTGAACACCGTCGTGTCGGCGCTCTGACGCCCGGCGAATTCCGGCAGCACGGACGGGTAATCTGAGAGACCACAGACATCCGCGAGAATCCCGACGCCAGCGCCCGGAACACGGGCGGTCGCGGCGGGGCGATCCAGGCAGGGGGCAGCGGTGAAACGAGTGTGGATCGCAGCAGTCATGGCTCTCGCCGGCGCCGCGCTGGCGACCGCGTGCGGATCCGACACCGCGCCGTCGACCGATGCCAGCACGCCTCCGGGGATCAGCGCGGTCACCCCGCCCGCAGCGGGCACGTCGACCATCACCATCACCTCGGTGCCGCTGACGCCGGACACCTCGTCGGCCGTCGATGTGGATCCCGCCGACTACACCGTCGACGGACACTCCGGCCGCTATCGGTGGAGCTATTCCCGGAAGCCGCTGCGTGAATGCGCTCTGACCACCGCGACGGATCAGGTCCCGCCGCAGGTCACCTGCTCGGCTCCGTACCCGCCGGAGGCTCCGACCATCAGCGTCGACGGCTTCACCGCGGCGCCCAATGCGGTCGTGCTCACCGGAGAGGGCGCCCGAGCCACCATCATCGAGGGCGGCCCGGAGGTCGCGAAGCCGCTCCCCGCAGGCAAGCGCCTCACCGTGGGCGGACTCTCCTGCACCGCGCTGCCGCACGACTCGATCTCGTGCACCGCGTCCGACGCGTGGTTCACCGTCGAGAACGGAGTGCTCCGCACGTCGTGACCGTCAGGTCAGGCGCGGCGCGAGACGTAGACCTCGTCGTAGCGCAGTTTCGCGGCGTCGGCCTGGACCCGCTGCCGCTGCGTCAGGGGCGAATGACCCAGGCCGTGCTTGCGCATCCGCACCACGCGGTTCTGCGCCATGTATGCGGCCGAGAAGATGAGCGCCAGCAGCACCGCGAGCAAGACCATCAACGCGCGGATCCACACGGCGCCGTCGAACGCGAAGAACAACGCCAGGTACAGGGGTGAGAACGCGAACTGCGTGCGGATCAAGTGGCGTGGTGTCGCCATCGGACCGGTCAGATCGTTGCGCACCCACTCCCGTTTGCTGTCCGGCAGCTTCGCACCGTACGCATACCTGACCCACTGAACCGGATTCGGGCGACTACTCATGTCGAACCTCTCGAAGATAGATCGTGCGCTATTAATTAATACCCAATCTACTGCACGATTAGATCGTGCGCTACTGAACTGTCGTAGAATCGGTCACATGGTCGCGATCGCCGGAAACCCACTGCTCCTCGAACGCCAGGTGTGCTTTGCACTCGCGCTGGCAAACCGCTCGGTGCTGCGTGTGTACCGCCGACTGCTTCACCCGCTCGGCCTCACCCATCCGCAGTATCTGGTGATGCTGGCGCTGTGGCAGCACGCACCGTTGCCGGTCAAGGAGATCGGGCACCTCCTCCAACTCGACTCGGCGACCCTCTCCCCCATGCTCAAACGACTCGAGACGGACGGCGTCATCGAGCGACGACGCAGCGGCGACGACGAGCGCAGTGTCGAGATCCACCTCACCGACGCCGGCGTCGCGCTGCGCGAGCAAGCACTGGCGATCCCCGAGCAGGTGGTCGACGCGCTCGGCGGCGACCTGCCTTTGCTGGAAGAACTGCACACCGTCCTGACGAAGGTCAACGCGGCAGCGGTCGCTTCCGAAATCGGCGGATAGGCATACTGTGGAGTGATCGACACCACAGACCGCACCCCGCAGCGACCCGGCGCCCACCGCGTGGCATCGGCCGTCCAGACCGGCACCATCGGCATCGGCCGCTACATCCCCGACCCGATCGCGCCGTTCGGCGGTGTCAAGAGCAGCGGGATCGGTCGCGAACTGGGGCCGGAACGCTTGGCCGCCTACCCGAACCTGAAGTCGACCTACCGGTCACTGGAGCTGCTGTGAATCCCATGCGGATCGGCTGACCGGCCACCGCGACGCCGCGCACCGATCGAGGTGCGCGGCGTCGTCGTGGTCAATCGCGTGGCTCGTCAGCCCGCTGGAGGGTATGGTGGCCGACGTGGAGATCGAGGTCGACAGAATCTGACGCCGTCACACGGCACCCGTCTGTCCAATTCCGACCGCATGTCGTGCCGTCTCGACCGGCCTGCGTCGTCTTCTCACGAAGGATCTCCTCATGTCTCTGCCCCCGTCGTCGATCGCATTGCACGACGTCTCGTTCGCCTGGCCGGACGGCAGTATCGCCCTCGACCATGTCGACGGCTCATTCGTCCCGGGCCGGACCGGCCTCGTCGGCCGCAACGGTTCGGGTAAGTCCACGCTGCTCAAACTGGTGGCGGGACGGTTGGCGCCCGCCTCCGGCCGAGTCGACGTCGCAGGCGACGTCGGCTACCTCCCGCAGGACCTGACGCTGGCCGCCGACGCCACCGTCGCCGATCTCCTGGGCATCTCTGCGGTGCGGACCGCGTTGCGTGCCATCGAATCCGGCGACGCCGACCCGATTCACTTCGACACCATCGGCGACGACTGGGACATCGAGGGACGCGCCGACGAGGCCCTCGGCCGGATCGGCTTCTCGGCGGCCGACCTCGACCGCCGCGTCGCCGAACTCTCCGGCGGTGAGGCCATGCTGGTGGCCGTCAGCGGTCTGCGGTTGCGTCGTACCGCCATCACCCTGCTCGACGAGCCGACCAACAACCTCGACCGCCCGACGCGGGCGCGGCTCGCGGAGATGATCGACGACTGGCCCGGCACCCTGGTCGTCGTCAGCCACGACCTCGAGTTGCTCGAACGCATGGAGAACACCGCCGAACTGCGCGCCGGTCGGATCGAAGTCTTCGGCGGGCCGTACAGCGAGTGGCGCGCGTACGTGGAGCAGGAGCAGGCCGCGGCGGTCCAGGCCGCGCGGACGGCGCAGCAGACGCTCAAGACCGAGAAGCGCCAGCGGGTGGAGGCCGAGACCAAGCTCGCCCGCCGAGAACGGACCGCGAAGAAGACAGCCCGTGACGGCGGCATTCCGAAGATCGTGCAGGGCATGCGCGCCAACGCGGCGCAGAACTCGGCGGGGTCACTGCGTACCGGACTCGATCAGAAGGTCCAGGCGGCGCAGGCCGCCGTCGATGCCGCCGATGCGAGGGTCCGCGACGACGACCACATCAGTCTCGACCTCCCCGATCCCGCGGTGCCCCGCAGTAGGCGGATCGCCGAGTTCACCGACGGTGAGCGCACGGTGATCGTGCAGGGGCCCGAGCGGGTGGCGGTGGTGGGGCCGAACGGGTCCGGCAAGACCACCCTGCTCGAAGCGATGGTGTCCGGAGTCGAGCCGTCGGCGGGGCGCGCGGGAGGTCGTCTGCTCACCGAGCGATTCGGTTATCTGCCGCAGCGCCTGGACGGTCTGGACGAGACTGCGAACGCCCTCGCGAACGTGCAGGCGGTGGCTCCCGACGCCGATGCGGGTCTCATCCGAAACCGCCTGGCGCGACTCCTGCTGCGCGGCGCCGCGGTGGACCGCCCGGTGTCGACGCTGTCGGGCGGCGAGCGTTTCCGCGTCTGCTTGGCGAAACTGCTCTTCGCCGATCCGGTCGCCCACGTGCTGATCCTCGACGAGCCGACCAACAACCTGGACGTCGCGAGTGTGGAGCAACTGGTCGACGCCCTGCTCGCCTATCGCGGCGCGCTGATCGTCGTCAGTCACGACTACCCGTTCCTGGAGAAGTTGGGTCTGGACACCGTCGTCGAGTTGGACGGGGTCGGTGGGCTGCGGCAGCACGCCGAGTTGCCGTAGTCCGCAGACTTTGCGTCTCCCGCCGACAGGAGCGTCGTCCGGGACGACGCACCTGTCGGCGGCGGACGCGGACACGCCGAGACGGCCTGGTTTGGGAGGCGGTCGGCCTCAGTTCGTCGGCAGCGACGGCAGGTCCGACATCGACGGCATCTCGATCGACGGCATCGACGGCATGGAGGGCACGAGCTTGTCCTTCTGATCCGGGCAGAGAGACGAGATCGCGGCACCGACCACGGCGGCGGCCGACGCGGTGTTGCCCGCCTCGGTCTTCATATCGTTGGTGACGTCGAGCATGGAACTTCCCGATTCCAACTGAGAACAGGCCTTCTTACCCGCTTCGATCGCGGCGTCGTCACTCCCGAAATCGACGCCGACGCCGTTCACGACCTGCAGATACGCCTTGGTGTTCGCATCATCGTTTCCAGTGGACGAACTGTCGTCGCCGCCGCAGGCGGTCAGCAGGGCGAGCGCCGCGATCAGCGGGGCGAAGAAGAGTTGCCGAGTTTTCATCGTCCGTCCGTTCAGTGAGGAGACAGGTGCTGTGAAGAGTAGTCGTCGCCGCGCGGCGCGACCGAGTTTTCTCACAGAACTGCGGTCGGCGCGAGATCAGACAGTCGCGCCGGCATTCTCGGCAGTCGCCTTGGCCCACTTGTAGTCGGCCTTACCCGCGGGCGTGCGCTTGACCTCGTCGACGATGACGATGGTGCGCGGCACCTTGTAGCGCGCGAGGGTCACGCGGGCGTGCTCCTGGATCTCCTCCAGCGACGGCTCGGCGGCGCCGGGCTTCAGCGAGATCACGGCGGCGACGCGCTGCCCGTACTTGGCGTCCGGCGCAGGCACGACCAGTGCGTCGGCCACGGCGGGGTGGGCGTGCAGCACGCCCTCGACCTCTTCGGCGTAGACCTTCTCGCCACCGGTGTTGATGCACTGGCTGCCGCGGCCGAGGAAGATGATGCTGCCGTCCTCGCGCAGGTAGCCCATATCGCCGAGCACCGAGATGCGCGTGCCGTCGTCCAGCGTCGGGAAGGTGCGGGCGGTCTTCTCCGGGTCCTTGTAGTAGCCGAGTGGAATGTTGCCAATTCGGGCGATGTGCCCCACCTCGTTCGGCGTGGTGATCTGCCGGAACCGCTCGTCCACCACCATCATCTTGTCGGTCGGCGGGACCATCAGGTTGCCGTTGTCGTCCATCTTGATCTCGCCGTCGTTGCCCGACTCGGACGCGCCGAAGTTGTCGCGCAGCAGCAGATCCGGTTTGACCGCGAGCATCCGCTCCCTGCAGCTCTGGCTCCAGAGCGCGCCGCCCGACGTGACCGAGAACAGCGTCGAGAAGTCGGCGGTGTCCTTCTGCCTCTCCATCTCGTCGGCGAGCGGCATGCCCATCGCGTCGCCGACGATGAGGATCATCTGTGTCTTGTCGCGACCGATGTTGCGGATGATCTTCTCGGCGTCGAAGTCGCGCTCCAGGATCAGACGACTGCCGAGCGAGATGAACGTGAACAGCGAGTACGACGCGGCGCCGTGCATCAGCGGAGCGGCGATGAGGAACGACATCGACGGGAAGTTCTGGACCTCCTTCGCCAGTTCCGCGTAGTCGGCGCGCGCCGGTCCGTACGGGTTGCCGCCGGAGATCGGCTTGCGGAAGAAGTCGTCGTGCCGCCACATGACGCCCTTGGGATAACCGGTGGTCCCGCCGGTGTAGATCATGTAGATCTCTTCGCCGGTCCGAGCGTCGAAGTCGCGGTCGGTCGGCTTCTCGCGGTAGCCGTCGAAGGCGACGATCTCGACGGTGCGGCCGTCGAGTGCAGCGGCGGCGTCGCGCAGCTCGTCCACGATCTCTCCGATGACGAACACGGTGCGCAACGCGGGCAGCTTCGCCATCAGTTCGGCGACGCTGCGCTGGTGCTCGGGCAGTTCGACGACGATCGCCGCGGAATCGGAGTTGTCGAAGATGTACTCCAGTTCGGCGTCCGTGTACCGGTAGTTGACGTTCACCGGCACCGCGCGAATCTTGATCAGCCCGATCAGCGACGTCACGTGCTCGACGCTGTTCTTCAGGTAGAGCGCGACGTTGTCGTCCTTGCCGACCCCGTGTGCCGCGAAGTGGTGTGCCACCTGATTGGCGAGCCGGTCCAGCGCCGCATAGGTGTAGTCCGTCCCCTCCCAGGTGAGGACCACGCGCTCGGGAACGGCGTCGGCGACGGTCTCGAAGACGGTTGCGAGGTTGAACTTCATCTTTCTATCTCCTTGGGAGTGCCGACTGGATCGGTCGATGGGTCAGGCGGTGAGGATGAGGCCGGAGGTGGGCACGCCGGTACCTGCGGTGACGAGGACGTGCTGTGCGCCGTCGACCTGGTTCACCGAGGTGCCGCGTAGTTGCCGGACGCCTTCGGCGATCCCGTTCATCCCGTGGATGTAGGCCTCGCCGAGTTGTCCGCCGTGCGTGTTGAGCGGCAGGGCGCCGCCGACTTCGAGGGCGCCGGGCTGTGAGACGAAGTCCTTCGCCTCACCGCGACCGCAGAATCCGAGCTCCTCGAGTTGGATCAGCGTGTACGGAGTGAAGTGGTCGTAGAGGACCGCCATGTCGATGTCGGCCGGGCCCAGTCCCGCCTGCGCGTAGAGCTGGCGGCCGACCAGACCCATCTCCTCGAGTTCGGGCAGCGCGTCCCGGTAGTAGCTGGTCATGATGAACTGGTCGCTGCCGCTGCCCGACGCCGCGCCGGCGATGGTGACCGGCTTCTGTTTCAGGTCTCGTGCGCGCTCGGGCGAGACGATGACGATCGCGACGCCGCCGTCGGACTCCTGGCAGCAGTCCAGCAGGTGCAACGGCTCGGCGATGTAGCGCGACGCCTGATGGTCGTCGAGGGTGATCGGCTTGCCGTAGAAGAAGGCGTTCGGGTTCACCGCGGCGTGCTTGCGATCGACGACGGCGATACGGCCGAAGTCCGCGCTGGTGGCCCCGTACTCGTGCATGTACCGCTGCGCCACCATCGCGACGAAGCCCGCCGGCGTCGACAATCCGTGCGGATACGAGAACGCGTTGTCCGCGCCCGACGAGTTGGCCTGATTGGCGACGTCCTTGCTGACCTGGCCGAACCGATTGCCTGATCGCTCGTTGAACGCGCGATAGGCGACGACGACGTCGCACACGCCGGTCGCGACGGCCATGGCCGCCTGCTGCACGGTCGACGCCGCCGCGCCACCGCCGTAATGGATGCGGGAGAAGTACGTCAACTCGGGAATGCCGGTGGCACGGGCGACGGCGATCTCCATGTTGGTGTCCATCGTGAACGTCACGAGACCGTCGACGTCGGCGGCGGTGAGCCCCGCGTCGGCGAGTGCGGCGTTGACGCATTCGGCGGCCAATCGCAGTTCACTGCGTCCCGAGTCCTTGGAGAACTCGGTGGCGCCGATGCCCGCGATCGCGGCCTTGCCGGACAGACTGCGCTCGCTCATGCCGCCGCCTCCTCTCGGGTGAGGGTGACCGTCGAGATCACATGCTTGCCGAGCGAGTTGGTGCCGGTCACTGCAACGGTGGCGGCTGCGTCGTCGACGTCGGTCACCTCGCCGGTGAACGTGATGGTGTCGCCTGCGTACCACGGGACCCCGAGTTTGAGCTTGATCCCGGTGATGCGGGCGCGCGGTCCCGCCCAATCGGTGACGAAGCGCTCCACCAGGCCGGTGTCGGTGAGGATGTTGACGAAGATGTCCGTGGAGCCCTTCTGCTGGGCGAGGTCGCGGTCGTGGTGGACGTCTTGGAAGTCGCGGGTCGCCAGGGCCGTCGCGATGACGAAGGTCGGCGACGCGTCGATGACCAGCGGCGGCAGCGTCTGTCCCGCTTCGATGACCGTGGTGTTCACTGCGCCTCCTTCGCGCGCCAGGCGTACAGGTGCCAGGGTTCGTCGTTGTCGTCGTCGGCCGGGAAGTCGAGGAACTCCACGGTCACCGGCAGGCCGATGGCGACCGCTTCGGGATCGACTCCGCGGAGCTGACCGAGCATGCGGACTCCCGCGTCGAGTTCGACGAGGGCGACGACGAACGGGAGTTCGCGGCCGGGGACGCGCGGGGCGTGATGCACGACGAAGCTGTAGACCGTTCCGGTGCCTGCGGCGACCACGTAATCGGTGCCGGGGAACCGGCCGTCGGCGTCGCGTTCGGTCCAGGTGGCGGGGATCGGCGGGTGACGGAGCGAACCGTCCGGCAGCTTCTGGATCCGGAGTTCGTGCGCGGCGATTCCGTCCCAGAAGAACTGGGTGTCGCGCGACGCGGACGGCCGGATCAACCGGGTCGGATCGAGGTCGGGATGATCTCGAGTCGCCTCGTCGGCTCCACGATCGGCGCGGGCAGGACGGAACTTCAGGATCCGGAAGTCCATCTCCGCGACCGTCTCCGTGCCGACGCACCAGGTGTTGCGGGTGGTGAAGAACCAGCCTTCGCCCAACGCCGTCTGTTTGGGGCCGACCACCTGGGTCAGCTCCGAGGAGATCGTCACCTCCTCCCCGGGCCGGGTGTACCGGTGATAGACGGTGTCGCAGTTGGTCGCCACCACGGAGGTGTAGCCCGCCTCGTCGAAGAGTTCGGTGGCCAATCCCAGCGGGTCGTCGGCGGTGCGGGCGCCGTGCAGTCCGCGCATGGTCCAGACCTGCGCCATCGCGGGCGGTGCGACGATTCCCGGATGACCTGCGGCGCGGGCCGCGACATCGTCGACGTAGATCGGGTTGGCGTCTTCCATCGCCTCGACCCAGTTGTTGATCATCGGCTGGTTGATCGGATCGCGGCCGGCCCGCGGAGCGCTGGCGCCCCGATCGGCGATGCGGGCGGCGGCGTCGCGAATCTGCTCGGGCGTGGAGTCGGGAGTGATCGTCATCTGCTCTCCTATCGCTTGATCCGGGGCAGTCCGAGACCTGCGGTGCCGATCATGTCGCGCATCACCTCGTTGACGCCGCCGCCGAAAGTGATGACCACGTTCCGCTTGGCCTGCATGTCCAGCCACTCGACGAAGTCCGCGGTGACCGGTTCGGTGAAGTCGCCGTAGTGCCCCACCACATCGTCGATCAACCGGTAGATCACCTGCAGGCGTTCGGTGGCGAACACCTTGGTCGCGGCGGCGTCGGCCATGGAGATCTCTCCGGTCGACGCGACCTGCCAGTTCAGCAGCTCGTTGAGCCGTTCGTACGCGCCGATCTGCGCGATCAGTCGGCGCACCCGCTGATGGTCGATGACGGGCGTTCCGCGGTAGCGAGCCGCGGCGGCCCAGGTTCGAACCCGGTCGCCGAGCCCGCCGATGCGACCCGACGGACCGAGCATCACGCGCTCGTGGTTGAGCTGGGTGGTGATCAGCTTCCAGCCGTCGCCCTCCTCGCAGACGCGCATGCTCGCGGGCACGCGGACGTCGTTGTAGTAGGTGGCGTTGACGTGGTGGGCGCCGTCGGCGGTGATGATCGGCGTCCAGGAGAAGCCCGGATCGGTGGTGTCGACGATGAGGATCGAGATGCCCTTGTGTTTGGGCGCCTCCGGATCGGTACGGCAGGCGAGCCAGATGTAGTCGGCGTCGTGCCCGCCGGTGGTGAAGATCTTCTGCCCGTTGACGAGGTAGTCGCCGGTGGCGGGATCGACGACCGCGCGAGTGGTCAGCGAGGCGAGGTCGGTGCCCGCATCGGGCTCGGTGTAGCCGATCGCGAAGTGCACGCTGCCGTCGAGGATCTTCGGGAGGAAGAAGTCCTTCTGCTCCTGCGTGCCGTAGCGCTGCAGGGTGGGACCGACGGTCTGCAGGGTCACCGACGGCAGCGGGATGTCCGCGCGGACGGCCTCATTGGTGAAGATCTGCTGTTCGGTCTCGCCGAACCCCTTGCCCCCGAACTCGGTCGGCCAGCCCACGCCCAGCCAGCCGTCGGCGCCCATCCGCGCGATGACGTCGCGGTAGGTCGGTCCGTGTCGTTCGGTGCGCATGGTGCGCGCCTCATCCGGGCTGATCAGACCTGCGAAGTAGGTGCGGAGCTCGTCGCGCAGCGCGAGCTGCTCCTCGGTGAACGCTAGGAACATGCGAGGGCCTCCTGTTCGGCGGGCACGGCCTCGTCGGCCAGCACGCCGAGGGTGGAATGGGCGCCGCCGGCCAGACGCGCGGCGTCTTTGACGAGCGAGAAGTAGCGGTGGAGCGGGTAGGTGACGTCGACGCCGATGCCGCCGTGCAGGTGGGTCATCATGCGCAGCGTCGCGGGGAGTTCGGCGGCGATCCAGTACATCGCGGTCGCCAGATCCTCCTCGGCGGGCACCTCGTTGGCGATGTCCCACGCGGCGGCGGTCGCGACCAGATTCATCGTCCGCGAGATCACGTAGACGTCGGCCAGTTGCTGCCCGACCGCCTGGAACGCGGCGATCGGCTTGCCGAACTGCTGTCGGGTGGAGACGTGTTCGGCGGTGCGCGCGACGGCTCCGGCGACCAGGCCGTCGGCGTAGGCCGCGAGCAGTGCGCGGTAGGCGTCGATCGCCGGCTGCGGATCGTCGGCGATGACGTCGCTCGTCGGGACCGCGACGGCGTCGAAGGTGATCGTGTACTCGCCCTGACCGGACGACGACGCGGTGCGGGTGATCGTGATGCCGGGGACCCCGGCGGGCACGATCGCGACGCCGGTGTCGGCGACCGCGACGATCGCGGCAGCGCCCTCGGCGGCGAGCACTCCGGTCTTGACTCCGTCGAGGCGAGCCCCGTCGGCGGTCCGTGTCAGGGTGAGCGTCGGCCGCTCCCCGAGCGCACGACCGTGCTCGCCGATCGCCACGGCGTGCCAGCCGCCGTCGACGATCGAGCGACCGTGCGCATTCGCTTCCGGCGCGGCCGCGAGCAGCAGCGCCGACACCAGGGTTCCGATGAGCGGTGCGACGACGGCGTCGTGCCCCGCGCGTCCGAGCAGCGGGACCAGGGCGTCGATCGGCAGGTCGTCGCCGCCGAGCGATTCCGGCAACGGCAGGACGGTGACGCCGGACGCCACCAGGGCCGCCCAGGCGGCGTGATCGAAGCCGCCGAGATCGTCGGCGAACTTGCTCTCCCAGTCGGGCTGCAGCCGCTTGATCGCCTCGTCGGCGACGTCGCGGACCGCGGCGGCGGCGGGCTCCAGGGCGAAATCCACCCGGCTCCTCCTCAGAAATTAGAACGTGTTCTATTTATTTGTAGCAGATGACGAGAGACCGTCGTCACAGATGGCGATATCCGGGACATTCCTCAGCTTCGCGGCAGCCCGAGGATGCGCTCGGCTGCGGCGTTCTTCAGGATCTGAGTGGTCCCGCCCGCGATCGACAGGCATCGATTCAGCAGCAGGAAGCCGGTGGCCGCACTGGCCGTCAGACCGGCCGTGCCGAGCAGATCAGTCGCGAAATCCGGGACGGACTGTCGATGCACGACGCCGATCAGCTTGCGGACGCTCGACGTCGCACCCGGATCGGTCCCGCTGAGCCGTTGCGCCACCGACCGAGCGTCGAGGACCCGGCCGATGTGCGCGTCGGCGATGATGCCGCCGAGCGCGAGGGCGTGCGCCTGCGTGAGCTCCACACCGGCGTCGTCGAGCTGCCGCAGCAGGGCGTCGACCTCTTTGCCGAGCCCGGATCCGCCCATCGCCACGCGCTCGTTGGCGAGGGTGGTGCGCGCGAGCCGCCACCCGTTGTCGACCTCGCCGACCACCATGTCGTCGGGCACGAAGACGTTGTCGAGAAAGACCTCGTTGAACATCGCCCGACCGGTCAGTTCCCGCAGCGGTCGGATGTCGATGCCCGCAGCTGCCATGTCGACCAGGAAGTACGTGATCCCCCGATGCTTCGGCACGTCCGGATTCGTCCGCGCCAGACAGACCGCCCACTGCGACATGTGCGCTTCGGACGTCCAGATCTTCTGGCCGGTGAGGAGCCAGCCGCCGTCGGTTCGGACCGCACGAGTCCGGAGCGAGGCCAGATCACTGCCCGCCTCGGGCTCGCTGAACAGCTGACACCAACGCACCTCCCCCGCCAGCGTCGGCGCGACGAACTTCTCCCGCTGCGCATCGGTGCCGTGCTCGAGGATGGTCGGCAGCGCCCACCCGGCGATGACCAGATCGGGACGGGCGACGCCGACGCGGTCGAGCTCGGAGTCGATCAGGAGCTGCAGTGCCGGATCGGCCGACAGCCCGTAGGGCGCGGGCCAGTGCGGAGTCAAGAATCCGGTCCGCGCCAGCTCGGCGCGACGGTCCTCCGGCGGCGCCGCCGCAATGGCGTCGGCCGTGGCGGCGATGGCCGGTCGCCTCGCCTCCACGTCGACGAGATCGGGCGTGAATTCACGGCGTCGCCCGTCTCGACCGATCCGCGCCAGCTCCACCCGCTGCGCCTCCCCCGCGCCGAGGAGCAGTCGTGCCGCCAGTGCCGACCGCAGGTCCAGGTGGGCGTCGTGCTCGAAGGTGAAGCCGATGCCGCCGAGGACCTGAATCGCATCCTTGGCGTTCGCCGGCGCCAAATCGGCGGTGAGGACGACGGCGGCCAGTCGACTGAGTTCGGCCTGCTCGCACCGGTCGGGACTCGGGTCGGCGACGACGTCGTCGAGCGCGCGAGCCAGGTCCCAGGCGGCGGCGCCGAGCTGCTCGCTACGGCAGAGCATGTCGGCACAGATGTGCTTGACCGCCTGGAACGAGCCGATCGGAGCGCCGAACTGCGTGCGGACCTTCGCGTAGTCCACAGCCGTCGTCAGCGCATGCCTCGCCACGCCCGCCTGGTAGGCGACCACCCCCAGCTGCAGCATCTGGACAAGCATGCTCGGCTCGCGCACCGGAAGGAGCGCCTCGGGCGACACGCCGGTCAATCGCACCGACCGGGGAACCGCGGTGCCGTCGAGCGGCCCCTCGACCTCCGTAGCCTCGACACCGACAGTCGACGGATCGATGAGACTCCAGGCGGACACGTCGTCGATCTGCACCGGCGCAACGACGAGCGCGTCGGGGACGAAACCGGGCACCAGGCCGAGGTCGACGCGACCGGCCTCATCGACCCGGTACGCGCAGGTGTCGGTGAGCGCGTCGGCGGGTACCACCACCGGTCGCTCCCCCGTCAGCACGGCGTCGGCCAGCGGATCGGATTGAACGGCGAGAGCGTAGGCAGCGGCCACCGTCGACGCGAGCGGCCCCGGCACCAATTCGTTGCCGCACGCGGAGAGCATCACCGCGACGTCCTCGAACGAACCACCCGCGCCGCCCGCACTGTCCGGCACCCCCGCGGCGAACAGTCCCAGATCGGCGATCTGCCCCCAGAGCTGTCGCCAGGACGTGCCGGCATCATCGAGGTCGCGGCGAGCCAGTGCGCGAACATTTCGCGTCTGGGCCCAGGCAGCGATACTGTCGACTACGACCCGCTGGTCCGCTGACGTGGCGATTGTCACCGAGATCTCCTCCGCGATTTTGTTGGTAACACCAATTAGAACCTGTTCTAATAATCATTGGGTGTACACGATCTTCCGGTCGCTGCCAACTGACGGCCGGTGGACGCACGGTAACGAGGAGAGAAGATTTCTATGGCTGGCGCGGGATCGACGAAAACCGAGACCGACCTTCCGACGCCGCCGCCCGCTCCGGCTCAGCTGTCCGGCGCGGAGGTCGGTTCGGCGGCCCAGCGCGAGCGGCGTCGACGGATCCTCGACGCCACGCTGCTGCTGGCGTCGAAGGGCGGTTACGACGCGGTGCAGATGCGGGCCGTCGCCGACAAGGCCGACGTCGCCGTCGGCACCCTGTACCGCTACTTTCCGTCGAAGGTTCACCTGCTGGTGACAGCGCTCGCCCGCGAGTTGGAGAAGGTGGAGTCGCGCGCCGACCGCACCGCGCTGCAGGGCGACAACGCGGTGGAACGACTGCGCTTCGTCCTCGACATGATCACCTTCGCCATGCAGAAGGATCCGCTGCTCACCGAGGCGATGACACGCGCCTTCATGTTCGCCGACGCGTCGGCGACCAGCGAGGTGAACCGCGTCGCCGACATCATCGACCGGCTGCTGGCCGGCGCCATGATGGACGACAAGGACCCCGCAGCGACGCCCAGCGCCCAGGAGCTCGCGATCGCACGCGTCATCTCCGACGTCTGGATGTCGAATCTGGTCCAGTGGCTCACGCGCCGCGCGTCGGCCACCGACGTCACCAACCGCATGGAGCTGACCGTCAAACTGCTGCTCGATCGCGACTGACGAACATTCTTCGACGACCCCGCGACACCCCTCCGTCGCGGGGTCGTTCTCGTCTACTATCCCCCGTTCGGACGACTACCGCTCGGTGTTCCGACGACGGCGTCGACTCGGCTCGACCGTTGGCGCAGCAGTTTTCCGCGTCGCGGGGCAAACCCTTGTGCCCATCGCGGTCGCGACCGACCATCGAAGGCAACGATGACCGTCCTCCGACGCAGCCCGGAGACCCGACCCCGAGGAGCCTCATGCAGCGCACACTCCCCCGCCCCGGCAGGCAGTCCGCGGACGTCTCGGCCGACGACCTGCGCAACGTCATGGGCCATTTCGCGACCGGCGTCGCCATCATCACAGCGAGGGACGGCGACGAGCCCGTCGGCCTCACCTGCCAGTCCGTGGTCTCGGTCTCTCTCGAGCCGCCGCTGATCGCGTTCTGCCCGGCCAAGTCCTCGTCCAGTTGGCCGCGCCTGCGCAACAGCGGCGACGTGTGCATCAACGTGCTGTCCGGCCCGCAGGGTCGACTGTGCCGCCAGTTCTCGCGATCCGGCACCGATAAGTTCGCCGGAGTGGCCCACAGTCCGGCGGGCAATGGCGCACCGGTCATCCACGAGGCACTCGCACATGTAGAGGCCACCGTCGACGCCGAGCACGACGCGGGCGACCACACGATCGTCGTCTGCCGCGTCACCGATCTCGTGATCGGCTCGGTCGACCACGGCCCCCTGCTGTTCTACCGCGGCGGGTTCGGCAACTTCCACTGACGGGCGGGCTCACGCCGCACTGCGCACATTGTGCCCGGTGCCGGCACCCGCCCACCGCTCACTTGAGCCCGAGGTCCTTCGCCATCATCGGCCAGGTGGTGTGGAGGTCCTTCTGCCAGTACTCCCACGAGTGGGTGCCGACCGGACGGTCGATGACGGTCGTGTCGACGTCGGCCTTCTTCAGCGCCTGCTGCATCTGAATGGTGCAACTGCGGACGGCGGCCTCGATGACGCCACCCATCACCACCTGATCCATGAGGACTGCGGGATCGCCGTGGATCAGGCGAGCATCCAAGGTGTCGTAGCGGCCGGGCAGCCCGGTGCCGGAGGTCATGTACACCTTGACGCCCTTGAGCGCCGAAGCGTGCAGGTAGGGGTCATTGGCCTTCCAGCCGGGTCCATCGAGCGGTCCCCACATGTTGGTGACGTCGCCGCGGCCGCGATCGCCGATCACCGTTCGGATGTACGCCTGTCCCAGCGGGTCGCTGGTCCGCGCGCAGCCGCTGTACGCCGCGACGGACCGATACAGCTTCGGCGCCGCGATCGCGAGATTGAAGACCGAGGTGCCGGACATGGAGATGCCTGCGATCGCGTTCGCGCCCGTGGCGCCCAGCGCCGCGTCGAGGATCGGCGGGAGCTCCTCGGTGAGGAATGTCTGCCACTTGTTGCGGCCGAGCACCGGGTCGTCCCGCTGCCAGTCGGTGTAATAAGAGAAGGCGCCGCCGACCGGGGTCACCACGTTGACGTGCTTGTCGGCGAAGAAGCGCTTGTAGTCGGTCTTGGCGCGCCAGGTGGCACTGTCCTCGCCACCGCCCGCACCGTTGAGCAGATAGAGGATCGGCGCGGGGTCGTCGCTGTCCTGCGGGCGCAGCACGTCGAGCGCGATCGTCTTGCCCATCGCACCCGAGTAGACCTCGGCCAGCGATTCGTTGGGCGAGACCTTCGTGAGCGACACCAGCCGCGACGGCAGCTTCGCCGTCGACGGCTCGTCGGGCGCACTCGTGCTCGGTGCAGCGGTCGTCGGCGCGGAGGTGGTCCCCGGCGTCGTCGGTGCTGCCGCGGATACTCCCGACCCCGCGAGCGACGCCCCGGCGATCACCGCGGCGCACACGCTCGCCAGCACGACGGTGCGCGAACTGAGCTGACGCACAACTAACCCCTTCCGCCCCATAAATAACTCCAGTCACATAGTAACCACACCTGTCGAAGGTCGCGAAACCCGAACATCAGCCGTCCCCAGACAGTTATCAAAACCACACTGGAACGGTGCATACAGCGATAACCCGGCGTTTCGCCGCAGCGGAAAGTGTGTTTCCCCTGCCCCTGCTAGTACCCTCTGCAAGGCGACAGCATGCTGTCGCAAGAATCGAGAAGAATTCATGACGGGATCACCGGTGGTAGAAACCAAAGCGAAGATCGAGGACGCGACAGATCGCGTGACCGACGACGCGGGCACCCGATCGGCGACCGGCGAGGCCGCCGCGGCTGACGCCTCCGAGACTCGCCCGGCGCCGAAGAAGAAGGGTGGCGGGCACCTCCACCAAATCGACTTCGTCCGACTGTTCACCTTCGGCGGCGTCATCCTCGACCATGTGATCCTGGGCATGGCGCCGATCACTGCGATGGCCGCGCAGGGTGTCGGCCTGATGCTGCGCTACACGCGCTACTGCTTCTTCGCGCTCACCGGATTCGTGCTGACCTACCAGTACCGCAACCGCGAGCTCCATGCGCCGACGTTCTGGCGCAGGCGGTACAAGCTGATCGGTCTGCCGTTCCTGGTCTGGTCACTGTTCTATTGGCTCAACCGCCACTATCAACGCGGCGGACTGGACGCGATCGGTGACATCTTCGCCGACGGCGCAAGCGAACGCCTGGCGCTGAAGAGCCTGGTCTACGACCTCGCCACCGGCAACGCGGCCTACCACCTGTACTTCCTCTCGGTGAGCATGCAGATCTATCTGGTGTTCCCCGCTGTGCTGTGGGTCATCAAACGGACGTGGGGATACCACCGCTATCTCCTCGCGGTGAGCGGCACCTTCCACATCTGGCTGCTGTTCCACATGGTCCGCCCACCCCTTGAGATCTTCCAGAGCGGCGTCCTCGGCCTGATCTGGAGGTACCTCGGCGTCACGCTCTTCCCGTACCAGTTCTTCATTCTGCTGGGCTGTCTGGCCGCCTACCATTTCGACGCGTTCGGCGCCTTCATGCGGCGCTTCCGCGGACCGTTGGTCGGACTGTCCATCGTGACCATCGTCGTCACCCTCATCTACTTCGTGATCAACGTGAACGGCGGCGAAGAGATGTTCCGCGCCACCAACGTGTTCATGGTCCACAACTCGTTCATGTTCGTCGGGATCATCATCATCCTGTACATCTGCGGCACCATCTGGCAGGAGCGACGCCACCCCGGTTCCGGGCCCGACAAGGTGATGCAGACGGCCGCAGACCGGTCGTTCGGCATCTATCTGGCGCACGTCATCGTGTTGTCGACGGTGCTGCAGATCTCGCGCGAACACCTCGACGCCCCGCTGTGGCTCAATCTGCTCGCCACCTATGCGGTGACGGTCGTCGTCACCGTCTTCCTGGTGGAGGTCCTGCGTCGCAGCCCGATCAGTCTGGTCACCACCGGCCGCGAACGGATCGACTGGCGCATCCAGCGCTGGGGTCGCTCCGCGTTCGTCGCGGTGATCGGCGGCGCGATCGGCTTCGCGATCTACGAGACCGTCGGCACCCGCCTCGGCTTCCTGATCACCGCGGTGAGCGCTCTCCTGCTGCTGTCAGCGATCGTGGTCGGCATCAAGCAGAGCAACGCCGCGCACGACTCGAAGCCGGTCAAGGCCTGATCGTCAGATCCTGATCTGGCTCGCCACCAGGTCGGCGATCCCCGTCTTCCCCGCGGCGTTCGGGTGGAACACCATCTTCTTCCCGAAGCCACGGACCCAGGGCTGCGGACCGCATGCCGAATGCTCGGCCGCCAGCTGCGTGGTCACCACGTGCTGGGCGCCGGTCCGTGCCGCCACCCGCTGATTGACCTCAGACATCTGCCGGGCGATCTCGGTCTCCTGGACCACCTGCCAGGGCGCCAGCGGCAGCAGCGAGCACTGCGGCGCGTTGATCGCCACCACCGGGGTGTAGTCCACGAGGACGATCTCGGCGTTGGGACCGCGCGCCTTGATCTCGTCGACGGCGCGGATCAACGACGCCTCGAGGCGTGCGTAGTCCGCTGGATTCGGTGGCACCGGGATCAGCCGGCCCGAACCGCATTTCGCCACTCCCAGCGCACGCATGTTGGTGCACGCCTCGGTCATGATCCGCCCGATGAAGTCGATGTCGTTGCCACCGGTGGTGATGGTCACCAGCCGAGTGTCGTGGTCCACCGCCTCCACCTGCGGGCGACGCTTGGTCACATGGTGCGATTTCGGGCCCGTGACGAGTTGCGCGGCGGTGGACCCCGAGCAGCTGACGTCGACCAGCTTCAAGCCAACCTTCTCGGCGAGCTGGCTGGGGTAGTTGTCCGCGGTGCGCAGGCATCGGTGATCGACTACCGGACCTTCACCCGGTCCCGCGGCGAAGGAACTCCCCATCGCCACGTAGGTCGGTTCGGCAGCGTTCGGATGCGCCGCGTTCACCATCGACGCGGTGCTCGACGCCGGTCCGCCGCGCGAGGTGGACAGCGCAATTCCGACCAATGCCGTCACGACGACTGCGACGACGACGGCGAGCGCTGCTGCCGGTCTGCTGGTGGAGGGACGCATGAAGGAAATCTTCACACATTCACCTGAATAAACACCTAATGCGGCTCCGCAAACGCTGTGTCATGTAAGGAATCCCACGCCTTGGTACCGCCCGGTGGCGTGCGGCCCCGGCTGTTGCGGCGGGAACACCAAAGGATACGACACGATCTCCCCTCACACGGTCGGCCACGTACGCGGCGACGATCCGCGCGGCACCGGTTGCTGTCCATCCTAGGTTCGTCGCCGAACCACTCCCCGCGGGGCAGGCCCGGCGGCCGCGCGAACCGAGCAGGCGACGAGAAACGCCGACCGCCGTCGGGATCTCTCCCGACGGCGGTCGGCGTCGTTCGTGTCAGCCGATCACCGGGATCAGCTCGCGTCGCCCTCCGACGTCTTCGTGAGCTCCACCGGAGCGTCCGGGACCGCGCGCGGACGCTCGGAACCGGTGAAGGTGAACTTGGCGTCCTCGCCCGCACCCTCGCCGTCCCAGCCGTCGACGTCGATCAGGATGATCTGGCCGCCCTTGATCTCCTCGAAGAGGATCTTCTCCGACAGCTGGTCCTCGATCTCGCGCTGGATGGTGCGACGCAGCGGACGCGCACCCAGCACCGGATCGAAGCCGCGCTTCGCGAGGAGGTTCTTGGCCTTCTCGGTCAGCTCCAGGTCCATGTCCTTGGTCTTCAACTGCGTCTCCACGCGGCCGATCATGAGGTCGACCATCTCGATGATCTCGTCCTGCGTCAGCTGGTGGAAGACGATGATGTCGTCGATGCGGTTGAGGAACTCGGGACGGAAGTGCTTCTTGAGCTCGTCGTTGACCTTCATCTTCATGCGGTCGTAGTTGGAGCCGCGACCGTCGTCCTTGCTGAAGCCCATGCCGACGGCCTTCGAGATGTCGGCGGTACCCAGGTTGGACGTGAAGATCAGGACGGTGTTCTTGAAGTCGACCGTGCGACCCTGACCGTCGGTGAGGCGACCGTCTTCGAGGACCTGCAACAGGGTGTTGTAGATCTCCGGGTGGGCCTTCTCGATCTCGTCGAACAGGACGACGGAGAACGGCTTGCGACGGACCTTCTCGGTGAGCTGGCCGCCCTCGTCGTATCCGACGTACCCGGGAGGGGCACCGAACAGACGCGACGCGGTGAAGCGATCGTGGAACTCGCCCATGTCGATCTGGATCAGGGCGTCGTCCTCACCGAACAGGAAGTTCGCGAGGGCCTTCGAGAGCTCGGTCTTACCGACACCGGACGGGCCGGCGAAGATGAACGAGCCCGACGGACGCTTCGGGTCCTTGAGGCCGGCGCGGGTACGGCGGATGGCCCGCGAGACGGCCGAGACGGCGTCGCGCTGACCGATGATCCGCTTGTGCAGCTCGTCTTCCATGCGGAGCAGACGGGTGGTCTCCTCCTCGGTGAGCTTGAAGACCGGGATGCCGGTCCAGTTGCCCAGGACCTCCGCGATCTCCTCATCGTTGACCTCGGCGACCACGTCGAGGTCACCGGCACGCCACTGCTTCTCACGCTCGGCACGCTCGGCGACCAGCTGCTTCTCCTTGTCGCGGAGGCTGGCGGCCTTCTCGAAGTCCTGCGCGTCGATCGCGGACTCCTTCTCCTTGCGCGCATCGGCGATGCGGTCGTCGAACTCGCGCAGGTCTGGCGGCGCGGTCATGCGACGGATGCGCATGCGGGCGCCGGCCTCGTCGATGAGGTCGATCGCCTTGTCCGGCAGGAAGCGGTCGTTGATGTAGCGGTCCGCGAGAGTCGCCGCGGCCGCGAGGGCGCCGTCGGTGATGGACACCTTGTGGTGCTGCTCGTAGCGGTCGCGCAGGCCCTTGAGGATCTCGATGGTGTGCTCCACCGACGGCTCGCCGACCTGGACCGGCTGGAAGCGGCGCTCCAGCGCGGCATCCTTCTCGATGTACTTGCGGTACTCGTCGAGCGTCGTGGCGCCGATCGTCTGCAGCTCGCCGCGCGCCAGCTTCGGCTTCAGAATGCTGGCGGCGTCGATCGCGCCCTCGGCCGCACCCGCACCGACGAGCTGGTGCAGCTCGTCGATGAAGAGAATGATGTCGCCGCGGGTGTTGATCTCCTTGAGGACCTTCTTCAGCCGTTCCTCGAAGTCACCGCGGTAGCGGCTGCCCGCGACCAGCGAACCGAGGTCGAGGGTGTACAGCTGCTTGTCCTTGAGCGTCTCCGGGACGTTGCCCGCGACGATTGCCTGTGCCAGACCTTCGACGACGGCCGTCTTGCCGACGCCGGGCTCGCCGATGAGGACCGGGTTGTTCTTGGTGCGACGGGAGAGGACCTGCATGATCCGCTCCACCTCTTTCTCACGGCCGATGACGGGGTCGAGTTTCCCCTCGCTCGCGGCGGTCGTGAGATTGCGGCCGAACTGGTCCAGGACCAGCGACGTCGACGGCGTGCCCGACTCCGACGAGCGCGCGCCGGTACCGGCCTCGGCAGGCTCCTTGCCCTGGTATCCCGAGAGCAGCTGGATGACCTGCTGGCGGACCTTGTTGAGATCGGCGCCCAACTTCACCAGGACCTGCGCGGCGACGCCCTCGCCTTCGCGGATCAGACCGAGCAGGATGTGCTCGGTACCGATGTAGTTGTGACCCAGCTGCAGCGCCTCGCGCAGGCTGAGCTCGAGCACCTTCTTGGCACGCGGGGTGAAGGGGATGTGACCGGACGGAGCCTGCTGCCCCTGACCGATGATCTCCTCGACCTGACTGCGGACGGCCTCCAACGAGATGCCGAGCGACTCGAGTGCCTTGGCGGCGACACCTTCACCCTCGTGGATGAGACCCAGGAGGATGTGCTCGGTACCGATGTAGTTGTGGTTGAGCATCCGCGCTTCTTCCTGCGCCAGGACGACAACCCGGCGTGCGCGGTCGGTGAACCGTTCGAACATTGTTCTCCCTCTTATTGCTTGCGCCCCGGCCGCTGTCACGTCTGTGACGAACTCTGGCGACCAGCCCTGCCTCCACTGTAGTGGTCAATGACGACAACGCCGCTGTTACGCCTAGCCTCGGGCAGGTGCCCTGGACTGCGACGGGGTTCTGTGGTTGACAACGCCGCGCTCAAGGCCGATGTTCCCGCACCTCTACGCCCTGAGCGAACGAGCGTCAAGACCGGAGGAACAGCGCCCTTGAAGCGCCCCCAAGGGTCCCGTTCGGGGGCTCGGCATGCCCACGATGATAGCGTGCGACACATCACACCGACCCATCGGTGCGGAGCACTCCACCGCCACCGACCGGCGTCGTCGCACGTCCCGCCGATCCCGCCGCGGTCACGTGGTTGACTGATCGCATGTCGCTGCGCGCCCTCTTGCACCGCCTGCCGTTCGGCATGCCCGCCGTCGCCGCAGTCGGCGCCGTCGCCCTGGTCGTCACCGCGGGCGTCGTGCTGTCCGGGGCGCCCGCGACCGCACCCCACGCGTCGGCGCAGGGAGTGCTGGCGAACTACGCGGCGGCCCCCGACGACGCCTGGACGCTGGACGACACCCAACTCCCGGGCGCGGGCGGGCAGGGGGCGATCACGGTCGCCGCGACCGTCGGCCACGACTGGCTCATCTCGTACCCGGTCGGCTTCAAGCACGAGTTCATGCTCGTCGATTCCCGGTCCGGGCGGCCGCAGTGGGACGCTCCGATCGACGCCGGATTCGGCGGCTGCGGAATCACCGCGGCAGGCGAGATCGGCTGCGCGATCCGCCTCCAGATCGACGGCCCGAAGAACGGCTTCTATCTGGCCGACCGATCGACCGGCGAACTCACCGGAGTCGCGGACGCCGACGACACCGCGACCGTCCTCGGATTCGGCCAGAACTTCGTGCACGTCAATCAGTCGGGCTACCAGGTGAGCCTGCGGACCCCGACCGGCGAGATCCTGTGGAGCCGCACATTCGCCGCCGCCGCGCGGGTCGGCATCGCCCACGGCGCGCTGGTCGTCGCCACCGCCGACGGCGCGAGCTTCGTCGTCGATCAGCACGACGGCACCGACCGGATCGCCTGCACCCAGTGCTCGATCGACAGCTTCCTCACCGGAATCACCGTCACCCGTACCGCACTCGGCGCGGAGTCCGTCACCTTCTACCCCGCCACCGACACGGGGATCGCGGACCGGCCGTCCGGGACGGCGAAGGACTCGTCGCTGGTCCACGGACCGTCCACCTATCCGGTCATCGCACCGGCGGGCGAGGGTTCCTCGCTCGAAGCCGCTGGACGGTACGAGGTCGTCGACCCGCGCACCGGTGAGGCGCTGTGGCAGATCGCCGATCCGAACCTGTCGAAGGCGGGAGCGCGTCCCTGCGGATCCACCGTCTCGGTGGCACGCAAAGACCGGTCGCGCGTCTTCTTCGATCTGATCGACGGTGGCCGTCGCGGCGCGCTGCCGGCGCCCGCCCTCGACGCGCCCGACGCGAACATCGACAACGCCGCGTGCCTCGGCGCCTCCAACGACGTCGTCGTCTTCGCCAACGCGAACCAGCTGACCGCCTACAACGTGGATTCGAGCGGGGTGGATTCGAGCGGGGTGGATGCGGGACGACCGGCTTGGACACGCCCAATTCTCGGCAGTGCCGAGAACGTGGACGGCACGATCGTGCTCCGTCAGGGCAGTACCCTCACGGCGCTGCGGCCCTGACCTCGGTCGGCCTGCTCAGCGGGCGTCGTACTCCGCGCGCGCGCCGCCGACCGCCCCGACCTGCCCTTCGACGAGTTCGATCAGCCCGGTCAGCCGCTCGGCCACTGCGCGCCCCATCTCGGTCAGCGAGTATTCGACGCGCGGCGGGATCGCCTGCAGCATCTCGCGATGGACGTAGCCGTCGCGTTCGAGCGATTGCAGCGTCACCGACAGCATCCGCTCGCTGACCCCGTCGACTCGCCTGCGCAGCGCGTTGAAGCGGAGTTCGCCGTCGAGCAGCGCCACCAGCGCGAGCAGCCCCCAGCGGCTGGTCACGTTCTGCAGGATCTCGCGCGACGAGCAGTTGCGCGAGAAGACGTCGGCCTCGAGTGTCGGGTCGACGTCGTTCTCAGACTGCTGGGGTGCGGACATGCTGCCATCGTACGCTCGTTCTTTTGCCTGTGCTTACGATCACCATTGCACATTACTTTTAGTAAGTGCATGATGATTGGGAACCAACCGACGAAGGGACATCTCATGACGACCTACGCAGTGACAGGCGCCACCGGCGGACTCGGCGGCAGCGCCGTGACCGCACTCATCGAGCGCGGCGTCGCCCCCGGCGACATCGTGGCCGTGGTGCGCAACCAGGCCAAGGCCGACGCATTGACGTCCGCAGGCGTGACGGTCCGCGTCGCCGATTACACCGATCCCGCGGCGCTGCGCTCAGCGCTGGCCGGCGTCGACAAGCTACTCCTGGTGTCGGGTTCCGAGGTGGGCCAACGGCTGCCGCAGCACACCAACGTCATCGGGGCCGCAGAAGCCGCACAGGTCGGCTTGATCGCGTACACGTCCATCCTGCGCGCCGACGACACTCCGCTCGCGCTCGCCGACGAACACGCAGCGACCGAGAAGCTGCTCGCCGACAGCGGCATCGACACGGTGCTGCTGCGCAACGGCTGGTACTCCGAGAACTATCTCCAGTCGCTCGCCCCCGCACTGGAGTCGGGTGTGTTCGCGGGCAGTGCGGGCACCGGCTCCGTGGCCCCGGCATCGCGCGCCGACTATGCGGACGCCGCCGCAGCAGCGCTGCTCACCGCGCCGGCGGGTGCGATCTTCGAGCTCGCGGGCGACGAGCACCTGACGTATGCCGACATCGCTGCCACGTTCGCCGCGGTCGGCGGCAAGCCGGTCGCCTACCAGGATGTTCCCGAAGCCGACTACGCGGCCGCTCTGGAGGGCGCGGGGATCCCCGGACCGTTCGCCGCGATCCTCGCGAACTCCGACGCAGGCGCCGCGAAGGGCGCCCTCGACTCCACGTCGACCGACCTCGCGGACCTGCGCGGGAAGCCGTCGACTCCGTTCGCCGAGGTCGTCAAGGCCGCACTGTAACCGCGTCGGAACGCGGGGGTCGTTCAGCGGCGCAGGAACGCCGCCAACGCCGCCGAATACATCGCGACGTCGGCCGTGCCCATCAGTTCGCGTGCACTGTGCATCGCGAGCTGCGGCGCGCCGACGTCGACGGTCAGCAGTCCGGTCCGAGTCGCGGTGAGCGGTCCGATGGTCGAGCCGCACGGCAGGTCGGCGCGGTGGATGTACCGCTGCAACGGCACCTCGGCGTCACGACAGGCGAGCGCGAACTCGGCCTCGCCGACCGCGTCGGACGCATATCGGAGATTCTGGTTCACCTTCAGGACCGGGCCGCCGTTGACGGCGATCCGATGAGACGGCTCGTGACGATCCGGGTAGTTCGGATGCGTGGCGTGCGCCATGTCGCCCGAGACGCAGATGCTGGCGGCCATCGCACGGAAGAAATCGTCCCGGTCGCCGCCGGTGGCCGCCACAATCCGCTCGCAGACGGTGACCAGGAAATCCGACGATGCTCCCCGCTCGGAGCCGGAGCCGACCTCTTCATGGTCGAACAGCACCAGCATCGAGATCGCATCGGCGGACGGCTCGGCGTCGAGCAGCGCACGCAGCCCCGCATAGCAGGTGCCCTGGTTGTCCAACCGCGGCGCGCTCAGCAGATCCTGCTCGGCGCCGATGATGCGCGACGGCGTCACATCGTGCGTCATGAGCTCCCAGCCCAGCACGGCGTCCGCGTCGACGTCCGCACGCTCGGCGACGAACGCCAGCAGCGACTGCGCTTCGCCGACACTGCGAACCGCGTCGACGTGCCGCTGCGGATCCAGACTCACGCCCTTGCGGTCCTCCGACAGGTGGATCGCCAGCTGCGGGACTCGCAGGATCGGCTCGTCGATCGTCACGAGTCGGAGGGCGACGGCGCCGTCCGAGTCCTCGTAGGCCAGGCGTCCCGACAACCCGAGGTCGCGGTCGAGCCACGAGTTCAACCAGGCGCCGCCGTACGGCTCGAGCGCGACGGTCGCCAGGCCCGCGCTGGTGCGGTCCGGATGCTGTTTGACGCGCAGGTTGGGACTGTCGGTATGCCCACCGATGATCCGGAAACGGGGCGCACGACGCATCAGGGTGGCCCCGACCGCGTCGGCGTTCCAGGCGATGATCGAACCGCCGCGCATCACGTAATGGCGACCGATCGAGTCCGTCCACCGATCGGTCTCCGACAGCCGCTCGTACCCGGCGGCGTCGAGCGCCGCGGCCACGGTGGCACAGACGTGGAACGGCGACGGCGAGGCGTCGATGAAGTCACCGAGCCCCGCCGCGCTTGCCGTTGACACTGCCGCAGAAGTTGTCACTGTGCTGCTCAGACTGCCGCGAGCACCGCGTCCAGTGCCGAGTAGAACAGGCCGAGACCGTCGTCGCTCGGGCCGGTCAGCGCTCCGATCGCGTGCTCCGGGTGCGGCATGAGACCCACGACGCGCCCGTTGGCGCTGGAGACACCGGCGATGTCGAGGCTCGACCCGTTGGGATTGTCGCCCGCGTAGGTGAACGCGATGCGTCCCTCGCCCTTCAGTTCCTCGAGTGTCCGCTCGGAGGCCACATAGCGTCCTTCACCCGACTTCAGCGGGATCAGGATCTCGGCGCCGACCTCGTAGCGGGACGTCCACGCAGTGGTGTTCGACTCCACCCGCAGCCACTGGTCGCGGCAGACGAAATGGAGCCCCTCGTTACGCGTGAGAGCGCCCGGAAGCAGCCCCGCCTCACAGAGGATCTGGAATCCGTTGCAGATGCCGAGCACCGGCATGCCGCGTTCGGCGGCCGCGACCACCTCGCCCATGACGGGAGCGAACTTCGCGATGGCGCCGCACCGCAGGTAGTCGCCGTACGAGAAGCCACCCGGAACGACGACGGCGTCGACGTTCTTGAGGTCGGCGTCGCCGTGCCAGAGGTTGACGGCTTCACCGCCCGCCGTGGTGACGGCGCGCGCCGCGTCGACGTCGTCGAGCGTGCCGGGGAAGGTGATGACTCCGATGCGAGCAGTCATGTGCGCCTACTCCGCGACGCGCGAGACGTTGAAGTTCTCAATGACCGTATTGGTCAGGAGTTCTTCGGCGATCCGCTCCAGCGCAGCGTCGTCGACAGAGTCGTCGACTTCCAGCTCGAAGCGCTTTCCCTGACGGACGTCGGCGACGCCCGCGAATCCCAGACGCCCGAGCGCCCCGACGATGGCCTGTCCCTGCGGGTCCAGGATCTCGGCCTTGGGCATCACATCGACAACTACACGCGCCATTCGCCGCACTGCTCCTCACACCGATGGTGTCGAATGTCCGGCCCGAGCGGACCGGACGGTTACGCGCTTACTCTACCTGCCGATCGGCCGGCCGCAGACACTCCCTAACCGAGCGCGGCTTCGATGGCCGAGATGACTTCCGGGGCGTCGGGTTCGGTCCGCGGACGGAACCGTCCGGCGACGCTGCCGTCGGCCGCGACGAGGAACTTCTCGAAGTTCCACTGGATGTCGCCCGCCTCGCCGTTCGCGTCGGCGGTCTGCGTGAGTTCGGCGTACAGCGGGTGGCGGTCGTCGCCGTTGACGTCGGTCTTCTCCAGCAGCGGGAAGGTGACACCGTAGGTGGTCGAGCAGAAGCTGGCGATCTCTTCGGAGGTGCCGGGCTCCTGGCCCATGAACTGGTTGCACGGAACGCCGACCACGGTGAGTCCACGGTCGCCGTAGTCCTTCTGCAACTTCTCCAGAGCGGTGTACTGCGGAGTGAGTCCACATTTGGAGGCGACGTTCACCACGAGGAGCGGACCGGTGAGATCCGCGAGCGAGAATGCGCCGCCGTCGAGTGCGCGGACCGGGATGTCTTTGATGTTGGCGTGACCCATGCCCCACAGGATAGCGCCAGTGCGCGAAGTCACCAGTCATTGCGTTGCAGCAATAGTTGCGCGAGCGTAAGTTCTTGCAGGTGTCGAATTCTCCAACCTCCGTCGAGGCCTGCACCAGCACGCTGGTGCAGTTCCTCGATCGGGTCGCGGCACGCGCCTCCTGCAGCACCGTCGACCGTGTCGCCGCCACCGACTTGACCCTCTCGCAGCTCCGCATGCTGATGGTCCTGTCGCGCAGCGACCACGACTTATCGGTGAACGAACTGGCCGACGCCGTCTGTCTGTCGCTCGCGGCAGCCGGTCGCGGCGCCGATCGTCTGGTGGCCGCCGATCTCATCGTCCGACGCGAAGATGAGACCGACCGTCGCGTGAAGCGGTTGTCGTTGTCCGAACATGGACGCGAACTCGTTCACACCAAGTTCCGGATGCGGGCCGACGATCTCGCATGCATCGTCACCGAGATCCCCGACGATGTCCGCACCGATCTGCAGTCTGCTCTGGCGGCGGCCCTCGAGTCCATCGCTCCACCCCCGACCTCCGCTACTTCTGACCGTTCCTAGCAAAGGACACCTCATGACCACCTCCCCACCGGGAGCAGCCAGCGACAAGCTGGATCGCGGCGTCTTCGTCATCGCGGGCGTCGTCGTTCTGGGCGCCATCATGTCGATCCTCGACGTCACCGTCGTGTCGGTCGCGCAGCCCACCTTCATCACCGAGTTCGATACGTCGACGGCGGGTGCCGCCTGGTCGATGACCGGGTACACCCTGGCCCTCGCTGCGGTCATCCCCGCAGCCAGTTGGGCGGCGTCACGCTTCGGCACCAAGCGCGTCTACATGGCGTCGCTGATCCTGTTCCTCATCGGCTCCATCCTGTGCGCCCTGGCGTGGAACATCGGCTCGCTGGTCGCGTTCCGCGTGATCCAGGGCTTCGGCGGCGGCCTCCTCATGCCGATCGGCATGATGATCATGACCCGCGCGGCAGGCCCGGAGCGGGTCGGCTCGGTCATGGCCGTCCTCGGCATCCCGATGCTGCTCGGCCCGATCATGGGACCGATCCTCGGCGGTTGGCTGATCGAGATCGCCTCGTGGCACTGGGTCTTCCTGATCAACGTCCCGATCGGCGCGATCGCGCTGGTCTACGCCTTCTTCGCGCTTCCCGGCGGCGATGAGGAGCCCGGCAAGAAGATCGACGTGCCCGGCCTGCTGATGCTCTCGCCCGGCCTGGCGCTGTTCCTGTTCGGTGTCTCGTCGAGCGCCGAGGAGCAGACCTTCAACGCTCCGCGCGTCTACATTCCGATGATCATCGGCGCCATCCTCATCGCGATGTTCGTCCGCCACGCGTTCCGCACCACCAATCCGCTGCTGGACCTGCGGTTGTTCCGGAACACCACGCTGCGCGGCGCGGTCATCACGATGTCGCTGTTCGCGATCGCCTTCTTCGGCGCTTCGCTGCTGTACCCGCAGTACTTCATCATCGTCCGCGGTGAGAGCACGCTCGCCGCTGGTCTGCTGCTGGCCCCACAGGGTCTCGGCGCCATGCTGACCATGCCGATCGCAGGCAAGCTCACGGACAAGATGGGTCCCGGCAAGTTCGTCCTCGGCGGCCTGGTCCTGATCGCCATCGGCGTCGGCGCATTCATCGCACTCGGTACCGACACCTCGTACTGGTACCTGTGCGGCGCCCTGTTCATCCAGGGCCTCGGCATGGGCATGACCATGATGCCGATCATGACCGCCGCACTCGCGACGCTGCGCGGCGGCGAGATCGCCGACGGCTCCACGCTGATGAACGCCGTTCAGCAGACCGCGGCGTCGATCGGCACCGCCGTCATCACCGTCATCTTCACCACCATGCTGATGCCGCTCTCGCGCGCGGTGATGCAGGCCGGTGGCGACCAGGCGCGCGTCGGCAAGGCGATGGTCGAGAACGGTGTCAACGTCTCGGATCCGGCCGCCGTCCAGGCTGCCGGCGCGGATGTCATCTCCGACATCGCCTCCACCTACGGCAACACGTTCATCGTGGCCACGGTACTGGTCGCACTCACCCTGATCCCGGCCTACTTCCTGCCCCGCAAGAAGATGGTCGTCGAGGGCGATGCCGACGAGCAGCAGGTGCCCGTCACGATGCACTGAGCGAGGTCCGCACCGCGCAACCACCGATTCGGCGTCACTGGTCCTTCGACCGGCGGCGCCGAATCGTCGTTGCCGGGACCATCCGTGCAGCGACACTCGCAGAAATGGTGCTCGGAAGCGGCGCTGGGCCGCTCCCGAGCACCATTTCTGTTCTCTTCTGTCATCGGCGGAGGAAGAACGACCTCGCTCGCTGAGTCCAGGACTGCGGCGGAAGTTCGGTCATGACTTCGCACGCCCCGTGTTTCGACTCTATTCCGCCAGCGCGCCGGCCTTCTCCAAGATCCAGGCCAACTCGAAGGCCGTCTCCTCCCACTGCTTGTACCGGCCGGAGACGCCGCCGTGGCCTGCGGACATCTCGGTCTTGAGCAGCACCGGATTGCCCGAGGTGGTGGACTCCTGCAGCCGCGCCACCCATTTCGCCGCCTCCACGAAGAGGACGCGGGTGTCGTGCAGGGAGTTCTCGGCGAGAATCGACGGGTAGGGCTTCGCGGTCACGTTCTCGTACGGCGTGTACGACTTCATGTACGCGTACACCTCGGGATCGTGGAGCGGATCGCCCCACTCGTCCCACTCGATCACGGTCAGCGGCAGCGACGGGTCGAGGATCGAGTTCAGCGCATCCACGAACGGCACGGCGGCCAGGATGCCGTTGAACAGCTCCGGAGCCAGGTTGACGACGGCGCCCATCAGCAGTCCGCCCGCGCTGCCGCCCTCGGCGACCAGGTGCTCGGGCGAAGTCCAGCCGGTCTCGATGAGATGCCGCGCGACGTCGACGAAGTCGGTGAAGGTGTTCTTCTTGGTGAGCGTCTTCCCGTTCTCGTACCAGAGCCGACCCATCTCGCCGCCGCCGCGAATGTGCGCGAACGCCATCACCATGCCGCGGTCGAGCATCGACAGCCGTGCCACCGAGAAGCCGGGGTCCAGGCAGGTCTCATACGAGCCGTATCCGTACAACAGCATCGGACTCGGCGTGCTCTGGTCCAGATCGCGGCGGAACACCAGCGACACCGGGATGCGCGTCCCGTCGGCGGCCACCACCCACTCGCGGACCGCCGTGTAATCGGCCGGGTCGTAACCGCCGAGCACCGGCTGCCTGCGCAGCAGCGTGCGCTCCCCGGTCGCGACGTCGAGGTCCAGCACCTCGGCCGGATCCACATAGCTCGCGTAGCCGACGCGGAGTTTCGGGGTGCCCCACTCGGCGTTGGCGCCGAGCCCAGTTGATCGCAGCTCCTGGTCGAAGGTCACTTCGACGAAGTCGTCGACCGTCGGCAGCCCGTCGATGCCGCGGAGATCGGCGATCGCCACGCGCGGCAATGCGGCCTCCCGGTACGACAGCACCAGGTAGTCGCGGAAGCAGTCGACGTCCTCGATACGACGGCCCGGCTGATGCTCGATCAGTGTCTGCCGCGCGCTGAAATCGTCGACGGGGACCACGTCGACGGCGAAGTCGACGGCACCCTGCGCATTGTGGACGACGACGAACCAGTCCTCGCCTCCGATACGCGCGTGCTCGACCGAGTACTCCACGCCCTCGACACGGCCGGCGACGCTGACGAACTCACCGGTCGGGTCGTCGGCCCGCAGCACATAGGCCTCGGCGGTGATCTTGGATCCGACGCCGATCACCAGGTACTCGTCGCTCTGCGTGGTCCCGATGCCGACCCAGTACCGCTCGTCCGGCTCGTGGAACACCTGCACATCGGATTCGGTGGAGCCCACCTCGTGCCGCCAGACGCTGTCGGGACGCCATGCGTCGTCGACGGTCTGATAGAAGACGTACCGGGCGTCGAGCGACCAGGTGGCGCCCGCGGAGATGTTCTCGATCGTGTCCGGCAGCAGTTCGCCGGTCGTCAGGTTCTTGATCCGCAGCGTGTATCGCTCATCGCCCTTCACGTCGACGCTGTACGCCAGCCACTCGCCGTCGTGGCTCACCGACATCGCGCCCAGACTGAAGAACTCGTGCCCCTCCGCTTCGGCGTTGGCGTCGAAGAAGACGTGCTCGCCGGGCAGGTCGACGCCGGGGGTCACCTCGGGGGGAGTCCAGTCGTCGTCGGAGCGGATCGGGCACCGTGCCCGGACACCGTAGGCGAGGCCTTCGGTGGTGCGGGTGAAGTACCAGTACTTGCCGCTGCGCGTCGGGACGCTCATGTCGGTCTCTTGGACCCGGGACTTGATCTCGCCGAAGATGTCGCTGCGCAGCGACGCCAGGTGCGCGGTCTGGGCGTCGACGAATGCGTTCTGCCCCTCCAGATAGGCGATTACCTCGGGATCGTCGGCGTTCCGGAGCCACTCGTAGTCGTCGACGAAGACGTCGCCGTGGTGCTCGCGCGGTGCGGGGACCTTCTTGGCGACCGGAGGGGCCACCGGGTTCGACGCGGCCGTCACGCGTCGAACCACTCGTCGAACGACAGTCCCGAGATCCGCTCGTACGCCTCGATGTAACGGGCGCGCGTCCGCTCGACGACGTCGTCGGGCAGGGCGGGCGGCTGCTGTTCAGACCCGCGGTCCCACCCGGAGTCCGGACCGGTGAGCCAGTTGCGGACGATCTGCTTGTCGAAGCTCGGCTGGACCACACCCGGCTGGTAGGTCGCAGCGTCCCAGTAGCGCGACGAGTCCGGAGTGAGCACCTCGTCGGCGAGGACCAGGGAGCCGTCGGGTGCTTGGCCGAACTCGAACTTGGTGTCCGCCAGGATGATCCCGCGTTCGGCCGCGAGATCGGCGCCACGACCGTAGATGTCGAGGGTGCGTTCGCGCAGCGCAGTCGCGAGCTCCTCGCCCACCTGGTTCGCGACGTGCGCAAAGCTGACGTTCTCGTCGTGATCGCCCATCGCGGCCTTGGTCGCGGGAGTGAAGATCGGCGCGGGAAGCTTGTCGGCCTCGCCCAGACCGGCGGGCAGCTCCACGCCGCAGACGGCGCCGGTGGCGTTGTAGTCGACCAAGCCCGAGCCGGTCAGGTAGCCACGGGCGACGCACTCCACCTGCACCATCGGCAGTTTGGTGACGACCATCGAGCGACCGACGAGGCCCGCCGGGATGCGCGCGTCGTCCGGTCCGCCCGCGAGATGGTTCGGGACGCCGAGCCGGTCGAACCAGAAGAAGCTCGCCGCGGTCAGGATCCGCCCCTTGTCGCGGATCGGGGTGTCGAGAATGAAGTCGTACGCCGAGATGCGATCGGACGCGACCAACAGCAGGGTGGCGTCGTCGATCTCGTAGATGTCGCGGACTTTGCCGGACGCGACATGCCGGTAATCGGACAGCGTGGGTCGCATGAGATCTCCTAGAGGATCGGGGCGGGCGCGTAGGCGGCGGCGTCGGGGTGCTTCGCGACCCACTCGGCGGCCTGCGCGACCACCTGCGCGACCTGCGCTTCTGCCGCGCCGACGAACGCCGACTTGTCGGCGATCAGCGCGTCCAACTGCCCGCGGTCGAGCGGAATGCGGTCGTCGGCGGCCAATCGGTCGAGGAGGTCGGGCTCCCGACCCTCCTCACGCATGGCGAGCGCGACGGCGACGGCGTTCTCCTTGATCGCCTCGTGCGCCGTCTCGCGGCCGACCCCAGCCCGCACCGACGCCATCAGCACCTTGGTGGTGGCGAGGAACGGCAGGTAACGATCGAGTTCGTTCGCGATCACCTCGGGGTACGCACCGAACTCGGCGAGCACCGTCAGGAAGGTCTCCATCAGGCCGTCGATCGCGAAGAACGCATCTGGCAGCGCCACGCGGCGGATCACCGAGCAGTAGACATCGCCTTCGTTCCACTGGTTGCCCGCGAGCTCGCCGGTCATCGACGCGTAGCCCCGCAGGATCACGGTGAGACCGTTGACGCGCTCGCAGCTGCGGGTGTTCATCTTGTGCGGCATCGCCGAACTGCCGACCTGGCCGGGCTGGAAGCCCTCGGTGACCAGCTCGTGCCCCGCCATCAGCCGGATGGTGGTGGCCAGCGACGACGGCCCGGCGGCGACCTGCACCAGCGCCGAGACGACGTCGTAGTCCAGCGACCGCGGGTACACCTGGCCGACGGAGGTGAAGGCGTTGGCGAACCCGAGGTGGGCGGCCACCGTGGATTCGAGTCGAGCGAGTTTGTCGGCATCGCCGTCGAGGAGGTCCAGCATGTCCTGGCTGGTGCCCATCGGTCCCTTGATTCCGCGGAGCGGGTAGCGGGCGATCAACTCCTCGATGCGGGTGAGCGCGACCATGAGCTCGTCGGCGGCGGTGGCGAACCGCTTGCCGAGGGTGGTGGCCTGCGCCGCGACGTTGTGACTGCGGCCGGCCATGACGATCGACGCGTACTGCGCCGCCCGCTCGGTGATGCGGGCGAGGGTGGCGACACCGTGGTCGCGCACGTGCGTCAGCGACAGGAGGACCTGCAGCTGTTCCACGTTCTCGGTGAGATCCCGGCTGGTCATGCCCTTGTGGATCTGCTCGTGTCCGGCGAGGGCGTTGAACTCCTCGATCCGCGCCTTGACGTCGTGGCGGGTCACGCGCTCGCGGTCGGCGATCGACGCGAGATCGACGGTGTCGATCACTCGCTCGTAGTCGGCGATCGCCTCGGCGGGGACCTCGATGCCGAGGTCTCGCTGCGCCTTCATGACGGCGATCCAGAGCTGTCGTTCCAAGACGATCTTGTGCTGCGGCGACCAGATCTCCGCGAGGCTCGCGGACGCGTAGCGACTGGCCAGGACATTGCTGATAGCAGGTTTACCCACGGCGGACAGTCTATGGCATGGCCGCACCGCCACCGCACGCGCGAAGTCCGCCCGTCCGGCCTCACGGCCCCGGCCGCACGCCCGCATCCTCGGATTCATCGCACCGCACGACAAGCACAGTCGCCCAACTAATACCCCTAGGGGTATAGTGGCGGCAAGGAGGATTCCATGCAAACCGATGCCGAATCGACCACCGCGGTGCTGAACCGCCTACGTCGTGCGCAGGGACAACTCGGCGGCGTGATCGCCATGATCGAGGACGGTCGCGACTGTAAAGACGTGGTGACCCAACTCGCTGCCGTCTCACGCGCCCTCGACAAAGCGGGTTTCAAGATCATCGCGACCAATCTCCGCGAGTGTCTCACCGCCGAGAGCGACGAGGGACCCGACCTCGAGACGCTCGAGAAACTGTTCCTCACCCTGGCGTGAGGACTCCGACGCATCGCCCAACCGAACAGGAGAAGACATGTCCATCGCTATCGCCACCACCGTCGACGCACCGCTCACCGAAGCCGTCGACCGCACCAGGGAAGCCCTCGCCGCGCAGGGATTCGGCGTCCTCACCGAGATCGACATGGCGGCCACGCTCAAAGCCAAGATCGGCGAGGACATCGAGGAGTACGTCATCCTCGGCGCCTGCAACCCGCCCCTCGCCCATCGAGCCGTGACCGCCGAGCGACAGATCGGCCTGCTGCTGCCCTGTAACGTCGTAGTCCGCGCCGACCGCGACGACCCGAGGCGCAGCATCGTCGAGGCGATGAACCCGCAGGTGATGATGACGGTCATCGACAACCCCGACCTGGTGAGCGTGGCCGACGACGCGACCGCGAAGCTGACCGCCGCCGTCGAGTCCCTGACCTGACCTCCCGAACACGCAAGCCCCGATCCCCTCCAAGGAGTTCCCATGTGCTTCCCCGTGACCTGTCCGAGCTGCAGCAAGATCACCTGGGACGGCTGCGGCGAGCACGTCGCCGACGTGCTCGGGCCGGTGCCCGACGACCAGCGCTGCCACTGCCCCGACCCTCGCCTCACCACTGCCTGAGGCCACGACCTGAGCCGTCCCGTGTGACCCGTGCGACGGACGCGGGGGCACGCGCGGAGGAGGTAGACTAGCGCCCCGTATGGCTTCCTGGAATCGACTTCCGACACCCGCCGCGACCGCCGCCGACCCTTCGGCGTCGTCGCGGCGTCCGCTGTCCCGTCGATCGCTGCTCGGCGGCGTCGCGGGGCTGGCCGCGCTCGGCGGAATCGCTGCGTGCACGACCTCGGAGACCTTCGATCCGCAGGTCGCCGCCGACATCGGCGGCGACGATCAACTCCCCCTCGACCCGGCGCCGGAGATCCCCGACGACCCTCCCGTCGTCACCGGCAGTTTCGTCTCCCAGCGCATGGCGGGACGACCGACCCGGTGGGCCGCGTCGCGACCGAACGGCGTGACCGGGGAGCTCCCCGTCGTGATCGTCGCACACGCGCTGAACACCAATGAGCGAAGCATCTTCGGCACGGCGCTCAACATCCAAGGCGTGGTGCAGCAGTACGTCGACGCGGGCAACCCGCCGTTCGCGGTCGCCAGTGTCGACGTCGGACGCAACTACTTCCACGCCCGGAGCGACGGCGCAGACGGCGCCGCGATGATCCTCGACGAATTCATCCCGATGCTGGAGAACAGCATCGACCTCAACCTCCGCACCGATCGGATCGGGTTGTACGGATGGTCGATGGGCGGTTACGGCGCGCTCCGGATCGGGGCCCTGCTCGGCTCGCCGCGGGTCGCAGCGATCGCCGCGAGCTCCCCCGCACTGTGGGGCGACCCCAACAACTTCCCACCCCGCGCCTTCGACTCGTACGCCGACTACCAGGCCAATTCGCTGTTCGGCCAACAGCACGCGTTCAGCAAGATCCCGGTGCTGCTCTCGATCGGCATGGCCGACCAGTTCTACACGTACACCCGGCAGTGGGCCGCCGACCTGCATCCGCCCGCGGCGTTCTCGACGACCCCGGGCGGCCACACCAACCGCTTCTGGCGGTCGGTCCTGCCCGAACAGATCGAGTTCCTGGGCCGGAACCTGGCCCGCTGACGGCGCGCCGTCCCTCGCCGCACCCGACCTACGTCTCGGGCGGGAACTGCCCGGTCCGCGAGATCTGCCCGCCCGACAGCGTCACCGTCACTGTGCTGGGACCGCCCTGCGGACAGCAGAACGGATCCTCGTCGCGCAGCCAGCGGTAGCGGACGGTCACCGAGTCCAGTGTGTCGCCGGCGATCGACGTGTACGAGTACTCGTGCGGTTCCACGGTGCCCAGATACTGTCCGTTGCCGAAGAGCAGGACGCGCGAGGTGTAGGTCGCGTCGTTGAAGCCGCTGCCGTTGACGATCATCCAGTCGAGGCCGCAGCCGCCCGACACCGGATGATTGCTCGCCCCCTGCGGCTGCCACGCGCCGCCGTTCGAGTCGGTGCCGAGTGTCGCGATCGCGTCCTGCGCGAGCTGCGAGTTCAGGTCGAAGCAGAGACCGTGCCCGCTGCCGGGGCGATCCGCGGCGGGGGTGGAGATCTGCGGAGTGGAGATCGGCGGAGTCGAGACAGGTGCGGGTTCGGTCGCGCGCGGCCGGGTGTTCGCGGTCGTCGGTTCCGGAACGACGGTCGCATCGCTGCCGTCGCTGGAACCGACGTCATCGGTGGCCGACGCCGGGTGCTGCGTCGACTCCGCCGTCGGGCTCGAATCCAGTCCGCCGCACGCGCTGAGCACGAGCCCCAGCACCATCGCTCCGACGGCTCCGCGCGTCACATCGAGAAGTTTCATGTCGCCTCCACGGTTCCCACCCGACCTGTGGAGTACGTCGACCGGCGACCCTACTGCGTGACCGCCGTGTCATTCATCGAGACGACGCCCGCAGGCGAAACCCGCGGACTACAGGCTGATGCGTCCCTCTTCAGCGGCCTTGCCGATGTCGGTGCGGAAATGCGAGCCTGCGAGCTTCACGCCGGCGAGGCGCTCGTAGGCCTGGGCGCGAGCGGCGGCCAGATCGGCGCCACGGCCCACGATCGACAGCACGCGACCGCCCGACGAGACGATCTCGCCGGACTCGCTGACCGCGGTGCCCGCGTGCAGCACGCCGTCGGCGGCGGCGCCGCTGATCGGGTCGCCGGTGCGCGGGCGGCCCGGATAGTTCTCTGCGGCCAGCACCACGACGACGGCGGCGCCGTCGTGCCACTGGAGCGGCGGCAAGTCCGCGAGGGTGCCACGCGCGGTGGCGGCGAGTGCCTCACCGAGCGGGGTCTGCAGCAGCTCGAGGATCGCCTGCGTCTCCGGATCGCCGAAGCGGCAATTGAACTCGACGACCGCAGGGCCTTCGTCGTCGACGGCCAACCCGGCGTACAACAGCCCGTTGAACGGGGTGCCGCGCTTGACGAGCTCCGCGGCCACCGGCTTGCAGACCTCGTCGACGATGCGGGTCACCATCGCGTCCGGCAGCCACGGCAGCGGCGTGTAGGCGCCCATCCCGCCGGTGTTGGGACCGCGGTCGCCGTCACCGACGCGCTTGTGGTCCTGGGCGGGCAGCAGCGGAACCACGGTGTCGCCGTCCACCAGGCAGAACAGCGAGACCTCCGGGCCGGAGAGGAAGCTCTCCAGCAGGACCGGGTGTCCGTTCTCCAAGCAGTCCGCGGCGTGGGCGCGGGCCGCGGCGCGGTCGGGTGTCACGACGACGCCCTTGCCCGCGGCCAGGCCGTCGTCCTTGACCACCCAGGTGGGACCGAAGCGGTCGAGGGCGGCGTCGAGCGCGGCGGGGTTGTCGACGATCTCGGCGCGCGCGGTGCGGACGCCCGCTGCGGCCATGACGTCCTTGGCGAAGGCCTTGGAGCCCTCGATCTGCGCCGCCTGCGCGCCGGGGCCGAACACGGCGAAGCCCGCCGCGCGGAGTGCATCGGCCACGCCGAGGACCAGCGGGACCTCGGGTCCGATGACCACGAGGTCGGCCGCGATCTGCGTCGCGAGCGCGACGACGGCGTCGGCGGAGGCGACGTCGACCGCATGATTGGTCGCCACCGCAGCGGTGCCGGCGTTGCCGGGCGCCGCATGCAGGTCCGTCACCGACGGATCACGGTCCAAACCGAGCAGAAGGGCATGTTCGCGGCCGCCCGAGCCGATCACGAGTACGCGCACGACGTTCAGCGTAATGGGTACCGGCGACCGGCTCTACGACGACCGTTCCGATGGTGCGCGGCCACGGCGTGCCGTCAGTTCCACGAGCAGGACCGGCAGCACCGGCGCCAGGCAGCCGACGACGGTCGCGACCAGCAGTCCACCGCCCGCGGCGACGACCGCGACAGCGCTGACCAGGGGCAGAGCCGTCGCCACGACGAGCGGGATCAGCAGGGCGTCGGACCCGGCGAGGAAGTAGTACATCGCGATGGTGCCGAAGCAGAAGATCGCGAGCGGAATCGCGCCGGACAACAGCACGGCCATCTCCGGAATCCGGGTCTCGCCGTCGAGCCACATCGCGACCAGGTGGACCCCGGTGCCGACGGCGGCGCAGCCGATGAAGATCGCCATGCTGCCGTAGCCGAACACGAAGCATTTTCCGGGATTCTCGCCGAGCGGTCTGCCGACTTCCAGCCGGAAGTAGAGCCACCACATCGCGAAGGTGAGTCCCATGGCCGCGAGGCCGAGCACGGCGGTCTCGACGCTCCAGCCGGTGCGATCGATGATCGCCTGCAGAACGGCGACGGTACCGACGACGCCCTCGCCGAGCGTGATGACGACGAGCGTCGAATACCGTTCGACGATGTGCCCGGGATGCCACGGCGTGCGGCGGAACCGAGTCTCGGCGATGCCCGGTCCCAGGAGTTCGAGCACCACGCAGACGACGATCCCGATCAGGGTCGGCCCCAGGGTCAACGGTTCCACCGCGACGATGATCCAGCCGACCTGCGCGACGGCGGTCATGCCTGCGTAGGTCAGGCAGGTCGCACGCCATTCGCGTGCCTGGGCCGCGGCACGGAGCCACTGCACGATCATCGCCACGCGCATCACCATGTAGCCGATGACGACCACCGTGAGGTCGACGTGTGCGTTCGCATCGATCGACGCGAACACCGGGGGCAGTCCGATCGCGATGATGGCGACGCCGACCATCTGCAGCAGGGTCAGCATCCGGTAGATCCAGTCGTCGGTGTCGAACGCGGATGCGAACCAGGCGAAGTTGATCCACGCCCACACCGAGGCGAACGTCGAGAGCAGATATCCGACGATGGCCGCCCGGTAGTGGCCCTGCGCCAGGTACTCGGCGAACTGCGTGCCCGCGATGGAGAAGGCGACGACGAAGACGAGGTCGTAGAACACTTCCAGATCGCTCGGACCGCGACCGTCCTCGGCGGGGTCGCGGCCGGTCATCCGGCGAAGGGAGGTCGACACGCTCACCCGGATGACAATAGACCGACGTCGCCGCCGGTGCGCGCAACCCGGAAGGGCACCGGACCGACGGCACCGGACCCGATGACACGGGGTCATCGGGTCCGGTGCTCGCCGAATCGGTTACTTCGACATCGGTTACTTCGACGCGGTCAGGTCGTACAGCGTCACTCCGTCGACGGTGGTCGTGGTGAAGTTGGCAGCCACCCACTCACTGATCTCCGACGAGGACCGGCTGCCGCCCATGCCGCCTTCGCCGCCCATCCCACCGCGGTTGCTCGCGATGAAGTAGTGGATCTTGTTCTCCGACACCAACTTCTTGAACTCGTCGAGCGTCGGCGACGGGTCGGTCCCGTTGAAGCCGCCGATCGGCATCACCGAGTACCCGCTGGAGATCTGGTAGCCGGACGCCTCGTTGGAGCCGACGGCCGCAGCCACCCAGGTGTACTGGTCGGCGTCGGTCCGCAGCAGTGCGACCATCTCGTCCGACGGCGTCGATCCGTTGAGGAGTCCGCCGCCGGGGCCGCCGTTCATGCCGCCGGAGCCTTCGCCGCCGTTCTGCCCGCCCATGCCGGGCAAGCCGTTCGGCGGGACGCCGGGGAAACCGGTCTGCTGACCGCGCTGGGCGCCGTTCATGCCAGGAGGCTGGTTGCCCCCGCCGCGCGGACCGCCTCGACCACCGGGGCCGAACTCGCCGTCGACCTGCGGGCCCGCACTGATGATCGATCCCTGCTTGGCCGTGCTGACGGTGTCGAGCGTGTAGGCCAGCGGTCCGGCGAGACCGGCGAGGATCGCCGCGGTCACGGCCGCCGTCGCCACGGCCCGTCGCTGAGCCAGCAGCATGAGGGCGCCGCCGAGGAGGCCGACGATCAGGACGACGAAGCGCAGCCATCCGGCGAAGTCCGCCGACCGGTTCAGCAGCACGAAGCCCCAGATCGCGGCGGTCCAGGTCGCGGCGACGAGGACCAGTCGGACCCACAGCCGTTCGCGTTCACGCCAGCAGAGGACGGCCGCGCCGGCGACGACGGCGGCGATGCCCGGAGCGATCGCTGCGGTGTAGTAGCTGTGGAAGATGCCCGCCATGAAGCTGAAGACGCTGATCATGGTGACGGCCCACAGTCCGAACACGGTGAGGAAGGCGCGCCGCAGGTCGGTGCGCGGGGCGCGACCGATCAGCACCAGCGCCGCGATCGCGAGGATCGCCGCGGACGGGATCAGCCAGGCGATCTGGCCGCCCTGTGCGGCCTCGAACATCCGGAACACACCGGTCGAGCCCCACATGCCGCCGCCTCCGGCACCACCCGGTCCGCCGCCCTGCCCGGCCATCTCGGCCGCGGCACTGCCCATTCCGCGCATGCGGCCACCGCCGTCGCCGCCACCGCCGACGCTGCCGGTCTCGTTGCCGTCGAGGCGACCGATGCCGTTGTAGCCGAGGGTCAGTTCCAGAATCGAGTTGTTCTGCGAGCCACCGATGTAGGGGCGGCTCGAGGCCGGCCACAGTTCCACGGTCAGGATCCACCAGCCCGCGCTGACGATCAACGCGCCGAGCGATGCGAACAGATGGCCCAGTCGACGCAGCCAGGTCCGCGGACCGAACGCCAGGTACGTCACCGCCATCGCGGGGACGATCAGCATCACCTCGAGCTGCTTGGTGAGGAAGCCGAAGCCCACCGCCACACCGGCGGCGATCATCCACCGCACACTGTGCGTCGGCTTGTCCGGGGTCCCCGGTTCCATCGCCCGGAGAACCGCGCCGACGGCTGCGATCATCAGCAGGATCAACAGTGCTTCGGGATTGTTGAAGCGGAACATCAAGGCCGCGACCGGCGTCAGCGCCAGGACCACGCCGGCGCCGATGCCCGCCCAGTGGCCGAAGTAGCGGCGGGTGATCAGGTACAGCAGTGCGACGGACGCGACGCCCATCAGCACCTCGGGCACCAGCACCGACCACGAGTTGAGCCCGAACACCCGCACCGAGAGCGCGGGGATCCACAGGGAGGCGGGCGGTTTGTCGACGGTGATGGAGTTCGCCATGTCGGACGATCCGAAGAACCATGCCTTCCACGACTGCGAGCCCGCCTGGATGGCGGCCGTGTAGAAGGAGTTGGCCCACCCGTTGATCGACAGGTTCCACAGGTAGAGGACGGTGGTGCCGAGCAGCAGCGTCGCCAGCGACGCTCTCCGGATCAGGCCCGAGCGGTCGGGCCGATCGGGTTCGGCGGGTTGGGCGTCGGCCGGTTGTGGCCGATCGAGGACGGTCGCAGTCATGCGGCACTCCGTTCAGTGGTGAGGTCAGCGCCGCGGCGACGGAAGATCCACCGCAGCCCGACGAAGCGGGTGGCGGTCGCGACGAGGTTCGAGACGACGAGGACGGTCAGTTCGACGGCATGCGAGGCGTCCGGACTCCAGCGGTGCAGCGCGAACAAGGAGCCCGCGGTCACCAGCCAGCCGAACAGGAACACGCCCCAGCCGAACAGGTGGTGGCGCGCGCGGTCCGCCGCGCCGCGGACGCCGAAGGTGAAGCGTCGATTGGCTGCGGTGTTGAGCACCGCGGTGATCGCGAGGGCGAGGAAGTTCGCGGCCTGGGCGCCCAGCGGACGCAGCAGCAGGAACAGCAGCGCGAAGGCCAGCGTGGAAGCGATGCCGACCGCGCAGAAGCGTGCGAGCTGTCCCACCATGCCGTACGGCACGCCCTCGATCGCCGGGCCGGGCAGCCGCTCGCGGCCGAGCGTGCGCCGGAGTTCGGCGACCGGGATGCGGCCGGTGGCCAGCGCCCACGCCACCCGAACGCAGCCGCGCAGGTCGGCGACGGCGGTCGCGACGATGTCGACGGAGCTGTCCGGGTCGTCGATCCAGTCGACGGGCACTTCCGCGATGCGGAGGCCGACGCGTTCGGCGAGGACCAGCAGTTCGGTGTCGAAGAACCAGCCGGTGTCCTCGACGTACGGGAGCAGCGTGCTCGCGACGTCGGTGCGCATCGCTTTGAAACCGCACTGCGCATCGGAGAACCGGGCGCGCATCGCAGTCCGCAGAATCAGGTTGTACGAGCGCGAGATGAACTCGCGCTTGGCGCCGCGCACCACCCGCGACGAGTGCGACAGTCGCGTGCCGATCGCGATGTCCGAATGTCCGGAGATCAGTGGCGCGATGAGCGGCATCAAGGCGTTGAGGTCGGTCGAGAGGTCCACGTCGCAGTAGGCGACCACCTCGGCGTCGTCCTCGCTCCACACCTGGTTCAGTGCGCGGCCGCGGCCCTTGAGCTCCAGGTGGACCACGCGCACACCGTCCAGTTCCGCGGCGAGGCGGTTCGCGATCGCCAGCGTCTGGTCCGTGCTCGCATTGTCGGCGACGGTGATCCGCGACGGATAGGGCACGTGATCGGCGAGGTGCCGGTGCAGTCGACGCACCGACGTCTCGAGGTCGGCCTCTTCGTTGTAGACCGGCATCACCACGTCGACGACGGGTCGGTCGGGTTCCGGGATCGCGGCCCGGGGATCGACGCCCGCGTCCACGCTGCTCAGCAATTCTGTCATGGTTAAGAGAATCGGGGGGTTCGCTCCGGCGGCCCTGGGGCTCGACTGGCAGGTTCCTGTGAATCGTTGCGCCGGCGATCAGCAGACCTGTGGACAACGCATTCGTCGGTGTCGCAGCGCGCAGCTAGGGCATGTCTCCTCAATCCCTTGCGTGGGATCGGCGGATCAGATGTGCGTCCGGCAAGGCGGAGGAGGGAGGCATAGCGGTAGCTATGTCGACCGACGACAACGCAGCCGGGCGTGCATCTGGCCGTCGAGACCCGCAAAAGGATTGAGGAGACATGCCCTAGATTGAGCGACATGAGCACGCAGCAGCCCGGACCGGAGCTCGATCCCCGACAGCGCACGATCGCCGACGGTGTCATCACCGCGCTCGCAGGCCCCGACGCCCGGCTTCGGGCCGACCAGGAGACCGCTGTCTCGGCCCTGGCCTCGCCCGGCGCACGCGTCCTGGTGGTGCAGGCGACCGGGTGGGGCAAGTCCGCCGTGTACTGGGCGGCGACGGCGGTCATCCGGGCGGCGGGCGGCGGACCGACGCTCATCGTGTCGCCGCTGCTGTCGTTGATGCGCGATCAGGTCGCGGCGGCCACCCGCGGCGGTCTCCGCGCGGCCACCGTGAACTCGGCGAACATCGACGAGTGGGCGACGGTGGAACGCGACCTGCTCGACGGCTCGCTCGACGTCCTCCTCGTCTCGCCGGAGCGGCTCGCCAACCCCGGGTTCGGTCGACGCGTGCTGGACGCGCTGGCCGGGCGGCTCGGACTGGTGGTGATCGACGAGGCGCACGCGATCTCCGACTGGGGGCACGACTTCCGGCCGGACTACCGACGCGTGTCCGACGTCCTGCAGACGCTCAATCCGCAGACGTCGGTGCTGGCGACCACCGCCACCGCCAACGCGCGCGTGACGGCCGACGTGGCCGCCCAACTCGGCGACGCCACGCTGGTGCTGCGCGGGCCACTGGCCCGTAAATCATTGCACCTCAACGTCATCGACGGCCTCGACCCGCTGCAGCGCTACGCCTGGGTGGCCCAGGAACTGCCGATGCTGCCCGGCTCGGGCATCGTGTACGTCCTCACCGTCGCCGACGCCGACCGGCTGGTGCAGGCGATCCGCGCGGTGCACGGCGACGACTATCGGGTGGCCGCCTACACCGGCGGCCTGCCCGCGGACGACCGCCATCGTCTGGAGGACGACCTGCTCGCCGGACGGGTCAAGGCGCTCGTCGCAACGTCGGCGCTGGGCATGGGGTTCGACAAGCCCGATCTCGGCTTCGTGGTGCATGTGGGCGCCCCGCCGTCGCCGGTGTCGTATTACCAGCAGGTCGGCCGCGCCGGTCGCGCGCTCGACGAGGCCGTCGTGATGCTGCTGGCCTCGACGCTCGACGATGCGATCTGGGAGCACTTCGCGACCGCGACGATCCCCGACCCCGCCCGGATGGAACGGCTCCTGGACACCCTCGCGAACGCCGCCGGTCCGATGACCGTCCCGGGTCTGGAGTCGGCCACCGGGATCCGCCGCGGCCGGGTGGAGTTGATGTGCAAGCAGTTGGCGGTCGACGGCGCGGTGGAACGCACCAGCGAGGGCTGGCTGATCACCGGCAGGCCCTGGCAGTACGACGCCGCCCACTACGACGGGGTGCTGGCGGTACGCCGACGCGAGGCCGACATCATGCGATCGTTCATCCACGGCGAGAAGTGCCTGATGCGTCTGCTCACCGAGTCGCTCGACGATCCGCGCGCCGAAGACTGCGGACGCTGCTCGGTGTGCCGCGGGGAGATCACCGCCGGCCTCGCCGAGGCGCCCGAACCGGACGTGGTCGCGACGGTCGGCGGGGTGCTGCGCCGGGACGCCGACGTCCTGGAGCCTCGCAAGATGTGGCCGGGAGGCGAGTTCGGCTCGCGCGGCCGCATTCCGGCTGCCGCCATGGCCGAGCCGGGCCGGATCCTCGCCTTCGCCGATGCACCGCAGTGGCGCGAGGTGCTCGATGCCGCCAAGGCCGGCGCCCCCGACGCGGTCGACCGCCTCGCCGACGCCGCCGTCGCCGTGGTGGCCCAGTGGGGTCGGACGTCCGGCGTTCGGCCCGACGTGATCTTCTCGCTCGACCTGACCGGCGGAGGTCTCGCGGAGGCGCTCGCCCAGCGCCTGCGGCAGGTAGGCCGTCGGCCCGGCGACGTCGTCCCCGTGCAGGGCGGGCAGCGGCCCGGCCGGGAGGCGACCGGTGCCACCGAGGCCGCCTATTGGCGCGACCGCATCGGCCCGATGCCCGCCGTCTCGGGGGCCGTGTTGCTCGTGGTGGACGAGACGAGCTCCGGCTGGCCGGTCACCCTCGCCGCCGCTGCATTGCGCGAGTCCGGAGCTTCAGCCGTGCTGCCACTGCTCATTCATCGGACTGCGTGACCGACAGAACGACGTCACCTCATCCTTGACCTCATTTGCGAGGGCGCGAATCTGACTCGAGGGTAGTCACTGAATCGGTCGACAAAACGGACTAATAGGGACCCCAAACTTTCCTTCACTCGCCGCGCGTCGTGGCGCTTCCCGGTGGCTATTGTGCGTTCATGGGTGGGCACGTCGAACGGGGCAGCGCGACGTCGGGATCGAAGGGAGTAGCGCGTTCATGGCGATCACAGTCGGTTCTGTCTTCGCCGACCGCGAGATCCTGCGCCCCCTCGGCAGCGGTGGAATGGGACAGGTGTTCCTCACCAAGAACCTCCGACTCGGGCGGCTCGAAGCGCTCAAGGTGATGCCGATCGGCAGTTCCGGAACACTGCCCCAACGTTTCGTCTCCGAGGCCACGACACTCGCCGCACTCGACCACCCCCACATCTCGACTGTCTATCAGTTCGGCGTGGACGACGACTATTTCTGGTACGCGATGAAGTATCTGCCCGGGGACGATCTGGAGAAGCAGATGCCGGTGTCGCGGCACGATGCGGTGACCGTCATCAGGCAGGTGGCTCAGGCACTGGACTACGCCCATTCGGTCGGCGTGATCCATCGCGACGTCAAACCGTCGAACATCCACATCCAACGTTCGGCGAACCGCGCGGTGAGCACGGCGACCGTCCTCGACTTCGGCGTGGCGAAGGTCGTCGGCGCCACGGCGCTGACCGAAGTCGATTCGTTCGTCGGAACCCTCAGCTATTCGGCTCCGGAGATGATCAGCGGCCACGACGGGACGGCGGCGGCCGATCAGTACTCGTTCGCGTGCACCGTCTACGAGATGCTGGTCGGGCACACGCCGTATTCGGCCCGAACGCTCACCGCGTTGATCGCCGCCCACGCGCAGGCGCCGGTCCCGAGCATCTCGTCGTACGACCCGAGCCTCGCGGCGTGCGACCCGGTCCTCATCCGCGCTCTGGCCAAAGATCCCCGGGACCGTTTCGCGACCTGCGGCGAGTTCGCCGATGCGCTGATCCGAGCGCTGGCGCCCTCACGGGTGGGGCGTGCGACCAACGAGCGGCACTTTCCTCCCGAGCGCCCGCCGTCCCTCCGGACGACCGTCGCACCGCCGGCCGGACGGGCCTCCGCGCCACCGCACCGGCTCGCCGACCAGGTGTTCGTCCGACGGCGCCGGATCGCGGGTCTGGCCCTGGGCGTGGTCGCGGCGCTGCTGGTGACCGTGGTCTTTCTCCTGCTCCGACCGAGTCCGCCGACAACGCCGACCGAGGCGCACGCCGACCCGTCGAGCAGCATCGCCCCGGAGACGACCCCCGACCCGATCGCGTCCGGTCCCGCCGCCCCTGACGCGCGTCTGCCGGGCACCTCGAGCGGACGGGTCGGCGCGGTGTGGGGGCTCGCCGTGGCGCCCACCGGGCAGACGTACCGGTTCAGCGACTACCTGGACCCGGAGTCGCTGATCGCCGCCGCGACGAAGAAGTGGGGCTACCAGGCCCAGACCTGGTCGCTGGTCTACTTCGAGAGCGGGTGCGCCAGCTTCGCCCGGCCCAACGCCGCGGCACGCGGAACCTTCGCCTACCAGTCGGGGATGGGTCCCGACTCGGCCGCCGCCGAAGCCACGGCGGCTGCGAAGGTGCTGCGGCATTCAGACAGTTCCAGCACCATCGTCGACACCCTGTGCGTCGGTGGCTACGACCGATGAGGAGCCGTCGACGTGGACGATGACCAGGAGAAGGAGTCGGAGACGCTGCTCCAGTCCGGTGACGAGTTCGCCGGATACACGATCATCCGACAGCTCGGACGGGGAGGCATGGGCGAGGTGTACCTGGCTCGGCATCCGCGACTGCCGCGGTCGGTGGCGCTGAAGGTACTGCGGCCGGTCCATCACCAGGACCGCGAATTCCGCCGCCGTTTCGCTCGCGAAGCCGATCTGGCGGCGTCCCTGGACCACCGCGGCATCGTCGCGGTGTACGACCGCGGCGAGCAGAGCGGGCTGCTCTGGATGTCGATGCAGTACGTCGACGGCCCGGACGCGGCGCGCTTGTTGCGGGAACACGGCGCGCTGGCTCCCGCCGTGGTCGCGGGGCTGATCCGCGACGTCGCCGCAGCGCTCGACTATGCGCACCGTCATCATGTGATCCACCGCGATGTGAAGCCTGCGAACATCCTGGTGCGGTCGGCGCCGACCGGCCCCGAAGCACTCATCGCCGACTTCGGGATCGCCGTCCCCACCGTCGACGCCACCCGGATCACCCTGATCGACAGTCTTGTCGGCTCCGTCGAGTACGCCGCGCCCGAGAGACTCACCGACAGCGGCGTGGATTCGCGCGCGGACCAGTACTCGCTCGGCTGCACCGCGTTCCAACTGCTGACCGGTGAGCTCCCGTTCTATCGGCCCACACTCGCCGAGAGCGTGATCGCGCACTTGTCGGCGCCGATGCCGTCGGTGTGCGCTCTGGTGCCGGGACTCGATCCGTCCGTCGATCGGGTGTTGAACCGGGCGCTGAGCAAGAACCGTGAGGACCGCTATCCGACCTGCCGCGAGTTCGCCGACGATCTGCTGAGGGCGGTGGGCGTCGGTCCGCAGACCTCGCGGCGGGCGCCGAGCCGTCCAGTCGGACCCGCGCAGCCGGCGCCCGCTGCGCCGCGGACGCCGGCTGCTCCGCCGACCCCGCCGCAGTCCACACACGTGCCCGGCCCCGTCGGCCACCGGATGACGGTGATCGACGCGTCGCTCGGTGAGATCCCGGCCGACGAGCGGCCTGCGCCGCCGCCGGACAGCGCCGGACCGGTGGTCCTGCGCTCCGCGATCATCGGGATGGCGGCGATACTGCTGCTCCTGACGATCATCGTCCTGGTGACGTAGGGGCCCGCGCCGCGCGGGTCAGTCCGCGACGATCATCCCTCCGGGACGTACTCGCCGTATCCCAGCTCGCGCAGTCCGGTGCGCACCTTGTCGGCCGCTTCGTCGAGGGACTCCGCCGAGGCGTTCCGGTCGGCCTTGGAGAGGTCGAACGATTCCAACGTGTGTGCGGGGAACACGTGCAGATGCAGGTGTGGTACTTCCAGTCCGGCGATCAGCAGGCCCATGCGCGGGGCGTCGTAGGCGGCTTTGACGGCGCGGCCGATCTTCTGTGCGACGTCGCTGACGTGCGCGAACGTCGCGGTGTCGATCTGTTCCCAGTGGTCGATCTCTTTGCGCGGCACCACGAGCACGTGGCCGGCGGTCACCGGCTCGATGGTCATGAAGCCGACCGCTGTGCCGTCTTTCCAGACGAAGCGTCCCGGCAGATCTCCGTTGATGATGTGTGTGAAAACCGAAGGCATGTCCTGAGTTTAGGGGGTGTTCGGCATCCCGTGCTCAGTACTGCCGTCCGCCATTCCACCGCTGTCGATCCGCGGGAGGACGAACCAGAAGCGGGCACCGGCGCCGGGTGCGGTGTCGACGCCCACCCGACCGCCGTGCGCCTGCACCAGGGCGGCGACGATCGACAGTCCGAGACCGTTGCCCGATCCCGCGCCGTCGCGGTGCCGGGAGTCGTCGCCGCGATAGAAGCGTTCGAACACGTGGGCGGCGTCGTCGGCGGTCATGCCGGGTCCGTCGTCGGCGACGGTGACGGTGACCTCCGACGGCCCGGAGTCGATCCGGACCCGGATGCGCGCGTCGGCGCCGGCGTGCGCGACGGCGTTGCCGACCAGGTTGCGCAGCACCTGCATCAGGCGAGACGGGTCGGCCCTGACCACCGGATCACCGGTGTCGTTCGGCACGTCGAGTTCGATGTCGGACTCGGGCGCCGCGGCACGGGCTGCTTCGACGGCGTCGGCGACGAGGGAGACCATCTCCACCTCCCCGAGATCGAGGCGGCGTTGGGCGTCGAGGCGGGCGAGCATCAGCAGGTCCTCGACGAGCAACCCCATCCGATCGGCTTCGGAACCGATCCGCCGGACGGCGTCTTCGCGGTCGACGGCGCCCATGGTCAGCAGTTCGGAGAAGCCCTTGATGGACGTGAGCGGGGTGCGCAGTTCGTGCGATGCGTCGGCGACGAAGCGGCGCATCATCGCCTCGGATTCGCGCGCCTGCTTCTCGGACCGCGCCGTCGCGGCGAAGGAGTTCTGGATCTGGGCCAGCATGCGGTTGATCGACCGGCCGAGGCTGCCGACCTCGGTGTTGCCCGGTGCCTCGTGCACCCGTTGATGCAGGTCACCGCCTGCGATCGCGTGGGCGGTCTCTTCGACGCGGCGCAGCGGCCGCAGACTGGATCGGACCAGCAGCGAGCTGAGCACCGCGATCACCACCACGACCACGATCCCGATGCCGACCTGCAGCCAGATCAGTCGACTCATCGTCGCCTGCACGTCGGTCAGCGGGACCGCCACCGTGGTGCTGCCGGTATCGGAGTCACGCTTGATCACCCGCCACTGCGGACCCTCCCCGAGGGAGTCGACGGTCGTCGGCCCCAGGTTGCCGTCCGGCAGTCCGTTGAGGTCGGGGCTGCTGCCGAAGTCGCTGATCGTCACCACGCCGTTCGGCATCTGGATCGAGACGTAGTACTGGGACGGCGGACGGCGCGGGCCGGGCGGCGCCGGACGATTGGTGGCGTCCTGGTCGCGCGGACGGGCCCAGCCGTTGATCGCGTCGACGAGTCCGGAATCGGTGCGAGACATCAGGTCGCCGCGCATGGCCGAGGTCACCGCGAACCCCGAGGCCACCAGGCCCAGGGTCACCAGCAGCCCGGTGAGGACCACCAGGGAGATCCGGAGCGGTACCCCGCGGCGCGGCTTGGCAGGCGTGTCCGGCGCCGTCGTGGCGACGGCAGTCATGTCCGCGGCTCACGCATCACGTAGCCGACGCCGCGCAGCGTGTGGATCAGTCGGGTGGGTCCGGTGTCGACCTTCCGCCGCAGGTACGACACGTACGACTCGACCACGTTGACGTCGCCGCCGAAGTCGTAGCTCCACACGTGATCGAGGATCCGCGGCTTCGACAGCACCTTGCCCGCATTGACCATGAAGTACCGCAGCAGCGTGAACTCGGTCGGCGACAGCGACACCAGTTCGCCGTTCTTGAACACCTCGTGCGTCTCCTCGTCGAGTTCCAGATCGGAGAAGACGATCCGCGTCGACTGCTGCTCGCCCTCGCCGAATCCGGTGCGCCGCAGCAGGACCGCGAGCCGTGCGATGACCTCTTCGAGGCTGAAGGGTTTGGTGACGTAGTCGTCGCCGCCGACGGTGAGGCCGTTGACCTTGTCCTCCACCGAGTCGCGGGCCGACAGGAACAGTGCGGGCGCCGCGATGCCGTCCGCACGCAGCCGGCGCAGCAGCCCGAAGCCGTCCATACCGGGCATCATGACGTCGAGCACCAGCACGTCGGGTTTGAAGGTGCGGACCACGTCGAGCGCGCGGGGGCCGTCGGCGGCCGTCTGGACCTCGTAGCCCTGAAACTTCAGAGACACCGACAGGAGCTCCCGAATGTTGTCCTCATCGTCGACCACAAGCACCTTGGCGGGTTTGTCAGCAGTTGCCATGTCACCAGCTTGCCGGAGGCGGCGTCGATTCGACTGGTAAATCGCTGGCAGATTCCTGTGAGCGGCGAGCTTCGCCGCCAGAGCCCGTACCGGGGCCCGTCAGCGGTGCTTTCTCATCAGCGGTGACGGGAAGCCGACCGACGGGCGATCGTCGCCGAGCCACGCGCTCAGTTCGTCGGCGCGGTCGGCCAGCCCCGTCCGTGCCTGCGGCGGCAGGTCGACCAACTCGATCACCTCGACGGCGTCGTCCCCCAGCACCCAGCCGCCGACGATCCGGCCGTCCCACCAGGCGGTCTGGCCGCCGTTGCCGGTGCTGTCGAACAGCGCGGCGGCGTGGTCGCCGAGGTAGAAGTTGCGCTCCTTCCATCCCATGGTGGTCGGATCCAGCGCGGGGAGCAGGAGCGCACGCGGTTCGACGGGGTCCACCGGGTCCAGATCGTCGGACATCAAGTACCCGATCGCTCCTCCGTCGAGCTCCACCTCGGTGACCTCGAGCCCGGCGAGGGCCTGACGGACGGCGGTCTTCGTGGAGCCGAGCCACCACACCAGGTCGGTCTCGGTGCCCGGGCCGTACTGTCGCAGCCATCGCTGAACGAGCGCACGGTGACCGTCGGCGACGTCGACGTGCGGCAGCGGCGCGCCCAGCCAGGTCTGCATCGACGTCCACGACGGACGCGAGCCGTGCCACGGCGCACTGTTGGGACCGCGCACCACCTCGCCGCGTGCAGCGAGGAAGTTCAGCATGCGCGGGAGAATCGGCGACGGCCCGCCGTACGCCTTACCCGCGTCGCGCATGATCTCGATGTCGAACTCCGGCAACCGTTTCCGCATGTCGGAGGCAGTGCAGAAGACGCCGTCGGCGAACTCCGCCAGGATCGCGTCCCGCGCCCGCTCGATCCACCTCTCCGGGTCGGCGGGCCCGTCCGCGCGACGGAGATCTCGCAGCAGATTGGTGCGCTCCGACGCCGCGACCCGCGGTCCCACCGCACCGACCGCCTCGGCGAGCATCGCGCGGGTCATCACGAACAGCGTCCGCCGCATGACCAATTCTTTGATCAGCGTGCGGTCGTCGTACAGCGCGGTCTCGACGGCGGCGGGCGTCGGCGCGCCGCCGCGTGCCCACGCCGACAGGTGCACGGTCGACGCCGTCGTCGCGTGCAGTCCGACGACGGCGTCGGCGACCGTCGTGACCGCGTGCTCGGTCGAGCCGTCGAGGAGCTGTCTGCGTTGGAGCCGGGCGCGCCGCTGATCGTCGGAGACGCGGGGGCGCACGGTCATCGCACCGGTCCGGTCGCGATGATCGCCTCGATCTCGACGAGCTGGCGCGGGTACGGCAACACGGTGACGCCGACGACGATCGCGGGCGGGGCGGCACCGTCGAAGGCGGCGTCGAGCGCCTGCCACGCCGCACCGATGACGGCGTGATCGGTGGTCGCGACGTACGTGGTCAGCTTTGCGATGTCCGCTCGCTGGGCGCGTTGCTCGGCCAGGATCTCGTCGAGGCACTGGACGGTGCGGGTCATCTGCGCCACCGGATCGTCGGGTCCCACGATCTGTCCGTCGGCGTCGAGCGGAGACAGGCCGGCGGTCACGATCAGCGAGTTGGACGCGATACGGGCGCCGTAGGCGAAGCCGCCGTCGTGCAGGGCGGCGGACCCGAAGCGGTCGACGGCGCCGCTCATCGGAAGCTCAGCACTTCGTCGCCCCACGCTCGCAGGATGTTGTCGTCGAGCCCCTCGACCGGGGTGTCTGCCGTGCCGCCGATCAGCAGGGAGCTGTGTCGCATCGGTGCGTACGGCTCCCAGATCGCGTCCCCGTCCTCGCCGGTGTTGGGGTCGCCGTCCGCCGCGAACCCGAGCCAGCGGTACTGCATTCGATGGCGCACCAGTTCGCCGGTGGCGCGCCCGCCGAGCGCGTACATCGGGTCGCGTTTGCTCGACGCCGGGTTGCCCCACACGTACGGCACCTCGGTGGCGTGCGCGGCGCCATAGCCGAGGACGCGGAGAATCGGTGTGGCCCAGTCGAACCGGTACAGGTACACCGGTGCGGTCTGCGCGTGCGACTCGGCGATCCACACCGCGGGCATCCGGAAGCCGATGTCGCGGGAGATCGCCATGGAGCGGGCGCCGGACGGGACGTGCTGATACGACGAGTCGAGGTGTTCGGGTTCGGGCACCCGCAGCGCCGGTCGTTCCGAGCCGATGAGGGTGAACATCGCGTCGAGGCCGTGATCCTTCACCGGCAGCAGCGGCGTCGACATCCAACGGAACAACGAGGTCTCGTGTCGGTTGGTGCCGATCAGCAGTGGTACGCGGTGGGATTCGCCGGTGACGATCGCTTCGAGCGGATCCAACGGGACCAGGTCGCCGTCGACGACGGGTGCGAACGCGATGGTGCCCGGGAAGCGGTTCGGGACCAGGTTGAAGATGGTCGACGACGCGTTCACCAGCTCCAATGCGGGCGTGCGGCGCAGGTCGGCGGCCCGTACGTACTCCGGCGAGAGTTCCGCGAGCAGCATGTTGGCGTACCGCTCGCCGCGCTCGGCGTCGTACACCGTGGTCGCAGGCGAACTCTGCGCAATGGCCTTGTGGAACAGGCCTTTCGCGGCCGGCGACGCCAGCAGCGTGGTGACGACGCCTGCGCCCGCGGATTCACCGAACAGCGTCACATTGCCGGGATCACCGCCGAATCGTTCGATGTTGTCCCGGACCCAGCCGAGCGCCGCGATCACGTCGGACAGTCCGCAGTTGGCTTGAAAGACGTTCTCACCCGAGGAGAACTGGCGCAGGTCGGTGAACCCGAATGCGCCCATGCGGTAGTTGACGGTGACGATGATCGTGGGGGTGCCGCGGGTGACCGACGACTGCACCAGCGATCCCGGGTCGTAGAGGGGTTGGGATCCCGCGCCGCACAGGTAGGCGCCGCCGTGCACCCACACCATCACCGGCAGGCGGGCGTCCGTGCCCGCGGCGCCGCGCGGCGTTCCGACGTTCAGGTACAGGCAGTCCTCGTTGGCGAACGCGTCGGGCCCGAGGTCGATCACCTGCATCACCGGCTGCGGGCAGACGGGCGCGAAGTTGCGGGCGTCGACGATCTCGGTGCGCTCACGCGGCGGCTGGGCATGCAGCCACCGGCGCGGACCGGTGGGGCGCGCGGCATACGCGACGCCGAGCCAGAGGTCGGCGGAGGGAGTGCTGGTGCCCCGAAGCGGGCCGTAGACGGTGTCGACGACGTGATCGGTGTCAGTCACGTCGTCCATTTTGCCCGCACCACGCGCAGTCTGCACCACACGCGACCGCGGCGCGTCCGCTTACCATGGGCGCATGAGTAGTTCGTTGCCGCTGATCTTGCGTGAAGAACCGTTCTTCGACGCCATCGAGGTCCCGCTGCCGGAGCACGTCGCCGTGGTCACCATGGAGTTCCCCGAAGTCCAGCTGGCGGACCTGCCCGAGATCTTCGACGGCCATTTCCATGTCCTCGCCGAGGCGGGTCCGATCGGTCCCGGATTCGCGATCTACGAGGGCGACATCACCGACGAGTTCGATCTGACGATCGGGTTCCCGGTCGCGGGCCCGGCGCAGATCGACGGTGCTGACAACGGAGCCTTTCCCACCGGGCAGGCCCTGATCATGTCGCACTTAGGTGGATTCGACGGCCTCGGATCGGCCTGGGAGACCCTGATGGAACGGCACTTCGCGAAGGGCGGCTCCGCGCCGCGCGCCGTCGTCGAGATCTACGTGACCGATCCGAGCGTCGTGGAGCACGACGACCTCCGGACCGATCTCCTGGTCCTGCTGTGACCACCCGGACCGGCACCGCCCGCTCCGGCGATCTCCAGATCTGCTTCGAGGAGTTCGGCGATCCCGACGATCCCGCCGTCCTGCTCATCATGGGCGTCGGCGCGCAGATGGTGTTCTGGCGCACCGAGTTCTGCGAGCAGATCGCCGCCGTGGGCTACCGCGTGATCCGCTTCGACAACCGCGACTCCGGTCTGTCGTCGAAGCTGCACGGCGTCGCCGCCGGCGGCGGTCCCATCCTGTGGAGCCTGCTGCGCTTCTTCGTCGGACAGGCGGTCCCCGGGTGCGCTTACACCCTGCGGGAGATGGCCGACGACGCCGCCGCGGTCCTCGACCACCTCGGCCTCGAGCGAGCGCACATCGTCGGGGCCTCGATGGGTGGGATGATCGCGCAGGTCTTCGCGTCCGAGCACGCCGACCGGACTCGGTCCGCGACGATCATCATGTCCAGCAACAACCGTGCGTTCCTGCCGCCGCCCGGACCGCGCCAGTTGGTCGCATTGTTGAAGCCGCCGCCGCGCGGTGCGACCCGGGAGCAGATGATCGACGTGAATCTGGAGCGAGCCACGGTCATCGGCAGTCGCAGCTACCCGGCCGATCCCGCCGTCGCACGACAGCACGCCGCCGAGTACTTCGACCGCAGCTACTACCCGATCGGCTTCGCCCGCCAGTTCGCCGCGATCCTCGGCACCGGCAGTCTGGTCGGCTACGACGAGACCATCGCGGCCCCAACGTTGGTGCTGCACGGCTCCGAAGACAAGTTGATGCGACTCACCGGCGCCAAGGCGGTGGCGAAGGCGGTGCGCGGCGCTCGCCTCGTCGTCGTCGACGGCATGGCGCACGACCTCCCGCGCCCGCTGTGGGACCAGATCGTCGGCGAATTGACGGCGCATTTCGGGCACGCCGCGAAGCGGCGCTAGGCGGCCGTCAGCGTGTCGAGCCCCAACGACCTGCCGCACACCATCGGCGCCGTCGTCCGTTATCAGCGGACGATGGCGTCCCTCTCGCTGCGCCAACTCGCCACGATGGTGGGCATCTCCAACCCGTATCTCTCGCAGATCGAGCACGGCTTACGCGCTCCGAGCGAGGCTGTGCTGAACTCACTCGCCGATGCGCTCGGCCTCGACGCGGACGAGCTGAAACCGCCCGCGGACGCCGGCACCTCCGGTGTGCTCGCCGCAATACAGGCCGACCCCGAACTGACCCCTGAGCAGCGGAGATCACTCACCCACGTATATCAGAGCATGCTGATCGCCTCGCGTGCGCTCAGGTCCGGCGTCGACGTCGACAGCGAGGTGACCGGCGGCGGTCGATCCGGCTCCCCCGTCGACGAATAGATCGAATCGAGTCGAAACCGCTGCGCGACTCGGGAATGCTAGCTAGCTTTGCTAGCACCATCCCGATTTGAAATGCGAGGTTGTCTCATGAACGACGGCACCACAGCGACCAGTCAACTCCAGCGGTGGGCGCAGGCTCCAACCGATCTCGCCACGGCGTGGATCAAGGGATGGACGGACTACAGCACCGCCGCGTTGCGCTCGGGACCGTTCACGCCGATGCAGTTCCTCTCCGACGCGACGCGCTGGGCCGGTGCTGCCACCGTGCGTTCGAAGCCGGGGTGGACCACCCCGCACTCGGTGGTCCGCACCTGGCCTCAGGCTCGTCTGCTCGACTTCTCGGCACCGACAGCCGACCCGGCCGAGATCCCGATCGTCTTCCTCCCGCCCCAGGGCGGACACGCCTCGACGATCGTCGACTACTCCGCGGACCAGAGCCAGGTGCGCACGGCACTCGACGCCGGCATCGGGCGTGTCTTCTCGATCGATTATCTGCCCGCCACCGCGGAGACCAAGGACATCACCGTCGACGACTACGTCGCGATGCTCGACGACGTCGTGGGACAGGTGGGCGGCGCCGTCCATCTCGTCGGCGACTGCCAGGGCGGTTGGCTCGCGGCGATCTACGCTGCCCTGCGCCCGCATGCGGTCCGCAGTCTCGCGCTCGGCGGTGCGCCCATCGACACTCATGCGGGCGACTCCGCTGTCGCCGAGTGGCTGACCGCGCTGACTCGGCACGGCGACATCGCCGCCTACCGGGTACTCGTCGCCGCGGGCGACGGCCGACACCTCGGAGCCAATCAGGTCCTCGGCTTCAAGATGCTCGAGCCCACCGAGGAGTTCAATCGCCTGTGCCAGCTCTGGGGCAATATCCGCGACCCCGAGTATGTGGAGCGGTACGACGCTTTCACCAACTGGTTCGAACACGGCCAGGACATGCCCGGCGCGTTCTATCTCTGGGTCGTGGAACACCTCTTCCACAAGAACGAATTGATCGCCGGCACACTCGAGGTTCAGGGCACCGTCGTCGACCTCGCCGCGATCGATGCTCCGCTCTACCTGATCGCCGGCGAGCGCGACCACATCACCCCGCCGCCGCAGATGCTCGCGTTGGCCGACGCCGTCTCGACTCCAGCCGACGACATCCGCACCTGGACTCTGGACGCCGGTCACCTCGGTCTCTTCATGGGCCACACGGCGCTGTCCGAGCCGTGGACCGAGATCTTCACCGACCTCGCGCGCCGCCACCGGGAGTCCGCAGCCGCCGACGCTGCGTCGTCGGACACCGCATCGGAGAACGCGACATCCACGGACGCAGCATCGGCACACGCAGAATCGGCGGACGCATGAGCGGGCCGCTCGAGGGACGCCGCGCTCTCGTCACCGGCGCCGCCGCCGGTATCGGGGCGGCCATCGCGCAGAGTCTGGCCGACGACGGCGCCCAGGTCACTGTCGCCGACATCGACGCCGACGGCGCCGCCCGCTTCGCAGCACAGATCGGCGGCACCTCCTGGGCAGTCGATCTCACCGACACCGCAGCGCTCGCCGACCTGACGCTCGACACCGACATCCTGGTGCACAACGCCGGAATCCAGCACGTGAGTCCGATCGAAGACTTCGAACCGGAGTGGTTCCATCGGATACTGACGCTCATGGTGGAGGCGCCGTTCCTGCTCACCCGCGCCGCGCTGCCCGGCATGTATGAGCGGGGCTTCGGTCGCATCGTCCACATCTCATCGGTGCACGGCCTCCGGGCCTCGCCCTACAAATCCGCGTACGTGACGGCCAAACACGGAGTCGAGGGCTTCTCCAAAGTCACGGCCGCCGAAGGCGGTCCGCACGGCGTCACCAGCAACTGCGTGAACCCCGGCTATGTGAAGACAGCGCTGGTGACCAAGCAGATCGCCGAGCAGGCCGCCGTGCACGGCATCTCCGAGGACGAGGTCACCGAAAAGATCTTCCTCGCCGGGCCGGTCATCAAACGGCTGATCGAGCCCTCCGAGGTGGCGGCCCTGGTCTCCTGGCTCTGCAGCGACCACGCTGCCATGGTCACCGGATCGTCGTACACGATCGACGGAGGGTGGACGGCTACCACTTGACCTGTGCTGGTGGTTGCCTGCGCCCGCGCGGGGAGCGGCGTGAATGTTGGCCCGCGCGGGGAGCGGCAGCTGGTCACACCACCTCGGCAGTCCTCGCTCCTCGGCTAGCGCCTCGTCCCTGCGGAGAGCTCGGCGGCCGTGACCAGCTGCCGCTCCCCGCGCTGCTTCCTGCGTCGTGCGGGTTGTCGGCGTGCCGTTTATGCGGCGGTTTACGCTGCTGCCGTGGGTGCGGCGGTCATGGTCCTTCTCGCGTTTGAGCGAATCGGTTCGCGGTGGCGATCCGGGTTCGCTTGGTCCAGTGGTGGGCGGAACCAGGGGTGGCGGTCGTGGCCGATGAAGACTTCCCAGCCGGTCTGATGGATCAGGGTGTGGTGCATGCGGCAGAGCAGGACGCAGTTGTCGATCGCAGTGTCTCCGCCCTCCGACCACGGAACGCAGTGGTGAGCGTCGGTCCAGGAGATCGGGCGTCCGCAGCCCGGGAACGCGCAGCCGCGGTCGCGGGCTTCCAGCGCTCGGCGGAGACCGGCGGTCACCAGGCGGTGTTCCCTGCCGACGTCCAGCGGTGCCGAGTTCTGGTCGAGGATCACTCGGCGCATCGCTGCCTCGCAGAGGACGAGTCCGACAGTCGCCGGGGAGACCGGGCCGGTGAAACCGAGTGACGCGACTTGCGACGAGCGTCCAGCTGCACTGCTGTCACCGCATTGCGTCGGGACGATCATGGTGACGTGCGGGAGAACCCCTCCCGAGACGGTCGGGCGCTCCTTGCTGTTGAGGTAGGTGCGAATGACCTGCGCGAGCGCATCGGATCGACGTTGTTTTGCGGTGCGCGGATCTCGCGAACCGTCGGGCTGCGGGATCGGCTTGCAGAGCGGGTCGAGCGCCTGGTTCAGTTCTTCGCCGGTCAAGGCGTCCAGATCGAGCGTCCCGGTGGTGCGGCCGTCGTCTCCGGTCACCAGCGTCATCTCGTTGAGATCGGGGTTTTCGGCGATCGGTACCGCATCGGGATCGGTCTCGTCGATCTCGGGTGCCCATTCCAGGGCGAGTTCGCGAGCCCGCTGGGACACATCGGCCGGAGTCACTTGGCAGGAGAGTCGCCGCGCCAGATCCGCCCGCCGATCCTCATCCAGCGGCACCCGTCGACCCACGAACGCGACGCCTTTCCCGATGGCGTCGAGTTGTTCGATCGGGACGCCGCCGGTCCTCGCGTGCACCATCACGCCTGGCATCGTGTGCGCGGCGTGCCCGGTCCGCGCGTATCGGTGCGCGGCTGCGGGCGTGATGCCTAACTGCTTGAGGAGGTCGGTGCTGGTTTTGACTCGTTTCCGGGCCGGTAGTCCGGCTCGTCCGGCGGCGTCGGTCAGTCCCGACATCGCCGTCCCAGCGAGATTGACCACCCGATTCAACTGCGCCATGGTCTGCCCGATGACGGCGTCATCGAAACCGACCGTCGAAGGACTCACGCATAAGCGGGCGAGTTCTCCTCCGGGTGCAGCGAGGGTGGGTGGGCTGAGCGCTTCGATGAGCGCGTCAGCGAATTCAGTGATGACGTCGACAATAGCCACGGCAATCCCCCTTGCCCTTGTTGGCGAACGCGACCCGATGCGGGTCGCGATCTTGGCTGGACGCACTCCGGTAGGGAGCGCACCCTGAAATGTGAAGCGGAGCATCGCTTCCGGCCCGGGATCACCGAGCAGGAGGGCGGATGCGCCGCTGACGTTGGACAACACGCACGACACCGATCCGACGCAAGCAGTCACCCCGCCGCCAGACCCCCGAAGCCCGTGAGGGCAGGGGGTCTGGCGACGTCGCAGGACAGGCCGCCGGCCCGAAGGCCCGGCACTAGATCACCCGCATCGCCCGGCCCCAACCCAAGGGGCCGACTCGAGAAGCGACTCCAACCCGAGGAGCCATCCCGAGGCGCGACTCCAATCCAAGGAGCCGACCCGAGACACAGCCCCTACCCAGGGGCCGACCCGAGGAGTGACTCCCACCCAAGGAGCCGACTCACGGCGATTCGGCGTCGATCCGCATAACCCCTGCCGGCCGAACACTCGAACCGACGGCGGTCCTGCTTCCGTGCGCACCCACCGACCACCCCTTACAGCCCCTTGCTACGGAAGCGGTCCGTGTCGCCTGTGCGCGACGGCTATGAAGTTCTCAAACAACACGAGACGACCTTCCAGTCACCTCAATGAAGCTGTACAAACTATGATACATCTCACGTTAAATAAGAACAAGGGTTCGATACATAAGACATGCGTCGACTGAATATCAGGACGAACTCGGATTGTCAGAGCCCAGCGCTATCGTCAGACCTGCGATCACCGGTCGACACAATCACCGTCCGGTCGCGACGGGACCACGGCCAACACAGTGGGTAGACGACCGCTACTCCACCACGATCTTCCCCATCGCCCCGCGGTCGCCGTCGACCATCCGGTGATTGACGAACGTATAGGTACCCGGCTCGGTGAACGTCATCTCCACAAAGCCTCCTTGAGCGGGCAGCAGTCCAAGCGCCTGCGACGCGCCGCCGAGGGCGTTGTCTCTCCGCAGGAGGTACGCGCCCTCCGAGTAGACGGTGTCGAACTGACTGCCGATCATGTGGAATGAGAGCGGCTCGTTGGGGCCTGCGTCGAGCACCCACATGCGGATGCGGTCGCCGACCTTCGCGTGCAGGGGGCGATACACGTACTGATTCGCATAGCCGTTGAACATCACCAGGTCCGGGACGGCGCCTGCGACAACCTTGTCCGCATTAATCGGTTCGCCGTCGGGTCCGAGGTACCACTCGGACTGCGTGAACGCGTACTCGGCGTCGACCGGCGCGAGGTCGGGCGGGTCGATGATCACGGCGCCGAACATGCCTGCGGCCAGGTGGACCGACATCGGCATCGTGGCGCAGTGGTAGAGCCAGATCCCGCTGTGCTCGGCGCGGAACCGGTATACGAGACGTTCACCGGGATTGATGTCCCGCATGTTCGCATCCGGCGAGACCATCCCGGCGTGGAAATCGATCGAGTGCGCCATCGTGCCGTTGTTGACCAGCGTGATCTCGAACGTGTCACCGATCTTGCCCCGGAGTACCGGGCCCATGGTTCCGCCGTTGTAGGTCCAGCGCACTGCACTCGTCCCGGGGGCGATCTCACCGGGCTCCTCGGTGACCTCGAACGTGTACCTGTGCACCTTCTCGGACGACGCCGGCGCGAGCCGCGGATCGCGGGCGACGAAGTCGGGCCCGGGATCGGTCATCAAGTCGACAGGGCCGGTCGCACTGTGGTGCCCGGAGTGGTCGCCGGAATCGTCGTCGCCCTCCACCTTGATGTGCAGCACCATGCCCTGCTGCCGGTGGCCGACGATGGAGCACCATGCCTCCAGAGACCGTCCGACGACGGCGACCTCGACAGTGGCCGACTTCCCGGGCGCCAATCGCCCCGTGCTCTGGCCGGTCTCCAGGACGAGATCGTGCACCATGTCGTCCTTGTTGGTGACGTTGATGACCAGGCGATTCCCCTTGGGAACGGTGATGGTTCCGGGGTCGAAGCGCATGCCGACCGCGTCGACCTGGACGGTCGTCGTCTGGCCGGTGGCCGTGACACCCGCGGATCCGTCGTCGCTCGCGAAACCGTTTCCACCGCCGAGCGCGACGCCGACCGAGATCACCAGCGCGAGTGCGGCCACCGCGGCGATGGCCTGCTGGCCGAGCTGCGGTCGCCGTTCCGGCGACGGGGCTGACTCGTGCGAGGGCTCGGGCGACGACGAGGACGCGGCGTCGTCGGGCTGCGCGGCAGCCGCTGTCATCGCGCGCCGCACCTTCATCGCGGCCACGGCACTGCGGATCATGATCGGCAGGAACATCGCGTACGCCAGCATGATCAGCGCCGACAGCGCGACCTTGACCCAGCTCTGCACCGGCAGCAGCCACAGCACCAGACCGCCGTTGATCACCAGCACTCGCCACAGCCACCAGGTGTCCATGAGCTTCTTGCCCGCCGCGGTCACCGGGCCGCCGCCCATCATCACCGGCAGCAGATGACTCATGACGCCGAGCAGCAATTGCCCGGCGAATCCTGCGAGGAACCACACCGTGAGCAGCGTGATCCGGGAGGCTTCGAACGGGCCGGTCAGCAGGATCACGCCATACCCGGCCAGGGAGCCGATCAGCCACACCAGCGCCGCGGAGATCGACGCCGTCGCATACGAATGCGGTGCTCGACGCAGTACGACGCGGACGAACGGACCGATCACGATCAGCCACCCGACCAGGTAGATTCCGACGCCGACGGCGGCGACCACCGGCCGGTCGGTGAGCGCACCCGCACAGATCACCGCAATGCCGGCGGGCAGGACCGCCAGGGCCAGCGGTCGGCGTCGTGCGCCGACGTGGGGATCGCCGAAGAGTCGCGGGAACATCACCATCAGGACACCCGCCGCCGCGAGTCCGAGGAAGCCGAGGATATTGAGCGCCTGGTGCGTGACGAGGAGGCCCGCCTGCGTCGGATCGGCGAATCCGTAGGCGAGCGCAACACCGAAGCCGGCACCGAACGGCAGCGTGCACGCCGAGGTGACGAAGAACCAAACGCTCATCGCCTGTTCGGCCGGAGGCTGGCCGTTCGCAGCGCGGGTGCGCTGCGCTTCGCGGATCAGGAGCGCCAATGCGACGGCGTGCCAAGCGATGGCGGCGCCGATCAGGATCGCGCCGACCATCGTGACCTGCCACCAGGTACCGAGCATCCCGACGATGGTGACCACCAGTCCGAGGTTGACGGCGTAGATCCGGCCGATCTGCAGCGGTCGTCGCTCCGGCGGCAAATGATGACCGAGGAATCGTTCGGCGAGCGTCTGCGACCACAGCAGGATCGAGTTCGCGACCAGGCCGATCGTGAAGATGTGGACGATGAGCCACCGCGAACTCGGGAGCATCCAATGCAGGAGTCCGGCCAGGACCAACACGGTCATCCATACCCGGACCGGCATGCCCGCCCGCCGGTGCCAGCTCATCGGACGACGATCTCGCTTAGTGCTCACTCCTTGATATTAAGGAGAGAACTACTCGAAAAGGTTCGGTGGCGACGTGGATCACGCCGCCACCGAACCTCACATGGAGCCCCCTGTCGGGATTGAACCGACGACCTTCGCTTTACAAGAGCGGTGCTCTACCACTGAGCTAAGGAGGCCTGCCGCGGAAGTATATAGGGTCACACTCGACAGCCGTAACGCCCGGTGGTGCTGCGACGACTTCCCTCGGGAACCGGCGCGCGCGACGCCTGCACGACCGGCCGCGCGGATGCCAAAATCGATAGCGGCGAGGCGTTCAGCGCAGCATTTCCACGACGATCCAGTGAGGAGGCACGGTGCAACTGAAGGGTGTGTTCCAGCGAGGACTGAGCAAGGTCCTCGGTGAGGCCACAGCGACGATCGACACCATCGAGCCGGGCAGCATCGTCGTCGCACCCCGCAAACCGATCCCGCTCGACGACGAGGGGGCGATCACCGAAGTCCTCGACCTCGCGGCGCGGATCGGCGCGGTCCTCCTCGACTCCGGCACCGGCGCCACCGACACGCTGAGCCAGATCGAGTTCGTCGCGGGCATCTACGGCCTCGAGGACGTCGAAGTGGACGTCACGTTCAACACCATTCACATCAGCGCCCGACGCGGCCCCACGCTGCCGCCGGTCACCACGGTCCGCACCGTGCACTACCGGTCGCTCGACTTCACCCGACTCGCCCACGTCGACCGCCTGGTCCGACGCATCCGCCAGTTGGCGATCACGCCCGGCACCGCGCACCGCATCGTCGACGGCATCACCAGCGCACCGCATCCGTACCCATACTGGGTCGCGAACCTGTCGTGGGGCGTCATGGCGTTGGGCATCTCGATCCTGCTCGGCGGCACCCCGATCGTCGGCACGACGTCGTTCCTCACCACCATCGTGATCGTCGCGATCAACCGTCGCCTGGCGCGAATCGGCACGCCCATCTTCTTTCAACAGATGCTGGGTGGTTTCATCGCCGTCTTACCTGCAGCGGCGCTCTATCACTGGCGCGAACCACTGCATCTGGACTTCGCACCGTCGCAGATCGTCGCAGCGGGCATCGTGGTCTTGCTGTCCGGGTTGTCGTTGGTGGGCTCGGTGCAGGACGCGATCACCGGCGCCCCCATCACCGGAACGGCACGCTTCTCCGAAGTGGTGCTGATGACCGGCGGCATCCTCGCGGGCGTCGCCTTGGCGATCCGAACCGTCGAGACGATGGGCGTGGTCCTGCCGCCACTCGGCACCAGCTCGCCGTTCGGTCCGTCCAATCCCATTCCGAGCCTGATCGGCGGCGCGCTCGCCGCGGGTGCGTTCGCGGCGGCCAGCTATGCCGAACGACGCGCCATCCCGGTCGCACTCGGCGCGGGCATGCTCGCGTCGGGCGTGGTGAGCGCGTTGTCGTTCACGTCGGCGGGTTCGATCGTGGCGAGTGCGCTGGCCGCCGTCCTCGTCGGCCTCCTCGGTGGTCTGGCCGCACGTCGTGCCCTGGTGCCGCCGCTGGTCGTGGCGGTCTCGGGCATCACCCCGCTGTTGCCCGGCCTCGCAATGTATCGCGGCCTGTACGGCGTGATGAGCGAGCAGACCATCCCCGGTTTCCGGGAGCTCGCGACGGCGATCACCATCGGCTGCTCCATCGCGGCGGGCGTCACGTTGGGCGAGTTCATCGCCCGCACCCTGAAACGCCCCACCCTGCCTGCGGGATTGATTCCTCCGCGGATCCCGCGACGCGAGAATCGGCTCGACCGCTTGACCCTCACGCGACGTAAGCCTCCACGCTGGAAGACATGACGGTGACCAGCGACGCGAACAGCAGCCGGCGAGCCTCCACCTGGACGGTGGGCAGGCTCGCGGACCTGACCGGAGTCACGGTGCGCACCCTGCACCACTACGACCGGATCGGACTGCTGTCGCCGACGACGCGCACGCATGCGGGATATCGCCTCTACACCGAGGACGACGTCGCCCGCCTGCAGCGCATCGTCCTCTACCGGCGGCTCGAGATGCCGCTGGACGAGATCGCGGCGCTGCTCGACGGAGACGACGACCCGGTCGCTCATCTCCGGAGGCAGCGCGCCGCCGTCATGTCCCGGCTGGGCGAGCTGACCGAACTCGTCTCGGCCATCGATCGAGCGATGGAGAGAGAAATGACAGGGCGACCGGCGACCGACGCCGACATGCGAGAGATCTTCGGCGACGGCTTCAAGGACGAGTACCAGGACGAGGCACAGCAGCGGTGGGGCGACACCGACGCCTGGAAGCAGTCCGCCGAGCGGACCGCGAGGTTCACCAAGGCGGACTGGCAGGCGGTGAAGGAGGAGACCGACGCGATCAACGCCGCCTTCGTGGCGGCCAAGCGCTCCGGCGCGCCCGCGTCGAGTGAGACTGCGATGGACGCGGCGGAGGAGGCGCGACGACAGATCAACGACCGCTTCTACGACTGCAGTCACCAGTTCCACGTCTGCCTCGGCGACATGTACGTGAGCGACCCGCGGTTCACGGCGACGTACGACGACCTCGAGCCCGGACTGGCGCAGTATGTGCGCGACGCGATCGTCGCGAACGCAGCTCGCCACGCCTGATGTGCCTCCTCAATCCTTGTCCGGGTCTCGGCAGGGATTGAGGAGACACCCCTAATCGGACCGCGGTCCTGATGAGCGGAGCACGCCGCGAACTACCCGGTTCGCTCAGGTAGAATCCCCCGCATGGCAGCAAAGACGACCGACATCGCCGAAGACGACGAGCTGGAGCCGGTGGCCGACGAGACCGCCCATCAGGCCCGCCGCGTGGTGGCCGCATACGCCACCGACGCTGACGAGTGCCGGATGCTTTTCTCGATGCTGGGCATCGCCCCGGGCGAGACCGCCTGAGGGATGACTTCGCCCGGAGGGCACCCTGCGGCGGGTGCGAGTTTCGTCGTCGTCGCAAATCGACTCCCCGTCGACAAGCGTGTGCTTCCCGACGGTTCCACCGTGTGGAAGCGCGCTCCCGGCGGATTGGTGACCGCGCTGACCCCCACCCTCGCTTCCCGTACGGGTGCCTGGGTGGGGTGGTCCGGCATCCCTGACTCGGACGAGAACCCGCACGTCGACGGCATCGACATCCATGCCGTTCCGTTGAGCGGCGACGAGATCGCCGACTACTACGAGGGCTTCTCGAACGCCACACTGTGGCCGCTGTACCACGACGTGCTCGTGAAGCCCGAGTACCGCCACGACTGGTGGGACACTTATGTCCGTGTGAACCGCCGGTTCGCGGAAGCCGCGTCGCGTGCTGCGGCTCAGGGGGCGACGGTGTGGGTGCAGGACTATCAGCTCCAGCTGGTTCCGGCGATGCTCCGCGAACTCCGACCGGATCTGTCGATCGGCTTCTTCCTGCACATCCCGTTCCCGCCGCGGGAACTGTTCAGCCAGCTGCCGTGGCGCACCGAGATCCTGGAAGGGCTCCTGGGCGCCGACCTCATCGGCTTCCATCTGCCGGGCGGCGCGGAGAACTTCCTGTCGCTGGTCCGACGGTTCCTGCACGCCGACGCCTCGCGTGACGCCGTCGGCATCCGCGACGGCTACGGCACCGTCGACTACGACGGCCGCACGGTGAAGGTCGGGTCGTTCCCGATCTCGATCGATTCGGCGACCGTCGCGACGAACGCGGCAGCCACCGGCGATCGTGCCGCGCAGATCCGCGCCGAACTCGGCGACCCCGACATCGTGATGCTGGGCGTCGACCGCCTCGACTACACCAAGGGCATCGACGTCCGGCTCGCCGGCCTGGAACGACTCTTCGCCGCCGGTCGTCTCGATCCCGCGAAGACGGTGCTGGTGCAGTTGGCGAGCCCGAGCCGCGAGCGCGTCGACAGCTACATCGACATCCGGAATCGGATCGAGCAGACCGTCGGCCACATCAACGGCACCTACGGGACCGTCGACCATCCGCCGGTCCGCTACCTGTTGAAGCCGGTGCCACGCGACGAACTCCTCGCCTACTTCCGCGCCGCCGACGTCTGCCTGGTGACCCCGCTGCGCGACGGGATGAATCTGGTCGCGAAGGAGTACATCGCCTCGCGCGACGACCTCGGCGGGGCCCTCGTCCTGTCGGAGTTCACCGGTGCGGCCGCCGAACTCACCGAGGCCTACTTGGTCAACCCGTACGACGAGCGCAGTGTCGACGACGCCATCGAGGCAGCGGCGACCGATCCCGCCGACGTTCGCGGCAAACGAATGCAGGCGCTGCACGATCAGGTGATGACCAACGACGTCGACCAGTGGGCCCAAGCCTTCCTCGACACCCTGGCCGGCGAACGATGAGCGAGACGGTGCTCGACGACGCGCTGGTCACTGCGCTCGAGGTCTTCGCCGCGCGGACCAGCGTGCTGGTCGCCTCGGATTTCGACGGCTGCGTCTCACCGATCGTGTCCCGCCCCGAGGATGCCCGCCCTGATCCTCGGTCGATGGCCGCGCTCGAGGCCGCGGCCGTCGCGCCGCTGACGCAGGCCGCGCTCATCTCCGGCCGTGCCCGCGTCGACCTGCAGTCCCTGTCGGGTGCGAGCGCGAATCTGACCCTGGTCGGCAGTCACGGCGCCGAGTTCGCCGACGGTTTCGAGACCGCGATCAGTCCTGCACAGGAGGAACTGCTGCAGCGGATCGTCGCGGAGTTCACCTCGATCAGCGATCGGTTCCCCGGCACCTCGGTGGAGCGCAAACCGGCCAGCGTCACCCTGCACACGCGGATGGCGAGCCACGAGAACGCCGTCAGCGCCCTGGAACTCGCGCAAGCCGGACCGGCGAGCTGGGACGGCGTGCACGTGACGAACGGGAAGATGGTCATCGAGTTGGCCGTCATCGAAACCAGCAAGGGCCACGCCCTCGACCGCCTCCGCGCCGCGATGGGCGTCGACGCCGTCTTCTACATCGGCGACGACGTCACCGACGAGAAGGCCTTCGCCCACCTGCGCGACGGCGACGTCGGCGTGAAGGTCGGCGGCGGCGAGACCGCCGCGCAGTACCGCGTCGCCGACACCGACGGCGTCGCCGCGGTGTTGGAGACGATCGCGGCGCTGCGAGGCTGAGGTTCAGTCGACGAACGACGGCGCGCACCGGGCACGGGTGACGGCACCGTCTTTGTTCACCAGTGCGCCGGTCGGCCTTTGAGTTCCTGCCAGTAGCGGCGATGGGCGTGACGCGCATCGTCGCTGGTCATCCCGTCCGCGAGACCGTCACGGTCGTGCGGATCGGCCAGCGCGGCGATGTCACGAAGCGCCGGCGCCTGCAGCGCCCGTTTGGTGTAGGCGTACTGCTCAAGGCAGTCTTCCGGTGTGAGCTCAGCGATCGCGACGGCACGCTCGATCAATGCGCCGGCAGGTGCCGTCTCGTGCATGATTCCCATCTCGTGGACCTGCTCGGTGGTGAAGATCTCGCCCTGGAGGCACGTGCGTGCAGCCACCGGATCGCCCCACGCGTAGGCGAGCATTCGCAGGTACACCGCAGGCATCGGGATGCCGATGTTCACTTCGTTGATTCCGAAGCGTGACGTCGGTTCGTCGACGACGATACGGCGGTCGCAGACTGCGGCCGTGATGAGTCCGCCGGCGAAGGCGTGACCGTTGACCGCTGCGACGGTGGGACGCGGGTAGGTGAACAGCCGCATGTTGGTCGCACGGTAGTCGGTGAACCAGTCCGCGACGGCGTCGCGTTCGCCGGCGAACAAGCGGAAGTGTTCGTCGAGGTCCAGACCGGCGGAGAACCTCGAGCCGATGCCGGTCAAGACGACCGGCGACTCGGGATGCTCCCTCTCGAGTCGATCGAAGGCTTCGTGAAGATCAGCGAAGAATGCTCTGTTCTGCGCGTTGACCTCATTGGTGTTCATGGTCACGACGGCGACGCGACCGCGTCGCTCGATGCTCCAGCTCATGGAGTTCCTCTCGTTGGTTGGTACTGACGTTCAGCGGTGCGAATGATCAGAGATCAAGCAGTTCTTTGGCTTGCTCGCGCATCGCCACCTTGCGGACCTTGCCGGTCACAGTCATCGGAAACTCGTCGACGCAGTGCACGTAGCGGGGCACCTTGTACTGCGCCAGCCTGCCGCGACAGAACTCGCGCAGCGCCGGCACATCGAGCTCGGGAACGCCTGGTCGGAGGCGTATCCACGCCATGATCTCTTCCCCGTACTGCTCATCCGGAACCCCGATCACCTGGGCGTCGAGGATGTCGGGATGGGTGTACAGGAACTCCTCGATCTCGCGGATAGATGTTCTCTCCTCCGCGCAGCACGACGTCCTTGATCCGCCCGGTGATGCTCACGTAGCCGTCGTCGTCCATCGCGGCCAGGTCGCCGGTGTGAATCCAGCCGTCGGCGTCGATGGCCTCAGCGGTCTTCTCCGGCTGGTTCCAGTAGCCGAGCATCACCAGGTATCCGCGGACGCAGAGTTCACCGGACTGCCCGCGCGGTACGACGGCGCCGCTGTCGGGATCGACGATCGTGATCTCGACATGCGGGTGCGCCCGCCCGAGTGTGGAGACGCGCCGATCGATCGAGTCGTCCGGGCGGGTCTGCAGGGAGGCCGGAGACGTCTCGGTCATGCCGTAGGCGATGGCGACCTCCGGAACCCACTGCGTGACCTTCTTCATCACCTCCACCGGGCACGGGGATCCAGCCATCACTCCGGTGCGCAGCGACGTCAGGTCATAACCGGCGAAATCGTCGACGTTGAGCATCCTGATGAACATCGTGGGGACGCTGTAGAGCGAGGTGCACCGTTCCTCGGCACAGGCGCGCAACGTCAGGTCCGGGTCGAATGTCGGCGACGGGATCACGACGCACGACCCGTGGCTGCTGGCGCCGAGGTTGCCCATCACCATGCCGAAGCAGTGATAGAACGGCGCCGGAACACAGATGCGGTCGTCGGGGGTGTACCCCAGGAGTTCGCCGACGAAGAATCCGTTGTTGAGGATGTTGCGGTGCGACAGGGTGGCGCCCTTCGGGAATCCCGTGGTCCCCGAGGTGTATTGAATGTTGATCGGATCGTTCGGCGACAGGCTGGCCTGGACCTCGGCGACGACGTGGTCGGCCACCTGACGTCCGCGCGCGAGGAGGCGGTCCCAACTCTCGTCGTCGAAGTACACGATGTGCTCCAACTGCGCGCAGCGCGGCCCGACGGCGTCGAGCATTCCGGCATAGTCCGAGGACCGGAACACCCTGTGGGCAAACAACATCCGGATGCCGGACTGATGGAGGACGTACTCGACCTCATGCTCCCGGTAGGCGGGATTGACACTGACCAGAATGGCCCCGACCTTGGCCGTCGCGAACTGCACCACCACCCATTCAACGCAGTTGACCGCCCAGATGCCGACCCGGTCGCCGACCCCGACGCCGTCGTTGATCAGTGCTTTCGCCAGGCTGTCGACCTCGAGGTGGAGTTGGTCGTAGGTCAGCCGCCGGGCACTGCTGACGTCGACGATCGCCTCGCGGGCGCCGAACTGCGAGACGGTCTGATCGAAATTGTCGCCGATGGTCATGTCGAGCAACGGCTGGTCTGTTGCTCCGGTGGTCACGCTGGGTGTCATGGGACATCCTCCATTCCTTCGGCCCCACTGTGATGGCTGACCGCGACGTCGAACACCTCCGAAGGTGGGTCGACGACAGCCGTACCCCCATTCGGGGGTACAGCCGTTTACATGCTGTGACAGCTGTCACTACCGTGAGTGACACCTGACCTGACGAGGAGAGACGTGATGGCTCGGTTGTATGAATCGCCTGCTGAGGACGGCCGGGTCCTGGCTCGGGCGCTGGACGCGTTTCGTCAGCGCACCAGCATGGACATGGTCTTCGGCGGACCGGTCCGGCGTGGGTCGGTGGCGATGGAGATCACCGCGCTCAACGGCGCTCGGACCCGCTCCGCGGCAAATCTCGTGGTTCACAAGGGCGAGGGTCTCGGCGGAAAAGCCCTGGTGCTGGGCCGTCCGGTCATGGTGGCCGACTACGTCACCGCCGAAGGCATCACACACATCTACGACCATGCGGTCCGACCGGAAGCACTTCAGACGTTGACCGCCCTGCCGATCGTCGTCGAGCGTGCGCCGCGACTGCTGATCTATCTGGGCGCCCGCGCCCAGGTCAGCTTGGGCGATCGCTGGTTCGACACGTTCAGCCCCATTGTTCGCCGCATCGAACGAGATCTCGCCGTCGACGACGAGGTACAGCGCCGATTGTCACTTCTCCAGCAGGCGAACGGTTACCCCGCCTTGACGCGCGGCGACTTGTTCGACATCGCCCGCGAGCTGAACGACCTCGCCGACGCCATCGACGACGAGTCGGTCAAGGCTCGACTGCAGGCGGTCGGCGATCGGTTTGCACCGAGCGTCGCGCCGGATCGATCGACCGTCCAGCCTCTCCTGCGGCCCCGCGAGATCGATGTCTTGCGCGAGGTCTCACGCGGGCTGAGCAACCGGGAAGTCGCTGACGCCCTCGGCCTGCTCCCCAACACCGTCAAGTCGTATCTGAAGAACGCCATGCGCAAACTGCATGTCAGCAACCGGGTGCAGGCGATCACCGCCGCGCGCGAGCAAGGCCTCATCTGATGATTCCAGTTCGACGTTCGCCGGCTGCCGCCGATGCGTACCTCCGAAGGTGGGCACCGTGGCCGCCGACCCACTTTCTAGGGTTCCAGCGCGGTGTAACTGCCCTCACACTTCTCGCAGTGTTTCTCGACGTCTCGTGACGTCGAGCGCAATCACACAGAGGAGAATCATGTCCGAATCCGTCGATTCCGCCCCACGACCGCCGACCACGTCCATGCGGCGTGTCGCGTTCGCCAGCTGCACCGGCACCACCATCGAGTTCTACGACTTCTTCGTCTACGGCACCGCGGCGGCGCTGGTCTTTCCCCAGGTGTTCTTCCCGGCGCTGGGTTCAGCGGCCGGCACGGTGGCCTCGTTCGCGACCTTCGCCGTCGCCTTCATCGCTCGTCCCTTGGGCGCCGCCTTGTTCGGGCACTTCGGCGATCGCATCGGCCGTAAGAAGACGCTCATCAGCACGTTGCTCCTCATGGGCGTCGCGACTGTGCTCATCGGCTGCCTGCCGAGCGCCGACACCATCGGCATCGCCGCACCGCTGGTCTTGATCGCCTTGCGCATCGCTCAAGGACTGGCGGTCGGCGGCGAGTGGGCCGGCGCCACTCTGCTGGCCACCGAGTACGCGCCGAAGGCGAAACGTGGCCTGTACGCAGTCTTTCCGCAGCTGGGACCGGCCATCGCCTTCGCCCTGTCGAGTGCCACGTTCCTCCTCGTCAACATGTTCATCGGCGAGGAGTCGGAAGCCTTCATCAACTACGGCTGGCGGATCCCGTTCATCGCGAGCGCCCTGCTGGTCCTGATCGGACTGTACGTACGACTCAACGTCGAGGAGACACCGGTCTTCGCTCGTCAGTCCCTGGCGGCACGCACGTCGTCGGTCGGTCCGCTCGTCGGAGTCTTCAAGAATCAGCCGCGTGAGCTGCTCCTGGCATCCGGCGCGCTGGCGATGATGTTCGCCTTCTTCTATGTCGGTACCGCCTACCTGACCAACTACGGTACGGCGACCTTGGGATTGAGCCGCGGGACAGTGTTGTCACTGGGATTCGTCGCTGCACTCGCGTTCTGTGCGTCGATCGTCTTCTCCGCGATGTTCTCCGATCGCATCGGACGGCGAACCATGGTCATCGCCTCGTGCGCCCTCGCCATTCCCGGTGGTCTGATCCTGTTCCCGCTTCTCAACACGGGTTCACCCGCCGCCTTCCTCGCTGGACTGAGTCTGGCTCTGGTGATCATGGGCATCTCGTATGGACCCGCAGGCGCCCTGTTGCCCGAGATGTTCCGGACGGAGTACCGGTACACCGGCGCAGGCATGGCGTACGCCATCGCGGGGGTGCTCGGCGGCGGCACCGCGCCGATGCTCGCAGCAGAGCTCATGGCAAGGTTCGACAGCAACTCCGTCGGCTGGATGCTGACCGGATTCGGAATCGTGAGCCTCGCATGCGCATTCGCGCTACCCGAAACACAGAACCGAGCCCTGGAATCAGCCGAACCACAGCCGGCCGACCAGGACACGGTCCCGGAGCCGACGGCGTGAACCGCCCCGGAGTCGACGCGATGACCACACCCGTCCCAGCACCGAGAGGGAATGCCATGACCGGCACCATCATTGACGCGTGGATGCAGCATCCGACAGCCCGCTGGCTCGCGAGCCCCCTGTTCGACTCGCTGCGCCGCTGGTCGCAGGGCACGATCCCGGACCATGAGGTACCCGTGTCCTGGACGCTCGACCACATGGATCGCGCCGGCGTGCAGATGGCCATGCTCAACGCGTGGTACTCGCCTGCAGGCCCGATGATCAGCAACGACGAGGTCGGTGCCATCGTCGCAGCACACCCAGAGCGGTTCTCCATGGTCGCCTCGGTCGACCTTCGACGCCCGATGCACGCGGTCACCGAGTTGCGGCGCGCTGTCGAGCACCACGGCGCCAAGGCCCTGCGAATCCTGCCTTGGCTCTGGGATCTACCGCCCGACGATCGGCGCTACTATCCGCTGTACGCGGCGTGCTGCGATCTCGACATCACCTTCTGCACACAGGTCGGGCACACCGGGCCGCTCGCCCCGTCCGAGCCGGGGCGTCCCATCCCCTACCTGGATCATGTCGCGTTGGAGTTCCCCGACCTCCGTATCGTCGGCGGACACACGGGGGCTCCGTGGACGGCCGAGATGATCTCGTTGGCGACGAAGTACCCGAACGTCTACATCGACACCTCGGCGTACAAGGCGACTCGCTACCCCGCAGAGCTCGTCGACTATCTCCGCGGTCACGGACGTCGCAAGGTGCTGTTCGGGTCCAACTCCCCGGCGTGGCCTGCCGCCGACTGCCTCGTCGGTCTCGACGAGCTTCAGCTCGACGATGCCACCCGCGCGGCATTCCTCACCGACAATGCCCGCCGCGCGTTCGCGCTGGAGTAGTCGGCCCTACTCCCCCACGACCCCCAGCGGGTCGGCGTACACCGCCGACAACGCGACGGCCACCGCACCGGCTTCCGGGACCTGCACTCCGAAGCAGGTCGGCAGGATCTCCAGCGGTTGCGGCTGGTTCGTCGCCGCGTCGAACGCGGCCTGGACCGGTTCCAGGCCATGGGGGTGAGCGGAGAACGCATCGCCGGCCACCACGATCTCGTCGGGGTTGAGGACGTCGCGCATCATGGCGACGGCTTCGCCGAGGACGCGGGCGCGGTCGTCGGCGACGGCACCGGCCGACGTGTCGACCCCGAGACGCGCGGCAGCGGCCTTGGTCGCCGCGGTGCCGATGACGCTCTGCAGGGAGGCCACGGGTTCGGTGTCCAGGACACCGGGCTGCACCGGCAGCCGCGCAATGGTGCCGGCGCCGCGGGCAGGCTGGTGAACATCGCCGTCGATGATCATCGCCATCCCGACCGTCTCGCGCGCGTAGAAGAACAGGCTGGAACCGCTGCGCGCGACGGTCGACGACAGCAGCAACTCGGCCGCGGCCATCGCCTGCACGTGCTCGGACACCGAGATCGGCACGCCGAGCGCGGTATGCAGTCGCTGCCCGAGCGGCTGCCGTTCCCACCGGAGGATCGGGTGATCGACGACGCCGGTGGCGTCGTCGACCACCCCGCCGATCGCGGCGCCACCCCAGAGGACGCGTCGTCCGGAGAAGCGGGCGGCGAGCTCGCGCAGCAGATCGCACAGGCGTCGCACCGCGGTGTCAGCGTCGGCGGAGGTGAGTTCCTTGGTCCGGATCGCGTGGCTGTAGAGAGTGCGGCCGCCGATGTCCGCGATCACCAGTTCGGTCCGGCGGGCGCCGACGTGCATTCCAGCGACGCAATAGCGATCGCGGTCGAGCGTGAGCGGTAACTTCGGGCGCCCGACGCCGGTGTGGTTCAACAGGTCCGGACGCTCCACCACCAGACCTGCGTCGAGGAGCGCATTCACCTGGCGGTTGACCGTAGCCGCCGACAGTCCGGTGTCGGTGACGAGCTGATCGCGGGTGGCGGGCGCACCGACCCGAATCGCGTTGAGGACGGCTGCGGCGGGGCCGGTTCCGAAGTGAAGGGGCGCGGGTACGACGCCGCCGGTGGTCATGGGCTCGAACATATCAGCCGGTCGTGACTGCGATCACTGCGGCCGCCGTGAGTCTGGCAACGTCTCCGCGTTGACCCCACCACTAAGCTGAACCCATGAGCGCACCTGGGAATTCAGTCAGCGGAAACGGCAAGATCGCAGTCGTGACGGGGGCGAGCTCGGGCATCGGCGCCGCCACCGCTCGCAGCCTCGCCCGGGACGGCTTCGAGGTGGTGCTCGGCGCCCGCCGCATCGACCGGGTGGAGGCGCTCGCCGCCGAGATCGGCGGCCGCGCAATGTACCTCGATGTCACCGACGCCGCCTCCGTCGAGCGGTTCGTCGCCACCCTCGACCAGGTGCACGTGCTGGTCAACAACGCGGGCGGCGCCAAGGGGCTGGCGACCGTCTCCGAGGCCAATCTGGAGGACTGGCGCTGGATGTGGGAGACCAACGTGGTCGGCACCCTGCGCATCACCAAAGCCCTGCTGCCGAAGCTCGAGGCATCGGGCGACGGCCTGATCGTCACCATCACCTCCACCGCCGCGCTCGAGGTGTACGACAACGGCGCGGGCTACACCTCCGCCAAGCACGCGCAGGGCGTCCTGCACCGCACCCTGCGGCTGGAACTGATCGGCAAGCCGATCCGCCTCACCGAGATCTGCCCGGGCATGGTGGAGACCGAGTTCTCCCTCGTCCGGTTCGACGGCGACGCCGATCGGGCCGACGCGGTCTACGACGGACTGACTCCGATGGTCGCCGACGACATCGCCGAACTCGTCTCCTTCGCCGCCTCGCGGCCGTCGCACGTGAACCTCGATCAGATCGTCGTTCGCCCGCGCGACCAGGCGACGTCGCGCCGCAACATCAAGACGGGGTAGGAGCGCCCAGCAGATCGGCGTAGTCGTCGACGTGCTCCGGCGCGACGAGGGCGCGGAGCGACAGCGCGAGCTGAGCGCTGATGTACGCCTCGATGTCGAGGGTCCGCTCGAAGTACCAGTGCTTGAGCGCCCACGCATGGGCCAGGAGGAGCAGGTTGTAGGCCACCAGCTCCGGATGCGGTGCGACCAGCAGGCCGTCGGCGATGCCGTCGGCGATGGCCTGCTGCAGCGGTTCGATGGTGAGCAGTTCCAGATCCTTGATCTGTCTGCGCCCGTCCGGCGCCAGCGCATTGCTCTCGCGATACGTGAGCAGCGCGGCGTGGCGACGTGAGTCGATGACGCGGCAGTACGCGCCGAACGCCGCTGCGACGCGTCGCACCGGGTCGTCGCCCGCCGCCGCGATCGCCGCGGGCACCTGCGCCTCGAACTGCGTGAGGACGTCGGTGATGACGGCGAGCAGGACGTCGTCCTTAGACCCGAAGTAGCGGTAGATCAGGCCCACGCTGACCCCGGCCTCGGTGGCGAGCGCCTGCATGGAGACCGCCTCCGACCCCGCCTTCTCCATCAGTCGCGCCGCGGCGTCGAGCAGTTGTCGGGAGCGGTGTGCGGCGCGCGCCTGCTTGGCGGCGACGTCGGGATCGAGAACGTCGGACATGATGCCTCCTCCGGTCCGGTTACCTCATCACGGTAGATGAACGAATATTCATCGAATCGCTCGGACCCCTTGCGCGTCGAGTGAAATGAATCTATGTTCATCACTAGTGAATACATCTTCATTTTGCATTGACCCGGCACCCGAGGCAAGGACGATCCCATGAACTTCTCCGATTACCAGCATCTTCTGTTCGAGCGTCGCGACAACGGCGTCCTGCTGATGACGCTCAACCGTCCCGACAAGTACAACGCCACCAACGAGGTGATGCACGCAGAGTTGGCGCGGGTGTTCCCCGAGATCTCCGCCGACCCGGAGACCCGCGTCGTGGTCGTGACCGGTGCGGGCAAGGCCTTCTCCGCCGGCGGCGATCTCGCGATGGTCGAGGCCATGGCGGGCGACCACGACCGCGTCGCCGCGATGCTCGACGAGATGAGCCGCCTGGTCTACGGCATCGTCGACTGCGCCAAGCCGGTGGTCTCCGCGATCAACGGCGTCGCCGTCGGCGCAGGCACTGTCGTCGCGCTCCTCTCCGACATCTCCGTGTGCGCGCAGGACGCGAAACTGGGCGACGGCCACGTGAAGTTGGGCGTCGCGGCGGGCGACCACGCGGCGATTGTCTGGCCACTGCTGACCAGCATGCCGAAGGCCAAGTACTACCTGATGACCGGCGAGATGATCGACGGCGTCGAGGCCGAGCGGATCGGTCTGGTGACCAAGGTGCTGCCGCGCGACGAGGTGCTCGACGAAGCACTTCGCATCGCCGAGGTCATGGCGACCGGCTCACAGAATGCGATCCGGTGGACCAAGAAGTCCCTCAACAACTGGATTCGCAACGCCGGTCCGATCTTCGATCAGTCCGCCGCCTACGAGATGCTCGGCTTCATGGCGCCCGACGTGGTCGAGGGCTATACCGCGCTCCGCGAGAAGCGGGCGCCCGCCTTCCCGTCCGCCGCCCCCACCGCCTGACCCGATCACCGACCAGGAGCCACCACCATGACCACCTCTTCCATCGCCGTCGTCACCGGCGCCGGTTCGGGCATCGGCCGCGCCATCGCCCTGGCCCTCGCCGACCGCGGCGACACCGTCGTCGCCGCCGATCTGAACCTCGATTCCGCCACCGCCACCGCTGAACAGGGACCGGCCGGACGCATCCACGCCATGGGCGTCGACGTCGCCGACGCCGGCCAGGTGAACGCCCTCCGCGACCGGGTCAACGCCGACGTCGGCGTACCGAACGTGCTGGTCAACGCCGCGGGCTGGGACCGCACCGACAAGTTCCTCAACGCGACTCCCGAGTTCGCCGAGAAGGTCGTCGCCATCAACTACCTGGGCCCGGTCAACCTGTGCAGCGCATTTCTGCCCGGGATGGTCGACTCCGAGTCCGGCGGCAGGGTCGTCAACGTCGCCAGCGACGCGGGCCGCGTCGGCAGCGCGGGCGAGACCATCTACGCGGGCGCCAAGGGCGGCGTCATCGCCTTGACGAAGTCGCTCGCCAGGGAGATGGCGCGGTACGCCATCAATGTGAACTGCGTCTGCCCGGGCCCCACCGACACCCCGCTGTTCCGCGCACAGGACGAGAAGCTGCAGGAGGCGCTCATCCGCGCGATCCCGTTCCGCAGACTCGCGCGTCCCGACGAGGTCGCCGCCCCCGTCGTCTTCCTCTCCTCCGACGCCGCGTCGTTCATCACCGGCCAGGTGATCAGCGTCAGCGGCGGCCTCACCATGGCCGGTTGACCGCAGCAGTTCACCAAGGAGCCTCGATCATGTCTTATACGTACGACGCCCGCGCCTACCGCGAGTACTTCGAGAACGACTTCACCTATCTGAACGGCTTCCGCCGCAACGTCCACCGATTCGCCGACCGGCCCGCCATGCAGCTCGCCGACACCGGCGAGACGATCACCTACGCCCAACTCGGCGCCCGCGTCGACGCCCTCGCCGCCGGACTCATCTCCGCCGGCGTCGGCCCGGGCGACGTGGTGGCCTACCAGTTGTTCAACGGTCCGGAGTTCGCGGAGCTCTACCTCGCGACCCAGGCCGCGGCGGCCGTCGGCGCACCGATGAACTTCCGGCTCGCCGCCGGGGAGACCGCGTTCGTCCTCGGCTCCACCCGCCCGCGGGTCTACGTCTACGACACCGCGCTCGGCGAGACGGCCGCCGCAGCACTGGAGCACGCCACGCACACGCCGGCGGTGATCATCGCGGTGGGCGACGGCGAGCCGATCGCGGCACCGACCGGCAGCGTCGTCCTGCGCTACCGCGACCTCCCGACTCCCGGTGCCACGCCCCCGCCGCCGACTCGCACCGTCTGGGACGAGACCACGCGCCTGTTCACCTCGGGCACCACCGGCATGCCCAAGGCCGTGCCGATGAACAGCATGATCGAGGTGTTCAGCGCGCACGACGTGATCATGCACTTCCCGCTCGCCCCCGACGACAAGACGCTGAACATGACGCCGTGGTTCCACCGCGGCGGCCTGTACTGCGCGGGACCGAATCCCACGTTCTACCTCGGCAGTTCCCTGGTGCCGCTGCGCGCCTTCGACGCCGACCGCACGCTGGACCTGGTGGAGCAGTTCGGCCTGACCTTCCTCATCGGCGCCCCGACCAACCTCGCGATGCTCGCCCGCGCCCAAGAGACTCGCCCGCGCGACCTCTCCACACTGAAGGGGCTGGTCACGATGGGGGCTCCGCTGGAACGCGACGCCGCACTGCACTACCAGGACGTCCTCAACCCGCGGATCTTCAACGGGTACGGGAGCACCGAGGGCTTCTGGAACACCTTCCTGCGCCCCGGCGACCTCCCGGACATGGCCGGGACCGCGGGCCGCGCGTGCATCGACGACGACGTCGCCGTGGTCGCCGTGCGCGACGACGGTCTGGCCGATCCGAGCGACACCGTCCCGCGCGACGGGACCACCGTCGGCGAGGTCGCGATCCGTTCGCCGAAGGGCGCCGGGCAGTACTACGACAATCCCGAGCAGGACGCCGCCAAGTTCCGCGACGGCTGGCTGTACATCGGCGATCTCGCGACCTGGGACGAGAACGAGTTCGTGACCATCGTCGGCCGCAAGGACGACATGCTGATCTCGGGTGGCGAGAACGTCCATCCCGTGCAGGTGGAAGAAGCCCTCAACGCCCACCCGGGCGTCGCCGACTCCCTGGTCGTCGGCGTGGCCGACGACGAGTGGGGGCAGTTGGTGGTGGCCTATGTGGTGCCCGACGCCGACACCCCGCCGACCGCGTCGGACCTCGACGCCCACTGCCGGGCGCATCCGATGCTGTCGTCGTTCAAGCGGCCGCGCGCCTACCGCTTCGTCGAACAGCTTCCGGTGTCGGCGACGGGCAAGAAACTGCACTACAAGGCCACCGAGCAGGCACGCGACGACCTCGCGGCCGGCCGTTTCACCTCCCTGAAGGATCTGGCATGAGCGTGACCTACCACGACGAGCACCGGCAGTTCCGCGACCTGGCCCGCAGCTTCGTCGCCTCCCGCATCGCGGACCGACACGAGTCGTGGGAGCAGTCGGGACGCCTCGCGGCATCGATGTTCACCGACGCCGGCGCGCACGGGCTGCTCGGCTTCCCCGTCCCGGAGGAGTTCGGGGGCCCGGGCGTCGACGACTTCCGCTATCACGCGATCGTCGTCGACGAGGTGGCACGCGTCGGCGCCGCCGCCGCCGCGATCGCGTTCTCGCTGCAGAACGACGTCGTGCTCCCGTATCTGACCGACCTGACCACCGCCGAGCAGAAGGCCCGCTGGCTCCCCGGCGTGGTCTCCGGCGAGACGGTGCTCGGCATCGCGATGACCGAACCCGGCACCGGCAGCGACCTCGCCGGGATCGCCACCACCGCGGTGCGCGACGGCGACCACTATGTGGTGAACGGCGCCAAGACGTTCATCTCGAACGGGCAGAACGGAACGCTGTTCGTGGTCGCGGTGCGGACCGGCGCGGATCGGCACAAGGGACTGTCGTTGCTGGTGGTCGACGCTGACACCCCGGGTTTCGACCGCGGTCGCAACCTGGACAAGATCGGACTGCACGCGCAGGACACCAGCGAACTCGCGTTCACAGACATGCGCGTACCCGTCGCCAACCGGCTGGGCGAGGAGGGCGACGGCTTCTACCACCTGGTCCGAAATCTGCCACAGGAGCGGTTGTCACTGTCGGTCGGCGCCGTGGCCGCCGCGGAGGGCGTCTTCGCCGCCACCCGCGAGTACGTCGCGCAGCGTCGTGCCTTCGGCTCCCCGATCGGGAGCTTCCAGAACACCCAGTTCGTGATGGCCGAGCTCGCCACCGAGCTCGACCTGGCACGCACCTTCCTCGACGACTGCCTCGCCCAGCATGTCGAGGGTGAGCTCACCGCCGCACGCGCCGCCAAGTTGAAGTGGTGGACCACCGAACTCCAGGTCCGCACCGCCGATCGCTGTCTGCAACTGCACGGCGGTTACGGCTACATGCGCGAGTATCCGGTGTCGCGCGCCTTCGTCGACGCGCGCATCCAGACCATCTACGGCGGCACCACCGAGATCATGAAGACGATCATCGCGAAGGATCTGGGCCTGTAGGGAGCCGTCGTCGACAAACGGTCCTTCTACTGGAAGACGACCGTCTTCCGGTCGTGGACCAGCACGCGGTGCTCCAGGTGCCACCGGACGCCGCGGGCCAGGACCAGGGTCTCGATGTCGCGGCCCTGGCTCACCATGTCGGCAGCGGAGTAGCCGTGATCGATGCGGCTGACGTCCTGCTCGATGATCGGGCCGGCATCGAGGTCGGCGGTCACATAGTGGCACGTGGCGCCGATCAGCTTCACCCCGCGATCGAACGCCTGGTGGTACGGCCGAGCGCCGACGAAGCTCGGCAGGAAGCTGTGGTGGATGTTGATCGCCCGACCGGCCCACGCCTCACAGAGGTCGGCGGGCAGGATCTGCATGAAGCGCGCGAGGACGATCGCATTCGGGTCGTAGCCTTCGACGATCCGCTGCACCTCGGCGAAGGCCTCAGCCTTGCCCTCCTTGGGAAACGGCACGTGATGGAACGGGACGCCGAACCGGGTCGTCAGCGCTTCCAGGTCGCGGTGGTTGCCGACGACAGCACTGACCTGTGCCGGGAAGTCGCCGCGCTCGGCGCGCGACAGGATGTCGGTGAGACAGTGACTGTCCTTGCTCACCAGCAGCACCACCGACTTCTCGGCGCCGGAATCGGTGACACTCCACTCGGCCTCCGGCCCGAACATCGCCGCGACCTCCGCGAAGCGGCCCCGGAACTCCTCGACCGGCATCGCGACGGAGTCCGCACGGACCGCCTGCCGGGTGAAGAACCATCCGGTCGACGGGTCCGAGTGGTACGCGGCCTCGGTGATCCACCCACCGACACCGGTGAGGAATCCGGCGAGCGCGGCGACGATGCCGGTGCGGTCGGGGCAGCCGAGGGTCAGAACAAAGCGGCGTTCGCCGTCGGAGGAGGAGATCTGGGAGTTGCTCACCCGTCTCAGTGTGCCAAGCTCGAATTCGTGACGAACACCAACCTGACCCGAGCAGCTGTCGCCGCGATGGTCGACCACACGATCCTCAAGCCCGAGGCCACCCGCGCCGACGCGGAAGCCACCGTCGCCGAGGGGCTGGAACTGGGCGTCTACGCCATCTGCCTCTCGCCGTCGATGCTGCCGATCGACACCGGCGCCGCCAAGACCTGCGTCGTCGCGGGATTCCCCTCCGGTAAGCACCACTCGCTGGTGAAGGCGGCCGAAGCGCGCCTGGCCGTCGACACCGGCGCCGACGAGATCGACATGGTGATCGACGTCGGCGCCGCTGCCGAGGGGAAGTACGACGAGGTGTTCGGCGACGTCCTCACCGTCCGCGAGGCCATCGGCCACGAGCACGTCCTGAAGGTCATCGTGGAATCCGCAGTGCTGCTCGATGCGGTGGGTGAGGACGGCCTCGCCCATGTGTGCCGCCGTGCAGTGGAGGCGGGCGCCGACTTCGTCAAGACCTCGACGGGCTTCCACCCGGCGGGCGGGGCGAGCGTGCGCGCGATCGAGGTGATGCGCACAGCCGTCGGCCCGACCGTCGGGGTCAAAGCGAGCGGCGGCATTCGGACGGCCGAGTTCGCCGCCGAGCTCATCGCCGCGGGGGCGTCGCGCCTCGGCCTGTCCGGAACCCGCGCCGTGCTGGACGGTTTCCCCGAGTAGGCCGCTGCCGCAGCAGAGCTACGCCGTGCAGCCTCCGCTGCTCGAGTCGCCCGTGCTCTCGGCCGCGGACTTCAGGTTGACGTCCGAGCCCGAGAAGGCGAAGTCGATGCCGTTCTGACCGACGTCGAGCTTGCTGACCTGGATCTGCTTGAACAGCGGGCCGAACATGGCGGTGGTGACCCGGTCGACGATCGGTTGAGCGAAGTCCTTCGGGACGCCGAAGACCAGCGCAGTCGCTTCTTCCACTGTGAAGGTCACCGCCCCGTCCTTGAGCACGGGCTTCAACGTGACGGTGGCCGGGACCGGGATGATCGCCAGGGTGACCGTCGTCGAGATCTTCAACGTTCCCGCCGACGGGTCCGCGGTGATGGACTCGATGGGCGAGCTGCTCTGGCCGTCTCCCTGACTCAGTTCCTTGATCCGCTGGTACGGCAGGAAACCGTTGCCGTTCAAGCTCTGCACGGTGCCGCCGTCGGTGCTGATGCCCTCGGCACGAGCGTGCAGTCGCATGGTGGTGCCGCCGTCGGAGTTGGTGTCGACCTGCACCCACGGCACGTCGCCGTCGATCATCGACAGCAGCATCGGCCGACGCGACACCGACACGTCGGTGCCGGTTCCGGTGAGGTTGTCGAACGACGTCTGCAGACAACTCGTCACCTTGTTGCGGATGTACAACTCGGAGCCCACCCCGGCGATCACCACGAGCAGGACGACCGCCGCCAGGATCAATCCGATGGTCCGCCCGCGTCCCCGCTTCTTCTTCGTCATCGGTGCAGTCAGCACCGGGCCGGACGGCGGAGCGGGCGGCTCTGTCGGGATGGGCTCGAACGCACTGGAGTCGAGCGCGTCCATCTGCTTGGTGCCGGGCTTCGCGGTCCGCGAATACGCCTGCGTGGCGGGGCTGGGCGTGTAGCGCACCGGTCCCGTCACCACCTCACCGGTCGGCGCGTCGTCGACGAAGGGCTCCGGAGTCGGCGGCTCGGTGCTGTCCGTCATGGGGCTCTCCGACCGGGGGCTCTCCGGCATGGGGCTCGCCTGCGGGGTGCTCGCCGAGTGAGCGCTCTCCGGGTGAGTGATCTCCGAGGTCGGACCGTCGGCCGGCGACGGCGCCGCGGCGTCCTCCGGCACCGCGGCATCGGCGCCGGGCTCGGTCGGATCGTCGGGCTGCGGCGTGCGTTCGTTGTCGGTCATCTGCGTCAGGTCCCATCCAGGCGGGGAATCTCGCGGGTGTTGGCCAGAACGGCCAGCGCCGTGCGCGCCTTGTGTGTCAGGCCCAGATCGATGTCGTGAACACCGGTCTGCACTGCGGAGTCATAGTCGGCGATCACGCTACCGAACGGATCTGAGAGGCGGCTATGGCCGATCCCAGTGGGCGCCGAGGAATTCCTGACAGAGATGTCGGTGGGCAGGGCCTGACCGACGGCGGCGATGTAGGTCGTCGCATCGAGCGCACGCGCCGTCGACAGGACCTCCCACTGCGCGACCTTGCCCGGACCGGCTCCCCACGACGTCGGGACGACGATCAGCTCTGCGCCTCGTCTCGCCAGCTCGACGAAGAGCGCGGGAAACCTGATGTCGTAGCAGGTCGCGACACCGACGAGATGCCCTGCGACCTCGACGACCAGCGGATCTCGGCCCGGCGCGACGGTGGCCGACTCCGCGAAGCCGAACGCGTCGTACAGATGGATCTTGTCGTAGCCGACTGGAGCCTCGCCCGGCCGTGCCACCAGCACGGTGTTCCGGATCCTGCCGTCTGGATCGGGCGTGAACATGCCCGCGACCACCGTGATCTGTTCGGCGTCGGCCACCCGAACGACGTCGGAGGCCCACGGTCCGTCGAGCGGCTGCGCGACGTCGCGCAGCGGCACGCCGAACCGGCACATCGTCGCCTCAGGAAAGACCACGAGCTCCGCGCCGTCGGCTGCTGCCGATCGCGTCTGATCCACGACGGTCCTCAGGTTGGCCGACGGGTCGTCCGTGGAACTGATCTGGGCCATCGCCAATCGCATGTCGCCTCCTCGAGTCGAACCAGTCACCTCTGATAGAGGGTAGTTCCCTGCGGTCCCCGACTGTCGCTGACCAGCTTCGCGAAGCAGTGGTCCTTGTCGAGACCGACGCTGCGGCACCACACCAACGCCGATTCCGGGCTCGGGAAGTTCTGCGCCGAGACGGTGATCCACCATCCCGGCTCAGAGAACACCGGCCATTCGTTCGAGTTGAGTAGTTTGACCTGCGGGTACCGGGCGCGCGACGACTCGAACTCCGACCAGATCGCGGCGTTGTTCCACGTTGTCCCCTCGGCGACCAGACCGAGCCGCTTGGAACTGATCTGTGCAGCCCACTGGTTGTTGTGCATGGTCCTCATGTCCGCGGCATCGGTCGCCGCCTGACCACGCAGGGACTCGCCGGCCGACACCTCGGGATCGACGGCGGTCGACGTGACCGTCGTGGTCTGCTGCTGCGGTTGCTGCTGTTGCGTGGTGGCGTCCGGCTGGGCCGTCGTCGACGCGTCGTCGCCTGAGTCGGCGACCTTGAGCCAGACGAACACCGCGGCCACCGCGAGCCCGATGACGCACGCGATCGCGATGCCGAGCAGCACTGCGCGACCGCCACCGCCCGACCGCGGCGGCTGTCCATAGGAATAGCCCGGGTATCCCCCGGTCGGCGGCCCGCCCGCATACTCTCCGCTCGCGTACTGGCCCGCGGGGTACTGACCGGCCGCGTAGCCGGCGTTCTGCTGTTGGGCGCCCGCGTACTGTCCGCCCGGGTATCCGGCCGCTGCCGGGTACTGCACTCCCGCATACGGTGATTGCCCGATCTGGGTCTGCTCATACTGCTCGCCGTCGGTTGACGCCGGCGTGTTCCCCAGCGAGGTGGTCTCCACCGAGGTCGTCTTCTCCAACGACACCGCAGGCGTCGTCGGCATCGGTCTGGCCGCGGTCTCGGCAAACGGATCCGGCGCAGACGATGCGGCGTCGTTCGGCACTTCCTCTGGCTGACCTGGTGTGGACATGCGCCAATCGTAAACCTGATATCGGACATCCCCGAGGTTCCATCCATACGGACGACACCCGATCTTCAGTGCGGCGCGACCAGGTCCCACGGCACCGACAGCATGTTGTCGACTCGTCGGCCACGCGGGATGCTCACGCGGACTCCGGAGTCGACCATCATCTCGCGGGCATACCGCCAGCGGTCGCGCGGACCGTACGTCTCGTGCGACGCCGCGCGGTCCCAGCAGCGGTCGGCACAGGTCAACAGTTCGTGGATCGCCTCACCGGCCACATTGTGATGGATCAGCGCCTTCGGGAGGCGTGCCGCCAGTTCCGACGGATGCCTGGTGTGCGCCGGCGACCACGACAACGTCAGTTCCTGCGGTCCGGTGGCATCGAGCAGAATCCAGCAGCAGCGTCGACCGATCTCGTCGCAGGTGCCCTCCACGATCAACCCGCCGGGAGCGAGCGCGTCCTGCATCTGCGTCCAGGCGGCACGGACCTCGTCCTCGTCGTACTGCCTCAGCACGTTGAAGGCCCGGACCAGATTCGGATGCAGGCCTGCGAGTTCGAAACCGCCGAGCGCGAAGCGGACACCGTCCCGCGGCGGGACGATCCGGTCGGGATCGATCTCCAACCCGACCAGTGTCAACGTCGGGGCGGCGCGGCGCAGCCGGGCGGCCATCTCGACGGCCGTGTCCGGACGACCGCCGTACCCGAGGTCGACGGCGAGCGGCGCCGGAACAGCCAGCGCCGCGCGGATCCGAGGGTCGGCGGCCATCGCGCGGTCGACACGACGCAACCGGTTGATGTTGGTGGTGCCGCGGGTGATCCGCCCGTGCGGTCGTCCGGCCTTGAGGCCGGACCGGGTCATGCGATGTTGTCCTGAACCCAGGTGGAGGTGAACTCGGCCTCGCCGCGGAACAGGTCGACGAGGTTGACGAGCATCAACTGTTCGAGCTTGGCGTTGACGAACGGGATGTAGACCTTGACTTCGGTGGTCTTGCGGATGGTGCAGCCGGTCTCCGTCGGAAACAGCTCCTGCTCGCCGGTCAGCGAACCGGGGCCCGCGGGGATCGACGCACTGTAACTGCCGGTGGTGCGCGACTGCGCGTCAAGGAGCCCGTAGGTCTCGGTCCGCGTTATCAGCATGTCCTTCAACATGACGGTCTGCGCGACCGGCGGCAGCATGTCGCGCGTGATGGTCTGCTGCAGCACCACGCGGATGCCCTCGTCGGACTTGGCGAACTCCTCGACACTGGAGATCGGCGTCAGCTCACGGAATCCCTCCATGAGCGCCTCCCAGTAGTTCTGCTGCGAGAGTGCCTGGTAGACCTTCTCGGCCGGATGCTTGTACCGAGCCGAATAGCTGAGCCGTCGTGCCATGTGGAACAGCCTAACGTCAGAATTAACGTCCGAGAAAATCGACGGTCGCGTCGCGCTCCGCGTCGAGCAGGTGACCCACCTGCTCGATGACGGCCTTCTCGATCTTTCCGCCCACGAACGGAATGGAGACGTTGGCGCTGCCCAGGTACTGCGCGGTGGCCGGGTCCCCGGCGATCGTGATGTCGCCGGAGATGGTGGCGGGCGCGCCGGTGACCGAGGCCTCCATGTGCCCGGTGATCGCCGCTGCGCCGAGGGTGAAGACGCTGGTACGGGGAATCTCGAGGTCTCCCGGCCGCACCGCGGTCACCACGGACGGCAGGTTCTCGGCCCCGACGCCCTGCTTCGTCACGACGGTCACGGTGTCGCCGTCGAGGGTGAACGACTCCAGCGAACCGTGATCGTCGTTGGTCGCCGCGAGGAGGTCGCGCCAGTACTGCTCGGTGCTGATCAACGCCCACAGGGCGGACACCGACGACGGATAGCTGACCGAATGCTCGAACTTGCTCGACATAGCAGTCAGGCTACCGTTACCGATGTGGCTGATTCACACGAGACCGACGCTTCGGTCCGCTCCGCACTCTCCTCGTTCACGACGCTGCGACTCGGTGGGCCGGCCCGCGCCGTCGTCCGCTGCACGCAGACCCCTGACCTGGTGCGGACGGTCCGCGATCTCGACGCCCGCGACGAGCCGGTCCTGCTGATCGGCGGCGGATCCAACCTGGTGATCGCCGACGACGGCTTCGACGGCGTGGCTGTGGTGGTCGCGACCTCGGGCATCGAGTACGGCACCGCTCCGGACTGCGGCGCACCGCGGCCGTACGTGACCGCGGAGGCCGGAACCGACTGGGACACCCTCGTCGCGGAGACGGTCGCCGCGGGATTCGGCGGGCTGGAATGCCTGTCCGGGATCCCCGGCGCCGCGGGCACCACCCCGGTCCAGAACGTGGGCGCCTACGGCGTCGAGGTGGCCGATGTCCTGCGCAGCGTCCAGCTTCTCGACCGGGCCACCGGCTCCGTGGACTGGGTGGAGCCCAGCGCCCTCGACCTCGCCTACCGCACCAGCAACCTCAAGGGACGCGACAGTCACGTGGTGCTCGCCGTCTCGTTCTGGCTCAACGCCGACGGGGTGTCCGCACCGATCGCCTATCGCGAGCTGGCTCGGGCGCTCGACGTGTCCGAGGGCGGCCGCACCGACGCCGCGACGGTGCGCGACCACGTGCTGGCGTTACGGGCGGGCAAAGGCATGGTGCTCGACGCCGCCGACCATGACACGTGGAGCGCGGGGTCGTTCTTCACGAATCCGATCGTGTCGGAGTCGGACCTCGCCGCCATCCTGGACCGGATCACGGCGCGGGTCGGCGACGTCGCGATCCCCCGCTACCCCGCGGATGCCGGCGTGAAGCTGTCGGCGGGCTGGCTCATCGAGCGCGCGGGCTTCACCAAGGGATTTCCGAACGACGACGCCCCGGTGCGCCTGTCGACCAAGCACACCCTCGCCCTGACGAATCGGGGTGCGGCGACCACCGCCGACCTGGTGGCGCTCGCCGGCCGCGTCCGGGACGGGGTGCGCGACGCGTTCGGCGTGGAACTGCACCCCGAACCCGTCTTCGTCAACTGCCAGTTGCCGCGCTGAGGTCGGTGAGAACGCCGTCGAGCAGCGTGTTGAACTGCGCCGCGCGTTCGAACGGCGCCATGTGACCGGAGCCGTCGTAGGTGGTGTACGAGTGCAGGAAACCACGGCTGCTGAGCGCCTTCGCCATCTCGTCGGCGTGCTGCGGCGGCGTCAGCAGATCGGCGGTGCCCACGACAACGGCCGTCGGGACGGTCACTTTGTCGAGGCCGGACAGGACGTCGAGGTGGTACATCGCCGAGCCCCACGCGGCACGCGCCGCCGGTGAACACGCGGAGACCATCATGTCGGAGAACTCGACATGGGCGGCGCGCGCGACCGGTCCCAGCGCGATGTAGTGCTCGAACTGAGAGGTCAGTGCGTTGACCGGCAGCGGCACCGGCGCCGAGGTGAAGACCCGCGCCAGCACGTTCTTGCCGGGCTTGGCGAGCGCGGGCAGGTTGTCGGGGATCAAGGCCTGCCGCTGGACGACGCCGCGCGCCGCCGTCGAACAGAGCACGATCGCCGAGACCCGGTCCTCCATGCCCGCGCCGAACTGCTGCGCCCACGACATGATGGTCATGCCGCCCATGCTGTGACCGACGAGGACGGCCCGCTTGCCTTCCGGAATCATGGCGTCCAGCACGGCCTGCAGGTCCTGCCCCAGCATGTCGACGGTGGGTCGATGTCGCCCCAACTCGGACAGTCCGTGTCCGCGTTGGTCGTAGGCGACGACGGGACGACGGTCACCGAAGTGATTGAACTGCGCGTTCCAGAACGCGGTGTTGCACGTCCACCCGTGGATGAGGACCACGATCTCGTCGGCGTCGTCGACATCGCCCGAGGCGACCACATGGAGCAGCGCACCGTCCGGAGTGCCGACGACGGAAGAACGCATGGCATGCGTCGGCGTGCGCAGTGCCGGATCCGGCCCGTCCTCGACGGGGTCCGGGAACGCGAAGACCTCGCGGAGCATGGCGCCCCCGGTGATCGCGAACTGCGCCGCCGTCGCTGCGACGAACGTCCCCGCTGCGACCGTCCCCCAGGTGCGCGCACGCGCCCACTTGCTCCTGCTCATTCGACCTCCCTTTGTGCCTGTTCGACGGCGCCGCCGTCCGCAGGCGGATGCTTCTTCGCCTCGAAATACGTGGTGGCCTCGCCGATCGCACGAGAGATCTCCTGGTCGAGCGCACGACTGAAGGTCGTCTCGACGATCTCGTGGGCCATGGGCCGGACCGTCTGGATCAACTCGGCGATCTTCGCGAGCTTCTCCTCCCCCAGGTCCGGCAGATTCTCGTCGAAGTACTGATCGGTGATGATGGAGACGAAGCTGCGCGCGACATCGGTCAGATCCGACTCGACGCGCACCCATCGTTCGAGGAGGGCATCGATGTCGATGCCGCCTTTGACCAGGACTTCGGCGCCTTCGAGCACCTCCGGGTTGCGGATGGCGTAGTGGGTGCCGTCTTTGGTGAGCAGTCCCAGCTTCTGGCTGAGCGACACCGCACGCTCGTCGGCGCCCAGTGTCTTCTTCAACTCGGTGAAGGTGATGGTGGCGGCGCGTTTGATATTGCGCAGCCTGCCGCCCTTCGGCGCCGCGCGCAGGACGTGCTCCACCTTCATCCCATAGTGCGCCGCATGCAGCAGTTCGCTGATCGTGGCGAACGTGTAGCCGCGTTCCAGCATCCGCGAGATCAGGTTCAGGCGAACCAGATGCTCGTCGGAGTACCAGCCGGTGCGCCCGCGGATGGTCGGCGGCGGCAGCAGACCGCGGTCCTGGTAGACGCGGATGTTGCGGACGCTGACGCCCGACACCTGGGCGAGGTCGTTGATGCGATATTCACTCACCTGGCGGCCGCGGCTCTCACGCGTTCTTCCGGAACCACGAGCGGCCCAGAATGTCGTCGATCCGCGCCCGCACGTCGACGACGTAGACGAGGACGGCCGTGATCGACGCGAGGTAGAACATGAGGCCGAAGCCCAGCCGCGCCTGGACCACCCAGATGAGGACGGTCGCGACGGCGAGGACCGCCACCCAGAACGTCTTCGACTTCGCATCGGTCGCGGTGAACGCATCGGGTCGGGTGACCGCGGCGTGCACCAGGGCCACCACGCCGGTAATCCCGGAGATCACGGTGATGGCCAGCAGGAGGTAGTACTGGGCGTTCAAGACGATGACAGCAGTGCTCACGCTTCCACCTTAATCACGGCGCCGACGAGGCCGGGCCGGTGCCGAGGCCGTCGATCACCTCGTTCGCGACGCGCGCGTCGTCGGCAGTGGACGCGAACTGCTCGGCGCCGTCTCGAGCATTCTCCCGCCGGAAGGAGTCGTAGATCTCCAACAGCATCTGCTTCTGCCGTTCGCTGATCGAACTGTCGGCCAGGAAGGCATCACGCACCGGACTGGCCGGCCGCGCTTCGAGGATGCCCGCACGGACATACAGCACCTCGGCGGACACGCGGAGTCCCTTGGCGATCTGCGAGAGCACATCGGCCGACGGCTTGCGCAGTCCTCGTTCGATCTGCGAGAGGTACGGATTCGAGACTCCGGCGCGCTCGGCGAGCTGCCGCAACGACACCTTGGCGGACAGTCGCTGGCTGCGAATGAACTCGCCGATGTCCTGGGCAGCGTTGGTCACCGCCTCAACCGTGGTCGCGGGGTCGTACTGGTCATCCTGGTGGCTGTGCTCGGATGTCATTGTCGTGTGGTTCCTCCCACGGTCCAGTATCCTCACCTCGCGCTAGCAAGTGCAAGCGCGAGCCGTCGCGACCTCACGAGAACAGCAGTACCGAGACCGTGTAGATGGTCAGACCCGCGAGTGAGCCGACCACGGTGCCGTTGATGCGGATGAACTGCAGGTCCCGCCCCACCTGGAGTTCGATCTTGCGGCTGGTCTCCTCCGCGTCCCAACTGCGCACCGTCTCGGTGATGACCGAGATGATCTCCGGCGAGTAGTTCTCGGCGATGTGCCGCGCCGCCCGCACCGTCCAACCGTTCATCTTGGCTTGGAGCGGCTCGTCGTCGCGGATGCGCTGCGCGAGCCGGACGACCGCGTCGGACAGCGAGGTCCGCAGGGTGGACTCCGGGTCATCGAGCATCTGCTCGATGACGGCCTTGCCCGCCTGCCAGGCGGTCGACGCCGCACCCGTCACCTCGTCACGGCCGAGGAGTTCCTCTTTCAGGGCCTCGAACTTGGCGATGGTGGCGTCGTCGTGCTGGAGTTCCTGCGCGAAATCCGCGACGAAGTCGTGCATCGCGATCCGCAACTCATGCTGGGGGTCGCCCCGCACCTTGTAGGTGAACTCGGTCAGTTCGCGATAGATCTTGTCGCCGACCAGGTGGTTGACGAACTTCGGCGCCCAGGCAGGACCGTCGCGGTCGACGACGCGGTCGATCAGCCCTGCGCTCCCCAGCGCCCAGTCGTGGGCGCGGTCGCAGGCGAGTTGAATCACCGGTTCGAGGCGGTCCTCGGCGACGAGCTGTTCGAGGATCCGACCCGCGGGCGGCGCCCAGACCGGTTCGGCGGCCCACTTGAGAACCGCCTGAATGAAGCGCTCGACGTCCTCGTCGCGCAGCATCTCCGACCACAGTTTGAAGACGCGGGACACCTCGTCGTTGACCCGCGGTTTGTTCGCCGGGTCGGCGAACCAGGTGGAGATGCGCCGGGGCAGGTCGAGGGCGTGCACACGCCCCTCGATCACGTCGCGCGTCATGAAGTTCTCTTGAATGAAGCCGCCGAGCTGGTCGCCGATCTGATCCTTCTTCCGCGGGATCAGCGCGGTGTGCGGGATCGGCAGTCCGAGGGGCTGCCGGAACAGCGCGGTGACGGCGAACCAGTCGGCGAGCGCACCGACCATCCCCGCCTCCGCGGTGGCCCGCACGTAGCCGACCCACGCGCCGACATCGGTCCCGTCGCGATGCTCGAGCCACCGCATGGCGAAATAGATCACAGCCGCACCGAGCAGCAAGCTGGTGGCGACGATCTTCATTCGCCGCAGGTCACGGGCCCGTTGGGCGTCGTTCTCGGTGAGTCCCGCGGGCACCGAGGGCCCCGCCGCAGGTTGAGGTCGCTGATCGAAGGTGGACGACACTCGTCCAGTCTTCCTCACCGCCTACTAGGGTTGCTAGGTGATGCCGAACCCACCGATACCGACGAGTGCCGCGCGTGCCGCAGTGAACGCGGCTGCAACGTTGACCCGCGAACTCGAACAGCGGGTGCTGACACCTGCGGTGGAGGCGGTCACCTCCGATGGTCGGAAACAACGGTGGGAGAAGCACAAGCAGGAGCGTCGCGCCGAGTTGACGACCGGCACCATCGCCGCGGTGCAGGCTCTGGGTCCGGACGCCGGGATGGACGACATCGCCCGGCACATCGGGGTGTCGAAGACCGTGCTGTACCGCTACTTCGCCGACAAGAACGACCTCGCGGCCGCGGTCACGCTGGCGTACGTGGAGACGACGATCATGCCGCGGCTGATCGAGGCGTTGTCGGGCGAGATCGGCGACTACAAACTGGTGCGGGCGACGATCGGCGTCTACGTGGAGACGGTGTCGTCGGACCCGAACGTCTACCGCTTCACCATGGCACGTCCCTCGGGGAGCCGCCCCGTCGCCGCCGACGCGGAGAAGATCTTCGCCGGCGCCCTGGAATCGACGTTGGAATCGCGGTTCGCCGCTCGCGGCGCCCAGACCTCGGGCGCCCGGACGTGGGCGTCGGCGATGGTCGGCGCCACCACTCGGGCCGTCGAGGAGTGGGTCAGCTCCCCGGACCGGTCCGCGCAGGCGTTGACGGACGAGCTGACGATGATGATCTGGAGCAGTCTGGTCGGCATCGTCCGCGCGGGCGGCGATCCGCAGGCGTTCGCCGCCGACCCGCCGCAGCTCCCGCCGGTCCCTTAACCGACCACGCGGTCACGCCCCGGACACCGATCGACCCCCGACGAAGAGAGTCGGGGGTCGATCGCCTGTGGGGTGCGCTTACTTGGCGGTCGGCGCAGCCTTCTTAGCGGTCGGCGCGGCCTTCTTGGCAGCCGGCGCGGCCTTCTTGGCAGCCGGGGCAGCCTTCTTGGCTGCGGGCTTGCGAGCAGCGGTCACCTTGGTGGCTGCGGTGTCGGCGTCGGCTTTGGCCTTGGCGCCTGCCTTCTCGATGTCAGCGGCCTTGTCCTGCAGCTTGCTCGAGACCTCGTCCGCGGCGACGGCGGCGTCCTCCACCTTGTCTGCGGTGCGGCCGGCGAGCGCTGCGGCACGCTCACCGAGTTCGCGGGTCTGGGTCGAGACGGCGCCGAGGGCGTCCTCGGTCAGCTCGACGGCGTCGGTGTACGCCTTCTCGACGCGGGCGAGGTTCTCCTCGACGTACGGGGCCTGACGAAGGCGCTCGACGGCGCTCTCGCCGCGCTCGGCGAGCGAGTTGTACAGACCGGTGGTGGCCTCGATGTACGGTTCGGCGACCTTGCGCAGCTCGTCGCTGGTCAGCTTGGCGCGCAGGTCCTCGACGCTCGGGAACTCGGTGGGGAGCTCGGCGAGGCGGGTGCGGGTCTCGTCCAGACGGGTCTGGGTGCGCTCACGCGAGGTCTGTGCGCGGTTCTTCAGCTCGGCGAAGGCGTCCTTGACTTCCTGGACGGCAACATCGCCCGCGCCGACGACAGCGTAGACCGGGGTGGGGAAAGTACGTTCGGCGGTGCTCATTGCAACTCCTTGCTTGCTTTAACTTGCACCACCAGTGTGCGCCAAAGTGCTAACAAAAGCTAGCGGAAATATTCGATGAGTGGTCCATCTCACCCGTTTCAATACTCTTCAGTAGCCTGGAAACATCCCGTTAACCTGGGATTACCTGACAGATTTCCTGAAATATCGGCGTGGGGCGAATTTAGCTCGCTGCTAGCAAAACCTTTACTAGTGCGCCTTTCGCGCGCCGGCGGCGCGCCGACCACCGCCGTCAGCGTGCGGGCGCGTCGTACCGATAGAAGCCGCGACCCGACTTCTTGCCGAGGCGGCCGGCCTCGACCATGCGGAGCAGCAGCGGAGGCGGGGAGTACAGCGGCTCCTTGAACTCCTCGTACATCTTGTCGGCGATCGCCTTCACGGTGTCCAGGCCGACGAGATCGGTCAGTTTGAGCGGCCCCATCGGGTGGGCGCAGCCGAGCACCATCGCCTTGTCGACGTCGTCCGCGGTGGCAAAACCGCTCTCCACCATTCGAATCGCCGACAGGAGGTACGGGACGAGCAACGCGTTGACGACGAACCCCGAACGGTCGGCGGATCGCACCACCTGCTTGCCGAGCACGTCGTAGGCGAACGACTCGGCGCGCCGCGACACCGCGTCGGAGGTCACGAGCGTGGTGACGAGCTCGACGAGTGGAAGGACCGGGACCGGATTGAAGAAGTGCATCCCGATCACGCGGCCGGCGTTCGCAGTCGCCATACCGAGCTTCATGATCGGGATCGACGAAGTGTTCGAGGCGAGGACCGCGTCGGGATCGGCGACGACGCCGTCTAACGCTCGAAAAATCTCGATCTTCGCGTCCTCGTCCTCGACGATCGCCTCCACTGCCAGTTGCCGATCGGCGAAGTCGTCGAGGTCGGAGGTGAAACGCAGTCGGCACGACGCCTGTTCGCGCTCGCGTTCGGTGAGTTTGCCGCTGCTGACGCCGCGGTCGAGGGACCGGAAGATCCGGGCGCGGCCCGCGCTCACGAGGTCCCGACTCGCCTCGTACACCAGGACATCCGCATGGGCTCGGGCGCACACCTCGGCGATACCTGCACCCATCTGGCCTGCACCGACGATGCCGACGCGGGAAATCTGGTCAATGGTCATGGAGAAGCGCTCCCTGGATGTCCTGTGACGTTGTCGAGCTGTCGGCCCGATCCACCCGTCGCGCCGCCTACCGCGGCCAGTTAGCAGAGAACCCGGGGCACGCGGCGGATCGCGCCTCCCAATGCCCCGGGTTCATCGTGCTCTTGCAGACCTCTAGATCGAGGTCGTGTCAGTTCCTAGTGGAACTGGCCCTCCTCGGTCGAGCCCTTCAGAGCTGCGGTCGAGGTGTTCGGGTCAACGGTGGTGGCGACGGCGTCGAAGTAGCCGGCACCGACCTCACGCTGGTGCTTGATGGCGGTGAAGCCGCGCTCCTCGGCTGCCTTGAACTCGCGCTCCTGCAGGTCGACGAAGGCGGTCATGCCGTTGCGGGCGTAGCCGTGAGCCAGGTCGAACATGCCGTAGTTGAGGGCGTGGAAGCCGGCCAGCGTGATGAACTGGAACTTGAAGCCCATGGCGCCGAGCTCCTTCTGGAACTTCGCGATGGTGTCGTCGTCCAGAGCAGCCTTCCAGTTGAAGGACGGGCTGCAGTTGTAGGCCAGCATCTGGTCCGGGAACTCAGCCTTGACGCTCTCGGCGAACTTCTTGGCGACCTCGAGGTCCGGCACACCGGTCTCCATCCAGATGAGGTCGGAGTACGGGGCGTAGGCCTTGGCGCGAGCGATGCAGGGCTCCAGGCCCTTCTTGACGCCGTAGAAGCCCTCGGCGGTGCGGGTGCCGTCCAGGAACGGCTTGTCGCGGTCGTCGACGTCCGAGGTGATCAGGGTCGCGGCCTCAGCATCGGTACGAGCGATGACGACGGTCGGGGTGTTCATGACGTCGGCCGCCAGGCGAGCCGAGGTCAGGGTGCGGATGTGCTGCTGGGTCGGGATCAGCACCTTGCCACCGAGGTGGCCGCACTTCTTCTCCGATGCGAGCTGGTCCTCCCAGTGCGAGCCTGCAACGCCCGAGGCGATCATCGACTTCTGGAGCTCGTAGACGTTGAGGGCGCCACCGAAGCCGGCCTCACCGTCGGCGACGATCGGGACGACCCAGTTGTCGACCGAGTCGTCGCCCTCGATGCGAGCGATCTCGTCCGCACGCAGCAGCGCGTTGTTGATGCGACGAACGACGGCCGGAACCGAGTTGGCCGGGTACAGCGACTGGTCGGGGTAGGTCTGGCCCGCGAGGTTCGCGTCGCCGGCGACCTGCCAGCCCGAGAGGTAGATGGCCTTGAGGCCCGCACGGACCTGCTGAACGGCCATGTTGCCGGTCAGCGCGCCGAGGGAGTTGATGTAGCTGTCGTCGTCCTTGCTGACGGCGTCCCACAGGATCTCGGCGCCACGACGAGCAAGGGTCTGCTCTTCGACGACCGTGCCCTGGAGTTCAGCGACCTGCTCGGCGGTGTACTCGCGCTTCACGTTCTTCCAGCGGGGGTTGGTGTCCCAATCCTGCTGGATCTCGGCGGCGGTACGTGGCTTTCCGACGTTGCTCATTAGCCTTCGCTTTCGTTAGAACTTCTCGATCTCAGAAACCATGAGATTTGATGTGTCGCTCAGTCTTGCGAACTGAACGGCACCTTGAGGCTTTGCCTGAGAACAGGTTGCCACAGAACAAATGCCCAGGTCCAGACATTGCAAGGTGTAAATAACCACCAGGTTACCGGCGAGTTTTGCAAATATTGCAAAGTTAACCATCACAACTTCGCACTGGCGATCGCCAAAAAGTACGCGCGTACTGGGAAAACAATCGAGGCCTCCGCCGGGCCCGCGGACCGCCCTCGACGGCCGCACCGAGAGCCGCCACCGAGACGATAGTGGCGCATTTCACAGCCGAACGGTGGGCCGCAGAGTTGCGCGTCACTGCGCAGCGCGGGCCACCGCCGTCTGCACCAGCTGTCCGAACTCCTCATCCGAGAGAGGTGCTGCGAGCAGCGGAGCACCGGGCGCCACGCCCTTGCGCTCCGCCTCGGAGACCTCACGCTCATCGGTCGAGAGCCCCAGTTGCAGCGTCACCACCTCACCGGCGGCGGTCTTCACCAGGACATTCGCGATCAGCCCGGATCGGGCCCGGACGGCGCCTGAAGCCAGGGTGGTGACCGAGTCGCTGCGCACCCAGAACGCCTGCTCCACCACGCTGTCGGTGATGGCGGGCAGTTCGACGCTGGTGGTGACGATCGTCGCGCCGGTCAGCGCCCCGGTGCTCGGCGTCGCCGTCACGACGCGGCACGGCCCCGTCGTCGCACGCCGATCGGCGTCGATGTCGCGGCGGACCGTGGAGACCAGCTCGCTGAACGTCCCGGTGTCGGACTTGCCGACCACCAGCGCGGTGTTCTCGTCGGTGAGCTGCGGATTGAACGCGGCGTCGGCGGTCGGCGCGCAGCTGGGCGGATCGAAGCCGACCGTCCGCGCCTGCTCCAGCGTCGACCGGTTGGCGGCGATGAGGTCGTCGACCGTCATCGGCACCGCGCTGAAATCGGTCGGCAGGTGATCGGCGGTGATCAGCAGATTCGGCAGCGACAACGCGGGCGACTCGTCGCCGCCGCAACCGACGAGTCCGAGAACGGACGCGGCGGCGACCGCCAGCACAGCGGTCCGGGACACAATGGAGCGGGACACATCGGCACCGTACCCGCCACGGAGAGGAACCGCGGACATGAGCACGCATCGGTCGGATGCACAGAAGATGTTCGTCGGCGGCCGCATCCGAGGCCTCCGGGCCGACCGCGCGCTGTCCCAGCAGGCGCTCGCCGGACTGCTCGGGATCTCGGCGTCGTATCTCAATCAGATCGAGCACGACAACCGGCCGCTGACCGGTCCGGTGCTGGCGCGGATCACCGACGTCTTCGGTCTCGACATCGACTTCTTCGACCCGCAGGACGACGTTCGGCTGGTCGCCGAACTCCGCGAGGCGCTGCTCGACGAGGACATCGACATCGCGCAGACGGCGCGCGACGGCGCGGACCTCGCCGACTTCGTCGCCACATATCAACCGATCGCCGAGGCGATGGCGGCCATCCATCGCCAGTATCGGATCGCGACCGAACGGCTGGCCGCGGTCACCTCCGGCCGGGGCGAGACGCTCGCGCGCGGCACCATCACCGCTCCGCACGAGGAGGTGCGGAACTTCTTCTACCAGCGGCGCAATTACATCCACGAGCTCGACGAGGCCGCCGAGACCCTCACCGCCCGCATGCGGATGCACTCTGCCGATCTGCGCGCGGCGCTCGCCTCCCGGTTGGAGGAACGGCACGGCATTCGGATCGTGCGCCGCGTCGATCTGGGCGACAACGTGCTGCACCGATTCGACCCCAACCGCAAGGTGATGGAATTCTCGGCGGCCCTCTCGCCCGGCCAGCGCAGCATGAAGATCGCCGCCGAGCTCGGATTCCTGGAACACGGCGAGCTGATCGACGAACTCGTCGACGCCGCCAACTACACCAGCGACGACGCGGTGACCCTGGCGCGCCTGGGGCTGGCGAACTACTTCGCCGCCGCCGCCGTGCTGCCGTACAGCCAGTTCCACGGGCTGGCGGAGGATTTCCGCTACGACATCGAGCGTCTGTCGGCCTTCTACGCGGTCTCGTACGAGACCATCTGCCACCGCTTGTCGACCCTGCAGCGACCGACCATGCGCGGCGTCCCGTGGACCTTCGTCCGCGTCGACCGGGCGGGCAACATGTCCAAGCGCCAGTCCGCCACCGGCTTCCACTTCTCGTCGTCGGGCGGGACGTGCCCGCTGTGGAACGTGTACGAGACGTTCGGCTCACCCGGCAAGATCCTCACGCAGATCACCGAGATGCCCGACGGACGCGAGTACTTCTGGGTCTCCCGCACCGTCGAACGACGCGCGGCGCGCTATGGCCAGCCGGGCAAGACCTTCGCGATCGGCATGGGCTGCGAACTCCGTCACGCCGAACGCGTCATCTACTCCGATGGTCTGGAACTGGGACCCGATGCGCGCGCGACGCCCATCGGCGCGGGATGCCGCGTCTGCGACCGACAGAACTGCCCGCAGCGCGCCTTCCCGCAACTCGGCGTCGAACTGCACCTCGAGGAGCATCGCAGCACCGTCTCGCCCTACACGACGTCGTGACCGGCCGCGCCGACCACGCGGGTCCACGGTCGATCGTCCGCCGCTGCCGCGTGCCGCGCGGTGTCCGAGCGGTGGACTACCGTGTGGTCATGACCACACCCCGCGTCAGTCCTGGCACGTTCGGCGACCTCGGTCCGATCAATTGGCTCGTCGTGCGCGCGATGTCGCTCGCGACCGGCACCGACAACGCCCACATCTTCGCCACCCTCGGCCGCAGCAAGGGACTGTTCCGCGGGTGGCTGCACTTCTCCTCGCGGATGATGCCGTTCGGGGAGCTGTCGCGGCGCGAGACGGAGATGATCATCATCCGCGTGGCCCACCGGCGGTCGTGCGAGTACGAACTCGATCATCACCGGCGCCTCGGCGCGAAGGCGGGGATCGACCAGAGTGCCTTCGAACGGATCCTCGAGGGCCCGGACGCCGGGTGGGGCGACCGCGAGCGCACCCTGCTGCTCGCCGCCGACGAACTGGTCGACACCCGGGATCTCTCCGACGCCACCTGGGACGCCCTGCGTCGGCATCTGACGGAGCGCAAGGCCATTGCGTTCACCCTGCTCGTCGGCCAGTACGACATGCTCGCGACCACCATCGGCGCCCTGCGCGTACAGCGCGACGAGTTCTGACAAAGGTCGAGCCATGACCTCCTTCGCGCAACGGATGATGGGCAACCCGGCCTTCTCCCAGATCTACGAACAGTTGTGGCGACCGGTGTTCACCCGCGGATTCAGCCTCGGCGGATCGGAGACCGCCGATTACGACCGCGCGCTGCGGGCGTACCTCGCCCGCCCCGGTCAACGCCGGGTGCTCGACGTGGCTTGCGGTCCCGGCAACTACAGCGACGACGCGTCGCGCGGACTGACCGGCGACGGCGGATACGTCGGCATCGACTTCTCCGAGGCGATGCTGACCCAGGCGCAGCTGCGCAACCCCGGCGAGCGCGTCGCCTACGTCCGCGGCGACGCGCACCACCTGCCGTTTCCCGACTGCTCGTTCGACACCGTCCTGTGCCTCGCCGCGCTGTACCTGATCCCCGATCCCCTGCCCGTGCTCGACGAGATGGTGCGGGTGGCCCGACCCGGCGGCGAGCTCATCGTCTTCACCTCGGTGCGGTCGTCGGTCGCGTCGCTGCCCGGAGCCGCAGCCCTCGCCGGGCTGTCCGGACTCCGCATCTTCGGGCGGCGGGAGCTGTTGGACCGACTGGAATCGCTGGGTTGCGAGCACGTCGAGCAGACGGTCGCCGGCGTCGGCCAATATGTTCACGCCCGCCGCCCCTTGGCTCAATAGCAAAGTCAGGCTAACCTAATTAGCGGAGAACAATCCGTTAATTGACGAGGAGCTGCCATGCCCGAATCCCCCGCCGACGCCCTGCCGCTCGCGAGCCGCCGAGACGAGGACCTGCCCGGCCACTGGCTGCTGGCCCGCCTCGGCAAACGTGTCCTGCGGCCCGGCGGCCGGGAACTGACCGAGAGGCTCCTCGCCGACGCACGGTTGGCGGACGCCGACGTCGTCGAACTAGCTCCTGGGCTCGGCAAGACGGCGGGCGAGATCCTCGACTACGCGCCCCGCAGCTATGTCGGAGTAGAGGCCGACCCGCAGGCCGTCGCACTCACCGAACAGGTCGTCGGCCATCGCGGCAGCGTCCGTCACGCCGACGCCGACGCCACCGGACTCGAGGCCGCCAGCGCCGATGCGGTGATCGGCGAAGCCATGCTCACCATGCAGTCCGACCGCGGCAAGTCCGCGATCATCAGCGAGGCGCACCGCGTGCTGCGTCCCGGCGGGCGTTATGCCGTCCATGAACTGTCGCTGCACCCCGACACGCTGCCCGACGAGGCCAAGACCGAGATCCGCAAGGCGCTCGCCCGGTCGATCAAAGTGAACGCTCGCCCACTCACCGAGGCCGAGTGGCGCACGCTGTTCGAGCAGGCGGGCTTCGAGGTGGAGCAGGTCCGCTTCGCGCCGATGGCTCTGCTCGAGCCGCGTCGGATGCTCGCCGACGAAGGCCTGCTCGGCGTGGTTAAGATCGGATTCAACATCGCCCGCAACCCCGCGGCACGCAAGCGCATCCTCGACATGCGCAGCGTCTTCACTCGGTACCGCGACCAGATGGCGGCGATCGAAGTGATAGTGAGGAAGCCCGATGCCACCGCTTGACCTGGCGCCGACGTACACGTTTCTGACCGGACTCGACGCGCCGAACGACGCCGACACCGGTGAGAAACCAGCGATCAAGCGGATTCACAAGAGCGACACCGAGACCGTGGTCCGACTGGCGTTCCGTGCCGGCCAGGTGATGGCCGAGCACATGGCGGTGCACCCCATCCTCGTTCTCGGCCAGACCGGCGACGTCGAGTTCACCGTCGACGGCACCACCGTCCATCTGGAGCCGGGCTCCGCGATCCGCGTCGAGGGGCGGACGCCACACAGCTTGCGCGCCGTCACCGACGGAACTGTCACACTGGTAGTCGTCCACGGAAACTGACGCCAGGAGGTCCTCACCATGCCGGTGCGTTCCCGCGATCGGGTGCGAGCGATCGTCGCCGAGGCGACGAACGGTCTCGATGCACACCAGGTTGCCGAGGCCCTCGACGTTCACGTCACCACCGCCCGCTTTCACCTGAACAATCTTCTCGATGAGGGCGGGATCATCGCCGAGACGCTACGGCCGGGCGGCGTGGGTCGGCCGCGGGTGCTGTATCGGACAGCGCCCGCGCCGCCCGCCGAGGAACTCCTGTTCCTGCTGCTGCGGCAGCTCGGCGGCACGGCGGCGAAGCGCGAAGCGACCTCGGCGGCGGCCGGTCGGGCGTGGGCTCAGGCACACGCGCAGCCGACCGACGACGTCGACCCGACGAGCGTCCCCGACCCGGTCACCATCGTCGCGGCGACGCTCACCTCCCTCGGCTTCCGCGTCACCGAGACCGTCAGCGCCTTCGGCTCGCACCGTGTCTCGCTGTGTTCCTGCCCGCTGCAGTCGATCGCCGCGCGCAACCCGGAGATCGCCCACGGCGTGGTCCGCGGCGCCGTCGAGTACGCCCTGGAGGCGGCGTCCCCGATCCTCGACGGCTCGTACGCCGTCGACGTCTCCCCCGACTCCGGCGGCGACTGCGAACTGGTGCTGAACCTGTCCAGTGCCCGCCGCGTTGCTACGGAGTAGCGCGCGCTCACGCCCTACATCCTGCGGTAGTCCCGCACCGACATCCGCGGTCCGCGACGCTCCGGCATCCCCGCCCCCAGTTCGCAGAGTCGGATCACGCGATAGCGCTGACCCGCATACGGTTCCAGCAGTTCCAGCATGCCGTCGTCGTCGACCCGCTGCCCGATCAACGCGACGCCGACCACCGACGGTGTGTGATAGTCGCCGATCGGGACTGCGTCGGGATCGCCGAGCGCACGGATGCGCGTGTGTGCCGCCGTCCACGGTCCGACGCCGCGCAGCACCGCGAGTCGATCCGATCTGGTCTGGACGTCGACGGTCGCGGCCTGCCGGATCGTTCGGGCCCGGACCGCCTCCAGACCGCTGCGGTGCCAGTCGGCCTCGGTGATCTCCCGCCACCGAGGCCGCGGCGGCGGCACCCGCATGTCCGCGGGCACCGGCCCCGGTGCGCGCTCGCCGTACCGAGTCAGCAGAAACCGCCACGCGCGGTAGGCCTCGGTGCCGGTCACCTTCTGCTCCACGATGCTTGCGACCAGGGCCTCCCACACTCGGTCGGTGCGTCCCAGCCGCAGCTGCGGGACCTTCGCGACCAGTCGGGCGACGACGTCGTCACGCGGAACCAGTGCAGACGGATCGTCGGCGAGTCCGAGCATGGCGGGCGCGGTGTCCAGCAGCCACTGCGCACCCGGTCCCCAGGCGCGCACTCTCGCCTGCCGCCCCCGGGCTGCGACGGCCACCGTCCCCGGGCCGTCCGGCGTGTGGACCGCCCGCCAGATGGAACCGTCCGCGGCCACCCGGTACGCGGGATCGCGGCTGCCCCGTTGATGGACGCCGAGGGTGGCGCGGACGTCGAGCACATCGTCCGCGGTCACCAGGCGCTCGATCGTCACGACGCCATTCTGCCCGCCTGTGCTCGAACGACGAAGCGCACCGAGTCCGCCGGGTGGTGGATCTCGATGCGCTTCGCCTGCGAGCGTGCGGTCACATGTTGATCATGTGGCCGATCGCGCCGTGGAAGGTCTCCTGCATCGCCTCACTCATCGTCGGATGGGTGTGGACGTTGCGCGCCAGTTCGCGGGCGGTGAGATCCCACTTCTGCGCGAGCGTCAGTTCGGGCAGCATCTCGGAGACGTTGTCGCCGACCAGGTGTCCGCCGAGCAGCTCGTCGGTCTGCGAGTTGGTGATCAGCTTGACGAAGCCCGCGGTAGCGTTCAGCCCCATCGCCTTGCCGTTGGCGGTGAACGGGAACTTGGAGACGGTGATCTCGTATCCCTCGTTCTTGGCCTGCTCTTCGGTGAGACCGAACGACGCGACCTGCGGCTGGCAGAACGTTGCGCGCGGCATCATGCGGTAGTCGCCGAGCAGCATGGTCTCGGCGCCCGCCATGGTCTCGGCGGCCACGACGCCCTGCGCCTCGGCCACGTGAGCCAGCTGCAGCTTCGCGGTGACGTCGCCGATGGCGTAGACGCCGGGAACGTTGGTGCGCATGCGGTCGTCGATCGCGATAGCGCCACGATCGGTGAGTGCGACGCCGGTGTTCTCCAAGCCGTAGCCCTCGACGCGCGGCGCGAAGCCGACGGACATGAGGACCTTGTCGACGACGATGCTGCCGTCGTTACCCTTGGCGTCCTTGTACGTCACGGTGACGTTGTCGCCGTTGTCGTCGATGGTCTGGACGCCGGTGCCGGTGAGCACCTTCACGCCCAGCTTCTTGTACGCCTTGGCGATCTCCTTGGAGACGTCGGCGTCCTCGTTCGGCAGCACCCGCGGCATGAACTCGATGATGGTGACGTCGACGCCGTAGTTGGCGAGCACGTAGCCGAACTCCATGCCGATGGCGCCTGCGCCGACGATGACGATCGACTTCGGGAGGTCGCGGGTCAGGATCTGCGTCTCGTAGGTGACGACGTTCTCGCTGAGCGCCACTCCCGGCAGGAGTTTGACGGTGGATCCGGTGTCGATGATGACGTTGTCGAAGGTGATCTCGCGGTCGCCGACGACGATGGTCTTGGCGTCGCGGAAGACGCCGTACCCGTCGATCTCGGTGATCTTGTTCTTCTTCATCAGGAAGTGAACGCCCTTGACGATGCCGTCGGAGACCTTGCGGCTGCGATCGAAGGCGGCCCCGAAGTCGAAGCTCACCTCGCCACTCATGCCGAAGGTCTTGGCCTCGTGGTTGAAGACGTGGGCGAGCTCGGCGTTGCGGAGCAACGCCTTCGACGGAATGCATCCGACGTTGAGGCAGACGCCTCCCCACCACTTCTCTTCGATCACTGCGGTCTTCATGCCCAGCTGGGCGGACCGGATCGCGGCCACGTACCCGCCAGGACCGGCTCCCAGGACAACTGTTTGAAAATGTTCAGCCACGACGTTCAGGGTACTTCCCGGGTGAGCCAGACGCAGCCGTCCGGTCGGGCTGGACCGATGTCACACTTCAATCAGTGATTGAAACACTGATTGAGAATGTGGTCTGATCGAGGGGTGACCACTGAGACGAGCACCGCAGGCACCCGCGCCCGGCTCCTCGACGCCGCCGAGGAACTCCTGGCGCGCGGGACGTACGACACCCTCTCCGTCCGCGCAGTGTGTTCGACGGCCGGCGCGAATCCGGCCGCTGTGCACTACCACTTCGGCTCGAAGGAACGCTTGATCGCCGCCCTCCTCGAGGACCGGCTCGAACCGATCTGGGTGAGCGTGCTCGACGGTCTCGCCGCGTCGCCGGTCACCGTCCGGGAGATCGTCGACGCGCTCATCGACCCGTTGATGCGACTCCAGGCGGACGCGAGCACGGCGCCCCGAGTCCGGCTGCTCGCCGAGTTCGTCCTGGCGCACCCGCGCGCCGAGTGGGCCGGTCGGTGGTCGGATCTGGACGGCTGGGCCACCCTGCTCACCGCCGCGGTCCCCGACCTCGACGTCGAGCACGCACGCCGTCGCCTCCGCTTCGCGTTCACCGTCCTGATGACCGAACTCACGGCGCCCCACACGCTCTCGCCCGACACCGTCGAAGCCCTGCGAGAGTTCCTCACCGCCGGCCTGGCCGGTCTACCGAAGGACTCACTGTGACCACCAGCCCCGCCCCGCAGACCGATCCGTTCTCCACCGCGACGCTCGGACCGTTGTCGCTCCGCAACCGAATCATCAAGTGCGCCACTTTCGAAGGCATGACGCCGGACGCCGTCGTGACCGACGACTTGATCGAGTTCCACCGCGACGTCGCGGCGGGCGGCGCCGCGATGTCGACCGTCGCCTACTGCGCCGTCTCTCCGGAGGGACGCACCGACCGTCACCAGATCTGGATGCGACCGGAGGCCCTCGACGGTCTGCAACGACTCACCGCGGCGATCCACGGCGAGGGCGCGCTCGCCGCCGCCCAACTCGGCCACGCTGGGCCGGTGGCGAACTCGCTGTCGAACCGACTCCCCGCACTGGGCCCCGGCCGCATCCCGGCGCCGATGGGAATGTCGTTCACGCAGAAGGTGTCCCGCGACAGGATCGGCGATCTGGTCCAGAAGTTCCGCACCGCGGCGCGCCTCGCCGTCGACAGCGGATTCGACGGCCTGGAGATCCACCTCGGCCACAACTACCTGCTGAGCTCGTTCCTGTCGCCACTGCTCAATCACCGTCGCGACGGGTACGGCGGAAGTGCGGTCAACCGGGCACGGTTCGCTCGCGAAGTGCTCGAGGCGGTGCGGACCGAGGTCGGCGACGACGCGGCGGTCTGGATCAAACTCAACATGTTCGACGGCGTCGGCAAGCCCGGTCGCGGCCGCGGCGGAATGCCGTGGAGCGGCACCAACCTCGACGATGCGATCACCTACGCCCGCCTGTTCGAGGCCGACGGCCACATCGACGCCATCGAACCGACCGCGGGGAGTTCGCTGCTCAACCCGATGTACCTGTTCCATGGTGAGCCGCCGCGCGACGAGTTCGCCGACGCCATGCCCGGCGCCATCCGGACCGGGATGAAGGCGGGCGGAAAGTACTTCCTTCGGCGCTACCCCTACACCGACACCTACTTGCTCCCGCTGGCGCGCGAACTGCGAGCGAGTGTCGGCCTACCGATGATCCTGCTCGGCGGCGTCACCGACCGCGCGTCGATCCAGTCCGCACTGGACTCCGGTTTCGACTTCGTCGCCATGGGCCGCGCCCTGCTGCGCGAACCGGATCTGCCACTGCGCCTTCAGGCCGACCCCGCCGCGAGAAGCAAGTGCGTCCACTGCAATCTGTGCATGCCGACCATCTACTCAACGACGCGCTGCCCGATCCGTACGGGCGAAGTTCCAGACCCACTCGACGTCGCCTGACTGACCTGCGCCGATCGCCGTATCCACGGTCCACCGAACCGGGATCGCACGCGGTCGCGGTTGGCCATCGCCTTTCCGATCGTGATAAGCATGGTAGTCCGTTCGGGGGAACATCCTTCGAAGAGTCGATAGGCCTTCTCGGCCAGGGGAAGTGGTAACCGGCAGCCGCCACGCTGCCGCCCGTGAACCAGTTCGCACGACCCGAGAACAACGACTATCGATCTTCGGAGGTCTGATGACTGACTCAGCTGTCACTTCGGCCGCACCATCGCCCAGCACCCTGCGCAAGGCCATCGCCGCATCGGCGATCGGCAACGCCACCGAGTGGTACGACTACGGCGTCTACGCCGCCACCACCACCTATCTCACCCAGGCGTTCTTCCCCGGACACCTGGGCACCATCGGCACCATGCTCGGGTTCGCCGTCTCGTTCCTACTCCGGCCGCTCGGCGGCTTCGTCTGGGGTCCGATCGGCGACCGCCTGGGCCGCAAGCACGTTCTGGCACTCACGATCCTGTTGATCTCGGTGGCGACCGCGTTGATCGGCGTGTTGCCGACCCACGCGACGATCGGCGTGTGGGCGCCGATCCTGCTGATCGTCCTGCGCGTGGTACAGGGCTTCTCCACCGGCGGCGAGTACGGCGGCGCGGCCACCTTCATGGCTGAGTACGCACCAGCGCGCAAGCGCGGCAAGTACGGCAGCTTCCTGGAGTTCGGCACCATGGCGGGCTTCGCCTCCGGCACCGCGATCGTCCTGCTGATGAGCCTGGGCCTGTCCGAGAGCCAGATGCAGGACTGGGGCTGGCGCATTCCGTTCCTGATCGCGCTGCCCCTCGGTCTCGCGGGCCTCTACCTGCGGTCCCAGCTCGACGATCCGCCGCTGTTCACCGACGTCGAGAAGCAGGTCGCCGACCCCGGCGGCGTGACCGGGCAACTCCGCCAGACCATCGTGCACTACTGGAAGCCGATCGTCATCATGTTCGGCATGGTCGTGGCGCTGAACGTCGCGAACTACACCCTGCTGGCCTACCAGCCGGAGTATCTGAAGAGCACGATCGGCCTCAGCGAGGATCAGGCGTCGGTCGTCGTCCTGATCGGCCAGGTCGCGATGATGCTGATGATCCCCGTCTTCGGCGCGTGGTCGGATCGCACCGGCCGCAAGCCGATGTGGCGGCTGTCCCTGCTCGGACTGTTCGTCTTCGCGCTCCCCATGTACTGGCTGATGGGGCAGAGCCTCGCCTGGGCGGTCGTCGGTTTCGTGGTCCTCGGCCTGCTGTACATCCCGCAGCTCGCGACCATCTCGGCCACGTTCCCCGCCATGTTCCCGACTCACGTGCGGTACGCGGGCTTCGCGATCTCGTACAACCTCTCGACCGCCGCGTTCGGCGGCACGGCGCCACTGGTGAACGACGCCGTCGTCGGGCACACCGGCTGGTCGCTGTTCCCCGCCGTCTACATGATGGGCGCCTGCGTCATCGGCGGCATCGCCCTCCACTTCCTCCGGGAGACCGCCGGCCTGTCCATCGCGGGCACCACGACCCCCGGCGCCGACCCCGACGAGGAGCAGGTCACCACCTCGGCGCGCGTCGACGCGTGACCTCCCGATTCTCGGCTCCCGAACCTCCCTCCGCGGGCGGTTCGGGAGCCGAGAACGTCTGCCCGATGGCCGCTTCGGGCCGTGCCTGCGTACGTTGGATCCCGTGACCAACGAAGATCCGTACCTCTGGCTCGAAGACGTGACCGGCGACGACGCTCTCGCCTGGGTCCGCGACCACAACGAGCCGACCGTCGACGAGCTCACGCACTCGGCCCGCTTCACCGAACTCGAGGCCGCGGCGCTCGAGATCCTCGACACCGACGAGCGCATCCCGTACGTGCGCCGCCGCGGCGAGCACCTGTACAACTTCTGGCGCGACGCCGAGCATCCCAAGGGACTCTGGCGGCGCACCACCCTCGACAGCTACCGGAGCGACACCCCGGACTGGGACGTCCTGATCGACGTCGACGCACTCTCCGAGCGCGAAGGCGAGAACTGGGTGTGGGCCGGCGCGACGATGAATCGCCCCCACTACGACCGCGCGCTGATCTCCCTGTCGCGCGGCGGCGCCGACGCCGCCGTGGTCCGCGAGTACGACGTCGCGAGCCGCAGCTGGGTGGACGACGGCTTCACCCTGCCCGAGGCCAAATCGCAGGTCGGCTGGATCGACCGCGACACCGTCTACGTCGGCACCGACTTCGCCCAGACCCCGGACGGACTGCCCGCGCTCACCTCGTCGGGCTACCCGCGCACCGTGCGCCGGTGGTCGCGCGGCACCGACGTCGCCGACGCCCCGACGGTCTTCGCCGGCGAGGTGTCCGACGTCGCGGTCGGCGCCGTGTGCACGCACACCCCGGGCTTCGTCCGGCACTTCGTGTCCCGCTCCACCGACTTCTACAACGCGATCGACTACGAACTCCGGCCGGAGAACGACGACGAGCTGATCCGGATCGAGGTCCCGACCGACGCCCACTACGACGTCCGCTTGAACTGGCTCACCGTCCTGACCCGCTCGCCGTGGACCGTCGACGGCACCGAGCACCCCGCGGGCACACTGCTGGTCTTCGACTACCCCGCCTGGCTCGACGGCGACCGCACGCACCGGGTCCTGTTCACCCCGGACGCGCACACCAGCCTGCAGGATCACGCGGTCACCAAGTCGCATCTGGTTCTGGTGACTCTCCACGACGTCGCGACCCGGATCGAGGTCCTGACCCTCGGCACGTGGGAGCGCGTGGAACTGGCCGGTCTCCCCGACCTCGCGACGCTGGGCGTCCTCGACACGGATCCCGACGAGAGCGATGAGATCTGGTTCTCCGCCAGCAGTTTCACCCAGGCGCCCAGTCTGCTGCACGGCTCCACCTCGAGCGGGGTCGCCGTGATCAAATCGACCCCCGCCGTGTACGACGCGTCGGACGTCTCCGCGCACCAGTACTTCGCGACGTCCGACGACGGCACCGCTGTCCCCTACTTCGTCATCAAGCGCGACGACGTCGAGTCCGGACCCACCTTGCAGTACGGCTACGGCGGCTTCGAGAACGCGATGACGCCGAGCTACCTCGGCATCGCAGGCCGCAACTGGATCGCACGCGGCGGGGTGTACGTGATGACCAACATCCGCGGCGGCGGCGAGTACGGACCCGAATGGCACACGCAGGCGCAGAAGGCGGGCCGGCACCTGGTCTACGAGGACTTCGCCGCGGTGGCCCGCGACCTCGTCGCTCGCGGCCTCACCACGGCCGACCAACTCGCCGCCCAAGGTGGATCCAACGGCGGTCTGCTGATGGGCGTGATGGCCACGAGCTACCCCGACCTCTTCGGCGCGCTGGTCTGCCAGGTCCCGCTGCTGGACATGAAGCGGTACCACCTGCTGCTGGCGGGCGCATCATGGATGGCCGAGTACGGCGACCCGGACGATCCCGCGCAGTGGGCGTACATCGCCGAGTACTCGCCGTACCAGCGGCTGCGCGCTGGTCTGCCGATGCCCGCCTTCCTGATGACGACCTCGACGCGCGACGACCGCGTGCACCCCGGGCACGCCCGCAAGTTCGTCGCACGGATGGAGGAGCTCGGCTACCCGGTCCGCTACTACGAGAACATCGAAGGCGGGCACGGCGGCGCCGCGGACAACCGGCAGGCGGCGTTCAAATCGGCGCTGGCCTACGAGTTCCTGTGGCGGACCATCGGAAGCGCCGACGCCCGCTGACGCACGCGCCGCAGCAGGTCGGTGACGTCGAGCCAGAACAGGCTCCCGACGAACCCTCGCCTACCGCCCCGACGCCACCCGGGCCACCACACCGACGATCACGACCACCACGCCGCCGATGCCGACGTACATGGAGATGGTCGACAGGTGATCGACGATCCCGCCGACCACCACTTCGATGGTGGTGCGCGACGCGTCGTCGGTGTCGGTGAGCCGCTCACTGACCAGGTTGTTGGTGAAGACGGCGAGGCCCCAGCCCGCCAGCCCGGCCAGCACCGCGCCGACACCCAGCCACGCCAGGGTGGTGCTGCGTCGATTCGCCGTCAGCAGCGCGAGGAGCGACGCCACGACGGCGCCGATCACGCTGACCCACGCGAGAATGTTCACCAGGGTGCCGCTGTCCTCGAGCGACCCCGCGGTGATGTTGCTCTGGTCGATGGTGACGGTCACCGGACTGGGCACCTGCACCGGCACCGGCAGCGGCGCCGATCGCACCACCCGATTGATCATCGGACTGATGTCGAGTTCCATGGTGTGCAAGGCGGCGTCGGGCCCCGGCTCGGTGAACAGCCAATGGTGCTGCTGCCGCGCCACTTCGGAGAAGTCTTCGACGAACCCGTCGCTGCGCGCATAGTTGCGCGCTGTGGGCAGCACCGCCTCGGCCAGCACCGCGGACCCGGTGCGTTCCTGGACCGAGGAGGCGACCTTCTCCGCGAAGTAGTTCTGCACCTGCTCGTCGTGCGCGGCCTCGGCCGCCGACGACACGAAACCCGATTCGGCGACCACCCGCTGCGAGAGCCACATGCTGGGGACCGCGACGATCATGCAGACCATCCCGACAGCGGTGAACAGACCGGCAACTACACTTCGCACGGAATCGAGGCTACCGGCTCACTCACCGATGAGGTCGCGAGCCCGTCCCACGATCAGCGGGTCCGGCTCGCCGACCAGGCCTTCGTCCTTGCCGTCGTAGTCGTGCAGGGAGAGCACGTACCGCATGGCGTTGATCCGGGCACGCTTCTTGTCGTTGCTCTTGACGACGATCCACGGTGCGAAGTCGGTGTCGGTGTCGGTGAACATCTGCTCTTTGGCCGCGGTGTAGGCCTCCCACCGGTCCAACGATGCGAGGTCCATCGGCGACAGCTTCCACTGCCGGACCGGGTCGATCTGGCGAATCGCGAAGCGAGTCCGCTGCTCCAGCGAGGTCACCGAGAACCAGAACTTCACCAGGTGCACGCCGTCGTCGACCAGCATCTTCTCGAAGGCCGGCGCCTGCTGCATGAACTGGCTGTACTGCTCCGGGGTGCAGAAGCTCATCACCCGTTCCACGCCTGCGCGGTTGTACCAGGAGCGATCGAAGAAGACCATCTCGCCGGCCGCGGGCAGGTGCTGGACGTACCGCTGGAAGTACCATTCGGTGGCCTCGCGCTCGGACGGCTTCTCGAGGGCGACGGTCCGCGCACCGCGCGGGTTGAGGTGCTCGTTGAAGCGTTTGATGGTGCCGCCCTTGCCCGCGGCGTCGCGGCCCTCGAACAGCATCAGGTGCCGCTGTCCGGTCTGCTTGGTCCACTTCTGCAGCTTCAGCAACTCGATCTGCAGTCGCCGTTTGGTGACCTCGTATTCGCGGCGGCTCATCCGCTCGTCGTACGGGTACTCCTCGCGCCAGGTGTCGACCACATTGCGTTCGGGAAGCGTCAGCAGGATCGGGTCGTCGTCATCGTCGTCGACCACGGTGAAGCCCGCGGTGTCCTGCAGGTCGACGATGCGCTGCAGCGCCTCGCGTCCGGAGACCAGGCTGAGATCCGGTCCGATATGCTGTGGGGGAACCTCGGCGAAGAGTTCTGTCATGAGCGCCAGGTTAACGCGCATCCGGCGATCCGGCGCGCCGAGTGCGAGTGATTCTTCCGGTAGTGCGACGCCGCCCCCGATCACGACGACGACCCCGCCGGAAATCGGCGGGGTCGTCAGAGACTTCGAGGTGCGGTCGGCGCTCAACGCAGGTTGATCGAACCCCACCGCAGGCAGCCGCGGCCGCTCGTCGAGTCGTACGCCACGGCCTGGCTGCCGAGGCAGGCGACGCCGTCGCCCGTCGCGTACGCGCCACCGGCGGCACCGGAGACGGCGATGGTCGTCCCGCCGTGGCGGCCCTGGGCGACAGCGGTCGAGTACGGCCCCTGCGAGTAGGCGTAGCCGTGTCCGCCGTAGATGCCACTGGCGAGAGCCGCGGAGTTGTTGCCGTTGTTCTCTGCGGTCGCGGTGCCGCGCGTGGTCGCAACAGCAAGGGCCGCACCGTTGTTCGTGTTGTCGCGGGCAGTCGCTTGACTGCCGGGACCGGCATTGGCGACGCAGTGGCTGCGTCCCTGCTCATGCTCGACGCGCTGATTGTTGTTCGCCGTGCAATGCGTCGCTGCGCTTGCCTCACCGCCGCCCAGCAGCGATGTCATCCCGAAGGCCGCCGCGACAGCGATCAGACCGAACAGAACACGAACAGACAGCGGACCAAGGCGCATGAACATTCCTCCCAAACAGTGCAGACAGCGAATCGTGCAGACCCTCCACCGGCGCACGATGCGCTGCAAGACTACCCCCGGATCGACGATCCTCAGCGCACGCTCAGCCGTTCGTGATCGTTCCGATTCCGAACGCTCCCTCTCGCCGCTGAAACCGCAGGTCGCGCAGGCGATGACGCGCGTGGACGACCCTCGACTCGCACTAGAGGATTAATCCCGGTGACGGTCATCCCCACGCTGGTCGAGTGCTGCCTGCGAGCGGAGCGAACACGCAGTTATCGAGACCGTCGTGCGATGGAATCATCGGCGCGCTCTTATCGAGATTCGCGTCCCCGTCAGCATCCGCCAAGGGAGAATCGCCCTCGGCGACACCGCACGGGGACGCGAATCTCGCTCACCGCACAAAGACATCGAATGACGGGCAGGGGCGGTTGTCAACGAGAACGCACAGCGAAACACAACACGCTCAGACCAACCCGGGAGTGACCGCAACCAGGCTCGCGGTCACGCACCACTTCGCGAGAGCGTATGCAACTAAAACGTACTGACGCGGTGTCGCGCGAGGCCTGCGTTCGATCTGATATCGCCGCGCCGCGCGTCGCCTACTGTCACGTAGTGCTGAGAACTGTTTGCTCAGCCCCCTCCGGCGGCAATGTTCCGTCGGATGCGCTTGAGCGGGCAGTTCTCAGCTGGGATCGATCGGACGCGGCCTCGCCGACGACCACCGCTTCCCGCCACGGAGGCGGTGGCTCACGATCCGTCCGAGCACTGCCGAGATCACCACCCGATGGCAGCGGAAAGCCCCTTGATGCCAGCGGAGCTCACGACGGTCTCGATGAACTGCGTGCTCGCTCCGCTCGCAGGCAGCACTCGACCAGCGTGGGGACCCGGTCACCACGAATCAATCATCGAGATGGAATCGGCCCCGGCGGCACAGATGTGTCGCCGGGGCCGACCCAGTCGGAGGACGCCGATCAGCTGCGGCGCTTCACCTCGTCGGTGAGGCCCTTCTTCGCGGTGTCGACGGCGATCTTCTGCGCGCGCTTGACGATCAGTCCGGGCAGCTTGATCTTGAGGTCGACGGACAGCTCGAACTTCACGTGCGTCGAGTCGCCGTTGTCGGTCAGGGTGTAGATGCCGCTCTGCTCGCTGAGCTGATCGCTCTCCACCAGATTCCACGCGCAACTGTTGTCGGTCCACGTGTAGTCGAGCGTCTGATTGTCAGTCATGCCGACGGCGCTGACCGCCAGCTCCACGCGCGCCGGGCGGCCCTGATCGTCCTCGGTCAGGATCTTCGCCGACTTGTGAGGTCCCGACCACTCGGGCAGGGACTCGACGTCGAGCAGAACCTCCATGACCAGCGAGGCCGGGGCATTGAGATCGAATTCTGTTGATGCGGAGACAGCCATGGACAGAACCTACCTCAGCCGGGACTCGCCGGCGGTCCCGCTGCCCAATTCTTCGTCCTCGATCTCGCCGACGTCGGTGCGCGTCAGGAGTTCCTGGAGGTCGGCGACCACGCGGTCGAGCGGTTCAGGGCTCCGGCGTGCCCGACACAGCACGACAGCGCCCTGAATGGTCGCGAGGATCGTGTCGGCGACGTCGTCGGCCCGCCGGTCGTCGAAGCCCTCCTCGCGCAGTCGTGCCGACAAGAGGTGACCCCACTGCAGGAAGACCTCCTCACCCGCGTCGGCGGCGTCGGGATCGCTGCCTCGAGCCTGCGCGCCCGCGCCGATCGGACAGCCGACCGCGAAGTCGGAGGCCACCAGCCGAGTGCGCCAGATGGCGGCGATGGCGGCCACGGCCCTGCGGGGCGGCAGCCGTCGTGCGACGTTGAGCTCGGCGCCCAGCACTTCTCCCGCATGCCGCACCGCCTCGTCCATGAGTTGCGCACGCCCGCCCGGGAAGTGGTAATAGACCGAGCCGCGCGCGGCCCCCGACGCCGCCAGCACGTCACCGACCGAGGTTCCCGCGACACCGTGCCGGGCGATGAGATCAGCGGCGCACCGGATCATCGCGGCGCGGGGCGAGTCCGTGCCTGCCACCGGTCAGGATTCCAGGAACCGCTCGCGAAGGGCGTTCTGCGCGGTGGCGTCGAGGCCGAGCGCGTCGGCGAAGTAGGCCTCGATGGAGCCGTGAACGGTGTCGAGCTCGTCGAACGCCGCATCGAGATAGTCGGCCCGGACCCCGAGAACATCCGTCAGCAGGTCGGGATCGCCGCCGGCGTCCGCGAACTTCTCGAAGACCGGAGCGAGCGCCGGGACCAGACGGTCGTTGGTGAGCAGATAGTCGGTGTAGACGTCGTCGCGAGCGACGCCCATCAGGGTGAGGAACGACGCCGCCGCCCAGCCCGTGCGGTCCTTGCCGGTGGCGCAGTGGAAGAGCGCAGGCGAGCGATCCTCGCCGAGCAGCCCGCGGTAGAAGCGCGCGTAGCCTGCGCGGGCGCTGTCGGTGGTGAGCATCTCGCGGTAGGCGGCCCGCATGTTCGCGGCGATGCCGTCGCCGGCCAGGAACTCATTGACGCGGGCGACGGACTCCGGGTCGGTCAGCACGGTGGAGAGGTTCGCGGGGATGGCGGTCGCGGTGTCGGCCATCACGTGCAGGTGGAGCCGGGCGACGTCGGCCCACTCCGGATCGGGCACCGCGGCCGCCTCGGCGTCGGACCGGAAGTCGTACACGGTCCGCAGCCCGAGCGTGGAACCGACCTGCTCGATCAGCTCGGCGTCGTCGCCCAGTGAGCGAAAATCGGTGGAGCGAAACAGCATTCCGTAGCGGACCGGACGGTCGTCGGCGCCGGCCCAGCCGCCGAGGTCGCGGAGGTTCGGAAGAGCGGGAATCGAACTCGGCGCACCGGGCACCAGGACCTGCTGATCAGTCATGTCTGTACTTTAAGCGCAGCCGCGCGCCGAGTCGCTCGTTACCATGTGGGGTGTGAGCACCCTCCCAGAAATCGCCTCCGGTCAGCACCCCGCCGACCCCCTGCCCGCCGATCTGATCGCGGACGTCGCCGCCGTCATCGACGAGGACGCCGAACGTCTGGTCGACATGTTCAAAGACATCCACCGGAATCCGGAGCTCGGTTTCGCCGAGGTCCGAACGGCGCGGATCGTGGAGCTCGGACTGCAGAATCTGGGCTTCGACATCACCAAGGGCATCGGCACCACGGGCATCGCCGCCATCTACCGCAACGGCGACGGCCCGGTGGTGATGTATCGCGCCGACATGGACGCCAACGCCGTCGAGGAGGAGACCGGCCTCGACTACGCGAGCGATGTGCGCGTGACCCGCGAGGACGGCACCGAGGTCCCGGTCGCGCACATGTGCGGACACGACGCGCACGTCACCTGGATGCTCGGGATGGCGAACGCGCTCATCAGCGTCAAGGACCGCTGGTCGGGCACCCTGGTGCTGATCGGCCAGCCCGCCGAGGAGCCGATCACCGGCGCCAAGGCGATGGTCGACGACGGGCTCTACAACTTCATCCCGAAACCCGACGTCTTCATCGGCATGCACACCGCGCCCGGTCCCGTCGGGGTGGTCGTCTCATCGCCCGGCCCGCGCATGGCGGGCACCGATCAGGTGGACATCGTCTTCCACGGCGTCGGCGGTCACGGATCCATGCCGCAGCGTGCGAAGGACCCCGTGCTGATGGCGGCGATGGCCGTCGTCGAATTCCAGACGATCGTCTCCCGGATGATCGATCCGCAGCAGACCGCCGTGCTGACCGTCGGCTCCATCCAGGCGGGCGCCGACAACAACGTGATCCCGTCCGAGGCGTTGGTGAAGGCCAACCTCCGCTGGTACGACCCCGCGGTCCGGGAGACGATGCTGACCGCGGTGAAGTCGGTCTCCGAGGGCATCGCCCGCACCTACGGCATGCCCGAGGATCAGATGCCGGAGATCATCATGAAGGGCGGCTCGTCGCCGCTGGTGAACAGCACCGAGCTGGCCGAGCAGATGGCCGTCTCCCTCGGCGCGGTGCTCGGCGAGGAGAACATCGTCACCGACCTGCCGCGCGCCACCGGCTCCGAAGACGTGCAACTGCTCAAGGGCCCGTACCCGGACATGCCGTTCAACTATCTGCTCGTCGGCATCGCCGACCCCGAGGTCTACGCCGCCGCCCGCGCCCGCGGCGAGGACTTCCCGTTCTCCCCGCACAACCCGAACTACATCGTGGATCTCGCCGCGATTCCCCACGGCGCCAAGGTCGCGGCGTACGCGATGCTGGGACTGCTGAACGTTCCCGCATGAGGCGTCGACTCCCGCCGCACGTCAGACAATAGGCGGGATACGACGCCCCAGGCGCGCATCGACACCTGCAGCGGGAACGTCTACGACGACGTGGGTTCGGTGCGCTGCAGTTCCTCGAAGATCCGCGGGAGCGCCGCCCGGCTCGCCTGCTGCACGTGAAACTCACCGGCACGGCGGGCGCCGTCGACGTCGCCCGCGATGATGGCGTCGCGGATCGCGCGGATCTCCGCGAGGGTCTCCGGATGCCGCTCGGGCATCGACAGCGAGTACCGCCGCAGCAGATTGATGCGCACCCGCAGCAGTCGTAGCGTCGACGTCAGCTGCTCGTTGCCTGCACCGACCAGGAGGACGTCGTAGAACGCCGCCTTCGCATCGATGAGCGCGGTGAGGTCCCCGTCGTCGATGGCCGCCTCGATGCCGTCGATGACCTCCCACAGCGCCTTCTTGTGCTCGACGGTGCCACGCTTGGCGAACAGGCTGCACGCCAGCGCCTCGAGCGATTCGCGCAGCTCGAACATCTGCTCCGCGTCCGCGTACGAGACGGTCGCGACCACGGCTCCGCGATTGGGCTCGATGGTGAGGAAACCTTCGGCCTCGAGTTGACGCAGCGTCTCCCGGACCACCGTGCGAGAGACGTCGAAGTCTTCACACAGTTCGCGTTCGCTCAACCGAGCACCCGGTTCGAACACGCCCGCGCTGATCCGATCACGAACCGCCGTCGCCAGCCGTTGCCGGGTCGGCGCCGCAACCGGCGTGATCGGGTCGGAGGCCATCACACATCCTTTTGGATTGTCGTACACCAAGACTGTGCCTACGAAGATACCTGTCGACAAGTGCCAAGCCCACCACCTGGTCGACCAGTGTTCACCAGGGCGACGTCAGACTGTAAGACAATCTGAAATCAGCATCTCACCAGGAGGAATTAACGACTACTCGCCGGTAACCAGCGCTTTTGTTCATTGATTGCAGAGAAGTACACCACGTCATCACCGTGATATCTGGACGATCTTTCAAGGATCGTCATACAATTTTAGGTAGTGAAGCCCCTCCCCATTCCTCCCGCAAGCCCCTCCGAGCACCCAAGGACACCACGTGACCTCTGCTGATTCCGCGATCGACTATGCGCTCTCCCGCTCCTGGCTCCTGGTCAGCGGCGACCGCCCCGAGGCCTTCGGAGACGCGGTCGCCTCCGAGGCCGACCAACTGATCTTCGACCTCGAGGACGCGGTCGCCGATGCACGCAAACCGCTGGCTCGCGAGGCCGTCGCAGCCTGGCTCGAGCAGCCCGGCAACAACGGCTGGGTCCGCATCAACGACGCCGACACCGACTTCTGGAGCGACGACATCGCACGCCTGCGGGTGTGCCCGGGCCTGCGGGGCGTCGTTCTCGCGAAGGTCGAGTCGGCGGCGCACGTGCGCGACACCGTCGTCGCACTCGGCGGCGCCGTGGACGTGATCGCCCTCGTCGAGTCGGCGCTCGGCATCGAGGAGGCCACCGCCATCGCGCGCGCAGGCGCCGCGCGACTGGCGTTCGGCAGCGGCGACTACCGCCGCGACACCGGCATGGCCGCGACCGACCTCGCGATGTCGTACCCGCGCGCTCGGCTGGCCAACTCGTCACGGATCGGTCGTCTGCCGAACCCCATCGACGGGCCTACCCCCGGACCCGATCTGGCCTTGCTCCGCGCCCAGACGGTGATCGCCCGCGACCACGGCATGACCGGTCGCCTGTGCCTGTATCCGGCGCAGGCCCGAGTGGTCAACGAGGCGATGAGCCCCACCGCCGCCGACGTCGACTGGGCGCGCGACTTCCTCGGCGAGTTCGAGCGGGCCGGCGGTCAGGTCCGCGACGGCAGCGACAAGCCGCGCTTGTTCGAGGCCAACCGCATCACGCACCTCGCCTCCGCCTACGGCGTCACGACGGCGGGCGTCTAAGACTCCCGAATCGGTCGCTCGCTGCCCGACTCCCTCTGCTGCCGACCGAGTCTGCGGCCCGAGTCCCATCGCCGGGCAGCAATGCCGAAGGCCGGCCACCCTGACGGGTGACCGGCCTTCGGTGAGTTCTGCGAAGCAGAGCTTCTGTGACCGTGGGTCAGATCAGAAGCCCATGCCGCCCATCTCGTCGGCACCCGGCATGGCCGGAGCGGCCTTCTCGGGCTTGTCGGCGACGACGGCCTCGGTGGTGAGGAACAGAGCCGCGATCGAAGCCGCGTTCTGCAGCGCCGAGCGGGTGACCTTCACCGGGTCGTTGATGCCGGCAGCCAGCAGGTCCTCGTACACGCCGGTCGCGGCGTTGAGGCCGGTGCCGATCTGTGCGTTGCGGACCTTGTCGGCGACGACGCCGGGCTCCAGGCCCGCGTTGACGGCGATCTGCTTGGCCGGGGCCTCCAGAGCGACGCGCACGATGCTGGCACCGGTGGCCTCGTCACCTTCGAGGGCGAGACCGTCGATGGCGGCCTCGGACTGCAGCAGGGCCACGCCACCGCCGGCGACGATGCCCTCTTCGACGGCAGCCTTCGCGTTGCGGACGGCGTCCTCGATGCGGTGCTTGCGCTCCTTGAGCTCCACCTCGGTGGCAGCGCCGGCCTTGATGACTGCGACGCCGCCGGCCAGCTTGGCCAGGCGTTCCTGCAGCTTCTCGCGGTCGTAGTCGCTGTCGCTGTTCTCGATCTCGCCGCGGATCTGCGCGACGCGACCGGCGATGGCGTCGGCATCGCCGGCACCGTCGACGATGGTGGTCTCGTCCTTGGTGACGACGACCTTGCGAGCGGTGCCCAGCAGCTCCAGGCCTGCGCCCTCGAGCGAGAGGCCGACCTCTTCGCTGATGACCTCGCCACCGGTGAGGATGGCGATGTCGGCCAGCATGGCCTTGCGGCGGTCACCGAAGCCCGGAGCCTTGACTGCGACGGACTTGAAGGTGCCCTTGAGCTTGTTGACGATCAGGGTCGAGAGCGCCTCGCCCTCGACGTCCTCAGCGACGATGACCAGCGGCTTGCCCGACTGGATGACCTTCTCCAGCAGCGGCAGGAGGTCCTTGATGGTCGAGATCTTGCCCGAGACGAGCAGGATGTACGGATCCTCGAGGACGGCTTCCTGGCGGTCTGCGTCGGTGACGAAGTAGCCGGAGATGTAGCCCTTGTCGAAGCGCATGCCCTCGGTGAGCTCCAGGCTCAGGCCGAACGTCTGTGCCTCTTCAACGGTGATGACGCCCTCGTTGCCGACCTTGTCCATGGCCTCGGCGATCAGGTCGCCGATGGTCTGGTCGCCGGCCGAGATGCCTGCGGTGGCAGCGATCTGCGCCTTGGTCTCGACCTCCTTGGCCGACTTCAGCAGCGACTCGGTGACCGCAGCGACGGCCTGCTCGATGCCGCGCTTGAGGCCCAGCGGGTTCGCGCCGGCAGCAACGTTGCGGAGGCCCTCGCGGACCAGCGCCTGCGCCAGGACGGTGGCGGTGGTGGTGCCGTCGCCCGCGATGTCGTCAGTCTTCTTGGCGACTTCCTTGACCAGCTCGGCGCCGATCTTCTCGTACGGGTCCTCGAGCTCGATCTCCTTGGCGATGGAGACACCATCGTTGGTGATCGTCGGGGCGCCCCACTTCTTCTCCAGGACGACGTTGCGGCCCTTGGGTCCGAGGGTGACCTTGACGGTGTCGGCGAGGCTGTTCAGGCCGCGCTCGAGTCCGCGACGGGCCTCTTCGTCGAAAGCAATCTGCTTTGCCATTGGTAAGTGATCCTCCGGTAGGGGGTGACACTAAGTCTTCTGGGTCGAACTCGATGCCCGCGACGGACGACCGGGGTGTCTGTTGGACCGATCTCACCGTTCCGACCTGGCACTCACACGCCGCGAGTGCCAAACTCCGTTTTAGCACTCGATCACCGAGAGTGCAAGGTTCACCGGTATCCACCGAACACCGGTCGCAAGCGGATAAACAGCAGGTCAACGGCATCGCCCGAGCGACACGACCGCGTCGAAACACCAAGGACGATTCGCACAGAGCGAAACGAAAGCGCCGCACTCCGCCAGCAGGTCGGGGTACGGCGCTTCGGGTCCGAATTCCATCCAGGTCGGTCGTTGCGGAAGTTCCGCCCGTCGTACGCAGGCGCTATCGTGACCGCATGTCCGGTGAGCTGATCACGATCGCGGTGCTCGGTATCACGCTGGCCGCCGTCCTGATCGTGGTCGCGATGCGCACCCGTCGCGTGGTGAGCACCCCGCACGAGCGCGCGGTCCACGACACCCTGCACACGGCTGCGCGCGCCGCCGAACCGCTGCGCGGCGGGCTCACCGAAGAATCCGCCGCCGAGGCCGCCGGTCCACTGCGCGCGCTGACCGGGGCCGACGGGCTGGCGCTGTACGACGCCGACGGCACCCAGCTCGTCTACGACGGCGACCCCGACCTGTGGACACCGCCGATGAGGACCGCCGCCGCCGACCTCGCGGCCACGGCGCTCGACGCGGGCCGCGACACCGCCCAGCGGAACCCGGCAGGCGGTGTCGGCCCCATCCGCAACCTGATCGCCGCACCGCTCATCACCGACGACATCAGCGCGGGCGTCCTGGTCGTCGCCTCGGTCATCGATCCCGGCCCCGGCCGCGTCGGCGCGATCACCGAGGTCGCCCGGTATGCGGCGAGCCAACTGCAGCTGGCCGAACTCGACGCCTCCCGCGCCCGCCTCGACCGCGCCGAAGTCCTCGCCCTCCGCGCCCAGATCAGTCCGCACTTCATCTACAACGCCCTCAACACCATCGCCTCGTTCGTCCGGACCGACCCCGACCGCGCCCGCGAACTGATCCTCGACTTCGCCGACTTCACCCGCTACTCGTTCCGCGCCGCCGGCGAGTACACGGTGCTGGCCGACGAACTCCGCAACATCGACCGCTATCTCACCCTGGAGCGTGCTCGGTTCGGCCCCGGGCTCACCGTGAAGCTGCAGGTGGCGCCCGAGGTGCTCGGCGTCGTCGTGCCATTCCTCGCACTGCAGCCCATCGTCGAGAACGCCGTGCGGCACGGGATGGCGGGGCGACGCGACGGCACCATCTCCATCATCGCCCGCAACGTGGGGCCGGACTGCCTGCTCAGTGTGGAGGACGACGGCGTCGGCATGGATCCGGAACTCCTGCGCAGCGGCGCGATCGACGCCCTCACACCGACGGGCACCACGGAGTCCGACGGCGCACACGTGGGACTGACCAACGTCGATCAGCGACTCCGTTCGGCGTTCGGCAACGACTACGGGCTCGTGGTCGAGACCGCGGTGGGCGCCGGAACCAAGGTCAGCATGCGCGTGCCGAAGTTCGCACCCGGGATCCATGTCGGCGGACCGGCGCGCACCGGCGCTCCCTGAGAAGGGTGCACGACGCCGGGGTGCACCGACTAGGTTCAACTGACGAAGGGTTCACCTGGCGAAGGCGTTCAACCGGCGAAGGAGAGGAGAGCCATCGATGCCCGGTCTCACGGTGCTCGCCGTCGACGACGAGCTTCCTGCGCTCGACGAACTGTCGTATCTCTTGGAACGACACGAAGCCGTCGCGACCGTGCACAAGGCGTCCGACGCCACCGAGGCGCTGCGCGTCCTCGCCGACCACACCATCGAGGCCGCGTTTCTCGACATCTCGATGCCCGGCCTGTCCGGGATGGAGTTGGCTGGCGTGCTCGCCCACTACACCGCGCCGCCCGCGATCGTCTTCGTCACCGCGCACGACGACCGCGCCGTCGAGGCGTTCGACGTCGGCGCGGTGGACTACCTGCTGAAACCGCTGCGGACCGAACGGCTGGACCAAGCGATCACCCGCATCCTCGCCGCGCGCGCCGGCGACGACGCCCCGGCGGATCTCGCCGCCGCGCCGGCCCCGGCGGCGACCGACGACGTGATCCCAGTGGAACTCGGTGGGGTCACCTCCCTGGTGCGACGCGACGCGATCTCCTGGGTCGAGGCCGTCGGCGACTACGCCCGCCTGCACACCGACACCGGCGCACACCTCGTGCGGGTCACCCTCTCGACACTCGAATCACGGTGGGCCAGCGTAGGGTTCGCGCGAGTGCACCGCTCCTACCTGGTGGCCTTGCCGATGGTGACGGGACTGCGATCGACCGGGGCGTCGACGATGGTGCGCGTCCGCGCGAACGGCGCCTCCCCGGCCGTCGAGCTGCCGGTGAGCCGCCGCCAGGTGCGTGAGCTGAAAGACCGGCTGGTGCGCGATCCGTTGCGCACGTTCCGATCCGGCCGGACCGACGGGCCCGACCCGGGAGCAGGCTGACCATGCCCGATCCCGCCCGCGACCGCGCGCCGCAACGCGAACGCGTCGTCCTCTCCCAGCGCCGCGGCGCGCGCATGGTCCGCACCCGCGTCGAGGTCGCCGAGCAGACCGACATCGGCGAGCACCTGGTTCGAGGTCTCGTCCGAGCCCAATTCGGGCTGTCCCTGCGGCTCGGCCTGGCGGTGATCAGCATCTTCCTCGCCATTCCGCTGATCGGCGCCACCATGCACCCGTTCGCCGAGGCCACGCTGTTCGGCCTGCCGTTGAACTGGGTGATCCTCGGCCTGGTGCCGACACCGCTGCTCTACCTCACCGGTCGGCTGTACATCCGACTGACCGAGCAGGCCGAACGCGACTTCGTCCGGCTCGTCGACGCCGATGATCACGTTCCGGACCGCGACCACGGTCCGCACCGCGACGACGGCTCCCGGCGGCGATGAGCACCGACCACGTCTCGACGCTCACCGTCGTCGCAGTGCTGATCGCGGCCTTCGGCACCGTGGCGGTCGGCGCCTACGGCGGACGCGGATCACGCTCCACCTCCGACTTCCTCGTGGCCTCGCGCAGCATCGGGCCGGGGTGGAACGCGGCGGCCATCGCAGGCGAGTACCTGTCGGCCGCGTCGTTCCTCGGCGTCGCGGGTCTGGTCGCCAAGCACGGCGCCGACGCGCTCTGGTATCCGATCGGTTTCACCGCGGGCTATCTGTCGCTGTTGCTCTTCGTGGCCGCGCCGCTGCGTCGCTCCGGCGCGTACACCGTTCCCGACTTCGCCGAGTTCCGCCTCGCCTCCACCCGCGCACGCAAAGCCGCGATGGTCGTCGTCATCGGCATCTGCGTCCTGTATCTGGTCCCCCAGCTGCAGGTCGCGGGACTGACGCTCAACGTGCTGCTGCACATCCCGCCGTGGGTCGGGATGACGGCCACCGGTCTGCTGGTGATCGCGAACGTGATCGGCGCGGGTATGCGCTCGGTGACCTTCGCCCAGGCCGTGCAGTACTGGCTCAAGCTCACCGCCGTTGCCGTCCCGGCCCTGGTCCTGACCACGATCTTCCTCAACAATCCACAGGATCTCGGCGAGCCGCTGCCGCCCCGCGTCGAGTCGGCGACCACCATCAGCATCGACACCGACGTTCAGGTGACGGTCACCGATCCAGCCGGAGTCCGCGTCACCGGCACCGTCGACGACCGCTCGCTGACCGACGCGCCACTGCGCCCGGGACCGCATCGACTGGAGCGGGGCACCGTCATCGAGCTCGACGCGGGCTCCGCGACCCCGGTGGTGTCGAACGCGCCGCAGACCGGCGCCGCATGGCAGGACTCCGGCGGCGGCCTCGGCGGTGATCACCCCTTGTTCCAGGTGTTCTCGCTGATCATCGCGACGTTTCTCGGCGCCATGGGGCTGCCCCACGTGCTGGTGCGCTTCTACACCAACCCCGACGGCCGGGCCGCGCGTCGAACCGCGCTGAGTGTGATCGCCGCCCTGTCGATCTTCTATCTGTTCCCCCTGGTCCTCGGCGTGCTCGCCCGCGCCTGGGTGCCTCAGGTGCTGGCCACCGGCACCGCCGACGCCGCAATCCTGCTGCTGCCGTCCGCCGCGACCGGCGGCATTCTGGCGATCGCGCTGTCGGCGTTGATCGCCGCGGGGGCGATGGCCGCCTTCTTGGCGACGTCGTCGGGCCTGCTGGTGAGCATCGCGGGCGTCATGTCCACCGACCTGATGCCGGCGGGCCTCCGGAGCTTCCGGATCTGCGCGTTGATCGGCGGGATCGTGCCCATCGCCATCGCTCTCAGCGCGGGCTCGCTGGAACTGTCGCAGTCGGTGGGGCTGGTGTTCGCAGTCTCCGCATCCACTCTCTGCCCGCTGCTGGTCCTCGGCATCTGGTGGCGCGGCCTCACTGCGCCGGGTGCCGTCGCCGGACTCGCCGTCGGGGCGACGGCGTCGACGGCGGCGGTGGTGTGCTCGGTCGCCGGCGTGTTCGGCAACGACGGCTGGCTCGCGATCCTGGCCGCCTACCCGGCGGCCGTCACCGTCCCGCTCGCCTTCGTCACGATGGTGCTCGGCAGCATCGCGACCCGCTCCCGGATTCCGCTCGGAACCGCGGGCGCCTTCGCCCGGATGCACGTGCCCGAACGCCTCGGGCTCGGGGTCGAACGCACCCCCTGAAACCGGGTGAGCGGTCGTCGGCCGCTCACCGTTCGTCGGACCGGGACCACCGTTCACCGCACGATGGTCGTGCCTCGTCGCCCGGGTCACAGAATCGTTCGGCTGTGATCGGCCTCTCATTCATGCTGTGAGCACCTCACATCCACGCTGTACACATTCTCAAGAAGGAGCGATCGTGACAGTCACCGACCAACCTGCGGGGAGCGACGTCAGTCCTTCCCAGGACGAGTTCCTCGTCGCGCAAGACAGTCCCGAGTTCACCAAGCTGCGCGCCACGCTGCGTCGCTTCGTCTTCCCGATGAGCGCGTTCTTTCTGCTCTGGTACGCGGCCTACGTGCTCCTCGGCGCCTTCGCCCACGACTTCATGGGCACCCCCGTCTGGGGCAACATCAACGTCGGACTGATCCTCGGACTGCTCCAGTTCGTCACCACGTTCGGCATCACGTTCCTCTACGTCCGCTTCGCCAACCGCGAACTGGATCCGCGGGCGGAAGAGATCCGCCAGAAGTTCCAGCACGGCGACTACCGCACCGACGTAGGCGGCGCCCAGTGACGCACGTACTCGCCGCCGAGACCGTCGGCAACCCCACCATCAACATCTCGATCTTCATCGCGTTCGTCATCGTGACGATGGTCGTGGTGATCCGCGCCAACAAGAAGAACGCGTCGGCATCGGAGTTCTTCACCGCAGGCGGCGGCTTCTCCGGCCCGCAGAATGGCATCGCGATCGCCGGTGACTACCTGTCCGCGGCCAGTTTCCTCGGCATCGCGGGCGCGGTCGCCGTGTACGGGTACGACGGCTTCCTCTACTCGATCGGCTTCCTCGTCGCCTGGTTGGTCGCACTGCTGCTGGTCGCCGAACTGCTGCGCAACACCGGCCGGTTCACCATGGCCGACGTCCTGAGCTTCCGTCTGCACGAACGCCCGGTGCGCATGGCCGCCGCCATCACGACCCTCGTCGTCTCGCTGTTCTACCTGCTGGCGCAGATGGCAGGCGCCGGCGGCCTCGTCGCCCTGCTGCTCGACATCCACGACCGGACCGGTCAGTCCATCGTCATCGCCGTCGTCGGCGTGCTGATGATCGCGTACGTGCTGATCGGCGGTATGAAGGGCACCACCTGGGTGCAGATCATCAAGGCCGTCCTGCTGATCATCGGCGCCGCCGTGATGACCTTCCTGGTCCTGATCAAGTTCGGCTTCAACCTGTCGGAGATCATGGGCACCGCCCAGGACAAGATCGCCACCTCGACCGACGAAGCCGTCGCCGCACGCGACGTCCTGGCTCCCGGCGCCCGCTACGGCGGCTCGTTGACCTCGCAGATCAACTTCCTCTCGCTGGGCCTGGCACTGGTTCTCGGCACCGCGGGTCTGCCGCACGTGCTGATGCGCTTCTACACGGTTCCGACGGCTCGGGAGGCCCGCCGCTCGGTAGTCTGGGCCATCAGCCTGATCGGCGCCTTCTACCTGTTCACCCTGGTCCTGGGCTACGGCGCCCTGACGCTGGTGGGACCGGACCGCATCCTGGGCGCGGCGGGCAAGGAGAACGCCGCCGCACCGCTGCTGGCGCTGGAGCTCGGTGGCACGGTCCTGCTGGGCGTGATCTCGGCCGTCGCCTTCGCGACCATCCTCGCCGTCGTCGCGGGCCTGGCGATCACCGCCTCCGCGTCGTTCGCGCACGACATCTACGCCTCGGTCATCAAGCGCGGCAAGGCGTCCGAGCACGATCAGGTCCGCGTCTCGCGTCAGTGCATCGTCGTCCTCGGCGTGCTCAGCATCGTGCTCGGCATTCTCGCCAACGGACAGAACATCGCATTCCTCGTCGCGCTGGCCTTCGCCGTCGCCGCGTCGGCCAACCTGCCGACCATCGTGTACTCGCTCTACTGGAAGCGCTTCAACACGCGCGGCGCGCTGTGGAGCATGTACGGCGGACTGCTCTCGTGCGTCATCCTGATCGTTTTCTCGCCCGCCGTCTCCGGCGGTCCGAGCGCGATGATCCCGGGCGCCGACTTCTCCTGGTTCCCGCTCTCCAACCCGGGCATCATCTCCATCCCGCTCGCCTTCATCCTCGGCATCGTCGGCACGCTGACCTCGCCGGACCACGGCGATCCCGGCCGCAACGCCGAGATGGAGGTCCGCTCGCTCACCGGCGTCGGCGCCGAGAAGGCGGTCGCCCACTAGGAGACGCACAGAGTCAGTCGCTCTCCCCACGACGCTCGCTCACCCCTCCGGGTGGGCGAGCGTCCGACTCGCGTCAGCGGTCGTGTTCGGCGGCCGCGCGGGCGCGTCGGTACCGACCGATCTGGGCGGCCGTGGAGCTGTCGAACGGCAGGACCGTGCGGTCCTCCGCTCGGATCTCGTCGACGATCCGACCAGCGGCCACTTTCCCCAGTTCGACGCCCCACTGGTCGAACGAGTCGATGCCCCACAACCATCCCTGTACGAACACCTTGTGCTCGTACAGGGCGAGGAGTCGGCCCAGCGAATACGGATCCAGTCGATCCATCATGATGGTCGTCGACGGGCGATCGCCCGGGAACGCGCGATGCGGGACCTGGTGTTCCGCGACGCCCTCGGCGCGAACCTCGTCGGCGGTCCTGCCGAACGCCAGCGCCTGGGTCTGCGCGATCAGATTCGCGATCAGCAGGTCGTGATGACCGGCGAGAAGGTGCCCGGGTTCCAGCACACCGATGAAGTCGCACGGGACCACGGTCGTCCCCTGATGCAGCAACTGGAAGAAGGCGTGCTGCCCGTTGGTCCCGGCCGCTCCCCACACGATCGGCGCGGTGTCGATCGCGACGGGCTCACCGTCGACCCCCACCGACTTGCCGTTGCTCTCCATCTCCAGCTGCTGGAGATACGCGGGCAGCAGGGCGAGCCGCTCGTCGTACGGCAGCACGGCGTGCGTCGCCGCGCCGAGCAGATTGCGATTCCAGATGCCGAGCAGACCCAGGAGCACCGGAAGGTTCTTCTCGAAGGGCGCCGTCCGGAACTCGGTGTCCATTGAGCGTGCGCCGGCGAGGAAGTCGCGGAATCCGCCGGAGCCGATCGCGATCATCAACGACAGCCCGATCGCCGACCAGACCGAGTAGCGGCCGCCCACCCAGTCCCAGAACTCGAAGACGTTCTCCTCCGCGATACCGAACCTCCGGGCCGCCTCGACGTTGGTCGACACTGCGACGAAGTGCTCGCGCACGGCTCCGCGATCGCCGATCCCGTCGATCAGCCACTGCCGCGCGCTCTCGGCGTTGGTGAGCGTCTCGACGGTCGTGAAGGTCTTCGACGACACGATGAACAGCGTGGTCTCCGGATCGAGTCCGCGCAGCGCAGCAGACAGATCTGCGCCGTCGACGTTCGAGACGAAGCGGAAGTCGATGTCGGGCGTCGACGCCTCGGCCAGCGCCCGGCACGCCATCGCGGGGCCGAGATCCGAGCCGCCGATGCCGATGTTCACGACGGCCTCGATGCGGCGCGAGGTCGCACCACGCAGACGTCCCCGCCGCACGCTTTGCGCGAAGACGCTCATCCGATGAAGGACGCGATCCACCTGCTCGCCGACGGCGTGCCCGTCGACGGTCGGCGACGCGTCGGCGTCGAGCGCCCGCAGCGCGGTGTGGAGGACGGCCCGATCCTCCGTGGTGTTGATCCGCGCGCCACCGAACATCGCCTCGATGCCGTCGCGCAGACCGGACTCGTGCGCGAACTCGACCAGCAGTGTCATCGTCTCCGCCGTCACGCGCTGCTTGGAATAGTCCAGGTACAGCCCGTCGGATTCGATCGCCATGGCGGTGCCGCGGTCCGGATCCGCAGCGAACAGGTCACGCAGGTGCGTGCCGTCGATGCTCTGGTGGTGCGCACGCAGGGCGTGCCAGCGCTGCCCGCTCGTGCGGTCGGTCCGGAACTCGTGGTTATCGATCGACATCCCTCACCCTCCTTGCGCGTTATCGCGCATATGCTGCACGTAATAATGCGGAACGTGTGTGATGCTGTCAACACCGCGGAGGTGAACGGTAGGGTGATCGCCGGACTGTGCGGATCCGCACTGCGGTGGATGGGGGCTGTATGACGCCGAGCGAACGGCGACGCGAAATCATCAATCTGCTGCTCACGGAGGGGTACGTCGAGGCCAAGGAGCTCTCTGACCGCCTCGGCGTCGACATCTCGACGGTACGCCGAGACCTCGATGCGCTCGCGAGGACCAACCAGGTGCAGCGGACGCACGGCGGAGCGCGCCCGGTGCCCGGCGCACCGATGGAACTCCCGTACGCGATGAAGCAGGGGGAGCATCTCGCGGCGAAACGCGCGATTGCGCGCGCCGCCGCCGCGCGGGTTCAGGACGGCGACACCGTGGTCCTCGACAGCGGGTCGACGACCTACGAGATCGCGTTGGCCTTGACCCACCACCGGGGACTGACGGTGATCACCAACGACCTCCGGATCTGCAAGTTCATCGCCCAGAACCCGAACATGCGGCTGCTCGTAACGGGCGGCGAACTGCTCAACTCCGTCTACACGCTCGTCGGCGAGCACTCCGTCGGGTTCTTCGACGACTTCACCGCCGACACCACCTTCCTCGGTGCCGACGCCGTGGACCCGGTCGCAGGCATCACCAACACGAACACCCTCGAGGTGCCGGTGAAACGCGCCATGATCGCCGCGAGTCGGACGACGCTGGTCGTCGCCGACAGCACCAAGTTCGGCCGCCGCACGCTCGCTCGCGTCGCCGCGGTCGGCGAGGTCGCGGGCTTCATCACCGACACCAGCCTGCCCGAGGGCGACGAGGTCGGCTACGGCGAGCTCACCCGCGCCGCCCCGGAGTAGCGTCCGGCGCCCTCGTCAGGCCTGGTCGATGCGTGCGAACGGCGTGGCCGCCTCGAGCTCGTACGACAGCTCCAGCAGGGTCCGCTCGTCGCCCAGATCGGCCGAGAAGTGGATGCCCAGCGGCATCCCGTTCGCACTGTGTCCGAGGGGCAGGGTGACAGCCGGGGTGCCCGAGGTGTTGTTGGCGGGCGTGAACGCGACGTAGTCGATCAATCGCGCGAAGACCTCGTCGAAATCGCCGTCCGGCGCCAGATAGCCGATCTCGGGAACCCGGTGAGCGAGCGTCGGCGACAGCACGACGTCGAAGTCGTCGAAGACCGCGCGGAATCGCGCCGTCGCGCGTTTGAGGCCGAGGATCGAGGCCGGGATCCGATAGAAGTGCTTGGCGAAGGACCGTGACAGCCCCCGGGTGAAGGGGTCGAGCCGGCTGCGGTCGAAGCCCTTCCCGATGGTCCGCCCACCGAAGTGGTCCAGTCCGAACGCGAGCAGCGCCCAGTAGTCGGTGAACTGGTCGATGTAGGCGCGGTCGGCAGGCACCGGGATGGTCGTGACGCGGTGTCCGAGCGACTCGAGGAGCTCCACCGTCGCCGTCAGTTCGCGGTCGGTGTCGTCGTCGAGCAGTCGCCCGGTGACCGTGGTGTTGACGAGCGCGACGCGCAGTCGTCGCTCGCCCGGACCGTCGACGAGGCCGAGCGGCGGCAGCGACGACGCGCCGCCCCGCCGCGCCACGTCGGCCAGAAAATGCGCTGTATCGCGCACCGACCGACTGACGACGCCGTTGCTGACCAGATCGATCGGCAGGCCCCGCATCGCCGGCGACTGCGCCACCCGACCGCGCGTCGGTTTCAGCCCCACCAGCCCGCAGCACGCCGCCGGGATCCGGATGGAGCCGCCGCCGTCGTTCGCGTGCGCGATCGGCACCGCGCCCGCGGCCACCAGCGCCGCTGCTCCGCCCGACGACGCCCCGCACGAGTAGTCCGTGTTCCACGGGTTGCGCGTCGGCGGCCGATCGACGAATTCGGTGGTCGCGGTCAGCCCGAAGGCGGGCAGCGTGGAGGCGCCCAGGATGTTGAACCCGGCGCCGATCAGCTCGCGGGCGGTCGGGTCGTTCACCCGCGCGGGAACGTTCGCGACCGCGGCCGATCCCTGCAGCGTCGGGATGCCCTCGACGCTGATGTTGTTCTTGGCCACCGTGGGCACCCCGGCGAAGGCGCCGACGAACCCCCCCGCGGTCGGCACGCTGCAGAGCGCGCTCACGGTCGTCGACGGCGATGGCGGCGAGTTGCGGGTTCACCGCGTCGATCCGCGCGAGCGCAGCCTGCGCGGCGTCGGCGGGCGAGATCTCGCCCGCGGCGATCCGGCGGGCGACACCGACGGCGTCGAGAACGCCGAGGCAGTCGTCGGTGAAGGCGTGAACGTGTTCCATTCCGTCCACCGTAGTCACACCCCGAATGAGGAGTAAGTCTTCTCATCGTCGCTACCGACCGGTAAGACTGAACGCATGCAGCTGCAATTCACACCGGACGAGGAAGCCTTCCGTCAGGAACTCCGCACGTATTTCACCACCGAGATCCCCGAGGAGATCCGGCAGCGCTGCGAAGCGGGCGCGCTGAACTACCCGGACGACATCGTCACCACCACCCGCATCCTGAACAAGGGCGGGTATGCGGTGCCGCACTGGCCGACGGACTGGGGCGGCCAGGACTGGACCCCGATCCAGCACCACATCTACCGCGAGGAGATGGCGCTGAACTTCGTGCCCGACCTCCTGCCCTTCAACGCGGGCATGGTCGGGCCGGTGATCGCCCAGTTCGGATCACAGGAGCAGAAGGAGAAGTTCCTTCCCGCCACCGCGAACCTCGACATCTGGTGGTGCCAGGGCTTCTCGGAGCCGGAGGCGGGCTCGGACCTCGCCTCCCTGAAGACCCGCGCTGTGCGCGACGGGGACCACTACGTCATCAACGGGCAGAAGACCTGGACCACCCTCGGACAGTTCGCCGACTGGATCTTCTGCCTGGCACGGACCGATCCCGACGTGAAGAAGCAGGCGGGCATCAGCTTCTTCCTGTTCCCCATGGACACCCCGGGCGTCGAGCTCCGTCCCATCCAGCTGATCGACGGCGGGTACGAGGTCAACGAGGTCTTCTTCCAAGACGTCCGAGTTCCCGCCGAGAACCTGGTCGGCGAGGAGAACATCGGCTGGACCATCGCCAAGTTCCTGCTCGGCAACGAACGCTCGGGCATCGCCCGCGTCGGCTGGACCAAGACCCGGGTCGCCAAGGCCAAGCAGCTCGCCGCGGCCACCCGCACCCCGCACGGGACGATGCTCGACGACCCGATCTTCGCCGCACGCCTGGCCGAACTCGAGAACCAGCTCCTCGCCCTGGAGGTGACGCAGCTGCGTGTGGTCGCGGGATCGGCCGACGGCAAGCCCAACCCGGCGTCATCGTTGCTGAAGCTGCAGGGGTCGCAGTTGCAGCAGGAGGCCACCGAACTGTTGGCCGACCTCGCGGGCGCAGACTCGCTGCCCGTCTCGCGGATCGACTCGGCCGAGGAGGGCGACGTCGCCGACATCCTCAGCCCCGAGTGGGCGCAGCTGACCGTGCCCGCCTACCTGAACTACCGCAAGGTGACGATCTACGGCGGCTCGTCGGAGGTCCAGCGCCAGATCATCGACAAGGCCGTCCTCGGTCTGTGACCGCCGCCCCCGCACTGACTTCCACTGCCGAGAACTTCTAGGAAACACACCATGGAATTCGAACTCTCCGAAGAACAGGTCATGCTCCGCGACACCGTGCGCGAGGTGCTGACCAAGAAATACGACATCGAGACCCTCCGCGCCGTCACCGACACCGAGCTGGGATGGAGCCGCGACGTGTGGACCTCCCTCGCCGAGATCGGCATCCTCGGTCTGGTCTTCGACGACGCCGACGGCGGTACCGGTGCGGGCATCGAAGAACTCGCTCCGGTGATGAGCGAATTCGGCGCGTCGATAGCCCCCGAGCCGTTCCTGGACGCCGTCGTCGTCCCCGGCCTGCTGGTCTCCAGGACCGCCGACGCCGACGTTCGCGCCGACATCGTCGGCGGCCTCTCGTCCGGCGAGCGTCTGGCTGCGTTCGCCCACCACGAGAACGGCGACCGCTGGCCGGTGTACGCCGTCGCCTCGACGGTCGCCGACGGCAAACTGTCGGGCACCAAGTCGCTGGTTCCGGCGGGCCACACCGCCGATGTCCTGGTGGTCTCCGCACGCGACGCATCGGGTGAGATCGGCCTGTACCTGGTCGACGCCGCCGCCGAAGGCGTCGCTCGGACCGCCTACCGCACCCACGACCGCCGACGCGGCGCGCAGATCGTCTTCACCGACGCGCCGGCCACTCGGCTGGGCTCGGGCGACGCGTCGTCGGTCATCAGCGAGGTCGAGGTCTTCGCCCAGACCGCGCTGGTCGCCGAGGCCGTCGGCGCCATGCGCGCGAGCCTGGACATGACCACCGAGTACCTGTTGACCCGCAAGCAGTTCGGCGTTCCGCTCGCGACCTTCCAGGCGCTCACGCACCGGGCCGCCGACATGTACGTGTCGCTGGAACTCGCCAGCAGCCTGTCGGTCTATGCGACCGCCGCGCTCGCCGAGGGCCGGGTGGACCCGATCATCGCCTCGCGCGCCAAGTTGCAGGCGCTGCGATCGGCTCGCCACGTCGGGCAGGAGTCCATCCAGATGCACGGTGGAATCGGCATGACCGCCGAGTACCCCGTCGCGCATTACGTCAGCCGCCTGACGGCGATCGGCCACACGTTGGGCGACGCCGACAGCCACCTACAGCGACTCTCCGCCTCCGTCGGCGACTGGGACATGGTCACCGTCGCCTGAAGCAGAGCCCAGCCGCATCCGCGTGGTTCAGCGATTTCCGCGGTGTCACCGACACCGCGGAATCAGCGAGCCACGCGGATGCTGCCGATCGACGTCGCACCGACAAATCCGTGACTACCAGTCACATGTATTAGTGTTGCCGACAATACGCGCCGCAGTCCGAGCGGCGCGTCGACGAACGGAGACAGCCATGGCCGCACCCCTGATCGAGGACTCCATCGAGATCGACGCCAGCCCGGAGAAGGTGTGGTCGGTCGTCAGTGACCTCCGCCGGATGGGCGAGTGGAGCCCGCAGTGCATGAAGATGGTGATCTTCGGCGGCGACGTGAAGCTCGGCACCACCACCCTGAACGTCAATCGTCGCGGCCCGCTGGTGTGGCCCACGCGCTCGAAAGTCGTGACCTTCGAGCCCAACAAGGAGCTCGCCTTCCGCATCCTCGACAACCGCACCGTGTGGTCGTTCCGGATCGAGCCGACCGCGACCGGCGTGCGCCTGACCGAGTCCCGCACGGTGCCCGAGGGCGGCACCACGAAGATCTCCTCGACACTCGTCGACAAGCTGATGGGCGGCGAGAAGCCCTTCGAGGCCGAACTGCTGGAGGGAATCCGCGAGACCCTCGGCAAGATCAAGCGCGCCGCCCAGGGCTGACACCGGCCCGCACCGCTTCGGTGGACGGTTTCGACGGACATCCGCGTTCCGTCGGAGGGTGATGCTCGTCCAGACCCGCACGGCCCCGACGTTTAAGCTGTCCTGAGTCGGTCGTGCCGTCGCGCGGCCCGTTGATCTAGGAGTGCAGAACCGGTGGCTCGACGTCCCTCCCAACCCGACGACCGCGCGGGGCTCGCCCACGTCGTCGACCTGATCCGCGAGACGGTTCCGCCGCTGCACCCGGCGGGCATCCCGTTCGTCGCCGCGCCCGCTGCGGTCGCGGTGCTGGGCCGCAAGCGGCGCTGGATCGCCCGCCCCGCACTCGCGACGGCCGCCGCGTCGGCCCTGTTCTTCCGTCACCCGAGCCGTGTCCCGCCGACCGGCGAGGGGCTCGTCGTCGCGGCGGCCGACGGCACCGTCGCGCTGGTCGACGACGCCGTCCCGATGCCGGAACTCGGCCTCGGCGACCAGCCTCTCCCCCGCGTCTGCACGTTCCTGTCGGTCTTCGACGTGCACGTGCAGCGGGTGCCGATCGCCGGCCGCGTCCGGTCGGTGGTGCACACCCCGGGCGCCTTCCTGTCCGCCGACCTCCCCGCCGCGAGCAGCGAGAACGAGCGCACCGCGATGACCATCGCCACCGGCCCGGACGGTTCCGGTCCCGCGGTCGGCGTGGTGCAGATCGCCGGACTGCTGGCGCGGCGGATCGTCAACGACGCCGCACCCGGCGACGCGCTCACGCTCGGCGACACGTACGGGCTCATCCGGTTCGGCTCGCGCGTCGACATCTACCTCCCGCAGGGCTCGACGGTGAAGGTGGCGCGGGGTCAGCGCGCCGTCGGTGCCGAGACGGTGCTGGCGGAGCTGCCCTGATGCCTCGGATCCGCCCGCATCGCCGTCCGGTCCATCGGCCGCGACGTCTGCGGCTGTCCTCCAGCCGTAGGCGCGACCACGAGACACGGCGTCCGCGGTCGGCGCGGTCGGCGCGCGCGGGTCGGCTGATCGTCCCGTCGACTCTCACCATCCTGGCGCTGTCCGCGGGGCTCACCGCAGTCCGTTCCGCCGATGCGGGCAACGTCGATCTGGCGATGGGCCTGCTGGTCCTGGCCGCCGTCTTCGACGGCATCGACGGCCGCGTCGCACGCCTCATGGACGCGACCACGAAGATCGGCGCCGAACTCGACTCCCTGGCCGATGCCATCAACTTCGGCGTGGCGCCGGCACTGATCGTGTACGCCACGGTCTTGCGCGACAACCCGAGCGCCGCGGCCCAGGACTTCGGCTGGGTGGTGGCCCTGCTGTTCTGCGCTGCCATCGTGCTACGGCTCGCCCGCTTCAACACGCTGCTCGACGACGTCGACGCCCCCAAGTACACGAAGGACTACTTCGTCGGCGTTCCTGCTCCGGCCGCAGCGGTGATGGCGCTGCTGCCGATCGGCCTGCAGCAGCACTTCGGGCACGGCTGGTGGGTCTCGATGCCCGCGGTCAGCGCCTGGCTGCTGTTCACCGGGCTGCTCGCGGTCAGCACCGTGCCGACGCTGTCGATGAAATCGGCCAGCATCCGACCGAACGCGCTCGCCGGGCTGCTGTTCGTGGTCGCCGCGGCCGCCGCGCTGCTGTTCACCTTCCCGTACCTGCTGATGATCATCATGGTGACGGCCTATCTGATTCACATCCCCTTCGCGTGGCGCACCAAACGCTGGGCCGCCTCGCATCCGGAACACTGGGACGCCCCCGCCCGCGCCCGGCGGCTGCAACGCCGCGAGGATCGCAGACAGGCGGTCGCCGACGGCAACCGCCGTCGAGTGATCCCGCAGCGGTCAACCGCCCGTCTGGGACTCCGTCGCCCCCAAGGACCTCGCGAGGACTGAATGGCCCCCACGCTGACCCTCACCGCCCGGCTCAACACCTCGGCCGCCGACGCCCGCCGCGGCATCGTCCGCGTCCACCCCGAGGTGCTCGCCGCGCTGTCCCTGCGCGAGTGGGACGCCGTCTCGCTGACCGGCGGACGCGTCTCGTCGGCCGTCGTCGCCGCTGCACCGCCCGACTCGCCGACCGGCCTGATCCTGCTCGACGACCTCACCTTCTCGAACCTCGGGATCCGCGAGGACTCGACGGTCGTCGTCGCGCCCGTCGTGGTGCACGGCGCCACCCGCGTCACCGTGCGCGGCTCGCGCCTCGCGAGCGTGTCGGTGGCCGAGGCAACCCTCCGACGCGCCCTGCTCGGCAAGGTCGTCAGCGTCGGCGACACGGTCTCCCTGCTCCCGCGCGATCTGGGCCCCGACTTCACGGCCACCGCCGCGACAGCGTCGCTCGCGCGTTCCGTCGGCATCACCTGGACCAACGAGTTGCTGACCGTCGTGGCGACCGTGCCCGACGGCCCGGTGAGCGTGCAGACGAACACCGCCGTGCTGTGGGAGGGCTCCGCGCTGCCGGCCGCCGAGGCCGCGGCGACCGGCGGCGCGACGCCCGTGGCGCCTGCCGCCGCCGGGGTACCCGCCGAGCCTGCCGCGCCCGTTCCGGAACCGGCCCGCGTGCGCCCGGTCTCCGAACTCGTCGGCGTCGACGCCCAGGTCGCCCGGCTCACCGAATGGCTGGGCGTGACGCTCGACAACCCCGACGTGCTCCGGTCCCTCGGCGCGCAACCCCGCCTCGGCGTGCTGCTCTCCGGCCCTTCCGGCGTGGGCAAGGCGACGCTGGTCCGCTCCGTCTGCGAGCATCGCCCGCTGGCGGAGGTCGACGGCCCGTCGGTCGGCGCGCTCGCGGCCGAGGGTCGGCGGGCGGCCGTCCAGCAGGCGATCGCGCGACTGGCCGCAGGCGGAGTGCTGCTAGTCACCGACGTCGACAAGCTGCTTCCGATCGACGGCGACCCGGTCTCGACGCTGATCCTGGACGATCTGCGTGCCGCCGTCGCGAACGGCTCCATCGCCCTGATCGCCACCACCTCCGACGCCGTCGGTCTCGACTCCCGGCTCCGCGAACCCGACCTCGCCGACCGCGAGCTGACGATCGGACTCCCCGACGCGGGCCAGCGAGCCAAGCTGCTCGGCGCGATCCTCTCCGACGTGCCCACCGAAGGCCGCCTGGATCTGGACGCCGTCGCGTCACGGACGCCCGGATTCGTCGCCGCCGACCTCGCGGCGCTCACCCGCGACGCCGCTCTGCGCGCCGCCTCGCGCGCGACCCGCGACAACACCGACGCCGCGCTCCGCACCGACGATCTCGTCGAAGCACTCGGCGTGATCCGCCCGGCCTCCCGACTGGAGTCGCCCGACGTCGCGCTCGGATCGATCACCCTCGACGACGTCGGCGACATGGTCGAGACCCGGCAGGCCCTCACCGAGGCGGTCCTGTGGCCGCTGCAGCATCCGGACACCTTCACCCGCCTGGGCGTGGAGCCGCCGCGCGGTGTGCTGCTGTACGGCCCGCCCGGCTGCGGCAAGACCTTCGTGGTCCGGGCGCTCGCCGCCTCCGGACGACTCTCGGTGCACAGCGTCAAGGGCGCCGAGCTCCTCGACAAGTGGGTCGGCTCCTCCGAGCGCGCCGTCCGCGATCTCTTCGCCCGGGCCCGCGCGAGCGCGCCGTCGTTGGTCTTCCTCGACGAGGTGGACGCGCTCGCGCCGCGCCGCGGCGGCTCCACCGACTCCGGCGTCGCGGACCGCGTGGTCGCGGCACTGCTCACCGAGCTCGACGGTGCCGAGCCGCTCACCGATGTGGTGGTCCTCGGCGCCACCAACCGGCCCGACCTCATCGACCCCGCGCTCCTGCGCCCCGGCCGACTGGAACGCCTGGTGTTCGTGCCGCCGCCGGACGCCGACGCGCGCGCCGACATCCTTCAGACCGCCGCCCGCAACGTCCCGCTGTCGGGCGTCGACCTCGTCGAGCTGGCCGCCGATCTCGACGGCTACTCGGCGGCCGACTGCTCGGCGCTGCTGCGTGAGGCCGCTCTCGCCGCGATGCGCCGAGACATCGACGCCGCGACGGTCACCGACGCCGACGTCGAGACGGCCCGGGCCGTCGTCCGCCCCTCGCTCGATTCGGCTCAGGTGGCCGAATTGGCGGCGTATGCGGAGCGCCGAGCTCAGTAGGGCATCCTTCCCGAGAGCAATCGATTCAGTCGGCGTTGGGCTGTCCGACGAATTCTCGGCCAATCCTCGCCCCGCCGCCCACGTTCCCGATACATTGCTTGGAGTTCCAAGTATTAGCGCGTGATCGAGGAGAATTCATGACGACCGGGTACACCGAGCAGACCGCGGCAGCCATCAGCACCACACGGTCGTACACCGTCGGTGATCTGCTCCGACGCACCGCGCTGCGATCGCCGGACAAGACCGCGATCATCAACGGCGACACCGCCCTGACGTTCGCCGAGTTCGACGCGGCCGTGAATCGCTGCGCCAACGCGTTGACCGCTCGAGGACTGCAGAAGGGCGACCGTCTGGCCCTGGTCAGTCACAACTGCTGGCAGTTCGCGGTCCTGAACTTCGCGACCGCCCGCCTCGGCGCAATCCTGGTGCCGATCAACTTCGGGCTGGGCGTCGACGAGATCGCGTTCATCCTCGACCACTCCGGCGCGAGCGTCGTGGTCGCCGAGGACACTCTGGTCAGCACGGTGGGCGCAGCAGTCGATGCGTCGTCGCGCACCGACGTGGTGCGCGGGACCATCCCGCTCGCGGGCGCCGGCGCAGACGGCTGGGAGGACGTCGCCACGTGGATCGAGCACGACGACGCCTCTGCACCGGATGTCCTCGTCGGGGACGACGATCCGCTGCGCATGATGTTCACCTCCGGAACCGAGTCACGCCCCAAGGGCGTGCTGCTGTCGTCGAAGTCGCTGGTCTCGCAGTACGTCTCCTGCATCATCGACGGCGGCATGACGGCCGACGACGTCGAAGTGCACTCCCTGCCGCTGTACCACTGCGCGCAGCTCGACTGCTTCCTCTCGGTCGACGTCTATCTCGGAGCCACCAGCATCATCCTGCCGAGCCCCGAGCCCGCGGCGCTGCTCGCAGCCGTGGAGAAGCACCGCGCCACCAAACTGTTCTGCCCGCCGACCGTGTGGATCTCCCTGCTGCGCCATCCCGACTTCGAGACGCGTGATCTCTCCTCCCTGCGCAAGGGGTACTACGGCGCCTCGGCGATGCCGGTGGAGGTGCTCCGCGAGATGGGCCGCCGCCTCCCGCAGGTGCAGCTCTGGAACTTCTACGGTCAGACCGAGATGTCGCCGCTGGCCACGATTCTGCAGCCGCACGAGCAGTTCGACCGCGCCGGGTCGGCCGGTCGTGCGGCCCTGAACGTCGAGACCATCGTGGTCGACGACGAGGACAATCCGGTGCCCACCGGCGAGGTCGGCGAGATCGTCCACCGCAGTCCGCACGCCTGCCTCGGCTACTACAACGACGAGGAGAAGACCGCCGCCGCCTTCCGGAACGGCTGGTTCCACTCCGGCGACCTCGGCGTCATCGACGCCGAGGGCTACCTCTCGGTGGTCGACCGCAAGAAGGACATGATCAAGACCGGTGGCGAGAACGTGGCCTCCCGGGAAGTCGAGGAGGCCGTCTACCTGCTCGACGGCGTGGCCGAGGTCGCGGTGTTCGGCGTGCCGCACCCGAAGTGGATCGAGGCCGTCACCGCGGTGATCGTGCCCAAGGAGGGCGTGACGCTCACCCGCGAGCAGGTGGACGCGCACGTCGAGAGCACCCTCGCCGGGTACAAGCGCCCCAAGTACGTCATCTTCGCCGACGCCCTGCCGAAGAACCCGTCGGGAAAGATTCTCAAGAAGGATCTGCGCACCGAGTACGAACGCGTCGCCGACTGACTTCGAGCGCCGGCGCAGCGACGAGTGTCAGCTCGCCGTGCCCGGCGTCTGGGGAGCGGTGGTCTGCGGATTCTGATTCTGCTGCCCGGGTGCGGTGGGCGTCTGCCCCTCCGGGTTCTGCCCGTCCGAGTCCTGCCCGTCGCCGTTCGGCGGAGTGACGCGCCAGCGGCGGCCCGGACCGAACTCGTTGCCGGGAACCTCGCCGGAGAAGCCGCGCATCACCTCGCTGCGCTCGTAGCGCTGCGAGTGATCGCCGTGATTCCCGGTCTGATCAGCGGTGATGTAGCCGAGTCCGAACCCGGCGCCGAGGAGTGCCGCAGCACTGACGCCGGCACCCGCGACGATCCAGGATCGTTTCACGCGAATCCGGTTGTCGACGGGCTCTGCCGCCGCCGGAACTGGGGCGGGCTGCGCGGCAGGCCCAGGCTCCGCAGCGGCCGGCCCCGTCGCAGTCGGCCCCGCCGCGATCGGCCCCGTCGCGATCGGCTCGGTTGCGATCGGCTCGGTCGCGGCCGTCGCGTCACCGGCCTCCGGACGGTCGGCCGGGGTGTCCGAACCTCCCGCCGGGGTGGTCGTGTCGGGCGTCTCGGGCTGGTCGCGGTCAGTCATCGTCAGTCCTCTCGTGGCAGCCGTGACGCGATGTCACGGCCTCGACACTCGAGTGAACCGGTTCCGCCTGGCAACTGGCTGGGAACGCGGTGGGAGTCTGCTTCGACGTCGTGGGCGTCTACCCGACGCGACTGACCTGGTAGATCAGTGTGGAACGGCTGGCCGAGGCGTCGGCCGAGAGCCCGACGTTGACCCACAACTGCTTGCCGTCGTCCTCGTCTTTGCTGAGCAGGACGGACTTCGCAGCGGGTTCGTCGACGCGCGACGACTCGGCGAACCCCGCGTCAGTCAGCGTGGTGACGGCGTTCGTCAGCGGATCTCCGTCGGCGGCATGCGCCTGCACGGTCACCTGCCAGGTGGTGGATTCCCCGGATGCGGAGAGGATCGCACCCTCGACGAGGTGGACCTGCGACGGGAAGTCAGCGGGGAGTTGAACACCCTCCGACGCCGCCCCGTCGTCGGAGCCGCAAGCGACCAGAACGGTAGCCGCGCACAGGACGATCAGCGCAACAGTCACCAGTCTCTGAATGTGCTTCATAACCGAAACGGTAAGGTAGTACCCAGCGTCTCGTCTGTACGACACCCCGCCCGCCCGTCCTCGACACCGTCGGAGTGCCATTTTGATCCTGGTATTGATCGCCCTGTTCATCAGTGCGCTCATCGCACCACCGATCATCAAGGCTCTCGGTTCCCGCGGATTCTACGTCCTCGCCGTCGCCCCGGCCGCAGGTCTGGGCTGGGTGATCGCCCACTGGCCCGAGTCGGGATCGCCGCCGCGCGTCGAAGTCGTCAGGTGGATCCCCAGCCTGAGCATGGACATCACCCTTCGGTTCGACACCCTCGCAGCCGTGATGTCGGTGCTGATTCTGGGGGTCGGGACCCTGGTCCTGATCTACTGTGCCAACTACTTCGACGAGATGCGTCGCCGGATCGCCGTCTTCGGCGGCGAGCTCGTCGCCTTCGCCGGCGCCATGTTCGGCCTCGTCGTCAGCGACAACACCCTGGTCATGTACGTCTTCTGGGAGGCGACGACCGTCCTGTCGTTCATGCTGGTCGGCTTCTTCGCCGTTCGTGCCACCTCGCGCCGCGCCGCCACCCAGGCGCTGCTGGTCACCACCTTCGGCGGCCTCGCGATGCTGGTCGGCATCATCATGCTGGGCGAGCGCACGGGCAGCTACCTGCTGTCCGACCTGATCGCGCACCCGCCGACCGCAGGCGTCTACGTCGACGTCGCCGTCGTCCTGATCTTGATCGGCGCCCTCTCGAAGTCGGCGATCGTGCCCTTCCACTTCTGGCTTCCGGGAGCGATGGCGGCGCCCACCCCCGTCAGCGCGTACTTGCACGCTGCGGCGATGGTGAAGGCGGGCGTCTACCTCGTCGCCCGGCTGGCACCGGCATTCGCCCCGCTGCTGAGCTGGCAGATCCCGGTGATCGGCCTCGGCATGCTCACGATGGTGCTCGGCGGCTGGCGCTCGTTGCGCGAGCTCGACTTGAAGCTGATCCTCGCGTTCGGCACCGTCTCCCAGCTCGGCTTCATCACCGTGCTGGTCGGCATCGGCGACGCCAACGTCGCGATGGCAGGCATGGCGATGGTCGTGGCGCACGCGATGTTCAAGGCCTGTCTGTTCATGGTCGTCGGCATCATCGACCACTCCACCGGCACGCGCGACATCCGCAAGCTGGCCCGGCTGGGTCAGCGCCTCCCCGGGCTCGCGGTGATCTCTGCGTTCGCCGGCGCCAGTATGGCCGGCCTGCCGTTCACCTTCGGCTTCGTCGGCAAGGAGACCGCGTTCGGCAGCATCTGGGAGACCGGCGCGCTCTCGCCCGTTCAACGTTCGATCGTCGACATCGTGCTGTTGGTCGGATCGGTCCTCACGTTCGCCTACACCGTCCGCTTCATCTGGGGCGCCTTCGGCCGCAAGGTCCGCAGGCTGCCGACCCGCGCGGTCGCCCAACTCGAGCAGCCCGCCCGGATGTTCCTGCTCCCGCCCGCCGTCCTCGCGACGACCGGTGTCGTCACCTCGTTCTTCGCAGGCTGGATCAGCGACCTCGTCGAACCGTATGCGCACACCCTGCCCGCGTACGGCGAGGAGGTCGAGCATCTCGCACTATGGCACGGCTTCGGACTGCCCGTGATGTTCTCGATCATCGTGGTGCTGGGCGGATCCGCACTGTTCCTCTTCCTCCGCGCCCGTCGCCGGAAGCTGTTCGTCACCCCGCCGCGCCTCAACGCCGACCGGATCTACGACGCGTCGCTGCGCACCGCCGATCGCGTGTCGCTGTGGGTCACCCGAAACACCCAGCGCGGTTCGCTGCCGATCACCCAGGGCGTCATCCTGTCGACCGCCGTCCTGCTTCCGGTCACCGTGCTGTTCCTCGGCGACCGACACGGCCTGCACCTGCACGGCTTCAACACTGCCTCCGAGGTCGTCATCGGCCTCATCATGGTGGCCGCGGCCGCCGCGACCGCACTCCTCCGCAATCGTCTCGCCGGGCTGCTGACCCTGGGCGTGACCGGTTACGGCTGCGGTGCGCTGTTCGCACTGTACGGCGCACCCGACCTCGCGCTGACCCAGTTCCTGGTCGAGAGCCTCACGCTCGTCGTCTTCGTCCTGGTGCTGCGCAAACTGCCGTCCGAGGCGACGCCGAAGCAGAGCACCGGGCACCGTCCGGTCCGGATCGCGATCGCCGTGGCCTTCGGCGCGATGCTGGTCCTGATCGGCATGTTCGCCGCCGCCGCGCGCTCCACCGAACCGCTCCACGTGTATCTGGGCGACGCCGCCTACGAGTTCGGCAACGGCGCCAACGCCGTCAACGTGCTGCTCGTCGACATCCGCGCCTGGGACACCATCGGCGAGGTGTCGGTGCTGATCGTCGCCGCGACCGGCGTCGCCTCCATGCTCTTCCGCAGTCGCCGCTTCGGCGCCGTCCCGCGCGTCACCGACGACCAGATCGCGCAGCGACGCAACGGCGACGACGCAACCCACGGTCGCACCACTTGGCTGCGCGGCAGCGAGATGCGCGATCCCGCCCAGCGCTCGCTGATCCTCGAAGCGACCACGCGACTGGTGTTCCCGACACTCGTCGTGCTGTCGGCGTACTTCTTCTTCGCCGGACACAACGCGCCCGGCGGCGGCTTCGCCGGCGGCCTGGTGATGGGGCTGGCCCTGGTCCTGCGCTACCTTGCGGGAGGACGCTACGAGCTCGGCGAAGCCCTCCGCGTGGAAGCGGGCACCATCCTCGGCGCCGGACTGCTGATCGCCGCGGGCACCGCCGCCACCTCCCTGTTCTTCGGCGCCCCCGCGCTGTCGTCGGCGACGTTCCAACTGCACCTGCCGATCTTCGGCGACTTCAAACTGGTGACCGCCCTGTTCTTCGACCTCGGCATCTACCTGATCGTCGTCGGCCTGGTGGTGGACGTGCTGCGCAGTCTCGGCGCCCGACTCGACGTCGCGGACCGCGAGAGCGAACAGCAGATCGACGCGACCCCGGCGGAGGTGAAGTGATGGCGGTGAACCTCGGACTGTTGATCGTCATCGGCGCCATGGCCGCCGCAGGCGTCTATCTGCTGACCGAACGCAGCTTGATCCGCATGCTGTTCGGCCTGCTGTTGGTCGGCAACGCCTTGAACTTGATGATCGTCGTGCTGGCCGGGCCGCCCGGCCATCCGCCGATCCGGGGGCGCGAGTCCGCGGGGCAGTCGTTCGATACCGATCCCCTCGCCCAGGGCATGGTGTTGACCGCGATCGTCCTGACCGTGGGCATCGCCGCGTTCATCCTCGCCCTGACGTATCGGCTGTTCCAGATCAACCAGGCCGCCGAAGAGGAAGAGCCGCTGCCCGGCCAGGAGATCGCCACCGACGACGAGGTCGGCGACGACGAGGAGGACATCAAGATCCTCACCGGGTCGTTCGAGTCGCTGCCCGACCGCGACCGCAGCGACGATCCGTCGACGGGCGCCGACACCGTGGTCGGCGACCTCTTCGACTCCCGCGGCAACCCGATCACCGCGGAGGAGTTCATCGCCTCGCACGTCAACGTCCACGAGCCGGACCTGATGCCGGAGGACGCCAACGTCCTCGATCATCTGCCCGACGACGGCGACGAGATGCCGTCCGACGCCGACAGCCCAGACGACCTCGACAACGACGATGCGGAGGTGAACCGATGAGCCCGCAACCCTCGTGGATCACGACGCTCATCGTCCTGCCGACGCTGGTCCCGTTGGTCGCCGCCGCCGTCACCCTGCTCGCCGGGCGGAGTCCGCGGGTGCAGCGGCTGGTGACCGTCGTCGCCCTCGGGATCGCGCTCACCGCGTCGTGCCTGATGATGTATCTGACCAGCGCCCACGGAACGTTCGCGGTCACCATCGGAGGCTGGGACGGGCACGGCCTGGTCGGCACACCGCTCGGCATCACGCTCGTCGTGGACCGACTGGCCGCGCTGATGCTGGTGATCTCGCTGACCGTGCTGCTGTGCGTGGTGGTCTACGCGATCGGGCAGGACGTCCGCGACGGCACCACCGAACAGCCGGTGTCGATCTTCCTGCCGAGTTACCTGGTGCTGACCGCGGGCGTCTGCAACTCGTTCCTCGCCGGCGACCTGTTCAACCTGTACGTCTCCTTCGAAGTCCTGCTGGCTGCGAGCTTCGTCCTGCTCACCCTGGGTGCGAGCACCGATCGCGTCCGCGCGGGCGCGTCGTACATCATGGTGTCGATGGTGTCGTCGCTGATCTTCCTGGCGGGCATCGCCTTCGCCTACGCGACCACCGGGACGCTCAACCTGGCCGAGATGGCGATCCGGCTCGACGAGGTCCCCGACGGCACGCGCAACGCCCTGTACGCCGTCCTGCTGGTCGCGTTCGGAATCAAGGCCGCCGTGTTCCCGCTCTCGACGTGGCTCCCCGACTCGTACCCCACCGCACCCGCACCGGTGACCGCGGTGTTCGCCGGCCTGCTGACCAAGGTCGGCGTGTACGCGCTGATCCGCACCCACACGCTGCTGTTCCCGGGCGGCACGATGGACAACGTCCTGATGGTGGCCGGCCTGCTGACGATGCTCGTCGGCATCTTCGGCGCCATCGCGCAGTCGGACATCAAACGACTGCTGTCGTTCACACTGGTCAGCCACATCGGCTACATGGTGTTCGGCATCGCCGTCGGTTCGCAGCTGTCGACGTCGGCGGCGATCTACTACGTCGCCCACCACATTCTGGTGCAGACCACGCTGTTCCTGGTGGTCGGCCTGATCGAACGACAAGCGGGCTCGGCGTCGCTGCGCCGCCTCGGCGGCCTCATCGCGAGTCCCCTGCTCGCGGTGCTGTTCCTCATCCCCGCGCTGAACCTGGGCGGCATTCCGCCGTTCTCCGGATTCATCGGCAAGGTGGCGCTGCTGGAGGCCGGCGCTCAGGACGGGTCGGCGCTGTCGTGGGTGTTGATCGCGGGCTCGGTCATCACCAGCCTGCTGACGCTGTACGTGATGGCCCGCATCTGGACCAAGGCGTTCTGGCGCGCGCGGGCCGACGCCCCCGAGGGCGCGATGGCCTCGAGCACCGCGTCGGCGCTGATCCTGGAGGGTGAGGACGTGCTGCTCTCCGAACGCGAGGACGTCGGCCGCATGCCGGTGACCATGGTGGTTCCCACCATGGCGATGGTCGCGGCCGGGTTGGCGCTGACCTTGTGGGGCGGCCCCATGTTCCACTTCACCGACGACGCCGCAGACGGCGTGATCGACCGCAGTCAGTACATCTCCACGGTCCTGCAGAAGTCCGAGGCAGCGATGCATCCGAGCGGAGGTCAGGGATGAGTCCGGCGCCGTTTCCCGATCGACCGCACGCCAAACCGGTGGGCAAACGCCCGGTGGCCGCGTTCTTCGGCAACCTGTGGCGGGTGGCTCTCGTCAACTTCGCGTGGCCGGTGGTGCGGCTCTACGTCTGGTTGAGCGCACGCCTACGCGCCCCCAGGTGGATGGGCGGCTCGCTCCGCGAGATCGGCTTGCGGCTGTGGGGGTTCGCGTGGCTGACCTCGGTCTGGGTGCTGCTGTGGGGCGACGTGACCTGGAGCAACATCGTGGCGGGCGCCGTGATCGCACTCCTGGTGATGGTCCTGCTGCCGCTGCCGCGCGTCGCCGTCGAAGGTCGGTTCCATCCGCTGTCGGCGCTGAAACTGGTCGCGACCATGCTCTACAACTTCTTCATCTCCAGCGCCCAGGTGGCGTGGGCCGCGGTCAAGCCCGGTGAGCCGCCGCTCGGCGTGGTGGTGCGCGTGCACATGGCGATCAAGTCCGACCTCACCCTCACCCTCGCCGTCGACTACATCAATCTGGTGCCGGGCACGATGGTCGTGGAGATCGATCAACCGGCGCGCATGCTCTACATCCACGTCTTCGACGCGCGCCAGCAGAAGCACGTCGACAGTTTCCTGAGCCAGGTGGCGTACATCGAGCGCGAGTTCATCCGGACCTTCGAGCGCGACGAGGAATGGCATCCCAGCCCGCTCCACGGCATCGACGACGACTACCACCACGTACCGTTCGCCGACCGTCAGCGCGTGGCCGAGCAGGACGCCTCCCGAAAGGAGAAGCGATGACCGTCGTCTGGATTCTCAGTGCAGCGATGGTGCTCACCGCCGCAGCGCTGACCGCGTACCGGACGCTCCGCGGACCGACGACGCTCGATCGGCTCGTCGGCGTCGACGCGCTGGTCGCGATCGCCATCTGCGGGCTGTCGGTGTGGGTCGCCTACACCTTCGACACCACGGTCGTCCCCGGCATCGTCGCCCTGAGCCTGGTCGGGTTCATCGGGTCGATCGCCGTCGCTCGGTTTCGTGTGCGGGATGATCAGCGATGATCATCGACGTGGTCTCCGCGGTCCTGATCCTGACCGGATCACTGCTGGCGCTCACCGCTGCGATCGGCATCGTCCGCTTCCCCGACACCCTCAGCCGCATGCACGCGGCCACCAAACCGCAGACGTTCGGGATGATCCTGGTCCTCACGGGCACCTTCATCCGCCTCAACGGTCACGTGGACGGTGGAATGCTGATCCTGACCGGCCTGTTCACGCTCATCACCGCCCCCGTCGTCGCCCAGCGCGTCGGCCGCCTGGTCTATCGCGAGCAGTCCCTGGGCGACGAGGTGATCGACGAAGGAGATTTCACGGCGCGGCGGGAATAGCCTTCGATGATTGATTCCCGGTGACGGTCGTCCCCGACACTGGTCGTGGGGTGGCTGCGGGCGGAGCGAGCACGCAGTTATCGAGACCGTGAGTTCGCTGGAACCGCGGGCCTTCCGCCGCCATCATGTGGTGATCCCGCCAGTGCTCCGACGGATCTTGGGCCGGCGCCTCCGTGGCGGGAAGCGGTGGTCTTCATCGGCGAGGCCTCGTCCGACTGACGATCCCTGCTGAGAACTGCCTGCTCAGGCGCTTCCGACGGAATATTGCCGCCGGAGGGCGCTGAGCAAGCAGTTCTCAGCACCATGTGACAGCAGGCGGCGCGGCGCCGACATCAGATCAAACGGAGGCCTCCCGCGACCACCGCGTGCGTGCTCGGCTCCGCTCGCAGGCAGCACTCGACCAGCGTGGAACGACCATCCCTGGGAATCAATCGTTCAGTGCAGTTCGCGAACCACCGAGTCGACGACGGCGCGGAGATCGCCGGATTCCTCGAACACGATCCGCTGACGCTGGTAACTGGCGGCGCCGTCGATGATCTCGTGCACCAGCCCCAACTCGTCCAGGCAGCCGAGCGACGCCGCGACCGGCTCCAACCGGACCAGCAGGTCGGCGAAGTCCTCGGTCACCAGTCGTTCGGAACACGCAGAGTCCTGGATGATGATCGCATCGAGTCCGTACCGCGCGGCGCGCCACTTGTTCTCCTGCACCAGCCAGGGGGCCATCTGCGGCAGGGTCTCCCCCGCCGATAGCCGCCGGTCCAAGTCCACGATCAGGCAGTGGGTGAGCGCCACGATTGCGGCCAGCTCTCGTCGATTCGAGACGCCGTCACACACCCGAACCTCGATGGTGCCCAGATGCGGCGACGGCCGGACGTCCCAGCGGATCTCGTTCAAGTGATCGATGATCCCGGTGGTCTTCTGGTCGTGGACAAAGCCCTCGAACTCCGACCAGGTCTCGAACTGGAACGGAAGGCCTGCGGTCGGCAGCTGCTGGAACATCATGGCGCGGTTGCTCGCATAACCGGTCGACCGACCGGCCCACATGGGCGACGACGCCGAAAGCGCCAGCAGATGCGGGTAGTACTTGAGCAGTGACGACTGGATCGGCAGCACCTTGTCACGGTCGTCGATGCCCACGTGCACGTGTACGCCCCAGATCAACATCTGCCGACCCCACCACTGGGTGCGCTCGATCAACTCGGCATACCGGCTGCCGTCCGACAACTGCTGGGCCGACCATTCGGCGAACGGATGCGTGCCCGCGCCGTAGAGATCCACGCCGATCTCGTCGGCGAGACCACGGACCACCTCCAGCGAACCGCCGAGATCGTCCATCGCCTCACCGACGGTCGTGCAGATGCCGGTGACGAGCTCGACCGTGTTGCGGAGGAGCTCCCGGTGGATTTTGCCCCGCTGGTCGCCTGCCCGTTCCTCGACGAGGTGGAACAGCTGGTCGGCCGCGTTCGAGAGGTCCCGTGTGGTCTGGTCGACCAGCGCCAGCTCCCACTCCACGCCCAGCGTCGGCCGCGGGGAGGCGCTGAAGGCGATGCCCGCCGGGGAGGTCATCGTCGTCCGAATCGCTAGCTGGTCTGGCGCAGGATGCCGCAGGCGAGGCGCGGAGCCTCGGTGCCGGTGCCCGCGAGGTCGTGCAGGATCAGGGCCTTGCCGCGGATCTGCTGCACCGTGAACGCATCGGTGGTGTAGGTGTTGCTGGCCGTTCCGTCCTTGAGGACGTTCATGCTCATCAGGTCACCGGACTCCGGCTTCTCCGTGCGGCCGTCCACCTGGAAGTGTCCGCCCGCGCTGGCGAAGGCGGTGGACGCCTCACACTTGCCGACCGTGTGGATGTGCAGCCCGTGCTCGCCCGGCTTGACCCCGGAGACGCGCGCCGCCACCTTCACGGCGTCGCCCTCCTGCGAGAGGCTCACGAACCCGACGCGGTGCCCGTCCTTGTCGACCAGCGTCGCGGACGCGGACTCGGCCGACGGGATCTGGTCCATGTTGACGACCTCGCCGGGAGCCACCTGATCGCCGGTCACGACGGCGGGCGTGGTGCCCTTCACGTCGGACGGGTGCTCATTCGGCGTACACGCCGACAGCGCCAGTACTGCGCCGCCCGCGGCGGCGACTGCTGCGATGGCCCGAACTGCCGAAGCGCGATTGGTGCTACGGACGGTCATGAGTGCTCCTTCGTCGGTCGGCAGGGGCGGACGCAGCTGTATCGCTTCGCTCGCACCGGGCTGATGCCGTGATCGGAATTGATTCTGTTCGCCAATGATTATGACCGGTCCGTCTGGGCCGCGCGCTACCGGCTCACCACGACGACCGCCAACTGCCCCAGGCACCGGGTGAAAGCATCGGGCCGCGGATTCAATTCGGCACCGCCCGGAACCTCCTCGGCGACCTTCTTGGCCGCGTCCTCCTGGTCCGGCGTGTAGAAGATGGTGTTCTCGCTCACGCTGGACGTGCTGAGGTTCGACGTCTCCTCGACGGTGAATCCCTGGTCGGTCAGGGTCTTGGCCACTTCGCCCGCCAGACCCGTCACCCGGCCCGCGTTGAGAACGCACAGGGCGGGCATATCGGCGGCGGCACCGGGCTTGGACGATTCGCTCGCTGCGGTGGTCGTGGTGGCCGACGGCGTCGGTGTCGCCGACTCTGCGGCCGCCGCACTCTCCGACGCCGCCTTAAGACCCGCTTCGGGATCGTCTCCGCCGGAGGTCAGCTGATGGATTCCGAGACCGATGCAGACCACGGCGATCGCCGCCAGCAACATGGCACCCGCACGGAACGGCAGTCGGTTGGATTCTTTTTCAGCATTCATCACGGCAACTCTAACTCACACCCAGCTCAGGCAGCTCGAGCGTCGCACTGCGGTCACTGGGTGATGTCGAAGCCGAGACGACGGGCCGCGCGCGCCTTCTGACGCGAGGCGCGCAGCCGGCGCAGACGCTTCACGAGCATGGGATCGGCGGCGAGTGCCTCCGGCCGATCGACGAGCGCACCGAGCACCTGGTAGTACCGGGTCGCCGAGAGATTGAAGAGTTCCTTGATCGCGTCCTCTTTGGAACCCGCGTACTTCCACCACTGTCGCTCGAAGCCGAGAATGTCGCGTTCACGGCGGGTCAGGCCGTCGTCACCGACCTCGTGCGGGTCGAGGTTCGCCTGGTCCTGGGCTCCATCGACCGCTGTGGGATCGTCGCCCTTCGGGCTCCGCGCCGTTGCGCCGCTCATTTCGCTCCTCAAACAGCTGAACCATGCATCCACACCACGTTCGCAGCAGTCCCCCGGCGAACGAATGACATCAGTGTGGTTCCGTCGAACATCTAACCACGATCGGTCGCCGCATCCGCGGTGACGCACCGCAGCACCGCACGACGTGTCGGGCAGTAGAATGCCGTCTCATGGCAATTCTCCCGATCTGCATCATCGGTGAACCCGTGCTCCATCAGCCGACGACGCCCGTCGAACTCGACGCGGACGGCAAGCCGTCGGACGAGATCGTCGCGCTGCTCGACGACATGTACGAGACGATGGACACCGCGAACGGCGTCGGCCTCGCCGCCAACCAGGTCGGCAAGGGCCTGCGGATGTTCGTCTACGACTGCCCCGACGCCCAGATGCATGCCAGGCGCCGCGGTGAGGTGATCAATCCGGTCCTGGAGACCTCAGAGATCCCCGAGACCATGCCCGATCCCGACGACAACGACGAGGGCTGCCTCTCCGTTCCGGGCGAGGGCTTTCCGACCGGACGCGCGGACTGGGCCAAGGTGGTCGGCACCGACCGGCACGGTGAGCGCGTGGAGATCGAGGGCACCGGATTCTTCGCCCGCATGCTGCAGCACGAGACCGGGCACCTCGACGGGTATCTGTACGTCGACGTGCTGATCGGCCGCAATGCGCGCGCTGCCAAGAAGGCCGTCAAGCGCAACGGCTGGGGCGTTCCCGGACTCACCTGGCTCCCCGGCGCAGTCACCGATCCCTTCGGCCACGACGACTGACATGCCGCCCGGTTCCTCTCCCGCTCAGCCCGCGGTCGGCGACCGCGTCGTCATCCGCTATCGACTCGGCGACGATGCCCCCGCGGACTGGCGGGACGCGCCCAATCCCCCGGTCGCGGACGGCCCCAGCCAGTCGGACATCACCGGGATCCTGCGGGAGCGGACCGACGACGCGTACGTGATCGAACGCGACGGTCGCCTGCACCGACTGCCCGTCACCGCCATCTCGTCGGTCCGACTGCTGTCGCGGCGGGTGGTGCGCAACTCCGAGATCCGCGAGGTGGAGCGCGCCTTGATGCTGGCCGCGCCTGCCGCCGAGCGGGACGAGATCGACGGTTGGCTCCTCAACGCGCCGGGCGACGACGCCGGGCACGTCCGCTCCGGAGTCGCCGCACCGATCGACTTCGGCTCCACGTCCGCCGGACTGCCGGGCGCCGTCGCCTGGCTCACCGTCCGCGGTCTGCCCGCCCGGGTGATGCTCGCCGAACGCCTGCTCCGCCCCTCGGCACTCGGTGCGGCCATCGGCGTCGACGCCGCCTACGAAGTGTTGATCGGGCCCGAACCCACCGGGCCGACGCCGACCGGCGACTGGTCGCTGATCGCCGACCGCGTGGCCGCCGCGACGGTGTCCACGGCCGACGACCCCGCTCGCGACGCCTGGCGCGCACGCGGATTCGAGCTCCATCACACCTGCCGACTGCTGACGCTGTAGCGCCGGCAGCATCAATTACGGTGGAGTGCGATGTCGAACTCCAGCACTGACCCCGATCTGACCAAACGGCGAATCGTCGCCGCCGTTCTGTCCGTCCTCGCACTGCTCGGGGTCCTGGCGTTCACCTGGTGGATCGACGGTCAGGACGGCCCCGACGAGACCTCGGCCGCCGCCTCGTCGACGGCCTCGGCCGCTGCAAGCGACTCCGCGCCGGCCAGTGACTCCGCGTCGACGACGGCATCACGAGCGACGACCTCCGCGCCGTCGTCGGCCCCCGACATTCCCGACCACGTCCTGGCGACCCTCGACGAGATCGACTCCGGCCGGTGGCCCGAGTCCGCGAACGCGCCGGGCACCCGCGGCGGCGACACCTTCCGGAACCGCGAAGGCAATCTCCCGACCAGGACGGCGACCGGCAAACGGGTGACCTACAAGGAATGGGATGTCAATCCCCGCAAGCGCGGCCAGGGGCGCGACGCGGAACGCATCGTCACCGGCAGCGACGGCTCGGCCTGGTACACGGCAGACCACTATCGCAGCTTCGACCAGATCCGAGGACCGTCCGCATGAAGCTCACCCTCCCCGCCGACTTCCTGACCGCGGTGCCCGGCGTCGCACTCGGCGTCGGCGACGTCGACACTTACCGCACCGGCGCCGCAGTCCGCAGGGTGTCCGGTGCCGCGATGCGGACTGTCGACGACCTCTATGACGCCTTCGCCGCGGCGTGGGACTTTCCCACCCATTTCGGCTACAACAAGGACGCCTTCGACGACGTGATCGGCGATCTCCCTCCCGGCCTGCGCACCGCGACGGGCGCCGTCGCCACCGGAGTCCTGACGATCATCACCGACGCCGATCGCCTGTTGGTCGACGCCACCGACGACGACCGCGAGTGGTTCGCCACCAGCCCGCCATTCTGGCAGGAGCGCTGCGCGCGCGATCACCGCGGGTTCGGCATCGTGCTGCTCGCCGATCAGGCCTCCGCGGGCGCCGTGGAGCACCGCTGGAGGGCCGCCGGTGGCGAGCTGATCCGTCTCCGGCAGGATTGACCGCATGCGCCTGGCGACGTGGAACGTGAACTCGATCCGCGCCCGATCCGAACAGGTCGTGGCATGGATGAACCGGCATGCGATCGATGTGCTCGCCATGCAGGAGACCAAGTGCTCCGACGATCAGTTCCCGGTGATGAGCTTCATCGCCCACGGATACGACGTCGCGTTCCATGGGACCGGCGGCTACAACGGCGTCGCGATCGCCTCACGGGTCGGGCTGCACGACGTCCACATCGGATTCGACGGCCAACCGCAGTACGACGGTGAGACGGAGGCCCGCGCCCTGTCCGCGACCTGCGGCGGCGTTCGGGTGTGGAGTCTCTACGTGCCCAACGGCCGCGAGCCCGGCCACCCACATCTCGACTACAAGCTGCGCTGGCTGAGCGCCCTGTCCGATGTGACATCGCTGGAGCTCTCCCACGACCCCGCCGCACAGGTAGCCCTGCTCGGCGACTGGAATGTGGCGCCCACCGACGACGACGTCTGGGATCCGGAGTATTTCACCGCGCGTACCCACACCTCGGAGGCGGAGCGGGCGGCGTTCGCGAAGTTCGTCGAAGGCGGCTTCGCCGACAGCGCGGGCCCGTACACGCCAGGGCCCAACACCTACACGTTCTGGGACTATCAATCCGGACGGTTCGCCCGCAACGAGGGCATGCGCATCGATTTCGGTCTCAGTTCCCCGGCGCTGGACGACCGGATCCACGACGCGTTCATCGACCGGAATGCGCGTGCGGCAGAAGGCGCCAGCGATCACGCACCGGTCGTCTTCGATCTGAGCTGAGGCGACACCCCCGCCGTCAGGCGGCGAGCAGCGGAGCCGTCGTGACCATGCCCGGGTGAGCGTCCAGGAAGTGCCTCGTGAACGTGCAGAGCGGCCGCACCTTCCGTCCATTCTCACGCATGTACTGCATCGTGACCCCGGTCAGCTTGGTGGCCAGCCCGTGCCCGCTGTACTCGTCGTACAGCACGGTGTGCAAGATAGTCACCACCTCGCCCTGCGGCTCGTCGTCGATCCGATAGCTGAGGACGCCGACGAGGTCGCCGGCCACCCAGAGCTCGAACCGATCACGGTCCGCGTTGTGCACCACCTCGGAGATCTGGTGCAGCAACGATCTCGCGGACTGCGGGGGATGATTCCGACGGGCCTTGCGATACATACAACCTCCTGTGACTAGCATCACACTTTAGGTCTGGACTGGCCGTCTGGCAAGCCTCATCAGTCGCAGGAGCATCACGATGCCGCGTCGATCCGGACGCCGGGTAGGGTGTGTTCTGCACAACTTCACACGCGGGGGCTCCCACGATCACCGGGGGCTGAGATGGCGACAGGCGGTCGTCGACCGCCTGAACCTGTCCGGATAATGCCGGCGTAGGGAGGATGATCATGGGTACTTCCATGCCTGAAAACACGCAGCCCAAGGGCAACGACGCCCCCGTCACCGAGATCACTCTCGGCCCCATCCAGGGAAGCGAGAAGACGTACGTCGACGTCGACGGGATGGCCGTCCCGTTCCGTCGCGTCAGCCTGACGAACGGCGAGCACCTCGACCTGTACGACACCTCGGGGCCGTACACCGACGCCTCGGCTGCGATCGATGTGGAAGCCGGTCTGCCGAAGACCCGCGACGCGTGGAACCGTCCCGAGCCGGTCCGCATCGAGGCCACCGGAACCGTCGCGGCCACCCAGCTCGCCTGGGCCCGCGCCGGCCTCGTCACACCCGAGATGGCGTTCATCGCGGCGCGCGAAGGCGTCCCGGAAGAACTGGTGCGCGACGAGGTCGCGGCCGGCCGCGCGGTGATCCCGGCCAACCATCGACACCCCGAGTCCGAACCGATGATCATCGGCAAGGCCTTCGCGGTGAAGGTCAACGCGAACATCGGCAACTCCGCGGTGACGTCGTCGATCGCCGAGGAGGTGGAGAAGATGGTGTGGGCCACCCGGTGGGGCGCCGACACCATCATGGACCTCTCCACCGGCAAGGACATCCATCTGACCCGCGAATGGATCATGCGGAACTCGCCTGCACCGGTCGGCACGGTCCCCATCTATCAAGCGCTGGAGAAGGTCGACGGCGACCCGACCCGACTCACCTGGGAGCTGTACCGCGACACCGTGATCGAGCAGGCCGAGCAGGGTGTGGACTACATGACGGTGCACGCGGGAGTGCTGCTACGGTACGTGCCGCTGGCCGCCAAGCGCGTCACCGGCATCGTCTCGCGCGGCGGGTCGATCATGGCGGCGTGGTGCCTGGCACACCACCGGGAGTCGTTCCTGTACACACACTTCACCGAGCTCTGCGAGATCCTCGCCCGCTACGACATCACCTTCTCGCTCGGTGACGGTCTGCGCCCCGGGTCGATCGCCGACGCGAACGACGAGGCGCAGTTCGCCGAACTCCGGACGCTGGGCGAGCTCACGAAGATCGCGAAGAGTCACGGCGTCCAGGTGATGATCGAAGGCCCCGGCCACGTGCCGATGCACAAGATCGCCGAGAACGTCCGCCTCGAGGAGCTCTGGTGCGAGGAGGCCCCGTTCTACACCCTCGGACCGCTCGCGACCGACATCGCACCCGCCTACGACCACATCACCTCGGCGATCGGCGCCGCGATGATCGCCCAGGCCGGCACGGCGATGCTCTGCTACGTGACCCCCAAGGAGCACCTCGGGCTCCCGAATCGGGACGATGTGAAGGTCGGCGTCATCACCTACAAGATCGCCGCCCACGCCGCCGACCTCGCCAAGGGCCACCCGCGCGCCCAGGAGCGCGACGACGCCCTGAGCAAGGCCCGATTCGAGTTCCGCTGGCACGACCAATTCAATCTCGCGCTCGACCCGGACACGGCCCGCGAATACCACGACGAGACCCTCCCCGCCGAGCCGGCGAAGACCGCGCACTTCTGCTCCATGTGCGGTCCCAAGTTCTGCTCGATGCGCATCTCGGCCGACGTCCGCGCCTATGCCGAGGAGCACGGTCTGGTCACCCAGGATGACATCGACGCACGCATCGCTGCGGAGATGGACGCGAAGTCCGCCGAGTTCGCCGCCGCGGGCAACCAGGTGTACCTGCCGATCGCGGAGGTCACGACGGAAGCTGCGGCCGCGCAGTGACCGGTCCCGCGGACACTCCGCTCCTGCCGCTGCCCGCCCCGGGCGCCACGCCCGAACGGGTGATGACGATTGCCGGTTCGGACTCCGGGGGCGGTGCGGGCATTCAGGCCGACATGCGCACCTTCGCGCTGCTCGGCGTGCACGCCTGCGTCGCCGTCACCGCCGTCACCGTGCAGAACACCACCGGCGTCACCGGGTTTCAGGAGATCTCCCCCGACATCGTCGCCGCCCAGATGCGGTCGGTGGTGCCGGACATCGAGGTGTCCGCGGTCAAGACGGGGATGCTGGCGTCCGACCCGATCATCACCGCGATCGCCGAGACGGCACCTGATCTCGGGATCGGACGCGACGCCGACGTGCCCCTCGTCGTCGACCCCGTCTGCGCGTCGATGCACGGCGACGCGCTCCTCGCGACCGAGGCGCTCGGCGCTCTGAAGGAACTGCTGTTCCCGCTCGCGACCGTGGTCACCCCGAACCTCGACGAGGTGCGGCTCCTGACCGGGATCGACGTCGTCGACGCTGCGAGCCAGCGGCAAGCGGCCGTCGCCCTCCACGCACTGGGACCGCAGTGGGCGCTGGTCAAGGGCGGGCACCTGCGCGGCAGCGATCTCAGCCCGGACCTGCTGTACGACGGCGACTCGTTCCTCGAGTTCCCCGCCCGACGCATCGACACCGCGCACGACCACGGCGCCGGTGACACCCTCGCCGCCGCCATCACCGCCGCCCTGGCACACGGCTACCCGCTGCCCGACGCCATCGCCTTCGCGAAGTCGTGGGTCACCCGCGGACTCGCGGCCGCGTATCCGCTTGGCGCGGGCCACGGCCCGGTGAACCCCCTGTGGCGGCTGACCGCAGACTGATCGCCCCCGAGTCCCGCGCCGCGGTGGTACACCCTGGTCGTTCGGCGGCGTGGCGCAGTTCTCACCGGCGCTGAGTTGATCTCCCGGTCTCGGTTGATCGCCCGGTTTCGGCGTTGAGCCGAGACCCGTCGGCGACACCGGGCAGTCGACAGCTCACGAAACGCGTGACGACACCGATCCGTGGTCACGGTATTCCACCGGGCCGACGCCGTAGCGCGCTTTGAAGCGGTTGCGGAACGTCGCGACGGTCGGGAAGCCGGAGGACAGCGCCACCGAGCTGATGGAGGCGGATGCGTTGCCGACAAGCACCTCGTGCGCGCTCTGCAGGCGACGGTCGGCGATCTGACCGGCGATCGAGTTCTCGCAGTTCTCGAAGTAGCGGTACAGCTGGCGGCGCGACAGGTGCAGATGCTCGGCGATCGAGTCGGGTGTGAAGGTCGCATCGCGGTGGTGCCGTTCGATGAGATCGCGCGTGGCCTCCTGCACGAAGAGCGCGTTGTCCTCCATCGCCGAGGGCACACCGTCCAGTTCGGACAGCACCGCGACGATCAGATCGACCGCCGCCTGCTCGGAGACGGCGCCGGGCGCCGTGTTGAGCGCCGAGGTCTCAGCCGCGAACCGCCGAACGAAGACCGACGCGGCTCGCGCGAGCGGAGTATTCGCCGCCACTGGCCGTTGCAGTCGTTCCGCCACGTGACGGTGCTTCCCAAGGCGACTGAACGGAATCCGCATGCCCGCCGGATCCGACACCGCCGACGAGACGACGCGGTACGGCGCGGCGTCGCTGATGAAGACCAGGTCGCCCGGTCCGTACGCGAACTCGCGACCGCCTTGGCTCACCAGCGACTGCCCGCGCATTCCGCTGACGCTGACCAGCAGGGTGTCGGACGGATCGCTGGCCACGCGCTCGGCGGTCCGCTCCAAGGTCACCGCGGGCTGCAATGCACAGTAGGTGACGATCGACGAGAGCCCTGCCGCGAAGCGCATCGCGTGGAAGTGCTCGGGTTCGGCGACGTGGACGTCGAGCTTCGGGGTGTAGGCGACGCTGCCTGCCTGTCCGGTGAACCGTTTCGGCCGGGTCCGCGTCGGCGAGTTCGCCACTCCGAGTCTGGCCTCCCACTCCGCGACCGCCCGCGGCGACAGGCGCGTGGCCAGTGCGGGACGGCGCGCGGCGGGAGCCGCCGCGCGAGAGCGGGACAACGCCGCAGTGGACGTCGCCGTGGGAGATATCGCTGTTGGGGGCATCAAAGACCTTCTACGCATGGGGACATGACAAGAGCGGCCTGGCTTTGGGAGGGAGCCGTGCAATCTCATCTGACATACTCGCACATCACATTTTCAGTGTCGAGTAGGTCACTCGAATCGCCCCGAGGACGCGGGATCACATCGCCGGCGCCGGCCGCCCTCGGACGCCGGAGGTTCATCGGTCACAGACAACGAAGGGCGAACACCGACCAGCGCGCCAAACCCGACGCGGTACTGTGACTTCAGCACTGCGGCACCGGGCGAGGGTCGCAGCACCATCGATTCTCGTCTGAGGAGTACCCCGTGACCCAGCCGCCGAACGACGGGCCGACGGTCCCGCCGCCAAGCGACCAGCCGCCCGGTTCTCCGACCAACGGCTCCAACGCCTACTCCGAGCAGCATCCGTATCCGGAAGCGAACATCTACGGCGTCTACCCGGACGGCACCGTCCAGCCGAACGCCGCCAACGCTGCCACCGCCACCGCAGCCGGTGAGTCTGCGGCCGTCCGCCGGTGGCGGATCATCACCGCGATCGCCTGCGCCGCCGCGGCGATCGTGATCGTCAGCTTCTTCCTCGTCGCCGAGAGCCGGTCCACCACCAGTCCGCCGGCCGCGGACACGGTCACCGAGACCACCACCGACGTCTCGACCGTCAACAAGACTGCGACGGAGACGAGGACCACGACCGAGACCGCGACGGCCACCAGCGTCGGCAGGCACACCGACACGCAGACCAGCATCCGAACCAAGACGGTCACGAAGACGGCGACCGAGACCGCGACGGTCACCGAGACCGCCGAGGTTCCCGTTCCGGGGCCGCCGTCGCAGGCGGGGAGCACCACCACCTCGTGGCACCCGCCCGGCATGCCCTGAATCACGGGCGACCCGATCCCCTGCCCTGACCCACGACCTCAGTGGTGGAAGTGCGACTCGGTCCCTTCCCGCGGCATCGGGGCGTCGAGACGTTCCAGGAAGTCCACCTCGGCGCGCAGATCCGTCAGCAGTCGCGACGCGAGGTCGTGACTCAGCCCGGAGCGGACCACGATGCGCTGCACCGTCAGGTCGGCGAGGTCGTCGGCCAACGGGTACGCGGGCACCTGCCAGCCCTTCATCCGTAGCCGGTCCTGAAGGTCGTAGAGATTCCAGTTCGGGTTGGCGTCGGGGCGCAGCCGCCACGCGAACACCGGGATGGTGTCGCCCCGGCTGATCAGCTCGAACGGCCCCATCTGTTCGATCGCCACGGCCAGGTACTGGGCGACGTCGAGCGAACCCTGCTGCACCGCGGTGTAGCCGTCACGCCCCAGGCGCAGGAACTGGTAGTACTGCAGCAGCACCTGCGCACCCGGTCGGGAGAAGTTCAGCGACAGCGTCGGCATGTCGCCGCCCAGATAGCTGGCGTGGAAGATCATGCTCTCGGGCAGCGCCTCGGCGTCGCGCCACACGATCCACCCGACGCCGGGATAGACCAGACCGTATTTGTGTCCGGAGGTGCTGACCGACGCCACCCGGTCGACGCGGAAGTCCCACTCCAGATCGGGCTGGCAGAACGGCGCGACCATGGCGCCGGATGCGCCGTCGACGTGAATCCGTACGTCCAGCCCGGTGTCCGCCTGAATCTGATCGAGCTTCGCGGCGATCTCCTTCACCGGCTCATAGGCGCCGGTGTAGGTCTGCCCCATGATCGCGACGACGCCGATGGTGTTCTCGTCGACGTACGCCTCCAGGTCGTGCCCGTCGAGGAACAGATGGTCCGGCGTGACCGGCACCCAGCGCGGCTCCACCTCGAAGTAGTTGGCGAACTTCTCCCAGCAGACCTGAACCGCCGTCGACATCACCAGGTTCGGACTCTCCGTCGACTTGCCCGCCGCCTTGCGGGCCGCCTGCCACCGCCGCTTGAGCGCGAGGCCGCCGAGCATGCACGCCTCTGACGAGCCGATGGTCGACGTCCCGATGGCCTGATCGACGTCCGGGTTGTGCCACAGGTTGCCGAGGATGCGCCAGCAGCGATCCTCGATCGCGGCCGTCGCCGGATACTCGTCCTTGTCGATCATGTTCTTGTCGACGGTCTGCATGTAGAGCTTCAGCGCCTCGTCGTCCATGTAGGTCGAGACGAACGTCGCCAGATTAAGGCGCGCATTGCCGTCGAGCATCGCCTGGTCGTGGACCAACTGGTAGGCGGTCCCGGGCAGCATCATCTCCTGCGGCATCTCGAACCGCGGGAGTTCGGTCGCCTCCCCGCCGCGCGTGAACACCGGACTCAGAATCAGCGAATCGTCAGAATCGAACTCGGTCATGCTCTCTCCTTCGGTGTTGCCGCGCGGCGGCGAGGGATCAGCCCAGCGCGCGGAGTTTGGGGACGACGTCTTCGGTGAAGGCTTCGAGGAAGCGGCGTTGGTCTTGGCCGGGGTTGTGGAAGACGAGATGGTTGAGACCTGCGTCGAGGTAGGCCTTGATCTGTTCGACGGCGTCGTCGGGGTCGGAGGCGACGATCCAGCGTTTGGCGACCTGTTCGATGGGGAGTTCGTCGGCCAGTCGTTCCATCTCAACGGAGCTGTTGACGGAGTGCTTCTGTTCGGGGGTCAGTGACAGCGGCGCCCAGAAGCGGGTGTTCTCCAGGGCGACGGCGGGGTCGCGGTCGTAGGAGATCTTGATCTCGATCATCCGGTCGATGTCCTCGAATTGCCGCTCAGTCTTGGCCGCGCCCTCGGTGACGGCGGGAATCAGTTTCTCGGTGTAGAGGTCCATGCCCTTGCCGGAGGTGCAGATGAAGCCGTCGCCGCTGCGTCCTGCGTAGCGGGCCACGACGGGGCCGCCTGCGGCGATGTAGACCGGGACGGGGGTGGCGGGGATGTCGTACATGTAGGCGTCTTGGGTGCGGTAGTACTCACCGTCGAAGTCGACTTTCTCGCCGGTCCACAGTTCGCGCATGAGGCGGACTGATTCGCGGAGGCGGGCGAAGCGTTCTTTGAAGGCCGGCCATTCGCCTTGGAAGCCGGTGGCGTATTCATTGAGGGCTTCGCCGGTGCCGACGCCGAGCATCACCCGGTCGGGGTAGAGGCAGGCCATGGTGGCGAAGGCCTGGGCGATGACGGCGGGGTTGTAGCGGAAGGTCGGTGTCATCACCGAGGTGCCCATCTGCAGGCGGGTGGTGCGTTCGCCGACGGCGGTCATCCAGGCGATGGAGAAGGGGGCGTGGCCGCCGTTGTGGCGCCAGGGTTGGAAGTGGTCGCTGACGGTCACCGAGTCGAGTCCGAACTCTTCTGCAGCCACGCCGAGTTCGACAAGATCACGCGGACCGAACTGTTCTGCGGAGGCCTTGAGTCCAAGCTTGAGAGGTGCTGCCATGTCTGTTCTCCTACACGTTGTCGCCGCGGGGCGTGGCGGGCGACCGACGCGCACACCTCACCCCGGGAATGTCGTGATCCACTTTACGTCGGAGCCCTCGCAGGGTGTCGTGCCGCAGACTTTCTGCGACTGTGAGTCCGCAGGCCCGACGAGGCGATAGTTCGCGCCTCACGCTGCAATACCTTCGGCTGTGTTGCACAATATCTGTCGACGTGCCGCGGTGGCGTGTCGTCTTTGCTGCACCCCGGAGGTCAATCGCTCGTGCCGACTTCGTCCGTGATGATCCCGGCCGAATACCTGCTCTCATCGCAGGCCCCAGCCCCGCGCACACTCTGCGACATCGTCTCCTCCACGGCACTCGCCCACCCGGACGCGACCGCCATCGACGACGGCGACCACCTCGTCAGCTATTCGGAGCTGACGGCCCTCGTCCGCCGCGTCGCAAGCCGACTGGCCGCACTCGGCATCGGGCGCGGTGATCGTGTCGGCATCCGCATGCCGTCCGGCGACCGGCACCTGTACATCGCCATCCTCGCCACGCTGCACGCCGGCGCGGCGTACGTCCCCGTCGACGCCGACGACCCGGATGAGCGAGCGCGTCTGGTGTTCGGCGAGGCCGACGTGGACGCGATCATCGACGCGGACGGGGTGCACCCGAACCCGGACAAGCCGCAGAAGCCGGCCCGCGAAGAGTCCCTCGCGGTCTCCCCCGCCACGCTGTCCGACGACGCCTGGATCATCTTCACCTCGGGCTCCACCGGCAAGCCGAAGGGTGTCGCCGTCACCCACCGCAACGCTGCCGCGTTCGTCGACGCCGAGGCGGAGCTCTTTCTGCAGAACGAGCCGCTCGGTCCCGGCGACCGGGTGCTCGCCGGCCTGTCCGTCGCCTTCGACGCCTCCTGCGAGGAGATGTGGCTGGCGTGGCGCAGCGGCGCCGCCCTAGTGCCCGCGCCGCGTGCGCTGGTGCGTTCCGGGATGGACCTGGGCCCGTGGCTGGTGAAGCGTGACATCAATGTGGTCTCCACGGTCCCGACGCTCGCGTCGTTGTGGCCTGCCGAGGCCCTCGAGGCGGTGCGCCTGCTGATCTTCGGCGGCGAAGCCTGCCCACCTGAGCTCGTCGACCGGCTGGCCACCGACGACCGCGAACTGTGGAACACCTACGGTCCCACCGAGGCGACCGTGGTGGCCTGCGCGGCGCAGATGCATCGCGGTGAGCCGGTCCGGATCGGACTGCCGCTCATCGGCTGGGACCTGGCCGTGGTCGGCCCGGACGAGCAGCCGGTCGCCGTCGGCGAGTCCGGCGAACTGGTGATCGGCGGCGTCGGCCTGGCCCGCTACCTGGACTTGGAGAAGGACGCCGAGAAGTATTCGCCGATGCCGTCGCTGGGCTGGGACCGCGCGTACCGCAGCGGCGACATGGTCCGCCTGCAATTGGAAGGCCTGGAGTTCGTCGGACGCGCCGACGATCAGGTGAAGATCGGCGGCCGACGCATCGAGCTCGGGGAGATCGACAACGCGCTGCAGAACCTGCCGGGCGTCAGTGCCGCCGCCGTCGCGGTGCGCAAGACGGCGACCGGCTCGTCGTTGCTCGTCGGCTACCTGGCGTCCACCGATCCGAGTTTCGACCTCGGCGAGGCGCAGACCCTGCTGCGCCGAGACCTGCCCGCGGCGATGGTGCCGCGACTGGCGCTGATGGATGAGCTCCCGACCCGAACGTCCGGCAAGGTGGACCGCAACGCGCTCCCCTGGCCGTTGCCCGGCGCCGAGTCCGCCGAGGACACCGGCGACCTGAGCGGCACCGAGGCCTGGCTCGCCGAGCAGTGGACCGCCGTGCTCGGCGCCACCGTCACCTCGGCCGAAGCCGACTTCTTCAACGAGGGCGGCGGCTCACTGTCCGCCGCGCAGTTGGTGACCGCCCTGCGCACCCGGTACCCGGAGATCACCGTCGCCGACCTGTACGACCACCCGCGGCTCGGCTCGCTGGCCGAGTTGCTGGACGGCCGGAGTCCGAACACCGAGGTGGTTCCCCGCGAGGTGAAGCCCGTACCGCGGGCCACCGGTTTCGCCCAGGCGGTCGCCTCGGTGCCGCTCGCCACGCTGACCGGCATCCAGTGGATCACCTGGCTGGGGATCGCCAACAACATCGGTATCGCGATCGGCGAGAGCCTCGGCTATACGCCGCCCTGGTTGGAGCGCATCGACTGGTGGGTGCTGCTGGTCGCGTTCATCGTCTTCGTCACCCCGTTCGGTCGACTCGTGATCGCGGCCGCGGGCGCCCGCACGCTCCTCGCAGGCGTCGGACCGGGCACCTATCCGCGTGGCGGCAACGTCCACATCCGTCTCTGGCTGGCCGAACGGCTGATGCAGGCCAGCGGTGCGTACAACCTGTCGGGAGCCCCGTGGCTGCCGACGCTCGCGCGTGTGCTCGGCGCCAAGATCGGCGAGGGCGTCGACCTGCACTCACTGCCACCGGTCACCGGCCTGCTCGAGATCGGCGAAGGCGCCGCGATCGAACCCGAGGTCGATCTCGCGGGCTGGTGGATCGACGGCGACGAGCTGATCATCGGATCCATCACCGTCAAGGCCGGCGCGACCGTCGGTGCTCGGTCCACCCTGCTGCCCGGAGCCAACATCGGTCGCGACGCGGTGATCGACCCCGGCTCGGCCGTGACCGGCAAGGTGAAACCCCGCCAGCAGTGGTCCGGATCCCCCGCCATCAAGATCGGCAAAGCGAAGAAGGAGTGGCCTGATCATCGGCCGCCGCAGCGCAAATGGTGGGTACCCATCTATGCGTTCTCCGCGCTGCTGATCTCCGGCATCCCCCTGGTCTCGTTGGCCGCAGGTCTGGTGGTGATCGGCACGTGGGCGCTGCCCGCAGAGCGGATGCGCGACGCGGCACTGCGCGGCATCGCGCTGGCTCCGGTGGCCGCCTTGGCCGCCATGGCCGTGTTCGCCCTGCTGGTCCTGATCTCGGTCCGCCTGCTGTCGATCGGCATGACCTCCGGCGTGTATCCGGTGCGCTCTCGGATCGGGTGGCAGGTGTGGGCCACGGAGCGGCTGATGGATGCCGCCCGCATCTACCTGTTCCCGCTGTACGCGAGCCTGCTGACGCCGTGGTGGTTCCGCGCGCTCGGCGCGTCCATCGGCAAGGGCACCGAGATCTCGACCGCCCTCGTGATTCCCAAGTTCACCAAGGTCGGCGACTACTCGTTCCTGGCCGACGACACGCTGATGGCGTCGTACGAACTGGGCGGCGGCTGGATGCGCATCGGCGACGCCAAGGTCGGCAAACGTGCCTTCCTCGGCAACTCCGGAATGGTGGCGCCCTCCCGCAAGCTCCCCAAGAACTCGCTGGTCGCCGTGCTGTCGTCCGCTCCGGTGAAGTCCAAGAGCGGATCCAGCTGGCTCGGCAGCCCGCCGGTCCGGCTGCGTCGCACCGCCTCCGAGTCCGACACCTCGCGCACCTTCGCGCCGTCGTTCGGGCTGCGCGCCGCGCGCAGCGCCGTCGAGACCCTGCGCCTCCTGGCGGTGATGGTGTCGTTCGGGATCGGCATCACCGTCCTGTTCGCCATGCAGACGTTCGCGATGAAGTGGGGGGTCGCGGTCGCCGCGCTGTGCAGTGGCCTCATCCTGCTCGCTGCGGGCCTGATCGCCGGACTGGTCGCCGCCCTCGCCAAGTGGACGGTGGTCGGCAGGATCCGAACCTCGGAGCACCCACTCTGGAGCTCGTTCGTCTGGCGCAACGAGCTGTCGGACGCCTTCGTCGAGACCGTCGCCGCACCCTGGTTCGCGAATGCGGCCGCGGGCACGCCGGTCCTCAACATGTGGCTGCGCGCGCTGGGCGCGAAGATCGGCCGCGGCGTGTGGTGCGAATCGTACTGGCTCCCCGAGGCCGACCTCGTGGAGTTGGGCGACGGCGCCACCGTCCAGCGCGGATGCGTGGTCCAGACGCACCTGTTCCACGATCGGGTGATGGCCATCGACTCCGTGGTCCTGGCCGACGGGGCCACGCTGGGACCGCACTGCGTGGCGCTGCCCGCTTCCGGCGTCGGCGAGTCCGCGACCGTCGGTCCGGCATCGCTGGTGATGCGCGGCGACGTGGTGCCCGCCCACACCCGCTGGCAGGGCAACCCGATCGCGCCCTGGAACCGCTGACCGGCGTCCACCCGACGCCCGGCACAATGGTGGCGAGCCCGCGACTCGGCGGTAGTCTCGACAAGCATTTGCAAACGACTCGAAAGGACGGCCGCTGGTGCCCGGCAAACTCGGGAAGACCGCGTGGCATACGCCGACCCTCAGCGCAGCCTCGCATGAACTCGACCCCTATCTGCCCGGCAGCGGCAACCTCGGTTATCGCGTCTCGCGGTACGACCTCGACCTGGAGTACCGGGTCAACAGCAATCGGCTGAACGGCACGGTGGTCGTCACCGCATCGTCGTACCAGCCCCTCGATCGCTTCAGCCTCGACCTCGCCTCCGGGATGCGCGTGGAACGAGTCATGATCAACGGGCGCCGCGTGCGGTATCGACACCGGACCGGGAAGTTGACGATCACACCGAACACGCCGATTCCCGCGGGCGGCGCGATGATGGTCGAAGTCCGTTACGGGGGCAACCCGCGCCCGGTGCGCACCGCCTGGGGAACCGTCGGCTGGGAGGAACTGGAGAACGGTGCGCTGTGCGCCAATCAGCCCAACGGCGCGCACTCCTGGTTCCCCTGCGACGATCACCCCGAGGCGAAGGCGCCGTTCCGCATCGAGGTCACGACCGACGCGCCGTACTATGTGCTCGCCAACGGCCGGTTGATCTCCCAGCGGCGTCGGGCCGGGCAGACCACCTGGGTCTACGAGCAGGTGGAGCCGATGGCCACGTACCTGGCGGCCGTGCAGATCGGCCAGTACGAACGTCGGACCATGGTCGACGGGCCGGTCCCCGTCCACGCGCTGTTTCCGCCCAAGTTGGCTCCCCGCCTCGAGGGCAGCTTCGGCAGGCAGCCGCAGATGGTTCAGGCCTTCACCGAGATGTTCGGCCCCTACCCGTTCCCGGCGTACACCTCGTTGATCACCGAGGACGATCTGGAGATCCCGCTCGAGTCCCAGGGCTTCTCGACCTTCGGCGCCAATCACTGCGACGGCACCCGCGACCACGAGCGGCTCGTCGCCCACGAACTCGCACACCAGTGGTTCGGCAACTCGGTCACCGTCGCCCGGTGGCGCGACATCTGGCTTCACGAAGGTTTCGCGTGTTACGCCGAGTGGCTGTGGAGTCAGCATTCAGGCGGCAAGTCGGCCGACGAGTGGGCGCGGCACTACTACGCCAAGCTCGCGGCGTCGCCCGTCCGGGTGCCTCTCGCCGATCCCGGGGCCCGCGACATGTTCGAGGACTGGGTGTACAAGCGCGGCGCGATGACCCTGCACGCGCTGCGGCTGCGGATCGGCGACGGCGACTTCTTCGCCCTCATCCGCCGGTGGACCGAGAAGTACGCCTACCGCTGCGTGACCACCGAGGACTTCATCGCTCTCGCCTCCACCTTCACCACGGCGCCGCTCGGCGACATCTGGCGGGACTGGCTGTTCACCCCCGCGCTGCCCCCCTTCCCGACCATGCGCTGACTCGACCGCACTCCTTCCACCGCCGTCCGTGACCCGCTGCGGGTCACGGACGACGGTGGAGGAAAGTGCGTGCGGAACTGCTGCGATGCCGTGTTCCAGTTCGGTTCTATCGCGATCTGACGTGCCCGCTTTCCGCCCCTGTCGGACGTGTGTTCGCGGCCATACGGTGAGTCGGTAAGACACATCCGAATCACCCGGAAGGACCCCACCGATGACACGCGTACTCATGGCAATCACCGGCTCTGACCACTGGACTCTCGCCGACGGAACTCCGCATGCGACCGGGTTCTGGCCCGAGGAGCTCATCGTGCCGCACCAGAAGTTCACCGACGCGGGCTACGACCTCGTGCTGGCCACGCCCGGGGGCGTCCGCCCCGTTCCAGACCAGGCCGGGTTCACGCCCGAGATGAACGGCGGCGACAGCGCAGCGGGAGAACGCTTTCGCGATTACCTCGCATCGATCGACGCGGTTCTCGCGGCGCCTGCCGACCTGCACGCCATGTCCGCCGACGACTTCGACGCCGTCTTCGTCCCCGGCGGCCACGGGCCGATGGAAGACCTCGCCGTCGACGCCGACTTCGGACGCCTGCTGAACCAGTTCGACGACGCGGGCAAGATCGTCTCGGCCGTCTGCCACGGCCCGGCCGCGCTGCTATCCGCCACCACCGACGACGGCGCCTGGACCTTCGCGGGTCGGCGTGTCACCGGCTTCGCGAACACCGAGGAGACGCAGATCGGTTTCGCCGAGTCGGCGCCGTGGCTGCTTCAGGACCGGCTCACCGACGCCGGCGGCTCCTACGAGAGCGCCGACGAGGCGTGGGCGCCGCACATCGTCGCCGACGGCAATCTGTTCACCGGTCAGAACCCCGGTTCCACGGGACCGTTGGCCGACGTCCTCGTCGAGGCGCTCGCCGACGTGGACTCGGCAGCAAACGTCGCATGAGCACCCTGCGGTCCTCGGTCCTGCTCCAGCACGACGCCGACACCGTGTGGGCGGTCGTCCGCGACACCTCGGCCGTCAGCCGCTGGTTCCCGGCCATCACCTCCTCGTCCGGCGAAGCGCATCGTCGCACGGTGGTTCTGGCCGACGGCAGCACGTTGGTCGAGGACATCGTGACCCTGGACGACGACCTGCGCCGGATGCAGTACAGCGCGGTCGACGGCGATCTGCCGATCGACCGGCACCTCGGCACCGTCGACGTCTTCGATCTCGGGGACGGGCGGTCGTTCCTGGTGTACAGCACCGAGATCACTCCGGACTCCTTTGCCGGAGCCTTCCACTCCGCCATCGACGAAGCCGTCGCTCACCTGCCCGCGCACCTGGGCTGAGCCCCAGGCAACGGGCCCACCCAGACGACGCCGGCGACCGTGCCATCACCCCGCGGTCGCCGGCGTTTTCCATGTCTGAGTTCGCTGTCTGAGTCTGAGTTCGCTGTCTGAGTTCGCCCGCAGTCGTCCCCGGCACCCGTATCCGCGGGCACACGCCCTACGACACGACGAGACCCCGGCGCTGCGCCGGGGTCTCGTCGGTCGTGGTCTGGTCCCGAACGCCGCTACTGCGCCCGCTTCATGCGCAGGTCGCCGGTGCTGAGCGCTTCGCCGCAGGCCCTCGGCGTCATGCCGTAGCGCTCTCGGAACTCATTGATGAAGTGCGACGTGCTCCGGTAGCCGACGGCATTCGAGATCTCGGTGACGTTGTGCACGTTCTCGATGAGCAGTTCGCGGGAGCGGTTGAGCCGCAGTTCCTTGACGAACTGATACGGAGACTTGCCCGTGACGTCGCGGAACAGATGCGAGAACGCGGACGGACTCATGAAGGCGCGTTCGGCCATGTCACTGACGGTCAGCGGCTCCGCCAGATGTTCCTGGACGTAGGCGATGACGGCGCTGACGGGGTTGCTGGCGCTCTCGCTCGCAGCCCGCTCCACGAGCAGTGCATACTGCTCCGCCTGGAGCGCGCGGTACACGATCTCCTTCAGATACGTCGGCGCCAACACCCGACGGTCGGTCGGCGTCTCGAGCGACCGGAGGAAGCGCAGAATCGCGTCCATCATGTGATGGTCGAGCGCCGAGACGAAGCCGTGCGTGGCCACCTCCGGGGCCGGCTCACGCATGAACGCCGCCGTCTCGCGCTCCAGCAGGATGTCGGACGACACCTGCCGGACCAGGTCCGGCTCGATCTGCAACCCGAACGAGAGGAACGGCTTCGCCGGACTGGCCTCGATGATCTCCGTGCGGAACGGCCGGTTGCCGCTGATCGCGAGATAGGTGAACGGATCGTAATAGAGTTCCCGATCGTTCTGCGTCACGCACTTGCGTCCCTGTGCGATCACACAGAGGTGCAGTTGCGAGACCTCTTCCCACAGTGGTTCGACGGGCTGATCGAATCGATAGACGGTCAGGCCCGGCCACTCGCACTCGATGATGCCGGGCTCGGGCGCCCTCGATTTCAGCTCGGCGATCAAATCGCCCGACGAGATCCGGAACTCGAGCGGACTGGCCATGGTCATCGGATCCTCCTACCGCGGGCGACAGCGCCGACCGGTCCGGGCCGGAACCCGGTCGACCGCCCCGTCGATTGCATGACACACATCACATCAACGTTCCACGATCCTCTCATGCCGGATCGACCGCTTTCCAGTACGAGTCCTTGCGGGCGATCTTCCCGTCGCGGAACTCCCAGAGATCACATCCGCGTGCACGCACCGCGACGCCGTCGACGGTGGTGCCGGACACCAGCCATTCGGACACCGCGAGATCCCCTGCCGCCCAGTGGCGATCGGCGTCGTACTGCACGTCGGGAATGCCGTCGAACCGCGCGGCCAGGCCGCTGCGGACCGCGGCCTTGCCGACCATGCGGAGCCCGTGCGGCTCCGGACCGCGCGAGGCGTCGAACACACAGTCCTCGGTGAAGAACTCCATGATCGCGTCCAAGTCGTGCGCGTTGAAGGCCTCCATGATCTGTTCGAGCGTCGCCACAGTCGCCGCATCGTCGGATGCGGTGTCCGGGCGGGAGAGATTTCCGGTGGTCATAAGGTCCCTTTCGAGGCAGGAGAAGCGATGAACGCTCAGAAGTTGGAGAAGCCGATGGCACGGAGTTGGTCGCGACCGTCTTCGGTGATGTCACTCGGTCGCCACGCGGGCACCCAGTCCCACTCGACCGCGAACTCCGTCCCGGCGTCGGCCAGCAGCGAGGCGATCTGGCCCTCCATCACCCCGGTCAGTGGGCAGGCAGGCGAGGTCAGGGTCATCGTGATGGTCGCGAATCCCGCGTCGTCGACGACGATCCGCCGGATGAATCCCAGGTCGACGACGTTCACGCCGAGGTCCGGGTCGATGACCTCGTACAGCGCTTCGCGAACGGCGGCCGCGGCTGCGGATTCGACTGCCGGCTCGGCGGCTGCGGGACCATCCGCGTCGACGTGCGCCACCGGCGGGTTCGGCACGACCTCCGGCAGGGACGCCATGCCCTGCGGCTGCAACACGATCGTCACGTCGCTGGTGGCCGTGGTGATCCAGTCGGCGACGCCGTGCGCCTTGCGGCGCACGCGCACGATGTCCTCCGCCGCGACCGCCGACGCCCGGCCCACGAGCAGGGCGTCGGGGTGCAGTCCGCGTTGTTCGGCACGGATCAGCGCCGTGTCGAGGATCCGCGCGAGGAGTTCGTAGGTCCGGCCGGGCCCGAAGCGCAGTCGGGTTCGGGCGTCCGCCGCCGATTCGCCGATCACCAGGTCGAGCGCGGACAGGGCGTCGTCCACCGCGATGCGGACCTGGTGTTCGGCCACCGTGATGACGGGTGAGCTCTCGAGTGTCGCGGTCATGCCGGAACCTCCGATCGATGCGGCCGCGCAGGTCGCGGCAGGAGTCGTTTGAGCGGCAACCCGTCGTCGGCGAGCTGGGCTGCCGTCACCTGATGGGGTACGCCGAGCAGCTTGCGCGCCTGCAGCACCTCGCCCGGCCGATTGAGCGCCACCATTCCGGTGACACGTCCGTCGACCAACGAGAACGCCGAGAAGGACCGTTCGTCCACCGATCCCCTGATGATCGGGTCTGCGGTGGCGTCGAACCGTCCGACGGACTGCAGTTTGCAGTCGTACTGGTCCGACCAGAAGAACTGCTGGTCGGTGAAGGGCTGCAGGTCTCCGACGAGGACGCGGGCGACGGAGGTCCCGTGACGCATCGCCGTGTCGTGATGTTCGACGCGGACCCCGACGCGCAGAGCCGGCTCGTATCGCCGTGCGACGTCGCCGATCGCGTACACATCGGGGGCACTGGTGCGGAAGTACTCGTCGGTCGCGATCCCGTTGTCCACCGCGATGCCCGCATCCGCGGCGAGTTCGAGGTTCGGCACCGCTCCGACGCCCACGACGAGGTGGTCCACGTCGAGCGTGTCACCGCCGTCGGTGGCGAGCCGCAGGCCCGTCGCGCTGTGCGTCATGCCGACGATCCCGCAGCCGACCCGGACGTCGACACCGCGCTCGGCGTGCACCGCACCCATCGTCGAGCCGATGTCGAGGCCGAGCGCACGCACCATCGGCGCCGGGCTGGGATCGAACAGCACCACCTCGGCGCCTTGCGCGATCGCGGTCGCGGCCACCTCGCAGCCGATGAAGCCCGCGCCAAGCACGGCGAGCCGGACTCCCGGCCGCAGGACCTCGCGCAACGCGACGGCGTCGGTGATGGTCCGCACCGTGTGCACTCGGTCGCCGGCGAAGCCGGGCAGCTCGCGCGCCCGCACGCCGGTCGCAAGGACCAGCGCGCGGTAGCCGAGCGAGGCGCCGTCGGACAGCGTGATGCGGTGATCGTCGGCGTCGATCCCGACCACCTCGGTGCCGAGGACCAGGTCGACGTCATGATCCGCATACCACCCGGCGGCGTTCACCTCGAGGTCCTCCGCGACGGCAGTTCCGGCGAGGAACTCCTTCGAGAGCGGCGGACGCTCGTAGGGCACGTGCGGTTCCTTCGACACCACGACGATGCGCCCGTCGAACCCGGAGTCGCGGAGCCCGGCCGCGGTCGCCGCAGCCGCGACGCCCCCGCCGACCAGCACATGCGCGTTCATCCGAAGCTCACCGAGATCGCGCCGTCCTCGTCGACCTTGCACTGGTAGGTCACCAGCGCGCAGTTGGCGGGGTTGATTCCCTTCCCTGTCGAGACGTCGAACTCCCAGAGGTGCTGTGCGCACGTGAGCTTCCGGTTGTCCAGGTCACCGTCGTCGAGCGGCCATTCCTGGTGGGGGCACTGGTTCCGATACGCGTACACCTCGCCGTCGAGGTTGACGAGAAGAACCTGTCTCCCCTCCACCTCGACCGACTCCATCTCGCCTTCCCACAGGTCGTCGAGATGGAACACCTCGTGCCAGGTCGGCACGTCGGTCCCTCGCGTGATCGTCTCGCTCATCGTGTGCCTCCTAGCCTGCTGTCGCCGCGACCGAGTCGCGGTCGAAGATCTCACTGTGGACGTCCGCGCGCGCGGCCCGTGCCTGCGCGACGATCTGGTCGGTGTCGCCGTCGAAGAACTCGGCGAGCCCGGCGACCGCGTTGTCGGCGATCGTCGACCACTTGGCGGTCCACTTCTGCAGGGCGTCCGCGTTCTCCGCACGCCCGTCGATCGCGAACTGGGCCAGGGCCGCCGACCAGCGGTTCCGTCGTCGACTGTCCTTCGCGAGCTGTTCGCAGACCAGCCAGGTGATCTCATCGCCTGCGGCCTTGCTCACAGCGCCGACTCGGTTGATCAGGACCTCGTCGAGCGTCGGCGCCAGCACCAGGTTCAGCGCCGTGAACGATTCGCCCCAGTCGTAGGCGACGAGCGCCCGTTCCACGGCTTCGCGAGCGGGCTGCCACGCCGGGCTCGTCTCCCAGACACGACGTTCGTTCTCCCCGATCCCGGACGAGGGATGCGCCAGCTGCAGCGATCGTGTGCGATACGCGATCATGGTGACCCGGCGGAGGAAGTCGGCGTTGGCGTAGCCGGCCGCGCTCGTGATGGACGAGCTCGGCCCGAGATAGGCGACGTACGCCTGCATCTGCTGGAAGCCGTGGACCGGATACCGCGACGGAGTCAGTACGTTGCCGAGCAGTGCCACGTGCTCGGCGGACAGCGAGGCGTCCATGCCCGCGTCGTCGAACGTGTCGAGCATGCCGTCGAGCTTGGTCTGCTCGTCGGCCTGCATGTTGACGTACGACCGGTACGCCACCTGATCGGGATCGCGGAAACCGTCCCAGTCGTCGAGGCGCAGCGGCGAGTTCTCACGGTAGGTGAGGAACCACAGGTTCAACGGCGACGAGGTGTTCTGCTCGAACGTCGACAACCGACCGTTGCGGGTGTTCCAGTTCTGCGCGTGCGTCACGATCTCGTACTCGCTCGGCATCCGTCGGACGTCGCCGAAGGCGCTGAACGTGCGCAGCTTGCGCTTGCGTGCCGGGGTGCTCATCGGACTGCTCCTTCCGCCGCGGCCGCACCTTCGCGGTCACGGATGCTCTTGCTCTCCCAGGTGATGGAGTCGCTGGACGTGATCGCGCGACCGGCGAACGACGACATCAGGTTCTCCAGCGAACGGATGCGGTACTCCGATCCGAGGTACGCCTGCAGCGACGCCTCGGTGAGGAGGACGCGGTCCTCGCCTTGAATGCGGACGTACGCACCACGATCGATCACCTCGATCGGCGTGTCCGGGTTGTCGTCCTCGATGGCGGCGATGATCTGGTCCACTTCATCGCCCATGCGCAGGACCGGTCCGACAGGATTCTTCATGACGCCTCTTCCGGGATCAGGTAGTCGACCGTGACGTGGTCGAGTGGTGCGATGCCCGCCTCGGCGACGGTCATGTCGCCCGGCAGGGTGCGGCCGTCGTGGATGACGACCTTCGGGTAGGGCAGGGCGCGCACGCGGCGTCCCTCGGAGTGCGAAGCGACGGCGGCGGCCACCTGGTCCATGGTGTCGGCAGTCGTCACCGGGACCAGGATCTGGACGAAGTCCGTCCAGAAGATCGCGTTCAGCGGAACCACCTCGGGTGCCCGGTCCTGCGCCTCGTTGTCAACCGGTGTGCTCATCCTCGATCTCCCACCACGATGAGGCCGCTGGCCTCGCGTCCGATGTATTCCTTCGTCCACGCCGCGTAGTCCGGGTCATCGCCCATGACGTCGGCGGTGACACCCATGTAGTCGAGCAGGCCGGGCACGGTCATCGGCTGGATCTGACCACCGAGGAAGCGGTCCACCAGGGTCTCGTGGTTGACGTTGTCCCGGTCCTTCCACCAGATCTGCCTGCAGCCGTTGGTGCAGAAGTGGTAGGTCTTCCCGTCGTACTTGAGGGAGTGGTCGCGGGTGCGCCACTGGCCGTTCCGCGACTGCGTCGGGTTGCAGGCCGGGAGGTGACAGGTGCTGCACAGCCACGGGAGCGTCTCGGGGAGCGTCGCCTCGACGTTGTTGGCGTTGATGTTGTCGATGATGACGTCCCACTTCTCGCCGTAGATCTTCTCCCAGGTGGGGTACTTCTCACGCAGCCAGTCGCGCTCGTCCTTCGAGACGCCGGCCTTCGGCTTCCACCACAGGGTGGGTCGCCACCACCACATGCCCATGTGCAGGCTGTGGTGCCAGGTGTCCAGACCGCGCATGAACTCGTCCCAGAACCACGGCTTCTTCAGCCCGTAATCGGAGATCGTCCGGATGAACTGATCGATGATCCATTCCTCCATGAACTCCCGGTACGACTGCTTCCGATGCTCGACCGGCGTGTAATAGTCCATCGGCAGGCCGGTCAGCGCGGCGAACAACCGCGCTGAGCCCCAGAAGGCCTTGTCGATGACCCACTGCGCGCGGGCCGGGTCGTGCTCGACCAGGATTTCGAGCGTGGCGACGCCCTGCTGCGAATGGCGCGCCTCGTCGGTCTGAATGGACGAGATCATGTTCGCGAAGTTGATGTCGCCCGATTCGAGGGCGTCGGCCGACAACGCGACGAACTGCAGGTTGGTGAATCCGGTCTCGAAGGTGAGCGGCACCTGCAACGCGCAGTCGACGGCGTTGGAGGTCGTCATGATTCCGTCGAAGTAGGTGCGCAGTGCGATCGGCACCCAGTCGTTGGTGCTGTACGTCTTCTGCGTCCAGTCGAACTGCGGGTCCTTCGCTACGAACTCGTGACCGAAGTAGGTGGTCAGCGCGTTGTGCCGCAGCTCGTCGAGCTGGCCGTACGTCGCCATGTTCCGCCAGGCGCCGTTGAGGCCGAAGCGGGCCATCTTCAGTTCGGCGAGCGTGGCCGTGTACTCGACCTGGGCGACGCCGCCGAAGTGCATCTTGGTCGACGACTTCCAGCCCTCGTCGAGGCCGTCGAAGACCGGTGAGCGCTGCAGCGCGGCCTTGACCGCGTAGGTCGACGCCTCCTTCTCCTTCTGCGTGTAGACGTACTCCTGGTACGAGACCTTGTAGTCCTCCTCCCAGTCCAGCCAGGCCTCACGCGGCACCTTTCCGGTGCCGCAGAACCACTCCGGGTACACGGCCTCGTCGTCGACATACCGCAGGGTCCAGTCCACGTCGCGGACGAAGTCCTGCCATTCTTCTCGCTTGAGCAATGCCATTTGTCTAGATTCCTGTTCGTTCCGGAGGGTCAGTCGACTTCGAGGTGGCCGAGCTGGCGGCACACCCCGGCGTTGTCCCAGTAGGCGCGGATGTTGTCGATCAGTCCGTCCTGATCGACGTGCATGATGAAGAGGTGGGGCTCCGAGAAGGGCTGGTTCTGCGGCGCGATGAAGGCCCAGGCCGACTGCTGTGTGCCTGCGATGTCGCAGGCGACGACCACGTCGCCCTCGTCGTTGCCGTCGATGTGGTGCACCACGTTGAAGAGGTTCGGGAAGGCGTTGATCAACCCGCTCCAGATCACCTTGCCGACGGTTCCGACCTTGCCGTCTCCGCGCATCACCCGCTGCTTGGCCCAGACCTCGAACGGAATGTACGAGAAGTCGGCGTTGGCGGTGCACAGATCCGTCATGGCCTCGACGTCGCGCGCTCGATAGGCGTCGAAGAACTCCGTGACCACCTCGGTCGGTGTGCGAGTCGCCGAGGCGGGTTCGTTCGCTAACAGATTCATCGGTTCTACGTCTCCTCGAGTTGTCAGATGATGGTGGTCTGGTCGGTTCGCTTCACCGCGAGGCGCCGAAGCAGCTGGTTCTGGCACCAGTAGGCGTCGATCGCCGTGATCTCGTCGCCCGTCACGGTGAATCGCCATGCGCTGTCGACGTCCAGGTGCTTCTCCTGGTTGACCACGCCCCGATAGTCGGCGGACTGCGTTCCCTCGATCTTGATCTCGGACACGAGCACCTGGCCCAGGTCGATGACGCTGCGCACGGTCAGGCGCAGGTCCGGGAATGCGGTGACGATCTCGTCGAGCACCGTGGAGATCACCTCCGCGCCCCTGCCCGCCAACTGCAGCGGATAGACGGTGACGTTCACATCCGACGCCACGGTCGACACCGCGGCAGCCACGTCGCGGTGGCGGAAGCCGGTGATGAACGCCTCCACCGTCTGGCGCGGGGTGGTCTGGGTCATTGCTGTCTCCTTGTCGCTGAGCGGCGTCCTGTCGTCGGTGTTCATCGGTCGAGTGCCTTGAGAAGCGCGTCGGCGGTCGCGTCGGCGGAGTTCGGGTTCTGACCGGTGATGAGGTTCCGGTCCACCACCACATGGGAAGCCCACGCGAACGGCGCGTCGTCGTACACGGCACCCGCGTTCTGGAGCGCCGAGGCGAGCAGCCACGGCATGCCGATCCGGCCGATCTTGTTCTGCTCCTCCTCCTCGTTGGTGAAGGCGGTGAGCCGGTACCCCTCGAACAGCCACTGCCCGTCCGCACGCTCCGGCGCCGACAGCAACATCGCCGGCGCGTGGCAGAGCGCGGTGATCGGCGCGCGCTTCTCGTGCAGGATCCCCAGCAGTCGACCCACGTCGGCGTTGTCCGCGAGGTCCACCATGGGTCCGTGCCCACCCGGCACGAAGACCGCGTCGAACTCTGCGAGATCGGCGTCGCTGAGGCTCGACAACGCGACCGGACTCCGGAAGCCGTCGATCGCCTGCAGTCGGGCCAGACGCTCGTCCGACAGCGCCTGCGCCGCGGCGTCCAGTTCGTTCACCGCGTCGCGCAACGCCTGCTCTGGCAGACCCCCGTCCAGACCTTCGGACAGCATCACGTCGACGAGCTTGCGATTGCCCGCCCAGGCGATCTTGGCCGCTTCACAGACCAGCGCATGGGCTTCGTCCTCAGTCTTGCCTGCGCCGATCAGGCGGAGGGTGATCCGCCGCGAGGCCATGAGTTCCTGCTGCGTGGTGTGGTCGAGCGTGATGCGGATGTCGTCGGGGTCCTGGTGGAAGGTCCGGTACACCGAGGCGAAGAAGTCGCGGTCCGCATCCGGGTAGTTGAAGATTCGCTCGAGGCTGTACGGATCCGGTACCGGGGCCTCGCCGTCGGCGGTGAGCACCACGACGTCGACGCCCGCGGCGATGAATCGCTCGTAGGGCTTGAGCGCTTCCTCTGCCCAGTAGCCGGTCGGATAACCGGGGTTGTCGTCGAGGTCGATCTCGCGCGCACTGGACACGAGGTAGGCGATGCGTGGCATGTTTCTCCTCTGCTTGAAGGGGCTGTGCTGTACTTCAAAACGTTGCCAGGATGTGTGCCGGATAACATCGAAGAATCCTGCTGCGGATTTGCGTATTCCTGCTCGCACCTGGGGAAATGCGTGGGCGCTCAGCGCGGGGAGGGCGGCTGGGTCATCTTCTCGAGCAGATAATGGGTCTCGAGGTAGGCGTCGATTCCCTCCGATCCGCCTTCGCGTCCGTGGCCGGACAGCTTGACGCCGCCGAACGGCACCGCGGCATTCGAGAGCAGGCCGGAGTTGATCGCGGTCATCCCGACTTCGAGTCGATTCGCCGCCCGTCGAGCACGGTCCAGATCGCGCGAGAAGATGTACGACGCGAGCCCCGACTCGGAGTCTGCGGCATCGGTGATGAGCCGCTCCTCGTCGTCGTACACCGTCACCGCGGCGACCGGCGCGAACCATTCGACGTCGGGACCGACCCGGGCGGGATCGGCGGCGCGGACGTCGCGCCGCAGCAGGGTCGCCGGGTGGAAGAAGCCGCCGGTGTCCGCCGTGTCGCCCTGCGCGAGCAGAGTGAAGCCGCTGTCGATGGCCGCCGCCACCCGTTGCCGTGTCCGCGTCAGCGCCCTGTCGTCGATGAGCGGTCCGACGCTCGACCTCGGATCGTCGCCGGGTCCGGAGTGCATCGCGGCGACCCGGGCTCCGAGCTCGCCGAGGAACTCCTCCGCCACCGAGGACGCGACGAGGATGCGGTTGGCCGCAGTGCACGCTTGACCGCTCCCGCGGAACTTCGCGTGCAGCACGCCGGTCACGGCGGCCTCCACCTCGGCGTCACCGAGGACGAGGAAGGGCGCATCACCGCCGAGCTCCATCGAGGTCCGGATCATGCGGTCGGCCGCCTGCCTGGTGAGTGTCCGCCCGACCGCCGTCGACCCGGTGAAGGTGACCTTGCGGAGCGCGGGGTCGGCGAGCAGTCGCTCACTCAGCGGTGCGGGCCTCGCGGTCGAGACCACGTTGACGACGCCGGGCGGAAGGCCCGCCTCGGCGAGCAGGTCGGTGAGCAGGAAGCACGTCAGCGGGGTGGCCTCGCTGGGCTTCACCACTGCGGTGCAGCCGGCGGCGAGTGCTGGTGCGAGTTTCCGGGTGATCATCGCGAGCGGGAAGTTCCACGGGGTCAGCACCAGACACGGCCCCACCGGGCGGCGGCTCACGTACATCGTCGCGCCGCCCTCCGGCAGGTCGCCGAACCGTCCGTGGAGGCGGACCGCCTCCTCGGCGTACCAGCGGAGGAAGTCGGCGGCGTACGAGACCTCCGCCCGTGCGTCCGCCACCCGCTTTCCGGCCTCGGCGACGATGAGCGCGGTGAACTCGGCGGCGCGCTCGCGGACCAGCGCGTCGAGACGATGCAGCACCTCGGCGCGGGTCCGCGACGGTGTCATCGCCCACGACGTCTGGACCGCGGCGGCGGCAGCGAGTGCGGCATCGGCCTCGTCGAGGGTGGATTCGGCGACGTGCGCCAGGTCCTTCCCGGTGGCCGGGTCGTGCACTGCGAAGCAGTCACTGCCGGTGGGCGTCCGCCAGCTGCCATCGATGAAGGTGCCCGGCCGGATCTGCTGTGGGGGTGTCGAGTCCATGGCGGAAAGTAAACGACCATGGCCGAACCGGTGGAAGGCTCCTCGGCCGACGAGCGACGATCCCGCTATTTGTCCACTGGAATCGGCAACTTCGCACTTGCGGACCGTGAGTGGGAGGGTGAACGCCGACGGATCAGTGCGACGGGCGGCTGGAGAAGTCGGGCCGCCGCGGCAGCGTGTCGATCACCGCGCGGATCGTCGGCCATCCGTCGACGAAGGCCGTCGACGGATCGTGCAGGACCCGTAGTCTCGCGCCACCGAGGAGCAGGGTGATCAACGCGGCGACGCCCTCCGGATTCAGGAACTCCCGCTCGATCAGCGGCCACAACTCACCGACCGTGCGGGCATTGCGCCGCGCGAAGTAGTCGTGCGCGGGATGCGAGGGATTCAGTGCTTCCCCCTCGAGGAGGTCGAAGGCGAGGGACCGCTCGGCCTGCGGGCGATAGTGGTCGAGGATCGAGTCGATCGCGGCGAGGAGCGAACTGGTGTCGACCGCGATGCGCGGCGCCTCGTGCGCGTCGCGCGTCTCCAGCACCGCGACGAGCAGGTCCTCCATCGTCGGGAAGTACCTGATCAGACCCGGCGTCGACATTCCGGCGCGGCGGGCCATCTCGCGGAGACTGAGCGAGGAGTAGCCGTCGGTGGCGATCGCTTCGGTGGCGACCGCGATGATCTCGGCTCGACGCTCGTCCACCGACAGTCGCCGTCGGGCCACGACGCACCTCACTCTCCTCGACGACGTCGCCGGTCCGCGCAGTGCGGACCGGCGACGTCGAGTGTAGTGACGACCTCACGTCACCGGGCGAGGAGCCGCGTCGCGCTCACAACTGACCGACGGCCTCGTCGACGACTGCCGCCATGTGGCGCTCACCGAGCGCGTTGGGGTGTAGGCCGACGGACTGGGCGGCCCCGAGAGCAGGCTCCACGTACCGGACACCGCGCGGCGTGCATGCTTCGTGCCCGACGGAACTCGCGGCCACATCGACGAAGGTGACGCCCGTGCGCTTCGCTGCTCGTTCGATGGCCGCTGACAGCTCGGTCTGGACCCGGTAGGCGGTCTTCAGGTCGCCTCGCGCGATCGGGACGCCGGGGCAGGCGACGGCACGGTTCGGCACCAGCCGCAGGTAGTTCAAGGCGAAGACCTTCGCATGCGGCGCCCGCTGGGTGACCGCCCGCATGGCCCGAACCAGGTTCGGATAGGTCCGTGTCCGGATCTGGCGGATCAGATCCTTCGCGAACAGATCGCCGCACGGTGTTCCCGATGCGGCGCCGAAAGCGCCGACCAGGGCGCACTTGGCGACCATCGACGCGAAGACGTCGCCGTCGTTGCCGCCGATCGAGAAGGTCACGAGATCGGTGTCTCGACTCAGTGCGTCGAGCTGAGGCCGGACACCGGCCTTCTGCGACGTGAAGAAGTCCGCCGACGTCGCTGCACCGCAGCTGACGTCGGTGAGCCGGTAGCCGTTCTTCTCCGCGAGCACGTGCGCGTAGTTGCGCGCTGATCGCAGGCACGGCTTTCCGCCTGGCACCACCGGCTCCACGCCTGCAGCGGACGAGAAGCTGTCGCCCATCGCCACATAGTCCACGACCGGCGCGGCATCCGCCTGCGCAGTCGGCACGAGCATCGCTCCCATCGCCGTCATCATCGCGGCAGCCACCGCCGCCACCCTCGTCAACCGACTCAGCCCCACGCCTTCTCCACACCTGCGAGACGCCCACCACTGCGATGGGCGATTGTGGCGTGAACACTAACTGACAGACGTCAGATAGTCCACTACTTGACGTCTGTCAGTTAGTCCGAGTCTCACCTCATATCGGCCGGGCGCACCCGCCTACGCGTCGTACCGCGGCAACAGGCCCGACTCGAGGGCCTGCGCCAACGACGGCGCCGCGAGGTCCTTGGCCGACAGTTCGTAGTCGAGGGACGCACCGTCCCGCGCCACGCGCGGCCACTGGATGTCGACTTCCGGGTCACGTGGGTTCACCCCGTGCTCGCCGTCCGGGCGATAGCCAGTGGAGCACAGGTAGGTGACCGTCGATCCGTCCACCAGGGAGCAGAAGCCGTGGCCGAGACCCTCGGAGAGGTAGACGGCCTTGCGGTCGACGTCGTCGAGCAGAACCGCGTCCCACTGCCCGAAGGTCGGCGATCCCACGCGGACGTCGACGATCACGTCGAGGATCGATCCCACAGTGCAGGTCACGTACTTCGCCTGACCGGGTGGGACGTCGGCGAAGTGAATGCCCCGGACCACCCCGGCCGCCGACACCGAGGTGTTGACCTGTGCGAGGTCGAAGCGGTGTCCGATGGTCTCGGCGAGGACGTCGGCCTTGAACGCCTCGAGGAAGACGCCGCGATCGTCGCCGTGCACGACGGGCGTGAACTCCCACGCCCCTGAGATCGTCAGTTCTCGGACCTTCATCTGCTCACAGCTCCCGTCCGCGCTCGACCAGGTCGAGCAGATAGTGTCCGTAACCCGACTTCGCCAGTCGCGTCGCGGCGTCGCGCAAATCCTCGTCTCCTAGGTACCCGAGCCGCCACGCGATCTCCTCCGGCACCCCGATCTTCAGCCCCTGACGCTGCTCCACGGTCCGAACGAAGTTGCCCGCGTCGAGGAGCGAGTCGAAGGTGCCGGTGTCGAGCCAGGCGGTGCCGCGCGGCAGCACGGTGACGTGCAGCTTCCCGCGGCGGAGGTATTCGGCGTTGACGTCGGTGATCTCGTACTCGCCACGCGCCGATGGCGTCAGACCGGCGGCGATCTCGACGACGTCGCTGTCGTAGAAGTACAGGCCGGGCACGGCGTAGCGGGACCGCGGGTTCGCGGGCTTCTCCTCCAGCGAGACCGCGTTGCCGTCGCCGTCGAACTCCACGACGCCGTACGCGGTGGGATCCGCGACGCGGTAGGCGAAGATCGCACCGCCGTCGATCCGGTCGAAGCCCTGCAACCGAGAACCGAGGCCCGGACCGTAGAAGATGTTGTCGCCCAACACCAGCGCGACGGAGTCGTCGCCAATGTGGTCGGCCCCGAGCACGAACGCCTGCGCCAGACCGTTCGGCTCGCTCTGCACCGTGTAGGTGAGGCGCACCCCGAACTGGGAGCCGTCGCCGAGCAGGTTCTCGAACGAAGCCCGGTCACCCGGCGTCGTGATGATCAGGATGTCGCGGATGCCCGCGAGCATCAAGGTGGAGAGCGGATAGTAGATCATCGGTTTGTCGTAGACCGGCACGAGCTGTTTGCTGACGCCCTGGGTGATCGGGTGCAGTCTGCTCCCGGTTCCGCCGGCGAGGATGATTCCGCGCATGTGCCAACCCTATCGGTACTGTTGAGAGACCATTCGATGTCATCAGACGGGAGTCCTCTTGCGCGTCCTCGTGACCGGCGGCGCCGGTTTCATCGGTGCCAACTTCACCCTGCGCACCCTCGCCGCCCGACCGGACGCCGAGGTCACCGTCCTGGACAAGTTCACCTACGCCGCCAACCCCGCGACGCTCGAGCCGGTCGCGGACCGCGTCCGCGTGGTTCGCGGCGACATCGCCGACGCCATCGTCCTCGATCCCCTGGTCGCCGACGCCGACGTGGTGGTGAACTTCGCCGCCGAATCACACAACGACAACTCGCTGGCCGACCCGTCGTCGTTCGTCCAGACCAATCTCGTCGGCACCTATACGCTGCTCGAAGCCGTTCGCCGCCACGGAGTGCGCCTGCACCACATCAGCACCGACGAGGTGTACGGCGACCTGGACCTCGACGATCCCGCCCGCTTCACCGAGGAGACGGCCTACCAGCCGTCGAGTCCGTACAGCGCCACCAAAGCGGGCAGCGATCTGCTGGTCCGCGCCTGGGTGCGGTCGTTCGGGGTCGCCGCGACCATCTCGAACTGCTCCAACAACTACGGCCCCTATCAGCATCTGGAGAAGTTCATCCCGCGGCAGATCACCAATGTGCTGACCGGAGTCCGACCCAAGCTGTACGGCGACGGCCGCAACGTTCGCGACTGGATCCACGTCGACGACCACAACGACGCCGTGTGGACCATCATCGACCGCGGACAGCTCGGTGAGACCTACCTCATCGGCGCCGACGGGGAAGTCGACAACCGGACCGTCGTCGAGTCGATCCTCACCGCGCTCGGGCAGCCGTCCGACGCCTTCGACTTCGTCACCGACCGCGCCGGGCACGACCGCCGGTACGCCATCGACGCCACTCGGCTCCGCACCGAACTGGGGTGGACCCCCACCTACACCGACTTCGCGTCCGGGCTGGCCGCGACCATCGACTGGTACCGCGACCACCGCGAGTGGTGGGCGCCCCACAAGGCCGCCGTCGAATCCGGCTACGCCCGCACCCAGCAGATCCTCGACTGATCGGAGACTTCTTCCCATGCACGTTCTCGTCACCGGCGGCGCCGGGTACATCGGCTCGCACACCGTCTTGCAACTGCTCACCGCAGGGCACGATGTGACGATCGCCGACGACTTCAGCAATGCGAAGCCGACGGTGCTCCCCCGCCTGGAGGAGCTCGCCGACCGGCCGATCAAACTCCACCGCATCGATCTGACCGACCAGGCGGCGACCGACGCGCTGTTCGCCGCCGAGGAGTTCGACGCCGTCATCCACTTCGCGGGGTTCAAGGCCGTCGGCGAGTCGGTCGCCAAACCGCTCAGTTACTACCAGAACAACCTGGACACCACCTTCTCCGTGCTCCGCGCAATGGATGCGCACGGCGTGCGACGGTTCGTGTTCTCGTCGTCGGCCACCGTGTACGGCGAGAATCCGGTGTTGGAGCGCACCGAGGACATGCCGACGTCGGCCACCAACCCGTACGGCTGGACCAAGGTGATGGTGGAGCAGGTGCTCCGCGACCTCGCGATCGCCGACGACTCCTGGCGCATCGCACTGCTTCGCTACTTCAATCCGGTCGGTGCGCACGTCAGCGGGCGGATCGGTGAGGACCCGAGCGGCCTGCCGAACAACCTCATGCCGTTCGTCGCACAGGTCGCCGTCGGCCGTCGGGACAAGCTGTCGGTCTTCGGCGACGACTACGACACCGTCGACGGCACCGGCGTGCGCGACTACATTCACGTCGAAGACCTGGCCGCGGGCCACGTCGCCGCGCTGGAGAAGATCGACGTCTCCGACGAGCCGCTCGCGGTCTGGAACCTCGGCAGCGGCGAACCGGTGTCGGTGCTGCAGGTGGTGCAGGCGTTCGCCCGTGCGAGCGAGCGCGAGATCCCCTACGAGGTGGTTCCGCGCCGCCCCGGCGATCTCCCCGCCTACTGGGCCGATCCGTCGAAGGCCAACCGCGAGCTCGGCTGGAAGGCCACTCGGGACATCGACGACATGTGCGCCGACACGTGGCGCTGGCAGTCGCAGAACCCGCAGGGGTACCCCGACGCTTAGTCGGTGTCGGCCGGCGGCGTCCGCACCACCTGGACCACCAGTGTCGCGACGACGACCACCGCCATGAACACGAACAGCCAGCCGATCGACGCGAACACCACGCCCAGGGCACCGAACGACGACCGCGCCGAGTGGAACACGCGCGCGTACCCCACCTCGGTCACGACCACGAACGCGGTGATCCCGGCGCCCGACGCCGCCCCGAGCCACCCGAGGTCGGCCGCTCGCAGCTGATTCCGCGTCAGGATCCGCGGTACCGCGGCCCAGGCGAGGGTCCAGATGGCGAAGGTCTCGACCAGGCTGAGGATCACGCGGCCGTCCGACTCGTTGACGTCGACCACGACCATCGCCTGCGCGACCGTGGCCAGCGCCAGCACCGCGATCACCAACAACCAGCGCCACCACCCGCGCAGTCCGGAATTCTGCACGCCCCACACGCCGACGTACAACCGGTCCAGCGCCCGCGCCATCGAGGTCGCCGAGATCAGTGTCATCAATGCGCCGATCACGCCGAACGACGCGTAGCTGCCGGGGTCGTCGCCCGGACCGATCCCCGCCGACACGTCGAACATGCTGAGCGTGCGGTCGAGCGCGCCGGAGCCGGGCAACGTCGTCAGCAGGAGCAGGACCGGGAGGATCGAGGTGAACGCCTGCGCGGCGAGCGTCATCGCCCGATCGCTGACGTTGCCCGCCACGACGGCCTTCACGATGCGGACGCCGAGCGGCACATGCCGCCCGACGCCTGCAGGCAGTCGTGCGACGACACCGTTCAGCCGCTCACGAACAGAGGTCGAGACCATGCCCGAATCATGTCATCCCGACCGGGCGCGTCGGGTCGCCCGGGTCAGACGTGTTGGGGCTCGCGCGCCAGGTCCACCTCGTGTTCGGCGGGAGGGACGGCGCCCGGCCCGGCGATCCGGGACCGATTGGCGACGACGACGGCGACCGCGCCCACGGCGATCATCACGATGCCGAACCCGAACAGCTCGGTGTGCGTGATGGACGGGAAGCGGGTCATGATCCACGACATCGCAGCGGGCGACCCGAAGCCCAGATAGGTGAGGGTGTAGAAGACGGCGGTCAGCCCGGCGAGGTCGTCGGGACCGGCGAGTCGCTGGACCTCCAGCAGGCCGGAGATCAAGGCCATCCCGTAGCCGCATCCCAGGACGATCGCCGCGACGAGGGCGAGCGGGACCGACGGCGCGACGACGACGCCGATCGCGAGCCCCATGCCGACGGCGACCAGCGCCATCGCGGCCAGGGGCGCGCGGGGCGAGCCGGGCCGATCGATCTTCTTGCCGAGCGTCTGAATGAAGAAGCCCGCGGCGAGGCCGACCACACAGCACAGGCCGGCGAAGACGATCGCCCACCGCGACGTCCGTTCCATCATCAGCGCGGGGATCACCGCGTAGGCCATGGCGCAGGCGCCGAAGACCCACGGTGCGACCGGTGCGACGACGAGCCAGAACCGCGGCGTCATCGCGGACGGGATCGTCATGGTGTCCAGCAGTCTGCCCTCGGTGGGCCGGTGGCGGGTCTCCGGAGTGGTCCAGATCAGTGCGAACGAGGCGATCGCGAGAGCGATGTTGACCAGGTACGTGACCTGGCCGGGCAGCGGCGCCCACTGCGCCAGAACCGCAGCCAGCCCGGCGCCGACACCGAAGCCCGCGGTGAGGCTGAGGGCGGCACGGCGGGCGCCGGACGACGGCGGATCCCCCGCGCGGTCGGACAGCTCCTTGATCCACGTCCCGCCGACGGCCATGGCCAGACCGAGCGCGATCCCACTCAAGACTCGACCTGCCGTCAGCAGCGGGACCGAGTGCTCGCCCGCCGCCAGCAGCATCGACCCGACCGCCGCGATGATCGGCGACGGCAGCATCAAGGCGCGCCGACCGTACCGATCCGACAGCGGACCGCCGATCAGCATCGCCGGAATGATGCCGAGGACGTACATGAACAGCAGGAGGTTCACGACGACGGCAGACATGTTCGACGTCGTCCGATACATCACCAGCAGCGGCGTGAACTCGTTGCCGCCCCACGCGGCGGTGAAGACGGCGAGCGACACCGCAGGCCAGCCGATCAGTGAGCGAAGACTCCCCGCTCGCCGGTCGAGCGCATCGAGACTCGTCATCGCAGTCCTCCTTCGGTTCCGTGCACCTGCGCCAGGTGGTCGGCCAGCATCGCGGCGAACTTCTCGGCGTCGCCCGCCCCGACCACCGCGGCGAGCGCAGTGTGATCGGCGACGATCCGTACGGTGACGGAGTGGTCGTCGCGCAGTCGTTCCGCAGTCATGCGACGGTGTCGTTCGCCGAGCGAGGCGTAGAAGTCCGAGAGCAGGCCGTTTCGGCCCGCGGCGACGATCAACTGGTGGAACTCGGCGTCGAGCCGGGCGAACTCCGCGGCGTCGGCGGTGTCGACGAGACGATGCCGCGCCACGTTGTCGGTCAGTCGCGCTGCGAGCGCCGCCACCGAGTCCGGATCTGTGGCCACCTGTGCCATCGCGTGGCTCTCCAGCAGCACCCGGGCGTCGAGCACGTCGCGCGCCTCGCTCTCACCGATCGGCACGATTAAGGCGCCGCGTTTCGGATAGAGCCGCATCCATCCCTCCGCGGACAGCCGCAGGAATGCTTCACGAACCGGGGTCCGACTGACCTCACAGCGGCTGGCGATCTCGCCTTCACTGATCATCTCCCCGCCGGGAAGCTCGCAGGTCAGGATGAGTTCCTTGACCTCGTCGTACACGCGATCCGCGGATGAATACGTCATAGACACAAGTTGTACTGTAGTCCTCGGAGAATGCTCCACCAACCGAATTTCTCTGTGACATGCACAACGGCACGGCGGTTCGGCAGGTTCGTCTCACATCGGGCGAATACGCTCCTCACCACGGTGCGGAGTTCGCTTTCCCCGCGCCGTTCGCTCGGCGTCGACAGCGTCGTCCATGCCGAGCGTCACAGTGACCACTACGGCAGTTGAGCAATCGCTGCATCGAGGGAGCCGGAGAGCACCGCATATGCCCATCACCGACGACGAGATCTTTGCCGCCCACGAAGGCGGAAAACTGTCTGTCGAACTGCGTTCGCCGATCGAGACTGCGCGCGACCTGTCGATCATCTACACCCCCGGCGTCGCGCAGGTCTCGCGTGCCATTCATTCCGAATCGGAGCTCGTCGACCGCTACACCTGGACCGAGCGCCTGGTGGCGGTGGTCTCCGACGGCACCGCGGTGCTCGGGCTCGGCAACATCGGTCCGCGCGCCTCCCTGCCCGTCATGGAGGGCAAGGCTGCGCTGTTCCGCGCCTTCGCCGGCCTGAACTCGATCCCGCTGGTCCTCGACACCACCGACCCGGACGCGATCGTCGAGACGCTCATCAATCTCCGTCCGAGCTTCGGCGCCGTGAACCTCGAGGACATCTCGGCACCGCGCTGCTTCGAGATCGAGCGACGGGTCATCGAGGCGCTCGACTGCCCGGTGATGCACGACGACCAGCACGGCACCGCCATCGTCGTCCTCGCCGCGCTCAAGGGCGCGGTCCGCTGCCTCGGCAGGGACCTGGCCGGCCTGCGGGTGGTCGTGTCCGGCGCCGGCGCCGCAGGCGTGGCGTGCGCCAAGATCCTCAAGGCGGCAGGCATCGACGACATCGTCGTCCTGGACTCCAAGGGCATCGTCCACTCCGGACGCACCGATCTGGTCGAGTACAAGACCGAACTCGCCGAATGGAGCAATCCGCGCGGGCTCACCGGTGGCATCGCCGAGGCGCTCGCCGGCGCCGACGTCTTCCTCGGCGTCTCCGCCGGAACCGTGGACGAGGACGTCGTCGCAACGATGGCCGACGACGCGATCGTGTTCGCGATGTCCAACCCGGATCCGGAGATCCACCCCGACGTCGCCGCCAAGCATGCGGCGATCGTCGCGACCGGTCGCAGCGACTTCCCCAACCAGATCAACAACGTCCTCGCGTTCCCCGGCGTCTTCGCCGGCGCACTCGACGCCGGTGCCCGCCGAATCACCGAGAACATGAAGATCGCGGCCGCCGACGCCATCCTGTCGGTGGTCGGCGACGAGCTCGCTGCCGACAAGATCGTCCCGAGCCCACTCGACGACCGCGTGGCCCCCGCTGTCGCGAAGGCCGTCGCCGAGGCGGCCCACGCGGACGGCGTCACCGGCTGACGTTCCGGCGCTCCGCTGACGCCGACAGCACCCGTTTTGCTTGCAGGCCAGACGACTCGGTACCATCATGAGCGCTGTCAGCGACAGCACGCCGCCTTAGCTCAGTCGGTAGAGCGATTCACTCGTAATGAATAGGTCAGGAGTTCGATTCTCCTAGGCGGCTCCGCAGGTCAGACACGGTTTCGACCTTGTCTCCCGATGGTCCCCGGCACGCTATGTGTCGGGGATGTGTCGTCTAGTTCGCCTTCTCTTGTCTCCGCTCACCACCGTTCTCATCGTTGAAGGTCAATGTCGCTTCGATCGCGGAGTCGAGCCGAGTGATCAGACCTTCGAATATGTCGGAGAACAGGCTCGCGTAGTGCGTGAGCGTCGTTGACGCGTTCTCGTGTCCGAGCATCCGCGAGACGGCCATCACCGAGGCCCCGGCATCGATTGCTAACGACGCGGCCGTGTCCCGCAGGTTGTGCGGCGTGACCTTTGATAATCCCGCACAAGCTGCAGCCGGCCGGAGCTTGCTCCGAGTCCAGTTGCCGTTGTAGTACGGCGTCTCCCGCGAGGTCGCGAACAGCAGATCACGACGTGAACGCGTGCCGGCCCACACAAGCAGTTCGTCACGCACTCGGGTGGGCAGCGGGACCGATCCAGCCTCATGGTCCTTCACGTCGCCGAGAATCAGTTTGCCGTCGACCTCTGAGTAGGCGTGAGTCACACGCAACCCACGCTCTGACACCTGCTCCGGCCACAGAGCCCTGATCTCACCCCAACGCAGACCCGAGTAGCCCATCGTGATGAATCATGATCCACGGGCGGCGGGTCAGTGCGTGTTCCCTGGCGCTGTCAGGAGTGGTGGCGGTGTCCAGGTCGGCCAGTCTGGCATTCCGACTAGGCGGCCGTGGTCGTAGCGGGCGCAGGCCCGGAATGGGTTGCTGGCTTTGCTGTTGTCGAAGACGCGGGTGGTGTCGGCGATGGCGATGGCGTGGGCGATGTGGTCCCAGAGTCGGGCGTAGCGCTCTCGGGTCTTCTGTTCGGGTACGTCGTGGCCTCCGCGTCGGACTCGTTCGGCGACGCGCAGGACGGTGAGTTCGACGGGGACGATGATCACGTGGAGGTGGACGAGATACCCGGCGGCTGATGCGTCGGCGACGAGCTGCACTTTGCTCGGGTGGGAGAACACGGTCTCGGTGATGAATGACTGACCGGCGGCAAGGGCTGCGCGGCGTTGCTGTTCGGCGATCTGCGCGGCCTCGTACGCGTGCGGTGCTTGGTCGTCGGGCCAGCATTCGGCGGCGATCACGTCTGCGTTGATGAACGGCAGGTGGGTGATCGGGGCCAGGACCGTGTTGACGTATGTCGACTTCCCTGCGCCGTTGGGACCGGCGAGCAGATGGAGGTCGGGCATCAGCGCGTGGACTCCACGGTGACGACGTTGCCGTCGTCATCGAGTTCGGAGTAGGACTCTCCGGCGGCGGCGAAGTCTGCAGCGAAGTCGAGGGACCGACGCACCTCGTCCATGCGCTCCTCCCACTGCTGGCGGACGATGGCCTGCTCGGTGTCATCGAGGGAGTCGTAGGCGTCGGCCCCTTCGAGGACGCGAGCGATCTTCCGGTGGTTGACGGTCGGCGATAATTCCACTTCCCGGCCGATCCGAGCCCAGTGTGCGATCTGCTGCGGCAGCGTCCGCGAGGTGACTCGGCTCGCGGCCAGGGCGGCTTCGTACACGTCTGCGGGAAGCCGCGTGGGCTGACTGGCTCTGCTCATACCTCACTGTAGCACCGTGCTACGGTCCGCTAGCCTGTGGTCCGCGGACTTCATCTCCTGACGAACTGCCACGTTGTACGCTGATTCGTAGACATATCAGTCTCCCTCTGACCGCTCGCGCCCTGCACGGCTCGGGCGGTCATCTCTTTGGGAGGCGAGGTTGATCCGTGTCGGTGACGTGTCGGCACAGTCACCGTTTCGCACCGACGCGAACCGTCGCTGACAGACTGTCTCAGCGATCACTCTCCGCCACTCTTCAGTCCTCGCCGTCGGTCGTCACGCCGAAGGCGTTGAGGAAATTGCAGACGAGCTGGTAAAAGCCAACGGTGAGCACGAAATCCGCCAGTTCGGTGACCGAGAACGTCTCGAGAGCCTCGTGCCGTGTGGCTGTGTCGAGTGTGTGCCCGTCTAAGAGCTGGTCAGTCCAGCGCAGCACCGCCGCCTCCACAGCACTGAGCCCGTCGCCGGTCCCGGTGGCCGCTGCTGTCATCGCGTCGTCACTGAGTCCGACCGCACGCGCTATCCGTTCGTGGTGGTGCACCTCGTACGCGGCGTCGTAAACGTAGCCGACGCGGAGGATCGCCAGTTCCCGCAGCGGGAACGGCACCGAGTTGGCCTGCAGCATCGCGTCGGCCATGCTCAGGAAGCTCTCCGCCATGCCGTGAGAATGGCCGATCATGCGGTACACGTTGGCAGTGTGAGTGGTCAGGGCCTCGCGCACAGCTGCGGGCAGCGTGTCGATGTCTGGATAATCGATGGTGGTCATAGAAACTCTCTCGTCGTGTGGCGGCAATGAGGTCAAGCGAGCTGGTCGACGTCGCCGCGGATGGGTTCGCTGCCGTCCCAGGTGGCGGCGACGTCCCGGATGTACCGGAAGAACTGGCCCTTGGGTCCGCTGACATCAGAGATCTCGATGACGTGTCCGAAGGTCGCCTCGGTGTCGAGATAGGCGAAGCGCCCTTGCTCGCCGCCGATCGATCCTTCGTGACCGACCTCGTAGCCCAGCGACAGCACCTCGTCGTACAGACCTTGGTAATCCTCGGTCCAATAGGCGATGTGCTGCAGCCCCTCACGGCCCGATTCGAGGAAATCCCGGTACAGCGAGGGTGCATCATTGCGAGGCGCGATCAGCTCGATCTGGACGTCGCCGGAGTTCGCGAGAGCAACGCTCATCCTCATCGGCGAAGCACTGCCGCGATAGGTGAAGTAGTCGGTCTGCACCTCGTGGGCATAGAACCACGGGCCGATACCGTGAGCGAGCCACCGCCGCATCTCTGCGTTGATGTCACGCACCACATAGCCCATCTGATTGATTTCTCCGAAGATTCGGCTCATTCTTCACTTCCTCATGTCGTCATCCGATTCCGCAGACTCGCGGAACAGACAGTGCTGGACGAGCGTTCGCTCGCGATAGGTCAGATCCCTCCGAGTGCGCGGTCAAGAAGGTACGGGTCGTGCGCATTGACCAGCAGCAGATCCGGTTCCTCTGCACCCCACAGTTCCGTGAGACGTTGATGGTTGGCCTTGACCTGCGTCCAGTCGTAGGCCATCACCCGCTCCATCGCAGTCAGTGCCCGTGGCGCGGAGTGCGATCCGTCGAGTTGTCCACGGTGATAGAACGCGTCTCCGACATGCAGCACCCATCGGTTCCCGGCGTCAACGGCGACCGCGGCGTGACCACGACTGTGGCCGGGCAGGTTGATCAAAACGATGCCGGGCGCGATATCGGTGAGTTCCTCGGCGCTGGGGAACCCACGCCATCCTTCGCCCGCGGAGGGCAGATGCTCGACGAGCCTCGGCCCATGGGCGCGTTGGGCCGGAAGATATCGCCGGCGTTCCGTCATGGTGTCGGGGTGCCGCGCCGCGAGAGCCTCCGCGCTGGTGAGATGGACCTGAGCCCACGGGAAGTCCGACAGACCACCGGCATGGTCGGCATCGAAATGAGTGAGCACGATGTGGCGCACGTCCTCGGGCGCGAAGCCCAGAGCGTGGATCTGGGAGATCGCCGCTTCGGACTGATCGAAGTCTGGTCGGACGTAGAAACGCCCCGGGCCGAACCGCTCCCCCGGAAACTGGGCATCGAGCAGGCCCAGGCCCGAATCAACGAGGACGAGCCCGCAAGGCGCCTCGACCAGTAGGACATGGCAAACCAGGCCGCCCGGCGTCCCAGGTGGGTGCATGGTCCCGCAATTCAGATGATGGACCTTCATGTGCAGAACGCCCCGAAACGCTGACGCCGAGATGCGTGCATCGATGCCGCCTCCTTCATTTTTCCACAGCGTGGGATAATTGACAGATTAAATCCCCGCTGTGGAAAAATGCAAGAGTGGGATCCATGAGCGCCGCGTCGAACCCGACACCAAGACAGGTGCCGCCGACGGCACCCCGACGCGGTCGGCCGCTGAAGACGTCGACAGCACAACTCTCGCGCGATGCGATCCGCAAGGCGGCGCTGTCGGTGATCGACGACCAGGGCGTCGACGCCGTGACGATGCGCTCAGTCGGGCGCGTGCTCAAAGTGGATGCCAAGAGCCTTTACTACTACGTCGACGACAAGGACGACCTCCTCGACGCAGTCGCCGAGTACCTCCTCGAACAGCTCCGTCCGCCAGAATCGACCGACTCCATCACGCACGATCTCCGCGCCTGGGCGTACGAGTTCCGCCGAATCGCCGTCGCCCACCCCAAGGCCACGACATTGGTACTGACCCGTCAACTCTCGTCGACCGCGGGCCTCGCTCCGATCGAAGCAGCACTGGCGCTGCTCCGTCGCGTCGGGTGCGATACCGAGGAGGCCGTCCACCTGATGCGGACGCTGCTGGCGACGTTGATCGGAACATTGTTACGTGAGGCGTCGGCCGGACCGACGTTCGGAACAACCGACCCCGCAGGCATCGCCGAACGGCAACGGACGCTGGAGACGTCCGGATTCTCGGAGGTCGGCCGGGCTGCGCCCCATCTGGCACGGTTCGATCGACAACTCGAGTTCGAGTACGCCGTCGACATGATCATCCCCCTCATCACCACCCGCTTCACCCCTGTCCAGCCCCCATGCGCTGACGGTTAGGCACCACCATCCGATCACCGACCTCAACGGGTTCGATCACGTCGCGCTTCGTCACGCTCAGGAAGGCCACCAGGACCACGATGACCGTCAGGAAGATCGTCGAGGTCAGCGAGGTGCCGAGACCGAATCCGCCGCTGTCGCGCGGTTGTGACAGGAGGTCGCCGATGGACGCGCCGAGCGGGCGAGTCAGGACGTACGCCGCCCAGAAGGCGACGACGGCATTCAGGTGCAACTTCCAGTAGGCCAGCGCGATCGCCGCGATGACGGCGGCGAAGATCAGCAGGGAGACCACGTAGCCGAGGTTCAACTTCTCCGCCAGCAGATCACCCGCGGCGGTACCGAGCGCGAACGTGACCAGGATCGTCAGCCAGTAGAACGCTTCGCGGCGGCGCGTGGTGATCGTGTGGATCGACAAGGTCCGCTCGCTCAGGTACCAGCCGGCGAAGACGACCACCAGCGCGATCGCGAACACCGCCGTCGTCACCTGGAGCGGCACGCCGCGATTGTCGGTGAGGTTGTCGGTGATGAGGGTGCCCACCACGCTGATCAGCGCGACGGCCGGCCAGTAGACCCACGCCGTGTAGCCGCCCCGACTGAACTGGACCACCAGGACAGCGACCAGCAGCACCGCCATGAACAGCGTCGTCGCAGTCAGCCCCCAACCGAGCCGACCGTTGAGGTCGTCCGCATAGGTCTCGCCGACGGTGGTGGCCATGATCTTGATGGTCCAGAAATAGCCGGTGACCAGCGGCACGCGGACCAACGCACGTCGTCCGGCGTCGGACCACGCATGCCTGCCCGATGCCGGGGCCAGCCAGGTCGCTACTCCGGGCGAGAGACGATCGCTGAACCGTTCGAATACGGTCGTGACGATCCTCGGCACGAGCACCACCGCGACGACCGCCGTCGCCGCACCCACCACGCATCCGGCGATCACGTCGCTGAACCAATGAACGCCGAGGTACAGGCGCGTCCAGGCGACGAAGGCCGTCGTGACCACCCCCATGCTGACCGCCGCGACGCGCGCGGCACGACTGGCCCCGATGGTCCCGACCAGCGCAACCGAGACCACGAGTGCGGCCGTCCCGGTGACATGCCCCGACGGATACGACATCGCCGCCTCGTACGCCGGAATCTGATCGACGGCGGGCGGACGCGGACGCTCCACGATCACCTTGACCACTTCCGCGACGACACCCGCACCGGCCACCGCAGCGAGGACGGTGACGGCTCGGTGCACGCGGCGATCACGAAACAGCAGGTATGCGGCAGCGGCCAGGGCCCAGACCGGGACCAGCATGGGGCTGTACAGGTCGCTCAGCACTGAGACCGCCCGTGCCATGCCTGTGGCACGCGTACCCTCGACCGCGTTCAGCACGGCGCTGTCCAGTCCCGTCGGTCCGTGTCTCACGAACAGTCCGAACCCGACGACCATCACGATGAGCACGGAGTAGGCCAGTACCCATGACTTCTGATTCTGCTTCACCCCCACAGCGTGGCGATCAGTCGCTTACCGGAGCCTTAACCCTTCGTCGACGCCTGGCTCGTGCGGTGCGTCCGATGCGGAGCCGGCTGACTCTGCTCGCCACCGCGTTGGTGACGATCGCGCTCGTGATCGCAGGCGCCGTACTGATTCTGGTGCTGCACACCGTCCTCCTGAACAAGGCCGACGACGCTAATTCCGCGCGGGTGAGCACTATCGCGGAGGCACTCGCCGAACGCGGTCCGAGCGAACTCGACGACTCGTTGTTCAGCACCGATCAGAACGTCGACCTCGTACAGGTGGTCGACGCGTCCGGACAGGTCGTCCGCTCGAGTCGAGCCCGTCCCGGCGGTCCGCTCGGCGCCCCGTTGCAGCCGGGCCGACGCGTCGAGATCGACGGCGCCCAGTCCGCGCCGTCCGACGCCGAGTACCGCGCCACTCGGGTCGGCGTCCGTGCCGCCGACGGTACCGCGCTCACGGTGGAGGCCGGCACCGCCGAGGCGGGCATCAACACCCTCGTCCTGCTGGTCGCGGCGCTCTGCGCTGCGGTGTTCCCCCTCATCGTGGCCGCGATGGCGACGCTGACCTACTTCTTCGTCGGCCGTGCCCTGCGCCCGGTGGAACAGATCCGACGCCGTGTGTCCGAGATCAGCGCCGCCGATCTCGCCGATCTCGTCCCCGTTCCCGGGACCCGCGACGAGATCGAACTGCTGGCCCGAACCATGAACGCGATGCTGACCCGACTGAAGACCGCACAGACCACGCAACGACAATTCGTCGGCGACGCCTCGCACGAGCTCAACAGCCCGCTGACGTCGATCTACGGACTCCTCGATCTCGCCGATCACACCGGCGAGCCGATCGACGTCGAGACCGTGCGGACCCTGCTGCTGCCTGAGGCCGCACGCATGCGAACCCTGGTCGCCGACCTCGCGCTGCTGGCTCGCGGGGACGAGGGCGCGGCTCCGGTACGCCACGAACGGGTCGATCTCGAAGCACTCGTCACCGCCGAGGCGGACCTGGTCACGGCGACCCGGGCCGTCTCCGTGCACTGCACCACGGTGCCCGCGTTCGTCGACGGTGACGCCGCCCGCTTGGCGCGTGCCATCCGGAACTTGACCGACAACGCCGCCCGCTATGCGGCGAGTCGGCTGACGATCACGATGGCGTCCACCGCCGAGTCCGTCACGGTCGCCGTCAGCGACGACGGCCCCGGTGTCTCCGCGGCCGACCGCGAGCGCGTGTTCGATCGCTTCGTCCGCCTCGACGACGCCCGCGACCGGGCGGCCGGCGGGTCCGGGTTGGGCCTGGCGATCGTCGCCGAGATCGTGAACGCGCACAGCGGCTTGGTCGGCGTCGACGCCGCACCCGACGGCGGCGCTCGATTCTGGTTCAGTCTTCCGCTGGCACGATCCGATAGCCGACGCCCCTGACGGTCTCCAGCGACTTTCGTCCGAACGGTGCGTCGATGTGTTTTCGCAGGTGGTGAATATAGACCTCGACGACATTATCCGGGCCGTCGTAGTTCACATCCCACACCGATTCGAGGATCCGCTGTTTGGAGAGCGGCACCCCCGCGTGTCCCATCAACAGGTTGAGCAGCGCGAACTCCCGCGGCGACAGGTCGATCGGCGCGTCGCCGCGGTGCACGGTGTGTTTGGCGGGATCGAGTCGCAGATCACCGACTTCGAGCACCGTCGGACGTTCCGGTGCACCTCGCCGCACCAGCGCGCGTAGTCGTGCCACCAACACCGCCACCGAGAACGGCTTAGTCAGGTAGTCGTCAGCACCGAAGTCGAGGGCGTCCACCTGGTCGTACTCACCGTCCTTGGCGGTCAGCATCAGGATCGGCGTCCATACCCCGGCCTTGCGCAGGTCGCGCACCACCTCGTACCCGTTGCGGCCCGGCATCATGATGTCGAGGACGACGACGTCGAACGTCCCGGCGCATGCCTCGTCAAACCCGTCGATCCCGTTGTCGGCGACGGCGGCCGTCCATCCCTGGGCGGTCATCGTCCGGCGGACGGTCTCTGCGATGGCCGCGTCGTCGTCGACCACGAGGACTCTCATCTCGCCGATGATACGGACGACCGGACCGAACTACGCCCCGCATCTTGCGAGAACATCACTACGATGGTCGGCATGGCGTCCTCGCGCACCGACCGCATGCCCGCACTGTTCATCAGTCATGGAGCCCCGCCGTTGGTGGACGACGTTCGGTGGGTCGCCGAGTTGAAGCAACTCGCCGTCGATCTCCCGCGTCCCAAACAGATCCTCGTCGTGTCCGCGCACTGGGAGGCGGCGCCGCTGACGATCGGTTCCACCGATCCACGGGTGCCGCTCACCTACGACTTCTGGGGCTTCCCCGACCGGTTCTACGACACGGTGTACAACGCGCCCGGCGCCACGGCGCTCGCCGAGCAGATCGCCGCGCTGATGCCCGCCGGAGAGGTGCACCACGATGCGGAGCGCCGCCTCGACCACGGCGCCTACGTGCCGTTGACCGTGATGTACCCCGACGCCGACATTCCCGTGGTCCAGATGTCGATGCCGACGCTCGCACCCGACGCGCTGATGACGCTCGGCGCTCGCCTGACCGAACTCCGCGACGAGGGCGTCATGATCATCGGCTCCGGATTCACCACGCACGGGTTGCCCTACCTCACCGATCCCTCCCCCGATGCGGTGCCGCCGCAGTGGTCGGTGGAGTTCGACGAGTGGGCGCGGGAACGGTTCGACGCCGGCGACGTCGACGGTCTCCTCGACTTCGCACACCGGGCGCCCGGGATGCCGTACGCGCACCCGCGCACCGAGCACTTCGCTCCGCTGTTCGTGACACTGGGCGCCGCGACGGTCGCCGACGCCGTCCCCGAGCAGCCGATCGACGGCTTCTGGATGGGCCTCGCCAAGCGCAGCATCGTCGTGAACTGAGCAGGCGCTACACGAGCCATCCCAACCACAGGCCGAGCGCACAGGCGCCGACGGCGCCGAGCAGCGTGCCGACGCTGTAGATCACGCCGCGGCGGCTCTCCAGTCGGATCGCCTCGACCACGGCCGTCGAGAAGGTCGTGTACCCGCCGCAGAAGCCGGTGCCCACGACACTCGACCAATCGGGCGAGGCGCCGGCGAACATCACCAGTCCGGCGACGAAGCCGATCAGCAGGGCACCGGTCAGATTGATCAGGAACGTGGGACCGGGGAAGACGTCGGGCCACCGTCGGCGCACCGCGTCGTCGACCTGATACCTCGCCACCGCACCCGCGGCGCCTGCGACCACCGTCAGCAGAACGATCACGCCGGCTCCCCCTCCAACGGCAGCAGTCGGCGTGCTGCTTGTACCCCCGTCCAGGCAAGCAGTACGCCGACCACCACGCTGGTGACCGCGTATCCGATCGCCAGCGCGTAGTGCGCGCCTCGTCCGAGGAGACTGATCTCCAGGGCGAACGCGCTGTAGGTGGTGAGGGCTCCGCAGAATCCCGTACCACCGGCCAGGCGTGCACGACGACGCCAACCGTCATCGCCTCCCAGTCGCGCCAACCCCTCTAACAGCGCGCCGAGGATGAATGCCCCGACAAGGTTCACTACGAATGTCCCCCACGGCCACTGCCCGTCATGGGCGGGCCACGCCTGTTCCGCGCCCCAGCGCAGAGCAGTCCCAAACAACCCTCCGACGAACACCCAGGTGAATGTCGAGGCCTTTCCGAACTCACTCATCCGCGGCCCTTCCCAGTCCCATCCAGGAAAGCGTACGACTCGTCGCCGACCCCGCGCCGACCGACATATAGTGAAAACACGCTCGGCACGGAGGAGGCGTCATGTCCAGCTTCATCGACAAGATCAAGGGCAAGTTCGAAGCGGCCTCAGCCGCCATCGACAACGAACTGACCGTGCTCGAGGGTGCGGGCGGCGACGATCCGCTGTCCGATCACCCCGCCGACGACACCGACGACGCCGCGGAACCGTCCGCCTAGTTGTCGGTGAATCGTCGGACGACCACCCATCCGGCGATCAACGGCACACAGAGAACTCCCGCGAACACCGCGGTGAGGACCATCGGCTGCACGAACACGTCTCTACCGACTGCGCCCGTCGTACCGAAATAAAGAACGGCGACGGCGTAGAAGAGCGTCGTCGCGACAACCAACCTGCCGACGAGCCCTGTCTTCGGGCCGATCCGCACCGATGTGAGTTCTCGATTGAGCATGCTTCCATTGCACCCGGACCGATCGGCTCCGACCAAAAGCGCTTCGGAGAAATCGGCCGTCTACGCTGGTCACAGCCGTGAAGATTTTTTCCGGACCGGAGAAACGCGAGCGCGTCGACCCCGGTTTCGCACCCTATCTGCGGCTGAGTTCGCGCCCGATCCGGACCACCATCGCGTCGACGGCGAACTTCGGCTTCACATTCTTCTCGAGGGCGTCGCGGCAGTCCAGAACCGCCTCAATGCACCGCAGCAATTGCGCGGGTGACGCGTGCCGGGACATCGGGCCCGTCAGATCGCCCGCCTTGTCCGGGTGCATCAGCGTCACCTGTGCGCCCATCGCGAGCGTCAATCCGTCGCGGAAGAGCGCAGCGAGGTCCACCAGGGCACGGTCGAGCACGTCGCGCATCGTCCGGGTGCGCCGGGACTTCTGCCGCTTCTCGAGTTCCTTGACGGCGCCCGCCGTCCCGCGCGGCGGTCGTGCGGTGCCCTTGCCAGTTCCGCCCGCACCGAGCGCCGTCATGAGCTCTTCGGTCTCAACGGCATCGCGTTCGGCACTGATCGCAGCCGCCACATCGGTCGCCGTCTTGACGAGCTTCTCGGCGGCGGCGAACGCCGTCGAATCGCGCGTCGCGGCCCGGGCCAGGCCAAGCGCCTGATCGCGCTGATCGCGCGAGGCCTCATCGATCGCCAACCGCTTGGCGCGCCCGACGTGACCGCCGGACACCGACGCGGCCCACTCGGCACGGTCCGGTTCGATCCCGTCGCGGTCCACCAGGACGCGCGCGATGTCAGCCGCAGCGGGCGCCGTGAGGCCGGCGTGCCGACACCGCGACCGCAGAGTGATCGCGATGTCCTCCGGAGCCACCGACGGTGCGCACAGTAGGAAGATGGTGCGTTCCGGCGGTTCTTCGACGGCCTTCAGCAGCGCGTTCGCCCCCTGCTCGGTCAGCCGATCCGCGTCCTCCACGACGACGATCTGCCAGCGACCCGTCGTGGGGCGTCGCGCCGACAACTGCACGATGTCGCGGATCTGTTTGACGGAGATGGTGAGGCCCTCGGGGACGATGTGGCGCACGTCGCCGTGGGTGCCTGCGAGGACGGTGGTGCACGCGCGGCACTCTCCGCAGCCGACGACATCGGGCGACTGACACTGCAACGCTGCCGCGAAGCAGGTCGCCGCCACCGATCGGCCGCTTCCCGGCGGTCCGGTGAACAGCCACGCGTGGGTCATCGACTCCCGGACCGTGGTCTCCACGGCGTCGTCCGGTTGATCGGCGAACATCGAGACGGCGCCGTCGTCCGCTTCGTCCAGACGTGCGGCGACGGCTCGCGCAGACGTCGCCGCGACCAGGAGTTCGTCGAGCAGTCCGCGCTGTCCGATCATTCGGCTGAAGACATACGTCACATCAGCCAGACTAAAGCCCAGTTCAGACAAGCGGCGTCGAGAGGGGTGTTTAACAATTGCAAGCATCCCGCTACCTTGGATGACATGGTAAGACGACGGTCCGGCGTGTCGCGAGCAGCGCACACCGTGCGCTGGCTGGCGCATACGCCGTGGCCCGTCCTCGCCCTCGACATGCTGCGGGCCAACCTCGTCGGCGCGCTGTTCACGTTCGCATTCCTCCGCTTCGGAATGCCGAGTGCCGATGCCATCTCGCTCAGCGAGTTCGACGCACTGAACCAGTTCGCGTTCGGTGTTTACCTGTTGTTCGCGATCATCGTCGGCATCTACCTGACGATCAGACTGAGCATGCCGGTGCTGATCTGGCACCGACGCCGCAGTCGGCTCGACGACGAGGCCGCCCGAAAACGGGCGCTGCAACTGCCGACGCTGGTGACCGTGGTGAACCTCGGCCTGTGGACCGTGGGCGGTGTGCTGCTGGCCGCGATCAACCTCCGGCAGTCGGTCAAGGACTTCATCCTCGTCCTCCTCGCCAGTCTCATCGGTGCGTTGGTCACCGGGGTGCTGAGCTTCATGCAGGCCGAGAAGGTGCTACGGCCGATCACGGTCGCCGCCATGGCGAACGACCCCAACAGCGCCAACGCCCCGGGTATCGCGACGCGGATCACCGTGTTCTGGATCGTCAGCGTCGCCGTGCCACTCGTCGTCATCGGAGCCCTGATCGTCCTGCAGGAGACGGGCGTCGTCGACACCGACGCCGAGGGACTGCAGCGCGCCATCCTCTGGATGACGTGTGCCGCCATGGTCTTCGGACTGCTGGCGATCACCCGGTTGGTCCGCTCCATCACCGACCCGGTCAAGCAGATGCGCCTGGCGCTCAATCAGGTGAAGGCGGGCAACCTCAACGTCGCGGTGAAGATCTACGACGGCAACGACCTGGGGCTGCTGCAAGCGGGCTTCAACGACATGGTGGCCGACGTCCGCGAACGCCAGGAACTCCGCAACCTGTTCGGTCGCTACGTCGGCGAGGACGTCGCACGCCGGGCGATCGAGACCGGTACCGAGCTCGGCGGCGAGGAACGCTACGTCGGCGTGCTGTTCGTCGACATCGTCGGCTCCACCCGACTGGCCGTCAACCGGCCCCCGCGGGAGGTCGTGGAACTGCTCAACGACTTCTTCCAAGTGGTCGTCGACGTGGTCGGCAAGCACGGTGGTTTCGTCAACAAGTTCCAGGGCGACGCCGCGCTGGCGATTTTCGGCGCCCCGCTCGACCAAGACGACTTCTCCGGCGCCGCACTCGCCGCAGCCCGAGAACTGCGCGTCGAACTGGCCGACCGGCTCGGCGACGTCGACATGGGCATCGGCGTGTCCGCGGGCAAGGCCGTCGCCGGGCACATCGGGTCGGAGCAGCGACTCGAGTACACGGTCATCGGCGACCCGGTCAACGAGGCGGCACGCCTGACCGAACTCGCCAAGGACGAGCAGACGCGCGTTCTCGGTTCAGCGCGGGCCGTGTTCCTCGCCGGCGATGAGGAGGCCGCGCACTGGGAGATCGGCGAGGGCGTGGAGCTCCGCGGCCGCGGCATCGAGACTCTGCTGGCGCGTCCCGATCTGGACGTGGCCGAACCGACTCCCGACGTGGGATAGCGTCGCGCCGTCCGCGGTTCCGGCCCATCCACGCGTGAGGCGTCGGTCCCCGCTCATTGTCGAACACTGCGCGGGAATCGACGCTTCAGGCGGGACCCCAGATCGTTAGTCGGCGGGCTTCGGCGGCGCGGTCTTCTTCGCCGCCGTGGTCTTGGCCGCAGTCTTCTTCGTCGCGGTCGTCTTCTTGGCCGCCGCGGTCGTCTTCTTCGCGGCCGTGGTCTTCTTCGCCGCTGTCTTCTTCGCGGCCGTCGTCTTCTTCGCCGCTGTCTTCTTGGCAGTGGTCTTCTTGGCGGTCTTCTTCGCCGCCTTCTTGGCCGGGCCGCGGGCACGACGTTCCGCCAACAACTCCATCGCGCGGTCGGGCGTGATGGTGGCGACCTCATCGCCCTTGCGGAGGCTGGCGTTGGTCTCGCCGTCGGTGACGTACGGGCCGAAGCGGCCGTCCTTGATCACCATCGGCTTGTCGCTCACGGAGTCGTTGCCGAGCTCGCGCAGCGGCGGGGCGGCCGCGGCACGACCGCGCCGCTTCGGCTCCGAGTAGATCTTGAGCGCTTCCTCGAGCGTCACGCTGAACAGCTGATCCTCGCTGGTCAACGACCGCGAGTCCGTGCCCTTCTTCAGGTACGGCCCGTACCGGCCGTTCTGCGCGGTGATCTCCTCGTTGCTCTCCGGATCCACGCCGACGACGCGCGGCAGCGACAACAGCTTCAGCGCCTCCTCGAGCGTGACCGTCGAGATGTCCATGCTCTTGAACAGCGAGCCCGTGCGCGGTTTGGGACCGGCCTTCTTGGCCACCTTCTTCGCGGTCTTCTTGGCGGTCTTCTTCGCGGTGGTGGTCGACGTCGCAGTCGCCACTCCGCCACCGGTCGGCACCTCGTCGAGCGCGACGACGTCCTCGCCGCCCGCGCCGCCGTCCTTCGGCGTCGGCCCGGCCGGGATCGTCGGCACCGGTGCGGAGGGCCCCGGATCCTCGTCGTCCTTGTCGTCGTCCTCGGCGGGCAGCAGTTCGGTCACGTAGGGACCGAAGCGGCCCTCCTTGGCGACGATCTGGTTGCCGCTCACCGGGTCCACACCGAGGACGCGGCCCTCCTGCGGGGTGGCGAACAGCTTCTCGGCGACCTCCAACGTCAACTCGTCCGGCGTCATCTCGGACGGGAGGTTGGCCCGCTTCAGGTCCGGTTCGGCATCCGGCCCGGCGACGTTGCGCTCCAGGTACGGCCCGTAGCGGCCGACACGCACCAGGACCGGCCGGCCCTCGGCGTCGTCGAACAGCTTGATCGAGTTCACCTCGCGGGCGTCGATGCCCTCGAGGTTCACCCCGACCAGCTTCTTCAGTCCGCCCGCACGGGCCATGGCGCCGGCAGCATCGTCGTCTCCGGAGTTCGGAGCATCGCTCTCGGTGTCGGCGCCGAAGTAGAACTGGGTGAGCCAGCGGGTGCGGTCCTCGTTGCCCGACGCGATCTCGTCGAGGTCGTCTTCCAGCGAGGCGGTGAAATCGTAGTCGACGAGACTGTTGAAGTAGCCCTCCAGCAGACCGACGACGGCGAACGCGATCCACGACGGAACCAGCGCACTGCCCTTCTTCACGACGTAACCGCGGTCCTGGATGGTGCCGATGATCGATGCGTACGTCGACGGGCGGCCGATGCCCAACTCTTCGAGCGTCTTGACCAGCGATGCCTCGGTGTAGCGCGCGGGCGGATTGGTGGAGTGCCCGTCGGCGGTGAGCGACGCGGCTGTCAGCGCCTGTCCCTCGCGGAGGTTGGGCAACCGGTTCTCGGCGTCGTCGGCCTGACCGCCTGCGAGCGCGTCGACGGTCTCGACGTAGGCCGACAGGAAGCCCGGGAAGGTGATGGTGCGGCCCGACGAGGCGAACGTGACCTCTTCGCCGGTCGACGCGCGGCCACCGATCCGCAGGCTCATGGTGGTGCCGCGGGCATCGGCCATCTGCGAGGCGACGGTCCGCTGCCAGATCAGCTCGTACAGGCGGAACTCGTCGGTGTTCAGCGCCGACGCGACCTGGCCCGGCGTCCGGAACGAGTCGCCCGCCGGCCGGATCGCCTCGTGCGCCTCCTGCGCATTCTTCACCTTGCGGGTGTACTGACGCGGCGTCGGGTGGACGAAGTCGTCCCCGTAGAGCTGGCGCGCCTGGTTGCGCGCGGCGGTGATGGCCGACTCGCTCAGCGTGGTCGAGTCGGTACGCATGTAGGTGATGTAGCCGTTCTCGTACAGCTTCTGCGCGATGCGCATGGTGCGGTCCGACGAGAATCGCAGTTTGCGACCGGCCTCCTGCTGGAGGGTCGACGTCATGAACGGCGCGTACGGGCGGCGGGTGTAGGGTTTCTCCTCCACCGAGGTGACGGTGAGCGACGCCCCTTCGAGGCCCGCTGCCAGCGCCGTCGCACGCGCCTGGTCGAGGACGGCCACACCGCTGGACTTCTTCAGGCGCCCGTCGGGGCCGAAATCGCGGCCCGTGGCCACCCGGTCGTCCCCGATGTTCACCAGGCGGGAGTTGAAGGTGCGCGGCGACGCCTGCGCGCCGGCGTCGAGCACCGCGGCGATGTCCCAGTAGTCCGCGGAGACGAACGCCATGCGCTCGCGCTCACGCTCGACGATGATGCGGGTCGCCACCGACTGCACGCGGCCCGCCGACAGCTTCGGCATGACCTTCTTCCACAGCACCGGCGACACTTCGTAGCCGTACAGGCGGTCGAGGATGCGGCGGGTCTCCTGCGCGTCGACCATCGGCATGTCGAGCTCGCGGGGATTCTCGGCGGCCGCGCGGATCGCCGACTCGGTGATCTCGTGGAACACCATCCGCTTGACCGGGATCTTCGGCTTCAGGGTCTCGAGGAGGTGCCACGCGATGGCCTCCCCCTCGCGGTCACCGTCCGTGGCGAGGTAGAGCTCGTCGACGTCGCGCATCAGCGACTTGAGTTCGGTGACCGTCGACTTCTTATCGGCCGAGACCACGTACAGGGGTTCGAAGCCGTCGTCGACGTTGACCCCGAGTCGCGCCCACGGCTGCCCCTTGTACTTGGCAGGCACGTCGGCCGCACCGCGGGGAAGGTCGCGGATGTGTCCGCGCGACGATTCGACGACGTAGTTCCCGCCGAGATAGCCCGCGATCTTGCGGGCTTTGGTCGGCGACTCGACGATGACGAGACGCCGGACGGCGGGTGATGCGTTGTCGGTGGCGGCCACGGGTGCCCTTCGGTTCGAAGTATTGCTGCTCGATGCCGTTGTACCTTATATAACGTGTGTTCTGCACGTCACCCCAGATTGTGGAGGTAGGCCGTTAGTCCCGATCACACATCGGTGGCCAGACGCTCGCGAACACCGTCGGACCCGAGATCCGAGCCCGTGCGCGACCGTCGATCAGCCGACCGGCCACTCCCCGGCGGGCGCACCGTCGGGCGCGATTCCCACCGTCTCCGCCAGTCGCGTGATGCGTTTGCGGCTCGAGATCCGCAACCCCGGACTGCCTCCGCGGGTCCCGACGAGTGTCGGCGCGATCCCCGTGCGCATCAACGACGTCGAGAGCGGCGCGTACGTGTCCGGCGCCGTGGGATCGAGACCGAGGACGTAGTGTGCGCCGTCGGCACGACCGCCGGCGAGCGTCCACAGCCGTAGCGCGTGCGGGGTGGGCGTCCACCCCTCCGGCACCGCCTTTACCGCCCCCGTGGTCCACGCTCGGTGCAGCGCCGTGATCCGCGGATTGGCTTCCGTGCGCGCGATGGGATGTCCTTCTTCGGACTCGACGATCTCCGCTTCCAGTCCGGCCTCGCGGATCTCGTCGCAGATCTCGTCGGCGCGCCACTGCTCGGCGACGACCACCGACACCCGGGCGCCCCAACTGGTGTGAACCGACTGACCCTGTGCCGCAAGCAGTCCAGCGAGGTCCGCAATGGCTGGATCCTCGATCTCCGCAGAGAACAGCGACATCTGACTCACCGGTTCATCGTACGACCTCAAGGTGACAGTTCGGTCTCCACCGCCGGGGCGACCGCGCCGTCGGTCGGCGTGCCGCACCGCGTCCGACGGCCGCACCCCGACTCGAGACGAAAATGACCGAACTCCCGGCCGCATCGCGGTCCGGGAGTCCGGTGAAGTCTTTAGTCGAACCCTGACGGGTTCAGTGGAGACTTAGAGGGCGTGAACGCCGGTGGCCTGCGGGCCCTTGGTGCCCTGACCGACCTCGAACTCCACGCGCTGGTCCTCTTCCAGGGTACGGAAGCCGTTGCCCTGGATCTCGGAGTAGTGGACGAAAACGTCGGCGTCGCCGTCGTCAGGCGCGATGAATCCGAAGCCCTTCTCCGCGTTGAACCACTTCACAGTTCCCTGTGCCATTTACTGCATTCCTTTACATTGCATTGCATCTCCCGCCGCAACGGAGCCGCGCCGGGGGTCTGTTCCGACCGCCATACTTCAACGAGCCTCGCCGGATGGCGATGGAACTAACTGCAGTACACCGGCCGCAACGAACTTCGCCTGGGCGAAGCTTGCGACCACCACTAGCTAAGCATGTTCGAGCCCGCAATGACACCCCTGCACGGCAGGTCGCCTACCGACACGCCGATTAGGGCCCTTGGTCCCTGCGTATCATGGGGGATTCGGGAGCTTCGAAATCAGCAAGGCAGGACGCGAAACACCATGGGGCAGGCCACATACGGCAGCGAACTGCTGGGCCGCACCCTCGCCGGCGTCCCCGACGACGCGAGCCCGCTGACACACATGGCGGTGATCGATTCACGGTCGGCGCAATTCACCGACTGGCCCGACTGGGTGCACCCGGCCGTCCGCGACGCCGTCGTCGAGCACGGCGTCCAGCGGCCCTGGCGACACCAGTCCGACGCCGCGACGCTCGCCGCCGAGGGCAGGCACGTCTGCATCTGCACCGGGACGGCGTCGGGCAAGTCACTCGCCTACCAGCTGCCGGTCCTCACCGCCTTCGCCCGCGACCCCAACACGACGGCGCTGTACTTGTCGCCGACCAAGGCGCTCGGCACCGATCAGCTCCGTTCGGTGGCCCAGTTGATCGCCGGGCGCAGCGAGTTCTCCCATCTCGCGCCGTCGTCGTACGACGGCGACACCGACTCCGATCTGCGGCAGTGGGCGCGCATGCACTCGCGGTGGATCTTCACCAACCCGGACATGCTGCAGATCGGCATCACCTCAACGCACCCGCGGTGGCGCGCGTTCTTCGCCAAGCTCAAGTACATCGTCGTCGACGAATGCCATCACTACCGCGGGGTCTTCGGCTCGCACACCGCGCTCGTCCTGCAGCGCACTCTGCGGATCGCCCGCAAGTACGGTGCCGATCCGGTGGTCATCGGCGCCAGTGCGACGGTGTCGAATCCCGCTCAGGCGCTGTCGCGGCTCATCGGCGAGGACGTCGTCGCGGTCACCGAGGACGCCTCTCCGCACGGCGCGCGGACCGTCGCCCTGTGGGAGCCGGGTTTCCTCGACGAGGCCAAAGGCGAGAACGACGCACCGGTCCGACGCTCTGCGGGGTCGGAGGCCGCCCGACTGCTGGCCGACTTCGTCATCGAGGGCGCCCGCACCCTCTGCTTCGTCCGCAGTCGTCGCGGCGTCGAGTTGACCGCCGTCCGCGCCAAGCAGATCCTCGCCGAGTCGGCACCCGAGCTGGTCCCCCGCGTCGCCGCGTACCGCGCCGGGTATCTGGCCGACGACCGCCGCACGTTGGAGCACGCGATCTCCGACGGCGAACTGCTCGGCGTCGCCACCACCAACGCGCTCGAGCTCGGCGTCGACATCTCCGGGCTCGACGCCGTCGTCGTCGCCGGATATCCGGGCACGGTCGCGTCGTTCTGGCAGCAGGCCGGTCGTGCCGGTCGCCGCGGCGAGGGCTCGATCGTGGTGATGGTGGCGCGCGACGATCCCCTCGACACCTATCTCGTGCACCACCCCGATGCGCTGTTGAAACGGTCCGTCGAGGCGACGGTCACCGACCCGACCAACCCCTATGTGCTGGCGCCGCACATGCTGTGCGCCGCGGCCGAGTTCCCGCTCACCGAGGAAGAGGTCGTCGCCTTTCACGCGCAGCAGGTGGTCGCCGACCTGACCGCCGAGGGAAAGCTCAAGCGGCGCAAGGCGGGCTGGTATGCGGCGGCCGGGCTCGATCCGCACGGCGACATCGACATCCGCGGCGGAATCGGCGGCCAGATACTCATCGTCGACGCCACCACCTCCCGCCTGCTCGGCACCGTCGACACCGCTCGCGCGATGACGTCGGTCTATCCCGGCGCCGTGTACCTGCACCAGGGCGAGAGCTTCGTGATCGACGAACTCGACCTCGACGACGGCCTCGCACTCGCCCACCCCGAAGAGCCCGACTGGACCACCTCGGCGCGTGAGGTCAGCGACGTCACGATCATCGCGACGCACGATCAGCGCGTGTTCGGGCCGCTGACCGTGGCCAGCGTCTCCGTCGAAGTCACCAACCAGGTGGTCGGGTTCCTCCGCAAGGCGCTCTCCGGCGAGATCCTGGACTCGGTGCCGCTCGATCTCCCCGAGCACACGCTTACCACCCGCGCGGTGATGTACACGCTGACGCCCGAGGCGATGATCGATGCGGGCATCGCCCTCGACAAGTTCCCCGGCGCCCTGCACGCCGCCGAGCACGCCGCCATCGGGATGCTCGGTTTGGTCGCCACCTGCGATCGCTGGGACATCGGCGGACTCTCGAGCGCACTGCATCCGGGCACCGGCCTCCCGACCGTGTTCGTCTACGACGGCTACCCCGGCGGTGCGGGTTTCGCCGATCGCGGCTACGAGGCGTTCACCGACTGGATCTCCGCCACCGACGTCGCCGTCTCCTCCTGCGGCTGCACCGCGGGCTGCCCGTCGTGCGTCCAGTCCCCGAAGTGCGGCAACGGCAACGAACCGCTCGACAAGGAGCATGCCGTCACACTGCTCCGGTTGATCAGCCGCCTGCACGCGTGAGAACGCCACGGCCTCAGGCCTGCCCCGGCCCCACCGGTCCGGCTCGCGCGACCGCCGTCGCGTCGTGAACCCCGAACCTCCCCAGCCGAACCGCCACCGCGATCCGCACCTGCACGTCGCCGCCGTCGACGGTGCAGCCGACGACCCGCGGCGCTCCCTCCTGTTCCGCCGCGAGTCGTCGTGCCGTCTCACACCCGGCACCGGTGCCCGTCAGCAACGCGGACGCCCCCGCCAGCGCCGAGAGATCGGCGGCGGACTGCGCGCGATGCCGAGCCAGCACGGCTCCGCCCAGATACAGCATCGCCACCAGCAGGATCGCCAACCCCGCGATCACGCCGGCCCCGGCCACCGTCGAGAAGCCCGCGTCATTCGACTCCGGTCGGCTCGCGCGCGGCGACCGCTCGCGCCGACACCCGCACCAGCGGAAGCAGTGGAACGTCCGCGGACACCACGACCACCACCTGGTTCGCGTCATCGTGCACCTCGATCCCCGCACCCCGCGGCGCGACCGCCGCGCCCACCCTGCGCGCCGACTCGTCGCCCGCCGCCGTCAACCGCGCCACTTCGCGGGCGGCGTCCGTGCAGCGGATCTGCACCGACACTCCCCCGACTGCTCCGACCCCGATCAGCAGGAACGCCGCGATCGCCGCCATCGCATAGGCCGCCTCCACGGTGACCATCCCCGACTCGTCGCGCCGCAGTCGGCGCACGAACCCGAGGACCCCGCTGCTCACGGCTCATCCCGTCGTGGTGCTGAGCGCCTTGCTGATGATCCCCGTCAACGCACTCACCACCGAATCGCCCGTCACCACGGTGTAGAGCAGTGCGCCGAAGGCTGCGGCCGCGATCGTTCCGATGGCGTACTCCGCCGTCGACATGCCCTCCTCATCGGTCGCGAGCCGCATCGTGAGATCGCCGATCTCCTTGCAGCGCTGCCTCATCGCTTCTCCGATAACCATGACGTCCCCCTGACATCCGAACTCACCCTTGCGGTGCTTGCCCTACTTAGACGCAGCGCGCGGCGGTTCGGTTCCGCAGACGGCGCGTCGGCGTGTCGCGACGAGGGCGCTGCACCGTGTTCGGCTCGGCGTCGAAGCGGACCACGTCACAACCCGACCAACAGATCTGAGGCCAGCCCGACCACCACCGGCACGATGCCCAGGCAGACGAACGCCGGGAGAAAGCACAGTCCCAGCGGACCGCTGATCTTGACTCCTGCACGCTCGGCGGCCTCCAGCGCCGTGTTCTCCGCCCGACGGCGGGTGCCGTCGGCGAAGCCGGAGATCGCCTCGGCCAAAGCGGCTCCCGCGCGGGAGGCGCGGCGGATCAACGCTGCCAGATCGGCGAAGTCCCGATCGTCGGAGTCTTGCGTCGCCCACGCGCGCTCGGGATCGGCGCCGAGAGCGAGGAGGTCGGCGGCGCGCGTGAACGATCTCCGCAACGTCGGCGGGGAGACGTGGGCGGCGACGCGTGCCGCGGTACCGACCGGAAGGCCGGCTCGCAGGCAGACGGCAAGGGTGTCGTACCCTGCGGCGAGGTCGAACGGATCCGGATCGTCCGGCGCATCCGGAGCAACGGCACCCGCGTCGGACCCGCCGAGGGCACGACGCAGGACCCAGTTCGGCGCCGGCCACACGAGGAGCGCGATCGCGACAAGGATCAGTGCGACACTCATCCCGACACCGCCCTGTCCGTGATCCGCCCGGCCCAGAGCACGCCACCGACCGAGAGCCCGGTACCGATCACGAGCAGAATCCCGCCCAAGGACGAGTTCAGCAGCACCCCGACCGGTCCGGCGCCCATCGCCTCCCCGAGCAGGATCCCGAGCAGCGGGAGCCCGGCGAGCACCCCGGCGGTGGCCCGCGGGCCGGCCAGGCCGGCGCGGGTCCGCGCGGCGAAGTCCTGTCTGGCAACCAGATCGCTGCGGAGCGCCGCAAGCATGTCGCCGATCGGCAGGCCGTGCTGCAACGACGTCGCCCAGGCTTCCGCAAGCCGTCGGACCACCTGGGCCTCGGACAACGCGGCGCCGGGGTCGCCGCCGAGTTCGGCGCGAGCGGCCAGGCGTGACAGCTCTGCCCCCACCGGACCGCCGCCTCCGGCCGACACCAGTTCCGCCGCCGCGACCCGGCACGCCTGCACCACCGGTGCGCCGACAGACAGTTCGGCACCCATCACCGCCAATGCTGCGATCACGTCGCCCACGTCCCGCTCGGCGGCGGCCGCGATCCGTGCTCGACGCCGCTGCCGGGCCACGAGTCCGGCGACCATGAGCGCCGCGAGCGCAGGCGCGGGCCCGAACAGGATCGCCGCGGCCACCGGTCCCGCCCACACCGCTTTCCACGGATCCCAGGCCGAGCCGTTCCGCTCGCCAGCGTGGCCAGTCAGTCGCGACAGCCGCCGCTGCGGCTCCGGAAGCGGCCACAGCACCACGATCCCCGCCAGCGCCACCAGCAGTGCGGCGACGATCATCGACGTTCCCGAATCAGTTGGTCCAGCCGGTCACGCCGGTCGGTGAATCCCGATGCCCGCCGCCAGACCGGAACCACCGCCACCATCCCCGTCTCCCCGCGTTCGACGAGGCCGATCTCGCTGAGCCCGCGGGCCCCGGTCCGACCGCGAGCGACGCCGAGGATGACCTGAATCGCGGGACCCAACTGGCTATGAAGCGCGGCGCGCTCCATCCCGCCGAGCGCGGCGAGCGCCTCCATCCGGGCGGGGACCTCGGCGATCGAGTTCGCGTGCAGGGTGCCCGCACATCCGTCATGACCGGTGTTGAGCGCGGTCAGCAGGTCGATGACCTCCGCGCCGCGCACCTCACCGACGACGATGCGGTCGGGGCGCATCCGTAACGCCTGTCGGACCAGCGTCCGCACCGTCACCTCGCCCACCCCTTCCACGTTGGCGGCGCGCGCGACCATCCGGACCACGTGCGGGTGGCTCGGGTCCAGTTCCGGGGCGTCCTCCACCAGCAGCATGCGGTCGCGGTGGTCCACCAGGCCGAGCAGGCTCCCCAGCACGGTGGTCTTTCCGGCGCCTGTCCCGCCCACCACCAGAAACGCGAGTTTGGCGGCCACCACCGCCTCGACCGTCTCCGCGATCTCCACCGGTATCGAGTCGCTGTCGACCAGGCTCGGAAAACTGTGCACGGCGCCGCGAAGCACGCGCAGTGAGATGCACGTTCCGTCCGGCGCCAGCGGCGGAATCAGCGCGTGCAGTCGCACCTGCACCCCGGCGCGCCCCACGCCGGCGAGCCGCCCGTCCACCCACGGCTGGGCGTCGTCGAGGCGTCTGCCCGCGCTCAAGGCGAGGCGCGATGCCAGCCGGCGGACGCCCGCCTCGTCGTCGAACACCACGTCGGTCAGCTCCAGACCGTCGCCGCGATCGACCCACACCCGATCCGGTCCCACCACCAGGACATCGGTGACCGCCGGGTCGGCGAGCAGGCCTTCCAGCCGTCCGACGCCGACCATCTCGGTCTGCAGATAGCGCAATGCAGCGAGCAGATCGGTGTCACCGAGGAGTCCGCCCGACTCGGCGCGAATGGCCGCGGCGATCACATCCGGCGGCGGCGCCGCGGCCGTCCCCGCGGAGTCGGCGGCCAGTCGCTGTCGGACGCGGTCGAGCAGTTCCGGATTCACGGGCGTCATCGCGCACCGATTCCGGCCCGCTCGCACACGATCTCGGCGGCCCGCGTCAACGACGAGAATCGACGCAGCGTCAGCCCTCCGGACTCGCACCGGGCCGCGAGCCCGCCGTCGGGCCGGAGGTGTCCGAGCAACGGAAGACCGACCGCGCCTGCCACCTGCTCCGGTCGCAACCCGCTCGGCGACGGCCCGCGAACCACCAGCACGGCGTCGCGGCCGTCGAGCAGTCGGGCGACCGTCCTGCGGGAGGCGGCCACCGCGGGCACGGTCGCCGCTGTCACCACGACCGTCAGATCGACCGAGTCGAGGACGCCGGCCGCCACCGGACCCGGTTCTCTCCCCACATCCGCGACCACCACGTCACCGGCGCCTCGACTGGCGTCCACGACCGCCAGCACCGTCTCCGGCCGCAGGGCCGATGCGTCGTCGCGTGCACCACAGAGCACCCCGACGCCACGGGTCCGCGGAACGGCCGTGCGCAGTGCTGCACCGCCGATGGCGCCGGTCTCACCGTTGACGTCGGGCCACCGCAGCCCCGACTCCGCCTCGATCCCGAGCAGCAGATCGGCACCGGCGCCCGCCTGGTCGACGTCCAGCAGCAGCACCGGCGACGTCCGCGCCGCCACCAGCGCGACGCCGGCCGCCAGCGTGCTGGCACCCGCTCCGCCGTGCCCGGGGACCACCGCGACCGCGCCCGCGGGATGTCGTCTCGGTTCTCGGACCCGGCTCAGTGCAGCGACCAGGCCGCCCTCCTCGTCGGGCAGGACGAACCCGCCGTCCGCGCCGAGCACGAGACCCGACCGCCACGCCACGCCGTCGTCGTCCGGCGCAGAGATCACGAACAGCCCGGATCTGCGCGGCAGCCCGGAGTCGCGAACTACCGACAACGACGCCGCATCGGCCACCACGGCGGCCGCGCGCAGCCACTGATGTCGGCACCGCGCCGCGTCGCAGACCACCACCGTGTATCCCGCAGCCGCACTGCAGCGTGCGAGGTCGTCATGGAACTCTTCTCCCGCCAGAACCAGCAGCACATCCCCCATGCCTCGAGAGTGCGCCGCCCGACCGGATCAGGAAAGTCCGTTATCCACAGGTTCCGGCATGGTGTCCACAGCGGATCAGGACTGTCCGGTGAACGGCGGCACGAACTCGCACGGAACCGACACCGGATGGTCCGGGTCGAGTGCGTTGAGGGCGAAGTACGCCGCTCTGCGCGACCCTGCGATGGCCAGGTGATCGCTGTAGTCCTCGGCGCAGGTGTCCTGCACGACGATGTTCTTCACCTGCTCGCCTGCCCGTCCACGCACGTAGCCCGCGGTGTAGGGGACGACGAGCTCGTCGTACCGGGTCATGATGTTGGTGTAGGCGACACCCTTGACGTATGGGCTGCCGCCGCGCCAGATCTTCGCATTCATGCTCGACCCGGGCAGCATGCCGCCGCAGCCGACACACATCGGCAGCCGAATGTCGCCGAGCAGTCTGCCGAATTCGTTCATCTGCGGCGTGATGGACCCGGTGCCCTTCCACAGCGGGGCCAGCGAGACGTAGTTCGTGACCTTGTCCGCACCGCCGAGGTACTTCAGGTAATACGTCGGCATGTAGGTGCCCTGCGAGTGCCCGATCAGGTCGACGGTGCGCGCCCCGGTCGCCGCACGCACGCGCCTGACGAACGCAGCGAGTTGTGCGGCGCTGACGTCGATCCGATCCATGCCGCCGACCGCGGTGAAGGGCCACGGCAGCCCGCGGAGCGCCCCGTAGGTGAGGGCGAAGACGCAGTACCCGCGGTTCTTCAGCATCGGTACGTACGAGCCCCAGTTGGTGGTCTTGGCTCCGCCGGTGCCGTGAACCAGGATCACCGGTCGGGGATGCTCGGCCGTCGGCTTGCAGGAGAAGTCGTTGGAGCCGGGCAGGGAGCCGCCGGGATGTTGCAGCTCGTACGGGATGCCGCCGAAGAAGTTGTAGTTCTCCGGCAGTTCGGGGTCGGCCCGCGCGGGAGCGATGACAGTCAGCACCCCCAACAGGACCGCAGAGAAGGTGACGACCAGACGCCCGATGTTCTTCATGCCAGAGATCCCCCGAGTAGACGCACAGCGACGACGCCGCGGTCTGCGTGTCATCAGATCGTATGAACCTACGGCGTAGACCCCGCCAAGGTGAGACAATCATAAAAATGAGTCTCTGATGACGTGAATTCAGTCGCGAGTCAAGGCGCAGAAATAGGGACGACCCCGGCCAGGGGGGAGGAGGCCGGGGTCATCAGCGTTTCAGCCCCGGGGGGTCGGGCTGAAAGCTACCGGTGTGAACCGGATATCTACAAGCTACACGCGTCCGCGCGAACATTGCAATACCAACTATCTGGCCCGCAGTGTTCGCTCCGTCACACTCTCCCACAATACCCGCGGTAGTCGTAGGGTTTGCACTGTGACTTCGACGTCATCGACCCCCATCGCCGCGTTCTTCGACCTCGACAAGACCGTCATCGCGCGCTCGAGCGCACTGATCTTCACCCGCCCGTTCTTCGACGGCGGGCTGCTGACCAGGCGCGCGATGTTCAAGTCAGCGATCGCACAGTTGCAGTTCCTCCTGACCTCCGCCGAGGCCGACCAAGTGGAGCGGTTGCGCAAGCACGTCACCGACATGTGCCGAGGATGGAATGCCGCCCAGGTCCGCGAGATCGTGTCGGAGACCCTGGAGGACGTCGTGCGGCCGACGATCTTCGCCGAAGCGGCCGACCTGATCGCCGAGCACAAGAGCGCAGGCCACGATATCGTGCTGATCTCCGCCTCCGGCCTCGAGATGGTGGAGCCGATCGGAGAGTTGCTCGGCGCCGACTACGTTCGCGCGAGCATCATGCACATCGAGGACGGCCACTACTCGGGCGAGCTCGACTTCTATTGCTATGGCGAGGACAAGGCCGTCGCGATGCGCACCCTCGCCGGCGAGCACGGCTACCGCCTCGACGACTGCTACGCCTATTCCGATTCCAGCACCGACCTGCCGATGCTGACCGTGGTGGGCCACCCCGCCGTGGTCAATCCCGACAAGACGCTGCGCCACCATGCCGCCGAAAAAGGTTGGGAGATCTTCGATTTCCCGAATCCCATGCCGACCCCGGCATGGGCCTCGAAACCCTTACTGGCGTGTACTGCGTTGTGCGCCACAGGTATCGGCGCGGCGGCTGCCATCGCCGTCATCCATTCGATGCGTCACGGCAAAAGCAGCAGGTCAGAGGCCGCCTAAGATTTTTCGCAAAGGGCTTGCTGTGATGACCGTCACCGTGTAGAAATGAGTTACGGAACCCCGGACGGCAAAGCTTCTACCGGAAGAGAAGGCAGAAGCCCCCGGATCGGAAAGTTCCCAGCACGGGCGGCAAGCATCCCACGCGGAGCGCGCCGCATTGGCAGAAGTGTTGTGCGCTTGCGATATTGCGGGCGTCATTCGCGACTCGCGCTGGTCCTACGCCATCCTTCGAGTCACGACGAGATGTCGGCTTTCCCTCGCCTAGGCGATCCCACAACCCACATATGCACGCATTGGTCGTTTACGTCCGTGCTTGCGGGCGGCAGTCCGAACCGGTTCTCCGGTCGGGAGGCCGCCCGCATATATGTGTGGGGTGGGTCAGTTGCCTGTGGGTTGGTCAGCCGCGCGCGGCGTCAGCGATCGACTTCGCCTCTTCTGCACCGGTGACGAATGCTTCGCAACAGAGGATGATCCAGGCGGCGAGCGCCTCGGGATCGCCGGTCGCGAAGTTCGCCGACAGTTCCCGATACTCGCCCAGCCGCTTGTACCAGGCCAGCTCCGGCACGCAGAGCAGGTGCGGATCCAGGCCCGTGGTCGCGGACACCAGACGCGAGGCGGCGCGCGCGACCACGCCGTTGCCCTGGTCGAAGGGCGCCAGCACCAATAGATCGCCGTGCACGACGGCGGCCAGCACCGGTGCGGGCACCGACGTCGCGCCGGTGATCAGCTCTCCCAAGAACTGCAGGCGCTGCGCGATGTGCGGCTCCGACCGCGGCCGACCGAGCGCGTCGCGGTCGTCGACCAGGTCCGATGCAGCGAGCATGTGCAGACGCGCCAGATACTGCGATGGTGCGCGGCGGAACACGGCGACGGCGCTGTCGATCAGGTCGCCGTCGAGCGTCTGCGCGACACGAATCGACCCGGCCGCGATCGGATCGCCCAGATCTTCCCGAGAGATGTCGGTGGACGCGCCGTCGATCGCTGCCGACAGTCGACCGGCGCGCCACGACGCTTCGCGCGACGTCTTGTCCCACTGCCGCAGGTTGATCGGATGCCGATGGGCCGCGCTCACCGCGTCGCGGGCCCGGTCGGAGGCGTCACGGACGCCGGGGAGGTCGAGCAACGGTGCCAGCGGATCTTCACTCACACCTGGCCACGATAGTCGTCCGTCTGTCGCGCCCGAACGACCGCTCGTCGCGCGAGGGTCACGCGCGACCGCTCCTGCTACGCGCTTGCAACGTGTGGTGACTACCCTCACAAAGGATGTTGCACCGAGGGATGTTGCACCGAGCCTCAGGCGACACCTGATCGCGTCTACAACCGACCAGTGCGGCAGTTCGACTAAGAAAGGCAGACCAACGAATGACCGAAGCCAGCAAGGTGTACCCGCCCTCCGCAGAGTTCGCCGCGAATGCCAATGCGTCAGCCGACATCTACGATCGCGCCGCGGCCGATCCGCTCGCGTTCTGGGCGCAGCAGGCGCAGCGCC
>NZ_BCWU01000008.1 GCF_001592365.1 Gordonia hydrophobica NBRC 16057
AGCCGGAGGACGAATGAGCAAGGCCGTGACGGTACTGACCGTTACCGACGATGAAACGATCCGACTATCGCTTCCGAGCACCTGAGCCAGTCGCAGAGCGACCGTGTTCGAGCACCTGGCGGCCCTCAAGGAGACCGGCCTGGAGCGGATAGATGCAGGTCCGGGGAGATCGTCAGCACCGGACGGTCGCGGTGGATCCGGTCAGTGCCAGCGGGCGGTGCCACGGCTCTGCCGCAGCGGCGGGCCGAGACCGCAGCTCAGGTCCAAGAACGCCCCGGATGCGTTGGAGTCTCGGTCAAGGCCCGCCGGATCGAGGCTGCCGGTTCAGCTGCCGAGGCGGGAGTTCGTCCGGAGCACGATCTTTCCCGTGCTGTGGCCGCTCTCGATGGCGCGGTGGGCGTCCGCGGCATCAGCGAGGTCGAAGACTTCGGAGACCGTCGGCACTAACACGCCGTGGGCAGCGAGGTCGGCAATCGCTGTCAGCCAATCCCGCTGCGTGTGCACATGGGTCGCGGCGAACCCGACCCCTGCCTGCTTGGCCGCGGCTTCGAGCCCCTCGGCCCCACCACCAAGGGCGATCAGCGTCCCACCGGTGCGCACTGCCCTCAGCGCGGTGTCCCGAGAGCCGGCGGCGAGACTGAGCGTCACGTCCACCATGCCGGCAAGCGCGTCGATCGCATCGCCATCGCGATAGTCGACGGTCTCGTCCGCTCCCAGTTCGCGCAGCCATTCGTGCTTGCCACTGCTGGCCACCGCGATGACCCTCGCTCCGAGGTGGTGAGCGAGTTGAACGGCGAGGTGCCCGACGCCGCCGCCTGCCCCGGTGATGAGGACCCGCTGGCCCGGCTGCACGGCGGTGGTGTCGGTGAAGGCCTGCCAGGCTGTCATCGCCGCCATCGGCAGCGCGGCTGCCTGGTCGTCGCTGAGGTTCTCCGGCGCAGGGACGAGGTCCGCAGCAGGGATGATCACGTGTTCGGCGTAGGCCGAACCAGGCTTGGGGAACCGAGCCAGGCCGAGCACCCGCTGCCCGGGGGACAGTCCGGCCACAGCGCTGCCGACGGCCTCGACGATGCCTGCGACGTCCCAGCCCGGCGTGTACGGAAGCGTGATGATTCCGGCCGCTGCCATGCCGCCTCCGGTGCGGGTCATCACGTCGATCTGATTGACGCCGGCCGCGGCGACCCGTACCAGGACCTCGTCCGGGCCGACGTCGGCTGCGGACGGCGGCGTCACGTCAACGACTTCGAGGGTCTCGGGCCCTCCGAACACTCGCTGGACGATCTGGGTGCTCATACGACTCCTTTTCATCGGGTGACGGTGCGCCCTTCATCTGCGAACCACACCGACCTCCCCAGCGTCCGCCTTCGCCGACGTTTCCGACAGGCACTCCAGGGGACCCCCACGAAAGTCATGTCCGAAGTGTCCGCGACCAGGCCCCCAGCAGCGAGAGCGCGTCCGCGGTCGAGCTGTCCGGGGCAGAGGTGTAGGTCGTGATGGACACGGTCGGGTCGCCGGGCAGCGCGAGATCGGTATAGATCAGGTCGAGGGTGCCGACGCCCGGGTGGTGGAAGGTCTTACGGCCCTGAGAATGGCGGTGGACGTTGTACTTGCCCCACCTCGCGGCGAAATCATCGCTGCGGGCTGCTAGTTCTCCAATCATGTCGCTGAGCTTCTCGTCCAGCGGGTCACGACCCGCAGCGGCGCGCAGCACGGACACGGTGAAGTTCCGAGCGCCGTCGTAGTCGCTGTAGAAGTCCTGAGCACGGGAGTCGAGAAACGCGAACCGAGCGAAGTTCGGTTGCCCGGTCATGCTGAACGGCCCCGGGTACAGCGCGCGCCCGAGGTCGTTGGCGGCGATGAGGTCCATCCGGGCGTTCTGCACAACCGCAGGCACCGTCATCGAGTCGATGACCTGCTGTACGGCCGCGGTCACCGCCGGTTCCTGCCGCGGCCTCCTGCTGACGCGGGGCGAGGAACGCGCGGTCCGGGCGAGATTGTAGAGATGGGCACGCTCGTCGTGGTCGAGTTGGAGCACGCGGGCGAGGGCCTCGAGCACGCTCTCGGACGCGCCGCCGAGTCCGCCGCGCTCCAGGCGTGTGTAGTACTCGACGCTTACCCCAGCCAGCATCGCGACCTCCTCGCGCCGCAGCCCGGGCACGCGGCGATCCCCGCCTCCGACGTAGGGCAGACCGACCATCTCCGGGGTGACTCGGCCCCTCCTGCTCATCAGGAAGTCCCTGATCTCACGGCTGATCTCCATGCGTTCAAGAGTAGGCGGGACCACCTGCGGCCCGCCCTCGCAGAGCAGATTCAGCGCCTGCACGCGTCCTCGGACGTTGGCTCACGATGGGCGCTGCCGCGCCACTGTCACCGAGTCTGGCGTCGCGCTCTCGGCGGCAGCTGACAGTTCGGACAGAAGTGGGATCCCCGATTCATGAACTGCTCTCGCAAGACCGGCGTCCCGCACCTCGGACAAGGCAGGCCGGTTCTGCCATATGCGCTTAATGATCTGTCGAAGTACCCCGACTGCCCGTTCACATTCACATACAGATCGTCGAAGGAGGTGCCGCCGACCTCGATCGCCTCCCCCATCACGTCGGTGATGTGGTCGACGAGTTCGCCGAGTCTGGCGCGCGGGATGCCTTTGGTCCGACGTCGCCCGTGCAGCTGGGCGCGCCAGAGGGACTCGTCGGCGTAGATGTTGCCGACGCCGGAGATGACGGTCTGGTCGAGAATCGCGCGTTTGATCTCGGTGTCCCGCCGACGGAGCGCGGACACCACGTCGTCGCGGCTGAACGCGTCCTCGAACGGGTCCGCGGCGATATGCGCCACCGATTCGGGCAGCTTCCGCGCGGGAGTGTCGACGAGGTCGTCGAGCAACCAGCCGCCGAAAGTCCGTTGGTCGACGAAACGGAGCTCGTGCCCGTCATCGAGGACGGCGCGAATGCGCAGGTGGATCGGATCCTCCGCACCCTGCTCTGCGATCAGCATCTGCCCGCTCATCCCGAGGTGGACCACCGCTGCGACCTCGTCCGACAGGTCGGAGGCCAGAAGCCACATGTACTTGCCGCGGCGTTCGACGCCGTCGACGTGCTTGCCGCGCAGGCGATTGACCAGATCCAGACCGCCGCCGACATGGCGTCGGACCGCCCTGGGATGCAGGACTTCGACGTCGCGGACGGTACGGCCCGCGAGGTGAACGGCGAGACCGCGGCGGATGGTCTCTACTTCAGGAAGCTCAGGCACGGCTGCTCGTCAGACTTTGTCGTTGAGCGCTTTCCACGCCAGTTCGGCAGCGTGCTGCTCGGCTTCTTTCTTCGTCTTGCCGACGCCCTGTCCCAACTCCTCGCCACCGACGACGGCGACGGCGGTGAACTCCTTGTTGTGGTCGGGACCGGTGGAGGTGATGGTGTACTGCGGCTGCCCCAGATTCCGCTCGGCCGCCAACTCCTGCAGCGACGTCTTCCAGTCGAGGCCGGCGCCGAGACGGCCCGCCCGCTCGATGATCGGCTCGAAGAGATTCATGATGACCTTCTTCGACACCTCGATGCCGTGATCGAGGAACACGGCGCCGAAGACGGACTCCAGCCCGTCAGCGAGGATCGACGCCTTGTCGCGGCCGCCGGTCAGTTCCTCGCCTCGACCGAGATGCAGGTGTGCCCCGAGTCCGCCGTCACCGAGGCCCCGAGCGACGTCGGCCAGCGCATGCATGTTCACCACGCTCGCGCGGATCTTGGCCAACTCGCCCTCGGGCCGGTCCGGGAAGCCCACGTACAACCGCTCGGTGACGACCACGCCGAGCACCGCGTCGCCGAGGAACTCCAGACGCTCATTGGTCGGCAGGCCGCCGTTCTCATAGGCGTACGACCGATGGGTCAACGCCAACTCGAGCAGGTCCCCACTCACGGTGATGCCGAGGACGTCGGTGAGCAGGCTGGGATCGGGGCGTTTGCTCACTGAGCGTCACCGGCCTCGTCGGCCCTGCCTGCCGCCTTCGGATCGTCGAGCCGCTCGGCGAGTTTGGCCCACCGCGGATCGATGATGTCGTGGCCGTGGTCGGGCTCGGCGTCGGTGAGTTTGACGCCGCAGATCGAGCACAGGCCGGGGCATTCCGGGGTACACAGCGGCGACAGCGGCAGGTCGGTGGCGACGGCGTCGATCACGACCTGCTCCAGGTCGATCTTCTCGTCGACGATCCGTTCCACCTCTTCGTCCTCGTCGGCAGTACGATCGGTCTCGCTGTCCGGGTAGGCGAACAGCTCGGTGAGGTACACCGAGATGTCCTGATCCAGCGGGTCCAGACACCGACTGCACTGCCCCTCGGCGTGCCCGCCGACGGTTCCGGTCACGAGCACGCCCTCCGACACCGACTCCAGCCGGAGATCGAAGTCCACCCGCCCTCCGGCCGGGATGCCGATCATCTCGGCGCCGATGCGATCGGGCGTATCGAAGGACCATGCCTTCTCGGTCAGCGAACCGGGGCGCCGGGGCACCGACCGGACGTCGATCACGAATCCAGAATCAGTCACTCAGACGATGTTACTTCGTCGGCCCCACGGGGATCGACGGACCGTTCAGCCGGCCATCTGGGCCGGGCCGCGCTGCGGCTCGGCGTCCACACCGTGCGGGTACTCCACGTAGTCGTGGACGCCGGCACCGGTACGCAGCTGCTGCCGACCGCGGTTCACCGACCGCAGAGTGCCGGTGAGGATCTCCTCGAAGTCCGCCAGCTTGTCGTCGACGTAGATGTCGCAGTCACCGCGCAGCCGATCCGATTCGGCGTGGGCGGCGTCGACGATCCGCTCGGCTTCCGACTTCGCCGCGGCGACGACCTCGGACTCCGACACCAGTCGTTGCTGCTCGGAGATGCCGTCGGCGACCGACTTGTCGTAGCTGGAGTTACCCGCGTCGACGACGCGCGCGGCCTCGGCGCGGGCCCGACCGGTCACCGACTCGTATTCGCGAGCAGCGCTGTGCTCCAGCCGCTGCGCCTCGTCGTTCGCGTCGCCGACGATGGCCTGTGCGTTCCCGGTGGCCTCGTCGATCATGCGGTCGGCGCGCGCCTTGGCCTCGGCGAGGATCCGGTCGGCCTCGGCCCGGGCGTGGGCGACCATCGACTCGGAGTCGTTCTCCGCGCCGGTGATCAGTCGATCGGACTGCTCCCGCGCATTCGAGACGAGCGTATCGCGCTCGTCGAGCACGTCCTGCGCGTCGTCGAGCTCACCGGGCAGCGCGTCGCGGAGATCGTCCAGCAGTTCCAGCACGTCGCCACGAGGAACGACGCATCCGGCGGTCATCGGCACGGTGCGTGCCTCTTCGACGATCGCGACCAGCTCGTCGAGCGTTTCAAATACGCGGTACACGATTACCCCAATCCGGCTCAGCCTCGGTACGGCGGCCTTTGATATGTCTGAGGCCATTGTGCCGAATGTTGCGGCTGTGACTGAGGAGGCGACGCGGGCGTGTCGCCGTGGTCAGGCATCACACCGTGCGTGTTCCGGAGATCCGATCGAGGAGCGCGGTGTGAATGTGAGTCGACAGGTAGGGCGTCACGTCGCCGCCGAGCTTGGCGACCTCTTTCACCAGCGAGCTCGACACGTGCGCGAACCGCGGATCGGTCAGCATGAACAAGGTCTCGCAGCCGGTGAGCTCCCGGTTCATCTGCGCCATCGGGATCTCGTAGGCGAAGTCGGTCTCGGACCGCAGGCCCTTGACCATGGTGTCGGCGTTCTCTTCGGTGAGCAGGTCGACGACGAGACCGGTCCAGCTCCGCACCTCGACGTTCGGCAGATCGGCACAGTCCTCCTCGATGAGCTTGATGCGCTCGTCGACGTTGAACATTCCCTGCTTATTGGGGTTCACCACCACCGCCACGACGACGCGGTCGAACCGCGCGGCGGTGCGCTCGACCACGTACCGATGGCCGAGGGTGAACGGATCGTAGGAACCAGGACAGACAGCAGCACTCATGTCTGCCGAATCTACTTGGGCCGCCCCGATCGCGGCGTCAGCGGCTCGCCATCACCACGACGCTGTCGCCGTACTGCTTGCTCGCCGCCTCGTCGAGCCCGTCGGGCCAGCTGATCTCACCGCTGCGGCGCCCGCGCTCCACCACGATCCAGCCGTCTTGGGAGAGCATCGTCGCGCACTGCGCGATCACCGCGTTCACTGTCTCCGTCGACACCTCGTACGGCGGATCGAGGAAGATCAGATCGAACTCGGCGCCCGGTGCGGCGACGAACGATTCGACGCTGCGATTGACGATGCGGACGCGGGCCGCCGCGCCGCACACCGAGATGTTGTCGCGAAGCACACCGGCGGCGCGACGATCGGATTCCACCAGGACGGCCGACGCCGCGCCCCGCGACACCGCCTCGATGCCGAGCGCCCCGGTACCCGCATACAGGTCCAGGACACGCAGATCCGAGAGGTCCATGCGCGAACCCAGCATGGAGAACACGGCCTCCCGCACACGGTCGGAGGTGGGTCGGGTGGTGTCGGCCGGAACGGAGAGCCGACGGCCACGGAATTCACCGGCGATGATTCTGGTCATATCGAGGTCATCGTACCCAGTCGCACGCCCGCCGGGCACACGTGCGGCGCAGTACCGTTGTCGGTATGCGCACTCGTACCGCCGCATGGACACCGGCTCGGGCCACCGTCGCCGATCCCGACCCGCAGCGTCGTGCCGAGGAACTCGCCGAGCGCATCGCCGACCGCCGCGTGGTCGTGCTGACCGGTGCGGGCATCTCCACCCCGTCCGGCATTCCGGACTACCGCAGCCCCGGGTCGCCGACGCGCAACCCGATGACCATCGACGTCTTCCTCGCCACGCCGGAGAACCGTCGCCGCTACTGGGCGCGCAATCACCTCGGCTGGCGCCACATGGACGCCGCCCGACCCAACGCCGCGCACCGGGCACTGGTCGCACTGCAGGACGCGGGCGTCGTCACCGGCGTCATCACCCAGAACGTCGACATGCTCCATATGAAGGCGGGTTCACGTCCGGTCGTCGATCTACACGGGTCGTACGGTCGCGTCCGGTGTCTGGACTGCGGCGCACTGTTCTCCCGGCACCGCCACGCCGAGGCCCTGGAGGCGGCGAATCCGGGTTACGCCCGTCGGGTCGCGTCGCGCGGTGCCATCGAAGTGGCGCCCGACGCCGACGCCGCACTCGAGGACATCGGTGACTTCGTGATGGTGAACTGTTCGAACTGCGACGGCGTCCTCAAGCCGGACATCGTCTACTTCGGCGAGACCGTGCAGAAGGAGGTCGTCGAACGGTCGTACGCGATGGTCGACGACGCCGACGCCCTGCTGGTCGCCGGGTCGTCTCTGACTGTCATGTCAGGCCTTCGCTTCGTCCGACGGGCCGCGACCACCGGCAAATCCGTGTACATCGTGAACCGCGGCGACACCCGCGGCGACGGCATCGCCGAACTCAAGATCGACCACCGCTGCGAAGTGGTCCTGCCCGCTGTCGCGACCCTCATCGGATACCGCCGTTCTTCGTTACTGTGATGTACACCACATTGGTTGCTTGAACTGCACAAAGGTCAGGCCTCGACGGGCCAATATGCAATCGGACCTGACTTTCATCTAACCGCCCGATAACCTCGATCACGTCATGAACCCGATTGAGAACACACCGGAGACAGACACCGGAAATACGGTCGCCTTTCGGCGGCCGCGGGCCCGTGACGGAAAAAGAATGTGGGAGATCGCTCGCGATTCGCAGGTTTTAGATGTGAATTCGCCGTATGCCTACGTTCTTTGGTCACAGGATTTTTCCGAGACGTCAATCGTGGCCGAAGTCGACGGCAATGTCGTCGGTTTCGTCACCGGATACCGCAGACCCGCCACTCCCGACACACTGATGGTCTGGCAGGTCGCCGTCGACGACGCGCAACGCGGAAAGAGGGTTGCCCAGCGCATGCTGTGCGGACTCTTCGAGCACTGCGCATCGGCAGGCGTGGTAGCCATCAACACCACGATAAGCCCCGATAATGAGGCGTCACAGCGGCTGTTCGCAGGCGCTGCCCGAGCCCTCGGCCTGCGCTTTGCGCGCGAGCCGTTCTTCAGCGCAGATCTGTTCCTCGACTCACACGAGCCCGAAGACCTGTATCTGCTTACGCCGGCGGCCGCCACTGAGTGAGCGCCGGCAAAACACAACGAGGAAATCTCGAACAAATGACTATCGAAACTGCACTGGACGATCGCACCTTCACCAAGCACGAATCTGAAGTCCGCTCTTACTGCCGCGGCTGGCCCGCCATCTTCGACACCGCACAAGGCAGCTGGATCACCGACGTCGACGGAAAGCGTTACCTCGACTTCTTCGCAGGCGCAGGCGCCCTCAATTACGGGCACAATAACCCTGAACTGAAATCTGCTCTCCTGGACTACATCTCGCGAGACGGCATCACTCACGGGCTCGATATGTCGACCGTCGCGAAGGGCGAATTCCTGGAGACGTTCGCCAGCAAGATCCTCGAGCCGCGCGGTCTGGACTACAAGGTCCAGTTCCCCGGCCCCACCGGAACCAACGCCGTCGAGGCAGCCCTCAAGCTGGCGCGCAAGGTGACCGGTCGCGAGGCCATCATCAACTTCACCAACGCCTTCCACGGCATGACCCTCGGTTCGCTCGCCGTCACCGGTAACTCCATGAAGCGCGCCGGTGCGGGCATCCCGCTCGTCCACGCGACCCCGATGCCGTTCGACAACTACTTCGACGGCGTCGTCGAGGACTTCAACTGGTTCGAGCGCGTGCTGGACGACTCCGGTTCGGGCTTCAACCGGCCCGCCGCCGTGATCGTGGAGACCGTGCAGGGTGAGGGCGGCGTCAACGTCGCCCGCGCCGAATGGCTGCGTGGACTCGCCGACCTGTGCAAGCGCCGCGACATCCTGTTGATCGTCGACGACGTGCAGATGGGCTGCGGACGCACCGGCGACTTCTTCTCGTTCGAAGAGGCGGGCATCGTGCCCGACATCGTCACGCTGTCGAAGTCGATCGGCGGCTACGGCATGCCGCTGGCGCTCACCCTCATCCGTCCCGAGTTGGACGTCTGGGAGCCCGGCGAGCACAACGGCACCTTCCGCGGCAACAACCCGGCGTTCGTCACCGCGACGGCCGCCATCAACGAATACTGGTCCGACGACCAGCTCTCGGTGCAGGTCAAGGCCAAGGGCATCGAGATCGCCCAGGCGTTCGATGAGATCTGCGCGCGTCACGAGGGTCTCTCGCACCGCGGTCGCGGCATGGTTCAGGGTCTGGTCTTCGAGCAGGCCGAACTGGCCGACCGCACCTGTGAGATCGCGTTCGGCAAGGGACTCCTCGCCGAGACGTCCGGTCCCAACTCCGAGGTCGTCAAGCTTCTCCCGCCGCTGACGATGACCAGTGAAGAACTCGCACAGGGTCTGGCAATCCTGAGCGAATCCGTCGATGAAGCCATCAAGGAGACCAACGCATGATCGTCCGCACCACCGAAGAGATCACCGGCACCGACCGCGAGGTGGCCGACCCGAAGGGCAATTGGGTCTCCAAGCGGATCGTGCTCGGTGGTGACGGTGTCGGATTCTCGTTCCACGAGACCACCATCAAGGCTGGATCGGTCAACGAGTTCCACTACGCCAACCACATCGAAGCGGTGTGGCTGGTCGAGGGCAAGGGCACCTTGCTCGACCGGGAGACCGGTGAGACCTACCCGCTGAGCGCGGGCAGCATGTACCTGCTGAACGGACACGAGCGGCACACGGTGACCGTCGAGGAGCAGATGCGCATGCTCTGCGTCTTCAACCCGCCGGTGGTCGGCACCGAGGTCCACGACGAGAACGGCGTGTATCCGCTGGTCCCCGTCCCGGTCGGCGACGGCAAGCACCGCAAGGCCTGATCACCTCTGCACAGAACCCCTCCCCTGACTCGGCGTCAGGCGGAGGGGTTCTCTGCTGTTCTCGGTCCCTACACGAGCCCTCGTCCGACCGATCCCAGCTGAGAACTGCCCGCTCAGACGCTCCCGACGGAACACTGCCGTCGGAGGATGCTGAGCAAGCAGTTCTCAGCACCATGTGACGGTAGGCGGCGCAGCGATACCAGGTCCAACGCAGTCCTCACGCAGAGCTGCGTCGGTTCGTTTTAGTTTCATACGTTCTCGTGATCGCACCACTTCGCGGCCAGTCAGGCGACCGGGACCAGATCGTCGGCGTGCACGACCGCGCGCCGCAGATCCGGCGGCAGCTCCGAGGTGGAGTGGCCGACCATTCTGGCGACGTCGTCGGCGTCGTACGACGTGACGCCCCGCGCACGCACCGCTCCGGTCTGATCACGCAGTTCCACCACGTCGCCGTCGGAGAAGTCTCCGACAACAGCGGTGATGCCCGCGGGCAGTAGCGAACGACGCCGCGCGGTCACCGCGGCGATCGCGCCGTCGTCGAGGGTCAGTGAACCGTGTGCCTCCGCAGCATGACGCACCCAGAACCGCCGAGCGGACAGCCGCGTGGGGCGTGCCTGAAAGACCGTGCCGACCGACGCGTCGCCGAGCGCCGTCGCAGCTTCCGACGCCGCAGCCAAGAGCACCGGGACACCCGAGTCGGCAGCCAGTCGCGCCGCCGCGAGCTTCGAGGCCATTCCGCCGGTGCCGAGCGCTCCGCCGGTGCCGGCGATGACACCGTCGAGATCCTCCGGACCGTCGACCTGCTCGATCAGTCGGGCCGGCTTGCCGTCCGGACCGGGCTTACGCGGATCCCCGTTGTAGAGGCCGTCGACGTCGGACAGCAGCACCAGCGCATCAGCGTGGACCAGGTGCGCGACCAGTGCGCCCAGCCGGTCGTTGTCGCCGAACCGGATCTCGTTGGTGGCGACGGTGTCGTTCTCGTTGACGACAGCGACGGCATGCAGAAAGCGCAGTCGATCGAGCGTCCGCTGGGCGTTGGCGTGGTGTGCGCGATTCGAGATGTCGTCCGCAGTGAGCAGCACCTGTCCCACCACGCGGTCGTAGCGACCGAACGACGTGCCCCACGCATGTGCCAGCCGCAGTTGCCCGACGCTCGCTGCGGCCTGCTTCGTGGCCAGATCGCGGGGGCGCTTGGTCAGCCCGAGCGGTGCGATTCCTGCACCGACCGCGCCGGAGGACACGACGATCACGTCCGACCCCGCGCGCATCCGGGCTTCGAGGGCGTCGACGAGCGCGTCGAGGCGCGCGTGATCGATCCCGTTCGCCATCTCCGTCACGGCCGACGATCCGATCTTGACGACGATGCTGCGTGCGTTCGCGATGTTCGCCCGCGCCGGACTCACGGCCGCACGATTGCTCCGTGCGGCCGTCGCGTCACTGCTCATCGTCGACGTCGCCGTCGTCGACACGACCCTCGCCCCAGCCGAGTTCGGTGTCGGCCGAGGCCTCGCGGCGGGCCTTCCGCGCCTGTTTGCGCTCGGCGGCGCCGACGCGGTCGTTGCGTTCCAGACGGATGTCGGTGCCTCGACCGGTCACCGGGACCGCGTCGCCCATCGGCGTGGTCGGCTCCCAGTCGAAGGTGACGGCGCCGATCGTCACCGGAGAGCCCGGTGTGGCGCCGCGCTTGACGAGCGCGTCCTCCACGCCGAGTCGGCTGAGACGATCCGCCAGATAGCCGACCGCCTCGTCGTTCTCGAACTGGGTCTGCCGAATCCACCGCTCGGGCTGCGCGCCGCGGACGATGAAGCCGCCTTCCACCTCCGGATCGTCGACGATCGTGAAACCGGTCTCGTCGATCGCCTTCGGGCGAATGATCGGACGGCGCGCGACGGGTTTGGCGTGCTCGGAGCGGTACGTGGCGACCATCTGGGCCAGCGCGTACGTGAGTTCGGTGAGCCCGATGTGGGCCACCGCAGAGATGCGGAAGACCGGCCACCCACGTTCGGCGACCTCCGCCTCGACGAACTCGGCGAGTTCGGCGGCATCGGGGACGTCGATCTTGTTGAGGATCACGATGCGCGGGCGGTCCGCGAGGTCGCCGAGCGAGTGGTCCGCGTCCAGGGCCGGCTGATAGGCGGCCAGTTCCGCTTCCAGGGCATCGATGTCGGAGAGCGGATCGCGGCCCGGTTCCAGGGTGGCGCAGTCGACGACGTGGGCGAGCACGGCGCAGCGCTCCAGATGACGCAGGAAGTCCAGGCCGAGTCCACGCCCGTCCGAGGCGCCGGGGATGAGTCCGGGCACATCGGCGATCGTGAACACTTCCGACCCAGCGGTCACGACGCCCAGATTCGGTGCGAGCGTGGTGAACGGGTAGTCGGCGATCTTCGGCTTTGCGGCCGACAGCACCGACACCAGCGACGACTTGCCCGCGGACGGGAAGCCGACCAGACCGACGTCGGCCACCGACTTGAGTTCGAGGACCAGTTCACGTTCCTCGCCGGGTTCGCCGAGCAGCGCGAACCCGGGCGCCTTCCGAGCGCGCGAGGCCAGCGCGGCATTGCCGAGCCCACCCCGACCGCCCTGCGCAGCAATGAACTCGGTGCCCTCGCCGACCAGGTCGGCGACGATCTCGCCGTCCGCATCGATCACCACCGTGCCGTCGGGCACCGGCAGAATCAGGTCGTCTCCGGTGCGCCCGGCACGGTTGCCGCCCTGCCCCGGCTGGCCGTTGGTGGCGCGTGCGTGGGGCCGGAAGTGGAAGTCGAGGAGAGTGTGCACCTGCGGGTCGACCACCAGTCGCACGTCTCCGCCGCGGCCGCCGTTGCCGCCGTCGGGACCGCCGAGCGGCTTGAACTTCTCGCGATGAACCGACGTACAGCCGTGACCGCCGTTGCCTGCGGTCGCATCGATCTTCACGCGGTCGACGAAGCGTGACATTCTCTCGCCTTCCTCGAAATATGTAGAGAGTACGAAAGAGGGCGGGTCTGGACGCTTAGCGACCCTACCCGCCCTCTTTCAAAGAGCTTGTGAGTTTCGTTGCCGGGTCAGACTGCTGCCGGCTCCGGGACGATGTTCACTGTCTTGCGACCGCGCTTCACGTCGAACTTCACGGCGCCCGCCTCGAGAGCGAACAGCGTGTCGTCCTTGCCGCGGCCCACGTTGACGCCGGGGTGGAACTTGGTGCCGCGCTGACGGATCAGGATCTCGCCTGCATTGACCTGCTGGCCGCCGAAGCGCTTCACGCCGAGTCGCTGGGCATTGGAATCGCGACCGTTCCGGGTGCTGGACGCGCCCTTCTTACTTGCCATCTGACTGTCCTCCTAGAAGATTCGAAACGAGCGAGACTACTTGATGCCGGTGACCTTGAGGACCGTCAGCTGCTGACGGTGGCCCTGGCGCTTGTGGTAGCCGGTCTTGTTCTTGTACTTGTGGATCCGAATCTTCGGGCCCTTGACGTGCTCGAGCACCTCGCCGGTGACGGAGACAGCGGCAAGCTTGTCGGCGTCGGTGGTCAGGTTTGCACCATCGACGACCAGCGCCACGGGCAGCTGCACAGAGCTTCCGGGCTCGCCGTCGATCTTCTCGACCTTCACAATGTCGCCCTCTGCGACCTTGTACTGCTTACCGCCGGTCTTGACGATCGCGTACGTTGCCATTCCCGCTGTCCTCTTACTCGTCTCATCGGGCCGGAGTTCGCAGGTCATCCCCTGCCAGTCCGGCGTACTTTGGTGTGTGTGGCCCCGAACCCACAGTGTTCGGGAACCCCTCCCGCTGCTGCGCGCAGCAATGCACGCGCCTGCGGAAGGCGACCTGTCAAGGCTACGGTACCGCGCCTGTCCAGGTCAAACTCTCGACGCGCCGGGCGCGCGCCGAGAGCAAGGTCACTCTTCGCCCGGCGGGGGCCCCGCCACGCGGCGTCCGCTCCGTCGTCGGGACGACCGCTTCACGGCGACGATCGGCTCCGTCGACTGCGGCGCCACCGTGGTCACCGGTCGGGTTTGCACATCGGGCTGCGCCTCGGTCTCGACCGGCGCCTCGACCGGAGTCGGTGCGGCGGTCCGCCGTACGGCGCGACGACGCCTACGCGCCGTCACGGCGACAGCCGGAGCCTCCGGCTGCGCCTCAGCAGGTTTCTCGACCGCAGCGGGCTTCTCGACCTCAGCAGGCTGTTGAGTCTGCACCGGCTTCTCGACCTCGACGGGTGCGTCGACCGTCGCCGTCGACTTCTCCCCCGCCGTCGACTTCTCCCCAGCCGGCGAGCCGTGCTCCGGATGGTCGCCGTGCGCCATGGCGCGGAACAGCGGGTGCTCGGCCGCGGGCTTGTGCGGAGCCTTCGGCTGCGCGTCCGGTTGCGGCGAGTGATGCTGCTGGTGATCGTGCTGCGACCCCGACGACTGCTGTCCGGACTGCTGGTCGCCGCCCCGTCGCCGCGAACGGCGCGAGCGCCGCGACCCTGAATCGCCGGCGCCGCGATTCGCGTCGTCGGCCGGGCGCACCTCGATCGGGTTCGCGTGAACGATGACGCCGCGACCCGAGCACGCAGTACACGTGGTGGAGAAGGCTTCGAGCAGCCCGGTGCCGAGCCGCTTCCGCGTCATCTGCACCAGGCCGAGGGAGGTCACCTCGGACACCTGGTGCCGGGTGCGGTCCCGAGCGAGCGCCTCGGTGAGGCGGCGCAGCACCAGGTCGCGGTTGGACTCCAGGACCATGTCGATGAAGTCCACGATGATCATTCCGCCGATGTCGCGCAAGCGCATCTGCCGAACGATCTCCTCGGCGGCTTCCAGGTTGTTCCGGGTGACGGTCTCTTCCAAGTTGCCGCCGGAACCGGTGAACTTGCCGGTGTTGACGTCGACCACCGTCATCGCTTCGGTGTGCTCGATGATCAGGGTGCCGCCGGAGGGCAGCCACACCTTGCGGTCGAGCGCCTTGGCGAGTTGCTCGTCGATCCGGTGAACGGTGAACGAGTCGGGAGCGTCCGCATGCTCCTTGGTGAACTCCTCGAGCCGTTCCGAGAGGTCCGGCGCCACGTCGCCGACGTAGCCGGAGACCTGCGCCCACGCGCGGTCGCCCTCGATGACCAGCTTGCGGAAGTCCTCGTTGAACAGGTCGCGGACTACCCGGACCAGCAGGTCCGGCTCCTCGTAGAGCGCCTTCGGCGTTCCCGACGCCTTGGACTTGTGCTCCTCAGAAGCCGCCTCGATGCTCTTCCACTGCGCTTCGAGGCGTTCGATGTCTGCCCCGAGGTCCTCGGCACTGACGCCCTCCGACGCCGTGCGGATGATGACGCCCGCCTCGTCCGGAACCAGCTTGGCGAGGATCTGCTTGAGACGCCGACGCTCGGTGTCGGGAAGTTTGCGACTGATGCCCGTCGACGTGCCGCCGGGCACGTACACCAGGTATCGGCCTGCGAGGGAGATCTGGGTCGTGAGCCGGGCTCCCTTGTGCCCGATCGGGTCCTTGCTGACCTGAACCAGCACGTAGTCGCCGGGCTTCAGCGCCTGCTCGATCTTCCGGGAACCGCCGTCGAGGCCTGCGGCCTCCCAGTTCACCTCACCGGCGTACAGGACGCCGTTGCGGCCGCGGCCGATGTCGACGAACGCCGCCTCCATACCGGGCAGCACGTTCTGCACGCGGCCTAGGTAAATGTTGCCGACCATCGACTGCGACGTCTCCGTCGTGACGAAGTGTTCGACCAGCACACCGTCCTCGAGAACCGCGATCTGCGTGTAGTCCTCGGTCGGCGCGTTGTGGTGACCGGCGTCGTGGATGGCGGTGTTGGCCGCGCGCTCACGCACCACCATCACGCGTTCCACCGATTCGCGGCGAGCCAAGAACTCCGACTCGGTGAGGATCGGCGGACGACGACGTCCCGCATCGCGACCGTCACGGCGACGCTGACGCTTGGCCTCCAGGCGGGTGGAGCCGGAGATGCCCTGCACCTCGTCGCGGACCCGCTTGGTGCGCGGTTCACGCTCATGCACGACGGTGTTCGGCGGATCGTCCTGCGACGACGCGTCGTCCCCATCGGATCCGCCGCGGCGACGGCGCCGGCGGCGACGACGACGGGTCGACGGAACGGAGCCGTTCTCGTCGCCGTTGCCGTCCGTCGCCGACTCCGTCTGATCCGAGGCGTCGGCATCACTGTCGGATTCGTCCGCAGTGGAATCTGCGGTCGTGGACTCTCGGTCGGACTCCGACGTGCCGTTGGCGGTGTCGTCGGCAGCAGCGCCGCCCGTGTCTGAATCATCGGAATCGTCTCCGTCGCCGTTCTCGGCGCCCTGATCGCCACGACCCCGACCGCGCCCTCGGCGTCCGCGACGACGACGGCGCGACCGGCTCTCACCGTGGCCGTCGTGGGCATCGCCGTTCGAGTCGTCGTCCGCGTCGCCATTCGAGTCGTCGTCCGTGTCGTGAGCGGCGTCGGCAGCCTCGGTGTCCCGGGTCGATGCGTCCGCCGGCACCGCAGGCTCAGCGGACTCCGTGGCAGTGGCTTCAGCGACAGGGGCTTCAGCGACAGGGGCTTCAGCGACAGGGGTCTCGGCGGCCGCAGGCTCGGTGACAGCAGGCTCGCTGGGAGCGGCGTCGCTGACAGTGGTCTCCGACGCAGCGGTGTCGCTCGCAGTCGTTTCGGGTGCAGAGGATACAGCGTCGCCGGCCGTCGCAGCCTTCTCCGCGGCGGCAGTGGCCTTCTTAGCCTTTCTGCCACCCGACTTCTTGGTCGCCTTCTTCGCGGGGCCGTCGCTCTTGTCGGCCGCGGCTGCCGTTTCGGCCTGAGCGGTGTCCGCGGGCGCGTCGACCTTTGTTGTCTTCGCCGCTGCCTTCTTCGCCGTCTTCTTGGGTGCAGGCGCGGCGTCGTCGGACTCTGCCGACAGGAACAGCGGAGCGGCCGCCTCGCCGCGGACGGGAGTCTGCGGCGCCGCCTGCTCGACCGCGGAGAACAACGACGGCTGGGCCGACGCCGCCTCCGAGGTGGGAGCGGGCTGATCGTTACTCGGCTGATCGGCAGCCGACTCGTCGGTTCCGGACTCGTCGGCGTCGCCGCTGAGTCGGAGCTCGACGGCTTCGGCGTCGGCCCGAGAGATCGACGACTGCGCGGTGCGCGCCGTCACCCCCATCTCATGCAAATGCACAAGCACCTCTTTGCTGGTCAGTCCCAGCGTTCGGGCGAGCGCATGCACGCGGAGTCGAAGGGGAAATTTTTCCGCTGACTGATCCGCCGTAGCGTCAGCCTGCGACCCGTTATCGGTCACGTGGTCTCCTCAAGACCCCCGGGCGCGTCGAAATAAAGCAACGCGGCCACGCGAGGGCCTTTCCAATGTGTGCCGGCCCATCGACCGGGTGTTATGTGGTCTTCGCGTCGTCATGACGCCTTGCTTGACGCAGGCCTCGGACCGCTGCCGGACCCCTGTGGGGATCGGACGGAACCGGGTACCTCAAACTGGCTGTGCGTCGGCCGTCGGCACCAAAGCGTGATGCCGTCGACTTGGCAAGTATCCCACATCACGGGCCTGTGCCCGCACACGAGTGGAGAATTAGCCCCCGCGCGCCGCGCTGCGGGGTACGAATCAGGAGTTCAGAGCGGGAAACCAGAGAGCGATCTCACGTGCAGCAGACTCCGGCGAGTCCGATCCGTGAACGATGTTGAACTGGGTCTCGAGGGCGAAGTCACCGCGGATGGTGCCGGGCGTCGCCTTCTCGACCGGATCGGTGCCGCCGGCCAACTGACGGAAGGCGGCGATGGCGCGCGGCCCCTCCACGACGGCCGCGACGAGCGGGCCCGAAGTGATGAACTCGATCAGCGAACCGTAAAAGGGACGCTCGGCATGCTCGGCGTAGTGCCGGCCTGCGACGTCGTCGGTCACGGTGCGCAGTTCCAGCGCAGCCAAGTGCAGGCCCTTGCGCTCGATGCGCGCGAGTACTTCGCCGACCAGTCCGCGCTGGACGCCGTCGGGCTTGATGAGGACGAGAGTCTGTTCAGTCACGGGAGACACTCTAATGGAGAGTCCCGCGCGGGTGCCGACGCAGGCCCGCGGCCGGGAACACCGCTACTTCGGGCAGTACTGCTTCTCGACGGCGTAGAAACCGTAGTTGAACAGACCACCGCTGCCGTCCGGGCCGTCGATGATGATCTGCAGGCAGGCACCGGGCGTGTCCTTGGCCGACTTCAGTTCACGTTCGAGGTTCGTCGCCATGCCGCGGTTGGCGTCCACATAGGCCGGCGGCACGGGCAGGTTCCGAATCACGTCGTCGGCGCCGCGGTCGTCGAGCCACAAGGTGGCCGAGCGGGTCGCGAGGTAGCCGAGCGCACCGTCGGCCACCGGCATCGGAATGCTCGGTTCCGGGATGCCGTCGAGTTCGGGCTCACTCGAGGCGGACGGAGCTGCGGAACTGCTCGGCGCCGCTGTGGCGAGCGGGCCCACCGCAGCCATCGGCGCGACGACCGCGACGCCTGCCGCGATCACGCCGACTGCGGCCCATCGACGAGTCCGACCCAACACAGTGCTGCTGTTTCCCATATCCCCACTTCTCGCGGTCTCGGTTCCCCGAACCGGTCTTCGCTTTCAGCGCCGCCTGCATGGCGCACGACACAACAATTCGTGAGTGTAACCGAAAGTACCGAGGAAACCGACTCTCCCTCGCCGCCGTCGATCAGACGACAGACCCCAGGATACCGGGTGTCCCGGCCGCTACACGGGACGTTGTCCGAAGAGTCGTCCCTCCTCGATCCGCTTGGCGACGTCGCGCTTGATGTAGGCGATGTAGAGCCACACGCAGGCGAAGACGGCGCCGACCACGGCGATCGACCAGTGAAAGAAGCCGCCGCCGATCACGAACACCTGCATCACCAGGTTGATCTCCAGCGCACGAGGCGCCTTCTGCCGTCCGGACAACAGGATCAGCGCCAGCACCACAACGCCCAGGTACAGTCCCGACGCCCACGTGACGCCGGTGTCGGTCAGCTTCGCGACGACGGGGAAGGCGAGCGCGACGACGATGACCTCGAGGATCAAGGTGCCCGCCATGACACCGCGGAAACCCTTCCACGGGTCGGTGGTCGGCGGAGTGAACTGCCCCGCCGTGGGCTTCTCGGTCATGACGGCTCCTTGCCGAAGAGAGTGCGGGCGGCTCCGGCGGTGACCACGGAACCGGTGATGACAACGCCCGCGCCCGACACCGAACCGTCTTCAGCGGCTTCCTCGGCGAGGGCGATCGCGGCCTCGACCGCGTCGGGCAGGAACGGCTCGATGACCACGCGGTCTTCGCCGAAGACCTGGTTTGCGATGTCGGCGAGCACATCGGTGTCGAGGGCGCGCGGCGACCCGTTGTTCGTCAGGACCACCACGTCGAGCACGGGCTCCAACTCGGTCAGCACGCCGCGGGCGTCCTTGTCGCCCAACACGCCGACGACGCCGACGAGGCGGCGGAAGTCGAACTCCGAAACCAGGGCTTGTGCGAGCGCGCGGGCGCCGTGCGGATTGTGCGCGGCGTCGATGAAGACGCTGGGCGCGCTGCGCAGCCGCTCCAGCCGACCAGGGCTGGCGACGGCAGCGAACCCGAGTCGGACGGCCTCCACGTCGAGTTGCCTGTCCGCGCCCGCACCGAAGAAGGCCTCCACCGCAGCCAGGGCCAGCGCCGCGTTCTGTGCCTGATGTGCGCCGTGCAGCGGAAGGAAGACCTCGTCGTACACGCCTCCGAGACCGCGGATCGTCAGCAGTTGGCCGCCGACGGCGGTCACCGACTCGACGACCGTGAACTCGGAGTCCTGCCGGGCGACGATGGTGCCCGCCTCGACCGACTCGCGCAGCAGGACGTCGGTCACCTCCGGTTGCTGCGGTGCGATCACGGTGATGGGGTCCATCGGGATCACGGCGTCGGAGGGGCCGGGCTTGATGATGCCCGCCTTCTCGCCTGCGATCGCCGACAGCGTGTCGCCGAGGTAGTCGGCATGGTCCAACGCGATGGGCGTGATCACCGTGACCTGCCCGTTGATCACATTGGTGGCGTCCCAGCGGCCGCCCATGCCCGTCTCGACGACGGCCACCTCGATCGGCGCTTCGGCGAACGCCGCGTAGGCGATCGCGGTGAGCACCTCGAACTTGCTCATCCGCGGTCCACCGCTCGCGGTCGACGAGTCGTCGACCATCGTGATGTACGGCTCGATGTCGCGGTACGTGTCGACGTACGTACGCGCGGGGATCGGATCGCCGTCGATCGCGATGCGTTCGGTCACCAGCTGCAAATGCGGGCTGGTGATGCGCCCGGTGCGCCGGTGGAAGGCCTGCAGCAGCGAGTCGATCATCCGCGTGACCGACGTCTTGCCGTTGGTCCCGGCAACGTGGATCGCCGGGTAGGCGTGCTGCGGATTGCCGAGCAGTTCCATCAGCGCGTTGATACGCGTCAACGACGGCTCGATCTTGGTCTCCGGCCACCGCGTGTCGAGCTCGGCCTCCAGCGCGTGGAGGTCGGCGAGATCGTCGGCGGAGTCGGGTGCGCGGCTCACTGCTCGCCCAGCGCGACGAGCTTGGCCTTCAGCCGCTCCACTTCGGCGATCGCCAGTTCCTGTCGCGCCTTGATCTTCGTGACGACCGCCTCGGGGGCCTTGGCCAGGAACTGCTCGTTACCGAGCTTGCCGGTGGTGCCTGCGAGCTCCTTCTCCGCGGCCGCGAGATCCTTGGCGGCGCGCTTGCGCTCGGCCTCCACGTCGACGGTGCCGGACGTGTCGATCGCGACCGTCGCCGTTCCCGACGACAAGCGCACCTCGACGGTGGCGGTGGCCGAGAAGCCCTCGTCGGCGGTCTCGAGCCGAGCCAGGGAGTCCAGGTAGGCGCGCTGATCGGTGAGTCCGACGGCGTCGAGCCCGTCGACGGTGGCCGCGACTCGCTGCCCCGGATTCAACCCCTGATCGCTGCGGAACCGGCGGACCTCGGTGATGAGCTTCTGCAGGTCGTCGATGCGGGTGGCCGCGACGGCGTCGCGCTCGGCTCCGGACGGGGCGGGCCACGGTGCGATCACGACCGATTCCTCGCCGGTCAGCGCCTTCCACAGCGTCTCGGTGACGAACGGCATCACCGGCGACAGAGCGCGCAGCAGCGGGTCCAGGACGTTGCCCAGCACCAGTCCGGTGCGGGTCGCGCGGTCACCGCCCTCGGCGACCTGCACCTTGGCCAGCTCGAGATACCAGTCGCAGACCTCGTCCCACGCGAAATGGTAGAGCGCCTCGCAGGCCTTGGAGAACTCGTAGCTCTCGAACCCTTCGTCGACCAGCGTGAGGACCTGATCTAGGCGATCGAGGATCCAGCGGTCGGCGTCGGTCAACAGATCGCGCGCGGGCAGATCGTCGACCACCGCACCGTTCATCATGGCGAACTTGGTCGCGTTGAACAGTTTGGTCGCGAAGTTGCGCGAGGACTGCGCGTGCGATTCGCCGACGGAGATGTCGCTGCCCGGATTGGCGCCGCGAGCCAAGGTGAACCGCAGGGCGTCGGCGCCGAACCGCTCCACCCAGTCGAGCGGGTCGATGCCGTTGCCCTTCGACTTGCTCATCTTGCTGCCGTGCTCGTCACGGACCAGGCCGTGCAGGAAGACGTCGCCGAACGGGACGTGTGCCGAGCGGTCCGATTCGCCGTCGCGCTGATCGAACCCGGCCAGATCGAGTTTGCCGACGTACGTGCCGAACATCATCATCCGCGCCACCCAGAAGAACAGGATGTCGTAGCCGGTGACCAGGACCGACGTCGGATAGAACTTCTCGATCTCGGCGGTGCTCTCCGGCCAGCCCATGGTCGAGAACGGCCAGAGACCGGAACTGAACCAGGTGTCGAGGACGTCGGGATCCTGCTCCCAGCCCTCGGGCGCGGTCTCGTCCGGACCGAAGCACTCCACCTCGCCGTTCGGGCCGTACCAGATCGGGATGCGATGACCCCACCACAACTGCCGCGAGATGGTCCAGTCGTGCATGTTGTCGACCCAGTCGAACCAGCGCGGTTCCTGGCTCGCCGGATGGATGACGGTGTGGCCGTCGCGGACCGCGTCGCCCGCCGCCTTCGCGAGCGACTCCACGTTCACCCACCACTGCATGGACAGCCGCGGCTCGATCGGCTCGCCCGCACGCTCGGAATGGCCGACGCTGTGCAGGTACGGGCGGACTTCCTTGACGATGCGCCCCTGGTCCGCGAGCGCCTCGCGGACGGCCACGCGGGCGTCGAAGCGGTCGAGTCCGTCGAACTGCGTTCCGGTCCCCTCGATGGTCGCGGTGGCGTCCATGATGGTGATCATCGGGAGGCTGTGCCGCTGACCGATCGCGAAGTCGTTGGGGTCGTGCGCCGGCGTGATCTTGACGGCGCCGGAACCGAACTCGGGGTCCACGTAGTCATCGGCGATGACCGGGATCTTCCGATCCAGGAACGGGTGATCGAGTTCGACGCCGATGAGGTCGCGGTAGCGCTCGTCGTCGGGGTGCACGGCGATCGCGGTGTCGCCGAGCATCGTCTCCATCCGGGTGGTCGCGACGACGATGTGCGGCTGTGCGTCGTCGAGCGAGCCGTAGCGGAACGAGACCAGTTCGCCCTCCACGTCCTCGTACTTGACCTCGATGTCGGAGATCGCCGTCTGCTGCGCAGGCGACCAGTTGACCAGGCGCTCAGCGCGGTAGATGAGGCCGTCGTCGTACATCTTCTTGAAGATGGTCTGCACCGCGCGGGAGAGCCCCTCGTCCATGGTGAAGCGGTCGCGGCTCCAGTCCACGCCGTCGCCGAGTCGACGCATCTGACCCGCGATGGTGCCGCCGGACTCAGCCTTCCACTGCCAGACCCGCTCGATGAACGCCTCGCGGCCCAGCTCTTCGCGGGTGACGCCTTCGGCGGCGAGCTGCTTCTCGACGATGGTCTGCGTGGCGATGCCCGCGTGGTCCATGCCCGGCAGCCACAGCACCTCGTAGCCCTGCATCCGCTTGCGTCGCGTCAACGTGTCCATCAGCGTGTGGTCGAGTGCGTGGCCCATGTGCAGGGAGCCGGTGACGTTCGGCGGCGGCAGCACGATGGAGTAGCCGGGCTTGTCGCTCGCGGCGTCCGCGGTGAAGTAGCCGGCGTCGACCCACCCCTGATACAGGTCGGCTTCGACGGTTCCGGGGTCCCAGTTCTTTCCGAGTCCGTCGGCGGGGTTCTGTGTTTCACGGGATGCAGCACTGGTCACGCGGACAATTCTAGAGAACACCTCGATCGGCGTTCACCTGCGCATCGCCGCGCGCGTCCCCGTCGACTGAACATCCGCGGTCGCGGTGATCCAGGCCACCTCCGCCGATCGACGAAACCGAGTCAGGCGGGCTGGTCCAACCGCTCGGCGAGGGCGCCCAGTGCGGGCACTGCGGCATCGATCGCGGCGCGCTGATCCGCGGTCAGACCCGCGAGGGCCGCCGAGATCCGACGCTCGTTCGCCTGCGTCCACGCGCGCAGCCGCTCCCGACCCTCGTCGGTGAGCACCACCATCACCGCTCGCTTGTCTTCCGGCACGGTTTCGCGGGTCACGAGTCCCGCCTTCAGCATCTGGTTGACCAGGGTGCTGACGGTGTTCACCGCCATGCGGTGCTTACGCGCCAGATCGCCGATCCGCAGTCCCGGCTCCCGATCCAACCGCTGCAGGAACTCCACCTGCGCCATCGGCAGGGATTCCCAGGCGAACTCCTCGCGGACGCTCGACCGCAGCGAGCGCCTCAATTGAGTGATGGCGGCGGTCAGCGCCCACGCGGTATCGCCTGAGGTCGAGTCGGTCATGTAATCTACTTCTGTAACAGAACTAATTCGGTCGGAGTTAGGCCGTCGGCGCACGTCGCGCCAGTCCACAGAGTTGAGGCAATGAGCACCACACCTCCGAAACGTCGGCCGCACGCAGTCTACTCGGTCGGTGACGAGCCCGATGTCCGGTTCTCCCTCGCCAATGAACGCACCGCCCTCGCCTGGGTCCGCACCGCACTCGCCCTCATCGCTGGCGGAATCACGCTCACGACTGTCGCGAGCCTGACGTCGTCGCCATTGATCGTGCACATCCTGTCGATCGTCGCGTGCGTCGCAGGCGGCGTGCTCGCGGTGGTCGCACTCCTGTCCTGGCAACGGAACGAGCGAGCACTTCGGCTCAATCAGCCGCTCCCGCCGCCGCTCCCGCTGCCCTGGTTGGTCGCAGGCATCGCGATCGCCGCCATCGGTCTGATCGTCTTCGCGGTGATCGCGATCATCGGCGCCGCATGACCGGCGATCCCGGACTTCAGCCCCAGCGCACCGCCCTGGCATGGCAGCGCACCGGCCTGGGCGTTCTCATCACCGCCGGGGCCGCAGGCATCGCTGCGCTGCGCCACGGCTTTCCCCTATGGGCGCTCATCACGCTTCTCTGCGGCCTGCTGATCTGCTACGTCGCCGTGCGGCACTTCCCCAAGGGCCCCGACCGCGACGTCGGGACCGACTCCATCTGGACGTCGATGACCGCGACCGTCGCCGTCGTCGTGGCAACGTCGCTCGCCGGCACCGTCCTCGCCGTCGCCGGAACCTTCTCGGCCTGATCGGACGACGCGCGCAGTCAGGATGCTCGCGAGATCCGCAGCCGGTGCAGGTCCTCGGGTGCATCCACGTTCGCGAGCCACTCCGGATCGGAGACGCCGACGCGGTGAGTCACCAACGCATCGAGGGCCGCGACCATCCGCAGTTCGCCGCCCGCGACCAGTTCGGCGAGCCGATCGGCCACCCGCGTCCGGTAGATGCCGGCCATCGGGTGGTCGCGGCCCATGTCGTTGGCGACGACAGCGTCGGCCGACTCGGCGAGTCCGTCCATAAGTTCATCGATCAAGCCGGTGTCCACCAGCGGCATGTCGGTGGCGCACACGAAGGCCGCCTCGGCACCGGCCTTCTCCGCGGCGCGCAACGCCTCGACCAGTCCGCCGAGCGGCCCACTCCCGGCCTTCTCTGTCGTCACCCACTGCAGATCGGTCTCATCCGCCAGATCGAGGTACGCCTGCGAGGTCAACGGTGCTGCGACCAGCACCGGATCGCAGCGGGAACTGATGGTCCATGCGATCTTCGACAACATCGGAACGCCGTCCCATTCCAGCGCCGCTTTGTCTTGTCCCATGCGGCGAGAGCGCCCGCCCGCGAGAATGATTCCGGCCAGTTTCTTCTCACCCGTGCTCGTCATGCGCTCAGTGTGACAAAGACTGCCGCAGACCGGGCCGGAGTTGACGCAACCCGATCGTCAGACCACGAAACGCCCTGGGCGTCGAACTTCGCTCAGGGTTGAAGCCTGCGCGAACGTCGACGCTCAGGGCGTTTTGCGCCAAGCCTGGAGCGACCGGCGGCCGCCGCACTCGACAACGCCACGTCCATGTCGGACTCCCCGACGACGAAGTCGTCATCGTCGACGGCCTGCCCGTGGCGTCCGTGGCGAGGACGGCCGTCGACGTGGCGGCGGCGAGTGACTTCGCGGCAGCGCTCACGGCGCTGGACAGTGCTCTCCGCCTCGGCGTCACGCACGACGAGCTCGTCGAGATCGCCGAACGGCACCGCCTGCGCGGCATCGCGATGGTCAGGCACGCGCTCCGGTACGCCAGCGGCCTCGCAGCCAACCCCGGCGAATCGTGGAGCCGCGCCCAGATCATCGAGGCCCGACTGCCCGCGGCCGTTCTCCAACGCCACTACGTGTTGTTCGACGGATCGAGCGTCTATCCCGACTTCGACTGGGCGGCCGCCTGGTCGGCGAGTTCGACGGTCTCCGCAAGTACTGCCGCGACATCCGCCCCGGCGAGAAGGTCGAGGACGTCGTCGTCCGGGAGAAGCTCCGGGAGGACGCCCTGCGCGAGATCGTCGACGACGTGGTCCGGTGGATCTGGCGCGACCTCGAGGAACGGACGATGGTCCCGAAAGTGATGCGGAAGATGCAGCGTCTCGGCCTCGCCTGACCTTCGCGCACGGAAACGCCCTGGGCGTCGAAGAACGCTCACACTTGAAGTCTGTGCGAACGTCGACGCCCAGGGCGTTTGTCGATGGATCGCTGGAGCAGGCCTACGCCGACTTCTCCCGCGGCCCGTTGTCCTCGTTCCGCGGAACGATGGTCGGCAACACGTTGTCGCGCACGGTCTCGCCGGTGACGACCACCTTGGCGACGTCGTCGCGGCTCGGGATGTCGTACATCACGGGAAGGAGGACCTCCTCCATGATCGCGCGGAGACCGCGAGCACCGGTGCCCCGGTGGATCGCCTGGTCGGCGACGGCCTCGAGCGCGTCCTGGGTGAACTCCAGTTCCACGCTGTCCATGTCGAACAAGCGAACGTACTGCTTGACGAGCGCGTTCTTCGGCTCGGACAGGATCGAGACCAGCGCCTCCTTGTCGAGGCTGGTGACCGACGCGACCATCGGCAGCCGGCCGATGAACTCGGGGATCAGACCGAACTTGATCAGGTCCTCGGGCATCACCTCGGCGAAGTGATCGACCGTCTCGGCCTTGTCCTTGCTGGGGACCTCGTTGCCGAAGCCGATCCCGCGCTTGCCGATGCGCTCGTCCACGACCTTCTCCAGACCCGCGAAGGCGCCCGCGACGATGAACAGCACGTTCGTCGTGTCGATCTGGATGAACTCCTGGTGCGGATGCTTGCGTCCGCCCTGCGGCGGAACACTGGCCTGCGTACCCTCCAGGATCTTCAGCAGCGCCTGCTGAACGCCCTCGCCCGACACGTCACGCGTGATCGACGGGTTCTCGCTCTTGCGGGCGATCTTGTCGACCTCGTCGATGTAGATGATGCCGGTCTCGGCACGCTTGACGTCGTAGTCCGCGGCCTGGATCAACTTGAGGAGGATGTTCTCGACGTCCTCGCCCACATAGCCGGCCTCGGTCAGCGCAGTGGCATCGGCGATGGCGAACGGAACGTTCAGCATCTTCGCGAGCGTCTGTGCCAGGTAGGTCTTGCCGCAGCCGGTGGGGCCGAGCATCAAGATGTTCGACTTCGCGAGTTCGACGATCTCGCCGCCGGGCGCACGCTTGTCGCTCTTCTTCTCTCCCGCCTGAATGCGCTTGTAGTGGTTGTACACGGCCACCGCGAGGGTGCGCTTGGCCGTGTCCTGTCCCACCACGTAGTTGTCCAGGAAGTCGCGGATCTCAGCGGGCTTGGGAAGCTCGTCTAGCTTCACGTCGCTGGACTCGGCGAGTTCCTCTTCGATGATCTCGTTGCAGAGGTCGATGCACTCGTCACAGATGTACACACCCGGACCGGCAATGAGCTTCTTGACCTGCTTCTGGCTCTTGCCGCAGAACGAGCACTTCAGGAGGTCACCGCCGTCTCCCATACGCGCCATGTGGCTGCACCTACTTCCCTATCTGCGAACTACCTCGACGGTACCCGCGCCCACTGTCTTCGACGAGCCGAAATGCGGCAAACACTGAGATTAAAGGCCGACGGCGTCGAACCAGGCATCTGTGCCCGGGCGTGTCGACGACGTCGGCCCCAACGCCCTCGCTAGCTCGTGCGGGCCGACTTCTTGCGGTACTCGAACACCTCGTCGATGATCCCGTACTCCTTGGCCTCCGCGGCCGTCAGAATGTTGTCGCGATCGGTGTCCTTGCGGATCTTCTCGGGATCCTGACCGGTGTGCGACGCGAGGATCTCGTCGAGGCGCTTGCGGATGCGTTCGATCTCCGCGGCCTGGATCTCGAGGTCGGAGACCTGGCCCTGGTAAGCGCCACCGGTGCGCGGCTGGTGGATCAGCACGGTCGCGTTCGGCAGTGCGGCCCGCTTGCCGGGCGTGCCGCCCGCCAGCAGGATCGCGGCGGCCGACGCGGCCTCGCCGAGGCACACCGTCATGACGTCGCAGTGCACGTACTGCATCGTGTCGTAGATCGCGAGCATGTCCGGCACGCTGCCGCCGGGCGAGTTGATGTACATGGTGATGTCGCGATCGGGGTCCTGGCTCTCCAAGACCAGCAACTGCGCCATCACATCGTTGGCGACGGTCTGATCGATCGGCGTACCGACGAACACGATGCGCTCCTCGAACAGCTTGGCGTACGGGTCGTACTGCCGCTGACCGTTCGGGGTGTTCTCGATGAATTGCGGGAGGATGTAGCGGGCCTCGATGCTCTTGTATGCCAGCGCCGCATCCGGGATGCCCGCGCGAACGTCGGCGGGAAGCGAATTAGTCATGGGTTTCTCCGTAACCGTGGGTATGTGGAATTCGGATGCGGTCAGGCCTGCGCGCCCGCGGTGGTCACCACGTGGTCGACGAAGCCGTACTCCTTGGCCTCCTCGGCGGTGAACCAGTTGTCGCGGTCGGCGTCGGTCTCGATCTTCTCCAACGGCTGGCCGGTGAACTGCGCGTTCAGGCGGTTCATCTCGCGCTTGGTCGCGGCGAACTGCTCAGCCTGAATGGCGATGTCCGCGGCGGTGCCGCCGATGCCCGCCGACGGCTGGTGCATCATGATGCGCGCGTGCGGAAGGGCGTGGCGCTTGCCCTTGGTCCCGGCGGCGAGCAGGAACTGTCCCATCGAGGCCGCCATGCCCATCGCGTAGGTGGCGACGTCGCACGGGGCGAGCTGCATCGTGTCGAAGATCGCCATGCCCGCCGTGACGCTGCCGCCCGGCGAGTTGATGTACAGGTTGATGTCCTTGGTCGGGTCCTCGGCCGCAAGCAGCAGGATCTGCGCGCAGAGCCGGTTCGCGATGTCGTCGTCGACCTGGGTGCCGAGGAAGATGATCCGTTCCCGCAGCAGACGTTCGAAGACCGAATCGGTCAGGTTCAAGCCGGCGACGCCTGAGCTCATCGAGGGCGTGTACAGAGTGCTCACTGGTTGTCCCATCTGTCTAACGGTGAGTGTCTCCCCGGAGGGCTTGTTCCCAAGCCCGGCGAACGCGTGTCGCATCCGCTCGCCGAAGAAGCTGTCACCGAGGTTAATCAATTTCACCCCCCGAGATGTTCCGTCGACACCACTAATTCGCTTACAGCAGAACAGGTGAGACGGCCACCCGGAGACGCCGACAGCCGGGACGATCACTCGTCCCGGCTGTCGGAAGTGGTTGATCGAAACCGTTGATCAGGCGTCGTCGTCTGCGGTCTCGTCGGCGCCGGTCTCGGCGTCCTCGGCCTCGTCGTCGGCACCGCCGAAGAAGGCCTTGGTGTCGATGGTCTCACCGTTGGTGTCGGTCACCGTGACGTCGGAGATGACCTCGGCGAGCGACTTGTTGCGGCGGACGTCGGCGTACAGCGCACCGATCTGGTTCGCCTGCTGCAGCTGCGAGATGAACTCCTGCGGAGCGATGCCGTAGCGCTGCGACTGCATCAGGATCTGCTGGGTCAGCTCGTCCTGCGAGACCTCGACCTCGACCTTGTCGGCGATGGCGTCGAGCAGCAACTGGGTGCGGACCGACTTCTCAGCCTCGACCTTGCTCTCTTCGTTCCACTCGTCGCGGGTCTTGCCCTGCGCCTCGAGGAAGCGGTCGACCTGAGCGTCGTCGTGGCCCAGCGCGTGGACCAGCTGATGCTGGACCGACTCGACCTCTTCGGTGACGACCGACTCGGGCAGCGGGAACTCGACGGTCTCGAGGAGCTGCTCCAGGACGGCGTCACGGATGGCTCCGGCCTGCTCGTACTTCTTGCCCTCGGAGACGCGCTCGCGAAGGCTGTCGCGCAGTTCGTCGACGGTGTCGAACTCCGACGCCATCTGAGCGAACTCGTCGTCGAGCTCCGGCAGTTCACGAACCTTCACCGAGTTCACGGTGGCCGTGATCTCCGCTTCCTGTCCCGCATGATCGCCCGCGACGAGCTTCGAGGTGAAGGTGGCCGACTCGCCCGCCTTGACTCCTTCGATGGCCTCGTCGAGTCCCTCGATCAGCGTGTCGCTGCCGACCTCGTGCGAAAGCCCCTCGGTCGACGCGTCCTCGACGGGCTCGCCGTCGACGGTGGCCGACAGGTCCAGCGAGACGAAGTCGCCCTCGGTCACGCCGCGGTCGGCACCGACCAGGGTGCCGAAGCGGGCACGGAGGTTGTCGAGTTCGGTCTCGACGTCGGCCTCGGCGACCTCGATCGGATCCACCTCGACGGCGATGGAGGAGAACTCCGGCAGCGTGATCTCCGGGCGGACGTCGACCTCGGCGGTGAACTTGACTGGCTCGCCGTAGACGAGCTCGGCCAGGTCGATCTCCGGCTGGCTGATCGCCTTGATGTCGGACTCGGTGATGACCTCGGAGTACTTGCCCGGGAGGGCGTCGTTGACGACCTGCTCCAGGACGGCCTGGCGGCCGACGCGCGCCTCGATCAGCTTGGCCGGCGCCTTGCCCGGACGGAAGCCCGGAATCCGGATCTGCTGAGCGAGCGACTTGTAAGCGCGGTCGAAGTCACCGGAGAGATCCTCGAACGCGATCTCGACATTCAGCTTGACTCGGGTCGGGCTCAGCTGCTCGACGGTGCTCTTCACGGTGTTGGTACTCCTTAGTCGGTCTTGCTGTCAGCACGTGTTGTTCTCGCCGCTCACCGGCTCAGCCGACCGGCCACGACACGTCGTCGGGATGACAGGATTTGAACCTGCGACCCTCCGCTCCCAAAGCGGATGCGCTACCAAGCTGCGCCACATCCCGATGGCGGCGCCAGTGCTCCGGCACAGCCAAAGGGACATAGTACGGGCTGGGTACGCCGAGACACTAACCCGGCTCCCGTTTTGTGAATCCGCCGATCGCTCGGTAAAGTTCGTCGGGCGCACTTCCGCCGCCGTGATTTCTCGGCGCGTGAGGCACCGCGGGTGTAGCTCAATGGTAGAGCCCTAGTCTTCCAAACTAGCTACGCGGGTTCGATTCCCGTCACCCGCTCCAGCAGCTCAGGGCCGCTCTCCCACTCGGAGAGCGGCCCTGATCTCGTTCCCGGGCCACACAGTGCGGCGATAGAGTCGACGGCATGAGCGATCAGTGTGTGTTCTGCGGAATCATTGACGGCGTCATCCCGAGCTCGAAGGTCTACGAGGACGAGCAGACCTACGCATTCACGACGCCGACGGCGTCAACCTGCTGAACTGCTGCGGCGCGGACGCCTGGCAGACGGTCTTCCACTTCCACATGCACGTGATCCCCCGCTACCGGGACAAGACCAAGGACGAGCTGGTGCTGCCGTGGCGGCCCGACGTCCCCGGCGACCGGGACGCGTTGGCCGCGGTCGCCGCGCGCCTGGCCGGCGCACTCGACTGACGGCCGGCGAGCGCCGCCGCACGCCCGCGATACACGTTTCATCAGCATCGGCGCATGTGAATGTCATCACCGACGTGACCTGCGCGTTCATGTGGTACACAGGGTAGTCTCGTCGCAGAAGTGTTGGCGCAGATACAACGGTTGTGTAACGATACTTCTCGGGCGCCCACGGGGGTGGCGCTCGATTCTGACCACATAACGAAGGTAGAGACGACGTGTTTTCCACCAAGTCTTCGGGCCGCCGGATCAGCCGTGTCGCTCGAGTCATTGCTGTGGCGACTGCCGCCGCCGCGCTGGCCATGGGGGCACCGGCAGTGGCCAACGCAGAGACGGTGACCATTGTCCCGGGCCTTCCGGGCATCGAGGTCCCGGAACTGCCCACCGTGCCCGGTCTCCCGACTCCGTCGCAGCCGCAGGAGAAGAAGCAGACTCCGAAGCCGCAGCCGAAGAGCACCACTCCGGAGAAGCCCGGCATCCCCGCCGAGCCGAACGTGAAGTCGCCCACCGGCTGGGTGGCTCTCGCTGTCGACGGCGACCACCAGATCTACTGGTGGAAGGATCACAAGTTCGTCAAGCAGATGCCGATCTCGATGGGCACTGACAAGCACGCGACTCCGAACGGTGTGTACCACACCAAGGAGAAGTACCGCGACATGTACATGGACAGCTCCACGTACGGCGTTCCGGTCGACTCCCCGGAGGGCTACCGCACCTACGTCGAGTACGCCACGCGGATGTCGTGGGACGGCATCTTCATCCACGCCGCTCCCTGGTCGGTCGCACAGCAGGGCGTCTCGAACGCCAGCCACGGCTGCATCAACATCAGCACGGCCAACGGCAAGTGGGTCTACGACACCATCGGTAGCGGCACCCCGATCGTCGTTCGCGGCACCGTCGGCGGCCAGTACAACGGCACGTAAATCCGACGGCACGTAAGCCAGACGTTCAGTCTTCGCTGACACATAAAAGAACCGGGCTCTTCGATCGCGGATCGCAAGGGCCCGGTTCTTCTGTGCTCAGGCCCCGGACGAACAGTCCAGTCGCCTGCCGCCCATCGTGGCCTGCAGTTGCAGCCAGTGGGCCAAGGTCTCGCAGCCGGTGATCCGCGGGTCGGTGAGCGGTGCCCGACGGTACGGCTGCGTCGCGTACGAGACGTGGCTGCCGCCGATCGGATTCCGGAGGCGCCACCGCCCCACCGCGATCTCCGGCGGCAGGTAGCCGCGCACCTCGCGGATCGCCGTCCGCACCCGGTGAACGTCCCGACGCCATTGCGCAGGCGTGACGCGCGTGGCGTCGGCGTTCTGCATCCGCCTGCTCATGACCCGTGCCGTCGCATGGGCGGCCCAGCGTCGCATCTGCGTCAACGACAGCGAATCGGTCAGATCGGCGACGTCGCGGATCAGCGAGTCGTCACTGGCGTTGCAGATCATGTCCGACGGTGCTCCGACCCAGTATGCGGGCAGCCCTTCCGGCAGGTCGCCGCCCTCGCCTGCCACACCCCATCCCGCGCATCCGTCGACGACGCCGCGCGGTTGGTTCGGATCGGCGACGAAGCCGACGGCCGCGATGGTGCGCATCAGTCCGAATGCGGCGGGATGAGCGAGGAACGTCCTGATGACCGCCGCGCCCTGCGAGTAGCCGATCAGCATCACGGGCCGATCGGCGGCCCTGATGGCCTTGGCGAGAGCTGCGACGCCCGCGGCGACGCTCTGGGTGTAGCTGATGCCGTCGTGGTGCGGCGCGGGTCCGTAACTGGCCGGATAGCCGACCCAGCGCGCCTCGAAGCGGTCGTCGAGCCGGTCGGTGACGGCGCGGAGCATCCCGGTGACGTGGGTGCGGGCATCGCCGGTGTACGACTCCCCTGTGCCTCCGACGGTCAGAACCATGAAACTCGAGCGTGTGGACTGCTGCGTCTGCTTCATGACCCGAGCATGCCCGATCAGCCTGGGAGCGGCGCAACGGCCGTCTGAAGGTTTCCTGAAGAGTCGCTGCGAGAGCCGTCCCACGGTACGGCTGGGCCACGTCAGGACTGGCAGGACGGACACCAGAACAGATTGCGACCTTCCATCTCGGCCCACTCGACGGCGGTTCCGCACAGTCGGCACGGTTCGCCCGCCCGGCGATAGACGTACGTCCGCGGTCGATCAGCCGCATAGGCCGGAGCACCGTGATCGTCGTCGGGCCGCACCACGTGAATGTGCCCGCGGCGCACGCCGATCGGCATCAGGTGCAGCAGGTCGGCCCAGATCTCGTCGAACTCGTCACGAGTGAGGGTGGTACCCGGACGGTGCGGATCGACGCCGACGCGGAACAGCACCTCGGCGCGATAGATGTTGCCGATCCCGGCGACGACCTTCTGGTCCATCAGAAGCGAACCGATCGCGCGTCGCGACCGGGCGATCGCCCGCCACGCGATCTCGGGGTCCGCGTCGGCGCGCAGCGGATCGGGACCGAGCCGCGCCAGGAGCGCATCGAGTTGCTCGGGGGTGTAGAGCTCGCACGCGTTGGGGCCGCGGAGATCGACGCCCGACTCGTCGCCGACCAGACGCATCCGAACCTGGCCCGTGGGCTCCGGCATCGGCAGGGGCTCCTCGCGGAAGGTCCCGTAGATGCCGAGGTGGATGTGCACCATCCGACGCGTTGCCGACGCGCCGCGACCGCCGTCGTCCCAGCGATGGATCAGATGCTTGCCCCATGCCTCGGCAGCACGGAACACCATGCCGTCCAGCAGCGCCGCTTCCGGCGAGAAGCGGCCCTGAGGACTCGAGACGGACAGCCGCTGCCCGCCGAACTGTCGCTGCTGCCTGCGGGCCAGCCGGTGCAGCGCATGCCCTTCGGGCACGGACGCGCTACTGAGTGTCGGGCAGGGCCGGTGCTTCGCCGGTGCGCTCGTACTCGGCGAGGATGTCGATGCGACGCTGGTGACGGGCCTCGTCGGACCATTCGGTCGCGATGAAGGCGTCGACGATCGCGAGCGCCTCCTCGGTGGAGTGCATGCGTCCCCCGACGCCGATCAGCTGGGCGTTGTTGTGCTGGCGGGCCAGCTGGGCGGTCTCGACGCTCCACGCAAGTGCGCAGCGCGCGCCGGGAACCTTGTTCGCGGCGATCTGTTCGCCGTTTCCGCTGCCGCCGAGCACGATGCCCAGGCTGCCGGGATCGGCGACGGTGCGCTGAGCGGCCGCGATGCAGAAGGCCGGGTAGTCGTCGAGCGCGTCGTATTCGTGAGCACCGCAGTCGACGACCTCGTGACCGCCCGCGGTGAGGTGTTCTGCGATCTGATTCTTGAGTTCGAAACCGGCGTGATCGGCACCGAGATAAATGCGCATGGCCAGAGTTTAATAGATTGGCGTACGTGGATACCCACGGGCCAATTCCCTCAGTCCCCGGCATCGACGACCCGCGCATCGTCGAGCCGCCCGCCGATCTTCCCGGGCCGCATGCGGTCTGGCGTTCGCCGGCCGTCTACGCCGCAGCGCCCAAACGACATCCGTGGGAGATCCCGGTGCTGGTGATCGGAGTGCTGATGGCCGTCGGCGCCTACGGCGTGGTGGTGACTCTCGTCGCGTTCGGCGAGGTGTCGGAACTGCTGCTCGTGGCGCTGGTCCTGCCGCTGGTCGTCTTCCTCGCGCGCGGCCTGAACTACGCGACCATGCGCGTCAACGGCATTCAGATGTCGCCGACGCAGTTCCCCGAGGGCTACCGCATGGTGGTCGAGGCCGCGGCGCGGTACGGCATGGAGTACGTGCCCGACGCCTTTGTGGTGAGCGGCAACGGCCAGATCAACGCGTTCGCGTCCGGGCACGGTTTCCGCCGGTACGTGGTGATCTACTCCGACCTGTTCGAGGTCGGCGGACGAGCGCGCAGCCCGGAGGCCCTCGAGTTCGTCATCGGACACGAGGTCGGCCACATCGCGGCGGGCCACGTCTCGTACTGGCGTCAGTTGTTCAGCAGCGTGATCATGGGCGTCCCATTCCTGGGAGCACTGCTCTCCCGCGCGCAGGAGTACACCGCCGACAACTATGGCTATTACACGCGGCCCGACGGCGGGCACGCCGCGATCGGGCTGCTCGCCGGCGGCAAGTATCTGCTGGGCGCGGTCGACTTCGACCAGTTCGCCGACCGCGCGACACACGACAGGGGCTTCTTCGTCACGGTGGCGAACGCACTGTCGTCGCACCCCGTGCTCACCTGGCGCGCAGCAGCCCTCCGCGACCGCACGCGGGCCGGAGCCATCCTGCTGCGGCCCAGGAACATCGTGCGCGGAATCGGCAGCGGCGCCGTGACGCCGGTGCCCGCCCCCGCACCGCCGACCAGCCTCCCACCGGGGTCGTTCCCCAATGAGCTGGATCAGACCGGCCTCTACTGATCAGCGCTGCACTGATCGGCGCTGCAGGCGCGAGACTCCGATGGGGATCAGTCGAACTCCGGATCCTCGTGCCGGGTCCGCTTGAGCTCGAAGAAGTGCGGGTACGACGCCAGTGCGACGGCCCCGTCCCAGACCCGCCCCGCCTCTTCGCCGCGCGGGATGCGGGAGAGCACCGGACCGAAGAACGCCGAACCGTTGACGTGAATCGTCGGCGTGCCGACGTCGTCGCCCACCTTGTCCATGCCCTCGTGATGACTCGCGCGGATCGCCTCGTCGAACTCGGTGGAGGTGCCCGCCTCGTACAGGTCCGCCTCCAGACCCGCCGCCTCGAGGGCCGCCGGAAGCGCGACCGCGTAGTCCTTGTTGTCCTCATTGTGGAAGCGGGTGCCGATCTCGGTGTACAGGCGCTCGAGTACCTCGTCCCCGTGGCGAGCCGCCGCCGCGGCCAGGACGCGGACCGGTGTCCACGCCGTCTCCAGCATCGCGCGGTACCCCTCGTCGATGTCCTTGCCCTCGTTGAGAACGGCGAGGCTCATGATGTGGAAATTCACGTCGATCGTGCGCACCTGCTGCGCTTCGAGGATCCATCGCGAGGTGATCCAGCACCAGGGGCACAGCGGGTCGAACCAGAAATCGACGCGATCGACAGTGTCTGCGGACGCAGTGTTCTCAGCCATGGCTCCCATTCAACCCGAAACTTCGCGGACATCGCCGCCCACCGGCCATCTGACCCAGTGAGATTGTCGGCAGTGAGATAGTCGGGGCAGAGTCCCACGCGCACACGAAAGGCCGCCATGACCGGGTACACGTCGATCCTCGATCGCTTCTTCCACCATGCCGAGCACCGGGCGGATGCTCCGGCCTTCGACCTCCCCGACGGCAGGTCGCGCAGTTACGCGGACATCGCGAGCACGGTGCGACGGATCGCGGCGCGTCTGGTCGCCGACGGCGTCGCCCCCGGCGACCGCGTCGCGATGCAGGTCGACAAATCGCCGGAGGCGATCGCGCTGTACCTCGCGACACAGCAGATCGGGGCGGTGTTCCTGCCGCTGAACACCGCCTACACCGGCGCCGAGGTGGACTACTTCCTGACCGACGCGGAACCGGCCGTCCTGGTGTGTGCACCCGATCGCGCCGACGACTATCGCTCCCGCACCGCTGGACTCGTCGTCGAGACACTCGGCACGGACGGCGACGGCAGTCTGCTCGCCGGCTCGCTGCCCGAACGCACGGACGTTCACGCGGCCGCGCGCGACGAGCCGGCGGCGATTCTGTACACCTCCGGCACCACCGGCCGGTCCAAGGGCGCGGTACTGACGCAAGAGAACCTGTCGTCGAACTGCGACGCGTTGCGGGAACTCTGGCAGTACTCCCCGACCGATCGGCTGATCCACGCCCTGCCGATCTTCCATGTCCACGGACTGTTCGTGGCCGCGAACCTGACGCTCACCACCGGCGCCCGGATGCACTTCCTCCCGCGTTTCGACACCGACGCCGTCATCGATCTGCTCCCCGACTCGACCGTGTTGATGGGCGTGCCGACCTTCTACACCCGACTGCTGGCCGACGCGCGCTTCACCCGAGAGCGGACCGAGAGCATGCGCCTGTTCATCTCCGGCTCGGCGCCACTGCTCGCCGCCGATCACCGCGCCTTCGCAGAACGCACCGGTCAGGCCATCCTCGAGCGCTACGGCATGACCGAGACCGGGATGAACACGTCGAATCCGTACGACGGTCCCCGCAAGCCGGGGACAGTGGGCTTCCCGCTCCCCGGCGTGGAACTGCGCATCGTCGACGCCGAGTCGGGACACCCCGTCGCCGACGGTGAGACCGGCATCATCGAGGTCCGCGGGCCGAACGTCTTCGCGGGCTACTGGCAGATGCCGGAGAAGACCGCCGCCGAATTCCGTCCCGACGGCTTCTTCATCACCGGCGACGTGGCTCGGCGCGACGACGACGGGTACGTGTGCATCGTCGGGCGGGAGAAGGACATGGTGATCTCCGGCGGCTTCAACGTGTACCCGATCGAGATCGAGGAGCTGCTCGACGCGCATCCGAGCGTCACCGAGTCCGCGGTCATCGGCGTTCCGCATCCCGACCTGGGTGAGGCGGTCGTCGCCGTCGTGGTGCCTGCGCCCGGCCAGACACCGGACGCCGCCGAGCTGCTCGCGTCGATCGGCGATCGACTGGCCCGGTTCAAGCAGCCACGCGCTGTCCGGACCGTGGACGCGCTGCCGCGCAATGTGATGGGCAAGGTCCAGAAGGCGCAGCTGCGTGCGCAGTTCGCGGAGTTGTTCCGCACCGGCGACCACACCGGTGATTAGGGTGTGAGGGGTGAGTGCACCGAATCTGACACGCGATGCGGCGGCCGAGCGCGCCGCCCTCCTCTCCGTCGACACCTACCGGATCCACCTCGACCTGACCGATGGCGCCGGGGCGCCCGGCGTCGAACGATTCACCTCCACCACGCAGGTCACGTTCAGCGCCACCGCGGGCGCCGACACCCTCATCGATCTGGTGGCGCCGCGCCTGGTGTCCGCGAAGCTCAACGGGACGGCGCTCGAGGTCGACGCCTTCGACGAGTCGGTCGGCCTCTCGCTGCCGAATCTGGCGGCGCAGAACACCCTCGAGGTGGTCGCCGAATGCGCATACTCGAACACCGGCGAGGGCCTGCACCGGTTCGCCGATCCCGCCGACGACAACGTCTACCTGTACTCGCAGTTCGAGACCGCCGACGCCAAGCGGATGTTCGCCTGCTTCGACCAGCCCGACCTCAAGGCCGTCTACGACATCACCGTCGTCGCCCCCGCCGACTGGCAGGTGATCTCGAACGGCGCGACCGAAGACGCCTCGGAGACGACCGCCGAGGGCGCCGTGGTGCATCGCTTCGCCACCACCGAGATCATGAGCACCTACCTGGTCGCGCTGATCGCCGGTCCGTACGCGGTGTGGTCGGACGAGTACCGCGACGACCACGGCGTGATCCCGCTGCGTCTGTTCTGCCGCGCGTCGCTCGCCGAGTTCATGGACGCCGAGCGGCTGTTCACCGAGACCAAGCAGGGATTCGGCTTCTACCATCGGGCCTTCGGCGTGCCGTACGCGTTCGGGAAGTACGACCAGTTGTTCGTCCCCGAGTTCAACGCCGGCGCCATGGAGAACGCCGGCGCGGTGACGTTCCTGGAGGATTACGTCTTCCGGTCCCGGGTGACGCGCTACCTGTACGAGCGCCGTGCGGAGACCATCCTGCACGAGATGGCGCACATGTGGTTCGGCGATCTGGTCACCATGCAGTGGTGGGACGACCTGTGGCTCAACGAGTCGTTCGCCACCTTCGCCTCGGTCCTGTCGCAGGTGGAGGCCACCGAGTACACCAACGCCTGGACCACGTTCGCCAACGTCGAGAAGTCGTGGGCGTACCGCCAGGATCAGCTCCCGTCGACGCACCCGGTGGCCGCAGACATCCCCGACATCGCCGCCGTCGAGGTCAACTTCGACGGCATCACCTACGCCAAGGGCGCATCGGTGCTCAAGCAGCTCGTCGCGTACGTCGGTCTGGATCCGTTCCTGACCGGGCTGCGCGAGTACTTCGCCGACCACCGGTTCGGCAACGCGACGTTCAGCGACCTGCTCGGTGCGCTGGAGCGTTCCTCCGGCCGCGATCTGTCCGACTGGGGCGCCCAGTGGCTCAAGACCACCGGCATCAACGTGCTGCGCCCCGAGTTCACCGTCGACGACGACGGCCGCTTCACCTCCTTCGCCGTCCTGCAGGAAGGCGCGGTTCCCGGCGCAGGCGAGACCCGTGTGCACCGGATGAAGATCGGCGTGTACACCGACACCGACGGCGCCCTCACCCGCAGCCACGTCGTGGAGCTCGACGTCGAAGGCGACCGCACCGAGGTGCCGGAGCTGGTCGGCGTGTCCCGCGGTGACCTGGTTCTGCTGAACGACGACGACCTGACGTACGCGTCGGTGCGCCTGGACCCCGAGTCGCTGGCGACCGCCACCGCCCGGATCGGCGACATCGCCGACTCCATGCCACGCACCCTGGTCTGGTCGGCAGCCTGGGAGATGACCCGCCAGGCCGAGATGACCGCCCAGGACTTCATCGCCCTCGTCGGTCGCGGGATCGGCGCGGAGACCGAGGTCGGCGTGGTGCAGCGGGTCCTGCTGCAGGCGGCGACGGCGCTCGAGTCGTATGCGGATCCCGCCTGGACCGCAGCGAGCGGTCGTACCGACCTCGCCGACCGGCTGCTGGAGCTCGCGCGAGCGGCCGAAGCCGGATCCGACCATCAGCTCGCCTTCGTCACGGCGCTGCTCGGGTCGGTCACCACCGACGCGCAGCAGCCCGTGCTGCAGGCGCTGCTCGACGGCGCCGACCCCGCGGAGTCGGGCCTCCCGGGCCTGGTGGTGGATCACGAACTCCGGTGGAAGCTGGTCAAGGCACTCGCCGCGCACGGCACCCTCGGTGACGACGCGATCGATGCCGAGGCCGCCGCCGACAACACCGCGGCAGGTGCGCGGCACGCCGAGGCGGCACGCGCCGCCCGACCGACCGCCGAAGCGACCGAGCAGGCGTGGGCGACCGCCTTCGGCGACGATTCCATCGCGAACGTGACGGTCCGATCGATCGTCGAGGGACTCGCGCGCCCCGGCAGGCAGGAGCTGATGACTCCGTACACCCAGCGCTACTTCGACGACGTCGCCGCACTGTGGGAGCGGCGGACCAGCGAGGTGGCACAGACCGTGGTGATCGGCCTCTACCCGGGTTGGGACGTCAGCGAGGACGCGCTCGCGAAGGCGGACGCCTTCCTGGCCGCCGAGCGGCCGGCGGCGCTGCGACGCCTCGTCGTGGAGGGCCGCGACGCCGTCGCACGAGCACTCCGCGCCCGTGCCCTGGACAGCGGGCACGCGGCACCCCGCGGGTAGTTCCACCACCCAGCACAGAAGGGTCAGGCCCCGCCGTACGGCGGGGCCTGACCCTTCTGATGGGCTTGCGTCAGCAGCTCAGGGGCGGTCGACGGCGGTGGCCATCACGCGGAGTGCGGCGACGAGGCCGTCGATCAGATCACCCTGCTTGAACGAGGAGAGCGCAGCGGAGACGCCCAACTCGGCGACGCGATCGTTGACGCGACCGGCGACCTGCGCGCCCGAGACGACGACGACGTCCTTGGTGTTCGGAGAAACGGCGATCAATGCGCCGTGAGCGGGCTCGGGAGCCTGCGCGAGGATCTCGCGGGCACCGGCCACCACATCGGAGCCGAGTTCGCCGATGTAGACCGAGAAGCGGACGTGCGCCACCTCGCTGGTCTCGCTGAGCGCATCGTCGAGCAGCACCAGATCGTCGCGGCTGAACGGCGGGGTACCGAATCCGTCGCCGGGGTACAGCGCCGCCGACACCCGGCCGCTGCTGGTCACGACCGTGCCGAGCGGCAGAGCGCCCGCCCGTGCGACGGCGGTGGACTGCTGGGTCACGTCACCACTTGCCACTTGCGGAGCCTCCCTCGATATCGCCCGACTCAACGTGTCGGCTGAGCGCCATCGGCTGGATCTCGGTAGCACTGAGCAGGAGCGGGCCGTTCTCCCACTTCTGGTCAAGCGTGTACTCGTTGATCTTCGGCCGCTTCAAACCATGTGAGAACGCCATCGAAACGATGCAGAGCGCGACTGCGAGCAAGCAGAGCACCACAACGGTCATTCCGACGGGGACAAGAAGCTGGTCCACACCCCACCCTTTCGACTAGCGCTCGGAGCTAAGCGCGACGATCTGCCTCGTGCAGATCAAGTGAGACCAATTTATCGCACCGCCCCCGCCGCTGTCCCCGTAGGGCCTACACCGGGTAGTAGATGTCGCACCGCAGTAGGCACACCGATCGCGGCCATAGTGGACAATGGGCCCGGTGAGCACGTTCTACGAGGAAGTCGGCGGACACGAGACCTTCCGCCGGATCACGGCGCGATTCTACGAAGAGGTGGCGCGCGACGAGATCTTGAAGCCGATGTACCCGGAGGAGGACCTCGGTCCCGCCGAGCGCCGCCTGCGCATGTTCCTGGAACAGTACTGGGGCGGACCGCACACCTACAACGACGAGCGCGGACACCCGCGCCTGCGGATGCGGCACGTGCCGTACACGATCGGTTTCACCGAGCGCGACGCGTGGCTGCGCTGCATGACCATCGCGATCGACTCCATCGAAAGCGACATCCTCGACGACGACCATCGGACGGCGATCCACAACTACATGAAGTCGGCCGCCGACATGCTGGTCAACAGCACGTACTGAGCTCGGGGATTTCCGGTAGAGAAGTCGGGTAGAGAAGACTGAAGGCCGACGCGTGGCGGACGGCGACGACAGCCAGATGGCGACAACAGACAGACGGCGACAACAGACAGACGGCGACAACAGACAGACGGTGAGGAATCCGAACGGTGAGTGAGCAGAGCATGACGAGTGTCTCCGGCGCATCCGATGATCAGTGGTGGCGCTCGGCAGTCGTCTACCAGGTCTATCCCCGATCGTTCTCGGACCTGTCGGGCGACGGCGTCGGCGATCTTGCCGGGCTGATCGACAAACTCGGCTACCTGGAACTGCTCGGCGTCGACGCGATCTGGCTGTCCCCGATCACGCGTTCGCCGATGGCCGACCACGGCTACGACGTCTCCGATCCGCGGGACATCGACCCGCTGTTCGGCGATCTGGCGACGTTCGACGAACTCCTCCGCCAAGCCCACGACCGGGACATCCGCGTCACGATGGACCTGGTGCCCAACCACACCAGCGATCAGCACGCGTGGTTCGCCGACGCCCTCCGCGCGGCGCCCGGCAGCCCCGAACGGGCCCGCTACCACTTCGTCGACGGCCGCGGCGAGAACGGCGACGAGCCGCCCAACAACTGGACCAGCGTGTTCGGCGGGCCCGCCTGGAGCCGAATCGTCGAGGCCGACGGCCGCCCCGGACAGTGGTACCTTCACCTGTTCGCTCCCCAACAGCCGGACTTGAACTGGGACAACCCCGAGGTCCTCGCCGATCTGCAGACCACCATGCGGTTCTGGCTCGACCGCGGCATCGACGGATTCCGCATCGACGTCTCCCACGGCATGGCCAAGCCGCCCGGCCTGCCCGATCTGGAGCAGCCCGCTGAAGTCCTCCGGCACACCGACGACGATCCTCGGTTCAACAACGACGGCGTCCACGAGATCCACCGGGCCATCCATCGGGTGATGGACGAGTACCCCGGCACGTTCAACGTCGGCGAGGTGTGGGTCAGCTCGCCCGGCGCATTCGCGAAGTACGTGCGCCCGGACGAACTCCACCTCGGCTTCAACTTCGCGCTCGCGACCGCCGACTTCGACGCCGACGCCATTCGCCGCGCCATCGACGACTCTCTCGAGGCGACGTCGTCGGTCGGGGCGACGCCCACCTGGACGCTGTCGAATCACGACGTCCCCCGCGAGGTGACCCGCTACCAGCCGACGGGCGCTCAGGCCGCGGGACTCTCCCCCGCAGAACTGCTCGCGATCGGCACAACCCGGGCGCGGGGCATGATCATGTTGGAGTTGGCGCTCCCCGGCACGGTCTTCATCTACAACGGCGCCGAGTTGGGGTTGCCCGACGTCGATCTGCCCGACGAGGCGCTCGTCGACCCGGTGTGGGAGAACTCCGGGCGCACCGATCGCGGACGCGACGGATGTCGCGTGCCGCTGCCGTGGGAGGGCTCGGAGCCGCCGTTCGCCTTCACCCCGCCCGGCGCCGCCGCCGAGCCGTGGTTGCCGCTGCCCGCGGACTGGGCGGGATTGACGGTCGAAGCACAGCTCGAGGACATCTACTCCACTCTGTCGCTGTACCGCCAGGCGATCGAGTTGCGGTACGCGCGACTGGAGTTCTCGGGAGACACGGTCGAGTGGTACGGCGCGCCCGACGGCTGCCTCGCGTTCCGCCGGCCCGGCGGTCTGATCTGCGCAACAAATGCCTCCGCCCAGCCCGTCCCCCTGCCGCCCGGCCAGATCCTGCTGGTCAGCACGCCGTTGGAGGCGGGTCTCCTGGTTCCCGGCGCCACCGCCTGGCTGGTGTAGGCGGCGCTCAGACCACGCCGAGGTTCAGGACGGCGCGGCGCTGATAGACCGAGCCGAAGCGCGCGTCCACCCGCACCCAGCTCGACGACACCCGGACCCTGATCGGTTCGTCGGCGGCGATGTCGGCCAGCGGCGAGGTCTCGCTGATCTCCCGGCCCGCCGCGTCGCGGACGAACCCCATCGCGGTGAGCGAGAAGACCGCGCGCATCGACACTTTCGCGACCTCACCGGACGCGTCGGGACCGTGCGCACTCACCTCGATCACCGTTTGATCCAGCAGTGACGACGCCATGCCCAAGGCACCCGAGTCGGTGCGTGCAACGTCGGCGCCGCTGCGTGCGAGCGCCACGAGTTCCCGGGCCGGGACGTCGTCGAGGTGGGTGAATCCGTCGGCGGGCGGCAGTGCGCCCTGCCACGCGCCGGGCAGCGCGAATCCCAGCGACACCGGCCCCTCACCCGACAACGATGCCGCCATCGCGCCGACGTCGCAGATCACGTCGGACGGGCTGACGGTGCCGAACACCGAGCGGGTGGCGAGAATGTCGAAGCCGGTCCGAATCCACAGGCCCACACCACCGTCCGGCCGTTGCTGGGCGCGCAGGACGCCCGAGTCGTCGACGCGGCGGGCCCGCTCCAGAAACGCGGCGAGGTCGGTGCGATCCGACGCGGCGCGGGGCACCAGCTCACGATCCGCCGCATCCCCGGTCATGCGGTCACCGGAGCGCGCAGGAACGACTGCAGGTAGGCCTTCTCCTCGGGCGGCATCCGACGCGGCCGCTGCGTGTCGATGTCGAACGACACCAGTTGGGTCGACGCCACGACCGCGGGTTTGGAGTCCGGCGCGGCGCCGTGCGGCCGCACCTCGTAGCCGACGGTGAAGTCGACGGCGCGCAGCTTCTCGACGAACATGGTGACTGTGATCGGCGACTCGTCGTGTCGGATCTGACCCTGATACTTCACGTGCAGGTCGGCCACCAGGCAGCCCTTCCGCATCGGAGCGGTCGGCTTGTCGTCGTAGAACAGCCACGGGATGCGCGCCTCTTCGAGCAGGGTCACCATGCGCGCGTGGTTGATGTGGGCGAAGACGTCCATGTCCGACCACCGCACCGGCACCGTGACCACGTAACCGCGGTCGGTGGCGTGACCGTTGTCGGCGAAAAGCCTTCGCTGGTCGGTGCTCTCGCCGCCTGCCTGCGGTGCTTCGGTCTTCACGTCGTCAGCCATGCCGTGACACTAACCCACGATCCCGCGCAGCGATCGCACGGCCACCGAGAGCGTCGCCAGGTTCCACTCGCCGCCTGCCGCGAGATCGGCGAGCGTGGCCTGCGCGCGACCGATGAGCGCCGACCGCGCCTGCGCCCAGTCGTCGATCTTCTGTTCGGCGGGCTCGTCCGGCTCCGACATGGTGAGAATGGCGCGAGTCAGGGCTCGGAGCACCGATTGGAGCTCGTCGCGCAGCGACAGCCGAGCCAGCACAGTCCAGCGGTCGCCGTGCGCCAACTGGTCGATGTGCGTCGAGAGCTCGTCGATCCCGAATCGTTCGACGACGGCGAAGAACAGTTCTCCGACCTCGTCGGGCGAGCGGTCGGCGATCTCCGCCAGGTCCAGGACGTCGAGCAGGAGCAGCCGATGCGGGCTGAGTGCGACCGCCTGCGCTGCTGCGGGCCGCACTCCCGCCGTCACCAGGATCGTGCGACGATTCTCGACTTCGCCGGAGGCAGTGCCGCTGAGCCACTCGTCGAGCCGTCCGCCGAGGTCGGCGACCTCGGCGTACCGGGTGGTCTCCGCCGCCATCGCGAGCGGCTGCGGTCGGTGTGTCAGGAACCAGCGGGCGCCGGCGGCCAGCAGTCCGCGCACCCGTCGGGTGGCGTCGTCGACCACTGCGACCGCGACCCTCTCCCCGCGCAGTTCCGCGAGCAGCGCACCGATCCCGAACACCCGTGTCGCGACCACGGTGGCCCGCATCGCATCGTCGACGTCGGTGCCGGAGGTCTCGGCCAGGGCGTACAGGTGCGTCATGCCGGCGTCGGCGACCACCCGGTTCACCAGCATCGTCGTCACGATCTCCCGCTTGAGCCGATGCGCGCGGATGCCGTCGGCGAACTTCTCGCGCACCGGGTCCGGGAAGTACGACGCCGCGAGGGCGTCGAACATCTCGTTGTCCGGCAGCGACGACTGCAGCAGCCGGGCTTTGGCGTCGAGCTTGACGTGCGCCATCATCGTCGCGAGCTCCGGACTCGTGAGCCCGCGCCCGAGATCGCCCGCACGGCGTCGCTGCAGCCCGCGGGGCGTCGGAAGCGCCTCCAGCTCCAGGTCGACGCCCGCCGCGGCCAGGTAGGCGAGCATCCTGCCGTGCAGATCGGTGTCGTCGTCGGCGGTGCCGCGCGCCATGCCGAGTTCGGCGTTCTGGTCGATGTTGTCGGCCAACACCAGCTCGGCGACGTCGTCGGTCATCGACAGCAGGAAGTCGTCGCGGTCGTCGACGGCGAGGGTGCCCGCGGACACCTGCGCACCCAGCAGCACCTTGATGTTGACCTCGTGATCCGAGCAGTCGACGCCCGCCGAATTGTCCATCGCGTCGCTGTTGATGCGGACACCCGCGAGATCGGCTTCGATGCGGCCCCGCTCGGTGACCCCGAGGTTGCCGCCCTCGCCGAGGACCTTGACGCGCAATCGGTTCCCGTCCACCCGGATGGCGTCGTTGGCCTTGTCGCCGACCGCGGAGTCGGCCTCCGTGGAGGACTTCACGTAGGTGCCGATGCCGCCGTTGTACAGCAGGTCGACCGGCGCCAGCAGAATCGCCCGGATCAACTCCGGCGGCGAGAGCGCGACGACGTCGGCGGCGAGGCCGAGCGCCGCACGCATCTGCGGGCTCACGTCGACGGACTTCTGCTGCCGCGACCACACCCCGCCGCCTGCCGAGATCAGCGTGCGGTCGTAGTCGTCCCACGACGACCGCGACAGCGCGAACAGCCGAGCCCGCTCGACGTACGACGTCGCGGCCTCCGGTTCCGGGTCGACGAACACGTGCCGGTGATCGAACGCCGCCACCAGTCTGGTGTGGCGGGACAGCAGCATGCCGTTGCCGAACACGTCGCCGCTCATGTCGCCGATGCCGACCGCGGTGAAGTCCTGGGTCTGCGTATCGACGCCCATCTCCCAGAAGTGCCGTTTCACCGATTCCCACGCGCCGCGGGCGGTGATGCCCATCGCCTTGTGGTCGTAGCCCACCGAGCCGCCCGACGCGAAGGCGTCGGAGAGCCAGAAGTCGTACTGGTCGGCGACCGCGTTCGCGATGTCGGAGAACGCCGCGGTCCCCTTGTCCGCGGCGACCACCAGGTACGGGTCGTCGCCGTCGCGCCGCACCACGCGCGCGGGCGGCCGCACCGCACCGGTCGCCGGATCCAGATTGTCGGTGATCTGCAGGAGCGCACCGATGAAGGTGCGGTAGCAGGCGGCGCCCTCGTCGCGGAACGCCTGCTGATCGACGGCCGGGTCGCCGGTTGGCGCGACCGGTTCGCGGACCACGAACCCGCCCTTGGCGCCGACCGGCACGATGACCGCGTTCTTCACCGCCTGCGCCTTCACCAGTCCAAGGATCTCGGTGCGGAAGTCCTCCCGCCGATCCGACCACCGCAGTCCGCCGCGGGCGACGTCGCCGAACCGGAGATGGACGCCCTCGACGGTCGGCGAGTACACGAAGATCTCGAACTGCGGCCGCGGTTGCGGCGCCTGCTCGATCGCGCCGGTGTCGAGTTTCACGGCGATGGTGCGGCGGATGCCGGGCCGATGCTCCTCGATGTAGAAGTTGGTGCGCAGCGTCGCCTGGACCGCGGTCGCGAGCGCGGAGACCACCCGGTCGGCGTCGAGGCTGAGGATCTCGGCGATGTGTCCGCGCAGGCTCTCCGCCGCGGCGGCGCGCCGGTCGGTCCCGCCGGTGTCCGGATCGAAGCTCGCCGCGAACAGCTCGACGAGAGCGCGGGTCACGGCGCGGTGGCCGCCGAGGACCTCGGCGACGTGCGCGAGGGTGAAGCCGACACCGCACTGGTTGAGGTACCGCGTGTAGGTGCGGATGATCGCGACCTGCCGCGAGGGCAGGCCTGCGCGCAGGACCAGTTCGTTGAGCCCGTCCACTTCGGTCTCCCCCAGCCACATGTCCGCGAAGGCGTCGGCGACGCGCTCGTCGAGCCCCGGCGTGGCGTCGAGCTCCACGTGGGGCGCCGGGTGGACGGTGAAGTCGTAGACGTTGACGGCGACGCCGTCGGGACGGTCGACGGTGTGCGGATGCTCGTCGATGACCGTGAGTCCGAGGCTCTGCAGCATCGGCAGGAGCTCGGTGAGCGCGGCCGTCTGGTCCGCCAGGTACAGCACGAAGCGCCACGCCTCGTCGACCGTCCGGTCGAGGTGGACGTGCAGGTCGTCGACGGCCAGTCGCGCTGCGATCGGCAGGTCGACGGCGGCGTCGGCGGGCTCCCGCTCGTCCCGGTAGCGCTCACTGACCGTGCCGAGCAGCCGCGCCGTCTCCGGGTCGGCCGGCCGCAGTTCGCGGACCCGGTCCGACCACGTGCGAACCTCCTCGGTGAGGTGCTCGAGGAGGTCGCCACCCACAGCGGTCGACACGTCGGCCTCGGTCCGCATCACCACTTGCAACTGTGCGAGCGGCGAGTGCGACAGCCGGGTGAGGAACTCGGTCTGGCTGCCGTCCAACTGGTCCTCGAGCAGGGCGACGATCCGGGCGCGGACGTCGGACGAGTAGTGCTCGCGCGGCATGAAGACCAGGATGCTGGCGAAGCCGTCCGCGCCGGTGCGCGCGTAGAAGCGCGGATCGCGCGTGGTCTGAGCGTCGAAGAGGTGCGCGATCCGCCGCGTCAGATCCTCGCTGTCGGCGACCATCAGTTCAGCGAGCGGGTACGTCTGCAGTAGTTCGAGGGCGGCCAGCCCACCGTACGAGTCCTCCGCCAACGCCAGCCCGTGCAGCACGTCGGCGACCTTGCCGCGGACGCCCGGGATCGAGCGCACCGACTGGTACGCGCCGATCGAGGTGATGGTGCCGACCACTTGGTGCTCGCTCCCGTCCACCCGCACTCGCAGCATGATCGGGAACCGGGTGCGGAGCAGGCCGGTCGGCAGGTAGGCGTGGTCGACGGTCACCGGATCGGCGGCCGCGAGCGGCTGCGGTCGGGACGTCGCCGCGTCGCGCCACACGCCGAGACCGCCCGGCCCCGGGCCGGCCTCGCGGTACCCCACGGCCAAGAAGTTGTCGCGGATCGCGAACCAGCTCAACAGGTCGGCGTCCTCGTCGTCGTCGCTGATGGACTCGGTCAGGTCCGACAGCCGACGGGCGATCTGAGCGCCGTCGACGTGCACGGCCCCCGCCCGCACCAGGGCGCCGCCGATGTCGGCGCGCAGCAGATCGGTGTCGCACCCGCCCGCGGGACCGGTCGTCACGCTGATCCAGGACTCGGCGGCCGGCCCGCCTCCGACGCCGGGCGCCGACTCCTCGAGACCGACGATCCGGCCGTCGCCGTCCCGGCGCACCGCGAGGATCGGATGCTCGTTGGCGGTGATCGTCAGGCCTGCGGCGTCGATCACCGCGAGCACGGCTTCCACGAGCAGCGGGATGTCGTCGGCGACCACCTGCACTTCCACCGACCCGTCGTCGAGCTCGGTGGTCCCGACCGACGTCTCCCCCGCTTCACGGACGTCGCCCAGAGCCAGGTGTCGCGCCAGCCGAGACCACGAGTCCCCGGACACCTCAGTGGTGTCCGGGGACTCGGGGAAATAGAACGCTGCGAACTCGGCAGCGAGATCATCGTCCGGTCGATCCGACGAGCCGTTCACGTCAATCCGCCTCCCTCGCCTGAGGGGAGCGCACGCGAGCCGACCAGCGGGACCGCTCCACCTCGTCTACTCATCCGGCACGAGAGTACCGCTCCCAGACCGAGTTCGAGGCTCGTCCCGACCGATCGACGATCAGATGATTGACTCTCGGTGACGGTCGTCCCCACGTTGGTCGAGTGCTGCCTGCGAGCGTAGCGAGCACGCAGTTATCGAGACCGCCGCGAGTTCCGCCGGCATCAAGGGGCTTTCCGCTGCCATCGTGTGGTGATCTCGGCACTGCTCCGACGGATCGCGAGCCGCAGCCGGCTCCATGGAGTGAAGCGGCGGCTATGTGACAGTAGGCGGCGCGCGGCGCGGCGACATCAGATCGAACGCAAGCCTTGCGCGACGCTGCGCCGGTTCGTCTTTTCATACGCTCTCGAGACCGCAAGCCTGGTTGCGGTCCCTCCCGGGGACGCAGATCTCGATAGAGCCCCGCGCTCGCTGCTCTTGCACGAGGGACGTGACCGACCTGAGGAGTGACGGTTACCGGGAATCAATCGTGTGTCCTGCGTCGGAAATTGCGTTCGTGTTGATGTGGATCAGGCGTTCACCGGGCCGCAGCAACCGCAAGCGAATTTCCGACGCGGGACACTAGGGCGACACGCCTAGTCGCGCGTGAGGCGGCGGTGCGTCACGCTGTGCGGACGCGCGGCGTCGGCGCCCAGGCGCTCGATCTTGTTGGCCTCGTACGCCTCGAAGTTGCCCTCGAACCAGTACCACTGGCCTTCGGCGACGTTGCCCTCCCACGCCAGGATGTGGGTACAGGTCCGGTCCAGGAACCAGCGGTCGTGCGAGATCACGACGGCACAGCCAGGGAACTCCTGCAGCGCGTTCTCCAGTGAGCTCAGGGTCTCGACGTCGAGGTCGTTGGTCGGCTCGTCGAGGAGGATCAGGTTGCCGCCCTCCTTGAGCGTCAACGCCAGGTTCAGGCGGTTGCGCTCACCGCCCGACAGGACCTCGGCGGGCTTCTGCTGATCGGAGCCCTTGAAGCCGAAGGCGCTGACATAAGCGCGCGACGGCATCTCGTTCTGTCCGACCTCGATGTAGTCGAGTCCGTCCGAGACCACCTCGAAGACGGTCTTCTTGGGGTCGATGTTGGCGCGGCCCTGGTCCACGTAGCTGAGCTTGACCGTCTCGCCCACCTTGACGTTGCCGGAGTCCGGCTCCTCCAGCCCGACGATGGTCTTGAACAGCGTCGTCTTGCCGACGCCGTTGGGACCGATGACGCCGACGATGCCGTTGCGCGGCAGCGTGAACGAGAGGTCCTTGATCAACACCCGGCCGTCGAAGCCCTTGTCGAGGTTGCTGACCTCGACGACCACGTTGCCCAGGCGCGGCGGAGTCGGGATCTGGATCTCTTCGAAGTCGAGCTTGCGGTGCTTCTCGGCTTCGGCCGCCATCTCCTCGTAGCGGGCCAGGCGAGCCTTGTTCTTGGTCTGGCGGGCCTTGGCGCCCGAACGGACCCACGCGAGCTCCTCCTTGAGGCGCTTCTGCAGCTTCTGGTCCTTCTTGCCCTGCACCTCGAGGCGCTCGGCCTTCTTCTCCAGGTAGGTGGAGTAGTTGCCCTCGTACGGGTGCAGCTGACCGCGGTCGACCTCACAGATCCACTGGGCGACGTGATCGAGGAAGTAGCGGTCGTGCGTCACGGCGAGCACGGCGCCGGCGTAGTTGGCGAGGTGCTGCTCCAGCCACAGCACGCTCTCGGCGTCCAGGTGGTTGGTCGGCTCGTCGAGGAGGAGGAGATCGGGCTTCTGCAGCAGCAGCTTGCACAGGGCGACGCGGCGACGCTCACCACCGGAGAGATGGGTGACCGGCAGGTCCGGCGGCGGGCAGCGGAGCGCGTCCATCGCCTGCTCGAGCTGCGAGTCCAAGTCCCACGCGTCGGCGTTGTCCAGCTCCTCTTGAAGCTTGCCCATCTCCTCCATGAGCTCGTCGGAGTAGTCGGTGGCCATGAGCTCCGCGACCTCGTTGAAGCGGTCAAGCTTCACCTTGATCTCGCCCATGCCCTCTTCGACGTTCTCCTTGACCGTCTTCTCCTCGTTGAGGGGCGGTTCCTGGAGGAGGATGCCGACGGTCGCGTCCGGGTCGAGGAACGCCTCACCGTTGCTCGGCTGATCGAGTCCGGCCATGATCTTGAGGATCGACGACTTGCCCGCACCGTTCGGACCGACGACGCCGATCTTGGCTCCCGGGTAGAACGACATGGTGACGTCGTCCAGGATCACCTTGTCGCCGTGCGCCTTGCGGACCTTCTTCATCGTGTAGATGAACTCAGCCACGATTATCGCTCCTAGCTGCAGCGTTGTGCTGCGACGAATGCTTTTCTCACCCTTGATGCGCCTCCCGATCTCGCTCGGCGGCAGCATGGCTCGGCGACCATCCTATCGGGCCGGGCACACTCCTCGCCTCGCACGTGCCGGGTGACCGACGCCGAGCCCGCACTGCCGACACGGTCCCGTTCCATTCCCGATCCGGGAGTGCAGTGTGTCACACTGGGAACCGCCGCGGCCCCGGCGATCGTTACCACTGAGTACGAGTCGCCACAGGCGGCCGATACGGACACGTCCCCAACGAGAGGTACACGCCGATATGCGACTGCGGTTGAAGGTATGGCACCGGCAGCGGCGCTACGTCATCCGGCAGCGACCGGTCCTCAACCACTTCTATCGGGTCGGCGTCGGCGTCATCGGCACTCTTCTGGTCTTGGCGGGCATGGTGATGATTCCGCTGCCCATCCCCGGACCCGGCTGGGTCACCTTCTTCCTCGGCCTCGCGATCCTGTCCACGGAGTTCGAGTGGGCCCACCGCGTGACGTCGTTCATGCGCCGCCTCCTCCACCGGTCCGCCGTGATCACCGCGCACGTCGTGCACAGTGCCCGCGCCTGGAAGAATCTCTTCCTCGACTATCAGACCGGCATCCTCCACCTGCGGACCTGGGCCGAGCACCAGCACCGGTTCGGATTCGGGCAGTTCCAGCTGGCCGCCGCGTAAGCGGCCGACACCGCGCTCGATCAGCTCGGCGGTGTCGTTCCATTCGACGGCGTGGTTCCACGCGTCTTGATCGTGTCCGACGCGGCGTCGACGGGAGTGTGGTCGACGGGTGCGTGCTGCGGTTCCGGCGCATTCATCTGACGCAGCATCTGGTTGTAGCTCTCGAGTTCCGCGTCGTGGTCGCGGTCTTCCTTGCGGTCGAACCGCTTGGCGGCACGACTGTCTGAACGGTTCCACTGCACCAGCAGCGCCAGCATCACCACGACGAGCGGGAACTCGCCGGTCGCCCAGGCGATGCCGCCGCCGACTCGCTGATCGGCGGCCATGTCGTACGCCCACGGATGCTGCAGCGAGACGTACCACTTCTCGGCGATGATTCCGCTCGTCATCATCAGGGCGACGCCGAAGAAGGCGTGGAACGGCAGAGAGCCCATCACCACGCCCAGCTTCGCGACCGGACTGATGGTGCGCGGCGCCGGATCGATGCCGATCGTCAGCCAGTAGAACAGATACCCGCTCACCAGGAAGTGCAGGTTCATCAGCAGGTGCGCCGAATGGTTCTCGACGACGACGTCGAAGAGTCCGCCCAGGTACAGCACGTAGAACGACCCGACGAACAGGATGACGACCAACACCGGGTGCGTCATGAATCGCGAGTACTTGCTGTGGATCCCCGTCAGGATCCACTCGCGCAGCCCCGGCGGATTACCGCGCCCGGCGGCGGGCAGTGCCCGCAGCGCCAACGTGACCGGACCGCCGAGCACCAGCAGGACCGGAACCAGCATCGACAGCATCATGTGGCTCATCATGTGCGTGCTGAACATGGCAGGCGAGTAACGACCCATGCCGGATGAGGTGGCGAAGAGGAGTGCGGCGCAGCCGAGGAGCCAGGCGACGGTCCGCCCGACCGGCCACGCGTCACCGCGCTTGTGAAGGCGGTACACGCCGCGCAGATAGACCAGTGCGGCGATGATCGCGAGGCTGCCGAAGATGATGTCGAAGCGCCAGTCCAGCAGCAGGCTACGCGCCGACGGCGGTCCGTTGAGGTCGTACCCGATCTTCAGCTCCATGGGCGAGACGTTCGCCGTCGCCAGGACCGGGGGCGGCGTGCGCGAGAGCCCGGCACCGAATCCGAAGGCCACCGCGAACACGACGAGTTCCACCGCGGCGAACCGCACGAACAGCGACTTCCGCGGAGTGTCCGTCGCCTCCAGTTCCCGGAGCGTGAAGGCGCGGTGCGCGCCGCCGATCAGTCCCGCCACCACGACGGTGACGAGTTTCCCGACGACGACGAGTCCGTAGGTGGTGGTGAACAAGTCGGCCAGCGGCATCCGCACCAGCGCGTTGAGGACGCCGCTGACGGCGACCACGATCACGCACCAGAACGCCACGCGCGAGTATCGGGAGAGCGCCAGGTTCCGCCATCGCCCGTCGCCGAACGCATAGGCGAGCACGACGAGCAGTCCACCCGCCCAGACCGCCGCGGCGACGATGTGCAGGATCAGACTGTTGGTCGCGATGTCGTGCGCGCCGCCGGCCGACGAGTGCCCGAGGAGCGCCGACGGCATCAGCGACAGAAATCCTAGGATCAACGCGGGGAAGGTCCACCCCCAGTGGAAGGCCAGCCGCGAGATCAGGCCTGCTCCGATAGCGAAGACCGCGGTCCACATCCAGTATTTGCCGTCGGCGACGATCTGATAGGCCGTCCACAGCGTCTCCGGACTGTTCCAGAACTCCTTCAGCGGCGAACCGCTGACATTGGAGATCGACAGCGGAATCATCAGGAACGCGCACACCGCCCAGGTCGCGAACGACCACGTCGCCCACCGCATGGCGCGGTATCCGCCGACGTCGAGCTGTCCGTCACTCTGCGGCGGCACGAAGAAGGCGGCGAACACGAGGCTGCCTAAGCCGGCGGCCGCACTCAACTGCCCCACGACCGTCGCGACCGGCAGCCCGTACGTGGTCAGCCAGCCGGCGTCGGGCACCCCAAGCAGTTGCAACGCGGTCGACGCCGACGCCGCGGTGACGACCACGGATGCGACCGAGCCGACGACGGCGATCAGCAGGATCAGTACTGCTCGGAACCGCGACGGATCGGTGAGTCGATCACGTACGGGTTCCTTCACCGCCTCAGCGGACGTCACTGTCATGGTGTCCACTGTAGGACGCGATATAGTAGGCCTTCGCCGCCCACGATGTCGGGCGGCACGCCTCCGCTCCTCGGCGCGGGAATGCGCATCTGTTGAGCGCATGCCCACTGAACTGCGGAGACACCCTCTGTGCTGCCCGAACATGCGGCACAGCCCCGCCTCCGTAGCTCAGGGGATAGAGCAGCGGCCTTCTAATCCGCCGGTCGTAGGTTCGAATCCTACCGGGGGCACCGCGAGCTCCGAGTTCACCGACAGAATTGCCCGTGAACAGGAGTTTCGACGTTTCTCGGGCACGTCGTCGGGCCCGGACCCGAGCGAGCGCCACACGGTCGTGAGAACCCTCACGTTCTGACGCTAACCGCCGATCCGACGCCATTGGCGGGTAAAGGCGTCCGGTCCGGCGACGGCGGCGACGTGTCCCATCATCACCGAGTCGGGGAGCACCCGCGTCGCCCGGATGATCGCTCCCATGACTGCGTTCGGTCGGGCGTTCACCGCACGACCGATCGCGGCGGACTCGGCGACCACCCGCCGCACACGGCGAGTCCGGATCTGTTGATAGTCGCCGAGCGCGTCCGTGAGCGACGCACGCCGGTTCAGCACTGCGGTGAGGATCGCGGCGTCCTCGATCGCCTGGCAGCCGCCCTGCCCCAGGTGCGGACGCATCGGGTGCACGGCGTCGCCGAGGCCGACGATGCGGCCCGACGACCAGCGCCGCGCGGTCGCGCGATCGTAGAGGTCGGTACGACTCACCGCCTCGGGCGCGGTCGCCGCGAGCACCTCACCGATCGGCTCCGGCCAGCCCCGCGCCAGCGCCACGACTTCGGCGAGTTCGTCGGCGAACACCGCGCCCTCGGGTTCGCGGCGGGTGGCGAACCAGTACGTGTGACCGTTCGGCAACGGGACGATCCCGACCTCGACGGCCTCGCCGAAGACCTCGCCCGCGAGGTCGGCGCGCACCGCGGTGTCCGCGATGCCGCGCCACGCCGTGTAGCCGGTGTATCGACTCACCAGCCCGGCGTTGAACATGCGGATGAGGCGCGATCCGACGCCGTCGGCGGCGATCAGCAGATCCGCCTCCACCGACGTGCCGTCGGAGAGGTCGACGACGACGCGGTCGCCGACGGTCCGCCCGGCGACTGCCGCCACGCCGTACCGGACCGCATCGAGCGGCAGCGCTGCGGACAGCACGTCCCGAAGATCGACGCGGCGGAGCACCGCGAGCGGTTCGCCCAGCGCCGCGGTGAGCGCCTGCGCGCCGGGGCGACGAAACCACGTGCCGTCGCGCCAGCGCATGGCTCCCCCGCTGATGCGCGCCGAGGCGTCGCGCACCGGATCGCCGAGACCGAGCGTGTCGAGCGCGGCGAGCGCGTTGGGCCACAGGCTGATCCCGGCGCCCGACGTCGTGTCGGTGCGCCGTTCCACAACGCTGACCTCGTGACCGGTGCGCACCAGGCCGGCAGCGACGGTCAGCCCAGCGACGCCGGCTCCTGCGACGACCACCCGCACTCGATCACCCTGCCCACTCAACCCCTGCCCGATCACCCCTGCCCGATTACCTCAGAGCAGTTCCAGAATCGTGGCGTTCGCCATCCCACCCGCCTCGCACATGGTCTGCAGACCGTACTGGATGCCGTTGTCCCGCATGTGGTGAACGAGTCGGGTCATCAGGATCGCACCGGAACCGCCGAGCGGATGGCCCACCGAGATCGCGCCACCGACCGGGTTGAGCACCTCATCGGGCACCCCGATCTCGGCCTGCCACGCCATCGGCACCGGGGCGAACGCCTCGTTGACCTCGTAGGCGCCGATGTCGGAGGCCGCCAGCCCGGACCGCTCGAGCGCCTTCTTGGTGGCGGCGATCGGCCCGGTGAGCATGATGACCGGATCGTCGCCCGCCAGGGTGGCGGTGTGCACACGGGCCATCGGCGTCCAGCCGTTCGCGGCGGCGATCTCACTGCTGGTGATGAGGAGTGCGCCCGCGCCGTCGGAGATCTGCGACGCGTTGCCCGCGGTGATCACGCCCTCCGGATCGAACGGAGTCGTGAGGCCCCCGAGCTTCTCGACCGTGGTCCCGCGGCGCACGCCCTCGTCGGCGGCGAGCCCCTCGGAGATCGCGGCGATCTGCCCGTCGAAGACGCCCGCGTCCTGTGCTGCGGCGGTGCGCTCGTGCGAGCGCGCCGAGTAGGCGTCGAGCTGCGCACGCGACAGGTTCCAGCGCTTGGCCATCATCTCGGCGCCGAGCCCCTGGTTGAATCCGTCGACGCCGTAGCGGTCCAGCACCGAGGCCGGGTAGGGCGCGCCGTCGCCGCGGGCGGCGCCCATCGGCACCCGCGACATCGATTCGACGCCGCCCGCGATCGCGATGTCGTACTGTCCGGCGATCACGCCCGCCGCGGCGAAATGCACCGACTGCTGGCTGGATCCACACCGCCGGTCGACGACGGTTGCGGGCACCGACTCCGGCCAGCCCGCAGCGAGGACGCCGACGCGACCGATGCTGCCCGCCTGATCGCCGACCTGGCTGACGCATCCCCAGATCACGTCGTCGACGGTCGCGGGATCAATGCCCACGCGGTCAGCGAGGGCGGTGAGCACGTGAGCGCTCAGGTCGCCGGGATGGATGTCGGCCAAGGCGCCGTTGCGTTTGCCGATGGGGGTGCGGACGGCGTCGACGATCACTGCATCTGTAGTCATTCCTCTGTTCTACCTAACAAGCGCTCGGTTGGGAACAGTGGGATGGAGTTGACATCGCTGTAACGCCGCGCTGCCCGATCGGAAACACGCCTGCGACACCGTGTCTGACATGACTTCCCCACCGCTGACCCTGCGTCCGGTCGGCGCCGCGCAGTCGGTCGACACCGTCTGCGGATACTGCGGTGTCGGATGCGGCCTCACGCTCACCGTCGACGACGGTGCGGTGACCGGTGCGCGGGGCACCGCCGCGCACCCCGCCAATCGCGGACGCCTGTGCACCAAGGGAGCGACGACCGCCGATCTGCTCAACGCGCCCGGCCGGCTCACCACCGCGCTGGTCCGCGGCCGCCGCGCCGACGCGCAGCGGCCCGCGGACGTCGACGACGCCATCGCCGAGACCGCTCGCAGGCTCACCGACATCCGCGATCGCCACGGTCCCGACGCGATCGCCCTCTACGTGTCGGGGCAGATGTCGATGGAGGCGCAGTACCTGGCGAACAAACTCGCCAAAGGCTTCCTCGGAACCAACCAGATCGAGTCGAACTCGCGCCTGTGCATGGCGAGCGCAGGCACCGGCTACAAGCAGGCCCTCGGCGCCGACGGCCCGCCCGGCAGCTACGACGACCTCGACCAGGCCGACGCGTTCCTCGTGATCGGCGCCAACATGGCCGACTGCCATCCGATCCTGTACCTGCGGATGATGGATCGGGTCGCCGCGGGCGCCCGCCTGATCGTCGTCGACCCGCGGCGCACCGCGACCGCTCGCAAGGCGCACCTCCATCTTCCGGTGCGCCCCGGCACCGACCTGGCACTCCTCAACGGGTTGCTCCGGCTGATCGTCGACGCCGACGGCATCGACCGTGACTTCATCGACGCGCACACCCGCAGCTGGGACCAGCTCGTCGAACTCCTGGACGACTATCCGCCCGACCGCGTGGCCGCGGTGACCGGTGTGGACGAGGACGACCTCCGCGCCGCCGCCGACATCATCCTCGGCGCGAACGCCTGGATGACCCTGTGGACCATGGGGCTGAACCAGTCGACGCACGGCACCGCGAACACCACGGCCATCTGCAACCTGCACCTCGCGACGGGCACCATCTGCCGCCCCGGATGCGGCCCGTTCTCGCTCACCGGTCAGCCGAATGCGATGGGCGGACGCGAGATGGGCTACATGGGACCCGGGCTTCCCGGACAGCGCACCGCGCTCGACCCCGCCCACCGCGCCGAAGTGGAGCAACGCTGGAACGTGCCGGCCGGGACCATCCGCGACGACCCCGGCGGCGGCACCATCGACCTGTTTCAGCGGGTGGCCGACGGCCGGATCAAAGCCGTCTGGATCATCTGCACCAACCCGGTCGCGTCCGTCGCGAATCGGTCGACGGTGATCGCGGCGCTGGAACAGGCGGAGTTCGTCGTCGTGCAGGAGGCCTTCGACGGCGCCGAGACGGCCGCCTACGCCGACGTCGTGCTGCCTGCGGCGCTGTGGACCGAGGCCGAGGGCACGATGGTGAACTCCGAACGCAGCGTCAGCCTCACCCGCCCCGCCGTCGCCGCACCCGGCCAAGCGCGTCCGGACTGGGAGCTGATCTCACAGATCGCCCGCGCGATGGGCTTCACGGACGGGTTCTCCCATCCCGACGCGGCCGCGGTGTTCGACGAGATCGTCGGCTTCCACAATCCGACCACCGGCTGGGACCTGCGCGGCATCGACTACGACCGCCTGCGGACCGGTCCGGTGCAGTGGCCCGCCGCACCGGACGGTCCGGCACGCAATCCCATCCGCTACCTCGGCGACGGGACGCTCCGCTTCCCCACCGCCGACGGGCGGGCGCGGTTCGTCAGCCGTCCGCACCTGCCGCCCGCCGAGGTGCCCGACGACGACTATCCGATGGCGCTGACCACCGGTCGAGTCGCGAATCAATGGCACACGATGACCAAGACCGGTCGCGTCGCCAAGCTGTGCCGACTCGACCCGGAATCGTTCGTCCAAGTGCATCCGGACGACGCTCAGCGGCTCGGCATCGACGCCGGCGCCCTGGTCGAGATCCGGTCGCGCCGCGGAACCGCGCGCGTCAAGGCCCGGATCGACGATGCGGTCGCGGTCGGCGTCTGCTTCGTCCCGATGCACTGGGGCGACGCCGCAGGCGAACTCCTCGCGGTCAACGCCGTCACGAACGACGCCGTGGATCCGGATTCGCTGCAGCCAGAATTCAAAGCCTGCGCGGTCGCGCTCACCCCCGTCGCCGACCCCGCACCCGACTCGCAGGAGGCGCCCGTGACGGCGACCGCACTCCCCGCCGGCCTCACCACCGGACTGGCCGCCGCTCTCGGCGTCGCCGACGTCGAGCACGAGCTCTCCGACGTCGAGCGCGGCTATCTCGGCGGACTGCTGCGTGGACTGACCGCCAATCCGCCCGACGGCGCGATTCCGGTGCTGCCCGACCACGCACCGCTGGCGCCGGTGACGCGGACGTGGGTCGACGGGGTGCTCGCCGGCTACTTCTCGCGAGTGCCGACGAGTTCGGTCGGCGCCGCGGTCGCGGTGGAGAGCGCCGCGCCTGCCCGCACGATCCGGGTGGTCTGGGCGTCGCAGACCGGTACGGCGGAAGGCTACGCCGGAGACTGCGCGCAGGCGCTCGAGGACCAGGGCTTCACCGCCGTCACGATCGGCGCGGATCGCGTCGGGATCGACGATCTCACCGGCGACATCCTGTTCCTGGTCGCCACCACCGGCAACGGCGACGCCCCCGACGCCGCATTCGGACTGTGGGACCTGCTGTCCGGGCTCAGCGCCCAGGACGTGCCCGACGTCCGCTATGCGGTCCTCGGCTTCGGCGACTCCTCGTACGCCGACTTCTGCGGCTTCGCACGGAAACTCGACGCTCGCCTGGACACGCTCGGCGCCGCCCGCCTGGCACCGGCCGCCTACTGCGAGCCCGACTACGCCGACACCGCGCAGACCTGGCTGGACACCGTCGTCACGGCCCTCGACACCGAGCCCGCGGTTCCGGAACCGGCTCCGACGTACTCGCGGAAGCACCCGTTTCCGACCCGCGTCGTCGAGAACGTCGTCCTCACCGACCCGACGGGCGGGCGCGACGTCCGACGCATCGCCTTCGACCTGCCCGACGGTGCGCTGAATTACACGGCGGGCGACGCCCTCGGCGTGTGGCCGCGCAACAGCAGCGCCCTCGTCGAGGAATGGCTGCGCTGCACGCGGCTGGACGGCGCCGAGACGGTCACCGTCGACGACGACCCGATGCCGCTGCGCGCGGCGCTCACCGAGCACTTCGAGATCGCCCGCTGCACCCGCGATGTGATCGCGCTCGTCGCCGACCGGCACGACGATCCCGAGCTCGCCGCACTGCTCGACGATCCGCGCGCGCTCACCGACTGGGCGTGGGGTCGACAGTCCGTCGATCTCCTCTCCACCCACCCCGTCGAGGCGAGCGCCGCTGAATGGCTGACCGTGCTGCGACGGCTCCAGCCCCGGTTGTACTCGATCTCGTCGAGCCCGGCCGCCCACCCGAACCGGGTGGAGGTGACCGTCTCGGTGGTGCGCTTCGGCAGCCCGGACGCGCCGCGACAGGGCGTGTGCTCCGGCTTTCTCGCCGACCTCGACGCTGATCTCGCCGCCGATGCGGAGCCGGGCGCCCCGGTCTCGGTCTTCATCCAGCCCAACGCCGCGTTCGGTCCACCGGACGACGCCGAGGCGCCCGCGATCATGATCGGCCCGGGCACCGGCATCGCGCCGTTCCGCGGGTTCCTCCACCACCGCGCCGCGGCGGGAGCCACCGGCGACAACTGGCTGTTCTTCGGGGAACGGCACCGCGCCACCGACTTCCTGTACGCGGCCGAGCTCGACGCCTTCACCGAGTCCGGTGTCCTGTCGCGCCTGACGCTGGCGTTCTCCCGCGACCAGTCCGAGAAGGTCTACGTCCAGCACCGGATGGCCGAGCACGCCGCGGAACTCTGGGCCTGGATCCGCCGCGGCGCGCACCTCTACGTGTGCGGAGACGCCTCCCGCATGGCTCGCGACGTGGACGACGCGCTGCTCGCGATCGTCGCCGAGCACGGACGCATGGCACCCGCCGCCGCGGAACGGTTCCTCCGTGCGCTCGCGGCCGAAGGACGGTACGTCCGCGACGTCTACTGAGCGCTCGCAGGCGCCGAAATCTCACCGAAACGTGGTGCGGAAGACGTCACGTTCTGGAAACGCGCGACGCTGCGGACCGCAACACCGCGCTCGTAGCGTCGTCGACAAGCCCAGAGCTGGTGCGTCGAAAGCCCCTCGCCCCAGCATCATTCGAAGGGAGTCCCCCACCCATGAGCAACACTGTCGCCGTCGTCGGACACGGCATGGTCGGCCACCGGTTCATCGAAGCGCTGCGCGCCCGCGACACCGAGGCGCACTGGCGGATCGTGGTGTTCGGCGAGGAGTCCGACGCCGCGTACGACCGCGTCGGACTGTCCGGCTACGTCGGGGCGTGGGACCGTGCCGCCCTGGCCCTGCCCGGATCGCAGTATCCCGACGACCCCTCCGTCGAGCTGCACGTCGATCAGCGCGTGGTGCGCATCGACCGTGCCAATCGAGTGGTGCACACCGCGGACGGCGGCGAGACCGGCTACGACGCGCTCGTGCTCGCCACCGGGTCCCGTGCCTTCGTCCCGCCGGTCGCCGGGGCCGATACCCCCGGCTGTCACGTCTATCGCACCCTCGACGACCTCGACGCCATCCGCGCGGACGCCGAACGCGCCCTCGCCACCGCGTCCGACAGCACGCCCGTCGGCGTGGTGGTCGGCGGCGGGCTCCTCGGCCTCGAAGCCGCCAACGCCCTTCGACTCCTCGGCCTCGCCCCGCACGTCGTGGAGGTGAACCCGCGCCTGATGCCGCAGCAGGTCGACACCGGCGGCGGCGAGCACCTGTCGCGGATGATCGGCGAACTCGACATCGAGATCTCGCTGTCGTCCGGCGTCACCGGCATCGAACCCGGCGATTCCGGGATCCGCGTGACGCTGGCCGACGGCACCGTCGTCGACGCGGCGCTCCTCGTCTTCGCCGCAGGCGTCCGTCCGCGCGATGAACTCGCGCGCGACTGCGGACTCGCCGTCGCCGAGCGCGGCGGCGTGCTCACCGACGAGCACTGCGTGACCAGCGACACCGACGTCTACGCGATCGGCGAGGTGGCCGCCATCGACGGCCGCTGCTACGGTCTCGTCGCGCCCGGCTATGCGACCGCCGAGGTGGTCGCCGATCGGATCCTCGGCGGCGACGCGGCGTTCCCCGGCGCCGACATGTCGACCAAGCTCAAGCTGCTCGGGGTCGATGTCGCCAGCTTCGGCGACGCCCTCAGCACCACCCCCGGCGCGCTCGACGTGGTGGTCTCCGACCCGATCGGCGGCACCTACGCCAAACTCGTCCTCTCCGACGACGTGTCGACCCTCCTCGGCGGTGTGCTGGTCGGCGACGCGAGCGCCTACGGTCTGCTCCGGCCCCTCGTCGGCTCCACCCTGCCCGGCGATCCGGTCAGCCTGATCGGTCCCGCCGGCGACGCCCCGGCTCTCGGGGTGGACGCCCTCGGCGACGACGCCCAGATCTGCTCGTGCAACGACGTCTCGAAGGGACAGCTGTGCGCGGCGATCGCCGACGGCGCGTGCGACGTCGCCGCGTTGAAGTCGTGCACGGGCGCGGGCACGTCGTGCGGCTCGTGTGTGCCGCTGCTGTCGCAGATCCTGGCCGCGGAGGGAGTCGAGCAGTCCACCGCCCTGTGCGAGCACTTCACGCAGTCGCGCTCGGAGCTGTTCGAAACGGTCCGGGCCTGCGGCATCCGCACCTTCTCCGGCATCGTCGAACGGTTCGGCACCGGAACCGGCTGCGACATCTGCAAACCGACGGTCGCGTCGATCCTCGCGTCGATCGGCTCCGGCCACATCCTCGACGGCGAGCAGGCCTCGTTGCAGGACTCCAACGATCACTTCCTGGCCAACATCCAGCGCAACGGCACCTACTCGGTGGTGCCGCGCGTGCCCGGCGGTGACATCACCCCCGAGCACCTGATCCTGATCGGCGAGGTCGCCAAGGACTTCGGGCTCTACACCAAGATCACCGGCGGCCAGCGCATCGACATGTTCGGCGCGACGGTCGACCAGCTCCCGCTGATCTGGCGGCGCCTGGTCGACGGCGGCATGGAGTCCGGTCACGCCTACGGGAAGTCGTTGCGCACGGTCAAGAGCTGCGTCGGCTCCGACTGGTGCCGCTACGGACAGCAGGACTCGGTGCGGATGGCGATCGATCTGGAGCTGCGCTACCGCGGGCTGCGCTCGCCGCACAAGCTCAAGATGGGAGTCTCCGGCTGCGCGCGCGAGTGCGCCGAGGCCCGCGGCAAGGACGTCGGAGTCATCGCCACCGAGAAGGGCTGGAACCTGTATGTCGGCGGCAACGGCGGCATGACGCCCCGCCACGCGCAGCTGCTCGCCGGCGACCTCGACGATGCGACCCTCATCGCCTACATCGACCGGTTCCTCATGTACTACATCCGGACCGCCGAACGCCTGCAGCGCACCGCGCCCTGGCTCGACGACCTCGACGGCGGCATCGAGCGGCTGCGGGCCGTGGTGATCGACGACAGTCTGGGGCTGGCCGCCGACTTCGAAGCCGACATGGCACGCCACGTCGCGAACTACGAATGCGAATGGAAGGGCGTCCTCGACGATCCGGAGAAGCTCCGTCGGTTCGTCTCCTTCGTCAACGCCCCGGACGTCCCGGACCCCACGGTCGCGTTCGGCGAAAGCCACGGCCGACGGGTTCCCGTCCTGCTCGGCTCGCCCACCCTGCCCGCCTCCTCGTGATCGGCAGGCCCCGATCCGTTCTCGCACCCGAAAGGCTCTGAGATGACCATCGACTTCGATCTGCACCGTTGGACCCGCGACTGGACCGCGGCGTGCCGCCTCGATCGACTGGAACGGTTGCGCGGCGTCGCCGTCTTGCTGCCCGACGGCGCGCAGGTGGCACTGTTCCGCCTGGCGGACGACAGCCTCCGGGCGGTCGGGAACATCGACCCCATCGGCCGTGCCGCGGTCCTGTCCCGCGGGATCGTCGGCGACCGGAACGGCTTCCCCGTGGTCGCGTCCCCGTTGAAGAAGCAGGCGTTCAGCTTGATCGACGGCCGCTGCCTCGACTCCCCCGGCGTGCGGATCCCGGTGTACGGCACGCGAATCGGGCTCGACGGCACCGTCTTCGTCGCCAACTCCCCCGACATCCGGTTCGGTTTCCGGCCGACCGGTTTCGGGCGTGGGGCATTCGGACCGCTCACCGCCGGGCCGCGATGAGCGTCCTGCTCGTCGCGCACGGCACCCGGAATCCGCTCGGCGTGGAGTCGTCGTACCGACTGGCGCACGCCGTCTCCCGCAGGCTCGGCGAGTCGGTCGCGGTGAGCTTCGTCGATGTGGTGGGCCCGTCGCCGAGCGAGATGCTCGCCGCACTCCCGGACGGCCCGGTCACCGTGCTGCCCGCCTTCTTGGCGCGCGGCCACCACGTCCGCGTCGACGTGCCCCGTCACGTCGCGGAGGTTGATCGCCCCGTGACCCTCGCCTCCGCACTGGGCCCCTCACCGGAACTGGCGCGAGCCCTCATGATCCGCCTGGCCGAGGCCGGGGCGACGCGCGCTGGCACCGTCGTCCTGGCCGCGGCCGGCTCGTCCGATCCGCTGGCGCACCGCGATGTGGAGCGTGCCGCGCGTCTGCTCGCGGCGCGCGTCCACGCGCCGGTGTCGATCGCCTTCGCGAGCGCGTCGGCCGACTCCCCCTACGGATCCGTGCCGGACGTCGTCGCCGATCTGCGCCGCCGAACGCCGGGCGGCGCCATCGCCGTCGCCTCGTATCTGCTGGCCGACGGACTGTTTCAGCGGCGCCTCGACCAGAGCGGCGCGGACGTCGTCGCGCGCCCGCTCGGCCTCGCCGACCCGGTGGTCGACCTCGCCTGCGCGCGTGTCGTCGCGGCGCGGGCCGCCCGTGCGATCCCCGCTGTCACTGCTCGTCGACAGCCAGTCGGTATCCGCGCTTGACCACGGTCGCGATCATCTCGCGGTGACCCAGCGCCGCCCGCAGCCGGGCGATCGCGGTCTCCACCGCATGCTCGTCGTCTGAACCGAGCACCCTGAGCAGTTCCGATCGCGACACCACCGCGCCGGGGGCGTCGCCTCCGAGCGCGGCCAGCAGTCGTCGATTCGCGGCCGACAGCTCCCGGACCTCCCCGTCGACGACCGCCGCACAGGCACGCAGCCCCAGCCGGTGACCGGCGACGGCGAGGTCAGCACGACGCTCGGCGAGGTCTTCGGTCACCAGGCGTGCGAGCGCCCCCAGTCGCATCCGTTCCGGCCAGGCGCTCGGCACCTCGACCGCCGCCAGCGGAGCCGCCGTGACCGGGCCGACGCAGTAGACGGCCACCGGTCCGCGCAGCGCGGCCAGGAGCCGATCCTGGACGCCGAGCTGGCCGGCGCGCGTCAGCAGCGACACCGCCGCGGGCCCGGAGGTGAAGGTCACCGCATCGAGTCGGTCGGTGACGACATCATCGATCAACGCGTCCACCGCCGTCAGATCGGCCGGGCGCCGCCAGCTGTAGACCGGCACGGAGACCACGTCGGCACCCATCGCCTCCAGGCCGTCGATCAGCTCCCGGTTCGGGTCCCAGCCGTCGATCGCTCCGTGCCGCTGCACCGCGATCCGGCATCCGGTGAGATCCTCCGACTGCAGATGCGCCAGCACCTCGGCCGCCGATTCCGACGCGGGCGACCACTCCTCCCGGAGGCCGGCCGCTCGGACCGCGCCGGTCACCTTCGGCCCACGCGAGATCACCCGCGCCGACGCGAAGGCCGCCATCAGCTCATCGGCCAGGCCCCACTCGTCCGCGGCCTCGATCCACCCGCGGAAGCCGATCCCGGTCGTCGGAATCAGCACCTGGGGCGGCTGCGCGATCACCGCGTCGGTTCCCGAGCGCAACGCCGGGTCGTCGGGCAGCGGGACCATCTCGATGACCGGCGCGGCAATGACGCGGGCGCCCCGTCGCTCCAGGAGCGCCGTCAGTTCCTCGGCGCGACGAGCCGCGGTGACAGCGACGGAGTACCCCGCCAGTGACTGCGGGGTACTCCGGGATGCGTCGTCGCTCATGAAGACAGCTTGGCAGAGACCGGTTCTGCGGGCACGTGCTCGGCTCCCGGTCGCGGCACCACCACGTAGACCCGCCAGGTCACCAGCGCCGCCACGAGATAGAACACCGCGAAGACGATGATCGCCGCCGTCGCACCGCCCGACTGCTGGTACGACTGTCGCAGCACCAGGTTGATGCCGACTCCGCCCAGGCCGCCGATCGCACCGGCGATTCCGATGACCGCGCCCGACATCGCCCGCGAGTACGCGACCGGCTCGAGGCCGCCCGACGGGAGACTGCGCGCCTTCGCCTCGTACACCGACGGGATGATCTTGTAGACCGATCCGTTACCCATCCCGGAGAGGACGAACAGGGCGACGAATCCGACGGTCTGCACCGCGATCGAGTCGCCGACCAGCACGACGCCCGCCGCGCCGACCATGCCGATGAACGCGCCGAGGGTCACCCGGCTGCCGCCGACGCGATCGGCGAGCCGCCCGCCGTAGATCCGAGCGATGGAGCCGAGCAGCGGTCCGAGGAAGGCGATCTGTGCCGCGTGCAGCACCGCCTGGGCCTGCGTCTGCCCGTCGTCGAGGAAGCTCAGTGCCAGCACCTGCGAGAACGCGAACGAGAAGCCGATGAACGAGCCGAAGGTGCCGATGTAGAGCAGCGAGATCAGCCAGGTGTCCCGGTCGACCAGCGCCGCGCGCATGGAGGCGACGTCGACGCCGGGCCCCTCCAGGTTGTCCATGAACAGCGCGGCGCCGACGGCGGCCACCGCGAGCAGCAGGAGGTACACGGCGCACACCCAGTACGGCTGGCGGTCGCCCGCCCACGCGATGACCAGGAGTCCGACGAGCTGGACCGCAGGAACCCCGAGATTGCCGCCGCCGGCGTTCAGCCCGAGCGCCCAGCCCTTGAGCCGCTGGGGATAGAACGCGTTGATGTTGGTCATCGACGACGCGAAGTTGCCGCCGCCGAAACCGGTCAGGGCCGCGCACACCAGGTACATCCACAGCGGCTGACCGGGATTCGCCAGAAGCAGAATCGTCGCGACGACCGGGACCACCAGGATCAGGGCCGAGGCGATGGTCCAGTTGCGTCCGCCGAACCGCGTCGTCGCCAAGGTGTACGGGAAGCGGAGGGCAGCACCGGACAACGTCGCGACCGCACCGATCAGGAACTTGTCGCCCGCGGTGATGCCGTACACGTCGGTCGGCATGAACAGCACCATCACCGACCACAGGGTCCACACCGAGAAGCCGATGTGCTCGGCGATCACCGACCACACCAGATTGCGGCGGGCGACCTTCGCTCCGCCGTTCTCCCACGCGAGGGTGTCCTCCGGATCCCAGTCGGTGATCGTCCGCGCCCGCCCTGCGTCGCGGCGTCCTCGTCCTACTGCCATATCGCCTCCTACGTCGAGAGATTCATGCTTCGGCACCGACCGTAAGAGCGCCGTATTGCAGCGACTGTCCAGGATCGTCACGCGCGCATGACGATCACCTCACCGAGCGCGCACCGGTGCGGTGAGATCGACGGGGAGACGACGGATCTCGGCGTTCGCAGATTGCCAGAGGCCTGCCAGGTTCACGGCAGGGCGTGTACAGAACAGGGCCATAGATTCATTCGTGTCGGACGCGAGAGCCGCGGCCGAAGACCCGGAGGGAACGATCACCGTTCCCCACCGACTTCGGATCACACCGACAGAAACAGGAGTTACCTCGATGAGCTTCGGCAGCAGCCAGCAGAGCAAGAACCGCCAGCGTCAGGGTGGCCAGCACAACTCGACGCGCCGTCGCCGGCAGCGCCGCTGGGACAGCCGCAACCGTCGCTGGCAGTGGGTCTGGGTGGGCTGACACCGCCGACTCACACGCCCTTCACGACTGCGCCGTGCCGTTCCCCCGCGGCACGGCGCAGTCGTCTCTTCTCCGGAGCCTTCACCCATGACTTTCGTCGCAGCGGTCCGCCGCTTCTCCCCTTACCTCGTCGGTCAACGCCTCAGGTTGACCGGCGCCGCCGTACTTCTTCTCATTGCGGCCGGCTGCGACGCGATCGGCGTCTTCGTGCTATCCGACGTGGTCGACGGCGCACTGTCCGCCGACGGATGGAACGACTTCACCCGGCTCGCCGCGGTCTGGATCCTGCTGACCGCCATCAGCGTCACCGTCGAATACTTCGGCACCCTGCTCGCCACCGTCGCCTCGGAGAACGTCGTCCTGCGACTACGCACCACACTGTTCGCCCATGTGCAGAAGTTGGCCCCGGTCAGTCACCGGCGGCGCGGTCTCGGCGACCTGATGGTCCGCCATTCCAGCGATCTGGAGGCCCTCGAACACCTCGTCGGCACCGGGATGATGTCCCTGGCCGTCGCCGTCGCCAATGCCGCGGCGCTGCTTGTCGCCGCCTTCATCATGAGTCCCCTCGTCGCCACTGTGGCGCTGGGCGCGTGCCCGGTCCTGTGGGCGGTCTCGGCGTTCTACGGGCGCCGACAGACCGACACGACCTATGAGGAACGCGCTGCGAACAGCGGTATCGCCGACTCCATTCAGGCGGCACTCGCCGCCCATGAGACCACCGTCGCGTACAACCGACAGCAAGAAGAGGCCGACCGACTCCACCGGGACGGGCGTCGGTGGGCGGCGGCCCGCATCCGACAGACGCGGATCGAGGCGGGATTCGGCAGCGTTCTCGGATTCACCCAGGTCTGCGTCTCGCTGGTGGTCACCCTCGTCGCCGTCTGGCAGGTGCGCAACGGCGACCTGACCGTCGGCCGCCTCCTCGCCCTCACCGGTTACCTGGCGATGCTGTACCCCAAACTGCAGGAGGTCGCCGACGTCCGGCTGTCGGTCGCCGAGGCCACGGTCAGCGCCCAGCGCATCACCGAACTGCTCGACGAACCCGTTCACCGACCCGACCGCACCGATGCGCATGCACTCCCCGCCAGCCCCGACGGCACCGCGGTCGTCCGGCTCGACGACGTCCACTTCACCTACTCCGACCGTCACGTTCTCCGAGGCGCCGACCTGGAGTTGCGACCCGGCACCATCACCGCGCTCACCGGCCCCAGCGGCGCCGGGAAGTCGACGCTCGCCTCGCTGATCGGCGCGCTGGAGGATCCCGATTCCGGACGGGTCAGCATCAACGGCTACGACATCGCCGCGACCACTGGCCGCTCCGTCCGCGAGCAGGTGACCCTGCTGCCGCAGATCCCCCACATCCGGCCCGGAACCGTCGCCGAGAACATCGCCTACGGCCGACCCGAGGCCTCCCGCGCCGAGGTGATCGCGGCCGCCGTCGACGCCGATGCGCACCGCTTCATCACCGCCCTGCCCGACGGCTACGACACCGCGCTCGCGGGCGACGGCCTCGAGCTCTCCGGCGGTCAGCGGCAGCGCATCGCGATGGCGCGCGCCATTCTCCGCGACACCCCGGTCCTGGTGCTCGACGAGCCCACCGCGGCGCTCGACGATACGTCCGTCGCCGAGATCATGGCGCCGTTGACGGCGCTGTCACGCGGTCGCACCACGCTGTTGATCACCCATGACGCGCGGATCACCGCGATCGCCGACGAGGTGGTGCGTCTGGACGGCGGCCGGATCCACCGCAGGCCGGCTCATGCGGGGATGTCCAACACCCCGAGTGCGTTCCCGAGGATGGTGCCCAGGTAGAGCGTTCCGTCCCGTTCGGCGACCGCGGTGACGAAGCCGTAGTCCAGATCGTCGATCCGGATGTCGTGCACCAGGGTGCCGTCGAACCGGTAGGCCTGGACCCAGACCACTTCCTCCGGTGCCGGACCGATGCTCTGGGGTGCGCGCGCCAACACCTTCCGAGCTCGGAGCGGCAGCCGGAAGATGCCTTCCAACACGGAGTTTCGCGGCGAGGCTAGCGCCACCCAGAGCAGCCCGTCGCTGCCGATGGACATGTTGTCCGGGTAGCCGCCGAGTCCGTCGAGAAAGACGTCGGAGGTGCCTGCGGCGTCGCCGGTGAGCCAGTACCGGGAGATCCGCGACGCACCGGTCTCGGCGACGAGGACGTACGCGTCGTCCGGGCCGAGGACCAGGCCGTTGGCGAACTGAAGGTCGTCGCGCAGCACCTCGACGTCGGATCCCGGCGCCAGCCGCATCAGGCGTCCGGTGCCGGAGTGCTCGATCAGGTCCGACCGCCAGCGATCGATGGTGAAGTTCTGCGACGACGACGAGAAGTACAGGGTGCCGTCGGCCGTCCGAGCCACGTTGCTGGCGAACCGGAGCGGGCGCCCCTCCACCGTGTCGGCGAGGACGACCGCGCGCGATCCGCCCTGCTCGAGCTTCAACAGCCCGCGATCGTGGTCGCAGAGATAGAGCGCGCCGTCGCCGCCGATCTCCAGCCCGAGAAGGTGCCCCGCGGTGTCGGCCAACACGGTCACCTCGTCGGTGGCCGGGTCGACGACGAGGAGACGACCGTCGTTGAGACCGGTGATCACCCGCCCGTCATCGAGGCACAGGACGTCTTCGGGGGCGGCTCCGGGAAGGGCGATACGGCGAAACGAGGTCACGGCCCTTTCATAGCAGCAATCTCCGTCGAGCGCCCGTGATCGCCACCTCACCCCGCCGGGCTCCGCCGATCAAGCGACCAACGTCCCCATCGTCACGGGACGTCAGGCGCTGTTGTTCCGGATCGGCGTCGACCATATACATCAAGGTTCATATGAAAACTGTTGCATAGTGTGTGGGTGCATGGTTATTCTCGGTTCATGGCACTTGAGCACGCGATCCTGGTCTCGCTCTCCGAGCGTCCGGGAACCGGCTATGAGATCGGCCAGCAGTTCTCGCGGTCGATCGGCTACTTCTGGTCGGCGACGCACCAGCAGATCTACCGAACCCTCAAGAAGCTTCACACCGACGGACTGGTGAGTTTCGAGTCCGTGGTCCAAGACGGTCGGCCGGACAAGAAGGTGTACTCCCTCTCCGACGCCGGGCACGCCATGCTCGCCGAGTGGGTCGCCAGCCCCACCCCGCTGGCTCCGCTGCGGAGCGACCTCGGGTTGAAACTCCGCGCCGCCGACCTCGGCGACCTGGCGACCGTCATCGCCGAACTCCGCGCGCATCGTGAGGAGGCGGCCGCCCTGCTCGCCGTCTTCCAGGGGTGGGAGCGCGACTACTATCCCGACCCCGACGCGCTGACCGGCCGCAAACTCGGTCAATATCTGGTCCTCCGCGGCGGCGTCATGATGCATCAGCACACGATCGCCTGGTGCGACGAGGTCCTCGCCCGATTCGAACGCGAACTCGATCGCACCACCGCCGCCGAAGTCGGCACCTCCTCCTGACCGCCGGAGTCCACAGCCCGCACATTCTCCAGCCCCGCACGTTCCCCGAAAAAGAAAGGTCGCGCCATGACAGCCCAGACGGCGCCCAACGTCCACTACCCCCGACTCTTCGAGCCGCTGACGATCGGCGGCATGACCCTCGACAACCGAGTCGTCATGGGATCGATGCACACCGGTCTCGAGGATCGGCTGTGGGACACGCCCAAGTTGGCCGCGTACTACGCCGAACGCGCTCGCGGCGGGGTCGGTCTCATCATCACCGGCGGTTTCGCGCCGTCGCGCACCGGACTCCTGCTGCCGTTCGCAGGCAAGATGACCAATCACGCCGACGTGCTGCGTCACCGCGAGTTCACCAAGGCCGTGCACGCCGAAGGTGGCAAGATCGCGCTCCAGATCATTCACGCGGGCCGCTACGGCTACACGCCGCTCAAGGTGGCCGCGGGCAGCGAACCGTCGCCCATCCATCCGTTCAAGCATCTGCAGATGACCGAGCAGATCATCTGGCATGTCATCCGATCGTTCGGCTCGGCCGCGAAGCTCGCCCGTCAGGCCGGCTACGACGCCATCGAGATCATGGGCGGCGAAGGCTATCTGATCAACCAGTTCCTGTGCCCGCACACCAACGACCGCACCGACAAGTGGGGCGGCAGCACCGAGAACCGTCAGCGCTTCCTCGTCGAGATCATCAAGGACATCCGCAAGAAGGTTCCGCGCGATTTCCCGGTCATCCTGCGCCAGAGCGTCGCCGACTTCGTCAAGAACGGGCAGACGTTCGACGAGATCGCTCAGCTCGCGCGGAAGGCCGAAGAGCTCGGCGTGGACGCCATCAACACCGACATCGGCTGGCATGAGGCGCAGGTGCCGACGATCATCACCTCGGTGCCGCGCGGCGCGTTCGTGAAGTTCACCGAGCGACTGCGCGAGATCGTCGACATCCCGCTGATCGCGTCGAATCGCATCAACACCCCCGACTTCGCCGAGGAGATCCTCGAACGCGGCAAGGTCGACGCCGTCTCGATGGCGCGCCCGCTGCTCGCCGATCCGGACTTTGTGAACAAGTCGCGTGACGGTCGTGCCGACGAGATCAACACCTGCATCGGTTGCAACCAGGCGTGCCTCGATCACGCCTTCGTCGGCAAAAAGGTCTCGTGCCTGCTGAACCCGCGCGCGGGTCGCGAGACGGTCCTCACCCTCGGCGCCACGCGCACCGCCAAGCGCGTGGCGGTGGTCGGCGCGGGACCGGCGGGCCTGTCAGCTGCGGTGTCGGCGGCCCAGCGCGGTCACCGTGTCGATCTGTTCGAGGGTGGTGACACCATCGGCGGCCAGTTCTCCATCGCCGCCCGCATCCCGGGCAAGGAGGAGTTCAACGAGACCATCCGCTACTACTCGCGGCAGCTCGAGATCAACCAGGTGGCCGTCCACCTCAACACGCGCGTCACCGCGCAGGACATCATCGACGGCGGGTTCGACCAAGTGGTCGTCGCAACCGGCGTGGTGCCGCGCATCCCCGACATCGAGGGCATCGATCACCCGATGGTCGTCTCGTACGCCGATGCGGTCCTCGGCCACCGCGAGATCGGCAAGCGCGTCGCCGTCATCGGCGCAGGCGGCATCGGCTTCGACGTCACCGAGTTCCTGACGGTCGACGAGTCCCCCACCTTGAACCTCAAGGAGTGGGAGCAGGAGTGGGGCGTCACCGACGATCTCGACACCCCCGGATTCCTCACCAAGCCGCGCCCGTTGCCCGCCACCCGACAGGTGTACCTGGTGCAGCGCAAGCCGGGCGGCCAGGGTAAGACGCTGGGCAAGACCTCGGGGTGGGTGCACCGCGCCACCGTCAAGATGAAGGGCGTCGAACAGATCTCGGGTGCGACGTACACCAAGATCGACGACGCCGGGCTGCACATCACCCTCCACGACAAGGAGGGCAACGAGACCGGCACGCGGGTGCTCGAGGTCGACAACGTGGTCGTCTGCGCCGGTCAGGAGTCGGTCCGCGATCTGGTCGATCCGCTGACCGAGGCGGGCGTCATCACGCATGTCATCGGCGGCGCGGACCTCGCCTCCGAACTCGACGCGAAGCGTGCGATCCGGCAGGGCACGGAGGTCGCCGCGGGTATGCCGTAACGGCTCCCCGGCTTCAGCGAACGACTGCGCCCCACTGTGATTCACGGTGGGGCGCAGTGCCGTCTGCTCGGCAGCGGGTCTCCGGGTCTGGGCATGCCGCTGCCCCGGCCGCCTCGTGGGCTACGAGGCGGTCGGGAGGAAGCGGAGGTCGGTGCTGCCGAGCGGTGAGGCGGGATGCGCGGCGAGCAGACCCAGGAGCCGGTGTTCGGCGGTGGAGATCCGCGCCGACGGCGGCCGCGCGGGTGGTGGCGCGTGGTGCAGCGGGAGGTCGACGTGGTGGATCGGGTTGACCGCGGGTGCGACGGCGCGGTCGGCGGGCTTCCAGCCGACACGTCCGGCGTTCTCGCCGGCATCGTCGCCCAGGACCGTGGTGTCCCAGCGGGCGGGGCCGGTGGAGGCGGCGCGGTTATGGGGGCCCAGGCGGCGAACACCTCCAGGTACGGGGTGGCGTCGGCGGCCAGGTCCACGAGGGCGGAGACCGGAAGTCGGGTGCCGGTGGCGGTGACGGCGATCCCGGCGCCTGCGGCGAGGTCGGCCAGGTCGGTGGTGATCACCAACTGGGACGACAGTTTCCCGGTGGCGGTGAGCCCGCTGGGATGGGTGAGGACGAAGTCCAGGAGCGCTTCGAGAGCGTCGTGGCGGCGTTGGGCCGGCGAGCGTTGGTCGCGGGCGGCGGCCGCGTCGCGAACGGCGGGGTCGACACCGGGCGCATCACCCGCGCCGCGGAGCGCGTCGGGGTCGTCCGGGTTGTTGCATCCCGGGGCCGCCCAGGCCTCGAGGACGAGGTCCAGTTTGGCGCGCAGTCGCGGGGTGAGTTCGGCGGTGAGGCGACTCATGAGACGGGCGTCCTGGCGGGCCAGAGTCAGCGAGCGGGTGCGGGCCCGGTCGCGGTCGGCGGTGCGCTGGCCGTCGGGGTCCAGGTGGGCCAGGAGGCGGACTCCGACGTGGGTGAGGTCGGTCGGCGCCAGGGTGCGTGCGGCGGTGGCGAGGTCCGACTCCGCGTCGGCGACGACGTCGGCCGGAATGCGGTCGGGAATGCGGCGCACGATGTCGTGGATGGCGACGACGTGAGCGGTCGAGATGGCACCGTCGGCCAGGGCGGCCGCGGTGGCCGGATAGGCCGGGTCGAGGACCTGACCTTGCAGGTTGGTCAGGTTCGCAACCTTCGAGGCGGCCAGCGTGCGGCGTTTGACCTCGCCCGGAGCCAGGCGGAGACCGAAGCCGAGAAACTGGTTCAGTCGGATCCAGCCGGCGCGGCGGAACGCCTGCCGGTCGGAGACCGCGGTGATCAGAACCGCGTCGGCCGCATCCGCTTTGCGGCGGGCCTGCTCGACGGTTTCGGCGACGGTGACCAACTCGTCCTCGGTGAGAGCCTCGAGGTTGGCCGTCCGCACTGCGTCGGTGACCTGAACCAGCAGGGCGGCCAATGCGACCGGATCGTCCGGGAGGACCGCGGTGGCGTAATCCGACATGACCTCGACCTCCTCACTCGAATTGATTATTAGAACACGTGTTCCTGTTGTTGTGATTTACATTACTTCTATCGCGACAGATCGTCAAGAGGTTTTCGAACAATTTTTCGATTGACCACGCCGGGTGGCCGAAGCCGCCAGCGGATCGAGCACCACGACAGGCCACTACGATGGGCCCATGCCGATTCCCCCTCGCCCTTCTGCTCGCGCCGTCGTCACCGGAGCCTCGTCGGGCATCGGAACGGCGCTGGCCCGTGAACTCGCACGCCGAGGCCACTCGGTGATCCTGGTGGCTCGTCGCGGCGAGATCCTCGAGGAGCTGGCGAGCGAACTGCAGTCCAGTCACGGCGTCGAGGCCGAGGTCCGCGCCGTCGACCTGTCCGATCCCGCGGCCACCCGGACGCTGTGCGACGAACTCCGCGACCGCGAGATCTCGGTCCTCTGCAACAACGCAGGAATCGCGACCTTCGGCCCCGTCGCAGACCTCGATCCCCACTACGAGCGCGCCCAGGTCCGACTGAACGCCGACGCGGTGCACGACCTGACCCTCGCCGTGCTCCCGCAGATGGTGCAGCGCGGGTCCGGCGGAATCCTGATGGTCGGATCGGCGGCCGGAAACATGCCGATCCCCAACAACGCCACCTATGCGGCGACGAAGGCCTTCGTCAACACCTTCAGTGAATCGCTGCGCGGCGAACTGAAGGGCACGGGCGTCAACATCACCCTGTTGGCTCCCGGTCCGGTCCGCACCCAGACCCCGGCGCCCGAGGATCAGTCGATCGTCGACAAGATGGTGCCGGATTTCCTGTGGCACTCCTCCGACAAGGTCGCCGCCATGAGCCTGGACGCCCTGTCCCGCAACAAGATGCGCATCGTCCCCGGTACCCTCAGCAAGGCGATGTCCGTCGCCGGCGGGTACTCGCCGCGCGCGATCGTCGCTCCGATCGTCGGACGGTTCTACAGCCGACTCGGCGACGCCGAGTAGTCGACGGCCTCGATCCCCACGGGCGATCAACAGTCAGCACTACTAGGGTGGATCGAGTGCAAGACAAACTCGTGTGGATCGACTGTGAGATGACCGGCCTCGACGTGGGATCCGACAAGCTCATCGAAATCGCTGCGCTGGTCACCGACAGCGACCTGAACGTTCTCGGCGAGGGCGTCGACGTGGTGATCCACGCCGACGACGAAGCACTCGCCAACATGCCCGAGGTCGTGGTCAAGATGCACGCGAACTCCGGTCTCACCGAGGAGGTTCGCGCCTCCACCGTGACGCTTGCCGAGGCGGAGAAGATGGTCCTCGACTACCTGCGCGAGCACATCACCACCCCCGGCGCCGCTCCCCTCGCGGGCAACTCGATCGGTACCGACCGCGGCTTCATCGCCCGCGACATGCCTGAACTCAATGCATACCTGCACTACCGCATGGTCGACGTCAGTTCCATCAAGGAACTGTGCCGCCGCTGGTTCCCGCCCATCTACTTCGGTCAGCCGGAGAAGGGGCTCGCCCACCGCGCCCTCGCCGACATCCGCGAGTCGATTCGCGAACTCCGCTACTACCGCGAAGCCGCGTTCGTCCCCGCTCCCGGCCCCGATTCGCAGGCACTCACCGAGATCGTCGAAAAGTTGGGGCCTGCGTAAACACGCTGGTCAGAAACCGATTGGAATTTCCGGCCGGTTACCGGCTAGAGTATGAGTCCGGTTCGGAAAACAGTGTGTGAACATTGCGTCCCGTGCCGATGGTGACTGTAGTTCAGTTGGTAGAGCACCAGGTTGTGATCCTGGCTGTCGCGGGTTCGAGTCCCGTCAGTCACCCCGCAGGTGGGAGGCCCTCGAGGGCCTCCCACTTTCGTCTTCCCCAGCGGTGTTGGATGCCGTTGCCGTCCTCCCAGTTGGAGCCCGGTGTCGTAGGTCGCTGGTCGCAGAGAAGGCGGCTGCGCTGCCACGTGCCCTTCCAGTCCGACCGGACGGTAATAGGCCCTAGTCCGGGCGAAGGCTTGGAAGTTCTCGGGCGGTCCGCGCATTCAGGCCTATGGCCAACCTACGCGGGGTCGTCCGAGAACTCAGTGCCCCGGTCGATGCCGAGCGTGGAGACGAGGTCTTCATGGAGCTGGAACCAGACCAGGTGGCAGGAGTCCACGTTGGTCTTGTCGATCCATTCCGGCTCACCATTCACGGCCGCGCGCAGTGCGCTGTGGTAGCGGTCGGCGTATCCGTCGAATCGGGTGAGCACCTCCGTCAGTCGGCGAAGGAGTGGAGCAAGCTCGGTGCCGAGCGCGGTCAGTTCGTTGAGCACTTGCCCATCCCACGCAAGGTCCCGGTGGTCATTCGGTGCGAACTGGTCGTCGTCGGTGGGGTTGATCTGCCACTCGGTCACCGCGCGGACCAGGCGGGTATTGAGAGGAAGGAAATCGCGGTAGACGGCGGCGATCGTGTTGTCGGGGTCAGCGAACCGGCGTTCTGAAGCGAGCTGACGCTCGTTCTCGACCTTGCCGGTATCGGTCAACGACCATCCTTCAAGGTCGGCGAAAGCGAGGTGCTGGACCCAGCCATGACGGTCGGCCTCGTCCAGCACGCGCGCCGCCTCACTGGTGCTGGTTCCGGCGTGTGCGGCGACGGCGTCGCCGCTGGCGAAGCCGATGAGCCTGACCGCGTGCAGGATGAGCAGTTCCGGCGTCGAGCGGTGGCTCATCGCTGCTTGTCCTGACGCGCGGTGAGGCGTTGCACGTACTGCTGGCACGCTTGCGGGGAACGGAACCCCATCACGTCCGCGATCTGAGCCCAGGTCAGCCCCTCGCTGCGGGCGACGAACAGCAGCCCAGACTCCACACCCTCAATCTCGGCCTTCGCTGCGCGGATCAGACCGAGAGCACTGAGCAGTTCAGCGGGGGTGAGGTCGGCAGCACGCCAGAGCGCGTAGTGGACCAGGTCTGCGGCGGTCGGCGGTGCGGGCGCGGGCCGCCACGGGCGCGCGTCGAGTTGATCCGCGCCCATCGCGAGGATGCGGTCCTGTGCGTCGTGCTCTCGCCTCGCCTGCACGCGATCGGCGTGGTCGGCTCCCGCGAGGTCATGCCTGCGTTCCATGCCTCCCATCCTGTTACGATCAATATTGCGTTGTCAATATTTTGTTGATGGGAGGTGTGATGGTCACGAGACTGTCTGATGCGACCAGGGAGAGATACGGAGGAAAGGCCGCCGCGCTTGGTGACCTGTTGCGTGCGGGGCTGCCCGTCCCTGACGGGTTCGTCATCCCTTCTGATGCCGACCAGGGCGCAGGCCACGCTATTTCATCTCTGCTGCGAACCGAAGTGGCGAGCGAACTCGTCCGATTGGGCCATCCGGCGGTCGCCGTTCGGTCGTCGGCGTTGAACGAGGACACCGCTGATGCGTCGGCTGCGGGTCAGTACGAGAGCGTCATCGGCGTCCAGGGAGTCGCGAGCGTGTGCGACGCGATCGCGACCTGCTGGGCATCGGCCGGCTCATCGAGAGCGAACGACTACTGGGGCGCCCAGGCGGATGGGTGTCCACCGCCCGCGAGCATGGCGGTGCTCGTGCAGCGTGTCATCGCGGTCGACGTATCCGGCGTCATGTTCACACCCCAACATCCGGGTGAGCACACTCGGATCGAGGCTTCTTGGGGGCTCGGCCTGTCGGTCGTGGGCGGAACCGTCACCCCCGATGACTATGAGGTCGCAGCAGACTCGTCGGTCAGCCATCGTGTCGGGAGTAAACAGACCCGCATCGACCTCAACGCCGAGCGCGGTGGCGTAGTTGCAACGACGGTCACACCTCGGCAGCAACAGGCTCGGACGCTCGACGACGACACGGTTCTCGCCCTGGCCAGGCTGGGAACGCGGATCGCGGCGCTACAGGGTGGTCCGCAAGACGTAGAGTGGGCGGTCGCCGACGACACGATCTGGATTCTTCAAGCGCGCCCCATCACCGCTGCGCTTCCCCGCGCGCCGCACCTCGCACCATCACCATCTGAGGCTCTTCGGGGAACGCCCGGATCACACGGCACCGTCACCGGCATCGCGCGGACCGTTCGCGGCCCCTCCGATTTCGGCCTGGTTGAGCCTGGACACATCCTGGTCTGTCCCTATACGGACCCTTCCTGGACGACACTATTCCGCATCGCTGCCGGAGTCGTCACCGAGACCGGCGGCGCCCTGTCACACGCCGCGATCGTCGCCCGCGAATACGGCATCCCAGCAGTCCTCGGCGTGCCCGACGCGCTGAACCTCGTCACGTCCGGCAGACGAGTGACGCTCGATGGAACAGCCGGAACCATCACCCTGGCCTGAACGCCAAGGAGAATGAACTCGTGGCGACTGGCTACGTCTACATCGCCCGCCACGGTGACGTCCGCACGGGCGAGGCGCACGGCCTCCGCCTTTGAGCGCCCTTAGTCTTCGATCTCAGGCTGCCGCGACATCCCGAGGTGGTACAACTTCGGAGAGTGACACGGGGTGCTGCGCGGCAGCTGAGACCACACCCGTCGAACCTGATCCAGTTAGCACTGGCGAAGGGATGTCCCCTCCTTCGTCGTTGTCTTCTTCGAAGGAGATCGTCCATGACCGCACCGGCCCTCACCACCCCGACCCTCGCCGATCACCTGGTGCTCGTCACCGGCGGCGCCCGCGGTCTGGGCGCCGCGATCAGCGAAGCCTTCCTGGACGCAGGCGCCAGGGTGATCGTCAACTACCACCGGTCGCAGGACGCCGCGGAGCAACTCTCCTCGCGATTTCCGGACCGGGCGTTCGCCGTCGGCGCCGACGTCCGCGATCCCGATCAGGTACGGCGTCTCGTGACCGACGCCGAAGCCCACTTCCAGACCCCGATCACGACCTTGGTCAACAACGCGCTCATGGACTTCTCGTTCAACGGCGACGCGCGCCCCAAGGCCGACGAACTGACCGCGGAGCAGTTGGCGGCGCAGTTCGTCGGCTCGGTTCAAGCGCCGGTCGATCTGATCCAGGCGGTGCTGCCGAGCATGCGCAACGCCGGCGGCGGCCGCATCATCAACATCGGCACCAATCTGTTCCAGTACCCGGTGGTGCCCTACCACGACTACACCGCGGCCAAGGCCGCACTGCTGTCGATCACCCGCACCTTCGCCGACGATCTCGGTCCGGACGGCATCAACGTCAACATGGTCTCCGGTGGTCTGCTGCGCACCACCGATGCCTCGGCAGCCACTCCGGACGCTGTGTTCGACGCGATCGCGTCCGGCACGCCGCTGCGGCGCGTGACCACTCCGGCCGAACTCGCCGACACGGTGCTCTTCCTCGCCTCGGCGTGGGCGCGCGGCGTCACGGGCCAGAACCTGATCGTCGACGGCGGCTTGGTCAAGGGCTGAGCCCCGACCGTCGCATCCCGCCTTATTTCGGACGAATCCGCGTAGCGTCGAAGGTAGTCAGATGCCTCGCGCGGCCCGGCCCTCAGGCCGCGCTAACGCGGAAGGTGGCGAAAGCACGTGACTACGAACAGCTTTGCAAGCCGGGACCAACTCGCTGTCGGGACCAAGAACTACGAGATCCATCGACTCGATCGGATCGACGGTTCGGCCCGACTCCCCTACAGCCTGAAAGTCCTCCTGGAGAACCTGCTCCGGAACGAGGACGGCACCGTCGTGACCAGTGCTCAGGTGGAAGCACTGCGCGACTGGGACCCGACATCGGAGCAGAATCCCGAGATCCAGTACACGCCGGCGCGTGTGCTGATGCAGGATTTCACCGGAGTCCCGTGCGTCGTCGACCTGGTCGCCATGCGCGACGCGATGACCGAGCTCGGGGGCCCGCCGTCGAAGATCAACCCGCAGATCCCCGCGGAACTGGTCATCGACCACTCCGTGATCGCCGAGGCCTTCGCGAGCTCCGCGGCGTTCGGCATCAACTCGCAGTTGGAGTTCGAGCGGAACAAGGAGCGTTACCAACTGCTCCGCTGGGGTCAGCAGGCCTTCGACGACTTCCTGGTGGTTCCGCCGGACACCGGCATCTGTCACCAGGTGAACCTGGAGTACCTCTCGCGCGTCACCTTCACGCGGGAGCGCGACGGGGTCACCCAGGCCTATCCCGACACCCTCGTCGGCACCGACTCCCACACTCCGATGGTCAACGGACTCGGCGTCCTGGGCTGGGGCGTCGGCGGAATCGAGGCCGAAGCCGCCATGCTCGGCCAGCCGATCAGCATGCTGATCCCCCAGGTGATCGGCGTCCGACTGAGCGGTGAGCTCAGCGCGGGCACCACTGCCACCGACCTCGTCCTCACCGTCGCGGAACTGCTGCGCAGCATCGGCGTGGTCGGCAAGTTCGTCGAGTTCTTCGGCCCCAGCGTCCAGCACGTGCCGCTCGCCACGCGGGCGACGATCGGCAACATGAGCCCCGAATACGGTTCCACGGCAACCATGTTCCCGATCGACGACGTGACGCTGGACTATCTGCGGCTGACCGGCCGATCCGACGAACAGATCGATCTGGTCGAGGCCTACTCCAAGCTCCAGGGACTGTGGCACGACCCCGAGCACGTCCCGGACTTCTCGCGGATCGTCGACCTGGACCTGTCGGCCGTCGAGCCGTCCATCGCGGGACCCACCCGCCCGCAGGACCGGATCCCGCTCGGGGACGCACCGGGAACCGTGCGAGGCCTCTTCGGCGAGCAGACCCAGCAGCGCGCGGCGGGCGGCTTGGACAGCGCGTCGGCCGCGTCGTTCCCCGCGAGTGATCCGATCGCACCCGGATCGGGTTCCGGGGACGACGCCCCGCCGCGGCACACCACGGCCGAGCAGCTCACCGCGAACGAGAAGCTCGGCTGGCCGAGCAATCCGGCCGAGGTCGTCGTCAGCGGACGGAAGGCGATCGTCGACCACGGTGATGTGGTGATCGCCGCGATCACCTCGTGCACCAACACGTCGAACCCGTCGGTGATGCTCGCCGCCGCCCTGCTCGCCAAGAACGCGGTCGAGAAGGGCCTCCGGACCCGCCCGTGGGTCAAGACCACTCTCGCCCCCGGATCACGCGTCGTCACCGACTACTTCGATCGCTCAGGGCTGACCCCGTACCTCGACCAGCTCGGGTTCAACCTCGTCGGCTACGGCTGCACCACGTGCATCGGCAACTCCGGCCCGTTGATCCCCGAGGTCAGCAGGGCGGTCGGCGAGAACGAGCTGAACGTCTCGGCCGTGCTGTCCGGCAACCGCAACTTCGAGGGCCGCATCCACCCGGAGGTGCGGATGAACTTCCTGGCGTCGCCGCCGCTGGTGATCGCGTACGCCCTCGCGGGCAGTCTGCACACCGACCTGCTCACCGAGCCGTTGAACACCAACGACGCGGGCGAGCCGGTCTATCTCCGCGACATCTGGCCGTCGGAAGAGGAGATCGCGCGAGCGGTCGACGAGAACGTCGAGGCCTCGATGTTCACCAAGGGCTACTCGGACGTCTACGCGGGCGACGACAACTGGCGCAGGATGAACATCCCCGGCGGCGACGTCTACGCCTGGGACCAGACGTCCACCTACATTCAGCGCCCGCCGTTCTTCGACGGCATGCGTCGCGAACCGGAGCCGATCACCGATATCAGCGGCGCCCGCGTCCTCGCCAAGCTGGGAGACTCGGTCACCACCGACCACATCTCCCCTGCGGGCGCCATCAAGCTCGACAGTCCGGCGGGCCGCTACCTCACCGATCACGGCATCGAACGCAAGGACTTCAACTCCTACGGCTCGCGCCGCGGCAATCACCACGTGATGATCCGCGGCACCTTCGCCAACGTCCGCCTGCGCAATCAGTTGGTGCCCGGCGTCGAGGGCGGTGTGACCAAGCACTGGCCCGACGGCGAGCAGACGTCGATCTACGACGCCTCGGTCGCCTACCAGCAGGAGGGCGTCCCCCTGGTCGTCATCGCGGGTAAGGACTACGGTTCGGGATCCTCCCGCGACTGGGCGGCCAAGGGCACCCGACTCCTCGGCGTCCGCGCAGTGATCGCGCAGTCGTACGAACGGATCCACCGGTCCAACCTGATCGGAATGGGCGTCCTGCCGCTGCAATTCCACGACGGCGACTCCGCCGAATCACTGAGCCTGACCGGCGACGAGGTCTACGGCGTGTCCGGCATCGCGGACGGCGACGGCGTGGCGGACGAGGTGACGGTGACCGTCGAATCCGACGGCCAGACGCGCGAGTTCCGTGCCAAGGTCCGGATCGACACCCCCGCGGAGGCGGCGTACTACCTCAACGACGGCATCCTGCAGTACGTACTGAGGTCGCTGCTGGCGAAGGCCTAGTGTCGCAGGACACTAACGTCCGACATGCACGGTCGTGGCAGGACGGGAGCATCCCGTTCTGCCACGATCGGACCATGACCGCACTGGGTTGGATGACGCGCTACGACGCTGGACGCCATGACGAGATCTGGCATGAGCTGCGGATGCTCGGCGACCGCGTCCACGAGTCGAGGTACCGTCCGGAAGCACAGGCCGTCTGCGACGAGATGGCGACGCGCGCCCATCAGAACGTGACGACCCTCGTCGCGGCCCTTACCGCCGACGGATACACGTTCACCACCAACGACGACGATCGTGCACCGGTATCGCCGCACGTGTCACCCGGCCCGCGCGCCGCCGAGCTCGCGCACTGGCTCGACGAGCGATTCGGGATCCCGTTGGCCGTGGCGTCGTGGGTGCGGATCGTCGGCGACGTCTGGTTCATCGGAGAACACCCGCGATGGTCGACCGCCGCCGACGCCGATCCCCTGGTGATGGAACTCTCGGGGGCACGCTATCCGGAACAGGACGTCCGAGCCTACCTCGAGGACGACTACGCCCAATGGCAGGAGTGGGCGAAGTCCGAGCCCGCGGAAGCCGGCGTGTTCGGTCTGCCCGCCGCTCCCGATCGGCTGACGAAGGCGAACGTGAGCGGCGGCCTGCCGTACGGATTCCCGATTCCGGACCGATCAGCGGAGGGGACGTTCCGGGGCGATGTCGCCATGCCGTTCGTCGCCTATCTGAACCACGTGTTCGACAACGCCGGATTCCCCCATCCCACGACGCCGCCCGATGAGCAGAGCCGACTCCGCCGGGAGTTGGCGCCGCGCATGCTCCGCCTCTGATCGAGCCGTCCCTGGATCGCTTTCACCAACCTGTCGATCTGGCCGCGTCCCGTACGTCACCATGGTGTCGGGCTGATCGGCCCGACATCACACCACGTCACACTTGTCGCCACTGGGAGATGCCATGAAATACGCACTGTTACTGATGGGCCACATCAACGATCCGGCCTGCGGCGAAGACGGCGGCGCGAGCCCCGAAGAGTTCTTCGCCTTCGATAAAGAGATCACCGACGCGGGGGTGGTCGTCAGTTCCTTCGCACTCGAGGACGAGCGAGTGATGGTGCACACCGACGACTCCGGCGAACGCGTCGTCGCATCGTCCGGACCCTTTGCCGAGGTGCAGGAGTTCGTCGGCGGCGCCTACATCATCGAGGTGGCCGACGTCGACGAGGCGATCGCGTGGGCGCGACGCAGCCCGGGATCGGCGCCGGGCGGACACGTCGAGATCCGGCCGCTGGCGCCGTACTGATCGACCACCTGATCGAGACACGACGACCGCTCGGTGTCGGCACAGCCGACATCGAGCGGTCGTCGTTCGGGTCATTGCTCGTCACAAGCACCGCGGCTCAGACGCTGAGGTTCTCCAGAATCGTCGCGTTGGCCATCCCGCCGCCTTCGCACATGGTCTGCAGCCCGTAGCGAACGCCGCTTGCACGCAGGTGGTGCACGAGGGTCGTCGCCAGGCGGGCGCCCGACCCGCCGAGCGGATGGCCCAGCGCGATCGCACCACCGTTCGGATTCACGAGTGTCTCATCGGCGCCGGTCTCGGTGAGCCAAGCACCGACCACACTGGCGAACGCCTCATTGACTTCGAAGGCGCCGATGTCCGAGAGCGACAGGCCCGCACGCTTCAGAGCGAGCGCCGTCGCCGGAATGGGGCCGGCGAGCATCGTCACCGGATCGGTGCCGACCACGGTCGCGGTGTGCACTCGCGCCAGCGGGCGCAGACCGAGTTCGTTCGCGCGTTCACTCGACATCACCAGCAGCGCCGACGCACCGTCGGAGATCTGCGAGGCATTGCCTGCGGTGACGTATCGGTCCTCGCCGAGGATCGGGGTCAGGGTGCTGAGCTTGTCGACCGTCGAGCCGCGGCGCACCCCCTCGTCGACGCTGAACACGCTGCCGTCGGCGAGCTCGATGGGCACGATCTCCGCGTCGAATCGACCGGCGTCGATCGCGGCGGCGGCGCGGTCGTGCGAGCGGACGCTGTAGGCGTCCATCCAGCCACGATCGATGCCGTACTGCTCCGCGAGCATCTCGGCGCCGCGCATCTGATTGAACTCGATGCCGTCGTACCGGCTCTTGATCCGGTCGCTGTTCGGGTCACCGAGTCCGACCCGCCGGGCCGACCCCATCGGGATCCGGGACATCGACTCGACGCCGCCGGCCACCGCCACGTCGTACTGACCGGCGATCACTCCCGCCGCCGCGAAATGCAGGGCCTGCTGGCTCGATCCGCACTGTCGCTCGATCGTCGTTCCGGGAATGGTCTCCGGCCAGCCTGCGGCGAGCACGGCGTTGCGGCCGGGGTTGCCCGCCTGCTCGCCGACCTGACCGACGCATCCCCAGATCACGTCGTCGACGAGGTCGGGGGCGATGCCGGTCCGTTCAGTCAGGGCGTTCAAGACGTCGGCCGAGAGGTCGACGGGGTGCATGTCTTTGAGTCGGCCGTTGCGGCGACCGAGCGGACTTCGGACGGCGTCGACGATGACGGCATCACGCATGGGTAATCACTTCTCTCTCAATCAGATGTATGGGGGTGCCGGGCTCGCCCTAGGTCGCGGTCCAGACCGGATCGCGACGTTCGGTGAACGCCGCAGCGCCTTCCTTCGCGTCGTTGGACTGCAGGACCGGCATCACGATCTCCCTCGACAGGCTGAACCGCTGGTCACGGGGCCAGTCGGAGGACGCGTCCATCACTGCTTTGCTCGCCTGAACCGCAAGGGGTCCGTTGCCTGCGAGGACGGTCGCCAGTTCCAGAGCGCCGGCGAGCGCGGAACCGGACGGCGTCAGCCGGTTGATCAGGCCGAGCGCGCTCAGTTCTCCTGCCGCTTTCGGTTCTCCGGTGAGAACCATCTCGACAGCGATCGCCCGCGGCAGCCGCTCCGGCAGACGATGCAGACCGCCGGCGGCCGCGACGAGACCGCGTTTCACCTCGGGCAGACCGAACATCGCGTCCTCGGCGGCCACGATCAGGTCGGCGGCGAGCACCAGCTCGAACCCTCCCGCCAAGGCACCGCCTTCGACGGCCGCGATGAGCGGCTTCGTCGGCGGCGCTTCGACGAGTCCGGCGAAGCCGCGCCCCTCGACCCGCGGGCTCTCGCCCCGCAGGAAGGCCTTGAGATCCATGCCTGCGCAGAAGAACCCGCCGGCGCCGGTGATGACTCCGACCCGTAACTCCGGATCAGCGTCCAGTCGCGTGATCGCGGCGGCGACGGCCTCGGCGACGGTTCGGTTGACCGCATTGCGCGCACCGGGCCGATTCAGGGTGATGACGAGGATCGGTCCATGCTGCTCGACGAGCACCTCGTCGACCGTCGAATCGACGGCCGCGGTCATCGCGGACCCATTCGGATCGCGCCGTCCAGACGGACCGTTTCGCCGTTGATCATGCCGTTGCTGATCATGTGCTCGGCCAGGGCGGCGAACTCCGTGGGATCACCGAGGCGCTTCGGATGCGGGACCGCCGCGGCGAGCGCCTCGCGAATGTCGTCCCGCGCGTTGAGCAGCAGCGGCGTCGCGAACACGCCGGGGGCGATGGTGTTGACGCGAATGCCGACCGTCGCCAGGTCACGGGCCGCGGGCAGGGTCATACCGACGACCGCCGCCTTCGACGCCGCATAGTTGATCTGGCCGATCTGCCCCTCGTACGCCGCGACGGACGCGGTGAGCACCACGGCTCCGCGGTCGCCGTCGAGCTCCTCGTTGCTCGCCATGGCCTGCGCCGCGAAGCGGAGGACGTTGAACGTGCCGATCACGTTGAGGCCGATGACCGACTCGAAGGGGTCGAGATCGGTCGCCTTCCCGGCCTTGTCGAGGATCCGCATCGGCTTGCCGCGTCCGGCGCAGTGGACGACGGCGCGAACCGGTCCGCGCGTCTGGGCGTCGGCGAAGGCGGCTTCGACCGCTGCCCCGTCGGTGACGTCCGCGGCGACGAAGGTCGCTGCGGCGCCGAGGCGACTGGCCTGCTCGGCGCCGTCGGAGTTCGGCAGATCGATCAAGGTCACCGTCGCGCCGCCCTCGATGAGCCGAGTCGCGGTGGCGAGGCCCAGACCTGACGCACCGCCGGTGACGACGGCGTTGATGGTGTCGATTCTCATTCTGGAGTGTCCTTTGTGACTGTGAGGTGTGCGGTGGTCCGAGCCGACGTCAGAGGCCGATGGACTTGGAGATGACGCTCTTCATGACTTCGCTGGTGCCGCCGAAGATGCGGGTGACGCGAGCGTCGGCGTAGAGCCGCGCGATCGGGTACTCGGTCATGTAGCCGTAGCCGCCGTGCACTTGCAGGCACTTGTCGATCACGCGTGCCTGCACCTCGGTGCAGAAGAGCTTGGCTTTGGCGGCGTCGGCGGGAGCGAGTTCGCCCGCGTCCAGCGCGACGAGCGCCTGATCGACGAGGGCCTGCCCCGCCGCCAACTCGGTGGCGCATTCGGCGAGGACGAACTTGGTGTTCTGGAAGCCCGCGAGCGGCTTGCCGAAGACCAGGCGTTCCTGGGCGTATTCGACCGCCAGGTTCACCGCGGCCGTCGCGGTCGCGAGCGCGGTGATGGCGATCGACAGTCGCTCCTGCGAGAGGTTGTGGCCGAGCATCCCGAAGGCCCGCCCCTCTTCGCCGAGCAGGTTGCGCGCAGGGACGCGGACGTCGACGAAGCTCAGTTCGGCGGTATCGCTCGACTTCATGCCGATCTTGTGCAGGTTGCGACCGTGGCTGAAACCAGGCATGTCGCGCTCGACGACCAGCAGGGACAGCCCGTCGCGCCGGTTCTCCACGTCCTTGTCGGTCCGGGCCAGGACGATCACCAGGTCGGCGTTGATGCCGCCGGTGATGAAGGTCTTGGCGCCGTTGAGGATGTAGTCGTCGCCGTCGCGGACCGCGGTGGTCGCGACGCCGGCCAGGTCGGATCCGATTCCGGGCTCGGTCATCGCGATGGAGCTGACGAGTCCGCCGTCGGCGAATCCGGGGAACCAGCGGCGACGCTGTTCGTCGTTGCAGTATTCGAGGAAGTACGGGAGCACGGTGTTCAGGTGCACCTGGAATCCACCGAGCGAGGCTGCGGCGTACCCGATCTCCTCGTACACGACGGTGTTGAACAGGAAGCTGTCGATCCCGCCGCCCCCGAACTCCTCGGGGATCTGCAGTCCGTTGATACCGATCTCGGCGGTCTTCTTGTAGAAGTCGCGCGGGATGCAGCCCTGCTCCTCCCAGTCGGGGAGGTTCGGAACGATCTCTTTGGCGATGAACTGGCGGACGGACTCACGGAACGCGTCGTGGTCCTCGGAGAAGATGGTGCGCTTCACGGTAGCGGCCTTTCGAAAGGTGGAGGAGGTGTTCAGAGGGAGACGACGCCGGCGGCGGACAGCCGATCGATGTCGGCGTCCTCGTACCCGAGGTCGCGCAGGACGGCGGAGGTGTGCTGGCCGAGGCCCGGATCCGCCGTGGTGGAGAGCTTGACCATGCTCCCCAGGTGCCACGGCGAGCCGAGAGCGGTGTGCGTCTCGCCGTCGACGTCGGAGACCTCGACGAACAGACCGGACGCACTCACGTCTTCGCTGCGCATCACGTCGGCGTAGGTGTTGATCTGCCCGGCGACCACGCCGTTCGACGTCAGGAGCGCCATCGCTTCGGCACGAGTCATCGTGGAGAAGGCGCTGCGCAGTTCGGTCAGCATCGCCGCGCGGTTCTTGACTCGCTGTTCGTTGTCCGCGAATCGGGGATCCTCGGGCAGATCGGGTCGGCCGATGAGGGTGCACAGCCGGACGAAGTGCGGCTGCGAGTAGGCGGACAGTACGAGGCTTCCGTCCTTTGTCGTCATGACGTCGGCGGCGGGTGCGAGACGGTCCTGACCGTTGCCGCGACGCTTCGGCTCCTGCCCGGTCAGCAGATACTGGCCGTAACCGGTGGCCTGCATGTGAACGGCGACTTCGAGGAGCGAGACCTCGACGGTGTCGCCGACGCCGGTGCGGAGTCGACCGACGTACGCGCCGAGAATCGCCTGCGCGCAGACGTATCCGGTGGCCGCGTCGATGATCTGCGATCCGACCTTCTGCGGCTCACCGTCGGCCTCGCCGGTGACCCACATCAGCCCGCTCTCGGCTTGCGCCGCGATGTCGAGCCCGGGACGATCCTTCGACGGTCCGTGGAGTCCGAATCCGCTGACGGTCGCGTAGATCATCGCGGGGTGCTCGGCGAGAACCTGCTCGGCGCCGAGCCCGAAGGACTCCATGACGCCGGGGCGCAGGTTCTGGACGACGATGTCGGCGCCGGCGACGAGCTTCTTGGCGATGGCCAGGCCGTCCGCCGATTTGAGGTCGAGGGTGATGGCGCGCTTGCCGCGGTTGTAGTTCTGCAGCATCGCCTTGCCCGCGGTGCCGATGACGCGTGCCGACTCCCCGTGGAGGGGTTCGATCTTGATCACGTCGGCGCCGAGGTCGGCGAGCGCCTGAGTGGCGGCGGGGGCGGCGATGAACTGTCCGAAGTCGATGACGCGAACGCCGTCCAATGGTGCGGTGGTCATGCTGTCTTCTCCTCAACGGAAGTACGGATACGAAGGATGTCGCGCTCGGGCTTGACGAGGAACACGGCGATGACCGCGCCGACGATCATGAGTGCCCCGGAGCTCTGGAAGCCGAACGCATAGCCGGCGATCTTGTCGGCAGCCGAGCCGACGGCGAAGCCGAGGACCAGCGGAGCCACCATGCCGGAGATGCTGGCGATGGCCGAGAGCATGCCGAGCACCATGCCGCGTCGCTTGGCCGCCACCACGTCGGCGATCGCCGAGAGGGCGACGCCGAAGGCCGCGGTGTTGAGCGAGAACGCCAGCGAGATCAGGACCAGCTGCACCGGCCCCTGCTGCAGGAAGGTGAACCCTGCCATCGACACGCCTGCGGCGGCGACCAGTGCGGCACTGAGGTAGCCGCGGGCGATCCGACGAGACACGCCGCGCGAGATCAGTCGACCGGAGAACCAGCCGGCGACGATCGCACCGACGGCGGCGAGACCGTACGGCAGCATCATCAGCTGACCGGCGGTGGCGGTGTCGTAGCCGAGACCCTCCTGGAGGTACACGGGCAGCCAGGCGATCTTCAACGTGGTGGACCAGTACGAGCTGAACATCAGGATCGCGATGCCGATGACGGTCCCGGTCTTGAGGATGACGGAGTACGGGGCGTCGACGGTGTCGACGACGACAGTCGACTTGGTGTGCGCTGCCGCGGCTTCCGCGTCCGGCGTGCGGCTGAACGCGAGCCAGGCGATCGCCCAGATCACGCCGAGGGCGATGAGCACATAGAACGCGGCGTGCCAGTTCCATCGGAAGATCATCCAGGTGAGCAGCGGTGCGGCGATCAGCGTGCCGATCGATGCGCCGGCCGAGACGAAGCCTCCGGCCATGGCACGCCGTTCCGGCGGGAACCACGCGTGTGCTGCGTGATTCGCGAGTGCGAAGGCCGGTCCCTCGGCGAAGCCGAGGATCACGCGGCAGGCGATCAGCACACCGAAGCTCACCGTCCCCAGCAGCGGGATCATCGTGGCGACCCAGATCAGCATCAGACCGGCGAGCAGCCAGCGCAGGCTGACTCGCGAGGAGAGCCAGCCGAAGAACAGCGCTCCGGCCGCGAACAGCCAGAAGAACGCGCTCTGCAGCAGGCCGAACTGTTCAGAGCTGAGCCCGAGGTCGGCCTGGATCTGGACACCGGCGAATGCGATGACCGACTTGTCGGCGTGATTGATGAGCATGAAGACAACGAGAAGGCCGACGACCAACCATGCCCGACCGGCCTTCGGCGCCGGGGCACTCTTCTCGATGCCCGGTGCGGGCGCTGTTTGAGTCATCGCGTTCCTTCTCGATCTCTGATGGCGAAATCACGGCGATCGAGGACGACATCTCAGTGGTATGCCGCACAGTCAGTTCTGTAATGCGAACCGCATCGCAGTGATCGAACACACTCAGTGAACCGCTCGGCGATTCATTGCGTCAAAGACCAAAAGAAGAGCGAACTCAATGATATTAACTATGACTGCAGGTCACGCTGGTTATCGTCGCGCAACCTGCGGTCCCCTACACGGCGCATCCCCTCCGCCGCCTCGACAATGGTGAGACCGTCGCGCATGCGCTCGGCGACGCCGTCGGCGAACTCGGCCACGGATTCGCGCGCCGAGATCAGGAACTGTGCGGCGGTCTCCGTCAGTCGCTCGGTCCGGTAGATCACACCCAACCCGCGCAGGAGCCGCGGTTCCAGATCACGAACAACGGCACCGCGCTGCGACGCGTCCAGTGCGCTGCGCAAGGTCACGATCGTCGCGCCACCGCCGGCGAGGACCACGGGCAGAACGGTCCCCCGCTGCTGGACGCGAACCGCGACGTCGGGTTCCACCCCCGCCTGGCGGAGCGAGCGCTCGATGAAGTCTCGTGTCTCCGTACCGGGTTCGCCGAGCACCAACGGCACGCCTCCGAGCCTCGCGACGGGCATCGGATCCGCCCACCGAGCTTCCGTCCCGGCCGGTGCGACCAAGACGAAGTGCTGGTCGATGAGGTGTTCACCGGTGAGTTCGGCCAGGTCGCGGGTCGTCGACACGATGCCGAGTTCGCAAGCACCGGACCGGACCAGTTCCACCACGTCGGCCGTCGAGTCTCGTTCCTGGATCCGAAACCGCACATCCGGATGACTGTGGCGAAACTTCGCCACCCAGACCGACAGCGGATCCGACGAGAGGTCGGAGAGGGCCGCGATGTCGATGTGGCCGCTCCGGCCGGCGCCGACGTCGCGCACGAGGTTCTCGGCGCGCTCCACCAGCCGCAGGATCTCCCTCGCTGAGCCGACCAGCGCCTCGCCCGCCGGGGCCAGCACGAGTCCGCGGCCGACCCGGTGGAACAGTTCCGTACCCAGGCTCTTCTCCAGTCGGCGTACCGATTGCGACAGCGACGGCTGCGCCACGTTGAGGTCAGCTGCTGCCCGGGTGACGCCGCCGGCGTCGACGACAGCGAGGAAGTACTCCAACTGACGCAGGTCCATGGTGCAAATGTACGCATCCAACCGAGCCGACCCGTCGATATCGTCGCCTCCCGTGCGTCACCATGGTGTCGGGCACTGTCGGCCCGGCCCGACACCACCGGGAGGATTGATGACGCAGGAACGCGCTGGCGCGGACGATGCTCGGGCGGCGCTCGCCGACGTCGATCGCGACACGCGCTCACGTGTGCTCGCCACGCTGACGAGCCGCTTCGGGGATCTCGACCTGGCCGAGGACGCCCTGCAGGAAGCGTTGGCGCAGGCGCTCGTCACCTGGCCGGACACCGGGGTCCCGGCGTCGCCCGGAGCGTGGCTCACGACCACGGCCAAGCGGAAGGCGCTCGACGTGGTGCGACGCGAGAAGGTCCTGTCCGACAAACTCGCCCGCCTGCACATCGAGTCCGACCGCGATGCACGACCGGCCGGATACTCCGACCCCGCCGACCTCGACGCCAACGCCCTGCCCGACGATCGCCTGGGCATGTTCTTCGCCTGCGCCCACCCGACCATCACCACGGAAGACCGCATCGCCTTGACCCTGCGGTTCGTCGCGGGCCTGACCACGCCGGAGGTGGCGCACGCACTGCTGGTGCCGGTTCCCACCATGCAGCAGCGGATTGTGCGCGCGAAGAAGCGGATCGTCACGCTGGGCGTGCCGTTCACCGCGCCGACCACCGACGACCTGCCGGAGCGATCCGCCGGCGTGCTGCGCGTCGTCTACCTCCTGTACGCCGAGGGCTTCGCCCGATCATCCGGCGCCGAGCACGTGCGCGACGACCTCACGACCGAGGCGATTCGTCTCGCACGACTGCTGGCACGACTTCTCCCCCACGCGGAGACCGTCGGTCTGCTGGCACTCCTGCTCCTGACGCAGGCACGACGTCCGGCGCGGCTCGACGACGACCGACCGGTTCCACTCGGCAGGCAGGACCGCACGAAGTGGGACCGCGACATGATCGCCCAGGGGCTGCGCCTCGCCGAGGAGGCCGCCGGTTCACCGGGTGCCGGCCCGTACGTGATCCAGGCCGCGATCGCCGCGGTGCATGCCGAGGCCCCGGACACCGACAGTACCGACTGGGAGCAGATCGCCGTGCTCTACCGGCTTCTGCAGACGCATGATCCGGGGCCGGTGGTGAAGGTGGGCAGAGCCGTCGCAGTCGGTCGTGCGCGCGGACCGGAGCACGGCTTGCGGATGCTCGACGACCTCCGCGACGACCGCTCGCTGAGGCGCTATCGGCCCTACCACGTCGCGCGGGCGATCACGCTCGTCGAACTCGGCGACGGCCCGTCCGCGGCGGCGGCCTATCGCGACGCCCTGGCGTTGCCCGGCAACGACGTCGAAGACGAGTTCCTCACCGAGTCGCTGCTCGAGATCACGACTGCTGACCGGCCGCGCACCGAGTGATGTCCGGGCTGCCTCGTCAGCGCTTGCCGAACACCAGCAGCGCGTCGGCCACGAGGTCGTGCGGGTAGCGGTCCCAGACGATCTCGGTGGTTCCGACCTCGTCCAGGTGGTCGGCGAGGACGCGACGGCAGTCGTCGATCAGGTGCGTCGTCCGGTCGCGGTGGCAGATGTCGGCGACGTTCCACACCACATACCCGCCTGTGACGACGACGTGCCTGCACTGCGCCGCGACCAGTCCGAGCTGGTGGAGATAGCGGTCGTAGTCCCCGCCCGACTCCTCGTACGCGGTCAGCGGGTCGGCGTCGTGATCGTGGGACGTCATGTACGGCGGCGACGTGAGGACCAGCTGGGCGCAGTCCGCCGACCGTTCCCCCTCGGCACGGAGGACCCGCACCATGGCACGCGCGTCACCCTCGTGAATCCGCGCATCGGGCAGCGCGCGCCGAAGCGACTCGATCCGTTCCGGCAGCAGTTCGATGCCGACGGACCGGCGACCCAACGCCGCCGCCCGCAGCAACGTGGTGCCGAATCCTGCGAATGGGTCGAAGACGGTGTCACCGGGCGCCGTGCATCGATCGATCACGTGATCGACGATCTCGGCCAGCATGTGCACGTCCTCGTCGGCCGACGGCGGACGTTGGTTCCGGAAATCGTCGTGCGTCGCGAACAGCTGGGCGTCCAACGGAAACCGCACTGCGACGGGCTCATCTCCCACAGTCGTCACCCGTGCAGTGTACCGACAGACGGCAGAACGCCCGACCTGCGCGAAGCGGGCCGGGCGTTCTGCCTCAGAGGGTGTCCGCTACACGCGGGCGGCCTCCAGTGCGGCATTCAGCGTTGCGCTCGGGCGCATCGCCGCGCTCAGCTTCTCGCCGTCGGCCATGTAGTAACCGCCGAGATCGACCGCGTGTCCCTGCACGGCCGCGATCTCGTCGACGATCGTGTCCGCGTCCGCCGCCAGCTTCTCCGCCAGCGGAGCGAACTGCTTGGCCAGCTCGGCGTCGTCGGTCTGTGCTGCCAACGCCTCCGCCCAGTAGAGGGCCAGGTAGAACTGGCTGCCGCGGTTGTCGAGCTCACCGGTGTTGCGCGACGGCGACTTCCGGTTGTCGAGCAGTTTGCTGGTGGCCGCGTCGAGGGTCGTCGCGAGGATGGCGGCCTTCGCGTTGTCGTACTTGCGACCGAGGTCCTCGAGGCTGGCCGCCAGTGCCAGGAACTCACCCAGCGAGTCCCACCGCAGGTGGTTCTCCTCCACGAGCTGCTTCACGTGCTTCGGAGCGGAGCCGCCCGCGCCGGTCTCGTACAGGCCGCCGCCCGCCATCAGCGGAACCACCGACAGCATCTTGGCGCTGGTGCCCAGCTCCAGGATCGGGAACAGGTCGGTCAGGTAGTCGCGGAGGATGTTGCCGGTCACCGAGATGGTGTCGAGGCCGCGCATCGCGCGCTCGAGGGTGTACCGCATGGCGCGGACCTGCGACATGATCTGGATGTCGAGGCCCTCGGTGTCGTGGTCCTTGAGGTACTTCTTGACCAGCGTGATGAGGTTGTTCTCGTGCGGACGGTACGGGTCCAGCCAGAAGACGGCGGGCATGCCCGAGGCGCGCGAGCGCGTGACGGCGAGCTTCACCCAGTCCTGGATCGGGGCGTCCTTGACGATGCACATGCGCCAGATGTCGCCCTGCTCCACATCCTGCGACAGGAGCACCTCGCCGGTGGAGGCGTCGACGATGTTCGCGACACCGCCCTCGGGGATCTCGAAGGTCTTGTCGTGCGAGCCGTATTCCTCGGCCTTCTGCGCCATCAGACCGACGTTGGGCACGGTGCCCATGGTGGTGGGATCGAACGCGCCGTTGGTCTTGCAGAAGTTGATGATCTCCTGGTAGATCCGCGCGAAGGTCGACTCGGGCATCACGGCCTTGGTGTCCTTCTTGCGGCCGTCGGCGCCGTACATCTTGCCGCCGATACGGATCATCGCGGGCATGGAGGCGTCGACGATGACGTCGCTCGGCGAGTGGAAGTTGGTGATGCCGTTGGCCGAGTCGACCATCGCCAGCTCCGGGCGGGTCTCGTGGCACCGGTGCATGTCGGCGACGACCTCTTCGCGCTTCGACGCCGGGAGCGTGGCGATCTTCTCGTACAGATCGGCCAGACCGTTGTTGACGTTGACGCCGAGCTCGTCGAACAGGTCACCGTGCTTGGCGAAGGCGTCCTTGTAGAACACCTTGACCGCGTGACCGAAGACGATGGGGTGCGAGACCTTCATCATCGTCGCCTTGACGTGCAGCGAGAACATGACGCCGGTGTCGCGCGCGTCGTTGAGCTGCTCTTCGTAGAACTCGAGGAGCGCCTTCTTGCTCATGAACATGCTGTCGATGACGTCGCCCTTGTCGAGCTGGACCGTCTTCATGAGGTGGACTTCGCCGTCGGGGGTGACGACCTCCATGCGCGTCTCGCAGGCGTGGTCGAGGATCATCGACTTCTCGCCGGCGTAGAAGTCGCCGTGCGTCATGTGCGCGACGTGCGACTGGGAGGCCATCGACCACTTGCCCATGCTGTGCGGGTTCTTCCGCGCGTACTCCTTGACCGCCTTCGGTGCGCGGCGATCGGAGTTTCCTTCGCGCAGAACCGGGTTCACTGCGCTGCCGAGGCACGCCGAGTAGCGCTCGCGGAGCTCTTCCTCTTCCGGCGTCTTCGGATCCTGCGGGTAGTCCGGGACTGCGTAGCCCTTCTCCTGCAGTTCGTGGATGGCGGCGTTGAGCTGCGGGACGGAGGCGCTGATGTTGGGAAGCTTGATGATGTTGGTCTCGGGAACCTGAGTCAGTCGGCCCAACTCGCCGAGGTTGTCCGGGACGCGCTGCTCGTCGGTCAGCACCTCCGGGAAGGTCGCGAGGATGCGGGCGGCGACGGAGATGTCACTCGTCGTGACGTCGATGCCTGCGGCGCTGGTGAACGTCCGGATGATCGGCAGGAACGCTTCGGTGGCGAGGCGCGGCGCCTCGTCGGTCAAGGTGTAAATGATCGTCTGGTCTTGGGAGGCCATGTGTGGTCAACCTCATTCTGATCGTTGTTCTTGTGGAACTATCTGATATTCAGTCGCCCTATATTGTTCCGCTATTCGTGATCCGAATCGACCCGACTCGCGAATGCGAGACCTGGCACACACTAGTTTTCGTCGCGACCTGCGCTGCTTGCAGAATCAAGCACACATTCGGGGGCCGCTAACGGGTCGCGGGCGGCCCGAAGACGTCGAATCGCGACGACGGATTTGGCCACGGCGGCCGTCACCGGAGCTCCCAGCACCATTCCGAGAAGGCCCGCGACCGTGCCGCCGACCATCGTCGCGAGCAGCACGGTGACGGGGTGTATCCGCAACGACGAGCCGAGCGCCCACGAACTGACGACGCTCTGGATGGTGCCGTTGGAGATCACGAACGTGACACCGATGATGATCGCGGCCGTCGTACCGCCCGAGCCGAAGGCGATCAGCACCGCGAAGACGCCGGTGATCCACGCGCCGAGGAACGGGATGAACGAGAGGAAGAAATACAGCACGAAGATCGGGATCACCAGCGGCACTTCGAGTATCAGCAACGGGATCACGAAGATCGGCGCGGTGACGAGGGCGGTGACGGCGGTGCCGCGGAAGTAGCCGCGGAGCGACTGCCGGCACTGGTCCACCACTTCGTGCACCTCGTCGGCGCGGATCGAGGTCGTCGAGGCGAACCAGTCGGGGAACCGGAGTCCGTCGCGCAGGACGAAGAACAGGAAGAACACCGAGAAGAACACGCCCATCACGAGCGCGACGGCGCCGTAGACCGTGCTCGTCACGGCGCCGAGGACGCCCTGCCCCACCTCGGGTGCGTGTTGCTCCACCGCGGTGCGGACGTGTTCGAGCCAGGCGGTGTCGGAGCCGTGATCGTTCAGCCAGCCCACGAGCACGCCCCACCCGGCGTTGATCTGGCGGAGGATCTCGGGCCACTGATCGATGAAACCCACGACCACGATCGTGACGGTCCCCGCAGCGACCACCAGCAGCACCGCGAGGCACGCGACGGTCGCGAGGACGGCGGGGACGCCGCGCCGCTGCAGCATCTCCGACAGCGGCTCCAGGACGATCCCGATGATCACCGCCACGACCAGCGGGACCAGGATGCCGCTGATCGCGCCGACCGCCGCTGCGGCGACCAGCGCCAGGACGACGATGCCGATCAACGACCAGCTCGCGGTCCCGAGTCGATGGAGGAGGTCGGCGGCGGTCCGACGATCTGCGGGCGCGGCGTCGTCTGTCACTGGGTCCTTCCAGGCGTGCTGTGGAATCCGGCGAATGCCGCTTCAGACTACGGCGGCCGCACGGCGTTTGCAGGCGAGCAGACCATCACATCGGCATCGACGTCAGTCGTGCGCCCCCGACATCGCCCACAGGCGGACGGCCGCGTAGCTGCGGACCGGACGCCAGCGTTCGACGGCGTCGTCGTCGATTCCGTGCGCCGACAGCATCCGGCGCAGCACCGCGTCCTGCGCCGGGAAGGCGTCGGGGTCGTCGCCCGCGCGGACCGCGAAGTAGTCGAGCGTCCACGGGCCGATGCCGTACAGCGCGGCGAGCTCGGAGCGCTCCGGAAGCGGCCCGCCCGGCTCTCGGTCGAGGAAGAAGCCCGCCACCTCGTGCACGGTCCGGGCCCGCGCTCCGGTGACGCGCAGAGTGGCCTGGAGCGAGTCGACCGGGACGGCGCACAGGGTCGCGGGGGTCGGGAATCGTCGCAGACCAGACGGGCCGTCGGCGCCGTACGCGGCTACCAGCCGGGCGTCGAACAGTCGGGCGGCCGCGAGGGTCACCTGCTGCCCGAGAACGGTCTCCACCACGGCTTCGAAAGCGTCGGCACAGCGGGTGATGCGCAGCCCGGGGCGCTGGATCACGTGGTCGGCGAAGATCGGGGCGGCCGCCAGGACGTCGGTTGATCGCGGCCACGTCGGCGTCGAGGTCGAACCACCGCCGGACTCGGTCGGTGAGCGCCTCGTGAACGCCGCCGTCGGCGGTGTCGACGGTGATCGTGACGCCGTCCGCGTCGAGCTCGACAGTCACCACGCGGTCGACGCCGCCGACGGTGAGCAGCCGAGTGATGCCGCGATCGTCGACCACCTCCACCCCGTCGGTGCGATGGGTGCTGAGCACGGCCGACGCGCCGCGGTGGTCGAACGGTCCGTTCGCCTCGACGCGGATCGTGCTCACGAAGGCCACACGCCGGAGGTCCCGCGACGATGCGATCCCAGCAGATGCGTGTCGACGATGCCGACGGCTTCCATCAGCGCGTACATCGTGGTCGGTCCGACGAACGAGAACCCTTCCCTCCGAAGCGCTTTCGCGAGAGCCTTCGACTCGTCCGACTGCGTCGGGATCTCGGCGATCGTGTGCGGTCGCGGCGTCTGCGCGGGTTGGAACGACCACACGAAGTCAGCGAGACCGCCCTTCGCCCGCAGTGCGACGGTGGCGTTCGCGTTGGTCACGGCGGCCCGGATCTTCGCCTTGTTACGCACGATGCCGGCGTCGCCCAGGAGTCGCTCGACGTCGGTGTCGTCGTAGCTCGCCACCTTCTCCGGATCGAAGTCGTCGAACGCGGCGCGGAACGCCGGCCGCTTGCGCAGGATCGTCGCCCACGACAGTCCCGATTGGAACGCCTCGAGGGTGAGCCGCTCGAACATGCCGTGCTCGTCGCGGACCGGCATGCCCCACTCGGTGTCGTAGTACTCGCGCAGCATCGGGTCGACGCTCGCCCACGCCGGGCGTGCGAGTCCGTCCTCGCCGACGACGAGTGCGGTGGACTCGGGATCAGAAGCCATGCGTCTTTCCTACCGGGTCGTCGGCCAGTCCGGTGACGCGCAGGGTCAGGTTGAGCCGTCCGGCGGCGAGCCCGCAGTCGTGCGGGGCGGTTCCGGCGTAGATCTTCTGCACCCCGTGGAACGCCAGTCGCGACGGGCCGCCGAACACGAACAGGTCGCCGGACTGCAGGTCGAGGTCCTGGTAGGGCTGCCCGCGATGCGCGGTGTTGCCGAAGCGGAAGCGTGCGGTGTCGCCGATCGACAGCGAGACGACGGGCGCCGCCGACCGCTCGTCGCGGTCCTGGTGCATGCCCATCTTGGCGGTGCGGTCGTAGAAGTGCGCGACCAGCGTGTCCGGTGTGTACTCGGCGGCCTGCGGGTGGTCGGCGGCCCCCAGCGCCAGCCGCCCCAGCCGCACCATCGACTCGGGCATCGCCAGGACTCGTCGGCCGTTCACATCGACGGCTTCCCGCGAATACGTGTACGGCCGCCAATGCCACCCGAGACAGACCGTCTGCACGCTCATCGGGTGCGCGCCGACCATCGGCGAGTGCGGCGGCACCGGACCCGCAGCCCAGCGCCGAAACTGATCGGCCAGCCACCGCTGCTGCTCGCGCGTCAACCACCCGGGAACATGCACGGCGCCGTCGGGCAGCGCGGGGCGTTCGATGCCGAGTGCGTCGTCGTCGAAGAGGCTGTTCATGTCGTGTTCTCCAACGCGAGCAGCACGGTCTTCGCTGCGAGGCCGCCGAGATAGCCGCCGAGCGAGCCGTCCGACCGCAGCACTCGATGGCACGGCACGACGACCGGCAGCGGGTTGGTGGCGCACGCGGAGCCGACCGCGCGGACCGCGTTCGGGTTGCCGACATGCTCGGCGACCTGCTTGTACGACTGCGTGTGTCCGTAGGCGATGTGCGGCAGGTACTGCTGGACGGTCTGCCGGAAACCGGACGAGAGCCGGAAGTCCAACGGCACGTCGAACGTCTGTCGCCGGTGCGCGAAGTAGTCGTCGAGTTGGGCCGCGACCGCGTCGAGGCGGGCCGGGGCTCGCAGGATGCTCGGGCTCACCCGGTCCGCAATCGTCTGGAGAACTTCGTCGAAGCCCTCCGATTCGAACGCGACGCGCACCAGTCCGCGATCGGTGGCGGCCAGCAACAGCGACCCGACCGGGGTGTCGACGGTCCGGTACGCGACATCGAGGAGTCCGCCGCGCTCGGCAGCCGCGCCGAGGCGGTCGCGGAGTCGAGTCAGGTCGGCGTCGGACGCGGGAAACACGTCGGTCATCGGTCCATCCCTTCTGGGGCATACAGGGTTCGTAGTCGTTTGATGCCGTCGGCGGCGGCGCGGCGCACCGCGGCCGGGGTCCCACCGATCAGGTCCGCCGTCTCGACGTGGGTCAGGTGGCCGAGATAGTGGTAGGCGACGGCCAGTCGCTGTCGTTCCGGAAGCTGCGCGACGGCGTCCCACACCCCGGAGCCGTCCCCCGGCAGCGGTCCCGAGGCCGGCGACTCGGGAAGTTCATCGACCGGCACGGCCCGCCGCGTGCGGCCGCGCACCACGTCGATCGCCTTCCGCTGCGCCACGCGGACCAGCCACGCCTCGACGTTCGTCTCGTCGTCGAGGGTCGGCCACGCCGTCAGCGCCGCCAGGAAGGTCTCCTGCCACGCATCATCGGCATCCGGCCCTCGTCCCAGCACCGCGCGACACACGCGCAGGACGGTGGCACCGTGCTGGTCGACGGCTCGTTCGAACGGTTCTCTCATCGTCATCACACGGTAGACGCGCAGGCTCGGTCGACTGTGAGGTCGCGATCAGAACAGGCGCGACTCCGCGACCTCCGGCGGCTCCTCGATCTCCAGCAGTCGCCGCTTCCGGTCCAGCCCGCCGGCGTATCCGGTGAGCGACCCGTCCGCGCCGACCACCCGATGGCACGGGATGATCACGCTGATCGGGTTGTGCCCGACGCACTGGCCGACGCGTTGCGCCAGCCGCGGATTGCCGAGCCTGGTGGCGAGGGCACCGTAGGTGGTGGTCTGGCCGTACGGGATCTCCTTGAGCATCGCCCAGACCTTCTCGGAGAAGTCGTCGCCGTCGGTGGCGAGCGGGATGTCGAAGTCGCGGCGCTCCCCCGCCACGTATTCGGCCAGTTCCTGCGCGGTCTCGACGAACACCGGATCGTCGGCGGTCGTCTCCTCGCCGTAGGCGGATTCCGCGGGCAGATGCCAGTGGCCCGGGAAGTAGATGGCGGCCAGGTTCGGGCCGTCGGCGATCATCGTCAGATCGCCCAGGTCGGTCGGGACCACTGCGTGCCGTCGCGTCATGTCAATCACCTCTCTACACATTCATAGAGCAGACGCACGGGCGGCGGGAAGCGTGAGGTGGGCGTTCTACGCTCGGTCCCATGGGTTCCACGAAGGTCTGGTACGCGAGCTACGGCTCCAATCTGTGCGCCGCCCGTCTGGCCTGCTACCTGGAGGGAGGTCGTCCGGAGGGTGGTCGTCGGACGTACCCGGGCGCCCGCGACACGACGCCGCCCACGCGGGCCGCGTCGTTGACACTGCCCGGCACCATCTATTTCGCCGGACAGTCCACCACCTGGGGCGGTGGCATGGCGTTCTACGACCACGACCGCCACGGCCCCACACCGGCGCGGGCCTACCTGGTGACCGTCGAGCAGTTCGCCGACATCGCCACGCAGGAGATGGACCGCGACCCGCACCCCGACAGCATCGTGGAACGAGCGCTCCGCGATCCCCTGGTGCTCGATCAGGACGACACGGTCCACCAGTGCGGCACCGGGTTGTACTCGAGGCTGCTGCGCGTCGGAACGCTCGACGGCGCACCGATCCTCACCTTCACCGCCCGGCACGCCATCGACGACGTCCCGCACGTCGCGCCGACTCAGCCGTACCTGGCGATGATCGGTGCCGGTCTGGTCGAGTCGCACGGCTGGTCGTCGGACGCGATCGCGAGCTACCTCGATCAGCGGCGACTGCGGCGGAGTGCTGTCGGCGGCGTCGAGCATCACCCTGACAGAATTGCACGGTGACCACCGACATCTTCACCACCGACGACGCGTCCGGTTTCGAGCTCGATCCGCGGCCGGCTCGAGTCCTGGTCTTCGGCTCGCACCTCGCGGTCGGTTCGGTGGGACTCAACGCCGGGCTCCCGGTCTACGACGAGGCTCGCATCCGCTGTGCGGCGATCCCGACCATCGTGCTGAGCAACCTGCCCCACTACCGCTCGGTCCAGGCCATCGACGTGTCGGCGGAGTGGATCACCGCCTCGTTGCGCGACTTGACGGCCGCCGGACTCCTCGCGAACATCGACGTCGTCGCCGTCGGATATCTGGCGGCACCGGAGCAGGCGTACGCCATCGCCGCCTGGTATCGCGGCCTCGACGAGCCCGCTCGACCTCCGCTGATCCTGGACCCGACGTTCGGTGACGCCGACGTGGGCTTCTACACCGACCCCGCCGTGGCGCCCGCGCTGCGAGACTCACTGGTACCCCTGGCCGCGGTCCTCACACCGAATCCGTTCGAGCTGGCGCACCTGACCGCCGACGGCGGCGAGGTCCGGCCCGTCGACGCGAGTGATCCCGACGCCGTCGCCCGACGCGCTCGCGATCTGCCGTCCGCCGATGACGCCGACGTGGTGGTCACCGGCGTGCACCCGGCCGACGGTCAGATCGCGAATGTCATCGTCCGCGCCGACGCGCTGGAGGTGGTCGCGGGACCGGAGATCCCGACGTCGGCCAAGGGACTCGGCGATACCTTCACCGCGGCACTCGTCGTCGCACTGCTGAACGGGGCTCCGCTCGCCGAGGCCGTGGACGCGGCCGGCGCCCGGGTCCGGAGAGCGATCGCGGGCGGCCAGGGTGGCACCCGAGGATGACGAATCGCGCGAGACCGCCCACCTGATGGCCTCGCCGGCCACCGGCGCGGAATGACGGCCGTGCGCCTCCTCTTAGGCGATTGATTCCCGGTGACCGGCATCCCCAAGCTGGTCGAGTGCTGCCTGCGAGCGCAACGAGCACGCAATTGATCGAGACCGTCGTGAGTTCACTGGAATCGCGGGTGACCGCACCACATCGCTGCCAGTCGCACCACTTGTGGTTCCCGCACTTGGTCGCGACGAAGCGCGAGAACCACAAGTGGTGCGACTCGACGGGAAGTGGTGCGTGACCGCGAATCTCGATAAGACCACGTGCTTGTTGCGCTCCGCCTACTCTCACATGGTGCTGAAAACTGCCTGGTCAGCACCTTCCGGCGGCAATGTTCCGTCGGAAGCGCCTGAGCGGGCAGTTCTCAGCTGGGATCTTCTCGGACGGAGCCTCGCCGACAACCACCGCTTCCCGCCATGGAGGCGGCTGCGGCTCAAACCGGCGGAGCACTGCCGCGATCACCACCTGATGGCAGCGTAAGGCCGGTGATTCCAGCGCACGACGGTCTCGATAACTGCGTACTCGCTCCGCTCGCAGGCAGCACTCGACCAGCTTGGGGACGACCGTCACCGGAACACCAGGTGACCGCCGCGAGGTCCGAATCGCGGCGTGCCGCTATCGCTACGGGCGGTGACGGACTCACCGATGCGGGCAGGACGAAACGACCGTGGGTTCGTCCGCACCGCACTAGGGTCGAGGGTGTGACCAGCCCGGCTTCCTCCCCCGCAGACAATCGTGTGACGCTCCGCGTGCTCGTGTACTCGGACAATCCGAACACGCGGCGGCAGGTGTTCGGAGCGCTCGGCGAACAATTGCACCCGGATCTGCCCGACCTGCAGTTCATCGAGGTCGCGACGGCGCCGACGGTGCTGTCGCACCTCGATGGGGGCGCCGTCGACCTCGCGATCCTGGACGGGGAGGCCGCACCCACCGGCGGCATCGGCCTCGCCAAGCAGATCCGTGACGAATACGAGCCGTGTCCCCCGCTGCTGGTGCTGATCGCGCGGAAGGCCGACCGGTGGCTCGCCGACTGGTCACGCGCCGACGCCACCGCGACCCTCCCCATCGACCCCCTGGAGCTGCCGCGGACCGTGGTCGGGCTGTTGAACCAGCCGGTTCAGAGGCCGTAGCTACGCAGCACCCCTTTGCTGATGATGGTCTTCTGGATCTCACTGGTGCCCTCACCGATGAGCAGGAACGGTGCCTCCCGCATGAGTCGCTCGATCTCGTACTCCGTGGAGTAGCCGTACCCGCCGTGAATGCGAAAGCTCTCCTGCGTCACTTCGGCGCAGTACTCGCTGGCGAGATACTTGGCCATGCCTGCGGCGACATCGTTGCGATCGCCGGAGTCCTTGAGCCGAGCGGCGTTCACCATCATCAGATGGGCCGCCTCCACTTTGGTCGCCATCTCCGCGAGCTTGAACGAGATCGCCTGGTGGTCGACGATCGGCTTCCCGAAGGTGCGGCGCTGCTGCGCGTAGGCCGCCGCGAGCTCGAAACTGCGCAGGGCCACACCGCAGGCGCGAGCTGAGACGTTGACGCGCCCCACCTCGACGCCGTCCATCATGTGACCGAAGCCCTTCCCCGGCTCGCCACCGAGGATGTCTGTGGCGGGTGCCCGATAGCCGTCGAAGACGAGCTCGGTGGTGTCGATGCCCTTGTAGCCCATCTTCTCGATCTTCCCCGGGATCGTGATGCCGGGAACCACCTCGCCGAAGCCCGCCGGCTTCTCGATGAGGAAGGTCGTGAGATTCCGGTGGGGCTTCTCGGCCCCCTCGTCGGTCTTCACCAATGCCGCCACCAGCGACGACGTGCCGCCATTCGTCAACCACATCTTCTGGCCGTTGATCACATAGTCGTCGCCGTCGCGGACGGCACGCGTCCGGATCGCCGCGACGTCGGATCCGAGCTCCGGCTCGGACATCGAGAAGGCGCCGCGCACCTCGCCGGTCGCCATACGCGGCAGGAAGCGCTGCTTCTGCTCGTCGGTCCCGTGCTGGCGGATCATGTACGCGGTGATGAAGTGCGTGTTGATGACCCCCGAGACGCTCATCCAACCGCGCGCCAACTCCTCCACGCACAGGGCGTACGTCAGCAGCGACTCGCCCAACCCGCCGTACTCGGTCGGAATCATCAGACCGAACAGCCCCATCTCCGCCATCTGATCGACGATCGCCTGCGGATAGGTGTCGGAGTGCTCCAGCTCCTGCGCGTTCGGAATGATCTCCTTGTCGACGAACGTCCGTACCGCGGCGAGCACGTCGGTCTGGAACTCAGTCAAGTCGGGAGTCTGCGCGAGTCGAGTCACCGGGGATACGTCCTGTCGGATGCGTGAGTGCGGGCCACTGTGCGGCCCCGGACGTTGTCGTTATATCCCGCAACGACCGCCCTCCGATAGCCCCTGAGAACCCGCATCCGCGTTTCCTCGTCCGCTCCGGTGCAGGCCACACCGCCCGGCACCGCGATTTCACCGAGAAGTCCCACAGCACACGCAATTACGTGAGTAGGGTGTGGATTGAGTCACACGAAATAGTCAACGTGACGACAGTCTCGGACTCCCCGGAGAAGTGGAGGCGCAGCGGGCATGAACGCTTACGGACCGATCCTCGTACTCGGTGCCATCGCGGTGGCGTTCGCCGTGGTCTCGGTGGTCATCTCGTCCGTCGTCGGACCGCGCCGCTACAACCGAGCCAAACTCGAAGCCTACGAGTGCGGCATCGAGACGCTCCCGCCGAGCGCAGGCCTGGTTCAGCGCATCCCGGTGAAGTACTACCTCACCGCCATGCTGTTCATCATCTTCGACATCGAGATCGTCTTCCTCTACCCGTGGGCGGTCGCCTCCAACAGCCTCGGCTGGTTCGGCTTGATCGCCGTCGCCCTCTTCATCGTCAACGTCTCCGTCGCCTACGCCTACGAGTGGCGTCGCGGCGGGCTCCGCTGGGATTGACAGGCGAGCACGCCCGAGTTCCGGACCCCGACTTCTCAACCGAATACGCACGACGCGGACCGCCCACCCACAGCCCCGGGCGGCTCCCGCGGGACACGACGCACTGCACCAAGGAGGCACAGCGATGGGCATCGAGGAGCAACTGCCGGGCGGTTTCCTGTTGACCACTGTCGAGAAGCTCGCCGGGTACATGCGCAAGGGGTCGCTCTGGCCCGCGACCTTCGGACTGGCGTGCTGCGCGATCGAGATGATGGCGACCACCGCCGGCCGCTACGACCTCGCCCGGTTCGGCATGGAGGCGTTCCGCGCCTCGCCGCGGCAGGCAGACCTCATGATCGTCGCCGGCCGCGTGAGCCAGAAGATGGCTCCGGTCCTGCGCCAGATCTACGACCAGATGGCCGAACCCAAGTGGGTCCTGGCGATGGGCGTCTGCGCGTCGTCCGGCGGCATGTTCAACAACTACGCGGTGGTCCAGGGCGTGGACCACGTGGTCCCGGTCGACATCTACCTTCCCGGCTGCCCGCCGCGTCCGGAGATGCTCCTGAACGCGATCCTCAAACTCCACGAGCAGATCCAGGAGATGCCGCTGGGCGTGCACCGCGAGGAGATCATCAAGGCCACCGAGACCGCCGCGCTGTCGGCCCCGGCGACGCTGGAGCTGAAGGGGCTGCTGCGATGAGCAAGGAGGTCTCCCGCCCCGCCTCCGACCGCGCGGTGATCGGCACCCGCCACGGGCTGTTCGGCGCGCAGGACACCGGTGACACCTCGGGCTACGGCCGCCTGGTGACGCCGATCCCGATGCCCGGCACCATGTCTCGCCCGTTCGGCGGCTACTTCGACGAGATCGTCGACGAGCTCGAAGCCGGTCTCGCCCGCCGCGACATCGCCTTCGACGACGCCGTCGACAAGGTGGTCGTCGATCGCGGCGACCTCACCGTCTTCGTCGCCCGAACCCATCTGCTGCCGGTCGCCGCCACCCTGCGCGACGAGCCGTCGCTGCGCTTTGAACTGTGCCTCGGGGTGAGCGGCGTGCACTACCCCGACGAGACCGGCCGCGAACTGCACGCGGTCTATCCGCTGCGGTCCATCACCCACAACCGGCGGATGCGCCTGGAGGTCGCGGTCCCCGACTCCGATCCGCACATCAGCACCCTGCTGCCGGTCTATCCCACCAACGACTGGCACGAGCGCGAGACCTACGACTTCTTCGGCATCGTCTTCGACGGCCATCCGTCGTTGACCAGGATCGAGATGCCGGACGACTGGGAGGGGCATCCGCAGCGCAAGGACTATCCGCTCGGCGGCATCCCGGTGGAGTACAAGGGCACGACCATAGCGCCGCCCGACGAGCGGAGGCGGTACTTCTGATGACCGGCCAGACCACCTTCACCGCCAGCGGACGCGACTGGGACGACGTCGTCCGTGCCGTCCGCGAGCGCGCCGCCGCAGGTCCGGACGACGAGCGGATCGTCGTCAACATGGGACCCCAGCACCCCTCGACGCACGGCGTGCTTCGCCTGATTCTGGAGATCGACGGCGAGACCGTCACCGAGGCCCGCTGCGGGATCGGCTACCTCCACACCGGCATCGAGAAGAACCTCGAATACCGCACGTGGACGCAGGGCGTCGCGTTCGTGACGCGCATGGACTACCTGTCGCCGTTCTTCAACGAGGTGGCCTACTGCCTGGCGGTGGAGAAGCTCCTCGGCATCACCGACGACATCCCGCCGCGTGCCTCCGTCATCCGCGTGCTCCTGATGGAGCTCAACCGCATCTCGTCGCATCTGGTGGCCTTGGCGACCGGCGGCATGGAGTTGGGCGCGGTGACGCCGATGTTCCTCGGGTTCAGCGCCCGCGAGAGGATCCTCGACCTCTTCGAGGACATCACCGGCCTGCGTATGAACCATGCGTTCATCCGGCCGGGCGGTATCGCACAGGACCTGCCGGAGGGCGCCGAGCAGAAGATCTCCGACACGCTCGACGCGCTGCCCGGCCAGATCCGCGAGGTGGAGGCGCTCCTCACCGAGAACTACATCTGGAAGGCCCGAACTCAGGGCGTCGGCTATCTGGATCTGACCGGATGCATGGCGCTCGGCATCACCGGCCCGGTGCTCCGGTCCACCGGGCTGCCCTACGACCTGCGCAAGTCCGACCCGTACTGCGGCTACGAGAACTACGACTTCGACGTCATCACCGACAGCGGCTGCGACTCGTACGGGCGCTACCTCATCCGCGTCGAGGAGATGAAGCAGTCGATCCGCATCGCCCGCCAGTGCCTCGCCGCGTTGGAACCCGGACCGGTGATGGTGGCCGACCGCAAGCTGGCGTGGCCCGCCGACCTCGCGGTCGGTCCGGACGGGATGGGCAACTCGCCCGAGCACATCGCCGAGATCATGGGCATGTCGATGGAGTCGCTGATCCACCACTTCAAGCTCGTGACCGAAGGCATGCGGGTCCCCGCCGGTCAGTGCTACGTGGCGATCGAGTCGCCGCGCGGCGAATTGGGAGTCCACCTGGTGTCCGACGGCGGCACCCGCCCGTACCGCGTGCATTTCCGCGACCCGTCGTTCACGAATCTGCAAGCCGTCGCCGCCATGTGCGAAGGCGGACTGGTGGCCGATGTGATCACCTCCGTGGCGAGCATCGACCCGGTGATGGGAGGTGTCGACCGATGAACGAGCCGGTCTTCGTGGAAGTGACCGTCGGTCCGCCGGACGTCCCGACGTTCTCCACCGGAACGCCCCACCCGCCCGTCGAGTTCGACGGCCCCGACGCCTACTCGGCCGCCGACACGGCCGCACTCGCCGCGGACGCGGCGACGATCATCGCCAAGTATCCTCAGGCCCGATCGGCGCTGCTGCCGCTGCTGCACCTGGTGCAGGGCCACGACGGCTACCTGACCCGCGCGGGCATCGAGTTCTGCGCACAGCAACTCGATCTGACGCCCGCCCAGGTCGCCTCGGTCGCCACCTTCTACACGATGTATCGCCGTGAACCGACCGGCGACTACTACGTCGGTGTGTGCACCAACGCCCTGTGTGCGGTGATGGGCGGCGACGAGATCATGTCGTCGCTGACCGATTCGCTCGGCATCGCCGACGGCGAGACCACCGACGACGGCCGCGTCACCGTCGAGCACATCGAGTGCAATGCAGCGTGCGATCTCGCCCCCGTGGTGATGGTGAACTGGGAGTTCTTCGACAACCAGACGCCGGAATCGGTTCAGCAACTGGTCGCGGACCTGCGCAACGGCGTCGCGCGAGCCCCGAGCCGGGGCCCGTCCACGCTGTGCACCTTCCGGCAGGCCGCCCGGCTCCTCGCCGGCGTCGACCCGGAACCCACGCCCGAACTGCCCGGCTCCGAGGCCCAGGAGGCGCAGTCATGATCGCCGTCAGCCTGCCGTCGTCCACGCCCGAACCCACCCAGGTTCCGGTGCTCAGCAGGTACTGGGACCAGCCCGAGTCCTGGACCCTGCGCAACTACCTGCAGCAGAACGGCTACCAGGGGCTCAAGGCCGCGCTCCGGATGACACCCGACGAGGTCATCGGCCTGGTCAAGGATTCCGGCCTGCGGGGCCGCGGCGGCGCGGGTTTCCCGGTCGGCACCAAGTGGTCGTTCATCCCGCAGGGCGACAAGCCGGGCGGGACCGGCACCCCGCACTATCTGGTCGTCAACGCCGACGAGTCCGAGCCCGGCACCTGCAAGGACATGCCGCTGATGCTGGCCACGCCGCACACGCTGATCGAGGGCGTCGTCATCGCCGCCTATGCGATCCGCGCGAGCCATGCGTTCATCTACGTCCGCGGCGAGGTCGCGGGTGTGGTCCGGCGGCTGCGGACCGCGGTGCGGGAGGCGTACGACGCCGGACTCCTCGGTCGGGACGTCTTCGGCTCCGGATTCGGCGTCGACCTCGTCGTTCATGCCGGCGCAGGCGCCTACATCTGCGGCGAAGAGACGGCACTGCTCGACTCCCTGGAGGGGCGACGCGGTCAGCCGCGACTGCGGCCGCCGTTCCCGGCCGTCGCCGGTCTGTACGCCAGTCCGACGGTGGTCAACAACGTCGAATCCATCGCGAGCGTCCCGGCCATCCTGCGCAACGGAGCGGACTGGTTCCGCGAGTTCGGCACCGAGAAGTCGCCCGGCTTCACCATGTACTCGTTGTCCGGGCACGTCACGCGCCCCGGCCAGTACGAGGCGCCACTGGGCGTGACGCTCCGCGAGCTCCTCGAACGCGCGGGCGGCGTCCGCGAGGGGCATGAGCTCAAGTTCTGGACGCCCGGCGGCTCGTCGACACCGATGTTCACCCCCGATCACCTCGACATCCCGCTTGATTACGAGGGCGTCGGCGGCGCCGGGTCGATGCTCGGCACCAAAGCCCTGCAGATCTTCGACGACACCGTGTGCGTGGTCCGGACGGTCCTGCGGTGGACCGAGTTCTACGCGCACGAGTCGTGCGGCAAGTGCACCCCGTGCCGCGAGGGCACCTATTGGATGGTGCAGATGATGCGCAGGCTGGAGGCCGGCGACGCCACCGAGGACGACCTCACCACGCTGTTGGAGATCACCGACAGCGTCGTCGGGAAGTCGTTCTGTGCCCTCGGCGACGCCTCGGGCGCGCCGATCACCAGTTCCCTCCAGTACTTCCGCGACGAGTACCTCGCGCACTTCCCCCACGACGGCCATCCCGGCGGCTGTCCCTTCGACCCGTCGAAGGCCACCGTGTTCGCAGGAGGCGCCCGATGACCGCTGCCGACTCCACCCGCGCCGACGGTTCGGCGCCGGTGCCCGACGACATGGTCACGCTGACGATCGACGACACCGAGGTCAGCGTGCCGAAGGGGACGCTGGTGATCCGTGCCGCCGAACTGGTGGGGGTCGAGATCCCCCGCTTCTGCGACCACCCGCTCCTCGCCCCCGCGGGCGCCTGCCGACAGTGTCTGGTGGACGTGGAGGGACAACGCAAGCCGATGGCGTCATGCACCATCGTGGCCACCGAGGGGATGATCGTCCGCACCCAGCACACCTCCGACGCGGCCAAGCGTGCGCAGGAGGGCGTGATGGAACTGCTCCTCATCAACCATCCGCTCGATTGCCCCACCTGCGACAAGGGCGGCGAGTGCCCGCTTCAGAACCAGGCGATGACCGCGGGACGGCCGGTGTCGCGCTACGGCGGTGTGAAACGGACCTACACCAAGCCGGTCGCCCTCTCCAGCGAAGTGCTCCTGGACCGCGAGCGCTGCGTCCTGTGCGCACGCTGCACTCGGTTCTCCGACGAGATCGCAGGCGACCCGCTGATCGAGTTGGCCGAGCGCGGTGCACTGCAACAGGTCAGTGCGTATGCCGAGGAGCCGTTCGAGTCGTACTTCTCCGGCAACACCGTGCAGATCTGCCCGGTGGGGGCGCTCACGGGCGCCGCCTACCGGTTCCGGTCGCGGCCGTTCGACCTCATCTCCTCGCCCAGCGTCTGCGAGCACTGCGCGGCGGGTTGCGCACAGCGGACCGATCACCGGCGCGGCACGGTGCTGCGTCGCCTGGCGGGCGACGACCCCGAAGTCAACGAGGAGTGGAACTGCGACAAGGGCCGCTGGGCGTTCACCTACACCACCCGACCGGACCGGATCACCCGGCCGCTGGTCCGCGGCGACGACGGCGAACTCCATGAGGCGGCGTGGTCGTACGCGCTGTCGGTCGCGGCCCGCGGACTGACCCGGGCGCGCGGTCGGGCGGGCGTGCTGCTCGGCGGCCGCAGCACCGTGGAAGACGCATACACCTACGGCAAGTTCGCTCGCGTGGTGCTCGGCACCAACGACGTCGACTTCCGCGCGCGCTTGCATTCGGCGGAGGAAGCCGACTTCCTCGCCGCGCACGTCGCGGGCAGCGGCATCGGACTCACCTATGCCGAACTCGAGAAGGCGCCAACTGTGCTCCTCGCCGGGCTGGAAGCCGAAGAGGAGTGCCCGGTGCTGTTCCTGCGGCTGCGCAAGGCCGTCCGTCGCCACGGGCAGAGCGTGTACTCAGTCGCCCCGTGGGCAAGCCCCGGCGTCACCAAACTCGGTGGCACCCTTCTGCAGTGCGTGCCCGGACGGGAAGCCGCGGTGCTGCGCGACGCCCGTCTGCACGAGCTGCTCGCGGCGCCCGGCGCGGTGCTCCTCGTCGGGGAGCGCCTCGCCGGGTGCCCCGGCGCGCTGACCGCGGCCGCCGACCTCGCCGCCGCCACCGGTGCCCGCCTCGCCTGGGTTCCACGACGCGCCGGTGAACGCGGCGCGCTCGACGTGGGCGCGGCCCCCAACCTGCTCCCCGCCGGCCGACCGCTGTCCTCCGACCGCGCGCGCAGCGACCTCGCCGCCGTGTGGGGCACCCGGCCACCGGCGACACCCGGCCGCGACACCGCAGGCATGCTCGCCGCCCTCACCGCCGACGAGTTGTCCGCGGTGGTGATCGGCGGCGTCGAACTCGACGACCTGCCCGATCCCGCCGCCGCCGACGCCGCGCTGGCATCGGCCGACTTCGTCGTCAGCCTGGAGATGCGGCACAGTGCCGCGACCGCGCACGCCGACGTGGTGCTGCCGGTCGCCGCGGTGGCGGAGAAGGCAGGCACCTTCGTCGACTGGGAGGGACGCCCGCGCCAGTTCGACGTCGCGCTGCCGCCCGCGCAGGGCGACGGGGGCACGCTCCCGCTCGCCGACCACCGGGTCCTGAACGCGCTGGCCCGCGAGATGGGCGTCGACCTGCACTGCGACGACACCGCAGCCATCCACGCCGAGTTCGGCGACATCGGCGCCTGGCACGACGAGCGGCACCTGCCCGCTCCGACGGGTCTCGCCGAGGCTCCGGTCCCGGGCAGCGGCGAAGCGATCCTCGCCTCGTGGCGCATGCTCCTGGACTTCGGCCGGATGCAGGACGGAGAACCGCATCTGGCGGGCACCGCCCGCGCGGCCACCGTTCGCCTGTCCGCGGCCACCGCCGCCGAGATCGGGGCGGTCGACGGCGCCCCCGTCCGGGTCGGCACCGACCACGGGGCCATCACGCTCCCGCTGACGGTCACCGAGCTGCCCGACCGCGTGGTGTGGCTGCCGATGAACTCACCGGGGTCACGCGTGTGCCCGATGCTGCGGGTGCAGCCGGGTGCCGTCGTCGCGATCTCGGCAGCCACGACCGACCCCGACCGGGTCGCTGCCGAGGGAGGCACCGGTGACTGAGTCGACGACGGCGCAGACCGTCTTCCCCGACCTGGACAGCTTCGGGCACGACGCCTGGTGGCTGATCCTCGCCAAGGGCATCGCGATCTTCGCGTTCCTCGTCCTCACGGTGCTGGTCGGCATCCTCGCCGAACGCAAGATCATGGCGCGGATGCAGTACCGGATCGGCCCCAACCGCGTCGGCTGGCACGGCGCCCTGCAGTCGCTCGCCGACGGCGTGAAATTGGCGCTCAAGGAGGGCATGACGCCGTTCAGCGTCGACAAGGTGCTGTACTTCCTGGCGCCGGTGATCTCGGTGGTCCCCGCCATCATGGCGTTCGCCGTGATCCCCATGGGCCCGGAGGTCTCGGTGTTCGGGCACCGGACGCCGTTGCAGCTCACCGACCTGCCGATCGGCGTCCTCTACGTGCTCGCCATGGCGTCGATCGGCGTCTACGGCATCATCCTGGCCGGCTGGTCGTCGGGCTCCACCTATCCGCTGCTCGGCGCTCTGCGCTCCACCGCGCAGGTGATCTCGTACGAGATCGCGATGGGTCTGACGTTCGCCGCGGTGTTCCTGCTGTCGACGACCATGTCGACGTCGGAGATCGTCGCGGGGCAGGTGCATCACTGGTACGGACTGCTGCTGTTGCCGTCGTTCATCATCTACGCGATCTCGATGGTCGGTGAGACCAACCGCGCGCCGTTCGACCTCCCCGAAGCCGAGGGCGAACTGGTCGGCGGCTTCCACACCGAGTACTCGTCGCTCAAGTTCGCCATGTTCATGCTCGCCGAGTACATCAACATGGCAACCGTCTCCGCGCTCGCGACCACGCTGTTCCTCGGGGGTTGGCAGGCGCCGTGGCCGCTGTCGATCTGGGACGGCGCCAACTCCGGGTGGTGGCCGCTGCTGTGGTTCACCATCAAGATGTGGGCGTTCCTGTTCGTCTTCTTCTGGCTCCGCACCACGCTTCCGCGCCTGCGCTACGACCAGTTCATGGGTCTGGGCTGGAAGGTCCTCATCCCGTTCGCGCTCGGCTGGGTGATGGTCGTCGCCGTGATACACGAGGCCTTGCGCGATGCGTCGACATGGACGTCGAGCCTGGTCCTCGCCGTCGCGGGCATCGTCGTCACGGTGCCCTTGCTCATCGCGATCAAACGGGTCACCGTCGGCGGGGCCGCCGCCCCGCCTCCGCCCGCGACCGACAAGCCCTTCGATCCGATGGCCGGCGGCTTCCCCGTCCCGCCGATGCCCGGTCAGGTGCTGCCGACGGCGGCACCGCGGATCGGATCCACCGCGACCACACCCACCACCCGATCTGCAGAGGAGGCCCCGCATGTCTGAGTCGTCCACGAGTTCCGGGTCGTCCAAGCCCGACTCGTCACTGTTCCGGATTCCCGACGCGCTCGCCGGCTTCGGTGTCACGTTCGGCGGCATGTTCCGCAAGACCATCACCGAGGAGTACCCGGAGCACAAGGAGCCGACGTCACGGCGCTACCACGGACGCCACCAGCTCAACCGGTACGACGACGGGCTGGAGAAGTGCATCGGCTGCGAACTGTGCGCATGGGCGTGTCCGGCCGACGCGATCTACGTCGAGGGCGCCGACAACACCGAGGTGGGCCGCTACTCGCCCGGTGAACGCTACGGACGCGTGTACCAGATCAACTACCTGCGGTGCATCGGCTGCGGTCTCTGCATCGAGGCGTGTCCCACGCGGGCACTGACGATGACCAACGACTACGAGATGGCCGGCCCCACGCGCGCCGGGATGATCTACGAGAAGCAGGACCTGCTGGCCCCCATGCTGGCGGGGATGACCCCGCCGCCGCACCCGATGGCCGACGGCGCCCGCCCGGAGAACTACTACCGCGGCGACGTCGGGGCCGACGGGCTGAAGAAACCGAGCGACGCATGACCGGACTGCTGCTGGCGCAGGAGCTGACCCGAACCTCGAGCACCGAGGCGATCACCTTCTGGGTGCTCGGCGTGATCGTCGTGATCGGCGCGCTCGGGGTGGTGCTGAGTCCCAAGGCCGTCTACTCCGCGGTGTTCCTCGCGATGACGATGATCATCCTGGCCGTCTTCTACGTGATGCAGGGCGCGCTGTTCCTCGGCGTGGTGCAAGTGGTCGTCTACACCGGCGCAGTGATGATGCTGTTCCTGTTCGTGCTCATGCTGATCGGCGTCGACTCGTCCGAGTCGCTGGTGGAGACCATCAAGGGGCAACGACTGTCCGCCGTGGGATTGGGTCTCGGATTCGCTGTCCTGCTGATCGCCGCGATCGGCAGCGCGACGCTCAGCGTGTTCGCCGGAGCCCCCGACTACAGCCGTGGATCAGCGGCTTCGACGGGGCTCAGCACCGGCGGGAACGAGAACATCCGCGCGCTCGCGGAGCTGATCTTCGGCCGCTACCTGTGGGCGTTCGAACTCACCGGCGCCCTGCTGATCACCGCGACCCTCGGCGCGATGGTCCTCGCGCACCGACCGCGTCTGGGACCGCGACGCGGTCAGCGCGAGCTGTCGATCGAGCGGTTCGCCAGCGGGTCGCATGCGACTCCGCTGCCGCCGCCCGGGGTGTACGCCCGGCACAACGCCGTCGACGTGCCTGCGCGCGAACCCGACGGCAGCCCGTCGTCGCTGTCGGTCAACGCCATGATCACCGCTCGCGACTTGAGCGCTCGGGAACTCCGGAGTCAGTCCGCGGGCCACGACGAGTCGACCCCCGATCAGGTGACCGGCGCCGCCGGCTCGGACTCGGAGCTGGAGGACCACCGATGAATCCCGCCAATTATCTGTTCCTGTCCGCGCTCCTGTTCGCCATCGGCGCGGCAGGCGTGCTGATCCGACGCAACGCGATCGTGGTGTTCATGTGCGTCGAGCTGATGCTCAACGCGGGCAACCTCGCGTTCGTGACGTTCGCCCGCATGCACGGCACCCTCGACGGCCAGGTGATCGCGTTCTTCACGATGGTGGTCGCCGCGGCCGAGGTCGTCGTCGGTCTGGCGATCATCATGATGATCTTCCGCACTCGGAAGTCGGCCTCGGTCGACGACGCGAACCTGTTGAGGCGGTGACATGAGTTCTGAGCTCACCAGCACCCTGTTGTGGCTGGTCCCCGGACTGCCCGCCGCCGGAGCACTCCTTCTGCTCGTCGGCGGTCGGCGCACCGACCGCTGGGGACATCTGCTCGCCACCGGACTGTCGGCCGCGTCGGCGATCCTCGGCATCGCGATGTGGATCGGCATGATCGGTCGCGACGAGGCCGCCCGGAGCGTCACCAGCGGCGCCTACGACTGGATCGGCGCGGGCTCGTTCCGGGTCGACGCCGCCCTGCTGCTGGATCAGCTGTCGATGTGTTTCGTCCTGCTGATCACCGTCGTCGGGACGTTGATCCACGTCTATTCGATCGGCTACATGGCCCACGATCCGGGTCGTCGCCGGTTCTTCGCCTATCTGAACCTGTTCGTCGCCGCCATGCTGATCCTGGTCCTGGCCGACAGCTATCTTGGTCTCTATCTCGGCTGGGAGGGCGTGGGTCTCGCGTCGTACCTGCTGATCGGATTCTGGCAGCACAAGCCGGTGGCGGCGACCGCGGCCAAGAAGGCGTTCGTGATGAACCGCGTCGGCGACATCGGGATGGTGATCGCACTCGCCCTCATGTTCGCGACGTTCGGCGCCGTCGATTTCGACGGCGTCTTCGGCGCAGCCGCCACGGGCTCGGAAGCCACCCTCACCTTCATCTGCTTCATGCTGCTGCTGGGTGCGTGCGCCAAGTCGGCCCAGGTGCCGCTGCAGGCCTGGCTGGGCGACGCGATGGAGGGTCCGACACCGGTCTCCGCGCTCATCCACGCCGCGACCATGGTCACCGCGGGCGTCTACCTCATCACCCGGTCGGCGCCGCTGTTCAATCTGGCGCCGCATGCGCAGACCGGCGTCGTGGTGGTCGGTGCGGTGACCCTGCTGTTCGGCGCGATCATCGGCTGCGCGAAGGACGACATCAAGAAGGCCCTCGCCGCGTCGACCATGAGTCAGATCGGCTACATGGTGCTGGCCGCGGGCCTGGGCCCGGCAGGTTATGCGGTCGCCATCCTGCATCTGTTGACGCACGGCTTCTTCAAGGCGGGACTGTTCCTCGGTTCCGGGTCGGTGATGCACGCGATGAACGACGAGACGGACATGCGCAAGCTCGGTGGCCTGCGCACCGTCATGCCGATCACCTTCGTCACCTTCGGGCTCGGTTATCTGGCGATCATCGGCGTCCCGCCGTTCGCGGGCTTCTACTCCAAGGACCACATCATCGAGGCCGCGCTCAGCTCCGGCGGCGTCCGCGGGTGGATCCTCGGGCTCGCGGCGATCGCCGGCGCAGGCATCACCGCGTTCTACATGACCCGGGTCATGGCGATGACCTTTTTCGGAGACCGCCGCTGGGCGTCGGACGCGAAACCACACGAGTCGGGCTCGTCGATGACCGGGCCGATGATCGTCCTCGCGGTCGGCTCGGTGTTCTCCGGCGGCCTGCTCGCCATCGGCGGGACCCTCACCGATTTCCTCTCCCCCGTCGTCGGCTCCGCCGGCGAGCACGAGGGTCCGCTGCCGTCGTGGGTCGTCACGGTCGTCGTCCTCGTCGTGGTGCTGATCGGCGTCGGCATCGCGTGGAACCAGTACGGTCGTGCCGCGATCCCGGAGACCGCTCCGGCCGAGGTCTCGGGGCTCACCCGCGCCGCGCGCGCCGACCTCTACGGCGATCTGTTCAACGAACGCGCGATCGCTGCGCCGGGTCAGACGCTCATCACCGGGCTGGTTCAGCTCGAGGACCGGGGTCTGGGCGCGGCGACGTCGGGCGTCGGCACCGCAGTGGTCGAGCTGTCGGACGTCACCCGGCGCAGTCAGAACGGTTTCGTCCGGTCGTACGCCTTGTCGATCCTCGCGGGCACCGTCGTGGTGGCCGCCCTCTCGTTGGTGGTGAGCGTGCTGTGACTGCGATGCCCTGGTTGACGGTGCTGTGGCTGCTGCCCGCGGTCGCATCCCTGGTCGTCATGCTGATGCCGGCCGGCCGCTCCGAGAACGCGAAACACGTCGCGTTCGGCGCGTCGATCCTCACCCTGGTGTGGGCCGTCATCGTCGCCACCCGCTTCTCGTCGGACGGCCGCGGCTTCCAACTCGTCGAAGACGTCAGCTGGATCCCTGCGTTCGGCGCCCGCTACACCCTGGCGTTGGACGGGATCGGCCTCGTCTTGATCCTGCTGACCGTGGTGCTGACCCCGATCCTGCTGCTCGCCGGCTGGCGCGACGTGAGCACCGCCTCCGGCCATGCGCGCCGCACCCACATCTACATCGCACTGATGCTGGCGGTCGAGGCGATGGTGTTGATGAGCTTCGTCGCCACCGACGTCCTGCTGTTCTACATCTTCTTCGAAGCCATGCTGGTGCCGATGTACTTCCTCATCGGCGGCTTCGGTCCCGCCGAGGAGAGGGTCCGCTCGCGTGCCGCGGTGAAGTTCCTGCTGTACAACCTGTTCGGCGGACTCATCATGATGGCGTCGGTGATCGGCCTGTACGTGGTGAGTGCGCGCTCCGGACTCGGCCCGGACGGCAATGGCACGTTCAGCTTCATCGACCTGTCCGATGCCGCCGCGACCGGCAGGCTCGACGCGTCGTCGACCACCCTGAACGTGCTGTTCCTCGGGTTCCTGTTCGCGTTCGCCGTCAAGGCGCCGCTGTGGCCGCTGCACACCTGGCTGCCCGACGCCGCCGTCTCCACCACACCGGCCGCCGCCGTGATGATGATGGCGGTGATGGACAAGGTCGGCACGTTCGCGATGCTGCGTTTCTGCCTCGGCCTGTTCCCGGAGTCGGCGGAGACGTTCGCGCCGTGGATCTCGGCGCTCGCCGTCGTCAGCGTCGTCTACGGCGCGATCTGCGCGATCGGTCAGCGCGACGTGATGCGGCTGATCGCGTACACCTCCATCTCGCACTTCGGCTTCATCGTGCTGGGTGTCTTCGCGCTCACCAGTCAGGGCCAGTCCGGGTCGGCGCTGTACATGGTCAACCACGGGCTCTCCACCGCGGCGCTGTTCCTGATCGCCGGGTTCCTGGTGTCGCAGCGCGGCAGCGCACTGATCGCCGACTACGGCGGGGTGCAGAAGATCGCGCCGATCCTCGCGGGGACGTTCCTCGTGGCGGGCATGGCGACGCTGTCGCTGCCGGGTCTGGCGCCGTTCGTCAGCGAGTTCCTGGTCATCATCGGGACGTTCACGCGGTATCCGGTCGCGGCGATCATCGCCTCGATCGCCCTGGTCCTGTCGGCCATGTACATCCTGTGGACCTATCAGCGGATGATGGGCGGCCCGGAGCGCAAGAGCGTCACCGTCGATCAGTCCGACGCACCGATCCGCGATCTGGATCTGCGGCAGAAGGTGGTCGTCGCGCCGCTGCTCATCGGCCTGCTGGTGTTGGGTTTCTTCCCGAGACTGGCCCTCGACTACATCAATCCGGCGGTGGAGCACCAAGCCCACCAGGTCGAGCAGCACGATCCCGCACCGACGGCGGAGGAGGCACGATGACCGCACTCGCTCTCGATCCCCACAGCATCGACTACTTCCGCCTGTCGCCGATGCTGATCGTGTTCGGCGTGGCGGTGGTCGCGGTGTTGGTCGAAGCGTTCGCCTCGGCCGCGCACCGGTACCGCGTCCAGCTGGCACTCGCCTCGGTCGGATTGATCGCGTCCATGATCGCGCTCGGTTTCGTCGTCGCGTCGTTCCGGACCGACGGCGCCTCCGACGCGATGTCCGGAGCGGTCGTCATCGACGGTCCCACCCTGTTCCTGCAGGGCACGGTCCTGGTGGTCGCCCTCGGTGCGGTCCTGATCATGGGTGAGCGACGACTCGACCGAGTCTGGGCGCCGGTGGAGGTCCAGACCGCGGCCGGGGCCCGCATCTCCGTCACCGCCTCCGGTCGGGACGCCGAGGGGTCGATCGTCGACGATGCCGACCTGCCCGCCGACGCGTTCACCCCGTCCGGTGCGACGGTCCCCGGCTCCCCCGACGAGCTGATCGCCGGCCGCTCCGGGACCGTCACCACCGAGGTGTATCCGCTGGCTCTGCTCGCCGTCGGCGGCATGATGCTGTTCGGCGCGTGCGGCGACCTGCTGACGATGTTCATCGCCTTGGAAGTGCTGTCGCTGCCGCTGTATCTGCTGTGCGCGCTGGCCCGTCGACGTCGACTGCTCTCCCAGGAGGCGTCGCTCAAGTACTTCCTGCTCGGCGCGTTCTCATCCGCGATCTTCCTGTTCGGCGCGGCGTTCGCCTACGGCGCGACGGGGTCGGTCGACCTCGGCGACATCGGAGCCGCCGTCGCGGGCACCGCCTCCGGCGAGGCGTCCGACCACATGCTGGCCCTGCTCGCCATGGCATTGATCGCCGTCGGGCTGTTGTTCAAGGTCGGTGCCGTCCCGTTCGGTTCGTGGATCCCCGACGTCTATCAGGGGGCGCCGAGCCCGGTGACGGCGCTGATGGCGTCGGCGACCAAGGTCGCCGCGTTCGGCGGGCTGCTCCGGGTGTTGCACGTGGCGTTTCCGTCGCTCGAGTCGGATTGGCGACCCGCCCTGTGGGTGGTCGCGATCGCGACGATGGTGATCGCCACCGTCATGGCCGTGACGCAGCACGACATCAAACGCATGCTCGCGTACTCGTCGATCAGCCACGTCGGCTTCGCGCTCGTCGGCGCCGTGACCATCAGCGAGGCCGGAGTCTCGACCACCCTGTTTTATGTGGCCGCCTACGCGGTGTCCGCATTCGGCGCGTTCGCGCTGCTGTCGGTGGTGCGCGACGCCACCGGCCGCGAGGCCACCGACTTCGACGCCTGGACCGGACTGGGCCGTCGACGCCCGCTCGTCGGCGCGATGATGTCGCTGTTTCTGCTGTCTTTCGCCGGGATTCCCCTCACCAGCGGCTTCATCGCGAAGTTCGCGGTCTTCAACGCGGCGGGGCACGACGGGGCGTGGACGCTGGTCATCGTCGGTGTGGTGTGCAGCGCGATCGCCGCCTACTTCTACATCCGAGTCATTGTCGCGATGTTCTTCGCCGACGCGGAGAATCCCGAGGAGGCGCCCGATGTGGTGACCCCGAGCCTGCTGACGTCGATCCCGATCGCCGTCTCCGCCGCCGTCACCCTGGTCCTCGGCATCTTCCCCCAGTGGCTCCTCGACATCGCCGACGCAGCCTCCACCTTCCTGAGATAGCCTCTACGCCGCGCGAGCACCGCCCCGTCACGCTGGTCAAGTGCCGCCTGCAAGCACAGGCAAGCGACTCCCCCTACGCTGGTCGAGTGCCGCCTGCGAGCGCAGCGAGCAAGCGGTGTATCGAGACCGCCCCTCCACGAAACCTCCTGACACACAACACCATTCGCCCCCTACTCCCGCGCGAACACCGTCTCCCCGGTCGCCGCCACCGCCAGCCGGATCCGCTCCCGCAGATCATCGGACGCCACGTCAGCGAGGTCGTCGACCGACTGCCATCCGACCTCCGTGAGTTCGCCGTCCGCAGGCCGCGGTTCGCCGCTGACCCAGCAACACCGGAACGTCAGATCGAGGTAGTCCACTTGATCGCCGTTCACGTGCGTGCGCCGAGGCAGTTGATGCACCCAGGCCAGGTGCTCGACGACGATCTCCACGTCGGCCTCCTCGCGCGCCTCCCGCCGCGCGGCCACCGCGGGCTCCTCACCGGGGTCGACGATCCCGGTGATCGGCGCCAGCGCGCCGTTGTCCGACCGCCGCCCCAGCAGGACCTCGACCCCGTCCGATGTCTCTCGCAGGATCACCGCGGTGACCCCGATGAGGACCAGCGGGTCGTGACCGATGTGCTTGCGCAGGGCGAGGACGTATTCGGGCGTCGGCATGGTCGCCAGGCTACGCGGGCGATGTGCCCCCTCCGTGAACCTTTCAAAGAGGTGATGTCGGGCCTATCGCCTATCTTTCTCGTATGACGTTTGACGAAGGTCGCACTGCCGTAACGAGAGACACCACTTCGAACAATTCGCGTCGAAGGTTGCTTTGGACTCTCGGCGGAGTCATCGCCGTTCTTTTGCTCGTCATCGCTGTCGGTCTCGGGTACCTCCTCGGTCGCGGAACTTCTGACACCCGCGAACCGACTGCGCATCCAGCAGCCAACGAGGGCGAGTCACTGCGGTCCGCAGCGACGCGCATGTTGCGCGAAGGCGAGCGACTCGAAGCACGCGGTAACCCCGAGGAGGAGGTGTTGGCATTCTTCGATCGGTGGGCCGTACCTGCATGCGCGGCAACGATCAAAGGGTTTGCCGAGGCATTCGGAGGATTCGGCACCACCCCCGACGAACAGTCGAAAGCGACGCGTCTTATCTCAGTCAAGGAGTCGGCGACTCCGGCACCGTTGTCACCGAAACCAGCGGGGACAGCGAAACGCAGAAATGGCGCCGATCGTCTGGGCGCTGGATGCTGACCTGCGAAGGTCTCTTCGATCCTGATGACGACACTTCGACTGCCACTCTGCCCACGCCGACGGCTCAGAAATCGACTGCGGAGTTGCCGACGAGCACGCTCGCGACATCGACGACCGCTACGACCGTACCCCGGCAGCAGGCGCCGCAAGTGTTGTTGACGGTCGAGGCAGACACCTCCTCCGTCCAGATCGCCTACTCGCCCGGCGCCTGGCAGTCGTACACGCTCAGCTATTCAAACGCTGCCGGCAGATACGCAATGTCTTTGAACGCCACCCCACAGACCACGCAGAATTTGTACATCGCCGTACGTGGGTCGACCGGACACCACTGCAGAATCCGAGTGGACGGCGTCGTGATCGTGACCGACGCCGGGCCTGACCAGGCGGTCTGTCGAAGTTGAGGGAACAGGTGGCCTGTACCGACATCGGACCAGGCTACGCGGCCTCGATCTCCTTCTCGGCCGCGATCGCGTCGATTCGCTGGGCGAGCGCGACGTCGTATGACGTCAGCTGACCCGCGCTGTGGGTGGTCAAACGATACGTGACCGTCGGATAGCGCAGGTCGATGTCCGGGTGATGGTTCGCCTCTTCCGCGGCCGCGACGACCGCGGTCACCATGTCGAGGCCGCGCACCATGGTGCCCGGTCGGAACGTCGCGACGAGCGCGCCGTCAACGACGGTCCACGCGCCCGACGTCTGCGCGTCGGCATCACGGTCGGTCAGGGGTTCGGGCTGGTAGTCGCTCATGGCATCGACGCTACGCGCGATCGGGATCCGCGGCGGCCGGATGACCCGCCGATCCCGGATCATGTTCCCCGCTGAGCGCCGGCATTGTCTCTTCCGACAACCGTGACGCCCAGCGGGGAATCTGGTCCGGGCAGACGCCAGGATCGCGGTCAGCCACCGGTCACCGGAGCCACCGGAACGCACGGCACCGGCACGGGGTGTGCCGGGTCGAGCGCGTTCAGTACGAGTGCGGCACTGCGGCGGTTCGAGGTGATCGACAGGTGGTCGGAGTGATCGAGACGGCAGCCGTCTTGCACCACGATGTTGCGCACGCTGGTCCCGGGCGGACCGTCGAGAAGACCGGCGGTGTAGGGCGTGACGATCTCGTCGTCCCGGGTGACGATGTTCGTGTACCGCACGCCCGGCAGGTAGGGCGTCGGGATGCGCACCGCTCGGTTGAAGTTCAGGTCCCGCGGCGGCGTCCGGCAGTCGCGGCACTCCGGCCGGACAGGCGCCGGAATGCCCAGTCGCGAGCGGAAGGCGGCGATCGCCTCGCCGCGCGCATCGTCGTCGTCCGGCCCCTGCTTCCAGTACGGCGCCAGTGACACGTAGTGCGCCACATGACCGCGACCGCCGAGGTATTTCATCCAGTACGTGGGTATCTCCGTGCCGAGCGAATGGCCGACGAGATCGACCTGCTCGACGCCCGTCGCCGCCATGACGCGATCTACGAATCGTTTGACGTCCCAGGCGCTGTCGATCTTCGGTCCCAACCCGCCGAGCGCAGACGCCGGCCACACGGACGACACTGCGCCGTAGGTGGGTGCGAAGACGCAATAGCCCGCGTTCGTCAACACCGGGGCGAGCGTCGCCCAGTTGGTCTGCCGTCCGCCGCCGCTGCCGTGCAGCAGCACCACCGGACGCGGATGCTGCACCGTCGGGACACACGAGAAGTCGTTGGTGCCGGGCAGCGATCCGCCGGGGTCGGCCAGCTCCGCACCGATGCCTGCGAGGAAGTTGTAGACGACCGGGAGTTCAGTCCTCGCCGACGCTGTCGGCGCGACGACCCCCAGCGTGGTCACGGCACAGACGAGAAGCACCGCGATCTCGAGGAGCCGGGCACGCACCCGTCATTCCCCGCCGGGCGCGAGCCAGTCGTCGGCGAAGATCGCCATCCGGGTCGCGTCACGGTACACCCCATCGGCGAAGAACTCCTGCCGCAGCACACCTTCGACGGCGAACCCCGCCTTCTCGTAAACGTGCACCGCCGCGACGTTCGCGGTGTCGACCAGCAACCACACCTTGTGCAGATTCAACGTCCGGAACGCGAAGTCGACGGCACGCCGGGTCGCTGCGCTGGCGTAGCCGCGCCCCTGTTCGCTCGGCGAGATGATGATCTGGAACTCGCAGTTCCGGTGAATCGGATCGATGTACATCAATTCCACCAGTCCCACCCGCCGACCGGCCGTCTCGACGATGAATCGTCGCTCATGGTCGCTGCCGCGCCGCCGGTCGAAGCCGTCGTCGAGATCGGCCATGGTGGCGTGCGCCGGTTCGAACCAGTACCGCATCACCTCCGGGTCGTTGAACAGCGCGTGCACATAGGGCAGGTCGGACCGTTCCAGCGCGCGCAGCATCGGTGCAGCGAAGGTCTCCGGAGATGTGGCAGCGCTCATGAACTCGACCCTACTGCGTGGCCGGGCCGGTCGACAGGCGTCGCCGTCAGATGTCCTCGAACGAGCCGCCGCGCCCCTTCCCGGAGGCGAATCGTCCGGCGCCGCCGACGCCGTCGGCCCGTAAGGAGGTCATGCCGATCGCGAACTCGCGCCGGAGCGCAGTCTCCTCCGTGTCGGACCACTGCGCGCGCGCCGACCGACGGTCGCCGCGCATGCAGGTGTCGGGCATCCGGGCGATGTCGTGCGCCAGCGCCACCGCCGCCTGCCGTGCCGTGCCTGCAGGCACCACCCGGTTCACGAGGCCGAAGCTGAGTGCCTCAGCGGCGTCGACGGCGCGGCCGGTGAGGATGAGATCCATCGCGCGGCTGTGTCCGATCAACCGTGGCAACCTGATGGTTCCGCCGTCGATCAGCGGCACACCCCACCGGCGGCAGAAGACGCCGAGGGTGGCGTCGTCGTCGGCGACGCGGAGGTCGCACCAGATGGCCAGCTCCAGTCCGCCGGCGACAGCGTGCCCGTTGATCGCTGCGATCACCGGCTTGTCGAGATCGAGCCGCGTCGGCCCCATCGGGCCGTCGCCTTCCAGATTCAGCGGATTGCTGCGATCGGTCCCGACGGCTTTGAGGTCGGCGCCGGCGCAGAACGACGGCCCGTCGCCCGCGAGCACCGCCACCTTCGCGTCGGAGGCCTCGAACGCCCGGAAGGCGTCGGCGAGCTCACGCGACATGCCGCCGTCGACCGCATTGTGCCGGTCGGGTCGGGCCATCGTCACGATCGTCACGTCCCCGTCGTGGTCCACTCGGATGTCGCGCAGCGTCATCGCGGTCAGCCCTTCTCCCAGAGAGGCTCGCGCAAGGCGCGGCGCAGAATCTTCCCCACGGCCGATTTCGGGATGGCGTCGACGAAGCGCACCGACTTGGGCGCCTTGTGCGCGGCGATCCGCTCGCGGACATGGGCGATCAACTCCGCCTCGGTAACCTCCACGCCGGGTCTGGTCGCGACGAACGCCGTGACGGCCTCCACCCAGGTCTCGTCCGGAGCTCCGACGACGGCGCATTCGGCGACGGCGGGATGTGACGCCAGTGCGTCCTCCACCTCCCTCGGGTACACGTTGTAGCCGCCGGTGATGATCATGTCGCCGCTGCGGTCCACCAGGTGCAGGTAGCCGCGCTTGTCGAAGCGCGCCAGATCTCGGGTGCGAATCCATCCGGACTCGGTGAAGGTCGTGGCGTTCAGCTCGTCGGCGTCGAAGTAGCCCGCCATCTGGAACGGGGCGCGCAGGGTGATCTCACCGATCTCGCCGTGCGGCACCGCGGCGCCCGTGTCGTCGAGCAGCACCAGGTCCACGTCGCTGGCCGGCATGCCGCACGCTCCCCACAGCGACCGATCCGCGTGTGCGTGCTCGTCGAGCGCGGCGATCACGAGCGGAGCCTCGGTCTGTCCGTAGTACTGGGCGAGGATGGGACCGAACGCGGCGATCGACTTCTCCAGGACCGGCATCGGCATCGGGCTCGCGCCGTAGATCACCTTGCGCAGCGACGACAGATCGGCGTCGTCGAGCACCCCGGCATTGAGCAGCATCGCGAACATGGTCGGCACCAGGTTGATCTCGGTGACGCGGTAGCGGCCGATCGCCTCGGCGAATCCCGCGGGATCGAAACCGGGAAGGATGGCAGCGGCCCCGCCCCGGATCCAGTACGGCAGCACGAACGTCCCGCTGGCGTGGATCAACGACGCCGCGTGCAGCATCACGGAATCCGGCTGCGGATTCAACAGGTTCGCGAGGATGTTGGAGCAGATCGCGCCATACGACGCCTGCGTGTGGATGACCGCCTTCAGTGTTCCCGTGGTGCCGGAGGTGTACAGCATCAGCGTCGGTTCGTCCGGCGCCAGGTCCACCGCGGGTTCGCCGACGACGGTCTCGGCAGGAGCCAGCAGATCGCCGTCCCCGCCGGTCCCCAGTTCGAGGACGGTGAGGTCGGGGAATCGTGCGCCGAGCTCTCGTCCGCGGTCGATGAGCGAGGCGTCGGCCACGACGACGTCCGCGCGCGACCCCTCCACCATCGCCGCATGCTCGTCCAACGACAGGCGCGCATTCAGCGGCACCCTCACCAGTCCCGCCTTGATGGCCGCGAACTCCATCGGCACCGAGTTCACGCCGTTGCTCACCAGGAGCGCGACGTGCGTGCCCTTGGCCACCCCGGCGTCGGTCAATCGGGCCGCGATGAGATTCGCACGGTCGTTGACCTCACGGTAGGTGAGGCTCTCGTCGCCGACGTAGATCGCCGTCCGGTCTGCGTGCGCCAGCGCGCCGCGTCGAATCAAGCTTGCCGCCAGTGCCATCAGAAGCCTCTCCCGCGAGTGTGCCGATTCCTAAAACAGATCATTTGGTCTGTTTTTCGTCTGACAGAATTATCGCGTGACCGTTGAGCCCCGTCAAGAGCGTGCCGTCCGCACGCGCGAGCAGATTCTGACCGGCGCCGTCGAGGTGCTCGTGGAGCACGGCTATGCCGGCATGACGATGCAGCGCGTGCAGACGGCCGCGGGCGTCAGCCGCGGAGCACTCACCCACCACTTCTCGTCGATGTCCCAGATCGCCGTGGCGGCAGTCGATTTCATCGCCGAGAACCAGGCCGAGGAGATGCGCGACGCACTGACCCCGGACGTCCCCATCGCGGAGGCCGTCGAGGTGATTCACGAGATCACCCGCCGCCCGACCTTCGTCGCCGGACTACAACTCTGGATCGCCGCGCGCACCGAGCCGACGCTGCGCGATGCACTGCGGCCCGGCGCCCGCCGACTCTTCCGAGACCTGCGCGACGCACTCGCACCGCTGTCACTCGATCTCGACGACGAACACTTCGCCATCTTCCTCGACGGCCTCCTCAGCCTGCTCCGTGGCCTCGCCATCGGCGCGGTTCTCCGCGACCGCCCCGAACGGGAGAAGCAGATCGTGACGGCCTGGCTCACCGCTTTCACCTCTCGGACGGCTCAACCGTGACAGGCTGACCCCATGCGCGATGTGGTGATCTGCGAACCGGTTCGGACTCCGATCGGCCGCTTCGGCGGCGCACTGAAATCGTTGTCGGCGGCACAGTTGGGCGAGGCGGCGCTGCGCGGACTCATCGACCGCACCGGTGTCGCGCCGGAGGCGATCGACGATGTGATCCTCGGTCACTGCTACCCCAGCAGCGAGGCTCCCGCGATCGGACGCGTCGTCGCTCTCGACGCCGGCCTGCCGATCACCGTGCCCGGTGCGCAGGTGGATCGTCGGTGCGGTTCCGGCCTGTACTCGGTGATCGTCGCGGGCATGCAGGTGGCGACCGGCGCCGACGACGTGGTCGTCGCGGGTGGTGCCGAGTCGATGAGCAACGTGCCCTTCTACTCCGCAGACATGCGACGCGGAGTCCACGGCCCCGGCGTGATGCTGCACGACGGCCTGGCCCGCGGCCGCATCACGGCCGGCGGACGTGACCACCCGGTTCCCGGCGGCATGCTCGAGACCGCGGAGAACCTGCGTCGCGAGTACGGCATCACACGCGCAGAACAGGACGAGCTCGCCGCAGAATCACAGCGTCGTGCCGTCGCCGCCCAGGAGTCCGGGGTGCTCGCCGAGGAGATCGTGCCGGTGGTCGTGACGTCGGCGACCGGCGAGACCACGGTCGCCGTCGACGAACACCCACGTCCGGGCACCACCGCGTCGTCCCTCGCCAGGCTTCGGCCCGTGCTGGCGTCGTCGGACCCCGACGCCACGGTCACCGCGGGCAACGCGAGCGGTCAGAACGACGCGGCCGCAGCGTGTCTGGTGACCCACCCGGACCGCGCAGAGCAGCTCGGTCTGCGGCCGATGGCACGCCTGGTGTCGTGGGCGGTCGCGGGCGTCGAACCCGCCCGCATGGGGATCGGACCCGTTCCCGCCACGGCGGCCGCGCTCACGCGCGCGGGCCTGTCGCTGGCCGACATGGACGTGATCGAGCTGAACGAGGCGTTCGCCGCCCAGGTCCTCGCGTGCACTCGCGAATGGGGTTTCAGCACAGACGATTTCGACCGGATCAATGTCCACGGTTCCGGCATCTCGCTCGGCCACCCCGTCGGCGCCACGGGAACTCGAATGCTGGGCGCGTTGGCCCGCGAGCTCGTTCGCCGCGACGCGCTGTACGGCCTCGCGACCATGTGCATCGGCGGCGGCCAGGGACTGGCGGCCATCATCCAGCGGGTGTGAGCGTCAGCGACGCACGGCCGCCGCCTCCCGCTTGCGCGCGAACGCACGGGCAGCACGGACACGATCGCCGCACCGGGTGGAGCACCACTGCCGACGACCATGAGTCCGCAGGTAGAAGCGAGTGCACGGTTCGGCGCCGCACTGAGCCAGCAGAGCGACGTCGTCGCCGGCGAGCAGCGTGGCCGCATCGTCGGCGACCACTGACATGGCGTGCTCGACGAGTTGAGTGACCGGATGCTCGGCCGATCGGGCGAACCCGCCCCCGGCCTTCGTCCGGAGCAGGGACACGTGCGGAGCCGCGACCAGAGCGGCGTTGACACGGTCGAGCACGCGCGGGTCGAGCGGCTCGCCCGTCACCGCTGAGACGAACGCCGCCTGCAGGTCGTTCCGCAGACCGATCAGGCGGTTCTGACAGTACGACTGCAGTTCCGAACCCGTCGCCACCAGACCCCGGTCGATCAACCACGCGGTGGTGGACTCGGGGGTGTCGAGAGCATCGACACTGCGCCCGCCGGGCAGGTGAACAACGCTGTTGACCAGGTCGATGCTCACGTGCTCGGCGGCGCCGGGACTGGGCGGGAGCGGCATCTCGATCATGTATCTCATGGTAACAGTTGCAATTTATCGTGAGTAATCGCTAGGCTTCAATCACGTTAAAGATCGCGATATTCCATGAGATGAGAGTGTCCTCGTGCCCACTGCCCCCTTGTTCGGCTCTGCCCCGTTCTCGCTGTCCGTGCATACCGGGGGCGGTCCCGGGATCGGCCGCACCGCCCAGGACGGGTTGGCGGAGACCATCCGCGTCGCACATGCTGCGGACCGTCGTGGCTATCACCGGTTCTGGATGTCGGAGCATCACGCCATGCCGGGACTGTCGGTCGCCTCACCGCCGCTGATGATGGCGCGACTCACCGCGGAGACCGAGCGGATCCGTCTCGGGGCGGGCGGGGTGATGCTGCCCAACCATGTGCCGCTCGTGATCGCCGAGCAGTTCGGGATGCTCGAGGCCCTTGCGCCGGGGCGCATCGATCTCGGGCTCGGGCGTGCCCCGGGCACCGACCCGGCCACCGCGGCGGCACTGCGTCACGGAGCCGGCGTCAACGACGGATTCCCTCATCAGGTGACCGAGCTGCTGAACTTCCTCGGCGACGACTTCCCGGCCGGCCACCCGTACCGCGACGTGCACGCGGTGCCCGGACCGTGGCAGGCGACGGAGAACCGAGCACCCGGATCGGACACCGGACCCGAGGTATGGATCCTCGGATCGTCTCCGTACTCCGCCCACTTGGCAGCACACCTTGGCCGTCCCTACGCGTTCGCGCTGCAGTTCGGCGACGCCAACATCGACACCGCGTTGCACATCTACCGGACCGAGTTCACGCCGTCTGAGATTCTGGACCGCCCGTACTCGTTGGTCAGCGTTCCGGCCGTGGTCGACGAGCACGCCGACGTCGCCCGTCGGGAGGCGTCCACGATGGCGATGGCCATGCTCCGCATGTTCAAACGCGAGTCGTTCATCATGCCGTCTCCCGATGAGGTCGCGAGCTACCCGGCGACCGCGAACGAGCAGGCGATCCTCGACCTGTACACCGCGCGTTCCTATGCGGGCACCGCGGAGACGGTGGCGGCGCGACTCGAACGACTCCACGCATCCACCGGCGTCGACGAGGTCATGCTCGTGCTCGGCAGCCACACCAGCGGGGCGGCAGAGCGCACCGTCGACCTGCTCGCCGACCACTACGGAATGCCCGCCCACCCCTGAGAACCCACCCCACCGAGTAACCGCCAGATGAGAACCCTCATGCGGAGTCAGCCGCATGAAGAGACTGCCGCATGAGGAGACAGCCTCATGCGGAAACAAAGGAGAATCACATGTCCGCACCACGCCGCGCGCTCGTCATCATCGACGCTCAGCAGGAGTACTTCGAGGGCCTGCTGCCCATCCAGTACCCCGACCGCGACCAGTCCGTCGCTCAGATCGCCACCGCCATGGACGCCGCCGCGCAGGCGAACGTTCCCGTGGTCGTCGTGCAGCACCAGACCGCGGAAGGCGCCCCGATCTTCGCCCCCGGATCGGCGACGTTCCCGCTGCACCCGGATCTCGAGAAGCGCTCAGCGCAGGTGTCGCACCAGTTCACGAAGACGTTCGCCAGCGTCTTCGCAGGCACCGACCTCGAACAGTGGCTGCGCGAGCGGGAGATCGACACCCTCACCCTCGTCGGCTACATGACCAACAACTGCGTCCTCGGATCCGCGGCCGCCGCCGAACCGTTGGGCTTCACCGTCGAGGTCCTCTCGGACGCCACCGGCGCCATCGATCTCGCCAACGCGGCCGGGTCCGCACCGGCGAAGCAGGTCCACGAGACCATCATGACCCTGCTGAACTCGAACTGGGCCGCGGTCGCCGCCACGGAGACCTGGATCAGCGCAGTGCAGTCCGGGTCCGCGCTGCCGGGCGACAACCTGATCGAGTCGGCGGCCCGAGGGCGCAACGCCGAGTAGGGCCCGTGGGACTGGAACCGGCGGAGTCGTCGGTTCCAGTCCAGCTCAGGCGAGATCGGTCGTCGCCGAACCGATTTGCGCCGCTGGGGATACTGGAGACATGACCGATGCAGACTCCGCGAACACGGGCCAGTACACCACCGCCGTCGAGGTCGAGGACTTCCGTCGGAACCTTGCCGCGGTGCAGGCCAAGATCGACGCCGCCGCACACCGCGCAGGGCGAGACCCCGGCGACGTCCGACTGCTGCCGGTCAGCAAGACGGTTCCCGAAGAGCGCATCGTCAACGCCGTCACCGCGGGCTGCCGCGAGCTGGGTGAGAACAAGGTGCAGGAAGCCAAACGCAAGCACGGCAATCTCGCCGATCTGGATGTCTCCTGGTCGGTGATCGGTCACCTGCAGACCAACAAGGCCAAAGACGTCGCCGCCTTCGCGGGCGAGTTCCAAGCTCTCGACAGTCTCCGCGTCGCCGAAGCCCTCGATCGCCGGCTGCAGGCGGTCGGCCGCGAACTGGACGTGTATGTGCAGGTCAACACCTCGGACGAGGAGAGCAAGTACGGACTCGATCCCGACGAGCTGCCCGCCCTGCTGAAGCAGTTGCCGAACTTCTCGTCGTTGCGCGTCCGCGGGCTGATGACGCTGGCCCTGTTCTCCGACGACGTGGACCGCGTCCGCCCCTGCTTCCGACTGCTCCGCGAACTGCGCGACCGCGTCCGCGAGGAGAACCCCGACCTGATCGGCGACGGCGGACTCTCGATGGGGATGTCGGGCGACTACGAACTCGCGATCGAAGAGGGCTCCACCTGCGTGCGGGTCGGACAGGCCATCTTCGGCGCCCGGGCCACCCCGGACAGCATGTACTGGCCCAGCTGATCGGCACCGACCGACGACCGACCGATCGTCATGACGTCGGTGACGGTCGGCTGAGGATCACCGTGGCGAGACGGCGAACCAGCTCGACGTCCCTGTCTGTCGGCGCGCGCCCGGCCTGGAGATGACGCCGCACCACGGCCAGCGGTAGTTCGATCAGCGCGAAGGCGATCTCGTCCGGCGTCGCGAGGGACTGCTCCGCCAGCGTCGCGACGAAGCCGCGCAGCTGCGCGTGACCGGCGTGAACGTCGGCCTCCTGCGCGGGCCACTCGTCGGGACCGAAGGTGCGCGGCCCCGCCTGCAACACCTGTGCCTGCGCAGGATTGTCGCGGCACCATTGCACGATCCACGCCGCCGCGTCGATCGCCTCCTCGATGCCGGGTTCGTCGCCCAGCTGCTGCGTGTAGTGATCTCGGAATCGCTGCGCCGTCCGCAGCCACACCGCCTGCAGCAGACTCTCGCGGTCCGGGAAGCGGTAATAAACAGAGCCGTTCGCCGCCCCGAGCCTGCCTGCCACCGCTGCCAGTGTCACGGCACGGACGCCGTCGTCGGCGAAGATCGCGACAGCGGCGTCCAGGAAATCATCGATCGTGTGCTTGGCGGGCCTTCCCATATTTGTAGAGTACATGCTCTAATAGATTGTAGAGCTACCACTCCACTAAGGAAGTCGACATGTCCGCTTCGACAGAGCCCCTCTCGGTCGCCCGGTCCGTTCTCGCAGCGCAGCCCTTCAACCAGCTCGTCGGTGCCACCATCGAGCGGTTCCACGCCGGCGAGGCGATCATCGAACTCGAGATCGCCGATCACCACCGGCAGCAGTACGGCGTCGTCCACGGCGGCGTCTACGCCTACCTGGTCGACAACGCCTTGACGTTCGCCTGCGGCACCGTCCTCGGCACCAGCATCATCACCAGTGGCCTGACCGTCACCTATCTCGCCGCGGCGCGGGAGGGCACCTTGCGCGCCACCGCCACGGTCACCGCGCACGACGGTCGCCACGCCGTGGCGACCGTCGTCATCGAATGTCTCGGGGCCGACGGCGCCGCCCGAACTTGTGCGGTCGGCCAGGGCTCGGCGACGCGAACGCGCGGCGAGACGTCATGATCACCGACCGGCAGTGGTCGGAGGCCAGACGAATCACCCGTCGAGCGATCCGCAGTTCTCTGCACTGCAGCATTGCGAGCCGCAACCCAGGCGGATCGGCGCACGTCACGCCGATCGGTTCCGTCCTGCTCGGCTCCCATGGAACGGGCATCTACTTCGACGTCTTCAACACCCGACTCGCACACAACGTCGACCTGCGGCCCGAAGTGGAGATCCTCGCTGTCGACAGCAGTCGCACACTGTGGCTTCCCGGGCTGCTCCGCGGCGCGTTCGCACGACAGCCCGCGGTCCGGTTGATCGGCACCGTCGGCGAGCAACGCGCCAGCACGGCGGAGGAGATCGCGCGATTCCACCGGATCGTCGGCCCGCTGTTGCGCACGCGCGGCGGGGCCCTGCTGTGGCGATCGCTGCCGCGGGTCCGCGACATCGAGATCCACCGGGTGGAGCGGATCACGTTGGGCGCGATGACCGCCGCGTCGCGTTCGCGCTAATCGACAACAGCGCGCGAGCACCACCGAGATTTCGGCGCCGACCCATCCGCAAAGACCCCTGCCAGCGTCCGATTCCCTTGGTACTCTCGCGGCACGGATTCACCTCCCGCGACAACATGTGACCGCGACACTCAACGACAAGGACACCTGATGGCTTCGCATTCCTTCAGTCCGTACGTCAGCTTCCCCGGTAACGCCGCCGAGGCTTTCACCTTCTATCACGAGGTCTTCGGCGGCTCGCTGGACCTGCAGAAGTACGGCGACACCGACACCACCGGTTTTCCCTTCACTCCGCCGCCCGACGCGGTGGCCCACGCACAACTGAGCGGCGGTCTGATCACTCTCGCCGGCGGCGACGGCTTCGGTGACGACCAGCACCTGACCTCCGACGTCTACTCGTTCCTGATCGGACTCGAGTCGGTCGCCGAAGCCGAATCGCTCATCGCGGTCCTGACCGGACGTGGATCTGAGATCGCGATGCCGTTCGCTCTCGCACCGTGGGGTGATCACTATGGTCAGGTCCGCGACCCGTTCGGCGTGCTCTGGGCGCTGGTGGTGTCGACGGAGGAGTGACGCGGTTCGTCGCGTTCATCGACGTCGACCACATGGCGACGGTGTTGCGCCTGCGTCAACGACTCCTCACCGCCCTCCCCCGACCGACGGTGAGGTCGGGCGCCGGTCCATGATTGCCACACCCAGCTCGAGGAGAGACACATGACGACAACCGACCGACAGATCACCCTCCGCTTCATGGCGGCGCCCACGGACGTCTCGTCACTCGGCGGAGGCGTCCGCGGCGGACGCATCCTGGAATGGATCGACAAGGCCGCCTACGCCTGTGCGGCAGCATGGTCGGGCGGCTACAGCGTGACCGCGTACGTCGGAAACATCAGTTTCGGTCGCGACATCGATTCCGGCGACATCGTCGAGGTCACCGCAGACCTGGTCCACACCGGCCGGTCGAGCATGCACATCGAGTGCCGCGTCGCCTCCGCCGATCCTCGGCTCGGCGACTTCACCGAGGCCAGCCGCTGCATCCTCGTCTTCGTCGCGGTCGACGACGACGGGAAGCCGACCCCCGTCCGCCAGTGGTCGCCGACCAGCGTCGACGACGTCGCGCGGTCGCAGTACGCAGTGCAGCGCAGCCAGGTCCGCGACCAGATCACCGCAGCGATGGCGGGAGCCGACTACGCCGCGCCCTCGGCGGCGCCGGAGGCCGCGACGCGTTTTCTCGCCGCCCCGACCGACGTCAACTGGGGAGGCAACACGCACGGCGGCCGAGTGATGGGCTGGATCGACGACGCCGCGTACCTCGTCGGAACGCAGTGGTGCCGCGGCGAGGTCGTGACGGTGTACATGGGCGGCGTGCGGTTCTACGCCCCCATTCGCATCGGCCAGGTGGTCGAGATCTCCGCGCGTCTGATCCACACCGGACGCCAGACCATGCACGTTTCGGTGCACGTCTATGCGCATTGGCCGAGAGAGGGCCGGGAGACGCGCAGGCTCGCGGCACACAGTCTGACCGTGCTCGCCGCGCTCGACGAGAACGGCGACGCCGTCACCACCCGAGCATGGGAACCGCACCTCGACGGCGACGTCGCCCTCGACGCCCACGCGCGCGAACTCATCGCGATCCGCGGCCAGCGTCGCCCGGCCCGGGAGCATCGGATGGTCGAGATCTGAGCTCGCCGAGGGGTGATCAGAGAAGAACGCACAGGCGATCGGCGACACCGGTGCCACGGAGATCGAGTTCGTACGGTCTGTCACACGAACAGATCAATTAGGTCATTTATCGTTAACACCCCAATCGTCTAATCCGATACCTGACGTGGATGCCACCGCATCCAATGCCATCAGTATCAGGAGCACTCTCTCAGAATGACCAACCCGCCTCCCGTGCCGCCACATGACCCCAACCAGAATCCTGGACAGGGTTACCCGGACCAGCCCGTTGCGAATGGTTCGTACCCGGCCCCCGGTTACGGCTACCAAGGACCGCCTGCCGCAAACGTTCCCTACCAGGTGTCCGGACAGGGCTACCAGCCTGCGATGCCACCCGCCAAGAAGCGGAAGAAGTGGCCGTTCGTTGTTGGTGCGATCGTCCTCCTCATTGTTCTCGGCGCTGCGTTGAGCGGAAATGACGAGGATTCGTCGAGTGAGTCCGCAAACAGCGGTACGAACACCAGCACGAGCGACAGCACGGCGACTCCCGCTACCGGTGACTCCAAAGACGCGGCCACGGCCCCCGGACTCAACACCGCGGTCCGCGACGGAAAGTTCGAGTTCACGGTGACGGATGTTGCGACGGGACTGTCGTCCGTCGGCGACAACCCGTATCTCAAGCAAGAGGCCCAAGGTCAATTCGTCGTCGTCACGATCGAGGTCGAGAACATCGGCGACAAGCCCCAGTCCTTCTCGCCGTCAGCGCAGAAGCTCGTCGACAACAAGGACCGCACGTTCGAGTCCGACACGACCGCTCAGATTGCTCTCGGCGGTTCGGACATCCCGGTCTGGGACAACATCAATCCTGGAAACTCGGTCAATGTGAAGCTCGTGTTCGACATGCCGAAGAACGCAACTCCCGCCTCGATCGAGTTGCATGACTCACTATTCTCCAACGGCGCCAAGGTTTCACTGAAGTAGGACGATGGCGACCTGGACGGTTGCCGGCATGACCACAGCCGATCAGGTCGGCGCCTTCCACGCTGCCGAGATCTGCCCTCTCAGCAACCTCCACTGGCAATCTTCCAGCGGAGGGCGCTGTCCGGGCAGATCTTGGCAGTAAACGAGCGGCACCGCCGCCTCAGCGCCACCCCAGCGCCGGTGCCACGTGCGTCAGCAGCGACTCGATGACATGTGCGTTGTAGTCGACACCTAGCTGGTTGCGCACGGTGAGCAGAAGCGTGTCTGCTGCGGCGATCGCCTCGTCCTCGCGCAACTGCTCGATGAGGTCGTCCGGCTCGGCGGCGTAGGTTCGGCCGAAACGGGCCGTGGCCCCGTCGATCACGCCCACTTGGTCCTTGCACGCCTGTCCGCGGAGGCCGAAGTACCGGTTGTCCTCCTCGGTGACGATCGGGAAAATGCTGCGGCTCACTGACACTCGCGGTTCCCGCTCGAATCCCTGAGCGTTCCACTCGGTGCGAAACCGGTCGATCTGCTCAGCTTGCAGCTGGTGGAACGGAATCCCGGTGTCCTCGGTGAGCAGGGTCGAACTCATTAGATTCAAGCCTTGGCGCGCGGTCCACTCCGCAGTGGCACGCGACCCGGCGCCCCACCAGATTCGCTCGCCCAGTCCCGGCGACTGCGGTTCGATCGGCAGCAGTCCGCCCGGGTTCGCGAACATCGGGTTGGGGTTCGGCTGAGCGAAACCCTCACCGTCGATGACCTTCAAGAACACGCCGGCGTGCTGACGCGCCATATCGGCGTCGGACTGACCGTCGCCGGGCACGTAGCCGAAGTACTTGTAGCCGTCGATCACCTGCTCGGGCGATCCTCGCGAGATTCCCAATTGCAGCCGACCTCCCGCAATCAAGTCGGCGGCACCGGCCTGCTCAGCGAGCGCGAGCGGATTCTCGTAACGCATATCGATGACTCCGGTACCGATCTCGATGCGGCTGGTCCGCGCGCCGATCGCAGCGAGCAGAGGGAATGGAGTGCCGAGCTGCCGTGCGAAGTGGTGAACGCGGAAGTACGCGCCGTCGGCGCCGAGCTCCTCGGCAGCGACGGCGAGGTCGATCGACTGCAGGAGGGCGTCCGCGCCCGAGCGGACGAGCGAGCCGGGAACGTCGGACCAGTGTCCGAACGAGAGGAAACCGATGTTCTTCACGGTCGTTACAGCGCGTGACGGTGCCCTGCTATTCCTCAGCGAGCTCGTGCCCTTCTCGGCAGCAAGTTACCGGAGCCGCTGGACGATCTGCACGCTCACCCCAGTGCGCCGACCGTGGTCGCATCTACGCTTCCCGCGCCCCGATCAGCGCATCCGAAATGACGCCGGTCGCCCGCCCCAACGCCACGACCGCGCGTTCCAACACGTCGTCAGTCATGCGTGAGGTAGGCACCTTCTCGACTTCGGCGAACGCGCCGGACAACGACGTGACGCCGTGTTCGGTGGTCGAGGGAAACCCGGCCTGCGAAACGCAGTTTCACGATCCGAGGGTCGTCGAGGTCCGACAGCTCGGCCTTACCCAGACCGGAATTGTGCAGGTTGACTCTCCTGCCGACTTTGTTGTTGGTCCGCATGGCGTGCGGCGACGGGACCTGCGCTGTGTGGGCGGAAGGTGCCGTAAGAGTCAGTCGTCGTGTAGGAGATTCCAGCGTCTCAACGAAGGTTCCGCCACCGAAGCCGCGGAAGGTCGTGCCCGCAGTATGACCACCACCAGGGCCGCCGTTGCCTCAACGAAGGTTCCGCGACCGAAGTCGCGGAAGGGCCCGACATGGATGCCATCAACCGATGGCTCATCGACCAGCCTCAACGAAGGTTCCGCGACCGAAGTCGCGGAAGGTCTCGCCGGTGCCGTTGCTTAGTTCCGTCTGTCCCTCGCCTCAACGAAGGTTCCGCGACCGAAGTCGCGGAAGGTGCATCGGGCGAGTCTGGCGCGACGGTCGGCGAGACCGGCCTCAACGAAGGTTCCGCGACCGAAGTCGCGGAAGGTTGCTGCTCGCTCAAACTTGTTCATGTCAAATCCTTTCGCCTCAACGAAGGTTCCGCGACCGAAGTCGCGGAAGGTTTGGCCGATGCCTTCGAGGATGCTGCCGGTCGCCCCTCAACGAAGGTTCCGCGACCGAAGTCGCGGAAGGCAGTCCGAATCTCGATGTGTACGCGGCCCGATTGACCAGCCCTCAACGAAGGTTCCGCGACCGAAGTCGCGGAAGGCTCCGGCTTTACCGACGAAACCCCGATGAACGCCGCCATCCCTCAACGAAGGTTCCGCGACCGAAGTCGCGGAAGGCCGACACCGCAGAGCCTCCTGAAAGGAACTCCATGTTCCCTCAACGAAGGTTCCGCGACCGAAGTCGCGGAAGGTCCGCTTGCCGAGGCTCGGATGATGGACGTGATCGCCCGCCCCTCAACGAAGGTTCCGCGACCGAAGTCGCGGAAGGCTTGGCGGCGTCGACGACGTTCTCGACGATCACCGCACGCCCTCAACGAAGGTTCCGCGACCGAAGTCGCGGAAGGCTCGAGAGACGCCACCCCGCGTTCTTCCATTTCCACCCTCAACGAAGGTTCCGCGACCGAAGTCGCGGAAGGCGCATGCTGCGCAGCTCGTGCTCGGCCATGCGGTTGCGCCCTCAACGAAGGTTCCGCGACCGAAGTCGCGGAAGGGCAAAGTCCCGGTCACAGTCCACCGAGACTGATCACCCTCAACGAAGGTTCCGCGACCGAAGTCGCGGAAGGTCTCAGCCAAGGACAGGCTCGACACCGCGATCCTGGACCCTCAACGAAGGTTCCGCGACCGAAGTCGCGGAAGGCTGGCGCGAAGTGGGCGGCGGCCTTGTGTTTGTTCCCTCAACGAAGGTTCCGCGACCGAAGTCGCGGAAGGCGGTCACGCGGTCGTGTCGGGCGCTGATGCCGTTCGCGGTCCCTCAACGAAGGTTCCGCGACCGAAGTCGCGGAAGGTTTATTCTCACACACATTGAGAGTGCCTACTACCAACCCTCAACGAAGGTTCCGCGACCGAAGTCGCGGAAGGTCCAGCAGCAGCTCGGCGTGACCGGCGCGCCGTACGGCCCTCAACGAAGGTTCCGCGACCGAAGTCGCGGAAGGAGCGACGGCAGTCTGGTGTGCCTGGTCGCGAACGCTTCCTCCCTCAACGAAGGTTCCGCGACCGAAGTCGCGGAAGGCCGCGGCCAGTGAAGGATCATTACCTTTCAGGATCCCTCAACGAAGGTTCCGCGACCGAAGTCGCGGAAGGACCCACGACGGACCCGGCCGCGCCAGGCTGCACCGCGCCCTCAACGAAGGTTCCGCGACCGAAGTCGCGGAAGGTGAAGAACGTTTCCGAGGTCGGCCCGGTGCTCGCCCTCAACGAAGGTTCCGCGACCGAAGTCGCGGAAGGCGCATCCAGACGGGCACGCCTGGGCGAGAGAAATTCCTCCCTCAACGAAGGTTCCGCGACCGAAGTCGCGGAAGGGTGCAGGGCAAGGCGTTCGACGCCTACGTCTCGGATCGCCCTCAACGAAGGTTCCGCGACCGAAGTCGCGGAAGGCCGGTCCACGAATCCGCGTATTCGACGGCAACATCAACCTCCCTCAACGAAGGTTCCGCGACCGAAGTCGCGGAAGGTTCGTGCTTCGCTGCGAGCTGGGATAGCGGTTCCAGCCCTCAACGAAGGTTCCGCGACCGAAGTCGCGGAAGGCGCTGTGGGACGGCCTGTTTCAGGTTCACGCCAAGTCCGCCCTCAACGAAGGTTCCGCGACCGAAGTCGCGGAAGGCCTCGATGACGTACGGGGGATAAGGCGTGTCGATCACCCTCAACGAAGGTTCCGCGACCGAAGTCGCGGAAGGCCCATCTCCACATTCGTGCCATCAGGCAAAGTCCCCGCACCCTCAACGAAGGTTCCGCGACCGAAGTCGCGGAAGGCCGACACGTGACGATCCTGATGCCCGCGGCGACCTCCACCCTCAACGAAGGTTCCGCGACCGAAGTCGCGGAAGGCCGACTCCGATACCGACGCGCACTCGATCTTGGTGCGCGACCCTCAACGAAGGTTCCGCGACCGAAGTCGCGGAAGGTAGCCATAAACCCAGCAAGATCAGGCCACGTCACCCCTCAACGAAGGTTCCGCGACCGAAGTCGCGGAAGGGTCGACGACGAGGGCAACCACCTACGGTTCACGCTCCCTCAACGAAGGTTCCGCGACCGAAGTCGCGGAAGGCAATCGAGAAGCTCGACGCGGTGCGTGTGCGGGGCGCACCCTCAACGAAGGTTCCGCGACCGAAGTCGCGGAAGGCGGAGTCCTTCGCGGCCGCGGCTTCCGCTGCAGCGCCCTCAACGAAGGTTCCGCGACCGAAGTCGCGGAAGGTGGAGTGGAGAACTGCCACACCCGGACGATGCTGAGAGCCCTCAACGAAGGTTCCGCGACCGAAGTCGCGGAAGGCCAGGTGCGACGGGCCGCGGATATCGCGAGTTGGTCCCTCAACGAAGGTTCCGCGACCGAAGTCGCGGAAGGCAAAGCGTCGCATTGAGGCAGGTGCAGCATGATCGACCCTCAACGAAGGTTCCGCGACCGAAGTCGCGGAAGGACCGCCATCGTCAGCACGTACTGGGCCAGCCAGAAACTCCCCTCAACGAAGGTTCCGCGACCGAAGTCGCGGAAGGCTGGTTTGACGATGCGGGCCTGCTTGGTTTGGACGTTGACCCTCAACGAAGGTTCCGCGACCGAAGTCGCGGAAGGGCGAAGACGTCACGTGGGACGAGATCGAAGCAGCGCCCTCAACGAAGGTTCCGCGACCGAAGTCGCGGAAGGCCGTGGGGCGATGCACCATGCGCGGATGAGTTGGAGGCCCTCAACGAAGGTTCCGCGACCGAAGTCGCGGAAGGCGTCGGGTTCGTCGGTGGTGGCTGGTGCCTTGACTGCCCCCTCAACGAAGGTTCCGCGACCGAAGTCGCGGAAGGGAGAGATCGAGGCCGGTCACGGTGAGTGCGGTCATGTCTGGCCCTCAACGAAGGTTCCGCGACCGAAGTCGCGGAAGGCTGGTCGTGATGATGCTGCTCGCGTGGATCGCACACAACCCTCAACGAAGGTTCCGCGACCGAAGTCGCGGAAGGAGTCGCCGAGGTAGAGGCGGATGTCGCCGGTCTCGTACCCTCAACGAAGGTTCCGCGACCGAAGTCGCGGAAGGGCCGAGTCGGAGGACTGCGATCTCATCGAGTCCCGCACCCGCCCTCAACGAAGGTTCCGCGACCGAAGTCGCGGAAGGAGCGCGAACCCGCTGTAGAACAGGAACGACTCAAGGACCCTCAACGAAGGTTCCGCGACCGAAGTCGCGGAAGGCTCCGCCCATAGGAGTTCGTAGCGGCGTGCCTGGATTTCCCCTCAACGAAGGTTCCGCGACCGAAGTCGCGGAAGGGCAGGTGCAAGAAGTCGGGCTCATCGGTGACGAGCTTCCCTCAACGAAGGTTCCGCGACCGAAGTCGCGGAAGGTCGATCCGCGGGTTCGTCTTGTCGACAGGCCCGATCCGCCCTCAACGAAGGTTCCGCGACCGAAGTCGCGGAAGGAGCACGCATCCACCCCGACCTCGGCGAACGCGCCGTCCCCTCAACGAAGGTTCCGCGACCGAAGTCGCGGAAGGGTCGGTGACGCTCTCGGGCATCGGGTTCGACTTAGCCCCCCTCAACGAAGGTTCCGCGACCGAAGTCGCGGAAGGCCAAGACAATCAACGCCTAGGTGATCGTAAAACTTGGCCCCTCAACGAAGGTTCCGCGACCGAAGTCGCGGAAGGTGGAACGTACCCGAGTACTCACTCTGGGTGATGACCCCTCAACGAAGGTTCCGCGACCGAAGTCGCGGAAGGCCTCGTCGACTTCGTCCGCGCCGCACTGGCGGGCGGCGCCCTCAACGAAGGTTCCGCGACCGAAGTCGCGGAAGGGTCTTCGCGATTGTCCTTGAATGTTGCAGCAGTCAGCCCTCAACGAAGGTTCCGCGACCGAAGTCGCGGAAGGTTCTTCATCAGTTCGAGCGACGCGGCCGGATCGAGTCCCACCCTCAACGAAGGTTCCGCGACCGAAGTCGCGGAAGGCTGTTCTTTCGTTGAGGACGCGCAACGCTTCTTCGAGCTTCCCTCAACGAAGGTTCCGCGACCGAAGTCGCGGAAGGTCGACCCGCTAGCGTCTGCGGTCAGACCCCGCACGAACCCTCAACGAAGGTTCCGCGACCGAAGTCGCGGAAGGCCCGCCCGCCGGAACACCCACCCCGAGCAGGATGAGGCCCTCAACGAAGGTTCCGCGACCGAAGTCGCGGAAGGCCGCCACGAGACCGCGGGAAGCGTCACCGAGTTTCCATTCACCCTCAACGAAGGTTCCGCGACCGAAGTCGCGGAAGGTTCGAACCAATAACCGCTCGTTATCTTTCGGCGGGTGTCCCCTCAACGAAGGTTCCGCGACCGAAGTCGCGGAAGGCATTCCCGAACTGTATTTGACCGAGACGGCACCGCTGCCCCTCAACGAAGGTTCCGCGACCGAAGTCGCGGAAGGCGGACTCGAGTCGCAGTTCGGGGTCAAGGCGTCCACCCCTCAACGAAGGTTCCGCGACCGAAATCGCGGAAGGGAGTACGTCACTAGGCGCACTAGACTCGCTTCACACCCTCAACGAAGGTTCCGCGACCGAAGTCGCGGAAGGGCGAAGGAACCACTGTGACCGACGTCGATTATCTCGACCGCCCTCAACGAAGGTTCCGCGACCGAAGTCGCGGAAGGGCCGTACCGCAACCACCTGAACTTTGGTGGCGGCAACCCTCAACGAAGGTTCCGCGACCGAAGTCGCGGAAGGCGCTTGGCGGCGGCGGAGCAACGGTGTCAAGGACCCTCAACGAAGGTTCCGCGACCGAAGTCGCGGAAGGCGACCGCCATTCCGGCCACCCTTCGCGCCACTATTCACCCCTCAACGAAGGTTCCGCGACCGAAGTCGCGGAAGGCGTGATCCGGTGGATGTTTTGGTGGATGATGAGCCCCCTCAACGAAGGTTCCGCGACCGAAGTCGCGGAAGGCCGAACAAGTGGATCGCAGTACCGCCAAGTAAACTAGACCCTCAACGAAGGTTCCGCGACCGAAGTCGCGGAAGGGCAAAGACTCGCGGGCGCTGGCGTCGGAAGTCCTGCCCTCAACGAAGGTTCCGCGACCGAAGTCGCGGAAGGCGCCGGAGACACCGCTGCCAGGCAATGCACCGACCACCCTCAACGAAGGTTCCGCGACCGAAGTCGCGGAAGGGGGATGCCGCGGTCCGCGAGCTGGTTCAGCTCCATCGCCCCTCAACGAAGGTTCCGCGACCGAAGTCGCGGAAGGAAGGAGCCCTTGTGACCGGCGTCGATTATCTCGACCGCCCTCAACGAAGGTTCCGCGACCGAAGTCGCGGAAGGCCGCTAGGCCGGGTTCCGCTCCTGACCCCACACCAACCCTCCCTCAACGAAGGTTCCGCGACCGAAGTCGCGGAAGGTTCGTCTCACTGTCGCTGGCGTGACCCGTCTCGGCCCTCAACGAAGGTTCCGCGACCGAAGTCGCGGAAGGTTGAGCGTCGTTGTGCGTCGGTTAACGATATCCTCCCTCAACGAAGGTTCCGCGACCGAAGTCGCGGAAGGACGAATGCTTCGAGGTCTCCGAGCGTCATTCCGCCCCCTCAACGAAGGTTCCGCGACCGAAGTCGCGGAAGGGTTACCGGCGGCGGCAAGCCGCGTCCATTTGCGGAGGCTCCCTCAACGAAGGTTCCGCGACCGAAGTCGCGGAAGGCGGCGTCCGGTCGACGGGTACCGCGTACTGATTGCGGAACCCTCAACGAAGGTTCCGCGACCGAAGTCGCGGAAGGTGCCCCCAGAATACACAAGCTCTGACCTGCACTTTCCATGGCCTTCGCGAGCGGTACCCGCGGACACGCCAGGCGGCTGCCGTCTCGAAACCGCGAATCAGCGCGAGTTAGGTCTGACCAGGCGTTTCCCAACGCGAGACGTGGCCGTGACTTGCCAATGTGTTCGGCGCTCTCGCGACGTCCTGTCACACGATGAACTCGATCTCGTCCGGAGTCGGCCTGCGACGGCCGAGGAAGCTCAAAACGGGGTCTCTACCACCACTACTGAGACCAACGACGCAGAACAGAACTGAGTCAGTTTGCGCATCGATCGTCTTAGCGACCTCGCGACGCAACCTCACTTCCCCGGCTGCGGTCAGGTCGATCAGGAATACGCTGTACTGAATACGGTCGCCGTACGACTGGAGCACCTTGGCGAGCTTCGTTCTGCGGAGGTCATCGACGATGTCGTACGCAACCAACAGCCTTCTCGTAGACGGAGTCATCGCGTCCGAATCCCGGTGTACTCGTCACGCGTTCCATCAAGAATTCCCAGAACCATACGCGCCTGGACTTCGATCGCGCGCCGCCAAGAAATTTTGTACTTGAATATCGGATGAGTGAACTCGTGCCCAATTCTCCGCTCAAACTCGGAGGTCAAGGCCTTCCGCCCCGAGACCCGCAATCGAGTCGATCCCGCGACTTCGGAGAAGTCGACCCCCGTCAGTAGTCCGTTATTGATAGCCGAAAGTACCGCAGAATCCGCAATGACTGGGCGAAACTGCTCCATGAGGTCCAGCGCGAAGGCCGGTTTATTGCGGCTTGAAGAATGAACGAAACCTGCGTGCGGATCCAGTCCTGCCGCGCAAATTGCCCGAATGCAATCCGCGACGAGCAGTCCGTAAGCATAATTGAGTGCCACATTCAGCGGGTCACTTGCTCCCCTCCCAGAACGCCCTTTCCAACGTTCGAGGAAGACTCGATCGGCCGAATCAGACACCATCGAGGGAAAATTTTCAAAGTAGACAGACGCCGCTTCGCCCTCAAACCCGAAGATCTCGGGGATGCTCGATGCCGTCGCGATCTGTTTGCTAATCGTCCGCATCCGACCGACATCGGCTTTGAGATCGATTCTCGTTCCACGCCGAAGTTGCGTGGCCTGGTTCGAGACCTTGGTAGCCATCAGTTCTCGCGCAAGGGCAAGGTCCCCAGTGTATGCCCGGACATGCTGCATCAGTCGCGGGTACCCGTTTGGCGACTTCGACGAACGCGCATGTCCCACCACGCGGCCGCTGCTTGAACACCACACAATTCCGTATCCACGCCAGAGGATCTCGCGAATCAAAGCGGACGAGATGTCGACGTTGCCGTGAACCACCAACCCGACCACTCGCTCCAAAGGCACGGACGTCGATTCTTCTCTCGCCTTGTGCACAACGACTCGGCCGGCTTTGATAGATGCGCGACTCCCAGGCGTTGTCAGATGAAGGACATCACCCGCTGGATCGCCAACGGCGATGCGCCGCACGCGAACCAACTCTTGCGCCACATGCTCGTCAGGCAGACACACGCCGACATGGGAGCAGAAACGACACCGCGGGTCATCGACCAGGGGTTTCGGAGCCTCTGCGGCTTCGACGATCTCACGCGTCCGCGCCACCCAGGCATGTGCGTCCTCAAAATCAGAAGGGCTGAGCGGCACGTGCACCGACCGCCGGTGATTTGTGAAATAGACGCGTTGATCGTCGACCTGCGTGCCGGCAGCCTCCAGACAAATCCGTTGAAGTGCCAATTGAACAATATTCGCGTCAGTCACTTCTGGTACCCGCCGAAGTGGCGTTGCCTTGTACTCCACGATCGCGGTACCAGCATCGTCAGCCTCAAGAACGTCGCACTTTCCTATGAGACCGAGTCCATCGTGCGATATGTCAACGGATCGACTCACGCCTTCGGTCGATACGGCCGAATCCACCCTCGCGTGTGCGTGCAGTCCCGCCTCGATCTGCGCGCTGTCAACGCGCTCACCGACCGCCTCGATCCACGCTCGTCGCGCACAGAAGACCGTATGCGCGACGAGGCTGATCGGAATTGCATTTGACTCCGGGTCGCTCATGACTGTGTCATCTGCCTCGCCCGAGAAGCGGAACCACACGGCCGGCGAGGACTTGCCGTTCCGGTGCGCTACTGCTTCCAGCCTTCTTGATCGGGAATCGCACCAATGCCCGAACTCCCTGCGTCGTCAGCCTGTCGTACGCTGCCTGTCGACGAAGATCCCCTGATTGGTTTGCACCTTCCTCACCGAATGCAGCTTCAGCCAGATCCTGCGATCGCAAGATACGACGAACTTTCGCCGGTGACGTGGGAATCGTAAAAACCGGCAACACCATCTCGGTCGGATGAAACCTATTGTGCGGGCCTGCCGCAGGCGTCACTGCAAGTCCGCGCACACGCGGGTAGAGGGCGAAACTCGCGATGCCCCACAAGGCGCACCAGGCAACTGCGTCGTCAACGGAACCCGGTGGAACCAGTCCAGTCCCAGTACGGGAATCCGGCCCAGCCTTCGAATCATTCAAAGCCTCGCCGTTGAGTCCCCGCGCGATCTCGTCTGCCGCACGGTTTGACACGGATGCAGCTAACAGAGCCAGCCGATTACGGGTGAAGTCTTCCCCACGGTTGCGGGTCTTCATCTCCCATCGAGACGCACCTTCGTCGTATCGAGCATCCTTGTCCCCAAACTGCCAGTAGGCGGGTTCACCAATACTTTGCAGCATCATCGCGTCGAGCCACGTCTGATTGACCGATTGATCGAGTGCTGATCGCCTCGCCGAATAGAGATTGATCCACGAATGTGGGCTGCCCGGTGCCGCAATGCGTGGGCTGAACAATCCGATCTCAACTGTCTTGCCGGACCCTGCGAGATCATGTCGTTGTTGAACCCACGATCCAGGATCTGCGTGGGCTAGTGCGTGCGCTAGAACCAGTTCAGGAAGTTCCGAACTCGCTGCTCCTGGCGCGAAGAGCACCATTCGCGGCGACGAGTCGTCCGACCACCTGAGCCGCACATCTCTAATCCCCCAGTCCTCGAGTAGTGACGCCGCTCCGAACGCCGCGAAATGCGTGAGCGCGTGCTCGATGCCGCCACCGAAGACGAACTCAGTCATGACCCCTCCTTCGACACCGCGCAGTCAGCGGCTCTGACGATCGCTTCCAAATAGGCACACGACCAAACGCCCCACGTGCGGTCCGTCACCGTGATGAGTTCGTCCCACCCGCCCTCGTCGAACAGTGTGACGGCTGTGGACAACAGGTCCGCGAACTCACCTCCGAGCAATTGTTCCGACTGGTGCACGAACGCATCTCGGCCACGACCGTGGCTGGTGCCGACGAGGCGAAGAATCAGATCTCGATCATCACGAGATCTATTCTCGAGCTTCGCTTTCGCCACGACGACCGACAACTGCTCGTGTCGCCACCCGAGAGGCAACGAACTGCGTCGCGTTCGGCGACCGGGCTCATCAGCCGTACGGTCGCCACTCTTCGCCAGGACTTCCTCGCCCTCTGCGTGTCCAAGAATCGCTTGAAAATCGGGGTGTGCCTTCCCATCGTCATGGAATAGACCTGCCGTGTGCAGAACATCCAGCGCAGTTGACGGTAAGCCGATCAGCTCGCCGAGGTGACGTGACGACTCTGCGACAGCCCGACTGTGGACCGACAGCGCGACCTTCTTTCCGGTCCATTTCTGTCGGTGATCTTCGTCGGCGACAATTGAGTCGTCGGTCCGAACTACCAACCACTCGAGGAACTCTCGTTCGTCGTCAGGAAGCCGCGGTGTGATGACTTGCAACGACTGCCCCTGCTGGTCAGCACGAATCACTGGGTCGAACTCTTCCAAGTACTCGAGCGCCGCGGCTTGCTCTGCCACTGCGATGTCGTCACGGCTTGCCTCTGGCAGCCTTCGAGTGGCTTCTCTCGTACTCCGGAGAATCCTGGTGAGTTCCCGCAACTGAGCATCATCACCTTGCGCCCGGCTACGGACTAGAACTGCGTCCCCTTGCGTCACGGTGCGCGCCGGCGCTCCGTCAGCGCTGACGATCATTCCCTGATCGACGATCGGATGAACCGAGTCGAGGACGAAGAGATCACCGGGCCGAATGTCGACAGCAGGATGGAACAAGTCCGCGAGTGATGAAGTCCCGTCTCGAACAATAATCGCCCGTGCAAAGCGGTCACCAGACGAACGTACGACGTCCTCAAGGACATCCCTTCCCACTGGAAGTGAGACTGGGAAGATCTCATCTGCTGTGACGGGCGTTGCCGTCACCAGTTGCAGCGCCGCGATATCGCTGACCGGCAGCCCTTCCCGCAGCACTATTCCGACAGTCGGCGCGTCATCGTCCAGATCTTCGCGAAGCCAGAACGCGAGATCGCAATCCGCGACGGTCTTCTCCGAAGTATGAGCGAGCCGGAACGTGTCCCCGCGCTCCAGCCTCGACAACACTGGTCGTGAACGAGCACCTGCCGGGACGGGATTTCTAACCTGTCCGACGTAAGCAATTCCATCGGAATCTGCGGCCAGCGCCTGCACCCATCGATAGGCTGCGGAAATCTCCTCGGCAGCATAAGGCCCCGTACGGCTGGTCGGTTCCGAATCCGGCACCACGATCACGCACATGCCGTGATCACGCAGCCCCCGGCGATTCACGCGTCCCGCCCGCTGCACCAACGACGGACCGGGCGCAAGTTCAGTGACCATCGCGGCGAAGTCGACGTCTACTCCGACTTCGAGTGTTTGCGTTGCCACGATTACGCGAACTCCGTCGTCGCCTTCGACGGTGAACGCTCCCGGATGCGCGTCCCGCGCTGCCTTGAGATCGAGTGGCCGCATCGGTCCTACCCACATCAGGACTGCGGCGTCTCCGAGTTCCTTGGCGAGGATGCGACCTACTTCACGCGCAGTGAACACCGAATTGACGATGCAGCCGACCGTCGCGTCACGATGTTGCTCAACCTGCTCACTGACGAGTCCAGCGATGATCCCGGCGTACTTACGTGACGGTCGACGTGCCCCCGGCCAGTCCGCAGTCGCACGCAGCACCACAGGTTTTGGTTTCTGCAGTCGCGACGCAATGACGGGATCAGCGAAGTCTTCGTCGGTCACACTGACCACCTGTCCCCGGTCCTCGAGGTCGGGCGTGGCCGTCGTCGCGACGACTTGGAGAACAGGAACCCCGATCTTCGTCGGTTCAACCAATTGTCCGATCCGCTTCGCGGAAAACAGCAGTTGCTGACTCAGGTGAGCCTCATCCACGACAAGTACGTTGTCGAACGCCAGCAGACCAGCTTCTCGTGGTCTCGCATACCGCGACGACCCGTATCCGTTGAACAGGATACGACTCCCCCACATGTCCGGCGTCGCACAGATGACCGCACAGGCCGATGGATCGTCGATCCAAGACGAGTCGGTAGGGAGTCCCCCGCGGATGGTCGAGACCACAAGCGGAGGATCAGACTCGCGGACATTCTCCCCCGGTGATTCGACGATTGGCCGAAACTGCAGTCGACGAAGTCCATCTGCGACGAGGCGCGGCGTTCCCTGCACGGCGTCCGACATCAACTTCTGCTGAATCAACTGCGCATGATCCACGTGTGCGTCAACGATCGCCCGTCGGTTCACGACCACCGATAGCCGACGCGGGACACGTGGACCTTCGCCCCAACCGAAGAGCGCATTAGCGAAGACGTGCACATCGACGACGTTCGATTTCCCAGTTCCGGTCGGAGCCGCAATGGTGTCCGGCCACCGGCCATTGTCGATCACTGAAGCCAGTAGCCGTTCTTGCCAGGCGAACGGCTCGTAGCCGTTGACCTCACGAATGAAGTCGCGAAATGCGCTGGCAGTCAAGATAGTCACTCCTTGACTCCCCATGCTGATGCGATCGCTGCCGGGAGATCCAGGGGAACGAGCAGCCCACCGCCGAGGTGACGGCTTTGGCCGATCGCAACCAATGACTGGGGTGGGATCAGATCTCCTGAAGTGATCGACAGGCGATACGGCTGAACGACGACTCCTCGCGGTGCCTTGTGGACATATTTGCCGACGTCGACGCCGGCAATCAGCGAGGTGTTCAATGGCTTCACTGATCGCGCAGCGACTGCGTCGACGATCGCGGCATATCGGTCGGCGCCGCGGTGCGCGGGGGCTATCGAGAGCTGATCTCTAAAGACGAACCCGACGGAGAGCAATGCCGAGTCCGCCAGTGACCAATCGCGTGACTTCTGACGACGCGTTTCCGGCACCACCGCTGGAAGTGCAGCCCACGTCCGTACGTGGCCGGGTTCGACGGGCTTCCAGAAATCCATTGTCGACAGGTGCACAGGCTGCCCAAGGCTGACCGCCCCAGCGCCGCCCCGATACAGCCGACGCAGTGCGGTCACAGCTGGAAGCACTCCGTCCAGTGCTTCCGCACCAGGAATGAGAATTGCTATTCCCGCGCCGAGCTGTGGATGGTTCGTCTGATCCATCACTTCTCGCGACAGCACCTGAACCGCAACTCTATTCGCGGGCTGCACCGCTCCCGCTTGATACCGGCCAGTCACGACCGGTGTCGCGTCATCACCCAGTGCCGCGACGAGTGCGCGATGCATTGCCACCGACCACCCCAAGCACTCCTCCGGCGGTATCTCCGTAGTCAGCGGAAAGAAGATCATTTCCGACCACGGCGCGCTCGACACAGGCGGCGACGCAATGATGGGCTCGTACCCGAGTTCAACGGCACGGTGATGGCTGATCGCGGGCGGGGTCGGCAGTTCGCTACCGGTCCACCGGTCCGCACTCTGGGTCGGCGCCTTCACAGGATTCGCACGCCGATACAGATCGTCCAGTTCCTGGAGACGCCCACCTCTTGGCACACTCAGTTTCAACGCAACCGGATCAAACGGACCAGCGGCGTGGTTTCTCCGGTGGGTCGGTGCAATCTCGCCGACTTCCAACACCACAGGAGAATCACCCTCGCCAAGGCACGGGACATCGGCACACAGTGAATCGAGCTCGAGCGCAACATCGTCGGGCATCGAAGTCCAGCCCCAACCGAGCGCTCCCCGCAACGCGGTCGAATCGACGACTGTCCGTGGCGTCTTACGACGAATCGGCGACTTCTTGACGTTCTCTACCACTCCCTCGTCTCGGTAGGCGAAAGCTTTGTCTACGCCGAGCCCGTTCTCCACGACGTCAGGCAATTCGACGAACTCAGGCGGATTGTCCTCCAACCATTCGAGTGCTCGTGTCGCGTCGCTCGTCCTACACAAGGCACCCGCTTCAACAAGCGCCGTCGTGCCGTCGCCTGCGGCACTGACCAACGCTGCGTGAAGCCGCAGCGGGGAGGGCAGGAGGTCGTACTGTCCGGCACCGATGTGACCGCGATACACGCCGGAGGGGAACCGAGCGCGGATGCCTCTGACGGACATCTCACGCCTCGCCATCGTCGGATGCATCGGCATTCGTGGTGATCACGTCATTGCCCGTCACCTCGAAGACCTGCCCGTCCCACCGGATGCCGGCAGCTGTCCGAGCGTTGACGATCGCGTCCGACAGCAAGCCGTCCGCGGCTTCCACCGTCAACGGGGCGAGGGATCGACTACGGCCGTGACGCTCGTCGATCTCGACCGCTGTCTCGCCGACCTCGCGCAGGTTGCAATTGGCGCGAATGTCGAGAGCCGCATCGGCGCGAGCCAGCCCAGCGAGGGCATACGCAGCCAGAAGTGCGCGGCAAGCGGCATCGCCCTGCGGACCGCTTCCGAACCGCAATTGGCGCAGGGCACTGAACGACAACACGTGGGAGCGGATGATCCGACGGCAAGCGACCAGACCGAGACCGTTCAGGGCGGGCGGGATCGCTCCGAGACCGATTGTCGACGCCGACGTTCTACCGCTCTTCGATGCCTTGATCTCGCCTTCGATCTTGCTGACCAGATTGGGCGAGAGTTCGTCGCGTTGATCTTCGAGCAGCCCCTTCAACTGCTGGCCCGTCAGACGCACACTTGCCGCAATCGGATCGACACGAGCACCGCCCCGTTTGGCAACGTTTGTGCCATTTGGCCCCTGATCTGCGAGCACGCCGATGATCTCTCCGGTCAGCGCGCTGCGGTAGCGCCCCTGCCGAGACTTCCGCGTCGAGTCCCACCCACCGAGTACGAGTGCGGTCGGCGCCAGCTCCAGAATCGGTCGGACATCCGCTGTCGTCGCATTCCGCGCCGCGAGGTAGTGAGGATGCTTCGTGACTGACACCCCATCGACGCTGCCCGCGCGGATGTGCCCGTCGTACAGTCGGTGCGGCAACGTGTAGTCATACTCCCGGTTGCCATTCCCGTACGTCACCGCGATGCGCGGGGTCTGCGAGAGCGGCGCCACCCCGTCAGCGATCGCCCATGCGATCTGCTCCTCCGCCCGGTTGAGTTGGGACCCTTTCGAGTCAACCATCACCGTGGTTTGAGCCTCGCCGTCGACATAGCGTGTCTCAAAGGCATAGGCGGCGTCGCGGCCCGTCACGAATCGCGCCGGCGCAATCCCGCCATGACTGCCTTCCGCCGGCGCGAGCTCGGTGACCGAGGTGAGGGTGGCAGCGCCGCCCGCGGTGCAGCCGGCGATCAACGAGTCCAAGCTGAGTGCATCCATCGAATCCTCCATGTTTGAGCGTTTTGTCAGTAGTAGTCGTTATGGTGCTTCCCAACCCACCGTAGCCAGGACCTCGCAGGGCTACAATGGTCCAAACAGATGGAGATCTGATCAAGCTTGGGCGCAATTACCAGAACGAACTAGATACCGTTCAGTGATAGAATCAGCGAGGACGGAGGGTTCCAGGCACCGCAACACCCCGAGAACCCTCCGTCCGCTCAATGAAGGGCCGCCCGCAGCGGGCGGACAGCGCCACACCGAACGCGCAGTAGCCTGAACGAACCAGACCTCAACGAAGCGCGCTCCACCGAATCTACGCTTCCCGCGCCCCGATCAGCGCATCCGAAATGACGCCGGTCGCCCGACCCAACGCCACGACCGCGCGTTGCAACACGTCTTCAGTCATGCGTGAGGTAGGACCGGAGATCCCGACGGCCATCGGCGTCGGAGCACCGGGGATCGCCATGGCGACGCACCGCACGCCGATCTCCTGCTCCTGATCATCCACCGCGTAGCCGTTGGCCCGCACCTTCTCCACTTCGGCGAACGCACCCGACAACGACGTCACGCTGTGTTCAGTGGTCGCAGGAAACCCGGCCTGCGAAACGAGTTTCACGATCCGAGCGTCGTCGAGCTCCGACAGCACGGCCTTGCCCACACCCGAATTGTGCAGGTTGACTCGCCTACCGACCTCATTGTTGGTCCGCATGGTGTGCGGCGACGGCACCTGCGCGGTGTAGATGGCCATGTCGCCGTCCAGGACGGCGAGACTGGCCGTCTCCGACAGTTCGGCGACCAGCGACTCGAGCACCGGCCCGGCGACCGCACCCAATTGGCGATTGGCGACCTCGCCCAGCCGGATCAACCGAGGCCCGAGCGCGTACCTCTTGTTCGGCAGTTGGCGGACGTACCCGATCCCGACCAGGGTGCGCAGCAACCGATGGATGGTCGGCGGCGGCAGCGGCGACTCGGTCGCCAAGTGAGTCAGCGAGCACTCACCGCCCGCCCGGCCGATGAGTTCCATCAACTCGAAAGCGCGCTCGACCGACTGCACGCCACCACCGGCGTTCGACCCACGAGTGCTTCCAGGCATTCCATCTCCTCCGACGACTCCTTCGAGCCTATCTTCCACAATGCGGAATCAACAGCGTCACCACTGCGCAAGAATCCTTGTGTCGACGACGATCTTCTCGTAAACTCCACGATGCGGAATTATAATTCCGCAAATCGACAGACCACCGGGAGGATTCATGATCAGCGGCCACCTCGACGAGAGCTTCCTGGCACACGTCGACGAACAGCTCGCCGACGCCGATGCCGCGCTCGCGCGCCGCTACCCCGGCGACGACGGCCGCCGCCAACCGATCCACACCGTCTACGTCTCCGCCGACCGCTACACCCCCGACCTCCCCCAGCAGTGGGGCGCCACCGCACTCGAGACCGCACGCGAGGCAGGCGGTCTCGACGCCGTCGCCGCTCTCGTCGGCCTGGGCGGCTCCCCCGATTCCGCACCCGAGCGACTCGCCGAGCTCGTCGCCGCCAAACTGACCGCCGAACCCATCGAGGACCTGCGCCTCGATTTCGAGGACGGATACGGCAACCGAGGAGACGACGTCGAGGACGCGCACGTCCACGCTGCGTCCGCCGCGGTTCGTTCGGCCGTGGCGGCAGGCATCGTACCGCCGTTCATCGGCATCCGCTTCAAGTGCTTCGAAGCCCCGGTCCGCCGTCGCGGCCTCCGCACGCTCGACGGGTTCATCGGCGGCCTCCTGGACGGTGGGACGCTGCCGGACGGTCTCACGCTGACGCTGCCGAAAGTCACCTCGGTGGCACAGGTCGAGACGATGGTCGAGGTCGCCGCAGCCCTGGAACGGATCCACGACCTGCCTGCCGGTCGCATCGGCTTCGAGGTCCAGGTCGAGACGCCGCAGGCGATTCTCGCCGCCGACGGCACCGCGCCGGTCGCGCGGTTGATCCACGCAGGCGACGGCCGCGTCACCTCCCTGCACTACGGCACCTACGACTACTCCGCGTCGCTCGGCATCGCCGCCGCCTACCAGTCCATGGAACATCCCGCCGCCGACCACGCCAAGAACGTCATGCAGCTCGCCGTCGCGGGAACCGGCGTCCACATGTCCGACGGCTCCACCAACATTCTGCCGATCGGCGACAACGTGGAACCCGCCTGGCAGCTGCACGCCCGACTGGTGCGACGACACCTGGAACGCGGCATCTACCAGGGCTGGGACATGCATCCGGCGCAGCTGGTGACCCGCTTCCTCGCGACCTACGCCTTCTACCGCGACGGCTTCGCTCCCGCCGCCACTCGACTGCGCAACTACATGCACCGCGTCGACTCGGCGATCATGGACGAGCCCGCGACCGCGAAGGCCCTGGCCGGATTCATCAACCGCGGCGCCGTCTGCGGCGCATTGCCTACCGCGGACGTCGAAGCCGCCACCGATCTGCCGATCCAGACCGTCCGCGACGTCGCGTTCGGCCGCCAGACCAGCCCACTCGTCTGACTCGGCCCCGGAACCCGCTAACCACGGGGTTCTCGCCCATGAGACCTGCCCAGCCCCACAAAGGAGAACCAATGACCGCACCGCAGAAGGCGACGTACTACACGCCCCGAGGCGGCCTGCCGCCGCAGACCGACCTGCTGACCGACCGCGCCATCGTCACCGAGGCGTACACCGTCATCCCGCGCGGCGTCTTCTCCGACATCGTGACCTCGGTGTTCCCCGAGTGGACCGACACCCGCGGCTGGATCATCAACCGGCCCGTCGCCGGCGGAGCCACCACCTTCTTCCAGGCGATCATGGAAGTGAAGCCGGGCGGCGGCGCGGAGCGCCCCGAACCGCAGGCCGAGGTGGAGGGCTTCCTCTTCGTCACCTCCGGTGCGCTGACGGTCGCGGCCGACGGCCAGACCCAGACCCTCACCGAAGGCGGCTTCGCGTACCTCCCGGCGGGCACCATCTGGTCGGCTCGCAACGACGGCGACGCGGACGTCAGTTTCGTGTGGATCCGCAAGCGATACGAAGCCATCGAGGGCCACACGCCGTCGGTCAAGTTCGGAAACGAGCAGGAGATCGAGCCGAACGCGATGCCCGACACCAACGGGGCATGGCGCACCACCCGCATGCTCGACCCGCAGGACCTCGCCTACGACATGCACGTCAACGTCGTCACCTTTGAGCCGGGCGCCAGCATTCCGTTCGCCGAGACCCACGTGATGGAACACGGCTTGCTGATGCTCGAGGGCAAGGCCGTCTACCACCTCAACGGCGACTGGGTGGAGGTCCAGGAGGGCGACTACCTCTCGCTGCGCGCCTTCTGCCCGCAGGCCTGCTACGCGGGCGGTCCGTCGAACTTCCGCTACCTGCTCTACAAGGACGTCAACCGCCAGATCATGCTCTGATCTCCGCTCCTCAAGCTCCGCCCGGCGCGCGCCTCCCCGACCGCGCGTCGGGCGGTTTCCACGTCCGCGGGCGGGTGTCGATCGCTCGGCGACGAAGACGACCGATACCGGGCACCTGGGAGGTGGTGTCCGGCATCGGCGGGGAAGATCGGGTCAGAACTGGAAGGGCCAGCCGATGACCTTCTTCTGACGCGGCGTCGCATACGTGCGAACCTTCGACGTCGACAGTCCCATCCGCACCAGCCCCTCCGCCACAGTGACGGCGGCGCGCACGCCGTCGACGATCGGCACCCCGGTCGCGGCCTTCACCTTGTCCTCCAACTCGGCCATGCCACCGCAGCCCAGGCAGATCACCTCGGCGTGATCACGGTCGACGGCCTCGCGCGACTGCGCGACGATGGCCTCCACCGCACGCTCGGGGTCGGATTCCAGTTCCAGCACACCCAGGCCCGACGCGCGCACGGACGCGCAACGCGAATCCAGCCCGGCGAGTTTCAACCGGTCCTCGATCAGCGGGACGGTGCGATCCAGCGTGGTGACCACCGAGTACTTGTGGCCGAGGTACATCGCCGTGGACGCTGCCGCCTCGGTGATGTCGACGACCGGCACGTCCAGGAGCTCCTGCAACCCCTCGCGTCCGTGCTCGCCGTAACCGGCCTGAATCACCGCGTCGAACTCGCCGTCGTACGAGGTGATCGCGTCCATGACGGCGATCGCCGCAAGGTAGCTCTCGAAGTTGCCCTCGCACGAGTCGGCGCCGAATCGCGGGGTGATGCCGACGATCTCCGTACCCGGCGAGGCCGCCGAGCGCGCCGACTCGGCGATCGCGTCGGTCATCGACGCAGTGGTGTTGACATTGGCGACGAGAATCCGCATGGGTCCCTCCCCTTCCTGGGGTGTCTTGAGATGAACGGGCGAGATCAGTGCGTGCTGACGACGGCGATGGCCTCGCCCGAGACGTCGTTGAACTGACGGTGGCGGTCGGCCACCAGCAGGTAGACGACGGCGCCCAGGCCCGCGCCGATGAACCACGAGTACTCGGCGACCACGCCGAAGGCAGGCACGAAAGCCATCAGGAGCGCGGCACCGGCGGTCGGCACGAACGCCGCGACGGCTCGCAGGTTGACGCCGTTCTGGTAGAAGTACTCGCCGTCCGGGCTCTCGGTGAACAGCGCCGGAACGTTGATCTTCTGCCGACGGGTGATCCAGTAGTCGGCCATCACGATGCCGAACAGCGGGCCGAGCAGCGCGCCGAGACCGCCGAGGAAGTAGGTGATCACCGCGGGCGTGTTGTAGAGGTTCCACGGCAGGATGACCAGACCGATGACCGCTGACACCAGGGCCGAGCGACGGAAGTTGAGCTTCTTCGGGAACAGATTGCACAGGGCGTAGATCGGCGCGACGAAGTTCGCCATCATGTTGACCGCGACGGTGAGGATCAGCAGGGCGAGGCAGGCCAGGACCAGCAGCAACGTGTTCGGGACGGTCTCGACGATGTCGGACGGCGACTCGATGATGCGGCCGTCGACCCGGAACTGCGCACCGGCGAGGACGATGACGATGCCGCCGAAGAGCAGCATGTTCAGCGGGATGCCGAAGAAGTTGCCGCGCACGATCGATCCCTTGGACTTCGCATTGCGCGTGAAGTCGCAGAAGTTGAGGACGAAGGTGCCGTAGATCGCGACCCAGAGGCTGGCGCCGCCGATGATCTTGGCCCACATCTCGCCGCCCGACACGGTGTCCGGGGTGCTCCACGCGATGGTCCAGTCCGCCTCGCTGAGCATCCACACCGCCAACGCCACCATGGTGATGAGAATGATGGGACCGGCGAAGGCCTCATACTTGCGGATCATCTCCATGCCGTAGCTGACGATGATCACCTGGACGATCCACAGCGTCACGAACGAGATCCAGCCGAGCGTCGAGAGGCCGAGGACGTTGTTGGTGTCCCAACTCGCCGACGACGGGATCAGCGCGACGATCATGATGCGGAGCACCACCGAGGCGAGGTAGGTCTGGATGCCGAACCACGCGATGGCGACGGCGCCGCGGACCAGGGCGGGGACCTGCGCACCGCGAATGCCGAACGAGATGCGGCTCATGACCGGGAACGGCACGCCGGTCTTCTCGCCCATGAATCCGGACAGGTTGAGCAGCAGGAACAGGAAGACGCCGCCGAGGCCGAGCGCGACCAGGATCTGCCAGCCGCCGAGTCCGAGGGCGAACAGACCGATCGCGAAAGCGTAGTTGCCGAGGCTGTGGACGTCGTTCGCCCACAGCGTGAAGATGTTGTACGAATGCCACCGGCGACCTTCGCGCTTGGTGGGGGCGAGATCGCCGTTGTACAGCGCGGGGCTCACGCCGTCCGGCAACTGCTCGGTTCCGGCGGTGGTGGGCGACGAAGCAGGACCGGCGGGCCGGGCGTCCTCGATTACTCCGGAGGATTCGGTGGTCATAGTAGGGCTTTCACGTCGTCGCGGAGGACCTTGCCGCCAACCGCGCCATTCCACTATGCGGAATTATTATTCCGTGGGTGTGATTATTTACGCCTACCCGCCGGTCACATGTCAACCCCTACCGGACAACTCCGCATAACTCGACACCCTCACAACACCGTCGATCACCACCGAGAACCCCGACCGATGGCCGCCAGATTCCACAAAACAGATTCCAAATTCCACTATGAGGAATTACCCTGGGGTATCGTCGTACCAAACCCCTTCCGATCATCCCGCCCGAGGAGCCACCGCACATGAGCAATGTCCCGGAGAGCACCGAGAACGACACCGCCGCAGCAGCACCGTCCGACGCCGCCGCGACGGCCCCCTTCGACCTCGTGCTCCGCGGCGAGCAGATGCTGACCACCGCAGGCATCGTCGCCCGTGAGATCGGCATCCGCGACGGCCGCGTCACCGCCATCGAGCCGCTGGGCAGCGGACTGCAGGGCGCCGAGATCATCGAACTCGAGCCGCACCAGGTGATGATCCCCGGCCTGGTCGACACCCACGTGCACGTCAACGAGCCCGGTCGCACCGAGTGGGAGGGCTTCGAGTCGGCTACCAAGGCCGCCGCCGCGGGCGGCGTCACCACGCTGATCGACATGCCGCTCAACTCGATCCCGTCGACGGTCACCGTCGAAGCCCTCAACATCAAGCGCGCCGCCGCAAAGGGCAAGACGCACATCGACGTCGGGTTCTGGGGTGGCGCCGTCCCCGGCAACGAGGACGACCTCCGCGGTCTCCACGACGAAGGCGTCTTCGGCTTCAAGTGCTTCCTCCTCCACTCGGGCGTCGACGAGTTCCCGCACCTGACCGCGGACGAGATGGAAGCCGACATGGCCGAGCTCGCGAAGTTCGACTCGTTGATGATCGTGCATGCCGAGGACTCGCGTGCGATCGACCATGCGCCCACCGCCGAAGGCAATCAGTACGCCAACTTCCTCGCCTCACGCCCGCGCGGCGCCGAGAACGTCGCCGTCGCCGAGGTGATCGAGCGCGCCCGCTGGACCGGTGCCCGCGCCCACATCCTGCACCTGTCGTCGTCCGACGCGCTGCCGATGATCGCCACCGCACGGCGCGACGGCGTCAAGATCACCGTCGAGACCTGCCCGCACTACCTGACGCTGCTGGCCGAGGAGATCCCGAACGGCGCGACCGCCTTCAAGTGCTGCCCGCCGATCCGCGAGGCGTCGAACCGCGAGCTGCTCTGGCAGGGTCTGCTCGACGGCACCATCGACTGCATCGTCTCCGACCACTCGCCGTCGACCGTCGACCTCAAAGACGTCGAGAACGGCGACTTCGGCGTCGCGTGGGGCGGCGTCGCCTCGCTGCAGCTGGGACTGTCGTTGATCTGGACCGAGGCCAAGCGTCGCGGCATCGACCTCCCGCAGGTGATGCAGTGGATGTCGGCCAAGCCTGCCGAGCTCGCCGGACTGACCCACAAGGGGCGCATCGCCCTCGGCTACGACGCCGACTTCTCGATCTTCGAACCCGACTCGGCGCAGGTCATCGACGTGCACCAGCTCCACCACAAGAACCCGATCAGCCCCTACGACGGCCGCGCCCTCGCCGGCGTGGTCCAGGGAACCTGGCTGCGCGGCCAGAAGATCGATTTCACGACTCCCCTCGGCCGCATGCTGCGCCGCGGAGACGTCTGACCAGACCTCACCTTGTCACGGGCGATCCCACCATCCCGGGATCGCCAGTATCGGTCAGACACACAAGCGAGCGGCACTCGCGGGGCACCACCTCGCGAGTGCCGTTTTGCGTTGCGGTGCCGAACTGCCTCGAGCCGGCCGCACCGCTGCGCGTCAACCGCAGCTCAGCCCTGGCGCACCGCCGCGAACGGCAGATTGCCCGTCACTCGCGCTGCGATGGCGGCGGCAGTGAAGTCTTTCGCTCGCGCGGCGGCATCGGCTACTGATGCCCCCTTCGCCAACTCGGCCGTCACCGCGGCCGCGAGGGTGCACCCGGCGCCGGAGACGCGCTCGGACCCGATCTTCGGCGTCCGCAGGACGGTGACGTCGGCGCCGTCGTAGAGAACATCGACGGCGTCGTCGCCGGGGAGTTCCACGCCGCCCTTGGCCAGGACGTACTGCGGACCGAGATCGTGGATGCGGCGGGCCGCCTCGACGAGGTCGTCGACCGTCTCGATCGCCGCCATGCCGGACAGCGTGGTGGCCTCGAACAGATTCGGCGTCACGACCGTCGCCTGCGGCAGCACCTGCGCGCGCAGCGCGGTGTCGGTGTCGAGCGCGGCGCCCGGCTCCTGCCCCTTGCAGATCAACACCGGATCCAGGACCACGTGCCGCCACGACTGCTGCTTGAGCGCATCGGCCACGACGTCGATGGTCGCGGGGGTGCCGAGCATGCCGATCTTGACGACGTCGAGTCGGTACGCCGAGGTCGCGGCCTCGATCTGGTCGGCGATCACCTGCGGATCCACCGGCACGAACCGATGGTTCCACCCGTGGTTCGGATCGAACGACACGATGCAGGTGATGGTGCCGAGCCCGAAGGCGCCGAGTTCCTGAAAGGTCTTCAGGTCCGTCTGGATTCCAGCACCCCCGGTCGCTTCGGATCCGGCGATGACATATGCGAAGTCAACCACGGTGACGAACCTACCGGTTCGCGCGCGCGAACCGGTCAGCGAACCCGCGACTGCCTGCGATCGGTCGCAGCGCTGTCAGTCGACCACCCGGATCAGCCTGCCGGTGACCTCACCGTCAGCCAGATCCAGCACCTCGTTGAACCCGTTGACGAGGCAGTCGGCGAACAGCTCCGGGTCGGTGACGGCGGCAGCATCGAGGTTGACGCCCAAGCACGCGGTTCCGTTGTGCGTGATCATGGTCGCCATCACCGCACAACCCGGCAGCGGCCCGAACGGGTACATCCGCTCCACTTTCGCTCCCGCGACGAAGGTCTCCCACGGAATGCCGGGCACGTTACTGGCCTGCAGGTCGTTCTGCGATGTGGTTCCGCTGAACTGGGTGAGAACCGAGCCCGGCAGCCACGCCAGGACCGGGCCGATCGCGTTGAGGACGTCCACGGCGGGTTCGGACCGCGCGGCGCGCACCTGCTCGCGGATGGTGAGGACCCGCTCGAACGGATCGTCGATCCCGACCGGGCCCGCCAGGCGCCCGACGGCGATCCGATTGCCGCCCGCGGGATCGTCGGGCTTGCGCACTGAGATCGGAATCGCGACGGGGATCGATTCCACGGAGGCGCCCATCGCATCGTGGTACTTGCGGAAGCCGCCGATCAGCCCGCCGAGGTAGACGTCGTTGACCGACGCGCCCGTCGCCTTGGCCGCCGCGTGGACGGCGTCGAACGGGACTTCGAACGCGCTGAACCGCCACGAGACGCTGCGACCGGCGAGCAGCGGCGACCCGGGCGGACTGATCATGCCCGCGACGCGCGGCACCGAGCGGCCGTACCGAAGCACCCGGCTCAGCGCCTTCTTGGGGTCGGTCAGGGCGAGCACCCCGTCGACCGCCATCCCGGCCATTCGCGGGATCCGACGCACCTCCTCCCCGATCTGACGGGTCAGGACGTCGAAGCCCGACAGCTGGCGCGGCAACGGCGCCGCCGGCTGCGGCTTCCCGGGAATCGGATCGCGCGTCGTCGAATGCAGTTGCGCCAACACCCGAATCGCGCCGAGACCATCGGTGAGGGCGTGGTGCCCCTTGAGGAGGTAGGCGGTCTTGCCGTTGGCGAGACCGTCGATGAGGTATCCCTCCCACGGTGGCCGCGCCGAGTCGAGCGGCGTCATCGCCAACTGCTCGCACAGGGTGAACAGGTCGCGCATGCTGCCGTCGCCGGGCACCCGGACGCGCCGCAGGTGATAGTGCAGGTCGAAGTCGGGATCCACTTCCCAACTGGGCGTGCCGGTGTGCAACGGCGATTCGATCACCCGCTGCCGGAACCGCGGCGCCATTCGGCTGCCCCAGTCGTGCGCGGCGACGAGCCGGTCCCAATCCGGCTCGCTGTCGTAGACCTCGACCACCGAGATGGTCGACCGCAGTCGGCGGTCGGTGTCGCCGCGCCACATCACGGTGTCGACGGCGCTCATCTCCGGTTCGGTGCCCCAGTCCAACGGCTGGTCCGCACCGTTCGCTGCACCCGATTCAGTCACGCCCACGCTCCTGCCATTCGAAGACTCCCATCGTTCTGGTCATCCGCCCGTCGTCGAAGGCGGTGACCGGCCAGTCCGCCAGCGCGTCCAGGTACTGCTGACGCACCTCTTCGGCGTACTCGCCCGCCTTCTCCGGCACCCACGACGACGTGTCGACCGGCGGCAGCACGCGCACTTCCACGGTGCCCGGCTTGATCAATTGCGCACCGCGCCACATCAATTCACCCGCATTGCGCAGGACCACCGGCACGATCGGGACGCCGGCGCGCATCGCGATGTGGAACGGCCCCTTCTTGAAGGCTCCGATGCGGGGCGTCGCGGAACGGGTGCCTTCCGGTGCGACGACGAGTGAGAATCCCTCCTCCTCGATCTTGTTCACCACCGGCTCCAGTTGTTCGATGGCGCGGCCGGCGTCGGCTCGGTCGATGAACGCGACTCCGCCGACCTGCAGGATCTTGCCGAACAGCGGCAGATCCCGGATCTCCTTCTTCGCGACCCCGGTGGCCTGCTGCCGGATGAGGTGAATCATCACCGGCAGATCGAGCTTCGACTGATGGTTGAACAGGAACACGCAGGGCCGCGCCGACGTCAGATACTCGCCGCCGTCGAGCACTTCGACGCGGACGCCGGCCAGCGCGAACCCGGTGTCGATACCCGCCGAGACCGCCCCCTGCATGGCGTCGGTGCCGTCCTCGCTGATCAGCCCCTTGGCGAAGCCCACTGCCGCACCGCTGAGGAACGATCCGTAGAAGGCGCTGGTCCGCGCCATCATGCCGAGCGTGTTGTAGGTCGGATTGTGCAGGTCCAGAATCGGCCAGCCGCGACTCTCGGCCACCGCCCGCAGCCCGCGCTGCGGCGACACCGCAGCGGGATGGCCCACCGACTCGAGGTACGGCACGTCCTCGTTCCCGTCGCTGTAGGCGAACGACGACGCCAGATCGAGGTCGTACTCCTTGGCGAGGCGTCGCACCGCGGCGGCCTTGCCCGGCCCCCACAGCGGGCGTCCCAGAATCCGTCCGGTCACGATGCCGTCGACCACCTCCACATCGGTGGCGAGCGCGTGATCGGCGTCGATCTGTTTGGCGATCGGCTCGATCTGGAACCGAGTGGCCGACGACGCGATCACGATCCGATGCCCCTTGGCGCGATGTGCACGGATCACCTGCCACATCTGCGGCCGAAGCTTGGCGGCGGTGTCCTCCTTGAACAGCTTCTCCCCCATCGCGAGCAGCTCGGCATACGTCTTGCCGGTGAAGGCGGGCTTGGTGGCCTCGAGGACCTCCGCGTAGTCCTGCTCGGACGAGCACCCGCGCAGCCCGATCATCAGCACGTCGAGCAACTCGCCCGCGGTGAACTCCATGCTGCGCAGTCGCGCACGCAGAATGGCGGTCGCCGAGAAGCCCTCCAGCAGCGTCCCGTCGTAGTCGAAGAACGCGCACACCTGTTTTCCTTCGGGTGCCGCGGCGATCTGGCGTAGCCGATCGGCCAATGCGCTCACTGCTGGGACTCCTTCTCGAGTGTCAGGGCTGCTTGCTCGGCTTCGATCGCGGCGAGTCGCACCAGCCGCGCACGCATCGTCTCGACCTCGGTGAGCCAGACGCGACGGGCCGTCGCCACCTCGTCGAACGACGTTCCGCTGACCGCACCGCGGTTGTCTGCGAGCTGGTAGGCGGCGTCGTACAGTTCGCGCGAGACCGAGTCCTTGCTCTGCACCTCGCCCTGCAACGACAACTGCTGCCCCAGGCCCAGGCAGTCCGCCAGGATCGATTCCTTGTCCCGTTCCTGCGCGCCCAACGCGACCAGACGTCGTGCGACGACGAACTGTGCGTCGAAGAAGGTCTGCAGTGTTCGACGGGCGAACAGCTGGCCCGCGCCGGCCAGCAGCGCATCGTGCACCCACTCCTGGGTGGGTGCGGAGGTCCGCCAACCGGGTGCGATCAGATCGGTCTCCGCGCCGAGACGATGCAGAAACTCCTTCTTCGCGGGGAAGAAGAACTCGAACTTCAGCAGATCACGGATCCGGAGCGCCTCCTGCTGCGCCGGAGCCAGCAGCCCCTCGGACGGGTCGGCCTGCGCATCCGGGGCGGGGCCGCCTTCCACGACGTCGCCGTCCGAGACGGCGAGCATGCCGAGCTCCACGATCGCGCGGTCCACGAAGTGGTGCAGCGCGCCGTTGCGGTAGTAGGCGGCGACCGAGTGGTTGCCGGGCGCAATGGACCACACCTGCTCGGGCCCGCCGTCGAAGGTCTGCAGCACGTCTGCGTCGGTCAGTTCACCGAGTGTGGTGAGCAGGCCGAGACCGCGGCACAGCGACGGATCCGGCCCCGGCAACGATCGTGCGGCGATGTAGTCCAGGAGCGGCTCCAGGATCACCTCGATCTCGCGGGCGGTGTACGCACGGTCCTCGGCGCCCAGCAACGCGAACCCGGCCAGCGAGGTCGCCGAGATCGGGGTGGCCGCATTGATCTCGTCCATCACTTTGAACGCGACCTTCTCCAGGCGTACGCGCCCACTGCCTGCGTCGGCGAGCGCCTGCCGCAACGAGAACGGCTCGCCGAAGCGAACGCGCGCCTCGCCGCGGTACGTGCGCTGCCCGCGCGCGTACTTGAGCAGCCATTTCAGGTCTTCGGGCGTCTTGGTGCCGCCTGCCGACTCCCGCGCCATCGCCGCGATCTCCGGGAGCTGGTCGTAGACGATGGAGGTCGGGACCACCATCACGTCGGCGTCGTCGAGAGCCTCCACGGCATCAGCGACGTACGCGAGCAGGCCGAGCATCGGCGGGCGGAGCTTGCCGGTGCGACTGCGCCCGCCCTCGATGTACCACTCGAGATTGAAGCGCTTCTCGACGATGAACGAGAGATACGACCGCATCGCCAGCTTGTACACCGGGTCCGACCCGAACTTGCGCCGGATGAAGATGGTGCCCGCGCGGCGCGCGATCGGTCCCATCGGCCAGAATGCGAGATTCTCGCCGCCGAGGACCAGGTTGGGCGGAAAGTCGTGCTGATGCAGGACGCTGGCCAGGATCAACGAGTCGACGTACGAGCGGTGCGACGGCAGAAAGACCAGCGAACTCTCTTTGTTCAGTGCGCGCAGACGGCCGAGCGTGTCGAGGTCTGCCGACACCGACCACGCGCGCTCGTACAGCCCGCTGAACGCCGAGGTGAACAAGTCCTGCACCAGTCGGCTCTGGGTGGCGACGAAGGTCCCCATCTTATCGGTGGCCTCCTGCGCCACCGACGTCGCGGTCCGACCGAGCGTCGCGGCCAACTCGGCGGCTGCGGTCTGGAAACGAGCCGACGAACTGATCTGCTCGGCGACCAAGCGGGGCACCTTGTAGCGGGTACCGACCAGTTCCAGTTCCGCGCGCTCCGCGGACAGGGAGGCGCGCATCCCGACGAACGCCGCGAACGACTCCCCGACCGCCTGCTGTTCCTCATATCGCTCGCCGAGTTCGGCGACCGACGCGGCCACGCCTTGGACGACGCGGACTCGGTCCGGGCCCATCTTGCGAATCGCCTGCTGCCGAAACTCCGGGGGCCGACGGGGATTCGACAGAACGATCGCATCGGCGAGGGCCACCTTGCGCTCGCCCCGTCGTACCGGCGGCAGCCACACCACCCGCGCCGGGATCAACACCGTCGCCGGGTCCAGTCCTGCGATATCGACTGTCTCGAGGGTGCGAACGTCCACGCCCGGGTGTTCCCGCCGGGCCCACTCGATCACCATCTCCTGCTCGACTCCGGTCCGCACATCGGCCAGAACGATCTCGCCCAAGATTCCACCCCTCCGCACCGTGGTTCCACCCCGCATCAATCGCCGGGTGACGGGTGCCATTGTCGCCGATGCCCACACTCCGTGGATCCGAATCGTAACGAAACGCCGGGACGGACGACGACGCAGACCACGAAAGCGGCCCCGACGAGTTGATCATCTGATCTTCTTGAGGATGTGACCTTCGCCTCACTGTGCCGATCCGCGGGACGTCTCGCCGCCGCTGCGCTGGTCGCCGCCGCACTCGCGACCGCGCCGAGCACGCCCCCTGCCGCGACGGCCGACCCCGGTGCACCCGCCTACTCCCTCGCGGGAACTTGTGTACGGCTCGCTGACGATGCCAGGCGGCCGATCATCGGTCGCGGTCCGTCGACGGTCAAAGCGGCAGGCCTGGGTGAGTTCCTCTTCTACGACACCGCCGGAACCGTGCTCACCGAGCTCGCAGGCTCGCTGGTCCGGCGGCAGCAGGTGTCGCCGAAGGCCGTGTGGACGGTCGAACGCACCGCGACCGGCTATCGGATGACGTCGTCGAGCGGGCTGGCGCAGACCGTACGACTGTCCCCGGCGACCGGCTGTCGTGCGTTCCCGGAAGCACAGCTGAACGTGGCCGGCGCACCGCACACCGGTACCGACGCCGACGGCAATCTGACCGGATTCGTCGACTCCCACGCCCACCTGATGGCCGAGCAGTTCCTCGGTGGACGCTTCCACTGCGGCACACCGTTCAGTCCGTTGGGCATCACCTATGCGCTCACCGACTGCCCCGATCACCGACCCGGCGGGTGGCCCGCCGTCGGCGAACAGATACTCTCCACGCCCGGTCCGCACGACACCCACGGCTGGCCGACGTTCCGCGGCTGGCCACGCTGGGATTCGTTGACGCACGAGCAGACCTACTTCCGCTGGCTGGAGCGGGCGTGGCGCTCCGGAACCCGGATCGTCAACAACTACTTCGTGCAGAACCGGGTGCTGTGCGAGATCTATCCGCTGCAGGACCAGCCGTGCGATGAGATGGAGTCGGTCCGAATCCAGCACCGGATGCTGCTGCAACTGCGCGATTACGTCGACGCCCAGGCCGGCGGCCCCGGGCGCGGCTTCCTCCAACTCGCCACCAGCGAAGCGGAACTGCGGCGGCTCGTCGCCGCAGGCAAACTGGCCGTCACGATGGGCATCGAGATCTCCGAGCCCTTCGGCTGCCGCACGTCCACCGGTCGCCCGACGTGCACCGAGCACGACATCGACCGCGGGCTCGACGAGCTCCACCGCCTCGGAGTACGTCAGGTGATCCTGGCCCACAAGTTCGACAATGCGCTCGGCGGCGCCCGCATGGACTCCGACCTCACCGGCGTCGGCGTCGAGATCGGGCAGGTCTACGCGGGCGGAGGACTGTGGCAGACCGCGCCGTGCACCACCGCCCTGGTCGACAACCAGCCGCCGCTCGGCGCACCCGGCCAGTGCAATGTCCGCGGTCTCACGCCGCTCGGCGAGCATGCGGTCCGCGCCGTCGTCGCTCGGCGGATGGTGATCGACGTCGACCATCTGTCGGTGAAATCGTCGACCCGGGTGCTCGACATCCTTGCGCAGCTTCGCTATCCGGGCGTCGTCTCGTCGCACAGTTGGACCGACCCGCACAACTACCGAAGGATTCTGCAGGCCGGCGGCGTCGTCGGACTGTACGCCTCCGGCGCACTCCCCGGCAGCAACGAAAAGCACGACGCCGGCTTCGTCGACCTGTGGCGGACGGTGCGCTCAGCGGCACCGGCCGGCGCCTTCTTCGGTCTGGGCTACGGACCGGACATGAACGGCCTCGGCAAACAGGCGCCGCCGATCGCCGACACCGCTTCTCCTCCGGTGCGCTACCCCATCGTCATGCCCGACGGCACCCGCGTGAACAAGCAGCGGACCGGCACCAGGACGTTCGACGTCAACCGCGACGGCACCGCGCACTACGGGTTGATCCCCGACTGGATCGAGAGTCTGCGCGTTAGCGCAGGCACAGACGGCGCCGCGCTGGTGACCGACATGTACCGTGCGGCCGAGGCGTACGCACGGCTCTGGCACCGCGTCGCGGACTACGACCGGTGAACCGCCCCGATGAGCACGCAGGCACCGTGGCGCGCCGGACCACCGCGGGGTTCGCGGTCGGCAGTCTCGGCACCGGCGGTTTCGGGGTGCTGCCGGGGCTGGTGCTGGCGTACTACCTGACCGACACCCTCGCGGTCGGCGCGCTGCTCGCGGCCGTGATCGTGGTGATCCCCAAGATCGTCGACGTCGTGATCAATCCGCTGATCGGGGCCCGCAGCGACCACGACGTCGCCGCCACCGGCGCCCGCACGCGACTCATGTGGATCGGCTCGGTCGCGATCGTGCCGACGTTCATCCTCACCTTCTGCGCTCCGACGAGGGTCTCCCCGCTGGTCGGCGCAGTGTGGGTGCTCACCTTCTTCACGCTCGCCGCCGTCGCGTACGCGTGCTTCCAAGTCCCGTACATCGCGCTCCCCACCGATCTGACACCCGACTACCACGGCCGGACCCGATTGATCTCGGCCCGCATCGTGGTGCTGGCGTTGGCCATCCTGGTGATCGGCGCGGGTGCGCCCGCCGTCCGAGACGCGCTCGGCGGCGGGACGGGCGGGTACGCCGCCATGGCAGTGGCCGCCGTCGCACTCATCGCCACCGGCATGGCCGTCTCGACCGCGATCGCCGGGTCGGCCGCACGCCGGGCGGTCGGCGACACCGCCTCGCACCCCGAGACCCGCAACGCCTTCGCGGCCTTCCGCGTGTTCCAGCAGCATCGGCACTACCGGATCCTGCTGTGCGCGTATGTCATCCAGGCGTTGGCGAGCGCGGTGATGCTGGCGGGCGCGCAGTATCTCGCGACGTACGTCCTCGACGACCCGAGCGCGCTCACTCCGCTGTTCCTGGCCCTGGTGGCGCCGGCGCTCCTCGTGATGCCGCTGTGGGTGCGCGTCGGCCGACGGTTCGGCAAACTGACCGGACTTCGCGCGGCGTCGACGGTCTTCCTGCTCGCGGACCTCCTCCTGGCGGGCGCCATCGCAGCGCCCGGACCGTGGGTCTTCGGGGTGGTCGTGCTGACCGGAGTCGGCTATGCGGGCATGCAGACGTTTCCGTTGGCGATGCTGCCCGACGTCATCGACGAGCACACCGATCGCACCGGTGACGACCGCGGCGGCGCCCTGTCGGGCCTGTGGACCGCGGGCGAGACCCTCGGTCTGGCAGTCGGACCGGGCGTCTACCTGGTGGTGTTGGCGGCAACCGGCTTCGTCTCGTCGTCCGGGGACACCGTCGTCGACCAGCCGCACAGCGCGATCATCGGCATCACCGCGGGCTTCTCGATGCTCCCCGCCGCACTGGTCGCGGTCAGCATGCTGCTTCTCCTCCGCTACGACCGAAAGAAGACACCATGAGCGCCTCCGCCGCCGATGTGCTGGCCGAGCTTCGCCGGCTGCGCAGCACCGATGTGCCGACCCACGGCGGTCACATCCTCTCGTACGTGTACGACAGCGGGCAGGCACGGCTCGATCGCCTCGCCGCCGACGCCGCCGAGTTGGTGCGCCCCGTCAACGGACTGGACCCGACCGTGTTCGGATCGGTCGCCGCCATGGAGCGCGACCTCGTGCCGTTCTCGGCGGCCGCGCTCGGCGGGGTCGACGCGGTCGGCACCGTCACCTCCGGCGGCACCGAGAGCTGCCTGCTCGCGGTGCTGGCCGCTCTGCGCGCGAGCGGGGTGGACCGCCGCCGCGCCAACGTCGTCGCGCCCACCACAGCGCACGCCGCCTTCCTCAAAGCCACCGACCTCTTCGGCGTCGAACTGCGTCGCGTACCCGTCGACCCGCGCACCACCGCGGTATCACCTGCGGCGATCGCGGCGCACATCGACGCGGACACCGTGCTCGTGGTGGCCTCGGCGCCCAACTATCCGACCGGAGCGATGGACCCCATCGACGAGATCGGCGCGGTCGCCGAAAAGCACGGCGTCCCTTTGCATGTCGACGCCTGCCTCGGCGGCTTCGTGCTCGCCTGGTGGCCCGATGTGCTCCCGCCGTGGAATCTCGCGGCACCGGGTGTCACGAGCATCTCGGCCGACTTCCACAAGTACGGCTACTCCCCCAAGGGCGCGTCGATTCTGCTGCACGCCGATCGAGACCGGCACCGTGCGGGATACTTCGCGACGGCCGACTGGCCCGGGTACCCGATCGTGAATCCGACGCTCCTCGGATCGCGGTCCGCGATGGGCACCGCGTCCGCGTGGGCCATCACTCGCTGTCTGGGCGACGACGGGTTCACGGCACTGGTGGCCGACATCGCAGCGGCGCGCACCCTGCTGCTCGACGCAGTCCACGGCATCGACGGACTGCGCGTGGTCGGAGATCCGCGCGGCCCGGTCTTCGCCGTCGCCGCCGATCGTGACGCCGCCGTCCCGATCGATCCGCACCGCTGGGCTGACGAAGTGGCCGCCCGCGGCTTCACCCTGCAGGCGCAGCCGCGCTACCCGCAGTCCGACCACACCGAGCTCGCCGCCAGCACGCATCTCACCGTCACCCCGGTGACACTCACGGTGGCGAGCGAACTCGTCGTCGCGATGCACGACGCCGCAACTGCCGCGCGCGGCCTGCCGACCGCGTCCGCAGCCGACGCATTGCGCGAGCTGGGCGCTGCGTTCGCGTCGGGCGCGGTCTCGGTCGCCGACGCGCTCGCCCTGGACTCGGCGACGACCGAAGCGGTGCTGGTCAGCGCGGGAATCGATCCGCACACCGATCCCGCCGAGGCGTCCGACGCCCTCGACATCGGCGCGGTGATCGCCGCGATCGATGTCCTCCCCCGACCCGTCGCCGCGAAGATGCTCGCCGAGTTCCTGGCGGCGTTCACCAATCCCTGATGGTGCGAGAACCAACGTGCCGCCAGGAGTCGATCGTCACAGCGAGCGCGAGATGATCTCCTTCATGATCTCGTTGGTACCGCCGTAAATCATCTGGACGCGGTTGTCCGCCCACATGCGAGCGATCGGGTACTCGTTCATGTAGCCGTAGCCGCCGAACAGCTGGAGGCAGGTGTCGGCCACCTGCATCGCGCGCTCGGTGGTCCACCACTTCGCCATCGCGACCGTGGGGATGTCGAGCTCCCCGCGCAGATGCTTCTCCATGCAGTCATCGAGGAAGGTACGGGCGACGCGCGCTTCGGTCGCGACCTCGGCGAGCTTGAACTTGGTGTTCTGGAACCCGAACACGGGGCGACCGAACGCGGTGCGCTCCTTGGTGTATTCGAGGGTCTTCTCCAGCGCTACCTCCATGCCTGCGACCGAGGCGACGGCGATGATCAGGCGTTCCTGCGGGAGCTGGTTCATCAGCTGAGCGAAGCCCTGGCCCTCTTCGGTTCCGAGCAGGTTGGCCTGGGGCACACGAACGCCGGTGAAGTTCAGTTCCGCGGTGTCCTGGCCTCGCATGCCGACCTTGTCGAGGATGCGGCCGCGGCTGAACCCCTCGCGCTCGGTCTCGACGAGGATCAGTGAGATCCCCTTGGCGCCTTCGGAGGTGTCGGTCTTGGCGACGACGATCACCAGGTCGGCCTGGCCGCCGTTGGTGATGAAGGTCTTGGAACCGTCGATGACGTAGTCGTCCCCGTCCTTGACCGCCTTCGTCTTGACGCTCTGCAGGTCCGATCCGGTGCCGGGCTCGGTCATCGCGATGGCGCCGACCACGTCACCGGACGCCATCTTCGGCAGCCACTGCTTCTTCTGCTCCTCGGTGCCGTAGGCGAGGATGTAGTGGGCGATGATGCCGTTGTGCAGGCTCTGTCCCCAGGACGAATCGACGATGCGCGCCTGCTCCTCGATCAGCACGGCCTCGTGCGCGAAGGTGCCGCCACCGCCGCCGTATTCCTCCGGGATCGACATGCACAGCAGGCCCACCTCGCCCGCCTTCTTCCAGAGCTCGCGGTCGACGTGATGCTGTTCGATGTAGCGTTCGGTGCTCGGAGCAACCTCTTTCTCACAGAACGCGCGCGCCATCTCGCGCAGCGCGGTGAGGTCGTCGGTCTCCCACGAAGGACGTTGTGCCATGTGTTGCGCTACCTATCTCGTATGTCAGTCAACGATGGAAGTCTTTCCACTTCTCCCGTGACTATACAGTCGTATCGGAGTTGTCTGTCCGGCGAGCTTACCATCGGCCGATGGCATCGTCGCGACGACTCCGTCGCGCACACCGCACAGCAGAACGCACCGCTTCCGATTCGCAGACTCGGTGCGGACCGAGTGCGAGATCGAAAGCGGTGCGTACTTGTTTGAAGCGGGTGCCGACTCCAGCGAGAGCCGATCAGATCAGGCGTTGCCCTTCGACCACGTCGACCACGGGATGTTCCAGTCACCGAGGCCGTCGGTGCCGGGCAGATCCGGTCCGATCGTGTTCTTCACCGTGACCGGGTCGCCACGCAGAGTGTTCTGCATAACCCAGAGAGCGTTGTCCGGGCTGAGGTTCAGACAGCCGTGACTGGTGTTCGTATTGCCCTGGGCCCAGACCGACCACGGTGCGGAGTGCAGGTAGATGCCGCTGTAGGACATCTGCGTCGCGTAGTCCACCGGTGTCCGGTAGCCGTCGGCCGAATCGGTCGGCACGCCGTACGTCGACGAGTCCATGATGATGTGCTCGAGGCGGTCACCGATGATGTAGACACCGTTGTCGGTCGGCGCAGCCTCCTTGCCCATCGACGTCGGCATGCTGCGGACCACCTTGCCGTTCAGTTTGACGGTCACCATCTTGGTGTTGTCGTCCGCGAACAGTTCCATGTGACGACCGACGGTGAACGACGACGACACGTCCTTCTGGCCGAACAGTCCGTCGCCCAGGTCTATGCCGAAGGTCTTCACCTTGACACTGACCTTGGTGCCGGGCTTCCAGAAGTTCTCCGGACGCCAGCGGACCTCGCGGTCGCTGATCCAGTAGAAGGCACCCTTGACGTTGGGCGTGGTGGTGACGGTGATGGCATCCTGTGCGGCCTTGCGGTCCGGAATCGACTCGTCGAATCGAACGCCGACCGGCTGCGCCACACCGACGGTCGCACCGTCCGGCGGGCTGATGTACGCCATCGTGACGTTGTTCGGCGCACGCGTCCGGAAACTCGTGGTGCTGCTCGTCTTGCCGCCCACGCCGATCGCGTCCGCGGTGACCGAGTACTGCTTGCCGTAGCCGAACGGCTCAGCGCTGGTCCACTTGGTGCCGTCCTCGCTGTAGGTGCCCTTGATCGGGGTGCCGTCCGAGGTCGGGATGTTGACGTTGGAGATGGCACCTTCGGTCGCGGTCACCACCACCGAGCGACCCGGCTGGACACCGACCTCGCCCTTCGTGAGCGGGTTGCCCGCATCGTCGGTGATCGCGATCGCAGGCTTGATCATGTCGCCGAACTCGCCGTTGGCGTGAACGGTCTCGTCATATCCGCCACTGCACGACGAGAGCAGCACGATGGCAGCCAGGAAAGCGAAGAGCGTCGTAAACTTCGCCCCCACTCGGCGACCACGCATCTGACGAAAACGCATTGTTCTCCCAAGAATTCACTCATCAGGCCCGCCACAAAGCGGACCCAGTTCCGTTTCGATTGTACGGAACACGGTCACCACGCTCCACATCGACGCGTGTGGAGCGACACACATCATTCACGCGAACGACCCGATCGCCGGAAACCGCAGGAGACTCGCCCACAACGCCGCACGCACCGACCCTGAACGTGCAGTTCAGAGTCAGTGCGTGTCCAGCGCCCAACGCGATCTCAGGCGGCCGTCGTCTGCGCTTCACCGTGATCGTCCTCACCCACGGCCATCGCGTCCACAGGTACGGTAACGACCTCGTCGAATCCCGGACGAGCCGTGCCCAGGAACGACCGGCACCACGAGACCACGGCGCCGACGCGGTTGCGAAAGCCGACCAGATAGAACAGGTGGACGCCCAACCACGTGAACCAGCCGAGAATGCCGGTCAGCTTGATCCCGAACGGCGCATCGACGACGGCGTTGTGCCGGTTGACGACAGCCATGCTGCCCTTGTCGAGGTAGCGGAACGCCGTGCCGCGCGGCGTGGCGCCGCGCACCATGTCGGCCGCGTGCCGTCCCTGCTGCATGGCGACCGGGCTCTGCCCGGGGTAGTTGTTGAGGCTGGTCATGTCGCCGATCGCGAATACATCGGCACAACCTCCGACCGTGAGGTCGGGATTGATGAGCAGGCGCCCGGCCCGATCGGTTTCACAGCCGGTCGCTTCGGCGATCACGCCGGCCAGCGGCGTCGCCTTGACTCCGGCCGACCACACGACGGTGCGTGCGTCCAGGACACGCTGCTGCCCGTCGACCGATCGAACGGTGACCGAGTCGGTCTCGATGTCGGTCACGAAAGTATCGGTGAGGACGTCCACGCCCGCCTTCTCCAGGGTCTTGCGCGTGAACGTCGACAGGCGTCCGCCGTAGACGGGCAGGAGATCGCCCGCACCCTCCACGAGGTAGACCTTCGCGGGAGCGTCGGTGAAGTAGCGGGCACCGAGTTCACGGATCTGGCCGGCCACCTCGACGCCGGTGGCGCCGCCGCCGACGACGACGAACGTGTGCGCCGCCTCGTCCGTCTGAGTGGTGAAGCAGTCGAGGAGGTGCGCCCGCAGGGCGACAGCGTCGTCGAGCGTCTTCAGCGAGAACGTGCGGTCGGCCCATTCATCGTGACCGAAGTAGCCCTGGTTCGCGCCCGCTGCGACGATCAACGACTCGTAGCGCACCTGCTCGTCGCCCTGGTCCGTCTCGACGGTCAGCACCTTGGCAGCGGCGTCGACCGCGGTCACCCGACCGTGCATCACGCTCACCGACTCCTTGTCGGCCAGCACGTCGGCGATCGGCGGGGCGATCTCGTCGGCGGAGAGGACGCCGGTCGCGACCTGGTAGAGAAGCGGCTGGAACAGGTGTTCCGGGGTGGCAGAGATCAGAACCGTCTCCACCTCCGACTTCGCGAGTTGCTTGGCAGCGGCCAAGCCGCCGAATCCCGAGCCGATCACGACAACGTCGGTGGTGCGCATGTCTCTCATTCCTTCTCGATGCAGGTCGCAGTGGTTGCATCAATTACTGTGCCAACTGCAACCGACGTCATCAATCCCGTTGACCACCGGTTTTCAGATCATATTTATCTGTTTCTCTCATATATAGTGGGAACGTGGAGTTTCGTCAGCTCGAATACCTCTCGGCCGTCGCGGAGACCGGGAGGTTCTCCAAGGCCGCCGAGCGCTGCTTTGTCTCACAGTCGGCGATCAGTCATCAGATCGCCGCCCTCGAACGCGAGCTCGAGGTGGTGCTGTTCGACCGATCCACGCGCCGGGTGGAGCTGACCCAAGCCGGCGAGATCCTCCTGCCCCGCGCCCGGGAGCTGCTCCGGCTGCGCGACGACGCCGTCGCCGCCGTGCGCCCACAACCCGATCGCGTCCGCATCGCCGCCAACATGTCGTTCGCCAACGCCGCACTCACCGCGGTGTCGGCGATCCGCGATCGCCATCCCGCCGCCGAGATCGACTTCTTGATCAAACCCTTCGCACAGCGGATCGACGCGGTCGCGACCGGCGAGGCCGACCTCGCATTGATTCGGGGACGCCTCGAGTTCGACGGCCTGTATCTCGACCCCCTGTGGATCGAGCAGCCGGTCGTCGCCTTCAGTCCGCGCCACCCGTTGAGCAAGCTCGGTCGCCCGCCGACACCGGCCGAGCTGGCGCACTACCCGTTGATCCTGCCGCCGGTGGAAACGCAGCGGCTGCTGCACAATCTCGTCGACCGCGTGTTTGCCAAAGCCGGGGTCACCGCCGTTCTCGGTCCGGAGATCCGCGAAGGGCACCCGGTCTCGTTCGCACTGATCAACAACACCGAGTCGTGGACGCTGCTGTACGACGATCTGAAACAGCCCGGCATCATCTGCCGCCGCAATCCCGCCTTCACGCTGACCGTCTCAGCCGCCCTACGCGTCGACGCCGCGCCCAATCCCCTCGTCGCCGACCTGCTGACCGAACTGTCGGGCGGCTATCGCTGAACACTTAGGCCAGGTTAACCTTTCTTTGGATCTGCTTTCCTAAGGAAGGAATACGTTTCGTGAGAATCACGAAGGCCGCGGCCGCACTGATCACGCTCGTGATCGCCCTCACCGCGTGTGGCGGCGGGGGTACCGACTCCGGAGCCGACGGCGACGCCGACGCCGGTTACCCCGTGTCGATCACCTCCGCACTCGGAACCACGACCATTCCGTCGAAGCCCGAACGCGTCGTCACCCTCGGCTGGGGCAGTACCGAAGCCGCTGTCGCGCTCGGCGTGGTGCCCGTCGGCATGCGCGACATGAGCTCCGACAGCGGGACCGTCGACGGCATCCTCCCCTGGGTCAAGGACGAGTTGAAGGGGCAAGAACCCACGCTGCTCGCCGAGAAGAGCGACTCGATCCCCTACGAGCGGATCGCCGCCCTGCGCCCGGACCTCATCCTGTCGGTGCAGTCCGGACTCACCGCCGACCAGTTCGCGCGTCTCACCGAGATCGCACCGACGGTCGCACAACCGGGCAAGGCCTGGCAGACCAGTTGGCAGGATCAGACCACGATCGTCGGTCAGGCACTCGGCAAGTCCGACGAGGCCGCCGAGCTCGTCACCGAAGGTGAGAAGCGCCTCGCCGATGTGAAGGCGGCGCATCCGGAGTTCGCAGGGAAGACCGTCGCGTCGGTCAGCGTCACCGCCGCCGGCAGCGTCGGCTACTACTTCGACACCGATCCCCGGGTCAAGATGCTCGCCGCCATGGGCTTCGATCCCCTTCCCGCGTTGACGCAGCTCCGCGAGTCCGCGCCGGAGGGCACATTCGCCGCACAGGTCAGCTGGGAGAACGTTCCGAAGTACTCCCCCGACGTGCTCACCGCGTGGTTCCTGGACAGCGGAATGCAATCCGACGCGGAGGGCAACCCGGTATTCCGCAACCTCCGCGCGGTGCAGCAGAGTTCCTACGTTCCGATCGTCGATCCTCCGTTGGTCTTCGCCGTGAGTTCGCCCAACGTCCTCAACCTTCCGTGGATGCTCGACCGCTACGTCCCGAAGCTGTCCGACGCCGCGAAGGCCGTGCGCTGACCCGCTAGGCTGCGTCGACGCGCTGTACCGCTCGTCGACGTCGCCACGACACGGCGCCCCAACCGAGGGCCGCGGCCGCGAACAGACCCAGCGCGGTCGCGGCCGCGGCGACGACGCCTCGACCGATCCGGTTCGCGTGGTCGAAGACGTACGCCGGTTGCGCATTCTCGGTGATCAGCGAGTCGTCGGCCGAGGAGAGATTGTTCGAGACGGTCGCGAGCGCGATCTTCAACTGCTTGACACCACCGCTCATCGACGCCGCCGCTTTCTCGGTATCGCTCTTCGCGGCCGACAACTTCGTCAAGCCTTCGCTCAGCTGGTTCGCAGCCGTGCGAGCCTGCGCGATGGCACCGTCGATCTCCCGCGCCGCAGGTCCCGTCGCGTCAGTCGCCGCCTGCAGTTCGGTGCGCAGCGGGCCGAGGTCGCCCAACTGCGCCGCGATGTCCCGGCTCGCGGCCTGGAGCGATCTCAACTGCGCGATGGTCTTGTCGGCACCGGGTGCCTTGCTATGGGTGAGACCGTCGATCACGGGTGTCACCAGTTCGTCGATGTTCTTCGCCGAATCGGCGAGCTTCGCCGCCTCGTCGAGCCCCTTGGTGACACTGCCGCCCAACTGCTGGATCTGCGTGGCGGCCGTCTGGAGCTGTGGTGCACCGGACAGCCCCGTCGACATCTGCTTCGCTGCCGTCGCAGCGGTGTCGATGGACCGGAAGGTCGGTTCGATGCTCGAGATCACCGTGGCGATGCCTGCGGTGCTGCTGTCGACCGCCGTCGACATGAGATCGATCATCGTCTTGGCCGACGCGACCGAGTCCTGCGCCGACGCCACTTGGTCCGGGCTCAGGTCCACCGCGGGCGGTCGCACCGTGGGCGCGGTGTTCAGGAACACCACGCCGCCGGCGAGAACACCGATCAACAGGGCTGCGACGACGGCAACGCCGCCCAGAATCCACCGACCGCCGCGGCGCGGCGAGTCTCGGCCGGGTTCGTCGACCGTCTCCGATGGATCCTCGCTCATCGATTCCGCTCCTTCGCCAGCCATCAGCGGCCCGCCGGGCGGCAAACCGCCGCCGACACTATCGAGGCAATCTGAGGATTTCTGGCAGCCGAGCTGAGAGAAGACCCCTGTTCGACGGTGCCGGGCGGGCGGGCGGACTGTCGTGCCGCTACGCCTTCGCGGCGAAGGCCTCAGCGATGAGACCGGCCGAGTACTTGCGGCCTGCGATGGTCGGATGCATGGCCAACGCCTCGTCACCGGGGCCGATGCCGAGCACGGACACATGGCGCTTGCCGTCGGGCGCACACATCGAGTTGGTTCCGTCCTGCCACTTGTTCACCATCGTGAACCCCGCACGGTGCGCAGCCTCGGCGACTTCGTCGTTGAGCCGGTACTGAATCTCGTTGCCGAAATCAACGGCGTCCTGTCCCAGCGTCGTCTCGACGAAACAGCCCCGCGCCTTCTGCGGATACAGGCGCAGATAGCCCAGCACGACGACGTGGGCGTTGGGCGCCGCCCGTCGGACCGCGGCGTACACCTCGTCCAAATGACCACCGAGCTCGTCGAGCTTGGCGTGCGCAGCCCGGCGAGCCGCCGGCGTGCACGTCGCCGAGGTGATGGTGCAGTTCGTGATGAGGTCTGCGTAGAAGTCGTTGTCGTTGCCGCCCGTTGAGATCGAGATGTACTTGGTCGCAGGCGACAACTGCCCTGCGGCCTTCGTCACCAGGTCCGACGACGTGCCGCCGCAGGCGAGGTCCTTGAACGTGGTGCCCGGCATCTGTCGAGCCACCAGATGTCCCACGTCGTCGGTCGCCTGAACGCAGCCGGTACCCATCGCGGTCGTCGTGTACGAGCCGACAGAGATGAACGAGTCACCGAGCGACACGTAATCGGCCGGATCAGCGGCGGACGTCGGCGCGACGACGAGGGTCGTCACTACTGCCGCCACGGCCGCGACTGCCGCGAACGCGATCTTGCGAATTCTCATGATCTCTTCCTTCTCACTGGTGGGGTTGCGGGGCCGTGATGGCCGCCTGAATGCGGACAAGTCGCTCGATGAACGCCGCCGGGTCGGGCGCATCGTCTCCGGCCTCGACCAGCCAGCGCACCGCCGCTGTCGTCGTGGCATCGGTGAAGTAGTCGGCGACCTCGGTCTCCGTTGACCCGACCGCGCCGAACTGGGCATTCGCCGCTGCGGCGCTCGCGGAGCGGAACAACTCGCACACCGCGTCGTGTGCCGAGTACGCGCACGAGCCGGTCAGGAGCGCCCGATAAAAGCGGTGATGCTCGGCGAGGTGACCGGCCGCCGCACCCATCGACGTCAGTGGCGCCGTACCCGCCTCGACGCCCTGCGGATCGAGCACGTCGGCAATCGACCTCGCAAGCAGATCCACTGCCGCCGCGACGAGCAGTTCGTCCTTGTCGTGGAAGTGCTGGTAGAAGACGCGGCGACTCACGTCGGCCGCGTCGACGAGATCACCTACCGGAACATCGGTCGATCCGCGCTCCGACACGACGGCGACCGCAGCACTCAGCAGCGCGGCACGGGTACGCCGTACCCGTCGATCCATCGGCGACGGGCCTCGCTGCGATTCAGTTGCTTGTGTCACAGCGAACACAATTGCACATTTATGCACTATTGCACAAGCGTGCACTATCGACATCACCATAACGCTCCACCGCCGTTTGTGACCCGGAGCGGGTCACAAACGGCGGTGGAAGAAGACCGATAGGGTCAGTCGATGACGAGAACGCAAGAACCCCCGCCGGACCAGGTGGTCCGGCGGGGGTCTGTACAAAGAGTGCGCCATCAGGGACTCGAACCCCGAACCCGCTGATTAAGAGTCAGCTGCTCTGCCAATTGAGCTAATGGCGCATGATCGCTGTGCGCACCCGGGATTGCCGGGCCGCTGCGGCCTTGCGGGGAAAACATTAACACCCTGATCACCCAGATGAAAAATCGGCTGGTCAGCGGTGCTCCAGGTGTCCTTCCCGCAACGCCCGGGCGACGATCAGCGCAAGATCTTGCGAACGATCACCACGGCGACGAGAGCACCGACGCCGATGAGTCCGTACTTGACCGGCGGCTGGTTCACGATCGCGACCACGCGGACCTTGGCGTCCCCCGCCAAGCGCTGAGGGTTCGCGCGGACGACGAGCTGGTCGAGAGTTCCGGCGAGCTCTTCTCGTGCCTTGGCGATCTCGTCCTCGATGCGTTTGGTTTCGTCGGCCACTACGATCCTCCGTGATGTCTTCGGCGGCGTATAGAGGCCTATACACCGCACGCGTATGTGCAACGCTTCGAGCGTACTTCAGTCGTACCCCCGTGCGAATCGGATAGCCTGGCCCCATGTCTGCGAATGGACGACTCACGGTCGGCGACAAGGCCCCTGCATTCACTCTCCCCGATGCCACGGGCGAATCAGTCTCACTCGCGGACTACGCGGGGCGCAAGGTGATCGTGTACTTCTACCCCGCTGCGATGACCCCGGGGTGCACGAAACAGGCGTGCGACTTCCGCGACAGCCTCGCCGAACTGAACGGTCAGGGCATCGACGTCATCGGCATCTCGCCGGACAAGCCTGCCAAGCTCGCCAAGTTCGTCGAACGCGACGAGCTGACGTTCCCGCTGCTCTCGGATCCGGAGAAGGAAGTCCTCACCGAGTGGGGCGCCTTCGGCGAGAAGAAGCTGTACGGCAAAATCGTCAACGGTGTCATCCGCTCCACCTTCCTGGTGAACGAGGACGGCACCATCGGCGCGGCGCAATACAATGTGCGCGCCACCGGGCACGTCGCGAAGCTGCGGCGCGACCTGTCCATCTGAGAGGACGTCGACCCGCCACTCATGTCCGACACCACTTCGACCGCGCCGCTCGTCCCCCGCAAACGACCGACGCAAGAGCGCAGCAGGCGCACGTTCGAGTCCATCCTCAACGCCGCACGCGAAGTGCTGATCGACGTGGGCTTCGAATCACTCACCTGCGAACAGATCGCGACCCGCGCTGAACTGCCGATCGGCACCATCTACCAGTACTTCGCGAACAAGTACGTGGTGGTGTGCGAGCTGGATCGGCAGGATTCGAGCACGGTGAGCGCCGAACTCAACGAGTTCGCCTCGGAGATTCCGTCGCTGGAGTGGCCCCAACTGCTGGAGAAGTTTCTCGATCACCTCGCCGACCTGTGGCGCACCGACCCGTCGCGTCGTGCGGTGTGGCTGGCCGTCCAGTCGACGCCTGCGACGCGCGCGACCGCGGTGATCAACGAGCGCATCCTCGCCGATCAGGTGTCGCGGGCCCTCGCTCCCCTGACCCCGGATCAGCGGGAACGTCGCGCGATGATGGCGGACGTGCTGGTCCACACCGCGTTCTCCCTGCTGAGCTTCTCCGTGCAGGACGGTCACGACCACGAGCGGACCGTGCACGAGTTGAAGCGGATGCTCGGCGGCTACCTGATGCTGGAAGAGGTCTCCCGCGACGCGTAACGCCCGCGTGAACGGCTGAACATCGACGAAGACGCCGTGGGCGTCGATGTTCGCTCAGGGTTGAAACCTGTGCGAACCTCGACGCCCACGGCGTTTGTTCGTGCGGGGACTACCCGTCCACGTCCTCCAGGACCGCGACGGCGGCGGCCATGTCGCCGTCGTGCGTCAACGAGATGTGGATCTTCTGGCCGGCCAACGCTTGCGCGATGTCCCCGTGCAGTCGGATCCGCGGACGCCCATGGGCGTCGGTCTGCACCTCGACGTCGTTGACGGCCGTCTCGGGCAGCAGTGGCGCCGCGCCGAACCGACTCGACGACCACGCCTTCACAACCGCTTCGCGAGCCGCCCAGCGGGCCGCGAGGTGACGCGCTTCGTCGCCTGTCCGCTCCGCCACGTCCCGACGCTCGCCCACCGTGAAGCGGGCGCCGAACGTCGAGCCCGGCTTGCGGAGTTGTTCAGCGAACTCGGTCACCGACACCATGTCGATTCCGACTCCCACGATGCTCATCGGCCGCAGCCGATCTGGGGGTAGGCGTCACCGTCGAACCGGCTCTCCGGATCCAGCAGCATGCCGGCCTCGATCGTGTGCTCGTCGCCCTCGCCCATCCGACGGTCGGCCGGACGCTGGTACGCCGCGTCGCCGCCGCACATCGCCTGCAGGAGGCGCTGCTTGCCGTCGCGCAGACGCGTGGCACTGGCCGTGCGGTAGGTCTCGCGCTCCGCCTCGTCGAGCGACGCGATGAACGCCTCCGGGTGGACGACGGCGATCAGACCGGACACGTGGCCGAAGCCGAGTGAGGTCAGCAGACCCGCCTTCAGCGGGAACCGGCCGCCCATGTGCAGCGCTTCGCGCGGCCACACCAGGTGCGAGTACTCGCGCATCTTGTCGTCGACGCAGTCCAGGCTGCGGTTCGGCGGGATCACGCCGTCGCGGAGCACCTGGCACAGTCCGATCAGCTGGAATGCGGCGGCGCCGCCCTTGGCGTGACCGGTCAGCGCCTTCTGCGAGACGACGAACAACGGAGCACCGTCGCCGCGACCGATGGCGCCGGCCAACCGCTCGTGCAGTTCGGCCTCGTTCGGGTCGTTGGCGCGCGTCGAGGTGTCGTGCTTGGAGACCACGGCGACGTCGTCCGGGCTCACGCCCAGGCTCGACAGCGCGGTCGCCAGCGGCGACGACTTCTGGCCGCGAGCGGCGCCCAGTGCGCCGATGCCCGGTGCCGGGATCGACGTGTGCACGCCGTCGCCGAAGCTCTGCGCCCAGGCCACGACGCCGAGGACCGGCAGACCCAGCTGCGCTGCGACATCGCCGCGAGCCAGCAGGACGGTGCCACCGCCTGCGGACTCCACGAAGCCGCCGCGACGCCGGTCGTTGGCGCGGGAGAACCGACGATCGTCGATTCCGCGCGCCGTCATCTTCGCCGAGTCGGCGGTGGCCGACATGTCGCCGAAGCCGACGATGCCTTCGATGCCGAGGTCGTCGAAGCCGCCCGCGACCGCGAACAGCGCCTTGCCGACGCGGATCTTGTCGACGCCCTCCTCCACCGAGACGGCGGCGGTGGCGCATGCGGCGACCGGGTGGATCATCGCACCGTAGCTGCCGATGTACGACTGCACGACGTGCGCGGCGACGACGTTCGGCAGGGCTTCCTGCAGGATGTCGTTGGCCTTGGACTCACCGAGCAGCGTGTCGACGTACAGCGACCTCATGGAGGTCATGCCGCCCATGCCGGTGCCCTGCGTGTTGGCGACGAGACCGGGGTGCACCCAGCGCATCAGTTCCGACGGCGAGAAGCCCGCGGTGATGAACGCGTCGACGGTGGCGACGAGGTTCCACAGGGCCACGCGGTCCACCGACTCGACCATGTCGGGCGAGACGCCCCACCGGACCGGGTCGAAGCCGGTCGGGATCTGGCCGCCGACGGTGCGCGACAGCTTGGCGCGACGCGGGACGCGGATCTCCGTGCCCGCCAGTCGAGTCACGGTCCAGTCGCCGGTCTCGGCGTTGGGCGCGATCCGGGTGCGCTCGGGATCGGCCGACGCGAACTCGCGGGCGGCCGCCTCGTTGGGCACCGAGAAGGTCAGATCCTTGTCGAGGAAGACCGACTCCAGCAGCGGTGAGGTGTTCTCGACCATCGCACCCTCGTCGGCGTAGCGGCGGATGCCGACACGCTCGAGGACGATGTCGTGGTAGCGCTCGGCGATGTCGGCCTCGGCGACCGGGTCGCCGGACTCGACGTCGTACCAGCCCGCCTTCGGGGTCTCCTCCCAGACCACCAGGCCGGTGGTCCAGGCGAGTTCCAGAACGCCTGCGGCCGACAGCTTCTCGTCGACCTCCATCTCGAACCGGGTGCGTGCCGAGCCGTAGGGGCCCACCTCACCCGCACCGACGATGACCACGAGGTCCTCGGGGCGCGAGTCGAGCTCCGGCCAGGCGTGCTGCAGAGGCAGATCGGCGCGAGCCGGTGCAGGCAGGGCTGCGACGGTGACGCCGGCCGTCTCGTCGGCGACCTCAACCTCGTCCTCGGCGGCAGGAGCCTCCGCGGCAGCGGTGGCCAGCGCCTTGAGATCGATCTTCGTCGGATCCAGACCCGCGGTCAGGTCGGCGATCACCGGCTCCGCCAGTGCGCTCTCCCGCGCCTGGACCGAGCAGAGTCCGACGAGAGCGTCGGCCATCTCCGGGGTGCTCCAGGTCTTGACTCCCGCGGCCTCGACCGCGTCGACCAGACCGTCGTTGTGGCCCATGAGGCCGGTTCCGCGGACCCAGCCGATGAGGGCGTGTGCGAGGGTCGTGCGCTTGTTCCACGAGTCCTCGGCGCCCCAGCGGGTGACGAGTGCGTCGAGTGCAGCCTTGGCTTCGCCGTACGCGCCGTCGCCGCCGAACATGCCGCGGTTCGGCGAACCGGGCAGGACAACGTGCAGGCGGGCGCTGATGTCGTGGTCCGCGCCGATCGCCGACAGACCGGCGATGAGCCGCTCCACCGACCACAGCAGGACCTTCATCTCCATCTCGGCGCGAGCGCCTGCGTCGGTGAGATCACCGGCGACGCGCGGAGCGGCGAACGGGAACAGCAGGGTCGGGCGCATCACGGGCTTGATGACCGCGGTGCTGGCGCCGAGGTTCTCGGTCTGCTCGGTGCCCAACCACTCGATCACGGCGTCCACGTCGCCGTACGACGCGAGGTTGGCCGGGATCACCCACAGCGCGGCGTCGTGCCGAGCGTGCGTGCGGTAGAGCTCCTTGTAGAACGCGAGTCGCTCGCTGTTGAGACGCGACGTGGTCGCGACCACGGTGGCGCCGCCGGCGAGCAGGCGGCCGACCACGGCTGCGGCGATCGAGCCCTGCGAGGCGCCGGTGACGACGGCGATGTCGTCGGCGAACTCGCCGGGTTCGGGCTGCTGTGCGGCGTGTGCGATCGCCGCGTACGCGGTCGCGTGCTCCTGGTAGCCGAGCGCGAGAGCCTTGCCCTGCCACCAGGTGGCGTGCTCGGCGACCTCGGTGCCCGCGCCGGTCAACGAGTGCGTGAGCGACGGATGACGATCGTGCACCTCGTCTTCCGGCAGCAGCCAGACGCGTGCCAGATCTTCGCGGGCACTCGCCCACCGGTCGTCCAGCAGCACCGCTCGCTGCTCGTCGAAGGCCGGTGCGACGGTCCGCTGCCAGTCGGAGCCGAGCTCCGCGCTGACCAGATCGGCGAGGGCCGCGTTCGGGTCGGCCTCCACCGCGGAGGCGTCGACGACGTCGCTGAGGCCGAGCTGATCGAGGATCGTGTGGGCGGCCGTCGCGAGGACGCCGTCGGGTCCGGTGATCTGGTCGGTGAACTCGCCGAGCGCCGCGGCGTCGACGGTGCCACCGGCAGACGAGGCTGCCGCGGGCAGTTCGACGGCGATGCCGCGGGCGGCGCCGACGCTGCGGACAGCGCGGTCGATCACCGCATCGAAGTCGGCTGCCGAGCCGACGCCGCCGTCGAGCAGGTCGCCGAGATCGCCGCCGCGGACGCTGGCGCCCTCGCGGGATCCGAGCGCCACCGCCACGAGCGTGTGGCGTCCCCAGCCGTCGCCGAGCTGCCAGGCGCTGGTGACCCGGTCGGTGATGTACGAGGCACGCTTGCCGATCGGACCCGCGACCTTGCGGATCTGGTCTGCGACCGCGTCGCTCAGGACGTCGCCGAGCGGCTTGTAGCCGCGCGCCAGGGTGCTGACGGTGGTGGCGAGTGCCCCCATGTCGGCTTCCGCTGCGCCGTCGATCGCTCCGAGACCCAGCTCGGTGCCGATGTCGAGCAGCAGCTGGTTGCGGCGCGACGAGACGCCGTCACACAGCGACTCGATGGTGTCGGCCGGGCCGATCTGCGCGGGAGTCATCTTGGTCCACAGCGCGATCACGGCGCGCACCGCGTCGGCCGGGCCGAACGCGATGTCGTCCGGGCGGGGCCCTGCGGCCGCGGCCGGAACCGGTGCGGGGGCCGCCGCTGCGGGGGCGGCGGCAGCAGCAGTCTCCGCCGGCGCCTCCTCCACGACGTCGTCCTCGACCGGCTCCGGCGCGGAGTCCTCCGCGCGCAGCACCGCTGCGTCGGACTCCACATTGAGGACCTCGGCGCGCGCGGCGCCGTAGTCCGGCAGCTTGAGCGTGTTGCGGGCCAGGCCGCACAGCGTCGGTGCGTTCTTCACACCGACCTCGACGAACCGATCGATGCCGAGTCCGCCGTCAGCGACCGGGGTGAACAGCAGATCCTGCGTCTCGATCCAGCGGACCGGGCTGGCGAACTGCCAGGCCAGGAGCTCGATGAGGATCACGCGGGTCAGCTCCGACGGGCGTGCGGCCCACGAGTCCCATTCGGCGAGCACGGCGTCCAACGGATCCGACGGCACCAGGCCTGCGATCTCGGTGACGAACTCGCGGCTCAGGTTGAACAGGCGCGGCACCAGGTTCGGGATATACCGACCGACCAGGATGTCCGGGTCGATGTCGGCGGGCAGCAGGTCTTCCAGCTTGCCGCGGAACTCCGGCACACCGGCGCGCAGGACGGTGGAGTGGAACGGGACGTCGATGCCCGGGACCAGGATGAAGGCCCGCTTGCCGCCGAACTCGGCGACGCGACGCACGATCTCCGACTCCAGAAGCTCCAGCCCACGGACGGTGCCCGCGATGGCGTACTGCGAACCCAGCAGGTTGAGGTTGACCACCTCGAGGAACTCGTCGGCGTCGCGGCCGATCGACGCGACGAAGTCTTCGACGTCGGCGTCCTTGAGTCCGAACTGGCTCGGGCGGATCGCGGCCATCCGGTAGTCGGAGCGGCCCTTCTCGTCACGCGGAACCAGGTGGTGCATGGCGGAACCGCGCTGGAACACGACCTCGAGGACGGCCTCGAGCGGGAGCACCCCGGCGCAGGCGGCGAGCGCGTTGTACTCGCCGACCGAGTGGCCGCAGGTGATGGAGCCGTCGACGAACGATCCCGACTCGCGCAGCTCCGCGATCTGGGCGACGCCCAGAACAGCCATCGCGACCTGGGTGAACTGCGTCAGGAACAGGACACCGTCCGGGTGGTGGTAGGTGGTGCTGCGCTGATTCGCCCCGCTCGCTTCGCTCCCGGCGGCGGCAGCGACCAGGGTGGTCGGATTGTCGCGGACGACGGCGAGGATCGAGAAGCCGAGGGCCTCGCGGGTGTGCTTGTCGGCGCGGTCCCAGATCTCGCGGGCCGCAGCCGAGCGGGTGCGGGCGTCCAGGCCCATTCCCTTGTGCTGGATGCCCTGGCCGGGGAAGGCGTAGACGGTGCGCGGGGCCTCGAGCAGTGCGGTGGCGGCCATGACGAGCTCGCCGTCGACCTTCGCGGTCAGCTCGACGGTCTCGCGACCGGTGTCCATGCCGACGCGGTCGACGCGGATGTCGACGGTGTCGCCGAGGCGGACCATGCCGAGGTACCGGGCCGTCCAACCGCGGATGGCACGGGGTGCGGGCACCGGGTTGTCGCCGTCGGCGGCGGCCAGCACCTGCTGTGCGGCGGCCGAGAGCCACATGCCGTGAACGATCGGATCGCCCAGTCCGGCGAGCCGTGCGGCGAGCGCGTCGGTGTGGATCGGGTTGCGGTCGCCGGAGACGACGGCGAAGCCGTTCATCCGGGTCGGCGCGACGACGGTGGCGGAACGGACGAACTTGCGGGTGCCCGCATGCTCGTCGACGGTGGCGCCGCCGGCCCGAACCGGGTCGACGAGGTCGGCGTCGCCGAGACGTCCGCGGATGGCGAAGCGCTCACGGAGCACGGCGATCACACCGTCCGCGGTGCGGACGTCGACGTGAACCTCCACGACGCGTCCGGCCGAGGTGTCGGTGACACCGATCAGACGGGCGACCACGGTCAGTTCCGTGTCGACGGCGGGGATCTCGCCGGTCAGCTCCACGGCGTGGTCCAGGTGGACCAGATCGAGCAGCCCCTCCACGACGGGCAGACCGTCGACGGTGCGCGCGGAACCGATGACGCTGAACACGCTCGGCCAGCAGGCCACGACGAGGGTGTCGGGCACGGCGAAGCCGTTCGGCGACGCCGGCGTGGTCGGGATCAGCGTGCTCGGCAGTGCGGAGGCGGTGGCACCACTGTGGTCAGCGACCGAGTGGGCCTTCCACGCGACGGTGGAGGTGACGACGCCGGCGACCGACTCGGCGAGTTCGCCACCCGCGGCGACGGTGAGCAGTTCGCGCATCGCGTCGGCTGCTCCGCCGGTGGTGATGCGGGGGCTGCCGCCGTCGATGGCGCGGAGATCACCGGTGAACGGGATGCGCAGGACGGAGCCGGCGACCGGGACCACCAGGTCCAGGCGGATCTCGTCGTCAGCGGTCACGGCGTCCGGAACAAAGGTGACCATCGCACCGCTCGGGTGCTCGGCGTACTCGCCGTCGTACAGCTTCCACGCCTCGCGGTCACCGAGGAGCGCGATCGGGTTGCGGACCTGACGACCGGCCCACAGCACGTCTTCGGCCTCGAGGAGGACGCTCAGCGGTCCCGTGGCGGGAACGATGTCGCGGTGACGACGGGCGGCGACGACCTCGGCCTGCTCGCCCGCGGTCTTCAGATCAGCGGTGATCTGGGCCTCGAACCGGTTCAGCAGGTCGCCGACCGGCTCATCGACGCGGGTGATGCCTGCGACCGACACGGTGCCGGGGATGATGCACACCTGATCGGCGCTGTAGCGGGCGTCGTGCGCCTGCCACAGCGAGTCGCTGCGGTACCAGCGGCGGACGTCCTTGTCGATGACGGGGACGAAGTTGACCGGCTTGCCGGGCGTGCGGCACTGGTCGAGGAAGAACGCGACGTCGGCCGGGTGCAGGACGTCGACGTCGACGGCCGGGTACAGCGCGGCCAGCTCGGCGACAACGGCGTGCGGATCCGGGATCCGGTCGCCGAAGGCGGAGACGAACTCACCCGAGTCGAGGCTGTTCATGCGGGCCTCGGTGCGGTGCAGCATCTCGACGAAGCGCTGTTCCCAGGTGATGTCGGCCCAGCCGAACTCGCCTGCGGCTCCGGTGCCGAGCTCGGCGTACCGGCCCAGCCACTCGCGGTAGGTCATGGTCGCGACGTCGCCGAAGTACGGCTTGGCGGTGCCTGCGAGCGCGGCGATGATCTCGTCACGACGCTCGGCGACGGCCTCGGCGTCGCCGGCGACCTCGTCGAGGAGGCGACCGGTGCGCGACGCGGCGTTGTCGATCTCGTGGATGTCGGCGCCCAGCTGGCTGCGGCCCGACGCCATGCCCGCTTCTGCGTGGCCGGCGCCGATCCAGGTGTCGCACCCCTCGGTGTCGACGAGCAGCTGCTTCACCTCGGGAGCCGTGGTGGCTTCCAGGGCGGCCATCGCGGCGGTTCCGACCAGGATGCCGTCGAGCGGCATCACCGGGTAGCCGTAGGCGCTCGCCCAGGTGCCGGTGATGTACTCGCTGGCACGCTCGGGCGTGCCGATGCCGCCACCGACGCACAGGACGGTGTTCGGGCGGTCACGCAGTTCGGCGTAGGTGGCGAGGAGGAGGTCGTCGAGGTCCTCCCACGAGTGGTGACCGCCTGCGCGGCCGCCCTCGATCTGCACGATGATCGGGAAGTGCGGGACCTGCAGGGCGATGCGGATGACCTGACGGATCTGGTCGACGGTGCCCGGCTTGAAAGCGACGTAGTGGAGGCCTGCCTCGGTGAACTCGTGGACCAGGTCGACGGCCTCGTCGAGCTCGGGGATGCCTGCGGTGATGATGACGCCGTCGAACGGGGCGCCCTTGGCGCGGGCCTTCTGCACGATCTTCTTGCCGCCCAGCTGGAGCTTCCAGAGGTACGGGTCCAGGAACAGTGAATTGAACTGCACCTGGCGACCGGCGTCGAGCAGCTCGGTCAGGCGTGCGACGTTGGACTCGAAGATCTCTTCGGTCACCTGGCCACCGCCTGCGAGCTCGGCCCAGTGGCCTGCGTTGGCGGCTGCGGCGACGATCGCCGGGTCGACGGTGGTCGGCGTCATGCCTGCGAGCAGGATCGGCGACCGGCCGGTGAGACGGGTGAACGCGGTGTCGACGACGGTACGACCGTCGGGCAGGCTGACCAGGCGCGGTGCGAAGACCGACCAGGGACGGGAGACTTCCGGCGCCGAACCGGGCACGAAGAGGTTGCGCTGACCGCCGCGCGTGGCCGCGGCGACCACACCGACACCCTGACCGCGCAGCGACGGCGACGACAGCCGCGAAGCGAGGTCGGACGGTCCGAAGTCGATGACCCAGCGAGCACCGGAATCGACCGCATCGCCGACCATCTCGACCCAGTTGACCGGATCGACGAGGACGGCGGAAGCGTAGCGCTGGACGAATTCGGCGTCGAAGCCGCAGCGCACAGCCCACTCGGTGGCCAGCTCGACGGCCGACGCGAGGTCCGGGTGGTGGAACGGGACAGTGACGTTGAGGTCCTCGATGACCGGTGCGAACGGGGTGCCGCCGGTGACCTTGCGCTTGCGGGCGTCGGCCTCGGCAGCGGCGCGCAGTTCGGCGAGCGCGCTGAACGACGCGAGGTGGCGCGGCGCACCCGACAGGACGATGGTGCGACGCGAGTTGATGATGGCGACGGTCGGCAGACCGGTGGTGTCGGCGGGCTGACCGGCCGCGTATTCGGCGAGAAGCTCGTCGATGATCGCGGCGTTGGCGCCGGCGATGGAGATCATCGGAGCGGCGTCGCGGGTGCCGAGGAGACCCGAGCGACGCGCGACGACGGTCGCGGCGGCGCCGATCAGCTGGGCGATGGCGAGCAGGTCGGCGTCGCTGACGGTCGGAGCCTGACCGTCAGTGGCGACCGCTTCGGTGGCGAGGATGCCCTGCGAGTGGCCGATGACGGCACTCGGCGGGAGTGTGGCGGTGTCCAGGCCCTGCTTGGCGAGGTTGGCGACAGCGGCCAACTGGCTGAGGAGAATGCCCGGAAGGGAGACGAGCGCGTCGGCGAGCTGAGTCTCGCTCGGCACCGGCAGTTCTTCTTCGTGGGCGCGGATCCACTCGAGGGGCTCGAAGCGGTCGCTGCCCGCGGCGGCGAGTTCGTCGGCGATCGGCGCGAGCGTTTCGCGGCTCTGCGCGACGATCGCTGCGATCGCCTGCCCGAGGTCTGCGTCGGCCACCAGTTCGGTCAGGGTCGGCAGCCAGGCGCCGCCTTGCCCGCCGAAGCAGATCGCGTAGCTCTCTCCGGCCGACAGCCGGTCAAGCAGGCCCGAGGAATCAAGTCGTTCGTTGTGCTGGCCGGTGCGGTGCTGGTCGAGGGTCACAAGCTCTCCTGTCGGTGCGTCACGTCGGGTCTAGCCGTCGCTGGGACGAGATCAATGGTGACACAGGAACATGAGGCTTCCCTCATGTTTTGCGGTGACCGTGAGGTATACCCGCTGGTAGACCCGCGGGTAACCGCCCCAGCCAGCGGCGAAGAAAAAATCGTGAATGTGGTCACACGTGGCGCGCCGGAACACCCCGCCCACGCCCGGCGGTCATTCCGTCAATCGACGACGCAACTCGCGAACCGCCCGGTCACGGTAAGTTCCCAGACAGGATTAGCGCGGCGGACCATCCGAACCCTCCGATGGCGCCGCGGCCAGACACAGGAGGATCCCAGTTCAATGAAACGTTCCAAGCGCTTCGCGATCGTCGCCGCGGTTGCCGCCGTCGCCGCAGCAGTCGCACTGACGGGGTGCTCGAGTGACGGCAACACGGACGCCCCGGAGTCCGACGCCGCCGCGACGACCACGTTGAACGCCGCCGCAGACAGCGCCGCCGCGCTCACCGGCGCCGCGGTGGTCCTCGACATCGAAGGCTCTTTGCAGGGCGTCAACGCGTCGAAGGTCGAAGCCGACGTCGCCACCAAACCGAAGGTCGTCGGTGAGGGCACCGCGACGCTCACCATGGGCGACAAGTCGGTGTCCGCGCCCTTCGTCTACGTCGACGATCACATGTACGCCAACGTCGACGACAAGGGCTACCTCGATTACGGCGACGGCCGCTCGATCTACGACGTCAGCAAGATCCTCGACGCGGACAAGGGCGTCCCGTTCGTCCTGCGCAGCATCGAGGGCGCCAAGGAGGACGGCACCGAGAACATCGACGGGGTCGAGACCACCAAGATCACCGGCACCGTCCCGGCCAAGGATCTGTCGGGCCTGACGGGCGCGTCGCCGGAGGCCAAGGGCCTCGACTCGACCATTCCGGTCACCGTGTGGATCACCAAGGACGGCGAGAACAACGTGGCCCGCGTGCTGGCCCAACCTGCTGAGGGCGCGTCCATGACCATCACGCTGAGCGACTGGGGCAAGACCGTCACCGCCGAGAAGCCCGCCGACGTGAAGTCGCCGAGCGTCAAGCCCACCACGGCTCCCAAGTCCGGCGAGCCGACCCGTCAGCCGGTCGGCTGATCGCAGATCACCCGAGCCGACAGACAGCAGAGAAGAGAAGACCATGAAGATCCGTAAGCGTCTCGCTACCGCCGCCCTTGTGGCGGCCGGGGTCGGCAGTGCCTTGACCGTCCCCGCCATCGTGGCCCCGGCCCCGGCCGCCGCCGCGAACTACTACGGCGCCATCGCGCTCTCACCGAGCACGGGCGCCACCGGTCGAGCCCTGGACTACCCGGACTGGACCAGCGCATCCAACGCCGCGCTCTCCTGGTGCGGCTACACCGACTGCAAGGTGGTCGTCCAGATGCGCAACGCCTGCGGCGCGATCGCCAAGAGCAGCAGCTACTGGGGCTACGGCTGGGCCGCGGACCTGTACACCGCGCAGTCGAACGCGCTGTACTACTCCGGTGGCGGCTACATCCACGACTGGGCCTGCACCTCCGGCCACTCCTGAGTCACCTCTCCTAGAGGTTCGTTCCCGCACGACGCCGGGGCATCCGATCACGGATGCCCCGGCGTCGTGCATCGCCGTCCAGCAGTCGACGACGGGACGGATTAGGCTCGGGAAGCATGTCCGACTGTGTCTTCTGCGCGATCGTCTCAGGCACCTCGCCCGCTCACGTCGTCTACTCCGACGACGACGTCGTCGCCTTCCTCGACATCGCGCCGATCTCCGCGGGTCACACCCTCGTCGTGCCGCGGCAGCACTCCGCCGGCCTGGCCGATCTGGATCCGATGATCGGCGGCAAGATCTTCGCCGCCGGACAGCGCATCGCCGCGGCCATGCGCGCGGGCGCCATCTCCGCCGACGGCGTCAATCTGGCGATGAACGACGGCCGCGCCGCCTCCCAGACCGTGTTCCACTCCCACCTGCACGTGGTGCCGCGGCACTCCGGCGACAAATTCAGCGTCGCCAAGGGTTTCCTCACCAGGCGGGCCCGCGATCTCGACTCCGTGGCCGCCATGGTGCGCGAGGCGTTGGAAGTCCTGCCATGAGCGCGCTCACGCCCGACCGTGTCGCGCACGCGGCGCGACTCGCTGCCGACGCCCGCCACGTGTGCGTGTTCTCGGGCGCCGGCATGTCCGCGGAGAGCGGGATCCCCACCTTTCGCGACGCCCTGACCGGTCTGTGGGAGAACTACGACCCCGCCGATCTCGCGTCGCCCGCCGGATGGCGGCGCGATCCCGATCTGGTCTGGGGCTGGTACCGCGAGCGCGCCGCAGCCCTGCGCGCCGTGGCGCCCAACGACGGCCACGCCGCGATCGCGGCGCTCGGTCGCCGCAAGGAGCGTGACGGCGGTCGCGTCAGCATCGTGACCCAGAACGTCGACGATCTCCACGAGCGCGCCGGGTCGGTGGTCGACGCACATCTGCACGGCAGCCTGCTCGGCCCGCGCTGTGAGGCGTGCGCGTTCCGCGGCGATCCGGAGTTGTCGTTGGCGATCGACCGGCCGCGCTGTCCGCAGTGTGCAGCGAGCCTGCGCCCCGACGTCGTCTGGTTCGGCGAAGTCCTGCCCGAGTCCGCATGGGACACCGCGGTGGCCGCGGCTTCCGCGTGCGATCTGATGATCATCATCGGCACCAGCGGCGTCGTGCACCCGGCCGCGAGTCTGCCGACGATCGCCGCCGACAGCGGCGCATCGATCATCGAGGTGAATCCGGAGCCGTCCGCATTGACGCCGCTGGCGACGGTGTACCTGGAGTCCACTGCCGCCGCTGCGCTGCCTGCGATCAGTTGAGCGCAGGCACGCGGCGCGGCTCCTCCGCGTCGACGTCGTCGGACTCTTCGGAGGTTCCCGTCTCGCGCCGGATCTGCATGAGGCCGTAGCCGACGACGGTCCATCCGATCAGGATCGCGAACGCGGTGCCTGCCCCGGCGCCGATGAGACCGGACGGGTTGAAGAACGCTGCGCTCCGCAGTGCCGTGCCGGTCGCGCCCAGCGGCAGCCACTGCCCCAGCGTGCCCCAGAACGACGGTAGGAACTCCGGCGGAGCCGAGATGCCCGCGAGCGGCATGCCGACGAGCATCACCACCAGTGCCACCACGCCCGCACCGGCCGAACCGATCGCTGAGACCGCGCCGGCGACCAGCGAGCCGATGGCCAGGATGCCGACGGACATCGCCAACCACTGACCCCAGAATCCCCCGCCCAGAACGCCGATTCCCATGGCGACGCCGATCGCCGTGGCACCGACGACCGCCGCACCCACCGGCAGCATCACCGCCATCACCCAGCGTCGACGACCGACCAACGCGGCCGCCATGCCGAGCGCCATCGCGGTCATGAACACCGGAAGCACCATGGAGCCGAAGCCGCCGCCGCGCGGATCGTCCGCCGTCGGACCGGCGACGTCGATCACCGGCCCGGAATCAGGCAGGGCGGTGCCGATCTGGGTGAGCATGGAGGCGACGGCCGGACTGCCTCCGGTCGCAATGACGGTCTGCGACGGCGGGCCGACCACGAATCCGCCGTAGACCTCGCGATCACGGGTCGCCGCCTGCAACTCCTCGCTCGTGGCGAACCCGGTGACCTCGAACGCTCCGGGCTGTTGCTTCTCCAGCATCGCCGAGACCTGCTCGATCGCCTGCGACGGCCCCGCCACCCCGATCGGCAGATCGTGCGGTGCGGCGCGGGACGCGGGCGTGATGAACATCAGCAGGACCAGTGGGATGACGATCGCCAACCCGGCGACGACGCCGATCAACTTCTTGGTGGTGGACGACATGGCGATCTCCATTCGTATTTCAACACTTGTTGAAGTGAACGGTAGAACGGCGATCGTTGCATGTCAACAGTTGTTGAAATAATCGGCGGTGGATAGGATCGGGCCCGTGGCCACCGACATCCCCTCCCCCGACGCGAGACCTGCGCGCAGCGGTCGGCGCAGCGGCGACAGCACCACGCGCACCGACATCCTCGTGGCAGCGCGCACCCTGTTCGGGGAGAACGGCTTCACCAAGACCTCGATGCGGGCGATCGCCGCGGAAGCCGGCGTCGACGTCGCCCTGGTCTCCTATCACTTCGGCAACAAGCGCGGACTGTTCAGCGCGGTGATGGAGATCCCCGGCGATCCGGTGCTGCGTGTCACCACCGCCGCAGCGGGACCGCGAGAAGACCTGGGCCGCAGGCTGATCACCACATTCATCACGCTCTGGGAGAACGACGACACCGGTGTCGCGCTGCGTGCGATGCTGCGCTCGGCAGTCAACGACGAGGGCGCGGCCACCGCATTCGGCGATTTCGCCTCCGGCGCGATGATGCCCGCGATCGCCACGACCACCGGCCTGTCGACGGAGACGGTCCGCGCCATCGGCAGTTGCATCTTCGGCCTGGCAGTGATGCGCTATCTGATCCGAGCCGAAGCCTTCACCGCACTAACGACCGACGACGTCATCGAGCAGTTCGGCCCCCGCCTCCAGGCGATCGTCGACGCCGATACGTAGCTGCTTGCCGGCGCCGCTGACCCTTCACCCTCCACGCCGGCCGAGCACCGCCCACCCTCACGCCGATCGAGCACCGCCCACCTCCACGCCGACCGAGCACCGCCCACCTCCACGCTGGTCGAGTGCCCGCACCACCCCCCCACGCTGGTCGAGTGCCGCCTGCGAGCGCAGCGAGCACGCGGTTTATCGAGACCGCCAACCACGCTCAAGCCGACGCACCACTTCGCGTTCTCCCGCACCACTTCTCCCTCCCGCACTGGGTCGCGACCGAGTGCGGGAACCACAAGTGGTGCGGCTCGACGACAAGTGGTGCGGCTCGACGACAAGTGGTGCGCAATGCACGACGGCTCCCGACGCCGCAGCGTCGGGAGCCGTCATCGCTGTGCGATCAGTAGTTGTCGCGGCCACGGCCGGCGACGCGCGCCGGACGCTTGCCGAACTTGTCGCCGCCCTTGCGGTAGCCGCCGCCCTTGCGCCGGTCGTCGAACCCGCGCGAGCCACCACGACCACGCGGCGGACCCATGTCCGGGCGGATGTCGATCGGGTTCTTGCCGATCTTGGTGTGCTTGAGCATGCCGAGGGTTTCGGCGTCGAGATCGTTCGGCAGCTCCACGAGGCTGAAGTCGTCGCGGATGCTGATGTTGCCGAAGTCGCCGCGAGTCAGGCCGCCCTCGTTGGCAATGGCGCCGACGATCGCCCCGGGCGACACCTTGTGCTTGCGTCCCACCGCGATGCGGTAGGTCGCGAAGTGACCGCCGCCGCGCGGAGCGCGATCGCGTCGCTCGGCGCGTTCCCGGCGCTGGCCTGCAGGCGGATCCGGCGCCATGAGGAAGCCGCCGTCGCGCGTCTCCAGTGCCAGGGCAGCCGCGATGTCGGCCATCGTGACGTCGTGGTCGCGGGCGTAATTCTCCACCAGCCCCCGGAACAGGTCCAGATTGTCCGACGCGAGGTTCGCGGTGATCGAATCGGCGAACTTCGCCACGCGCTGGGCGTTCACATCGTCGACGCTCGGCAGATCGATCTCTTCGAGGTCCTGCCGCGTGTGCCGCTCGATCGACCGCAGCAGGTGCCGCTCGCGCGGGGAGACGAACAGCAGCGCGGTGCCCGACCGTCCGGCACGACCGGTACGACCGATGCGGTGCACGTACGACTCCACGTCGTGCGGGATGTCGTAGTTGACCACGTGCGAGATCCGGTCGACGTCCAGTCCGCGGGCGGCGACGTCGGTGGCGACCAGGATGTCGAGCGAACCGTCCTTGAGCTGATTGATGGTCCGCTCACGCTGGGCCTGCACCATGTCGCCGTTGATCGCCATCGCGCTCAGTCCGCGCGCACGCAGCTTCTCAGCGAGCTCTTCGGTGGCCGATTTGGTGCGGACGAAGATGATCATCCCGTCGAACGTCTCCACCTCGAGCACGCGCGTGAGGGCGTCGAGCTTCCGATGGTGCGAGACCTGCAGATACTTCTGCGTGATGTTCTGCGCGGTCGCCGTCTTGTTCTTGACGGTGACTTCCTGCGGATTGTTCAGGTACTTGCGCGCCAGTCGGCCGATCGCCGACGGCATGGTCGCCGAGAACAGCGCGACCTGCTTCTCGTCGGGGGTGTCCGCGAGGATCCGCTCCACGTCTTCGGCGAAGCCCATCGTCAACATCTCGTCCGCCTCGTCGAGCACCAGGTACTCGAGTTCGGAGATGTCGAGGGTGCCCTTGTCGAGGTGATCGATCACGCGACCCGGCGTGCCGACGATGACCTGGGCGCCGCGGCGCAGCCCCGACAGCTGGATGCCGTAGCTCTGGCCACCGTAGATCGGCAGGATCTTCACCTCGGGCAGATACGTGGAGTAACTGCCGAAGGCTTCCGCCACCTGGAGCGCGAGCTCACGCGTCGGCGCCAGCACCAGCGCCTGCGGCTTGCGGGCCGAGGTGTCGAGTCGAGTCAGGATCGGCAGCGCGAATGCGGCGGTCTTGCCGGTACCGGTCTGCGCCAGGCCCACCACGTCGCGCCCCTCCATCAGAGGCGGAATGGTCGCGGCCTGGATCGGCGACGGGGTCTCGTAGCCGATGTCGTCGAGCGCTTTGAGAACTCGGGAGTTGATGCCGAGGTCGGCGAATGCGCCGGGGCCGTCGACCGGTGTCGCGGGAGTGCTGCTGTTTTCTGATTCGCTCATCGGCGAACATTCATAGTCATCGGCTGTAGATAATACCTCGTCCACACCCTGTGACACCGCTCACTCGTACTGTGCGGTACCGTTCGATGCACTCGGGTCTATAGACGGATCGAGACATTCGTATCGCAAGGGGACATCATCATGCAGGAGTTCACAACTCCCTCCATCACGACGGTCGATGCCAACGCCACCACCATCACAACTCTCCAGCGCTACCGCAAGGAACGGCCGACGTTGCCGTTGTTCCGCAAGCGCGCCGACTCCGGACAGTGGGTCACCGTCACAGCCAGCGCGTTCGGCGACGAGGTCGACGCCGTCGCCAAGGGATTGATCGCGTCCGGTGTGAACCCCGGAGACCGCGTCGCACTGCTCTCCTCCACCCGATACGAGTGGAGCGTCGTCGACTACGCGATCTGGCGTGCGGGCGCCACCACCGTCGCGATCTACGAGACCTCGTCGTCCGACCAGGTGGAATGGATCCTCACCGACTCGGCGACCTCTGTCCTCATCGTCGAGACCCCCGCACATCGTGCCGCCCATCAGGCGATCATCTCCAGCGCTCCGTCGCTCAACGAGACCCTGGTGATCGACGAAGACGCGATCAACGTCCTCCGCAAGCGCGGAGCCGATCTCCCCGACAGCGTGCTCGACGAACGCGAGGCGAACGCCAAGTCGTCCGACGCCGCCACCCTCATCTACACCTCCGGCACCACCGGTCGCCCCAAGGGCGTCGTCCTCACCCACGAGAACTTCCTCGAGGAGACCGCCGCGACCGCCAAGGCCGTCGGCAGCGGCATGGAGGAGGGCAAGTCGACCCTCCTGTTCCTGCCGCTGGCGCACGTCTTCGCGCGCGTCGTCGCCGTCGCAGCGCTCGAGAACGCCGTCGTTCTGGGCCACACGGCCGACATCCCGAACCTCATCGCCGACCTGGACGTGTTCAAGCCGAACTACGTCTTGTCGGTCCCGCGCGTGTTCGAGAAGGTCTACAACACCGCGGAGCAGAAGGCGATCGACGGCGGCAAGGGCAAGATCTTCGCGCTCGCCGCCGAGACCGCGATCGCGTACAGCAAGGCCCTCGACGACGGCGGTGCCGGCCTGCTGCTGAAGGTCAAGCACACCGTGTTCGACAAACTGGTCTACGGCAAGCTGCGCGCCGCGCTGGGCGGCAACTGCGAGGGCGCGATCTCCGGCGGAGCACCGCTCGGCGACCGTCTGGGCCACTTCTTCCGCGGCGCGGGCGTGCCGGTGTACGAGGGCTACGGCCTGTCGGAGACCACCGCGGCCGTCACCGCGAACAGCCAGGAGCACAGCCGCATCGGTTCGGTGGGTCGCCCGGTCCCGGGTGTCACCGTGAAGATCGCCGAAGACGGCGAGATCCTTCTCAAGGGCGGCATGGTCTTCTCCGGCTACTGGCAGAACGAGCAGGCCACCGCCGACTCGATCGTCGACGGCTGGTTCCTGACCGGCGACATCGGTCGACTCGAGGACGGCTACCTGTTCATCACCGGCCGCAAGAAGGAACTGATCGTCACCGCCGGCGGCAAGAACGTCTCGCCCGCGCAGCTCGAGGACACCATCCGCGCGCACCCGCTGGTGAGCCAGTGCCTCGTCGTCGGCGACAAGAAGCCGTTCATCGCCGCGCTCATCACCATCGACCCGGAAGCCGCTCCCGGGTGGCTGGAGCGCAAGGGGCTGCCGGCCTCGACGCCGATGAAGGAACTGATCGCGAACCCCGACCTGCGCGCCGAGATCGACGCGGCCATCGCTGCGGCCAACAAGACCGTGTCGAAGGCCGAAGCCATCAAGAAGTATGAAATCCTCGATACCGACTTCACCATCGAGAGCGGCGAGCTGACGCCGACGATGAAGCTGAAGCGGAACGTCATCCACGACACCTACCAGCAGGCGATCGCGGAGCTGTACTCGTAACAGAGGAGGGACGGGAGTGTGACGGCGGTTTCTCAGTCGCATCCCCCTTCCCCGTCCGACGACGGCGCATCGACCCCCGGGTCGATGCGCCGTCGTTCGCATTCGGGCCGCGATCGCGCGATCGACGCCACCCGCGGCCTGGCGATCTGGAGCATGATCAGCCTCCACTTCGCCGCCGGCACCGTTGTCGCAGCGCCGACCCACGCGTTCCCGTATGTCGACGGGATGAGCGCCTTCGTGCTGCTCTCGGGACTGGTTCTGGGAATCGTCTACCAGCGGTGGGTCACGGCTCACGGCCTCACGTACGCGCTCCGTCGGCTCGTGAGGCGGGTCGCGACGTTGTATGCGTGCCAGCTCTTCCTGTCGTTGGTGGCGGTCGCCGCGGCGCAGGCGATCGCCCCTCGTACCTTCCGCAGGCTCGCACACCTGCCGCCCGACGCCGATCCCGCCACCCAACTCGAGTGGGCCGCCACCCTGCGCTATCTGCCGAGCGGCGGCAACATCCTCGCGCTGTACCTACTCCTGATGGCGGCGGCGCTGGCTGTGGTGCCGCTGCTCGCGAAGCGCCTGTGGCCGGTCGTTCTCGGCGGTTCGTTGGCGCTGTTCGCGGCGACGATGATCTGGCCGACCGGACCCCACGGCACCAGTGCTCTGACGATCACCGCGTTCCCCGGCGGGCCGCCGGTTCAGAACTGGGCGGCGTGGCAGGTGCTGTTCATCCCGGCCATCGTCATCGGCTGGCGGTGGGACGCGTGGCGGGTGCCCGAACGCATCGATCGCCGGCTGGGGTTGATCATCGCGATCACGATCGTCGTCGGTCTGACGGTCGACGACGCCCTGATGTCCGACGATCTGCGACCCCACCTGGTGCTGCTGATCGACAAGGTGGACCTGGGGCCGGCGCGCGCCCTCCTGTCCTTCCTCGTGGTGACCTGCGTGTACGGAACTTTTCGGGCAGCCTTACGCTGGATGCGTCGCGATCTGCTGCGTCCGCTGGTGGTCACCGGCGCGCGCAGCCTCGACTCCTACGTGGTGCAGGCGGTGTGCCTGCTCGCGATCCCGATCCTCGTCGTGGACCGCCCGTGGAAGCCGTCGCTCGCCATCGTCATCGCGCTGGCGGTGTTCGCGGCGTGCTGGGTGTGGGCCGAGCTCCGGACCCGGTGGGGCGTCGACAAGCTGCATCGCGCACCGATGCTGCTCGCGGCCTCGGTGAAGAATGCGTGGGCGGCACGGCAGGCCCGGAATGGAGAGCGAGAGACAAGTGAGCGACAGCGCGAAGGCGGCGAGCAGGCCGGACAAGAAGCGTCCCGACTCCATCGGTGAGCAGACGCTGAGCGTCCACGGCGGCAATCACGCCGACGGCGAGAGCGCCGCGATCCGCGTCCCGATCATCATGGCGAACTCGTATCACCTGCCGCAGGACCCGTCCACGATGGACTGGTCCAATCCCGAGCACCTCACGTACACCCGGAACACCGGAATCAACCAGATCGCGTTGCAGGACAAACTGTGCGCACTGGAGCACGGCGAGGACGCCGTCGCACTCGCCTCCGGCGTCGCAGGGCTGCACGCGGTGTTCTTTGGCCACGTGAACGCGGGCGATCACGTGGTCGTCTCCGACACCACGTACGAGGCCACCTACAAGCTGTGGACCTCGCTGCTCCCCCGCAAGTACGGCATCGAGGCGACGTTCGTCGACATCACCGACCTCGACGCCGTGGTCGCCGCCATCAGGCCGAACACCAAGTTGATCGCCACCGAGGTCATCGCCAACCCGACCACCAAGGTCGCCGACGTCGCCGCGCTCGCCGAGATCGCCGACGCTCGCGGCATCATCCTGATGGTCGACTCCACGTTCACCCCGCCGCCCCTGTACCGGCCGCTCGACGACGGCGCCGGACTCGTCGTTCATTCGCTGACCAAGTACATCAACGGTCACGGCGATGCGATGGGTGGTGCGGTCATCGGTCGCGCCGACCTCGTCGACCCGATTCGCTCGGAGGCGATGGTCGACGTCGGCGGCGTCATCTCACCGTTCAACGCCTGGCTGATCATGCGCGGGTCGGTGACCCTGCCCCTGCGGCTGCGGCAGCACCAGGAGTCGGCGTTGGAACTCGCCCGCTTCCTCGAGGCCGACGATCGGGTCGCCTATGTGGCGTATCCGGGCCTCGAGAGTCACCCCCAGCACGCACTCGCCAAGCGACAGTTCGGTGACGCCGGCCGCGGGATCGGCGGGTACGGCGGCATCATGGCCTTCGCGCTCAAGGGCGACCCGGACTTGCAGAACCGCTTCGTCAACGACCTGAAGGTCGTCACCTCCGCCGTCTCGGTCGGTCACGACGAGTCGCTGATCGTGCACGTCGGCACGTCGGGTCCCCGCGTCGCCGCCTACCCAGAGGGGTTCAAGACGTACGGGCACCTCCGCTTCTCCGTCGGCCTCGAAGACGTCGCCGACATCAAGGCAGATCTCGCCGCGGCGCTGGATTCCGCGACCGGACGCTAGCTGCTTGATTCCCGGTGATGGTCGTCCCCACGTTGGTCGAGTGCTGCCTGCGAGCGGAGCGAGCACGCGGTTGATCGAGACCGTCGTGACCTCCGCCGGCATCGCGGCCTTCCGCCGCCATCATGCGGTGATCCCGGCAGTGCTCCGACTGATCGCAGCTGAGAACTGCCCGCTCAGGCGCTTCCGCCGGAATATTGCCGCCGGAGGGTGCTGAGCAAGCAGTTCTCAGCACCATGTGACAGCAGGCGGTCCGTTTCGCAGTACCCGAACTCAGCTCAGCTGCAGTTCCGGGCCCTGCGTGCCGCGCAGCCACCCGATGACCGGCGCGACCACGAGGACGATGCCGACGGCGGAGAAGCGGATCACATCGGTGTCCGCGGCGAGGATGGTCGCCAGCGAGGCGACCAGTGCGAGGATCAGCACTGCGCGCACCGTCGGATCGAGCACATCCCACTTCCGCAGCCGAATCTGCTCTTCCACCCGGTCGATGGTCATCTGCCGCCCGCCTCTCGTCCCACTCCGAAAGCGCGCCGCTCCGGAGGTCTATGACTCTGCCGTGCTCATCACCACACGTCGACGATTTCTCTCACGGAGAATCTTATTGTGGGCTCAGTCGGCGCGATACAGGATCCCGCGCCCGATCGCCTCGCGAATCGAGGGCAGGGCCGCGTGCGCGAGAGCGTCGGCGTCGACCCCGTGGAAGTCGGCGATCAACGAGAGCAGCGCGGCCAGCGGGACCTCGCCGCGGCACCCGGCGAACAGTGCGGTCAACACCTCGTCCACCGGGAGGACGGCCCCGGGACCACCGGGGCGGGTCACTGCGGCGCTCACCTGCTGCCACCCCTCGTCGCCGGGCAGCGACTGCGTCTCGAGAAAGACCGGCGCCGTCGAGAGCCTGGCCGCCAGCAGGTCGGCATCGGAGTTCTCGCGCAGGAAGTCCCGCCGCGACCAGAACGCCTGCGCTTCGAAACCGGTGACCTCTTGCCCGGCAGCGGTGATCGCTTCGACGACGACGTCGGCCGCGCGGGGCTCGGCGGGTTTGCGGAAGGTGATCGACCCCATGCCGATGGCGACGATCTCCTCCTCCTCGAACCAGTCCAGCCAACGGGCGCCCCGTTCAGCGGCGTCGACCACCGACTCCCCGGCGTCCGACACCCACAGCGACACGTAGCTGATCGGGTCGGCGAGTTCACGCTGCACCACCCACGCGTCCAGACCCGTCGCCTCGACCCATTCCCGGGCCCGCTCGTCCCAGGCGTCGACGTCGCGCACCACCCAGTTCGCCAGGATCTGGGCGATCCCGCCGGGGTTCAGGTGATCGCCGATCCGCTCGATCAGTGCGCGGCTGATGCCGTCGCCGACCATCCCCGAATCGCGGTAGATGTAGTCCTGTGCGCCGGTGCCGACGACGAACGGCGGATTGGAGACGATGAGATCGAACGTCTCGGCGCCCACCGGATCGAAGAGACTTCCGCTGCGGAGGTCCCAGTCCAGGCCGTTGAGTCGCGCCGTCGCCGAGGCCAGCGCCAACGCACGACCGTTGGTGTCGGTCGCGACGATCTCGTCGCAGTGCGACGACATGTGCAGCGCCTGCACTCCGCATCCGGTGCCGAGGTCCAGCGCGCGCCGGAACGGCGTCCGGATCACCGCCTGCGCCAACGACATCGACGCGCCGCCGATTCCGAGCACGTGGTCGTGCCGGACCGGCCCCGGCCGCATCGACGCGTCCTGGTCGGCAACCACCAGGTAGTCGGCGGCGTCGCTGCCGTGCGGCCGGATGTCGAGGATCGCGCGCACGCCACCGTCGGCGGCTTCGATCACCTGTTGGTCGAGCAACGCCTCCACGCCGACCTCGGGCAATGCCGCCGCGACGTCGTCCACCGGTTCGGTGGAGCCGAGCAGAAACAGTCTGATCAGCGTGGCGAGCGCAGTCTCGTCGTCATCGGCACGTCGCGTCTGTCGGAGCGCGGGCCACCACACTCCCCCGACCAGCGCCTGGCTCGCCTCGGGTCCGAGCAACGCGTCGATCCCGGCCGACGAATAGCCGGCAGACCGCAGTCCTTCACCCAGCGCGTCGACGATGTCCGGAGCATCCAGAGGGTAGCGAATCACCGTCTGAGCCTACCGGTACAGTGGCACTGCACGCGCGAGTGGCGGAATTGGCAGACGCGCTGGATTTAGGTTCCAGTACTCGAAGAGTGTGAGGGTTCAAGTCCCTTCTCGCGCACTCATCGAACATGCAGGTTGTCGCGGTTTTCAGCTTGTGACCTGCGGTTTCTCCTCAACCCTATTCGAGTGTCTTTGAGTATGTTCAAGGCTGTTTCAGGGGCAAGTGTGGGCAAAATGTGGGCACGTCACCGTCTCGGTCGAGGTGGGCAGATCAGTCGGCCCCTAAACACCAACATCTTCTGTCTACTCACTTGACTAGAAAACAGTCTAGCGAGTAGACTATAGTTGTGATCGCAAGCGAACCAACCCGGCTGACACTCAAGCGGCTGCGCGACGCGGGCTTCACCGGACGCAACGCCAAGGGCAGCCACGCCCTGTGGCGCTGCCAGCACGGCACCGTGACCGTCCTGGTCGCCTCGGGCCACAAGCAGACCTCTCCCGCGCTGGTCCGCAAGGTCAACAAAGCGATCGCCGAGTGCGCCGACAACTGCGAGTGAAAGGAACGAGGCCAATGACCATGTACAAAGTCAACGTGCACCGCGAAGACAAGTGGTGGATCATCCACGTCCCCGAACTCGACGGCATCAACGGCGTCGACGAGTGTGTCGGGCAGTCCCGCCGCCTCGCCGACGTCGAGAACGACGCCCGCGACATCATCGGACTCGTCGCCGACGTCGCACCATCAACCATCGACCTCAGAATGCGGATCTCTGTGGACGGTATCGGCGACGACCTCGCCGACGTCCTCAGTCACATCGCCGAAGACCGGGCGATCGCGAGCGAGGCCGAACAGCGCGCGATCGAAGCATCACGCGCAATTGCACGGCAGATGCGTGACCACGGTGTGCCGGTGCGCGATATCGCCACCGTGACCGGTGTTAGTTATCAGCGGGCGCAACAGCTAGTCAGTAGCTAGATTTTGCCTGCACGCCAGGTGGAGATGAATCACCCCAGGTTTGATGCCGCTCCTTTCTGAGTCCCATCGGGAAGGAGCGGCAGAAAACCTGGGGTGATTCACTCCGACGAACTATCCTCTTCGCGGCGATCTCGCCAGTGTGACGCGGAACGGGCAGACTCACGACCGCTGGCAGCACAAGCCGACCTCCAAGTGCGACGCACGCATCTGGTCCTACGTGCACGACCGCACGGTGTTCTTGGAGCAGGTGCACACCAACCATCCGAACGCGACCAAGTAACTCTCGGCGCGCGCACCCTCGACGACGCCGACCGCGTCGTCCTCGACGCGCAAGGCGTGACCGCTACTCGACCCGCACCCCGAGATGCGCCGCGAAGTGAGCGGCGAAACGGACCACCTGGTCACTGTCGATGGTGGCGCCGCGCAATCCGTCGGGATGACGGATGGTGTCGATGTCCAGTCCCCGGAGATCGACGTCGCTGAGTGCTGCGTGCAGAACCTCGAGGCTCGCGACACGGCAGTTCTCGAAACTCATGCGCGCGACGGTCGCCTCGCTCAGGTCCAGTTCGTCGATGAGGCAGTCGCGGAACACGACGTCACGGACGTCGCTGCCCCGCAGATTCACCAGCCCCAGCTTGGAGTCGGAGATTACCAGCGACCGCACCTTCCCCTCGAACAGATCGAAGGCGCCGATCCGACTCCCGGCGATCCGCACGTTGCGGACGAATGCACGCGGCAACGACATCCGCGGCGCGTTCACCGCGGTCAGCGCCGTGTCGAAGATCCGACTGCCGCCCCATTCCACATCCTCGAGCGCGACGGTCGTCAACTCGCAATCAGTCAGCGTGATGCCCGACAGGTCGGCGCTGTCGAGCTCCACATCGGTGAATCGACCGAACTCGATCGTCTCGAACGCCGCCAGGACGTCGGCGTCGAAGTCGTCGAGCCCGCTCAGTGCGAGGCTGTCGATCTTGGGTGGTCGGGTCCGTTGTTCGGTGGCCATGACCGCGACTGTATCTGTTCCCTGACGCGCGCCGCCTGAGTGATCAGATGGTTCCGCTCCGCCAGGTTCCGCGACCGGTCCGCGGCCTCGGCGTACAACTGCGCAGCCATCGCGAGCTCACCGGAGCACTCGTGCAGATAGGCCGCGACCGCCGCGTACCGCGGCACTGACGGATCCAGTTCCGACAGTGCGGCGAGCCCGGCCTGCGCGCCGTCGGCCTCCCCGACGGCGACCACCCGATTCAACCGGGCCACCGGGCTGTCGGTCAGGGCGACGAGCTCGTCGTACCACTCGACGATCTGCACCCAGTCGGTCTCCGCCGCCGTCGGCGCATCGGCGTGGAGCGCCGCGATCGCGGCCTGCGCCTGAAACTCGCCCAGTCGGTCGCACGCCAGCGCCGCCTGCAGCACGTCGATCCCTTCGACGATCAACGTCCGGTCCCAGCGTCCGCGGTCCTGCTGCGCCAGCGGAATCAAGCGACCGTCCGCAGTGGTGCGCGCCTCTCGACGCGCGTGGTGCAGGAGCATCAGCGCCAGCAGCCCGGAGACCTCCGGGTGGTCGACCGCCTCCTGGAGGCCGCGCGTCAACCGGATCGCTTCGGCAGCCAGGTCGACGTCGCCCGAATAGCCCTCGTTGAACACCAGATACAGCGTGCGGAGAACGGTCGCGACATCGCCCGGGCGGGTGAACCGCTTGCCCGACACCGTCTTCTTCGCACGACTGATCCGCTGCGCCATCGTCGCCTCCGGCACCAGGTACGCCTCGGCGATCTGCCTCGTCGTCAATCCGCCGACGGCGCGCAGCGTCAGGGCGACGGCCGACGACGGGCTCAACGCCGGATGCGCGCAGAGGAAGTACAGCAGCAGGGAGTCGTCGGCATCGACGACGTCGCCGGTCCCGGGTTCGGCGGCCGTCGCCTCCTCGCGCCGTCGACGCGCCGTTTCCGACCGCGCGGCGTCGACGAACTTCCGCCACGCCACGGCGACGAGCCATCCCTTCGCATCGTGCGGCGGACGGTCCGACCACTCCGTGAACGCCGCCGCCAGCGCTTCTTGGACGGCATCCTCCGCCGCGGCGAAGTCGGCCCCGCGGCGCAGCAGGATCGCCAGCACCTGGGGTCCCAGCGTTCGGACCAGATCGGGGTCCACCGGGGCGCCGATCAGACCTGCGATCCGGGAACGTTCTCCAGGAACGGGCGCAGCTCGAGCCACTCGTGCAGTGGTCGGCCGCCGGCCCCCGGCGCCGCCGACAGCTGTCCCGCCAGTTCGACGGCTCGCTCATAACTGTCGACGTCGATCACCATCCACCCGGCGATGAGGTCTTTGGTCTCGGCGAAGGGTCCGTCGGTGATCGGCGGCCTGCCCTCGCCGCCGAACTGCACCCAGGTGCCCTCCGAGGCGAGCGCCTGCGAGTCGACGAACTCTCCGGAGGAGACGAGGTCGGCGGCGAAATCATTCATGTACTTCACGTGCGCGCCGATCTCGTCCGCGGTCCACTCGGACATCGACGTCGTTGCGGGCAGCGGGCGCACCGCGGTAGTGCTTCAGCATCAGATACTTGGCCATGGTGACTCTCCTGTTGAGTGCGGCCGGGTTGGTCGCGTTCACACCTGGGACGGAGCCGCGGGTCGATTCTCGACATGGCACCGCCGACATATCCGCCCCGCACTGATTCTGCGACACGACTGCGACCCGTTCGCGACGAATCGGAGCAGGCGCTGGGAAATCGTGTCGACAGCATGGATTCCATGAAGAACCGAGCCGTCCCGTTCATGGTCGTGGTGAGCGCCCTCGCCGCGATGGTCGTCGTCTACCGATTGCTCGTCGTGTCGTACGCCGGACAGGTCGCCGACCAGGACGCGATGCTCACGCTCGGCGCGATGATGGGAAACGACGTTCCGACCTACGGGCTCCTCGGCCGCATCCAGATCCCCGTGCTGTTCGCCGTGGCGGCGACGATCGCCGCGGTGTGCATCGCCCGCCGCTCGACCCGACTGTTCGCCTACGCGTGCCTGGTCGTGCTCAGCACGACGATCGTGTCCATCGTCCTGCAGGCGGGGCTGCTTCGACCGGCGCTCGGCATCGGTCAGCTGAACTCGTTCCCCTCCAAGACCGTGGCGGCGTTCGCCGCCGTCGGGATCGCGGTGTGCGCCGTGGTGCCGCGGCGGATGCTGCCCGTCGCGGGCCCAGCCGTGCTGGCCGGGTTGGCCGCGGTGTCGTTCGGGGTGGTCAGCCTGCTGTGGCATCGACCGTCCGACGTCATCGGCGGTATTCTGCTCGCGGTCGTCTGTGCCGCGGTCGCCGAATGCGCGCTGCCCGTGTGGAGGCGGCCGGATCCGCGACTGCGGGCGGCCCGTGTGCCAGACTTGCGACAGCCCGTGCACTCCTGACGATGCGCACAGCCCCAGAGCAGAAGGGACCGACGCCGGTGAAGCTGCTCTTGATCGAGGACGATCCGGGCATCGTCGCCGCCCTGGAGATGTCGCTGGCACGCCTGGGCTACACCGTCACCACCGCCGACCGCGATCCCGGCGACGCCCTCGCAGCCATGGTCGACGACGCCGACGCCGTGGTCCTGGACATCGGACTTCCCGGCGAGGACGGATTCGCCGTCTGCCGACGCATCCGCACATTCGCCGCGGTCCCGATCGTGATCCTGACTGCCCGCGGCGACGACATCGACATGGTCGCGGGCCTGGAAGCCGGTGCCGACGACTACGTCGTGAAGCCGGTGAGTCCGCGGGTACTCGACGCCCGGATCAAAGCGAACGTCCGGCGCGCGGGGACGTCGCCCACCGCGGCGCGCAGCGCCTCCCCGGAGACACTCGGCGATCTGGTGCTCGACCGCGACGGCGCCGATGTGCTGCGCAACGGCGTCTCCCTCGGTCTGAGCCCTACCGAGAAGCGGCTGGTCTATGCGTTCGCCGACCATCCGGGTCAGGTCCTCAGCCGCGACCAACTGCTGCGCCTCGCGTGGGACCAGACCTTTCTCGGCGATTCCCGCCTCGTCGACAACGCTATCCAACGTCTGCGCGCGAAGCTCGACGTCGCGCATCGTGAGAGTCGTATCGAGACGGTCCGCGGTTTCGGCTACCGGTTCGTCCTGTGATCGGTCGGATCCGGTCCAGCCTCACCCTCCGCGTGCTGCTCGGCATCGTCGTGACCGTGGTGCTGACCGCAGGCGGCGTCGGCGCCGCGCTGACCATCACGGCGCGGTCGTGGGTCTATCAGGATGCGCAGGAGCAGGCGCTCGCGACGTTCACCGACGAGATGACGAACGCCGGCCGCCTGCGGTCGTCCCCGGCCGAGACGTCGACCACCGACACCGACTCCACCGACGCCTACCCCGACGATGCCATCGTCACCGTCGACGGCCGAGTTGTCCGCGATCAGTTCCACCGCGCGGCCGACGTCCCCGCCGACATCCGCGCGGCCGTCGACCGCACCCCCGGCCTGTACCGCTTCTCCCGCATCTCCGACGGTCGCGTCGCGATCGGTTATCAACCGTCTTCGGGCGACTCCGCCGGGGTGGAGAGCGTCTTCGTGGTCCGATCCCTCGGTTCGGTGAGCGACCGGATCGCGCATCTGTTGCGGCTCTCGGCCATCGCCATCGCGATCGCCGCCGCCGTCGGCCTGCTGGCCGGTCTCCTCGTGATGCGCTGGGTGCTGCAGTCGTTGCGTCGTGTCACGCGCACGGCCGGCGCGGTGGCCGCCGGTGACGAGAATCGCCGCATGCCGGACACCGGCATCCGCGAACTGCACGACCTCACCGTCACGTTCAACCACATGCTCGACCGGCATCAGGAGTCGCTCGCCGTGCTCAGTGAACAGGAGCAGCGGGCCCGACGCTTCGCCTCCGACGTCTCCCATGAACTCCGGTCGCCACTCGCCGCCCTGGTTCCGGCGGCCGAGGTGTTGGAGGAGGAACTCGCCGACGATCCCGGAGTCCGCGGCCGCGCCGCGCGTCTCGTCGGCTCGGAGGTCACCGGGCTCTCGTCACTGGTCGAGGACCTGTTGGAGATGGCCCGCCGGGACGCGGGCACCGCCGAGATCCGCACGGAGAGGGTCGACGTCGTCGAGTTGGTGAGCGCTGCGCTTCGTCAGCGCGGATGGCAGCGCGTTCCGGTGACGGCGGACGACGGGACGCCTGCACTCGTCACCGATCCACGACGAATGACCGCAGTGGTGACGAATCTGGTCGGCAATGCGCTCCGCCACGGCGACGAACCGGTCTCGGTCGAGGTCGCGACCGCCCCCGACGGCATCACCGTGACCGTCACCGACCGCGGCGCAGGCATCGCGCCCGAGCACCTGCCGCACATCTTCGAGCGCATGTACAAGGCCTCCGATGCCCGCACCCGCACCGGCGGCGCCGGGATCGGCCTCGCTATCGCCCGCGAGAACGCCCGCCTGTTGGGCGGGGACGTCGTCTACTCGCGCGAGGACGGGCTCACCCGGTTCGTCGCCACCTTCGCCGACGGGGCCTAGCCTGTCCCACGTCGGTCGAGTGCTGCCTGCGAGGGAAGCGAGCACGCAGTGATCGAGACCGTCGTGACTGCCGCTGGCATCATGGGGCTGTGCGCCGCCGGGCTCGCGGTATCGGCCTCAGACCTGCCAGCCCTCGGATTCCCGCCACCGCTGCCAGAGATCGGCGAAGACGCCGCCGCGAGCCAGCAGGTCGTCGACGGCGCCGGAGTCCACCACGCGACCGCCGTCGAGAACGATGACCGAGTCGGCGAGCGCGACCAGCGCCGGGCGGTGCGTCACCGCGACCACCGTTCGCGTGCCGCGGATGCGCCGCAGCGAGTCGGCGACGGCGCGCTCGGTGATGACGTCGAGCGACGACGTCGCCTCGTCGACCAGCAGCAGCCCGGCAGGCTTCGCGAGCGCGCGCGCCAGGCCGACGCGCTGCCGCTCGCCGCCCGACAGTGCGTTGGCACCGTCGCCGACGCGTGAATCCCACCCGTTCGGCAGCGCCTCCAGGACGGTGTCGAGCCGGGCCAGATCGGCCACCTCCAGCAGATCCGGTTCAGCCGTCGTGACCACGTTCTCGCGGAGGGTGCCCGGACGCAGCGACGTGGTCTGGAAGACGACGGAGCCGCGGCTGAGTCGTTCCTGCGCCGACAGCGGTGCGCCGTCGACCACGACGTCACCCATCGTGGGCTCCCGCAGTCCGGCGAGGACGTCGAGCAGCGTCGACTTGCCGGATCCGGAAGCACCGACCAAGACGGTGATCTCGCCGGGTGCGATGTCGAGGTCGACGCCGTTCAGCGCCTGAGTGCCGTCGGGATAGCGGTAATCGAGTTCGGTGAGGCGCACGGCGGGCGGGCGGACGCCGGACGGATCGACGACGCCGGGCGCGATGTCTGCGGGGCGTTTCTCGTCCTCGTCGACGAGGCCCCGGAGTTCATCGAGGAGTCGTTCGACGCCGGCGATCGGCGTCGCGAGGAGCGAGAGCGAACCGGTCGTCTCCACCACGCGCAGCAGCACCACGATCATCGCGGCCGCGGTGATGCCGGACAGGTCGTCGTTCAGGTACAGCGCCCCGGTCGTGACGCCGAACGCGAGCAGCACGAGTTGACCGACGACGGTGAAGAGGAGGTCTCCGGGCACCTGCCAGGCGAGGAGCCGGAAGCCGCGACTGCGTGAGTCGGCGACCACGTGATCGACCGTTCCGGTGCCGACGCCTGCGGCGCGGAGGGTCGGCTGGGCCCAGCCGAACTCGAGCATGCGGTCGTCGAGGGCGCGGCCGGACTCGGCGAAGGCGTCCTCCGCCTTCGCGACGGCGGCTCGCCCGGCATAGAACGCGACCAGAAGTGCGACGCCGCCGACGAGCGCGACCGCGGCGAGCTGCCAGGACACGAACAGCAGACCGATCGCCAGCATCGGGATCAGCAGTGCCGCGTGGATCAGCGGCGAGAACAGCAGCGGGACCGCGGAGACCGAATCGGGCCCGGATTTGGTAACGAGTCCGCGGAGTCGGGATGCGCGGTCGCCGTGCAGATCGGCGGTGTCGAGATGGCGGATCGCGGCCACACCCGCGCATTCGGACGCTTCGATCAAGCCGAAGCCGACGCGCACTCCGGCGCGCGTCGCGACGATGTCCGACACCCATCCGGCGGCGAGCGTCACCACCATCGCGCCCACCCACGTCCACGCCTGCGACGGGGTGTCACCGAACAGGGCCTCCAACAGCGGCACCGCCAGCAGGATCGCAGCGGCCTGCAGCGCTGTCGAGAGCGTGGTGAGGACGTAGAACTGCGTGCGGGCGCCGCGCGCGGCGTCGCCGGTGATGGCGCGAACGTCGGAGAAGATCGTCGGGACGAGTGTCATCGGAGTGCCTCCTGAGCCTGAGCGGTCATGGCCGCATACATTCCGCCTGCCTCCAGCAGCTGCGCGCCGGTCCCCTGTTCGACGATCCGCCCGCCGTCGAGCACGACGATCTGGTCGGCATCGGCGATGGTGTGCAGGCGGTGCGCGATCACCAGGACGGTGCGGCCCTGGAGAAGTCGTGAGAGTCCGCGTCGGACTTCCCATTCCGAGTCTGGATCAGCGGCCGCAGTCGCCTCATCTAGGACCACCAGGCGGGGGTCGCCGAGCAGGGCTCGCGCGATCGCCAGGCGCTGGCGCTGTCCACCGGACAGGCTGTCGCGGTCGACGACGGAGTCGTAGCCGTCGGGCAGAGCCTCGATGACATCGGCGATGTACGCCGCCCGGGCCGCGTCCTCGATCTCCGCGCGCGACGCGCCGGGGACACCGAGTGCGATGTTGTCGGCGATCGTGCCGCGCACCAGTTGAACGTCCTGCAGGACGACGGCGATGCGTCGTCGAAGATCGTCCTCGCCGATGTCGCGCAAGTCCACCCCGTCGAGCAGGATCGCTCCCTCGTCCGGGTCCCACAGCCTGGCCACCAACGCGGCGACCGTCGACTTGCCTGCCCCCGACGGGCCGACCACCGCGGTGGTCGTGCCCGCGGGCAGATCGAGGTGAATGCCTTGCAGCACCGGCCGGCTCGGCAGGTATCCGAACGTGACGCCGCGCAGCTCCACTCGCGCCGGACCCGATGCCGCAGCGTCGGCGCCGGCGTCAGCCCGCTCCAGTTCGGCGGTGGCGAGGAGGAGGTCGAGCGAGGTCTTGCCGTTCATGCCCTCACGCAACCCGCCGATCGCGAACGACGCCGCCAGCAGTCGGTCGCCGAACGACGTGCCGAGGATGAGGAACGGGAGGATCGCGACCGGATCCATCGAGTCGGTGGTGATCAGCGCGGTGCCCGCGAGCGCGACCACCACCATCGACGTGGTCGGTCGGTTCAGTTGCAGGACCAGCGACTTCATGTCGATGGTCGCGTGCTGCCAGTCCTTGATGAAGGCGGTGAGGCGGCGCAGTTGGCTCGGGAGGTCGGTGGTCGCGCCGTCGCCGAACACGCGGCTGACCTGCTGACCGGCGATGAACCGCTCGGCGTCGCCGGGCAGGCTCGCGTCCCAGCGCATCTTCTGCTCCAGGCGCGGTTTGTCGGCCATCGCCATCCGACCCATCGCCACCACGTAGGCGATCACCGGGACCAACAGAACCAGGGCGAGCACCCAGTTGACCGAGAACAGGTACCCGAGGATCGCCAACGGCGTGACCACCGCCGCGATCAGATCCGGCACCGCATGGGTGACCAGATAGTGCAGGGCGGAGATGTCCTCCTGCACCAGCTTCTTGACTTCTGAGCTGCGTCGGCCGAGGAACCACCCCAAGGGCAGTCGGGTGAGCTTGCCCAACACCCGGCGTCGCAGAGTCGCGGCATACGCCTGGTCGTAGAAGTGCAGGGCGGTGATCAGCAGCGCACTGCCTGCCGTGCCCACGCCGAGCACGATCAGGGCGATCAACGCGACATCGACCAGTTCCTGCCGCTCCGCGCCCTCGACCAACAGCCGGGCAAGTTCGGCGAACAGGATCAACGGCACCACCGCCAGGAGCGACAGCACCACCGCGAACAGTCCGGCCAGGACCATCGCAGGCCGGGCCGGCTTCAGAACCGGTTCAACAGGCTCCGCAGGCCGCGCTGGGCGAAAGGACGGCAGTTCCGCCACCACCGCTCCCGAGTTCTCCTTGATGGTCGACGGCGCAGGCACGTCGGTGGTCTCGGCGCCGGTGTCGACCTGCTTGCCCATCGCGCGCCCGGCCATCCAGTAGGCCTGCGCGTGCATGGTGACCTTGTTCTGCTCGTGTTCCAGGGTCAGCAGCCCCTTCGCCAGACGCATCGCCTTGGTCTCGGCGGTCACCCAGGTGCGCCAGCCGCGATAGTCGCCGTCGCCGATCGCGTTCACCAGCGCGCGACGATCGGGAGTCGACGGAACCCAGTCGACCACCAGGCCGTCGTGCTCGGGCAATGGCAGGTCGCGATCGTCGTCGTGGGTGTATTCGATGACCACGCGCACCGGGACACCGTCGGGGACGGCGTCGACCAGTGTGGTGAAGGCGGGCCACGAGGCCACATCGCCCAGGAAGAGATAGCCGAGCGGGCTCTCCTCCGCAGGCGCGACATCGTGACCGTCTCCGCCGAGACGCGTCATCAGGAGTTCGTCGCCGACCTGCGCATCACGCGCCCACGCCGACGCCGGACCGGCGGGTTCGTGGACGAGGAAGGCGAGGCCGAACGTACCGGCCGCGGGATCGGCGTCGAGCAGCGTGTACGCCCGCTGATGGAATTTGGCGGGGTTCTCGATGTCGGGGAACCACGCGCGGATCCAGGCCGAAGGCTTCTCCCGGTCCTCATGGAGGATCTCGTCGCAGTGGAAGTCGAGACGGATCATGTGCTCGGTGAGCCACCGTGTGCCGGTCACCGTCGCCGCATGATTCTTCGCTCCGAGCGCGCGCAACATCGCGCCCTGGAATCCCTTGCCCATTTCAATCCAATCGTCGGGAACAGGCTCGTAATAAGATTAGGCTAGGCTAATTTGTAGCAGATTCGTGGTCAACGGCACACGGTGGGCGTCGTTCGCGCTTTCCGGGAACACCCGGCGACCGGGTACCGTCGATTGTGTGGACCACTCCCCGACGCCGACTCGACGCCACCGCCCCGCCTTGATCGCCCTGGTGGTCGTCGCCGCGTCGGCGTGCCTGCTCCTGGCCTGGTGGCAGTGGGACCGATTCGAGTCGGCGTCCGGCACCGGGCAGAACCTCGGCTATGCGTTGCAGTGGCCGGCGTTCGCCATCGCCGTCGTCTACGCGTACCGACGTTTCGTCGTGATGGAGGCCGACCCCGAGGCGGAACGGTCGGCGGAGCCGACCGAGATCCCCGAGGGGGTCCTGCCCCCGCGGCCGACGGCGACGGATCCCTCGGTGTCGGCCATCGTCGACGCCGCGCCCGACGACGAGGCCGCCGCCTACAACAGGTACCTGGCCGAGCTCCACCAGCACCCGACGCACGATTGATCGCCGCACGATACATGAAGGACTCCGACGTGACCGAGACCGCCAAGTCGACCGACGACGCCACCAAGGGCACCGTCACCGCCACCGTTCCCCAGATCCGCAGCGCGCTGGTTCGCTACCGCGCGCTGGCGTGGATCACCGGCGTGTGGCTGCTGCTGCTGGTCGTGGAGATGGTCGCGAAGTACGGCTTCGACGTCGACGGCTACGGCTGGGTCGGCATCGCGCACGGCTGGATCTACTTCGTCTACCTCATCTGCACCGTCGACCTGTCGATCAAGGTGCGGTGGCCGGTCGGCAAACTGGTGCTGACCGCCCTCGCAGGAACCATTCCGTTCCTGTCGTTCTACTTCGAGCACATCCGGACCCGCGAGGTGAAGGCGGAGTTCCAGCTCGACCAGTAGCGCTCGTCTACTCCGCCGCCAACGCCCGCAACGCGGGCACCAACTGCGCCAGCGCCTTGCCCCGGTGGCTGAGCGAATCCTTCTCCGCCGCCGTCAGTTCCGCTGAACTGCGGCCGGCGGCGAGGTCGTCGTCCGGGATGAACAGCGGGTCGTAGCCGAAGCCGTTGGCGCCGCGCTCCTCCCGGGCCAGCGTCCCGCGCCACTCGCCGCGCACCACGGTCTCGGATCCGTTCGGCAATACCAGCGCGCACACCGACACGAACGCGGCACCGCGTCGTTCGTCGGGGACGTCGCCGAGCTGAGCCAGCAGGAGCTGGTTGTTCGCCGCGTCGCCGTGCCCGCCGCTCCACCGCGCCGACAGCACGCCCGGCATGCCGTTGAGTGCGTCGACGGCGAGGCCGGAGTCGTCGGCCAACGCCGGGAGACCCGACTTCTCCGCCGCGATCCGCGCTTTGATCAACGCATTGTCCTCAAATGTGGCCCCGTCTTCGACGGGCTCCGGGTACGGCTCCACATCGGCGAGCCCGAGCACGTCGAGTCCGATGCCTGCGGCGTCGACCACGCGCCGCAGTTCCGCGAGCTTCTTGCCGTTGTTCGACGCCAGGAGGATCTTCGCGGTCACTGCTCGGCGCCGGGCAGGACGCCGGGGTACGGCTCGGCGAGAACCTCGCGCTGCGCCGCGACGATCTGCTCAATGGCCGCGCAGGCCACGTCGAGCATCTTGTCGAGGGTCGCGCGCGGGAAGGTGGCGCCCTCACCGGTGCCCTGCACCTCGACGAGGGTGCCCGCGTCGGTCGCGACGACGTTCATGTCGACCTCGGCACGCGAATCCTCCTCGTACGGAAGGTCCACCCGGACGCGGCCGTCGACCACGCCGACGCTGATCGCGGCGATGATGCACGACAGCGGCTGCGGATCCGCCAGCTTGTCGGCGGCGGCCAGGTAGGTGACGGCGTCGGACAGCGCGACGTAGGCGCCGGTGATCGCGGCAGTGCGCGTGCCGCCGTCGGCCTGCAGGACGTCGCAGTCGATCGCGATGGTGTTCTCACCGAGTGCGGCGAGGTCGATGCAGGCGCGCAGCGCCCGGCCGATCAGGCGGCTGATCTCGTGGGTGCGGCCGCCGATCTTGCCGCGGACCGATTCACGCTTGGACCGCTCGTGCGTCGACGACGGCAGCATCGAGTACTCGGCGGTGAGCCAGCCGAGGCCCGACCCGCGGCGCCACGACGGCACACCCTCGGTCACCGAGGCGGTGCACATGACGCGAGTGTTGCCGAACTCCACCAGCACCGACCCTGCCGGATGCGAAGTGAAACCGCGGGTGAACTTGATCGGCCGGAGTTCGTCGTCGGCCCTGCCATCTGCTCGTGAAGTCACGACCTCGACTTTACTTGACCCCGCGATTCGTGCAGCGCGCCGACGACCGCGCCCATCCGCTCGCTTCAGCGAGATCCGCGTGCCTCCTCGACGCCTGCATACGCGGATCTCGCCGACGTCCGCGGATACACAGAACGACGACATCCGGATGACCCCACCATGTAAACAAGGTTTCCCCATGTATGCATGGTGGGCATTTCGAGGCCGCGCCGAGACCCTTGAGTGGTGACGGAATCCCAGGTCGAGGCGCTGCTGGCGAAGCAGCTTGGCTTGGAGATTGCACGACGCCGTCACGCCAAGAACTGGAGTCAGCAGGCGCTGGCCGAGGCGATCGGGCGCAGCCCGAATCACGTTCAGCTCTTGGAGAGCGGCCTCTCCGACCGCAAGAAGAACACGCCCGCGAATCCGCGGCTGAACACCTTGGTCGCGCTCAGCCGAGCACTGGACGTGCCGCTACCCGAGCTGATCGGGAGCGTCGTCGCCGGGGTGCCGAGCGCGAAGTAGGTGCGTCGGACACCCAGCCCGCGGCGGTTTCGACACGGACCGTGACTCCGTCCCGATCCGGCTCAACCAACGTGAGAGACAGACGCTCAACCAACGTGAGGGATAGAGGCTCTATCGACGTGGGAGACGGAGGCTCAACCAACGTAGGAGCAACGTGAGGGCGGGCGCCGTCGACGCTCAGAGCGGCTTGCGGACCTCGATGATCTGCCCCTGGTGCACCAACTGAAGCGGGCCGGGGTACTCACCGGACGCCTCAGTCATGATGGCGTCGGAATCGGACCACGGGGCCACATGGGTCAGGGCCAGCGAGCGGACCTGGGCGCGGCTGGCCATCTGTCCGGCTTCCACGCCGGACAGGTGCAGCCCGGCGGGCCGGTTCTCGGGGTCGTGGGTCCACGACGCCTCGCAGAGGAACAGGTCGGCGTGGCTGGCCAGTTCGACGACCTCGTCGCAGACCGCGGTGTCGCCGCTGTAAACGAGCACCTCGCCCTCCGGGCCGGTGATCCGGAGTCCGTAGGTCTCCGGCGGGTGGTTCACCTGGAAGGGCTCGATGTGCAGGCCGTGCAGGTCGATGGCCTCGCGATCAGCCCACTCCCGCACGTCGTAGGTGTCGGAGAGATCGTCCACCTGTCCCGGGTATTCGGAGGCGCCTGCGCCGACCCGCAGGGCGGTGCCCGACGGGCCATACAGCATCGACCGCTCCGTCGCCGGCGTCGGCGACCATCGGCGCCAGACGAGCATCGCCGCCAGATCCAGACAGTGATCGGCATGCAAGTGGCTCAACAGCACCGCGACCTCGTTGGGATCCGCGTGCTGCTGCAACTCACCGAAGACGCCGTGCCCACAGTCGATCAGGACCGGCGGATGGCCATCCGCCTGCACCAAGTACCCAGAGCATGGCGCACCGGGACCGTTCACGCTCCCTGAACACCCGAGCACCGTCAACCGCATGGGCCTAACTCTGCCACGTCAGTCTGAAAAACCGGCATCAATCCGCCTACCTGTGATCGGCGACTTCGGCCGACTCTTGCGGTGCGCAAGCCCACAGATCCAGGGTCAGAAGTGCTCGACGTGCCCCACCGAAGGCCCCAAGAAGCGGGTCGAGAGTTTCCGGAACAAGTTGGGATCGCCTGTGGCGGAAAACAATCGACGAGCCTCCCGGTCGGCGTGCGGATGCAGAGCATCCCCTTCGGTCAGCACTTTGAACGTGTCCTTCGCGGTCTCCTCCGCGCTGGACACCAGCGTCACCTCGTCGCCCATCACCAACTGAATGACACCCGAGAGCAGCGGGTAGTGCGTGCACCCGAGAACCACGGTGTCGACGTCGGCCTCCTGCAGCGGTTCCAGGTAGCCCTGTGTCAGTCCCAGGATCTGTCTGCCGCTAGTGACGCCGCGTTCCACGAAGTCGACGAAGCGGGGGCACGCGACCGCGGTGATCTCGACGTCGCGGGCCGCCGCGAACGAGTCCTGATATGCGCGGGAGGCGATGGTCGCCTCGGTTCCGATGACACCGATCCGTCCGGTCTTGGTCGCGACGACGGCACGACGCACGGCAGGCAGGATCACCTCGATCACCGGGATCGGCGCATAGCGTTCCCGCGCATCGCGCAGACACGCCGCCGACGCCGTGTTGCAGGCGATGACGATGGCCTTGACCCCGCGCCGGACCAGTTCGTCGCCGATCGCGAGCGCGTGCTGACGGATCTCGGGGATGGCGAGCGGCCCGTACGGACCGTTGGCGGTGTCGCCGATGTAGATGATGTCCTCGTCGGGCAGCTGATCGATGATCGCGCGTGCGACGGTAAGCCCGCCGACGCCGGAGTCGAAGATGCCGATCGGGCCGGTTCCCTGCTCGGTTATCGCGGGCCTCCCTTGAGTTCAGGACTGGACTGGTGGCGACGGTCGCTCAGCATCCACGCCGCGAGCACGCCGCCGGCGGCGCCGAACAGATGGCCCTGCCACGACACGCTGCCGCCTTGGGGCAGCATGCCCCACAGGAGTCCACCGTAGACCGCGAACAGGACCACGCCGCCGAGGACCTGCCACACGTCGCGGTTGAAGATCCCGCGGACCAGCAGATAGGTGAGCCAGCCGAACACGACCCCGGACGCGCCGATCGTGACCGTCCCGGACGGGCCGGTGAGCCACACTCCGAACCCGCTCACCACCCACACGATCGCGGTGACGCCGAGGAATCGCCCCGACATCAACAGCAGGAAGCCGAGGATCGCCCCCGGGATCAGGTTGCCGATGAGGTGCGCGAAGTCCGCGTGCAGGAACGGCGCCCAGATGATCCCGTCGAGCCCGGAGACCTGGCGCGGCAGAATTCCGTTCTGGTCCAGTCGCCCGTTCATGCCGACGTCGATCGCCTCGATCACGAACAGCACGATGACGATCGCGACCATCGTGATGCCCGACCGTTTCCAGCGAGGCGTCGGCGTCGGCGCGGCGGGCGACGGTTGCGGCAGGGGCACACCGCTGCTCATGGGCAACCCTTTCGGTGAGCGGTCAGGCCCAGAGTTGACCGTCGAGTGCGGCCTGGGCGTCCTCGAGGCTACCTTCGTACGCGCCGGTCGACAGATACTTCCATCCACCGTCCGGCACCACGAAGCCGATGTCGGCACGACGACCCTCCGCCACCGCGCGGCGGCCGATCGCCCGAGCGGCCTGCAGAATCGCGCCTGTCGAGATGCCCGCGAAGACGCCCTCCGCCGCGAGGAGCTCCCGGACTCGCGCGACGGCGTCGCCGCTCTGCACCGAGAACCGGCGGGTGATCACCGACTCGTCGTACAACTCGGGGATGAATCCCTCATCGATGTTGCGGAGTCCGTAGACCTCGTCGCCGTACCGCGGTTCCGCGGCGACGATCTCGACGTCCGGCACGCGCTCGCGCAGATATCGGCCGACGCCCATCAGCGTTCCGGTGGTGCCCAGGCCCGCGATGAAGTGGGTGATCTCGGGGAGGTCGGCCAGCAGCTCCGGCCCGGTCCCCTCGTAATGCGCGTCGACGTTGGCCCGGTTGCCGTACTGGTACAGCATCACCCAGTCCGGATGCTGACGCGCGAGGTCCTTCGCGACGGCGACGGCCGTGTTGGAGCCGCCGGCCGCGGGCGACGAGATGATCTCGGCGCCGTACATGCGAAGCAGTTGTCGTCTCTCCTCGGAGGTGTTCTCCGGCATCACCGCGACCATCCGGTAGCCGCGGGTGCGGGCCGCCATCGCGAGCGAGATCCCGGTGTTGCCGCTCGTCGGCTCCAGGATGGTGGAGCCCGGCTGCAGCAGTCCGTCGCGCTCGGCCTGAACGATCATCCGCAGCGCAGGTCGGTCCTTGATCGATCCGGTGGGATTGCGGTCCTCCAACTTGGCCCAGCACCGGACATGCGGCTGTTCGACGCCGTCGGTGTCGACGCCGTCGTCCCACCGCGGTGACAGCGCCCGCAGGCCGACGAGCGGGGTGTTGCCGACCGAGTCGATGAGGGATTCGAAGCGCGCCACCGCGCTATCCGCCGGCGACGGCGGGCAGAATGGTCACCTCGTCGCCGTCGGTCAACGCGGTGTCCAGACCGCCGGTGAACCGGACGTCCTCGTCGTTGACGTACACGTTGACGAAGCGATGCAGGGCGCCGTCGGCGACGAGCCGGTCGCCGATCCCCTCGTGGTTCGCGTCGAGGTCGCCGATCAGCTCGGCCAACGTGGCTCCGGACGCCTCGACGCGTTTCGCGTCGTCGGTGTACGGCCGCAGGATGGTCGGGATGGACACGGTGATCGCCATGATCAACTCCTGATCTACTCGGAAGACTCTGCTGCGCCGGAGCCGACTGCGTCGGGCGCCGCGGCGCCGTCGATCTGCACCTGCTCTTCGGTCACCACGCCGTCGACGATGCGGTAACTGCGCACCTCGGCGTGGTCGGGGTCACGCGTCGAGATCAGCACGTAGTGCGCCTGCGGCTCCGCCGCGTACGAGACGTCGGTGCGACTCGGATACGCCTCGGTGGCCGTGTGCGAGTGGTAGATGACGACCGGTTCCTCGTCGGCACGCTCCATCGCACGCCAGACCCGCAGCTGCTCACCGGAGTCGAAGCGATAGAACGTGGGCGACCGTTCGGCGTTGATCATCGGGATGAAACGGCTCGGGACGTCGGATCCTTCGGCGCCGGCGATGACCCCGCACGCCTCGTCGGGATGATCGGTTCGCGCATGCGCCACCATCGCGTCCACCAATTCCCGGCTGATCTGCAGCACTGCGCCTCCTGGTCCCAGGGTTCACTCCCTGTCAACCGTCGACGGTCGACCGATTATTCCCCGAACGCGGAGAACAGCACGTCGCGATACGCGGGAATCCCCGCGACGCTGGTCGCCGACACCACCGCCGACACGATGGCGCGCTGCACCACGGTCGCCGCCGCCTCGGCCAGTGCCGCGACGATCGGCGTCTGGGGATCCATCCCGATCGGCATGTCGACGGCTTCGGCCGGGTCGGCCTCCTTCTCGCCGGTCGCGACCGCGAAGAGCGTGTCGCCGTCGAGCGGCGAATGCGCAGGCCGGACCGCACGCGCCAGACCGTCGTGGCCGGACATCGCGATCCGCTTGGTGTTCGCCACCGACAGCGTCGCATCGGTTGCGACGACGCCGATGGTCGTGTTGAGGACGGTGCCCTTGGCCGTGAGCTCGGCGAGTCGCCGAATCTCGAGTTGTTTGGGCGCGTGCAGGCGATGCACGTCCAGATCATCGGCGCCCCAAGGCAATCCGGTGTTCGGATCGATGACGCCGCCGACCGGATTCGCCACCACCAGCGCGCCGACCGTCAACCCCGTCGCCGGGCCCTTCCGGATCGTGATCGACGCGGTCCCGACGCCGCCCTTGAGCGCGCCGGCGCGCGCTCCCACGCCCGCGCCCACGCTGCCGATCGCGAAGTCGTCCCGCGCATCGGCCAGCGCTCGTGCACCGAACTCGGCCGTCGGCCGATTCTCCCAGCGCCCGACGGGCAGGTCGAAGATCACCGCGGCGGGCACGATCGGCACCACGTGGCCCTGGCGGTCCATCGGGAGTCCGGTGCCCGACTCCTCCAACCCGAGCATCACGCCGTCGGCCGCCGCGAGCCCGTACGCGCTGCCGCCGGTCAGCACGATCGCGTCGGCGCCGCGCACGGTGTTCACCGGATCCAGCAGATCGGTCTCGCGGGTGCCGGGTCCGCCGCCGCGCACGTCGACGGCGGTGGCCGTCCCGGGTGGCAGACGCACGACGGTGACGCCGGTGGCCCAGCCTGCGCCCGGCTCGGTGGCCGTCGCGACCGTCGCGTCGTCGTCGAGCCGGTGGTGATGGCCCACCGAGATCCCGGAGACGTCGGTCAGTCGATTACCTGCTGCGGCGGTGATGCTCATCGGTCACCACCCGCCCTGGCCCCACTCGCCGTGCCCGGACTCGTCGTGCGTGGGGTCGTCGGGCTGAGCCCATTCGCCCGCCATCAACGCCTCCACGAGCAGGCCCTGCACCACCGACAGCCAGTCGTACACGTCTTGATGGGCGGCGTTGGGATGGTCGGGCGGCAGCTTCGACGGCTCGTCGGTGATGCCGAGCATCGCTCCGAGCGCCAGCCGGATGTCGGTGAGCGCGGTGAGCCAGCCGTCGGCCTGATCCTCGGTCAACGAGACGTCGCCGCCATTGGACGGGAGCGTCTCGAGCACGGTGCGGGCCGCCGCGAGCTTCGCGTCGATGATGTGCGGTTCGTTGACGCTGCGCAGACCGCCGTTGAGGTCGCCCGCGATCGGTCCGGCCACCAGCTCGGGCTCTTGATCGGGCCGGTGGAAGTCCGGCAGCAGGCGCCCAAGGGTGACGTCGTCGGGAGCGCGGGTGTGTCCGGTGACGATTCCGGTCAGCGCCGACAGTTCGTCCTGCGGCGCCGAATCAGCGCGTTCGGACAGCAGCTCGGTGATCGACTCGACCATCGACGCCAGCAGCTGGCACTCGTAGGTCTCGAGATTCGAGCAGATGCGAACGTCGTCGCCCGCTCCGGTCCGCCGCCAGGTCCGCATCAGGAATCGTGCTGCATGGTCGCCCACAGGCCCGCCGCATGCAGCTTGCGGACGTCGGCCTCCATCTTCGCGCGGTCGCCGCTCGACACGACGGCCTTCCCCTCGGTGTGCACCTGCATCATCAGCGCCTTCGACTTCTCCTCGGAATAGCCGAAGATCTTCTGAAACACATAGGCGACATAGTTCATCAGATTCACCGGGTCGTCCCACACAAGCGTCACCCACGGACGGTCGTGCACCGCCTCGGGTTCTGCCACCGCGGTACCGGTACTCGTACCTGGTGTCGCCTCATCCAGCGCCATGAGTAATAGGGTAGCGAAGGTGACCAGTACCGCGCTGCTGACCGATCAATACGAGCTGACCATGCTGTCGGCCGCCCGCCAGGCGGGAACCGCCTCGCGCCAGTGTGTCTTCGAGGTGTTCGCCCGCCGGTTGCCCGACGGTCGACGCTACGGCATCGTCGCAGGTACCGGCCGCCTTCTCGATGCCATCGAGAAGTTCCGCTTCGGTGACGAGGAGATCGCGTCGCTGCGCGACGTGCTCGACGCCGACACCCTGGCCTGGCTGGCCGACTACCGCTTCAGCGGCGACATCGACGGTTACCGCGAGGGCGAGCTCTACTTCCCCGGCTCCCCGATCCTGACCGTCCGCGGCGGGTTCGCGGACGCGGTGATCCTGGAGACCCTGATCCTGTCGGTCCTCAACCACGACAGCGCCATCGCATCGGCCGCCGCCCGCATGGTCAACGCCGCTGCGGGGCGTCCGATCATCGAGATGGGCGGCAGGCGGACCCACGAGCAGGCGGCCGTCGCCTCGGCACGCGCCGCGTACCTTGCGGGCGTCGACCTCACCAGCAATCTCGAAGCCGCCCGCACCTACGGGGTCCCGAGCGCAGGCACCGCCGCGCACGCCTTCACCCTGTCGTTCGCCCACGCCGACGGCAGTGACGAACGTGCGGCGTTCGCCGCGCAGGTGGAGACGCTCGGCGTCGGGACCACCCTGCTGGTCGACACCTACGACATCACCACCGGCGTCAAGAACGCCATCGAGGTCGCCGGCCCCGACCTGGGCGCGGTGCGCATCGACTCCGGCGACCTCGGAGTCCTGGCCCGGCAGGTGCGTCAGCAGCTCGACGACCTCGGCGCCACCGCCACCAAGATCGTCGTCTCCGGTGATCTCGACGAGTACGCGATCGCCTCGCTGCGCGCGGAGCCGGTCGATCTGTACGGCGTGGGCACCTCGCTCGTCACCGGCAGCGGCTCCCCCACGGCGGGCATGGTCTACAAGCTCGTCGAAGTGGACGGCGTGCCCGTCGCCAAGCGGTCGAGCCGCAAGGAGAGCCACGGCGGCGCGAAGCGTGCGGTCCGTGCGGCACGTGCCACCGGCACCATCGTCGAGGAGATCCTGCTGCGCGAGGACACACGCCCCGAGGAAGGCTCCGCTGCGCAGTCGATTCCCGGTGCCGACGGACTCGATGTCACCGAGCTGCAGATCCCGCTGATCCGCGGCGGCGACCGCGTCGAGGGGCTGCCTACACTGGAGGAGTCCCGCAGGCACGTCGCGCACGGTCTCGTCACGTTGCCGTGGGAAGGTCTGGGGCTCAGCCACGGCGACCCAGCGATCCCCACCCGATACCTGAACGAACCGGAGAGTCGATGAAGGTCCGCGCATTGGTCGTGGTCGACGTGCAGAACGATTTCTGCGAAGGCGGCGCGCTCGCCGTCGCCGGCGGCAGTGCCGTCGCCTCGGCGATCAACGCCCTGACCGACGACTATCCGGTGGTCGTCGCGACGCGTGACTACCACATCGATCCCGGTGCGCACTTCTCCGATCAGCCCGATTTCGTCGACTCCTGGCCGCCGCACTGCCGAGTCGGCACTCCGGGCGCCGACTTCCATCCGGATCTCTCGATGACGCCGATGCAGGAGATCTTCTCCAAGGGCGCCTACACCGCCGCCTACTCCGGGTTCGAGGGCACCACCGCCGACGGCACCGGCCTGGCCGACTGGCTGGCCGCGCGCGAGGTCACCGACGTCGACGTGGTCGGCATCGCGACCGACCACTGCGTCCGCGCGACGGCGATCGACGCCGCGACCGCGCGCTTTGCGACCCGCGTCCTGCTCGACTACACCGCCGCCGTCGCCGAGACGACCACCGCGACGGCCCTGGCCGGTCTGCGTGAGGCAGGCGTCGAGGTGGTCGGAACCCTCGCGCACACGGGCATTCCCGCCGACTCCGACGCCACCAGGTGAGCGTCCCCGACGTCGCCGATCTGCTCGCAGATGCCGTCGCCGCGCTCGGCGGCACCCAGCGCGACGGGCAGGCGGCCATGGCCCGCGCCGTCGGCGAGGCGATCGACGACGAGCACCATCTCGCCGTCCAAGCCGGCACCGGCACCGGCAAATCCCTCGCCTACCTCGTCCCGTCCCTGCGACACGCCGTCGACACCGACGAGACGGTCGTCGTCTCGACGGCGACCATCGCCTTGCAGCGTCAGCTCACCGAGCGCGACCTGCCGCGTCTGACCTCGGCCCTCGCCAAGCCGCTGGGACGCGAACCGTCGTTCGCGATCCTCAAAGGGCGAGCGAACTACCTGTGCCTGAACAAGATCCACTCCGGAGTGGCCGACGAGGATCCGAACGCCGAGCTGTTCGACGCCTTCGACCTCTCGCGTATGGGGCGCGAGGTGACCCGGCTGCGGGAGTGGACCTCGGACACCGAGACCGGTGACCGGGACGACCTCTCCCCCGGCGTCAGCGATCAGTCGTGGCGGCAGGTGAGCGTCTCCTCCCGCGAGTGCCTCGGCGCCAACAACTGCCCGTACGCCGAGGACTGCTTCGCCGAGTTGGCGCGCAAGAAGGCCGGCGCGTCCGACGTCGTCGTCACCAACCACGCCATGCTCGCGATCGACGCGATGAGCCCGGCAACGATCCTCCCCGAGCACCGCGTCGTGGTGATCGACGAAGCGCACGAGCTGGTGGATCGCATCACCTCGGTCACCACCGAGGAGATCTCCGCCGCCGGTGTCACGCAGGTGGCGCGCCGTCTCGGCAAGCTCATCGACGACGAGACCGCCGACGCCCTGGTCGGTGCGGGCGAACAGTTGGAGCTGCTCCTGGAGGACTCCCCGAAGGGCGAATGGACGCGGCTGCCGAACGGGGCGCCGGAGATCCTCGCAGCACTGCGCGACCGCCTGTGGAACGCGCGCAACGCCGTCGGCCCGGCGCCGTCGTCCGGGTCCGATCCGGAGGCCTCGGCCACCCGGCAGATGGCCTTGAGCGCCACCGATTCGCTGCACGACTCCGTCGTCCGCGTCCTCACGGTGTTCGGCGAAGCCGACATCACCAAGCGGCACGACGTCGTCTGGCTCTCGGAGGACCGGTTCCGCAGCACCGTGCGCACCACGCTCCGGATCGCGCCGCTGTCGGTGGCCGGACTGCTGCGGACGTCGTTGTTCACCGAATCGACGGTGATCCTCACTTCGGCGACGCTCACGATCGGCGGCAACTTCGACGCCCTCGCCCGCACGTGGGGTCTGCCCGCCCACGGCGAGAAGGACGCCGACGCCGCGGGCTGGCGCGGCATGGACGCAGGCAGTCCGTTCGACTACCCGCGTGCGGCGATCCTGTACGTCGGCAAGCATCTGCGCGCTCCGGGCCGCGACGGCATCGCCGAAGGAACCCTCGACGAGATGGTGGACCTGATGAATGCGGCGGGAGGTCGGACGCTCGGCTTGTTCTCGTCGATGCGCGCGGCGAAGGAGGCCTCCGAGAAACTGCGCGACCGCGTCGGCTTCCCCATCCTCTGCCAGGGCGACGACGCGACGTCGGCCCTGATCGAGAAATTCGCGGCCGACGAGCCCACCTGTCTGTTCGGCACGCTGTCCCTGTGGCAGGGCGTCGACGTGCCGGGCCCGTCGCTGCGCCTGGTGATGATCGACCGGATCCCGTTCCCCCGTCCCGACGATCCGCTGCTGTCGGCACGACAGCGCGACGTCGACGCCCGTGGCGGCAACGGCTTCCTGACCGTCTCGGCCAATCACGCGGCACTGCTGTTGGCCCAGGGCGCGGGACGGCTGCTGCGGGCGACCGAGGACCGTGGCGTCGTCGCCGTGCTGGACTCGCGGCTGGCGACCGCCCGCTACGCCGGCTACCTGCTCGCGGGACTGCCGCCCTTTTGGCGGACCACCGACCCGAAGGCCGTCCGCGCGGCGCTCTCCCGCCTGACCACCGGCGCCGCGAAGTCGTGACGACCCTCGCGACCGCCGCCCCGCTCTGGCTGCGTCTCGGCGCACACCACCGGCCGGGGGCGGGCACGTGGTTCGCGGTGTGGGCGCCCAGCGCTCGCGCGGTCACGGTCTTCGGCGAGTTCGACGACTGGCGCGCCGCGGATCACCCGATGGTCGTCGACGCCGACGGCGTCTGGACCACAACCGTCCCGGCTGCGGAGCCCGGGATGTCGTACAAGTTCCGCATCGTCGGGGCGGACGGCGTGGTCCGTGACAAGGCCGATCCGCTCGCCCGGGTCGCACAGGTGCCGCCGGAGACGGCGTCGGTGATCGCGCCGCGCTCGCAGTTCGCATGGACCGATCAGGACTGGTTGTCCGACCGCGCGTTCAGTGCCCCCGAAGCCGAACCGATGTCGATCTACGAGGTCCACCTCGGCTCGTGGCGCCACGGTCTCGGCTATCGAGAGGCCGCCGTCCATCTCGCCGAGTACGTCGTCGAACTCGGGTTCACCCACGTGCAGTTGATGCCGATCACCGAGCATCCGTACGGCGGATCGTGGGGCTATCAAGTCGGCTCGTACTTCGCCTGTTCGCGCCGTTGGGGTACGGCGGACGACCTGCGCTTCCTCGTCGATCACCTGCATGCGCACGGCGTGGGCGTCATTCTCGACTGGGTGCCCGCCCATTTCCCGAAGGATCCGTTCGCCCTCGGCGAGTTCGACGGCACCCCGCTCTACGAGCATTCTGATCCGCTGCGTCGGGAGCAGCCCGACTGGGGCACCTACGCCTTCGATCTGGGTCGGCGCGAGGTCGCCGACTTCCTCATCGCCAGCGCCGTCTACTGGTGCACCGAGTTCCATCTCGACGGTCTCCGCGTCGACGCCGTCGCATCGATGCTCTACCTCGACTACTCGCGTGAGCCCGGACGCTGGCGGCCCAATGCGCGCGGCACCAACGAGAACGACGAGGCCGTCGAGTTCCTCCGACGACTGAACGACACCGTCCACGCGGCCTCCCCCGGCGCGATGATGATCGCCGAGGAGTCGACCGCGTGGCCCGGCGTCACCGCAAAAACCGGTGCCGGTGGTCTCGGATTCGACTTCAAGTGGAATCTCGGCTGGATGCACGACCTTCTCTCGCTCGTCGGCGCGCCGCCCAGTGAGCGCGCACGATTCCAGGACCGCGTCGCCTTCTCGCTCACGCACGCCACCGCCGAGCGCTATGTGCTGCCGATCAGCCATGACGAGGTGGTGCACGGGAAAGGCACGCTTCTGAGTCGTATCCCCGACGGATGCGACCGCGCCGCACACGTGCGTCTCACACTCGCCTTCCAGTGGGCCCACCCCGGCAAGAAGTTGCTGTTCATGGGCCAAGAGTTCGGGCAGGAACGGGAGTGGGCCGACGACCGCAGCCTGGACTGGCACCGTCGCGACGACGGCATCGCGCTCGCGGCCGGCGACCTCGCCCGTCTCCACGCGCGACTGCCCGCACTGCATCAGGCCGACGGCGACCCCCGTGGTTTCGAGTGGCTGGACGGCAACGACACCCGGAACACCGTGATCGGCTTCCTCCGCCGCAGCGACGAGTACGCCCGCACCGGCGGACTGCTCGTCGCCTGCGTGTTCAACTTCTCCGACCGCGACCTGTACGACTACCGCCTGGGCTTCCCCGTCGCCGGCCCGTGGCGCGAGATCCTCAACACCGCGGCCCGCGAATACGGCGGCCACGGCGTCGGCAACCTGGGACGGATCGTCGTCGTCGACGAGCCGAGTCACGGCCGCCCGTTCAGCGCGACCATCACCCTTCCCGCCGCCTCCGCAGTCTTCTTCACACCCGCCGCCCCCACGCTGGTCGAGTAGCCACTCCTCCACGCCGGTCGAGCAACCGCCCCCTCCACGCTGGTCGAGCAACCGCTCCCCCCACGCGAGTCGAGCAACCGCTCCCTACGCTGGTCGAGCAACCGCTCCCCTACGCTGGTCGAGTAGCCGGGGGACGTAGTCACCCGACGTATCGAGACCGCCGCGCAGCTAAACCGCACCGCGCCCCCAACACCCGCGTCAGTACAGCGCAGTCGCCAGCTTCCGACGCGCCGCGACCACGAACGGTTCGGCGGGATCGAAGAGGTCGAACAATTCCAGCAGGCGCGCCCGAGCTCGGCTCCGGTCGTCGTCCCGCGTCACCTTGATGACGTCGATGACGCGATCGAAGGCGGCCTCGGGCCGCTGGCCGAGCAGCAGGACGTCGGCGGCGGCGAGTTGCGCGTCCACATCGCCGGGTTCGGCGTTCGTCACGACTGCGGGATCGTGCGCCTGCGCGCGGGTCACGAACTCGAGGTTGCGGACGATCGAAGCGGCTTCGGTGTTGTCCGGTTCCAGGGCCAGGATTGCGCGGTAGGCGTCCAGCGCACCATCCATGTCGCCGGAATTCATCAGTTCCTCGGCGGCGACCATCCGCGGATCGGGCTCCGGTTCTGCCTCCGGTGCGGCCCCCGCCGACTCGGGCAGCAGGTGCCCGGCTTTGGCGAAGATGTCGTCCAGCCACCCGCGGATCTGCTCCTCGGGCTGGGCGCCGTTGAACGCCGCGACCGGTTGACCGCCGACCAAAGCGATCACCATCGGAATCGACTGCGCGCCGAAGGCTTGCGCGATTCGTGGACTCGCGTCCACGTCCACCCGCGCCAGCACCCACCGGCCGCCGGACTCCTGTGCGAGTCTGGCGAGCGTCGGCGACAGCTCGCGGCTCGGCTCGGCCCACGCCGCCCACAGGTCGACGACGACGAGCTGCTGCAGCGAACGCTGGACTATCTGCTCTTCGAAGTCGATCTCGGTCACATCGATGACCGCGGGGCCGGCGCCGTCGGCCGACTCATCACCGGTTGGGGCCGGTGACGACGACGGAGCGGGCCGCGACTGAGCCATTCGCTCAGCCTCGGCCCGCTCCTTCAGAATTGACAGATCTACTGCACCGGACATTGCAATCGCGGCGCTGGCTTGATCCTGGCGTCGGGAAGGTCTGCTCACACGTTCAGTGTGTCACGATCATCGTCGACGGTGAATTCCGAGTCGGACAGCTCACCGAGATGACCGTTCTTCTTGGCCCACTGCTCAAACCAGACGGTGAAGAACGGCGGAATCGATGCGACGAGCGCCAAGGCGGTGACCTTCAGGTTCCACTTCAGCGAGCGCGCGGTGAGGACCGTGACGATCAGGTAGATCACGAACGCCGCACCGTGCAGGGAACCCGGGATCATCGTCGCCGATTCGACGTCGGCACCGTACTTGACGGCCATGCCGATCAGCAGGAGGCCCCACGTGATCGCTTCGATGATCGCGATCAGACGGAACCGCTTGGCCGCGGTCGAAACACTGAAGAAGTCATTCATGGAAAATCAAGCTTTCTTCGGAACGCGCACGATCAGGGCGTCGCCCTGGCCGCCGGCGCCGCAGAGTGCAGCCGCGCCGATGCCGCCACCACGGCGTGCGAGTTCGAGAATCAGGTGGAGGGTGATGCGGGCACCGGAGGTGCCGATGGGGTGACCGAGGGCGATGCCGCCGCCGTTCACGTTGACCTTCTCCGGATCGAGGCCGAGCTTGCGGGTCGACGCGAGGCCGACCGCCGCGAAGGCCTCGTTGATCTCGACCAGGTCGAGGTCGGTCGGGGCGACGCCCTCGCGGTCGCACGCCTTCGCGATGGCGTTGGCGGGCTGATCCTGCAGCGACGAGTCCGGACCGGCCACCACGCCGTGCGCGCCGATCTCGGCGAGCCATTCAAGGCCGAGCTCCTGCGCCTTGCTCTTGCTCATCACGATGACGGCGCAGGCGCCGTCGGAGATCTGCGACGAGTTGCCCGCGGTGATGGTACCGCCCTTGCGGAACGCCGGACGCAGGCCGGAGAGCGAGTCGACGGTGGTGTCGGCACGGACGCCCTCGTCGGTGACGAACTGGATCGGGTCGCCCTTGCGCTGCGGGATCTCGACCGGAACGATCTCGTCGGCGAAGACGCCGTTCGCGATGGCAGCTGCGGCCAGGCGGTGGCTGCGGGCCGAGAACTCGTCCTGCTCTTCACGGGTGAAGCCGTCGGTGTCGTTGCCCTGCTCGGTCAGCGCGCCCATGGCCTGGTCGGTGAACGCATCGTGCAGACCGTCGAAGGCCATGTGGTCGACGAGGGCAGTGTCGCCGTACTTGTAGCCGCCACGACTGCCGGGCAGCAGGTGCGGCGCCTGGGTCATCGACTCCTGTCCGCCTGCGACGACGCACTCGAACTCACCGGCGCGGATCAGCTGGTCGGCGAGAGCGATCGCATCGATGCCCGAGAGGCACATCTTGTTGATCGACAGCGCAGGCACGTCCCAGCCGATGCCCGCCTTCACTGCGGTCTGCCGAGCCGGCATCTGGCCTGCACCGGCGGTGAGGACCTGACCCATGATCACGTACTCGACGAGCGCCGGGTCCACCTTGCCCTTGTCGAGCGCGCCCTTGATGGCGACGGCGCCGAGATCGACGGCGGAGAATCCCTTGAGCGAACCCATGAGGCGGCCCTGCGCGGTACGAGCACCGGACACGATCACGGTGGTGTTGTCGGACATGTATCAGCTCCTTGGCTTGAGGCAGCGTTCCACGGCGGCCTCGCCGATGCTGCGGTCTTGCTCAGGGCGGCCGCGGTGCGACGCCCAGTCCCCCTCAACGCTACCGTTATGGCATGACCAACTCCTCATCGGATAACGTGACAAACCCCACCCAAGCAGGCCCGCTGGCCACCATCGGCGACCTTGTGACCGCGATCGATCACGTCGGACTGGCCGTGCCCGACCTCGATGCTGCCGCTACGTGGTGGCTCGACAATTTCGGCTTCGTGAACCAGCACGAAGAAGTCAATGAAGAGCAGGGCGTCCGCGAAGCGATGATCGGCCCCGATGGCGGCGACACGATGATCCAGTTGCTCATGCCACTCAACGAGGCGTCGACGATCGCCAAGTTCATCGACCGCAACGGCCCGGGCATGCAGCAGATGGCAGTGCGCGTCACCGACGTCGACGAGGTGTCGCGACGGCTTGTCGAGGCCGGCGTCCGCCTCCTGTATCCGCAGGCCAAGCACGGTACGGCGAACTCCCGCATCAATTTCGTTCATCCCAAGGACAGCGGCGGCGTACTGCTCGAACTCGTCGAACCGGCCGCATCTCGCTGACCTACGACGACCCGGCAGCGGGCCACGGGAACGATTCGTTACCAAATCTCCGCCCAACACCCCGTCGCCGGGTCGACACCGGTTCTGCGATCGGCCATAGACTGGCAACATGTCAGCCCCTGGACATCGTCAGAGCCCCTTCCCCATCGTCATGCGCGGCTATGACCGCGATCAGGTCACCGACCACATCCGCGTCCTCGATGCCGAGTTGCGCATGATGGCCTCCGACCGCGATGCGGCGCACGCGAACGCCGACGAACTGCAGAGTCACCTCGACGACGCACGTCGTCGCATTCATGATCTGCAGGAGGAAGTGAACACCCTGTCGGTCCCGCCGACGACGGTCGCCGGGATGACAGATCGCGTGTCCCGAATGCTGCAGTTGGCCACCGACGAGGCATCGGAGATGCGCGCCAACGCCAAGGAGGAGGCCGACGAGACCTTGTCGGTCGCGAGGCAGAGCGCCGAGGACGAGCGAGCCTCCGCCGCCGCGGCCGCCACCCGTACCAAGGAATTGGCGCAGGATCACGCCGACCTGATCATCACCAGCGCCGAGAAGCGCGCCGCGGACATCGACGCCGCCGCCAAGGAGCGCGGGGCACAGTCCCAGCGCGATACCGAAGCAGCGAAGGCACGTGCCGCCGAGATCATCGCCGCTGCCGAAGAGGACGCCGCCCGCCTGCGCGGTGCCGCTCACAACATCTCGATGAACCGGCTCGCTCGGTCGCGGGAACTCGCCGGATCCGCGCATGACGCGCACAAGCAGATCCTCGATCACCTCGACGCTCTGCGGGAGCACATCAGCAACCTGCCTGCAGCTCTGGCGCTGTCGGACGAGGAATCCAAGCTCGTCTCCCTCGACAGCGACGACGACCTCGAATTGCTCAACCGCACGCTCGTCGGCCGTGATCGGTTCGGGGACGACACCTCCGGGTCGGAGAAGACCGACGTGCTCGGCACCGTCGACAAGGACTACGTCGACGACGAGGACGTCAAGGATGAGCAGTACGATTCGCCGCGCTACGGAAATGGCGGCCGAAACCAGGATTCCGACGATGAATCCACCGCGGCCCAGGCCACGGCCTGATCGACCGAGCAGCTGATCAGAACAGCTTGAACTCGGTGTCCTCGGTGCCGCGCAGCTTGTCGTAGTCGAGGACGACGCAACGGATTCCGCGGTCCGTGGCGAGCGTCTTCGCCTGCGGCTTGATCGCCTGCGCCGCAAAGACGCCGGCGACCGGGGCGATCGTCGAGTCTCTGTTCAGCAGGTCCAGGTAACGCGTGAGTTGCTCGACGCCGTCGATCTCGCCCCGCCGCTTGATCTCGACGGCGACGGTCTGCCCATCCGCGTCGCGACACAGGATGTCTACCGGGCCGATGGCCGTCATGTACTCCCGTCGGATCAAGGTGTACCCGGCACCGAGTGTCTCGATGTGCTCGGCGAGCAGCTCCTGCAGATGGGCCTCCACGCCGTCCTTCACCAAACCCGGATCCATGCCGAGTTCGTGGCTGCTGTCGTGGTGGAACCCAGCGATGCTGATGCGCAGTTGCTCGCCGGCCTTGTTCTCGACCACCCACAGCGCCTCGAACTGATCGGCGACGTCGTCCTGCGGCGCCTCTACCAGCCAGCACGGCGGGCTCATCCAATTGAGCGGTTTGTAGGCGCGGTCGTCGGCATGAATGCTCACGGACCCGTCGGACTTGATGAGAATCAAGCGCTTCGCCATCGGAAGGTGGGCGGTGAGTCGACCAACATAGTCGACCTGACAATCGGCAATGACAAGACGCACATCGGAGATTCTAGTGGAGGCCCCCGACACGAGATCTCCCCCACGCCGCGAGTTCGTCGCTTCCGCCTCCACGTTGGTAGTTCGGCGCCGCTGATCCCCCGACGTTGGTCGAGTTCGACGCCGCTGCACCCTCTAAGTTGGTCGAGTTCGACGCCGCTGCACCTTCTAAGTTGGTCGAGTTCGACGCCGCTGCACCCTCTAAGTTGGTCGAGTTCGACGCCGCGAACGAAGTGAGCGACGACGAGAATCGAGACCGCCGCGGGCACCGACTCAAGAACACGCATGCCCAGCCGGGCTTTCGCGGCGATCTCGATACGCAGCTTGCTCGCTGCGCTCCCACGCTGCTACTCGATCAACGTGCGGGACGTTGGTCGAGTTCGACGCCGCGAACGTAGTGAGCGTCGACGAGAATCGAGACCGCCGCGGGCAGTGGCTCAACAACACGCATGCCCAGCCGAGCCTCCGCGGCGATCTCGATACGCAGCTTGCTCGCTCCGCTCCCAGGCAGCTACTCGATCAACGTGCGGGACGTTGGTCGAGTTCGACGCCGCGAACGAAGTGAGCGACGACGAGAATCGAGACCGCCGCGGGCAGTGGCTGAAGAACACGCATTCCAGTCCGTCGTTACGGCGATCTCGATACGCAGCTTGCTCGCTGCGCTCGCAGGCTGCTACTCGATCAACGTAGGGGCGGGCCACTCGATCACCGTCGAGACGGGCTACGCGATCAACGGAGAGGGGCGGTTACTCGATCAACGTGCGGGACGGGGTACTCGATCACCGTAAGGCGCGATCAATGTGAGGGGGCAATCAACGTCGGGCCGCCGCCGGGTGCCGGCCCGGGGAATGCGGCCCGGGGAATGCAGGAAGCCCCCGACCATACGGTCGGGGGCTCCCCGGGAATGTTGTGTTCGGCGGTGTCCTACTCTCCCACACCCATTACAGTGCAGTACCATCGGCGCAGGTGGGCTTAGCTTCCGGGTTCGGAATGGGACCGGGCGTTTCCCCACCGCTATAGCCGCCGTAACTCTATGAAACTGTGAGC
>NZ_BCWU01000009.1 GCF_001592365.1 Gordonia hydrophobica NBRC 16057
CGTCAAGCGCACATAGTTCGCGATTCCGCGAATGAGGACCCCACGAGACCGTAAGATATGTCATCTCGTTCGGCCTCGATCCGCCACGGTGACAGCCGCTCTCGGAGGAGCGACACTCGTCGCTATTGTCGCCTTGTTCTGGGTCTTTCCACCTGACGCGCATCGCTTAACGCTGCGGATGGCCCCGATCCTTCTGTTCGTCGCCGCTATGTCGATCGTTGTGAACATCGCAGCGGACGCTGGGGCATTCGACTCCGTCGCGGAGTGGATACGCAACCGAGTGCCACCACGCATGTCACCGCTCATCGGCGCGTGGTGTGCAGTAGTACTGCTGTCCACCGTTTCCACGGTGTTTCTGTCACTCGATACCACTGCAATCCTTGTGACTCCGCTGGCTGTAGCACTAGCCCAGCGCACAGGTGCCAGCGTCTGGGCATCGGCGCTGACAGTGGTCTGGATCGCCAACCTCGGGTCACTGCTGCTGCCTGTGTCCAACTTGACGAACCTGTTGGCAGCTACGTCCGGGGTCTTCAGCGGCCCGGCCGAGTACACAGCGGCTGCGTGGCTACCGGCGTTGGTAGCAACGAGTATCGCTGTTGTCGCAGCTGTACTCGTCTACTGGCTGCGCAATCATGGCACTCTCAGTGCTTCCGCCCCCGGCCCGCGATTGCCTTCCGGACCCCGGCTCCGCATTTCATTGATCACCCTGGGTGCTGTGCTTCCACTGCTCGCGTCACCCGTCCCGTATTGGGCAACGGCGAGTGTAGCCGCGGCCGTCCTGCTCATTGTCGCGCGACCGAACATGCCTTCATGGATGTCGATGATTCCGTGGCGCTCGCTCTCGCTCGTGACACTTCTTTCCGCCCTCACGACGTTCGTCCATGCAACCGGCGCGACCTCGGACCTTGCCGCCTACATTTCGTCAGGTCAGTCCTCCACCGCCGGATTACTGATGATTGCGAGTAGTGGCGCACTGGCCGCGAATCTGATCAACAACATTCCGGCGTATCTTATTCTCGAGGTCGGCATCGACAGCGCGGACGGAATGTTAGCGCTCTTGATCGGTGTCAATGCCGGACCTGTGATCACACCGTGGGCTTCTCTCGCGACATTGCTGTGGCGGGATCAACTGCGGCGCAACGATATCGCCGTTCCATGGGCGTCGTACATCGGTATCGGGTGCGTGTTGGCTCCACTCGTAATCTGTGCGGCAGTCTTCACGATATGACCGCTGCACGCGGCCTGGATGCCATTACAGAGCTCCCATGACGTCAAAATTGAAGATGTCCGCTCGAGCCATGTGCACAGCCTGAACCGCTTGGTTTCCGTCATAACGCACGACCCCTCGCGGCCCGGTGAACGTCAACCCATCGATTACTCGGTCGAAATCATCGACTCCGAACGCACCCGACTTCTTCGCAAGTTCGACGAGTGTCTGGATACCCTGGTAACACGATTGCGCCATGTTGTTCAGTGACGGAGCAGACGGCCCGCCGGCCAGGTCGACATAGCGTCCGAGGAAGTCCAACGCATCCTCTGTGGCCAAACTGCTGAAGTATGCCGCTGAACAGTACAGGTTCGCCGTCGCCTCTGGTCCGCTCGCTAGCAGCATGTTCTCGTCCATCAAGGGGCTGTACCGCATAACTCGCTCGGCGAGGCCTGACTCCGTGAATGAGCGGTTGAACTCAACCGCGTCTTGGCCGACCAGAAGCATCAGAACGCCATCGCACTGACTCGCCGCAACTTCTGCCGGAAGTCGCGGATCGGCACCCTTGCCCATTTGTACGAACGACGTACCGACGATCTCCACGCCGAGTTCTGCTGCGTGTCGCGCAAACTGATGCAGCGATTCGACCGGCCATACGTACTGCGCACCGACGACATGCCATTTCCGGATGCCGAGGTTCTCCCTGAGCCAAGCGATCGCCGGGAAGATCTGCTGGTCAGGCGTCTCTCCACTGCAGTAGACGCCACGGGCCCGTTCTTCGCCTTCAAACAACGACGTGTAAACGTACGGTATCTGGCCTCGCACGACGGGCTCCAGCACACGACGTACCGAGGATATGTGCCACCCAGTGATCGCGTCGATCTCCGATCGACGCAGTCGGTCTTCTACTTCCGCTGCAACGGCAGACGGCTGTTGACCACCGTCAATGTAAACCATCTCCACGGGACGCCCATCGATACCATCGGTAGCGTTCAACTCTGCAGCAGCCATTTCGCTGACCGCTATGCAAGACGGCCCGAAGATTCCTCCTGGGCCCTGCATCGGAACCACCACACCGATTTGAAGCGGCGTCCGACTAGCAAATGACATCCTCGACATGCGCTCTCCTCGCCGACGGCTCAGGCGAAGGCCTCGCTCCGTCGCCAGGCTCTCTCAGACACCTGTACTCTACGCTGGCGAACGATTCGCTTTCAATAGATCGAGAGCACGCCCTGCGCACTCGGCTGAACGACGTCTCTCGGCGCGCCCGCCCACCAGTTTCTGCGGACATTCAACCAATCCCATCTATTTTCAGCGCCGTCATGAGCATGCAACCCTCACCGAGCACCGCCCTGCGACCCAGATTGTGTGGGGCGGCGAGCGAGAGCCTCATCGATCCATCGAGCGAAGTCGGGCGCGTTTCGTGGCACCTGCCGACCTTCAGCAATACCTGTACGCGAGGTGAGTTCGCGCATGAGGTCTACTGGCCAAGGCGGACGCAGACGTGCACGTTGGAGAAGTTCGAGATCCCGGAAGATTGCACTAGTCGATCCTTGATGCGCATACCCAGACTCGAGGACACTGACACAGTCAGCCCACCCGAACGCCAAAGACGTGTCGTGTGTCGACAAGATGACAGTCGTACCACTCTGTTCTAGCCGTTCAAGGGCATCAAACATTTCCTCGACCCCCGCTGGATCAAGCCCGGCAGTCGGCTCGTCGAGCAACAGTAGGCAGGGTTTCATCGCCATGGCACCAGCGATCGTCACCCGCTTTCTCTCGCCGTACGACAATTCGTGAGTCGGACGTTGAGCGAGCTCCTCAAGAGCGAGCAGGGACAGTGTCTCCTGCACCCTCTCCATGATCTCGTGCGGCGTCAGGCCGAGATTCGCTGGACCAAACGCGATATCGTGGCTGACATCAGCGGAGAACAACTGGTCATCTGGATTCTGCAGCACCAGCTGCACCGTCTGACGGTGCGATCGGAGGCCTCGACGATCCTGCTGCAGTGGTACCCCGTCTACCGTTACTTGACCTCCGGCCGGTGCCAGGGACCCCGCCAGGATCCTCAAGAGCGTCGTCTTACCGGATCCGTTGGCTCCAAGCAACGCTGTTCGGAGCCCGCCAGTCAAGTCGACCGTTACATCTTTAAGTGGCTCGACGCCGCTGCTGTAGTGGTATGACAGGTTGTTCCCGCCCAGGGATCGATGACCCATCACCCAGCTCCAATCATCAGCGATATCACTGCGCACGTTCCGAGCAATCCACCGCTCATGGCCACGAACCGCCATGCGACCGCGGGTGTATCGAGCATCGGGAGTGCCGTTCCGAAATCACGACTAGCCAGTCCAACTTCAAGTCTGCGGGCATGAGTCCAGGCGCGAGTCAGCACCGCTGCGGTGAGCATCGCAGATGAACTCAGACTTCGACGCAGGTTTACGTAACCGAGCCGAGATACCTGAGCCTGGCGAATGATCGTCAAAGAGTCGATCAGCACGAAGACCAGCCGGTACATGACGGTGACTATGTCTACGCACGCCGCTGGAACACGTATCCGGCGTAGGGCGGCAGCGATAGCCGTCATCGGAGTCGTTGACGCGAACATCAAGGTTGCCGCAGATGCGGTAAGAGCCCGCGCTGCGAGGCCGACCGCCCTCACGACATCACTCGCGTCGACGCCGAGCCGCCACGGCGCGATCTCAAGTGTGAGGGCAGTTGATGCCGCTGCCAACGAGATGAAGACGGCCGGTGCGCGAAGACAACGTAAGAGATGGCTGATCGGCACACCCGCGAACTTGGTTGTAGAGAGACAGAGCACGAACAGCAGCGGGGCTGTCGGCCAGGGTGGAAGCAGCAGCGCTGCCACGACGACGCCTCCATACAGTGCAGTCTTCTCGGCCACCGACCGCTGTCGCCAGGTGCTGCGCCAGGCGACAGTATCGACCGTCGAGATGCTCAACCCCATCGGAAGGACCTCCCAGGCCAACTCCTCGAAATCACCGTTGAACCCGAGTGTTGGCGCTCTCACCCGAGAGCTGCACAATTTGTCCATTCAGGCGATGTCGATACCATAGAGCGCCGACCGTAAATCCAAAGATCCCGGCGCCGATTGCGGCTTGCAGCGCGAACAGACCTGATTCAATCTCACCCGAACCCGGAGTAAAGACTGAGGTGAACCATGGCGTGTAGCCGGGGTGCGATTCCTCGATATGTTCGGTTGCGGCCGAGTCAGTCCCAACGAAACTGGCTTCTTCCGGAGCACCTCGATTCAACCACAGGGAGAGAGCAAAAACTGCGATGATCGCGATGAGCAGCCCAGCCGCGGTGGTAATCAATTTCCTACGAGACATCGTTCGCCACTTTCGGATCGTCAGAAACTGCGGGTGATTTCTTCGCGAAGACCTTGAGTCGCTCGAGTTCTGGACCCGCAATACGCGTGAGCACTTGGAATACCAACACTCCTAGAAATCCTTCAATCACGGCGAGCGGAATCTGACTGACTGCGAAAATGGACAAGAACTTGACCACTGAGCCGAGTATCCCACTCGAAGCATCTGGGAAAGCAATACCGAGTTGGACGGACGTCATGCAATAGGTGGCTAAGTCAGAGGTAAACATGGCGGCGAATATCCCGACGGCCATTGGAGCCTGCAGGAGTCTCGCCAATCGCCACGTAGCGTAGCCGATCCAAGGACCCACGATCGCCATAGAGAAGGCGTTGGCACCCAGGGTCGTGATCCCTCCGTGAGCTAGTAGCAGGGCTTGGAAAAGCAGAACTATTGTTCCCAGAAAGGCCATCACCGGCGGTCTGAAAAGGACCGCGCCCAATCCAGTCCCCGTGGGATGACTGGAACTGCCGGTCACCGACGGCAACTTGATCGCAGACAGCACGAAAGTGAATGCGCCGGCGGCCCCGAGAAGCAACCGACTCTCGGGATTCTCACGAACTTGTCTCACAACAGCGACTGCGCCGTGAATGACGAACGGCGTCGCCGCAACTGTCCAGGCCACGGCTTGCACTGGTGGGAGAAATCCTTCAGCTATATGCATGTCAAATCTCCAGGCCAAATAGGATTGATAGGCGCCAGGAGACGGATATCAATTCGAAAAAGTTATTGGTTACGGTACTTAACGGCGGTTTGTCGGCATCGTCGATCGGCAGAGACGATCGCGGAAATCTCGTCCACGACCACTTTCAGTCGAGCAGTTGGAAGGGGCCTACTTCTTTAATTTCAGATATCGGAATTTCTCCCGGCTGACGAATGTGGGTCGATTGACTAACAGGCGTCACGCAAACTACCGGATTAGGTCTCGACACCCGACGAACGACCCGCGGACGAGGCGGAGGCGACTCCTCGTCCGCGGGCCGGTCTGTCATCGACAATCACGCGCCGACGGGTGCGCGCTGGCCTTGCATCGGATCGGACTCCTCGATGAAGCGGCCGACCTTGAGCACGGTCGCCTCGTCGAAAGCCTTGCCGACGATCTGCACGCCGACCGGCAGTCCATTGTTGAGGCCGCCGGGGACGGTCATCGCGGGCAGGCCGGTGAGGTTGCTCGGTCCGGTGAAGCGGATGAAATTGTCCACCAGATCCACGGGGTTGCCGTTAAGATCGGCGACGGCCGAGCCGATGTCCGGCGCCATGACCGGCAGCGTCGGCGCGATCAGCACGTCGACGTCTGCCAGCGCAGCGGAGAACTCTCGTTTGATCTGCCTGCGCGCCTGCTGCGCCTGCAGGTAGTCGACCGAGGAGAACAGCTCACCCAGGTAGAACAGGAAGCGGATGTCTGCGCCGAAGTCCTCGGCGCGGGTCTCCAAGTCTCGGTGGTGAATGGCCGACGCCTCCGACAGGCTGGTCGCGAGCTCGGTCCACTCGGAGTACTTCAGTGCCGGGATGCTCACCTTCTTGACGGTGGCGCCACGGCTGACCAGGTCGTCGATCCGCGCTCGGACCAGACGCTCCACGTCGGAGTCCACGTCTCGGAAGTAGTAGTCCTCTTCCACACCGATGACGAGACCCTTGGGATCGCCGCCGAGTGCGGCCCGGTAATCGCCGACCGGGACGTCCACCGACGTCGGATCGCGGTGATCGAAACCGGCGATGGCCTGCAACATCACGGCAGCGTCCTCGACGGTCTTGGCCATCGGACCGATGTGGTCGAGGCTCCAGGCGAGCGGGTAGCAGCCGAACTTCGCGACGCGACCGTGCGTCGGCTTGAGACCCGCCAGACCGCACGCCGACGAGGGGATGCGGATGGAGCCGGCGGTATCGGTGCCCAGACTGATGAAGGTCATGTCGGAGGCCACCGCCGCACCCGAACCACCGCTGGAGCCGCCCGGCACCTTGTCGACGTTCCAGGGGTTGTGCACCGGACCGAAGTGCGGGCTGTTGTTGTCGATGCCCCACGCGTATTCGTGCATGTTCAGCTTGCCGGTCAGGACGATGCCTGCGTCGCGCAGTTTGGTGACGACGCTGGCGTCGTCCTTGGAGACGAAGTCCCCGTGGATCTTCGACGACATCGTGGTGACCTCGCCCGCCACGTAGAGGTTGTCCTTGAGTGCCATCGGAACGCCGTGCAGCGGACCGCGATGCTCACCGGCCGCGATCTCCTTCTCTGCCTTCTCGGCCTCGGCCATCGCCGCGTCGTCGCGGAAACTGACGTAGGCGTTGACCGTGTCGTTGAGCGCATGGGCGTGATCCAGCAGGCTGCGCGTCACGTCGACGGGCGAGACCTGCTTGGTGCGGATCAGCTCGCCCACCTCGACGGCAGTCTTCTTCAGCAGTTCGTCAGCCAACGTGATCGCCTCCCGGAATATTGCGGAGCGAGATGTCCGCGTCGTCAATTGCGATGTTCCCCAGATCCCCCTTGAGAGCGACGATCTCGGCCCACTTGGCTTCGATCTTCGTCAACTCCTCGGCGCTCGGGGAGACTCCCCTCGCCGCCAACGCGTCCTTGATTGACAGGGTCATCGGTCCTCCGTCTCGGTCGAGCCGACTGCGTCACCCGTCGGCATCACGATCATTTGAATTTGTTCCATTTGGAACTGTTTCAAACATAGTGCATCAGCTCACACTCGTGCAACGAAATGGCGCATATCATGGCAACTCCCCAAAAGGCCTGGTCATCCTCGCAGAAAAGACGCGACCGCCCCCACACCGAAGCGTGGGGCGCGGTCGCGACAGCAGACGGATCAGGTCACGCAGGGACCTTGGGGTCCTTGTAGTAGACGAGTTGATGCGTGGTGGCGAGGAGCGTCTCACCCGACCACAGCTCCGCGAACTGATCGAAGTGTCCGTGACCGAATCGACTGCCGCGGGCGGTCGCCAAGACATGGTCGGTGCCGTGCGCCGCCAACTCCTCGGCCGTCGCATGGAAGTAGGTCGTCATCGAGATGGTTCCGGCGGGCATATAGACACCGTGGCGAAGGAAGATCCGCGGAAAGAAGCAGTCGGCCATCGACGCGAGCGACGGAAAATCGATCGGCCGCTCCGGCTGGTCACGAACCCACAGGGTCGACGTCGAGTCGTCGGCCGTCTCGCCGTCGACGATCCCGCCGACCAGAAAACGCTTGTCGTAGTTCTTGGCCCAGGCGATGAAGTCGAGGAAGTCGGTCGGCTCCACCTCGGCAGCCGGCACCGCCTCCGGCGGCGCTGCCTCCACATCGGCCCAGGTGTCCCGGATGACAGCGAAGACCGCCGAACCGGTGGCGACAGTCACGCCCTCCTGGCGGATGCTGAACACCCAGTGCTGATTGGTTCGGTTGGTCCGAACCGGATCCAGATGCAGATCCCACTCGCCGTAAGCGATCGGCGCCACGAAGTTGATCGTGAGGGACAGTGGTTCGCCGAGGACATCCGGGTGTTGCTGGAGTCCGTGGATCACCGTTGCGGCGGTGATTCCGCCGAACGGCCCGACCATGTTGGCGTACGCGGGATGGGTCTGCGCCCGGAACACCCTGGAGTCAGAGCCGACCGGAGTGAGGGCGATCGCCTCGTCGAGAACGTGAGTCATGACGCGACGGTAACAGAATGATCGTTCTACTTACGAGTACTCTGTGAGCATGACCACCGCATCGGTCCGCGATCGCCTGCTCACCTCCACCATCGCCCTCCTGCGCAGCAAGGGCGCCGACGGATTCGGCATGTCCGAACTGATGAGGCACAGCGGCGTAGCTCGCCGATCCATGTACCTGCACTTCCCCGACGGGAAGGCCCAACTGTTGGAGCAGGCGACCGCGGCCGCCGGCCGGATCGCCGTGCGCCAGGTCTCCACGATCGCGTCCCACGAGAGCGTGCCCGACGGCTTCGCCGCCGTCATCGAGACATGGAAGCGAACCCTCGCCGACAGTGACTACGAACTGGGCTGCCCACTGGTCGCGGCGTCGCTCGCCACGGCCGAGTACCCCGCTGCCGCTGCGCGGGCGGCCGCGGCATTCGCCACCCTCTCCGACGTGATCGCCGACGCGTTGGCGGGTGACGGCGTCGACCCCGACGCCGCCCGCAGCGCGGGACATCTCCTGTTCGCATCCCTGGAGGGCGCGATCATCACCTCCCGCGCACTGCGCTCGACGGAACCGCTCGACGCCCTCGAGGCGCATATTCGTCAGACCTGGGACTGACGTCACACGCCGCATCGTTGCCATCGTCGCGTGCGCCCCTGTACAAAAGTACATGTACAAAAGTACAGAACAAGGAATGAGACATGGCGAAACGAGACCCCGCTGCACGCCGCGCGGCGATCGTGAAGGCTGCGGCCGACCTCGTGGTCGAGGTCGGACCCGACCGCATCACGCATCGAATGGTGGCCGGACGCGCCCAGGTCCCCCTGGGCTCAACGACGCAGCACTTCAGCTCGATCGACGACCTCCGCACTCAAGCACTGGCACTGCTCGCCAAAGAGATCGACGACGACCTCGACGACGTCCGCGCCTCCCTGGCTGAGGCGAGTGGAACGGCGGACGCGCTGGTCGAGCAGATGCACGACTACCTGACGAACAGCCGCAATATCGCCGCCGATGTGTGTCTGATGTCCGCCGGGGCTTTCGACGACGACCTTCGCGATCTGTCCCTCCGCTGGCAGAACACCCTGATCGAGGTCCTCACCGATTACGTCGGCTCCGACAACGCGCTCGCGCTGGCCATCCTGACCGACGGCGTGGTGGTGCACGCCGCACTGCACAAGACCGCCGTCTCCAAAGACTTCCTGTACACCCTGGTCGCGCCTTTCATGGCGCAGAAATGAACGGACGGATGAGCACCGAACTCACCACCGAATCCCCCACCTACTCGAGTCGGCGCGCGTGGCTCGCCACCGCGGCACTCAGCGCGAGCCTGCTGGTGATCGTCATGGACATGACGATTCTCAACGTCGCGCTGCCTGCGCTGTCCGCCGACCTGACGCCGAGCGCCGACCAGGTGCTGTGGATCGTCGACGTGTACTCCCTCGTCCTCGCAGGCCTCCTGGTGCCTGCCGCAGCGCTCGCCGACCGGTGGGGACGCAAGCGGATGCTGATGACCGGCTACGCGATCTTCGGCCTCGCGTCGTTGCTCGTGTTGTTCGCCGAGTCGGCCGTGATGGTGATCGGGATTCGCGTCCTGCTCGGCATCGGCGGTGCGTTCATCATGCCCACCACGCTGTCGACGATCCGCGTCGTCTTCACCGATGCCCGCGAACGGGCCCGCGCGCTCGCCGTGTGGGCGTCGATCGCCGGCATCGGCGCCGCGATCGGCCCGCTGATCGGCGGGTTCCTCGTCGAGCACTTCTCCTGGCAGTCGGCCTTCCTGGTCAACGTTCCACTCATGGCCCTCGCCGTCATCGCAGGTCTGTTCTTGATCCCCGAGTCACGCTCGGCTGACCCCGGGGTATGGGACTGGACCGGCGTTCTCCTCTCGTTCACCGGCATGGTCCTGGTGATGTGGGCGGTGAAGCACTTCGGCGCGCAGGCGAGCCTCCTGGTCCCCGCCGGGTGGGCCGCTTTGATCGTCGGTGCCGGACTGTTGGCGCTCTTCGTCCGACGCAGCCTGCGTCAGAACCGCCCGATGATGGACTTCGATCTGTTCCGCAATCGGGTGTTCACCGGCGGTATCGCCGCCGCGTTGGGGTCGATGTTCGCCATGGCCGCCGCACTGCTGCTGTTGGCTCAGTGGCTGCAAGCCGTCGAGGGCAGCTCGCCGATCCGAGCCGGTGTACAGCTGGTGCCGCTCGCACTGGCCGCCGCGATCGCGTCGCTGGTCGCGCCCGCCCTCGCCGAACGCATCGGACCGCGGACCGTGATCGCGACCGGCATCGCGCTGGCGGGCCTCGGGATGATCATCGTCTACGTGATTCCCGGGGAGCTCCACTACGCCTCGGCCGTGGTGTCCCTGTGCCTCATCGGCATCGGCATGGGCTCCCTCGCCATCGGCTCGGCGCTCATCATGTCCGGCAGCCCCGAGGACCGCGCGGGCAACGCCGCAGCCATGGAAGAAACCTCGTACGAGCTCGGCAGCGTCATCGGCGTCGCACTGCTCGGCAGCATCGCGTCGGTGCTGTACCGGCAGCAACTCGATGGTTCCGACGCGATCGCCGCGCTCGACGACCAGGTCGGCGACGCCGTTCGCGAGTCGATCGGCTCCGCCTCTGCGACCGCAGAGGAGATGGGGTTGCCCGCTCTTGCTCGAGACGCAGGCGCAGCGTTCACCGAGTCCATGCAGATCACCAGCTTGGTCGGCGGCTTCCTCATGCTCGGTGTCGCAGCCGCGGTCTTCGCTCTGGTACCGAAGAACACTCGCATCGACGCGGCCCAACACTGACCGGCAGGCGGAGGCCATGTTTCACGGGGAACACCGCCTCCGCCGCCGGGGTGCTGGCACAGTGAAGGGATGAGCACCGATTCCGCGGCCGTCGCCCGCCACGCTTACGAGTCACTCGAGCCCTTCCACGTCGTGGCCTACTTCAATCCCGGAGTCGGTGCAGCGCAACACGATCTGGGGTTGGACGGGCACGCCTTCTACGTCGGTGCGCGGGCGTGTCCGCTCGGCGAGACGACCGCTGCGGTGGTGAGCTCAACGTTCTTCAACTTCTCGCCCGCGTTGATCGCTTCGGCCTGGAATCACGCTCGTGCGGCCGGTCTCGCCGCGATCGACGACCGCCGCTACGCGATGCTCGACGAGCAGTACCGCACCATCCTCGGCGACGTGTCCGCACAGATCACTCCCCTGCTCGCCCGGTACGAGGCCACGGTGTCGGGCCTGCCGCTGTCGGGACGACCGCTGGGGGCCGCATGGGCGGCGACCCCCGTCCCCGACGTGCCCCACCTGGCGTTGTGGCGTCACCTCTCGGTGCTGCGCGAGTGGCGCGGCGACAACCACATCGCCGAGTTGGTGAGCCACGGCCTGAACGGGATCGATGCCGGCGTCTTCCACGAAGCCGATGTGCCCGATCCCACCGTCCGGCGGCGACTGCTGAGCAAGAGACTGTTTCTGCTGACGCGCGGCTGGACCGAGGACGACTGGGCTGCATCCATCGATCGCCTCGCCGACCGCGGACTGCTGGAGCGGACCGGTGACGGCCACCGCCTCACCGCCGCCGGCTATGAGCTCTACCAGCGGATCGAGACGCGCACCGACGAGGTGACCGGCGCCCATCTCGGCACCGACTTCGCCGATCTCGTGAACCAGACGCGGCACCTGGTGAAGCCGATTCTGGACGCCGGCATCCTGCCGGGGACCACGAAGAAGGACTGAGCCCCGCGGCCGTCGTCCGGCTACTTCTTCAGGTTGGCGGCGAACCAGTCGATCGTCTGCATCCCCAACAGGCCGGTGCCCCACGGGCGCGTAACAGCGAACACGTGACTTCGTCCAGATTCGCGTCCCCGACAGCATCCGCCGAGGTCAAATCGCCCTCGGCGACCCCTCACGGGGACGTGAATCTCGCTATCCAGACAAGTCCATCGCAAGGCGGGCAGCGGTGGTCGTCAACGACGGGTGCACTGCACGCATCACGCTCAGACAAAACCGAGGAAACCGCCGCCAGACTCGCGGTCACGCACCACTTCATGTCGAGTCAGTGGTGCGGTCTCGTTTCATCCGCTCTCGTGCCACCGACTTCACCGAACGGCCCGTCACAGCACCCGGCGTTCCGATCAACTGATCCGGTAGCCCATTCCCCGCACGGTCCCGATCCGCTCGGCACCCAGCTTCTTCCGGAGCGCCCGGACGTAGACGTCGACGATGTTGGATCCGGGGTCGAAATCGTAACCCCACACGTGCGAGAGGATCTGCTCGCGCGCCAGCACCTGCCCAGGATGTCGCAGAAACAGTTCTAAGAGAAGGAACTCGCGGGCGGTCAGGTCGATCGTTGCTCCGCCCACCGTGGCCCGCCGCGTCCGCAGATCCAACGACAGCGGCCCGTGCGTCAGGACACCGACTTCGGCGACCGCTTCCCCACCGCGCAGTCGCAGGCGCACCCGGGCCAGCAGTTCCTCGAAGCGGAACGGCTTGGTCATGTAGTCGTCGGCGCCGCCTTCGAGGCCAGCGACGGTGTCGTGCACCGAGTCCCGCGCCGTCAGAATGATGACCGGCGTCGAGACCCCCTCGCCCCGCATCGTGTCGAGCACCTCGAATCCGTCGCGGTGCGGCAGCCCCAGGTCCAAGACCACCAGGTCCACGCCTTGCCGTGCCGCCTCCAGCGCGCTGTCGCCGTCGCCCACCACGGTGGTGACGAAGCCGTTCGCGCGCAGGCCCTTCTCGATGAACGACGCGATCCGTTCCTCGTCCTCGGCGATCAGGATGCGATTCACAGTGAGATCCTCTCCAGCGGCATGCCCGCAGGCATCTCGATTCCGAACGTGGCGCCGTGCCCGGGTTCCGAATGGACCTTGACCGTGCCACCGTGTGCCTCGGCGATCGCGCGCACGATCGCCAGCCCCAACCCCGCACCTGTGCGGGAGCGGAAGGCTCCCGCGTTTCGCGGCCCCCGTTGGAAGCGTTCGAAGATGCGTTCCCGGTCCTCGGCACTGATGCCCGGACCGGTGTCGGTGACCCAGAACGAGACCGTCGGCGCGCCGTCCGGCCCCGCGTACAGCGACGATCCGATGCGGATCTCGTCGCCGTCACCGGTATGACCGACCGCGTTGTGCGCCAACGCCACGATCGCCTGGGTCACTCGTTGCGGATCCACGCGTGCGTCGCCTTCGCCGACGGAGTCGAGCAGCCAGCGACGCTCACCGAGCGCACGGACCTTGGAGTGGATGTCGACGGTCAACTCCGTCACCGACACCTGCTGCGGTGTCACGAAGTCCGGGCGTTCGGACTTCGCAAGGACCAGCAGTTCCTCCACGATCCGGCTCATCCGGTCGAGTTCTTCGGTCACCAGCCGCATCACGGCGGCACGCTCGGCGGGATCGTCGCCCATCAATTCCAAATGTCCGCGGACGATCGTGATCGGCGTCCGCAACTCGTGGCCTGCGTCGTCGAGGAAGCGGCGCTGAGTCGCGAAGGCCTCCGCCAGACGGTCGAGCATGGCGTTGAACTGCTCGGCGAGCGCGGACACGTCGTCGTGGCCCCGGACGTCGATCCGGCGGGTCAGATCCTTCTCACTGATCTCCGCAGCGGCGTTGCGCACCAACCGGATCGGAGCCAGGATGCGCCCGGACACCAGGTAGGCGCCCAGCCCCGCCAGGAGGAGGCCGACCACGCTGACCACCGTGAGGGTCCGCATCGTGTCCGCGACCTCTGCGCGGTCGCGGTCGATGGCGAAGCCGACGATGAAGTAGCCGGGGCCTTCACCTTCGGCACGCGGTTGCACCTGCACCTTCCGCCAGAGCAGTTCGCCGTCCCCGGTCTTCATGGAGCCCGCCTCCGCGGGATCGTCGACGACCGCGCGCACCCGCTCGGAACGCTGCGCGAATGGGTAGGGCTCGCCGCGGTCCTGCCGCAGAATCCGGCCGTCGGGCAACACGGCGACGACCACTTCGTCGTCATCGGGGAACTGTCGCTCCAGATGACTGTCCAGCAGCTCCTCGACGCTGGTGTACGGCAGCTGGGTGGACCGGTTGACACCGCGCGCCGCCACTCCGACGAACTCCTCGATCTCCTGCGCCAGCGCCTGATTCACCTGGTTCTCGACGCTGCGGTGCAGTTCCCCGCGGGTCACCACGTTCACCAGCAGCAGCACGCCGAACATCAGCAGCATCACCCAGCCGATGATGAGGACACGAGCCGGTATCCGCCGACGTGGACGAGCCCCGGCGGAATCAGTCGTCACCGTCGTCGTCTCCATCATCGTCGTAGTCGTCGTCATCGTCGTCGTCATCGTCGTAGTCGTCATCGTCATCGTCGTCGTAGTCGCCGCCGTTCGGCAACTGCTCAACAGGCGCCGGCGGAGGCACCACCTCGACGCGAGAGCGCTGGTCCGTGGTCGTGGACGGCTTCTGCGGCGCCGTCCGCGGCGGGCGCGATGATGACGGATCGTTCGACGAGCCGTCCGGATCCGACGTCATGGATTCGCCGATCTTCACGTACGCGGGCGGTGCCTGCACCGGTTCTGGAGAGCGAAGCAGCAGATACCCGGCGCCGATCGCGCCGACGAGGATGCCGAGCACGGCGATGCCGATCAGCGTCGCCCCATGGGTCCGTATTCTCATGCCACCACTGTCACGGCGGTGTCTGAGGGGTCGATGAAAGCCAGATGAAGAAGTCTTCACCTGGGCCGAGGTGAAGGTTTCATCATCTGCCCCTCATCGACGGTTCATGGTGCCGCCGAAGGGTGGTCACCATGCCAGAAGTCATCACCGCCCCCATGCGGACAACGCAGTCCCTGCCGCCGTGGCACCGTGCGCCGCTGCCGATTCGTCCACGCAGTCGCCTGACGCCGCCGTCCATCGGCCGGCTGGCCGCCGTGTGCTCGGTCGGCGCACTCATGGTGATCCTGCTCGCGGCGCCGAACGGCCCGAGCGGCGACGCCCGGCTCGCCCTGGTGATCTTCGTCTGCGCCGTGTCGCTGTGGGTCGGAACGCGGCTCGACGATACGTCGGTAGCGGTTGGCGCGGCCTTGGCACTGGTCGCGGCCGGCGTGATCGATGACCACGTCCTGTTCGCCGCACTCGGCTCCGAGACGGTGTGGCTGCTGGTGGCCGCCTTCGTCCTCGCCGCCGGTGTCGCCGCGACCGGAATCACTGCGCGGCTGGCGACGGCGCTCCTGAGTCGAGCCGGTACCGTGCGGCAGCTGGCGCACCTGGCGACCTTCGCACTGTTCCTCACCGCGTTCGCGGTGCCGTCCACCTCGGGTCGCGCGGCACTGACCGTCCCCGTGTTCACCGCGCTCGCCGCCACACTCGGCCACCGCCCGCGGGTGGTGCGAGCGTTCTCGATCCTGTTTCCCACCGTCATTCTGCTGACCGCGGTCGCGACCCTCCTCGGAGCGGGCGCGCATCTCGTCACCAACGACGTGCTCGCGGCGACGACCGGCGAACAGATCGGGTTCGGGCACTGGCTCCTGCTCGGCACCCCGCTGGCCCTGGTGTCCGCCCACCTCGCCGCCGAACTGGTGCTCCGACTGTTCACGACCCGCGATGACCGCGCGCTGCCGCTGGCGTTGACGGCCGCGACGCTGGCCGTCGACGCGGCCACGCCCGTGACCGGACGGCTCACCGCGCCCGAGAGGCGAGCCCTGACCGTCGTCGGTCTCGTCGCCCTCGGGTGGGCCGCCGAGCCGCTCCACGGCGCGCACCCGGCGTTCATCGCGTTGATCGGCGCACTGGTGATCACCGCACCGCGCATCGGCACCACCACACTGGCGAACGGACTGCGCACGGTGCCGTGGTCGCTGCTGCTGTTCATGGCCGCGACGGCGGTCCTCGGCAGCGCGCTCGCCCTGTCCGGCGCGGCGACCTGGCTGGCCGAAGGCCTGTTCGGAGCGCTCGGCGCGGCGCCCTCCTGGGCGGTCGTCGCCACCGTCGTCGGCGTGAGCGTGGCCGCTCACCTGTTCATTCAGTCTCGCACCGCGCGATCGTCGGTCCTGGTTCCACTGGTGATCCCCATCGCCGTCGGCGTCGGGCTCAATCCGGTCGCCGTCGCGTTCGCGTCGACCGCTGCTGCCGGCTTCTGCCACACCCTGACGTCCTCGGCCAAACCAGTCGCCATGTTCTCCGCCATCGACGGCGTCGAGACCTACTCGCGCGGTGATCTGCTCCGGTTGGCTGCCTGGCTCGCTCCGATCGTCGCCGTCCTCGTCACCGTCTTCGCGGTGTTCGTCTGGCCGTTCCTGGGTCTGCCGCTCTCGTGAGCAGGCCCGCCATCCCATCCACCCATCTCGACCCGGAGGTCATCATGTCCATCGATCGCATCGTTGTCGCCCCCAGCGGTTTCAAGGAGTGCCTGTCCGCGCCGGACACCGCCGCCGCCATCGTCGCCGGTGTCCAGCGCGTGCTGCCGCACGCCGACGTCCAGTCGCTGCCGCTCGTCGACGGCGGCGAAGGCTCGGCGCGAGCCTTGGCGGAGGCCACCGGTGGGCGGGTGCACTCCGTTCGCGTGACCGGACCGGTCGGTACCGTCGTCGACTCGCACTTCGCGATGCTCGGCGGCTCCGGACCCCGGACCGCGGTCGTGGAGATGGCCGCCGCGGCGGGGCTCTCGCTGGTCCCCCGCGACCTCCGCGACCCGGGCGCCACCACCAGCCACGGTGTCGGCGAGTTGATCCGGGCCGCCCTCGACGCGGGCGCGCAGCGCATCCTCGTGGGCTGCGGTGACTCCGGAATCTGTGACGGCGGCGCCGGCGCGCTGCAGGCGCTCGGCGCCCGCATCACCGATGCGATGGGCGTTCCGGTGGGCCGGGGCGGTGCCGCACTCACCGAAGTCGAGTCGATTGACCTGTCGCGCCTGGACCCGCGTATCCGCAGCACCGAGATTCGTGTCGCGGTCAATCCGTTCAACGTGCTGTGCGGCGAACAGGGGGTCGCCCGCGTCTTCGGTCCCCAGAAGGGCGCGGCACCTGCGCAGGTGGAGTTGCTGTCCGCAGCGATGGAGCGGTGGGCCAAGGTACTGGACCGCGATCTGCATCGAGACCTGCGCACCGCACCCGGATCCGGCGCGTCGGGCGGGCTGGGTGCCGGCCTCGCCGCGGGTCTGGATGCCGTGCTGCTGCCGCGCTACGAGGTGATGTTCGATCACGTGGACCTCGACGGCGCGATCGCCGACGCAGATCTGGTCCTCACGGCGGAAGGCGCGATCGACCAGCAGACGCCGCGCGGCAAGATCCCCGCCGAGGTCGCCCGCCTCGCGAGCCGCCACGGAGTTCCGGTCGTCGCGCTCGCGGGCACCATCGGCGAACGCGCTCACCTCAACTACGACGCCGGCATCCATGCGATCGCGTCGATCCTCCCGACCGCGTTGCCGTGGGACGAAGCGATCGCCGGCGGCGCCCGCTATCTGACGGACGCGCCCGAGCGAGTGCTGCGTCTGCTGCTGGTCGGCGCCACCCTCTCCGCCTGATCCGAGCGCTCCGGCCAGGCGCCCGTCAGCTCAACTGGGCCTTCGCCATGTTCGCCGCGAGGTAGGCGCCGTAGACGCCGAGGCCGATCATGCCGGCCCTGCGCGTGCGCGGCACCGCGATCGCGGTGCCGACGGCCGTCTCGATGGCACCGTTGACCTGCAGTGCCTGATCGGTGTTGGTCGGGAATGCGGGGGCGGTGATGCCACGGAACAGGTCCGGTGCGACGAAGTGCGCCAGGCCGGTCGCCGCGAGGCCTGCGCCCGCGATCGTCACGAGCTTGGACGGACGGGTGGAGGTGGACTCGGCCACTGCGATCTCGCTTTCGTCGATGTGCCGCACTCCGCGGCGGTTCCTGTCCTGTCTACCGGAACCCCGGACGGCGATGGCCCGTTCACCGATCGCGTCGGCCGTCCGCGTGCCGGTGCAGTCATGAGGGCGGTGCAGTCACGCACGCGGTGCGATCATGAAGGCATGGGCGATCATGAAGGCATAGGTACGCCAGACAGCAGGGATCGCGACCGTGACGAGGACGGTCGAGCACGGAATGCCCGCCCCCGCGACGCGCTCGGGCGGCCGCTGCCGTTCGGGAGCATCGGCGTCGAACGCATCCCCGACGATCTGGACCTCCCGCCGGCCGAGACCCTGACGTGGGCACAGGATCTGCTGGACCGGGGACTGGCGTTCAACGCCCACGAAGTCCTCGAAGGCGCGTGGAAGAGCTGTCCCGACGACGAACGTTTTCTGTGGCAGGGACTGGCGCAACTCGCGGTCGGCATCACCCACATTCAGCGCGGCAATCCCAAGGGCGCGACGACGCTGCTGCGCCGCGCCATCGCCCGCATGGGCTTCGACGACGGGCCGGCCCCCTACGCGATCGACGTCCCCGGTCTGATCGGTTATGCCGAGTCCCTCATCGCCCAGTTGGACCGGGGCGTCGATCCCGCGGCGAGCGAACTGGTGCCGCGCCTCGTCCATTCGGCGGGCTGACGAGGGGCCTACGGCTTCCACGAGCCGCCCGGCTGCCGGGTCGCGTGGTTGACGCGGTTGTAGAAGTTGATGGTCGCGATGTTGACGATCAACGCCGCCAACTGTGCCTCGTCGAACTCCTCGGCGGCCCGCTCCCACAGCTCGTCCGGAACGGCTTCGGGCTTGCTCGACAGGTGGGTCAGCTCCTCGGTCATCTCCAGCGCGATGCGTTCGGCATCGGTGAAGTACGGCGCGTCGCGCCAGGCGCCGACGGCGAACAGCTTCTCGTCGCTGACACCGAAACGACGCGCCAGCCGCCAGTGTCCGTCGAGGCAGGTGCTGCAGCCGTTGAGCTGACTGGCGCGCATGTTGACCATCTCGCAGAGGTCCTGCGGCAGTCCAGTGTCGGCGACGGACTTGTGCATCGCCATCAGCGCGTCGAAGACGCCGGGGAGCAGCATCGCCGGGTTGGTCATCCGTGCGGTCATGAGGTTCTCCTTGTTCAGAGTGGGATCGATCGGTTCGGGTCGGCGCCCGACACTCATATGACGCCGCAGCGGGGAAGAATGTGACACATGCAGACAGAGATCTTCGTCGCGGCACGACCGCGCCTGTTGGCGGTGGCCACCCGGCTGCTCGGCTCCCCGGCCGATGCCGAGGAAGCCGTCCAGGATGCGTGGCTCCGAACCGCCTCGGCCGACGAGACCATCGACAATCCGACGGCGTGGCTGACGACGGTGGTCTCCCGGATCTGCCTCGATAAGCTCCGGGCCCGACGCGACACCGCCCCGATCGAGACCGTCGACCTGCCCGACACCCACGCCGGCCCCGCCGACGAGGCCCAGTTGTCGGACGCCGTCGGCACCGCGCTCAGCGCGGTGGTCCACACGCTGGCGCCCGCCGAACGGGTCGCCTTCGTCCTGCACGACGTCTTCGGGGTTCCGTTCGACGAGATCGCGGACATCCTCGGGAAATCACCTGCCGCCACGCGGCAGATCGCGAGCCGTGCGCGTCGGCGCGTGACCACCGAACCCGCACCGTCGCAGTCACACCCCGCTCGAGCGGTGGCGGCCTTCCTCTCCGCATCTCGGGACGGCGACTTCGGCGCCCTCGTCGACCTGCTCGACCCCGACGCGATGTTCCGGACGTTCGCCGACGACGATCCGCCCGCCCTGGTGCACGGTGCCTCGGCGATCGCGGAGGCGTTCATGTTCCGCGCGACGACCGCGCGCGCCGCGCTGCTCGACGGCAAGGTCGGCGTCGTGGTGCCACGCCCCGGCGGCGCAGCGGGCGAACTGCTCCTGATCATGGATGTCTCGTTCGCCCCGTCGGGATCGATCGCCGCGATCGACGCGACCCTGCGCGCCGACGAACTGCTGGTCGTCGACGTGTCGTGACGCGCCTGGCGGTCGTGCGTCAACCCGCAGGCGACCGCCCGCACCACTCACCGCGCGGCGGTGCGATAGTGAAGCACATGGCCCCGCACCCGGCTCCGCCGCTTCCACTCGACGGCATCACCGTCGTCACCCTGGAGCAGGCCGTCGCCGTCCCCCTCGCCTCCCGTCAGCTCGCCGATCTGGGCGCCCGCGTCGTCAAAGTGGAGCGGCCCGACGGCGGCGACTTCGCCCGCGCCTACGACACCGCCGTCGCGGGCACCGGAGCCCACTTCGTGTGGCTGAATCGGGGCAAGGAGTCGCTCGCCGTCGACCTCAAGTCGGCGCAGGGGCGCGCTCTGGTGCGGTCGTTGATCGACCGGTCCGACGTCTTCCTGCAGAACCTCGCACCCGGTGCGGCCGCTCGGCTCGGGTTCGGGTCCGACGACCTCCGCGCCGACCATCCCGAACTCGTCACCGTCGATCTGTCCGGGTACGGCAGCGGCGGACCGTTTGAACACCGCAAGGCCTACGACATGCTGATCCAGGCCGAGAGCGGCCTCATCTCCATCACCGGCACTCCGGACGACGCCGTGAAGACCGGCATCCCCACCGCCGACATCGCTTCCGGAATGTATTGCGCCCAAGCGGTTCTCGCCGCACTACTGCGCCGCTACCGCACCGGCGAGGGCGCGTCGATCGAGGTCTCGATGCTCGAGGCGACGGTCGAGTGGATGGGCCACTCCCTTTATACGCAGATGTACACCGGCGCCCAGCCGCAGCGCATGGGCGTCAGTCATGTGTCGATCGCGCCCTACGACGCGTATCCCACCGCGGACGGCCAGATCCTCATCGGCGTCCAGAGCGACGCCGGCTGGGCGGCGTTGACCGACGTCCTGCATCTGCCGGAGCTGCGCACCGATCCCCGCTTCGACACCAACATCCATCGGGTGGAGAACCGCGCCACGTGCGACGCCGTCGTCGCCGAGCAGACGCGCCGTTTCACCACCGCCGACCTGGATGCCAAACTGGCCGACGCCGGCGTCCCCGCCGCACAGATCAAGCAGCTGAGCGATGTCGCCGACCATCCGCAACTCGCCGCCCGCGACCGCTGGCGCACGGTCGGCACCGAATTCGCCCCGGTGAAAGCGCTGCTGCCGCCGGCGACCTTCCGTGACGCCGCCGCGGCGATGGGCGATGTCCCCGCGCTCGGGCAGCACACCGCCGCGCTGCTCGCCGAACTCGGGTACAGCGCGGCGCAGACCGCCGAGTACGCAGACGCCCGCATCGTCGGTGTCCGATAATCGACCGCGTGGACTACACGACGCTGACGCACGAGAACAACGACGGCATCCTGATCGTCCGGCTCAACCGCCCGGACCATCTCAACGCCTTCACGGTCGACATGGCACGCGACCTCGAGAACATCTTCCGAGCCGTGAACGACGACGACGCCGTCCGCGCCGTCATCGTCACCGGAAACGGCCGCGCATTCTGCGCGGGCATGGATCTGGCGAGCACCGAGGGCGACAACGTCTTCGGTCTCGACAACAGCAAGCGGCCGGGACTGGCCGACATGGCCGATCTCGACGATCCCGAGATCGCACGGGTCCGCGACACCGGCGGCCGCGTCACCCTCGCCATCCATGCCTGCCGCAAGCCGGTGATCGCCGCGATCAACGGCGCCGCGGTCGGCATCGGCGCCACCATGACGCTCCCGATGGACGCCCGTCTGATCTCCACCAAGGGCCGGATCGGTTTCGTCTTCGGCAGGCTCGGGATCGTCCCGGAAGCGGCGTCGTCGTGGTTCCTGCCTCGCGTGGTCGGGTTGCCGAAGGCCCTCGACCTGGTCTATCGCGCCGATGTCCTCGACGCGCAGGCCGTGCTCGACGCCGGCCTGGCTCAGAGCGTCCATGAGCCGGACGAATTGCTCGACGCCGCCGTGGAACTCGCGAATGCCTGGACGCGGAACCGCTCCCCCATGGCCGTCGCCTTCGCCCGGCAGATGCTGTACCGCAATTCCGCCCAGGACCACCCCGTCGAAGCACACCGGATCGATTCGCTCGCGATGTTTTACACCAGCATCGGCGACGGCGCCGACGGGGTCCGCGCGTTCCTGGAGAAGCGTCCCGCCGACTTCACTTCGAAGGCCTCGCAGCTGCCGGAGTTCTACGAGGAGTGGACCCGGGACGCAGGGCCCACCGCCGGCGGCACGACCCGCCGGTCGTTGCCGGAACCCAATAAATGACATACTGTCTTTTATATGGAGGACATGCTGTCGGCACGAGCCGCCGCCATCACCGGCGCACAGAATTGGGACTCGGTGCGGCGTCGGTTCCCGGCGCGCGTCGACCAGATGGCGCAGGGACTGCTGATCGGCGATCCGCTCGCCGACGCCGTCATCGCCGACGTGATGAGCGATTCGGCGTTGACGTGGACAGCGGTCCTCGCCGCACTCGAAACACCGACGCACCCGGTGACGGAGTCGCAGGCCCTGCGCCAGTTCCTCGCCCACGTCACCGCCACCCCGGAGTGGTTCGACCCCGCCATCGCCCGTGCGGGCGCCGCCGCCTGGTGGCGCTTCGGCTCGCTGCAGGTCGGCACCCTGTACCAATCGTTGATCTACGGCTACCAGGCGCAGGGATTCGTGCGCCCGCTGATCGAGACCGGCCGATTGAGCGAAGGCACGTGGGACCGGGCGGTCGCCACCGGCCGGTGGGTCACCCTGGCCACCGCGCCCGGCATGATGGACCCCGGCGCTCCCGGCTGGGTCGAGACCATCCGCATCCGCCTGGTGCACGCGATGGTCCGCCATCATCTGCTCGCCGGCGAGTGGGACAGCGAGCAGTGGGGCGCACCGATCAACCAGACGTATGCGCAGCTCACCATCACCGCGGGATTCCTCGTGCTGCCGCTGACCATCGCCAAAGATCTCGGCATCCGCTATTCGGGCGCCGAACTGGAGGCCATCACCCATCTCTGGCGCTATATCGGCTGGGCGATGGGAGTGGAGCCGGAGCGATTGCCCGTCGACTTCGCCGACGCCGCCGAGATCCGGTCCATCTCCCGCGAGTTCCGACTCCAGCCCGTCGAAGCGTCCCGCGTGCTGGTCAAAGCTCTCCTCGACGACGGCTACCGAACCTCCGTCGGCCTCCCCGGGCCACTCGACGCCGTGTTGCACCAGCTCACGAAACCCTTTCTCCGACCGCTCTTCTCCGCGATCAGCGCGCGGTGGGTGGATCCCGAGGTGGTCCGCGGCATGGGACTTCGATCCACACCGCTGCACCATGTCGTCGGCTTGGCCCGGCCGATCGTCCGCTCTCGCGAGGTGATTCGCACGCTCGGCATCCTGGGAACCGAACGGTCCATCGCCGAACGTGAGTTCCGGCTGGTGACCCGGGGGTTGGGGATCGACGACGGCGACTACGCCGACTTCGGGAACCGCTACCGGCACGTCGACGAAGGCCGGATGGACTCGGTCGCGTGAACGTCCGATGACCACCTTCACGCTGAGCGACGAGTTGCCGTGCCACGCGGACACGGCGTGGGCGATGCTGACCGACCCCACGCGGATGAACACGTGGTCGTCGGCGCGCGTCACCCTCAAGGAAGGCGGCGTAGGCGATCGCCCGGACGGCGTCGGTGCGCTCCGCCGGACCACCTTGCCGCACGGCGGTATCGGTTTCCTCGAAGTGGTCGAAGCCAGCGCACGTCCGCACGTGTTCCGCTATCGCGTCTTCCGCGCCGGACCGCTCCTGCATCATCACCGCGGTGAGCAGCGGATCACCCCGCTCACCGCAGATCGGTGCCGCGTCGACTGGACGGTCGACGTCGCCCTCGTCGCCCCGCTGCTCGGCCGCGGCATGGTCGCCTACCTGCGGCGCGAGGTGCGGTCGTCGCTCACCGTACTGCGGACGCTCGTCGCCGATCTGGAGATCGGCCCCGCCTCGGATCCCGCTCCCGTCACCGGCCGGCGGCCCTCACCGGACCGTCTCGCCGCGCTGCGGGCCGCCGCCGACCGCGCGCTGGCCGAGCAACGGGCTATCGCCGACCGACTCGCCGCGGCGGACGACCCGAAGCGATGGTTCGCCCGCGTGTACCAGTACGTCTCCGAGGAGATGATCGCCAACGCCGCAGCCCCGTCGCGCCTGGGTCTGGAGCACCCGGACTGGGTACTCGCGCTGATCCCGACGTTTCACGAGTACTTCGCCACCAACCTCGACGCGTATCAGGCCGGTCGGCCTGCCGAACCCGCGTGGCAGAAGGCGTGGTCGACGTGCGAGCGCGTCGACCCGGAGAATCCCGCGCTGCCGATCATGAAGGGACTGCTCGCCGGCGTGGCGGCGCACATCGAGGCCGATCTCCCGCGCGCCATCGCCCGCGTGCACGACACCGACTTCGCCGACCGCGACCTGCGCGAGTTCCGCCCCGACTATCTGCGGCTCGCACCGATCTTCGGCACTGCCTCCGACCGGCTCCTCGACGACCTGCCCGACGCGTACAAGCCCTGGTGGGTGGCCCCGGTACGACGGCTCCACCCGAACTTCCTCGACGCCGCGATCGCCCGCACCGGATACGACGTCGCGGGCCACCGACTCCGGGCGTTCAGTGCGGCGGTCCATCTGCAGGCCGACGATGCGGGTGGGCGCAGGGACCCAGCCGAGATCGATCGCCTCAGTCCGACGCCGACACCCCGGAGAAACCCGCCCAGATCAGATCGGTGAGATGGTCGACCACAGCCGTCCGCGGCATGGTCTCCGTCCTGGACCACCAGCCGATGGTGGCGGACACCGCGCCGACGATCGCGTGCGCCCAGGGCTCGGCGCCCGCGTCGTCGGCGCCACGCGCAGTGAAGCCGTCGCGCAGAATCTGCACCAGGGCGTTCAGGATCGATCCGGACGCGCCGCCGGCATGACTCAGCCGCGTGCTCAAGAGCGGCGCCAGCACCGGTTCGGTCTCGAACCAGTCGGCGAGGATGTCGATGGCGGCCCGCGTCTGCGCCCGCGGGTCGTCGATGGTCGCCAGCACCGCGCCGAGTCGCTCGACGATGCGCGCGCTCTGCCTGGCCGCCAGACGGTCCAGGAGCGCATCCCGGTCCGCGAAGGCCGCGTACACCGCTGACCGTGACAGCCCGGCGATCTTCGCGACCTCGCCCAACCCCACGTCGGGCCCGACCGTGCGAATCGCGTCTTCGGCGGCGTCGAGCAGGTCGGCGCGCCGCTGTTCCAGATCGAGAGGCGGGCCCGGGGGGCGCCCCCGCCCACGCCGCGGCGCCGAGACCTCGCGAGCCATCTCGGTCTCCTCTCCGCCGCCGCGTCCGCATCGTCGTCGCCTGTGCCCATCATCGTAGGGGCCCGCCAACTCTGCCCCGCCGCCTCCTCCGCCCTGAGTGACGAGGTCGGGCAGCAAGCGGGTTGCTATGGTGTCGACAGAGTGCAGCAGGGAACTCGGTGAGAATCCGAGACTGGCGCGCAACGGTGAGGGTCCCTTCGACAGAGGCCTAAGTCCGATCACTGGCTGTGCTCGTTTTCGTCCGCCACGTATCTCGCGCACAGATACTCGACAGAAATAAGGCCCCGTGCCATCGAATCTCTCGATGCGTCCCCGTGACGTCGATCGTGTCCGCTCACGGTCCGCGCTGCTCGATCCGGCGCTCGCCGACAACCCGCCGGTCGGCTGCCCGTCGTTCCCCTCACGTGGGTGCTCGCCGTGCTGACCGCCGTCAGCGCGCTCATCAACGTGCCTACTACAACGATCCCAAAGTTCCCGCGTGAACTGAACCGCCTGCTGGTCGCGTTCTCGCCTGAGCGGCAAGGCATGCCCACGAATGCGGATGATCTTCGCCATTTCGTTGCATGGATATGAGCTGATGCACTATGTTTGAAACAGTTTCAAACAGAATTAATGTACCCGGTCGCGACGCTCGGCGGGTGACGCAGTCGGCTCGACCGCGGCGGAGGACCGATGACACTGTCACTCAAGGACGCGTTGGCGACGAAAGGGCTTCCCGAGTGCCGAAGGGTCGTCGAGGATCGAAGCCAAGTGGGCAGAGATCATCGCTCTCAACGGGAATCTGGGGCACATCGCGGTAGCAGATTCGGATATCTCGCTCCGCGATATTCCGGGAGGCGATCACGTTGGCTGACGAACTGCTGAAGAAGGGCTCCTTCGGAAAACTCGATCGTATTTTAACCCAACTCGAAGCTCAAACGTACAGACTCTGGACCCTACGGCTAGCGCAGCCCCTTGGAGAGAAATAATGAATTTCGATGCCTTGCTAATTTCTTGGGATCGTCAGCAGGAAGCGTACATCGCTAATCGCGAGTTTCGGTTCACTGCGATTCTTGATGCGCTCGAAGTCGGAATCGACACCGACTCACCCACAATAGTGGACCTTGCATGCGGGCCGGGGTCGCTTAGCAACCGAATACTGGACAGATTTACGAATTCTACGGTCATCGGCATAGATTTCGACCGGGCGCTGCTAGAGCTTGCTCGTCGCACATCACCGCACAATGGCGATCGACTCAGGCTGTTGGAGGCTGACCTGGCTGACACCTCGTGGATCGAGAAAGTGAACTCGTTGGGGTTCGATAACGTACAGGCAGTCGTTTCAACGACGGCATTGCATTGGCTGCAACCCGACGAGTTGCTTCGGCTTTACGGACGTGCGTACGACATTCTAGACCCGAACGGAATTCTGCTCAATGGAGATCACTTCCGATTCGGTCCGCGCACCCCCCTCATCGAGGGCTGGTCTCGTCGCCACGATCAACGTACTCAGCAGAACGGATTCGACAATGGTGTATTGAGTTGGCAGGAGTGGTGGGAAGAATTAGGTGCGGCGCCTGGAATGAAAGATCTTGTTGCGCTAAGAAACCACATTACCACCGGTGATTCTGGCGCACCGGACACTACGGTCGAGTTTCAGATCGCAGCACTCGCGCAATCTGGCTTCTCTGAATCGGGTACTTTGTGGCAGTTTTTCGACGACTTCGTTGTCTACGGAGTGAAATAGAGACAAGTCGTTTCGCAGCCACTTCATACTCGCCGCCGACACATCGTCTTCCTCATGGCTAGTTCCGGCACAGATACTCGACAGAAATAAGGTTCCCATGCCATCGAATCTCTCGATGCGTCCCCGTGACATCGATCGTGTCCGCTCGCGACCCCGCGCCGACCGATCGAGCGCACGCAGACAACCCACCGGCCGGCTGCCCCTCCTTCCCCTCACGCTGGTGCTGGCTCTGCTGACCGCCGTCAGCGCGGTGATCTCCGTGGCGTTCGGCGCCGAACACATTCCGATAGGCGATGTGTGGCGCACCGTGTACGACGGCCTCGTCGGGCAGCGGTCGGATTCGGCGTACTCGGTCATCGTCTGGGATCTCCGACTCCCCCGCTCGCTGTTGGCCGCACTGGTCGGCGCCGGCCTGGCCCTGGCCGGCACGCTGATGCAGACACTGGTTCGCAATCCGCTCGCCGACCCGTATCTCCTCGGGGTCTCGTCGGGCGCGGCCGTCGGCGCGACCGCGGTTCTCACGATCGGCGCCTTCTCCGCCCTGGGTGTGTGGGCGTTGTCCGGCGGTGCGCTGATCGGCGCCCTCGCCGCGACCGCACTCGTGTACTCGGTCGCGCGGGCGCAGGGCGAACTCACTGCGCTGCGACTGGTCCTGTCCGGTGTCGTGCTGTCGTCGGCGTTCATGGCGTTGTCGTCGATGCTGGTGTTCACCGTCGGCGACTCGCACGCGGCCGAGAGCGTCATGTTCTGGATGCTCGGCAGCGTGTCCGGCGCCACCTGGGCCAAACTGCCGATCACGGTCGTCGTGGTCGGGGCGTCGGCGGTCGCCATGCTTGCGATGCGCTCGTGGCTCGACGCGTACGCCGCAGGCAGTGACACCGCGGCGTCGCTCGGCGTTCCCGTCGTCGCGCTCCGCAATGCGTTGTTCGCCATTCAGGCCCTGCTCATCGGCGTCCTGGTGGCGGTGGCGGGCGGCATCGGGTTCGTCGGGTTGATCGTCCCGCATGCGGCGCGCCTGCTCGTCGGTGCGACGCATCGTGCCGTCATTCCCGTCGCCGTATTCGGCGGCGCACTGTTTCTCATCTGGGTCGACGTGATCTCCCGTGTCGCCGCCGCGCCGCGGGAGATGCCGCTCGGTATCGTCACCGGCCTGATCGGCGCGCCCGTCTTCCTGTTCCTGATGAATCGGCGCAGCTACTCGTTCGGCGGCCAGAAATGACCTCGCGGGGCGCCGCTCGCATCGCCGCGACCGGGCTGTCGTGCGCCGCCGGCGGCGCGATGGTCGTCACCGACGTGACGTTCGACGTCCCGGCGGGCGCTCGGCTCGCCGTCGTCGGACCCAACGGAACCGGTAAGAGCACCCTCTTGCGGGCGATCGCGGGCATTCGACCACCGGCAGCGGGAACGGTGCGCGTCGACGGTGTGGACATCGGCGCCCTGCGCGCCCGGCAGCGCGCCCTCGCGGTGGCCTTCGTCGGTCAGGAGGAACATCCCAGCGCCGAACTGACCGTCGCCGAAGCGGTCGCCCTCGGCCGGACGCCGCACCGCGGACCGTGGTCGGTGTCCGACGGCGCCGAGGAGTCGGTGATCGCGGAGGCCTTGGCCGCCGTCGGCATGGCGGACTACCGGAACCGCCCGTGCACCCAGTTGTCCGGCGGCGAACGCCATCGGGTCACCATCGCCCGCGCGCTCGCACAGGAAGCGCCCGTGCTCGTCCTGGACGAGCCGACCAACCATCTCGACGTCGCGTGGCGGCTGCGCCTCATGCGCCTGATCGACGACCTCGACTGCACCACCATCGCAGCCATTCACGATCTCGATCTCGCCGTCCGTTGTTTCGACCTGGTCGCTGTTCTCGACGCGGGCACCCTGCGCGCCTTCGGCCCGCCCGCCGACACCCTCACCCCGGACCTGATCCACGACGTGTTCGCCGTGCGCGGCGACATCGTCACGCACCCCACCACCTCACAGCCGCACTTGCTGCTCACCGAGGCGACCCCCATCCCTGCTTTAACGAAGGAGACCTTGTGACTTCACGTGCCCTGCGTACCGTCACCGCACTCGCCTGCGCCGTCGCCGTCACCGCGACGGCCGCCTGCTCCACCACGTCGGACTCGGCGGGCGGCGACTCGGTGACCGTCACCAACTGCGGCAAGGAGGCATCGTTCCCGCAGCCGCTGAACCGGCTCTTCGTCAACGACGGCGGCATGATCGCCATTGCCCTGGCGGCGGGGGCGCACGACGCGATCACGGCCGTCAGTTCGCTGTCCCGGGACAAAGACGTCCTGCGCTTGGCTTATGGATCGCAGGTCGACGACCTCAACGAGGTGACCACCAAGCAGCCGACGTTGGAGAACTTCGTCGCCGCCAGACCCCAGGTCGTGTACGCGGGCTACAACTACGGGATGAGCGAGTCGCGCGGAATCACGATCGACATCCTGAATCAGCACGGAATCGACGTCTATCAGCTCTCGGAGGCCTGCCGGCAAGCCGACGGCGCACCGGAGCGCGGCACCATGGACCCCTGGACGGCGCTCGACACCGATCTGCGGAACATCGGTACCATCACCGGCCACGCGGAGGAGGGCGCGGCCGCGGCCGACGACGTGAAGAGGCGGCTCGCAGCCTTGCGTGCCGCGCCCCAGGCCGAGAACCCGCCCACGGTGTTCGTGTTCGACAGCGGCAGCGACACCGTCTTCACCTCGGGCGCTTTCGGCGGCCCGCAGGGCATCATCGATGCCGCCGGAGCCCGCAGCGCCACTGAAGACGTGAAGGACACCTGGACTGCTGTCAGCTGGGAACGCGTCGCCACCGCCGATCCGGACGTGATCGCCTTCGTCGACTACCCCGGACAGTCGGTCGGTGAGAAGATCGCCGCCCTCCGCAGCAACCCGGCGAGCCGCTCGCTGCGGGCGGTCCAGGAGAATCGCTTCATCAACCTGCCCTATGCGATGTGGGTGTCCAGTCCTCTCAACATCGACGCCGCCGAAACCCTCCGGAAAGCGCTGGAGACGACGGGAGCGCTGCCGACGTCGTCCATCACCCCCGCTCTCGACATCACGTCGCTGAACTTGGACGGGAATCAGTTGCTGACGAAGTAGCCGGCTCGAGGTTCGGTCCTCGACATCGTCATCGGCCCGACGGGCCTACAGTCGAAGTACACCCCGATCGTCGGTCCAATCCGACTCGAAGGAGTACTCGTGAACGACTCCGCGACCGCCGCCGTCCTCGCAGGCCTCACCGACCTCGGCGACACGATGACGGGCTTCTATCGGGATCTGCACCAGCATCCCGAGCTCTCTCACCGCGAACACCGAACCGCCGCGGCCGTCGCCGAACGCCTCGACTCGCTCGGATACCGGGTGACCACCGGCGTCGGCGGCACCGGTGTGGTCGGGATCCTCGGCAACGGCAACGGTGGGGGCCCGACCGTCCTGCTGCGCGCCGACATGGACGCCCTCCCGGTGTCGGAGGCCACCGGGCTGGACTACGCCAGCTCGGTGACGGTCGACGACGACCGCGGCGTCCCGATTCCGGTGATGCACGCCTGCGGACACGACGTGCACGTCACCGCGCTGCTCGGTGCCGCCGCCCTGCTTGCCGGGGCCCTCGACCACTGGAGCGGGACGCTCGTGACCCTGTTCCAGCCCGCAGAAGAACTCGGCGACGGCGCCCAGACCATGGTCGACGACGGTCTCGCCGAGCTCGTCGGACCGGTCGACGTGGCGCTGGCACAGCATGTGCTGCCGATGCCCGCGGGCACGGTCGGTGTTCGGGAGGGGCCGGTCCTGTCGGCGGCGGACAGCATGCGCATCACCGTGCACGGACGGGGCTCGCACGGCTCCATGCCCCAGGCGAGTGTCGACCCCGTCGTGCTCGCGGCGGCGATCGTGCTCCGACTGCAGACCATCGTCGCCCGCGAACTCCCGCCGACCGAACCCGCAGTTCTGACGGTGGGCCGCATCGAGGCCGGTACCAAGAGCAACGTGATCGACGACCACGCGGTCCTCGAACTCAACGTCCGCACGTACAACGAACAGACCCGCAGTTACGTGCTCGACGCCGTCCGCCGCATCGTGACCGCCGAGTGCCAGGCGTCCGGCTCGCCGAGGGAACCCGAGTTCGAGATGTTCGACCGGTTCCCTCCCACGATCAACGACGCGGACGTCACCGCCCGGATTCGGGCGGCATTCGACGCCCAGTTCGGCGACCACTGCACCGAACTGCCACTGCAGACCGCGAGTGAGGACTTCAGCGACCTTCCCAGCGCACTCGGGGCGCCGTACACCTATTGGGGTCTCGGCGGTGTGGACGCCGCCGCCTTCGCCGAGGCGGAGCGCGCCGGGCGGATCGCTCAGGACATCCCCGTCAACCACTCGCCGTTCTACGCGCCGGTCATCCAGCCGACGCTCGACACCGGCGTGCGCGCCTTGGTCGCGGCGGCACTCGCCTATCTCGGATGAGCAACCGGCGACTTGCCGCAGCGAGGCGCAGGTGAGCGTGACCCCGCCGCTACGACTCGATTCGGAGTGCGTTGGTCCAGATGCGCGTGGTGTTGCGGGTGAGCAGATCCATGTCGTCCTCGGTGATCTCCGCGGAGTCAACGTTGCAGAAGTACCCGTACGCAAGTCGACTCGTCATACTCGACAGCGCTCTGGAGGCGAAGAGCGGATCCATTGCGGGGTCGACCAATCCGCGCTTCTGCAAGGACTCGATGCTGCGCGCATTGCGCTGTACAAAGGCATCGGTTCGTTTCTGTCGCAATTCCCGGAACTGTGGATCGACGTGCGAGACCTGTTCGAGCAATGCCATCAGCTTCGCATTGCGCCGATACGATTCGAAATAGGCCCGATTGCTCGCGTCGATGATTGCGACGGGGTTGTCTGCACCGGCCACGTGCGCCATGCCGGGATGCAGCATCTCTTCCTGTGCGACGGCGAGCACCGCCGCGAAGATCTCGTCCTTGCTTGAGAAATACGTGTAGAACGTACCGGCTGAGCACTGTGCCTCGGCCGAGATATCGGCCAGTCGCGCGTCCAGGAATCCGTCCCGCTCGAAGACTGTGCGTGCCGCGGCGATCAATGCACTACGAGTGCGTAGTCCACGCGCTGTCGTCGGGAGGTCGCGCAGGAGCGACTGGTTCGCCATCGACGGAATGCCGTCGTCGACTTCCCCATTTTCTCCTGAGCTGGACATGGGTGAACTCTATCAACGACATTCGGAACGACGGCACCGACGTGAAAGCGGCGTTCCCGAAGCGCGCGACGAGGAAGCCGACCTGACCGGTGGCATCGAGCGGTGATGCGGACGATAGGACAGGCGCACCTCGAGACCGGCGCCCCGATCACAGTTCACATGGACACGCATACCCACGTCCGACCTCGTCGTTCAACTGGTACTCGCCTCGGAAGGCAGCGCGAATCCCTATCCGCGCTGCCCTCCACCTCCCGAGCATCACACCGTGGGTCCTCCACTCACGTACAGCACCTGACCGGAGACATACGAGGAGTCCGGACCGATGAGGAAGGACGCCACGTCGGCGATATCGGTGGGCTGACCCACACGTCCAAGCGGAATCTGCTGTTCCGCATGGGCTTTCATATCGTCGAAGGTCATCCGCATCCGCTCCGCCGTCGCGCGCGTCATCGCGGTTTCGATGAACCCGGGCGCGATGGCGTTGGCGTTGACACCGAACCGTCCGAGTTCGATGGCGAGCGTCCGCGTGAATCCCTGGACGCCGGCCTTCGCCGCGCTGTAGTTGACCTGGCCTCGGTTTCCCAGTGCCGCGATGGAGGAGATGTTGACGATTCGTCCCGACCCGGCGTCGACCATGTGAGTCTGCACGGCGCGCGTCATCATGAATGCGGCGCGCAAGTGCACATCCATCACCGAGTCCCAATCGTCCAGTGACATCTTGTGCAGCAGATTGTCCCGGGTGTACCCGGCGTTGTTGACGAGAACGGTCGGCGCTCCGAGCTCTTGCGCGGTCTGGGCCACTGCCTGGTCGACGGCGTCGGGGTCGCGGACGTCAGCGACGACGGCGCAGAGCCGCCCTCCTCCGGACAGCCGCTTAGATGTGCTTTCCAGCAGATCCGCGTCACTGTCGACGAGCGCCACGCGCAGTCCGTCGGCAAGGAGGCGTTCGGCGACGGCGGCGCCGATTCCGCGAGCGGCGCCGGTGACAATGGCGGTGCGTGATTCAGTCATGATTCTTCTCTTTCGTGTGTGGTTCGAACAGGGCAGCCCGTGTCGATCACAGGGGGATGTTGCGGATTCCGTTCCGGTGATGGGACGCACCCCGGAAGGCCTCGACCACGGCGTCTCTGGTCGCCGCGGGCTCGATGATGGCGTCGACCCAGCCGGCTTCGATCACCGGATCGATCCCACCTGATTCGCGCAGGTGGGCCTCGGCGAGCTCGGTCTCTTTCGCCGCCAATTCGTCACCGGCAAGACCTGCCAGGTCACGTCGCTTCAGGATGCGGACAGCAGCGGTCGCGCCCATGACCGCGATCTCCGCACCCGGCCACGCGAAGACGGCGGATGCCCCGAGCGAATGGGAGTTCATGGCGATATAGGCGCCGCCGTACGCCTTGCGGAGAATGACCGTGATCCGGGCGACGCTCGCATCCGAGAACGCGTGCAAGAGTTTAGCGCCACGCCGTACCACGCCATTCCATTCCTGATCGACACCCGGTAGGTAGCCGGGAACATCGACCAGGACGAGCAGTGGAATGCCGAAGGAATCGCAGAGTCGCACGAACCGCGACGCCTTCTCGGCGGACTCGGAGTCGAGGCATCCACCTCGGCGAATCGGGTTGTTCGCGAGTACGCCCACCGGGCGGCCTTCGAGGCGACCTAGCCCGGTCACTATGTTCGGCGCCCATCCCGCCTGCAGCTCATGCCATGCGGGCGCGTCATCGGCGTTCTCGTCGAGGATCGCGGACACGACCGGGTGCACATCGTAGGCGACGTCCGCCTGGTCCGGAAGGAGCGAACCCGGGTCCATGACTGAGCGAGTCCACGACGATCGACGCTGACCGCTCAACAACACGGTCACCGCGCGGGCGCGTGCCACCGCATCAGCATCGTCCTCGCCGACGATGTGCGCGACGCCGGAACGGTTCAGATGCGTATCCGCACCCCCGAGCGTCTCCATGTCGACCGATTCGCCGGTGACCGACGCGACCACACCCGGACCGGTCACGAAGATCTTGGCGCCGCGCGCCATCACCACGACGTCGGTCAGTGCCGGGCCATAGGCCGCTCCACCAGCGGCCGGACCCAGGATCACGGAGATCTGCGGGACTCGTCCCGAGGCCCGCGTGATGGACGCGAACATTTGGCCCATCCCGTCGAGCGACGACACGCCCTCAGCCAATCGTGCTCCACCGGAGTGCCACACCCCCAGCACCGGAACGTTCTCACTCACCGCACGATCGGTGAGTCGGGTGATCCGCATACAACCGTCCATGCCCAGTGCGCCGCCCTGGACCGCACGATCGGACGCGTACGCGAGTGCTCGGATTCCCTCGACGGCGCCTTCGGCAGTCCGAACGCCGGAACCGTCGTCAGCATCGAGCAGCCGCATGGATCCAGGGTCGAACAGGGCGGCCAGGCGTGCCTCCGGCGTCGACGACACCGACGCGTCTCCGCCTGCATCGTCGGCCAGACTCGCGTTCTCTGCGGTGAGTCGGCAGAGGACGTCGCCGTTGCGAACGGTATCGCCGACCTCGATGGCGACATCGACGACAGTCGCGGCCCGATCAGCGCGGATCGGGATCTGCATCTTCATCGATTCGAGCACCATCAGGAGATCGCCCGGCAGCACTCGGCTGCCCGGGGCGGCGTCCACCGTGCAGACGGTGGCGGCGATCTCGGCGGTGATCTCGACGGTCGGCACGTCGCCGGCGTAGCCGCCCATGGGCAGTGTTTCAGAAACAGTCATGTCAACTCCCGATGAAGTGCGGTGCACGCTTGGCGAGGAAGGCCGCGCCCGCCTCGGCGACGTCGGCGCTGCGTGCGACCGCCACGTGTGTGGATGTTTCACGGCGCAGGCACTCGGTGAACGGCAGTGTCGTGGCGTCGTGAAGGTTCTGCTTGATGCCGGCGATAGCGAGCGGCGGCCCAGCGGCGAGTTTCTGCGCTGCCGCTCGTACGGTCTCGTCGAGTTCGGCATGGGACGTGACGCCGGTGACGAGTCCGATCTGGAGAGCGCGGTCGGCCGTGATCTTCTCGTTCAGCAAGAGGATCTCCGTCGCTCGCGCAGTGCCGAGCAGCCGCGACAGCGACCAGCCGAGGCCGAAGTCGCCGGACATCGCAGCGGTGAGGAATGCTGAGCGAAGGACCGCAGTATCGGCCATGTAGCGGAGATCGCACGCCGCCGCCAGCGAGAATCCGGCACCGGCGGCGGGTCCGTTGATCGCGGCGATGCTCACGGCGTCGCCTTCTCGGAGGATCTCCGCGGCGCGCACGTGATGACGCAGTCGGCTCTCTGCCTGCGCGTTGCTCCCTCCGCTGTAATCGGCGTGCAGATCGCCGCCGGCGCAGAAGGCGCGGCCGGCTCCGGTCAGAATGATCACTCTCGTGGTGGGATCGTCGCTGAGCGTCTCAAGTGTCCCGACTAGCTGATCGAGCAGTGGAGTGTTCATCGCGTTCATGGCATCGGGGCGGTTGAGGGTCACCGTGGCGACGGCGCCGCAGCGATCCAGAATGACTTCAGGCATGGTGTATCTCCTCAGTGGTGTGGTCTTTTCTCACGCAGTCGGTCACATGTCCGGCCACCCCGTCAGCCCTTCCGGAGTGCTGCTGTCGTGCGCGCGGACGATCTGCTCGGCGCTCAGGCCCAGCTCTTGCAGGACAGCGACGGTGTGGTCAGCGCGGTCGGTCGCAGCAGCACGGGCCGGAGTCCGCGACATCCTGGGCACCGGCGGGACGGTGTCGGTGAATCCACCGCCGTGTCGGTGATGCAGGTGCGGTTGCGCCGCAACCTCATCGGGCGCGAGAACCGGCGTCACGCACGCGTCTGTTCCGTGAAACAACTCCGCCCATTCGTCACGCGTGCGCGTACGGAATGCTGCGTCGAGGGCTTCTTCGATGGCAGGCCACTGACTTCGGGGGTACTGGGCGGGAGGCTCGCCCAGTCCGAGCGTGCGCCATAGCGCTGCAAAGAACTGCGGTTCCAGTGCGCCGACGGCGACGAATCGTCCATCCGACGTGGCATAGCACCGGTAGAACGGCGCGGCGCCGCTCATCATCCCGGTTCCCTGACCCGGTGCTGCCGAAGTGCCCCACATCTCGTAGTGCATGGCCATCATCGAGCGGACTCCATCGATCATGGCGACATCGAGGTACTGGCCGTCACCGGACTGGGAGCGTTCGTACAGAGCTGCCGTGATCGCTGACGCAGCCAGAAGCGATCCGCCGGCGAAGTCGGCGACGAGGTTGAGAGGAAGGGCGGGCGGTGCGCCGGCCGGGCCCATCGCCCCGAGCACTCCGGTGAGCGCGATGTAGTTGATGTCGTGGCCTGCCGCCGAGCTGAGCGGGCCGGTCTGCCCGTATCCGGTGAGTGAGCAGTAGACGAGATCGGGGCGTACAGCCCGGAGCTGGGCGTAACCCGCACCGAGCTTGTCTGCAACACCGGGACGGAAGCTCTCGACGAACACGTCCGCTCGGGCCACCAGCCGATGCAGTGCGTCCCGGCCGTCGTCGCTCTTGAGATCGAGTGCGATGAACTGTTTGCCGCGAGCGACGGCGTCGAGCTGCGTGCCCGCGCGGCCGCCGCCGACCACCGTGACCTGCGCGCCCATGTCTGCCAGGAGCATCGTGGCGTAGGGGCCTGGCGCAAGCCGCGACATGTCGACGACGCGGATGCCTGCCAGCGGCCCGTTGGCACCGTGACCGGTGGTCATTGCATTCTCCTCCTTCGATTCACAGGTATGCATCGGCGATGGCTCGACGGTCAGCGAGTTCGGCGTGGCCGCCCCGTGCGGCGACTTCGCCGTGGGACAGCACCAGGAAGTTGTCGGCGAGCGCCGCGGCGAACGACTGGTTCTGCTCGGCGAGCAGAACCGCGAGGCCCTTGTCGCGCAAGGCGGCGAACGTCTCGATGAGGTCGTCCAGAATCGCCGGTGCGAGGCCCTGCGTCGGCTCGTCGAGGAGCAGTGCAGACGGTCGAGTGCACAACGCCATGCCGATCGCGACCATCTGCTGCTCACCGCCGCTCAGGAGGCCGACCTGCGTCCCGGCGAGGGTGGTGAGCTTCGGAAAGATCTCGTGCACTTCCGACAGTGCCTCGGCACTGTCGGCGCGAGGCAGGACCTGCAGCGCCAGGGTGAGATTCTCCTCGACGCTGAGCCCTGGAAAGGTGTTCCCGCGCCGTTCCGGGACAAACGCGAGGCCGACACCGGCACGATGCTGTGCACCCAGTTCGCTGATGTCGTGGTCACCGAGCGCCACCGTGCCGCTCCACCGACGACCGTCGAGGCGGATGCCCGCGAGCGCAGCCATCAGACTGGACTTTCCGGCTCCGTTCGGGCCGAGGACGGCCGTGATCTCGCCGCGGCCGACGGTGAGGTCGACGTCGTGACACACTCGAGCGCGGCCGTACGAGACGGAGAAGCCGTTCACAGTGAGTGCCGGGGCTCCGCCTGCGGAAGCCGGGGTGTGCTTCGTGAACCCGGACTCTCCGCTGGAGCCCAGATAGGCTTCGACGACCCGCGCGTCCGAAGCGACGTGCTCCGGTTCGCCCGACGCGATGACCTTTCCACTCTCGAGGACTACCAGCACATCGGCGATGTCTCGCACGAGCGGGAAGTTTTGCTCGACCAGCAGGACCCCGACCCCACTGTCGGCAATGGTGCGAATACCCGACGTGAGCAGTTGTTGCTCCTCCTGCGACAGGCCCGCTGCCGGCTCATCAAGAAGGAGATAGCGGGGGTTCATCGCCATCGCTCGGAGCACATCCGCCATCCGGACAGTGCCGAGCGGCAGTTCGCCCAGAGGAGTGTCTGCATGGTCAGCGAGTCCGAAGGAGTCGAGCAGTCGCTCGCAGGAAGCGCGCGCATCACGCTCCTTCGTCCCGCCGATCCCCACCGCAGCGGGAACCAGTGCAGTGCGCAGCGATGGCAGGAACCCGCACAGGACGCTGTCGGCGACGGTCAGGTCGGCGTCGATCCGCGGAGTCTGGAAGGTTCGGGCGACGCCCCGGCGGATCCGGGCGTCTGCCGGATCGTCGGAGATGTCTTCCTCATCGACGAACACGCTTCCGCTGTGGAGAGCGACGAATCCCGTGATGGCGTTGAAGAGCGTGCTCTTACCGGAACCGTTCGGCCCGACGAGGGCGACCACCTGGCCGGGCTCGACAGCGATGTCGACGCCGTCCAGCGCGACGACACCGCGGAAGCGGACGCCGATGGAGTGAGCGCGGAGCGTCATGACTGGACCGCCTTTCGGAACGAGGACGCCGGGTCCGTGGTCGGCATCGCGCCGCCTGTCTTCGATGGGGAGTCCGGCAGCACGGTCGGTTTCGGTGTTGCTGGACCGGAAGTGCGTCGGGAACGACGCAGCTTCAACCAGGCCGTCTCTGCGGTGCCGAGAATCCCGCGTGGAGCAATCACCAACACGAGCACCACGGCGATGCCGAGAAGAAGGCCCTGCATCTCATCGGGCAACGTGTCTTGGAGGTAGGTCAGCAGAGCCGCCCCAAGAACGGGCCCGAGTACGTGTCGCGCGCCGCCGACGAGAACCATCAGCAGCAGCGTCAGCGACAGATTGAGGGAGAGCGATTCCGGCGAGATGTAGGTCATGTAATGCGCGTAGAGCCAGCCACCGACGCCGGCGACAGCTGCTGAGAACGCGAACAGCGCGCTGAGCCGCCGGGGTCCGTTGTCTCCATCTGCCTGGGCACGCACGGCGTCGACCCGGACGGTGTTGGTCGCGCGACCGGCGGCGGACCGAACCATGTTCGTGTACAGCACGACCGCGATGATGATGCACACCCACACGACCATGGCGAGGTCGAGCGGCGTCTGGACGAATGGCAATGGTGGAACGCCACCGATGCCGTCGTATCCGCCCGTGAAATCCCCGCCCTGGTTGAGCAGGATGCTCACGACGCTGCCGAGAAAGAGGGTCGCGAGAGCGAGTGCGAGCGAGGACATGCGCACGATCAATCTCGCGACGATGTAGGCCACCGCGGCGGGCACCGCCACAGCGAGGACGAGCCCGAGGAAGGGACTCAGTCCCCACTGGGTGGTCGCGATGGCGGTGGCGTACGCGCCGAGCGCCGCGAAACTCGCGTGGCAGAGCGACATCATGCCGCCTTGCCCGTACGCCATCCCCAGAGCCGTGGCGATCAACCCGTAGATTCCGATCAGGATGAGCGTGTTCTCTGCTGTCGGCGCTCCGGCAGCGAACGCGAGTGCCACCGCGGCGATGCCGGCGACAGCGAGTGCGGGGCGCTGATTCCGCAGAATCCGCACGATCCCGGTCGACCGAATGTCGGTCATGTCAGGGCCTTTCCACGAGAGTCGAGCGTGGCATCAGGATCAGGACTCCGATGACGACGATGAACGGGAGGGCGGTGAGCATCCCGCCCGAGACATAACCGGCGACCAGCGAGTCGATGACGCCGATGACGATTCCGCCGGCGAAGCATGCCAGGGGCCCGCGCATCCCGAAGATGATGGCGGCGCCGAAGGCGTTGAGGGTGAGCGTGACGGCCGAGGTGAAGTCGAGTCCGACGGTGTAGGCGAGGAGGATTCCCGCCACTCCGGCGAGCAGGCCTTCAAGGATGAAGACCAGATACTGCAAGCGGGTGACCGAGACTCCGGCGAGGAGCGCTGCGGCCTTGTTGTCCGCGGCCGCACGGATCTGGCGGCCGATCGTCGACTTGTAGAGCAGGACGATGACGGCTGCGACGAGGACGACGCCCGTGGCGAGATTGATCAGGTACTGCGGGTCGATGAAGACCGGCCCGAGATCGACCGAATCAGTGAACAGTCGGTGGATTCTGGCGTCTTTGCCGAACTGGGTGAGAATGATCGATTCGATCGCGAGACCGACGCCGAAGGTGGCCGCGACGACAATCACCGGATCGCTCGCGCCACGTCGAACGAGAAGTCGGTAGATGACTGCCACTACAAGGGCCGCGGCGACCCCGACGCCAAGCCCTGCCATCACGCCGACAGCGCCGCCGATGGCGAGTGCGACGATGCCGGCGAGCGCCGCGTAACCGCCGACCGCAGCATCCACGATGCCGTGCGCCGAATGCGCGAGACCGAGCGGGACTGCGATGAGTCCGTAGGTGACGCCGAGGAAGATGCCTTGCACGATGTACTGGAGGAAAAGGTCCATGGTTCTGCCCTTCGTGCTTCGTTCTCAGCGTCCGACGAACCGCGGCGTGCGCTTGTCGAGGAAAGCAGCGATTCCCTCGCGCACATCGGCCGTGTCATTGATGGCAGCGACGGCGTACTCGGCCTCGATGAGCGAGGCGTGGAGGGACTGACTCATCGCATTGCGCACCATGCGCTTGACTACTCGAGTGGTCAACGGCGCGGTCCGAGTGATGCGGGTCGCCAGTGCCAGCACTGCAGATTCCAGCTCCGCGGCGGGAACCACTTGGGTCAGGAGCCCGAGTTCCAGCGCCTGCTGTGCGTCGTACAGTTCGCAGCCCCACAGCATGCGCAACGCGTGATCGGTTCCCATCGCTCGGGGAAACAGCCAGGCGCCGCCCTCGTCCGGGAGCAGTCCCACCATCCCGGACGTGTCGCCAAGACGCGCCGTGTCGTCACCGATCCGCAGGTCGCAGGCGAGAGCGAGGGCCAGCCCTCCGGCGACGGCCGGACCACTGATCATGGCGATCACCGGTTTGTCGCACAGCGCCAGCGCACGCATCACGCGATGCATTCCTTCGCGGATCACCACGCCGTGACCGAGTTGGACGGCATCGGCATGCGTCGACTCGTAACTACTGGTCAAGTCACCACCCGCGCAGAAGGCGCCTCCGGCCCCGGTGATCACCAGGACTTGGTCGGCGTCGTCCGCCGTGAACTGTTCGATCGCGGCGGCGATCTCGACGGCGGTCTGCGAACGGTACGCGTTGCGCAGCGTCGGCCGAGTGATCGTGATGCGGCGGACACCGCCGGCCCACTGGTCGACGCGGATGTCGTCGGCGGCGGACTTCGTCGTCTCGCGTGTCACTGGACCGTCACCCACTGCCCGTCCTTCAACTCCACCACCGCGGCGCTGAAGGCACCGTCATGATCGTCCGCGCTGTAGCAACCGTCGCCCTTGTGCAAGGTCGGGAAACCGCAGGTGTTCTCAAGTGCGTCTCGGACCTTCTCTCCGGTGACGTCGCCGGTGATCTTGTCCATGGCGGCCTGGAGTGCCAGGAAGCCGGTTCCTGCGAGCGCCTCCGCGTAACTCTCCGGTTGGCCGTACCCCTCGATGAACTTGGCCTGCTCAGCGGACGGCTTGTCCCAGCCTTCCGAACCGACGGCGGTGACACCCTCGGCGGTGCTGCCTGCGGCATCGACGAAGGCCTGCTGGGTGAGTCCGCCTGCGACGATGATGGGCGCGTTGGAGCCGGCCTGGTGCAGGCCGCGCAACAGCGCGGCGCCGAGCGTCGGCACAGAGGATTGAACGATGATGACGTCGGGCTTGGCCGCTGCCAACTTCGTGGCCTGCGTGGTGAGATCCGAGGCGTCCAGCGCCGAGGACGCCTCGACAGCGATCCGCATTCCCGTACCTGCGAGCGCCTTCTTCAGGTCGTTCGTGCTGTTCTCGCCGTAGGAGTCCTGCTGGTAGAAGACCGCAAGATTCTTGTAACCGCGGTTCTTCATGAGGGTCACCTGATCGTCGACGCGTTGCGCATCGCTTTGTGTGGTCCGGAAGATCCAGTCGTAGGATTCGCTCCCCTTCTCCGTGGGACCGATGGTGCCGATGGGGACGAGCGCGGGGACGCGGTTGGACTTGAGGATGGGACCCACGGCCAACGTCTCGGAGCCGGTGGTCGGACCGAGGATCACGTGGACTTTGTCTTGAGTCGTGAGTTCGCGAGCAGCTTTGGCCGCCTCGGTCGGGCTGGATTTTCCGTCCTTGAAGTGAAGCGAGACGTTGTAGCCGTTGAGGCCACCGTCCTTGTTCGCCTGGTCGACGAAGTATTCGACGGTCTTGCGCTCGGGGATGCCGATGGCCGCGGTGGTTCCCGTGATGTCGGCGATGAGACCGATCCGCAGTTCATCGCCGGAACCACTGCTTCCGGCTCCGGCGCCGCACGCCGAGAGGCCGAGGGCGCAGACGGAGGCGGCCAGGAGCGTTGCAAAGGCCTTTTTTGGGAAGGGGGTACTCATGGATGTGCTCGATTCGTGTGGTGTGCGAAGAAGCGGAGGTGTTGGTGGGCCGACAGTCAGAGCGAGGTCGGTTCGTGTCGGAGTTCGCGGTCTGCCTGTAAGCGCATCGTCCGGTGGTCCAGTTTGCCGGTTGCCGTGTGCGGCAATGCGGTGACGAACAGGATGTGCCGCGGGTGGGCGTAGGCGGGGCCGTGAGCGAAGAAGAACTCTTTGACGGCGTCTGCGGTGATGTCAGCTCCGTCTTCGAGCACCGCGAACGCCACCGGCACCTCTCCCTTGGTGTCGTGCGGCAGCGCCACGACTGCAACATCGCGGATCGCCGGGATCAGGGTGAGGACTGCTTCGACTTCAGCGGGATACACGTTCTCGCCGCCGACATTCATTCGGTCGTCGGCACGTCCACGGAAGTAGAACCAGCCATCGGCGTCCCTGGTTCCGAGGTCGCCGGTGGCGAACCAACCGTCGGGTTTGAAGCGTTTGGCGTCTTCCTCGGGGCGGTTGTAGTAGCCGAGCGCCGTGCACATCGGATTGCGGATCCAGATCTCGCCGACGTCGTTGGTCGGCACGTCGTGCCCGGCGTCGTCGACGACCCGGATCTCGAATCCGGGCAGGGCCGGGCCGATACTGCCCGGCCGTGCGGGTGCGTGCAGCGGGGTCAGGGTGGCAGCGGGGCCGCACTCGGTCATTCCGTATCCTTCGACGAACCGCGCCGCGGGAAATGCGTCCGTCAACCGTGCAATGAGGCTCGGCGGCAACGGCGCCGAACCACAGGTGATCGTCCGCAGCGAGCTGTAGTCGCCGGCGGCCTGTTCCGCTTGTGAGGCCAACAGCTTGTACATCGCCGGCACGCCGGTAGAGAACGTGCACCGGTGCTCTTCGATCGCACGCAGCGTCTCGACGGGGTTGAACCCCGGCAGAACGAATGCGGATCCGCCCGTGTAGAGCGCAGGAAGCAGCCCGCATGCCGCAGCGTTCATGTGGAAGAGCGGCGTTGAGATCACGACGCGGTCGCCGGTGTTGAGGAAGAGGTTCTGGCTCAGCAGCTGCGCATCGCGGAGGAGCATGCGATGCGGGATCGCCACCCCCTTCGGGCGACCTGTGGTCCCGGAGGTGTACGGCAGCCAGGCGATGTCGTCGGGTGTGACGTCCGAGCTGACCCGCTCCGCCGACGACGCGGCCAGCCACGTTTCATAGTCGACGAGACCCTGCGTCCGACTGTCGGCTGCGGCAGCCACTCGCAATGGGAACTCGCGCGCGAGAATGCCTGCGAACGCGGCGGTGGCGCTACTGGCGAACAGCGCACTGGCAGCACTGTCTTCCAGGTGCTCGCGCATCTTCTCGAGGGGTAGGGTCGGGTTGACTGGCGCGGCGATCGCACCGGCCCGGATCACGCCGAGGGTGACCTCCACGAACCGCAGATCGTTCTCCCACAGGATCAGAACACGATCCCCTTTGCCGAGGCCCGCGGCCCGGATACCGCTCGCCACGCGGTTGATGCGTTCATCGAGTTGACGGTAGGTGAGGGTGAGTCCGTCTTGGAGCAGTGCGGGCTCGTCCGGATGAAAGTGCAGGCCGAAGTCGGTGATCTCGCCGAGATTCCCGGTGAATGTGGGGGTCTTCATGGCAGTACGTGCCTCTTTCTCGAGCGTGCTGCTCATCGTCCTGAGATCACGAGCGAAGCGTTCTGGCCGGCGAACCCGAAGGCATTCACCTGCACGGCGTCCAGCTGAAGCGGCAGCGGTTCGCCGAGCGGGACCTGGAACTCGATGTTCGGGTCGAGGTCGGTGGTCGAGGCGGTCGGTGACAGCGATTGCTTGTCGATGGCATGCAGGCCGGCCATCACGCCCATGACGCCTGCGGCTCCGGCGGTGTGGCCGACGTGGCCCTTGATGGACGTCGTCGCTACCTCGGTTCCAGCGAACACCTGGTTGATAGCCGCGATTTCCGCGCTGTCACCGACCGGGGTGCCGGTGCCGTGCGCGATGACGGCGCCGACGTCGTGAGCGGTCAGGCCGGCTTGGCGCTGCGCCGCCTGCATGGCCGCCACCTCCCATTCACCGCTGGGGTCGGGCGACGACGGGTGGTATGCGTCGGACAGCGATCCGTATCCGCGGATCATCCCATCGATGCGTGCGTCCCGAGATCGGGCGTGATCCAGCCGTTCGAGGACAACGACACCGGCGCCGTCACCACCCAGCACGCCCTTGCGATTGACGTCGAACGGACGGCACACCATGGTCGGTTCAGTCACATCGAGCGGGGTCATTCCGAACTGCGCTGCGCCTAAACCACTCACCTTGGCCTGCCCGTTGTCCGTGCCCCCGGCGATGGCCACGTCGACGATGCCGGCCTCGATCATCTGTGCGGCCATACCGATGGCATCGAGAGAGGAGGCACACGCGGTGGAGACTGTCAGCAACGGGCCGTGCAGCTTCCATCGCAACGCGATCTGGCCGGCTGCCATGTTCGGCCAGGCCATCAACTGCAGCTTGCGCGGAACTGCATCGAATCCACCGGTCTGGTACCCGTGCTGAGCGTCGTACAACGTCGCCGCTCCCGCCATCGACGTTCCCATGATGACGGCGGTACGCAACGGTGGGAGTTCGTCGATTCCGGAGTCCTTCACCGCTTCGACCGCCGCAGCAACGGCGAGCTGAGCAAAGCGGTCGGTGCCGCGCACGGTCCGGTCGTCCATCCATGACGCTGGATCGAAGTCGTCGACGAGCGCGGCGAAGAGGTTCCCGCCCGTCTCGTCAGACCAGGGCATTCTTGCGGCGGCGACGCGCGCCTCGTCGAGGCCACGAGAGAAATCTGGGAGTGTCATCCCCAGACTCGAAATCACTCCCTGTCCGGTGATCGCAACGTTCTTCATGTGGGACCTCGCGCTTTCTGCATGCCGTGTGATGACCAACACACGCAACGCTAGGCAAAAGTGACACCGATGTCAAGATCACTTCTTGTCAACTGCCGGGACGGCCGTGAGACCACTGGTCACGCGGGTCAAAAATAGCGTCTACGCAGGGCTAACGGGCGCAGCAATCCACCCCGGAATATGTGCGGTCAGCCGCGAGGGGCCTCTGACACGAGGCCGATACCGCGACACCAGATGTCGGTGACAGTGCGCGTCGCTGTGTCGAGATCAACCGCATCCGGCCCGTGCCGAAACACACGAATCGAGTACTGCATGATCATGGCGTTGAGCGCTTGCGCCGCGTAGGACGGGTCGATGTCCGCAAAGATCTCACCACGGTCGAGCAACGTCCGCAGAAACCGCTCTGTTCGCTCGACATTGAATTCAATGAGCCCTTCGAGGAGGTCATCGAGCTCCTGGTGGACGGCGGCGGCTTCGACCCACGACTCCATCAGTCGGAAGTGCCGGGCATATCCCTCGAGATAGGCCCTGTTGGACGCCTCGACCGCGCCGCGTGCAGTCCGAGGCGCGGCCTCCAACGCCACGCGAGCAGCCTCTTCCACCGAGCGCTGCTGCTCCTCGATGACGGCCAGCAACGCAGCTTCTTTAGACGGAAAATACGTATAGAAGGTGCCGTACGCCGCGCCGGCTTCCTTGACGATGTCCGAGATCCGTGACGACAGAAAGCCGTCGCGCTCAAACACCACACGTGCGGCAACGATCAGCCTGGCGCGCGTGCGGATTCCCTTCTCGCTCAGTTCGTCGAGCGACTTCGCGGTGCGCGCCGCCGCTGAAGCATGGATGCTGGTGTCGCGCGGCATGACGTCCCTCGGAGCCTGTGATAGTTCACCGCAGTGTGCACCCGGACGGGCACCTGCTCCGATGGATGCTACCCCAGGCCATTCACGACACTAGACATCCAGGTCACCACCTAGTTAATATCGCAACTACTAAATTTGTTGATTATTAACGGAGTGAACATGCGCGATCGCTATCCCCACCTACTCGAGCCGCTCGACCTGGGCTTCACAACCCTGCCCAACCGAGTTCTGATGGGCTCGATGCACGTCGGCTTGGAGGAGGCGCCGGACGGGTTCGACCGGATGGCGGCCTTCTACGCCGAACGTGCCGCGGGCGGCGCCGCACTCATCGTCACCGGCGGCATCGCTCCCAACGAGGCCGGCCGGCCGTACCCGGGCGGGGCCATGATGGCCACCGAATCGGACGCAGCGGCGCATCGCATCGTCACCGATGCCGTGCACGCCGCGGGCGGCAAGATCGCCATGCAGATCCTGCACTTCGGCCGGTACGCCCACCACCCGGAGTTGGTGGCCCCCAGCGCAGTCCAGGCTCCGATCAGCGCGCACGTCCCGCACGCCCTGACCTCCGACGAGGTGGAGCAGACCATCGCCGATTTCGTCGAGGCCGCACGGTTGGCGCAGCTCGCGGGCTACGACGGCGTCGAGATCATGGGCTCGGAGGGCTATCTGATCAACGAGTTCATCGTCCGGCACACCAATCGTCGCACCGACGAGTGGGGCGGCAGCTACGAGAACCGCATGCGCTTCCCCGTCGAGATCGTCCGCCGCGTGCGAGAGCGGGTCGGCGACGACTTCATCGTCGTCTACCGCCTGTCGATGCTCGACTTGGTGCCCGACGGCTCGACCTTCGACGAGGTGGTGACCCTGGCTCATCGCGTCGAAGCGGCGGGCGCCACGATCATCAACACCGGAATCGGCTGGCACGAGGCGCGCATCCCGACCATCGCCACCTCGGTGCCGCGCGGCGCCTACGCCTGGGTCACCAAACGACTCATGGAGAAGGTCACCGTCCCACTTGTCACCAGCAACCGCATCAACACCCCGGACAAAGCCGAAGAACTGCTCGCCGAGGGGCACGCCGACATGGTCTCGATGGCTCGCCCCTTCCTCGCCGACCCGGACTTCGTCAACAAAGCGGCCGCGGGCATGCCGGAGACCATCAACACCTGCATCGGCTGCAACCAGGCCTGCCTCGACCACACCTTCTCGCTCCGCATCACCTCGTGCCTGGTCAATCCGCGCGCCTGCCACGAGACCGAACTGACCCTCGGCCCCACGCGCACCGCCAAGACCGTCGCGGTGGTCGGCGCGGGACCGGCCGGCCTGGCGTGCGCACTCACAGCGGCCCGCCGCGGCCACCGGGTGACTCTCTTTGACGCCGCCGACCAGATCGGCGGCCAATTGAACGTCGCGCGGCAGGTGCCCGGCAAGCAAGAGTTCGACGAGACCCTGCGCTACTACCGGCACCAACTGGTCGCCGCCGGCGTCGACGTGCGACTCGGTACCGTGGCGGCCTCCGAGCACCTGACCGGCTATGACGAGGTGGTCGTGGCCACCGGCGTGCGTCCACGCACCCCGGAGCTGTCCGGTGTGGACCATCCGATGGTGCTGGGCTACTTGGACGTCCTGCGCGACAAGGCTCCGGTCGGCCGACGGGTGGCGATCCTCGGCGCAGGCGGCATCGGCTTCGACGTCGCCGAGTTCCTCACGGACGCCAGTCTGTCCGACCCGGCGATCGCCGACCCGAGCCGCGACGTGCAGGCGTTCCTGGCCGCATGGGGCGTCAACACCGGTACCGCCACGCCCGGCGGACTGGCGACCGCGGTGCGCCCGCAATCGCCTCGCGAGGTGACCCTGCTGCAGCGCAAGACCACGAAAGTCGGAGCGGGACTGGGCAAGACGACCGGCTGGATCCACCGCACCGAACTCAAGCATCGCGGCGTGACCATGCTTGCGGGCGTCGAATACGACCGCGTCGACGACGAGGGCCTGCATTTCGTCCACGACGATGAGAAGCAGGTGTTGGCCGTCGACAACGTCATCCTGTGCACGGGTCAGGATTCCAACACGACGCTGTACGACGACCTGCGCGCCCGCGACGTCCACGCCCATCTGATCGGCGACGCCGACCTGGCCGCCGAACTCGACGCCAAGCGGGCGATCGATCAGGGCACCCGACTCGCGGCCGCCCTGTGATCGCCACTCCCGCCGACGGGGCCCTACGCTACGTCGCGATCGGCGACAGTCTCTCCGAAGGCGTCGGCGACGCCCCGTGGTCGGACGGCGTCCCGCGCGGCTGGACCGACCGGCTGGCCGGGCTGCTCGCCGCGCAGTACCCGGAAACCGTTGTGCAGTATGGGAATCTGGCGATCCGCGGGCAGAAGGCCCGGCAGGTTCTCCAGACGCAATTGGCCGCCGCGCGTGAGGTGGCGCCGCACGTCGTCACCCTCACCGCCGGCATGAACGACATCCTGCGACCGCGGGTCGACTTCGACCGCCTGCGCACCGACCTGACCGCGCTGGTCGACCCGTTCACCGAGGCCGGGACGGCGGTCGTGGTGGTGCCCATCCCGGACGTCTCGGGAGTCTCGCCCGCCGGTCGGCTCGTCGACGGTCGACGCCGCGCGCTCAACGCGATCTATTCCGAACTCGTCGACGACCACAGAGTGCTCCCGTTGACGCCGACCGCAGGCACCGTCTTCGAGGACCCCCGCGCGTGGGCCGATGACCGTCTACACCTGGGGCCGCTCGGTCACCAGCGCCTGGCGGAGGCGGCCGCGGCGACCCTCGGCCTGCCGGTGTCCGCGGACCACCTGGCCGCGCCCGACGGTCCGCCGCCGCCCCGCACAGCCGCCGGGGAACTGCGCTGGGTGTATCGGCACGTCGCGCCCTGGCTCGGCCGACGGCTGCGAGGCGCATCGTCGGGCGACGGTCGTACCGCTAAGCGTCCGGAGCTTCTTCCTGTGCGCCGGTGACGGGTCGTTCCGTCACGGCGCACCGGAAGGTGTTCCCAGAGTTCGCGTTTGACGATCTACTCCCTGGTGCGCCTGCATCCACGCCACCGCATTCGCCTGAATGTCCGCGAAGCGCGCGCCCATGGCGGCAGAGAGAGCCTGAGCAGCCTTGAGCGGCCGGACCATCACCATGAAGTCGACGATCTTGCCGTCCTCATTCAGCGTGAGAAAGTCACAGCCGGTCACCGCCCAGCCGTCGACGGTGGCGGTGAAGACGTAGGCGTGCTCGCGACCGCCGTCGTCGTGGATCTCGCGGACGTACTGGAAGTCGTCGAAGACCTCGACCACCGCCCGCAGGATGGAGATGGTGATGGCTTTGCCGGGATACGGCTTGTGCGCCACCGGGCTGGTGAACACCACATCGTCGGCGAGCATGTCCTCGACCGCGTCGAGATCCTTGGCGACGACCGCCTGACTGAACGTGACCACGATTCCTCCATAGTCAATTTGTTTACTAGTGGACGAAACGATCCTATGGCGCGGCTCACTCGCTGTCTAGATGTGATTATTCAATTTGTGGATTAGTCGCAGTAGGATCGAGACCATGGCACTGCGCGATGCGATTCTGGCCGCCCTGGCCAATGAGGAAGCCTCCGGATACGACTTGGCCAAGGCGTTCGACGTGACCGTCGCCAACTACTGGACCGCAACCCCCCAGCAGATGTACAGGGAGCTCGACAAGCTCGACGCCGCCGGTCTGGTGGAGGGGCGGGTGGTGCGCCAGGCCAAACGACCCGACAAACGCATCTTCTCCCTCACCGACGCCGGTCGCGACGCGCTGCACGAGTACACCTGCAGCGAACCCAAACCCACCGCCATCCGGGACGAGCTGCTGGTGCAGGTGGAGGCACTCGACTCCGGCGACCCGGGAGCGGTTCGAGAGAACGTGGTGCGCAAGAAGATCGCCGCGCAGACCAAGCTCGCGCACTATCACCGGACCCGCGACTACCTCCTCGACGGCCGCACCGAAGAGCAGCATCTCGCCGAGAGCCCCCGCGTCGGGCCGTACCTGACCCTGCGCCGCGGAATCCTGTTCGAGGAGGAGAACATCGCGTGGTGCGACTTCGTGCTGGAGACACTCGACGCCCGCTCCCCGGAGAGCCGATCGGCAGGATGAGCCCGACTCAGCGCCCCGCCCACATCGGAATCGGATCATCGGGGTGGTCGACGACGTAGAACGGCCGCGCGCGGTCGACGACCACGGTGCGCGGAACCACGGTCACGGCGTCGACGGTGCGACCACCGTCGACGATCCGGACGGTGACGATCGACGCATCGGCGAGAGGAGCGCGAGGCGTCGCGGACCGGGAAGCGTCGCCGATCGTCTCGAGCGTGAGCCCGGAGTCCACGATGTCGACGACGGTCGACTCCCGGACCGGAACACCGCCGGCGACCAGTGCCCGCGCCTGTTCGTGGCGCCGCGCGGCGGTCATCGCGGTGCGCTCCAAGACGGTTCGAGCGTCGTGCGCGGACGGTTTCAGCATGCCGCTCAGGATCCCGCGGGTGAAGCGCTCGTACCTCGTGAGCTCGCCCTCGGTGTCGAGTTCCGCCCGGCCGAACTCCCACTGTTTCGCCAGCGACCCGCCTTCGGTCGGCGTTCTCCAGTAGTACCGATGTTCCGGCAGGTACCGCATCACGCACCCTTCGCAGCCCCCTGCCCCACATCGTCGCACTGAACGAACCGCCGCGCGCGACGAGCGCGCGACGGCCCGACCGGCGCCTGCTACAGCGTCGCCGTATCGATGACGAAGCGGTAGCGCACGTCGCTGGCCAGCACGCGCTCGTAGGCGTCGTTGATCTGGTCCGCGCCGATGAGTTCGACCTCCGGGGCGATGCCGTGCTCGGCGCAGAAGTCGAGCATGTCCTGGGTCTCGGCGATGCCGCCGATGCTCGAACCCGCAAACGAGCGGCGGTTGGTGAACAGCGAGAACAACCGCAGCGCAACCGGTTCGGCCGGCGCACCGACGTTGACCCACACGCCGTCGAGGCGCAGCAGTGAGACGAAGCGGTCGAAGTCGAGCGGGGCGCTGACGGTGTTGATGACCAGATCGAAGGTGCTGTGCAGCGTCGTGAACGTCTCCGGATCACTGGTGGCGTAGTAATGCTGTGCACCGAACCGCAGGCCGTCGTCCTTCTTCGACAGCCCCTGCGACAGGACGGTCACCTCGGCGCCCATCGCTGCCGCGATCTTCACCGCCATATGTCCCAGACCACCCATGCCCACCACGGCGACCTTCTTGCCCGGTCCCGCATTCCAGTGCGCGAGAGGCGAATACGTGGTGATGCCCGCACAGAGCAACGGGGCGGCGGCCGTGTACGGGATCGACTCCGGCACCCGCAGGACGAAGTCCTTGTCGACGACGACGTGCGTCGAGTAGCCGCCCTGCGTGATGGTGCCGTCCCGGTCGACGGACGCGTAGGTCCCGGTGTTGCCCTCGAGGCAGTACTGCTCCATACCCGCGGCGCAGTTCTCGCACTGACGGCACGAGTTGACCATGCACCCGACGCCCACCCGGTCGCCGACCGCGAAGGCAGTGACGTTGGCGCCGACCTCGGCGACCTCGCCCACGATCTCGTGTCCGACGACCTGCGGGAAGGTGATCTCACCCCACTCCTCGCGGACCGTGTGGATGTCCGAGTGACAGATTCCGGCGTAGCGGATCGCGATCAGCACGTCGTCGGCGCCGACGTCGCGGCGTTCGATGGTGGTGGGGACGAGCGGGTCGGTGGCGGACGTGGCGGCATACGCCTTGACAGTCAGCAAGGAAATCTCCTGGGGCAACTGATCGTGAGTGGGAACGGGGCGTCGATGGCGGCTCTGGCAGTGCCGACGTTGTTCAGCGACGGCCCTCCCTCCATCGTAGTGATGTGTCCGACCGACGCGGCTGGAGAGCGCACCGCCGGCGGTCGGATCGCCAAACCTGACGAACGACGCGAGTTTGACTTCCATGACGACTGCTGAAGACAGTAGAAGCACCTAAGAACAGGTTCCAGTCCGCGAGCGGGCCGGAGACCCGGGAGAGGTTCTCCCGGTTTGGAAAGGTAATAGTGCAGCAGCGGAAGAGGATCGCAATCATTGGCGCGGGGCCGAGCGGCATGGCCGCCCTGCGAGCATTCAAGGCGGCGGAGTCCAGCGGCGCGGAGGTGCCCGACGTCGTCTGCTACGAGAAGCAGGACGATTGGGGCGGTCAGTGGAACTACACGTGGCGCACCGGCACTGATCGGAACGGGGAGCCGGTGCATTCGAGCATGTACCGCAACCTGTGGTCCAACGGGCCGAAGGAGGCCCTCGAGTTCGCCGAGTACACGTTCGATCACCATTTCGGCCGTCCGATCTCGTCGTATCCGCCCCGCGAAGTGCTCTGGGACTACATCAACGGCCGCGCCATGGAGTCCGGCGTCAAGGAGTCGGTCCGGTTCGCTCACGCGGTGCGTCGCGTGGAGTTCGACGAGCCCGCTGAGCGCTTCACCGTCACTGTCGACGACCTGCGCCGCAAGACGACGCTGACCGAGGTGTTCGACGAGATCATCGTCGCGACCGGCCACTTCACCTTCCCGAACGTTCCCGACTTCGACGGTATCGAGACATTCCCCGGCGAGGTGATCCACGCCCACGAGTTCCGCGGCGCGGAACGATTCGCCGACAAGCGCCTCCTGCTGATCGGCGGTTCGTACTCCGCCGAGGACATCGGCATCCAGTCGCACAAGATGGGCGCTCGCCAGGTCACCATGAGTTACCGGTCGGGGCCGCAGGGCTTCGCCTGGCCCGCCGGGGTCGACGAGGTCCCGCAGGTGCAACGCTTCGACGGCTCAGTCGCCCACTTCGTCGACGGACAGTCGCGGGAGTTCGACGCCGTCGTGCTGTGCACCGGCTACCTGCACCACTACCCGTTCCTGCCGCACGACTCGCGGATCGACTCCCCCAACAACCTGTACCCCGACGGGCTGTACCGGGGTGTCACCTGGCAACGGAATCCGCGTCTGCACTACCTCGGCGCCCAGGATCAGTGGTTCACGTTCAACATGTTCGACGCGCAGGCGTGGTTCGTCCGCGATGTGATCCTGCAGCGCTTCACGCTGCCCGACGCCGAGGCACGGCAAGCGCACATCGACGAGTGGAAGCGCAAGTACGCAGCGGTCGTCGACGACGACGCCGCCGTCCGCTTCCAGGGCGACTACATCCGCGACCTCATCGAGCTCACCGACTACCCGATGTTCGACCTCGACGAGGTGGTCGAGACCTTCCTCGCCTGGAAGGCCGACAAGAAGGTCGACATCCTGACCTACCGCGACAAGGTGTACCGTTCGGTGATGACCGGGACGATGGCCGCGGTCCATCACACGGCGTGGATGGACGAGCTCGACGACTCGCGAGAACGCTACCTCTCGACACCGGTGGGCGTAGGTGCTCAGCCGCCTCGCTGACATCCGCAGCCTGCTGCCCACCGACCAGCAGATCGCCGACTGGACGGCCGCGGCGCGCACTCCCCGAACTCGGGCACGTATCCGGCGGTGGTCGCGCGCCGAGGCCATCGGTCTGGCGATCCTGCTGGCGGGCCTCGCGCTGTCGATCCTGGGGCCGTTCGCGTCCATCGCCGTCGCCGTCTGGTCAGTCGTCTCCGACAATCGCAGCGGACATCTGTACTGGTGGATCTGGGGAATCGCACTCGGGGTCACGGCGCTCGGGGCCGTGGCCTTCGCCACGGCGATGGCCCTGCGGCAGCGGGCATGTTTCGCCGACGGCCACGTCACCGTCGGGACGGTGGACCGGGCGATCGAGCATCCGGGCAGCGGCGACGACCTGACTTGGTTCGATCTGCGGATCAGCGCCGTACTCGCTGACGGGATCACGTTGCACCGCAGACTGCATCTCGAGGGTCAGGACCTCGGCCGCCGGGTAGGAAGGCCGATCCGTTTCCGGCACAACAGTCTCCGCACCGACGCGCTCGACGACGTGCACTTGGCCGGCTGGCCGGCCGGGGACGGGAAACGATCGTGAGCGGGAGGGCCTGGACCCGACGCGACAGGTGGAGCAGACCAACCAATGATGAGTTCGCCGAGCACTGGGCCGCACTGGCGAAGACGCCCGAGACTCGCGCCCGGATCCGTCGACTGTCGCGGATTCGGAACATCTCCCTCGGAATCGTGGTCACCGGGATCGGACTGATCGTCGTGATGATCCTGGTGACCATCGTGCTCAGCACCGGGCTCTGGCTGACGCGCGAACGCGACACGATCATCGCCTGGGGCTTCGGAATCGCGACGGGCGTCTTCCTCATCGGAGTGGTCCCGGAGACCATCGCGAGCAATCGTCTGCACCGAGCCCAGTACGCCGACGCCGACAGCGCTATCGGGATCATTGAGAGCGTCGCGACTCGGGAAGAGCGCGATGCCGAAGGCGACGTCGCCATCGTGCACTGCGTCGCAGTGACCGCCCGACTCTCCGACGATCTCACCCTGCATCGGCACCTCGAAAGCACAGCGCGGGGTTCAGATCGCCCCGACGACACCTGGGTGGGTCGCCGAATCCGATTCCGGCACAACACGCTCAACCCCGACGCGCTCGACGACGCGCGATTCGACGGCTGGCCCGACCGCGAGCGCTGAGCTAGCTCAGCGCTCGCCGGTAGAGCTTGCCGTTGTCGTCCCGCGGCAGTTGCGCCCGAACGATGATCTGGCTCGGAAGCTTCACCGTCGCCAGGCGATCGTGCAGCCACGCGTTGAGGTCGTCGGAGTCCAGCTCGCCGCCCGGTCGCGCGACCACGTACAGCACAATCTGTTCACCGAGGTCGCTGTCCGCTACCGGCTGCCCGACCGCGGCGGCGTCCTCCACGCTGGGATGACCGAGCGCAACGGACTCGATCTCTGCAGGATAGACATTGGTGCCACCGATGTTGACGATCTCGGCGGACCGGCCCGTCAGGTAGAGGTACCCGTCGTCGTCGACGTGCCCGATGTCTCCGACGTCGATGAACGCGGGGGCGGCGTCGGCGTGATGCAGATACCGGAACCGCGGCCAGTAGTCGGCGCCGCGCACCGTGACGTGACCGTCGACGCCGGCAGGAACCGGGGCGCCGCCGTCGTCGACGATCATCACGCCTGCCCCGTCTGCGGGCCGCCCGACCGATCCCGGACGCGCCGACCATTCCGAGGCGCTGATCCACGTGATCGTCCCGCCTTCGGAGCATCCGTAGAATTCAGTGACCGCGTCGCCGAGCCATGCGATGGTCTGACGTTTGATCTCCGGTGGGCACGGCGCTGCCGAATGCACCACGTGCGTCAGCGACGAGGTGTCGTACGAGCGGCGCACCGCTTCGGGGAGCGACAGGAGACGCGAGAGCATCGTCGGCACCACTTTGACGTGTTCGACCGCGAACCGGTCGATCAGCGACAGCATCTGCTCAGCGTCGAACTTCTCCATGAGCACCACATTTGAGCCCATGCGCAGCGCCAACGTCGCAATAGCATTCGGTGAGGTGTGGTAGAGCGGGCCGGGGACCAGCGCGGTCCCGCCGTCCCGCAGGCCCATCCGGTTCGCGGTGCTCCCCGCGACGGACAGGATCTGCATTGCGGTCATCGGCTCTCGCACAATGCCCTTGGGCGAACCGGTGGTACCGGAGGTGTAGATCAGACCGAGAGAGGCGGCGAGGGCGCCGTCGACGTGCTCGAGCGTGCTGTGGTGCCCTGAGATCAGGTCTTCGACGTCCACCCGGCCGGGTGTCAACGCCAGCGGGACGACGGTCACCGGCCTGCCGACGAGCGCCGCGGCCTCCTGGGCGACCTGGACGAACTCGGGCCCGGTGAACACGACTGCGATGTCCGCGTCGCTGAGTACATATCCGATCTCGGTCGCCGTCCAATGCCAGTTCACCGGGACTGGGCGCCCGCCCGCCGAAGCCACCGCGATCGAGGCCTCGACGAACTCGATGCTGTTGCGGGACAGGATGCCGACGTTGTCGCCTACCGCCACCAAACCCTCCTGGTGCAGCGCCGCCGCCAGGCGCCCCGCCCGATCGAGACAATCGCGCTGCGAACGAGTGGCCACTGAGCCGTCGGCTCGCGCCAAGGTGAGTGCAGGTGAGGTCGTCATCGACTACGAGTGTGCCATCGCATCGCGAGAACTTCGGCTCCCGAACCCGCTATTGAAGGTAGCTTCGGGAGCCAACGTTTCGCTGTCAGCCCCCAGCACGGAGCCACCAGCACGCTCCCATACAAACGAAGAGGTCAGGAAGCGATTCGCAACCTGACCTCTTCATGCGATTCGTTCTGAACCGCTCATTGTGGGCGAAGGGGGACTTGAACCCCCACGTCCCGAAGGACACTGGCACCTGAAGCCAGCGCGTCTGCCATTCCGCCACTCGCCCGTGGCTTGGTCATTCGACTGACCGGCGTCCGTGTGGACCCAGAAAAGATAGCACGCATCCGGGGGCAAAAGAAAAATCGACTCCCTCCATGCCTCTGACCTGCAGGTTGACGAGGCTGTGTCCAGACTGGGACGCTGTGACAGTTGTGACAAGCGGTACAGCAGTCACTCGTCGGCAACCGCCAGGACTTTCTGGCCGGTAACATGGGCAGACGAGGTATGCACGTCGACACGCCACAGAACAGAAGGGCCCGGTAACTCGTGGGATTATTCGACCGGATCGAGCGAAAGCTCGAGTCCGCTGTAGACGGCGGCTTCGCCCGGGTCTTCGGCGGCAAAGTCGCACCCCAGGAGATCGAGCACTCGCTGCAGCGGGAGGCCGAGACCTCGGCCGAAGACCTGGGTGACGGCGCGACCCTGGTAGCCAACAGCTACACGGTGATCCTGAGTGACTCGGATCTGCACGAGGTGTCGACCGAGTACGAATTGAACCGCAAGATCTTCTCTCGCCACTTGGAAGACTTCATTCGCGACAATGGATGGCAGACTTACGGGTCTGTCGTCGTAGAGTTCGATCCAGAACCGTCTCTACACACCGGGCAGTTCCGCACGCGCGGCGTCGTCGACCCAGACGTCTCGGCGCGGCCTGTGGCACCGCCCAACGTACCGGCGACCCAGCAACCATACCGACCCGAAAGTCACGACCGAGGAGCCCGAGCCATGACCAATCCCCCCGGAAACGACCAGGGCGGCCAGAACTACGGCTACGCCCCGCAGGGCGATCCGAACCAGCAGTACGACTACCCCCAGCAGGGCGGCTACCCGCAGCACGGGCAGCAGCCCGTCGACCCCGCGTACGGGCAGCAGCCTTCGCAGTACGACCAGCAGGGCGGCTACGACCAACAGGGCTACGGACAGCAGCCCGCGTACGGCCAGCCCGCCGACCAGGGCTACGGACAGCAGCCTCCGCAGTACGACTACGGGCAGCAGGGCCAGCAGCCCGGCGGCTACGAGCAGCCCGCCTACGACCAGCAGTACGGGCAGCAGGCACCCCAGTACGACCAGCAGTACGGTCGCCCCGCCGACCAGGGTTACGGTCAGCCTCCGGCGTACGACCAGCAGGGCGGGTACGACCAGGGCTACGCGCAGCCGGCCTACGGCCAGCCCGACCAGGGATACGGCCAGCCCGCTGATCAGGGCTACGGGCAGCCGCAGTCCTACGAGCCCCAGGGCTACGACCAGCAGGGATACGGTCAGCAGGCTCCGCAGTACGACTACGGGCAGCCCGGCGGCTACGAGCAGCCCGCCTACGACCAGCAGTACGGCGCCGCACCGGCCGGTTACGGCCAGCCCGCGGGCTACGCGCCGTCGGCCATCACCCTCGTCCTCGAGGACGGCAGCAACCGCACCTTCTCGCTGCGCCAGGGCTCGAATGTCATCGGCCGCGGTCAGGACGCCCAGTTCCGACTCCCCGACACCGGCGTCTCGCGCCGTCACGTCGAGATCCGCTGGGACGGTCAGACCGCCATGCTGACCGACCTCAACTCCACCAACGGCACCACCGTCAACGACCTGCAGGTGAGCTCGTGGGAGCTGGCCGACGGCGATCGCGTGCGGTTGGGTCACTCCGACATCACTGTCCGGTTCCAGTAGTAGATTCCGCATAAGATGCGGTCGAGTGATTTTCGGTCACTCGGCCGCTGAATGCATCCGGGAGGACCGGATACCCGTCTGTGAGGGAGGTGATGGGGGTAGATGCAGGGCATCCTGCTGCAGGTGATCCGATTCGGGTTTCTGATCCTGCTCTGGCTTTTCGTGTACGCCATCATCCGAGCAATGCGCTCTGATCTCGCCGCGGCCAGCGGCAACCGCATGCCACTGCGTTCGGGTCGCGCCGAACGCAAACAGCGCAGCGGCCGCACCCGCGGCACCGCGCGCTACCTGGTGGTGACGGCGGGCGCGCTGGCGAACACGCGCATCACCCTCGGCACGGCGCCCGTGCTGATCGGCCGGGCCGACGACTCGACGCTGGTCCTGACCGACGACTACGCCTCCGAACGCCACGCTCGCCTCTCCCCACGCGGCGACGACTGGTACGTCGAAGATCTGGGCTCCACCAACGGCACCTATCTGGACCGGACCAAGGTCACCACCGCCGTCCGCGCACCGATCAACACGCCGATCCGAGTCGGCAAGACTGTGATTGAGCTGCGCCCGTGACCCTTGTGCTGCGCTACATCGCGCGAAGCGACCGCGGTCTGGTCCGCTCGAACAACGAGGACTCGGTCTACGCAGGCGCTCGGCTGCTGGCTCTGGCCGACGGCATGGGCGGCCATGCGGCCGGCGAGGTCGCCAGCCAACTGGTGATCGAAGCCCTGCGCCCGCTCGACAACGACGAACCCGGGGGCGACCTCCTCTCCGCCCTCGAACGCGCGACGGCCGCGGGCAACGCCGCCATCGCCGCACAGGTAGCCAAACAGCCCGAGCTGGACGGCATGGGCACCACGCTCACGGCCATCCTGTTCGCAGGCAACCGGATCGGTCTGTGCCATGTCGGCGACTCCCGCGGATATCTGCACCGCGACGGTCAGCTGAGCCAGATCACCCGCGACGACACCTTTGTCCAAAGCCTCGTCGACGAGGGGCGCATCACCGCCGAGCAGGCGCACACGCATCCTCAGCGGTCGCTGATCATGCGCGCCCTCACCGGTCAGGAGGTGGAGCCCACGCTGATCATGCGGGAGGCCCGCGCCGGCGACCGCTATCTGCTGTGCAGCGATGGGCTCTCCGACGTCGTCAGCGACGAGACGCTCGCCGACACCCTCGGCTCCATCGACGATTATCACGCCTGCGCGGATCGCCTGGTGGAGCTCGCTCTGCGCAGCGGCGGACCCGACAATGTGACGGTCGTGGTGGCCGACGTCGTCGACACCGAGTTCGGCGATTCGACGCCGATCGTCGGCGGTGCTGCGGGCTCGGACGACGCCGCCGGTTATGTGCCGAATCCGGCGACCGCTGCCGGACGCGCCGCCGCACTCCGACCGCCTGCGCCCACGCCTGCGCGGCCTACTCTGCACGACGACGAGCCCGAGCACTCCGGAAAACGGAGTTGGCGCTGGCCGCTGGTGATCATCGCCGCGCTCGCCGCACTCGCCTTGCTGGTGACCGCGTTCTTCGTCGTCCGCTCCAAAGCGATGGCGAGCACTTTCGTGACCGCCGTCGACGGCAACGTCGAGATCTTCTCCGGCACGCCCGACACTCTGCTGTTCTTCACCGTGCAGTCCCCCAACGAGCGCGCCTGCGTCGATGACCCGAACGCGGACGTTCCGCAGATCGATTTCGTCTCCGCCGACTCGACCAAGGACTGCACGCCGCTGAAGGTCGCGTACCTGACCGGCATCGGGCGCAGCGCCGTGACGTCGAACAGCATCAAGAACGACGACCTCGTCACCACGCGTGAGCGGGTCCGCCAGCTGGAGTTCCTGCCGAAGTGCGCGCCGCCGCCCGCACCGGAACCGGAGCGCAAGCCCACCGACCGACGTCCGGAGTCCGAGACGACGACGTCGTCGGCAGCACCGACACCGTCGTCGACCCCGACACAGACCACCGGGGCCGACGGCCATCCCACCTGTCGAGGCGACGCATGACGTCGGCGCCGTCCATGCACGCGCCGCCGACGCCGCCGCCCAAGAGCGCAGGCCGCACCACCGAGGTGGTGCTGCTCTCGTTCGCGGTGTGCGTCGTCATCGCCGCGCTGCTGATCGTGCAGGGCGCGCAAGACGTGACGCTGGGCGTGCAGACCCTGAAGTACGCGGGCGCCTTCATCGTCCTGTTCGCCGTCGCGCACCTGGTGATCCGCCGGTTCGCGCCGTTCGCCGATCCGCTGCTGCTGCCGTGCGTCGCGCTGCTCAACGGTCTGGGCCTGGTGATGATCTACCGCCTCGATCTGGGTTCGTCGCGCCGTGACGAGCTGGTCAAGGCCGACGAGATGACGCACAACGCCGACCAGCAGCTGGTCTGGGCGGTCCTGGGCGTCATCGTCTTCAGCCTCACGCTGATCGTGGTCCGCGACCACCGCACGCTGTCGCGCTATGCGTACACGCTGGGTCTGGGCGGTCTGATCTTCCTGTCGATCCCGATGGTCCTGCCCGCGTCGATGGCCGAGGTGAACGGCTCGCGCAACTGGATCCGGATTCCCGGATTCAGCATCCAGCCGGGTGAGTTCTCGAAGATCGCGATCATCATCTTCGCCGCGGCGTTCCTGGTGTCCCGACGCGACCTGTTCACGACCGCGGGCAAGCAGTTTGCGGGCATCGACTTCCCGCGCCTGCGCGACCTCGGACCGCTCTTGGCCGCGTGGGCCATCGCAACTGGCGTCCTGGCACTCGCCAACGACCTCGGCACGCCGCTGCTGATCTTCGCCACCGTGCTGACCATGCTGTACGTGGCGACGTCGCGGGTCAGTTGGCTGATGCTGGGCGTCACCCTGTTCGTGCTGGGTGCGACCATCGCCTACCAGCTGTTCGAGCATCTGCGGGTCCGCGTCGCGATCTGGGAGGACCCCTTCGCCCAGTACGACACCTTCGGCTACCAGATCGCCCAGAGCCTGTTCGGGTTCGCGACGGGCGGAATGTTCGGTACCGGCCTGGGTTCGGGACGGCCGAACATCGTCCCCTTCGCGAACACCGACTTCATCCTCACCTCGTTCGCGGAAGAGCTCGGCCTGGTCGGCCTCGCCGCGATCATGATGGTGTACCTGCTGATCACGATCCGCGGCCTCCGGTCGGCGATCGCCGTCCGCGACAGTTTCGGCAAGCTGCTGGCCGCCGGTCTGAGCTTCACGATCATCTTCCAGGTCTTCGTCGTCTTCGGCGGCGTCTCGAAGCTGATTCCGCTGACCGGCCTGACCACCCCGTTCCTGGCGTACGGCGGGTCGTCGCTGCTCGCCAACTACATCCTGCTGGCCCTGCTGATCCGCATCTCGAACGCGGCCCGCGAGCCCGACGCACCCAAGCAGCAGGCCGCGCCCGTCGAGTCGATGTCGACGCGGGTGGTGCGTAAGCAGTGAATCGCCCCATCCAGAAGGTCGCCATCGCCGCGATGATCATGGTCATCGCACTCCTCGCGAACGCCACGTACGTGCAGGTCTTCAAGGCCGACGAACTCCGCTCGGACACCCGCAACTCGCGCGTGCTGCTCGACGAGTACGCCCGCCAGCGCGGCGTCATCGTGGCCGCGGACGGCACCGTCCTGGCCGAGTCGGTGCCGACGGACAACAAGTTCAAGTACCTGCGGCGCTACCCGACCCGCAATCCCGGAGCATATGCCCCGGTCACCGGCTACTTCTCGTTCGTGTACCGCTCCGACCGCGGCATCGAGTACTCCGAGGACACCATCCTCAACGGCAACGACGACCGTCTGTTCACGCAGCGGTTCATGGACATGTTCTCCGGTCGCGATCCGCGCGGCGGCAACGTCGTGACCACGATCGACCCCCGGCTGCAGAGCGTGGCCTACCGCGAACTCACCAACGCGGGGTGCGACGGCCCGTGCCGCGGCGCCGTCGTCGCACTGGAGCCCAGCACCGGCAAGATCCTGGCCATGGCGTCGACACCCAGCTACGACCCGAACCAACTCGCGTCGCAGGACTTCGGCGACGCCGAGAAGGCGTGGAAGACGTACAACGCCGAGGGCGGCGACGAGCCGATGACCAACCGTGCCATCGACGCGTTGTACCCGCCGGGCTCCACGTACAAGGTGGTGACCACCGCGACGGCGCTGAAGGCCGGCCGCGGCCCGCAGACCCGCCTGACGGCGTCGTCGCAGATCACCCTGCCCGGCAGCAACGCGACCCTCTCGAACGACAGCGGCAGCACCTGCCCGGGCTCGTCGGGCGGCACCGTGACCCTGACGCAGGCGTTCGAGTACTCCTGCAACACCGCGTTCGCCCAACTGATGACCGAGAAGATGCCGGGCGACGCGGCGAGCGACTTCACGGCCACGTCGAAGCTGTTCGGCGTCGGCGACAATCCGCCCGGTGTGCCGATGAGGGTCGCACAGTCCACCGTCGGGGACATCGGCAACGACCTCGCCGCGCTGGGACAGTCCGCGATCGGCCAGCGCGACGTACGCCTGACGGTGCTGCAGAACGCGTCGATCGCCGCGACCGTCGCGAACGGCGGCGTCCGCATGCGGCCGTATCTGGTCGACAAGCTGCAGACCGCCGACCTGCGGACCATCTCGACGACGTCGCCGTCGTCGCTGGGTCGCCCGCTGACCGCCGAGCAGGCCGATCAGATCACCGAGATGATGGTCTTGTCCGAGCAGCACACCGCCAATGCGCAGTCGGGGATCGCGTCGAAGACCGGCACCGCCGAGCACTCCGACACCTCGCGCGGCGGCGAGACGCCGTACGCCTGGTACATCGCATTCTCGCCGAGTTCCAACGCGCGGATCGCGGTCGCAGTCATTCTAGAAAATGGAAATAGGGGACAGGGTTCGTACGGTGGCGTGGCCGCCGCGCCGATCGGACGCGCTGTCATGAACGCTTACGCGGGAGGTGCTCGATGAGCCTGCAGAACGGCACCATCATCGCCGACCGGTACCGACTGGTCCGGTTGATCGCCACGGGTGGCATGGGCCAGGTCTGGGAAGCCCTCGACACCCGACTCGGCCGACGAGTGGCCGTGAAGGTCCTCAAGGCCGAGTACTCCAACGACTCGGAGTTCCTGCGACGCTTCCGCACGGAGGCGCAGACCACCGCGCGACTCAACGATCCCGGCATCGCAGGTGTCTTCGACTACGGCGAGACGCCCGATCGCAACGGCGGCGACCCGCTGGCCTACCTCGTCATGGAGTTGGTTGACGGCGAGCCGCTCAACTCGGTGATCTCGCGGATGAGCCAGCTGTCGTTGCCGCACACCCTCGACATGCTCGAACAGACCGGTCGGGCCCTGCAAGCGGCCCACACCGCAGGCCTGGTCCACCGCGACGTGAAGCCCGGCAACATCCTCATCACCCCGACCGGCCAGGTGAAGATCACCGACTTCGGCATCGCCAAGGCCGTCGACGCGGCACCGGTGACGCAGACCGGCATGGTGATGGGCACCGCCCAGTACATCTCGCCCGAGCAGGCCACCGGCGGTGAGGCCACCGCAGCCTCCGACGTGTACGCCCTCGGCGTCGTCGGCTACGAGGCCCTGACCGGTCGTCGCCCGTTCCTGGGCGACGGCGCCATCACGGTCGCGATGAAGCACATTCAGGAGCCCCCGCCGCCGCTGCCGCACAGCATTCCGGCGCCGGTCCGCGAACTGATCGAGATCGCGCTGTCGAAGGACCCGGCCCAGCGGTACGCGACCGGCGGCGAGTTCGCGGACGCCGTCGCCGCAGTGCGCGCCGGTCATCGACCGCCGGTTCCGCGGACGGCAGCGGGCGCAGGCGCCGCGGCGGCCGCGGTCGGGACGCGCGCGATGACCTCGCCGCAGCCGCCGATGACCTCGCCGCAGTCCTCGCGAGTGGGCACCGCCGCCACCCCGCGTCAGCCCGTCGGCGACGACGGCGGTTGGAGCACCACCCACAAGGTGCTGACCGCGATCGCGGCACTGCTGCTGCTCGCGGCCATCGTCCTGGTCGGTTACTGGCTCACCTCGAGCCCCACCCAGCGGACCCCGACGCCGTCGACCACGCAGACGCGGACGGTCACCCAGACGCCGGACCAGACGACGCAGGAGACCACGTCCGAAGAGCAGACCACCACCGAGCAGTCGACGACCACGAGCGAGGAGACGACCGAGACGTCGACCACGGAGACCTCCGAGGAACCGACCGAGGAGCCGACCGAGACCGATACGACGACCACGCAGCCGGGCCTGCCGACGTTCACCCTTCCGGGCCTTCCAGGCGTCGGGGGGTGAGCGACCGTGACCGACCCCCACTACCTGTCTGACCGCTACGAACTCGGCGATACGCTGGGGTTCGGCGGGATGTCGGAGGTGCAGTTCGCCCGCGACCTACTGCTGCACCGCGACGTCGCGATCAAGATCCTGCGCCCCGACCTGGCCCGTGATCCGATGTTCTACCTGCGGTTCCACCGCGAGGCGAAGAACGCGGCGAAGCTCAATCACCCGACGATTGTCCAGGTCTTCGACACCGGTGAGGCCGAGACCGACGAGGGTCCGCTGCCGTTCATCGTGATGGAGTACGTCGAGGGCGAGACGCTCCGCGACATCCTCCGCGCGTCGGAGTCCGGGCACATCGCTCAGAAGCAGGCGATGACATGGATGGCCGACGTGGCCGCCGCCATGGACTTCTCGCACCGGAACAACATCGTGCACCGCGATATGAAGCCGGCCAACGTGATGATCGACCGCACGGGCGCGGTCAAGGTGATGGACTTCGGCATCGCCCGCGCCTTGGACGACACGTCGGCGACGATGACGCAGACCTCGGCGGTGATGGGCACCGCGCAGTACCTGTCGCCGGAGCAGGCGCGCGGCATCAAGGTGGATCCGCGCTCCGACATCTACTCGATGGGCTGTGTGCTGTTCGAGTTGGTCACCGGCGAACCGCCGTTCACCGGCGACTCGCCGATCGCCGTCGCCCACCAGCACGTCCACGAGGATCCGCGCAGGCCGTCGTCGATCCGCCCGGAGATCACCCCGGAGCTGGACTCGGTGATCATGCAGGCGATGAGCAAGAACCCGGCCAATCGCTATCAGACGGCGGCCGATTTCCGCGCCGACCTGATTAAGGTTCTCGCCGGCGGCAAACCGTCGGCGCCCATGCTGCTGACCGACGAGGAGCAGACCGCGCTGATCGACGCACCCCGGGTGTCGGTCCGCGACGAGTCGATGCCCAGTCGACGCCATGCGCGCTCGGCCGACGACGGCGAGTCGGAGGTCCCACCCGGTCGCGGCATCTTCCGCAATCGTCGAACCCTCGTCGCAGTCGCCATCGCCGCGATCCTGGTCCTTCTGATCGGGCTGTTCTCGTGGTCGCCGTGGTCGTCGTCCGCGCCGCTCATCGCCGTGCCCAAAGTCGCCGGGCTGGCGGCCGACGCCGCGCAGGCCAATCTGGAGCAGGCGGGCTTCGCGGTGAAGCAGACCAACGAGCCCAGCACCGACATCGCCGAGGGGCTCGCGACCCGCACCGCGCCGGGCGACGACGTCCCCACGCCGAAGGGCTCGGAGGTCACGCTCTACATCTCGTCCGGCCCGCAACGACAGTCGGTGCCGGACCTGCGCGGCAAGTCGCCCTCGGATGCCAGCAAGCAGTTGAACGTCCTCGGCTTCACCGAGGTGAAGACCGAAGACACCGAGTCGACGATGAAGCTCAAGGGCAAGGTGGTCCGCACCAATCCGCGCACCGGCCAGTCCGCCCCGGTGAACTCTCGGGTGATCCTCTACGTCGGCACCGGTCCCCGCGAGGTGACTCTGCCGGACGTGCGCGGCCAGACCGAGGAGGAGGCCAAGGCGGCGCTCACCGGGCTCGACCTCGAGATGACGACCGTGGCCGTCGACTCCGAGATGCCCGCCGGTCAGGTGGTCAGCACGTCGCCGGAGCCGGGAACGTCGATCGAGGTCGGCAGCATCGTGCAGGTGCAGATCTCGCGCGGCAACCTGTTCGTGGTGCCGAATCTGCGCGGGATGACCCTCGCCGAGGCACAGTCGGCGCTGGAGGACGCGGGCTGGGAGGCCACCACCCTGACCCAGCGCGAGCGCGGTGTGGGCCTCACCAGCAAGGACGACGGCAAGGTCCTCGCACAGAGTCCCACCGCAGGCAGCAAACTGCGCAAGACGGCGTCGGTCGACGTCGTGATCGGCCGCGCGAGCCTGATCCCGGGTTAGCCGGGTCAGCCGCCACGGGCGATGAACGCCCTAGGCGTCGACCTTCGCCCGGGCTCAGAGTCTGAGCGAAGGTCGACGCTCAGGGCGTTTGTGCGTCGGTGGTGCCCAGGGCAGCGGCAGCCTTGGCCTCCAGCTCGGCGACCGTGGCCTCCGGGACATCGAAGCCGCAGACGCCCAGCCAGTTGGCGAGCATCCGGTGACCGCCCTGCGTGAGAACGCTCTCGGGGTGGAACTGCACGCTGTGGATCGGCAGCTCGCGGTGGCGCATCGCCATGACGATGCCGTTCTCGGTTCGACCGGTCACGACGAGCTCGTCCGGAATGCTCTCCGGGGCCACGGTCAGCGAGTGGTAGCGGGTCGCGACGAACGGTTGCGGCAGTCCCGCGAGGACGCCGGTGCCGTCGTGCTCGACGAGCGAGGTCTTGCCGTGCAGGAGTTCGGGCGCACGGGTGACGGTGCCGCCGAAGACTTCGCCGATGGCCTGATGGCCCAGGCAGACGCCCAGCAGCGGAGTGCCCGCCTGCGCGGCCGCCCGGATGATCGGTTCGGTGGCTCCCGCGCGGTCCGGGGTGCCCGGGCCGGGGCTCAACAGGATTCCGTCGAACTGGCCGACCACCGCGTCGAGGTCGGCCAACTGCGCGTCGTCGTTGCGCCAGACGACGGCGTCCACACCGAGCTGTCCGAGGTACTGGACGAGGTTGTAGACGAAGCTGTCGTAATTGTCGATGACGAGGATGCGCACGTCGTCCAGATTAACGGGTTCCCCTCCTGGGCCTCGACTCAGTTACCGTAGGGATATGCCTAAGTCAAAAGTCCGGAAGAAGACCGACTACACCATCAACACCGCGAATCGCACGCCGGTGAAGGTGAAGGCCGGTCCGTCCGGGGTGTTCTACCAGTCCGTCATGTTCGGGCTGATGCTGCTCGGCCTGATCTGGCTCATGGTGTACTACCTCGGCGCGTCCACCAACAAGTACTCCGCACTGGACTGGATGAGTGCTCTGGGTCCCTGGAACATGCTCATCGGATTCGGCCTCATGGTGGCCGGCCTGTTGATGACCATGGGGTGGCGCTGACCCTCGATTGATCGGCGGATCGTTCTGTGGTGAGTGATGGACTCGTGACTTACATGTGTGTAATTCATCCCCAGTGTGGATAACCCCTGTGGATAACTCCGACTCGGCTGTGCATGACCAGTGGGCGACGCCGCTTCCCGCGGCAATCGCCCTGCTCGGCGTCGGCATCGCACTCGCCGCGGCCGCGGCCGCGTCGTACACCGATCCGCCCGCGGCGTTCTTCATCGGCATCGCAGCACTAGCCGCAGCCGTCGTCGGCGTGATCTCCCTGGTCCGACGACCACGATTGGCGCTGGTCGCCGGACCCGCCCTGATCGTCAAGACGGTGCGCGGCACGCGCCGTCTGACGGTCGACGACGTCGAGCAGGTATCGCTCCTGCACAGCCGACGGCTCGTCGGCCGCACGCGACAGTTGATCATCGATCTACCCGACGACCGCCTGTTGGTGTTCGGCCGCTGGGACCTGGGCGAAGAACCGACCGTCGTGGTCGAGAAGCTGCAACGCGCGGGCTTTCCCGCCGACGTGGGCTAGATGATTTAGAGGCTCGCCTCCACCGCGAACGAGGTGCCGATGACGAGGGCGATCACCGCGAGCGCCGTCAGCCCGTACCAGCCGATCTTCGTCACCTGCTGTGCGGTCTGGCGTTCGGGCGGCAGGATCTTGACCGGCAGCCAGATCACGGCGGCGGCAGCGGCGGCGCCGAAGACCAATCCACCGAGGTGTCCGAGGAGCGAGATCCCCGGGATGCTGATCGAGAGCACCACGTTGATGACGATCACGGCGATGACCGTGGTCGCCGGAAGTTTCAGGCGCAGGATGACGATCAACAGGGCACCGAGAAGACCGTAGATGGCGCCCGAGGCGCCTGCGGTGACCTTCAGCCCGGGTTCCAGCGCCATCACCGCCGCGCTGCCGCCGAGCAGCCCGATCACGTACACCGCGAGGTAGCGGCCGCGGCCGAAGAGACGTTCCAGGTCCGCGCCGATGACGTACAGCGAGAACATGTTGACCGCCAGATGGATCACCGACCAGTGCAGGAAGCCGGAGGTCACCAGCCGCCAGTACTCGTTCTCGAACCCGCCGCCGCTGATGAGCGCGCCCTGCTGCATGATCGCCGAGCGCCCGAGATTCGTGAAACCGCCTGCCTGCAGGACCACGGCGCCGAACACGAGCACGTTGATCGCGATGAGGACATAGGTGACGTACGGCTTGGCATGTCCCGCGACGTCGATGGTCGGGGCAGCCGCATTGACGCGGGCGGACGCCGACGACTCACCCACGCAGTCGAGGCAGTGCTGCCCGACCGACGCCGAGCGCAGACAGTCCGGACAGGCCGACCGCCCGCAGCGTGTGCAAGACAGCGCTGTCGGGCGGTCGGGGTGCCGGTAGCAGGTGGCGGTCAACTCAGCTGAGCTCGACGCTCTCGATGACGACGGCGTCGACCGGGCGATCGGTGCGATCGGTGGCGGTGGTCGCGATCGCGTCGACGACGGCCTGCGAAGCCGCGTCCTTGACCTCACCGAAGATGGTGTGGCGACGGTTCAGGTGCGGGGTGGCGCCGACGGTGATGAAGAACTGCGAGCCGTTGGTGCCGGGGCCGGCGTTCGCCATGGCCAGCAGGTACGGGCGGTCGAACTGCAGTTCCGGATGGAACTCGTCCTTGAACTGGTAGCCGGGGCCGCCGCGACCGGTGCCGGTCGGGTCGCCGCCCTGGATCATGAAGCCGTTGATGACGCGGTGGAACACGGCGCCGTCGTAGAACGGACCGCTGGCCTCGCCCTTCGCGTTCTTGGTGGAGTACTCCTTGGAACCGTCTGCCAGGCCGACGAAGTTCTCGACGGTGACCGGCGCGTGATTGCCGAAGAGTTCGATGATGATGTCGCCGCGATTGGTGTGCAGGGTCGCGGTCTTGTTCTGCTCACTCACACCGTCCATGAAACCATGTCCGGCCGCCTGGCCGCCTGCACTGGCGTCGTCCCCGTCCCGCCTGGCACGCTTGGTGGATGCCGAACAAACTTCTGGTGGTTCTCGCGTCCGCGCTCGTCGTGCTGGTGGCCGGCCTCGCCGTGGTGCTGCGACGGTCACGGACTGCTCATCCGCCGGTGTCGCCGACCGTTCCCCGCATCGAAGACGTGCGTGGCCTCACCAACGACTCCGCTTCTGCGGGTAATTTGTAGGCGTGAGCACTGACGAACCCCGCGAGCAGAGTCCGACGCGACCGCACGGTCCCGGGGCTCTGCCGCCCGAGCAGCCCTCACCCCAGCGATCCGGTCGAGCGGCCGCTCCCTGGGAGAAGGCGCCGTCGGCGCCCAATTCGGCACCCCCGGTGAGGCCGTCGACGCACTCGGTCCCGCCGGTGCCTCCGGTTCCGCCGCAGCCCACCCATCGGGGCAGCGGTCCCGGACCGGCGCACCCGGTTCCTGCGCCGAGCCGACCGCAGCCGTCGACTCCCCCGTCTCCGCGCGGCGCGTCCCCGAACGTTCCGTCCCCGAGTACCCCGCCTCCCAGTAGCCCGTCTCCCACTACCCGCCCGCCGAGCACTCCCGCCCCGGGCAACCAGGCCGCGACCACACCGCCATCGCAGGCGGCGACGCCCCGACCGAACACTCCCGGTCCGCGCCCGGCAGGCGGCTCGCCGACGACCGCCGACAGCGCGTCCAAGGCGCCCCTCGCCTACTCGGCGGTCGACAGCGCCGCCGCACCCGCCCGGCCCGCGCCCGGCGCCGCAGCCCCCGCGGCGTCCTCTTCGTCTCCCTCCCTCACCAAGGATTCCAAGCCAGTGGCTTCTGCTACCGCGAGCTCCGCACCCGCCAAACGCCTCAGCGTGAACGCGATCATCGCCTTCGTCCTCTCGGCCATCGGCCTGCTGTTCCCGTTCGGCCTGTGGCTCGGTTACCGCACCCGTGCGCGCATCGACAAGGGCAACGGCGAGTACGGCCGCGAGTTCGCCACGGCAGCGATCATCATCGGCTGGCTGTGGTTGACGTTCTTCGTGCTCGGACTGCTCGCCTACCTGTGGATCTTGATCTGAAACCGCAGGTCAAACCACTTCGGAACCCGAATCGAAACAAGTTCTGAAGTCCCGTCCACCGCCGATGTAGCTTGGAGGGTGTCCGCGCCCTGCGGGGCGGTGCGCACCTCACGGAACGAGCGAAAATGACAGATTTGACCAAGTTCTACATCAACGGCCAGTGGGTGGACCCGGCGGGAGAACTCACCGTCCTCGACGTCATCAACCCGGCCACCGAACAACCCGCGGGCACCGTCGCGCTCGGTACCAGCGCCGACGTCGACGCCGCGGTGATCGCTGCGCGCCACGCCTTCGAAGGGTGGTCGATGTCCACGGTCGACGACCGGATCGCGTTGATCGGCGCCATCCTCGCCGAGTACCAGAACCGTGCGGCCGACCTCGCCGAAGCGGTCACCACCGAGATGGGCGCCCCCGCCGGACTCGCGAGCGCCGCCCAGGTTCCGATCGGCATGGCCCACCTGGCGACGGCCGCCGAGTCCCTGAAGACCTTCTCGTTCGCCGAAGACCGCGGCACGTCACGCATCGTCAAGGAGCCGATCGGCGTCTGCGGCTTCATCACCCCCTGGAACTGGCCGCTGAATCAGGTGATGTGCAAGGTCGCGCCCGCACTCGCCACCGGCTGCACCATGATCCTCAAGCCGAGCGAGGTGGCGCCGTTCTCGGCCGCGATCGTCGCCGAGATCTTCGACGCCGCCGGCGTGCCCGCCGGTGTCTTCAACCTCGTCAACGGCGACGGCGCGGGCGTCGGCACCGCACTGTCGGCGCACCCGGACATCGACCTCATCTCGTTCACCGGATCCACGCGGGCAGGCATCGAGGTCGCCAAGACCGCGGCGCCGACCGTCAAGCGCGTCGCCCAGGAACTCGGCGGCAAGAGCCCCAACATCCTGCTCGACGACGCGTCGCTGGCCAAGAACGTCGCGGCGGGCGTCGGCGCGATGATGGTGAACTCCGGGCAGTCGTGCAACGCTCCCAGCCGGATGCTGGTGCCGTCGCACCGGCTCGACGAGGTCGCCGAGGCGGCCACCGAGGCGGCAGCGGCGCTCACCGTCGGTGATCCCACCACCAGTGTGCGGCTGGGTCCCGTGGTGTCCGCGCCGCAGTTCGAGAAGATCCAGGGACTGATCGAACGCGCCATCGCCGACGGCGCCAAGCCGATCGTCGGCGGCGCCGGACGCCCCGACGGCCTCGACGCCGGCTACTACGTGAAGCCGACCGTGTTCACCAACGTCACCAACGACATGGAGATCGCGCGCACCGAGGTCTTCGGCCCTGTCCTGGTCGTCATCGGCTACGACTCGGTCGACGAGGCGATCAAGATCGGCAACGACACCGAGTACGGGCTGGCGGGCTACGTCTCCGGTGAGGACCAGGAGGAGGTGCGCCGCGTCGCGGCCAAACTCCGCGCCGGCACCATCACGCTGAACTCGGCGGCCATTGATCCGTTGGCGCCGTTCGGCGGCTACAAGCGCAGCGGCAACGGTCGCGAGTGGAGCGACTACGCATTCAACGAATTCCTCGAGGTGAAGTCGGTCCTCGGCTACGGCGCCTGACCGAACACACCTGACCGACACGAGAGGCGGAGCGCAGCGACGTCGCTGCGCTCCGCTGTCGCGTCAACGGTTCTGCACCACCATCACCGGGCTCTGTGCAACGTGCAGGAGCGCCTGGCTGGTGGATCCGAGAGTGAGGCCACGGAATCCGCCACGACCTCGCGTGCCGACCACCACCAGCTGCGCCGTCTCCGACAGCACGCTCAGATGCTCGGCCGGCGGCTCGGTGGTGAGGTCGATGGTGACCTCGACGTCGGGCAGTCGCTCGCTGTGCCCGGCGATGCGGGTGGCGACAGCGATCTCGGCGTTCCCGCGCAGGTTCTCCAGAACCTGCCCGGAGTAGCCGTGGAACACCTCGTCGGTGAAACCGCCGTACCCGTGCACCACCGTGAGCGACGTCTTCATGGTCGACGCCGCGTCGAAGGCCCGTTCCAGGGCGGCGTCGGCCGACGGTGACCCGTCGAATCCGACGACGACGGGTCCGGTGGTGCGGTCTCCGCCGGCCGGGACGACGACAGTCGGGCAGTCGCCGTGGGCGGCGACATCGGTGCTCACCGAGCCGAGAAGCAGGCCGCGCACACCGCCGAGCCCGCGGCGTCCGACGACGAGCATGTGCGCCCGCGTCGAGACCGCTCGCAGGGCGAGCGCGGGTTTGCCCTCGATCACCCGGGTCTCGACCGGAACATTCGCCGTCCGGACCGCCACCTGCGCCGCCACCGAGACCGCCGTCTCGGCCTTCTGTCTGGCGGCCAGCATCGCGTCTTCGTCGGACTGCAGAGACAGCGGACCGAACGGCATGGCGACCGGCGGAACCACGGACACCACGTCCAGTCGACGCTGAAGTCGTTGGGCGGCGGCCGCCGCCCACTGCACCGCCTCCAACGCCTGGTCCGATCCGTCGACGGCGACCGACACTGCCGAATGAACCGTCATCTCCACGACCCTTTCCGTAGCGCCCCCGGCACCCTCCACGGTGCCATCGACGGTGCCCGATCGGGCCGTATTGACCGAAGTCGACGACCGTTCGTTATCCGGTCAGAGGTATCCGGCGCGAAGTTCTTCCGGCGACAGCGGCGACAGCAGCCCGGGTGCGACGTCGTACACGGTCTTGGCGCCCACGTCGCCGGCACGATTCATCCGGACCGCGGCCCGCGCGTACGCGACGAGCACGCTGGCGGTGAACTCCGGATTCGACTCCAGCGCCAGGCTGTATTCGACGACCTGCTTGGTCCCCGCGGACGTGGTGCCGCTGCGGATCACGAAGCCGCCGTGCGGCATGCCCTGGTGATCACGGGCCAGTTCCTCCGCGCTGATGAAGTGCACCGTGGTGTCGTACGGCTCGAAGTAGTCGGGCATGCCGACGATCTCCGCGCGCACCGTGTCGGCGTCGGCGCCGTCCTCCAGAACGACGAAGCACTCGCGCGTGTGCCGCTCGCGCGTGGAGAGGTCGGGGTTCTCCCCCGCCCGCACCCGATCGATCGCCGCCTCCGACGGCAGCGTGTACTGCACGCCCGCGGCCACGCCCGCGACGCGTCGGACCGCATCGGAGTGGCCCTGGCTGAGGCCGCGGCCCCAGAACGTGTACGTGGAGCCCTGCGCCAGGATCGCTTCGCCGAACACCCGGTTCAGGGAGAACAGGCCCGGATCCCAGCCGGTCGAGATGACCGCGGTGGTGCCGCCCTGCTGCGCGGCCGCGTCGACGGCAGCGAAGTGCTCGGGGATGCGCGCATGGTTGTCGTAGCTGTCGACGATGCTGTAGCGCGCCGCCTGGGCGGGACTCTGTTCGGGCAGATCGCTGCGGGAGCCGCCGCAGAGGATGAGGACGTCGATGTCGTCGCGATCGCGGTCTAAGTCCGACATCGGGTACGCCCGGGTGCTCTGCCCGACCGTCTCGACGGTCTCCGGGTCACGACGGGTGAAGACGCCGACGAGTTCCATGTCGGGGTTGAGGCCGATCGCGGTCTCGACGCCGCGGCCGAGGTTTCCGTATCCGACGATGCCGATGCGGATCCGTGTGGTCACGTGATCATCCTTTTCAGGTTGTCCTTTTTCGACCGTTCCGGCCGATCGTGCCCCGAGTGTATCGACCGTCGACCGCGGGTCCGGAGCCGCGGACCGGCCCGCGATACGATCAGCGGACTGTCGTCAGTGCCACGGGGGTCGCCATGCCGGTCATCGGTCTCATCATCTTCGCGATGTGGGTGGTGGCGTTGATCGACGTCATCCTCGCCGAGGAGTATCGGGTGCGTCAGCTCCCGAAGCTCGCCTGGGTCTTCATCGTCATCCTGCTCCCGCTGATCGGCTCGGTGATCTGGTTCATCGTCGGCCGCCCGGAGGGTCCGCCGTCGACGCCTGGGCCGCGGCCGACCGGCGTCGGCGAGCAGAGGCGCCCGGCGCCCGCCGAGCCGCCGGAGTACCGCGCCGCCGTCGCCGCCCGGGAGGACGAGGAGTACCGGCGCCGAGTCCGGGAACGGGCCGAGCAACAGCGACGGAAGGCGCGTGAAGCCGGCGAGGGAGAGGCCGGAGACACGGACGCTTCCGGCGGTCGATGACCGGTGCGGGCAGTGACCTCCCCGCACCGGCCGCCACCGCGGTGGCCGCTATCCTGGTGACAGAACGTCACATCCGGTGGCGCCGGCCGTCCGCTGTGGTCTTTGTGCAGAGCCCGGGACTGTCCCGCCGGTCAGTAGAGGAATCAGAATGTCCGAGACCCGTACCCGCCTCCCCATCGTCGACCTGTCACTTCTCGACGGCGATCAGGCCGATGCCGACGCCTTCCGTGCGTCGCTGCGGTCCGCGACGCACGAGTTCGGCTTCTTCTATCTCGTCGGCCACGGCATCGACCGCGACGTTCGGGACCGGCTCTTCGCGACCGCCCGCGAGTTCTTCGCTCTGCCGGACGCAGACAAGTTCAGCATCGAGATGCTCGCCAGCCCGCAGTTCCGCGGCTACACCCGCTTCGGCGGCGAATACACCGACGGCGCGATCGACTGGCGCGAACAGATCGACCTCGCCGCCGAGTACGAGCCCCTCGGCGACGATCCCGCCTACCTTCGCCTGGACGGACCCAATGCGTGGCCGGAAGCGCTGCCCGCGCTCCGCGAGGTGATCGTCGACTGGCAGCGGCGGTGCAACGAGATCGGTCTGCGTCTGATGCGCGAGTGGGCGGTCAGCCTCGGCGCACCGTCGGACGTGTTCGACGAGGCGTTCGCCCAGCGCCCGTCCACCTTGCTGAAGGTGGTCCGCTACCCCGGCCGCGATGAGTCCGAGGACCAGCAGGGCGTCGGCGCGCACAAGGATCCGGGCGTCCTCACCCTTCTCCTCGTCGAACCCGGCAAGGGCGGTCTCCAGGTGGACCACGACGGCGAGTGGATCGACGCGCCGCCTGTGGACGACGCGTTCGTGGTCAACATCGGTGAGCTCCTGGAGTTCGCCACCGACGGCTACCTCAAGGCGACGCTGCATCGCGTCGTGTCCCCGTCTGCGGGCTCAGAACGACTGTCGGTGCCGTTCTTCTTCAACCCGGCGCTGTCGTCGACGATGCCGCAGATCACGCTTCCGCCCGAGTTGGCCGCGCAGGCGCCCGGTGTCACCCAGGACCCCGACAACGTCATCTCCGGGACCTTCGGTGAGAACATGTTGAAGGCCCGCCTGCGCGCGCACCCCGACGTCGCCGCACGCCACCACGCCGACCTGCTCGGCTGAGCCGGTCGGCGCCTCGGCCGACGGGCGTCAGGACGGTCGGTCGCTGCGAATCCTGTTGCGCCGCAACAGCCAGATCGCAGCAGCTGCCACCACCACGACCAGCACGACGCCCCCGGCGACCAGATAGCCGCTCATCGACGACGACTGCGTCTCGCTGTCATCGCGTACCGAGCCCTCACCGGTCCCCGGAGAAGTGACCGTGAAGGTCGCACTCCCAGTGACACGGTGTCCGTCCTCCGACATCTGGCGATACTCCACTCGGTACTTCCCGGCCGGGCCGGTGGGAGCCACGTGGACGGTCACCGACGCACCCTCGGCTCGATCACGACCCGCCAGGTACGACCGCCCGTCCGGACCCACCACATCGACTTCGAAGTAGTCGTCGGCCACCGGTTCGGAGAAGGTCAACACGACCGTCGACGGTCCGCTCTGCACCGTCGCACCGTCGGCGGGCACGCTCGACACCAGCCACGAATGCGCACTCGCCGGCGACGCGGGCACGATCAGAAGCAGTGCGAGGACCGCCAAGACGCCGACGGTCGGCGCGCCCACCAGGCGCACCGACCGTCCAACACTCCACCGTCGCATGACTAGGCGCCGGTCCGGCTGCCGCCACTGCGGATGAACGCCGCCACTCCGATCAGCGCACCCAGGGCACCGAGGACGATCGCGGTGATCGCCAGGCCGTCGACGCCGCCGTCGGCATCGCTGTCGGCATCATCGGCCGTCAGCTCGACGGTCGGTGCCGGCCGCTCGGGCTCCGCGTCGCCCGTCGACGGCTCATCCCACTTGACGACCTTGCCGTCGCTGTAGGTCTGCGTGGCAGGGAACATCAACTGATCCGTCTCCGGAAGCCGTCCCATGGACAGCGGGAAGTCTTGGTACTGGCCCGGCGCGATCCCCGCATTGCCCTGGTCAGCCGTCCAGATCACCGACGAGACGACCTCGTCGATCGACTTGCCGTGGTTGTCCACAGGCTTGTCGAGTTTGGTCTTCGTCACCTGCGCCGACCATCCGGGAACGGCGGTGGTGCGCACCGATGTCAGCGGATGTTCGGTCGGAATCGAGATCTCCACCCGCGTGGTCGACGCCGTGTCCGACTCATTCGGCACCCGGAAGGTGACGACCGCATACCCGCCCTGCTTCGCCTCACCAGGCTGAGCGGTCACATGCGCCGAGGCCGCCCCCACGCCGATCATCGACGCCGCAACCGTCAGGAACAGTGCTGCCGCCAGCACCAGAATTCGCTTGATAGAGCCGGACATCGCCAGCCTCCTCGTCGTAGTATCAACGGCGAGTGCTCTCGGCCGCTGTTCCGATCGATTCTGGGTCTCGCCCTCGGCTTCGTCAACGGAGCAGAATGCCCAAGCCTGTGCATTCGCGCACAACGCGGGGAGGCTTTCCCTATTTACTGACCTGGGGTTTCTCGGTACATTTCCATCCACTACAACGTCAGTACTGGACGAACACTGGGGCCGAAATGACACTGATGCGACCACCCGCCGAGGACTCGACGCCCGAGCAGCGATCTGAGCCGGCCGCCGCTGCGCCCGGCACGCCCTTGGTGACCGCAGGCTGGATCGTGCTCTCGTGCTTCGTCGCCCTCATCGTTGCGTTTCTGATCGCAGCGAACCCGGTGACCCCGACGAATGCCGGCTTGGCGATCGGTCGATCGGTGACCTTCACCTCGTTCACCCTGCTCACCGGCGCATGCCTGATTCCAACGCTGCTCGCCGGACGCGGAGCGGCCCTCGGCTCAGCGCGCGTGATGGCCAGATGGTTCGCGTTGGCGGGGTCGTTGGCTGCGGGCTTCTATCTGAGCATGCTGACCGTCGACGCCGATCCCAGCGGGCAGGCCTCCATCGCCAACATCGTCCGATTCACCAGCAAGTTCAGCCTCGGCGCGGCCACCGCCGCCGGCTGTCTCTTCGGCACACTGTACGTCGTCATGGACGTGCTGGCGGCGGCGCGCAACAGTGCGGCACCGTGGCGCGGACATCTGGGCATCGTCGTCGCGATCGGCGCGCTGGCGCCGATCACTCTCTCCGGACACGCATCGCATTCGTCGTTCAGCTTCGCCGAAGTCATGGTGTTCGCCATGATCGGTCACGTCTTCGCGGCCATGTGCTGGGTCGGTGGCCTGGTCGCACTCTCGGCGCTCGCCATGTCCCGGCCTCACCTGCTGGCGACGGCCTTGCCACGATTCTCGGTGATCGCAGCGATCTGCGTTGCCGTCGTGGCTGCCACCGGCCTGCTCGACGGATGGCTCATCCTCATCAATCACGGCCAGTCCATCGGCGCCATCGTCACGACCCGCTACGGCGTCCTTCTGCTCGCCAAACTCGTTCTGCTCGGCTTGATCGGCGTATCGGCGACGCAGCTCCGCTACCGCTTGCTGCCGCACCTCGCCGACGTCTCGCGTGCGCACGTCCTTCGTTGGCTGTGTTTCGAAGCGATTGTCATGGCCCTCGCATTCGGCGTCGCCGGGGTCCTCGCGACGAGCACCCCGAACTGACGCTGAGTGGCCTTGCGTCCTGCGCCGCGGTGCTGATCAGGCCGTCTCAGCCGATCCACACGGTCTTGATGTTGCAGAATTCGCGTATCCCGTGAGCCGACAGTTCGCGGCCGGTCCCTGATCGCCGAACGCCACCGAACGGCAGCTCGGGGTACGAGACGGTCATGCCGTTGATGAAGACGCCGCCCGCGTCGAGGTCGGCGACGAACCGATCGATCTCGGCCGCATCGGTCGTCCAGGCGTTGGAGCCGAGCCCGAACGACGTGGCGTTCGCGATCGTCACCGCCTCGTCGATGTCCGCGGCTCGATACAGGCCGGCGACGGGACCGAACACCTCCTCGGTGTACATCCGCGCCGCCGGGGTGATCGCGGAGACCACCGTCGCCGGGTAGTACCAGCCCGCCCCGTCGGGACGTGCTCCCCCGCAGAGGATCTCGGCCCCGTTGGCCACCGCGTCGGCGACGAGTTCCTCGACGTCAGCGCGTCCCTGTTCGGTGGCGAGCGGACCGATGTCGGTAGCCGGATCGGTCGGGTCACCGACCGTGAGCGCACTCATCGCCTCGACGAACTCGGTCGCGAACTCGTCGTAGACGTCGGTGTGCACGATGAAGCGCTTGGCGGCGATGCACGACTGTCCGTTGTTCTGGACGCGCGCGGTGACCGCCGTCTTCACCGCCGCATCGAGATCGGCCGACGGCATGACGATGAACGGATCGCTGCCGCCGAGTTCGAGCACCGTGTGCTTCACCTCGTCGCCGGCGATCGCGGCGACCGCCCGGCCCGCGGGTTCGCTTCCGGTCAGCGTCGCGGCCGCCACCCGGGGATCGCGGAGGACCGATTCCACCGCACCCGACCCGATCAGCAACGTCTGGAAGGCGCCGTCGGGGAAGCCGCCACGACTGATGACATCAGCGAGGTAGAGCGCCGACTGCGGAACATTGGACGCGTGCTTGAGCAGGCCCACGTTGCCCGCCATCAATGCGGGTGCGGCGAAGCGGACCGCCTGCCAGAGCGGGAAGTTCCACGGCATGATCGCCAGCACCACGCCGAGTGGCTGGTAGCGCGCGAACGCCTGGCTCGCGTTCACCGCACCGGCGTCCGCGTGCTCGTCGGCCAGCATCTCCTCTGCGTTGTCGGCATAGAACCGAAAGCCCGTGGCGCACTTCAGGGCTTCGGCTTTCGCCGACGCGAGCGTCTTCCCCATCTCCAGCGTCATCATCGCGGCCACGTCGTCGGCCTCGGCCTCGAGCAGATCCGCCGTCACGTGCATCCATGCGGCGCGTTGCGCGAACGTCGTCGTCCGATACGTGCGTGCGGTGTCGGCGGCGCGGGCGATGGCGCGTTCGATCTCGTCTGCGGTCGCCGACTGGAAGGTCTTGACGGTTTCACCGGTGGCGGGGTTGATGGTCGCGATCACGGGAAGCACCTCTCACATGCGGACGTCGATGCTCTCGAGTCTGCCACTCGGACGGGACGTTCCGCGCGTGAGTCGGCGCTCGACCATCGTCGGGATGCATGCCGACGACACAACGCTCGGCTGGAGACATCCAGCCGAGCGTTGTGTCTGATCGACTCGCGGCACTCACCTCCGCGAGTGATCAGCGAACCGCGTCCGAAGAGACGGCGACCGCCGCGTGATGATGGTGTTCGCCACCGGACTGCCCACCGAGGAACAGCACGGCGACGGCAGCCAGCGCGAGCGCCACACCGATGGGACGCACCAGTCGATCGCCCCACGGCGCAGCCTTCTCGACGAGCATGATCAGGGCCAGCACGCCCATGGTCACCAGGTGCGCGGTGCCGAAGAAGACCATCACCAGCATCAGCGCCCAGCAGCATCCGAAGCAGTGCTTGCCGTGTCGGGCGCCGAGCATGAAGCTGGGCCCGGGTTTGGTGCTCTTGAAGTGCTGCATCATGAACGACAGCGGGGTACGGCAGGCCTTGAGGCAGGCGTCCTTGAGCGGTGTGAGCTGCCAGAGCGCCGCCGCGGCGAGGGCCGCCGCCGGAACCACCTGCCAGTGTTCGCCGAGCCACGTCCAGGTCTCACCGATCCACGCGACGCCGAGACTGAACAGGAACGCGGCGATGCCGGCCGCCGACCAGACCGCGAGGTATCCGCCGATGAATGATGCGTATGAGCGCTTCCATCGGGGCCCTCGCTTGGCCGTGGCGGCGAACATCGTCATCATCGCGATAGACGAAGGCAGCATCATCGCCACCGTCATGACGATCCACGACACCGCGGTGAGCACCAGCGCGACCCACAGGGCCATTCCACCGGAGCCGACGTCGGCGGTCAGCGCGTGGCTGTGTCCGCCGATCGCGGCGAGGGTGGCGAAGGTGCCTCCGGACGTATTCGGTGCAACCAGGCTCGCGACGATCGTCAGGATCCAGGCGAAGCCTGCCAGTCCGAAGAGCCCGACGAGTATCGGCCGACGCTTGTCCCGATCCGCAGCATCTGCTGCTCCGGTCCGGACGGTAGCCGTGACCTTGGGATCAGCGGTCGCTGTCCCGGTCGAATGACAGGCGGCGTGCGCATCCGGCGGCTCGGGTGCCGATTCGCCAATGCTGCCGTTGATCAGATTGCTGACCACAGTTTCCTCCTTGCCACGATACTCATCGGGCTCTCAATTCGGGCTCTCAGTACTGACGCAGGGTCACGCGGGGACGCAACCCGGCACGTACGGCGGGTTGTCGGTGGTGTCCGAGCTCCACAGGAACTCGGAGTGTGCAGCGTGCTTGCCGGTGAACTTCCGGAGGTCCGGGTCGGTCCACTGAGATCCGTCGCCGCGCGCGACCACGAAGCGGTGGATGCTCGCCGGTGCGAGCAGCGGCGGGTCCATCACTGCGACGTCGTTGCCGCGGTGATCGCGGATGGTCTCGGCGACGATCGTTCCGCGGTCGCCGACCGTGATGGTGCGCTTGTCACCGTCCTGCTGGACGTCGATCGGCAGGTACTCCGTGTCGTACCACTTCTTGACGATCCCGGAGAAGACCTGCCAGACACCGCCGGCCTCGCCGTGGAAGATGGGGTCGAGCGCCGTGCGCTGTTCCGGCGTCGCCTTGTCCGAGATGTACAGGCGCGCTTCGGCGTTGCCGCCTTCGAAGGTGCCGGGCAGGTTGACCGCCCACACGACGGGAAGGTCGGTGATCTCGATGCCGTCGATCTCACCCTTGGTGATGTGGAAACAGAACGCCACATCGCAGTATCCCTGAGTCGGCGGCTGCGACGGGTCAAGGTTGCAGATACAGGTGATGTCACAGGTGCAGGACTCAGTCCACACACCTTGGAGCTTCCATTCGGACATTGCGCCTCCTCATTCGGCTGGTTGAACGTCGTCGGATCTCGGGTACATCGTCGTGATGCACGGTCTGATCCGTGACGTACACCACGCTAGAAGGGGGTGACAAAGGAGACAACGGCCATCGAGGCCCGGTCATGTGCGTGAACGCACAATGCCGACCACATTCCTGGAATTCACTGTGCCAGTGCGTATCTGCCTGAGGCACACGCCCAGAGAGCAGGCCGCCAGGACGGCGAGAACCACCAGCGGAAGCGATCCGCCCACACTCTGCTCGATGGTCGCCATCAACACCGGCAGTCCGAATCCCAGATAGGTGAAGACGTAGAAGATGCCCGTCACCATCCCCCGTGCGGTCGGCGGCGTGTGCAGTTCGACGTTGATCAGTCCTTCACGTAGGCACAGGCCGTACGCCGCACCGAGCATCAAGGAAGCGGCGACGAACATCCCGATCGAGGGATGTGGGCCCGCGACGGCCGCCGCACCGAAACCGAGGACGGCGAGACCGATCCCGGCGATCCCCGCGTACGCGCCCCAGTCGAGACGACGCGCGATCATCTGGATCACCAGACCGCCACCCAGGGCGAGGAGCGACGCCACACCCGGCACCATCGGACCACCGAAGCGGTCCGTCATTCGGGCCGCGAGAACGACGATCGACGCGGTCACCGTCGAGAACACCCAGATCGCCAGTGGCAGCGACGTGCGCAGCGCCAATCCGACTCCGGCCGCGTCCTGGTGCCGACTGCGGTCGTCCGCCGCGACGTCGGCCTGCGGAATCGGCGCCGACGTCGTCCACACCACGCCCGCTGCGACCGCCAATTCCGACAACCCGGCCGAGACGGCGAAGGACACGTACTCCGCGGACGAGGGGAACGTCGACGCCACGATGGCCGACACGAAGGGGCCCACCGCGAATCCGGAGGTCAGGACCGCGCCGGCGAGCACGGCGCCCTTCTTGCCCGCGACCTCGGCCGTCCACGCGGTGCCGGCACTCACCGCCAGACCCACTCCCAAGCCAACGACGAAACGACCGACGAAGACCCCGAGCTCCACATGCCAGAAGATCATGACGAAGTTGCCCAAGCCCGCTGTGGCCGCGCCGATCAACACGACGATGCGTCGTCCGACCCGATCCGACACACTTCCGCCTCCGAGAAGACACGGCAGGAGCCCGAGCGCATATACGCCGAATGCGCCGTCCAGGGCAGCCCGCGACATGTCCTCGGTGTTCTGAAGGATCGGGAGGACCGCTGCGAAATGATTGGCGCCCCATCCCGAGGCGAACAGCAGCAACAGAATCGCAGGCAGTCGCGAACCGACCTGCTGCGCCGGCAGTTCGACATCCCTCGGCGTTGTCGAAGTCATCGTGCTCCTTCCGGAGTTCTTCTTGGATACAAGCTCTTGTATCCAAGTTATCGTGGGGATGTCGATCCCGATCCTGCGATGATGCACACGGCTCTGCACAATTGCCCTGATCGACGCGCTAGGTGTCGGATCAACTCGTTGCCACCATGGAGCGATGCCCGCAGGCGATCAACCCGCGAGCGAGCCCCTCGTCCGCCGCGTCGGCCGGCTCGTTCGGCTACCTCAGACCAGCAGCACCACGTGGCACATCCTTCAGTGCTCAGTCGCCGCAGGCATCGCTTGGTTGGTGGCGACGGAGCTGTTGCACCACGACCTTCCGTACTTCGCACCGGTGACGGCAACGGTCGGCCTCGGCGTCAGTTTCGACCGCCGCCTACGACGCGTCGTCGAAGTGTGTGCCGGGGTGACTGTCGGCGTGGTCATCGCGAGCGTGGTCAGTCTCGCCGTCGGTACCGGACCGATCCAGGTGACGGCGATGGTCGCCGCCGCCATGGCGCTGACCCTGCGGTGGGGCGGCGGGCCGACCCTCGCCTTGCAGGCGTGCACCCAGGCAATCGCTGTCAGCACCTTGACCGGAGCCGACGGCGCCGTGCTCGATCACTGGATCGATGCGGGGGTCGGCGGGGTCGTCGCACTCGGCATCGCCGTCCTCCGTCCGCCGAATCCGATCTCACTCGTGCGGGTGCAGATCGCCCGCTACCTCGAATCGGTCGCCGCGGTGGTCTCCGACTGCGGTGCCCTCGTCGCCGCACCCTCGCCGGAGGCGGTACCCCGGATCGACAACACGGCGAACGATCTCAGTGACGCGTACAGTGAGCTCGCCGAGGCCGCGACCGAGTCCGTGGCGAGCGCACGCCAGCCGCCCACGTACAAAGCGATGCGGGAATCTGCGGCACGTGTCGCCTCGATGATGGACGCACTCGACGAGGTCACCCGAAGCACGCAGCACATGGTTCGACTGACGACGACCAGCGTGCGTCGCGACCAATCACCCGACCCCGCATGGGGCTCGTTGTACCGGGACCTCGCGACGTCGTTGCGCACGATCGCAGCGCGGATTCAGAGCAGCGGCGACCTGGAGCAATTTCGCACAGGCCTGGTTGCGGTTGCACATCAGACTCTTGATGTGGATCGTCGACACAGCGCCCCGGTGGCAGTGGCGGCATTGGTCAGCATACGCTCGCTCGTCATCGACGCATTGATCCTCACCGGGTGCACCGAACGCGAGGCACTCCGACTGGTTCCGGGCATGCCGACGTGACCCGCCCTTGAGAATCGGTCGGCATGGCAAGCTCGAAAAGGAACGACGATGACACATCGGACCGTCTCGCGCACGCAGTCGCGTCGGCCGATTTCAGCGAGAGGAAGTCCGGTACCCGTGGAAGCCACCAGCGCAACGCGGCGAGCGTACGACGCCATTCTCGCGAAGATCCTCAACGGCGCCCATGCGCCCGGCACCCTGCTGAGCGAAGTGGTGCTCGGCGCGGAGATCGGATGCAGCCGAACGCCGGTCCGGACCGCCCTGGCACTGTTGCAGGACGAAGGCTGGATCCGCATCCTGCCCAAACGAGGAGCCCTGGTCACAGGCCTGAATGAGGCTCAGATCGCCGATCTCGCCGAAGCCCGATGGGTGCTGGAGACCACCGCGGTCCAGGTGCCGGGACAACGGCCGCCGAGCAAATCGGACGGTGCGATGCGGGAGGTCATCGCCGAGCACCGCGCAGCCCTCGCCGATCGCGATCTGCCGCGGTTCGTCGAATCGACGATCGCCTTCCACCGCGGATTCGTCGAGGCGGGCGGCAACGAGGTTCTCCTCGAGCTGTACGACCGACTGGCCGACCGCCAGCGATTCCTGCTCTACAGTCACGGCACTCGACTGCTGGAACGATCCGCGGACATCATCGCCGAACACGAGGCGCTCAACGACCGGTTTCAGACATCCGATCGAGAGGCGTTCGGCGGTCTGCTTCACCACCACCTCGTCCGGACATACGACACCACCGTGCATGTCGTGGACGGCCGCACCGAGCGACCGGAGGCATGAGAATGGGGGTCCGCACGCCGTTGTAGCCATATCGACTTGATATATGGCTATGCCCGGAACGGCAGTACCGGCAACTCCCGCGCGCTCAGATGCTGTGAAGCATGGACCAAGAAACAGTCAATACCGAACAACGTCCTCCGCAGCCTGTCGCTCAGCCAAAGGCAATCGGAGCCGTGCGCGGAGTGGTACCTGGACTCGCGCTGTGCGGAGTCGGGACTGCGTTGGCCATCGGCATCAACAAGCTGGTGCCGACCGTCAGCCCGCTCCTCATCGCGATCGTCCTCGGTGCGGTCCTGGCGAACACCGTGTCGCTCCCCCAGCAACTCTCGCCGGGACTGCAGTTCTCGGCGAAGAAGCTCCTCCGTCTCGGTGTCGCCCTCCTCGGGCTGCAGCTCGTGCTCAGTGACGTTCTGCAACTCGGCTGGGGCATCCTCGGCGTGGTCGTCGTGATCGTCGTACTCGGGATCATCGGCACCGTGCTCGTCGGCAAATGGATGGGCATCGCCGTCGGGCAGCGGATTCTGATCGCCTGCGGATTCTCGATCTGCGGTGCAGCAGCAGTGGCCGCCGCTGACGGCGTCGTGAAGGCCAAGGACGAAGAAGTGGCGACCGCCGTCGCCCTGGTGGTCCTCTTCGGCACTCTGATGATCCCCATCGTGCCGCTGATCTCCAGCGGCATCGGGCTCTCTGAAGAGAACGCCGGTCTGTGGGCAGGCGGTTCCATCCACGAGGTCGCCCAGGTCGTGGCCGCCGGCGGGGCCATCGGCAGCACCGCACTCGCCGTCGCCGTGGTCGTGAAACTGGCCCGCGTGATGATGCTCGCGCCGGTGATGGCCGTCCTCGGTCTGATGCAACGTCGGCGTACGCCGAATGGCGATGCAGGCAAACTTCCGCCGCTGGTGCCGTTGTTCGTCATCGGATTCATCGCATGTGTCGCGCTGCGCTCGTCCGGCATCGTGCCCGACAGCCTCGTCTCCATCGGCAAGACCCTGCAATTGATCTTGCTGACGGCCGCCATGTTCGCCCTCGGCATCGGCGTCAAGATCTCGATGCTGCGGCGCGTGGGCCTGTGGCCGTTCGCGCTCGCCGCGGTGTCCACCGTCTGGGTCGCCGCCATCGCGTTGGTCGGCGTGCTCCTCGTCGCCTGATCTCCAGAACGGTGTGCAGACTCGCCCTGCGAGTCTGCACACCGTTCTGACGTCGGCCCCCTGAACTCTTTGATCGACACCGCATCGTCAGGTCCACACCAACGCGGTCCGTTCCCCTCCGCCGTCTCCCAGTCCGGCCCATGAGCGTGTGCAGGAGTGCACATCAGTGGGAGGTTCTGATTGTTGTTTCCCCAAGCGGGATCATCGATTGTGGTTTCAAGCACACTGCTTGTCAGCCCGCTCGCCTCACGTCGGCGCCGCGGGGTCGTCTATTCACCAAAGGAGTGATCATGGCTGACGATTACATCTTCGATCTCGGGTCCTACAGCCGACCAATCACCACCTCTTCGGCCGACGCCCAGCGTTGGTTCGACCGTGGGCTGAACTGGATCTGGGCGTACAACCACGAGGAAGCCGGCGTCTGTTTCAAGAACGCTCTCGAACACGACCCCGACTGCGCAATGGCGTACTGGGGCCTCGCGTACATCGCCGGCCCGAACTACAACCGGCCGTGGGAACGCATCGAGGAGACCGACGTGCTCGGGTTGCTGCCGGAATGCCGTCGCAACCTGCGGGCTGCGGGTGCGCTGTCCGACCGGCTCACCGATGTCGAGAGGGACCTCATTCAGGCTCTCGAGGTGCGTTACCAGGACGACGCTCCGCCGGAGGACCTCTACAAGTGGAGCGCTGAGTACACCGTCGCCATGCGCGAGGTCTACGCAAAGCACTCCGACGACATGGACGTCTCAGGGCTGTTCGCCGAGGCCATGATGAACCGCAACCCGTGGAACATGTGGAGTCTGGAGACGGGCGCAGCCACCGAGGGATCCAACGCCGACGAATGTCGAACCGTCCTCGAAGCGGCCATCGAGAAGAACCGCGCCGCAGGCCGCGATCCCCATCCCGGTGTCTGGCACCTCTACATCCACCTCATGGAGATGTCGAAGACGCCGGAGGCGGCCCTGCGCGTCGGCGACGAGATCCGGCATCTGGTGCCCGACTCCGGACATCTCGCGCACATGCCGACCCACATCGACATCCAGTGCGGCTACTACCAGGACGTCGTCGACTCGAATCACATCGGTATCGAGAAGGACGTCAAGTACTGGGAGTACGCGGGCGCCCTGAACTTCTACTCGAACTACCGGGTGCACAACTACCACTTCAAGCTCTACGGCGCGATGTTCCTCGGTCAGTTCGATCCGGCGATCGAAGCGGCGACGACGATGCACGAGACGATCCCCGATGCGCTCATCCGGATGGAAGATCCGCCGATGGCCGACTGGCAGGAGGCGTACATGTCGATCGGCACGCACGCGCTCGTCCGATTCGGCAAGTGGCAGGAGCTGATCGATGATCCGCTCCCCGAGGATCAGGACCTGTACCTGATGACGACCGCGATGAACTACTACGGCAAGGGCATCGCGTACGCAGCACTGAAGCAGCACGACAACGCACTGCGTGCGCAGCAGCAGTTCGAGGAGGCGGCCGCCAAGGTGCCGCCGACGAGAATCCTTCACGTGGTGCCGTGCCCGGACATCCTCGGCGTTGCCCGCGAGATGCTGGCAGGCGAGATCGCTTACCATCACGGCGATTACGACGAAGCGTTCGCGCACCTTCGGCAGGCCGTGGCCAACGAGGACTCCCTCCCGTTCGACGAGCCGTGGGGATGGATGATGCCGAGCCGTCACGCTCTCGGCGCCCTCTTGCTGGAGCAGGGTCACGCCGAGGAGGCGGCACACGCCTACGAGACCGACCTCGGACTCAATGAGGACGTGATCCGGCAGAATCGCCACCCGAACAACGTCTGGGCGCTCCTCGGCCTGCACCGGTGCTACGAGGCCCTCGGCCGCACCGACGAGGCCAGGGCGATCAAGCCACAGCTCGACATCGCTCTGGCGCGCGCCGACAAGTCGATACAGACGTCGTGCTTCTGCGCCGTGACGACCGGTCCGGCCACCGTATCGGCCGGACAGAAGAGCTGCTGCCACTGACTCATCCGTTCACTGAACGGCGCCGGCATCCGACGATGCCGGCGCAGTTCGTTTTTCACCCGCTTCCATCACCCAACGAAAACAAGGACGTCGCTCCATGAAGACCTTCACGAACACCGGAACACACGACGGATCACCGCCTGCGGCCGCTGCTGCGGCGGGCACGACCGGCACTCAGGTGACCAAGAAGCAGACCCGCACCGCTGTCGCTTCGGCGACCATCGGCACCACGATCGAGTGGTACGACTTCTTCCTGTACGCCACCGCAGCCGGGCTGGTCTTCAATCACCTGTACTTTCCGCAGGACAATCCGGCTCTGGCGCTGATCCTCTCGTACTCGACCTTCTTCGTGGCCTACATCGCCCGCCCACTCGGTGGAATCCTGTTCGGACACCTCGGCGACCGCATCGGGCGCAAGAAGACGCTGGTCGCCACGATGTACATCATGGGAGTGGCCACGTTCCTCATCGGAGCCATTCCCACGTACGACCAGATCGGCATCTGGGCGCCGATCCTGCTGACCGTTCTCCGTCTGGCTCAGGGTCTGGCCATCGGCGGTGAGTGGGGCGGAGCCGTCTTGCTCAGCGTCGAGTACGCGCCGAAGAACCGCCGCGGGCTGTTCGGCAGCTTCCCCCAGATGGGCCTCGCCCTCGGGCTGTTCCTCGGCACCGGAGCGTTCACCTTGTTGAGCACCCTGATGTCCGACGGAGCGTTCCTCTCGTACGGATGGCGGCTCGCGTTCTTCGTCAGCGTCCTGCTCGTCGTCGTCGGCGTCATCCTCCGGTCGAAGATCGCCGAGACTCCGAGCTTCCAGGCGGCCCAGGCGGGCATGGCAGGCCTGGAACAGGACATCCCGCTGAAAGAACTGCTCTCGCATCGCGTTTCGCGCAGGCACCTGCTTCTCGGCATGGGGACCAGGTATGCCGAGGGCGTCGCGTACAGCGTGTGGGCGGTCTTCATCATCGCGTACGCGACGAGTTCGTTGGACTTCACGCAGACCGAGGTGCTGGTGTCACTCATGATCTCCGCACTGGTGCTCGTCGTGTTCGTCCCCTTCTGGGGCCGGGTGTCCGACTCGATTCCTCGCCGTGTGGTCTATTCGGCGGGAACGGTGGCCTTCGCCGTGTTCCTGTACCCGGCCTTCTGGCTGCTCCACACCGGATCTTGGGTTGCGCTGACCGCTGTCCTCGTCGTCGCGCTCGGCATCATCTATCCCATGCTCTACGGACCGGTCGCCGCGTTCTACTCCGAACTCTTCCCGCCGACCACCCGGTACAGCGGCATCTCGATCGTCTACCAGCTGTCCGGCATCATCTCGGTCGGGCCCACGCCGGTCATCCTCACCTGGCTCGACGGTGCCTTCGGTGTCGCCGTGGCGCTCGGTTACGTGATCGTCACCTGTCTGGTGACCCTGGTGTCCATCTGGTGCATCCGGGCCAAGGACATGGACGCGATCAGAGACGCCGAGAACGATCTGCACGTCGTCGACTGAATCCAGTGCAGAGCAGAGACGGCCGCAGCGTGTGGATCACGCTGCGGCCGTGTCGTTTCCCCTCAGACCACTGACGTCAGATGAAGGACCAGCGGCAGGGTCACCGCAGCAGTGACGGTCTGTACTGCGGTGATCGACGCCATCAGCCGACTGTCGCCGCCGAGGCGGTTGGCCAGCACGTACGCCGATGGAGACGTCGGCACCGCGCAGATCACCACCACCGCCGCGTACGCCGCTCCCGACAACCCGAGGGCACCGCCGAGCGTTGCCGCACCGATCGGCAGGAGCGCGAGCTTGAGGATCGACGTCGTCGCGATTCCCGCGAGGTCGACGCGGCTGAGAGCGAAGGTGATCGGCGCACCGGCGATCAGGGTGCCCGCCACGAGTGCCGGCGCCGCGAGCAGAGTCAAGGTGGCCTCAACCGGCTTGGGCACCGGAATCGCGAGGAGATTGATCGCCAGGCCCGCCGCACATCCGAGGATCAACGGGTTCGTCACCATCTCACGGAAGATGCGGGGGCGGGCACCGTTCACGCGCCGGTCTCCGTACACGGTCAGGGTGCTGACCGCGACCACGTTGACCAACGGGACCATCACCGCGGCCGCGAGCGCGAAGAGGGCGACACCGTCGGCTCCGTACAGCGCGTCCATGAAGACCAGGCCGAGATAGGTGTTGATCCGCGTGCCGCCCTGCACCAGCGAGGAGATCGCCGGTCCGGTCATCTTCAGCGGTCGCTTCAGCAGAAGCACGATGGCGGTGACCGTGAGGATCGGCACGACGATCGACACGATGACCGCACCCGGCGACACCCGGTGCAGGTCCGTCACAGAGATGGAGGTGACGAACAGCATCGGGGTGAATATGTGGTAGGTCAGCCACTCCAGTCCTCGCCAGAAGCCGGAGTCCGTGAGGACCCGGCGACGGAGGAACGAGCCGAATGCCAGGAGCGCGACGATAGGGATGACCGCGCCCAGAATGAGCTGCGCCAAGCGATCAGTCCGCTTCGCAGCATTGTTGATCGCGCTGCACGCTGCGGCGACAGAAGCACGATGCGTGGATCGGGACGTCGGCGAACTCGAGGGCCGCCTGAAGACGATCTGCGACGTCGTCGGCGTCGTCGGTGAGCCGGAGTCCCGTGAGGCATTCGTGGTAACCGTGGAGCGCCCACACATTGTCCGGATGCTGCTGCGGGCGCGGCAGCGACTCGATCAGCCCCAGGTCCGCCGCATACACGGCGGCGGCGTCGGCGAGTCGGCCCTGTTCCAGGAGAAGTGCCCCGAGCGCGTGCCGGGTCGGCTGCATCCACCCCCACGGCTCGTCATAAGGCAGTGCGTCATCACGCCGGACTGCCTCGACCAGGAGGGCGAACGCCTCGTCGTAACGGCCTTCGCGGTAAGTGATCTCACCGTCGAGCATGGCTTCGGCGACCCCGAGGATGTCCAGACACGTTGTTGAACAAGGTGCGAGTCTCTGGAACCCGGCGCACCGCCTCTCGGAACGCACCCTGCTCGGCCCGTGCCGCTTCCACCTGGCCGAGGACGGCCAGTGCGACGCCGCGCGCATACCGGTGAATCGCGGTCGAGACGCAGTACAGCTCCGGATCGGTCGGCAGCGGCGTCGCAAGGATCTCGTCCCAGCGTCCGAACCGCACGTAGACGTGCAGCCGAGTGGTCAGGAATCCTTCGAGCCAATCCGCCATCGGCGGCGACGTGACCCTCAGAAGGGACTCCGGGATGGCCTCCTCCAAGTCCGCTGCTGATTCGAGCGCCGGCTGCAGCCGACCCGCGAACATCGCCGCGTAGATACGGAAGTGCAGGTTGTGCGCCCGATACAGGGTGTAGAAGTTCAGCGGCCCCTCGCGCTCGACGAAGAGCCGATCCGCACGAGCGGCATCTCCGTTCGATTCGATCGCCCGACGGTAGTCACCGCAGAGGATGTCCAGATGGGTCGGCATGTGCTCCAGGTGTCCGGCATCGGGTACCAGCCCGCGCAGTCGGTCGGCGACCGGCAACGCATCCTCGGGCCTCGCCGACATCTCCATCAAGTGAATGTAGAAGTGCAACACGCCCGGATGCTCGGTACCGCCGGGAAGCTGCAGCGCGGCGTCCAGCACCTCCTTGGCCTCGAGGGTCCGCGCGCCGGCTGCCGGCTCGCCCGTCATGGTGTCCCACAGCTCCCACGGCGTCAGGTTCATCAACGCATCGGCATACAACGCGGCAACGTCGAGGTCGTCGCGGTGAGCGTGATACACCCGCCCCATCGCCTCGGCGTACGCGACGCTCCACACCGACTGTTCGGCGCCGTTCGGCCCCTGCGCGCGCGGATACCGAGCGAGCAGCGCACCGGCCAGCGCAGCCTCGACCGTCCCGTCCTCGGCATGGTCAACCGCGAGGAGCACGGCTTCGTGCGTCCGCGCGGCGGCAGTCTGCAGTTCGGTCTCGTCGAACGCCTCCCACGGCTTGTTGTAGTTCGGGCCGTGCGCATACGCGATACCCCAGTAGGCCATCGCACACGTCGGGTCGGCGCTCACTGCACGCTCGAAACAAGCGATGGCCTCCTCGTGGTTGAATCCGTACGACCAGACCAGCCCCCGATCGAACCACAGTTGCGCCACGGCGTTGTTGCTCGCGACGGTGCGACCGTAGTCGCCCAGGTCGAAGTACGGCTCGACGGCATCGGCCCGGACCTGCACGGCCCCGGCTCCATTGTTGTCAGAGTTCATGAATATCCTTCCCTTCTCCTTCTTCCACGACGTAGACCGACACGACGACGGGCACGGTCGGCCGCAGCACCGCGCAGACCGGGCAGTCGTCCGCAGCGGACCGCGCCGCAGCCTCCACATCGATGCTCGGCGCAGTCGACGTCACGACGATGTCCATCGCGGCCGCGACGATGCGGTGTCGACCGTCGACGACGCCGAGCGTGGTGCGAACTCGGGTGCGGACCGACGACACCGGGAGCGCCCGGGCCCGGACGACCGCGTTGAACTCCGAGCTGAAGCAATTGGCCAGCGTCGCGGCCAGCAATTCCTCGGGGTTGGTGCCGCCCCCGGGTCCGCCGAGTTCCACCTGCGACGCCGTCGCGACGTCGAGCTCTCCTCCCGCACCGCGCACCCGACCGCCCCACCCGGACCACTCGACGGTGGCTTCGGCCTGAAGTCCGCCCGATCCTGAATTCTGCATTCCTGTTCTCCTCATCCCGCTGTCCGCATGTCGGCCGACAGCTGTCGCGCCAGTGCTGTCGCATCGATGCTGATCTGTCGCAATTGCCCACTCAGAGAGTCGTTGAACCCGAGGAACCACAGTCCGTCGAGGTTGCGAGGATGCTCGGCGCCCAACGGAATCCCTTCGGAATCGACCACGCCGAGGTGACCCACCAGTCGAGCGAGATCGGTGGTGTAGCCCGTGGCCACAATGACCAGGTCCGGGTGCAGCACAGAGCCGTCGCGCAACTGGACGCCGGCCGCCCCCACATCGGCCACGCCGTCGACCACGTTCACCGTTCCGTTGCGGACGGCGCGGGCGAGACCTCGGTCGACGATCGGTATCGTTCCGGTCGCCGCGAAATCTGCGGCGAGCGACGTCGTCGGTGCGGGCAGCCCATGCGGTGCAAGGTCGCCGAGCCATGCCCTGCGCGCCACCGCCATGGCACGATCGCCGAGCCCCATCGGCAGTCGGGCGACCAGATCTCCGAAAGTCTGGATCGGCAGCGGGCCCAGTGATCGCGGCACCATGTGCGGCGGTCGGCGGATCGACAGCGCCACGCTCCACGCGCCCGACGATGCGAGATCGACGGCGATGTCGGCCGCTGTATTGCCACCGCCGACCACCAGCACATCGCGTCCCACGCCGATGGCGCCGTCGTAGTACGTGCGGGCGTGTGTCAGTCGGCCGGGAAACTCATCACGACCACGCCAGTCGGGCCACTTCGCCGCCCGCGCGATCCCGGTGGCGACGACGACGTGCCTGGCTCGGAGGTCACCGCCGCAGCCTCGGACCAGCAGGGTCCCGTCCGGCATCCGGTCGACCCTCTTCACCTCGAATCCCGTCTGCACGTCCAGGGGGCGCGCAACCGCGGTCAAGTAGCCTGCGTAGCGCTGCGCCGACGGGTGGCTGCCCAGGGTCCACGGCATCCGATGCCTGGGCAACGAGGACGGCCACCGATGCGTGTTGATGCGCAGCGAACGGTAGGCGTTGAAACAGCTCGACGCCACTCGATCTCGTTCCAGCAGGAGCGGGCTGATTCCCCTTCTCCGCAATTCGATGCCGGCGGCGATCCCGGCTGGTCCCGCACCGATGACGACCACGTCCCTGATGTCGCCATCAGCTGTCGATCCGGTCATGCTGTTGCTCCCATCTCTCGCGGTTCCACGAACCGTGACATTGCCACTGCGCCGATGAGGGGTCCGATCGCGAGAATCACGAACGCGACGCGCCATGAGCCGAGGTCGGCGACGGCCGCGACGAGTTGAATGCTGATCACCGTGAATCCGTAACCGATCGCGGTCTGGACGGCGAGCGACGTACCCACGTACGACGAGTCGACGGTCTCGCTGAGCGCGGCCGAGAACACGCCGGAGTCGGCGATCACGGCGGCACCCCAGACCACCAGGACCACGAGCGCCACCACCGCGGGCATCACCGGGACCAGTGGCGACAGGCAGCAGCAGATTCCACTCACGATCAGTGCGGACACCGCCGCGAAACGACGACCTCGCCGGTCCGCGATGCGGCCGCCGATGATCGATCCGACGGCGCCCGAGACGCCGAGCACGAGAAAGACCAGCAGCCCGGAGGCGATCGGCAACGCCGTCAACTGCGGCGAGATCGCCACGAGTGCGGGCAGCCACGCCCACAGCGCGTACAGCTCCCACATGTGACCGAAGTATCCGAGGTTGGCAGCTCGCGGCGCCCGCGACCGGAATCCAACGAGGACATGGCGCGGATTGAACGGTGGCGACGGTGCCGCGTACGGGCCGGTCCGCAGGCAGGTGATGGTGATCGCGGCACCGAGGAGCGCCAACACCGCCGCCGCGGCCATGACGACGCGCCACGACGGGCCGTGCCACGTCGCCAGCAGGTACGGAAGCGTGGAGCCGATGGTGAGACACGCGATGAACATTCCGAACGAGCGACCGCGGATCGCAGGCGCCGACCATGTCGCCATCAATTTCATACCGGTCGGATAGACCCCGGCCAGGAACACTCCGGTGCAGGCTCGCATGACCACTGCGGAGGCGAAACCGTTGGCGGCGAAGGCGAACAAGAGAGTACAGAGTGCGGCGCCGACCGCGGCTAGCGCGATCAGGAGTGGAAGATCGACGCGGTCGGGAAGGTTGAAGACGCTGCCGGCCAGCGCGCCGACGACGAAACCGAGCTGAACGGCGGCGGTCAGCCAGACCAGGCCCATCGCGCCGAGGCCCCACTCGGCCTGCAGACTCGGGCCGACCGCCGTCGCTGAGAACCACACCGACAGACTGATGATCAGCGCGGCCGCCAGCACCCCTCGTTGCCACCGACCGCGTGCACCGTTCGCGTCCGCATCAGTGGGCGCCTCATCCTGGTTCCGACCAGGCATATCCCATCCGGGCACCGTCCTGTCTCCTCTCGCCCACGCCGTCCGCCGACGATTGACGACAGATAGGCCATGACGATCGGGGCGACTGCGTCGTCCCGATCGTCATGGTCGGTAAGTGTCGAGCTAGCGCTGGACGTCGATGACCGCTCTGCCTTCGATCTGCCCGGCCTCGAGTCGATCGAGGATGGTGGACAGCTCATCGAGCGATGCGGTGGTGCTGACCAGACTCCGCGGATCGAACTTCGCGTCGTCGAGGATCTTGAGGAGTGCGGGCATGTCGACCCGCGACCGCGCTCCGTACGATCCCTTGATTCCCACCTGCGACCGGACCATCCCATTGATGGGCAGGCACACGTCTCCGGTGTTCAGCCCCACCGGCACCGTGCAGCCGCCGGATCGGACCATCGAGAACGCCTGCTTGAACGTTCCGGGCGTTCCGAGCGCCTCGAAGGCCACGTCCACGCCCAGCCCGTCGGTCAGTTCCTTGACCGCTGCCACCGGATCCGTGTCCGCGCCGTTCACTCCGTCGGACGCTCCCGCGCCGAGGGCGGTGGTGATCTTCTCGTCGCTGATGTCGATCGCAATGACCTTCTCGGCGCCCATGATCCGGGACATCTGAATCAGGTTCAGCCCCACTCCACCGGAGGCGACCACGGCGACGTTCTTGCCGCGCACCCCGCCTGCGCCGTGCTCCACCGCGCTGTATGCGGTCAGCGTCGCGCAACCCAGCAGCGCCGATTCCACCGAAGGCATCTGCTCGGGGAGCTCGAAGACGGCGAGCGCCGGAACCACGGCGTACTGCGCCATGCCCGACATCGAGAACATGTGCAGCATCTCGCCGTCCGGGCGCGCCAGCCGCGACGTGCCGTCGTACAGGGTGCCGTCGGTACGGTTCATCTTGAAGAAGTTGAGGCACAGGTCATCGCGTCCACGCTCGCACTCGCGGCAGAACCCGCAGGGCATGACGAACGACGCGACGATCCGCGATCCGACGCGAGGCGTGGACGGCGGTACGCCAGGACCGTGCTCCACCACGGTGCCTGCGGTCTCGTGACCGAGAACCAGCGGCTTGGCCACCGGGATCCCGCCGCGGACCACGTGCAGGTCGCTGTGGCATACGCCGCAACCCGACACCTCGACGAGGACCTCTCCCACACCGGGCGTCGGAACCGGAATCGACTCGATGTGCAGGCCGGCGTCGTCGAGGACGGCCGCCTTCATGTCGCCGCGGCTCACTTGGATCCGTCCTTCCAACGCGAGGTGACGACCTTCGCGCGAGTGAAGAAGCGGACACCCTCCTCGCCGTACATGTGCGAGTCGCCGAAGAGCGACGACTTCCAGCCACCGAAGCTGTACCAGCCGACCGGAACCGGGATCGGGACGTTGATGCCGAGCATGCCGATCTTGGTGTCGGCCTCGAAGCGGCGTGCTGCGCCGCCGCTCTCGGTGAAGAGTGCAGCACCGTTGCCGTACGGGTTCTCGTTCACGACGTCGATGGCCTCGTCGAGCGAGGACACGCGCATCACTGCCAGGACAGGTCCGAAGATCTCATTGTCGTAGCAGGCGGTACCGGGGGTGATGTTGTCGATCAGGCTCGGGCCGATGAAGTAGCCGTCCTGCTCGAAACGCTCGTTCTTACGGCCGTCGACCACCAGGGCCCCGCCTGCTTCGCCGCTGGCGTCGAGGAAGCCTGCGACGCGATCGCGATGCTCACGCGAGATCACGGGGCCGAAGTCGCTGCCGCCCTCGTTGCCCGGTCCCACCGTCAACTTGCTCATGAGTCCGCTGATCTTCTCGATCAACGGGTCGGCGACGTCACCGACCGCCACCAGGACCGAGACCGCCATGCAGCGCTCGCCCGCGGCACCGAACGCGGCGCCGACGGCCGCATTGGCCGCGTCGTCGAGGTTGGCGTCGGGAAGCACCACCATGTGGTTCTTGGCGCCACCGAGGGCCTGCACGCGCTTGCCCAGCTTCGTGCCCTGCTCGTAGATCGCCTTGGCTACCGGCGTCGAGCCGACGAAGCTGATCGCCGCCACGTCCGGGTGCTCGATGAGCGCGCCCGCGGTAGCCGCGTCGCCCTGCACCACGTTGAACACACCGGGGGGGATACCCGCCTCGGTCATGATCTCGGCCAGGCGAGTGGTGGCAGTCGGGGACTTCTCCGACGGCTTGAGGATGACGGCGTTACCGGTCGACAGAGCATTGGCGATCATCCACAGGGGAACCATCACCGGGAAGTTGAACGGAGTGATGCAGCCGACCACGCCGAGCGGCTCGCGCACCTGGTGGACGTCGATGCCCTTCGAGACGTCACGGCTGTAACGACCTGCCGTGTGGTCAGCGACGCCGCAGGCGAACTCGATGCTCTCCAGACCGCGGTTGACCTCGCCGAGTGCGTCGACCTTGGTCTTGCCGTTCTCGGTGACGATCAGGTCAGCGAGCTCATCGGCGTGCCGACGCAGCGCGTCGCGCACCTCGTACATGACAGCGGCACGATGTGCGACTGCGGATTCGCCCCACTCCTTCTGTGCTGCCTTGGCGACCGCGACCACCTCGCCGACCTGCTCGGGCGTCGTCACGTTGAAGACGTGCTCTACCTCACCCGTCGCCGGGTTGTACACCGTCAGCTCGCGCTCACCGGTGCCGGCGCTGTCGCTTCCGTTGACGAAGTTGAGCGGCGCGCGGATCCCACCCTGACCGGGCAGATCTGCAGATGTCGGCGCTGCGTCGGACTCCGTTTGGTGCGAGTGCGTCATGGTCATGATCGGCTTCATGAGAATCTCCGTGTGCTCTATCGACTGAAACTCCCTGCAGTTGAGCCTGCTGGGGACACTTCCAACGTATGGATGGAGCACTGTGACGACAATCGCCAAGGCGACCCCGGTGTGTGCAAGAATGCACATATGTTGTCGGCAGATGATCTTCAGTACTTCCTCGCGGTCGCACGCACCGGACGCTTGGTGCGCGCCGCACAAGATCTCGGCGTGGACCATTCGACCGTTGGACGTCGGATCAACGCGTTGGAGCGCGACACCGGTCAGCGATTATTCGACAGAACGCCCGAGGGCTGGCACCTCACCCCCGCCGGACAGCGGCTGGTGGATCCGGCGGAAGCCGTGGCCAGCGCGGTGCGCGACGCGAATGCGTCGCTCGGCAATCGAACCAGTCATCTACAGGGAAACGTGCGGATTCTCAGCACCGACGGGTTCGGATCGTTCATCCTCGCGCCCCGACTTCGCAAGTTGGCCGACGAGCATCCCCAGTTGACCATCGAGCTCGTGACCGCGACCGCGCAGCTCGATCACAGCGTGCGGTCGTTCGACGTCGCCGTCACCCTCGGTCGGCCGAACTCCGACCGCATTCATGCACGCCCGCTCGCCGACTACAAACTGCGGCTGTACGCCAGTCCCAACTACCTGAGGAACGCACCGCCGATCGAAACCCTGGCCGACCTGGCCAATCACGATCTCATCTGGTACGTCGACAAGCTCCTCGACGTGAATCCCCTGCGGACGATCCCCAAACGCATCCCCACGGAGATCAAGATTCAGTCGACGAACCTCGTCGCACACTGGCAGGCCGCAGCCGCAGGCGTCGGCATCGCGCCCATGCCGCAATTCGTCGCGGCGGGCGACGACCGACTCGTGCACATCCTCCCCGACGTGGAGTTCAGCGCGCGCTTCTGGCTGATTCTGCCGAAGGAGCACGCCCGCCTTCCGCGAGTTCGCGCCGTCGCCGATCTGATCCAGCAGATCGCCGCCGCCGAAGCCCAGCTGCTCAACGGACCGCCTGCACCGATTCCGTCGCTGTGGCGACCCGAAGCCGACGGCGTCTGATTCCCGAGAAGGAGGCGAGCATGTCCACCCTGGTCTTCCTGCACGCGCATCCCGACGACGAGACCTCGTTGACGGCCGGGATGATGGCCCTGGCCGCCGATCGCGGTCATCGGGTCGTCGCGGTGTTCGCGACGGGCGGCGAACACGGCACGGTTCCGCCGGATCTGCCCGCGGACACGCCGCTCGCCGAGTACCGCCGCCGGGAGGCCGAAGCCGCGGCCGCCGCGCTCGGCACCGATCGGATCGTCTGGCTCGGCTACGAGGACTCCGGGATGACCGGGTGGGAGCAGAACGCGAACCCGGCGTGTCTGGCGCGCGCCGACTCGTCCGACGTCGCCGCGGCTGTCGCCGCCCTGATCGACGCCGAGCACGCGGACTATCTGATCGGTTACGACTGGCACGGGAACTACGGACATCCCGATCACATCGCCGTTCATCGGGCCGGTCGCCTCGCCGTCGAACAGGCCGCGCATCCGGTCCGACTGTTCGAGGCGACGAATCGACGTGAGGACTGGACGGAAGCCCGGACCAATCCCGATGCCCAGGAGATGATGCGTGCCTTCGGCTATGCCGACGGGATGCCCGACGACGAGTGGGACAAGTTTCAACTCGGGGACGACGGATTGCCGACCGGTATGCCCGAGGCCGACATCGCGTGGCGGATCACCCTCGACGACCAGACGCTCACGCGCAAGCGGCAGGCGATGACCTGCCACGCCAGCCAGACCTCCGACATCGGGCTCATGCTCGCTCTTCCGCCCCGCCTCTACCGATTCATGTTCGGCACCGAGTATCTGATGGCCGCCGACGTGGCCGGACCGCCTCGGGAGCACTGGCCGTTTTGACCTCGCGAGCCCCGGGCCTGACGACATCCATCGACTCCCTGACATGAACGACGACTGGCTGCGACGGGCCCGCACACCGGAGACCCGTGCCCGCATCCGCTACTGGTCGCGTCGAGCGGGCGCCTCGTTCGCGGCTCTGATACTCGCGGTCGTCGGCGGGATCGCGTTCGTGGTCTGGGGCGTGGTCACCCAGCACGCGAGCGGTGTCACGTTCTGGGGGCTGGTGGCCGGAACGGTGATTCTCATTCTGGTCTGCTTCGCCTACAGCTCGCACGCCGACGGCCGGCTCACCGAGGCACGCTTCGCCGACGCGCATGTGACGATCGGTCGGGTCAGCAGAGTGGTCTGCCGTCCCGGCGTCGAGGGCCCCGACAGCTACGACGTCGAGGTGACGGCGGAGTTGCCGGGACCCATCACGCTCCGTCGCGAGCTCCGGGATTTCCACATCATGTGCTCGGTCGGCGACACGATCGAGTTCCGCCACACCGTCCTCGACCCCGACGACGTCGACGACGTGCACTTCGAGCGCCGGGTCAGCACGGCGCGACGAGCCGGAGCAGCGCGGTCGGCGCGCGCCGAGGCGACGAGCCGCCGCGAGCGGGAGTGGTTCGCCGACGCCCACGTGTCGATCGGCAGGATCGCCGAGGTCGTCAGCTACCCGTCGCATCCCCAGGACGCCTCGCTCGCCGCCTACCTGTGCACGGTCCGCATCGACCATCCCGACGTCGGCGCCCTCCCGCGGCAGGTCGTGGTGAGTGAGGATCAATTGCGCTCCACCGGCCCCCGGTTCGGGCGGACGGTCCGCGTCCGTCACCGGACCCTCGACCCCGATCAGCTCGACGACGCCTCCTTCGACGGCTGGGCGGAGTGATCGGACTCGCCGCAGCTACCGCAGGACCTGCCTAGGGATCGGGTCGATGGCGAACGGGGCGAGGAACGGGATCGATTGGAAACGCACGTTCGCGTGCCCGCGCGGGTGGGCGTTGGCGTCGTCGCCGATCAACCACCGGTACGAGATGGTGAGTTCACCGGGCCAGGCGCTGCCCACGACGTGGGTGAAGGCGGTGGGCTTCGGCGTCGCGGTCGAGATGAACCGGTCGTGGTCGAAGAACAGGATGTGGGTGGGCGAACTCCCGGTGGCGCCGCGCGGGTAGACCTGCGCCCACCCGAACCAGCAGCCGATGGTCGTGCCCTTGTCGGTCACCACCCACGGGATGTCGCGCCCGGGGAACGGCGGTGCGAGCCGTCGCACCGCGGCGTCGACGCGGCTGGTCGGGACGGTGCGGCATGCCGCGGAACTCGAGCCGTTCGCGGGCGCGGCGGACGCCTGCCCGATGCCGACTGCGGTGCCGACCGCGGCCGTCACGGCGACGGCGAGAGCGGCAGCGGTGGCCTTGATGCGATGACGCATGATGGTGCTCCTTCGTGTCCGACTGTCTACTCCCCGACCGCTGGGCGCGGGATCACGACGTCGCGGTTCCCGCACCCGGTCTGTCGCGTCGGCACTGCCACGCGTTCCGCGGACGTCGTTCAATTGAATGACTCGGCACGCTCCGCCGGATCGACGCCTCAACAGGCAGTGGGCCCGAGTCGAGCGAGATAAACAGCATTGCTACCTAGTTTGTGACCAACTAGGCAGTCGTTTGCCCATCATTGGGAAATTTAGACAGCTACACTGTTTAAGTACCTAGTGAGAGGCCACCGTGGACGACCACATCGTTCAACTCAGAGAAGACATCACCGTATTCAATCGCAAGATCCGCAGCCAAGCTGCGCGACATTTGCTCACCCCGTCGCAGGTGCAGACCCTCGCGCACGTCGACCGGATCGGTCCGGTCAGTGCCCGCGCGCTCGCCGACGTGGAGATGATCGCACCCCAGTCCGTCGCCCGTACCGTGGCGTCCCTCGAAGCCTTGGGGCTCGTCACCCGCGATCCCGATCCGAACGACGGTCGCGCCGTCCTCATCACCATCACCGATTCCGGGCATCAGACTCTCGAGACCGACCGAGCACAGCGCAGCCGCTGGCTCGCCGACGCCATCGACGCCACGTGCACGCCCGTCGAACGCGAACTCCTGTTTCTTGCGGGCACCCTGCTGCGCCGCATCGCGACCGGCCACGAACCCGAGACGTCAGGCGGCGAGGCATGACCGCCATGCAGAGCGACGTCCCGGTCACTCCCAAACCCATTCCCGTCCGCGTGAGCGGCCCCCTGGCGTCGGGCAGCATCCTGCAGCCGATCAACTCGTCGATGATCGCGATCGCCGTGGTCGCGATCGCCGCCGAGTTCGGCTCCTCCGCGGGCGTCTCGTGGATCATCTCGGCGATGTACATCACGACGGCCGTCTGCGCACCGATGGCAGGCCGACTCGGCGCCATCTTTGGTGCTCGACGCGTGTTCATGGCCGGACTCGTCTTCGTCGCCGCGGGCTCTGTGGTGGGCATGCTCGCGCCGAACCTCGGTGTCCTCATCGGCGCCTATGTGCTGATCGGGACCGGCATCGCAGTGCACACGCCGAATGCGATGACCATGCTCCGCGCCTACGCCGACCGCTACGACCGCCATCCGCGGACCGCGATCGCTCTGCTCGTCATGTGCGGCCAGTCCACGGCGGCGCTCGGCCCCACCATCGGCGGACTGCTGGTCGGCACGTTCGGCTGGCACTCGATCCTGTGGGTCAACCTGCCGGTGGTCGCGATCTGCGCCGTGTGGGTGATGCGCGCCGACGTCGGTTTCGCCGGCGGCAGCTCGGATTCCCTGCGGACGTCGCTGCGCGGCCTCGACTTCGGCGGGATCATCCTGTTCGTCGTCGCCCTCACCACCGCCATGCTGTTCCTCATCTCGCTGCGCGCCACGCCCTACTATTGGGCCGCGCCGATCGCGATCATCGCCGGCGTGCTGTTCGTGATCCACGAACGCGGGACCGTCGAACCGTTTCTCGACGTCCGCGCGCTCGTCAACAACGCGGCGCTGAGCGCCACCCTCGGCCGCGCCCTGCTAACCTACGTGTGCTTCTACTGCGTGTTCTTCGGGATCCCCCAGTGGCTGCAGACCGTCCGCGGAATGACGCCGATCGAAGCGGGCCTCACCATGCTGCCCGTCGCAGGCGTCGGAGTGCTGGCCACCAGCATCGGCTCGCGCACCTATCGCCGATACGGCGTCCGCACGACGTTGGCCATCGGCACCACCGCGCTCGTCGTCGGCGGCATCCTCATCGCTTCGGTCGAACGGTCCACCGCCCCGGTCGTGGTGCTGCTCATCGTCGCCGCGGTGATGGGAATCCCCAACGGCTTCAACAACATCGGCAACCAGAACCTCATCAACACGGTCACCACCGTCGACGACGTCGGCGCGTCGATCGGCATGTACCGCACCATGGCGTTCATCGGAGCCAACCTCGCCGTGGTCGTCACGACGACGATCGCCGGCAGCGCCATCGACGACGTCGGCATGAAGCACATCGGCTGGTTCATCACCGCCGTCGGCGTCCTGCTCCTGGTGGGGGTCCTGCGGTCGAAGCACATGGGTCCGAAGGTGCGGCGGGGCTGATTACCGGACTTCGCGATGAAGGCCTCCCCGCCCGGCGCACGCCACTACCGTGGTTCCTGGGACATCGCGTGGGGACGAGAGGTGGATCAATGACGGACGTACTCATCATCGGCTGGGGCAAGGGCGGCAAGACGCTTGCGGGGACACTGGCGCGCGCCGGACGCAGCGTGACCCTCGTCGAGCAGTCGTCGGCGATGTACGGCGGGGCATGCATCAACGTCGCCTGCATCCCGACGAAGATCCTGGTCCACGACTCGCAGGTCCCGCACGGCACCGATTACGACGCGACCGTCTTCGCTGCGGCCGTGGACCGCCGGGACACGCTGACGGCGGCGATGCGCGCCAAGAACTACGACATGCTCGACACCGTTGACGGCGTCACCCTGATCGACGGGACAGCGCGGTTCGTCGACGCATCGACCGTGGAGGTCGCCACGGCCGACGGCGCCACGCGGATCAGCGCCGAGACGATCATCATCAACACCGGCGCGACGCCGACACCCCTCGACCTCCCCGGCGCCGACGGCCCGCGCGTTCACGATTCGGAGTCGATCCAGCACGTCGACCCGCTTCCGAAGCGACTGCTCGTGGTCGGAGACGGTCCGATCGGCCTCGAGTTCGCCTCGATGTTCGCTGGTTTCGGTTCGTCCGTACGCGTGCTGAGCAGGCACGACCGCCTGCTCGCCCGCGACGACGAGGACGTCGCGCAGGTCCTGACCGACGTGCTGACCGACGCCGGTGTGGAGATCGTGACCGGCGCTGCCGCCCGCGCGTTCACCGACACCGGGACCGAGGTCACCGTCACGGCCGAGATCGGCGGCGAGACACGTGAGTTCGCCGCCGACGCCGTCCTCCTCGCGACCGGACGGAGCCCGAACACCGCAGACCTCGACCTGGCGGCCGCCGGCGTCGACGTCGATGACCGCGGCGCCGTCGTTGTCGACGATCGGCTCCGCACCTCGGCACCGGGCGTGTATGCGATCGGCGACGTCCACGGCGGCCCCCAGTTCACCTACCTGTCGTTGGACGACAACCGCATCCTGGAAGATCTGCTCCTCGGCGCCGGCGACCGCCGTGTCAGCGACCGAGTGGCCGTCCCCACCACCACTTTCGTCACCCCGCCGCTGGCGCGCGTCGGCCTGTCGGAGACGCAGGCGCGCGAGCGCGGCCTCGACGTCATCGTCGCCTCGACGATGGTCCGCGACATCCCCACACTCCCGCGACCGAAGATCGTCAACAATCCGGCGGGCATCATCAAGGTGGTCGTGGACGCGTCGAGCAAGCAGATCCTCGGAGCCACCCTGTTCTGCGTCGACTCCCAAGAGGTCGTCAACCTCGTCGCCCTGGCGATGCGGCACGGCATCACCGCGCCCGAACTCGCATCGTCGATCTTCACGCATCCGTCGACATCGGAGATGTTCAACGGGGTGCTGGCCGGGATCTGAATCGCAGCAGAGGAGATCAGGAATGTCTGTGTCGAGAGTCGACCTGCTCGTCGTGCCCGACTGTGCCAACCACGACGGAGCCGTCACGCTCATTGCCGAGGCGCTGGATCAGTCCGGCTGTGTCGATACACCGGTCATCATCCATGTCATCGCGACGGAAGACGAGGGGCGCCAGTGGGATTTCGCAGGCTCGCCCACGTTCCTGATCGACGGCGTCGACCCCTTTCCGTCCGCGCCGAGCACCGGCGCGCTGTCGTGCCGGATCTACCCCACCGGCACGGGCCTTCCCTCCCTGGCAGAACTCGCAGCCGCGCTTCGGGGATCCGCCGTGTCATAGCCTCGGTGCCGCGATCTGAATCGCGGCGACCGACCGTCCCAAACAGAGTCTGACCGCTCCACCGCCGATCGTTACCCGGAGCGGGTCACAATCGGCGGTGGACGGAAACAGAGGTCCGTTCCGCGTCTACTTCAGCCCCAGCGCCTTCGCAGTCACCTTCGCCATTTCCCGCTCACCCAGAGCGTTCGGGTGGACCGGTACGAATTGGGCAGTCGAGAGCAGCGGTTCCACCCAGCGGACGCCCTGCGGCTTGCACGCATCATGTCCGACGGATGCCGCGGCCACGTCGGCGAGCGTCACGCCGGTCTCCTTCGCCGCGCGTGCGATCGCGTCGTTGAGCCAGGACTGAACCCGATGCGTGAACTTCCCGTCGCCTGCGGCGATCGGCATTCCGTTGCACGGGGCATCGCGATCCGGGGCGATCCACGGGTAGTTCAGCGCGACGACGCGGGCATTCGGTGCCTTAGCTCGCACAGCCTTCATCGCTTTCACGAGATTCGGATAGGTGATCTCACGGATGGTCTTCGACGCCGTGCCCATATCCTGGTGCGCGCACGGCGAACCACGCATCCCCGCGCCGATGCCTGCGATGACACAGTCTCCGATCATTCCACCGAACAGGTTCTCGTCGTTGCCGCCGATCGAGAAGGTCACCAGGTCGACGTCGTCATCGAGTGCAGCGAGTTGCGGGCGGACCCCGGGCTGCTGCGAGGTGTAGAAGTCGTCAGTCGCTGCTCCGCCGCAACTGACATCGGTGAGGTTCATGTCGTTGGTGCGGGCGACGATCTTCGCATAGTTCTGTGCCGATTGGGCGCACCCGATGGAGACGTCCTCAGCCAGCGGGAGCACTCCGGAACCAGCCGAATAGCTGTCGCCCAGATTCACGTACTTCACCGGAGTCGGAGCAGCCTCAGCCGCTGCGGGCATCAGCCCCGCGCCGAGCGCCGCCGTCGCGGCGAGCGCCCCCACCGCCTTGGCCATTGTCGCGAATCCCATCGGCGCTACCGCCTCATCAGTCGATCGATTGATCTACTTCGTCTTCGGGTTGCACGCTAACCCACTTCGCCAGCCGTTACGGAGAGTTCGAGAAATCCACTGCACCGATGAGGTCCTCGGCGAGCTCGTCAGTTCAACGGACGGCTGCGAGTTAAAGGCCAAAATGTGTGTATAGATCCGTCGATTTCTGGTGCCTGACCTCGTGTGATGGTGGGTTGAACATGCTTTGAAAGCATGTTCGGTGTCAGGTCCTCGGAATTCCCCCTCGTGTGGTGTATGCGGTCGCAAGCTCGTCAAGAACGGAACCACCAGCGCCGGCCGCACCCGCTGGCGCTGCCAACAGTGCGGCGCCTCGCCACCGCAGCGGCCAAAACAAACGCCGCTCGACGACCAGAAGATCGGACCGGCGGCCTACGACACCGGCTTCAACTGGGAGGACGGGAACGGCATTCAGCACGGCTGGGGAGGCAGAAACGGATAAAACGCCCCGCCGCCACGCCCGGGCCATACACACATTTTGGCCTTTAACCCACGGCTGCGGTCCCCGTCGACGAGGAGAACGAGATAAGCCCCAGACGAGTGAACGTCTGGGGCTTATCTAAATATGCTTCTTCTGTGGAGCCTAGGAGATTCGAACTCCTGACATCTGCCTTGCAAAGGCAGCGCTCTACCAACTGAGCTAAGGCCCCGTGCCGGGGTTACCGGTCGGTGAAATTATGGTGGGCCTAGGAGGACTTGAACCTCCGACCTCTTCGTTATCAGCGAAGCGCTCTAACCGCCTGAGCTATAGGCCCTCGACCGAGAATGAAGATTACCGGACTTCCCGAACATCTCCAAAACGGCAGGTCAAGCGCCTAATCAAGGTCAGCCAAGGTGACCTCGACGCCACCGACGAAATCGGCGCAGACGTTGTAGATGTAGGCCGATATCGTCGCGAGCGCGGTCAGCAGCACGGCGCTCGCGATGCCGAACAGCGCACTGAACATGAACACTTGGCCACCACTGATCAGATCCTGACCGCTGGTGCTGCCGTCGCCGTTCACGATGGTGCCGAACGAGCTGTTGATCTGGTCCCAGATACCCATTCCACCGAGCACGCCGTACAGAATCGCGACCGCGATCATCCAGATGAAGAAGCCCGCGACACAGAGCACGCCGGCCACCTTGAAGACCGACCACGGATCGACGCGTCGAATCTGCACGGCGGCACGCAGCGGCACGCTCGACGACGCGCGAGCCGGAATGGTCTGGCTCGCAGCGCGCGCCAGCGCCTGCTCCTTGGCCTGCTCGGTGTGGTGAATCGAATCCAGGTCCGGCAGCTGATCCTTGTTCGCCAACTGCTCACGCGGAATGTTCCGTGTCTCCGACTCCACGAACGGCGCCGGCTTGCCCGACTGCGCGACGGGCGCTCCCGGCTTGCTCTGCGCCGCCGGAACCACCGGCGGAGCCGCCGCGGGCTTCACCGGCTGGGGCGCAGGCTTCGACGCCGAGGCGCCCGGACCTTGCGGAGACGCCGACGGAACTCCCGGACCTGACGGTGCCGACCCCGCTCCGGCCTGGGGCTTGGGCGTCTGGGGCTGAGACGTCTGGGGATTGGGTCCCTGCGGCTTGGGTCCCTGGGGCGGTGCCGCAGGTCCCTGCTGGGGGTGGGGGCCCGACGGTGTCGGCCCGGCCGCCTGCGACGTCGGCAGCACCGGCTGCGGGCCGGTCTGCGGACTCTGCGCGGGCTTCGGCTGCACCTTCGTCGGAGGAGCCGACGGCTGCTCCGGCGCAGGCGGCGTGGACTCCGGCCGCTGACCGGAACTCGAGACCACCCCTCGTGGCGGCGGCCCGCCGGCGCGGTCTTCTCCGACCACGCCAGCGGCCTTGGCCATTTCACCAGCGGTCAGCCCGGTGGCAGCGGATTGCTCCCCACGCTTCCACGGCGGGGTCATGCCCCCGCGTTCGACATTCTTGTCGTCCGGCTGATTCGGTGTGCTCACAGGCGATTCCTCACTGAACGGGTCTACCCCACCCTAAACGCTCGTCAGGTCAATCCTGATCTGCCGCGCCCTCGTTCTCGTCCTCATCGGGCTCGTCCGCGTTGCGGGCGATCGCAATCAGGTTGTCACCGTCGGACAGGTTCATCAACCGGACGCCCTTCGTCTGGCGACCCGCCTTCCGGACCTGCTTGGCCTTGGTGCGGATCACACCGCCGCTGGAGGTGATGGCGTAGATCTCGCTGTCGAGATCGACCACCAGCGCGCCGACCAGGTCACCGCGCTTCGGATCGTGCTGAATCGTCAGCACACCCTTACCGCCGCGACCCTGCGCGGTGTACTCCTCGATGTCGGTCCGCTTGGCGTAACCACCCGACGTCGCAACCAGCAGGAACGTGTCCGGGCGGACGACGGTGAGGCTGAGCAGCTCGTCGTCGTTGTTGAACCGCATGCCCTGCACACCAGAGGTCTGGCGACCCATCGGACGCAATGTCTCGTCACTCGCCGTGAAGCGGATCGACTGCCCCTTCTTCGAGACCAGCAGCAGGTCGTCGTCCGCGCTGCAGAGGCGGGCGCCCACCAGCTCGTCGTCGCCGCGCAGGTTGATCGCAGCGATGCCGCCCGACCGGTTCGAGTCGAAGGCGTCCAGACGCGACTTCTTGACCAGACCGTTGCGGGTCGCGAGGACCAGGTAGTCGGCGTCGTTGTAGCCGGAGATCCGAATCACCTGAGCGATCCGCTCCTCCGGCTGGAAGGCCAGCAGGTTCGCGACGTGCTGGCCGCGCGCGGTGCGGTTGGCCTCGGGCAACTCGTAGGCCTTCGCACGGTAGACGCGGCCCTTGGTGGTGAAGAACAGCAGCCAGTCGTGCGTGCTGGAGACGAAGAAGTGGGCGACGATGTCGTCCTGCTTCAGGCCTGCGCCCTGAACGCCCTTGCCGCCGCGCTTCTGGCTGCGGTACAGGTCGGTCTTGGTGCGCTTGGCGTAGCCGGTCTCGGTGATCGTGACGACCACGTCCTCGCGAGCGATGAGATCCTCGTCGGTGACATCGCCCTCTGCGGGGATGATCTGCGAACGACGGTCGTCGCCGTACTTGTCGACCACCTCGGCGAGCTCGTCGCGGACGATCGCACGCTGCCGTTCCGGCTTGGCCAGAATGTCCTGCAGGTCGGCGATCTCACGCTCGATCTCGGCCAACTCGTCGATGATCTTCTGGCGTTCCAGAGCCGACAACCGGCGCAGCTGCATCGCCAGGATGGCGTCGGCCTGGATCTCGTCGATGTCGAGAAGATCCATCAGTCCGCTGCGCGCGATGTCGGTGTTGGCCGACGCGCGGATCAGTGCGATCACTTCGTCGAGGGCGTCGAGCGCCTTCACCAGACCGCGCAGAATGTGCGCGCGCTCCTCGGCCTTGCGGAGGCGGTACCGCGTGCGCCGGATGATGACGTCGATCTGGTGGGCGACGTAGAGCCGGATCATCTGATCCAGACGCAACGTGCGTGGGACGCCGTCGACGATCGACAGCATGTTGGCGCCGAAGTTGGTCTGCAACTGCGTGTGCTTGTAGAGGTTGTTCAGCACCACGCGGGCGACGGCGTCGCGGCGCAGCGTGATCGCGATCTTCAGACCTGCGCGATCGGACGAGAGGTCGTCGATCTTGCTGATGCCCTTGAGCTTGCCGTCGTTGAGCTGATCACCGATGTTCTGGATCAGGTTGTCGATGTTCACCTGATACGGCAGTTCGGTCACGATGAGCTGCGTGCCGCCGGTCCGAGTCTCTTCGATGCTGACGACGCTGCGCATGCGGATGCTGCCGCGGCCGGTCATGTACGCATCGCGGATGCCCTGGGTGCCGACGATCAGGCCCGCAGTCGGGAAGTCCGGTCCCTTGACGCGCTCCATGCATGCGGCGAGAAGGGTCTCCTCGTCGGCCTCGGGGTTGTCGAGCGACCAGAAGACGGCGTCGGCGACCTCACGGAGGTTGTGCGGCGGAATGTTGGTGGCCATGCCGACCGCGATACCGCCCGAGCCGTTGATCAGCAGGTTCGGGACGCGCGACGGCAGGACCGTCGGCTCCTGCGTCTTGCCGTCGTAGTTCGGGACGAAGTCGACGGTCTCCTCGGTGATGTCGCGGAGCATCTCCATGGCGAGCGGCGTGAGCCGAGCCTCGGTGTAGCGCATGGCGGCCGCGCCGTCGTTGCCGCGGGAACCGAAGTTGCCCTGGCCGTCGATGAGCGGATACCGCATCGACCACGGCTGGGCGAGACGGACCAGCGCATCGTAAATGGAACTGTCGCCGTGCGGGTGGTAGTTACCCATGGTCTCCGAGACCGGACGCGCGGACTTCACGTAACCGCGATCCGGACGGAAGCCTGCGTCGAAGGACGCGTACAGCAGTCGACGATGCACGGGCTTGAGGCCGTCGCGCACCTCGGGCAGGGCTCGCCCGACGATGACGCTCATCGCATAGTCGATGTAGCTGTTCTGCATCTCCTGACCGAGGTCGACAGGTTCGACGCGGTCGTGCCCGTTCTCGTCGACGCCGTCGTTCGGCTGGTCGGTTTCGTCGCTCATGAATCACTTTCCCGCGGCGCACGCCGCTGTGGTGGCATCGGTGGGCGGGCTCGTTGAAGAACTCCGAGGCCCGCCGGGTTGCTGGTCGGTGACGCCGGTCAGACGTCGAGGAAGCGGACGTCCTTGGCGTTGCGCGCGATGAAGGAGCGCCGGGCGGCCACGTCCTCGCCCATCAGGATCGAGAACAGCTCGTCGGCCGCGGCCGCGTCGTCGAGGGTGACCTGCTTCAGGATGCGGACCGAGGGATCCATGGTGGTCTCCCACAGCTCGCTGGCGTTCATCTCGCCGAGACCCTTGTAACGCTGGATGCCGTCTTCCATGTTGATCTTCTTGCCTGCGGCCTTGCCCGCCTCCAGCATCACATCGCGTTCGCGGTCGCTGTACGCGAATTCTGGAGCCTGGCCCTTCTGCCACTTGAGCTTGTACAGCGGCGGCATGGCCAGATAGACGTGTCCCTGCTCGATGAGCGGACGCATGAATCGGAAGAGCAGCGTGAGCAGCAGCGTTGCGATGTGCTGACCGTCGACGTCGGCGTCGGCCATGAGCACGATCTTGTGATAGCGCAGCTTGGCGATGTCGAACTCGTCGTGGATGCCGGTACCGAACGCGGTGATGATCGACTGGACTTCGGTGTTCTTGAGGACGCGATCGATGCGCGCCTTCTCGACGTTGATGATCTTGCCGCGGATCGGGAGGATCGCCTGGTACATCGAGTCGCGGCCCGACTTGGCGGAGCCGCCTGCGGAGTCGCCCTCGACGATGTAGACCTCGCACTTGCTCGGGTCGTTGCTGCGGCAGTCGGCGAGCTTGCCGGGGAGGCCCCCGATGTCGGTGGCGGTCTTGCGGCGAACCAGGTCGCGGGCGCGTCGTGCCGCCAGCCGGGCCTGCTGCGAGTCGGCGGCCTTGCGGATGATGGTCTTGGCCTCGGCCGGGTTGGCGTCGAACCACAGAGCGAGGTGCTCGTTGCAGGTCTTCTGAACGAAGCTCTTGACCTCGGTGTTGCCCAGTTTGGTCTTGGTCTGGCCCTCGAACTGCGGGTCGGCGACCTTCACCGAGATGACGGCCGCGAGTCCCTCGCGGATGTCGTCACCGGAGAGCTTGCCGTCCTTCTCCTTGATCAGCTTCTTGTCGAACGCGTACTTGTTGACCGTGCTGGTCAACGCCGCGCGGAAGCCCTCCTCATGGGTGCCGCCCTCGGCCGTGTTGATGGTGTTGGCGAAGGTGTGGACCGACTCGGCGAAGCCCTCGTTCCACTGCATCGCGATCTCGACTTCGTGACCGGTGCCCTTGGCGGTGATCCCGATGACGGATTTGTGGATCGGCGCCTTGGTGCGGTTGTTGAGGTGCTTGATGTAGTCGACCAGACCGTCCGGATAGTGGTAGACGCGCGTCTTGACCTTGGCGACGGCGTCGGCCTTCTGCTCCTCGGTCTTGATGCTCGCGTCGCCGTCTTCGGTCTCCTCGGCTTCGGCTTCGAGGACCGCCTCGTGGATGCGCTCATCGGTGAGCGTGATGGTCAGGCCCTTGTTGAGGAAGGCCATCTCCTGGAGACGACGCGCAATCGTCTCGATGTTGAACTCGGTGGTCTCGAAGATGTTCGGATCCGCCCAGAAACTGACGGTGGTGCCCGTCTCGTCGGTCGGCGCTCCCTCTTCCAGCGGCCCCGGCTCGGCGTGCGTGTAGGTCTGCGACCAGTTGGCGCCGTTGCGCTTGATATCGAGCTGCACCTTGGTCGACAACGCATTGACCACCGAGATGCCGACACCGTGCAGACCGCCGGACACCGCGTACGAGTCCGAATCGAACTTACCGCCGGCGTGCAGCTGGGTCATGATGACCTCGACCGCGGGAACGCCCGTCGCGTGCATGCCGACGGGCATGCCGCGGCCGTCGTCGACCACCTTGATGCCACCGTCGGCCAGGAGCGTGACGTCGACGCGGCTGGCGTAACCCGCCATCGCCTCGTCGACCGAGTTGTCGACGACTTCCCAGATCAGATGGTGCAGACCACGCTCACCGGTAGAGCCGATGTACATGCCGGGACGCTTGCGAACGGCTTCCAGACCCTCGAGGATGCTGATGGAATCGGCACCGTATTCGCCCGAGGACGCCTTGCTTGACTTCTTAGGTGCGTTACCGCTGGTGTCTGCCACGGAGGGTCAGCTCCCATTCTGATTGAGGACAGTTACTCATCAGTGTACTGGGTGGAGCATCCACAGGCATGCTTGCCACGCCTCTGATTGCAACGGAGAACGACGAACGTAGCAATAGACGGGGCCGATCATGGCTCAGGACGGTTTGAGCGCTCTCACGTCGAAATCGAGCAGCCGCCCGGACGACTATCCGTAGGTGTCGCGGGGACCGCGCCCGGAGACGTGTCGCGGACCGTGCCGCCAACTCGGCGCCTTGGGGCCGGTGATGCGCAGACTCGTGACCATGCCGTGGCCGATCACCTTCGCGATCTTCGCCAAGATCTGCCCCTGCATATAGCGCAACTGCGTGGCCCACGCGGTCGACGACGCGCTGACGTGCAGCACTGTGCCTTCCAGACGGGTCGGATCGGCATGGGCGGCGATGTCGTCGCCGACGATCGACCCCCACATCCCGAACAGCGTGCCCTCGGAGATCCGCGGCTCCCAGCCGTGCTGTTTGGCGACCTTCCCGATCATCGCGCCGAAGGGCTGCGGATCGCGCGCGTCCGGACCGGACCCCGACCAGCGACGACGCGACCGGTCGCCGGAGCGACGCTTGCTGCGGATCGGCGCCGACCGTCCCATGCCGACGGCCTTGCCCTGCGCGCGCGCCGCAGCCCGTGCCTCCTCGAGCGCGGCCCGGGCGAGGTCGTAGCCGGACAGTCCTGCGGCCGGTGCCGAGCCCGCTGTGGTCGATCCCGGCGTGGTCGATGCCGGTGTCTCCGCGTCGCGTGCGTCTGCCTCAGTCATCGTCGACCTCGTCCCTTCCGTCATCGAGCGGTGCTGCCTCGGCGGTGACGGCATCCGACGTGTCACGATCGGCGGCCTCGGTGCCGATCTGCTCGTCAGCGATCACCAGCGATCGCCTGGGGCCATCATCGTCGGTGACTCCGACACAAATGCGTCGACCGACGATCGACTCCGGGATGTCCTCGGCCACCGCGGCAGTGATGAGCAGTTGATCGGCGCTCGCGGTGAACTCCGCGAGCAGGCGACGGCGAGTCACATCGAGTTCGGCGAACACGTCGTCGAGCATGATCACCGGCTCCACGCCGTCGTCGCGCAGCAGTTCCACGCTGCCCAGCCGCAGGGACAGGGCGAACGACCAGCTCTCGCCGTGGCTCGCGAACCCCTTCGCCGGCTCGTCGCCGAGTCCCAGGTGGAGGTCGTCGCGATGCGGCCCCACCAGGCACAGACCGCGATCGATCTCCTTGCTCCGCACCTCGACGAGACGGTCGGCGAGCACGGCGCGGATCGCCGCGACCTCGTCGTCCCCGCCGGGGCTGGCGTCCACCGCGTCGCCCGCCGCCGACCGATAGGCGATGTGCGCCGGACGCGAGTGCGGCGCGATCGACTGATAGGCGTCGGCGACGAACGGCGCCAGCTGTCGAACCACCGCGAGTCGCGCCGCAGTGACCTGCGCGCCGAGATCTGCGAGCTGCTGGTCCCAGACGTCCAGGGTGCTCATCACCGAATCGCTCTGCCCGCGTCGAATCGCGGCGCCCGCCGTCTTGAGCAGCGCCGATCGTTGTCGCAGCACGCGGTCGTAGTCGGCTTTCGCACCCGCGGCGAGCGGGCGCAACTGGGCGACGAGCTCGTCGATGAATCGCCGTCGCTCACTGGGGTCGCCGCGGACCAACGCGAGATCTTCCGGAGCGAAGAGGACCGCGCGGAGGATTCCGAGAACCTCGCGGGTCCGTCGCACCGGTCGGGTGTTGATGGCGGCCTTGTTGGCGCCGTGCGCTGCGATCGTCAGGTCGACGGTCAGCTCGCGTCCGTCGTTCTCGACGGTCGCGATCACCCGAGCGGCGTCGGTGCCCGACCGGACCAGCGGCGCATCGGACGAGACCCGATGCGAGCGCAGCGTCGCGACGTAGAACAACGACTCCAGCAGGTTGGTCTTACCGAACCCGTTGCGACCGACGAAGATCGTCGTGCCCGGTTCCAGCGTGAACTGAGCCTCCGGCCACGACCGGAAGTCGCGCACTGTGAGCTCACGAACAAACAAGAACCTCTACCTCGCCACTGGTGTGCCGTACTTGCCACCGACGTCTCGGCCGTCGCCGAGGGACCTCGCAGAACTGACGACCGTGCCGGTCAGCCCGGCAGTCGGACCGGCATCAGCAGATAACTGAACTCGCTGTCGCCGGCCAGGTAGGCCCCGGACTCGTCGGCGGCGGGCTCGTCACCGGTCGACGGCCGCAGCACCGCCGGACGGATCGCGGCGCGACGCACACCGGAACCGTCCGGCTCCGGATTGGTGAATCCGAATTCGACGGTGTCGGTGCCGATGGCGGCGAGGCCGTCGAGCAGATAGTGCGGGTTGAACGCGATGATGATCGGCTCGCCGTAGAAGTTGACGGGCAGTTCTTCCTCGGCCTTGCCGGCTTCATCGCCGCCGGCGGTGAGGAGCACGGAGTCGCTGGTGAAGTCCAAGCGCACCTGAGCGCCGCGCTCGGCGACCAGCGAGACACGCTTGATCGACTCGATGAGCGGCGCGCTCTCGATAGTCGCGATGGACGTGTGGTGCGGCGGGAAGAGCTGTCGGAACTTGGGGAACTCGGCGTCGAGCAGTCGCGTGGTGGTCTTCTTCGCGTTGTTCGTGATGCCGAGCATGCCCTCGGAGCCGATCGCATGTCCGGAGCCGAAGGCCAGGTCGACGTTGCCGGTGGCGTCCGAACCGGCCGACTTCGCAGCCTCGGAAAGAGTCTTGGCAGGGACCAGTGCGGCACCCGAGGCGCCGGCTTCGGCGGGCAGCCACTGCAGTTCGCGGACCGCGAGGCGGAAGCGATCGGTGGCCGCGAGAACCACCTTGTCGCCTTCGATCTCGACGCGGACGCCGGTCAGCATCGGCAACGTGTCGTCCTTGCCTGCGGCGATCGCGACCTGGGAAACGGCTTCGGAGAACAGATCGGCGGGGACCGATCCGGTGTTCTCGGGGATCTCGGGCAGGTCGGGGTAGTCCTCGACCGGCATCGTCGGGAGGGAGAACTTGGCGCTGCCGCAGCTGATCGCGACGCGCGCGCCGTCGATGGTCACATCAACGGGCTTGTTCGGAAGAGACTTCGTGATGTCGGCGAGGAGACGCCCGGAGACCAGGGCTTTGCCCGACTCGGCGACCTCAGCGGAGATGGTCTGCGTGGCCGAGACCTCGTAGTCGAATCCTGCGACTTTGAGCCCGAGATCGTCTGCGGTCAGAACCACGCAACCGAGAACGGGCACCGGAGGACGTGAGGGGAGGCTGCGAGCAACCCATGCCACGGCATCGGCGAACTCGTCGCGCACAACACGAAACTTCATCGGTGGTGTTACCCCTTCTCGACGTTCCCGGGCCGCCGAACGGGCAGCGGAGCCGGGAGATGAATGGTCGCCGAGTCCACTGTAGAGCGCTCGGCGCTTTCAAGTCGCATCGGATCGCTATCACGATCCGTCCGACGCGGACCGTTGCCGCGCCGAGCGGCGCCGGCGTCGTCGAACGGCTGTGTATGCACACAGCTTCTTTTAAAAGATGTTCTTTAAAGAAGAAATCTTCTTAGTAATAGGCGCTGTGGGATCTGTGGACAACAGCCTGTCGGTGCTGGTCAACACTATCGCGACAGTGTTGACGATCCGTGGAGCAACTCGGTGGATGAATCGTGATGGCTGTGGATCGGCGAAACTGTTCCACGACCACGCACTGGTTGTCCACAGAAACCACCCCGGTTGTCCCCACGCTGTCCACACGCGGCGCGCGGACGCGTCCTGCAGGTTTCCTCGGGGTGTCGGACGAGGAACTTCTTGCCGACACCCGAAAGATTTCTGCCGCAGACTCGGTAGAAGAGTCTGCGGCAGGACTTGAGAGTTGTGTCTGTGAGCCGTCAGCGGTTGGCCCGTTGCTTGATCTTGGCGGTCAGCTCCTGCACCTGGTCGTAGATGTTGCGGTTCTCGTGCATCTCCTTGCGGATCTTGCGGTCCGCATGGATCACCGTGCTGTGGTCGCGGTCGAATGTCTCGCCGATCTTCGGCAACGAGAGGTCGGTCAGTTCGCGGCACAGGTACATGGAGATCTGCCGCGGCAGCGTCAGCGACCGCACCTTGCTCGGACCGCACAGGTCCTCGACGGAGAGGTCGTAGAAGTCCGCGGTCACGGCGACGATGCTCGCCGCACTGATGTCCATCGGCCCCGAATCCGGGATCAACGCCTTCATCACGACTTCGGCCATCGACGCATCCATCTGCGTCTTGTTCAGCGACGCGAACGCGGTCACGCGGATCAGGGCGCCCTCGAGCTCGCGGATGTTGCGCTCGATCTTCGACGCGATGAGCTCCAGGACGGCGTCGGGCACGTCCATGTTGTCCATCTGCGCCTTCTTACGGAGGATCGCGATGCGCGTCTCGAGGTCCGGCGGCTGGACGTCTGTGATCAGTCCCCACTCGAACCGCGTGCGGAGACGGTCTTCCAGGGTCGCGAGCTGCTTCGGCGGACGGTCGGACGAGACGACGATCTGCTTGTTCGCGTTGTGCAGCGTGTTGAACGTATGGAAGAACTCCTCCTGGATGCCTTCCTTGCCCTCCAAGAACTGGATGTCGTCGATCAGCAGCATGTCGATGTCGCGGTAGCGGCGCTTGAAGGCCACGCGGCGGTCGTCGCGGAGCGAGTTGATGAAGTCGTTGGTGAACTCTTCGGTCGAGATGTACTTGACGCGCATCCCCGGGAACAGTCGTTGGGCGTAGTGGCCTGCGGCGTGCAGCAGGTGGGTCTTGCCCAATCCGGACTCACCCCAGATGAACATCGGGTTGTAGGCGCGCGCCGGATTCTCGGCGACGGCGACGGCTGACGCGTGGGCGAAGCGGTTCGACGCACCGATCACGAACGTGTCGAAGGTGTACTTGGGGTGGAGCGAGGTGGTGCTGTTGTCCGGCGCACTGGTCTCGCGCTGCTCGAAGTAGCTCGACCACTCGCGCGGCTCGACGGGGCGGTTCGGTGGGACGGGCTGATAGTGCTGCGGGGGGTAGTTCAGCGCCGCGAGTTGTTCGTCGGACGGGATCGCCGGACTCGGCGGATAGACGGGCGACGACGCCGCGTACGGGTCGTAGGACGACGGGACCCCGTACGTTTCGGGTGTGACTTGTGTTGCACCTGTGGCGCGTGGTTGTGGATGGACATCCCCAGAAGCCGGGCCGTTCGGCGTCGGCTCTGTGGACATCTCTTCGGGCTCGTGGAGACGAACGGCGATGTCGACGCTCTGACCCACGTGACGGCTCAACGCGTGGCGGACGGTGTCGCGCAGATTACGCTCGATCTGTTCTTGAACGAGCGTTGACGGAACGGACAGCAGCGCGAAGCCTTCTGTCATCGTCAACGGCCTGACCAGCGACAACCATGCCTTCTGCTGACGGGTCAGGGGTTCGCCGACGGCCGGGTCGGCACCGCTGGACAGATCCGATACGACAGAATTCCAAATGTTGCTGAAGTTCTCCCGGTCGTCCGCCACATGCTCCCCCTCGGTCGTCGATTCTGGCCCTTCGATGCCAGAGACTCTGCCACGAACGATGGCCCGAGCGCGAGTTGTCCACAAAGTTGTCCACACCTGTGGATGGAGTTGTTGACAAATTCCACAGGTGTAATTCAACGACCGCGATAACCGCAGGTAACCCGTCGTTTGATTTGGATTACGGGGACCAGTACCCTCGAAAGGTCGCCTACACATGGACTGCTTCATGCGCTCACCTCGAGCCGGCTCCGGCCGATCCATGAGGGGCCGAAGACCGCCTGCAGTACCTACGTCGAGTAGGACCAACACAAGGAGTTCCCAGTGGCTAAGGGGAAGCGTACTTTCCAGCCGAACAACCGTCGTCGCGCGCGCGTCCACGGCTTCCGTCTCCGGATGCGGACCCGTGCCGGTCGCGCCATCGTGAACGGTCGTCGTTCCAAGGGCCGCGCCAAGCTGACAGCCTGAGTCGAGAATCCGGCCCGGGCGATCGGTGTCGGCCGACTCGGCGCGGATTTCACGGAAGTCCGATTTCACCCGCACACTCTCCCAGGGCGTGCGGGTTTCGGCACGTGATCTGACCGTCAATGTGGCTCCCGTGGGAGCCGACTGGCCTGATTCGAGGGATCTGCGTCCGGACGTCGCCCTGCACGGTGGACCCTGGCTCGGACTGATCATCTCGAAGAAGGTCGGTAATGCGGTGATTCGTCATCGCACTGCACGGCGACTTCGTCATGCCTTCGCGGCGGTTGCACCGGACATGCTTCCGCCGGAGACCTTCGTCGTCGTTCGAGCCTTTCCGGGGATCGTCGCACGGTCGGGCGCCGACCTCGAGTCGACGCTGCGATCGGCATTCGGACACCGCAAGGTGGTCGCTGCCGTCGACAAGGTGGCCGTGGGAGTGGACGGATGAGTTGGTCGTCACGCGTGCATCGTCTTCCTCGGGTCTGCCTGATCTTCCTCATCGAGCTGTATCGCTCGTACATCTCCCCGATGCGCATGCCGACCTGTCGATTCGAGCCGACGTGCAGCGGATACGCCGTCGAAGCTCTCGACAGGCACGGCTTCATGTGGGGATCGATTCTTGCGACCTGGCGTCTGCTGAAGTGCGGGCCCTGGCATAAACCCGGCTACGACCCGGTCCCGGAACTGGGGCCTGTGGAGTGGCTGCGCACCAAGACTTCCAACCGAGGTGCCTCCGCACCTACTTCAGATAGGGGTAAGTGAGCCGTGCTCAACTTCATCTACTACCCGGTGTCCTGGATCATGTGGGTCTGGCACTGGTTGTTCGACGCCATACTGCCGAACTCCCCGGGATGGTCGGGCGTTGCGTGGGCGCTGTCGGTGGTGTTCCTGGTCTTCTCGCTCCGCGCGATCCTGTACAAGCCGTTCGTCAAGCAGATCCGTACGACGAAGCAGATGCAGGAAATCAATCCGCAGATGCAGGCGATTCGCAAGAAGTACGCCAACGACCGCGTCAAGATGACCGAGGAGATGCAGAAGCTCCAGAAGGAGCACGGCTTCAACCCCCTCCTCGGCTGTCTGCCGATGTTCATGCAGGTCCCGGTCTTCATCGGCCTGTTTCACGTGTTGCGGTCGTTCAACCGCTACATCCCTGACGGCGGTGGATTCGGTGTGCCGCATACCGGCCCCAGTCTGTCGCTCGAAGCGAACCGCACGATCGGTAACTACGCGTTCAGCCCCGAGCAGGTGCAGGACTTCCTGGACGCTCGCCTCTTCGGTGTCCCGCTGTCGTCGTACGTCACGCAGCCGATGGCGCAGTGGCAGGCCTTCATGCACGACGCCACGAGCAGCAATCTCGTTCCGGTCGACTTCACCCGTATCGACATCGTCATCGTCGTCGTTCCGCTGATGCTGATCGCATCGCTCGCCACCCACATGAACTCGCGCGCCTCGGTCGCTCGCCAGACCGCCGCTGCGGAAGAGAACCCGCAGACCCGCATCATGAACAAGCTCGCGCTCTACGTCTTCCCCCTCGGCGTTCTCGTGATGGGTGTCTTCTTCCCCGTCGCCATCCTCCTCTACTGGGTGTCGAACAACGCGTGGACCTACGGTCAGCAGCACCTCGTCTTCGGCAAGATCGCCAGGGAAGAGGCAGCCGCGAAGGAAGCGAAGGAAGAGCGTCTGAAAGCCGCGGCGCCCAAGCCCGGTGCCCGGCCGGACAAGACCAAACGTCAGAGTGCCGTGGCGGTCGTCGACGGCGACGTCGAGGACTCGAACGGCTCGGTCGATCTGTCGAAGGACTCGCAGAAGTCGTCGACTGCGAAGGGTAAGGGACAGGCCGAGGTCGCGAAGCGTAAGACCGGCTCCACCGCGCCTGCCGCAAAGAAGGCCGCCGGTGCCACGGGGAACAAGCCCTCGCCGGGGCAACGTCCGGGCGGCGCACGCCAGGCAGGCAGCAAGCGCAACAAGAAGAAGCGAGGCGGGCGCTGAGTACAGCGCTGCCCTCCCCCAGACGTTTTCCATGAAGTGAGGTAACAAATGACGGACCAGACCGTGTCGCCGGACGACACCGAACAGGTCGAACCGACCGAGGCCGAGCCCCAGGCCGCAGAGGTCGAAGAGGTCGACGAAGAGGATCAGTTGGTCGAGGAAGGCGAGATCGCCGGCGACTACTTGGAGCAGTTGCTCGACATCCTGGACTTCGACGGCGACATCGACCTCGACGTTGACGGAGACCGCGCGATCGTCAGTATCGACGGCGGCAAGGATCTGACGAAGCTCGTCGGACGTGACGGCGAGATCCTCGACGCACTCCAGGAGCTGACCCGGCTCGCCGTGCAGCAGGTGACCGGAGATCGAAGCCGCTTGATGCTTGACATCTCGCGCTGGCGGGCCGACCGCCGTGATCGCCTCGCACGCATCGGTACCGAGGTCGCCGAACGAGTCCGCGATTCCGGTGAGCGGGAGTCGCTGGATCCGATGACTCCGTTCGAGCGGAAGATCGTGCACGACGCCGTCGCTGCGGTTGATGGGGTCTACAGCGAGAGCGAGGGTTCAGAGCCCAATCGTCGCGTGGTCGTCCTCAAGGAGTGACCACTCCCCTGGACTAACGCAATGCCCCGGACTCAGGTCCGGGGCATTGTCGTATGTCGGGCGGTCGCCGTCAGTGAACCTTTTCGGGGACTGATACCGACTGCTAGGGCATCGCTGTGCGTCCTTCATCTTTTCGACACTGTGACCTTTTAGGGTGGGGTCTGCGTTCGTGAGCTGCCGCGATCAAGGATCCGAATATCATCGATGTAATTCGCTGTTTCACGTAGAACGGAGAGAACCGTGTCTTGATCGGTTCGCCTGTCGTGGTCGCCTGTGTACGCCTCCTGTCCGTCGCATGCCCGAGGTGTTCCACGTGAAACGATCACGGGTTTCGACATGGAGGGACCGTCGTCTGAACGGTGCTTCTCGCAGCACGATGCGGTCACCTCCCCCGGGTCCGCCTTCTCCCTCACGCAAGTGTCGGATCCTGGGTAGCCCGCGAGATGTGTCGCAGTGGATGCTCGGATCAACGCGGACGTCGTAGTTGAACCCTGCCGGAGGCTCGTGGGCACCACCCCAGACGGCGGATGAAAGTTGACCCCTTTCGCACTCGTGAGGGCGTGACTTCCGTTGGCGATCGAACCGGGATTCCTCGCCTGTACAAAGCGGGATTTCGATCAAGGCGATCTTTCGTCGGACCGGTGTCACCACGAAGATGGTGCGGCCGGCACGGCGATCAAGAGTCGTCGGCGACCGTGAACGATTGGATCCTGCAGATAGGGAGCGACCACTCCCCTGAACTAGCGCACATGGCGTACCGTCGGGCGGTCGCAGTGAACCGTTTCGCGGGATCTGAATTCTAGTGATGCAGTTCAAAGCTTCACATGGAACAGAGAGCGCGGTCTCCCGATTGAATATGGCTGTTGTGTTTGCGCGTGCACTTCCTGTCCGCACCATGCGCCAGATGTTCCACGTGAAACGGTGACGTATGGCGAACTGGGAGGGCCCGTCGTCCGAACGCTGCTTCTCACAGCACGACGCGGTGGTCCCAGTCCGGCTGCTCTCGCAAGCATGGCTGGCGTCCCTGGACGCCCCCGAGACCTGTTTCGACGGATGCTCGGATCAACGCGGACGTCGTAGTTGAACCCTGCCGGCGACTCGCGAACAGCGCCCCAGACGACGGTGTGGATTCCAGTCATCGTTGCGCTGCCCGCCGACTCCCGGCTCAGGCCAGATACTTCGGCCAGATCGTGTCTCTTCCTTCCACACGGGACCGTCGGAACTCATCGGACCTCGCCGGATAGGACGAGCACCGCTCACGACGGCGAAGTCTCTGCTTGTCGGACAAGTCTCCCCGGTTCGCGCGGTGCTGCACGGAGGCGACAGTGGCGTCGAATGATCAGAAGGAGCGGTGCAGCCTGGTTGGCTACACTGGCGAATCTGTAGGGGTGGGAGGCACGCGGTCGGCGTCGCGGACCGCGCTGTACGGTCGTGAGGCATTCTCCGGGGATGATCAGACTTCGTCCGATGCCGATGTTTTACGTGAAACGAAGAGTAGGCCTGAATATCGGCCCGGACGCGTTGCGACGGTGACACGGTGAGAGACGACGCCGCGACGACCAACAGCCAGACCGTCGCCGCAGGACGCTCAAGTTCAGGCCGGGAGCAGGTGCGGATCCGACGCGTCGGTACCGAACGATCCTGTAATCGCGGTCTGGTCCGTCTATGTGTCTGGCAGATCCTCCTGCGGTTCTCGACCGCAGCATCCACGACGCCTCGTGCTTCAGTCGTGGCGGGTCATCAGGCTTTGGGGTGACGCCACAGGACCCCGCCGCCGTGGACCGGGGAACTCGATGTTTCACGGGAAACAACGCCGGGCTTGACGAGACTCATACTGCCGGCAGGTTCTTCCCCTCCCCCGCGAGCGATTGACATCGGACAGCGTCGTCGATGTGATAGCCAGTTCTGAACTTCTGTCGCCGAAGTTGAAGTTGGGCTGGGAATCGCATCGGCGTTCCACGTGACACCTTCTCGTCGGAGGCGACTTATGTGTACAGACGATTGATTCCTGGTGGCCGGCGTTCGTGGCTGGGATCGGTCGGACGAGAGCCTCGCCAACGACCACCGCTTCCCACGATGCCGCCGGAAGCTCGCGAAGGTCTCGATAAGCTGGGTTCGCTTCGGTCGCAGGTAGCACTCGACCAACGTGGGGACGACCATGACCGGGAATCAATCATTCAGGCGGTCGATGACCACGTGTCGGGTTAATGGCTCCGGTGAGGCGTCGATGGTGCACCGTTCTGTCTCAGGCGTCTCGTTCCGATGAGGGCGCGTCGCCCTGGACTGATCGACGATTCCCGCTGGCTCTCGTGTTGGTCGCTGACTGCCACGCTCTCGTCGGTCCCCCGCTTGGCCGACCTGCCTGTCGCTCCACTCCGTCCACGACCCCGGTCGCATCTGATCCGACGATCCCGCAGAATGGATTGCCATGTACTTCTGAGCGGAAGTCGCGCGCATGGGCGCGTGCAGAAGCTCCTGGCTCGACAGCCCGCCAGCGCCTCAGTTCTGCTCCAAAGAGCCGGTGTTCAACGTGAAACATAGTTCGTGTTCGCTCGCAGTCCGGAGCAGTGGTGAGGGCGGGAAACCACCACGGATCTTGGTCGGGTAGGTAAGAGCTATTCATCCACAGAGTTTCAGAAAGGGTGACGTTAATCCACAGCGTGAAGCATCGCTGCATGTCGATCTGTGGATAGATTGCGGTTCACTGTGGATACCGCTTCCCGCGGTGTCGACGAGCCTGTTGCGCGACTAAGCTTGAAGGCAAGAAGTATGGGGCTCATCGGTTGATCGAGTCCCAAAGATGACAGTGTTGCCGACTCTGATCGGTGGCACTTCGAACCAAGCATTCCTCCGTGGGATCTCGTCGGGAGAAGCGAGCGGGACGTTCGAGTTCACGTTTCACGTGGAACACGAGGTCGGTGCGCGCACATACTTGCCGATGTTCCACGTGGAACATCGGCGAGACGAGGGGCGATGACGGACGACGTCGAACAGCACGAAGGACAACCGGAGGCTACCCCGCCGATTGCCGGCCAGATCTTCGGTGACCGGTTGGCTCTGGCTGAGGAGTACGCACGCGTCCTCACCGAAGAAGGTGTACTCCGCGGGCTGATTGGACCTCGCGAAGTTCCGCAGTTGTGGACCAGACATCTACTGAACTGCGGAGTGCTGTCCGAGGTGATCGAACAAGATGAGACAGTCATCGACGTGGGTTCGGGTGCGGGGTTCCCCGGGATTCCGTTGGCGATCGCCCGACCAGATCTAACCATCACGTTGATCGATCCACTGCTGCGCCGAACGACGTTCCTCGACGAGGTCGTGGCCTCGCTCCCGCTTCCGAATGTCACCGTGGTTCGTGGTCGCGCAGAAGAGAAGGCAGTGCTGAAGGCGGTGGAACCCGCCGATGTGGTGACCTCCAGGGCGGTCGCACCGCTCGAGCGTCTGGCCCGATGGTCCGCTCCCCTGATTCGAGGCGGAGGGCGGCTCGTCGCACTGAAGGGAAGGTCAGCGGCGGACGAGATCGCTCGCGACTGGGAGAAGGTTCTGCGCCTCGGAATTCGAGACCTGAGAGTCGAAGAATGCGGGACAATACTGGAGACGCCGACGACGTTGATCATCGGACGACGTATCGAGAGTGCGCGCGATGCCCGTGGCGCTCGCAAGTCTGGCCAACGGAAATAGGGGGATTCTGAATTGGTGTCATTTCGACGCAGGGCGCACAATGGAAGCACTGACCGAAGGAGTTCCGGGGTGCCGAAACACGAGCCGAGCGTTTCACGTGAAACGCCTCCCGCCGCACCAACCACCAGTTACGACGACACCCCGATAGCGACGGCCGCGGCGCGCGCGAGCGAAGTGCTGACGCCCGGCGGCACCGGTACCCTCCCCCGCCCTCCGCAACCGCGAGTCATGACCATCGCGAACCAGAAGGGCGGCGTCGGTAAGACGACGTCGGCGGTGAATCTGGCGGCAGGCTTGGCATTGCACGGGCTCGGGGTTCTCGTTATTGACCTTGATCCGCAGGGCAATGCGAGCACTGCGCTGGGGATCGATCACCGTCAGCCGGGGATTGCGTCGGTGTACGAGATGCTGCTGGACGACGTACCGTTGCGCGATGCGATTCAGCGGTCGCCCTTCAATGAGCGTCTGTACTGCGTGCCGTCGACGCTTGATCTGGCGGGCGCCGAGATTGAACTCGTCTCCGTTGTGGCGCGAGAGAGCCGCCTTCGGAACGCACTCGACATGGATCTGCTGTCCCAGCTCAACATCGACTACGTACTGATCGATTGCCCGCCGTCCCTCGGCTTGCTGACGGTCAACGCGATGGTGGCGGCACAAGAAGTCTTGATCCCGATTCAGTGTGAGTACTACGCACTGGAGGGTGTCGGCCAGCTGTTGCGCAACATCGAACTGGTCCAGGCGCACCTCAACAAGGGGCTGCATGTCTCGACGATCCTGCTCACCATGTACGACGGTCGCACCAAGCTCGCTGACCAAGTCGCTGCTGAAGTGCGGAATCACTTCGGTGACAAGGTGTTGTCGACGATCATTCCGCGTAGCGTGAAGGTCTCGGAGGCACCCGGCTTTGGTATGACGATCATCGAGTACGACCCGGGTTCACGTGGAGCCATGAGCTATCTTGATGCATCGCGAGAGGTCGCAGAACGGGGCGCGGCTGTGGGAGGACGGACCAAATGAGTCAGCGTGACACGCAGCGTCGTGGGGGTTTGGGGAGAGGACTCGCGGCCCTGATTCCGACGGGTCCTTCCGAGGACGACCACGGCGTCAATACGACCCGGATGGGATCGGCGGCGGCCGACGTCGTCATCGGGGGCGGCACGGCCGCGACCCCGGCTCGAACCACGAAACCGGCGACAGATCTCCTGGCTCCGACCACTGGCACTGACCACACGTCGCCGACGGCTGACGAGGTGGGCGCGGTGTATCGCGAGATCGACCCCGCGGACATCGAGCCGAATCCGAAGCAGCCGCGCACCGTCTTCGACGAGGATGCGCTGGCTGAGCTGGAACACTCGATCCGCGAGTTCGGGTTGATGCAGCCGATCGTTGTCCGGGCTCTCCCCTACCCTGATTCCGGGCGCGCCAAGTATCAGCTCATCATGGGCGAACGGCGCTGGCGGGCAAGCACCAACGTTGGACTCGAGACGATCCCGGCGATCGTGCGCGAGACTCCCGATGGCGACATGCTCCGTGACGCACTGCTGGAGAACATCCACCGTGCGCAATTGAACCCGCTCGAAGAAGCTGCGGCCTACCAGCAGCTGCTCGAGGAGTTCGACGTGACACATGAAGAATTGGCGAATCGGCTAGGCCGATCACGGCCGGTGATCACCAATATGATTCGCTTGCTGAGGCTGCCGATCCCGGTGCAGCGGCGGGTGGCCGCCGGCGTCTTGTCGGCCGGGCATGCCCGTGCACTCCTCTCTCTCGATGCGGGTAGCGATGCTCAGGAAGCGCTTGCCGCTCGGATCGTCGCCGAGGGACTGTCGGTCCGTGCGACCGAGGAAGCGGTCACCCTCGCGAACCGCGACGGCGTCGATGACAAGCCGAGTCCGAAGAAGCGTCGTCCGATGGAGATGCCGGGACTTCAGGACGTCGCCAACCGCCTGTCGGATCGCCTCGATACGAAAGTGACCGTGAGCCTCGGTAAGCGGAAAGGCAAGGTTCTGATCGAGTTCGGCTCAGTTGACGATCTGGAACGCATCGTGAACGTGATCGCCGAGAACACCGAGAAATAGGGTGTCAGACCGATAGCCAGGGTCTACAGGTCAATACGTCACTGTGACAGTGGTGATGATGGCCTGCGAAACTGGACCGAGTAAGGACGAGAAGGAGGACGACAGCGATGGCTGTGTCGGTGGTGTCGCTGGAGCTCGAGGACTTCGAGACCCTGCCGCTGCATGCGCGTCGCTGCGTCTTCTGGGAAGTCGACCGATCCGGTTCTGCGCCGGCCATCGATACCGTGATCAGTTCACCGTCGTCGTCGGGTGAGACCGCCGGACCGGAGAGCGAGTTCGACAAAGAGGCATGGCTGTCCGGGTTGCTCTTGGAGTGGGGAGTCTGCTGTCAGGTCGCGATCGAACCGAGTACGGAACGGGTGGTCGGCGCGGCCTTCTATTCGCCGCCCGGGCGGGTGCCTCGCGCAGCCCACTTCCCCACGGCACCGGTCGGTGCGGATGCGGTACTCCTCACGACTGTCCGGATGGAGCCGGGGTTCGAAAGTGATGCCGTCACGGTGATCGACGCCGTCGTCGCCGATCTGGTTCGCCGCGGAGTTCGGGCGGTGGAGGCATTCGGATTCAGCGGGGACGACGACTCGCTCGCCATGGATCTGGTGACACTCTTGCTCGGCAGTGGCATGGCCTCGGATGTGTGCCGTCGCTGCATCCTCCCGACGGACCTGCTGTCGGACTTCGGCTTCGAGGTGGTCGCCGAGGACCCCTATCTCCCGCGCCTACGGCTGGAGTTGGACGAAGGCCTCGGCTGGAAGAGTCAGGTGGAGCGCGCCCTGAAGAAGCTGGTGGAACCCGCCACCCCCGTCGAGGTGGTTGAGGCTGCTTTTAGCCGGTGACCTGTTCCGCCGCAAGGAGTTCGGCGAACGTGTAGGTTCCGGTCGGCCGGTCGTTCTCGCCGAGCAGGTACAGACGTTTCACCGCGACCAGGATGGCCTCCGCGATGGTGTCGCGGATGTCAGGCCTACTGAGTTCAGTCGCGTCGTGCGAGTTGGTGATGTAGCCGGCCTCGACGACGACCACCGGCATCCGGGTCGCCCGCAGGATGTTCCACGTCCGCGGGTGGGTACGACAGTCGAGCAGGTCGGTACGGGCGACGATCTCGCGCTGGATGTACCCCGCGAGGTTGCGGCCGATCGTCGAATACGATCCGTGCGACGTACCGAAGTAGAAGCCCGCGACTCCGCTGGCCTTCTCGTTCGGGTAGCGACCGGTCCGGAGCGAGATCATCAAGTCCACGTCGGCCAGGTTGGCCACCCGCACGCGGTCGTCGTCGGTCGGAACCGTCTTGGCGTCGTGGGAGAGGAACGTCTCCATGCCTGCGGCGGACATGCGGCCCTCCAAACGGGCCGCTAGATCCCACAGGATCGCGTTCTCGTCGCCGACCGGTGACTCGACCCCCGGATCGATCAGAATGCGCTTACCGGTGAGTTGAGGGCCCGACTTCCGGACGTACTCCTCTTCGCGGATCGCGTGCGGTGAGCCGCCGGTGACCCGGGTGCCGAGGCGCTCGAGCGAACGGAGGGTCGACGGGCCGCAGATGCCGTCGGACTGCAGTCCGTACTCGGTCTGGTAGAGGCAGACGGCGTTGTGCGTCACGTCGCCGAAGATGCCGTCGACGAGTCCGTGGTAGTAACCGAGGTTCTGCAGGCGCGACTGCAGCGTGGCGACATCGTCTCCGGTCATGGGCGCCGACAGGCGGTAGAGGAGGATGCGCGCGCCGAGTCGGTAGGACGCCTCCCGGAGCGCGGTGTACGTCGCGTAGCCGACGATCCCGTCGACGATGAGTCCACGTTCCTGCTGGAAGGCGCGAACGGCGCGATCACACGCGGCGTCGAAGACTGCGTCAGGCGGTGACCAGGGCGTCTGGTCGTGAGACGTGCTCGTCGAGGGAGCTTCGGGAAGCAGTCCTCGACTTGCGAGGATCGTCCTGATCTCGGCGACAGCTGAACCGTGGTCCCCCAGACGCAAAACCTGCATACGTACATCCCACTTTCTTCACACCACCGACTCGGGTCGCCCTCCGTGACCCGATTCTTGCATCATTCTCTCAGTCGGTGCCGACAGCGACAAATGATCGTATCGATCTGTGACGATTGACCCACACCCGTCAGACGGGTGTGGGTCAAGGAGAACCGCAGGATCGGTGGCTAGGCCAACACGTCGGCGAGCTCGCGCAGAATCGCAGCCTTGGGCTTGGCGCCCATGATCGTCTTCACCGGCTTGCCGTCCTGGAACAGCATCATGGTCGGGATGCTCATGATCTGGTAGTCGCGTGCGACGACCGGGTTCTGGTCGACGTCGACCTTCGCGACGGTGATCTTGTCGGCGTTGTCACGCGCCAGCTCCTCGAGGACGGGTGCGACCATCTTGCACGGGCCGCACCAGGTGGCCCAGAAGTCGACGAGGACGGGCTTGGAGCCCGATGCTTCGATGACATCGCTCGTGAAGGTCGAGTCGCTGACGGCGACGGTGTTCTCGGACATGGATTCCTCCTGGTGGTTCATGGACCCGGATGGGGCCGGATGATCGGATGGGGTCAGGCGTCGGCCCGGTCGGCGAGCCAGCGCTCGGCATCGATGGCGGCCGAGCAACCGCTGCCTGCGGCGGTGATGGCCTGGCGGTAGGTGTGGTCGACGAGGTCTCCGCAGGCGAAGACGCCCGGCAGGTTGGTGTAGGTGCTGCGGCCGTCGACCTTCACGTAACCGTCGTCGTCGAGGTCCACCTGACCCTTGACCAGCGCACTGCGCGGGTCGTGTCCGATGGCGACGAACATGCCGGTGGCGTCGAGGATCCGCGTCTCGCCCGTCACCGTGTCGGTGAGCTCGAGCTCGCTGACGGAGCTGCTGCCCTTCACCGTCGAGACGGTGGCGTTGGTGACGAAGTCGATCTTCTCATTGGCGCGGGCCCGTTCCAGCATGATCTTCGACGCGCGGAACTCTTCGCGGCGGTGGATCAGCGTGACCTTCTTCGCGAACTTGGTGAGGAACGTCGCCTCTTCCATCGCGGAGTCGCCGCCGCCGATCACGGCGATGTTCTGGTCCTTGAAGAAGAAGCCGTCGCACGTCGCACACGACGAGACGCCGCGGCCGAGCAGTTCCTGTTCGCCCGGAACGCCGAGGTAGCGGGCCGCCGCACCCATCGCGAGGATCACGGCGCGGGCACGGTGCACCTCACCGCCCACCTCGACCTCCTTGATGTCGCCTTCCAGACGCAGGGCGTCGACGTCTTCCATGCGGAGGTCGGCGCCGAAGCGGATCGCTTGTTCGCGCATTTCGTCCATCAGGTCCGGGCCCTGGATGCCCTTCTGGAAGCCCGGGAAGTTCTCGACCTCGGTGGTGGTCATGAGCGCGCCGCCGAACGACATGCCTTCGAAGACGACAGGCGACAGCTCGGCGCGCGCAGCGTAGATCGCTGCGGTGTAGCCGGCAGGTCCCGATCCCACGATGATGATGTCGTGGATCTGGTTATCGGTGTCGGTCATCAATCCTCCGTTGTCGCGGTATCCGCCCGCTCCACTGCTCCGTTCGAGTGCAGCGCAGACGATTCAGTCAACAACACACTATTGCCCGATGTTCCCGACGTCGCTCTGCGGTGGTCCGCTCCACACCGAAACGGTCGTGCGGTCTACTCGGCGGTGAGGTCGTCGATGAACGAATCGAGGCGCGCGGCGACGTGGTCGGGCATCGTCGTGGCAGCGCGTTGCTGTGCGCCTTCGGCCCGGAGTTCGCTGCGCACGCGGTCGAGCGCCGCGAGGACTTCGGCGGCGTGCGGGTCGGCGGGGAGTCGTTGTTGCACGTGGTCGTGTGTGCGGGGGTCCAAGACGCCGGCGTGGAAATCCGCGAGGAGTTCGGTCGAGTACGGCGGTTCGGGAAGTCCTGGGTTGTAGCTGTGCGCGGTCGAACCAGTCATGGTCGTCACGCCCCCTGTTCCGAGTGCTGTCCGCGTAGGTGATGCCGACACCAGGATACTGAGACGACGTGGCCTGCGAATCGGTTCCGCGATGCTGAGCGGTGCGTCACTCGAATGGTCGGGGAACCGGCCGCGATCAGTACTCGTCTTGGAGGAAGTCGAGCACCAGGGCCAGCTTCTTGCGACCGCGCGAGCAGCGACTCTTGACGGTCCCGCACGCGATCCCGAGGATCGCCGCCGCATCGCGCACCGAGTAGTCGTAGTAATCGACGAGGATCACCGCCTGGCGCTGATCGGGCGGCAACACGTCGAGCGCGTGACCGATCGACAGGGAGACGTCGATGCCGACGGTGCGATCGTTCTCGTCGGCCAGGACGGCGGCGTCGTACTCGACGAGCGGCAGTGTCTCGTGCGTTCTGAGTCGCCGCAGTCGATCGAGGCAGCAGTTCAGCACGATCTTATGCATCCAGCTGGATACCGACGCATCGGCTCGGTAGGTGTCCGCGGTGCGGTGGATGGCCATCCATGCGTCTTGGAAGGCGTCGGCGGCGTCGTCGCTGTTGCCGGTGGTGCGGACGGCGATGGCCCACAGGTGGTCGCGATGGCGGTCGTAGAGCTGGCGAAATGCACTCTGGTCACCGGCGATGTAGGTGTTTAGCAGAACTTCGTCGCTGACGTGCGTGATGGTCCCCCGAGTCATGCGAAGACCCTAAGCCGGAATGCGAGTCGCTTTGGGTGTTTTTCCCACATTGTGGATAGTTTTGTGAAACCTGTGGATAAACGGGCATAGCGGAACGGGATTATGCATAGTGTCGTGTGTACACAGTGGTGCGGCGCCGCTGGAACCGCCGCGGGTGGATCAGGTGGAAGGCATTTCGGCACCGCATCCTATTCTGTCTGCATGACCGACGAGAAGCCCTTGGCGACATGGCGGGCCGCGCGATCGATGGGCAAGGTCGCGGTCCCGGGCGAGCTGCAAGTGACGAAGACGCACGTGGTGTTCGAGCCGAAGTCGGCGCGGACGTCAGGGGCGCGGTTCTCGGTCGCTCTGACGTTCGTTGCCGGCGTGGGCCCTGCGCCGGGTACGGGGCGATTCTTCTCGGGCGGCAAACGTGAACGCCTGTGCATCACCCTGGGCGACGGCTCGGAATGGTTGTTCGTCATCGCTGAACTGGAGGCCGCGATCGCCCAGATCCGAGGGCGCCTCACGAAGTGAGTGAGGCCGGACGGTCTCAGTCGGCGAAGATGCGGTCGTACGTTGCGATGAACATCTCGGTGACGACCTCGTGGATCGCCTCGACCTGGAAGAATTCCGGGCCTGCGGCTTCGTTGACCGGATCGGTCAGGGCCATCTGCCAGTCGACGAGCAACTGCGTCAACGCGCCGACGAGGCCGATCGCGCCGAGTTTCTGCGCGGCGGTGAGCGGGCGTCCGCCGCCCGCGAAGCCGCCGATGAAGTCGGCCCAGTCGTGAATCGCGCCGAGGCGTAGTTTCTCGATCTCGGGTGCGACGGCCACGACCTCGATGAGGATGACCCGGGCACGGCGCGGGTCGTCCACCAGATTCTTGATGATGCCGCCGAGCGCTTCGTGCGCGAGGGCGGGGATCACGTCCCGCGGAATCTCGCTGCCTGTGACCCCGGACCGCTGGAGGACGGCGTCGGCGGCCGCCAGGGCTGCCGCGCGGGCGTCGTCGACGCAGTGCTCGTACACCGCGGCCAGCAGTGCGACGCGGTCGCCGAACGATTCGTAGAAGTAGCGTTGAGTGAGGGCGGCCTCGTCGCAGATCTTCTTCACCGAGACGTTGAGGAAGCCGTCCGTGCCGAACAGCTCTAGACCCGCCTCGACCAGTGCACTACGCCGCTGTTTCTGCCGCTCAGCAGCGGATACCCCCCCGTACGTACGCCCGCCGGTCACCGTGTTCATCACCGATGATCCTACGTGGCGGCCCGCCGACGCCTGTGCTTAGTGTGCACTATCTGACACGGGATTGTGTCACAGTATTGAGCGGCGACGAAGGCCGGCGATCAGTTCGCCGTGACCTTGGAGATCACGGCTTGATAGTCCCCGTTGGGTCCGGTCGGGAGGTCGGTCAGCCACACGATGAAATACGGTGCCGCGCCGGGATTGTCGACCTTCAGGGTGGTCGATTCGCGATTCACGGCCCCGCCGCCGACCTGTGTGGTCTGATCCAAGCTCGCCGGACTCCGGCTGGTGGACGTCCGCAGTTCCACGGTGAATCCGGGGGTGGTCGTCTCGATCGTCACCGACTTCACCGTCTGCGCGCCGCCGACGGTGAAGATCAGCCCGAGCCCGGACTTGAGACCGCCGAACTGGGCGCTCCCCCGGTAGGCGTCGGTCCGCCACGCCGGGCTCGCACCGCTGATCAGGTGCTCCAGGTTCGGAGACGATTCCGTCGGCTCCCCGGAGACGTCGAACAAGTTCACCGATCGCAGACTCACCGGCGTGGTCGCAGGGGGGTCCAACGACCCCGGTTCCGGTGCGTCGGCACTGGACGACTGTGTCGGCAGGATCGCGTTGATATCGGTGCTGACGTCGTCGGAGCCGCCGAAGACATTGGTCAGCGCCACCACGACCGCGATGATCAGGAACAGGATGAACAATCCGGCCCCGGCGAGCAACGCGGTGTTGCGCTTGCCTGCCTCGCCCTCGCCCATCAGACGTTCCTTGCGGGTCCGGGACAGCGGGGCCACCGACACCGGGGCCTGACGGGACTCGACGCGCGGCAGCATGTCGGTCTGCATGTCCACGACCGTCGCCTGGTCGAGCACGTGCTGCACCGTCGCGGCGGTGCGGATGCCGCGGTCGCCCTCGAGAGCGCGGGACGCCACCGCGGAGATCTCGAAGGGGATCTCGGGTTTCACCGCGCGCGGTGCGATCGGCCGCGTGGAGTCCTCGGGATCGGGCTGCGCGGGCGCGATGCCGCCGATCGCCGGGCCGGCCGTGGTCAACGTGGTACCGGTCGCGGCGTCGAGCGGCCAGCGGTTCAGCAACAGTGCGTAGAGCACGGCGCCGAGACCTCGGACGTCCCCGGCTCGATCGTCGCCCGGCATCACCGCGGGGAACGCGAGGACGGCGTCCCCCTCGCTGCTGACGCGAATCCGATCGGGATGGTCGATGGACAGTGTGGTGCCGGTGCGATGGGCCGCTTCGGCCCCGGCGGCGAGTGCGCGCACGGCGCGCGCGGCGCCCAGTGCGGACGGTGCGGTGGCAGCGACTTCCTTGAGCGACGACCCGTGAATCCATTCCGTGACGATCACGCCGCCCGATGCGCTGCGGACCACGTCGAGCACGCGGGCCACCCCGGCGGAGTGCAGTTGCCCGAGGCGACGCGTGCGGTCCAGGATCGCGAGCGGTCCCTCGGCGACGGTGCGGTCGCCCGGCCGGATCGGTGGGGCCTTCTGATCGGGATCGACGAAGGTGAGGCCGACTTCCCGGTCGAGGCCGGTGTCGCGGGCTCGCCAGAACTCCAGACCGCGGGTGCCGCCCTCCTTCTCCAGGAGCCGGTAACGACCGCCGGCGATCGCGGCACCGGGCACCAGGCGCGGTCCGCGCGGCGGGCCCATCACGCGGGTCGCGTGCTCGGACGGACCCGACGACGCGCCCGAGGGCCGACCCTGCGGTCGACCGGTGTCGCTGCCCTTCTGGCCCATCGGTGGTACTCCTCGCCTGGGCGCTGCTCCGGGCGGTCGAGGATAGGGACGTGGCCCTCCCACGACGGGAATCACCATCGTCTCGCCCACCGCCCCGCCGGACAGCACCGAATACTCCTGCCACGTCGCTGTACCCCGATCAAACCGGCGACGGACGTCTACTTGACCAGAGTACGGGACCGTGTCGTCTCCGGTGACCCGCGGGAACTGAACGGTCATAGTGCGCGAATCGCGGTCGTCGCGGTCGGGTTCCGGCGCGGGTGCCAACGACGGAATGACGCGACCGAGGAGGCGCAGCACCGTGGTGCTGATCGTGACCATCTCGGGGATCTTCAGGGCGGTCAACAGCAGATAGGTGACGCCGAGCGCGACGATGGCCGTGAAGCCGAGGTAGACGACGGACCCGATCTTGCCCGCCTGCGTCGACATGTTCGACAGGCCGCTCAGATCGGCGACCAGCCAGACGGCGAACGCGACCGCGACGGACACGCCGACCGTCGTGACGGTGGTGCGGGTGACGTCGGACAGGCGGGTGATGCCGAGTCGTTTGTGGAGCAGTGCCTGGCCGACGATCGCGCCGACCAGATAGCCGAGCCCGTTCGAGAGCGACAGCCAGCGGACGATCAGCTCGGGATCGGTGAACAGCACCGGGCCCAGGTACGACGACGCCACTTTGACCACGGTGATGCCGATGACCATCAGGGTGGGCGTCCAGGCGTCCTCGCGGGCATAGAAGACGCGCAGCTGCACCAGCGTCATGGCGTACGGAATGAGCGTGAACGCACCCCACGCGAGGACGGAGCCGAGCTGCGAGGCCACCTCGGCGTCGAACTTGCCGAAGTTGAAGATCGCGATGCCGATCGCCGGTCCGAAGAAGGTCATGAACGCCACGGTCGGCACCAGCGCGATCATGGTGAGACGGGTGGCCAGCGACATGTCGTCGACGACGGCGTCGGTGTCGTCAGCCGCCGCGTTGCGTGACAGCCGCGGCATGATGGCCGTCAGAATGGTGACGCCGAGGACGCCGTACGGCAGCTGCAGCAGCTGCCAATGCGTCGCGTACACCGAGATGCCCGCCGCCGAGGCGTGCGCCGCGATCCGATAGGTGATGACGAGACCGACCTGCAGCACCAGCACGTAGGCGACGATGGCGACGGCCATGCCGCCGAACTGGCGCAGCCGGTCGTCGATCCCCCACTGGAGTTTGAGTCGGACACCGACTCGGCGCAGGAAGGGAATCAGAATGCTCGCCTGCAGCACCACGCCCAAGGTGGTGCCGATGCCGAGAACCAGAAGTTTGGGGTCGCTCATCTTGACGGGATTGAGCGTCATCTCGCCCGGCATCGCCGCGTACAGGGCGAGGGTCGTGATCTGAACGATGTTGTTCAACACCGGTGCCCAGGCGCCGGGCTTGAACAGACCCTTCATGTTCAGAATCGCGATGAACAGTGCCGAGAGTCCGTAGAAGAGGATCTCCGGCAGCAGCAGATACGCCAACGCGGTGGTCAGCGGTCGGTTGACCTCGCCGTCGCCCACATTGAGCATGGTGAGCAGCGGTGCGGCGACCACCGCGATCAGTGTCGCGGCCCCCAACAGGACCACGGTGATCGTGAAGATGCGGTTGATGAAGCCCGCGCCGCCGTCGTCATCCTCATTCTCGGCCCTGACCAGGACCGGAATGACGATCGCCGTCAGCACCGCGCCGAGCACCACCTCCGCGATCATGCTGGGGAGCACGTACGCGGCCTGGAACGCGGACGCGATCGCGCCGCCCAGCATCGCCAACACCAGGACGGTGCGGATGAAGCCGGTGATCCTGCTGATCAGCGTCGCGATGGCGATGGAGCCGCCGGTCCGCATGATGCCCGCGTCGGAGTCGTCGCGCTTCACCGTCGTCGGCTCAGCGTGCGTGGTGTCACGATCGCTCATGAGGCTCCCCATCCTCGTCGGAAGTGGCGTTCGGGTCCGATCTGTCGTCCTCCTGTCGGCTCGGCTCCCGCTCGGTCGCCAGGTCGACGTGCTCCTCGTCCCCGAGTCGAGTGCTGGCGGCCAGCCGGGCCTGGTAGCTCAGTGTCGCCTGCTCACGATGCTCCTCGTCGGGTTCGGGGCGATCCTCGTCGGCGGGATCGGGCTTCCCCCTGAAACGGTGCCACAGTCGGCGCGCCGTCAGCAGGATGAGGATGATCGCCGCGCCGACCGTGATCCAGAACAGACCCTTGCCGTAGGCGTTCGCGTAGACCGACAGCTCGACCGGTGTGCTCAGGGGGACATCGCTCGACGTGACCAGGCTGATGTTGACCGTCGCGGGTTCCGAACTCGACGCATGCGTCGGTATCTGCAGCTGTCGGGTGCCTGAGGCCGGGATCTCGAACACGCCGAGGTCGCCGATGTCGAGGGTGTCGGGTGCGTCGATGTCGAGTCGGACGCGGATCGGCAGGGCCAGGGTGTTCCGGACGACGAGCAGTAGCGGGCTCCGTTCGGAGGCGAGCGTGTAACGGCCGCTCGGATCGAGCAGCGACACGCCCTCCTGCATGGTGCGGAGCGTTTTGCCGACCGCGGTGAGGCGCTGGTTCCGTTCGTCGCCCGCCACCGTGGAATCGGTGGTCGATGCGCTCGACACGGCGCGCAGGAGGTCGTCGCGCAGCGGCGCCAGGTATTCCGCCGGCGTGGTGACGGTGTCGGTACGACCGACCAGAGCCGCCTGCAACTGGTCGATGCGCCCCAGCCGCTGCCGGATGGTCTCCGCGTCGTGCTGGGTGATCGGATAGCCGTCGGCGACGTCGGGGGCGATGTCACCGGGAACGTCGAGCTGTGCGCGGGCGTCCGCGGCAGGCATCTCGTCGAGGACGGTCGCGAGCGGTACCGGGCGAGCAGTTCCGGACGACAGGAGCAGTCGTGCCGTCTCACGCAAGGCGCGGGCGTCGTCGACCGTCGGCGACCAGTACGTCGGCGGCATGATGAACGACGACCGCCCCGTCGTCGGCAGCCGGTGCGGGCGCCGTTCGCCGTCCGCCGTCGGTTCCGGTGCGGTGAGCATCGGGAACGCCAACGAGGCGGCGGCGGTCTGCCTGCGGCTCACCGCCGACTCGTCGCTGAGGTTCGGCTGCTGCCAGTTCGGCATGATCGTAGGCACCACCGGGGTGAGGCCCGCGCTGCCGAGCGCGGCGCTGATCGCGATGTCGTACGACTGCAGGGCGACGCCCGAATCGGTGTATCGCCCCGACTCGGTGCCCGCGGTGGGAGCGCCGTCGGCCGCCGACACCGGGATCAGCGAGGTGTTGGCGACGGCCGCGGCCCCGATGCCGTGCGCGGACAACAGGTTGCGGCCCTCGTCGGTGAGGGTTCCGGTGGCGGGGACGGCCAGGCCGCGGACACTCTTGACGCCGAGCACGGCGTCGACCGTGTCGGCGGGCTGCAGCAGGGCGCGGGCAGTGAGGTCGTCGTTGTTGATCGACCGCAGCGAGGCCAGTCCCGCCTGCGCGTACGGCAGTGCGGTGACGCACATGCGGGCGGCGACCTGTTTGAGACGCTTCATCCACGCTGCGGCCGCTGCGGCGCCCGAACCGTCGTGCGTCTGGGCATCGGGATCGCCGGGATCGTTGGTCACCAGGTAGCCGTCGGCCATCGCGCTCACGGTGGTCAGCAGATCCGGGTCGACGGCCAGGCAGATGGAGTCGCGAACCGGGTCGACGGTCTGGGGCTCGGGCGCCGCGTCCGTCCCGGTCGCGGTGTCGGGCTCGGCGTCGCCGTTCAGGCCGACCAGGTCTTCCAACCCACGCAGCGCCTGGCCCAGCCGACCGTCGGAGGAGAGCGAGTGACCCAGTGCGTCGCTGATGAGCCGCAGGTCGGCGGTGCCGCCGCCGAGGATGCCGGGCGCCTCTTGCGGGCTCGCGGCGAGCGGCCACAGCATCGTGAACGACGCCGGGCTGGCCGTATTGGGGGAGATGGATCCGTCGCGCCCCAGCAGCGGAACGGTGTCGTCTCCGGTCGCCGGATCCACATAGGCGCGAGCCCGAGCGCGGTCCGCCGGTAGTGAGAGCACCGGAATCATGGTGCGGGATTCGGCGATCGACAGGGTGCCGGCATTGGTCGGGCTGCCGGTCACCTCCACCGCCAGCGGATACACCCCCGCCTTGCTGAGTGCGAGACCGCCGGGGCCGTCGATCGGCACGTCGATCGAGAAGTCGGCGGACTTGCCCGTCCCGAGCGAGTCGGTGACCGATGCCGAGCGACTGACCACGCCGAACTCGGTCGTCGGCGAGGTCAGGGCGCTGCGCAGTTGGTACGACGCCGTGACCGGTCCGGCGCGCTTGAGGCGGACCTGCACACCGCTGATGGCTCGGCCCGCAGTGTTCACCACCTTTCCGCGCACGGTCACCGTCTCGCCGGTGGAACTGGTGACCGTGGTGGGCGTCACCTCGGTGAGCCCGAGGGTGGCGTACGACGTCGGGCCGGCGGGCTGGGCGTGCGCGATCGGCGCCGTGCCGGTCGTCAGGGCCACCAGGATCACCACAGCGGCGGCGACGACCAGGCGCAGCAGCACGATTCGCGACGCGGTGCGATCAGCTGTCACCGGCGGCGGTGCGACGCGGGCGCCGCCGGCGTCGACGGGGTTTCGGCGCTGGCGGCGGTTCGTTGCGTCGCTGATTGCGTGCGGCTGCGGCTTTCTCATAGTCGTTCGGCTCGGTGCGGAGGCAGGAGGCTTCGGACTGCGCCAACCGGTGAGGGTCGCTCTGCAGATCAGCGATCACCGACTCGGCCATCCGCGCCAGACGTCGCTCGTCAGAATACGTGAGGCGGCGGGGCAGTTCGCCGAGCGGCACCCAGGCGACGGCGCTGACCTCGTAGTCCGCGTCGGACAGCTCGCCGCCGGTGAATCGCAGCAGGTAATGGTGCACGGTCTTGTGGATCCGCTTGCCCTCGCTGACGAACCAGTAGTCGATCTTCCCGAGGGGCGCGACGATGGTCCCCTCGATGCCGGTCTCCTCCTCGACCTCCCGCATCGCGGTCTGCTCGGCGGTCTCACCGGTCTCGATGTGCCCCTTGGGCAGCGACCACATCATGCGCCCACGGCGATCGATCCGACCGATCAGTGCGGCCGACAGTTCGTTGAACGGTGCGTCGATGTCCGACAGCACCAGACCGCCGGCCGAGGTCTCCCGCACGGTGTGCAGACGCGGCGGGGTCTCCGTGTCCGGGCGGCGTGCCGCCCGGCGACGCGTTCGGGGCATCGAGGCGGGCGACGACGCCGACGTCGATGCGCTCGCGGCGCGACCCGCGAGATCGGACGGCTTGGTGGCCTGGGGAGTCTCCGTGGCCGTCGTCGCCTGCGGATTCTTGCCCTTGGCCTGCGAGTTGCGGTGGTGATTGTTCTTGTTCTGCGGCGTCTTGCCGTGCGGGGGCTTGGCCGGACCGGGCTTACCGGAGCGCGGCTTCTTCGCAGCTCCCGCGGAGACGGTGTCGGTGGTGTCGCCGGACGCCGTCGCCTCGCCCGCGGTGTTCTCCGAGCCCGCCTGCGGTCCGTTGCCGCGACCGGAACGCCGTCCGCGGCGCCGCCGCCCACGACGGTTTCGTCGTGATCGCGACGACTGCCCACTTCCCCCGGGCTGCTGGTGGGGATTATTCTTGGGAGTGGAACCGTTCTGGTCCGAGGCACCATCGGCCGCCGGACCGTCGGAATCGACGTCCGGGCGCTGCAGCGAAGGGTCAGCGGACACACCCCGATGCTAGCCGCTTGTAACCGTGCGTTAGCCGAACAGGTTGAGCGGGTCGGTAGTCGGTAGTCTCTTACCCCATGATGGAGACTGCGCCACGAGCGTCGATGAGCGACGAAGAGCGCTCAGCACGGCGTACCCGACTGCTGGCGTCGGCCGCGTCCACGCTGGCGTCCTTCACCGACGTCCTGACGCCGCTCGCTGCTCGTTTCGCCGACCGGGGGCACGAGTTGTACCTGGTAGGCGGCTCGGTGCGCGATGCCGTGCTGGGCAGGCTCGCGGGCGACCTCGACTTCACCACCGACGCCCGCCCGCCGGTGATCGCCGAGATCCTCGCCGAGTGGGGCGACGCCGTCTGGGACACCGGTATCGACTTCGGCACAGTGAGCGCCGCCAAGGGCGACGCGACCGTGGAGATCACCACCTTCCGCTCCGACATCTACGACCAACAGAGCCGGAACCCGGTCGTCACCTTCGGCGACACCCTGGAAGGCGACCTGATCCGTCGCGACTTCCGGATGAACGCGATGGCGGTGAAGCTGCTCGCCGACGGCGGGCAGGAGTTCTGCGATCCGCTCGACGGGATGACCGACGTGCTCATCGGCGTCGTCGACACGCCTGCCGCGCCGGAGTCGTCGTTCAACGACGACCCCCTGCGCATGCTGCGCGGCGTGCGGTTCGTCTCGCAGCTCGGCTTCCGGCTCGCGGACCGCGTCCTCGACGCCACGCGGGAGATGGCAGATCAGATCGAGCGGATCACCGCTGAACGGGTCCGCGTGGAGCTCGACAAGACGATCGGCGGCGAGCATCCGCTCGAAGCGATCGACCTGCTGGTCGAGACGGGTCTGGCGGATCGGGTGATTCCGGAGATTCCGGGGATGAAACTGACGATCGACGAGCACCACCAGCACAAGGACGTGTACCAGCACTCGCTGACCGTCCTGGCGCAGGCGATCGACCTGGAGACCGGCGATCCCGATCTGGTGCTGCGATGGGCGGCGCTCCTGCACGACATCGGGAAACCCGCCACCCGCAGGCACGAGGAGGGCGGCGGCGTCAGCTTCCACCACCACGAGGTGGTGGGCGCCAAGATGGTCCGCAAGCGGCTCCGGAAGTTGAAGTATCCGAACGCCGTGGTCGACGACGTCTCGCAGCTCGTGTTCCTGCACCTGCGGTTCCACGGTTACGGCGACGGCAAGTGGACCGACTCAGCGGTGCGTCGGTACGTGACCGATGCGGGTCCGCTCCTCGATCGGCTGCACAAGCTGGTTCGCGCCGACTGCACCACCCGGAACAAGCGACGTGCCCGGCGGTTGCAGGAGACCTACGACCACCTCGAGGAACGCATCGCGGTCATCAAGGAGGCCGAGGATCTGGATCGGGTGCGCCCCGACCTGGACGGCAACGCGATCATGGAACTGCTCGGCCTCTCCCCCGGACCGGTGGTCGGGCAGGCGTGGAAATACCTCAAGGAACTGCGTCTGGACGTGGGACCGATGAGCCGCGACGACGCCGAGGCGGCGTTGCTCGCATGGTGGGAGCAGCAGCGCGACGGCGACTGACCGATCCCCTGACACACCAGGGTAGGTTTGACCCATGTACTGCAGCGAACTCGGTGAACAGTGGCATGCAGCTCGCGTCGAACCCGAAATCGGGCATCTCGACTCCGCGTCGGCGGGACGGTCGTCGTCCGCGGTCATCTCCGAACTTCATCGGCACCTCGTTCGCGAAGCCGAGATCGGCTCGTATGTGGCCGCGGATGAGCGCGCCGATGATCTCCACGCGGGACGACGCGCCCTCGGCTCGCTGATCGGCCACCTCCCGGAGGAGATCTCGTTCCGCGACAGCGCCACCGCCGCCCTCCGCGGGCTCCTCAACGGGATGACGCTGCCGATGTCGCCGACCGTGTGGGTCGCGAAGAACGAGTTCGGTCCCAATCTCACCGAGTTCGAGAGGCGCGACTTCGCGGTCCGGACCATGCCGGACGCCGACGTGTACGGGCACGTGGACGTCGACTCCCTGGAGAACATGCTGCAGTTCGAGCAGCCGGACTTCATCCACGTCTGCCACCTCGGCTCGGCGAGCGGCCTGGTGCAGCCGGTGGCGAAGATCGTCGAGGTGGCGCACGCGGCGGGTGTCCCCGTGGTGGTCGACATGGCACAGTCCGTCGGACACGTGCCGACGGTCACCGGAGCCGACGTCGTCTACGGCACCTCACGCAAGTGGCTCACCGGTCCCCGCGGCGTCGGCTTCCTGGCCGTCCGCGCGGACTCCCGGGTGCCGGTGGAGGTGGAGTCGTCGGAGTCGTTCATCGCAGGCCAACTGGCGCTGTCGACGGCGGTCGCCGAATTCCTCGCGTTGGGTCAGCAGCACGGGTACCGCGAGCTCGCCGTCGTCGGACGGATGACGCGGGAGCGCCTGCACGGCATCGGCAGCTGGGAGGTCATGGAGCCGATCGACGAGCCGTCGGCACTGGTCACCCTGGCACCGCCGCCCGGATGGCGACCTGCCGATGTGCTGGCCGCGCGGGATCGGCTGCGTGAGATCGGCCTGCTCGTGACGGCCGCCGACTCGTGGCGCGCCCCGCTCGCGGGCGAGCAGTCGTTGCTGCGGGTCAGCCCACACCTGGACGTTCGTCGCGAACAGCTCGATCAACTCGCGAACGCCATCCGGACGATGGGCTACTGACCACACCGCCGACTGACCGCACCTCGAATCCCGCCGAGCACTGTGAACGACCTGACGACGCGCTTGACCGATCTGATCGACGCCGCCCCCGCCTGGGCGGTGTACGTGATCGCGTGCGGGGTGGTCTATCTGGAGACGGCCGTCGCGGTGATCGGCCTGGTGGCGCCCAGCGAGGCGATCCTCATCGCTGCCGGCGTGGTCGCCGCCATCGGCAAGCCGAGCATCGTCGTCCTGGTCCTGAGCGCAGCCGTCGCGGCGCTGGCCGGTGATGCGACGGGATACTGGGTGGGTCGTCTCACCGGGCCGCGGCTGGCGCGGACCGGACTGGGGCGTCGGCTCACGCACCGGGTTCACCGGTCCGGCTATCGTCCGCCGGAAGCGGGCGACGCCGTCATCGCGATCGCGTCCGCGCGCTGGGTCGGCTACCTCCGCAGCCTCACCCCGCTGCTCGCGGGCAGCCGGGCGATGCCGTTCCACCGGTACCTTCTCGCCACCGCGCTCGGCGGCACCACCTGGACGGCGACCATCCTGCTGGTCTCCTTCGGCGTCGGCGCGACGCTCGGAGCCCGCGTGGCGCTCATCGTCGGATTGGGCGTGGCCTTCCTGGCGTTCTGCTTCCTGCTCTATCGGCGGCTGCGCAGCAGACCGGCCGGTTGAGCGGCCGCGATACTAGTTCTCCTCGGGGCGCAGCGGGTACGTCGACAGCAGCGGGAGCGGCCACGGCTGGCGGGCCAAGACCCGCTGCCAGACGTCGACGGACGGCTCGGAGAGCAGATCGGTCGGCAGGCCCTGGGTGATGATCCAACTGCCTTCGGCGATCTCATCGTCGAGCTGACCGGCGTCCCACCCCGCGTATCCGGCGAAGATCCGGACGCCGGTCAGGACGTGGGCCAATTCCTCGGGGTCGGCATCCAGGTCGACCATGGCGACCGGTCCCAGCACCTGGTGCAGTTTGGGTTGCTCCGCCACGTTGACGCCGGTCTTGGCCACGCCGAGGCACAGGGCCGACGAGGTGGAGACGGGACCGCCGACGAAGACGGCGCGCGGCTGGGCAGCGAGTTCGGCCCATGCGGGCAGCACATTGAAGACGGCCGCGTCGGACATACGGTTCAGCACCACACCGAGAGTTCCCTGCTCGTCGTGCTCGATCACGTAAATCACCGTGCGCGCGAACGTGGGCCCGGTGAGGGCGGTGGAGGCGATCAACAGGCTCCCCGCGCTCACATCGGGCTGATTCGTCAGATAGTCGGCACCGGACACCCTTCAATCATGACACCCGTCGAGTCGCCGTGGCGGCACCCGGCCCCGAGTTGAGCCGTAAACTCGAGGCGGTGGACAGATTGCGGTCGGTGATACGTGCTCCGGGACTGATCCGCCTGCTCGCCGTCCGCCTTCTGTGCCAGGTGAGCGACGGCGCTTTCCAAGCCGCGTTGGCGTTCTCGATCCTGTTCAACCCGGATCGGCACACCGATCCCCTGGCCATCGCGGGCGGCTTCGCGGTGCTCCTGCTGCCCTACTCGCTGCTCGGTCCGTTCGCCGGCGCCCTGCTGGACCACTGGGATCGACGGCGCGTCCTGCTCTGGGTCAACCTGCTGCGCGCGGCCGCCATCATTCTGGTCGCGATCGCGATGACCACCAGTACGCCCGACACCGTCGTCTTGCTGTCGGCGCTGCTGGTCACCGGGTGCAGCCGGCTGGTGGCGTCGGGTCTGTCGGCGAGTCTGCCGCACGTGACGCCGCCGTCGTTGATCGTCGAGATCAACGCCGTCTTCACCACGGTCGGCGCGGGGATGCTGGCCGCCGGTGCGGGAGTGTCTGCGCTCCTGCGGTTCATCTTCGGGGCCGACAACGGCGGTTCCGGGGCCACGCTGCTGGCCGGCGCTGTCTTCGCGGTGCTCGGCGCCCTGCTCGCCGGGCGGTTCCAGCGACGACAACTGGGGCCGGACCGGCCGGATGGCGCCGGGCACACCGCGGTGTACTCGCTGGCGCGGGGGCTCGAGCACGGTCTGCGTGCCGTGCTGCGGACGCCCAGTGTGGCGATCGTCCTGAGCGCGATCGGCGTCCACCGCGTCGTGTTCGGGCTCAACACCCTGATGTTCCTGATGCTGGTTCGCAACACCGAACTCGGCGACGCCCTGGGCGCCGACGTCCGGGCGCTGTCGATCATCGGCGGCTGCGTGGCCGGAGGTGCGTTGATCGCCGCGGGCACCACGCCGGTGTCGATCAGAGTGGTCGGGCGGCGCGGCACCATCATCAGCGCACTGATTGTGGGCGGCTTCGCCGAACTCCTCCTGCTGACCGTCCGGCCCGTGCCCGTCCTGGTGGCGGCCGCGGTGATCGGCTTGGCCGGTCAGACGGTGAAACTGTGCGGCGACGTCGCGATGCAGTGCGACGTCGCCGACTCGTACCGCGGGCAGGTCTTCGCGGTCCAGGACGCCCTGTTCAACACGGCGTTCGTGGCGGCGATCTTCGTGGCGGCGGTTCTCGTTCCGCAGGGCGGGTTCAGCGCGGGTCTGGTGATCACCGGGTCGGCCCTGTACTTCGCGATCACGGTGTGGGTGATCCGCCGTGGTCAGCGCGCCGAGGGACCGCCGCCCGCACCTCTCGTCGAGGAACCGGTGTCGGCTGAGACGCCCACCGGCCGGTGAGTGTCGGCGAATCCGTCGCCGTCCAGATCCATCAGCACCACGTCCGGAACACCGTCGCCATCGGTGTCGAGTGCGTCCTGCCGCGGGACGGCCTCGCCGCTCGGTGCGTCGAGTTCCCACAGTCCGCGGCCCCCGTCGGCGAATCGGGTCTCCGGCGTGCCGTCGTCGTCCAAGTCCAGGACCACTCGGTCGGCCACGCCGTCGCCGTCGGAATCCCACATCGCGTCGTCGATCAGTCCGTCACCGTCGAAGTCGAGCGCCACGGCGTCGAGGGTCCCGTCGCCGGTCAGATCCAGGTCGGCCTGCGATGTCCAGTGGGTCAGCGCGCCGTCGCCGGTGCCGAAGAAGTACTCGATCGCGGTGTCCATACCGATTGGACGCGACAGCGGTCGGTTCGGTTCCCCGACACGCCGATCAGTCGTCCGTTGCGGCGGTCGCCTGCTTCTCGTAACGGCTGGCGAGCATGGAGCAGAGCACCAGCTGCACCTGATGGAAGATCATCAGCGGCAGCACGATGAACCCCACCGTTCCGCTCGCGAACATGACCGTCGCGAGCGGCAGTCCCGTCGCGAGCGACTTCTTGGTGCCGCAGAACTGGATCGCGACCACGTCCTCGCGACGCCAGCCCAGCCGCGTCGGCACCCAACTGGTCAGGGCCAGCATGGCGACCACGAACACGATCGAGACCACCGTCACGATCACCACGTCCCAGGCGCTGACGATGGACCACATGCCCGACACCACGCCGCCGCTGAAGGCCACATAAACCACCACGATGATCGAGCTGCGATCGACGTACTTGGTCGGGGCCGCGTACTTCGCCATGAAGCCCGCGATCAACGGACGGCACAGTTGGCCGATGATGAACGGCACCAGGATCTCGAGGACGATCTTCGTCACCGACGACCCGGTGATGTGGACGCCCGCGTCGGACCCCATCATCAGGACCACCAGCAACGGCGTCAGGACGACGCCGATCAGGTTTGACGCGGATGCGCTGACGATCGCGCCCGCCACGTTGCCGCGGGCGATGGAGGTGAAGGCGATCGACGACTGCACCGTCGACGGCACCAGCGTCAGGTAGAGGAAGCCCTGCGCCAGCTGGTCGCCGATGAGCGGCGCGAGGGCGGGGCGCAGCAGCAGGCCGACGATCGGGAACAGGATGAACGTGAAGCTCAGGATCGTCAGGTGCAGCCGCCAGTGCGTCAGACCGTCCAGCGCTTCGCGCGGGTGCAGCCGCGCGCCGTACAGGAAGAACAGGAGCGCGATGAGGCCGGTGACGACCCAGTCCATGGTGTCGGCGAACGATCCGCGGGCCGGAAGGATCGCCGCGACGACGACGGCGAGGAAGATCGACAGCACAAAGCCGTCGATCGGGGAACGATCGAGAAGTCTGCGCATGACCCGCTAGACGGTGTGGCGCGCCGGGTTGTCCTCCGACAGGCACATGCCGCTCAGGGCACACGTGCCGCAACTCGACTCACCGCAGTCGTCGGCGGGATCGACGGCGGTGTCGGTCTCGGCGCTGCACGACGACGCGGAGCTGTCGGCGCAGCCGGACCCGGTGTCGCTCGAGCAGCATCCGCCCGTGTGCGGGGCCGGGACGGCGCGGGCCGCCTGCAGAGCCATGCCGCCTGCCGCTGAGATGACGAGCAGCGCGACGATGATGCCGAACAGGGCGAACAGGAATCCCCAGGCGCCGACGAACAGCCCGATGACGCCGGTCGCCGCGAGAATCGCGCCGGCGCCGAGGTAACCGGGAGCGGCGACCTTGTTGGCGACGGTGAAGGCCTCGTCGGAGCGGAGCGTCTCCGGGGAGCGGACGCCCGCCCACCGATTGCGACGCAGTGCGCCGGTCAGACCGGCGACGCCGATTCCCAGCGACCCGGCTGCGAGTACCAGTGCGAGAACCGCGATGACGGTAGACACGATAGACACGCCTGCGAGTCTACGACGGTCGTCGCCGTCGGCCTAAAAAGCACCAGTTCTCGTTCCCGCACTCGGTCGCGACCAGGTGCGGGAACCGCAAGTGGTGCGACTCGATGCGAAATGGTGCGCGGTCGGTGGTGGTCACCGTGTTCGCGATCATCGCGATCGTCACGTCGCTCTCCTCCGTTCGCTTCTATCTGAGCGATCGCGCGGAGTACCGCGACTGCTTGACGGCGCTGGATCGCGCCCGGCGACGCGGGCGGCATGCAGCCTGATTTCCCCGCAGGTGAGATGAGGATTTACGCTGGTCGAGTGACTTCTGCTGATTCGACGAATCGTTCGGCCGATACCGACGGCCACCGGTACACAGCCCAGACTGCGGGCGAGATCGAAGGGCGCTGGCAGGAGTTCTGGACCCAGAACCAGACCTTCGCGGCGCCGAACCCCGTCGGGCCACTCGCCGGCGACTTCTCCGCCTACGCGGGCGGCGACAGCCCCGAGGCCGACGACAAGTTGTTCGTCCAGGACATGTTCCCGTACCCGTCGGGCGCGGGTCTGCACGTGGGGCACCCGCTCGGCTTCATCGCCAGCGACGTCTTCGCCCGCTACCAGCGGATGGTCGGCAAGAACGTCCTGCACACCATGGGCTTCGACTCCTTCGGCCTGCCCGCCGAGCAGTACGCCGTCCAGACGGGCACGCATCCGCGCACCACCACCGAAGCGAACATCGAGCGATACCTGCAGCAGATCCGTCGCCTGGGCCTCGGCCACGACGAGCGGCGCCGCGTCGCCACCACCGACCTCGAGTTCTACCGGTGGACGCAGTGGATCTTCCTGCAGATCTACAACGCCTGGTTCGATCCGGAACTGGGCAGAGCCCGCCGCATCGATGAGCTCATCGAGGAGTTCGAGAACGGCCGCGAACTGGAAGACGGTCGCGACTGGGTGGCGCTGAGCGCCGTCGAACGGCGTGAGGTCCTCGACGATTTCCGTCTGGTCTACCTCAGCAACTCGCTGGTGAACTGGTGCCCGGGACTCGGCACGGTGCTCGCCAACGAGGAGGTCACGGCCGACGGCCGGTCCGAGCGCGGCAACTTCCCGGTCTTCCGCAAGAACCTGCGTCAGTGGATGATGCGGATCACCGCGTACTCCGACCGCCTGCTCGACGACCTGGATCTGCTGGACTGGCCGGAGAAGGTCAAGACCATGCAGCGCAACTGGATCGGGCGCTCGCGCGGCGCGCAGGTCCAGTTCCCCGTGCCCGGCGTGCAGGCGGCCGACGGCAGCGACGCGCTCATCGAGGTCTTCACCACCCGCCCCGACACGCTGTTCGGCGCCACCTACATGGTCCTCGCGCCCGAGCACGAGCTGGTGGACGCGCTGGTGGCCGCCGAGTGGCCCGAGGGCACCGATCCGCGGTGGACCGGACCCGCCGGGAGCGAAGTGAGCGCAAATGGTTACCGTGCCTCGACCCCGAGCGAGGCCGTCGCCGCGTACCGCGCGTCGATCGCCGCGAAGAGCGACGTCGAGCGTCAGGAGAACAAGGAGAAGACCGGCGTCTTCACCGGGTCGTTCGCGACCAATCCGGTCGACGGCAGGCCCGTTCCGGTCTTCATCGCCGATTACGTCCTGATCGGCTACGGCACCGGCGCCATCATGGCCGTGCCCGGACACGACGCCCGCGACCACGAGTTCGCGACCGCGTTCGGACTGCCGTTGATCGAGGTCATCGGGTCCGACGCGGGCGTCGTCGACGCCGCGTACACCGGTGACGGTCCCCTGGTGAACTCTGATTTCTTGAACGGATTGTCCGTCGACGAGGCCAAGGCCGCGATGATCGAGCGGCTCGAGGCGGACGGAACCGGCGTCGGCACCGTCCAGTACAAACTGCGCGACTGGTTGTTCGCGCGGCAGCGGTACTGGGGTGAACCGTTCCCGATCGTGTACGACGCCGACGGTGCGCCGCACGCGCTGCCCGAGTCGATGCTCCCGATCGAGCTGCCCGAGGTGGCCGACTACCAGCCCGTCTCGTTCGATCCCGACGACGCCGACAGCGAGCCGTCTCCCCCGCTGGCCAAGGCCACCGACTGGGTGACGGTGGAGCTCGATCTCGGCGACGGCCGCGGCAAGCGGACCTACACGCGCGACACCAATGTGATGCCCCAGTGGGCGGGCAGCTCCTGGTACCAGCTGCGGTACATCGACCCGACCAACGACGAGACCTTGTGCGCCAAGGAGAACGAGGCGTACTGGATGGGTCCGCGGCCGTCGATCCACGGCGAGAGCGATCCCGGCGGGCTGGACCTGTACATCGGCGGCGTGGAGCACGCGGTGCTGCACCTGCTGTACTCGCGTTTCTGGCACAAGGTGCTCTTCGACCTGGGCTTCGTCACCAGTCGCGAACCCTACCGCCGACTCTTCAACCAGGGCATGATCCAGGCGTACGCGTACACCGATGCGCGCGGCGTGTACGTGCCTGCAGCGGACGTCGTCGAGCGCGACGGCAAGTACTTCTACAACGACCAGGAGGTCACGCAGGAGTACGGGAAGATGGGCAAGTCGCTCAAGAACTCCGTCGCCCCCGACGAGATCGCCCGCGACTACGGTGCCGACACTCTCCGCGTGTACGAGATGTCGATGGGTCCGCTGGACCAGTCACGGCCCTGGGCCACCAAGGACGTCGTGGGCGCGCAACGCTTCCTGCAGCGCGTGTGGCGTCTGGTGGTCGACGAGGATTCCGGCGCCGTCCACGTCGTCGACGACGCTCCGTCCGACGACGCGAACAAGGCGCTGCACAAGGCGATCGCCGGTGTGCGCGACGACTTCGCGAATCTGCGGACCAACACCGCGGGCGCCAAGTTGATCGAGCTGACGAACTTCCTGACGAAGAACTACCCGAAGGGTGCGCCGCGCGAGACCGTCGAAGGCCTTGTCTTGATGCTCGCTCCCCTGGCCCCGCACCTCGCGGAGGAACTGTGGAGCCGCCTCGGGCACGACGGCTCGCTGGCCCACGGTCCGTTCCCCGAGGTCGACGAGAAGTGGCTGGTCGAGGACACGATCGAACTGCCGGTCGCGATCAAGGGCAAACCGCGCAGCCGCATCCACGTGCCCGCGGATGCCGACGAGGCCGCGGTCGTCGCCGCGGCACTGGCCGACGAGAAGATCGCCGCCTTCCTCGACGGCGAGCCCCGCAAGATCATCTTCGTCCCCGGCAAGATGGTGAACATCGTCCCGTAGCGGCGGTTCCCCGCGGGTACGACGGAACGACGCTCGTGAGTGCTCCTGCGCGGCCGTAATCTCACAGACTTTCGGCCACATGCGGAATCGTTGTTAGATTAGAGGCGTCCTAATCTAACAATCCGCAGGTCGAGAGGTTGTCGCGCCAGTTAGCGCCGCGCCCATCCGGCACCGCAGGCGATGGCGATCGCCAAGCCGACAGCGATCCACACGACGCTGTCGGTCGCGACGAACAGGGCGACGCCGATCGCGACACCGACGCCGATCGCCACTCCCATCCGCTCGTTCTTCTTCCGCGACCCTTCTGTGCTGTCGGTCATAGGGACGACCCTAACCGTCAAGCGCCACGTTCGGGCGGCGCGGTCGGGTTCTCGACGCCCTACACCGAGATCCGCTTCTGCTCCCCCACGCCGAACATGCCGTCGACGGTCAACGACGCCTTCTCTGCCTCGATGGTCCCCTCATACCAGCCATAGGGCGCGTAGTACTCGGCGAGCGCCTTCCGTGGGCCGACGTGCTGCGTCGACTGGACCGTCGGCGTGAAGGTCACGTCGACGGCGCCGGACCGATCGCGGATGAACCATGTGCCCCAGGGGCCGTCGGGCCGTTCGACGGACACGGCGGGCAGTCGGTGCACCTGATCGCCGATCCAGATCGCGTTCTCGTTGAACACACCCGGATTGCGGATCTGATTGGCGGTCAGGTTGAAGCCCTCGACGACACCGGCGGCAGTGCGGCGGATGCCGGTGACCCAGCCGTACTTCATCGGTCGCGGATAATCGCCGTGGTGGTCGTCGAGGATGAGGAAACCCCGGCCGTCGGCCAATCCCAGGTGCTCGTCGTCGATCGTGATCGACCCGGTCGCAGGCATCATGGCCTTGTGCGAGTAGAGCGCGCTGGTGTCGTTGAACGGATGCACGATCACCAGATGTCCGGCACGATCGACGGCCCCGGTCACGTGCAGGTCCATCTCCGGTCGCAGCGCCGTGGCGCGGCGAGTGGCGTCGACGGTCAGCGACCCGGCGGAGAACTCGTTGCTGATCGCGATCTTCAGGCCGGCGAACTCACCGGACGAGACGGTCCCGTCGAGGCCGCGGGCCACGTCGAGCAGATTCGACGGCAGTTTGGTCTCGAACCTGCTGATGGTCGCCGCCTGCTTGTCGACGATCAGAACCTGCAGCAGCCCAAGGGATTTCGCGTTGTAGACGGCGCCGAGGGCGAAGTGGTCGTCGTCGCCGAGTTGAAACGCCTCCCACTCCTTCAGGCCGACGTCGCGAATCCGCCGCCGTGCGGACGCGAACAGTCCCGTTCCGGCGGCGTCGAGCGGATTGATCGTCGGGATGGCCCCCGTGTAGGTGCCGAAGTTGTAGTGCCCGGATCCGGACACCAGGGACTGCGGCGGGGCGACGGCGGCGGGAGGAAAGACCACGGTGTTCATCGATCTCGAGCCTAGTGTCCTGCACTCTGGCCGTTGCGAGAAGCCGGTGGTCGTGGGGCTTGGCAAGTAACTTACTCAGTAGTAAGGTCGTGGCATGGCTATCAACCTTGAGCTCCCGGAGAAGTTGAACTCCACGGTCGAGCGCGCCCGCATGGCTGCCGAGCACATCTTCCGGCCCATCTCGCGTAAGTACGACAAAGCCGAGCACGAGTACCCGACGGAACTCGACGATCTCGGCAAGATCGCCAAGCAGGCCCGCGGTGGCGACAAGGACGCCGACAAGGCGGCCGACGCCGCCGCGGGGACGGTCAACGGCGCCAACCTCCGGTCAGTGCTCAACGCCCGCGAACTCGGTTGGGGCGACGTCGGTCTGATGCTGTCGATCCCCTACCAGGGACTGGGCAACGCGGCGATCGCCGCCGTCGCGAACGACGAGCAACTGGAGCGTTTCGCTGACGTCTGGGCAGCCATGGCGATCACGGAGCCCGGCTTCGGCAGCGACTCCGCCGCCGTCTCGACCACCGCGGTGCTCGACGGCGACGACTACGTCATCAACGGCGAGAAGATCTTCGTGACCGCCGGTTCGCGCGCCGACCACGTCGTCGTGTGGGCCACCCTCGACAAGAGCGTGGGACGCGCCGCCATCAAGAGCTTCGTGGTGCCGCTGAACAGTACGGGAGTCACTGTCGCCCGCCTCGAGGAGAAACTGGGGCTCAAATCGTCCGATACCGCCGTCATCGTGTTCGACGACGTGCGCGTGCCCGCCGAGAACCTGCTCGGCTCGCCCGAGATCGAGGTGCGCAAGGGCTTCGGGGGCGTGATGCAGACCTTCGACAACACCCGACCGGTCGTCGCCGCGATGGCTGTCGGTCTCGGTCGTGCCGCCCTCGAAGAACTCCGCCGGATGCTCGAAGAAGCTGGTCACGAGATCGACTACGACCGCCCCGCCGCCGCGCAGCACGCCACCGTCGCGGAGTTCATCAGGCTCGAGTCGGACTGGGAGGCGTCCTGGATGCTGGCGCTGCGCGCAGCGTGGATGGCCGACAACAAGACGCCGAACTCCAGCGAGGCGTCGATGAGCAAGGCCAAAGCCGGCCGCATGGTCACCGAACTGACCAACAAGGCCGTCGAAGTCGGTGCGACGGCGGCGTTCTCGGAGACCGAACTCCTGGAGAAGTGGGCACGCGATTCCAAGATCCTCGACATCTTCGAAGGCACCCAGCAGATCCAGCAATTGATCATTGCCCGGAAGGTCCTGGGCAAGAGCAGTGCCGACCTCAAGTAGGTACTGAGGAAGCACAGCGTTGAGGCCGACATCGAGGGGTGTCGGCCTCCTCGCGTGCTCACTCGACCAGTGCGACGTCGCGCGGCATGTACATGATCACCGCGACGCCGACCAGGCAGATCAGCGCGCCGATAACATCCCAGCGGTCGGGGCGGAAACCGTCGACCGCCATGCCCCAGAGCAGTGATCCGGCGACGAAGACACCGCCGTACGCTGCGAGGATGCGACCGAACTCGGCATCGGGCTGCAGGGTTGCGACGAAGCCGTAGAGACCGAGGGCGACGACGCCTGCGCCGATGAACAGCCATCCGCGATGTTCTCGGATTCCCTGCCAGACCAGCCAGGCGCCACCGATCTCGGCGACGGCGGCCAGGACGAACAGCAGGATGGAGCGCGTGACGGTCATGGCGTCGATGATGCCAGGCCGCTCGGTCCGCGCAGCCCCTCGCGTCGCCCCGCTGCCGCTGCTACTCTCCCAACTAGAACGTGTTCCAATTCAGGGAGATGACATGACTGCTGAGCAGCAGGAGACCGGCTTGTCGGAGAAGATCGCAGCGGCGGTGCAGGCGTACATCGACGGGCTCAACTCGGGGAGCGCCGAGGACATCGCCGATCTGTACGCCGACGGCGCGACCGTCGAAGATCCGATCGGCGCACCGGTCCGCAGTACTCGCGACGAGCTCGTCGAGTTCTACGGCATCATCACCGGACTCGAGACCCGCGACGCGACACTGAAGTGGACCAAAATCGCGGGCGACACGGCGGTCTTCGAGTTCACCCTGGTCAGCGGCACCGCAGACATGAAGTTCGAGATCACTCCGGTCGACATCATGGTCTTCGACGACGCGGGCAAGATCGTCAGCATGCGCGCGGTCTGGGAACCGACCGACTTGAAGCAACTCTAGGAGGCACGCCCTCGGGTTGCTACGTATTCCGCGACGCGCGCGGACGCAGCACGATCTCCGTCGGGTGCGCGTCCGCGGGCGCGGCGATCGCTGATGCGACGGCGGCGGCGACGGACTCGGGCCTCAGGTACTTCGACGGGTCGTACTCGCCGCCCTCGCAGGCGACGATGTCGCGCTGCATGTCGGTGTCGATCCGGCCGGGAAAAACGGAGGTGACCCGGAGCGTCGGCTCTTCGTTGCGAATCCCGTCGGCGAGTGCGCGGAGGGCGAACTTGCTTGCGGCGTACGGGGTCCACCTTGCTCGGACGTTCATTCCGGCGCCCGAGTTCAGGAAGACGACATGGCCGTTGCGCTCCCGCAGAGCGGGCAGGAGGAGCCGGGTCAGTTCGGCCGCGGCGATCACGTTGACGTCCATGACGTACCGCCACTCTTCGACGGCGGTGTCGGCGACCGCCTCAAGACTCGACGCGACGCCTGCGCTGTGCACGAGGACGTCGAGCGAATCGATGGTCTCGACGGCGGTCTCGAGCGCTTCGTAGTCGGTGAGGTCGACCGGGAGGGTGACGGCGCCGTCGAACTCCATGGCCAGGGCGTCGAGTTCTGCCGAACCCCGTCCGCCCAACAGCAGATCGTGGGTCGGTGCGAGAGCGCGAGCGATCTGCGCACCGACGCCACGACTGGCTCCGGTGATCAAAGCGGTAGGCATACCGCCGATCCTAATTCCTTCAGGTGCTCCTCGGCCCAGTACTCCTCGGCTCAGTACTCCTCGGCGCCGACCAGTGCGGCCTCCGGCGCCACCTCGTGCTCGTCGGCCTTGCCTTCGCCGGCCAGAACCAGGGCGCCGACGGCGATGGCGCAGTACCCGGCGGCGAACCAGAACGGTGCGGCCATGCCGAACCATTGGGCGATGTAGGCGACCATGATCGCCGACGCCGCCGCACCCATCCAGCGGAGGAAGCTGTACCCGGCGCTCGAGACCGAGCGCGGCGTCGCACTGTCCGCGGCCGACATGGCAACGCCGGTGAACAAGGTGTTCAACACGCCGGACGGGATGCCGGACAGGACCACGGCCAGACCGATCAGCCAGACCTGGCTGTCGAGGACACCGACGGCCGCCAGCACCATGGTGACGAGGTACGCGCCGATGGCTGCCAGTACGCCGCCGCGGGCGCCGATGGCCTCGGCGATGCGGGGGCCGACGAAGACGCCGGACAGGGCGGTGAGCAGACCCCAGCCGAAGAAGACGATGCCGGCGTAGATGGGGCGCAGGCCCATGGCGATGGGCGACCACGCGATGACGGTGAACAGCGCGCCGGTGTAGAAGGCGGAACCGATCGAGTTGATCAGCAGGGTGCGGTTCTTGAGGGCCTTGATCGGGTCGATCAGACTCACCGATTGGCGTTCGGAGCGATCGCCGTCGGCGGGCAGCATCAGGGCGCAGAGGATCGCGCCAGCCAGCATCAACAGCGCGGTGCCCGCGAAGGGTGCGCGCCAGGTCCATTCGCCCAGCACGGCGCCGAGCAGGGGGCCGACGGCCAGGCCGACGCCCAGGGCGGCCTCGTACAGCAGGATCGCGCCCTGCTGGCCGCCCTTGGCCTGGCCGACGATGAACGCCAAGGCCGTCGCGATGAAGAGGGCATTGCCCAGACCCCAGATCACGCGCAGCGCGATCAATTGGTCGATGTTGCTTGCGAACGCCGAGACGCCTGCGGCGATCACGATGCACACCAGGCCGGTCGTCAGCGTCCGCTTGGGGCCGAACCGGTAGGCGGCCCACCCGGTGAGGAGCATGGCGACCACCTGGACGCCCATGTAGACGCCGAACAGGAGGGTCAGTTTGGTCTCCGGGGCGCCGAGCGCCTCGCGGATGGTGTTGAGGATCGGGTCCACCAGGCCGATGCCCATGAAGGCGATGACTGCGGCGAACGCGGTCACCCACACGGTGCGGGGTTGGCCGTTGAAGGCCTCGGTGAGGGAGTGCTTGGGTGCGCTCATAGACGTTCCATTCTGCTCTGTAGTTCGCGCAGGGCCGGGAGAGCTGCTGCCAGTGCGGCGCGATGTTCGTCGGACAGGGTTTCCAATGTCCGAATGACGGTGTCGTCACGGCTCGTCCGAATGCTGTGGATGATGGCGGCGGCTTTGTCTGTGGTGGCGACGACGACGGCGCGGCGATCTGTCGGATCGGGTCCGCGGGTCACGAGCCCTTCGCGGAGCAGGCCGTCGACCAGGGCGGTCGCGGTCGGCATGCGCACGGACTCGCGCTCGGCGAGTTCGCCCATCCGCATGGGCCCGTGATCGGTCAGGACCGCGAGCGCCGAGGCCTGCGCCGCACTGAGCTCGTGGATCGGAGCGTTGCGGCGCAGCGTCAGATACAGCCGCGTCACCGTGTGGCGTAGCCCGGAGGCGAGGGTGTATGTCGGGTCGTCAGGCACAGTTCATAACCCTAATACTTAGGGATACGAAGTAAAAGGGAACGGTTCGGGCACGATCGTGCCGAACTGGGTTTTCAGGTCGTAGAAGTGGCGGATGTCACGCGGTGGACCTCTGTCAGAACCGGCCGCCGGTACCGATCCGCCCCGACGTCGACGATCCGCCGAACGAGCCCGGACTGCGGCCGCCGGTGCTGTACCCGAGGTGGCCGCCTGCCTGCCAGGTGGCGTCGGTCGGGGAGCCCTGAAGGACGCTGTCGACGAGCATGCCGGTGAGGACGGCGTCGGTGGCCGAGTCGTCGTGGTCGTGCTGGTCGCGCCATGCAGCGACATCGGCCAGCGCGACGGCGAGGGCCTCATCGGCGTACTCGGCGGCCTGCCGCGCATTCGAGGCGGACACCTCGTCGTCGACCGCGACCAGGTCTTGTGCGACGGACAGCAGCGTCCGCGGCCGCGCGCCGACGGCGCCGCGTCGGGTGTCGATGAAGTCTGCTGCCAGCTGGATCCGGGCCTCGGCGGTCTCGAGGTCGCCCGTGACGTCGTGGTCGGCCGAGTCGATGGCATCGAGGAGTTTGTCTGCGGTGTCGACCGCGACCTCTGCGGACCGGATCGCCGCGCCGGCGGGTCCGCGCTGATCGGTGGGCAGGGCGGCGGCTTCGCGCCCCTGATCGACGTTGTCCTCGGCGAACTGCAGGTGGACGCGGGCCAGGTCGATGTTGTCGCGGATCGCCGTCACGTCGCCGATCGGTGCTGCGTCGTGGGCGGTGGTGAGGGCTGCGAGGGTGGCGGCCGTGCCGGGCAGCCGAGCGGCGGTCTCGGCGATGCGGTCGGCGAGAGTGTCGAGCCGCTCATCGGCGTTCGTGATCAGGTCACGCTTGGCGTCGAAGGCCTCCACTTGGGTGTCGAGTCGCGAGTCGGCGTCGGAGCACGCGGTGATGATCTCGACCAGGACGGCGCGCTGTTCGTTGTCGACGCCGGGCTGTGTGTCGAGTCGATGGCGGAGTTCGAAGGAGGAGGCGAGTGTGCGCTGCGCGTCGAGCAGAGCAGCTGCGAACGGAGCGACGTCGGCGTCATCGAGGTCGACGACGGCGGTGGTGAGCTCGTCGGCGCTGGTGCGCACGGCGTTGTCGGTCGCGACGAGCACCTCGCGCGACCACGCATGCAGGTCGTCGATCGGCTCTTCGGTCAGCTCGTCGACGGTCAGCGACTCGTCGGGCTTCGTGAGGTCGTCGATGTCGTCGCCGCTGCGCCGCCGCGCCAAGTAGAACAGTCCGCCGAGGATCAGTGCGAGCACGACGACGATGCCGCCCACGATCAGCCAGAAGTGCGAGTCGCTCCCGCCGGCGTCGTCGATGCCCTGGACCGTGTCTTCGGCCGCCGCCGCCCAGTTCTTCTTCTGGAGTTCGGGCTGCAGCGCATCGGTGGCGACCGCGTCGATCTCGTCCGGTGTGAGGTCGTCGATGGGCGTGGGTGCGGTCAACCGGTAGGCGCCGGTCGTGGTCGACACCGCGAGCAGGACGTCGCGATCTCCGAAATCGCTCAGATCGCCGGTCGCGCGCGCCCAGTCGGCGGGATTCATGCTCCCGAAGTCGTCGACGTACACGATCCACATCTGGATGCGGCGATTGCTCTCGAGCTCATCGAGTGCCGCTTCGAGTTTCTCGTGGTCCGTCTCGTTGAACACGCCGGCCGTGTCGACGACCCGGTCGGCCATGCGCAGCGGCGCCTGGGCATGCGCGGTCCCAGCGGGGCCCGCGATGGAGGTGAGCGCTGCGAGTGCGACGGCGAGGATCAAGACAAGAAGGGCCGCACCGGCGGGGCGTCGGTTGCTCGCAGAGATCATGGACCCAATCTAGCCGGTGAGGCCGACAGTGCTCGTGGTGCGAGCGTCGCGCGCCGGTAACGAATCGGATGCGATCATGAAGGCGGCGCGGCGCGGGTGAACGCGCGGCTGATGTCACCTGAACGTACGACGCGACAGGAATGGTGCACGATGGGCGATCACCGGGACGTCATCGTCGTCGGCGCCGGACCCAACGGGCTCACCGCGGCGGCGGTCATGGCGCGGGCCGGCCGATCTGTGCTCGTGCTGGAGGCTGCTGATGAGATCGGCGGCGGCGCGCGGACCGACGAGGCGTTCGGGGCGGGCATTCGCCGTGATGTGTGCTCGGCCGTGCACCCGACCGGGTACGCCTCGCCGGCGTTCGCCGACCTGCGTCTCGCGGATCGGATCGGGTGGATCGTCCCCGAGGTCTCGGTGTCGCACGCCTTCTCTGCGCGAGACGGCCTCGGCGTCTACGTGGACCCGGTGCGACGGGCCGACGAGTTGGGGCGCGACGCCGCCCGGTGGGGGCGGACCGTCGACTTCCCGTCCGACGTCGCGGGCGATGTCCTCCGGATGCCCGGCGTTCCCCGCCGACCGCTCCCGATGGCGCGATTCGGGCCGGCCGCGGTGGCTCCGCTCGACACCTTCGTCCGCGCCGCGTTTCGTGACGAACGGACCCGCACCGCCTTCGCGGCGATCGGGGCGCATGCGGGCCGCCCGACGACGTCGGCGGCCTCCACGGCGGCCGGACTGCTGCTCGGCATGCTCACCGGATCGGGCTGGCCGGTCGCCGCCGGGGGCTCCCGGGCGATCACGGACGCGCTCGCGGCCATCGTGATCGAGAACGGAGGAAGGATCGAAACCGGTTGTCGGGTAACCGAGTTCGGGTATCTGCCGTCGGCAGAACGCATCTTCTTCGACGTCTCGCCGCGGGCTCTCGCGCAGATCATGGGGGAGCGGTTGCCGCAGCGCTACCGGCAGCGACTCGAGCGGTTCGAGTACGGCGGCGGGGTGTGCAAGGTCGACTTCCTGCTCCGAGAACCGATCCCGTGGGCGGGGCGCGCCGCGGAGTCTGCGGCAGCGACCGCGACCTTCCACCTCGCCGCTGATCGTAGGCAGATCCGTGCCACCGAGGCCGCCGTCGCAGCGGGTCGGATTCCGGATCGACCGTGGATCCTCGGCGGCGAGCCGACCCGCATCGATCCGTCGCGCGCTCCCGACGGGACGCATCTGGCGTGGGCCTACTGCCACGTGCCCGCCGGGTGCCCCACCGACGTGTCCGAGCGGATCGTCGCCGAGATCGACCGCTGCGCCCCGGGCTTCCGCGACGTGATCGCAGGCCGGATCGTCACCACCGCCACCGACCTCGAAGCCCACAACCCGAACTACGTCGGAGGCGACATCAATTGCGGTGCAGCAACTCTCAAGCAGTTGCTGGCGAGGCCCACCCCGTCACTGCGGCCGCATGCGACACCCGTGCCCGGCGTCTACCTCTGTTCCTCGGCGACGGCGCCCGGCGGCGGAGTCCACGGCATGTGCGGATATCGGGCGGCGAGGACTGCGCTCCGCGGGGGCTGACGCTCAGCCCTCGCGTGCGTCCCGCCAGCGCACCAATTCCGTGAGACCGGTGAGGTCGTAGTCCGGTCCGCTGCTCGAGACGGTCAGCAGACTGACGCCTTCGGCCGCCATGTCGTCGGCGAAGCGGAGTGTGGCGGCGACGTCGTCGTCCTCGAACTTGATGGCCATGGACCGTTCGATCTCTGCCGGGTCGCGCCCGACGTCGGCGCAGTGCTGGGCGAGGACCGCCGACTTGTGGCGGTACCCCTCCACGTCGAGGAACCCGTGCCAGATGTCGGCGTGTGCGGCCACGTGCCGGAGCGTCTTCTTCTCTCCGCTGCCGCCGATCATGATCGGAAGGTCGCGCAGCGGTGGGGGATTGAGCTTCGACAGGCGGTCGGTGATGCGCGGCAGGGACGCGCCGAGGTCGTCGAGCCGGGTGCCCTTGGTGCCGAACTCGTAGCCGTACTCGGTGTAGTCGCGCTGGAACCAGCCACCGCCGAGGCCGAGGATGAGGCGGCCGCCGCTGATGTGGTCGACGGTGCGTGCCATATCGGCGAGCAGTTCGGGGTTCCGGTAGCTGTTGCAGGTGACGAGTGCACCGATCTCGACCCGGGAGGTCTGCTCGGCCCACGCGCCGAGCATCGTCCAGCACTCGAAGTGTGCGCCGTCGGGATCGCCGGTCAGGGGGAAGAAATGGTCCCAGTTGAAGATGATGTCGACGCCGGAGTCCTCGGCGCGGACCACCGCGTCGCGGATCAACTGATAGTCGGGGGCATGCTGCGGCTGGAGTTGGACGCCGATGCGGATGCGTGAAGTCATGGGTTCCAGTGTGCCGTCGGACGACGGTGCTCGCTCGTTCTTGCCGCACGCGCAAACTCACGAGACAGCGGGCGGTGGCCTGTGTCAGCGTCGAGAGGTGAGCGAACATCAACACACCCACGAAGACCTGCAGACGCCGGTGCATCCGGTCACCGCCGATGAGTGGGACGACCTCTACCGGACGTCCGATCGACTCTGGACCACCAACGTCAACCCGGCGGTCATCGCCGAGATCGGCGGTCTGACACCAGGATCCGCGTTCGACCTCGGCTGTGGCGAAGGAGCGGACGTCCGCTGGCTGGCGGACCAGGGCTGGACCGTCGTCGGCGCGGACATCTCCGAGGTCGCCCTCGAGCGGGCTCGGTCCATTGATTCACGTGAAACAATTACATGGATGTCATTCGACATCACGGCCGACGCCTTCGATCGGAAGTACGACCTCGTCACCGCCAGCTACTTCCACATCGCGAGCGACGATGAGGCGACGCTGCACAAGCTCGCCGACGCCGTCGCGCCGGGTGGCACGCTGCTGGTGGTGATGCACGACCCCGAGGGCATGCGAGCACACGGTCGCAGCCCGGACGGATTCATCTGGCCCGACGACATGGTCCGGATTCTGGGCGAGGGCTGGTCGGTCGTCACCAACGACAACCGCGAGCGCGGCATCCCCGCCGGCGGGGGCAATCACGTGAACGACGTGGTGCTGCGGATGGTGCGGGAGGGGTAGCGGCTAGATCCACCCTAACTCGCGCGCCTTCACTGCGGCCTCGTACCGATTCGCGACGCCCAGCTTCGACATCGCCGCCGACAGGTAATTGCGCGTGGTGCCGGGGGACAGGTGCGCGCGGGCAGCGATCTCGTCGACCGACGCGCCGTCGAGTGCGAACTCCAGGACGTCGGCCTCGCGCGCGGTGAGTGCCGAGTCGCCGGTGCTGATGGCCTCGGCGGCGAGTTCGGGATCCACGTAGCGGCCGCCGCCGTGCACGGTGCGGATGACCGAGGCGAGTGTGTTCGACGACGCGGTCTTCGGCAGAAAGCCGCGGACGCCGCCGGCGAGTGCGCGCTTCAGGTAGCCGGGACGGCCGTGGCTGGTGACGATGAGGACACCCGCGCCGGGGGACAGCTCGAGGACCTTCATCGCCGTCTCGACACCGTCGATCCCGGGCATCTGCAGGTCGAGGACGGCGACGGCGGTGGGCTCGCCGGCGTCGACGCGCTGTCGCCACACCTCGAGCAGCTCCTCGCCGGTTCCGACGTGGGCGATCACCTCGAGGTCGTCCTCCAGGCCGAGCATCGTGGCGAGCGCCGACCTGATCAGGGTCTCGTCGTCGGCCATCAGAATCGGAATCATGCGCTCTCCCAGCGAACTTCGAGGGTGAAAACCCCGCCGTCCGAGCGGGTGTCGAGGGTGCCGCCGATCGTGGACAGTCGATCGGCGAGGCCGCGGAGGCCGGACGGCTCTCCCGCGGTCGCGGGCGCACCGTCGTTCACGATGGTGAGCCCCGAGCGGCCGAGTGCGAGCGTGGCGGCGGTCGCCGACGAGTGCCGGACGATGTTGGTGGTGCCTTCGCGGACCACCCAGGCGGCGGCTTCGTGGAACTCGGCGGGCACGGATTCGGGACTGCCTTGAATCTTGAGGCGACAGCCTGCGGCGTTCAGCAGCGACTGCGCGCCCGCCACTTCGTCGGCCAGCGCGATCCCGCGGTAGCCCCGCACCAGGGCGCGCATCTCCTCCAACGATTCGACGGCGAGGGTCTTCACCTCATCCATCTCCGCGGCGGCCCGCTCGGCGTTGCCCGGCGTGGTGGCCAGACGTGACGCGAGCTCGCTCTTGACCGCGATCGCCGAGAACGAGCGGCCGACGACGTCGTGCAGGTCGCGCCCGAACCGGAGTCGCTCCTCGGCGACCTTCAACTGGGCCTCGGTGCGTCGTGCTTCATCGAGGTCGTCGACGATCCGGAGGGTCCACAGCGACGCCGCGGTGGTTCCGATCATGAACGCGCCGATGCCGATCTGAATAACAACCCCGAGCAACGGCTTGCTGTCGTATCCGTATCCGAATGTGGTGGCGACGGCCAAGCCGACCAGGATCGGCCACCGGTACCGAATGAACGGCAGGAGTGCCAGCGCCGCGATCACCGTGGTGAACACCCCGACGATGCGTGCCGCGTCGCCTGCTCCGCTGTGGACGGCGATCAGCCCCGCGATCCACGATGCGATGAGGATCGCGGCGCCCACGATCAGCAGTCGTCGGTCGTGCGCCGGCCGGGTGACGCCGGTCAGTTCGGGGCGCGACTGCAGAACGACGACGCCGCCGATCGACGACGCGACCGCGAGGAGACCGATGCTGTCGCGGGCACTGACGAACCAGAACAATGAGAGGCCGAGCAGGACTCCCTGCAACGTCACCCTGGTGTACAGCCGGTACTTCGCCGGACTCGAGAGGCGTTGCCAGCGGTCCGGCGTCAGATTCATTCTCGATCGTCCCAGCGGAAGCACTTGTAGACGAGAGCGATCGAGACGGCGGTCCATACCGCCAGTGTGACAAGAGGCTGGCCGATTTCGCTGAACGACCCGACGAAATCGGTCGCCGCGGCGTCGGATCCGGCGATCGCGGTCTTGCCTGCGGCACCGAGATTGACCAGGTCGCTCACCGCTGCGAAGGGTGTGTAACCGAGGATCTCGGCGGCCCGCTCGGGCAGGACGGCGCGCATGTTGCCTGCGCCGACCATCGCCAGGGCGATCACGGGCAGCGACGTGATTTGGGCGGCTTCGGCGTTCTTAGTGAACGCGGTCGTGGCGAGCGCGAGAAGGGTGAACAGGACGCTGCCGACGGCGAGACCGAGGACCATCAGCACGGGGTTGACCGGCGCCGGGGCGCCGAAGGCGTACACCACGGAGGCCACCACGATCGCGGTGGCGGTGGTGACGGCGACGCCCGGCATCGCCGGCGCGGTGAGGATCTGCCAGTCGGCGGCCTCACCGGTCCGCAGCCGTTTGAGGACGCCTTCGCCGCGCCGCGTCGTCACAAGGGAGAGCACGGTGTAGAACTGCACGAACATCAGCGCGAACAGGGCATACATGTCGAAGGTGGCGCCGACCGATTCGGCGGTGACGCCGTCCCGCTTGGTCAGCAGGAACATTCCCAGCGGCATCACGACGGGGAAGATCAGAGCGGTGACGACGAGTGTCTTGTTCCGGCGGAACTGGGTGAACTCGGCGGTCGCGAGCGCGGCGAGAGGCCGCCGGCGGTAGCCGGTCGCAGCGGTGGTCATGAGAGCGCTCCGATCGTGTTGTCGACGGTGGGTTGGGCGGTCGTGGCGTCGTCTCCGGGCTCGTCGGCGACGTCCAGGAAGACCGACTCGAGCGACGCGGCGCGGGCGGTGAGGCCGTCGAGGATCAGATGGTTGTCGCGCGCCCACGACAGCAGTTCCAGCAGGTGCGCCTGCAGGTGGTGCGTCTTGATCTCGACCCGTGCGCCCGCGTTGATCTGGACCGCCGACAACTGCGGCAGCGTGAGGCCGGGATGGTCGAAGGAGATGGTGGCCGGATGGTCGGCGACGATGTCGCGCAGGGTCCCCTCGCGACGGATCCGACCGCCGTGCATGATCGCGATCCGATCAGCGAGCTCTTCAGCCTCGTCGAGGTAATGCGTGGTGAGCACCATCGTCACGCCGGAGGCCTTGAGGTCGGCCAGCAGCTGCCATGTGGCACGACGGTTCTCTGGGTCGAGGCCGGTGGTCGGCTCGTCGAGGAACAGGAGTTTGGGCTGCCCGAGGAGCGCGCACGCGAGGTCGACGCGGCGCTGTTCGCCGCCGGAGAGGGAGCCGACGCGGACGTCGGCCCGGTCCGTGAGATGCACTTTGGTGAGGACGTCGTCGATCGTCGTCGGGTGGGTGCACGTGCCGCGCCACATCTGCAGCGTCTCGGCGACGGTGAGCTCGGCGGGGAGACCGCCGGACTGCAGCATGATGCCGATGTCGGGGCGGATGGCGCGGCGGTCGCGCACGGGGTGGAGTCCGAAGACGGCGATGGTGCCGTCATCGGCCGTGGACAGACCCTCTAGGAGATCGAGTGTCGACGTCTTGCCTGCTCCGTTGGTGCCGAGCAGCGCGAATACTTCGCCGGCCTGCACGTCGAGGTCGATCCCGCGGACGGCGTGAAAGGCGTCGGGGCCGTGTCCGTACCAGCGGTGCACGCCACGAGCGGAGATGATCGGGCTCATCACGCGGCCCACCTGGTGCGGATGCCGATGATCCAGCGGACGCCCATGTAGGCGGCGACGATGACCGACGCGGCGATGACGAAACCCATCGCCGGTTGCGCGATGGCGAAGATGAGTGCGAGCAGCAGCGCGGTCACCGCGAGGACGAAGAGTTCGCGTGATCGCGTCGGCGCCGGGCCGAAGCGGCAGCAGTCCATGAAGAGGTCGTGGAAGGAGGCGTCGCGAAATCCTGCTTCCGGTCGGGGGTGGTCGGTGCCGGGGTGCTGTGCCGTGGAGTTCATGCTTCTCACTCTCGCGGGATCCGCCGGCCTCCTGTAGTGCGCGCAGTCATGACTTCACGTGAGTTCTGCACAGCTTCGGCATGACAAATGTCATCACGAGAGCTTGCAGAGAGTCGCGCGGTCCGGGGTCACCGATCGGGCTGGTTCGCGCGTTTCCACGCGGTGTACTTCTCCGGGAGACACACGGCGCAGGGGCGGAATCCGGCGGCGATCGCGGTGGCTTCGTCGGCGAAGAAGACGCGGTTCTCGAGGTACCCGCCCTTCGCGATGGCGCGCAGCGCCGACGGGCAGTCCAACCGCCCGTAGATGCGTCCGGCATGGTGGCCGCCGAGAGTCCCGGGCGTTGCACTCACGAGCGGCTGCCGATTCTCGTCCAGGAGCAGGTACGTCGTGGCGGTCACGGTTCCATCATGCGCGCGCACGGCTCCTGCCCGCTGCCCGACGAGAAGTCAGGCAGCGGGTGGGAACCGCAGGTCCGTCGCACCGAGAGGCGTGGCGGGGTGGGCGGCGAGGAGACCGAGGAGGTGGTACTCCGCCCGGGAGGTCCGCCCGGTGGGCGGGTGAGAGGCGGGTGGTGGCCGCCGGAGCGGGCGGTCGGCGTGGTGGATCGGGTTGACCGCGGGAGCGACGTCGCGGTCGGCCGGCTTCCAGCCCACGCGCCCGGCGTTCTCGCCGGCGTCGTCGCCCAGGACGGTGGTGTCCCAGCGGGCGTGGCCGGTGCTGGCGGCCCGGTTGTGAGCGCCGCACGCGGCGCCGAGGTGGTCGATATCGGTGGGGCCGCCGTACTGCCAGTCGGGCATGTGGTGGGCTTCGGTCATGGAGAACGGCCGGTCACAGCCGGGCGCAGTGCATCCGCGATCGCGGCCGAACAGGGCCAGACGCTGGGCCTTGGATGCCAGGCGGCGGCCGCGGCCGAAGTAGAGGATCTCGCGAGTCGCGCCGGCGAACACTTCGAGGTAGGGGACGGCGTCGGCGGCGAGGTCGACCAGCGCGCTGACGGGCAGCCGAGTGCCGGTGGCGGTGGTGGCGATGCCGGTGCCTGCGGCGAGGTCGGTGACGTCTGCGGTGATCACCAGCGACGAGGAGAGCTTGCCCGGGGCGCCGAGGGCGCCGTGGGCCAGGACGAAGTCCAGGAGCGCCTCGAGGGCGTCGTGGTTGCGCTGCCCGGGCGACCGCTGGTCGCGGGATGCGGCGGCCGCGCGGGCGTCGAGATCGACGCCAGGAGCATCGGAGGCCCCGCGCAGCGATTCGGGGTCCTCGGGGTTGTTGAACCCGGGCGCGGCCCAGGCGGCGAGGATGACGTCGAGCTTGGCGCGCACCTGCGGGGTCAGGCAGGCGGTGAGCCGGGACATCAGCCGGACGTCCTGGTGGGCGAGAGTCAACTCGCGAGTCCGAGCGCGGTCCCGGTCATCGGTGAGCTGACCGTCGGGGTCGAGGTGGGCCAGGAGTCGGATGCCGACCTTCCTGAGCTGGTCGGGCGCGAGGGTGCGGGCCGCGTCGGCGAGGTGGGCCTCGGCATCGGCGACGACGTCGGCGGGCACGCGGTCCGGGATGCGACGCAGGACATCGTTGACCACGAGGACGTGGGCGTCGGAGATCGCCCCGTCGGCCAGGGCCGCGGCCGAGGCGGGCAGGACGGGGTCGAGCACCTCGCCGCGGATGTTGCTGAGGCACGCGACCTTGGAGGCGGCGAGGGTGCGGCGCTTGACGTCGCCGGGCGCCAGGCGCAGGCCGAAGCCGAGGTACTGGGACAGGCGGACCCAGCCCGCCTTGCGGAAGGCCTGGCGGTCGGAGACCGCGGTGATCAGGACCGCGTCGGTGGAGTCGGCCTTCCGGCGGGCCTGCTCCACGGTCTCGGTGACGGTGAGCAGGTCGTTCTCGGTGAGGGCGTCGAGGTTCGCGGTGCGGAGTGCGTCGGTGACGCCGACGAGGAGGCGAGCCAGGGCGAGCGGGTCGTCGGGGAGATCGACCGAGACGTCGGCGGGGGCTGGGGTGGACATCGGCTCTACCTCCTTGGGAACGTGTGTTCGTTGTTGATGTGCTTTACGCTACTCCAATTTGAGGTGCAGTCAAGAGTTTGATCGAAAATACTTTCGAGAATTTCGGACGCGGAATGTCATACCCGGATGGCACCATGCGAGGCATGAGGATCGAGACGGGTGAACGTCAGCAGGCGTCGATTCTGCACGCCGACCTCGACTCCTTCTATGCCTCGGTGGAGCAGCGTGACGATCCGTCGTTGCGTGGCCGCCCGGTGCTGGTGGGCGGCGGGGTGGTGGTCGCCGCCAGTTATGAGGCCAAAGCGCTGGGCGTCACGTGTCCGATGCCCGGCCACCGGGCTCGGGCTCTGGTCCCGCGCGCTGTGACCGTGAGCCCTCGATTCCAGGCGTACACCGACGCCAGTCGAGCAGTGTTCGACATCTTTCACGATGTGACTCCGCTGGTCGAGGGCATCTCCGTCGACGAGGCCTTTCTGGACGTCGTCGGACTCGGGAAGATCAGCGGCACGCCGGTCTCCATCGCCCATCGACTGCGCGCACGGGTCCGCGAGGACGTCGGTCTGCCGATCACCGTGGGTGTCGCGACCAGCAAGTTCGTTGCGAAGGTGGCCAGTGCCGTCGGCAAACCCGACGGGTTGCTGCACGTCACGGCGGGCATGGAGATCGACTTCCTGCATCCGCTGCCGGTGCGTCGACTGTGGGGAGTCGGGGCCAAGACCGAGGAGCGACTGCACGACGCCGGGATCGAGACCGTCGGGCAGATGGCCTCGCTTGGCGAGGAACGGCTCGGCGCCCTCCTCGGCCGCGGTGCGGGTCGGCACCTGTACTCGCTGGCGATGGCGCACGACCCGCGCCGGGTGACGACCGGTAGGCGACGCAGCTCGATCGGAGCGCAGCGAGCGCTCGGCCGGCGAGTGAAGTCCGAAGCAGACATCGAAGCGACGCTCGTGGCCATCGTCGACGGACTGGGCAGGCGACTGCGATCGGCAGACCGCCTGACTCGAACCATTGTGCTGCGCTTGCGCTTTCAGGACTTCGAGCGCGTCACCCGGTCGCGCACCCTGTTCGAACCGACGGACGGCACCGAGACGATCCTCGCGGTCGGCCGGGGCCTTCTTGATGAGGCGATGCCGCTGATCCGCGAACGCGGCTGCACACTGATCGGACTGTCGTTGACCAATCTCTCCGACCACAGCGCCGTGCAACTCGCGATCCCGTTCGACGGCGACGACCACGCCGGCGAGCTCGACGTGGCGATCGACTCGTTGCGCACTCGCTACGGAAAAGGAGCGGTGACGCGCGGTGTGCTGGTCGGTCGTCGCGCCATGCCGGACACGCCGATGCTGCCGGACTGAGAATGCGGCGCGCTAGAGGTGCGCCGCAATCACCTTCTCCGCCACCGGCTTCGCCGCTTCGGCGACCAACGGCGTCAACGACAGCCGCGTGCGTCGCTCCAGCAAGTCGTTGGAGTCCACGGCTCCCTCGGCCAACGCGCCGAAGACCACCTCGGCGCCGGTGATCTCGGTGCCCGCAGCGACGGGGTCGGCCAACGTCGGGTCGGCCTCGGCGAGAGCGAGGACGGCGGGCGCCTCGGTGCCGTACTTGGCGACCAGGCGGTCAGGCGTGGCCACGCGCAGCAGCGCGGCGGTCGGATTCTTCCCGGTCGGCGCTCCGACCAGCGGCAGGGTGCGGGTTCGGCAGGGAGCCGCGGTCTGTCCGGAGGCGGCGAGAGCAGCGTCGACCGCGTCCTGCGCCATCCGACGGTAGGTGGTCAGTTTGCCGCCGACCACGGTGACGAGCCCGTCGTCGCGGGTCAGCACGGCGTGCTTGCGCGATACGTCTGACGTCTCGCCCGAACCCGAGTCGAGCAGCGGGCGCAGGCCGGAGAAGGTGCCGAGGACGTCGTCGCGCGTCAGCGGTGTGCCGAGCGCGAGATTGATGGTGTCCAACAGGAAATCGATCTCGCTCTGGTCTGCCTGGGGCACATCGGGGATCTCGCCGGAGGTCTCTTCGTCAGTCAGTCCGACGTACACGCGGCCGTCCGGCTGCGGCAGCGCGAAGACGTAGCGGCCGAAGTGGCCGGGTACGGCGACGGTGAGACCGGCGCGGAGCCCGCCGAAGGTCTCCTGACTGAACACCAGGTGGGTGCCGCGGCTCGGGCGCAGGGCGATCGCCGAATCGACCTCTGCGGCCCACACGCCGGTGGCGTTCACGACGGCCTTGGCCTTCACCTCGAAGGTCTGGCCGGTGAGCTCGTCGGTCACGCGGACACCGGTACCGGTGACCTCGGTCGCGCTCGCATGGGTGAGCACCGTCGCGCCCAATCCTGCTGCGGTGCGGGCGATGTCGATGACGAGGCGGGCGTCGTCGTTCAGTTGTCCGTCCCAGTTGAGGAGCCCACCCCGGAGCCCGTCGCGCTGCACGGTCGGCGCCAGAGCGACCACCTCGGCGGCGTCGATGCGGCGAGACCGGTGCAACGCGGACGACGGGGTGCGTGCCGCGATGCGGAGGGCGTCGCCCGCGAGGAAGCCGACGCGGGTGAGAGCGGTGTCGGCGGCCTTCATGCCGGGCAGCAGTGCGACGACCTGCGGGAGCGGCCGGACCAGATGCGGAGCGATCCGGCAGATCAACGAATCCCGTTCCACCGCACTCTCATACGCGATGCCCACGGCGCCCGAAGCGAGGTAACGGAGTCCGCCGTGCACCAGCTTCGACGACCAGCGGCTGGTGCCGAAACCTAGATCCCGACGTTCGATCAACACCGTCTTCAGTCCGCGGGAGACGGCGTCGAGCGCGACGCCTGCACCCGTGACGCCGCCGCCGATGACGACGAGATCGGCCGACGGCGACGCGGCGAGCTCCGTGATGTCGGCGGTGCGGCGCGTGGCGGACAGCATTGTCTTCGGATCGATGACCGATTGTGCGGCAAGCAGTTCCGTGTGATTCACAGTCATGGGCGCAGGTACCTTTCGAGCAGGTCGGAGAGTTCGGTGTCGAGCGCGTCGAGATCGCCGTCGGCGAAGACTGGGCCGGTGAGCGTGAACGACCACGCCATCTGCAGCACGGTGGTCGCGAGTCGGGCCGGGACCCCGTCGCGGACTTCGCCCGCAGCCTGGCCGGCGGTGATGAAACCGGTGATCACCGCGAGTTGGCCGCGGGAGGTCCGTCCCGAGCGGTGCAGCAGGTACGGCATCAGGAATTCGGGATCGAGCTCGATGATTCGCCGCAGCAGCGGGTGTGCGCGCGCTTCGCGGACCAGATAGACGACGGTCTGGACGAGGGACGCGCGATCGACGGCGCCGTCGGCGATCGGCGCCCGCGCCACCACCTTCTCGAACTCGCGGGTCGTGACGGTCGCGGCGATGGCTTCCACGTTGGGAAACCGCCGGTACAGCGTGGCTCGGGAGACGTTCGCGGCGCGCGCGACGTCGGCCATCGTCGTCCGACGGATGCCGATGGCCGACATCAATTGCGTTGCAGCGTCGAGGATCACGTCCTCGCTGATCGCGTTCGGGGCCGTGCGCCTCGGCGCGTCCGTCTCGTCGTCGTTGATCTGCTGCGACACCATGTGTATAACTGTATCAGCAAGACTCAACGGAAGGCGAGAGATGACGCAGAGCGAAACCACGGTCGAGGTGGTCGACTTCGTCCCCGGCCGCTGGGGCAACCCCGCAGACCCGATGCACTTGTCGGACTCGGTGATCGGCGCATTGACGATGCTCGGCATCGACGAGCCGGCACCCGCCGCCGTCGACGTGGCGATCCCGCCGACCCGGATCGGGCCCGACGCAGTGGCCGCACTGATTGAGACCGGTGCCGCGGTCGCCACCGACGACGCGACTCGACGGTCGCGGATGCGTGGCTACTCGACGCCCGACCTGCTGAAGTTCCGGGAGGGCGACGGCAGCGACGCGCCCGACGCGGTGGTCGTACCGACCACGCCGGACCAGGTCGGGGCGGTCCTCGCCGCCGCCGATCGCTTCGACCTCTCGCTGAACCCCTTCTCCGGTGGCACCTCGGTGACCGGCGGCATGGCGCCGGACCGCGCGCGACCGGTCCTCAGCCTGGACCTGCGTCGACTCACCGGTCTGATCGATCTCGACGAGATCTCTCAGATCGCAACCTTCGCCGCGGGCACTCGCCTTCCCGACGCCGAACGACTCCTCGCCGAGCGCGGCTTCGAACTCGGCCACTTCCCGCAGTCGTACGAGGGCGCGACCATCGGCGGCTGTGCGGTGACCCGCTCGGCGGGACAGTCGTCGATCGGCTACGGTCGCTTCGACGAGATGGTGGTGGGACTGACCATCGCGACGCCCATCGGTCTCGCCGAGATCGGCACCGCGCCCAAGTCGGCCGCCGGCCCCGACCTACGCCAGCTGATCCTCGGCAGCGAAGGTGCGTTCGGCGTGGTCACCACGGTCCGCGTGCGCGTGCATCCGCTGCCGACGGTCCGCCGCTTCTACGGCTGGCACTTTCCGGACTTCCCCGCCGGTTCCGCGGCCATGCGCACGCTCGCCCAGAGCGCTGTGAAGCCGACCGTCCTGCGCCTCTCGGATGAGGCCGAGACTGGGCTCAACCTCGCGAACCCGTCCAGCGCGGGCAGCGCCTCGGCGGGCCCGGTCGGCGGTTGTCTCATGGTCGTCGGCTTCGAGGGCGACGAGGCCGACGTCGAGTGCCGCGACACCTACGTCACGGCACAGCTCGAGAAACTCGGCGGCACCGCGCTCGGCGCCGAACCCGGCGAGGCCTGGCGGATCGGACGCTTCCGCGGTCCCTACCTGCGCGACCCGCTGCTCGACGCCGGCGCGCTGGTGGAGACGTTGGAGACGGTCACTTTCTGGAGCAACCTGGACAGACTCAAGGCCGATGTCACCGCAGCGATCACCCGCGCGCTCGGCGACCAGGGCACCCCGGCGGTCGTCATGTGCCACATCTCGCACGTCTACCCGACCGGCGCGTCGCTGTACTTCACGGTCATCGCCAAGGCGTTGCCGAATCCGCAGGGCCAGTGGGCTGCCGCGAAATCCGCCGCGAACGCGGCGATCCGTGCGGCGGGCGCCTCCATCACCCATCACCATGCTGTCGGCACCGACCACCGGGGCACCTACCTGGAGGAGATCGGCGACGTGCAGCAGGCGGCCCTCCGCGCCGTCAAAGGCGCGCTCGACCCGAAGGGCCTGCTGAACCCGGGAATTCTGCTGCCGTGACCTCGTCTCCAGGCACGTCGGCCGTCGTGGCGGTGGTGAACCCCATCTCCGGCGGCGGCGCCTCGCACCGACAGTGGCCGGCCGTCGCCGCAGAGCTGGCACGTCTGGGCGTGCACGACGTCTCGGTCGTCGAATCGCAGTCGTCCGAGCATGCGACCGAGGCCGCGGCCGCAGCCGCCGACCGCGGGGCACTCACCGTCGCCGTCGGCGGGGACGGTCATGTCCGGGACGTCGCGCGCGGCGTGCTCACCGTCGACGGAGCCCGGCTGGGCATCGCCGCGGCGGGCCGCGGCAACGACCTCGTCCGCCATCTGGGACTGCCGTCGACGCCGGCCTCCATCGCCGCGGTCCTTGCTGCGGGAAAGATCCGCCGGATCGACGTCCTGGAGGTGACCCGCGCCGACGGGACCACCGCCCTCGCGGTGGGCAACGTGTACGCGGGACTGGACTCCGAGGCCACCGAGTTGATCAACGACCTGCGGTGGATGGGCCCGCTGGCGTACCGCGTCGCACCGGTCCTGGCCGCGGTCACGTGGAAGCCGATGCGGATCGCACTCTCCGTCGACGGCGCGTCGCGCGACCTGTCGGCGCACTTCGTGGTGATCGCCAACTCCGGCGACTACGGGCACGGCCTGCGGATGGTGCCGACCGCCTCTGTCGACAGCGGGCACCTCGATGTCCTCGTCGTCGACGGGCGGTCGTCCCGGCTGAGTCTCACCAACCTGATGGGTCAGGCCAAGGCGGGTGCGCACCTCGACCGCGACGACGTCCAGGTCCTGACCGGGCAGCGCGTGGAACTCTCCATCGACCGGCCGGTGCCGGTGCACTCCGACGGCGACTATCTCGGCGAATCGCCGGTCACGGTGTCGGTGCGGTCGGCGGCGTTGCCCATCCTGGTGGCGTAGCGACACCAACGGGCCCGATGACGGCTCAGGGAATCAGCACCACTTTGCCGTGCGCCCGGCCCGACGACACCAATCGGAGCGCATCCACGGCGTCGGCGAGCGGAAATCGCTGTGCAATCGGCACGACGAGTTCGCCGGCCCCCAGCAGCTTCAGCAGTTCGCCGCGCACCCCGTCGCGATAGGCAGCGCTCGCGGGCGCCGCGCCGGACAGCGCGATGAAACCGTGCTCGGCGGCGGCCTGACGGTCCACCACCGTGACGATGCGCGACCGGTCGTCGACCAGCGTCAACGAGGTCTGCGTCGCCTCGGAGGTACCGGCGGCGTCGAGCGCCGCGACCACCGGCGCGGGTGCCGCCTCCCGGATGCGCTCGGTGAGGCCGGGGCCGTAGACCACGGGGATGCCGCCGAACTGCTCGACGGCGCCGAGCCGGTCGGGGCCCGCCGTCCCCACGACCGCCACGTCGGACAGCGCCGCCAACTGGAGGAAGACGGCGCCGACCGCGCCCGACGCCCCGTGCAGCAGGACGGTGTCGCCCGCCCGGGCGCCCGATCGAGTCAGCATCTCGGCCGCGGTGCAGCCGGCGAGCAGCAGGCCCGCCGCTTGATCGTCGGGCGCGTCGGGGCTCAGGACCAGGGCCTTCTCGGCGGGGATCGTCATCGCGGTCGCGTACGCCCCGTGCACGCGGAACGCGGCGATCCGATCGCCGATCGACACGCGTCCGCTCGCCGCGCGGGTGTCCGGGCCGACCGCCGTCACGACGCCAGCCAACTCGTAGCCGATCGGTGCGGGGAACCCGGAGGGATCGGTGATCCGCGCGACGTGTTTCAGGTCGGCCGGATTCACCCCCGCCGCGGTGATCCGCACCGTCAGTTCGCCGGGTCCCGGATCTGCCGGTTCGCACGGCACCGCCGCGAAGTCGTCGAGTCCGCCGAGACCGTTCGCCACCCACTTGATGCCTGTCATGTGACGCAGAATACGTCGCGGGTTACTGTGACCTGCATGACAAGCAATGTTGATGCTTCGAACCCCGATCTGGTCACTGTCGACGTCCCGACTCACTGGTACAACCTGGCCGCAGAACTCGACGAGCCGATCCCGCCGCACCTGCATCCCGGCACCAAGGAGCCGGTGGGTCCGGACGATCTCGCGGCGCTGTTCCCGGCCGGTCTGATCGCGCAGGAGGTCTCCACCGAGGCCTACATCGAGATCCCGGAGCCGGTCCGCGAGATCTACCGGATGTGGCGGCCGTCGCCGCTCTTCCGCGCCCGCCGGTTCGAAGAGGCGCTGAACACCCGCGCGCACATCTATGTGAAGTACGAGGGCGTGAGCCCCGTCGGCAGCCACAAGACGAATTCGGCTGTGGCGCAGGCCTATTACAACAGCATCGACGGCGTCAAGAAGCTGACGACCGAAACCGGTGCCGGCCAGTGGGGCAGTGCGCTCGCCTTCGCCGGCGCCCAGTTCGGGATCGACGTCGAAGTGTGGCAGGTCCGCGCGTCGTACGATTCGAAGCCCTACCGCGGCTTCCTGATCCGCACCTACGGTGGCACGTTGCACCCCAGCCCGTCCGACCTCACCGAAGCGGGCCGCGCCATGCTCGCCAAGGATCCGAACACCACCGGCAGCCTCGGCATGGCCGTGTCGGAGGCCGTCGAGGTGGCCGCGCAGAACGACGACACCCGCTACGCACTCGGCAGCGTCCTCAACCACGTCGTGCTTCACCAGAGCGTGATCGGCCAGGAAGCCGTCGAGCAGTTGTACGCCGTCGAGCCGGGCGGTGCCGATGTGGTCTTCGGTTGCGCCGGAGGCGGATCCAACCTCGGGGGCCTCTCGTTCCCGTTCATTCGCGAGAAGCTGCAGGGGCGGTCGACGCCGCGCATCGTCGCCGCCGAGCCGTCGGCCTGCCCGTCCATCACGCAGGGCGAGTACCGCTACGACCACGGCGACGTCGCAGGCCTGACTCCGCTGCTCAAGATGCACACCCTCGGCATGGACTTCGTCCCCGACCCGATCCACTCCGGCGGCCTGCGTTACCACGGCATGGCGCCCGCGCTGAGTCACACGGTGGAGCTCGGGCTGGTCGAGGGCGTTGCTATCGACCAGCACAGCGCGTTCGACGCCGGCATCACCTTCGCGCGCACCCAGGGCATCGTGCCCGCACCGGAATCGACCCACGCCATCGCCGCCTGCGCCGCACACGTCGCCAACAGCGACAAGGAAGAGGTCGTGGTGATCGGGCTGTCCGGGCACGGCCAACTCGACTTGCCCGCCTACGCCGAGTTCCTCGACGGCGGCTTCTGAGTCAGCGGAATCACGGGCGCCGCGCGCCCCTCCGCCGGAGTTCAGCGCCGGGTGCCCCCCGCGTGTCGCGAGGATCACTCGATACGGGGAGAATCGAACCGGTAGAACCGAAAACTGGTTGTTGAACCGTGCCGCACGCCGAACATGCGGGCGGCGGACAAGGAGAGTCATGGCCGAAGCAGGACAGCACCTCGCACAGATCGGCGTCACCGGTCTGGCAGTGATGGGCTCGAACATCGCCCGCAACCTGGCGCGCCACGGGCACACCGTCGCGCTCCACAACCGCAGCATCGGCAAGACCGACGCACTCATCGCCGAGCACGGCGGAGACGGCGACTTCATTCGCACCGAGACCACCGCCGAGTTCGTCGCCGCGCTGGAACGCCCGCGCCGCGTCCTCATCATGGTCAAGGCGGGCGACGCCACCGACGCGGTGATCAACGAGCTCGCCGATCTCATGGAGCCAGGCGACATCATCATCGACGGCGGAAACTCGCTGTACACCGACACCATTCGTCGCGAAGCGGCGATGGCCGCCCGCGGCCTCAACTTCGTCGGCGCAGGCATCTCCGGCGGCGAAGAGGGCGCGCTCAACGGCCCGTCGATCATGCCGGGCGGCCCCGCCGAGTCGTACGAGTCCGTCGGCCCGCTGCTCGAGTCGATCTCCGCGCATGTCGACGGCATCCCCTGCTGCACGCACATCGGTCCCGACGGCTCGGGCCACTTCGTGAAGATGGTGCACAACGGCATCGAGTACGCCGACATGCAGTTGATCGGCGAGGCCTACGACCTCATGCGCAACGTCCTCGGCATGGAGGTCACCGAGATCGCCGACGTGTTCCGCGACTGGAACACAGGCGTCCTGGACAGCTACCTCATCGAGATCACCGCCGAGGTCCTCTCGCAGGTCGACGCCGAGACCGGCAAGCCGCTCGTCGACGTCATCGTCGACGCCGCAGGCCAGAAGGGCACCGGCCGCTGGACCGTCAAGTCCGCGCTCGACCTGGGCATCCCCACCACCGGCATCGCCGAAGCCGTCTTCGCGCGCGCGCTCTCCAGCTCCACCGAGCAGCGGAAGAACGCCCAGGGGCTCGTCGCAGGCACCGCAGGCGCCCAGACCCCGGAGGACAAGGCCGCGTTCGTCGAGGACATTCGCAAGGCGCTCTACGCGTCGAAGGTCGTCGCCTACTCGCAGGGCTTCGATCAGATCAAGGCGGGCAGTGAGGAGTACGGCTGGAACGTGCAGCCCGGCAAGCTCGCCACCATCTGGCGTGGCGGCTGCATCATTCGCGCCAAGTTCCTCGACCGCATCCGCGAGGCGTACGACGAGAACCCGGAGCTCCCCGCGCTGCTCCTCGCGCCGTACTTCCGCGACGCCGTCGAGACGTCCGTCGAGAGCTGGCGTCGCGTCATCATCACCGCGACCGCTGCGGGCGTCCCGGTGCCGTCGTTCGCCTCGTCGCTGTCGTACTACGACGCGCTGCGCGCCGAGCGGCTGCCCGCCGCACTGACGCAGGGCCTGCGCGACTACTTCGGCGCCCACACCTACCTGCGGGTCGACAAGCCCGGCAGCTTCCACACCCTCTGGGGCGGGGACCGCAGCGAGGTGGAGGCGTAGCGCCGCCAGACACCAGCGTTCACGGGCCGTCGAGGGAATTTGATCCGTCGACGGCCCGCGGTTCTATTGTCTGATTCCTTCCTCGGCATGCGTCGCAGATCGCCGCCATCGAGGTCTGCGGAGAGTGGCGTAGATCTTCTGCAAAGAAGGGCTTAGTAGTCCTGCAGAGTATGGCGTACAAGTACTGCAAAGTGGGGCGTAGGGATAGAATCGCCTGGTATGGACACCAGGGACGTCGTGGGGCGCGACTATCGCCCGAGAATCGTGGACGCCGCATTGGTCCGCGCTTTGGAAGCGGCTGGTGCCGTGCTGGTGGAGGGCGCGCGTGCCACCGGCAAGACCATGACGGCCCTGCATGCTGCCGAGTCGTACGTCTTCATGGACGATCCCGAGCCGCAACAGTTACTCGGAATCGCGCCGCGTTCCTTACTCTCCGGCGAAGCTCCCCGTCTTTTGGACGAATGGCAGCTCGCACCCGAGTTGTGGAACCTGGTGCGGCGGGAAGTCGACGCAGCCCAGCTGGCCGGCAGGTTCATCCTGACGGGTTCTGCCGTTCCTGCTGACGACATCACCAGGCACACCGGGGCCGGCCGGTTCCTCAGACTCCGGCAGCGGACCATGACATGGTCGGAGAAATTTGACGAGGACCGTGAGCGAGTGAGTGTCGCGGGCCTGTTCGCCGGGCGGACACCATCGACAGTTTTTGATCAAGCAGACGGCCTCGACGAGGTGATAACTGGAATCCTCACTCCAGGCTTTCCAGCGATGACTGACTTGACCCTTGGACAGTCAGCCGCGCGGCTGCGTGGCTACATCGACGATGTGTCCCGTTCCGACGTCAGGCGACTGGCCGACGTCCGTCACGAGCCGGCCGTGATCAGGCAGCTGGTCGTCGCGCTCGCTCGATCGGTGGCTACGGATGTCACCCATCGGACGCTCGCATCTGACGTGCGCACTGTGGCGCCGAACATTGACGCCGCAACCGTTAGTCGGTACGTGCACTTGCTCCAACGGCTCTTTGTCGTCGAGCCCCAGAATCCCTGGGCGCCGGCATTGAGGTCGCGAGCCAGAGTCAGAATGTCGCCGAAGCTGCACTTGGTCGACCCGGCACTCGCTGCAGCAGCGCTCGGCGCCGGGCCTGCGCATCTCATGTCCGATCTGCAGGGGCTCGGGGTGTTGTTCGAGAGCGCGGTCGTCCACGACCTGACGGTCTTCGCCGATGCGTTGGACGGGGAGGTTCGTCACTACCGTGATTCGAACGGTCGGGAGATCGACGCTGTCATCACACTTCCCGACGGGCGGTGGGGCGCTGTCGAAGTGAAACTCGGTGGCGGTCAGCTGGACATCGGTGTGGCGTCGCTGGATTCGGTAATCTCTCAGATCGACACCGACTCCGTCGGTGAACCGTCATTCCGCCTGGTCGTCACCGGCACTGGGCCCACCTTGGTGACGGACAACGGGACCGTGACGGCGCCCCTGCGTGCGTTGGCTCCGTAAGCGAGTTCCGCCACGGTCGACGGACCAGTGTGCGACCGGGTTTCGTCAGACGCCGAAGTACTGTTTAAGCTGGACATATGTCGAAGGTGCTGAGCTCATTGCCGAAGGGAGAGCGCGTCGGAATCGCGTTCTCGGGTGGTCTGGATACGTCTGTCGCTGTTGCATGGATGCGCGAAAAGGGTGCCATCCCTTGCACATACACTGCCGATCTCGGTCAGGCCGATGAGCCGGACATCGCTTCGGTCCCCGGTCGCGCAGGTCAGTACGGCGCCGAGATCTCTCGTCTCGTCGACTGCCGTGCCGCCCTCGTCGAAGAAGGCCTCGTCGCCCTGCAGTGCGGCGCCTTCCACATCCGCAGCTCCGGCAAGACCTACTTCAACACCACGCCGCTCGGCCGCGTCGTGACCGGCATGCTCCTGGTGCGCGCCATGAAGGAGGACGGCGTCGACATCTGGGGCGACGGTTCCACCTACAAGGGCAACGACATCGAGCGGTTCTACCGCTACGGCCTGATGGCGAATCCGAACCTGCGGATCTACAAGCCGTGGCTCGACACCCAGTTCGTCGACGAGCTCGGCGGCCGGCACGAGATGAGCCAGTGGCTCGTGGAGCGCGACCTGCCCTACCGCGACTCGCAGGAGAAGGCCTACTCCACCGACGCCAACATCTGGGGCGCCACGCACGAGGCCAAGACCCTCGAGCACCTCGATCACGGCCTGGACGTGGTGGAGCCGATCATGGGCGTCGCAGCCTGGCGCGACGACGTCGAGGTCGCCACCGAAGACGTCACCATTCGCTACGAGCAGGGGCGCCCCGTCGCGATCAACGGCGAGGTCTTCGACGACGCCGTCGCGCTGGTCCTGAAGGCCAACGAGATCGGCGGCCGCCATGGACTCGGCGTCTCCGACCAGATCGAGAACCGCATCATCGAGGCGAAGTCGCGCGGCATCTACGAGGCGCCCGGCATGGCGCTGCTGCACATCGGCTACGAGCGCCTGGTGAACGCGATCCACAACGAGGACACCGTCGCCAACTACCACAACGAGGGCCGTCGCCTCGGTCGCCTCATGTACGAGGGCCGGTGGATGGACTCGCAGGCGCTGATGCTGCGTGAGGCGCTGGTCCGCTGGGTCGGTTCCGCGATCACCGGCGAGGTCACCGTCCGCCTCCGTCGCGGCGACGACTACCACTTCCTGAACACCACCGGACCCGCGCTGTCGTACCACCCGGACAAGCTGTCGATGGAGCGCGTCGGCGACGCCGCGTTCGGTCCGGCCGACCGTATCGGCCAGCTGACCATGCGCAACCTCGACATCGCCGATTCGCGTGCCCGTCTGGAGCAGTACGCGACGCTCGGCATCGTCGGCGGCGCCACTGCCGATCTGATCGGCGAGCTGTCCGCGGGCGGCGCGCAGGCCATCGCAGGTGGCCAGCCCGAGGACGCCGCATCCGAATCACTCGACCGCGCGGCAATCGACTCCGGCGTCGACTAGGGCACGCCCTAGCCAGACACTGACGAAGCAGCCCGGACCCGTGAGGGTCCGGGCTGCGTCGCGTTTCACCAGGTTGGCCTGGCGACGAGGTCGGGTCGTCGATCGAGACGACGGTCGCGCAGCAACTCCATTACGGCCGCTTCGTCGACCTGGTGTCTGACTGGCCGGGATTCTGACGGCCGGAGAGCGGCGCTAAGCGGCCAGCTTCGCTTGTTTGCGCTTCTCGCGACGCCTGCCGATGAGATAGAAGTCGGCGGCGATGCCGATCGCGATGCCCACGATCACGCCGATCAACGTGGCGCCGCGGAAGGCGGGCGCGAAGACGTCGAGGTTGCGACGTCCGATGGTCGCGCCGTTGCCGTCCCCGATCACCACGCCGAGCGTCAGGAGGTTCGGGATCAGAAACGCCAAGGCGATCACGCCGAGGCCCCAGGAGAGCGCGTTCTTGGGACCGACGCCGATGGAGAGGACGGCGAGCAATCCCAGGATCAGCGGCACTGCGGAGCCGAGGATGCCGAACAGCAGTCCGTACGATGTTCCGCTCACGAAGCTGCCGTCGATCCGATGCGCCATCGACCGCGCCCACCACTCGGGGAGGAATCGCTGCAGGAAGAAATAGCCGATCACGACGATCACGAGGGTGACGACGCCGATGATCACTTTGGTCTTGGTCGAGAGCGTCGGCCAGCGACTCGTCTTGCCCGCATCGTCGGTCGGCTCGGTGAATTCCGGAGTCACATCGGACGGTTCGCTACTCATGTGACAACTCTTGCACAATCGCGCCTCACCGCAAGGGATGTGACGACGGCCGAGCGCAGATTTCGGATGTCAGAATGGTGAGGGACACCATTCGGTCACAGTCTGTCGAGAGGTCGAAGAATGACGACATGGAACATCGACAGAGCGGCGACGGTCCTGCTCGACGCGGAGGACCGACGCGCTGACCGCGAGCCGCTCACGGACGAGTGGCCGGAGCTCGATCTATCGACCGCCTATCGCATCCAGGACGAGACCCTGCGGCGGCGACAGGAGCGCGGCGAGAAGATCGTCGGTGTCAAACTCGGCCTCACCTCGAAAGCGAAACAGCAGCGGATGGGGATCGACGTCCCGCTCGTGGCGTGGCTGACCGACGCCATGATCCTCGATCCCGACGAACCGGTACCCATCGACGAGTTGATTCACCCGCGGGTGGAGCCGGAGATCGTCTTCGTGATGGGTGCCAGGCTGGCCGGACCGGGCGTCACCGCCGATGAGGCGCGCGCCGCCGTCGCTCAGGTGCACGGTGGTCTCGAGGTGATCGACAGCCGGTACCGCGACTTCCGCTTCACCCTGCCCGACGTGGTCGCGGACAACTCGTCGTCGGGGAAGTTCGTGATGAACCTCGCCGGACGCCCGGCGGCCGAAGTCGACGCCGTAGCCGAGGCCTGCACCCTGTCGCACGGCGGGAAGCAAGTGGCCACAGCGACCGGCGCCGACGTGATGGGCGACCCCGCAGCGGCGCTCGCGCTGGCTGCCAACGTCCTCGCCGAACGCGGACTCGCCATTGAACCGGGCTGGATCGTCCTCACCGGTGGCATGACCGACGCCGTTCACCTCGTCGCCGGGGACGTCGTCCGCATCGACTTCGCCAGTTTGGGTGAGCTGACCATCACGGGAGCGTGAGGCCGGGCCATCAGCGGTAGCGGCAGACGATCGGCCGGAATCGACGCGGGAGGGCGGTCCAGTCGCCCGAGCGCGCGGCGAGGCGATGCGCGAGGATCGTCGCCGCATCTGATCCGGAGTCGACCCGATGCCATGCGATCGGGCCGTGTCCGGCGGCGGTCAGCAGTGTCGACACCCGCGACTCGAACACTTCGCGGAAGAACGGGCTCGACATGACGCCGCCGCACTCCACCGCCCGAAGTGTCGCTGTCGACGGCGCGCGGCGCCCGAGGGCGCGAGCGGTCAGGTCGGCGAGTGCCTCGGCCTGCGACGTCACAATGCGTGTCGCGGCGGCGTCGCCGCGTTCTGCGGCAGCACAGACGGCGCGGGCGAAACCCGCGATGCGCGATTTGGTGCCGTCGTCGCTGATGCTGAGTCTGCGGAACGTGGCGATGACCTCCGACTCGGTCGACGCGTCGTAGTGCTCGGCGAAGCGATCCGACAGCTCGCTCGCGGTACCGACCTCGAGGTGGTGCGCCACCTGACGGATGGCGTCGAGGCCGATCCAGAACGCGGAGCCCTGATCGGCCGCCACCCAGTCATGGCCGCCGGCCGAGACGATCTCCTGCTCGGACATCCGCACCACGACGTTCGACCCGGTGCCCGCGACCACGACGACGTCGGCGTCGTGTCCCAGCAACAGGGCGGTCGCGTCGTTCGCGGCCGCGGCGACGACCACGTGTCCGCCGAACGCGGTGCCGAGGACCGCGTCGAACGCGGCGGCATACGCGTCGCGGGTGGCCTCGGTGAATCCGGCCGCGGCGACGAAGACGGTGACCGGTGAACCGGCGAGCCCCGCGTTCCGGTAGAACGCCTCGACCTCGCCGAGGATCTCGCGGAGCGTCGCCGGGATCCGGTCAGGACGCAGGTAGCCGGAGAGCGAAGGGTCGCACTCGAAGCGAGCGTCCTGACCGGGCGCGCCGTCGGAAGTCAATGCGACGGTGCTGTGCGTACCGCCGGAGTCGACGGCGACGCAGACGTCGGTCATGGGTCGGCCGACCCCGTCGACGTCAGCCGACGTTCACCCCGTAGTCACGGGCGATGCCGCCCAGGCCGGACGCGTAACCCTGACCGATGGCGCGGAACTTCCAGTCGCCGTTGTGCCGGTACAGCTCGCCGAAGACCATTGCGGTCTCGGTCGACGCGTCCTCGGTGAGGTCGAAGCGCGCGATCTCCTGTCCGGTGGCACGGTTCACGACGCGGATGAACGCGTTGCGGACCTGCCCGAACGACTGGCCGCGGGCATCGGCGTCGTAGATCGAGACCGGGAAGACGACGCCCGCGACGTTCGGGGGCAGCGCCATGAGATCGACGTTGATCGACTCGTCATCGCCCTCGCCCTCACCGGTCAGGTTGTCGCCGGTGTGCTCCACACTGCCGTCGGGCGACCGCAGGTTGTTGAAGAACACGAAGTGCGCGTCCGACAGCACCCGCTGGTCGGCGCCGACGATGAGCGCGCTGCCGTCAAGGTCGAAGTCCGCGCCGGTACTGGTGCGCACGTCCCAGCCGAGTCCGACCGTGACCGCCGTCAGTCCGGGGGCCTCCTTGGTGAGTGAGACGTTTCCGCCCTTGCTCAAACTGACACTCATGTAGTGCTCCTTTCATATCGATGTTCACGCGGGGTGGATCCCCGGGCCGAGTTCGGTCAGCCCAGGTGGGGAACGACGAAGGGCAGAGCCTTCTTCGGGGTCTTGGCGTTGAAGCCCTCGCCGATGGCGCGCAGCTTCCAGTCACCGCCCTCACGATTGACCACGGCCATCGTGACGCCGGTGAAGGGCATGCCGCCGGCCAGCGTGTAGCGGGCCAGCTCGGCGTTGGTGGTCTGGTCGATCAAGCGGCAGTAGGCGTTCTCGACCTCGGCGAACGTCTGGCCGCGATAGGACGTGACGATGAAGACGAGGTTGTCGATGTGCGGGGGAACGGCGGGCAGGTCGACAGCCACCACCTCGTCGTCACCGTCGCCTTCGCCGGTCAGATTGTCGCCCGAGTGCACGATGGAGCCGTTGCCCGAGCGCAGCTGGCCGAAGTAGACCACCTCGACGCACTGGCCGCCGGAGAACATCAGCACCGAGGCGTCCAGGTCGATGCTGCCGGAACTCTTTCCGCCGAACATGCCGCGCTTGCGGATCGGATCCCAGCCGAGGCCCATCAGGATGCGGGTCAGCGCCACCCCGCCGTCCTTGCGGAGCGACACCTTCTGGCCCTTGACCAGGGAGACGGGCCGGTTCTTGCTCAAGCTGATCTCGGCCGGCGCGGCGGGTGCCGCGGGCGGCTGATTGTAGGCAGGCATCTGATGGTGGGCCGGCGCGCTGGGCGGCGGCTGGTTGTACGTGGGCTGGTTATACGTCGGCTGGTTGTAGTTCGGCTGGTTGTAGGTCGGCGCGTCGTACATGGGAGCCGCTGCAGGCGGAGCGTACGACGGCGTGCTGCCCGGCGGGGTGTACGACGGCGCGTCGGGGTTGGGTGGGGTGTACGACGGCGCGTCAGGGTTGGGTGGGGTGTACGACGGCGCGGTGGTGCTCGGCGGGGTGTACGAGGGTGCAGGGGCCTGCGGCGGCGCAGGCGGTGCAGCCGGGGGCGCAGGCGGTGCGGCCGGGGGCGCCGCCGGAGGTGCGGGTTCGTCGTCGACGGACACCCCGTGGTCGCGGACCAGGTCGGCGAAGCCGCCGGCGTATCCCTGGCCGACGGCGCGGACCTTCCAGGCTCCGGCGCGCTGATAGATCTCGACCGCGATCACGACGGACTCGCTGGAGAGCTCGCCGATCACGTACTCGAACAGCGGTGCGCCGTTCGCGTCGGTGACGCGGGTGACCGGCGGCGCGAACTGTCCGAAGCTGCGGGAGGCGTCGTCGAGCGTGATGACGGTCCGGACGGCGTCGATCCCGCTGGGGATCTGCGCCGTCGAGATGTGCAACCGGCCGTCGCGCAGGGCGACGCCGGGGCCGTTCGGTTGATTGAAGAAGATGAAGTCGGCGTCGGTGCGGACCTTGCCGTCGGCGGTCACGAGCAGGCCGGACACGTCGGCGGGCGCGGACAGGTCCACGCTGATGACGACGTCGGCGACGGGCAGCGGCGCGTTCTGGCCTTTGGAGAGTGATGTCATGGTTTCCTCATGGCTCGGAGTGGACAACGACGGGTGCGTCTGGAGCAGACGATTCGGTGGACCGATCGGCGAACCAACGCAAGATCTCCTCGCCGGCCATGATGCCGGAAGAATCGGTGATGCGGAGGTTGTCGGTGGTCCAGCCCGATTCCTCCAGTTCACCGTGACGCGGTCGGATGGCGCGGTCGGCGTACGTCAGCAGATCGGCGTCGAGACGGCCGTCACCCGCGGCGAGGACCGGCGCATCGGGGCGCAGCAGCCCGTCGTCGATCAGGCGGTCACGCACATGGGCGACCGCCGCCGACTTGGTGACCGCGTGCGGCATCGCGTAGATCTTGCGTCCCTGCTGCGACACCGACCAACCGCGCGGCTCGCACCAGGCGTGCCACTGCGCGAGGAAGTCGGCAGGCTGACGGCTCGGCTCCACCACCAGGTAGCAGAAGAGGTCGTCGGCAACGCGGACCTTGCCGACCCAGTCGGTGTGGATGCGGGTCAACAGATCGGCGTGCACCTCGGCGAGGGTCGCCGACGTGGCAGCGGCGGCCACGACGCGTCGCCGCCACGGATCGTCGTTCTCACCGGCGTGGAGGATGCGGCCGCCGTTGCTGACGACGGCGAACCGGAACGGGCCGCCCGGCAACTCGATGCGCTCGAACTGCCCGCGCGTCCGGGTGGTCACCGGCACCACCGGCGTGCGGTCGGCGAGCGCGGCGAGCAGACCGGCCGCAGCCTCGGTCATGTACGACAGCGGGGCGCCGTCGTACACCTCCACGCAGCGGTCGACGTCCCGCGCACCCGCCGCCCGCGAATAGATCATCGTCCGATCCAGATCGGTCGCCACGAGCGCGCTCACACCGACTCCTTGATCAGCCCGATGCACGAGTACGCGAGATCGGGCACCACGTCGACGGGGACGCCGCGTTCGGCGGCGAGCATCCGGATGTGCGCGTGCTCGGGCAGATCGTCGTCGCGGATCAGAATCCGCCACGGCACGCGGCGCAGCAGCACGCGGGTGGTCTCGCCGATCCCCGGTTTCACGAAGTTGATGGACGAGAGGCCGTAGCGCTCCTGCATCCGCTCCACCGAACGCCACCCCGCCCACGACGGTGCGCGATCGGCGCCGCGGAGCTCGACGGCCCGGCTGCGTGCGGTCTGCGCGACGTCGTCGAACCGGTCGGAGATCGCGTCGAGGAAGCGATTGGAGACGTCGGCCGACGCCAGGTCCCGATAGAACTTGGCGCCGTGGAAATCGCCCGGACCGATCAGCTCTGCGTTGAGCACGGTCCGCGACACCAGCCCGGACACGGTGGAGTTCAAGCAGGCCGAGGCGATCAGGAAGTCGTCGCGCGTGCCGTACAGCGGCGTGCACGACCCCGGGTCCGCGAGCACCGCGAGTTCCGGATCCAAGCGGACGCCGCCGGCCGCGGCGTACTCGTCGAGGGCGTCGGCGAGCTCGCGGGTGATCGCACCCTTGCCGGTCCACCCGTCGACGAAGACCACCGACGCAGGGTCGTGACGTGCGGTGATGTGATCGAGCGCGACGGCGTCGATGCCGCGGTCGCGCACGATCGACACGCTGTAGTGCGGCGGCCGCACACCGTGGAACTGCTCGATCCACCGGCCGATGAGGACGCCGATCGGCGTCCCCGCGCGCGCCAGGGAGACCAGCGTCGGAGTGGCCGTCCGCTCGGTCAGGATCAGCTCGGCGACCGTCCCGACGGCGGTCGCCAACCGCGCCGCGGACTGCCGGAGCGTCTCGTCGAACAGCTCGCGGTACTCGGGACCGGGCTGGAACTCCACCGGCAACGACTCCGCGTAGTGGGCACGACCGGCCTGGATCTGCTTCTCCCGGACCGCGATGTCGGCCTCCAACTGCTCGGCCGAGAGGTCCTTGACCAGCCACGCCGCCTCGTGCGGCAGGTAGGAGCCGAACCGTGGGCCGCGCAGCGCGCCGAGGGCGGGACGGAGCCGCGTGGAGGCGCCGGCGCGGGCATCGGCCAACCGTTTCGGGTCGGTCGCCGGCACGGTCACGGCGACGACGCGATGACCGGCCGCGGCGAGGACGTCGACCAGACCGCCCGCCGCCCGCAGTCGGTCGGTGTCCGCGGGGGAATCGAGAACCAGGAGCACCGTCGGCAGGACCGCCGCACCGGGCGCCGCGAGGTTGTAGACGAACCGAGCGGCCGGATCCGGGCCCTCGGGCGAGGGGAACGTGAAGCCGCGGCGGAGCGGATAGCCGGGTTCGTCCCGCACGTGCGCGGGCGATCGGGTGGTGGTCTGATAGCGGACGTCGCGCCCGGACGCGGCGAGCCGCTCGGCCAGGCACAGCGGCAGATACATCAGTTCCTCATGGCCGACGACCGTGACCGCTTCGTCGGCGGCGAGGAACCCGGCGACGTGCTCGGCCAGGTCGTCGACGGCCGCGTCGAACGGCGCTTCGTCGGCGGCGAGGAATCCGTGGCGCCCGCCGTCGGGGACGTGCGCGGGCCACGGCGCCGGCGCGAAGACGACGTCGCCGCGCGGACCGGTCGGATTCAACGGGGCGGCGTCGAGCGCATGGACGCGCTCGACCAGATCGTCAGGGAGGCGGATCCGGCCGCGACTGAGCGAGACGAACGCGATGACGACACCGAGCTCGGCGGCCGCGGCACCGCACTCGGCCTCACGCTGCTCGTCGCGCATGTCGACGAGCGACGCCACCAGGTACTCGTCGTGCGGCGCGAGCGCGTGCAGCGACGCGATCGCCTCCACCGCGGTGCGGCCGGTGCTGATCTCGTCGTCGACCAGCACCACCGGCGCTGTGCGGGCGGTGGCCAGGAACGCGGTGTCCGTCGGCTGCAGCAGGTGGGTGGTCGCGTGCGAATGTCCCTCCTCGAACGAGCCGCTGATCTGGGCCCCGGCGACGGCGCGGCGGGTGGAGTGCAGATACCGCGCGGCGCCGATGCGGGCGGCGACGCAGTGACCGAGACCGGTCGCGGTCTCGGCGAAACCGAGGACGGTGGCGGCCGCGGCACGCGGACCGAGGTGTTCGAGGACGGCGTCGCCGAGTGCGTCGGCGCTGCCGCGGACCTCGGCCGGCGGCGTCGGCAGATGCTTGCCCAGCACGGTCGACACCAGCAGGTGCGCGCGTTTGGGATTGCGTCGCAGGCCCAGCTGCACCAGGCTGTCGATCGGGACGTCGGCGGACGCGGCGGCGAGCTCCACGCCCAGGGAGTCGCAGACCCAGCTCGGCGCGGTCATTCGCCGCTCCATGCGGTGAGGAGGTCGACGAAGTTCACGTCGTGCCTCGTGACGCCGAAGACGGCGGCGCGGTCCAGCACGTCGAGTGCCCAGTTGCGGTGTGGTTTCAACTCGTTCATCTTGTTTCTGAACGCCGACGGCTGCGCGCCGCCGCCTTCGTGGTCGGCGATGTCGAGGGCATCCCGGTACTCCTCTTCGGTGACGCACGAGAGTGCGTGGACGATCCCCACGTGCGCGGGGTGGATGACGGTCTTGCCGGAGATCCCGTTGGCGTGGTCGAGGGCGATCTCGCGGAGCAGTCCGTCGAGGTCGCGGTTGACCAGTTGCTTGCGGAAGACGACGGCGTCGTTGTTGCGGAACGGCGTGTGGCGCAGCGTGGGAGCGAACATCCGCTCGTGGTTCGCGAAGTACTCCCACACCGGTCCGGTGATCACGAACCCGGTGCGGTCGCTGCGACCGAGCATGTTGACGATGCTCGCGATCACGTCGGCGGCCACGCGGACGTCGTAGATGGTGACGTCGCGGTCGCGGCGGATGCCGAACAGCCCGCAGATGTCGGTGGCGCCGATGCGGACCGCCAGCACCAGGTCGCGGTAGCGGTTGAGGATCTCCCGGACCCGGACCAGTTCGTCGTCGCGCGTCTCTCGATGCACGACGGCGGCGGTCTCGAGCACGGGCATCGCGTAGAGGCGGTGGCCGGTCTGTCGTGCCGCCTGGGCGACGGCCGCGAGGGCGACCTCCCCGGTGGCGGCCTCGAACTTCGGCAGGACGAAACCGGCGAGCGCATGGCCGGGCGCGAGCCGCTCCACGATCGTCGCGATCTGGTCCGGGGTGCGGATCCGGATGAAGAGCAGCAGGGCGCTCCACCGCTGCTCGGCGAGCTCGTTGACGGCGGTGATCGCCGATTCGAGCGCGGCGTGCTGGTGATCGTCGTCGACCGCGTCCTCGAGGTCGATCACCATCGATGTGACACCGCTGTCGGCGCGGCGACGGATCACCGAGGTCAGATCGCTGCGCGTTGCGGGGACGTACAGCGTCGCGCCGAGGGCGAAGGCGATGCGGCGCGGGGACGAGTCGACGGTGAGGGTCTGCGGCCGGCGCAGGAACAAGTCGTCGAGCACGTCGTCGGGTAGATGACGGAAATGCGATACACCGGACATGGTGTGGGCGTCTAGCACAATGGCTTCCTCGATGAGCTCAGGGCGGTCAGGGCAGGTCGGGGGATGGTGCAGGGTCAGGGGTTGGCGATCTGGTGCCGCATGCGGTCGACCACCTCGGTGATCCGGGCGTCGATGCGCCGCAGTCGGCCGAGATACGACCAGTAGTCGGGATGGATGCTCTCCAGCTCGGTCATCGCGCGGTCGATCCGATCGGACTGCGCATCGAGCACCGAGCCCCACTCGCGCACCAGGCCGCGGTTGGTGGCGAGCAGTTGGGCGTCGCGGAGACGGAAGCGCACGCGCGTCGCCTCGGCTTGCGGGTCGGCCTTCACCTCGCGCAGCTCCACCTGGCGGTCGTGCACGCTGTCGAGGATCTCGCTGGCAGCGGTGAGCTGTTCGCGGGCCCGCTCCGAGATCGCGAGGGACTCGTCGGGCGAGGTCGCGGCGAGCGGCGCCGCCTGCGCGAGGAGTTCCCGGCCCGCGTCGATGGCGGTGCGGGCACCGGCCTCGGCGTCGACGAGATCGGCTGAGCACCCCGCACTGAACTCGCGGAGCAGCGACGAGATGATCGCGGGGACCGTCTCGACGCGGTTCTCGAGTGCCTGGATGCGGGTGGTCAGCGAGCGGACGGTGCGGTCGGCGTCGTCCGCGAGGCCGGGAGCCGCGGCGAGCCGGGCTTCGAGATCGCGAGCCGCCTCGTTGACCGCGTCGGCCGCCGCCTGCCGCTCGGACAGTCCGTGCGCGGCGTCGAAGACACCGATCCGTCGGCTCAACTCGTCCGCGGCCCGGCGCACGGTGACCAGGGTCGCGAACTGGACGGGTGCGGCGTCGAGCGCCGCCGTCGCGCGGGTCGCCGCCGTCCGCGCCTCGCGCTCGGCATGGGCCGATCCCGCCATCGCGGTCCGACCCGCCTCGAGCGTGCGACCGTGCCGTGCCGCGAACCGATCGATGTCGGCGGCGAGCGCCCGGAACGAGTTCAGGCACCCGTTCACGGCCTGCGGGGTCGCGTCGTCGGAGTCGGCTACCGAGACGCGCAGGTACACGCCGAGGATCGCGTCGTACTGTTCCCGGAGACGATCCCAGTCCGCGCTCGGATCGCCGGGGATCCGAGCGGCGCGAGCCGCTTGGACCGCCGGGTCGATCTCGGTCATCCGTCGCTCGCACTCGAATAAGGCAGCCGTCAGCCCAGCGAGCTGGTCCGCAGAGGCTCGGACGACGGCGGGACGTCGACTGAAGAGGCCGCGGCGAGGATTGCTGGGCACGATTCGATGCTAGCGATCGACGGCGCCGGGGTCGGTCTTCCGACTCCGACGCCGCAACCGATCGTGCTACTTGCGCCCGGCGGTCCAGCGCATGCCGAAGCCGTAAGCTTCGTCGACCTCGCGCTGGGCGCCCTGGATATAGCGGACCTCGCGGCTGACCTGCATCTCACCGTTCACATTGGTGAGCATGGCGACGGCGCACGAGATGGCGCGGTCGTCGGCGGAGTCCAGCAGCACCTCCACCTGCGGACCACTCGTCGGGACGAGGGTGACGACGCCGTTGGCGCTGCTCCAGTTCGGCGCACCCTCGTAGATGTACGCGAAGATCAGGATGCGGCGGAAGGCGTTGACCTGGCCGAGGTTGATGAAGAGGTTCTCCCCGCCTTCGCTGGTGCCGCTGCGGTCGTCGCCGTCGAGGAAGATGAACGGCGCCTGCTGGAGGTTGCCGAACGAGTTCCCCAGCGCCTGGACGATGCCCTTGGTGCCGTCGGCGAGCTCGTACATCGCGGCGAGATCGAGATCGATCCCCTTCTTCTTCCGGAAGAAGCCGCCGGTGGCGCCCTGCGTCCAGTTCAGGTTGATCCGCATGTTGCCCTGGACCTCGCCGCGCTTGGTCAGGGAGACGGTCGGACGGCTCTTGTCGAGGGTGACCTTGTTCATGTTCACAGCCATGGTGGCTCCTTGGGTGGTGGGTGCGGGGTCGATCGCGGGCCGCGGCGGTTCGACGTCAGACCGTCTCGACGGCCTTCGCGCGGCGCAGGCGCAGCACGCTGCTGAGGAACGACGCGAGGATGAGGACGACGCCGACCAGACCGGTCACGATCTCCGGAACCGGGGTGCCGATCGAGTACATCAGGATGACGGCCAGAGCGCCGATCGCCCAGTGCGCGCCGTGCTCGAGGTAGACGTAGTCGGACAGGGTGCCCTGGCGGACCAGGAACACGGTGAGCGAACGAACGAACATCGCACCGATCAAACCGAGGCCGAGCGCGATGATGATCGGATCCGCGGTGATCGCGAAGGCGCCGATGACGCCGTCGAATGAGAACGACGCATCCAGCACCTCCAGGTACAGGAACAGGAAGAAGCCCGCCTTACCCGCCACCTTCGCCAGGTCCGACGGCCCGGAGCGGGTGTCATCGTCCGCCTCGTCGTCGGTGTGGAACATCTCGCCCAGTCCATTGACGGCGATGTAGGTGATCATGCCGAGGGCGCCGGCGATCATGACGGTCGCGGTCTCGTCCTCGTGGGCGATGAACGTCGCCGTGATGACGAGCAGTCCGGTCGCGATGATCACCGGAAGCTGCTCCAGCTTGCCGATACGGATCAGCGGCCGCTCGATCCACGACAACCAGGTGATCTCCTTGTCGTCGAAGATGAAGCCGAGGAACAGCATCAGCAGGAACATGCCGCCGAACGCCGCGATCTGCGGGTGCGCGTCGGTGATGATCGTCTCGTACGACGGGGAGCCGTCGGCGAAGTACTCCGCGCCGTTCGCGGGCGGGTTCAGCGCCAGGTCGAGAGCTTGGATCGGGTTGAGACCCGAGGCCAGCCACACCACCGCGAGCGGGAACACCAGACGCATGCCGAACACCGCGATCACGATGCCGACGGTCAGGAACATCTTCTGCCAGAACTCGCTCATCCGCCGCAGGACGGTCGCGTTGATCACCGCGTTGTCGAACGACAGCGAGACTTCCAGCACGCCGAGGATCAGGGTCAGAACGACTGCGGTGGGGCCGCCGTAGAAGAAGGCAGCGATCAACGCTGCGATGGTGATGACAAATGACATGCCGAAGATGCGCAATATCACGTTTCGGGACGGCCCTTCTTGAAGTGACGATGCACCCCGGTACGCGGGTGCGCACCGGGGCGGTGGAACTGATTAAACGTTGACGCCGTAGTCGCGAGCGATGCCCGCGAGACCCGAAGCGTAGCCCTGACCGACGGCGCGGAACTTCCAGTCGGCACCGTTGCGGTACAGCTCGCCGAACACCATGGCGGTCTCGGTGGAAGCGTCCTCGCTGAGGTCGTAGCGGGCGATCTCGGCGCCGCCGTTCTTGTTCACGACGCGGATGTACGCGTTGCGGACCTGGCCGAACGACTGCGAGCGGGCGTCCGCGTCGTAGATCGAGACGGGGAACACGATGGAGTCGATCTCCGGGGGAACGGCAGCGAGGTCGACGTTGATCTGCTCGTCGTCGCCGTCGCCCTCACCGGTCAGGTTGTCGCCGGTGTGCTCGATGGAGCCGTCCGGCGAACGCAGGTTGTTGAAGAAGACGAAGTGCTGGTCGGAGACGACCTTCTTGTCTGCGCCGAGCGCGATGGCGCTGCCGTCGAGGTCGAAGTCGGTGCCGGTGGTGGTCCGGGCGTCCCAGCCCAGGCCCATGGTCACGGCGGTGAGGCCGGGAGCCTCCTTGGTCAGGGAGACGTTGCCGCCCTTGGTAAGGCTCACACCCATGCTGTTCTCGCTTTCGTCGTCGGGAAGTCACCCGGGTCGTTTGTGTGCGCAGCCGCTGCTGATCGGACGCACCACCACACTATCCGTGACATCGGACATCTGCGCACGTCCACGATCGTTCAGACGACGGATCTCGAGGGGCCTCGTCGTCGACGAGCGCGCGGGCCGCACCGCCCGCGCCGTCATGCGAATGACTGAAATCCGTGTGCCAGAACGCCGAATTGAGGGTCCTGCCCACTGCGACGGACATTCCGGTCGCCTATCGTTCCATCCACGGTGTTCCCGAGAGCCATGCGGGGTGGGCGCCGCAACGAGGTACGACTGAGGGGAACAGCCAGTGAATCCATACAATCCGGGACCGGGTCCCGCGCCGCAGGGGCCGGTCGGAAACTATGGGCCGGCGCAGCCCGGACCGATGCCGGGCTACCCGCCGCAGCCGCAGCGCACACCGCTCGACCTCGGCCGTGCCGCGTCGATCGTGGTCGCCGTCGCAGGTGTCGTCGTCCTGTTCTGCACGCTGCTCAACCTCTACACCGTCACTGTGATGCCGGGGAAGGTCAGTAATGACGTCAACGGCACCGTCGACGTCGGCATCGGCTTCTACACCATGGTGCCGTTCAACGCCCCGATCATCGGCATGGCGATCCCGCTGCTGATGGTCGTTGCGGCGGCGACGGCGCTGCCGGGTGTGCTCGGGCGTCGGCAGGGCGTCCTCGTCTCCGCGGTCAGCGCGATCTCGGCGACTCTGCTCGCCCTGGTCATGATGTTCGTGAGCCCGCTGCCCGAGGTCGCGCTCACCGGCGACCTGGCGCGGGAGGCGAACGACAGCCTGCAGAACGAGTTCGGCATCTCCTCGGTGGACGAGTTCGTCGACCGCGTGGTCGACGTCGGTCCCGGCGCGGGGCTGATCATCGCGTTCGTGTTCGGCCTTCTCGCCTCGGCGGCCGCGGTGTTCGTGTACATCCGGAGCGACGACGCGCGCGGTGAGTCGGCGCCCCGCGGCTGGGTGGCGCAGCCGCCCGTCGCCCCGCCGACCGGCGGCTTCGTTCCGCACCCCGACCAGCAGACGGTGCCCGGGATGCCCAGCGCCCCGATGCCGACGCAGGTGGCGCAGCCCCAGCCCGGTTTGCAGCAGCCCGGTCTGCAGCAGCCCGGTCAGCAGGGCTGGGGCGGACCTGCGGGGCCGCAGTGAGCCGCGCACGGATCGTCGCCGCGGCGACCGGCCTGCTCGGCCTGCTCGGTCTCGGTCTCACGCTGTTACCGCTGGTCACCGTGAGCGCCAGTGAACGGCTGCTGCGCCTGTTGTTCGACGAGGACACCTTCTGGCGGTACTGGATCGACGGCGCGACGGTCGAGGAGAACTGGGACTTCCTGTGCAAGCAGTACCAGGAGCGGTGCCCCGGTCAGAGCAGCGGACAGCTCGACGTCAACGCCTACGACCTGATCGCGTCAGGCGTCGCGGTCAGCGCGATCGTTCCCGTCGCGCTCGCGCTCGCCGTCGCAATCGGCGCCCTGTCCGCCTGGCGCGTGCAGGACAGTCGGGTGTTCGGCTTCGTCTCGCTGGCGAGCCTGAGCGCGCTCGCCGTGCTCGCCTTCACCACCATCAAGCCGTCGATCGTGGTCAGCGGTTCGGGGGAATTCGGCGACATGGACTCACAGACGACGAGCGGGGGCACCGGCGACCTCGACTTCTCGATCGGCGCCGGGCTGTATCTCCCCGCCGCGGTCTTGACCGTCATCTTCCTGCTGAACGCCTGGCAGGCGATCTCGACGCTGCTCGACGACCGGCGACCGGAACCCGTCGCGACGGCGTTCGCGCCGTACTGATCGCAGGTGAACAGGGCGTCAGTCGCCGACTGACGCCCTCGGCGTCTCCCGCAGAGCGGCCGCCACCAGCGGAAAGATCAGCACCGACAGGAGTCCGGAGCCCACGAGAATCGCCGCCTGCGTCGAGGTGAGGACCTCCTGCCGGACGCCGATGTCGGTGACGACGACGATGATCGGCAGGCCGGTGGCGCCGAACAAGCCGGTCGCGATCTGCTCGCGACGCGAGGCGCCCGCGGGTGCGGCGAGCATCGAGGGCAGCCCACGGACCAGCAGCAGCGCGACCAGAACGGCGGGGATCCACAGGAACGAGGCGGGGGCGTCGAGCAGGGCCGCAAGGTCGAACTTCACGCCCGTGTAGACGAAGAAGATCGGCACAAGGAAACCGAACGCGACCGCGTCGACCTTGGCCTCCACCGAACGCTGAGTGCTCTCGTCGGCGTCGCGGATCAGCAGCTTCCACACGATGCCCGCGGTGAACGCGCCGAGCAGCATGTCGATCTCGAGCTGCAGCGTCAGGAACACCAGGATCGCCAGCACGGCCAGGACGGCGCGCACCGCGAACTGCGCCGAGGTGTGCAGGGTCGATTCGACGAAGCGGTGGAGCCGCTGATGCGGTCGGCGACCCGCCTGCACGATCGCGACGACGGCGATGACGCCGAAGAGCACCAGCACCAGGCTCGCGGCGCCGAGCGACCGGCCGCCGAGGAAGAGCGAGATCGCGACGATCGGCCCGAACTCGCCTGCCGCGCCGAGCGCGCCGATCGAATCGCCGAACGGAGTTCCGAGATCCCCGGAGTCGCGCAGGATCGGCAGCAGCGTGCCCAGCGCCGTCGACGCCAGGCTGATCCCGATGATGATGGCACCGAGCCCCGGTGAGACGGCGAATCCGGCGGCAACGCCGACGCCGATGCTGATCAGCCAGCCGAGCCACGCACGTCTGGCGGTACGTCCGCGCACGGCGGACGCGGTCAGTTCGGTTCCCGCGACGAAGAAGAGCAGGGTGACGCCGAACTCCGACAGCTTGCTGATGAACTCCGCCTCGTCGACCCACCCGAGCAGCGCCGGCCCCGCGAGGATGCCGAGCACCAGCTCGAAGACCACGACCGGGATCGTGACCCAGCGCCCCAGTCCACGGGAGAGGATCGGTGCGATCAGCACGAGGAGCGGAACCACCAGCAGTGCGGTCGTCGACGTCGACATGTGCTGAGCGTAAACCGGGGCTTCCGCCTGCGCGGCGCGACCTCGTCAGTCAGGCCGCGGCGTCGAGCACGTCCGCGTGCCCGTGCCTGCGGCACCAACTGACGAGGTACCGGGCGTGTACGCCGCACCACCGGTAGACCGACCCCTGCGTGAGCGGCAGCGCCGGGTCATGCTCACCGCGGGCGATCATGATCGGCCCGAGGTAGTGGCTGGTGACCTTGTTCGCGGTGCTCGGCGCGACGCGTGCGGCCGCGGCGAGGGAGGCGTTGTCGCTGGCTCGGCCGGCGGCGATGGCGCCGGCGAGACGACCGGCCGTCGAACCGCGGCGGCCCTGCAGATGGGTGTACAGGGGTTCATCACCGTGGGCGGGCGGGATGGTCTGCAGTCGGTTGCCGAGCGCGACCGCACGGATCGAGTCCATGAAGGGATGCAGGCCCTTCGACTTGGGGAACACGCCCCAGACCTCGTCGCGGAGCTGCGCCTCATCGAGGTGGTCGCGCTCCATGCTGTGGCCCTGCGTCGCGAGGAGGACCGGCGCCAGCCGGTCCACCGCACGGAGACGGTCGATCGCGTCGAGACCGTCGAAGGTCCACTCGGTCTGCGGCTGATTCCAGATCAGATCGGCACACACCACGTCGTAGCGGACGCGTCCGGTGATGGCGCGGTCGAACTCGGACTCGGTGGCGGCGACGGTGACCGTCACGTCGGGGAAGTTCGCCTCCAGCGGGGCCGCGACGATGCGCCCGAGTGGTGAGGCGATCAGAATACGCAGTCCGGTTGACACGGGAGAAGAATACGTTCGAAACCCTGTTCATGTGTAATCGCGCATGCACGCGCTGAGATCGTGCGCGGATCCCTACCGATCGTCCTCCGAAAGGATGTCTACCCGGCTGTATCGGGCGTGCCGACCGTCGATGCTTGTTCGAGTCGGGACAGGAGAACGGGAGCGATGACCACATGACGATCACTGACACCTCCGCGCGCGGTCGGGACCATCGGTCTCGAGTCCAGTCGGCGGCGTCGAAGCGCAGTGCCCGCTCACTCCGGCGGCCGCTCCCCGAACGAGCAGTGCTGCTGGTGGATTCGATCGGGGTCGTCTCCGCCTCAGTGCTCGACGGCGACGTGACCGTGGCCTGGATTCGGACGCTGGGCTACGACGCGGAGCGGATCGATGCGCGCTGCGTCGGTGCGCGGACCGTTCTGCCGCGTGTCCTGCTCGTACGCGGCACCGAGGCGCTGTCGGGGCTGGCGCCGACGGCACTGAAGCGGATGCGGGTCGTCGTGCTGGTCGACGGCGCCGAATCGGTCACCGTGCCGAGAACGGTGCGGGTGATCCGGAACGACCACCGCGCGGGAGAGGAGATCCGCACCGCGATCGCCGAACTGCTCGGCGTACCGCCTGCGCCGCAGCCGGTGCCGCTCTCGCCGCGGGAACAGGAAGTGCTTGCCACGTATGTCCTCGGCGCGACCGTCGCAGAGACCGCGGAGATCCACTTCATCGCCGAATGCACGGTGCGGACCCACTACCGTCGGGTGACGCGGCGGTACGACGACGCCGGTCGCCCGGTCACCAACAAGGCGCAACTGCTCCTGGCCATGGTCTCGGACGGCTGGTTGCGGCTCGACGGCTCGCTGGGCCGAGTCGACGGTCTGGAGTGACACGACGACGCCCGTCCCGGAACAGATCCGGGACGGGCGTCGGAAGTGGCTCAGTCGGTGACTAGTCGGCACCGATGATGAAGGCCTCGAGCTGCTGGCGCGCGAGGTCGTCGGCGACCTGCTCGGGCGGGCTCTTCATCAGGTAGGCCGATGCCGGGAGGATCGGGCCGCCGAGGCCGCGGTCCTTGGCGATCTTCGCGGCGCGAACCGCGTCGATGATGATGCCTGCCGAGTTCGGGGAGTCCCAGACCTCGAGCTTGTACTCCAGGTTCAGCGGGGCGTCGCCGAAAGCACGACCTTCGAGGCGGACGTAGGCCCACTTGCGGTCGTCGAGCCATGCGACGTAGTCGGACGGGCCGATGTGCACGTTCTTGTCGTACACCTTGTTCGCCAGGCTGCCGTGCAGGTTGCTGGTGACGGCCTGCGTCTTGCTGACCTTCTTGGACTCCAGGCGCTCACGCTCGAGCATGTTCTTGAAGTCCATGTTGCCGCCGACGTTCAGCTGGTACGTGCGATCCAGGGCTACGCCGCGGTCCTCGAACAGCTTGGCCATGACGCGGTGCGTGATGGTGGCGCCGACCTGGCTCTTGATGTCGTCGCCGACGATCGGAACACCGGCGGCGCGGAACTTCTCGGCCCACTCGGGGTCGGAGGCGATGAAGACGGGGAGCGCGTTGACGAAGGCGACGCCGGCGTCGATGGCGCACTGCGCGTAGAACTTGTCGGCCTGATCCGAACCGACGGGGAGGTAACTGACCAGGACGTCGACCTCGAGGTCCTTCAGCGTCTGGACCATGTCGACGCCCTCGCCGTCGGCCTCGGTGATGGTCTCCTTGTAATACTTGCCGAGACCGTCGAGGGTGTGGCCGCGCTGGACCGGCACGTTCAGCGGGGGAACGTCAGTGATCTTGATCGTGTTGTTCTCGCTGTTGTTGATCGCCTCGGAGAGGTCGAAGCCGACCTTCTTGGCGTCGACGTCGAAGGCCGCGACGAACTCGACGTCGCCGACGTGGTAGTCGCCGAACTTGACGTGCATGAGACCGGGGATCTCAGCGGTCGGATCGGCATCCTTGTAGTAGTGCACGCCCTGAACCAAGGATGAGGCGCAGTTACCCACGCCAACGATGGCCACGCGCACTTTGTTGGTATCACCCATGGTCGGGATCTCCTTCTTGTTGCAGCGGTACGGCGGGTTGCTGTGCCGCCGAGTTCTTACTTCCGTCGTCCCGCGGCGCCGGTTCGGGCGATGCGGAGCGATGTTCTTGGGTGCCGGCCGAGCCCGAGGCCTCGTCGGCGATCAATTTGTTGAGCCACTGGACCTCGCGTTCGGAGGTCTCCAGGCTGAGCTCGTGCATCTGCCGGGTGTAGTACTGATCGGTCGACCGGGTGGTGCGGCCGATCAGCTCGCGCAGCCCCTCGCGACGTTCCTCCACCTGGCGGCGACGACCCTCCAGGATGCGCATCCGCGCGACGGCGGGGGTGCGGCTGAAGAACGCCAGGTGCACGCCGAAGCCGTCGTCGGTGTAGTTCTGCGGCCCGGTGTCGGCCACCAACTCGGCGAAACGTTCTTCGCCTGCGGGCGTCAGGCGATACACGCGGCGAGCGCGTCGAACCTTGGTGGCGGTGAGGCGCTCGGGCTCGTCCTCGGCGATGAGGCCGTCGGTCTGCATCCGACGCAGGGTCGGGTACAGCGAACCGTACGAGAACGCGCGAAATGCTCCGAGCAGTCCGGTCAGTCGTTTGCGAAGTTCATACCCGTGCATGGGCGATTCGAGCAGAAGGCCGAGAATCGCCATTTCGAGCATGATCCGGCCCCCTTTCGCTGCGTTATCGCGCCTTGATGCAGCATCCAATGTATCGCATCGATATAACTCGGTCGAAACTCATCGGTAGTGTGCTCCGATTGATTTCCATCACACGGCGAGTCTTCAGGTGCGCACGTCTAGGCTGGGGGTCGTGAACCGCCAGATCGTGGACTTCGCACTCGCGCGACGCGAGTGCCTGTCGCGTGTGCGGACGGGCCAGACGTCGGTGGCGTCGGTGTGCGACGCCGACACCTATCTGGTCCGGGCGGCGAAGTTCCATGGGCGAGCGACCTCGCAGGTGTGCCCGATCTGCCGAAAAGAGCAGGTCACCTGGGTGTCGTGGGTGTTCGGCGAGCACCTCGGACGAATCCATGGCTCGGCGCGCTCGGCAACGGAGATCACCGCGCTCGACGCGAGTGCGCGCGAGTTCACCGTGCATGTGGTCGAGGTGTGCCGGACCTGCCGCTGGAACTATCTCGTTCAGTCGTACGTTGCCGGGTTGCCCGGAGACGTCGATCGTCGGCGTCGTCGGGTTGCGAAGTGATGTGACAGGAGTTGGCTGCACCGCAGTCATGCGTCACAGTTGGAAGTGGAATTTTCACATCGCGCAGGAGCGCAGAGAAGTGGGTGAGCGATGACCAGCAGTAAGGGTGCTGCGACGTCGGACAAGTCGACGCCGGTGAAGGCCGCGGCATGGGTGCTGGGACTTCTTGCCGGAGCAGTCCCGCTGGTGGCCGTCGCCGTGGTGGTGGCGTTCTTGTTCACCTACCTGACCGTCGACGTGCCGTCGCCGGGCGACCTCAAGCAGAACCAGGTCGCCACGATCATGAACAGCAAGGGTGGCACCATCGCGCGGATCGTTCCGCCGGAGGGCAACCGCACCGACGTCAAGTACGAGGACATCCCCGCGTCGATGATCGACGCGGTCAAGGCCGCCGAGGACCGTGACTTCGACTCGAACACCGGTTTCTCCACCAGCGGCTTCACCCGTGCCGCGCTCGGCAAGGTGTTCGGCCGGGAAGGCGCGGGCGGCGGTTCGACGATCACGCAGCAGTATGTGAAGAAGACGATCGTCGGCGACGAGGTCAGTTACAAGCGCAAGTTCAAGGAACTCGCGATCGCCACCAAGATGTCCCGCCAGTGGTCCAAGGAAGAGATCATGGCGGCGTACTTGAACACCATCTACTTCGGTCGTGGCGCCTACGGCGTCGACGCCGCAGCGAAGGCATACTTCAACAAGTCGCTCAAGAAGCTCACCGTCGCCGAGTCGGCGCTGCTCGCCGGTGTGATCCGCGGGCCGTCGATCTACGATCCGGCCGTCAACCCGGAACTGGCCGTCAGCCGGTGGGAGTACGTGCTGAACGGCATGGTCTCGACCGGCGCACTCAGCCAGTCCGACCGCGCCGCCCAGAAGTTCCCGGACGTCGCCAAGGTCAAGGACGACACCTCGTCGAGCGAGAACGACGGCCCCAACGGGCTGATCAAGCGGCAGGTGCTCGCCGAGCTGGAAGAGCTGGGCATCTCCGAGCAGGAGGTCCAGACCTCCGGTCTGAAGATCACCACGTCCATCGATCCGAAGATGCAGAAGGCTGCCGTGTCGGCGTCGCGGGGCAAGCTCGACGGCGAACCCAAGAAGCTGCGGACCGCATCGGTCTCGATCGATCCGGCGACCGGCGGCGTCAAGGCCTATTACGGCGGCGAAGACGGCTCGGGCTGGGACTACGCCTCCGCCGGGTTGCAGACGGGGTCGATCTTCAAGGTCTTCGCGCTGGTCGCGGGTCTGGAGCAGGACATCCCGCTGTCGCAGCGGTACAGCTCCGATCCGTACCAGGCGCCGGGCGGGCTCACCGTTGAGAACTCCGACGGCGAGAGCTGCGGCACGTGCAACCTGGCCACCGCGCTCAAGATGTCGCTCAACACCGTCTACTACCGGCTGATGATGGACCTGAACGGTCAGGCCGACGCCGTCGCCAAGACGGCGCACAGCCTCGGCATCGCGGAGAGCTTCGGCAGCATCAAGCACACCCTGCAGGAGTCGAACGGCCACAGCGAGGGCGGCGTCGTCCTGGGCCAGTACCCGTCGCGCGTCCTGGACATGGCCTCGGCCTACGCGACCCTGGCGGCGTCGGGCATCTACCGCAAGCCGTACTTCGTCGAGAAGGTCGAGACCTCGACCGGCGACGTCCTGTTCGAGCGGGAGAAGGACAAGGGTAAGCGCGTGGTCTCCGCGGCGGTCGCCGACAACGTGACCGCGGCGATGGAGCCGATCGCGGCGTACTCGAACGGCAACTCGCTGTACGACTCGACCTACGGCGCGCGTCCGTCCGCCGCCAAGACCGGTACCGCCCAGCTGGGCGACACCGGTGACAACAAGGACGCGTGGATGGCCGGCTACACGCCGCAGCTCTCGACCGCGACCTGGGTCGGCACCGACAAGGGCACCGCGTTGCGCAACTATGCGGGCAGCATGATCTACGGCAGTGGGCTTCCCGCACAGATCTGGAAGTCCGTGATGGACGGTGCGCTGGAGGGACAGCCGATCGAGCAGTTCCCGACCCCCGACGCCGTCGGCGGCCAGGCCGGCGTTCCGTACGAGCCGCCGCCCACCACGTACACGCCGACCGACACCTACGAGACGACGCGTCAGCGGAGCCGCCCGCGTCTGCCGGGAACCAACGACAACGGCGACATCGTCGTCGCGCCGGGCGTCACCATTCCGCTCGGCGGCGGCGACGGGCCGACGCAGGGGAACGGGAACGGCAACGGCGGGACCGGCAACGGCGATGGAACCGGAAACGGGGACGGGACCGGCGGGACTGATAATGGCGACACCGGGAACACCGGTGGTCGGGGCACCAACTTGTACGGACAGTCGACGAGACCGGTACCCACACGCTAGTGACCTCGATGACGGACTCCCCGGAACCGCTCTCCGATGATCTGCGCACCGACACCGAACGCGTTCTCCCCTCGTGGGCGAGCCCGTCGTTGCGGACCGCCAGCGACAGCATCGGAGGGCCCGTGGGACTCCATGCCGCCGTCGGCCGGAGTCGACTGTGGACTCCGCTGCGCGTGGTCCTGCTACTGGCGTTGGTTGGGCTCTCGCTCAGTTGGTTCGGCAAGTCCGGCTGCATCCAGCAGGCGCCGGTCGAGAACCAGCCGGGTCAGGTCCGGCTCAACTGGGACAACCAGCGGCAGTTCGTCGGCCTCTGCTATTCGGACCTGATCGCGTCGTACAGCAGCGACAAGCTGACTCCGACCGATCTCGCCGCCGGAGCGCTCCCGTACCGCACGTACTGGAAGGTGCAGAACGGCGACGGCGAGCAGGTCAAGGCCTACCTCGCCCAGCCCGCGCTGACCGGCCTGTTCATGTACGTGAGCGCGCAGGCGGCGCGCGGATGGGCGAACCTGGCCGACGCCGTGGGGCTTCCGTCGACCCTCGACGTCGTCAACTACTTCAACATCAGTGCCCTGCTGCTGTCGTTGTTCTGGCTGCTCGCAGTCTGGGCGACGATGATGACCGACCGTCGCCGGCTTTGGCTGGGCGCGTTGATGGCGCTCTCGCCGATCGTCTTCTTCCACGCCTTCACCTCGACCGAGCCGCTGCCGATCGCACTGCTGGCGGTCAGCATGCTGTGCTGGTCGCGCAGGAAGCTCGGCTGGACGGGCTTCTTCGCCGGCCTCGCCGCGTCGGCCGCCGTGTACCCGCTGCTGCTGATTCCCGCCGTCGCGGTGCTCTGCGTCCGCAATAGGCGACTTCGCGACTTCCTGGTCGTCGTCGCCGCCCTGGTCGGTGGCTGGCTGCTTGTGAATCTGCCCCTGCTCATCTTGTATCCGTCCGGCTGGAGCGCGGCGTTCCGGACGTGGCGGGACCGGGGAGTGGAACCCGACACCCTCTATCGACTGATCTCCATGGCGACCGGCTGGGACCCGGGACCGACGCTGGTCGGCGGACTGGCCGTCCTCCTGGTCATCGCGGTCGTCGCCGCGGTCATCTACATCGGGCTGCGCGCCGACGTCGAACCGACGCTCGCACAGTTGATGTTCCTGCTGGTGGCGGGTCTGCTGCTGTTCGGGAAGGAATGGACGCCGCAGTCGTCGCTGTGGCTGGTGCCGCTCGCGGTGCTGGCCGTGCCGTATCCGCGCGCGGTGCTGGCGTGGATGACGTTCGACGCGTTGATCTGGATCCCGCGGATGGCCCTGTTCCTCGACGCCGACCGCAAATGGCTGCCGCCGGAGGTCTTCTACGCGCTCAACACTCTGCGCGGAGCGGTCCTCGTCGGCCTGTGCGCGGTGGTCGTGTGGCAACTGGTCCGCCGCGACGACGACGAACCGGCGTCCGAACGGCTGCTCCGATCACCGCGATCAGCGGTCCCGACGTAAATCAATCCCCGATAGCTCGACTACCCGCCCGCAGCGGCCGAAATCGGGTCGATCGGGGATTCATTTACGAGCGGCCAGTCGTGCCTCGAGCGTTGCTCGGGAGGCAGGCCAGTCGTCGTCGACGATCGCGAACTGTGCGGTGGTCCGCCAACCGTCGCGGAACCGGCGGTGCTTGCGGAGTTCGCCCTCCTCGAGCGCGCCGAGCTTGGTGATCGCCGCTCGCGAGCGGGTGTTGCTCGCATGCGTGTGCCAGACCACGCGGACCGCGTCGCACACCGTGAAGGCGTACTCGCACAGCGCGAGTTTGGCCGCGGGATTGACCGCGGTCCCCATCGCGGCGGGACCGTAGAAGGTGTAACCGATGGCGAGGGTCTGATCAGCGGCGTCGACGTCGTAGAAGCTGGTGCTTCCGACGAGCTGGCCGTCGGCGTCGATGACGGCGAACGCCACCCGATGCGGATTCGCGAGTGCGGACTGGATCCACCCGATCGCCTCGTCGGTGCCGTGTGGGACACCGCTGGTCCACTGGTAGAGCTCCGCGTCGCCCGCCACTGCGCCGAGATCCTGGGCGTCGGAGAGCTCGAGCGGTCGGAGGGTGACGCCGTCCGCGACGAGAGTCGGCGCGCCGAGCCAGGTGCGCGCGTCCGCGGCATCGGTCGCGGCGAGCCGGGTGAGCGGCCCGGAGGGCGGGACCGTGCCCCGCAGATAGGAGGCGAGCGGCTCGCGCGGTGCGGCGTGGACGAAGTGCACGATGAGCACCACCAGCAGCACCGCGTGCGTCCAGACGCCGAACACGACTCCGCCGATGACCCAGGCGTGCGTGGTCGGGGAGTAGTTCAGCAGCAGGTGGAAGATCGTCAGATCGAGCACCGTGTCGGCGAGCAGATACAGCGCGATGATCGGCCACCGCACGCGGAGCAGGATGAAGAACGGGAGGATCCAGAGCGTGTACTGCGGTGAGTGGACCTTGTGGAAGACCATGAACCCGGCCAGCATCGCGCCGCTCACGCCGAGCCAGGGGAACACGCCGTCGCGCTGATAGACGCGCCATCCGAGGAAGCAGGCCACCGCGAAGGCGAGGATGATCAGCAGCGGCGATGCGACGTCGACGATGCTGTTGTAGGTCGGCGTCTCGCCGCCGGTCACCATGCGCAGACCCCAGTACCAGATCGAGTTGGTGGAGAGGTTGGCCTCGCGTTTGGTCTGGAAGTCGATCGCCGCTTTCCAGCCCTCGTAACCGGCGATCATGAACGGCGCCTGCGTCACAACGACGGTGGCGATCGCCGACACCGCCACGCCGCCGGCACCCAGCCAGTCGCGTGCGCCCCGCCGCGGATCGCGCCGCTGGTCGGTCGCCTCGCCGCGGGTGAGCACCCACAGCATCAGCGGCAGGACGAACAAGCCCGGGTAGATCTTCAGCGAGAATCCGATCCCGAGGGGTATCGCGGCGATGATCGCCGTCGTCCGCACCGACCAGCGGCGAAGCCCCGTGGTCGGATCGGCCGAACCGCCCCACGCCATCACCGCGACGCCGGCGACGGCCGCGCACACCACCGGCAGTTCCCAGTTGTGGAGCGCATACAACATCAGGGGCGGGGTGGCCGCCCACAGCAACGACCACCAGCGGGTCAACAGCGCCAGCAGGATCGCGGTGATGAAGGCGAAGGGCGCCAGGATCAGGAGGTTGTGCCAGAGGAATTCGCGATCGGTGTCGGCGCCGAGTCCGGACAGCCACATCAGCAGTCCGGACAGCACCGGGTACTCGACGACGCCGCCGAACAGGTGGCCGTCGGGCGTGATGCCGCCGTGCACGTAGGGGAACACGTGGCTGGCCAGGCCGCGGCCGTGCCACATCGTCATCAGGTCCGAATAGCAGGGAACGATGTCGCCGGAATGCGCGTACAGCCATTCCCGCTTCGCGCCGGGCTCGCTCGGCGTGGTGCAACCGACCTTCGTCGCGTAGGCGAGAGCCGACGACGCCGCGGTGAACAGCATGACGACGACGAGGATCAGCGTGGTCTCGCCGAAGTGAAGCCGCTTGGCGGCGTGGGGATTGCGAGCCGATGGCATGGGAGCAGAGTAGTCCAGCCCGGTACGGCCCGCCCGGACCGGTCGCCGAGGATTTCGCAGGTCAATCGGCGGTCATGTATCTTTGACAGGTTGCCGACGCAGGCGACCCTCCTGCCACGGAACGTCCGTGGCCGAAAGCCCATAGGAGGTGATGTGGTCTTATGCGTCATTACGAACTGATGGTGATCCTCGATCCGAGCCTGGACGAACGCACCGTCGCCCCATCCCTGGATACCTTCCTCAACGTTGTTCGCAACGATGGCGGCAAGGTGGACGACGTCGAGATCTGGGGCAAGCGCCGCTTGGCCTACGAGATCGCGAAGAACAGCGAGGGCATCTACGCCGTCGTTCAGATCAACGCGACTCCGGCGACCGTGAGCGAGCTCGATCGTCAGCTGAAGCTGAACGAATCGGTGCTTCGCACCAAGGTCCTGCGCAAGTAATCCACAGGCCCGCGAGGACGCTGCAGACGGTGTGGATTGATCACTGACATTGTCGGTGATGGCACATAGGGTGGTGGCAACCATTCCAGGTGCGCACACACTCGGCGTTCCTCGACACGATTAGGGGAGTCTCATGACGGACACGGTCATCACGGTCGTCGGAAATCTCACTGCCGACCCGGAACTGCGGTTCACCGCATCCGGTGCACCGGTGGCGAACTTCACGGTGGCATCCACTCCGCGGACATTCGATCGCCAGACCAATGAGTGGAAGGACGGCGAAGCGCTGTTCCTTCGCTGCAGCATCTGGCGCGACGCCGCAGAGAACGTGACCGAGTCCCTTCAGAAGGGCACCCGTGTCGTGGTTCAGGGCAAGCTCAAGCAGCGGTCGTACGAAACCCGTGAAGGGGAGCGTCGCACCGTTGTGGAGCTCGAAGTGGACGAGATCGGTCCCTCGCTCCGATACGCGACCGCCAAGGTCACCCGCACGCCGCGCAACAACGGCGGCGGCAACTTCGGCGGAAACCAGGGCGGCGGATACGGCGGCAATCAGGGTGGTGGAAACTCCGGCGGCTACGGCGCGCCGCAGGGACGCCCCCAGCAGGCCGCCAGCCAGCCGGCCGACGACCCGTGGGGCAGTGCGCCCGCTGCGGGCGGCGGCTTCGGTGGCGGGGACGACGAACCACCTTTCTGATTCCGGGCTGCTACCCGGAGACCATTAACTGGAGCAATACATGGCAAAGCAAAAGGGCCGCAAGCCCCGCGTAGAGAAGGTTACGAAGGCCAAGGCCTGCACCTTCTGCAAGGACAAGAAGCCCGCCGCTATCGACTACAAGGACACCGCGCTGCTGCGTCGTTTCCTGTCGGACCGCGGCAAGATCCGTTCGCGTCGAGTCACCGGTAACTGCGTGCAGCACCAGCGTGACATCGCCGTGGCTGTGAAGAACTCGCGTGAGGTGGCTCTGCTGCCGTTCACGTCGACCGGACGCTGAGCGGGAAGGACAGAACAACAATGAAGCTGATCCTGACTGCTGACGTTGAGAACCTCGGCGAAGCCGGCGACGCCGTTGAGGTGCGCGACGGGTACGGCCGCAACTTCCTGCTGCCTCGCGGACTGGCGATCGTCGCCACCCGCGGCGCGCTGAAGCAGGTCGACGGCATCCGCCGCTCGAAGGAGGCTCGCGCTGTCCGCGACCTCGACCACGCCAACGAGATCAAGCAGGCCATCGAAGGCCTCGAGAACGTCTCGCTGACCGTCAAGACCCAGAGCTCGGGCAAGCTGTTCGGCTCGGTCTCGGTCGCCGACGTCGCCGGCGCCATCCGCGCTGCGGGCGGCCCGGCCGTCGACAAGCGCAACGTGGAGCTCCCCAAGGGCCACATCAAGGCTCTTGGCGAGTACCCGGTCGTCGTCAAGCTGCACCCGAAGGTGGAGGCCAAGCTGAGCCTCGCCGTCGTCAGCTGACACACAGTACGAGAAGCGTGGCCGGTCATCCTCAGGGATGACCGGCCACGCTTCTCTTCCTGCGACGTCGGTGGGCGCCGTCAGTGGAGCCGCGGTCGGTGCCGGGCGCGACGTCTACGGTCCGACGACTCCGTTGATCATCAGCCGGAGCATCACGTCGGTGGTCTCCGGTATTGATTCCCGCAGCGCCGGAGGCCATTTCGCGATCTGTTCGGACGTGTGGAAGACGAACTGGTGCAGTGTGTGGGGATCGACGTCGCTGCGGATCTCGCCGGACGCCATGGCGTCGCGCACCAACCGGATCCAGAGGTCGGCGACCTCCTCCATCTCGGGGCGCAGTCGCTCACGCATCTCGCCGGGGAGGTCGCGGTAGTTCCGGATGTGGGCCGGGGAGACGGCGCCCAACTCCAAGCGGGTGGCGATGAACGTGCGCATGGCGGCGAACAGCCGCTCCCCCGCGGTCGCGTCGGCGGGCAACGCGTCCACCGCGCCGCGGATGGCCGTGTGGACGGCATGGGTGGCGCCGGCGAGCGCCTCTTCGACGAGGGTGTCCTTGGAGTCGAAGTAGTAGTACAGGCTGCCCGCCTGCATGCCCGCGGCGTCGGCGATCGCCGACAGTCGCGTGTGCTGGTAGCCGGTCTCTGCCAGGACCTTGGCTGCGGCGTCGATGATCCGTGCGCGGGTGGCCTCGGATTTGGACATGCGCGACCGTGCGGGATCTGTCGTCTCGTTGGCAGGCATGGAACTCTCCAGGGGTCTCGCTGTTCCCTAGAACCTACCGTTTCATTAGAAAAGTGGGTCTACCGGGTGCTCACCGGGCACCATCGCTCAGCGACGGACCCGCGGGTTGCGGTCGTGAGCGCGATCGCCGTGCGGATACCGGAACGTGTGTGCGGAGCGGCTGACCTTGAACCCGCGGTTCCAGTTCCGACAGATCACCACCCCGGTCTTCGGCGCTGCGCAGGTGATGTTCGCGACGGTGACTCGAGTGCCGGCCTTCAGCGTCGGCGTCCGGAAGGGGCTGACGGGGCCCAGTTGGTAGCTGCTTCCCCGGCGCACCCAGTACGGGCCCTGGCTCTCGCTGGGCAATGCGACGCCGATGACGCCGGGTGACGCTGTCCGTGGCTTCACGCGGCACGCGGCGGCGTTCGGTTGCGGACCGATCTGGCAGCGCACGGTGCCTGAGACGAAGAAGTGCCGACCCCGATTCGCGTACGAGAGCGAGCGGTAGGTGTCGGGATTCACGGGTCGGTAGCGGGACAGGTCGAACGCGTCGGACCGCGGGGCGGCGTCGACCGGGCCGACGTTTCCGGGAAGCGTCACCGCGATCAGCGCAGCGGCGATGAGGACGATCGCGGTGGCGCTCGCTCGCGCCAGTCTCGATGCACGCATGCACCCATTGCAGCACGTCGCGCAGCCGCGCTGAGGGCGTTCACCGGATCGGTGCCGCTGGGGCGGACGATCGGTTGTGGAGAAACGGCGAATCGGACGACGCCGACAGGGCTGAGATCGCCTTCTCGGCGTGGCGCAAGACAACACGCCGACGACGGGAAATCAATTTTCTGTGGATATCGTCAACAGGCTCTGACCTGCGAAGAGTTGGCAACTTGGGCAAGAATTCCCCAGATCCTCCACAGGGTTGTGCACATTCGCTCCTGCGGCGGCGAAAACTGTCCACACGGTGTCCACAGAGTTGTCCACAGGCCGCGTTTGGCAGGGCTGGGTTTCTCGCCCTAACCTTTCTGAAGGGTTCGGTTTGCCGTTTGGAAACCGACGAGTAGGACTTGCTGGACTCAGGGGGTACGTGCGTGGCTATTGAGGCCGATCTCGGGCGCGAGCCAGACTTGCCACCGGAGCCACCCACCGAAGAGTTCGGCAGGCAGCCACCGCAGGACCAGCAGGCAGAGCAGTCCGTCCTCGGCGGCATGATGCTGTCGAAGGACGCGATCGCCGACGTGCTGGAGCGCATCCGGCCCGGCGACTTCTACAAGCCGGCACACCAGGCGGTCTATGACGCGATCCTGGAGTTGTACGGCCGGGGTGAGCCCGCGGACGCCGTCACCGTCGCCGCCGAACTCGAACGCAAGGGCGAGCTTCGCAAAGTCGGCGGTGCGCCGTATCTCCACACGCTGATCTCGACCGTCCCGACGGCCGCCAACGCGGGGTACTACGCCGAAATCGTCGGCGAGAAGTCCATCCTGCGTCGCCTCGTCGAAGCGGGCACCCGCATCGTCCAATACGGTTACGCGGGCGCCGACGGTCAGGACGTGGCCGAGGTGGTGGACCGCGCGCAGGCCGAGATCTACGAGGTCACCGAACGCCGGACGACCGAAGACTATGTGGCGCTGGAAGAACTGCTGCAGCCGACGCTCGACGAGCTGGACTCGATCGCCTCGCGCGGCGGCCTCTCGCTCGGCGTGCCGACCGGATTCAAGGACTTCGACGAGCTCACCAACGGGCTGCACCCGGGGCAGATGATCATCGTCGCCGCCCGCCCCGGTGTCGGCAAGGCGCTCGCGCTCGACACCCCGCTCCCGACGCCCACCGGCTGGACGACGATGGGGCACGTCGCGACGGGAACCAAACTGCTCGGCCCGGACGGGCGTCCGACCACCGTCGTCGAGACCACCGACGTGATGACGCGTCGCCCCTGCTTCCAGGTGGAGTTCGACGACGGCGCCGTCATCGTCGCCGACGAACAGCACCAGTGGACGGTGGAGATCGACGACGAGATCCGGGTCGTCACCACCGATCAACTGCAGCTGTACGGCGGTCGTGCCAGCATCGCCAACACCAAGCCCCTCGAGCTGCCGTACCGGCCTCTCGCGTACGGCCCCTACACCGTGGGCGCCCTCGCCGGGATGGCGTACGACGACCCGGAGATCGGCGCGCGCATCGACGCCGAGGGCCCAGTCGACGTGATGACGCTGATGACCGATCTCGGCGGTCGGATTCCGCACGAGTACCTGCGCGGCTCGGTATCGCAGCGTCGCGCGTTGCTCGCAGGAATCCTCGACTCCCGGGCGCGGGTCGACGACGACGGCTGGATCACCGTGCCCGCCGCCACCAACCACATGTCGACGGTCGTCGGCGACCTCGCCGCCGGACTCGGCTACTCGTTCCGACGGGCAAGCAGCGGCTGGGTGCGCGTCAACGCGCCCGACGACGTCTTCACCGTCTTCGACAAGGCGCAACGACACAAGGAGATGCGCGGCAGCGTGCGCGCGCGGCGCGTGGTCTCGGTCCGGGCCGTTCCGTCCGTGCCGGTGCGCTGCGTCCAGGTCGACAACAGCAGCCACCTCTACCTCGCCGGTGAGGCGATGGTCCCCACGCACAATTCCACCCTCGCGATGGACTGGCTGCGGTCGGCGTCGATCCATCACGGCCTCACCTCCGCGATGTTCTCGTTGGAGATGAGCAAGACCGAGATCGTCATGCGACTGCTGTCGGCGGAGGCGAAGGTCAAGCTCGGCGACATGCGCTCGGGCAAGATGTCCGACGACGACTGGAGCCGACTGGCGCGCCGCATGGGCGAGATCACCGATGCACCGCTGTTCATCGACGACTCGCCGAACCTGACGATGATGGAGATCCGGGCCAAGGCGCGTCGCCTCAAACAGAAGCACGATCTGAAGCTCGTCGTGATCGACTACATGCAGCTGATGACCTCGGGCAAGAAGGTCGAATCACGTCAGCAGGAGGTCTCGGAGTTCTCCCGGTCGATCAAGCTGTTGGCTAAGGAACTCGAAGTTCCGGTGGTGGCGATCAGCCAGCTGAACCGTGGCCCCGAGCAGCGTACCGATAAGCGCCCGCAGGTCTCTGACCTGCGCGAATCTGGGTCGCTCGAGCAGGATGCGGATATGGTCATCCTACTGCACCGCCCGGATTCGACCGAGCGTGATGACCCCCGCGCAGGCGAAGCCGACATCATCGTGGGTAAGCACCGCAACGGTCCGACGGCCACGATCACGGTGGCACATCAACTCCATTTATCTCGATTCGTGGACATGGCGCGGGGTTAGGCGGGATGTAGCGCCGACGCGCTGTCGATTCCGCTGAGGTTTGTCAGTTTCCAGGCTAGTTTTCAGTGGATTTGTCGGTAGACGGGGTGTTTTCCGGGCTGGTTGTCAGTAAACCTGCAGAGATTCCAGTCGATCGCCGAAATTCCGGGTTACGTGTCAATTCGCAATTCAGACATTCTGCTGAGGGTGTTAGTTTTCCGAGCTGAATGTCAGTTCGCAATCCGAACATTCCGCTTGATGTTGCCAGTTTCCGGGCTGGATGTCAGTCGTGTGGGTCTTCCGCTGCGTCGATCGTCGGGCCGAGAATCCCACTACGCGGGACAAACCCGCGATCATTTGGGAAGGCGAACCCGGTGACCGGCGCACCGTCACCTTTGTCGAACTCGCCGACGAGGTGGGCCGTTTCGCGGCTGCACTCGTCGCTGCGGGCGTCGGTCGCGGAGACGTCGTCGCACTTTACCCGCCAAACATGGTCGAGGCATTCGTTGCGGTCCACACCTGCAACCGGATCGGCGCTGTCTACACCATCTTGTTCTCCGGGTTCAGCGAGGAGGCGGTCCGATCACGTCTCGTGCAGGCGAACCCGAAGGCGTTGGTGGTCGCTGATGCAAGCTACCGGCGAGGCCGGACAGTCCCTCTGTTGCACACCGTGCGTGCCGCGCGAACAGGTCTCACTGAGCAGCCGGTCACAATTGTGGTCGACTGGACCGGTGGTCGAGAACCGTTGATGATCAACGAATTCTGGTACCACGAGGTGTTGTCCGCTCATCCTGAACCCGCGCCCATGGCTGAGCTGGATCCGAACGATGCGGCCTTCTTGATCTTCACGAGCGGAACGTCGGCCAAACCGAGGGGGTGGTCCACAGCGTCGGGGGATTCCTCGTCGGAACATGGGCGAATGTGCGCTGGCAGGTCGGCCCCGAGCCGGATGACGTCTACTGGGTGGCCGCAGATGTCGGTTGGTTGACCTTTCCCATTCAGGCCGTGATCGGCGGACTGGCCAATGGCATGACGATCGTCTGTTACGAGGGAGCGTTCGATACGCCAACGAATGAACGCTTCTACCAATCTGCGAGCGCTACGGGGTGACCAAGATATTGGTTGCTCCGACTGTGCTACGAATGCTCCGCGGCTGGGGCGGGGAGCTGAACCGGGCGCACCCGCTACCCGGTCTGCGGTTGATCACGGTGCAAGGCGAACCGCTCGACAGTGAGACTTTCACCTGGACACTCGAGAACATCGGCGGTGGTGTCCCGGTGGTGAATGCATACGGGCAGACTGAGACCGGTTCAACGTGGTCGTATCCGATACACGGGGTCGACGCGCTCAAGGCCGGCTCGGCCGGTCTACCTGCTCCTGGCCACTAGGGGAGGTGTACGTCGTAAAAGCGATGCCCCGCACCCGCACCGGCAAAACGATGCGCCGTCTGCTGCGCGACGTGGCAGCAGACGGCGAACCGCACGGCGACACTAGTGCAGTGGAAGACACGGCCGTGCTGGACCAGATCGTCACTCAAGTGAACAACACCCGATCGACTTCGAAGGGCCACCATGACGACTACCCGACGACCGGCCACCAGAATGTGGTTCGAGCAACTCGAGCCGGGACTGGTTGCGCGCACGCTGTGCGACGCACAGCCACCGAGACCGACAGTATCCTGTTCACGACGATGACAATGAACCCGGCACTGCTTCATCTCGACGCCGACTATGCCGCCGGCACCGAATTCGGAAGACCACTGGTGAACAGTAGGTTCACCATGGCGCTGGTCGTGGGGATCTCGGTGCCGGAACTGACCTTGGGCACGATCGTCGCTCAACTCGGCGTCTCCGATGCCGCATTCCCGGCACCGGTCTTCCAAGGCGACACGATCCGCGTGGCGATCGAGGTCATCAGCGCTCGCGAATCGAAGTCACGGCCCGACGCCGGTC
>NZ_BCWU01000010.1 GCF_001592365.1 Gordonia hydrophobica NBRC 16057
ACACCGCCGACTCGCTCCGCTCGCCGGCGGCACTCGACCAGCGTGGGGGCGAGCGCCGTCTCGCCGCGTCAGCGCAAGCCGACGCAGCGTGGGGGCGAGCGCCGTCTCGACGCGTCAGCGCAAGCCGACGCAGCGTGGAGGCGACACGCTGTCTCGCCGCGTCAGCGCAAGCCGACGCGCCGCGGGTAGAGGCCGGCCGCGAGCACGCGCTTGCGCGCACGGTTCTGCTTCGCATCGGCGGGGGAGAAGCCTCGCGAAGTCGGCCGCGCGGGGATCGGATCGTCACCGGCGACGACGGTCCACGCCGAACCCGACTCGGTGAGAGAGCGGTGTTTGGTCGCGTAGTAGTCGGGTTTGGCGATCACGGCGACTCCCGAGTCGCCGGCCGCCGCAGCGAGCAGGTGGGGGTGGAATCGCGTCGTCAGCCAGGCGGCCCCCGTACCGAACGGAATGCCCGACCGCCACGCCGACAGGAACGGAATGCGGGCTGCGCCGTCGAGACGATCACCCATCAGGTGGGGAATCGTGTTGTCGTGGCCGGGTATGCATTCGACGACGGTGATGTCCGAACCGGAGACCTCCCACGCGTCGAGTGTCGCCGTGAGGAACGCGGTGAGCGCGGCGGTGCCGGTGTCGCCGCCCCACGCGAAGTCGTCGGTGAGGTCGCTCTGCGCACAGAGGACGACACGATCGTTCGGGGTTCGCGCCCCGGGCGCGTCGATCGTCAACCGCGGCGAGAGCCAGGCGTCGTCGCCGGTGAACGAGGTCCGGGGAGCATCGCCGAGGACGTCGCCGCTCGCGCGGTCCCGGACGTCGAAGACCTCGAACTGCGCGGCATCGGCGCGGAACCGATCCAGCGCGGGCCCGGTGAAGCCGGGGGTGAGGCCCGCCCCCGTCGCGATCGCCCGGGCTCCGGTGGCTCGAGACACCGCGGCCACCGCAGCGACCAGCGAGACATGGTGCGACCACACGTTGTTGAGGTACCCGCCGCCGACGATGTGAACGGTGCCCGCCCGAAGAAGGAGTTCCACGCCTTCGGCGTCACGCGGTGCGCCGCCGAGCCGCGAGGTCACGTCGGCGACCCACACCCACGGTGCGGCGCGATCGACATCGGGACCCGCCTCGTCGCTGGAGGCGAACAGCGACAGACTCCAGATCGTGTCGACGAAGACGGCGTTCCGGTTGGCGTGGCGCAGTAGCAGCGATGCCTGCCCGGGGCGCGGGGAGTCGACCACGACGCGCGCGAACGGTCGTCGAAGGGCGAGGTGACGCAACCACGCCTCGACGATGAGTTCGTCGCCGAAATTGGGGAATCCCGCGGACGTCACCAGGTAGATCACCTCGCGCCCGTCGAGCGCGCGGCGTGCTCGACGAGAGAGCGAGAACAGGTCTGAACGCGAGGGCAGAGCAGTCTTCACAACAGTGAGGTTCCTACGTCTCGGAGTCGCCGAGCAGACTCGCGACGTGGTCCGGCACGAACTTCGAGAGCGACCGCGGCGGGCGATGGTAGTTGCCGGACTCGATCGGCTTCTTCGGCAGTTTGACCTCCGCACGATCGGTCTTCTCGTACTCGATCGACGACAACAGGTGGGAGATCATGTTCAGTCGGGCGTGACGCTTGTGATCGGACTCCACGACGTACCACGGGCTGATGCCGGTGTCGGTGTGGACCATCATCTCGTCCTTGGCGCGGGAGTAGTCCTCCCACCGGTACACCGACTCCAGATCCATCGGGCTCAGCTTCCACTGCCGCACGGGGTCGTCGCGCCGGGCGCGGAACCGCCGCAACTGCTCGTCGTTCGAGACCGAGAACCAGTACTTGCGCACGATGATGCCGTCGTCGATCAACATCTGCTCGAAGATCGGCGTCTGACGCAGGAACCGGGTGTGCTCCTCCGGTGTGCAGAACCCCATCACTTTCTCGACGCCTGCGCGGTTGTACCAGGACCGGTCGAACAGGACGATCTCGCCGGGCGCGGGCAGATGCGCGACGTATCGCTGGTAGTACCACTGGCCCTTCTCCCTGTCGGTGGGCGCGGGCAGCGCGGCCACCCGACAGATCCGCGGGCTCAGGTACTCGGTGATCCGTTTGATGGCGCCGCCCTTGCCTGCCGCGTCGCGCCCCTCGAACAGGACGACGACGCGCGCCCCGGTGGCGCGGACCCACTCCTGCAGGTTCACCAGTTCGGTCTGCAGACGGAACAGCTCGGCTTCGTACACGTCCTTCGACAGTTTCGGCGACTTCGCACTCTTCTTCCCCATCAGGCAAGTGTAAGTGACCGACTCGACGGGGAAGACCGTTGTCCGCGACCGTGTCGCTGTCCCGACATGGACAGAACGGTGTCCCCGTCAGGCAAGTTTGGTCTCGCGGGGCGACTTACCGTGATCTACACCTCACCACGTGATTGCTGTAGTGCAACTCACCGAGGGTGCGGACGAGAGCCGACGTACAGCCCGGGCGTCGCATCGACCGTCAGTCCAGAACGTTTCGAGGAGACACCCCATGACCAATACAAGCAGTGCTGCGGATTCTCCCGCCATCGGCGCTGCAAAGGCGGAGAATACCGATTCCATGCCCGTCAGTCCGCCGCCACAGCGCCGCATCTATCCGTGGGTGGTCGCCGCCCTCGCCTTCGCGCTGCTGCTGTCCGACTACATGTCCCGTCAGGTACTCTCCGCGGTCTTCCCGATGCTCAAGGGCGAATGGGACCTGTCGGATTCGCAACTCGCGTCGCTGACGAGCATCGTCGCCCTGATGGTCGGTCTGCTGACCTTCCCGCTCTCGGTGATCGCCGACCGTTTCGGCCGCGTCCGGTCGCTGGTCATCATGGCCGTGGTCTGGAGCGTCGCGACGCTGATGTGTGCGCTCGCCGCCAGCTACGAGCACATGCTGATCGCTCGCTTCTTCGTCGGCGTCGGTGAAGCGGCGTACGGCAGTGTCGGCATCGCCGTCGTCCTCAGCGTCTTCTCGCCACGCCTGCACTCCTCGCTCAGTGGCGCCTTCATGGCCGGCGGTTCGTTCGGTTCGGTCGTCGGCGTGGCCCTCGGCGGCGTCATCGCCGTCCACCTCGGCTGGCGCTGGTCGTTCACCGCCATGGCCGTCCTCGGTCTGATCCTGGCCGCGCTGTTCCGCGCCGTCGTGACCGAGAAGCGTCTCGATCGGTACGCGGTGCGCGACGAGTCGTCCGCGGTCGCCGCAGCGGCCAACGTGGCGAAGATCCGGGTTCCCATCTCCACGCTGTTCACCAACTCCGCCGTGTGGTGCGCGTACATCGCCGGCGGCCTGCAGATGTTCACCGCGGCCGTGCTGCTGTCGTGGACGCCGAGCTTCTTCAACCGCTACTACGGACTCGAGCCCGCCAGTGCTGCCGGTGTCGCCGCGCTCTTCGTTCTTCTCGTCGGCACCGGCATGGTGGTCTGCGGTGTCATCACCGACCGTGCCAGCCGGAACAATCCGTCGAACAAGTGGCTCTCCGCCGTGGCGTTCTGCGCCATCGCTCTGGTCTGCCTGGGCATGGCGTTCCGCATCGAGACGGGTGGCCTTCAGCTCACCCTGCTGGCCATCGGCGCGTTCTTCTCGGCGGGCACGTCCGGTCCGACCGCCGCGATGGTCGCCGGTCTGACCCACGAATCCGTCCGCTCGTCGGCACTCGGCACGCTGACTGTCGCCAACAACATTCTGGGGCTGGCGCTGGGGCCGTACGTAATCGGCGTGCTGGCCGACTCGATGGGCCTGATGGACTCGCTGGCACTGGCGCCGGTGTTCTACGTCGGTGCGATCGTCGCACTGCTGCTCGGCTACCGGGTGTACCCCCACGGGTTGCGCAAGCTGGCCGCGCAGAGCGCCCGGTACGCTCAGCAGCCTGCTTGACCGCACCAATCCTCAAACGTCCGGTCGGCCCCGATACTCGGGGTCGACCGGACGCTTCTGTCTGCGCCACTGCCGCGGACTCATGCCGAACTCTTTGCTGAACCAGCGCGAGAAGCTGCTCGGGTTCGAGAACGCCAGCATCTCCGACACCTCCGTGAACGTGTGGCGATCGCCCGCGACCAGGCGTCCGGCGAGGTCGGCGCGCGTCGAGTCCAGCACGTCGGTGAAGGTCAAGCCCGCCTTGGCGAGTCTGCGGTGCACGGTCCGCCGGTCCACGCCGAGGCTGCGTGCCACCTGATCGATCGAGCAGCGACCGGTCGGCAACAGCATCTCCACCAGCTCCTGGACGCGCACCTGCGTCGTCGGCTGGGTGTGGCTCACCTGTGACGTGAGCAGCTTCTCCGCGTACGAGACCAGTCCCGGATCGGCGAACCTGTTCGGCTGATCCAAGTCGGCGGTGTAGACGACGATGCCGTTGTAGTCGCCGGAGAACTTCAGCGGAGCGTCGAAGACTCGGCGGTGCGTGGTGTCGTCGAGCGGTTTCGGGTGTGTCATCGTCACCGAGACCGGGCGCCATCGATCGCCGAGGATGCTCGTCAGCAGTTGGCGAACGACGGCGACGGCCAGCTCCACCGACTGTCGGACCGGAGCCGCGTCGCCGGTGTCGACGTCGACCCGGATGGTCGACAGGCCCGCGCTCTCGGTCACCTTCATGTACAGCGCCTCGTTGTACATGTGCTGGAGCCGGATCAGCATCATCAGCGCGGTCCGTGCATCGGGTTGCTCTCGAAAACTCATGCTCAACGGGCCGAGTGCGGAAAGCAGGCGATGCTCGGCGAGACGCAACGCGAAGTCGGGGTGCCCGGACGTGGCCGCCGACATCTCGAGCAACTGGGCGATGGAAGCGGCCGGAATCCAGCGGTCCTGGAGGTCGAGGCTGTTCGGATCCAGCTGCGCTGCGCGCATCAGGTGGATCGGATCGATCTTCAGTTTGCGGCTGACGTCGACGTATCCGGACAGCGCGGCGTAGCGCGCCAACGGCTTCGACATCGCGGTACCCCTTTGTCTCGACCCCGCGCCGATCCACGAGTTGATCCACCTCACACGGTGTCCCGATATGGAAAGAACTATGTCACGCAGAGGTAAGTATGACGAGTGTAACCCCCATATCTTCGTGTCAGGTGAATCACACCGGAAATACCAGCACGAAGGAGCCCATCCGATGGCGAACGCGATTCGTTTCTACGAGACCGGCGGACCCGAGGTCCTCAAGTGGGAGACCGTCGAGGTCGGCGATCCCGGAGCAGGCGAGGTCCGCGTCCGTCACGAGGCGGTCGGCCTGAACTTCGCCGACACGTACTTCCGCACCGGAATGTACCCCGCGCCGCTGCCCGCGGGCATGGGCGTCGAGGCCGCAGGCGTCATCGAGGCCGTCGGACCGGGCGTCGAGGACTTCGCCGAAGGCGATCGCGTCACCTACACCGGCAGTCCCCTCGGCGCGTACAGCACCGAGCGCGTGATGCCGACCGACAGCCTGATCCACCTGCCCGACGAGATCCCGTTCGAGACGGCGGCCGCCATGACCATGCGCGGACTCACCACGTCGTACCTACTGCGCCGGATCGCCCCCGGACTGAAGGCCGGCGACACCGTTCTCCTGCATGCGGCCGCAGGCGGCGTCGGACTCCTCTTCTGCCAGTGGGCGCGGGAACTCGGCATCACCGTCATCGGCACCACCTCCACCGCGGAGAAGGCCGAGGTCGCGAAGGCGCACGGCGCCACGCACATGATCAACTACCGCGAAGAGGACCTGGTCGCCCGCGTCCGCGAACTCACCGACGGCAAGGGCGTTCCGGTGGTCTTCGACAGCATCGGCGCCACCACCTTCGGCAAGTCGCTCGACTGCCTGTCACGTCGCGGTCTGCTGGTCGGCTTCGGCACCGCATCGGGCCCGATCCCGCCCATCGACGCCTTGCAGCTGGCGATGAAGGGGTCCCTGTACGTGACCCGCCCGGCGCTCGCCGATTACATCGCCGACCCCGCCGAGCGCGCGGAACTCGCAGGCGAGCTCTTCGGACACGTCGCCGCCGGCCGCATCAAGGTCGAGATCAATCAGCACTATGCGCTCGAAGAAGCACAGCAGGCCCACAAGGACCTCGAGACCGGCGCGAGTGTCGGCTCCTCGGTCTTCACCTTCTGAGCCGAACGACTGTGGCCGAGCTGCTCGCCGCACCCAGACCACACTCACCCGATCCCCTCAAGGAGGATGACATGTCCGCAACGACCACCGTCGCGCCACGACCGACCACGACGATGAACGTCGAACGACTCACCTGCAGCATCGGCGCGGAGTTGCACGACGTCGACCTCGCCGAGGTGGCCCACGACGACGAGCTGTTCGCCGAGCTGAAGTCACACCTGCTCGACCACAAGGTGCTGTTCTTCCGGAACCAGACCCTGTCGCGCGCCGAGCACGTGCAACTCGCCGAGCGCTTCGGCTCGCTGGAGGACCACCCGGTCCTCGGCAGCGACCCGGAGAACCCGGGACTGGTGCGGATCTACAAGGACCTCGACAGTCCGCGCGAGGCGTACGAGAACGCGTACCACTGCGATGCGACCTGGCGCCAGAACCCGCCGATGGGGTCGGTTCTGCGCTGCGTCGAGGCGCCCGAGGTCGGCGGCGACACCATGTGGGTGAACATGGAGCTCGCCTACGACCGCCTGCCCGAGCACGTCAAGGCCCAGATCTCGGGTCTGCGTGCCCGGCACAGCATCGAGGCGTCGTTCGGCGCGCGGCTGCCGATCGAGCAGCGACTGGTGCTCAAGGAGAAGTTCCCCGACGCCGAGCACCCGGTGGTGCGGACGCATCCCGAGACCGGCGCGAAGTGCCTGTTCGTCAACAGCTTCACCACGCACTTCACCAACTTCCACAACGACGACAACATCCGCTGCGGCTTCGACTACGCACCCGGCGCCGGCGACCTGCTCCGCTACCTGCAGAGCCAGGCCGCCATCCCCGAGTACCAGGTCCGCTGGCGCTGGAGCGAGAACAGCATCGCCATCTGGGACAACCGGTGCACCCAGCACTACGCCGTCCAGGACTACTGGCCCGCCGTTCGCAAGATGGAACGCGCAGGCATCGTCGGCGACCGCCCGTTCTGACCCGATCACAACCCGAACCACCCACACCACATTCGAACAAGGAGTTCATCATGCATTTTCACGACGACGCGCTGTTCCCCGAGTTGCAGGACAAGTTGGTCATCACGGCGGCCCCGTACGGGCCGGAGTGGGAGCTCGACGATTTCCGTGAGGATCTGCCGCTGACGATGGACGAGCATGTCCAGAAGGCGGTGGACTGCTATGAGGCCGGGGCGACGGTGCTGCACATTCATGTGCGCGAGGAGGACGGTCACGGCTCGAAGCGGCTGTCGAAGTTCAACGAGCTGCTGGCCGGGCTGCGGGAGGCGGTGCCGGAGATGATCCTGCAGGTCGGCGGGTCGATCTCGTTCGCCCCGGAGGGCGATGGCGCTGATGCCAAGTGGCTCTCGGACGATACGCGGCACATGTTGGCGGAGCTCGATCCCAAACCCGATCAGGTGACGATCGCGATCAACACCAGCCAGATGAACATCATGGAGTTGATGACCGCGGACGATATCGCCGGCACGTCGTTGGCGCGTCCGGAGCTGTCGGACACCTATCGGGAGATGACGGTGCCTGCGGGCCCGGAGTGGGTGGAGGAGCATCTGCGCCGCCTGCAGGCGGCGGGGATCCAGCCGCATTTCCAGCTGTCGAGTATCCCGCAGTTGGAGACGGTGGAGCGGTTGATTCGTCGGGGGGTGTACACCGGTCCGTTGAATCTGACGTGGGTGGGGATCGGTGGCGGGTTCGATGGCCCGAATCCGTACAACATCATGAACTTCATTCAGCGGGTTCCCGATGGTGCGTGCTTGACGTTGGAGACGTTGATGCGGTCGGTGGCGCCGGTGAATGCGTTGGCGATTGCGTTGGGGTTGCACAGTCGGTGCGGTAATGAGGACACCATTTGGGGTGCCAAGGGCGAGAAGATGGGCTCGGTGGCGCAGATCAAGCAGTTGGTGCGGTTGTCGGAGGAGTTGGGTCGGGAGGTCGCGACGGGGAAGGAGGCGCGGGACATCTACAAGATCGGTGAGACTTACGCCGATGCGGATGAGACGCTGGCCAAGCTCGGTTTCGCACCCAATCGGCAGCCCGGCCAGGTCGGCTTCACCCACCACGCCTGATCGGCCAGGAGACACTCATGACCGCACCCACGTACGTCATCGTTCCCGGCCTGCGCGGCCACGTCGAAGAGCACTGGCAGACACTGCTCGCCGGTGAACTGCCCGACGCGCTCATCGTCCCGCCGCTCGAGGAGAATCCGATCGACCTCACCGCACGCCTCTCCGCACTGGAGAGCACGGTGGCCGCGGCCACCGGACCGGTGATCCTCGTCGCGCACAGCGCGGGCGTTCCGACTGTCGTCTACTGGGCGCAGCAGACCACGCAGTCGGTGGCGGGTGCGCTGCTGGCCACCCCGCCCGATCTCCGTCGCCCGATGGCGGCTCCGCATCCCAGCCCGGAACAGCTCGCCGACGGCGGCTGGGGCGAGGTCCCGATGACGCCGCTGCCGTGGCCGAGCATCGTCGTCGCCAGCACTGACGATCCGCTGGCATCGGTGGAGGCAGTCACCGGATTCGCCGAGGCATGGGGGAGTCGCCTGGTCGACGCCGGCGCGGTGGGTCACTTGAATCCGACCGCCGGGTACGGACCCTGGCCGCAGGCCACGGAGTTGCTTGCTGAGCTGCGCGAGGTCGCGGGCCTGAGCGCGGCGGTGTAATCCACCGGCGTCGTTCCACCGGACCGAATCAGTCGCCGACGGCAGTCAGCCTCAGACCGAGGTTGCCGTCGGCGACATTCGTCAGTGCCAGCGAGTCGCCGTCGACCTTGACGGTGGTCTCACCGCGCAGAGCGGCGAGCACGGTCCGTTCGATCTCGGTGATCTCCGCAGCACACGCCTTCCGGGTGGTGGCGATCGGCGCGAAGTCGATGGTGTCGTCGTCGACCGTCGCCGATCCCGTCATCGCGTTGCACCCGGTGTTGCCGGAGAGTGTGCCGTCGGTGGCGATCTGGAAGAACGGCTTCCGCTCGTCCAACACGGCCGAACTCGACACCGCCTCGTGCTTCACCAGCGCGGTGACTCGCCAGTGGGTGCCGACGATCGGGCGGTTCACCCGCTCGGTCAGCACCACCGCCCGGTCGCCGCGGGACAGGTGAAGTTCGGCTCCGTCCAGACGCCAGGTCAAGGGCGCGCCGAAGAGGTCGGACACCCACCGGTCGGCGCCGTCGCGCGGCGGCGGACACGCCATCATGGTGCCCATCAACCTGCCCGCGGTCATCGTGTCGCCGTCGAAGACGACGGTGCCGCCGTGCCCGTTGCAGCCGGCGTTCGCGCTCAGATGTCCGGGTGTGAAGGCCAGCACCAGCGGCCCGCCACCCGGGACGGCGGGGGTGGTGCCGTCCGTCGACAGAAAGGTCTTGCCCACCAGATCGGCCGGGTCCGACGACACGTCGGCATCGGCGTCGGAGCATCCGGTCAGCACGGTCGCGGCCAGGAGCACCGCCGCGGCGACGCCACCGACCGCAGCGCGTCGACGCGGTCGGCGTCGTCGGAGGTCCAGATGGATGCGGTGTCGCACGCTCACCTGCGCCACGCTAATGCATAGCCGCGTACGGTAGAGCACGATCGGCCCCGTGCGCGCGTCGCGTGCCGAGGTCTTCAGCAGTCCGCCGAGTTCGAGGAACAGGGAGCACGTGGGAAGACTCACCAACGCGATGTGGCGCATGCTGGGCGCGCAGACCTCTCGCAACCAGTCGCAGTCGGTGTCGATGATCAAGGAATCGGCCGAGCACGACGAGTGGGCTTCGGGCCTGTCAGACGATGATTTCGCGAGCGAAGCCGCGGAGCTCGACCTGTCGTTGATCGCCGACCGCGCCAAGTTCCTCGCGCTGGTTCGTGAAGGCGGCGATCGCGCACTGGACATGAAGCCGTTCGACGTCCAGCTGCAGGGCGCGCTCCGCATGCTGGAAGGTGACGTCGTCGAGATGGCGACGGGTGAGGGCAAGACCCTCGCCGGCGCGATCTCGGCGATCGGTTACGCACTCGACGGACATCAAGTCCACGTCGTCTCGGTGAACGACTACCTCGCCGCGCGCGACGCCGACTGGATGAAGCCGCTGTACGACCTGTTCGCGATCTCCGTCGCCTCGATCAGCGAGCACTCGTCGCGAGAAGAACGTCAGCGGGCGTACGACGCCGATGTCACCTACGCCTCGGTCAACGAGATCGGCTTCGACCTCCTGCGCGACCACCTCGCGCTGCACGCCGACGACCTCGTCTCGCCCGAACCCGACGTCGTGATTGTGGACGAGGCCGACTCGGTGCTCGTCGACGAGGCGTTGGTGCCGCTGATCCTCGCCGGATCCACCGACGCCGAGATCCCGAACAGCGCCATCCACGAGGTCGTCGCCCACCTCAAGACCCGCCACTACGAGCTCGATCAGGACGGCAAGAACGTCTCGCTCACCGAGGAGGGCGCGCAGTTCGTCGAACGGACGCTCGGCGGCATCAACCTGTACGACGAGCAGCACGTCTCCAGCACGCTGGTCCACATCAACGTCGCGCTCTACGCCTACTACCTTCTCGAGCGCGACGTCGACTACATCGTGCGCGACGGCGGCATCCACCTCATCAACGCCTCGCGCGGACGCGTCGCACGACTGCAGCGGTGGCCCGACGGTGTGCAGGCGGCGGTCGAGTACAAGGAGGGCCTCAACCCCACTCAGGCGGGCGAGGTCATCGACACGATCACCGTGCAGGCGCTGATCGGTCGGTATCCGCGCGTCGCGGGCATGACCGGCACGGCGATCGCCGCCGGTGAGCAGTTCCGCCAGTTCTACGACCTCCAGGTGTCGCAGATCCCGCCGAACCGTCCGAACATCCGCGAGGACGAGGCCGACCGGGTCTACGACAACAAGGCGCACAAGGTGGAGGCCGTCGTCGAGCTGGTCGCCGAGATCCACGAGAAGGGACAGCCGATCCTGATCGGCACCCACGACGTGGCGCAGTCGGAGGAACTGGCGTACTTCCTGGACCGGGCCGACATCCCGTCGGTGGTCCTCAATGCGAAGAACGACGCCGAAGAGGCCGCGATCATCGCCGAAGCGGGGCGCAAGGGCGCCGTCACCGTCTCGACGCAGATGGCCGGTCGCGGCACCGACATCCGCCTCGGCGGCTCCGCGGGTGACGACGACGCGCGCGACGAGGTCGTCGAGCTCGGTGGTCTGTGTGTCATCGGAACCGGACGGTACGACACCGAACGCCTCGACAGTCAGCTCCGCGGCCGCGCCGGTCGCCAGGGGGATCCGGGCCGGTCGGTGTTCTTCTCCAGCCTCGAGGATCCGCTCGTCACCAAGAATCTGACGCACCAGCGCGAACAGCAGGCGGTGTCGTCCGACGGCTCCATGGGCGCGAAGGGCGTCGAAGCGGTCCAGAATGCGCAGAAGATCGCCGAAGGCGCGATGCTGCAGCTGCACAGCAACACCTGGGAGTACAACAAGCAGGTCAACGAGCAGCGCAACTCCATCGTGCGGCGGCGGATGGACATCCTCACCACCGACCGTGCCCGCCTCGATCTCGCGGAAGCGGAGCCGGAGCGGTACGAGAGCCTGGTCGAGGACGTCGACGAGGACGTGCTGACCGAGGCCGCCCGGCAGATCGTGCTGTATCACCTGGACCGGGCGTGGGCCGACCACCTGGCCTACATCGCCGACGTCCAGGCCAGCATTCACCTCCGGGCGCTGGGACAGCAGAGCCCGCTGGAGGAGTTCCACAAGTTGATCTTCGCGGAGTTCGCGAAGTTGGCGGAGGAAGCGATGACCGCCGCCCGGGACACCTTTCTGAACGCTGAGATCACCGCCGACGGAGTGGATCTGGGTCTGGAGGGTCTGCACCGCTCGACGATGACGTGGACGTACCTGGTTCACGAGAACCACTTCGCCTCGGCGGGGGCGCAGGCCGTGCAGGGCATCGTCGGCATCTTCCGATGACCGATCCCGCGCCGGGCGATCCCGCCGTCGCGACGCCGCAGTCGCCGGAGCGCAGCGATGCGATCTGGACGGTCCCCAACGCGCTGAGTCTGCTGCGGCTGCTGCTGATCCCGGTGTTCATCTGGCTGCTGCTGGTGGAGGAGTCAGCGGGCTGGGCGTTCGTGGTCTTGTTCGTGTCGGGGGTCACCGACTGGCTCGACGGCAAGCTCGCGCGATGGCTGGGGCAGTCGTCCAAACTGGGGGCGCTGCTCGATCCGGCTGCTGATCGCCTGTATGTGATCATCATCCCGATCTGCTTCGGCATCCGGGAGTTCGTTCCCTGGTGGCTGATCGGCCTGATCATCGGTCGCGACGTACTGCTGTTCGCGACGGCGCCGCTCCTCCGATCACGCGGCGTCACCGCACTGCCGACCCTGTACGTCGGCAAGGCGGCCACGTTCGCGTTGATGAGCGCGTTCCCGTGGCTGCTGGCAGGGCAGATCGACGGCCTCGTCGGCGACATCACCTTCCCGATCGGCTGGGCGTTCCTGCTGTGGGGCGTCGGCCTGTACCTGTGGTCGCTGGTCCTGTACTGGATCCAGACGGTCAGCGTGATTCGACAGATGCCGCCCGCGACCGTCGCCGGTTGATCTCACTCCGGGCGGCTGCCGGGTTGCTGCGCGATCGATGGGTCGGGCACGTTACAGTCAGTGGGCATTCGCCGCCGCAACGGCGCGTCGGCGAGAGCGTAAGCATCAGTGTTCGACAGACCTGAGAAAGGCCGAATCGTGAGCGACACCCAGATCCCCGAAGAGCTTCGTTACACCGAGGAGCACGAGTGGATTCTCAAGGTCAGCGACACCACCGTCCGGGTCGGCATCACCGACTTCGCTCAGGACGCACTCGGTGACGTGGTCTTTGTCCAGCTGCCCGAGGCAGACGACGAGGTCGAGGCCGGGGAATCGTTCGCAGAAGTCGAGTCGACCAAGAGTGTTTCGGACATCTTCGGTCCGCTGACCGGCAAGGTCGGCGCGATCAACGAGGCGCTCGACGACGCGCCCGAACTGGTCAACTCGGCACCGTACGGCGACGGCTGGCTGGTCGAGATCGTGGTCGGCGCCGATGTCGATCTCGACGAACTGCTCGACGGACTGTTGGACGCTGAGGGTTACCGCGCGGTCATCAGCAACTGACCTGCATCCGGCGGAACGGTGGATCGCCGGTGACACGTGTCCGCTCGCGGACGGGTGTCGATATGATTTCTTGTACGCCGAACGTCGCCGACACTGGGCGGCGCCAGGACAAAAACGGTAGGTTCAGATATGAGGATCCTGCCTCGCAGACGCCCATCTCAATGCTGAGATGACAGCGTGTGTGTAATAGCGAGTGAATTCAAATGCGCGGCAACACCGGGCATTTCGAGTTCGCGCAGGTACCTCGACTGACGTACCGCAGGCCCCACCCGGGGACTGTGCAGTCTCGAGTCACGGCGGGGTGCGTTGACGATGAAGGAGATGTGGTGAGCGGTAACGACAACGGCTTTGAAGCGCCCGTGGAGACGACTTCGGTCTTCCGCGAGGACTTCATCAAGGAAGTAGACGCGCCTGCGACGTCGAACGAGCCGGCCGATACCGGTGTCGAACGACTGTCGCCGGGAACGGCGCTGCTGGTAGTGAAGCGGGGACCCAACGCAGGATCGCGATTCCTGCTGGACCAGCCGACGACGTCGGCCGGTCGGCACCCCGACAGTGACATCTTCTTGGACGATGTGACCGTGAGCCGTCGGCATGCCGAGTTCCGTCGCAACGGCGAGGACTTCCAGGTGGTCGATGTCGGCAGCCTCAACGGCACCTACGTGAACCGCGAACCGGTCGACACCGCCACTCTCACCAGCGGTGACGAGGTGCAGATCGGCAAGTTCCGCCTCGTCTTCCTGTCCGGCCCGCGTGCCGGGGAGTCAGGCGCCGCGCTGTCGTGACGTCGTCAGCTGCGCGCGCGGCCGCCGGCGGCGACCGCACGATGTCGATCGGTGCCGTTCTCGCGGTCCTGCGCGACGAGTTCCCCGACGTCACGATCTCGAAGATCCGGTTCCTCGAAGCCGAGGGACTGGTGACTCCGGATCGTGCACCGTCGGGTTATCGCCGGTTCAGTGACGGTGACTGCGAGCGCCTGCGCTTCGTGCTCACCGCTCAGCGAGATCGGTATCTGCCGCTGAAGGTGATTCGCGAGCAGCTCGACGAGATCGACGCCGAGGCGGCGGGCGGCGGCTCGGGGCCGCGCCTGCTGTCGTCCGCGCGCAGCGCGGTGGCTCCGGCCACCGATTTCTCCTCTCGCGGCGGACGCGTCGACCGCGAGACACTCATCGAACGCACGGGTGTCGACTCGGCGTTCATCTCGGAGCTGGTGCGCAACGGACTGCTGTCCGCGGGACCCGGCGGATTCTTCGACGAGGACGCGGTGCGTCTGGTCGAGGCGGCTGCGGCGCTGGCCAACTTCGGACTCGAATCGCGACATCTGCGCGCATTCAAGATCAGTGCCGACCGCGAAGCCGGTCTCGTCGCACAGATCGCCGGCCCCATCGCCAAGGGCAAGGGGACCGGGGCACGTGACCGTGCCGAAGAGTTGATCCGCGAGATGGCGGCGCTCTCGGTGACGCTGCATACGCAGTTGGTCAAGGCCGCCGTTCGCGGCGCCCTCGACTGACCGCCCATGCGGCGTAACCTGTACTTCTAGTCGTTTCAGGAGGCGAGACCATGGGTGAGATGCGTGTGGTGGGTATTCGAGTCGAACCTCCGCAGAATCAACCGGTACTCCTGCTCCGCGAGGTCAGCGGCGCTCGCTATCTCCCGATCTGGATCGGGCAGAGCGAGGCCGCGTCCATCGCGTTGCAGCAGCGCGGCGTGGAGCCTCCGCGTCCCTTGACGCACGATCTCGTCGTGAATCTGTGCGAAGCGTTCGGACGCACACTGCAACAGGTGCGCATCGTCGACATGCAGGAGGGCACCTTCTACGCCGAGATGGTGTTCGACGGCGACGTGGTCGTCGAGGCCCGTCCGTCCGACGCCATCGCCATCGCCATGCGGTGCGATGCATCGATCGTCGCGGTCGACGAAGTCCTCGACGGGGCGGGAATGATCATGCCCGACGAGGACGGCGGCGAGTCGGCCGCTGAAGGGGCCAGCGACGATGAGGTGGAGGCCTTCCGCGAGTTCCTCGATCAGGTGTCGCCGGAGGATTTCCTCGGTCCGGAGAGCTGAGGCGCGCCGAGCGGCGTGCGCGACGCGCCGGAGCGGACGGTAACGATCGCGTCTCTGCCCAGTCACCGTTTGTCTACACCTGAACTTTAGGTTGAGGTTTACCGCGAGTCGCGTTGATTGCCTGCCTCCGAGTCCATAACTTCTATCCCAGCGTCATCGCGACAAGCGAGGACAGACACTTTGTCAGCGGTCGGGAGTACCCTCAGTACGAGGGAAGCACCGGCCCGAGTCTTGTGTAAGGGAGCTACCGTGGGCGATCATCCGTCAGATCCGCAGTCCGGGGACATCGTGTCGGGCGATGCTGCGCCGGTCAGTGCCGTGCCGGTGCAGGGAGGATTCGACGATTTCGCCCCGGGTCTGTTCCCGAACGGGACGGTCCCGGACTCGCTGGTCGGCTACCGCGGTCCGAGCGCCTGCCAGATCGCGGGCATCACCTACCGGCAGCTCGACTACTGGGCTCGCACCTCACTGGTGGTCCCGTCGATCCGCACCGCCGCCGGATCGGGCAGTCAGCGCCTGTACTCCTTCAAGGACGTCCTGGTTCTGAAGATCGTCAAGCGACTGCTCGACACCGGCATCTCGTTGCAGAACATCCGGGTGGCCGTCGATCACCTCCGCCAGCGCGGCGTCGAGGACCTGGCGCGCATCACGCTCTTCTCCGACGGCACCACCGTTTACGAGTGCACCTCGGCCGAAGAGGTGGTCGACCTCCTGCAGGGCGGCCAAGGAGTGTTCGGCATCGCCGTCTCCGGTGCGATGCGTGAGCTCACCGGAACCATCGCCGACTTCCCCGGCGAACGCGCCGACGGCGGCGTCAGCGAGACCGCACCCGAGGACGAGCTCGCCGCGCGGCGCAAGAACCGCAGCCGTCAGACCGGTTAGCCACGATCCCTTGCTATCCTGACCCTGCGCCGCTACGCCGCGGGAGAGCGTCGTTCGCTGAAATCGGACGGCCGCCGAAGGAGCAACACCTCTCCGTCAAACTCTCAGGCACCCGGGACCGTGGCTGCTGACGGCGTCTCTGGAAAGAGGTAGAAGCTCGCTTCTGCCCGCCCACGGTGAAAGGCAGCGGCGCGCCGCTGCCGAATCTCTCAGGCGCCGCGGCCAGGCGGCATGACAGAGGGGGAGGGCCCAGCCCGGAACACGTCCGGACCGACAAGATCAAGGTGCCCTCTTGACGATTCCAACCTCCGAGTTCGCTACGCGTCACCTCGGCCCGATCGACTCCGAACTCGACACCATCCTCGACGTCCTCGGCGTCGCGTCGCTCGACGAGATCGCGGCCAAGGTCGTGCCCGCGTCGATCGCCGACGGTGTCGCGGACGACGGTCTCGCTCCCGGACTCGATGCGTTGCCCGCGCCGTTGACCGAGCCGCAGGCGATCGCCGCGATCCGCGCGCTCGCCGACCGCAACGTGGTCGCCCGCTCGATGATCGGTCTCGGGTATTACGACACGCACACCCCGGGCGTCATCAAGCGCAACATCCTCGAGAATCCAGCGTGGTACACCGCGTACACGCCGTACCAGCCGGAGATCAGCCAGGGGCGTCTCGAGGCGCTGCTGAACTTCCAGACCATGGTCTCGGACCTGACGGGCATGGAGGTCGCCAACGCGTCGATGCTCGACGAGGCGACCGCCGCGGCCGAGGCCATGACGCTGCTGCGACGCGCGGGCAAGGCGAAGTCCAACCGAATCGTCGTCGACGTGGACCTGTTCCCGCAGACCCGTGCCGTGATCGAGACCCGGGCTCAGCCGCTCGGCATCGAGGTGGTCGAAGCGACCCTCGACGGGGCCGCTGCCGACGCAGGCCTGCCCGAGGGAGACTTCTTCGGCGTCATCGTCCAGACTCCGGGCGCTTCCGGACGGCTGGCCGACCTCGGCCCGATCATCGAGGCGACACACGCCCGCGGCGCATTGATCGCAGCGGGCGTCGACCTGCTCGCCGCCACCCTGATCACTCCGCCCGGAGAGCTCGGCGCCGACGCCTGCTTCGGCACCACGCAGCGGTTCGGCGTGCCGATGGGCTTCGGTGGTCCGCACGCCGGGTACCTCGCCGTCGCCACCAAGCGCACCCGGCAGCTGCCCGGCCGTCTGGTCGGCGTGTCGAAAGACGCGGACGGCAACGTCGCGTACCGCCTGGCGCTGCAGACCCGCGAGCAGCACATCCGTCGGGAGAAGGCGACCAGCAACATCTGCACCGCTCAGGTGCTGCTGGCGATCATGGCCGCCATGTACGCGTCATACCACGGTCCGGCCGGCCTGAAGGCGATCGCACAGCGGGTGCACGGACACGCCGCCGACCTCGCGAACGCGCTCACCGGCGCGGGCATCACAGTGGAGCACGCCGCCTTCTTCGGCACCCTCACCGTCCGGGTCGACGGTCGCGCACGAGCGGTCGTCGACGCCGCCAAGTCTCGGCACACCATCAACCTCCGACTGGTCGACGAGAATCGCGTCGGCATCGCCTGCGACGAGACGACGACCGCCGACGACATCGCAGGAGTGCTCGACGCCTTCGACGCTGCGGACGCGGCACCAGCCGAGTTCGCCGCGGACATCGAGAACCGCACCAGCGAGTACCTGACGCATCCGGCGTTCCACCTGCACCGCACCGAGACCGCCATGCTGCGTTACCTCCGGATGCTCTCCGACAAGGACATCGCGCTGGACCGCAGCATGATCCCGCTGGGTTCGTGCACCATGAAGCTCAACGCGACCACCGAGATGGAGCCGATCACCTGGCCGGAGATCGGCGGGCTGCATCCGTTCGCGCCGCCGTCCGACTCGGAGGGCATCCGCGATCTCATCGGGCAGTTGGAGAGCTGGCTGGTGGCGGTGACCGGGTACGATCGCGTCAGCCTGCAGCCCAATGCCGGTTCGCAGGGCGAGTACGCGGGGCTCCTCGCCATCCGGCGCTACCACCTGTCGCGGGGCGACGACGCCCGCGACGTCTGCCTGATTCCGTCCAGCGCACACGGCACCAACGCGGCGTCGGCGGTCATGGCGGGCCTGCGCGTCGTGGTCGTCGCCAGCCGGGACACCGGCGACGTCGACATCGACGATCTGCGGGCGAAGATCGAGAAGCACCGCGACGAGCTCGCGGCCATCATGATCACCTACCCGTCCACGCACGGTGTGTTCGAGCACGAGGTCACCGACATCTGCGATGCGGTCCACGAGGCCGGCGGACAGGTGTATGTCGACGGCGCCAACCTGAACGCTCTCGTCGGCCTCGCACGTCCGGGCCGATTCGGCGGCGACGTCTCGCATCTGAACCTGCACAAGACCTTCTGCATTCCGCACGGTGGCGGCGGTCCGGGCGTCGGCCCGGTCGCGGTCCGCGAGCACCTCGCCGAGTTCTTGCCGAGCAGCCCCCTCGCGACCGAGCTTCCGCAGACCGGGGTCACGATCTCGGCGGCGCCATACGGTTCCGCGTCTATCCTGCCGATCACCTACGCCTACATCGCGATGATGGGTGCCGAGGGGCTGCGCACCGCGACGCTCACTGCCATCGCCTCGGCCAACTACATCGCGCGCCGACTGCACGACTACTACCCGGTGCTGTACACCGGTGAGGGCGGCTGGGTGGCTCACGAGTGCATCCTCGATCTGCGGGAGCTCTCGAAGGACACCGGCGTCTCGATCGACGACGTCGCCAAGCGGTTGGCAGACTACGGCTTCCATGCGCCGACCATGAGCTTCCCCGTTGCCGGGACGTTGATGGTGGAGCCCACCGAGAGCGAGAATCTCGCTGAGCTCGACGCGTTCATCGACGCGATGATCGCGATCCGTGGGGAGATCGAGAAGGTCGCCGACGGCACCTGGACCGTCGATGACAACCCGCTCGCCGGCGCCCCGCACACCGCGGAGTCGCTGGTGGGCGAGTGGGACCACGGCTACGACCGGATGACGGCCGTCTATCCGAACGGCCTGCCGTCGGCAGGCGCGCGAGCCAAGGTGTGGCCTGCGGTGCGCCGGATCGACGGAGCGTTCGGCGACCGGAACCTGGTGTGCAGCTGCCCGCCGATCGACGCCTTCGCGGAGTAGGACGGCGCGACCGGCAGAGTCTGAACGTTGGCGACATCGACACCCGCAGGGGTGGTCGATGTCGCCGAAGTTCTGCGTCCTAGGTTGGCCCGTTGACTGCCGACCCTCTTGTCGGTGGCCGCTCCGGGCACCGATCGGGAACGCGGGCAGGCCAGACGGATCCCTGTCACCCCGCCGATCGGTGACACCGACGTGTTCGCACAGGCGGAGAACGTCCAGGACAGGTGGACTGGGAAACTACGCTGCCCGGACGACGCAGAGCGGAGCCTGTACTGCGGCCGCTTCACCTTCCTGCGGAGCACGGACGGCACAGGAGCATCTGTCAGTCGATCTGTGAGACCGCCGTCGACGACCGGATTCACGAGATCGACGACGACCAGCAGTACGACATCAGGTCCGGGGTGCTGCCGGTACGCCTCGAGCTACCCGGCGGTCTCGGTGCTCACGACCCCGACCGACGAGGCCTCCGCTCCGGGCGCAAGCCGCAACGACTGAGCGGTCGACGCGGTCGCTGCGGAGACGACTTGGTCGGTCCACCGGTCGACGGCCAGACCATTGATTGCGGCCGTCAGCTCCGACTCCCACCCGGACGCCCACTCCTCGGGGAACACCCGTCGGAGCAGATCGAGCATGATCGGCACCGCGGTCGAGGCGCCGGGAGAGGCTCCGAGCAGTCCGGAGACGGCGCGGTCCGCGCTCGTCACGAGTTCGGTGCCCTGGTGGAGGACGCCCGCCGCACCGTCGCCGGGCTTCACCAGTTGGGCGCGCTGACCGGCGCCGATCAGCTCCCAGTCCGCCCGACGCGCGGTGGGGTAGTAGCGCTGCAACTGCCGGAAGCGGCGCTGCGGGCTCGCCAGCAGTTCGGAGATCAGATAGCGGACCAGATCGAGGTTCGTCGCTCCGGCGGAGGCCACGGTCCAGAGATTCGTCGGCCGCAGGGTCGCGAAGAAGTCCGTCAAATGACCGTGCTTGAGCAGCTTGGTGCTGAACGTGGCGTACGGACCGAACATGAGATGGTCGGCGCCGTCGACCGTCCGACGATCCAAGTGCGGGACCGACATGGGCGGCGTGCCGATCGGCGCCTCGCCGTACACCTTGCCCGCGTGCTGCGCCACGACCTCGGGATCGCTGCATCGGAGGAACGCGGCGCCGACCGGCAAGACACCGTAGCCGCGGACCTCGTCGACCCCGGCCCGCTGCATGAGCCGTAACGCCTGACCACCCGCGCCGATGAAGACGTGCCGGGCACGGATCTGGAACTCACCGCGTCCGCACCGACCCGCGACGACGACACCGCCAGGACGCCGAGAGAGTCGTGCGACGCGGTGACCGGTGAGCACCCGCGCGCCCGACGCGGCGAGGAGGGAGTCGGTGAGCGCACCGAAGTCGACGTCAGTGCCCGCGCGGTGCTGCGTCGCGGTGACGGGTTCCTCGTCGGTGCGCCCGGCCATGACCAGTGGCGCCCAGTCCGCGATCACCGCGGGGTCCTCGGAGTACTCGAGGTCCTGAAAGAGCGGGGAGCGGGTCATGGCCTGGTGACGTCGGCGGAGGTGGTCTCGTCCCTCGTCTCCGAACACCACGGACAGGTGTGGCGCGGTGTGGACGAAACCGTCGGGCTCGACGGCGCCGCGCTCGGCGAGATGTGCCCACCACTGCCTGGTCAGGAGAAATTGGCGGGCCATCTCGGCGGGCTTGCTCGCATCGTCCGGGTCGGGCATGTAGTTCAGTTCGCAGAAGCCGGAATGGCCGGTGCCCGCGTTGTTCCACGGGGCGCTGCTCTCGGTGGCGATTCGATCGGCCTGTTCCAGCACCACGACCGGTCGGTCGGGCGCGAGCTCGCCGAGCATCGACGCCAATGTCGCCGACATGATTCCTCCGCCGATCAGGACGACGTCGACCTCGCCGAGGTCGTGGAGTCTGTTCGCGTGACGGATTCGCATGATGATCGTTCCCTTCGATCGCTGCTCTTCGATACATATCCCATCGTCGTGAGGGTGGGACCTATCCGTCCAATGTGATTTCGGCAAGGTATTATCCGCTAATGGATAGGTGGATGGCAGAGCTGTCTCCGCAACTGACAGTACTGACCGAGCTGGCGGCGCGAGGTGGGTCGATGACGGCCGCGGCCGAGGCACTGAGCGTTTCGCAGTCTTCGGTCAGTCGTCGGCTGCACGCGCTGGAGTCCGACCTCGGGGTCCCGCTGTTGATCCGTGATGGACGCAACGTCCGTCTCACAGCGCAGGCGGAGGCCCTCGTTGTCGACTGTGCCGGACCGCTCGCCGCGCTGGAACGAGCCGTCGCGCGGGCGACGGCCGCGGCCGATCCGGAGTCGGGGACCGTGCGGTTCGGCTTCCCGCTCACGATGGGGTCGGGCGACGTGCCGGAACTGCTCGCGGCATTCCATCATCGGCATCCGCGCATCCACCTGGAGTTGAAGCAGGCGCACGGTGCGGAGCTGGTGGCCGATCTCGAGGCAGGCTTCTTGGATCTGGCAATCACGATTCCGCCGGCGGAACATCTGCGTCATCGGGTGATCGGCAGGCAGGAGATCGTGGTCGTGGTGCCGGAACGTCACCGCCTCGCCAGGCGGGCGTCGGTGGACCTGGGTGAGTTGGTCGACGAGGTGTTCATCGCGAATCCGCGGTCGTACAACCTGCGACAGCTGACGGAGACCTGGTGCAGGGAGGCCGGGTTCGATCCCGACATCGCCCTCGAGATCACCGAGTTCACCACGATCCGGGAACTCGTCGAGCGCGGCCTCGGCGTCGCCCTGCTGCCGCGCGGGACGACGGCCGTCGTCGGCGTCGCCGAGGTACCGGTGGCCTCAGCGGCCTTGCGTCGGACGGCGTCTCTCGTGTGGCCGACAGACGTGACGACGCCCGCGGTGGACCTCTTTGCCGAGTTCCTGCTCACGAATCTGAACTCGCCGACCACGCGGTGATCTCGCCGTCGAAGTCGGCACCGCGGGTCCGACCTCGGTGTTTCGTGCGCAGCCTCACACCTCGGACGCGATTTGCCGCTGACCTGCGCGGCTGCCGAGGCGTGAATTTGCTGGCGTCTGCCAGAAGTTTGCCAAAGGCCTGTTGATAACGACAAGATAACGGTAAGGCGACGAACTCATGTACGTTCGTTGTCGGCCCACCGAGGGATGCGACGCCGACCAGGGCGTTTGCCGCCCGCTGCGCCACGGCGCGGAGCGGAATCTCGAGTGGAAGTTTTGTCCTTTCCCAACCCGAGGTCTGTTTCGCATGCATCCCCATCGCACCCGGCTGAAGTCTGCCGCGCTCGTCGCTGCGGGCCTGATCCCCGCGGCAGCTGTGCTCGCGGGAGCATCGTCGCCCAGCAATCTGGCCGATCCGGCTCCGGCGCACGTCGACAACGTCGCTTACGAGATTCCGAGGTCGGCACCGAAGCCCGCCCCCGACCAGGTGAAGCCGGTCGTCGCGACCTTCCAGGCCACGCCCGCGTCGGTGAAGTCCGGCGCCGTGCCGAAGATCAACTTCGAGGCCTACCAGGCGGCCGCCGACACCATGGCAAAGAAGCAGCCGCGCTGCGGCATCGACTGGCGCCTGATCGCGGGCATCGGCAAGGTGGAGTCGCATCACGCGAACTTCGGCGACGCCGACAAGAAGGGCGAGCTGCGCACCCCGATCTACGGCCCCACCCTGAACGGCACCCTCGCGGGCAACCGCGTCATCAATGACACCGATGGCGGTAAGCTCGACGGTGACCCGGTCTACGACCGCGCCGTCGGCCCCATGCAGTTCCTGCCGTCCACCTGGAACCACTATGCGGGCGATGGGAACGGCGACGGCAAGTCGGATCCGCAGAACCTGTTCGACGCGGCCCTCACCACCGCCAAGTACCTGTGCGACGACAACCTCGACCTGCGCACCGACGCGGGACGCACGGACGCGGTCCTGCGGTACAACAACTCGATGGAGTACGTCTCCAACGTCCTGGGATTCGCCCGCGGCTACTGACCGCTGATCACGCGCGATCCCGACGCCTACTGGCCCGAACCGATCACCCGGCGGCGGCCGGGAACACCTTCTTGCTGATCGCGACCGACGCTGCGGGCTCGGGCAGCGGCAGCGGGTCGGTCACCTCGCCGAAGGTGACGGTCGGAGTCGAGTCGGGCAGCTTCCCGCTGCCGTGGAAGCCCGACATGGTGAGGATCTCCATCTGTGCAGGCTTCCGGGCGAAGGTGAAGAACTCGGCGACCGCGTCGCTGGTGTGGGCCGGCACGGCCGGCCCGGCCAGCCGGATCACCGGGTAGTCGGCGATCGGTGTGCGGCCCTTCGGCGTCACGTCGGCCACGCGTGCTTTCGCGTCGTCCTTGGTGAGCGCGTACAACTGCTGTTCGGTGACCGCGACGGCGCGGACTGGTGCATCAGCGGGATCGGTGGTCTCGGCGATCGCGCGGACGACGGCATCGATGGAGCCGTTGCCGACCTTCGGCGGCGCAGACAGGAGTTCGTCGATCGCGGACACGACCGAGTCCGACTGGACCTGCCGCGTGGTCAGTGACTTCTCCGTCGGAACGGTCGCTGCCGCCACCGCCTGCGTCATGAGCGCCGTCGCATCGGACTGCGGACCGTCGGGCATGGCGATGCGCATCGATCCCCACGACCGTTCGCCGAACGCGGCGAGTGAGTTCGGACGCGTCTGAGCGGGCAGATCGGACCACGACAGGTCGCCGTCGACGGCCTTCGCGAGCTCGGGTTCCATGGCCAACCGAACCGGCGACGACACCAGCGACTCCGGGTTTCCCTGCAACACGGCGGCATTGCTCACCTGCAACGATGCGGCCCACACCGATGACTGTGGCACCCAGGCGGCGGGGAAGGCGCCATAGGTCTGGTCATCCCAGGTCTTCGCCGTCAGCCCCTCCAGCGTGGCGCGCGCGTCTGCCGGCCGCACCACGACGGTGATGCAGTGATCGCGCACGGTGGGACTGGTCTTGTTGAAGTTCTCCGCGATCTTCTGCAGGCCCGGCGCGACCGCCGGATCGGCGAGGACCGACACCGTCGCCTGCCCTTCCAGACACGGGTTCGCGGTCGCCGGCTGGTCGTCGATCTCGTCGCCCAGCTGCCGCCACGCGGTGACGGCGCCTGCGATCAGAATGAGGACGAGTGCCACGGCGATCAGTGGTCGGCTGACGAAGTTTCTGCTGCGTTCGCCGCTGTTGTGCCTTGCCACCGATTCCTCCTCCAGCGGTTCGTGTCATGATCGGCCGGAAAGCCACCGAGCCCGGACCGAGATCCGGTCCGGGCTCGGTGGTTCCACCTACTCGTGTATATCAGGCGTTGGCGGCCTTGTACTCGCGGCGCGCGGCGTGCAGGATCGGTTCGGTGTAACCGCTGGGCTGCACGGTGCCCTTGAGGATCAGGTCCTTCGCCGCCTGGAACGCGATGTTGCCGTCGAAGTTCGGCGCCAACGGACGGTAGCTCGCATCGTCGGCGTTCTGGCGGTCGACGACCGGTGCCATGCGCTCGAGTGCGGCGACGACGTCGGACTCGGTCACGACGCCGTGACGGATCCAGTTCGCGAGGTGCTGGCTGGAGATGCGCAGCGTGGCGCGGTCCTCCATCAGCGCTACGTCGTGGATGTCCGGCACCTTGGAGCAGCCGACGCCCTGGTCGATCCAGCGGACCACATAGCCCAGAATCGACTGGCAGTTGTTGTCGAGCTCCTGCTGCTTCTCCTCGTCGGTCCAGTTCGGCGTCGTCGCGAGTGGGATCGTGAGGATGTCGTCGACCGACGCGGGGTCCCGCTTGGCGATCTCGTCCTGCCGCTCGAAGACGTCGACCTCGTGGTAGTGCAGCGCATGCAGCGTTGCCGCGGTCGGCGACGGGACCCACGCGGTGTTCGCACCGGCCGTCGGGTGACCGATCTTCTGGACGAGCATGTCGGCCATCAAGTCGGGCATGGCCCACATGCCCTTGCCGATCTGCGCCTTGTGCTGCAACCCTGCGTGCAGACCGTTGTCGACGTTGGAGTCCTCGTACGCGTCGAACCAGGTCTGTCCCTTGATCTCGGCCTTCCGGACGAACGGTCCAGCCTCCATCGAGGTGTGGATCTCGTCGCCGGTCCGGTCCAGGAAGCCGGTGTTGATGAACACCACGCGCTCGGACGCGGCGAGGATCGACGCCTTCAGGTTGACCGAGGTGCGACGCTCCTCGTCCATGATGCCGACCTTGATGGTGTTGCGCGGCAGACCGAGGACGTCCTCGACGCGACCGAAGAGCTCACTGGTGAAGGCGACCTCGTCCGGTCCGTGCATCTTCGGCTTCACGATGTAGATCGAGCCGGTGCGCGAGTTGTACAGACGCGGTTCCGTGGACCCGGTCGTTGCGCGGTCGCTCATGCCGTGGATGCCGATGAGCGAGGTGATCAGCGCGTCCAAGATGCCTTCGGGCACCTCGTTGCCGTCGGCGTCCAGAATGGCCGGGTTGGTCATCAGATGTCCGACGTTGCGGACGAACAGCAGGCTGCGACCGTGGAGTTCCACCTCGCCAGCGCCATCGGGCGCGGTGTAGGTGCGGTTCGGGTTCAGCGTGCGGGTGAAGGTCTTGCCGCCCTTGCTGACCTCTTCGGCCAGGTCGCCCTTGTTGAGGCCGAGCCAGTTGTGGTAGCCGAGGACCTTGTCGTCGGCGTCGACCGCGGCGACCGAGTCCTCGAAGTCCATGATCGTGGTGACGGCCGACTCGACGAGGACGTCCTTGACGCCCGCGGGGTCGGTGGCTCCGATCGGCGATGCCGGGTCGATCTGGATCTCCAGGTGCAGTCCGTGGTGGCGCACCAGGATGCCGGTCGGCGCCGACGCCTCGCCGGTGAAGCCCGCGAAGGCGGTCGGATCGGCGAACGTGGTGCGCTGGCCGTCACCGAACGCGGCGACGACGGCGCCGTCGGCGACGGTGTACGAGGTCACGTCGGCGTGGCTGCACTGCTCCAGCGGAGCGGCCTTGTCGAGGAACGCCTTCGCGAAGGCGATCACCTTGTCGCCGCGGACCTTGTTGTACGACGAGCCCTTCTCGGCGCCGTCGGTCTCGGGAATCGCGTCCGTGCCGTACAGGGCGTCGTACAGCGAGCCCCACCGTGCGTTCGACGCGTTGAGCGCGAACCGGGCGTTGAGGATCGGGACCACGAGCTGCGGGCCGGGGATGTCGGCGATCTCCGCGTCGACGCCGGAGGTGGTGATCTGGAAGTCCTCGGGAACCGGGACCAGGTAGCCGATCTCCGTCAGGAAGGCCTTGTACTCGTCGAAGTCGACGTCCTGATGATCGCGGTGCCAGGCGTCGATCTTGTCCTGCAGGTCCTGGCGAACGTCGAGCAGTTCGCGGTTGCGCGGGGCGAGGTCGCCGAACACGGCGGCGGCGCCCGTCCAGAACTGATCGGCGTCTACGCCGGTGCCGGGAAGGGCTTCGTTGTTGACGAAGTTGTACAGAACTTCGGCGACCTGCAATCCGTTGACGTTGACGCGTGCGGTCATGGCAACCTTTCCTTTGCGAGTGCGTTCATCGGGGAACCCTGACGCGCCGGGACCACCTCTCTCCGGCCGCGTCTTCCCCGAGCACCCATCTTATCTGGGCATACTGGCGAGTCGTCATGGCAGGTCCGGGGTCGATCCGGCGGCCACGAGCAAGTCTTCGCAGGTTGTGACGAGCGCCTCACGGAGTTCGGCTCCGCGGCGGGCGATCGCCGTCTGTTCGCGCACATACTGCGCACGGCCGTCGGCGGTCTCGATGGGCACCGCCTGGTAGCCGTAGTCCGTGAGGTCGTAAGGACTGGCCCGCATGTCGAGCACGCGCGCGGTCAGCGCCAGCTCGAAGCAGTCGGCGAGGAGGTCGCCGCCGACTAACGGGGTCAGCTTCAAACAGTACCGGTACAGGTCCATGGTCGCGTGCAGGCATCCCGGTTGCTCGTTCTCGATGGCATCGGCCCGGGTCAGCGCCGTGGCGTTGAGCGGCTCGGCGTCCGCGGTGAAGAAGCGGAAGGCGTCGAAGTGGGTGCACCGGATCGGATGGGCCTCGACGACGGCGTCGGTGCCCGCGCCGCCGAGGCGCAGCGGGATGCGGTGACGTTTGGCGTCGGTGCGGTAGACCATGGCCCACTCGTGCAGACCGAAGCAGCTCAGCCGAGGCGTCCGTCGCGCGGTGGCCTGCTCCATGGCCAGGATCCAGCGGACCAGGTGGAGCCGGGACGCGAGGTGTTCGTCGGTCACGCGGGCGGTGCCGTCGTCGGTGACGTGGTAGCCGCGCAGCCCGCCGTAGCGGTGCGCCCGACTCAAGGCGACGCCGAACCCCGGATGCCACTTGGTCACCTGCCCCGGCCGCGCCGAATAGTAGGTGAACAGGAAGTCGATGACCGGATGCTTCTCACCGCGCCGGTGCGCCTGCGTGTACGGCTCGATCAGAGTCTCGATCCGCGCGCGATGGCGATCGGCTCGCAGTTGCCAGTCGGCGCGGGGAAGGACGATCTCGTCGACCATCAGATCCGGTGCGTGGAGTCGCGCACGTCGCCGATGAAGGCTTCCGCGAGATCGGCCAGGGCCAAGACACCGAGCATGGTTCCCGCATTGTTGACCACCGCACCGAGGTGCGCACTGGTACGACGCAGCGCGACGCTCGCTTCGTCGAGCGGCGTGGTCTGGTCGATCTTCGGCAGCGGCCGGATCTGATCGATGCCGATGATCGTGTCCGGGCCGATGGCCTCGTCGAGGATGTCGTCGAGGACGTCCTTGATGTGCAGGTAGCCGATGAACGAGCCGTCGAGTCCGCGGACGGGGAAGCGGGAGTAGCCGGTCTCCCGGACCGCACGTTCCACCGATCCCAGTCGCGGGCCCAGACCTCCGGTCGCCGCGTCGAGCTGCACGCGGACACTGCGGACCTCGTCGAGCGGGATCATCAGCTCGGCGGCGGTCCGTTCGACCGTCTCGAGGGCGCGCGTGAGTCGTTCGTGCTCGTCCGCATCCAGCAGGCCGGTCTCGCGCGACTCACTGATCATGTCGGCCAACTCGCTCTCGTTCACCGTGGTCGCGAGCTCGTCCTTCGGCTCCACCCCGAACATCCGGAGACTGAGGTTGGCGAGCGCGTTGTAGAACCAGATCAGCGGATTGGCGAGGCGCATGAACAGCAGGTGCGGGGGGACCACCAACATGGCGACGGTTTCGGGGCCGGCGAGCGCGATGTTCTTCGGGACCATCTCGCCGAGCAGGATGTGCAGGATCACGACGATCGCCAGGCCGACGGCGAACGCGATCGGATGCAGCAGCTCGTGGGGCACGTGGGCCCATTCCAGCGGTGCCGAGATCAGATGCGCGATGGCGGGCTCGGCCACTCGGCCGAGCAGGATCGAGCAGATGGTGATGCCGAGCTGGGATCCCGCGAGCATGAGCGAGAGGTGCTCGGAGGCTTCGATGACGGTGCGTGCTCGCTTCTTGCCGCTCTCTTCCAGGGCGACGAGCCGGTCGCGGCGGGCCGCGATCAGCGAGAACTCGGCGGCGACGAAGAAGGCGTTGGCAGCCAGGAGCACGACTGCGAGGATCAGTCCCCACCAGTCGTTCATGAGCGGTCCCCGTCCGGGTCGGTCGCCGGGACGCCGTCGACGATCGTCATCCAGACCTTGTCGACGCGACGCTGATCCATCTGCACCACGGTCGCCTGCCAGCGCGGCTCCGGGCTCTCCAGGGGAGCGTCGTTCGCGGACTCGTGTAGCGGCAGATCGATGATGTCTCCCGTTCGGGGGATGCGGCCGAGGCTGAACATGATCAGGCCGCCCAGCGTCTCGTACGAGCCCTCGGGTGCTCGGTAGCCGATGGCGGTCTGCACTTCGTCGAGCCGCAGCAGCCCGGAGCAACGGAAGCCGTTGCCGACCGGGGTCACGTCGGATTCCTCGAGGTCGTGCTCGTCGGTGACGTCGCCGAGGATCTCCTCGACGATGTCCTCCGAGGTCACCAGGCCCGCGGTGCCGCCGTATTCGTCGATCACGACGCACACCTCCAGACCGTTGGACGAGATGCGGTCCATCAGTGAATCGCTGTCGAGGCTGTCCGGCACCCGGGTCACGGGCCGGGCCAGCGAGCGCAGGGAGGTGGTGGCCAGGCTCTGCGGCGGCAGGGTGAACGCCTGCTTGATGTGGACCACGCCGACGAGATTGTCGAGGTCGCCTGCCTCGGCGACCAGAAACCGGGAGTGCCCGGTCCGCGACGCCGCAGCGATCAGGTCGCGGACCGAATCGCCCGGCTCCAGGGACTCGATGCGCACGCGCGGGGTCATCAGGTCTTCGGCCGTCAGATCGCCGAACCGCAGTGAGCGGTCGACGAGGGTGGCGGTGTCGGCGTCGAGTGAGCCGCGCAGTGCCGAATTGCGGACGAGGGCGGCGAGTTCGGCGGCCGACCGCGCCGACCCGAGCTCTTCGGTCGGCTCGATGCCCAGCCGGCGGACCAGCGCGTTGGCGGTGCCGTTGAGGCCGTTGATCGCGAACTTGAAGAATGTCGAGAAGAGTGAGAGCGGGGTCGCCGTCGCCCGTGCCACGCCGAGCGGTTTGGCGATGGCCAGGTTCTTCGGCATCAACTCGCCGAGGACCATCGACAGCGATGTCGCGATGATCAATGCCAAGGCCAGCGAGACGCCGCCCACGGCGCCGTCGGGAATGCCGATCGCGGTCAGCACCGGATCGAAGATCCGTGCCAGCACCGGCTCGGCGATGTAACCGGTGACCAGCGTGGTGATGGTGATGCCCAGCTGAGCACCGGAGAGTTGGAACGAGAGGGTCTTGTGCGCTTTCTCCACCGCGCGGGCGCGCCGGTCGCCGCGGCGAGCGACGTCGCCCGCGATGGTCGAGCGTTCCAACGCCGTCAGGGAGAACTCACCGGCGACGAACAGCGCCGTCCCCAGCGTCAGCGCGACGAAGCCGACCAGGCTGAGCACGATGATGAGGATGTCCACCGTCGCAGGTCACCATCCGCCCGGGAGCGGGCGACCTTCCGCGAAGCCTGCGGCGGACTGCACGCCCAGAACCACCTTGTCGTGCAACTCCTCGAGCGTGGCGGCCCCGGTGTAGGTCGCGGTGCTCCGAACTCCCGAGCAGATGTGGTCGATCAAGTCCTCGACACCGGGGCGTTCCGGGTCGATGCGGATGCGCGACGACGAGATCCCCTCTTCGAACAAGGCCTTTCGCGCGCGGTCGTAGGCGGAGTCGCCGGACGAACGGGCGGCGACCGCGCGCTTCGACGCCATGCCGAAACTGACCTTGTACTCGCCGTGCGGGTCGGTGTGCAGATCGCCGGGCGACTCGTAGGTGCCTGCGAACCACGAGCCGACCATCGCGTTGGCGGCTCCGGCGGCGATCGCGAGTGCGACATCGCGCGGGTGGCGGATACCGCCGTCGGCCCACACCGAGGCGCCGTGTTCGCGGGCCACCGCCGCGCACTCGGCGACGGCGGAGAACTGCGGGCGGCCCACCCCGGTCATCATCCGCGTGGTGCACATGGCACCGGGACCGACGCCCACCTTGATGATGTTCGCGCCCGCGTTCACCAGATCGAGCGTGCCCTGCGCGGAGACCACATTGCCTGCGGCGAGCGGAACACCGAGATCGGCGGCGGCGATCGCACCCAGTGCGGTGATCATCTTCTCCTGATGCCCGTGCGCGGTGTCGACGACGAGCAGATCGGCACCCGCCTCGACCAGCGCCGTGGCGCGAGCCACCACATCGCCGTTGATGCCGACGGCCGCGGCGATCCGGAGGTTGCCGCGGGCGTCGACGTTCGGCTGGTAAATGCCTGCGCGCAGGGCGCCGAGTCTGGTCAGGACGCCGGCGAGCCCGCCGGACTCGTCGGTGAGCACAGCGAGATCGGCGTTGGCGTCGACCAGTGCGTCGAACACCGCACGCGGATCGGTGTCGGCGGGCAGTGCCACGGGAATCGGGTCGGCAGCGGATCCGACGTCGGTGAACAGATCGATCTCGTGGCCGGGCAGCGCCCGGGGGATCAGTCCGACCGGACGGTTCTTGTCGAGGACGACGGCGTATCCGTGCGACCGCTTCGGGATCAGGGCCTGCGCGTGCGCCATCACGTCGTCGGCGTTCAGGATGACCGGGGTCTCGGCGATCAGGTGACGGCTCTTGACGTAGGTGATGGTGTGCGCGGCGGCGTCGATCGGCACATCCTGCGGGAGCACGACGAGGCCACCTCGTCGGGCGACGGTCTCCGCCATCCGCTTTCCCGCGATCGCCGTCATGTTTGCGACGACGAGCGGGATGGTGGTTCCGGTGCCGTCGGCGGTCGACATGTCGACGTCGAAGCGGGAGGTCACCGCCGAGCGGTTGGGGACGATGAAGACGTCGTCGTAGGTGAGGTCGTGGCCGGGTGCGTGCCCGTCGAGGAATCGCACAGGCGAACCCTTTCTCGTCGATGAACAGGACGTGGCGTCGGTGATCAGTGGTGGGAGATCAACCGGGTGAGTTCGGTGAGCCAGGGAATCGCGACGGCGAGGGTCGGTACCACGAGGATCGCGGCGGCCAGGGTGTACGCGGTCGCCGACATCTGCCACGTCGGCGTCAGATACCCGAGGCGACGGACGCGGACCAGGGTCGTCGGACCGCCGACAGCCATGGCTCCGCGGGGCGCCGTCGCGTCGGCGCAGGCGACGAGCGCCCGGCCCACGGTGGTGGGGCTGGTGGCGCGAGCGGCCTGGTCGTCGGCGAGCGCTTCGGCTAGGAGTTCCACCGAGCCGAGCGCCGAGTGGGAGCGGACGAACCGCGGGAACGCCTCGTGGAGCGCGATGAACACCTCGAGGACCAGGTCGTGTCGCGCTCGCAGGTGTGCGCGCTCATGTTCGATCACCGCGGCGAGCTCGCGATCATCCAGCCGGGTGAGCACGCCCTCGCTGAGGACGACGCGGCTGCGCAGACCGGGAAGGCAGTAGGCGAGGGGATCGGCGACGTCGAGGATGCGGACGTCGCGGCCGACCTCACGACTGCGTCCCACATTGTCGACGAGATCGATGAGGGTGCGATGGGCGTTCCGGCGTGCGCGCGTTCGGATCCCCACCCGCAGAACCGTGTACATCAGTCGCGCACCGATCACCAGGGTGAGGACGAAGACGGTCACGTAGACGGTCCAGAGGAACCATCCCAGCCGATGGATCTCCTCGACGGGATTGTTGGTCGGGGTGCCGTCGGGGCCCGGCGCGAGCAGGTTCGCCGCGATCGCGAGTCCGGTGCTGAACGCGGACAGGACCGCGGCGAGGGCGATCGACTGCCACAACGCCATGGCGGCCCGCGGAGCGTGGAGCGGCCAGGAGGCCCGCGAGAGGACTTCGGGAATCGGCCCGACCAAAGCAATGGTGAGGATGCCGAACAGCAGTGCGGTCATCGGCCTTCCTCAGTGTCTCGGGACGTCAGTCGCGGGTCGGGGCAGTCAACGGTGGGTCGGGCGTGTCGCTTCGAGTTCGTCGAGCGCCTCGCGGAGTGCGGCGGCCTCATCGGCGCCGACTCGTCCGACGAACGACACGAGCGCGGCGTGGCGCGACCCGGGGGCGTCGGCCGAACTCAGCGCATCGACCATCAGTTTCGCGACCAGATCTTCGCGGGGCGACGCGGCAGCGTACTGATGCGCGCGGTCGTCGCGGATCTGATTGACGAGCCCCTTCTTGGTGAGGCGCTGCAGGACGGTCATCACCGTCGTGTAGGCCAGGTTCCGAGTATTAGACAACTCGGCATGGACTTGACGCACCGTCTGCGGTGTCGCCGAAGCCCATAGCGTGTCCATCACTGCACGCTCGAGGTCGCCCAATCCGTTCATCTTCTTCATTCTACGTCGACTCCCAGGTTTCTCGGCTTCGGGTCGGCGATCCCGTGTCCAGGGACCGTCAGTGCTCGCATCAGTGTTGCGGACGGCGTTCGCGTCGACCTCGTCGGTCGCCGCTCGTGTCAGTGCAACGAACGAGGCTCGCCGCGTGTTCCCGCAACAGGTTGACACGTGACTAAGGTTAGCCTACATTCAGTATCAAGGATCGCGTGAGAGTCCTGAGGGCTGCAGAGACCCCCGATCCGTGGCAATGGCCCCCGCCGCTCGCTGTTGAGCGCGGGGGCCATTGGCTTGCTCAGGCGAAAGGGTGGCAATCTTCAGACATGGAAAATCTTGCAGAGTCGATCGATACGACCGAGGCCCGCGGCTTCGACAAACTCCTCGGCTTCACCATCACGGAGGCGACCGGGGAGACCGTGATCGGCACCCTCGACGTCGACGAACACCACCACCAACCGTTCGGGATCACTCACGGCGGCGTCTACTGCGCCCTCGCCGAGAGTGCGGCCAGCGTGAGTGCCTTCTGCTGGCTTCAGGAATCGGGTATCGGCGGTTCCGCGGTCGGCGTCAACAACTCGACCGACTTCCTCCGGTCGGTCCGCAGCGGCGTGATCTCGGTGTCGACCACGCCCTTGCATCGGGGCCGCAGGCAGCAGTTGTGGCAGATCGACATGGTCGACGATGAAGGCCGCCTCGTCGCGCAGTCGCGTGTCCGGCTGCAGAACATCGAGATGCCCACGCTCCCCGGAGCCTGACATCGCCCACAGGATCGCCCCGAGACCGATGGTCTCGGGGCGATCCGGGTTCGGTGGGGGATCAGCCTGCTTGCTCGTCCTTCTTGCCCTCGGCCTCGGCCTTGGCGGCGTCGGCGACTCGCAGGCGTTCCAGATACGACAGCTCGGTGAGCGCCGAGCGGGCATAGACCTGCTGCTCGGTCACGGCGAGCTGGGTCCGGCCGCGCGTGGAGAACGCGAAGAACCAGTTGATGAAGGTGTTGAGTCGGTTGCGGAAGCCGACCATGTACACCAGGTGCAGGGCCAGCCAGCCGAGCCATGCCAGGTAGCCCTCGGTCTCGAACTTGCGCTTGGTGAACGGCAGCGGCACCTGCATCACGGCACTGAAGCGCGACACCGTCGCCATGGACCCCTTGTCCCAGTAGCTGAACGGCTTGCGCTGCTCCGGGGTCTGGCCCTTGCGCATCTCGGCGAGAATGGCGTCCGCCGCATAGCGGCCGCCCTGGATCGCGCCCTGTGCCACACCGGGCACACCGTCGACGGCCATCATGTCGCCGACCACGTAGACGTTGGAGTGCCCGGGGATCGTGAGGTCCGGGCCCACCTTGACGCGGCCTGCGCGGTCGAGTTCGGTGTCGGACTGCTCGGCGAGGACCTTGCCGAGTGAGCTGGCCTGCACACCCGCCGACCAGACCTTGCACTGACTCTCGATCCGCTCGACGGTGCCGTCCTGGTACTTCACGGACAGACCGTCGTAGTCCAGATCGGTGACCATGGCACCGAGGCGGACGTCGACGCCGAGCTTCTCCAGCCGTTTCTTGGCCTTCTGCCCGAGCTTCGCACCGAACGGGCCCAGGACCGCGGGGGCTGCGTCGAGCAGGATCACCCGCGACTGTGTCGGGTCGATGTTCCGGAACGCGCCCTTGAGCGTGATGTCGCTCATCTCGGCGATCTGGCCGGCCATCTCCACACCGGTGGGGCCTGCGCCGACGACCACGAAGGTCAGCAGCTTCTCCTGCTCGGCGGGATCGTCGGACAACTCGGCCTGCTCGAAGGCGCCGAGGATGCGACCGCGGAGTTCGAGCGCATGGTCGATCGTTTTCATGCCGGGCGCGTATTCGGCGAAGTGATCGTTGCCGAAGTACGACTGGTCGGCGCCCGCCGCCACGATGAGGTCGTCGTACGCCGTCTCGGTGACCCGTTCCAGCAACTGCGACCGGACGGTCTGATTCTTCAGATCGATGTCGAACACCTCACCGAGCAGGACGCTGGCGTTCTTCTGATCGCGTAGGATGACGCGCGTCGCGGGGGCGATCTCGCCTTCGGCGATGATGCCCGTGGCGACCTGGTACAGCATCGGCTGGAAGAGGTGGTGGGTGGTCTTCGCGATCAGCGTGACGTCGACATCGGCCTTTTTGAGTCGCTGCGCGGCGAACAGGCCACCGAACCCCGAGCCGATGATGACGACCTGACGGCGGCGCCGCGGGTTCGTGGCAGGGCTGCTGGTCATTGCGTAACTCCTGAATTCTGTTCTCGTGACGAAAATGCGTGGTCGGCAGCCAGTGCGGCGACGAGGATGTCCGTCTCCTCCCATGCTGGAACACTCGACTGCTTACGGTAGTCCGACCTGCCGGAGCAGGCATCCGGACGGTCGCGCTACGCGGGCAGGTCTTCGGCGGCCGGACCGCGGGGGCGATGATGTCGCCCGGGCGCGGCAGTCGTCGCCGGGCGGTGGTTGCGCAACCAGTCGCGACGCAGGACCTCGTACTCCACGTCCTGACCGGTGAAGCCGTCGTCGAAGTGCTCGCGCTGCAGATTCTCGGTGGCCAGTCGCATGCCGAGTTTCTGCATCACCCGTTGGGAGCGGACGTTGTCCGGATGCGTGCCCGCGAAGACGCGTTCGGTCGCGGTGGTGGTGAAGGCGACGTCGACCAGTGCCCGAGACGCCTCGGTCGCCAGGCCCCGATGCCAGGATTCGCGCGCCAACCGATAACTGAGCTCCAACTCCGGCACCGCGGAGTGACGGGGGAGTCGCAGCCACACCCAGCCGGCCATGGCCTGTGTGCGCCTGTCGAACGCCAGCCACAGACCGGTGCCGTGATCGCGGAACTGAGCCTGCGACCGCGGGATCACCCAGTCGGTGATCACCGCGGTGGGCGTCGGCTCGCCGCCGGAGACGAACCGCATCACCTCGGGATCGGCGTCGAGAGCGTTCAGCAGCCCGGCGTCGACGGGCGCCACGGGGCGCAGTCGAAGTCGTCGCGTGCCGATGTCCACCCGGCGAGTGTATCGGCGACGGACGACAAAAACCGGCGACTCGGCGCGGTGCGCCGCGCCCATCCCGGCGCGGGCCGCTGTCGGGGCCCAGCGATAAGGTGCAGCCATGTCGGAGAACTCCTCGATGATCGAGATCCACTTGCGATGGGGCGACATGGATCCGCTCAATCACATCAACAACGTGCAGTTCGCGCGCATCCTCGAAGAAGCCCGGGTGCGCGCCATGCACGAGTGGTTCTCCGGGCGCACCCGGCCGTTCGCGTTCCTGATCGCGCGGCAGGAGATCGAATACGTCACGCCGCTGCTGTACACGCCCGAGCCGGTGACCGTCGAGATCTGGATCTCGCGGATCGGCGGGAAGTCGTTCGACTACGGGTATCGGCTCCGGACCGCCTCCGGTGAGCTGTCCGCGCTGGGCGAGACCACATGCACGACGGTCGACCGCGAGACCGGTCGACCGGCAGCGATCACCGACGAGCTCGACGCGGTCCTGCGTGCGCATCTCGGCGGCGAAGTCGAGTTGCGTCGCAGGCGATGACCGGCCGACGCATGCGGTGTCACAGGAGCGTGACAGCACGTTCGTGGTGAGGAGAGGGGAGAGTCAAGCGTGTTGACCGTGCACCGCGCCGAGTCCGCGCAGCAGTTGGTGGACGTACTGGCGCAGACGCTCGCGACGCCATTGGCCGATCCCATGCAGACCGAGATCGTCGCGGTCCCCGAACGAGGGGTGGAGCGATGGCTGCGACAGCAACTGTCCCTTCGGCTCGGAACCGGATCGTCCGGCACGGACGGGATCGCCGCCAACATCGCGTTCGACTCACCGCGGTCGTTGCTGCGCCAGGTCATCGACGGCGTGGCGACCGACCCGGACGCCGCGGAGAGCTGGTTCGCGGACCGCCTGCGCTGGCCGGTGCTCCGGGTCATCGACGCCCACCTCGCCGACCCGCACCTGGCGGTGCTCGCCACGCACCTGGGGTTGGGGGAAGCCGGGGGCGCCCAACGCGGCCGGAGGCTGTCGACGGCGTCGACGATCGCCGGCCTGTTCAGCGCGTACGGGTGGCAGCGGCCGACCATGATCGCCGAATGGGCGGCCGGCGACGACACCGATGGCACCGGGACGCTCTTGGCCGATCACCTGCGCTGGCAGCCGTGGCTCTGGCGACTGGTCAGAGCCGAGATCGGGCACGCGCATCTCGCGGAAGATCTCGGAGGGGTTCTCGAGCGGCTGCGAGACGATCCCGGAGCAGTCGACGTGCCGAACCGGTTCGCACTGTTCGGCGCCACGCGGATCCCGCAGACCCTGCGCGTGGTTCTGGACGCGCTGGCGCAGCAACGCGACGTCGCCCTGTATCTGCCGCATCCTTCGCCCGCGCTGTGGGATCGCGTGGACGCCGCCACCTCCGCTGCGCCGATGCAGCCCCGCGCCGGTCGAGTGCCGCTGCGGCCGAGTCATCCGCTGCTGGCCGCACTCTCCCGCGATGTCCAGGAACTGCACGAGGTGTTGGCGCCCGCGATCGGCGCCTCGGTGCATCACCCGTCGCCGTCCGCGCCGACCTGCACTCTGCTGCGCGCCCTCCAGAACGGCATCCGCGACGACGCCCTGGTCCGGGTCGACGGCGCCCGGGCCGATGGAAGTCTGGAAGTGCATGCCTGCCACGGACCGGCTCGCCAAGTCGAGGTGCTGCGCGATCGGCTGTTGCACCTGTTCGACGCCGATCCGTCATTGGAGCCGCGCGATGTGCTCATCATGTGCCCGGATGTGGACGCCTTCGCCCCGCTGATCGGTGGCGCCTTCGGACAGTCCGGGATGAGCGGCGACCACCCCGCATTCACCCTGCGGGTCCGGTTGGCGGACCGTGGCATCCGGACGCAGAACGCCGTGCTCGACGTCGTGGCGCGCGTTCTCGACCTGGCCGCCGGGCGCGTCCGTGCGGGCGACCTCCTCGATCTGGTCGGCGCCGAACCCGTTCGCCGTCGATTCGGCTTCAGCGACGACGACGTCGATGCACTGACCGGCTGGGTGCAGCGCGCCGGCGTGCGCTGGGGCGTCGACGACGCTCAGCGCCGGCGGTTCGGGCTCGGCGGGTTTCCGCAGGGGACCGTTCACACCGGTCTCGACCGCATCCTGCTCGGCGTGGTCGCCGAGGAGTCCGAGAACGAATGGCTCGCCACGGCGTTGCCGCTGTCGGGCATCGACTCGACCGACACCGATCTCGCCGGACGGTTCGCCGAGTTCGCCGGGCGGCTCGCCGATCTTCTCGAGGACGTGTCGCAGCGGCATCTGACCGGTGCGTGGTCGGCGCTGTTGCTCCGGATGATCGATCTGCTCACCCAGACCGACGGCGACACGCAGTGGCAGCGAAGCCAGGCCGTCGGCATGCTGACCGAGGCGCTCGCGGTGCCCGACGGGACTGCGGAGTCCGAGCTCGAGCTGGCCGATCTGCGTGATCTGATGACGACCCTGCTCCGCGCGCGGCCGACCCGCACGAACTTCTGCACCGGAGAACTGACGGTCTGTTCCATGGTGCCGATGCGTTCGGTTCCGCATCGGGTGATCGCGGTGCTCGGCATGGACAGCGGCGCGTATCCGCGAGCCGGCGCCGTCGACGGAGACGACATTCTGCAGGTGACACCGATGGTCGGTGAACGCAACGTGCGTGACGAGGACCGCCAGGTGTTCCTGGACGCGGTCGGTGCGGCTACCGACAATCTGTTGGTCTTCTACACCGGAGCCAACGCGCTGACCGGAACGCAGACTCCGCCCGCGGTGGTCGTCAGCGAACTCCTCGACGCGGCGCGCGGGGTCCTCGGCATCGCCACCGGCGATCCCGTCCCGATCCTGCATCGGCACACCCTCCACGCCTTCGACGAGGCCAACTTCGTTCGCACGTCGGGCGGCCCGTTCAGCTACGACACCGGCCTGCTGCCCGCGGCCCGGGCATTGAGCGCCCTGACTCGTTCGCACACGCGGGGGCCGCGCCTGCCGGTGATCGCCGACGAGACGCTGCCGCCCGCCGATCGGTCGGCGGACGTCGACCTGGACGACCTCATCGGGTTCCTCAGCGCACCGGTCGAGGGGTATGCGCGCCAGCGGCTAGGCGTCGGACTGCCCGACGACGCCGACGACCACTCCGACGAGCTGGCCGTCTCACTCGACGGGCTGGAACGGTGGGGGGTCGGCAACCGATTTCTGGCGGCGCTCCTCGCAGGCGACGACCCGGCCGCCGCACAGGGCGCGGAGTTCCGTCGTGGATCGCTGCCGCCGTTCGCCTTCGGCGCTCGAGAGTTCTCGCCGATCCGCGACAAGGCGCAAGCCGTCGCGACGGCGGCGCACGGATACCGCGGCGACGCCGCCGATGCGATCGATGTGCGCGTCCGGCTGCCGGACGGTCGTCGGCTGACGGGGACGGTCGGCGAGGTGTTCGCGGGCCGCCTGGTACCGGTGAGCTATTCGCGCCTCGCGCCCAAACATCGACTCGCCGCCTGGATCCGGCTCCTTGCGATCGCCGCCGGATCGGACCGGGAGGTGTCCGAGGCGATCGTGATCGGCAGTGCGTCGGGCCGGTTCCCGTCGGCCAAGGTGAGCCGACTGCATGTCCCGTCGAATCCCGCGGACCTGCTGAACGTGCTCGTCGCCATCCGAGACGCGGGTCTGTCCGCGCCGGTGGGACTGACGCTCGACGCGGCGAGCGCGGCTGCCTCGGAGTTCGTCCGGTCGGGCCGTGCGGAGCGGGCGCGCACTCGGGCGATGTGGACCTACCGGAAGTCGTACTCCGACCCGAATCGCTACGCGAGCCTGGTCTTCCACGGCGACCCCGACGCAGCGGTCGAGTTCGAGACCCTCGCCGCCGCGGTGCCCGCCATCGACACGATGGCGGCCGCCGCCGGATGGCTGCCCGGCGACGAGGCCACGGACATGTACGTCCGGCTCGCCGCAGGCCTGTTCGGGCCCCTGTTGCAGAACGAGGAGGACCGATGACCGCCGCCGTTCGCGGGGCCGATGCTTTCGACCTGACCGGGCCGCTCCCGCAGCAGACACTGGTCCTGGAGGCGAGCGCCGGAACCGGCAAGACGTACGCCATCGTTGCGCTCGCCGTCCGGTACATCGCCGAGGGCGTCGGCGTGTCGGACCTGTTGATGGCCACCTTCTCGAACGCGGCCTCGGCCGAGCTCCGCGATCGGACCCACGCCCGACTCGCCGAATGCGTGGCCGCACTCGGCGATCCGGACACCGCGCGCGGGTCCGACGACGAACTCGTCGCACACCTCGCCGACGCCGGTCCGGAACTGCTGCGCCTGCGTCGTGAACGGTTGAGCGATGCATTGTCGGACTTCGATGCGGCGACCGTCGCCACCACTCACACGTTCTGCAATCGGATGCTGGCTGCGCTCGGCTTCCTCGGCGGCAGACAGCAGCAGTACCCGATCGTGGAGAACGTCGACGAGATGGTCGCCGAACTCGCCCGCGACGCCTACCTCGCCCGGTTCGCAGGCGATCCGGACACGGCGCCGTCGTACGAGGACGCCGAGCAGATCGCGATCGCTGCCGTGCGTGACCCGGCAGCCGCGCTGGCGCCGAACCGGGAGGACGAGCGCACAGACGACTCCGACATCCGCGTGTGGATCGCCCAGCAGGCCCGCAAGCACACGGCGGTCCGTAAACGTCTGGCCCGCCTGCGCACCTACGACGACCTGCAGCAGGCCCTGTTCGAGATCGTCACCGACCCGGACATCGGCGAGCAGGCATGCCGCCGGATCCGTGATCAGTTCTCGGTCGTCCTCATCGACGAGTTTCAGGACACCGATCCGCAGCAGTGGGCGATCGTGCGGCTCTGCTTCCACGAGCAGTTGCCGTTGATCCTGGTCGGCGACCCGAAACAGTCCATCTATGCATTCCGCGGCGCCGAGGTGCTGAGCTACCTGAACGCGGTCGAGTCCGCGAGCGAGCAGCGGCGGCTGGCGGTCAACTGGCGGTCGGACGAGGCCGTCGTCGACGGTCTGGGCGTGCTCTTCGAGGGCGCCACCATGGGGCACGAGAAGATCGCGTACCACCCGGTCCGAGCCCGCCACACCGGATCGCGCATCCACGGTGCGCCCGCGGTCCGGATCCGTGCGTTCCTCCGCAACGACTTCAGTGTCACCACGCAAGACGGCACCACGCCCCTGGTGGGTCCGGTGCGCGAGAGGGTCACCGACGACGTCGCGAACGACATCGCCGCCGTCCTGGGCAGCGGCACCCTGATCGACGACGACGGCGACGACCGCCGAGCGGTTGAACCCGGTGACATCGCGATCCTGTTGCGCGCCAACAAGACGGTCGCACCGCTCCAACGGGCGCTCGCCGCGCGCGGGGTGGCGTCGGTCGTCACGTCGGGCACCTCGATCTTCGACACCCCGGCGGCCCGCTACTGGTGGTACGTCCTCTCGGCGATCGAGAGTCCGTCCCGGCAGCCGCGTGTGCGCCTGGCCGCATTGACCCCGCTCATCGGACTCACGGCGCAGACCCTCGAACGGCAGGGCGACACCGGCGTCGGCACCCTGTCCGGACGACTCGCCGAACTCGGCCGCATCTTCGTCGACGGCGGATTCGCTCCGATGGCCGCACGACTGTTCGCCGAGTTCGGGACGGCCGAACGACTGCTGCGCCTCGACGGCGGCGAACGGCTGATGACCGACATCGTCCAGCTGTCCGAGCTGTGCAACCGCCGCGCGGTCGACACCTCCGGCGGCGTCACCTCGCTGGTCGAGTGGCTCGGGAGACAGATCGACGACAGCGCCGGGTGGGGACAGCAGCGCGACGCGACCCGACGGCTCGACCGCGACACCGAGGCCGTCCAGATCATGACGGTGCATGCGAGCAAGGGACTCGAGTTCCCGATCGTGTACGTCCCGTTCGGTTGGGACGGGGCCAGCCATCCCAACCCGCAGACCTTCCTGTACCACGAGGACGACGACGCGCGGTACCTCGACGTCGGGGGCAAACAGGCGCGCGGGTACGCCCGGCGCGACCGCCGCTCGCGCACCGAGGGCTCGGGCGAAGACCTTCGGCTGCTGTACGTCGCGGCCACCCGCGCCCGCAGCCAGGTGGTGCTGTGGTGGACACCGAGCACCACCACCCCGCGCGGGGCGCTCCATCGGCTGCTGTTCACAGTCGGCGACCGACGAGCCGCGGCACGCTCGGGCGCCGTCTCGCCGATACCGGAGACCGTGCCGATCCTGCCCGACGACGGCGACTGCGTCAGTGTGCTCAAAGCGATCGCCTCGTGCAGTCCGGCGATCCGACTGGAGCCCGCGAGCGGTTCGGCGACCGTCGACTGGCGTCCGCCCGGAGACGATCAGCCTGCGCCGGTACTCGACGTCGCCCGCTTCGGTCGCACCATCGACCGGCAATGGCGGCGGACGTCGTACTCGGCGATCGTGGCCGCCGCGCACGCCGCCGTCCACGCACAGGCTCCGGGACCGGTCTCGGTCGTGGAGAGCGGCAGCGAACCCGACGACGTCCACCGCCCGGACGAGCCCGACGACGCGGGCCCCGCGGCGGACGCCGGCCCCGCCGATGCGGCGGAGGCCGTCGACGGACTGCCGTCGCTGATGAACGGACTGCCGTACGGCGCCGGATTCGGGACCCTGGTGCACGAAGTGCTCGAGCACGTCGACACCTCGTCGGAGGACATCGACGCGCACATCCTGGACCGCTGCCGCCAGGGGGCGGCAGCGGCGGGCGTCGACATCGACGTCGCGGTGCTGGCTCGAGCACTCGTCGGCGTCCTGACGACGCCACTCGGGTTCGGTGACCTGTGGAGCGTGAAGCCGAACGACCGCCTCGCCGAGATGGACTTCGAATTGCCGCTGGCGGCGGACGACGGCGGTTTCGGGCTCGACGCCGTCGGCGATCTGCTGGCCACGCACCTGCCCGTCGACGATCCACTGGCGGCATACGCCGACCTGGTGCGGACGGTCTCGTCTGATCGGTTCAGCGGCTACCTCACCGGCAGCATCGACTCGATTCTCCGGCGCGACGACGGCCGCTTCGTGGTCGTCGACTACAAGACCAACCGGCTGCGTGCGGGCGAGCTCGCCGTCGAGGACTTCCACCGTGAGGCGATGGCCGCGGAGATGATGGCGGCGCACTATCCGCTGCAGGCGCTGTTGTACTCGGTGGCGCTGCACCGCTATCTGCGGTGGCGGATCGCCGACTACGATCCTGCGCGCCACCTGGGCCCGGTCCAGTACCACTTCGTCCGCGGCATGGCCGGGCCGTCCACCCCGCCGGGGTGCGGCGTCTTCCACTGGGAGCTGCCGCCGACGCTGGTGGTGGCCATGTCGAGCCTTCTGGCCGGCCGCACCGAGGAGCGTGCACGATGACGACGATCGACGACGGTGACCCGCAGCGGGTGGCGCGCGGCGCCGACCGACTGACTCCGTTCAACCAAGCGGGGGTCCTGAACGCCGCCGATGTGCACGTGGCCCGCCGCGTCGCCGCGTTGTCGGGCGCGCCGGTGCACGAGGACGTCCTCCTCGCCACCGCGCTCGCCGTGCGTGCGGTCCGAACCGGATCGACGTGCGTGGAGATCGACAGCATCGCCGAGATCGCATCCGCGGCCGCCGATCAGGCAGCGCTCCCGTGGCCCGAGCCCGCCGCGCTGCGCGAGGCGATCGCCGCGTCGCACCTGGTGCTCGGCTGTCCGTCGGGGCCGCTGCGACCGCTGGCGTTGGCGCACTCCGACGACGGTCCGCTGCTCTACCTGCGCAAGTACTTCCGGCAGGAACAGAGCATCCGCCACATCCTCGACACGCGCGCAGCGGGACGCCCCGACGTCGACGCCCAGACGCTGGCGACGGCGCTCGACGTCGCGTTCGGAGCGGGCGACACCGGCGGGTACGACCGTCAGCGCGCCGCCGCCGCGCTCGCGGCCGTCTCGTGGACCACCGTTCTCGCCGGCGGACCGGGCACCGGCAAGACGTACACCGTCGCGCGGATCCTGTCGGTGATGGAGTCGTTGTTCGGCGGCGACCTCCGCATCGGACTGTGCGCACCGACCGGCCGCGCCGCAGCCCAGCTGCAGACGGCGATCGGTGAGTATCGGCGAGAACATCAGACCCTGCGGAGCGAGCCCGCCGCCGTCACCGTGCACCGACTCCTGGGATCACGACCCGACGGGACGTTCCTGCGCGGCTCCGCCAATCGCCTGCCCTACGACGTGGTCGTGGTGGACGAGACCTCGATGCTGCCGGTCACCCTGATGTGCCGCCTGCTCGAATCGCTGCGGTCGGACACCCGACTCATCCTCGTCGGCGACCCGCACCAGCTGGTGTCGGTTGAGGCCGGCGCGGTGCTCGCCGACTTGGTCGATCGGGATCCCTCCGCGAGCGGATCCGCCGACCTGCCCGCGGCGTTCGCCGACGTCACCGATTTGCCGACCGCCGACTTCGACGCAGCCGAACGCGCATCCCTGGTGCGCGGCGTCATCACGTTGCGCCGCGGTCACCGTTACGGAGACCGGATCGGGGAGATCGCCGAAGCGGTGAACACCGGCGACGCCGACCGGGTGCTGGAGCTGATCGGGCAGGGTCCCGACACCACGCATCCGGTCCGGTTGATCGACCCGGACGACGCCGACGCGGTACGCGGCGAAGCCGTCGGCTGGGCCGGTGCGCTGCGGTCGGCAGCGGTGTCCGGTGACGCGCGAGCCGCGGTGACCGCACTGCGCGGGCATCGGGTGCTGTGCGCCCACCGCGACGGCCCGTACGGCGTCGGCGGGTGGTCGCGGACGGTGATCGGCTGGATCACCGACGATCTCGGCGGGCCGCCCGCAGGTGCGGGCTGGTATGCCGGTGAGCCGCTGTTGGTGACCGCGAACGATCGGGCCCAGGGCGTCTACAACGGCGACTCCGGCGTCGTCGTGGTGGATCCGGAGGGCGACGGGCAGGAGCTGGCCGCAGTCTTCGAACGCGGGCACGAGATCAAGAAGCTTCATCCGAGTCAGCTGGCCGACGCCGTCCCCGTGTATGCGATGACGATCCACCGCAGTCAGGGCAGCCAGTTCGCCACGGTGACGGTGGTGCTGCCGCCGCCGGACGCCGAACTGCTGACACGGGAACTCCTGTACACGGCCATCACCCGCGCCGAACGCGAGGTCACGATCATCGGGACGCCCGAGGCGCTGCGCGCCGCGGTGGCCCGCCGCGTGGCCCGCGCCTCCGGTCTGCGCACCACCCTTTCCGAGCACGGCTGACACGCACCCTTAGGCCACCGCCGTGAGGAAGGCAGCGGCTCACACCAGCTCGGCGCCGCCTGGGACCAGGTCGCGCCGCAGGTAGGCCTCGGTGCGGAGGAACAGTCGCTGCTCGGGGGCAGGCAGCGCGGCGAAGTCCTTCATCGACGCGCTCCGGGCCATCTCGGTCTTGTGACACTGGATGGCGCGGATCTTGCAGCCGGTGCAGTCGTCGACGTCGACCACCACGTCGATCCGGTCGGCGTGGGTGCCGTCGATCGGCAGATGCGAGGCGTCGGAGAGATGCGGACGCAGCTGGGCGACGGTCGTCATCGGGATGGTGATGAAGTACAGCGACGACACCTGCCACGGCTCACCGAGGTCGGGGTGGTAGGCGGCGATCGCGGCGGCGTCGGCCGCGGCGCACGCCAAGCGATTGGCGTGGATGTGATCGGGATGGCCGTACATGCCGTACGCGTCGTAGGTGACCACGATGTGCGGCTTCAACGAGCGCAGGTGCTCGACCAGTGCGGCCACCTGTTCGTCGAACGGCGCCAGGATGAACGACGTGGCTCCGGGGGCGGATTCGGGGACGAAGCTGTCCGCGTAGCCGAGCATGATCGGCTCCCGGGCCAGTTCGAGTTGACGTGCCGCGTCGACCAGTTCGCCGTGTCGCGTGGTGCCGCGCACCCAGGTGCAGGTGACGAGGGAGACTTCGGCGCCGCTGCGAGCCAGGCGTGCCATGGTGCCGCCGGTCCACAACGACTCGTCGTCGGGGTGAGCGTGAACGAAGAGCGCGCGAGTGCTGCCAGACACGTCACTCACAGTACGCGTCGGACGCCCGGTAAACTCGTGGGCGCAAATTCAGCCCCGACGATTCGGTCTCACAATGAGGAGTCATGCGTTGACCTCGCAGGTATTTGAGTTCCAGGCACAGGCCCGCCAGCTACTGGATCTGATGGTCCACTCCATCTATTCCAACAAGGACAGCTTCTTGCGTGAGCTGGTCTCGAATGCGTCCGACGCGGTGGACAAATTGCGTCTGGAAGGGCTGCGCGATAAGGATCTCGACGCGGACATCTCCGATCTGCACATCCGGCTGACCCCCGATTCGACGGCGCGCACCCTGACCGTCGCCGACAACGGCATCGGCATGACCCGCGACGAGGTCATCGACCTCATCGGCACCGTTGCCAAATCGGGAACCGACGAATTGCGGCAGAAGCTCGCCGAGAACGACGCGAAGGACGCCGGCGATCTGATCGGGCAGTTCGGCATCGGCTTCTATTCGGTGTTCATGGTCGCCGACAAGGTGGAGCTCGTCACGCGGAAGGCCGGCGAGACCGTCGGCACGCGCTGGGAGTCGACCGGCGACGGCACCTACACCCTCGACGAGATCGCCGACGCGCCGCAGGGCACCGCGATCACGTTGACCCTCAAGCCCGTCGACGAGGACAACGCCGTCAACGACTACGCCGACCAGACCGTGCTGCGTCGCCTGGTGAAGAAGTACTCCGACTTCATCTCGTGGCCGATCCGCATGCTGGTGGTCAAGCAGGTTCCGGGTGAGCCGGGCGAGGACGGCGAGACGCCCGAGCCGACCGTCGAAGAGGTCGACGAGGTCCTCAACTCGCAGAAGGCGCTGTGGGCCAAGTCGTCGTCGGAGGTCTCCAAGGAGGAGTACGCAGAGTTCTACCGACACGTCTCGCACGCGTGGGACGAGCCGCTGGAGACCATCACGCTGCACGCCGAGGGCACCTTCGAGTACCAGGCCCTGCTGTTCATTCCGACGCAGGCGCCGTTCGATCTGTTCATGCGCGAACGCAGCAGCGGCATCCACCTGTACGTGAAGCGGGTGTTCATCATGGACGACGCCGCTGAGCTGATGCCCGAGTACCTGCGCTTCGTCCAGGGCGTCGTCGACGCCGCTGACCTCTCGCTCAACGTCTCGCGGGAGATCCTGCAGCAGGACCGGCAGATCCGCGCGATCCGTCGTCGCCTGGTCAAGAAGGTCATCTCGTCGGTCCAGGAGCTGCAGGATCGGCGGCCCGAGGACTACCAGACCTTCTGGAGCAACTTCGGTCGCGTGTTCAAGGAAGGCCTGATCAACGATCAGGACAACGCCAAGGCCATCCTGAAGGCGTCGGTCTTCGCCTCGACCAACAGCGAGACCGAGCCGACCACGCTGACCGACTACCTCTCGCGCTGCAAGCCCGAGCAGGACGTCATCTACTACATGACCGGCGAGTCGCGGACCCAGATCGAGCGGTCGCCGCACCTGGAGGCATTCCGCGCCAAGGGCATCGAGGTGCTCCTGTTGTCGGATCCGGTCGACGAGGTATGGGTCTCGTCCGGGCTGGACTTCGAGGACAAGCAGCTGGTCTCGGTGGCGAAGGGCGTCGTGGACCTGGACGGCGACGACGCCGAATCGACCGACGAGGACAAGACCAAGCAGCAGGAGCAGTTCGCGCCGCTGCTCACCTGGTTGGGGGAGACCCTCACCGACGAGGTGTCGCAGGTTCGGCTGAGCTCGCGACTGACCGAGTCGGCCGCCTGCCTGGTCGGCGACGACTTCTCGATGACGCCGCAGTTGGAGAAGCTCTACCGCGCGTCGGGTCAGCCGGTGCCGAAGTCCAAGCGCATCCTGGAGCTGAACCCGGACAACGCGCTCGTCGTCGCGCTGCAGGGCGCGTTCGAGGGACAGGGCGACGATCACGCCGACTTGGCGTCGACGGCGAAACTGGTCTATGCGTCGGCGGTTCTCGCCGAGGGCGGCGATCTCGACGATCCCGCCGAGGTGGCGCAGCTGCTCGCCGAGACGCTCGCCAAGAACCTCGGCTGAGTTCGTGGGGCTGCTGACTCCGGTCGCGGTGCGTATCGGGGCGATCGAATGGTTGCCCCGATACCTGCCCTACATCGTGAAGATCGACGTGCTGCTGCACTTCCTCACCGGCGGCCGGTTCGGGCTGCTGCGGATCGCGGGGCTGCCCGGCATCACGATGACGATCCCGGGGCGCAAGAGCGGAAAACTGCACAGCACGCACCTGCTGGCCGCACCGGACGGTGACGACTGGATCGTCGCAGGCTCCTTCTTCGGCGGTCCGACGATGCCTGCATGGGTCTTCAACCTCCGTGCCGCGGAGACCATGACGGTGACGGTCCACGGTGTGGAGCAGACCATGCGTCCCACCGAGTTGTTCGACGCCGACCGGGCGGCCGGGTGGCGGACGCTGCTCGGGGTGTGGCCGAACTTCACCGTCTATGAGCGTCGCACCTCACGCACCATCCCGGTGTTCCGGTTGACCCCGAGTCGTGGCGACTGAGGTCGCGTGCATCGTTGAACACGGTCGTCCCAAGCTGGTCGAGTGCTGCCTGCGAGCGGAGCGAGCACGCAGTATATCGAGACTGTGAATAAACGAACTGGCGCAGCGTCGCGCGAGGCCTGCGTTCGATCTGATATCGCCGCGCCGCGCGCCGCCTACTGTCACATGCTGCTGAGAACTGCTTGCACAGCACCCTCCGACGGCAATGTTCCGTCGGAAGCGCCTGAGCGGGCAGTTCTCAGCTGGGATCGCCTCGGACGAGTCCTCGCCGACGACCATCGCTTCCCGCCACATGGAGGCGGCCGCAGCACTCGACCCACGTGGGGGCGACCGTCACCGGGAATCAATCATCTATTCGCCCTTGAACTGCGGCGTTCGCTTCTCGAAGACGGCCGTGACCGCTTCGGTGAGATCGTTGCTGGGAAGGAAGGCGGCGTTCCAGGCGGCGACGTAGCGCAGACTGTCGTCGACGCGGGCGCTGCGACTGTGGTCGAGAACGTCCATGAATCCCTGCACGACGAGGGGCGCGTTGCCCGCGATCTCGGCGGCGATCGCGTGGGCCGCTTCGAGCGTCGCATCCTTGTCGGCGTAGACATCGCTGACCAGACCGATCTTCTCGGCGCGGGCGGCGTCGATGTCTTTACCGGTCAGCGCGAGTTCGCGGGTGTGGCCGTCGCCGATGATCAGCGGGAGGCGGGCGAGGGAACCCATGTCGGCGACGATCGCGACCTTGACCTCCCGGACGCTGAACTTGGCGTCGGCGCTGGCGACGCGGATGTCGGCAGCACTGATCAGGTCCACGCCACCGCCGATGCACCAGCCGGCGACGGCGGCGATGACGGGTTTGCGGCAGTCGGCGACGGCGTTGATGGCGCCCTGCATGCTCTTGACCAGGTTGTGGAAGTCGGTACGCGGGCCGGCCTTGGCGTCGGAGGCCAGCACCTTGCCGAAGTCGCCCATCATCGCAGGGAGATCGAGACCGAAGGAGAAGTGTGTGCCGGAGCCGGTCAAGACGATCGCGCGGACGTCCGGGTCGGTGTCGAGGGCGGCGAACAACGGCGCCGCCTCGGTCCAGAAGTCGGGTCCCTGCGCGTTGCCTTTGCTGGGGCCGATGAGCGTCACCTCGGCGATGTGGTCGGCCACGGTCACGGTGAACGCCTTGTACGGGTGCGAACGGTAGGCGGGAGCGTCTGCGCCGGTCGAAGCGGCGTCGGTGTTGTCCTGGGTCACGGCGACGATGCTACCGGATGGTGTTACCCACGAGTAACCCCTTTGTGAGTCAGCGCGATCATGTGATGGGGATCAGTCGCGGCGCAACCGGGGGAGCAGCGACTGCGTCTTCGCGTCGGTCCAGCCCTCCGGTGTCAGGATCTTCGCCCACGCCTGCGGTATCTCGCGGAGGTAGTGGTGACCGTGGCCGTCTGGCACGTCGGCGGCCACCGCCATGTCCGCGGCGACCTGGAGAAAGGTCACGAACGGAATCCACGAGACGGTGTCGAGGACGTCGGACCCACGCTTCTCCCGCAACCAGTCCGGCTTGTTGAGAATCAGCTCCGGATTCCACCAGGAGATCGGATCCGACGCGTGTTGCAGGTACACGATGCGGCCGCGGTCCCACGGTTGGCGGCTCGGCCGGTCGAGGTCGGCGGCGGTGTTGATGAACCGGACCTGGTTGCCGTCGTCGACGATCGGCAGCACTTCGGGCGAGCCCGCATCGCGCTCGCCGGTGGCGTCGGCCCACATCTGATTGCTGAAGGTGGGGCCGGTCAGCAGGGCGCCGTCGGTCCGGGCACTCATGGTCGCGACCGACCCGAACGGAGCCTCGACACTGAACGATCCGAGACTCTCACCGAACACGACGATCATGGGGCGCTCCGCTTCGGGGATCTTCCGGACCAAGCGATCGACGGCCTCGAACAGTGCACGCCCGGCGGTGCGTGCTCGTTCCTGGTCCACCAGGAACGACAACCAACTCGGCAGCATCGAGTACTGCATCGACACCATCGCGGTGTCGCCGTTGTACATGTACTCGAGAGTGTCGAGGTTGGCCTGATTGACCCAGCCGGTGCCGGTGGATCCGGCGATCCCGATCAGCTTCCGCTGCAGGCCGCCGGTGCGGACCAGTTCGCGCGCAGCGAGATCCGCGCTCTGCTGGATCGAGTCCGCGGATTGCAGTCCGGCGTAGACGCGGATCGGCTCCTTGGCGGGGCGTCTGTTGAACTCGCTGATGTCGGCGGCCGAAGGGCCCACCGAGACGAACGTGCGGCCGAGCCGACCCAGGCTCGCCCAACTGACGAGCGACTCGGGGCCGCCGGACCGCAGGGTCGACGTCGTCGGTTCGGAGTCGGGATTGGTCTCGTCGTTGATCGCGGCGAACGACGAGTTCAGCGCGTTCATCCCGTAATCGGCGACGACGCCGTTGAAGATGAGGATGCTGACGATCACCATGACGGTGGCCGCGGCGAGGCCGGAGATCCGCGGCGGAACCCGTCGACTGAGCCGCCGCGCGAGGATTCGGACCAGGGCGCCCCACGCCTGCCCCGCACCGACGAGGATCGCGAAGACGATCACCGCCACCACGACGATGGTCGGGTAGGCAGACCATTGCAGATGGGCGACGCCCATCAGATCGCGGAGTTCGCTCTGCCACCGCTGGTACCAGTACAGCATGACGAGGGTGCCGATGATGAACACGATTCCCAGGCCGATCCACCAGATGCGGGGCGGGCGACGCCACCGATCCCGGCGGGAGACGAGGAAGCGCGCCAACCACGTGGCGAACGCGCCGAGCGCATACCCGAGTGCGGCAGCCCCTGCGCTCACCAGTCCCTGAAACAGCGGACCGCGCGGGAGGAGTGACGGCGTGGCCGACAGCCACAACATCACCGTGCCGGCGACCAACCCCGCGTACGAAAGCTGCGCCGTGTACGACTGCCAGGCACGTCGGAGCCGGCCCCCAGCACCGTCGTCGTCCATGCCGTTGCGCTCCACAGTCATTGCGTGGTCCTTCAGTCGACGACGGAACTCTCACTGTAGTGGGTCCCGAGTGCAGCGGCGACAGCCACAACGATGCCCCGATCATGCTGTGTCAGGATGGGAATCGTGAATGCGATCGCTGATGCGCTGTCGGTCGACGACGTCCACCTCACGCTGCCGACGGCAGACCGGGCGGCGTCGGCGCGCCTGTACGACATCCTGCTCGGCACCCGTGCGGCAGAGCGATGGGCCGTGTCCAACGGGTCGATCGGACTCGCCGACTCCGACCGCCGGTTGACCGTGGATCTGCACGTCGCGGACCTCGCGGGTGCGGCGACCCTGCTGCGTCGGCGCGGCGTCGCGCTCGACGACAGGGGCGAGAGCGACGGCATGGGCAAGAGCCTGGCCCTGACCGAGTACGCGCCGCTGCGCGTCACCGGGTACGAGATGACCGGCGGCGGAGCACCCGGGGCGACGTCGAGCGGGATGATCGACCACGTGGTCTTCACCGTCGCCGAGGCGGACGCCGCGATCGCCCTGTTCGGCGGTCGGCTGGGCGTCAACCTCCGTCTGGTGCGCGACCTCGGCAAGGGCGTGTCGCAGTTGTTCTTCCGCACCCGCTCCACTGTCCTCGAGGTGGTGGCCGGGGCACCCGACACCGACGAGGGCATCGGGCTGATGGGCGTCGCGTGGCGCTGCAGCGACATCGTCGCCGAACAGCGTCGACTCGTCGACGCAGGCCTGAACGTGAGCGAAGTCCGCACCGGTCGCAAGGCCGGGACTGAAGTCTGCACGGTCCGTGAACCAGCCCTCGGCACCGCGACGCTGCTGATTCAGCAGTGACGCAGATTCACCGTTGCCCGATGCAGTGTTGACTGATTCAGCGAAGACTCGGTCGGACACCGGAGACGGCGTCCGTCACCGTCATCGCGTCCACTCGACGAAGATCGACGACTTCCGGCCCGGTGCTTCGGGATCGTAACGGATCCACTGGCGACTGCCGGGCTGGAGTCTGACGTGGTGCACAGCCGTGTGCCACCGGTCGGTGCCCTGGGAGTCGGTGAATCGCAGGGTGGTGTCCCACATCTCGACGACGTTGCTCTGGTGCCAGCGGGACACCTCGGTCACCACTGCGGGCACTCGAGGGCCGGTGAGCCGAACACTCCGAGCCCGGACGGCCAACGCTGCTTGACGAGTGCGCAACCAGGTACTGACGACGAGCAGTCCGAGCCCGCCGAGCAGCAGTGCCGCACCGAGGACGTTGAACAGCGAACCGTGATGAATCGCGTAGCCGTCGGTCGAGCCTCGGAGGCTGGGCCAGGCGCGGCCGAGCAGAACTCCCGCACCGCTCGCGGCGGCGCCGATGCCGATCATCCACGCCAGGTAGGGGAGCAAGTACCGTGCGGCACGCTCGGGCACCTCGGTGTAGGCATCCGTGAAGCCCGCGTAGATGACGCACAGAAGCGGAAGGGGTGCCAGTCCCAGTGCCATGCCACTGTCGTTGAACGGAAACGCGGTCAGGGCGAATGCGATCGCGAAGACGCCGATGCCGGCGAGTGTCCAGAGGACTCCGCGCACCACCGGGAGGAACCATGGTCGCCGGTGCAGGCGATGCCGCGGGTCGATCGTGCTCATCTCACAGACTCCATCGTTTGGGATCCAGGTTCACCGCCCATCCTCGCCCATCTCCGTCGTTCGGCGCACGACGACCCCGTCGAGAGGCGACTACCGCGCTGCCGTCAGGAACGGCGTCCCAGCGACGGCGCCATCGGGGTTCGGCGGCGCGAACAGACCGCGATCCACCAACTGCGGGATCACCCCCTCGCCGAACCAGTACAGCTCCTCCAGATGTGGATAGCCGGACAAGACGAACTCGTCGATCCCCAACTCCGCGTACTCGGCGATGCGATCGGCGACCTCGCGATGGCTGCCGACCAGTGCGGTCCCCGCACCGCCGCGGACCAGGCCGACGCCTGCCCACAGATTCGGAGCCACCTCCAGCGCGCGCGGATCGCGCCAGGATCCGGTGCGCCGGTGCTCGGCGTGCAGATCACGCATGCCGGCCTGACCGGTGGACTCGCTGCGCGACAGACCTTCCTGTGCGGCACGGACGGTCCTCTCATCGAGGGCGTCCAGGAGCTTGGACGCCGCGATCCACGCCTCGTCGGCGCTGTCGCGGGAGATGACGTGCAGCCGGATCCCGAACCGGACCGTTCGTCCCTCGCGATCGGCGAGCCGGCGGATCCAGGCGATCTTCGCGGCGACGGCTGCGGGTGGTTCGCCCCACGTGAGGTACACGTCCGAGTGCCGTGCGGCGACCGGTCCCGCTTCGGGTGACGAACCGCCGAAATAGATGGGGATCTCCGGCGAGGGCAGCGTCGCCAGCGAGGCGTCGTCGACCCGGATGTGCTCGCCGTCGAGTGTGACGTGCTCTCCGCGCCACAGTCCGCGCACCACCGACAGGAACTCGTCGGCGCGCGCATAGCGGGCGGGCTTGTCGAGGAAGTCGCCGTACGCCCGCTGCTCGTGCGACTCGCCCCCGGTGACCACGTTGAGCAGGAGTCGCCCTGGTGCGTGGCGACTGAACGTGGACGCCATCTGCGCGGCGAGTGTGGGGCTCACGAGTCCGGGACGCAGTGCGATGAGAAAGCCGAGGCGGTCACTCTCCTGCGCCACCATCGCGGTGGTCAGCCAGGCGTCTTCACACCAGGCGCCCGCGGGTGTCAGGGCGGCGGTGAATCCGAACTCCTCTGCTGCCCGCGCGATGGACGAGAGGTAACCGATCGAGGCGCGTCGATCACCGTGGGCACTGCCTGCCGGGATGCCGTGACCGCCGCCGACGATGAATCGCGAGTCGCCGTACGTGGGCAGGAACCAGTGCAGTGCCAGCGGCGCCGCCACGCTGGAGGTCGACGTGGTGTGCAGGGACATGGGTCTCCTAGAGAACGTGAGTGTCAGATGTTTCCGTGGATCGGCGGTGGCGTCCGAGTCAGCGCCCACCGACCCAGGTGCGTGAGTTTCCAGCGCTCGGGGTCGTGCAGCGAATGCGTCCGCGCATCCCGCCAGTACCGAGACAGGTTCGACGGTGCGGCCGCTGCGCGGGTCCCGCCCAGATCGAACAGGACCTCGCCCGCCCGGCGGGCGGCACGGCCGCCCGCGACCTTGGCCGCCGCCGTGGCCAATGACGCCTCGGCGACGAGGTCGGCGGGTTCGCCTGCGGCCTCGGCGGACTCGATGGCGGCGACCGCGACGTCGAGCAGTGCCCGGGCGCCGCGCACGGTCAGTTCCAGTTCGCCGGCCGCCGAGATCAGCAGCGGATCGTCGACCCCTCGTTCGACATCCGCCTCGAACCACGGTCGGGCATGGTGCGCGAACTCGGCCCCGACCGTCGAGGCGCCGACCGCGATGCCGACGTCGATCGCCGCATGCAGGATCTGTGCGCGCGCACCGTAGGTGCTGGGCCGGGCGAACAGTGCATCGAAGTCGACGATCCGGTGCGGATCGACGACGACCTCGTCGAATGCCACCGTGCCCGAGGCCGTGGTCCGCTGCCCGACGGCGTCCCAGTCGTCGTCGATCGTGACGCCCGGGGTGGTTGCCTGCACGTACACCAGCACCCGTCCGGTCGGTCCGCCTGCGCGAACGGCGAGCCAGTCGGCGAGGACCGACCCGGTGCAGTAGTACTTGCGGCCGGTCAGTCGGAGGCCGTCACTGTGATCGACGAGCACGGTCGCGTCGTCGAGGACAGTGGCTCCGCCGCGCTCGGTCTGCGCGTTGGCCAGTCGCTCCCCACCCAGCACTCGGCCGAATACCTCAGCGGCGAGTTCGGAAGACCCGCCGCGACGCAATGCGTCGAGGAAGACGAAGTGGCTCTGCGGAATCTGCGCGAGGCTCGGATCGACGGTGGCGAGCGCCGCGGTGAGCTCCACCGCCGATCCGATGCCGAGGCCGCGACCTCCGTACTCGACGGGGACGGTGACGGCGAGCAGTCCCGCCTCCGACAGGGCATCCACCTCCGCGCGGGGCAGCGTGCGGTCGCGGTCCCGGTCGGACGCCGACGCGGCGATGACGGGCAGCAGGTCGCGCAGTGCGGAGGCCGCCGGATCGGTGAGCGTGCCTATGCCAGCTGCTGGATCGCTGACTGAGGTATCGAGGACGGAAGTCATGGCGGGGCAATCGCTTTCAGCGTGAGCGGACGGGATGCGGGTGCGTTAGCCGTCCGAGGTCAGCTGTAGAGGGAGAACTGTGGCGCACGACGGTTCAGCGTCCAATCGCCGACCTCGCGGGCCTTGTACGCCACCGGGTCGTGCACGGTGTGCGTGCGCAGGTTCCGCCAGTGCCGATCGAAGCCGTAGGCGCTGGTGGTGGCGCGAGCCCCCTGGATCTCGAAGAGCCGCGAGGTCACCTCGAGTGAGACCTTGGTGGTCACGTACTTGGCCTCGGCGATCGCGATGGCGGCTTCGGCACGCTGGTGGGCGGTCAGCTCCGGACCGATGTTCAGAGCGTGTTGCAAGGCGTCGCCCGCCCGATCGGCGAGGAGAGCCGCCGCACTGATCTCGGACCGCAGTTGGCCGACCAGCTCCAGGATGTACGGGTCGTCGGTGGCCTGATCCAGCCCCGAGGTCTCCCACGGCGAGGCGTTCAGTCGGGTCCAGTCGAGGGCCTCCTCCAATGCTCCTTCGGCGGTACCGATGTAGAAGTTGACGAACGCCAACTGCCAGTGCGGAGTCACTAGCGTCTGGTAGGCGCTCGGAATACGACCGGTCAGGGGATCGTCGCCGAGGACCTCGCTGCGTTCGACGGGTGTGTTGTCGAAGACCACGCCGCCGGAGTCGGTGAGGCGTTGCCCGATGTTGTCCCAGTCGCCCTGCGGTGTGAAGCCGTCCCGGCGAGTCGGGATCGACAGGAAGACGAGGTCTCCGTCGAGTGCTGCGGTGACGGACAGCTGATCGGAGATGCTGGCACCGGAGGCGAAGGTTCGCGCGCCGTTCAGCCGGAACCCCGCGCCGTCGCGGGTCAGCGTCAGGCCCGCCGCGCCGCGCGGGTTCTGCACGCCGCCCCAGAAGGGCCTGAACTCCGCGTTCCGCCGCGACAGTTGGTCGGCCTGCTCGGGGGTGCCGAACAGATGCGGGATCCGCTGCTGTGCGTAGTGATATCCCAGCAGATGCGCGATCGAGGTGTCGCCGCGCGCGATGCGGCGGGTGATCTGTTGCGACTGCGCGTAGTCCAAACCGGAACCGCCGTACGCGACCGGTTCGCCGACCTGGAGGAGGTCGGCCTCGCGCAGCAACGCCACCTCGGCCAGGGGCGCCTTGTTGGCGCGGTCGCGCTCGGCGGCCGTCGCACGCAACTGTGCCGCGACGATGTCGGCGCGGCGGAGCGCGGCGTCGAACTGGGTGTCCGCATCGGTGCCGGACGTATCGGTGATCGGGGAGGCAGTGGTCGGGGAGTCGGTGGTGGTCATGTCAGGTCCGTTCGTGAGGTGGTGGGTGGGTCGGTGCGTGCGATGCGTCAGTTGGCGGTCAGAACGCCGTGTCGGGCGAGTTCGGACTCCAACCGGCCGCTGACGGCGAGGTCGTTCTCCAGGTCGCGGACGATCGGCAGAATCTTCTCGCCGAAGTAGGCGACGTCCTCGTGGTAGTGCAGAAAGCCCAGGAGCAGCAGGTTCACCCCGCGTGTCTTGTAGGCGACGATCCGCTCGGCGATCTGCTCGGGTGTGCCGATGAGGCCGGTGCGGAAGCCGTCGTTGTACTGGACGAGGTCGGCGAACTCCGAGTCCTGCCACATGCCCTTGCCGTCGGCGGTCGACGACCCCGCCTGCTTGACGGCGGAGCCGAAGCCTGCGACGGCGTCGCGGTCGGCCTTCTCGACCACCTCGCGGAGCACGTCGCGCGCCTCGTGCTCGGTGTCGCGGGCGATGAGGAATCCGTTGAGTCCGAACCGCACCGTGCGGTCGTGCAGCGCGGCTTCGGTCAGCACATCGCTGACCTGCTCGGTGATGCCGTCGAAGTCCTTGCCGTTGCTGAAATACCAGTCGGAGACGCGGCCGGCCATCGCCCGTGCGGCGGTCGAGTTGCCGCCCTGGAAGATCTCCGGGTGCGGTCGGCCCGGGACGTCGACCGGCTTGGGTTTCAGATCGAAGTCGTGCAGACGGTAGAAGTCGCCGGACAGTTCGGCGTGGTCGTCGGTCCAGATCCGCTTGAGGTAGGTGATGAACTCCTCGGCGCGGCGGTACCGCTCGTCGTGCTCCAGCCACGGCTCGCCGAGCTTGGTGAACTCGTCCTTGAACCATCCGGACACCACGTTGACCGCGGCACGGCCGCCCGACAGGTGATCGGCGGTCGCCAGGTATTTCGCCAGGACGCCCGGCTGCCACAGCCCGGGATGCACGGCGGCGATCACCTTCAACCGCTCGGTCGCCAGCAGGAGAGCGAGTGAGAAGCTTGTCGACTCGTGCTGGTAGGCGGCCCCGTACGAGGCGATGTACCGAACCTGGGTGAGCGCGTAGTCGAAGCCGTTGTTCTCGGCCAGCTGGGCGAGCGTCCGGTTGTAGTCGTACCCCCAGTCGGTGCGCTGCTCGATCTTCGAGACGACGAGTCCGCCGCTGACGTTAGGGACCCAGTAGGCGAACTGGAGCGGTTGAGCGGCGGCATGCAGCTGTCGTTCTGATCGGGAAGTAGGCATGGCGAAGAGACCTCCGGTGAGGGTGGTGGGTGACGGTGAGGGGCGGCGGAACCGACCGAAGACGAGCGACCTGAGTCGGTCAGTGACATCGGGTGAGCGAACACATCTGCATCAGCACGCACCAAGTGTGCGTTCGCGTGCCGCTCGCGACAACCATTCGAATCAAGATGGGCTCAACACCCGGCGGGTACTGTGATCCGCATGAGGGAGATGCCGATGTTTCCGCTGGGAGCGGTGCTTCTGCCCGGCGAGCAGCTGCCCCTGCGAATCTTCGAACCTCGTTATGCCGCAATGATTCCCGACGTCCAGTCCGCGGGCGGACGGTTCGGTACCGTCCTGATCGAACGCGGTTCGGAGGTCGGCGGCGGCGACGTCCGAGCGATGGTCGCGACGCTCGCTCAGATCGACCGACTCACCCCGTCCGGACCCGGACGCTACTCCCTGGTGGCGCGCGGCGTCTCGCGGATCACGGTCGCCGAATGGCTGCCCGACGACCCGTATCCGCGGGCGCTCGTCGACGACCTCGCCGATGGGGACGCCGGTGCCGTCGACTGGACCGAGTTGCTCGAGAAGCGTGCGCAACTGCAGTTGCTCTGCGGGCAGGGCGGCCGCAGGGACGCGCAACTGCGGTGGATCGCCTCGCAACTCACGAAGCCGGTGGACTACGACGGCGACGACCCGGTCGCGGCGTCGTTCCGAGCGGCTTCGGAACTGCCGCTCGGCGCCGCCGACCGCTACAGCGTGCTGACCGCGCCCGACGCCGCCGCCCGGGTGGACGTGATTGCGGCGGCGGTGGACGACTTGATCGCAGCCCTGAGATTCCGCCTGAAAGGATGATCCATGAGCAATGTGGAAGCCGAACCCACTGAGGTGCAGTGCGGCTCAGGCCCAGCCGACGGCATCGAGGTGATCGAACCGCGGACGGTGCCGCTCGGCGGCATCCGTGCGATGCAGGTGAACCGCACCCTGCCGACCAGGGACCGATCGATGGTCGGCGCGTGGTGCTTCGCCGACCACTACGGTCCGGAACCGGTCTCGGAGTCGGGAGGCATGCAGGTGTACCCGCATCCGCATACCGGACTCCAGACGGTGAGCTGGCTGTTCGAGGGCGAGATCGAGCACCGCGACAGCGGTGGCGTGCATGCGATGGTGCTGCCGGGCGAGATGAACCTGATGTCCGCGGGATACGGCATCAGTCACTCGGAGATGTCGACCGAGCGGGTGACGATGCTGCACGGTGTGCAGTTGTGGGTGGCGCTGCCCGACGCAGTCCGCAATGAACCCAACGGCTTTCAGCACTACGCACCGCCCGCGGTCCCGGTCGTCGACGCGTCCGGCGTCGCCGTCGCCACCCTGAAGGTGTTCACCGGGACGCTCGGCGGATCGACCGCCGACATCGTCACCGCCACCCCGCTGCTCGGTGCCGAGGTGATCATCGAGCCGAACGCGCGAGTGGTGCTCGACGTCGACGTCGCCTTCGAGCACGGAGTGCTGCTCGACACGGCGGCGCTGGAGGTCGAGGGCGTCGCGATCGGGCGGTCGTCGATGGCCTACGTGGGCCCGGGGTGCGAGCACCTGGAGCTGGTGAACCCCACCGACGCGACGGCACGGGTGATCCTGCTCGGCGGCGAACCGTTCGGTGAGGACATCGTGATGTGGTGGAACTTCGTCGGACGCGACCATGACGAGATCGTCGCCTACCGCGAGGAATGGCAGGCGCGCGCCGAACGTTTCGGAACAGTGGACGGCTGGACGCCCGAGGATTGGATCCCCGCGCCGCCGCTGCCCAACAGTCGCCTCAAGCCGCGGAAGCGACGCTGACCCGAGAGACAGGAAGACCATGACCGATGCAGACCGCACCTCCGTCGTCCGGAACGACGAGCAGGGCCGCTACGACATCATCGTGAACGGCGAACTCGCAGGCTTCACCCAGTTCGTCGACCGCAACGCCCAGCGCATCTTCCCGCACACCGAGCTCGATGACCGGTTCGCCGGTCGCGGGCTCAGTTCGATTCTCGTCCGCGAGGCGCTCGAGGACACCCGCGCCGCAGGTCAGCGTGTCGTCGCCGTATGCCCGCTGGTGGCCCGCTACATCAGCAAACACGAGGAGGTGGCCGATCTCGCCGATCCGGTCACGCCGGAGATCCTTGAGTTCCTGAAGTCCCGGTAGCGCTGCCGGCGCCTGCGAACACGACCATGCCCGGGGTGATCGCGCCGATCGCCCCGGGCATGGTCGCGTTCGTCGTCACTGCTCGCCGACGTCGTCCTTCGCGGAGTCGTCGACGTCCGTCGATCCCTTGCCGAGATCAGCGATCATGCTCGCGATGTCGATGCCGGTGGAGCCCTTGATCAGTTCCATGGTGCTGACCAGGCTGGTGCCCGCGCCCTTGGCGATCGGGTTCACCGAGTCGCCGACCAACGTGATGCTCGCCTCCGAGAGCGGTGCCGACGCCGCTTCGACGATCTGCGGGAGCTTGCTCAGCACCAGTTCCAGCTGACCGACGTTATCGAGCTTGCCGAGCGCTTCTGCGCGTTTCTCCAGCGCGTCGGCCTCGGCCTCACCGGTGATCCGGATGCCTTCGGCCTTCGCCGCGGCTTCGGCGATGATCTCGGCCTTCCGGGCTTCGGCGCGCTGCTGGGCGGCGTACAGCTCGGCTTCGGCGGGGCGACGGACCTCGGCGTCGAGCTCGGTGTCGCGCAAACGCGCTCGCTGCTCGGCGACCTCGTTGTCCTTCTCGACCTGAATGCGTCGCCGCTCGGCCTCGACCAACGGACGCACCGCGTCGGCTTCCGCCGCGGCGCGGTCGGTGGCCTGACGAGCCGCCTCGCGTTCGATGTCGAGTTCACGCTGCTGCTGGATGACCGCCTGCTCGTTGGCGATACGGCTCTCTTCGGCGACGCGATGCGCCTCGGCGCGGGACTTCGCGGCGACGGCCGCCTGATCCGAGCGCTCGCGGGCGGCGAGGTCGGAGAAGTACTGGCCGTCCGAGTCCTGGACGTCGTTGATCGAGAAGCTGTCGAGAACCAGGCCCTGGTTGCCCAGGATCTCCTTGATGGACTGGGCCACCTGGTCTACCAGCTGCTGGCGGTCGACCAGGATGCTCTTGGCGGTCATCGTACCGACGATGGAGCGGAGCTCACCCGACAGTTGCTCGGTGACCAGCGCTTTCACGCGCATGAGGTCGTCGCCGAAACGCGGTCCGGCCTTGAGAATGGCCTCGGGGGTGTCGCCGACCTTCACGATCGCGACGCCACGGACCTTCAGCTCGATGCCGTCGTTCGCCGGCGTCGACGTGTCGAGGTCGGCTTTCACGGACGAGAGCTGCACGCGGGTCGCGCGTTGGACGACGGGCAGGACGAAGGTTCCGGTACCGCGGTACACCTTGCCCTGGTGCCCCTTGCCGGTGCCGGTGACGATGAATGCCTCCTCGGCTCCGGGCACGCGGTAGCGCGACAGGAGGAGGATGACGAGCAGAACCAGGAGGACCACGATGGCCACGACTGCTCCGAGGATGGCTCCCATGGGTGATGGGTTCCTTTCTGTTGAGCGGCTCGCGACGAGCCGCTGGGAAACGAATCAGGCGGGCGGGGTGAAGCGGACGACGATGTAGCTCTCGCGACCGTCCATCTTCTCCACGATGACCGCGGAGGCGTTGTGTTCGAGTGCTTCGTCGGAGGTGATGGTCAACTGCTGTGATCCGAGCGCGCTGTCGACCTCGCCCAATCCGAACCGGCCCGGCGTGACGGGTTCGACCACGCGGACCATCGACCCGAGGTAATCGGTGGCGGGGAGTTCCTCCTCGGCGCCCACCAGGTAACCGAGGACGATGATCGTGACCAGCGACAGACCGATGCCGGTCGCGAGTCCGACCACCAACGACAGCCAGGTCGGGGTGTCGGTGAACCGCATCAGTCCGCCGCCCAGCAGACCGAAGCCCATGGCGAACGGCGTGACGATGGAGAGCAGCCCGACGCCGCCGTCGCCGAGGTCGAAGTCGACGCCGCCGAAGTCGAGGCCGATGAGCGACAGCAGCGTCAACACCAGTCCCACGCCGCCGACGATCAACAGAACGATGCTCAGCACGCGTACCCCCAAAGCAGTTGTGGTGTCTCCAGTCTGGCACATCGTGTGCAGTGGACCATTCGGACGTCGGACGGCTCGGTCAGAGGAAGACGACCATCAGCCCGACGCCGAGGAAGACGATGGCCTTCGGCTTCAAGAGATTCACCCACACGCCACGGGTGAACATCGGCCACGCCGCTGTCGGGACCGCGGCCACTGCGGCGTCGGCGTGGGGCTTGGCCCGGATCTGTTGAACACCGAGGTACACCAGGTAGGCGGCGCCGACGTAGCGGATCACCGCGAACGTGGTCGGAGAGTTGGTGACGATCAGGCGGTCATACGAGTTGCTGCAGAACCTGGAACACCGCCGCCACGACGACGGCATTGAAGAAGAACGCGACGGTGCTGTGGGCGAGGACCGCGCGGCGAGCCGGTCGGGTCAGGACGTCGACGTCGGATGCGGCGAAGCTGGTGCCGATGGTGAACGAGAAGTAGATCATCTCGGGGTAGTCCGGATCGGGCTCGCCCGGCACCGCGAACGGGGGTCGCTGCGGCGCGGCGCGGTCGATGACCGTCATGTAGACGTTCACGAAGCTCATGTTGAGCAGTGCCCACGCGATGACGATCCCGGCGACGCCGAGCACGCGCAGCCCGCCGGGGTCGTAGCCGGCCTCGGCGAGGTTCTTGCCGACCAGTGTCACGACGGCGGCGTTGACGCCGGCCAGGCTGGCCGCCAGCGGCATCAGCCACGACAGCCATTGGAAGATTCCGGTGCGGCTGTCGCTGGCACCGCGGAGCGTGAGACGTCGACTCACCAGCCAGGCGGCCGCCATGTAGGTCACGGCGAGCACCTCCCAGACGAGCATCACGAGGAACGACTCGACGAACAGGCTGAGAAACGACAGGAGGACCAACGCCGAATCGGCTGCCGTCGCCGCATATCCGGCCAGGCGCGCGGGACGGTCGACGGGGTGCGGGTGCATGGGGAGAAGCCTACGGGGTGCCGGAATCGTCCTGCCCGGCGCTTCACTCAGGTTGACCGATACCCCCTATGGGTATATGTTCGAACCATGGAACCGATGGGGAATCACCAGGACCACGGGACGCACGGCGGCGACGGTCACGCGGAACACGGGGCTCACGCGGGGCACGGGGCCGACCATGTCGCCGTCTTCCGCAGACTGTTCTGGGCCATGACCGTCCTCGCCGTGCCGGTGGTGGCCTTCGACCCGATGTTCGGCGATCTGCTGGGTTACGAGGTGCCGGGGTGGGCGCGCTGGATCGCACCGGCCCTCGGCACCGTGATCTACCTCTGGGGCGGGCGCCCCTTCCTGACCGGAGCCGTCAGCGAGATCCGGGACCGCAAGCCCGGCATGATGCTGCTGATCGGGACGGCCATCACCGTCGCCTTCGTGTCCTCGTGGGGAGCGACCATCGGCGTGATCAGTCACGAGTTGAGCTTCTGGTGGGAGCTCGCACTCCTGGTGGTGATCATGCTGCTGGGACACTGGATCGAGATGGCGTCGCTCGCGCAGACCACGTCGGCACTCGATTCACTGGCGGCGTTGCTGCCTGATGAGGCGGAGGTGGTGGTCGACGACGCGATCCACCGCGTCGCACCCGCCGATCTTCGGATCGACGACGTCGTCCTGGTCCGTCCTGGCGCGTCGATGCCGGCCGACGGCGTCGTCGTCGACGGATCGGCCGACGTCGACGAGTCGATGGTGACCGGCGAATCCCGCACGGTCCGTCGATCCGTGGGCGACCACGTGGTCGCGGGCACCATCGCCACCGACTCCGGGCTCCGCGTCCAGGTGACCGCAGTGGGCGACGAGACGACGCTGGCCGGCATCGGGCGCTTGGTCGCCGACGCGCAGGCATCATCATCGAAGGCGCAGCGCCTGGCCGATCGAGCGGCCGGATGGCTGTTCTGGTTCGCACTGGGATCCGCCGCGCTCACCGCGATCGTTTGGCTGGCACTCGGCATGCCCGACACCGCGATCGTCCGCGTCATCACGGTCCTGGTGATCGCCTGCCCCCACGCACTCGGACTCGCGATTCCACTCGTCGTCTCGATTGCGACCGAGCGAGCCGCCCGCGGCGGGGTCCTGGTGAAGGACCGGTTGGCGTTGGAACAGATGAGGTCGGTCGACACCGTCCTGTTCGACAAGACCGGCACCCTCACCAAGGGCACCCCGACCGTCGTCGAGGTGGCGGCGACCGCCGGCCGCACGTCCGACGAGGTCCTCGCGCTCGCCGCGTCCGCCGAGACCGACAGTGAACACCCGCTCGCGGCGGCGATCGTCGATGCGGCGTCGAACCGCGACCTCACGGTGCCCGCCGCCGCCGACTTCACCTCCGAACCGGCGACCGGAGTCGCCGCGACGATCGACGGCGCGCGCGTCGAGGTCGGCGGACCCAGGATGCTCGCACTCCATGACGCGGCGGAGCTGCCCGTCGCCGACCGGTGGCGAGCGGAGGGCGCCATCATCCTGCACGTGGTGGTCGACGGTCAGGTGGTCGGAGCGGTGAAGCTGGCCGATGACATCCGTCCGGAGTCCGCCGAGGCGATCGAGGCCTTGCATCGGCTCGGCGCCGCGGTGGTGATGATCACCGGTGACGCCCGCGCCGTCGCCGACACCGTCGCAGCCGAAGTGGGAGTCGACCGCGTCTACGCCCAGGTACGCCCCGAGGACAAGGCGGGCGTGGTCGCGGAACTGCAGGCCGAGGGTCGCACCGTCGCCATGGTGGGTGACGGAGTGAACGACGCGCCCGCGCTCGCCGGCGCCGACGTCGGCATCGCGATCGGTGCGGGCACCGATGTCGCGATCGCGTCGGCCGGTGTGGTGCTGGCGAGTTCGGACCCGCGGTCGGTGCTCTCGGTGATCGAGCTCTCGCGTGCCGGATATCGCAAGATGCAGCAGAACCTGTGGTGGGCAGCGGGGTACAACCTGATCGCGGTGCCGTTGGCTGCGGGCGTGCTGGCACCGGTCGGCTTCCTGATGCCGATGAGCGTCGGCGCCGTTCTGATGTCGTTGTCGACGATCGTCGTGGCGCTCAACTCGCAACTCCTGCGCCGGCTCGACCTCGATCCGCAGACCAGTGCGGATCGCGTGCTGCGTGGATCCGCAGCGACGGTGCGGACCGGTCAGCCTGCGACGAAGTCGTCCCAATTGGTCGACAGGTAGTCGAGGAACGCCGGACCGATCGACTCGGCCCGCATATGCGCGGCGGTCACCGGTTGCGGGATCGAGGCGAAGTCGGGATCGGCGATCACCCGCGCCGCGAAATCGTGGTGCAGGATGCCGCCGGTCCCGATCAGGACGAAGTCGACGCCCGATTGGAGGCAGTCGCGCACGTGGTCGCCGCCGAGGATCTTGCCCGCGACACCGAGACGGGTGGTGCCGCGCGGCAGGTCGGTGAAGTGGTCGAGCATCCGACGGCCGTGATGCTCGGACTCGTGCGGTTGCTTGAACGCGTCCCACAGTGACATGTCGAGATAGTCGAGTTGCCCCGAACCCAGCATCTGCGCAGCGAGCTCGCGACCGTCCGCGAGCGGGATGCCGTAGCGCTCGGGTGAGAGGCGCAGTCCCACTTGGAAGTCCGGTCCGGTCGCCGCACGAACAGCGTCGACCGCCTCGTGGATGATCCGGAAACGATTGTCGGCGCTGCCGCCGTACTTGTCTGTGCGGTCGTTGCTGCGGGCGTCCAGGAACTGGCAGAGCAGGTAGCCGTGCGCGCCGTGGATCTCGGCGCCGTCGAAGCCCGCGGACTCGGCGAGCGCCGCAGCAGCCGCGAAATCGGCCACGGTGGCCTCCACCTCGGCGGTCGTCATCGCCGTCGCGTTTTTGGCCGGATCATTCCACGGTGCGGCGCGCGACACGTCGAACTGACCGTCGCCGCGTCGTCCACCGTGCTGCAACTGAATGGTCGAGACCGCGCCCGCGGCGCGCAGGCCGGTCGCCAGTCGAGTCAGGCCGGGGAGGTGGTCCGCACCGCTCGTGCCGAGCTGGCCGCTGAAGGTGTGTCCCTTCTCCGACACCCAGGCGGCACAGGTCATCACCATGCCGAAGCCGCCTTGGGCGCGGCGGACCAGCCAGGCGTACTCGTCGTCGGACAGGGTTCCGTCGGGGTTGCTCTGCAGATTGGTCAGCGGGGCGAGCGCGATCCGATTGGGCCACGACGGGCCGTGCGCGAAGTCGAGCGGGGCAGCGGGAGAGGTCACCTCGCTCAGTGTAGAGATGTCGCGGCACGGTCCGTCGGTCGCCCGATCGCGTGCGATCAGTTCTTGATCACGCGCATCGGGCCGGGCGTCCACAGTCCGGTGTGGCTCTCCCGCGTCAGCGTGAGATCAGCATCGGTCTGGGGCAGCAGCGGTGTGAACCGCTGCAGCGAACCCCAGTCACGGGCCCAGTCGTTCTTGAGGTAGGCCGGGATCTCCGTGGGACGCAGTTCGTTCTCGGTGATGCCGAGCGGGCCGCCGTAGTCGCCGGCCATCCACCGCGCCGAGTTCACTCGCTCGCCCTCGGCGTCCGGGGTGATCCGCCACTTCGGCGTCTCGAGAACGCCGTGAACCACACCCGAGGGTCGCTGGCACGGGAACGCGAACGCGACCTCCCAGTCCAGCAGCACCGGATCGTCCTTGCCGACGAGCGCGTTCAACGTCTCCATCGTGGCCACGCGCGGCGGCGTCACCGCGACCCAGGCGTCGACGCTGGGCGAGGTGTCGGTCGCGACGATGCGGACGACGCTCGCGCCGGCCGGGATCTGACTCATCGGGAATCGCAGGTTGCGCCACTCCGGAGCACCGCCCGCATCGAACGGCGTCAACGAGGCGACGGTCTTCACACTGCCGTCCGGTTGCACGCGTCCGGCTTCCAGCCGCACACTCTGTCCGTCGCGCAGCACGGCGACCTCGTCGATGCTCTCGACCTGCCCGGCCACCGCCATCGTGATCAGCGGCCGATCGGGAGACCGCTCCGGCAGTTGATACCAGCCGGACGTCAGTTGACCGGTCCCCGACTTGTCCCGGTAGGTGCCCAGGACCGGGACCTTGCTCTGGTCGAGGCCGAAGGGCAGCTTGACGCTCGACCCGTTGACGCCGCGGCTCGACGTGGTGCCGCCCGAGGTGTCCGACGTGGTGCCCTCGTCCGCGGTGTCGTCGGTCGCGGAGGTCCGCTGACTGTCGTCGACCGCCTGAGCGCCGGTGTCGCTGTCGGAGTCGTCCGAACTCTTCTCGGCATCGCTCACGAGATGCTCGGGCACACCGTCGGGGTTGAAACCGGCCGGTGAGTCGGGGCCGCCCGCGAGCGCCTGCCCGACGCTCAGTGTGGGCCGGCCCGGCAGCGTGGCGGGGGAGAGCACGCCCGCGTTCGGATCGGGCTCGACGAGGACCGCCTCGGCGAGCGCACACGGCTTGCCGCGGAACGTGTCGATGTTCGAGCTCGCCCACGACCACGAGTCGGCCTGCGCACGATAGGCCTTCGCGAACGACATCATGTTGAACGCGAGCATCGCGGCCGTGATGATGACCAGGGAGTACATCGGCAACTTGTCGAGGGTGCGCGACGGACCGCGCAGATACGGCGTGGTCGTGTTCGCGTCGTCGACGGTGTCGACGACGTCGGTGCGGGGCGACGCGTCGTCGCGGTAGTACTGCCAGAGACCGAGTGCGGTCAGTGCGACGGCGACGGCGAAGATCGGCCAGAACAGGCCGATGCCTGCGACATGCGGGGTGTCATCCGCCCAGGGGATGCCGTAACTGCCCACGTACCACCACTGATTGCGGCCTGCGAACGCCACGGCGAGTGCATAGGCGCTGGCTGCGGCGAAGAACGTGCGATTGCATCGCCGTCGCAGCACGCTGGGCTGCACGAATGCGGTCGCCGCCGCGGCGAGCGGACCTGCCAGGGATGCGAACACGCCCATCTGGTGGGTGGCCTTGGTCGGGACGAAGGCCAGCACGGCGACCGATCCGCCGGTGACGGCGATGAGACGCCACAGCGCGGCGGTCGCGACGCCCGGCACGTTGTGCTTGCGGACCAGCACCAGGACCACCAGCAGGACCGAGAGGATGGTGACGAAGATGCCGACCCGGCGAGCGATGGAGCCGTCGGGCGTCGGATTGAGCAGGATGTACCAGCGCATGGCCTCGGTCCACCACTTGTTGGTGGGGCCGACGACGCCCTGGGCCTTGACGCCCTCGATGATCGTCGCGATCGGCTGGTCGGCGAAGATCTCGTAGAGCACCAGCAGTCCGGAGGCGATCAACGGGATCACGATCGGCGCCAGCCCGTCGCGGCGACGGCGGTACTTCGCCCGACGCAGCATCGGGCGCAGTGCGGCGAGCAGTGCCACCGCGGCGATGGCTCCGACCGGATGAATGGTGAGCGTGAAGGCAGCGGAGATGATCGCGAGCGCGAACGGCATGAAGCGTCCGGTGGCGATGGCGCGTTCCACCAGCACCCAGGTCAGCAGGATGCCGAGGGTGATCGCAGGCTCCACCCGCAGGCCGTTGTTGAACGGCAGCCAGACGGCGAGGAACGCCAGGGCGGCAGCCCAGAGCGCCACCTTCGACCCGGCGATGGTCCGCCCCAGTCGGGGGATGGCGATGCGGCTGATCAGGAACCACGTGGCGCAGGCGAACAAGAAGGGCAGCAGGCGCAGCCACGGGACCGCGGTGCTGATCTCCATCCATTTCGCGAGGTACTGGTAGTGCCAGCCGAACGGGTCTTGGGGGACGCCGAAGTAGCGGTAGTAGTTGTCGAGATAGCCTGCGCCGGGCGCGACGCGTCCGACCGTCACCTGGTACCCGTCGTCGGCGGTGTTGCCGCCGATCATCAACCAGACCAGCAGTACCGCGGTGATGAACGCGTCGACGATGGTCGGGCGCCACCATCCGCGTGGCAGCAGTCGACGCAGTCGACGGCCGTCGCGGGCGTCGAGGACGGCGAGCGCGATGATCGAGACGATCGTCGCCAGCACACCGACGATCAGGAGCGTCCGCTTGAGTGCGGTGGGGCTGGTGCTGAAGCGAGTGTCGATGGTGGATCGGAAGCTCAGCCCCTCCGTCGGGGTGGTCTTCGGCAGATCGGTGTAGACGCCGATGATCTGCGGTCGGGCGTCCGGATTCGCGATCTCGAACGTGCCGTGCTCGACGGTGATGCCCTCGACTCCGCCACGTGTGCCGGTGGTGTCGGCGTGGACGACGATCCGGCAGTCGGTCGAGCCCTGCGCCTGGGCTCGCGGCACGGTCAGCAGGACGGAGTTGCGTTCGGTGACGAGGATGTTGTCGTGCGTGGCGGTGATGAACAAGCCGACTTGGCGCGCGTTGAGTCCGGTCTTCGGCACGGTCGACAGCAGCACGCCCCCGTTCTCCGGCAGGGCGGCCGCCAGTGAACACGGAACCGTCACGTCCATGGACGTGGGGTTGAACGACACATTGGGCGCGACCACGTTCTCGACGGTCGGTGCGGCGCCTTCGGACGTCGCCTGCGGCCAGACGATCTCGGCGTTCGTGTACGTGACGGGCAGCAGTGGTGCGGCCAGGGCCAGCAGGATGCCGATCAGTCCCGTCACGATGGCCACCGTCTTGGCGACGGCGGTGGTGCGTGCCGAGCGCTCGGTGGTGCGCGGGGTCGGGTCAGTCATCGGATCCTCCGGTCACGATGGTGCTGGTACTGCGCCAGCCGCCCTGTCGTGACGTGGTCGTGGTGAGGTGCGCGGCGGGGGCGTCGGGCACCAGCGGGCTGAGCTTGAGCAGGTTGCCCCAGTCGCGATACCAGTCGTTCTCCAGGTACGTCGCGACGGTCGACGACCGCGTCACCGAGTCCGACACGGCGAGGATGCCGCCTGCGCCCGCGCGCTGCCAACTCTTCGACTTGGTGAACGTCGCGGCACGATCGGGCGTGATGCGCCACTGCGGGACGGTGAACACGCCGTCGTGGGCGGTGATCGGCGCCTGACAGGGGAACTGGCTGCCGACCGACAGATCCACGAGCACCGGATCGTCACTTCCGACGACGTCCTGCAGCGACCGCAACTGCGGCGCGCGCGGCGGCGTGATCGCCAGCCATTCGTCGGGGTTCAAGTTGGAGTCGACGGCCACGATGCGCATCGCGGTGGCCTGTGCCGGCACTGCCGTCATCGGTATGCGCAGGTTCCGCCACGGACGGTTGGCGTGGTCGGGACCGGGATCGATCGGCAGGAACGGTGCGCCGACGGGCGTGAACTCGTCGCCGTTCCGAGTGCCGAACTCGATGGTCAGCTCGCGGCCGGCGACCGGAGCGCCGTCTTGGCCGATCGAGAAGATCGAGCCGGCGGCCGACACGGCGATCAGCGGCGACGCATCACGCGCGGGCAGCTGGTACCAGCCGGAGGTCAGTCGGGCGGTGCCGTTGTCGAAACCGAAGCTGCCCAGGACCGGCGTGGTGGCCGGGTCCAACCCGAAGGGGAGTGCCGCGGTGGAGCCGTTGACGGTCCGCGGACCCACCCCGCCTTCGGTTCCGGGAGTCGCGCCCTTCGCGCTGGTCGAGTGTCCGGGGCTGGACACGTGGATGGTGCCCGCACCCATGCGCACCGGTTCGGGGGTGAGATCGAAGGCCACGCCGTCGGGGGTGAAGCCGGTCGACTCGCCGCGCAGTGTCGCCGACGCGGTGCCGCCGTCGGCCGGGCGCAGCATGCCCTGGTTCGGGTCCTGCTCCACGAGGACGCGATCGGCCATGCCGCAGGTGTTTCCGGTCAGGGCGCGCAGGTTCGCGCTCGCGGCGGTGTAGGTGTCCGAACGGTCGAGGGCGGCGCGACCGAACAGGGCGAACTCGGCCAGGACCAGACCCGCCGCGACGACGAGGACCGGAACCGCCGCGATGGCGCGTCGACGTTTCGACGCCTCAGGCGTCGCGCTGCGACGGTGGTCGGGACGGACACACACCCACAGCAGAATTAGGAACGAGATGCCGGTCAACACCAGGCACAGCGTCGACAAAGGTTGGCCTGCCAGGACCGGAGCCTTGTCGAACCACGGGATGCCGTAGTCGTACGCCCAGCCCCACGCGTTGTTGCCCGCCGCCGCCACGGCGCAGGCACCGAGCAGAACCGTCAGGTATGCCCAGAGCGCACGCGGCGACGACCCCGCCACCGTGATGAGCGCGGCGGTCGCGACCGTCACCAGGGCGGCGCCCACGCCCGCGAAGATGCCGAACTGAATGGTCCATTTGGTCGGGACGAAGGAGAGCAGTCCGATGGTCAGCAGCACGGTGCCGAGCAGTCGCCAGACCGGCCCGCGAGCGAAGCCGGCGAGGCGTCGGCGGCGCAGCATGATCGCGATGGTCGCACCCAATGCCACGATCACCAGCAGGACCGGGACCCGCTTCGCCAACGCCGCATCCGGAGTGCCGACGGTCAGGAAGTAGTACCGCATCAGCTCCTGGTACCAGGACAGGGTGGGACCCACGGAGTAGCGCACCTGGACCGACTCCACGATGTTCGCGATGGTCTGTGTCCGGAACACCAGGAACACGATCAGCGACACCGCGGCGCCCAGTGACGCGAACAGGGGGAGCAGTCCGTACTCGCGCCGCAGGGATCGCACGATCCGCAGCATGGGCCGGGAACCGACGATCAGCACGGCGACGGCGATGACGCCCTGCGGGCCGGTGGCCAGGGTCAACAGCGCGGCGAACGTTGCGAGAGCGGCGGGCAGCAGCCGCCGGGTGGCGATGGCCGCCTCCACGAGCCACCAGGTGACGAGGGTGCCGAGCACGATGATCGGCTCGGGGCGGAGGCCGCTGCAGAAGGCGATCCAGAACGCGACGAAGACAGCGGCGCCGCTGAGGACGGCCCACCGCGATCGCCGGACCGCGGGTCCGAGTCGCGGGATGAGGACACGGCTGATGATGAACCACGACAACAGTCCCGCCAGCAGCCCGGGAAGTCGCATCCAGATGCCTGCGGAACTGACCGACGCCCAGTGCGAGAGGAACGAGTAGTACCAGTCGAACGGGGCTTCGGGGACGCCGAAGAATCGGTAGTACGTCGTGAAGACGCCGGATTCCGACGCGTTGCGGCCCATCACCTGGATGTACCCGTCGTCGGAGGTGCCCGCCCCCAAGAAGTGCCAGATCACCAGGGCTGCGGTGACGGTCAGGTCGGTGACGCTGGGAACGGCCAGATGGAGTGCTTTTCGGCGTCCGGCGATGGCGCCGCGGAGTCGGGCGACGGCGTCGAGCTTGGCCAGGGCCAGCAACGCGATGAGGGCGGCGACGACGCCGATGACGATGACGGCGGTCTTGAGCCAGGTGCGCGAGACGTCGAAGGCGTTGTCGATCGCGATGTGCACGGCCAGATCACCGTTCGCCGCGCGCACCTGATCGCCGGTGAGATCGGTGAAGACGCCTGCGACGGTCGGGCGGTCGAGCGGATCGCCGCGAGCGGGCGGACCGACACCGACGAACTGCGCGCCCAAGGCGGATTCGTCGGCCCACACCGTCAGTTCGGTGCAGGCACGCAGCGCCGCCGCATCGGCGGACGCCAAGACCTTGTTGGCGGACATCACCCGGGCGCCCGAGGGGCCCGCGGTGATGGTCATCGCCGTGTTACGGACTTCACGGGTCGCCGACGACGGCGCAGTGGCGATGATCACGCTGTCGGCATCCTTGGCTGCCGCGGTGCGGAGGATGCCGCACCCGATCGTGATGTTCAGCGAGTTCGCCGTCTGCGAGACGAGCGGCGCGACCACGGACCCGTTGTCTGCGGAGAGCTCCTGACCGTTCGGCCAATCGATCGACGCATCATGGGCCGTGACCGGCACGAACGGGGTCGCGAGAGCCGCGAGGATCGCAACCAGACCGGCGACGGAGGCAATGAGCGAATACCTTCGCGCGGTGTCTCTCTGTGAAGTACTCATCGAGAGTGAGGATAGGCGAGGCGGGATGAACTTCACCTGAGAGCACTCGGCGCGCCGAACCCGACAATGCGGATCACGGGCGAGGATGCACGTTGTATCGACTCAGAATCGACACCCGGTTGAAGGCGTTGATGGATGTCGCACCCCAGATCACGACCGAGATCTGGTCGGCGTCGAGAATGTCGGCGGCACGCTCGTACGCGCAGTTCGCGTCGTCGTGGTTGGGCAGTGTCGTGACGATCTCGGCGAGCTCGAGTGCCGCACGCATCTCGTCGGTGTAGAGATTTGGGGCGTCGCGCCACGCGGGGAGCACCGCCAACTGCTGCGCCGACAGACCCGCCGCCACAGCGTCCTCGCGGTGGACCGAGAGGCAGAAGGCGCAGCCGTTGAGCTGCGAGCAGTGCATGTTGACCAGTTCCATGACCGCGCGGGGCAACCCGGCGGACTCGGCAGCGGCCGCGATCTCGGTGGAGACCTTGACCAGGGCTCGGTAAGCGCTCGGAGTCTGCTTGTCGATGCTGACGCGGGATGTTGGCATGGTGCTCACCGTAGCCAGGGCGACGCGGGTTCGCTGCTGGAGCGCTCCCGACGGGGTGACTCCAGGAGAACCCTGAGAGAACAACGAACCCTGAGTAAACAACCGGGGACGAGGTGGGTGCGCTCCCCGATGTGGATCGGCGCCGACCGGAGGAGGCTCAGAGCCATGAACGACGGCGAAGGAGCACAACGGTGATCAGGGCACGTGAACTCACAAAGAAGTACGGCGACAAGACCGCGGTTGACGGTCTGGACTTCGCCGTGAAACCGGGCTTGGTGACCGGCTTCCTCGGACCGAACGGCGCCGGGAAATCGACCACCATGCGCATGATTCTTGGACTCGACCGACCGACGTCCGGCGCTGTGACCGTCAACGGTGTCCCGCACGAGGACTCGGTCGCACCGCTGCGCGAGGTGGGCGCACTGCTGGAGGCCCACGCGGTCCACCCCGGACGATCGGCTCGCAACCACCTTCGATGGCTCGCGGCGACCAATGCGATTCCCGACGCTCGGGTCGACGAGATCCTGGCGCAGGTCGGCCTCACCGAGGTGGCCGACAAACGTGCGGGCAAGTTCTCCCTCGGCATGCGCCAGCGACTCGGGATCGCGTCCGCGTTGATCGGCGATCCGCCGGTCGTCATCCTCGACGAGCCGGTCAATGGACTCGATTCCGAGGGCATTCGGTGGGTGCGGCACCTGTGCCGACAGCTCGCCGACGAGGGGCGGACCGTCTTCGTCTCGTCGCATCTGATGACCGAGATGGCGTTGATGGCCGATCACCTGCTGGTGATCGGGCAGGGGCGCATCCTGGCCGATGATCCGATGACCGAGTTCATGGCCGGTCACGCGCCGAGCTACGTACGGATCCGGACCCGCGACCGGGTGCAGGCGCGCGCCGCGCTGACCGGCGTCGCCGCGGAACTCACCGAAGGCGACGACGAGCTGCGAGTGAGTGGACTCGGCGCCGAGGCCGTCGGAGATCTGCTGTTCGACGCAGGCGTTCGTGTTCATGAACTCACCGCAGTGCAGTCGTCGCTCGAAGAAGCGTTCATGGCACTGACCGCAGAGTCGGTGGAATACCGCGCCGACACTGCTCGACCGACATCCGATCTCGTCGCCCAAGGAGCGCTCCGATGACTGCCACCGCTGTTTCCATCACCCATGAGACGGACCGAGCACCGGTGCGCGTTCCCGGCCTCGTCGACGTCCTGCGCTCCGAATGGATCAAACTCGCCTCGGTGCGGTCCACCTGGTGGACGCTCGGTGCCACCGTGATCCTGGGCGCAGGACTCACCGTGATCCTGTGCGCGGCGAACGCCGCCTGGCTCGCAGGCGGTACCGCTGACGAGTCGCCCGGATCGTTCATCACGTGGGGCATGATGATCGCGCAGATCTGCGCCGTCGTTCTCGGCGCCTTGTGCGTCACCAGCGAGTACAGCACCGGGATGATCCAGGCGACGTTCGCGGCAGTCCCGTCGAGGGGCACCGTGATGCTCGCGAAGTCGGTGCTGATCACGACGCTCATGTTCGTCGTCGGGACCGCCACCGCGCTCCTCGGGTACGTCGGCGGGAACTACTTCCTCTCCCGCGAAGGCATCGGCCTGCCGTTGGCGGGCGACGTTCTCCGCTCTATGTACGGCAGCGGGCTCTTCCTCGCCTGCATCGCACTGCTCAGCGTGGGAGTCGGCTTCATCGCCCGCCATACCGCAGGCACCATCACGCTGGTCCTCGCCGTCATTCTGATCCTCGGAAACATGGTGATGATGGTGCCCGGCACGGTCGGTGACTGGCTCGGCAAGCTCATGCCGGGCAACGCCGGTCAGGCGATCTCCTCTCCGGTTCCGTTCAATCCGGAACTGCTGTCGGCATGGCCGGGGTTGGCGGTGCTCGTCGCTGAGGTCGCGGTGGTGCTGGCGATCGCGTGGGTGCTGGTGCGACGCCGGGACGCGTGAGCGTCGCGGGCGGGGAATCTTCCGTGAGCGGCCGCTGTTGGTTCCGGACATGAGCGACATCGAATTCGGTCTGGACACCTTCGGCGGCCTCACCCGCGACGCGGACGGCGATTACCTGCCGCACCCGCAGGTGATTCGCGACATCGTCGAGGACGCGGTCGTCGCCGACCAGGTGGGACTGGACTTCTTCGGGGTCGGTGAGCATCACCGCCCCGACTTCGCGGTGTCGAGCCCCGAAATGGTGCTGGCGGCCGTCGCGGGCAGAACGGAGCGGATCCGCCTCGGCTCCGCGGTCACCGTGCTGAGCTCCGACGACCCGGTCCGCGTCTTCGAGCGATTCGCCACTCTCGACGCCGTGTCGAACGGTCGGGCCGAGATCGTCGCAGGTCGCGGGTCGTTCATCGAATCGTTCCCGCTCTTCGGTTACGACCTCGCCGATTACGACGTGCTCTTCGAGGAGAAGCTCGCACTGCTGGTTCAACTCCTGACCGAGAAGCCGGTCACCTGGCAGGGGAGTACCCGCGCGTCCCTGCAGGAGCAGCGGGTCTTCCCGACCACCGCGAGTGGCTTGCGCGCCTGGGTCGGCGTGGGCGGCAGTCCCGAGTCGGTGGTGCGGACCGCCCGCCACGGGCTGGGGCTGTTCCTCGCGATCATCGGCGGTCCCGCCGAGCGCTTCTCGGCCTACATCGATCTCTTCGGGCGTGCGCAGGACGAGTTCGAGGTGCCGCGCCGGCCGGTCGCCGTGCATTCGCCGGGGCTCGTCGCGGACACCGACGCGCAGGCCCGCGATCTGGTGCACGACGGCTGGTTGGCCATGCGGACCCAGATGGGCCGCGAACGGGGTTGGCCGCCGCCGTCGGCGGGCGACTTCGAGCGCGAGATCGACTCCGGCGCACTCTATGTCGGATCACCGGAGACGGTCGCGACGAAGATCGCGACCACCGTTCGCACGCTCGGCGTCGACAGGTTCGACCTCAAGTACGACCAACCCGTCGCGCACGGGGCGCACCTGCGATCGATCGAGCTCTACGGTGACACGGTGGTCCCGATGGTCAAGGACATGCTGTCCTGACGTGCGCCGGACGTCAGTCGGTTGGGGAGTCGCCCGGCTCGATGCGGAAGCCGACGCGCAACGTCACCTGAAAGTGCGCGACGGCGCCGTCGACCACGTGACCGCGCGTGTCGACGACCTCGAACCACTCGACATTGCGGGTGGTCTCGCTGACTCGAGCGATCGCATTGCGGATGGCGGCGTCGCTGCCTTCGGGAGAAGAGCCGACGACGTCGATGACTCGATACGTGTTTGTGCCCATGTGCCGATGCTGCCACGGTCGGCGTCGGCGCGGGCCCGATCGCGTGCGGTCGATGCCCGACCGGAATCAAACGTCGGCGGCCACGCCGGTGGCCGCCGACACGGGCGTGTCGGCGATGCCCATCCGGAGGTGCTCGCTGTGGTAGACGGCTTCGTCGAGGAGTTGGGCGACGTGCACGTCGTACAGCCGGTAGACGATGCTGCGTCCCTCACGCGTGCCGACCACCAGCCCGAGGTTGCGAAGCAGGCGGAGTTGGTGGGAGACCGCGGACGGCTCCATCTCGACGGCGTCGGCGAGTTCGCCCACCGCCATCGACCGGGCGTTCAGATGAGACAGGATCAGCAGCCGACTCGGCGTGGCGAGTGCCTGCAGCGTGGTGGCGACGCGCTCGGCCGTCGCGGCGTCGAGGGGTGAACTGCTCGAATCGCCGCCGGTCATCCGATGTCCCATGGCGACAGCCTACCGCCGATCATTCATATGAATAGCTGTTCATATATGCTGGGGTCGTCAGTGACACATGTCGACAAGGAGCGCCGATGACCAGCATGATCACGGATCACGCCGTGCCGAACGCGCTGCGCCGACGCGCCGGCGCCGCGCACCGGACGCGCCTGTGGGACCTCGCCGAGGTCCGGTGGGCGACGCTCGCGTCGGCACTGTTTCTCGCGGGGCTGGCCGCGTCCCTCACGGGGCTGCCGGACTGGACCTGGTGGACGCTGTACCTCGCCTGCTATGCCGCCGGGGGATGGGAACCCGGTCTGGCCGGGCTCCAGGCGCTGCGCGAGAAGACGCTCGACGTGGACCTGCTGATGGTCGTCGCGGCGATCGGCGCCGCCGTGATCGGGCAGGTCTTCGACGGCGCGCTGCTCATCGTCATCTTCGCCACCTCCGGCGCACTCGAGGCGTTCGCGACGGCACGGACCGAGGACTCCGTCCGTGGACTGCTCCACCTCGCGCCGGACACCGCCACGGTGCTCGGCCCCGATGGGGAGCGCGACGTTGACGCCGCAGAGCTCCAGATCGGCGACCGCATTCTGGTTCGGCCGGGCGATCGCATCGCAGCTGACGGCACGGTCGTCTCCGGGGTCAGCGACGTGGACCAGGCCACCATCACCGGGGAGCCGCTGCCGATCGACAAACGGGTCGGTGACGACGTGTTCGCCGGGACGCTCAACGGGTCGGGGACGCTGACCGTCCGGGTGGAGCGGCTGGCAGGCGACTCGGTGGTCGCGCGCATCGCCGACATGGTGGCCCAGGCCTCGCAGACCAAGGCGGGCGCACAGTTGTTCGTCGAGAAGGTGGAGCAGCGGTATTCGCTCGGCATGGTGGTCTGCACGCTCGCGGTGTTCGCGGTGCCGCTCGCCGTCGGCGCCGACCTGCAGTCGTCGCTGCTGCGGGCGATGACGTTCATGATCGTCGCCTCGCCGTGCGCGGTGGTGCTCGCGACGATGCCGCCGCTGCTCGCGGCCATTGCGCATGCGGGCCGACGCGGCGTGCTGGTGAAATCCGCGGTGGTGATGGAGCGCCTCGCGGCCGTCGACGCGGTGGCGTTCGACAAGACCGGAACACTCACCACCGGTCGTCCCGTGGTGAACGAGGTGTGGAGCGTCGACGGCGATCCGGACCAGGTGGTGGCGTCGGCCGCCGCGCTCGAACGGGTCAGCGAGCATCCGTTGGCAGCCGCGGTGGTCGCCGAAGCCGACCGACGTGGGCTCGCGGTGACGGCGGCCACCGAGTTCGCCGCCCACGCCGGGGCCGGCGTCAGCGGTCGCGTCGCAGGCCGACGGGTGACCGTGATGGCACCGCGCGGGCACCGCGGGATCTTGGCCCCGGAGGCGCGCGACGCGATCGACCGGATGCAGGCCGACGGGATGACCGTGGTGGTGGTCGGCATGGACGAGGTCGCGATCGGGCTCCTCGGCTTCACCGATGCTGTCCGTGTGGAGGCCGCCGACACCGTCGTGTCGCTGACCGCACTGGGCGCCTCGACGGTATTGCTAACCGGAGACAACGCCCAGAGTGCTCGACGCGTCGCGACGGAGGTCGGGATCGCTGACGTGCGGGCCGACTTGTTGCCGCAGGACAAGACCGCCGCGGTGGTGGCGCTGCAGGGCGGCGGCAGGTCTGTCGCCATGGTCGGTGACGGCGTCAACGATGCGCCGGCGCTCGCGGCGTCGACCGCAGGCATCGCGCTGGGTGGTGTGGGGTCCGACCTCGCGCTGCAGGCCGCCGATGTGGTCATCGTTCGCGACCAGTTGTCGGCGGTACCGGCGACGCTGGCGTTCGCGCGCCGCGCCCGCCGTGTCGTGGTCGCCAATCTCGTCATCGCGGCGACGTTCATCGGGGTTCTGGTGATCTGGAATCTGGTCGGCACTCTGCCGCTGCCACTCGGCGTCGCAGGTCACGAGGGCTCGACGGTCATCGTCGGCCTCAACGGGCTCAGACTGCTCCACCGGTCGGCGTGGCCACGGGCTGCCGTGCGGTGATCGCCGGAATTGTCGGAGGCGTCTTGTACGTTGCGAATGCTCGCACCGGATGCGAGTCTGCGACGATCGGAGAGACGCCATGGCTAAGGGGAAGAACACCAACGACGGATGCGTCGGAGTGGTGGGGATCTTCGTCCTGCTGATGGTGATCGGACTGCTGACGAAGATTCCGAAACCAGTGTGGATCGGCATCGGCGTCGTCGTCGGTCTCGGTGTTCTCGTATGGATCGGAGCGCTGGTCGCCGAAGCCGTCGCCACGGCTCGAAAGAAGCGGGAGGCAGCGGCGGAGAAGACGCGGCGCGCCCAGATCGCGGCGACGAAGGCTCAGCGCGTCGAGCTGTTCGGGAAGACCAATGCCGGGCTGGTGGAGGTGGCGATCGCCGCTGCCGACCGGATCGGGGAGTCCCGGGCCGCGCGAGAGGGTTGGCTCGGTGACATCGACTTCTCGGCCGACATTCGCGGTATCGAGCAGACGTTCGGCAGAGCTCAGGAACTGCGTGGCGTTGCCGACCAACTGCGTGCCCTACCGGATCCGGCTCCGGCCGACCGCGCACTGCTCGACGACGCTGTCGCCACCGCGCGGGCTCTCGACCAGACCGGACAAGGCCGGGTCGAGTTGATCTCCAGATGCGCCGACGAAGCCGAACTCATCGACGACTCGCTCCGTAGGGAAGACGAGCGAGCGCAGACGCAAACACAGCGCGACGAGCTGCAGCGCAAGTTGAACACCATGCTGTACGGAGTCGAAGCAGCGTCGACCGAACCGGCCGATTCCGCTGCCGACCACGTGCTGGCGCGGGTCGCGGGCTACCGCGAGATCAAGCAGCAGATCGTCGACGGGCGGGTGGCCTGACTGGGCGAATTCATACGGTGCACCGACCGTCGTGTCGAGCGAGGCTCGCAGGGGCGGCACGAGAGGATCTCGCCGGAGTCGGCATCGCGGATCTGCCAATCCACGGGGTCGGTCGACGTCCCGGTGCGGTCGGTTATCACCGCCACGACGTCCCCGCCGAGCAGGCGAAGGGGAGTGGACGAGTCGACGGCGGGATCGACGCGCCAACAGAGATCTCCGGTGACGCCGGACGCCACCCCGCTCCGTCGTCCGCTGTGGATCGCACCGCGATGTGTCCGTAGAGTTTTTGACGAGTACGACCACGGCCAGCACGACGGCGACGATCAGCGCCGCAGCGACCACGAACAGTCGCGTGGTCCGATGAGGGGTCCCCATCAGCGCTCGGCGTGTTCCTTGATCCAGGCGAGCGTCGCCGACACCTGGGTCTCGAGTTCGTCGGCGTGATTCGCCATCCCGCCGAGCAGGGTGTTGCCGAACCACGTGGCGAACCGTGGCGCGCCGTCGGGCATCTGACGCGTCTCCCGCAGAATCGTGGTCTCGCCCGTCGGGGTGAGGGTGTATGTCCAGACGGCGCCGCTGGTCGTCGTATGCCACGACAGTTCTCGTCCGGGTTCGACGGTGACGATGCGGCTCACTGTCGGCCAGACGACAGCCTTGCGTCGATTCCACCCGACGAAGCGCTCACCGACGCGAAAGGGACCGCGATGGCGGGAGAGCCGGGTGACGGAGAACAGTTCGGGACTCGCCTTGGGCATGGTGGCCGGATCGCTGAGCAGGGCCCAGACCCGATCGGCGTCGGCAAGGATCTCGACTTCGTCAGCGAAGTCGCGGGCGGCGGCATCGGTCATCGCTTCTCGGCTCTCCTTCGAGTCTCGGTATGAACACTATGCCGGACTCGAGCACCATCAGGACCACGTCGGTCGGCGATGCGCGCTCGACCGCGTGCCGGAGATGCCTCGACTGCACCTATTCGCAGGTCATGGAGTGGTAAACGGCTTGTGCGGTACTAGATTACGTTGGTTTCTGGGACGTACGATCGAACTCCCGATCTGACAGGAGTCGACGATGTTCACACATGTCCGCCCGATCGTCACCCGAACCGCCGCGATCCTGGCCGCCGTCAGCGCCACGACCGTCCTGGCTGTTCCAGGCCAAGCATCCGCCGACGTCAAGGCGGGAACGTACACGTCGACCACGTGGTCGGGCGGCACCGTTCTGCTGCAGCGCACCGCCCGCGTGCAGGGTGGCGACCTGGTCCTCATCGGTCGCTACCCGATTCATCGGACGCCTCGGGGCGGGTACGTCGACTTCTTCCCCGGTCATCGGGTCTTCATGAACAGCGACGGCCACGGCGGTTACCGCGGCCCGGCCTACCTCGGTGGATCGGTGATCGGATCGTTCACCTTGACTCCGCGACGCTGACCGCGGAGGTTCGCGGCAGCACCTCGTCGGCCCGCCACGCGAATCGGGCCGCCGTCGTTCCGAGTACGGCGAGGACGGTCAGGATGGTCCAGGTGATGGTGTACCCGAAACCGGTGGCGACCCAGCCTGCGATGGGATAGGCCAGCAGCCAGCAGGCGTGGGACAGGGAGAACTGAGCGGCGAACAGCGCCGGCCGCTCGTGGGGTGCGCTCGATCGGCGGATCACATTGCCGGCGGGGGTGAGGACGGCTCCGCTGCCGAGACCGATGACGGTCCAGATGCCGATGAGGATCGGCCATGGCCACCGGTCGCCGACGCCGACCGTGAAGGCGGTAAGCGCGATGGCGGCGCCGGTCATGATGGTTGCGCCGGTGATCATCATCGTGCGCTCCGTGCTTCGGCGGAGCAGGTGCGGCATCGCGAGCGCGACCACGAGGACACCTGCCCCATTCGCTGTCAGCAGCCAGGCGACGTCCGCTGCGGGACGTCCGAGATCCTGCTGCACCAGATTGACGGTGTTGACCATGACGATCGACCCGACCGCGGCGACGGTCAGGTTCAGTCCCAACAATCCGCGCAGGCGGGGAGTGGCGGCGAAGATTCGGACGCCGGAAAGGATACGGTCGACGAGGTCGTCCTCGTCGCCGGTCGCCGCGTCGGGGATGCTGCTGGAGACGACCAGCACCGCCGATGCCAGGAAGCCGACCGCGGTTGCAGCGAACAGCCAATGGAAGTCGATGAAGCTGATCAGGACCGCGGCGAGTAGGGGACTGAGCAGGGTTTCCAGCGTCGAGGCCAGTTGGGAGTACGAGAGGGCTCGGGTGTAGTGCTCCTCCTTCGGAAGGATGTCCGGCAGCGTCGCCTGGAACGTCGGCGTGAACGCTGCTGACGCCGATTGCATCAGGGCCACGAGCAGGTACACATGCCAGATCTGATCAGCGAACGGCAAGGCGACGACGCCGCCGGCGCGCACGAGGTCGAGCATCACCAGCAGGCGCCGTCGATTGAATCGAGTCGCGTACGCTCCGGCGATCGGCGCAATCGTCACATAGGTGATCATCTTGATCGCCAAGGCGGTGCCGAGGACCGCCGCGGCGTTGTCGCCGGCGAGGGCGAAAGCGAGGAGGCCCAACGCCACGGTGGTGAGGCCGTTGCCTGCGAGCGCAACGAGTTGCGCGCCGAACAGATGCCGGTAGTCGCGGATTCGAAACAGTGTCGCGGTCATCGGTGTTCGCTCGATTCTCGGTCTTGTCCTGCACGGCCCCGCCTCAATATGTCATATTAGTGCGCATGTATGCACATGAAGAAAATCAAGGATGGGGTGCAGGAGGACCTCCGTCGGCGATCGTCGACGCGGCGTCGACCCTACTGCGGATGCTCTCCGATCCGACGCGGATGCGGATCCTGTGGACGCTGAGTGTGCGCGAGAGCGATGTGACGGAGTTGACCGAGCAGGTGGGCGGGGCTCGACCGGCGGTGTCGCAGCACCTGGCGAAGCTGAAACTCGCTGGTCTCGTCCAGTCCCGCAAGAGCGGTCGTCGCAGCCTGTACAGCGTTCGAGGGGTGCACGTGCGAACGCTGTTGATCGAGGTGTTCAGCGCCGCTGATCATCAGATCGCTGGGTTGCCTGATCACGAATAGTCGCGAGCGGCAAGATCGCCGAGTGTCGGTACTGCGCTGCTTGGTGCGCTACTGCGCGAGTTCAGCGCTGAGCTTGCGGACGCGGTCAGCGATGTCGTCGCGGACCAGTCGCATGCGTTCGATACCGTCGATGCCGCGTTCGGAGGGCTCGTCGGTGTCCCAGTTGATGACGGTGACGCCGGGGACGTCGACGACGGCTTCCCGGCCGAGGGTGATGACTTTGTCGGCGCGGGCGAGCAAAGCCGGGTCGATACCGATGGGGATGTGGCCGGTGATGTCGACGCCGACTTCGGCGAGGGCTTGGGCGGAGAGGGTGTTGACGGCGGCGCCGGGGTGGGTGCCGGCAGAGTACACCTCGATCGTGTCTCCGGCGACCTGGCGCAGAAGGCCAGCGGCCATCACAGACTTACCGCCGTTCTTGACGCATACGAACAACACGGACGGTGTCATGGCAAGTCGCTTCCGGTGGGTTGAGAACTGGTGGAGGTGAAGCGTTTTCGGAGTGCGAGGGAGACGTAGACCAGGGCGACGAGGACCGGCACCTCGATGAGTGGTCCGACGACGCCGGCCAAGGCTTGGCCCGAGGTGGCGCCGTAGGTGCCGATCGCGACCGCGATCGCCAGTTCGAAATTGTTGCCCGCTGCGGTGAACGCGAGTGTGGTCGTCCGCTCGTAGGCCATCCCCAGGAGCCTGCCGAGGGTGTATCCGCCGCCCCACATGATTGCGAAGTAGGCGAGCAGTGGCAGTGCGATGCGTGCGACGTCGCCGGGGCGGGAGGTGATCTGGTCGCCTTGCAGACTGAACAGCAGCACGATCGTGAACAGCAGTCCGTAGAGGGCCCACGGCCCGATGCGAGGCAGGAAGGTCTGTTCGTACCAGTCGCGTCCGCGGCGGCGTTCGCCGATTCTGCGGCTGAGGTATCCGGCGAGCAGGGGGATGCCGAGGAAGATCAGCACTGATTTGGCGATCTGCCAGGGTGAGGTGTCGATGGTTGTCTGTTCCAGACCGAGCCAGCCGGGGAGGACCGACAGATAGAACCAGCCCAGCACGGCGAACATCAGGACCTGGAACACCGAGTTGATCGCGACCAGCACGGCGGCGGCCTCCCGGTCTCCGCAGGCGAGGTCGTTCCAGACGATGACCATCGCGATGCAGCGGGCGAGGCCGACGATGATCAGGCCGGTGCGGTACTCGGGCAGGTCCGGCAGTAACAGCCATGCGAGGGTGAACATCAACGCCGGGCCGACGACCCAATTGAGCACCAGTGAGCCCACCAGCAGACGGCGGTCGCCGGTGACGGTGTCGAGGCGGTCGTAGCGGACCTTGGCCAGCACCGGGTACATCATGATCAGGAGTCCGAGTGCGATCGGCAGGGAGATCCCGTCGACCTGAATCTTGTCGATGACGGTGTTCAGGCCCGGGATGAGGCGACCGAGCAGCAGCCCGGCGACCATCGCCAACCCGATCCACACCGGAAGGAACCGGTCCAGCGTCGACAACTTCCCGGCGACGCTGCGGCTCGGCGTCTGGACGCTCATGCCATGGCCTTCCCGGTCAGCGGTGCCACGATGCCGGCGACGATATCGAGGGCGGTCGGCACGACGCGGTAGTGCACCCAGGATCCGCGGCGTTCGGACTCCAGGAGCCCGGCGGTCCTCAGGACCTTCAGGTGGTGGGAGACCGTCGGCTGCGAGACATCGACCGCAGGGGAGATGTCGCACACGCACGCCTGACCGCCGTCGTGGCTGGCGATCAAGCTGAACAACTGCAACCGCACCGGATCGGCGAGCGCCTTGAATACCGCGGCCGCCTGCACCGACTGCTCGGGCGTCAACGGCTCACGCACCAGCGGCGAACACCGCACCGGCGAGACCTCGATCCCAAGTGATTTCGACATGCATCGATATTGACACTGGTCGATATAGGGTGCAACGCGAAGGGCACCACCCAGAGGGTGACGCCCTTCCTCGACTGGGGATCAACGTAGCTTCAGCAACTCGTGGAGGCTGGCGTGCAGCACGTCGACGCGCCCTGCGAAGCCTGCGTCAGGCCCAGGTCGGAGCCCTCCGCGGCGAGAGCGGGTGCCTCACCGAAAGTGTCCGAGTCGGCCAGGACGGTGTAGACCTCCCAGCGTTCACCGTCGGGAGCGCCGACCCACACCTTGTCCTGCGTGGCGAAACAGCACGTGGTGTTGATCTGCTCCTCGGTGAACAGTCCTTCGCCGGCCAGGCGGGCGATCTCGCCGTGCACGGTCTCACTGGAGTCGACTTCGACGCCGAGGTGGTTGATGGTGCCACCCTCGCCGCGGTTCTCCAGCAGGACCAGCTTCAGTGCGGGTTCATCGATCGCGAAGTTCGCATAGCCAGGCTTGACCTTCGAGGGGGCGGCGTTGAACAGCTTGCTGTAGAACGCGATCGACGCTTCCAGGTCGTCGACGTTGAGAGCGAGTTGAACGCGGGACATGAGAACCTCCAAGGCTTTGATGAATGTCGAAGTATTCGACTGTTCCGTTGTAACCCATAACATTTGATGTATGTCAAAGTATTCGGTAGATTGGAGCCATGCCCAAGCCATTGCCTGTGATCGATGTCAGCGCTCCGATCTGCTGCGCACCTCTGGCGGCGGGGCCGATGTCGACAGAGAATGCGGTCGAGCTCGCGCTGCGGCTCAAAGCTCTCGCCGACCCGACTCGAATCCGAATGATGTCTCTGCTGATGGCAGATCCGACCCGCGAGATGACCGCCACTGACCTCGCCTCCGCGGTCAACGTCTCCGGCGGTACCGCGACACATCACCTCAACCAGCTCCGCGGCGCAGGCTTGGTCACCTCGCAACGTCGCGGAGTGAACAATTTCTACCGGGCTGAACCTGGCAATATCGAAGCGCTTCGCGGGGTGCTCAACACCTGCTGCTGAACGATCAGTTCTCGTTTGGGCGAGGTGTTATCGGATCCGTCAACCCGTGTAGCGTGCCCACGTTTCGGCTGAGCGTTCGGCATGGTTGAACGCGACCTGGTGGCTGTAGCCCAGGGCGTCAGCGACGACCGGTGGTGGGCGTTCGACGACCAGATGGGCGTGAGGAACGAACCGGTGACAACTGATCGTTAGCGCTGGGAGGCGCTGGCGGGGAGGATGTCATCATGCCTGGTCCTTATCCCAGAGAGTTCCGCGAGGATGTTGTCGCGGTCGCTCGCAGCCGTGAGAGCGGCGTCACCATCAAACAGATCGCCACGGATTTCGGTATCAGTGAAGCGACTCTGCAGAACTGGCTCCGCCAGGCCGACGTCGAAGAGGGCAACCGTCCCGGTCAGACCGCGGCGGACGCGGCGGAAGCTCGTGAGTTGAAGAAGCGGATCCGCCTGCTCGAACAGGAAAACGAGGTGCTCAGGAGGGCTGCGGCGTATCTGTCGCAGGCGAACCTGAAACTCGGGGGCTCCCCAAAATGACATACCCGCTCGTATCTGAGCTCGCCGACGCGGGGATCCCCGTGACGGTGTCGTGCCGGGTCCTCAAGCTCGCAAGACAGCCCTATTACCGGTGGCGCAACGCTCCGATCCGGGACGCCGACGTCCTCCGCGCGCACCGGATCAATGCCCTGCATGACGCGCACCACGATGACCCGACGTTCGGATATCGATACCTGGCCGACGAGGCTCGCCGGGCCGGGTGGCGGATGAGTAGACGCACCGCGTGGAAGCTGTGCTCGCAGGCGGGGATCCTGTCCTCCGCGCAGCGCCGCCGGCGCGGGAAGGGGAAGAAGGCGGGTCCGCCGGTGTTCGACGATCACGTGCAGCGCGTGTTTCGTGCCGATGCCCCGAACAGGCTCTGGCTGACAGATATCACGGAGCATTGGACGAGTGAGGGCAAGCTTTACTGCTGCGCGATCAAGGACGTGTTCTCGAATCGCATCGTCGGCTACTCGATCTCGGATCGCATGACCGCGAAGCTCGCCGTCGACGCCGTCCGCAACGCCGTGACCCGCCGGACCGAGGTCGCCGGGTGCATCCTGCATGCCGACAGAGGCAGCCAGTTCCGAAGCCGTGCCATGGCCCGGGAACTGCGCCGCCACGACATGGTCGGATCGATGGGCAGAGTCGGCGCTGCTGGCGATAACGCCGCGATGGAGAGCTTCTGGTCGCTCTTGCAGACGAACGTCCTCAACCAGCAACGATGGTCCACGCGCCAGGAGCTGCGACTGGCCATCGTCGTCTGGATCGAGCGGAAGTATCACCGTCAACGAGCCCAAGACGCCCTCGGCGGGTTGACGCCCATCGAGTTCGAAGCAAAACTAACCGAGCCGCTCACACTCGCGGCCTAAACCGAAACTGTCACCGGTTCGTTCCTCACGCCCGATCGTCCAGAGCGCTGTTTGCGGGCGCCGAGATTGCTCAGCCCGATCTGGCGTAGGCGGTGCATGATTGTGTCGGGATGCAGGTGGTCGCCCGCGTGAGTTCCGGGGAATAGCCAGGGGTTGTCGTTGCTGCTGGTGCGGAGACACGTTCGTTCTGCTGTGCTGCAATACGCAGAACTGTAGAGGATACCCTGCGTATTACTGCGATGCGTACTGCTGAGTTCGTATGGCTACCTTGCTCCGTCGCTCAGCGTGTCAAGCGCCCGTTGAAGAACGTTTCGGGCGGTTGCGAGTTCCGATGGCGGCGCGACCGCAAGGTTCCCGTGAAGGTCTTCGATCAGTGGCGCGAATGCTTCCCATCCCTTCGTTCGGCCCTTGACAGTCACCACGAGTCCGATCTTTCGTCGGTCGCCGGGGACGCGCACACGCTCAACTAGTCCTTTGGTAACCAGCCGGTCTACGACGGCGGTCACCGCTGGCTGGTTGATCGGCAATTGTCCGGCGAGGTTGCCGGTCGTCAGAATGGCGCCCTCCCGCGTCGCGTCCAGGATCGCTGCGAGCGTTCGGAGGTCAGTGGGGTGTAGGTCGAGCTGCGTCGCGGCCAGTGAAACGTGATCTGCGTACGCGAAGGCGATGCGCCGTAGCAGGTGGATGATCTGGCTGGCCGGGTCATCTGGCTCAGTCTCGCTCCACTGGTCGCTGTCGAGATAGTTCATTGACTGATAATATCAATGAATGAACCAAATGGAGAGTGGTGCTTCCGATGCCTTCCAGGCGGCAGTCGATCGATTGATGGAACAGTGGCCGAGTTCCACGAGATCCACCATCATCAACACCGCACGAACTCGCACCAGTAGTGCCCCATAGAGTGGTGTAACTCGGTGACCAGGGCCGTGGCCGGCAGCGTGTGGCTGTCAGCATGGAAGCGGTCACCGTGTGATCCTTCGAGTGAACCTCTCACAGCACTCTCGAATGGAGTCATCACGATGACCGCACCCCACATTGTCGATCCTGCCGGCCTGTTAAGCCAAGCCCTCGCCGATGCATCACCTGATTTGATGCGCGAGTTACTGCAGACGATGATCAACGCCCTCCTATCGGCCGACGCCGACGCCGTCTGCGGTGCCGAATGGAACGCCCGCTCGGCCGAGCGCACCAACTACCGCAACGGCTACCGACACCGACCCCTCGATACCCGCGTAGGAACCGTCGAGGTGGCCGTGCCGAAACTACGCTCGGGATCCTACTTTCCCGAATGGCTGCTCGAGCGCCGCAAACGCGCCGAGTCCGCGCTGATAACCGTGGTCGCGGACTGTTATCTGGCCGGAGTCTCGACCCGCCGGATGGACAAGTTGGTCAAGACCTTGGGTATCGATTCGTTGTCGAAGTCGCAGGTCTCCCGGATGGCCGAAGACCTCGACGAACACGTTGCTGCATTCCGCCACCGCCGGCTCGACGAGGCCGGCCCGTTCACATTCGTCACCGCCGATGCGTTGACGATCAAGGTCCGCGAGAACAAGCAGGTCGTCAAAGCCGTCGTACTGTTGGCCACCGGCGTCAACGGTGACGGCCACCGCGAAGTCCTGGGTATGCAGGTGGCCACCAGCGAGAGCAAAGCCTCGTGGAACACGTTCCTCGCCGACCTGGTGGCCCGCGGCCTGGGCGGAGTCCGGCTGGTGACCTCCGACGCGCACGCCGGCCTCATCGACGCGATCGCGGCCAACCTGCCGGGAGCGGCGTGGCAGCGCTGCCGCACCCACTACGCCGCGAACCTGATGGCCGTGTGCCCCAAGTCCATGTGGCCGGCCGTGAAAGCGATGCTGCACAGCGTGTATGACCAACCCACCGCAGGTGCAGTCAACGCCCAGTTCGACCGGCTTCTGGAGTACACCGAAGACCGGCTCCCCGATGTGGCCGAGCACCTCGGCGATGCTCGCGAAGACCTACTCGCGTTCACCGCGTTCCCCGACGACGTGTGGCGACAGATCTGGTCCAACAACCCCACCGAGCGACTCAACCGCGAGATCCGGCGGCGCACCGACGTCGTGGGTATCTTCCCCAACAGGGACGCCATCATCCGGCTCATCGGCGCCGTCTTAGCTGAGCAGACCGACGAATGGGCCGAAGGCCGCCGCTACCTCGGCCTGGAAGTCCTCAACCGATGCCGACTAACCATGACCACCGACACCGACTCGCAGACGGAGGTGAGTACCGACCCGTTGATAGAACTACCCGCCTGACCACCAACGAAGGACCACAAACCAGTTACACCACTATCGGGGACTTGACCGACCGCGACGGCCGCGGCATACGACGCGGCCGGATCGATCGCCACGTACTCGATCGCATCCCGAAACGGGGCCGGCTGCGCGGCCAGCCAGTCGATCACCACCGCACTGGTACGGCCGGTGACCTGCCCCAACAGTCCCTGATCGCCCGCCAGATCGACGAACCCGGTATCCCACGGATCGATCCGCACCCACCGACCATCACCGCCGCGGACCCACCTCGGTTTCCCACGGCGAGTCTCGTCGATCCCCAGCACCGACGTCGGGGCCGGATCGGTCAACGCCGTGGCGGCGATGTCGACGAACGCGCCGTGCGCGGTATGCCACGACACGCCGTGCCCGGCAGCGACCTCGGCGACCGACCGAGCGGCATCGCCGATCGCCCGCCCGATCGTCTCCCGCAACCGGGTCGTGGTCCGCCGACGACGCGGGACCTGCCCGATCGCTTCGGTGAACGACCCACGCGCGCACTCTGAGTTCACGCACCGCCACCGAATCTTGTTCCACCGCACCATGATCGGAGCATCCCCGTAGCCGATGTCGCGGGGCGTGCAGACGACCCGCTCCTTCACCGACGTCGACCGGACACCGCACCCCGGGCAGCACGAGGCCGCCGGATCACAGGTACCGACATCGACGACCCGCGTTCGCCCGTCCGGCCCGCCGACACTGACCCCGACGACCTCGACGCCTTCCAACCCCAACAACAACGACGTACCATGATCCACGGCCCCTGTTCCTCCGGTGCTCTGACTGTCTTGACAACATCCAGAATCACCGAGGCCAGGGGCCGCTCACGTCAACGACACGCCAACCGCCTGACCCGGCATTGCCCGGTTAACTGCGAAGAGCCCGCATTCCTTCCTTGGTCGTCGTGAAGCAGCATGTGCAGTCGTCGGCTGCTAGCTAACCAGCGGTATGCCTGATCGGCGCGATCTTCGTGGCCGCCTTCCTCTTGGAACAACTAGAAAGTCTCCGGACTCACCGGGGCGGTTCAGACGTCCAACTCGCTGCTTGATCGGATGTGGTCGACGCCGAGTACTCCGCGAGCCGCGATCCGTGCGGCGTGCGCGACGGGAGGCAGCGCGGTGTCCCGTACGGCGAGCAGGGTCGTGATCTGCAACTGTCCGTCCGGTTGCGGCGCGACGGTCGCCAGATTCACAAATGCCAGCCCGGAGACGTCGCGCGGCGCGAGGGCTGCGGTGTCGCCACCGGTGGCGAGCGAACCCTCCGGAGTCAGTGACAGGTGGAGCACAGTCCCCGGTGCGAACCGGTCGAGGCCTGCCTCGGGCACCGCGCCGATCGTCGTCGGCTCGCTGATCGCGGGCAGGATCACCATCTGAAGTCCGCTCGGACTGTTCGCACCGGGGCGCCGCTGTCGGATCTGGTGGTGATGCGCGCGGGATGCCAGCGTCGGACGTCGTCAGGCTCACGGCGAGCGGGCCCCGGGGCAGACGCGCCGTCTCGCTGCTGTCGAGAACGTAGGTTGCCACGGTCTACTGCTCCCGGCGGCAATGTCGGCACCAACGCCAGCGGCATGCGGGCAGTCAAATACGGGGTCACGCGGCACAACGTCCTCGGACTGCAGGCCGCGTTGCCCGCCGGGAAACTGATCCGCACCCGGCGGCAAGATCACCAAACTCTCCAGCGGCTACGACCTCACCCAGCTCATCATCGGCTCCGAGGGCGCCTTCGCGTTGGCCACCGAGGTGACTGTGCGGCTGTATCCGCGGCTCGCGCACTCGGCCACTCTGCTAGTTCCGTTCGCCGACCTGAAGGCCGTGACCGATGCCGTACCCGCGGTGCTGCGCACCGGTGTGGATCCGGACCTGCTCGAATACATCGACCACTGAAAGGGACGCACGACGATGACCACTGGTGCCCAGGCGCTGATGACCACCCTGCTCGGTGCGCGGGCGTACAGGTGTGCTTCGCCAACCCCGGAACCTCCGAGATGCACTTCGTCGCCGCCCTCGACGAAGTCCCCGAGATGCTCGGGGTGCTGTGCCTGTTCGAGGGCGTGGTGACTGGTGCCGCCGAAGGCTACGCCCGGATGGCCGGGAAGCCCGCCGCCACCCTGCTGCACCTCGGTCCCGGCATGGGTAACGGGCTGGCCAACCTGCACAACGCCCGCCGCGGCCACACCCCGCTGGTCAATGTGATCGGCGACCACGAGACCTACCACAAGCAGTACGACGCCCCACTTGAATCCGACATCGAGCCGCTGGCCGACTGGATCCACGGCTTCACCCGGCGGATCTCCGGCGGCGCCACCATCGCCGCCGCTACCGGTGCCACCCCGCTCGTCGAGACTTTCCCGTCGCGGCACACTCGCGGTGAGGGAGTGCCGGTCATGGACAAGCTCGGCTATCTCGCCGAGGCCGCGCAGGCCCAGCTCGAAGGGGCCAAGCATCTCATTGTCGCCGGCACAGGTGCACCGGTCTCGTTCTTCGCCTACCCGGGCAAGCCAAGCAGCGTGGTCCCCGAGGGCGTCCAGGTGCACACTCTCGCCGACCTCGTCGCCCCGGACACCGAGCCCCGCCCCGGCGCCCGCGGCCGGCCCGGAGCTGCCGTCGGGTCCGCTGGACGTGGCGAACTGGGTGCAGGTGATCGGTGCGCTGCTCCCGGAGAACGCCGTCATCTCCGACGAGACCAACACCTCGGGGCTGCTGCTGCCCGCGGCGACGGCCGGCTCACCCCGGCACGATATCCTGACATTGACCGGTGGCGCCATCGGCCAGGGTCTGCCGGTGGCGGTCGGTGCGGCCGTCGCCGAACCGGACCGGCCGCTATCGTCGCCCTGCAGGCCGACGGCAGCGCCGCCTACACCATCTCGGCGCTGTGGACGATGGCGCGGGAGAACCTGAACGTGACCGTGGTGCTGCTCAACAACCACGCTACGCGATCCTGCGGCTGGAACTCTCCCGCACCGGGGCGGGAGAGGGCGGACCCAAGGCCAAGGGACTGCTGGATCTGGCCAACCCTGTTATGGACTTCGCCAAGATCGCCGAGGGATTCGGGGTGCCGGCAACCGTCGCCACCACCTGCGGGGAACTGGCGGAACAGTTCGCGGCCGCCGTCGTGGACGAGGGGCCGCATCTGATCGACGCGCGGATCCCGCCGCTGCTGTGAGGTCACGACCGTAGTCCGGATCGCTGGAGCCGCAACGGGTGGTGGGGTCAGGCCATGAGGGCCCAGAAGTGCCAGTCCAGGACCGGTCGACGCTCCGCCGAGCCGCTGTGGGCGTGGACGATCGACCGCAGTCGAACAGCGCCGCCGGAATCGCGAGGCTCAGCGGCGAGCACCGTCAGCTCACTGGTGAGCGTATCTCCCTCGTGTACGGGGCCGGTGTGGTCACAGGCATCCCAGGACAGCAGGGTCACCAGATTCGGCAACGCCCGGGATGCTTGGGCCATCGCGATGCCGATGGTGTGACCGCCGTAGACCAGACGTGAGCCGGTGGCCCTATCGTCGTGATGGGTCGCTGCCACATTCAAGGTCAGCCGAGCCAGTTCCGGTGCGCTGGAGACCACGTCGCCACTGCTCAAGAAGCTTCGGCCGGCGAGGTCGGGAGAGAAGTGTTCGCCGCCGACGGCCGCCCGGAAGGCGGTCAGATCCCATTCCGGCGAGGGCGGGGGGAGGAGGTCGTCGTTGCCGACGGCGGACAGATCGTCCGTGTGATGGCAACTCTCCGGATCGGCGTGCGGTGACAGCGGAAGCATGGCACAGCGGTGAAAGTCGAGCACCGGCCGCCCGGTTTGATCGGTCGTCTGCATATGCAGTGCGACCAGGCCGGTCGGTGCCCGGCCCTCGCGCAGAGAATTGCGGCGCAGCCCGGCGACCGTGGTGCGGGTGGTCAGGGTGTCGCCGATATGCGGGTGATGGAGCAACCGGAGTCCCCGATAGAACAGGTTTGCTTTGACGTAGTGGGTGACCAGCGTCGACTGCCCAATGGCTAGATCGGTCACCAACGCCGCATGGGCCAGCCCGGGCCGTCCGGTCACCTGCTCGGACAGCATCCGATCGAGCGGCAGCCGCAGCCGATCGCCGAGGATTGCCTGATGAGTGGTCGCCATGCCCTCGGTGAGGGTGACAGACGGGGCGGTGTCGAAGACCTGACCACGGTGCAGGTCGTTGAAGTAGGGCCCACCGACTCGAACGGCGTCAGACATCTTTTCCTGCTTTCCTCAGGGTTCGGCGTGCGGCCACGGCCAGGGCTTCGTCGAGCATGCGGCCATCCAGCGAGGCCGCGCCGGCACCGGTGTCGGCCGCTTGCTCCAGCGCTTCGAGGACCCGTTCCGCGTCGCGGATGGCGTCATCGTCCGGGGTGAAGATCGCGAGAGCGGAGGCGATCTGCTGCGGATGGATCACCCAGGTGCCGTCGAAACCGAGATCGCGGACGCGGATCTTCGTGGTGCGGTAATCGTCGTCGTCGGCGATCGTCAGGTGCGGGCCGTCGGTGACAGTGAGTCCTGCAGCGCGGGCGGCGATCAGCACCCGGTCCTGGATGGGTTCCCACGCCGAGCGAGAGATCGTGGCCGAGCGGCCGAGATCCGCTGCCAGGTCGGCGTACCCGATGATCAGCGACTCCAGTCGCGGCGCTGCAGCTGCGATGGTGTCGACGTCTCGCACGCCGATCGCAGTTTCGATCAATGCGCTGATGGTGGCGGCGGAGTCGCCCAGCGCCCGGTCGACGGCGACGATCTGTGCAGGAGTCTCAGCCTTCGGCAAGACGATGCTCTGCAGGGTGTCGAGCGCAGCGCAGGTCGCGAGATCGTCGTCGGCCCAGGCCGTTCCGAGCGCGTTGATCCGCACCGATACCGGTCGGTCGCCGCCGAACTCGCGAATCAGTGCCGCGGCCGCCTCGCGTGCCGAGTCCTTATCGGCCGGCAGCACCGCGTCTTCGAGGTCGAGGACCACCACGTCCGCATCTGATGCCAGAGCTTTGCGTGCTTTACGGTCATCCGAAGCTGGCGCGACCAGCGCCACCCGGCAAGGGCTACTCATGTGCTACCTCTCCAAACAAACATCCGGCCAAAACTCTCAACGTGCAGTCTTACCACCGACGGGTGATCAGTGAAAGATCACTTGACCTCGGAGCTCGCTAAGGCATAGTTTGGCCGTACAAATACGACCCGTCAATCGAAACACAGTGTGGGAACCATGAGCGAACTCAATTCGGAAGAGGAATACCTCGTCCAAACCGTCCGAGCCTTCATCGACCGCGAGGTGAAGCCGACGGTTCAGGAGGTCGAACACGCCAACGAGTATCCCGAGAAGTGGATCGAGCAGATGAAGGCCATCGGGATCTACGGTCTGGCCGTTCCGGAGGAGTACGGCGGGTCACCGGTCTCGATGACCTGCTATGCGCAGGTGACTCAGGAACTGGCGCGCGGTTGGATGAGCCTGGCCGGTGCGATGGGTGGCCACACCGTCGTCGCCAAGCTGCTGGTGCTGTTCGGCACCGAGGAGCAGAAACAGCAGTACCTGCCGAAGATGGCGACCGGGGAACTGCGGGCGACGATGGCGCTCACCGAGCCGAGCGGCGGATCGGACCTGCAGAGCATCTCGACGGTGGCGAAGGCCGACGGCGACGACCTGGTGATCTCCGGGTCCAAGACGTGGATCTCCAATGCCCGCCGGTCCGGCCTGATCGCGCTGCTGTGCAAGACCGACCCGGCCGCGGAGCCGCGGCACAAGGGGATCTCGGTGGTGCTCTGCGAGCACGGACCCGGGTTGACCGTCTCCCGTGACCTGCCGAAGCTCGGCTACAAGGGAGTCGAAACATGTGAGCTCTCGTTCGACGGGTACCGGGTGCCTGCGTCGGCGGTCCTCGGCGGCGAACCGGGTAAGGGATTCGGACAGATGATGAAGGGCCTGGAGACCGGTCGGATCCAGGTGGCCTCGCGGGCCCTCGGGGTGGCGACAGCTGCTCTGGAGGATTCGATGGCCTATGCGGCGCAGCGAGAGTCCTTCGGCAAGCCGATCTGGAAGCACCAGTCGATCGGCAACTACCTGGCGGAGATGGCCACCAAGCTGACCGCGGCTCGCCAGCTCACCTGGTACGCGTCGCGGCGCTACGAGAGCGGCGACCGGTGCGACATGGAGGCCGGGATGGCCAAGCTGTACGCCTCCGAGGTGGCGATGGAGATCGCGCTGAACGCCGTGCGGATCCACGGCGGCTACGGGTACTCCACCGAGTACGACGCCGAACGCTACTTCCGGGATGCGCCGCTGATGATCGTCGGTGAGGGAACCAACGAGATCCAGCGCAATGTGATCGCCTCGCAGTTGATGGCGCGCGGCGATATCTGAGCCGCGTCCATCGCCTATCGTGATGATGCGGAACTGGCACAGACCTGGACTGGTGGTGAGGCTCGTCGATCAGGGCGGGTGGCGGACCGTGGCAGGTGGGGCAGGATGAGCTCGCCGGGGTCGGCGGAGCCGGCGTACCGAGCGCTCGCCAATGAACTGCGCTCCCGGATCGGGACGGGGCGCTATCGAGTCGGTGAGCGACTGCCCACAGAGGCCGACCTGACCGAGGAATTCGCGCTGAGTCGGCAGACGGTGCGGCGGGCCTTCGTGGATCTGGTTGCCGAGGGCATTGTGTACCGGGTTCCAGGGAAGGGAACCTTCGTCGCCCGGGAACACGGGCGCTATCTGCGCCAGCTCGGTTCCATCGAAGACTTGATGGCTCTCTCGGACGACACCGACATGGAGATCGTCCGGCCACTGGAGACGATGGTGGATCTGGCCGCTGCCGGGCGCCTTCGGGTCGATACCGACAGGGTGTGCCGCCTGGAATTGAGACGTTTGCACGGGGTGACCCCGTTCGTCCTGACCCGGGTCTTCTGGCCGGAGGAGATCGGCAGACTTCTGCGGGGTGCGCAGGAACTCGTCGAGGGCGCGGTCAGTCCGCACACCATGATCGGACTGCTCGAGCCGCATCTGGTCAGCCCGATCGAGACCTGTTCACAGTCGATCACGGCGGTAGCGGCTGATGACGAGATCGCCGATGCGCTGGGCTGCCGAGTCGGGCACCCGGTGCTGAGGGTCGATCGGCTGTACCTCGATAGGCGGGACAGAGCCGTCGAGCTGGCGGTGAGTCACTTTCTGCCCGAGCAGTACACCTATCGGGTCACCTTGCGCCGGCAGTCGGGTCAGCATCCAACCCAGCTCTGATCAGCAGATCGTGGTTCGACCGGCCAACTCGTCGATGGGCACTCTGGTCTGGAGCACGGGGCGAATAGGTCGATCAGATCGGCGGACGGCGGTAGCGCTCGTCGGGGAGGGCGGGGCCGACGTCCGCAGTGTCACTACCGTTCGATCAGACGCGAACCAGATGGCCCCTGCCGATATCGGCAGGGGCCATCCTCGTGGAATCGGCCGCTTCGGGCCTGCGCCCTTCGGGTCACGGACTTCTCCATCGACCCGAGGGGCTGTCTGCTTAGCGCGCCAGCGGATCTCGCGGAAGGCCCAGCAGGCGCTCGGCGATCGTGTTGCGCATGATCTCCGACGTGCCGCCGGCGATCGTCAGACACCGTGCGAAGAGATAGGCGTATGTCAACTCCGGAGTACCGCCGGCGACTGCTGCGGTTCCTGCCAGGTCGAGACCCAACTCGGTAATACGTTGGGAGTGTTCGGCTTTCACCAACTTCGTGACGTTGGCTTCTGGCCCGGGTCCCGCGCCGATGACTGCTCGGGCGGCCTGACGAAGATTGAGCAGACGCAGGGTGTGGTCTTCGGCGATCATCTCACCGACTCGGAGGTCTCCGTCGGTGGCGCTGCTCTCATCGAGAACCTTCACCAACTCTGCAGGCCCGAACTCGATGGAACCACTGCCACCACCGATGGATACCCGCTCATTCCCCAGTGTGGCCCTTGCGACCTTCCAGCCCTCGCCGACTTCTCCGACCACGTCGGAGTCGGGGACGAAGACATCGTCGAAGAACACCTCGTTGAACAGCGCATCGCCGGTGATCTCGCGCAGCGGACGGATCTGGACTCCCTCGGAGGAGAGATCGATGGCCATCATGGTCACGCCCGCGTGCTTCGACGCGTCGGGGTCGGTGCGAACAGTCGCCAGACCCCACTGGCACTCGAGCGCGACACTAGTCCAAACCTTCTGTCCGGTGACCCGCCAGCCGCCGTCGACCTTCTTGCCGACAGTACGGACGGCGGCGGCATCGGAACCCGCTCCGGGTTCGCTGAAGAGCTGGCACCACTGGTCGCGGCCCCGGAGTACCGGCTCGATCCAGCGCGCTCGTTGATCATCTGAACCCACCTGCGCGATCGTCAGGTTGACCCAGCCCGTGATCCCCAGATCCGGAAGATCGATGCCTTCGAATTCCTCCTCGATGACCAACTGCTCGATCGCGCCGGCTTCGCGGCCCCACGGCTTGCGCCAGTGGGGGACGAGGTAGCCGCTGTCGACGAGGTGATCACGGCGCTGCGCCTCCGGCAGGGATCGAACGGCTTCGGCCTCGGCCCGCGCGGCCGCTCGAAACTCGTCGGCCTCTTCCGGCAGCTCGAAGGATGCGCCGTGAGCCTCGCCCGCGCGGTATGCCGCGACGATGTCGGAGAGTGGATTGACACCGTCGGCGAGAATCGCCGCAACGGTGGTGGCCCTGCGCAGGTACAGGTGCGCGTCATGCTCCCAGGTGAACCCGATACCACCGTGGAGCTGGATGTTCATCCGGGCGTTCTTCAGCTGGGTCGGGCCCGCATACGAAGCAGCAACGGCCGATGCGAACCAAGTGCCGTCGATGTCGTTCGCGCGTGCGGCATCCCAGGTAGCCGCAATCGTCGCCTCGGTAGCGACGAGCATGTTCGCGCAGTGGTGCTTGACTGCCTGAAACGATCCGATCGTTCGGCCGAACTGTTCACGGACCTTGGCGTAGTCGGTGGCCATCTCAAGACAGGCGAGCGCGCCGCCGATGGCCTCGGCTGACGCCAGAACACGCAGGAGACTGCGACCGGAGCGGGCTGCGCCGCTCAGGATACGGTTCGCAGGGACCGTGACACCGGCGCATGAAACGGTGCCGAGACCACGGGTCGTGTCGAGGGCGTTGGCTGCCGTGACGTCCACGCCGGCTGCGGTCTTGTCGAGTACGACGAGGTCGTCCCCGAGTGTGAGGACCAGCAGATCCGCCTCCGGGGCCGACAACACCGCACGCACCTGACCGCTGATCGAACCAGCGTCGTCGCGGGCGAGTCCGGCGGCCAGGCCGACCGCGCCGACGGTCGACCCGTCGGCGAGACCCGGCAGGAGTTCAGCGCACAGCTCACTGCTGCCCGCGTGCGCGATGACTGCCGACGCGATCACGGTGGGCAGGAACGGTCCGGGGGCCAACTCGTGCCCCAAAGCCTCGAGCACAACGGTCAGTTCGGCAATACCGAAGCCCGAGCCTCCGTATTCTTCGGGCAGGTGCAATCCCAGCCAACCGAGGTCTGCCGTGTCCGACCAGAACTTTCCGAGGTCGACGGGACCGTCGAGGGAGTCTCGGGCGGCCTGGCGAACAGCCTGCCTCGCTAGATGGCCGGCCGCGGCTTCGGCCAGGTCGATGTGTTCGGAAGATATGGCAAGCGCCATCTCGGCTGCCTTTCGATTGGGAACTCATTGCGCCGTACGGCATACGCACCTGACCCTAGATGTCAGATCATCGATACTCAAGACCCACTACCAGTTGAACGGATGGCGCTATCCCCCGTAGTCCTCGCGCTGCGCTGTGGTTTTTGAACTGCACGTATGTCGCACCTGCCCGCATTGGAATTCATCAACCCCCAGCATGGACATAGCGTCAGATGATCTACTATGGTCTGAGCCAGGAGTGACCTACGTCATTCGCACGAGAGATTTGGAAGTTTCTATGAGCATCTCGCTGATCTTGGACATGGCGACGTCGGGCAATCCCGACCAATCGGCCATCACGGTCGACGGAACCTCACTGACTTACGCCGAGTTCGGCGAACTGGTCGCCGGCGCGGCCACCGTCATCGCGCGGTCCGAGGCCAAGAACGTCGTCTTCCTAGGCAACTCCGGGCTGGAACTGCCGGTCCTGCTGTTCGCCTCCGCCCATGCCGGCGTTCCATTCGTACCGGTCAACTACCGTTTGGCCACCGCGCAACTGGAGCAGTTGATCGCCCGCACCGATTCCCCGTTGGTGATCGCGGATACGCGGTACGCATCGGAGCTGTCGTCGATCCCCAATGTAATGACCACCGATGACTTCGCCGCCGCCGCGCGGGCTGCCTCGGCGGACCCCATTCCTGCTGCGGACGTCGACCCGGACGATCCCGCGATCATCCTGTTCACCAGCGGGACGACATCGGCACCGAAGGGTGTGATCCTCCGGCACAGTCACCTGCTCAGCTATGTCATGGGCACGGTCGAGTACGGGTCCGCGGCCGCGACGGACGGCGCGCTGATCAGCGTTCCGCCCTACCACGTCGCTGGTATGGGCACGATCCTGACGAACATCTATGCGGGTCGGCGCTTGATCTACCTTCCCCAGTTCGATGCAGGCGGGTGGCTGGACCTGGTGCGGAGTGAGGGCGCCACCTCGGCCATGGTTGTTCCGACGATGCTGGAGCGGATCGTCGATGATCTTGCCGGTGAACCAGCTGACGTTCCCACGCTCGCGTCGCTATCGTACGGCGGTGCCCGGATGCCACGGCCCACTCTTGAAGCCGCGGTGCGGGCGTTCCCCGGAGTCGGTTTCGTCAATGCGTACGGGCTCACCGAAACCAGTTCGACCATCGCATTGCTGGGTCCCGACGATCACCGTGCCGCGGTGGAGAGCGATGACCCGGATGTGCAGGCACGTCTAGGATCTATCGGCCGGCCGGTACCCGGCATCGAGATCCAACTCCGTGACGCCGACGGCGTTCCGGTGGCCGATGGCGAACAAGGTGAGTTGTGGGTACGCGGACCGCAGGTCTCGGGTGAGTACATGGGGGCTGGATCGGTTCTCGATGACGAAGGCTGGTTCCCCACGAAGGATCTCGCGTACACGGACTCCGAAGGCTTCCTGTTCATCGTCGGCCGCAACGATGACACGATCATCCGCGGCGGGGAGAACATCGCGCCCGCCGAGATCGAGGACGTGTTGGTACACCATCCGGCAGTACGTTCGGTGGTGGTCGTCGGGGTGCCGGACGATCATTGGGGCGAAGCCATCGTGGCAGCCGTGGTCGTCGAATCGGGGACGTCCCCCGACGCCGAGGAACTGCGCGCGTACGTCCGGGAACGTCTGCGTGGGTCCCGAACGCCGGACCAGGTCATCTTTCTCGATGCCCTTCCGGTCACTGCGACGGGCAAGATCTTGCGCAAGAACATCATCGCGGACATCGCGGAACCCTCCGCAGCGACTGGCGCATAAGTCGCTGATCCGCAAACCAGTCGAATCAGCAACATGAGATAGAGGAGAAACCGTGTTGAAAACCGGAAGTCGTCTGCAAAGCCAGGTCTGTGACGCACAGGTCATCATCATCAAGGCACCCGCAGGCGATGTAGAGCTTGCCTGCGGTGGCCAGCCGATGATCGACGTGACGGAGTCGCCGGCGGCGGGCTTGACCCCAGCTACCGGTCTTGACGGCGGTACACAGATCGGTAAGCGGTACGTCGACGCCGAGGACACCGTTGAGGTTCTGGTCACCAAGCCCGGCGTGGGAAGCCTCTCACTGGACGGGACGGCGCTGGACATCAAGAGCGCCAAGCCGCTGCCGTCCAGTGACTGACCGCTCAAGCGAGGTGACGCCAGGAGTAGGCCCGCTTGCGGGTATCCGAGTTCTCGAACTCGCTGGGGTGGGACCCGGTCCCCATGCGGCGATGGTTCTCGGCGACCTCGGTGCCGACGTTGTACGCGTACAGCGTCCCGGCGGTCTCCCAGCGGAGGGACAACCAGCGAGTGCAGGACTTCGCAATCGCACGATCGTGGAAGCCGACCTGAAGGATCCCGAAGACCTTGTCGATATCAAACGCCTCGTGCAAGAGGCCGACATCCTGATCGAGGGCTTCCGGCCGGGGGTGACCGAGCGGGTCGGCCTCGGCCCCGATGACGTAGCTGTCCTCAATCCCCGGTTGATCTACGGTCGAATGACCGGATGGGGACAAACCGGGCCGAGGGCTACGGAAGCCGGTCACGACCTGAACTACATCTCGACGACCGGATTGCTCCACGCTGTGGGACGGGCGGGTGAACGCCCCGTTCCGCCGCTGAATCTCTTCGGAGATTTCGGCGGCGGTTCGATGTTCCTGGTAGTCGGGTTGATCTCTGCACTCGTCGAACGTCAGTCATCTGGGCGCGGGCAGGTGGTCGACGCCGCGATCGTGAATGGAACGGCTGCACTCGGGCATCTCCTGTGGGCGATGCGCGGAACCGGCCGTTGGTCAGATGATCGGGGCGAGAACGTTTTCGATGGCTCCGCTCCGTTCTACGACACTTACGAATGCTCGGACGGAAAGTACGTCGCGGTCGGCGCTCTTGAACCGCAGTTCTTCGCAACGATGTTGAAGACGCTCGAGATCGATGCGGACGAGATCGGCGCCCAGCGTGATCCTGCCAACTATCCGCGCATGCGCAAGATCTTCACAGAGCGTTTCGCCTCGCGCTCGCGTGATGAGTGGGCCGCCCTGTTCGCGGGTGTGGATGCGTGTGTCACTCCGGTGCTGACTTTCGCCGAGGCCGAGAGTGATCCGCACAACGTCGATCGCGAGGTGTTCACTACGATCGACGGCGTCACCCAGCCTGCTCCTGCTCCGTCGTTCTCACGCACGTCAACCGCCACGCCGACGCCCCCGCCTCGGCGCGCGGTCGACATCGCAGACGTCTGGGCATGACCCTTGTCCATTGTTCCGCAATTGTTTGGAGGAATTCCTTGACCAACACACCAGAAGCTCCCGCACTGATCGAGCGCCGGGGCCACGTCATGCTCATCACCTTGAACCGTCCGCAGGCGCGCAACGCCGTCAATGCCGATATGTGCATTCTGGTGGGAGATGCCTTGGCGGAAGCTGATAAAGACCCTGATGTTCGCGCAGTGGTACTCACCGGTGCCGGAGACAAGGCCTTCTGCGCCGGCGCTGATCTCAAGGCCATCACGCGTGGAGAGGCCGTGATCCCGCCCGGGCGCGAGAAGTGGGGCCTGGCAGGCTATGTCGGACAAGCGATCAGCAAACCCACTATCGCGGCCGTCAACGGACCGGCGCTGGGCGGGGGAACCGAACTGGTGCTCGCCAGCGATCTTGTCGTTGCCGCGGATACTGCGGTATTCGGTCTGCCCGAGGTGGCGCGGGGTCTGATCGCCGGCGCCGGTGGTGCGTTCCGACTCGCCGCTAAACTCCCGCAGGCCGTCGCCATGGAGCTGCTTCTGACCGGCGAACCGATCACGGCGGCCCAGGCCCTCGAGCTTCATCTGATCAACCGTGTGGTTCCTGCCGTCGATGTCGTCGACGTTGCGCTGGAACTCGCTGCGAAGATTGCGGCCAATGCGCCTCTCGCAGTGGCCGCAACCAAGCGAATCGCACTGGCGCAGACAGAGAGCGGAGACCGACCTGCAGAAAGCATCGGTTGGGAAATGACCAGTGCTGCGCTCGAGACGGTTGCCTATTCTGAAGACGCCAAGGAGGGACCGCGGGCTTTCGCAGAGAAGCGCGCCCCAGTCTGGCAGGGTCGTTGATTCTGACTTGATCAACTCAGAGACTGCTGCCCCGAAGTGACGACTCCGGGGCAGCAGTCTCTGGTGTTGCTCAATGCGAACGAATGCCGAAATCGATCTCGTGGATACTGGCGAACGGCGTGAAGTCCTCGCGATCGACCCAGGACGGCCGCGCGACGTGTCCGGGCTCGGGTCGTGCCCAATCCACCCACGTGCCCCAATCCTTACGACTGAGCTTCTCATCGAGCGTCTGCGGCCACCGCGCGGATGCCTGGGCATACTCCTTGGCGAAGTTCTTCATCTCACCCATCACCCATACGTCTTCTTCGGACCGCCACTTCCCGTCACCCGCGTATTGGATGATCTGCATGGAGGGAAAGTCGATCGGCGGGGCACCGGGTTCGGGGTTGTCGGCGCGGTTGAGGACCTTGTACACCACTCGACTTCCGTCGATCAGGTACCAGACCAGTGGGTTGTACACCTGTGGCGCGGCGCCCATCGTGCCTTCGATGAACCGGGTGATCTCACTCGGTCCGGTGAAGGTGCCGTAGAAATGGTCGGTGTACGTGGCGTCGTCGGTGAACAGACGCGCCCACGCTTCCCAGTCCTCGGCTACCTGGCCGACCATGAAATAGTGCCGGAAAGCGGCCTCAACCTCTTCCCTGTCGAAATCCACCATCGCGATCTACCTTTCCTTGCGATCAGTTGTCCTGTCCGACTGCGCGACTCACCGCGACACGGCGACGCCCATCCCGGTGATCCACTCCTCGACCGGTTGGTAGACGAGTGTGTCGAGCGGTGTACCTCCGCCGGCGGCTCCTGCAGCGAGCCAGGTCCGTACCTCATGAGCGCCGACGCCTGCCTGGGCACGCGCATCGTCAGTGAGCGCGGTGAGTTCCGCCGTGTCCCACTCGGCCAGTGCCCCCAGAAAGGCCTTGTCCCACTGCGGCTTGATCTTCTTGCGTGCGGCAGCAGCACCGTCGGCGATGACGCGGCGTCGCTCCTCGTCACTGATGTCATAAGCATCGAGTTCGAGGCTCGGTGGCGAGTGCGACAACCCTCCGGTCCCAATGACGAGCACGCGGGCGTCGCAGGTGTCGAGGAATCGCCCAACCGCCTCACCGAACGATAGGACTCGGGCCGCGGAGGGCAGTGGCCCGGTGGCGCAGTTTATGGGCACCGGAATCACCGGATACGCGTTGGGATCGCCCGCCAGGTCTCTCAGAGGCTGCGCGAAGGCGTGGTCTAGACTCACATCCCGGCAGACCGAGATGTCGAAGTCAGAATCCAGCAGATGGTCGGCGAGGTCGTTGGCGATGTCGGCCGGGATATCCAGCGTTCCTTCGGCGTGCCCTCCCTCGGGAAGTAGTGCGGCCGACAGGGCGACCGCGAAAGTGGGGACGATGTGCCGGAAAGCACGGCGGTGGTCGCCGCCGAACAAGACGACGAAATCGGGGTCGAACTCGGCTACCTGGGCGCGTGCATCGGCCAGACCGGCCCGGAACTCGGCACCGAAGACGTGGTCGGTGTCGCGCTCCATCCCTGGACTGTGACTCGCACACACCACCATGCGCTTCTTCTCGGTCATGACACTCCTTCATGGTGCGCGTCGGCCGCTCGACTCGCGTGACGAACGCACCGACAGTGACATCGACGTTAGATGAATCGTTCGTGGTAGTCGAGAGTCAGGTCTCACTTGGTTGACACACCACTATATTAGGCCTCACAGTAGACGTGACTGTCAGATATTGGAGGCGATCCTCGTGACTTTTGTTATCCTGCAAGCCTGTTGCAACGAGGCCTCATGCGTCGACGTATGCCCGGTCAACGCCATTCATCCCACACCCGATGAACCAGACTTCATGCGTACGGAGATGCTGCACATCGATCCGCAGAGTTGTATAGATTGCGGGGCGTGCGTGGAGGCCTGTCCGGTCGAGGCGATCAAGGCCGAAGACGAGTTGGACGATCCGGAACTGCCGTTCATCGAGCTCAACGCCGACTACTTCGAACAGCACCCAGTGGAAACCGGTCAGCTCGACGTTCCGAAACCGCTCTGGCGGAAAGCCGACTTCTCCGGGATGCGGGTGGCGATCGTCGGCTCGGGGCCGGCTGCGTTCTACGCGGCCTCAGAGCTGATCGCACTCAAGGGCGTGCAGGTCGATATGTTCGAGCGCCTGCTCACCCCGTACGGGCTGGTGCGCTTCGGTGTCGCACCAGACCACCCCGGCACGAAGGCGGTCGCCGACATCTTCCGCACACTGGAGCGACGCAAGAACTTCAGGCTGCACCTCGGGGTCGAGATCGGTGAGGATCTGACCCATGACGAACTGCTCGCCCACAATCATGCTGTCATCTATGCCGTCGGCGCATCATCAGATCGACGCCTCGGCATCGACGGTGAAGATCTGCCCGGCAGCCACACGGCCACCGAGTTCGTCGGCTGGTACAACGGCCATCCCGATTACAAGGACCGGACCTTTGATCTCAGCGGCGAGCGGGCCGTGATCGTCGGCAACGGCAACGTGGCACTCGACGTCGCCCGTATCCTCCTCACCGATCCGGACACCCTCGACCGCACGGACATCGCAGACCACGCGCTCGAGGTGCTGCGTACCAGCAATATCCGGGAGGTAGTGGTTCTCGGCCGTCGTGGTGTCGCACAGGCCGGCTACACCAATCCCGAGATGATGGCCCTGCGGCATCTGCCGGATGTCGACTTGGTGATCGACCCGGACGACGTTGAGATCGATGGGGTCACGCAGGGCATCCTTGATTCGCCGGAGACCGAGTCATCGGTCAAAGCCAAGATCTCCCTGGCCCGCAAGGTTGCCGAAGAGGGCGATACGAGTGCTCCGAAACGTCTGGTGCTGCGCTACCTCACCTCCCCTACCGAGATCTCCGGGTCGGACCGGGTCGAGGCTGTCACCATCACGCGCAATGAACTGAAAGCGACTGAGGGGGGCGGGATCGTCGCCGTTCCGACCGACGCCACCGAGAGCATCGAGACGGGCCTGATTCTGCGCGCTGTCGGGTACCGCGGCGTCCCGGTTCCGGGCGTGCCATTTGACGATACTCGCGGAGTCATCGCGAATGATGAAGGCCGGGTCGTCACGCTGGACAGCCGCGAGCCCCTTCAGGGTGTCTACGCCACGGGGTGGGTCAAGCGTGGTCCGTCCGGTGTCATCGGAACGAACAAGAAGTGCGCGGCCGACACCGTTGACCTGCTCCTTCAAGACTACGTTGCCGATGCTCTCGCGGATCCGCCGCAGGACGAGGAGTCCTTCGCGGATCTCATCTCTCAGAGGGTGCCGGAAGTCGTCGATTTCTCGGGCTGGACCTTGATCGATAAGGCGGAGAAGGCGGCGGGCAAGCCCCGTAAACGACCGCGGGTGAAGTTCGTCGATCCGGATTCCATGATGGCGGTGGTCCGCGGCGAGTGACTGCGCCACAGACGACGACCGATCTGACCCTGATGGGCATCTTCTGACCCTGATGGGCACCTTCAGTGCAGGTCGTACGCTACAAGCCGTGCCTACGGGCGGTGGGCCGATCGCGGCTCACCGCCCGTAGTGCAACTCTGAGACATAGGGTTTTGCTGGCCCTATGACACGATCCGAGTAACGGTTCGGTAACGCTACGACCAAACCGCAAGGAGTGACGCCAGTCATAGTTCAGGATAGAGAAGTCCATCTGACACCGCGTCTCTAGCGACTTGGTCCCGGCTCGGTTCGGCAGAGTCTGATGCGACGTTCCGCGCAACTACCCATGTGCGGGACACAGCTTTTTGTCCCGACCTCAGGAGCCCAACATGCAGAAAATCAAGAGAGGTCGGCGGCTGCTCGCCACGGCCGTTCTCTCGGCCGCACTCACCGCAGGCATGGTCGCCTGTAGCTCGGATGACGACGACTCCGCGGCCAATCCCACGGCCGATGAATCGGTACTCGGCACACCGAACAAGGCCACCGGATCGCCGGTGACCATCGGTTTCATCAGCGAGGGGAAGTCGCAGACGATTGACGTCTCCGATGAGATCCGTGGCGCCGAGGCCGCCGCCAAGTACGCCAACGAGTACCTCGGCGGCATCGGCGGCCATCCGATCGAGGTCAAGGCGTGCCACGCACAGGCGCAGCCGGCCATTGCCACGGACTGCGCGAACCAGATGGTGCAGGCCAAGGTAGGAGCAGTGGTCGGGCCGCAGCCGGGCGAGCTCGACAACATCGTGGACGTGCTCTCGCCTGCGAAGGTTCCGCTCGTCGTCCAGTCCGGTGTGACGCAGAAGGGACTCACGGCGCCGGGTGTCTTCTCGCTGACGAACGGTACCGCCTACTTCGCGATCGCGGCGATGCAGGCCAAGGAAGAGAATCTCAAGAACACCACGGCCATCTCGATCGGCGTCCCTGCGGCCGAGGGACCGACACGTCAGCTCGGTGCTTTGACCTTTGGTAACTCCGGTGTCGACTTCAAGGTCGTCGGCATTGCACCGGGCACCGCGGACATGACTCCGCAGATCACCGCAGCCAGTGCGGACGCCGACAACTTCTTCGTCATCGGGAACGACAGCTTCTGCACTAGTGCGTTCAAGGCGATTCGGACGGCCAAGCAGAACGTGCCGATCTTCGCCATCGACCGGTGCATCACCGTCGGCGGCGGCAACTCCATTCCTAACGGTTACGAGGGCATCGACGTCAGCACGACGCTCAACTTGGACCCAGAGGAACCCGACTCGAAGCTCTACTCGGCAGTTCTCGCGAAGTACGGTGACGGCGCGAAGTTCGGTGCGCTCTCGTCGGCCGGGTATGCGCCGATGCTCGCCATGGTCAAGGCACTCAATGCGGCAAAGGTCACCGACCCTACGCAGGAGACCATCATGGCGGCCATGAAGACGGCGCCGGCTACCGAGTACCCGCTGACCAACGGAATCATGTTCCAGTGCGACGGTAAGCAGATCCCGCTCTCGCCCAACATCTGCAGTGCAGACGGCATTCGCGCCACGGCGAAGAAGAACGGCGAACTGACCGACTTCAAGCAGGTGGCTATCGACCCGGCGCTGTACGCGGCACCGAAGCCCTGATCGAATAGATCGACGATACTGGCCGCCAAACCGAAGGGTTTGGCGGCCAGTTCTTTCGTCGCGAGGATATGGCCACTGGCCGGCCCTCGCCGGCGTGCGCGTCCGAGCTCACCACGTGTACGCCCATCGCCTTGACCAGGGATCCGGCAGCCCGTCCGCTGTCCCCAAACCCCCACCGCACGGGACTTACCCACCTGCAATCGCGCAGCACCGGTGGTATAGCGTCGTAAACAGCGACCGTTGTTCTCTCTGCCGGTCGCCCGGTTGGTGAACAGCTTCGCGGCAACGAATATTGGAGCCGAACAAATGGCAGTGAAACAGCCTGATGGTGGATCGGGCCAACCCGTGAAGACGGATAGTGGAGCGGAGAACCTCGCTCGGTTGATCGAGCTGCTCGAACTCGAGCCGCTGGACGTGGACCGGTTCCGTGCGGTCAACGACTCGTCGCTGACTCCGTATCGACTGTTCGGTGGTCTGATCGCCGCGCAAGCGCTGCATGCCGCGCAGCGCACCGTTCCGTCCGAGTATCAAGTGCACTCGCTGCACACGGCATTCCTGCGGACGGGTCCCCCCGATGTTCCGCTCACGCTGGTCGTGCACCGGTCCCGCGATGGCCGCTCATTCGCCTCTCGCACAGTCACGGTGATTCAGTCGGATCAGGTGATCTGCACGCTGACAGCGTCATTCCATGTCGAGGAACCAGGCGTGATCCACGAAGCGTTGATGCCCGTCGTTCCTGGTCCTGATGCCGAGGGATGGTCTGACCCGCTGGATGCGGATTGGGGTCCCCAGACGGCGTTCGAGCACCGGGGGCGATTGGAGACGATCGACGGAGCCGTCGTCCGACGTTACTGGACTCGGCCGGTCGGGGCTGTCCCCGACGATCCCGCACTGCGGGCATGCCTGTTCACCGTGTTGACGGACTTCTGGGCGATGTTGCCCGCTGTGGAATCGATCGGGCTCGACCCGACCGGCGAACTCCAGCACGTCTCACTCGACCATTCGATCTGGTTCCATCGGCCGGTGCCGCTCGACGAATGGCTCTTGGTGGAGCAGAGATCGGTCGCCACGGTCAATGCACGCGGGCTGGTCTTCGGCTCGGTATTCACCGGTGACGGTGCGACGGTCGCAAGCGTCGCGCAGGAGGCGCTGATTCGCGGGCCCCGCGACAAGGCGTGAATGCGGTGGTCGCGGCGGTGAGGTGAGGCCGCTGGCCGCCCGATCCCGGACTGCCGTGTACCCGGCCGAAGGCCTTGCGCCGGGGTTCATTCCGGCTTTGTGCGAAGTGGCCGCCGGCTCGATAATGGGTGGATGAAATCGTACAATCTACATATCTCTCACCGGCCCGGGCGGGACGGTTCCATCCCCGCGAATCCGCACGTACCGTTTTACCGTGCGATGGAGTGCTCCGTCGAAGCCTGGAACTCATTGCTCGTCAGCACGTGTGGCGATCTGCTGTCGGCCGGCGACCTCGGCGTGGTCGATGTGTCGGCGCAGTTCACCAGAGAGCTCTTCGTCGGCGATGTTCGGGCGGAGGCGAGTCTGATTCGGCTAGGGGTGAGCAGTGTGAGCTTCCGGGTGGTGATATACCAGGAGGAGATGGCAGGCGCCGACATCACGATCGTGTTGGCACGTCTTGCTGATGGCCGTACCCGGTCAACTCCGTTGAGCCCCGAACAGCGTGCGGCGCTGGAGACGATTCTCGAGAAGTGAAGGGATACTGTGGCTACCGAGAAGATTTCGACTGACAGGGTGACACTTCCAGGGGCGGGACTCGAGCTGGCGGCCGACCGCTGGGCCGCCGGCCCCGATGCACGCGGAGTAGTCGTCCTGTTGCATGGCGGTGGGCAGACCCGGCATTCCTGGCGTACGACCGGCCAGCAGTTGGCGAGGCTCGGTTGGGTCACGTATGCCGTCGACCTTCGGGGTCACGGCGACAGCGAGTGGGCGTCCGATGCCGACTACGGCCTGTCGAGTCACCTCGGCGACCTACTGGCGTTGACCGCCGAGATTCGCCGCCGCGAACCCGGGCTACCGCTGTCGCTGGTAGGAGCGTCCTTGGGGGGTGTCATCTCGTTGATTGCTGTCGGCGAGAACAAGGGACTTGCGCAGGCACTGGTCCTCGTCGACGTGGCAGCGAGAATTGAAGAGAACGGTAGCGCGCGGGTTCGCGACTTCATGATGAGCGCACCCAACGGATTCGAGAGCCTGGAACAGGCGTCGGAGGCGATCGCGAACTACAACCCACATCGGCGCCGAAGTGGCAGCCTCGAGGGACTGAAGAAGAACTTGAGGCTGCGTGACGGCCGATGGCATTGGCACTGGGATCCGCGCAGTCTCGAGGTCGAGCATTCTGCGGACAGTCCGGAACACCCGAACAGTGCTGCCGTCTACGAACGCTCGCGGATGGCCGCCCGCCATGTGGACTGCCCGTTCCTGCTGGTGCGGGGGCGGATGTCGGACGTCGTCTCGGATGCCGGAGTCGCCGAGATGCAGGAGTTGATCCCCCAGACCGAGGTCATCGACGTACGGAACGCGGGCCACATGGTGGTCGGTGACGACAATGACGTGTTCACAGAGGGTCTGGCTGGTTTCCTCGACCGCATCGGTTGACCGCAGCGCGATCCGGGGGTCGTACAGGTCCTTGCGGGGAGCGCATCACGGCACTAGCCTCGGGATAATCGGAGCCCGTGGCTCCGATTGAGGGCGATGGAAGGCAAATTCATGGGTGTCCAGAACCTCAGCGGTCGTCGCATCATCGTGACCGGTGGTGCGAGCGGTATGGGGGAGGGACTCGTGCGGGCCTTCCCCGGTTACGGGGCCGAGGTGGTGTCGCTGGATCTCGCGGAGGAGGCGGGTCGCAGTATCGCCGACGATGCGGGCGCATCATTTCAGCAGGTCGACGTGTCGGATCAGTATTCCGTGGATCGAGCGATAGCAGCAGCAGTCGACACTCTCGGCGGACTGGACGTCTTGGTCCATGCAGCCGGGATTGCTCCGTTCGCTCCGTCGGAGTCGACCCCGTTGGACCTGTGGAACACGGTCATGGCGATCAATGCAACCGGAACGATGCTCACCAACCAGGCCGCTTTCCGGTATCTCCAGGCCGATGGTGGAGCCATCCTGAACTTTGCGTCGGCGGCCGGCCTGGACGGGTTGCCGGGGAAGGCCGCCTACTCGGCAAGCAAGGGAGCGGTGCTTGCCTGGACCCGTACCGTCGCCGCGGAGTGGGGCCGATACGGGATCACCGTCAATGCGATCGCGCCTGCGATATGGACTCCGATGTACGACAAGACCCGTTCCGAGATGTCGGAGGAGCAGTTGGTTCGGCACGATGCGATCATGGCCCAGCAGATTCCGATCGGCGGTCGGCTCGGAGATATCACCAACGACTTTGTCCCGGTGATGGCCTTCTACGCATCCGAGGGTGCCGGATTCGTGACCGGACAAACGATCGCGATCGACGGTGGCACGCTGAAGGTACGATGACTGGCCCCGTCGTGAGCACGCGGCGGCAGCCTCGCACGGACGCTCTGCGAAATCGTGAGAGATTGTTGGTGCTTGCACGAGAGCACTTGTGGGACAAAGGATTCGAGTTCTCGGCCGCTGCGGTCGCTGCAGACGCCGGTGTGGGGATCGGGACGCTGTATCGTCACTTTGCGAACCGCGACGCCCTGATCGAGGCTGTGCTGGCGGACTTCCTGACGGAAGTGGAAGCCGAACTCGATGCCGTCGAGACGATGGAACCGGGTGTGGAGGCGCTCGGAGAGTACGTACGGGGATTGGCCGGAGCGGGTGGCCGCGGGCTCGCTGACATCGTTCTCGCGGATCCCGAGAGCACCCCGGGCTTGGCCGCTCGGCGGCGCGATATTCGTAGCCGAGGTGGGGCGTTGATCGCCCGGGCGCAAGAGACTGGAGCGATGCGCTCCGATTTCACCTTGGATGATCTGCACGTGTTCCTCTGTGTCATAGCGGGTTTGAGCGCTGACAAACGAGTAGGTGATGTGCTTGTGAATCGTTTCATCCGTGACCATCTGGAAGGCCTACGATGATCGTCGACAATCTGGCCGACATCCTGGATCCTGAACCGTTGGGAGGCAATGTCTTCCGCGCCAGATCACGACCGACGCTGCCTGGGGGCGTCTTCGGTGGACAGATGCTCGGGCAGGCAGTGGTCAGCGCCGGGCGTACCGTTTCCGCGGAGCAGCTTCCACATTCGTTGCATGCGTACTTCGAACGTCCCGGTGACTGGGCCCGTCCGATCGACTACACGGTGCATATCGAGCGCGACGGCCGGTCGAGCGCGCGTCGCCGTGTGGTGGCAACGCAGGGCGAGGATCGCGTACTCACTGCAGAGATGTCTTTTCACGCGGCGCGCGATGGTGCGCTCGAGAAAGTGCGTCCGCCTTTCGAGGCCGCGCAGGCTTCCTGGGACGGCCGTGCGTCGGATGCGGACATGGTGGAGACGATCGAAGCCTGGCTGCGCAAGCTCGGCCAGATGTTGCGACTCGAGGTCCGCTTCTTCGATGAGCCGATGCGCGCGCGCACGTTGCGGACCGGCTCTGCTCCTGGCGAGCAGCGATTCCTGGTAAGGCCTCTGGATCGGCTCCCGGACGACGCTCTGATCTGCTGCGGCGCACTTGCGTACGTCTCCGATATGTTCCTGCTCGCAAGTTCTCTAGGACCGAAAGGGGTGGTGATGGGCGATCCTCGGGTCCGAGCTGCCAGCCTTGATCACGCGTTGTGGTTCCACACCGTCCCCGCAGCCGGAGAGTGGCTCCTGCACGAGACGACGGCCCTGTGGGGGGCGGCGGATCGGGCGCTGTGCAGTGGGCGACTCTACGACCCGGCGGGACACGTGATCGCACAGTCGACACAAGAAGGGTTGGTGCGAGTAGCGCATGACCGATAGCAGCAGCCCGGCCCTACGGTTCGGTCTCTTCATGCCACAGATCGGTTGCTCCGCAACGGAGATGATCGCCGCCGCCCGAAATGCGGAAAAGGCCGGTTTCGATTCCCTGTGGATCATGGATCATCTGTACGCACCCGGCGCGCCGCAGTTCGACACTCTGGAAAGCTGGACGTTGCTGTCCGCGATAGCGGCATCGACCTCGTCGATCCGCCTCGGGCATCTGGTGGGATGTAATCCTTTCCGTCATCCGTCGCTGCTCGCCAAGATGGCCGCCACCGTAGATCAGCTATCCGGGGGCCGTCTGGACCTCGGGCTGGGATGGGGATCGGTGGAAGAGGAGTTCGGGATCTTCGGGTTCGAGGTCGGAACCCGGAGAGAACGCGCCGAGCAACTCGGTGAGACGATCGAGATCCTCCGGAAGATGTTCACTGGAGAGCCGTTCGATTACACCGGTACGCACTTTCGACTCTCCGGTGCCTACGGCCGGCCGACACCGGTTCGAGGGACGATTCCGATTCACATCGGTGGTGCCGGCAAACAACTGACGATGCCGCTCGTCGCGGAACATGCGCAATGGTGGAACTGTGTCGCCTCGGCGCGATCACGATTCGACGAGCTCGCTCCGCTGCGTGGAGCAGCCAGGATCTCGGTGCAGTATCCGGTGGGGGTGGTCGTTGATGAATCCTCTCGTTCAAAGGTGGCTGAACGAACGGCCCGACGGATGCCCGAATCGGGCTGGGGTGAGCCACTGATCGGCACACTGGACGAGCTGGCGGAGAAGTTCGAGTCGGAGGCCGAGCGAGGGGTGGAGCTCGCGATAGTACGGTTCCACGACCGCGCCGATCCCGACACGCTTGACAGGTTCGGGCGTGAGGTCATCGCTCCACTGAGCGGCGGATGACCGCACCGGCCCGTCGCTGCCGGGAAGCAGGAGCTCCGCCACTCTCCGCGCGTCGAGGCGCGGGGAGCGTACCCGTGTCCAGCGGCGCGGGGTAGCGTAGTGGGCAAAGACTCAGCCTCCACCGGCTCTTGCGCTCGTGGGCTGCACGAGAGACCGTTCGAGTAGTTTTCAGTATCGATGGAAGGTGACCTGTGATCTCACTGTCATCAAGCGAACAGGCAGCCGCCTGCACCGTTGCCCGGTCCTTCAACGAGCAGGTCGGTTCGCTGACGTGCGACATGGACATCTAGGGGATTCCGTGGATTTCCCCAAGCTTCCGCTCGCCGGTGTGACCGTGCTGTCGCTGGAACACGCGGTGGCCGCTCCCTTTGCCACGCGCCAGTTGGCAGACCTCGGGGCGCGGGTCATCAAGGTCGAGAGAACCGGATCAGGCGACTTCGCGCGGCAGTACGACGAGACGGTCAACGGTCAGGCGAGCTACTTCGTCTGGTTGAACCGCTCCAAGGAGTCGGTCTCGATCGACGTCAAGAGCGAGGATGGGAGGGAGTTGCTGCGCCGCCTCGCCAGCAGTGCCGACGTCGTGGTGCAGAACCTCGGGCCTGGCGCTGCCAAACGACTCGGACTGGGCAGTGACGAGCTCCGGGCGCAAGACCCGCGCAAGATCGTTCTGTCGATCACGGGCTGGGGGAGCACCGGTCCGTGGGCAGACCGCAAGGCATACGACCTGCTGGTGCAGTGCGAAACCGGACTCGTTTCTCTCACGGGTACTGCGGACGACGTCGCGAAGGTGGGTATCTCGGTGGCCGACATCGCCGCTGGGATGTACGGCTTCTCCGGTGTTCTGGCCGCGCTCTACCAGCGTGCAGTGACGGGCGAAGGAGCCGCTCTCGAGGTCTCACTGTTCGAAGCTCTGGCCGAATGGCTGGGCCAGCCAGCACATTTCACGGCGGGTACAGGTGCACAGCCGGGACGTTTCGGCGCCCAGCACGCGACCATAGCGCCGTACGGCCCGTACAGTGCGGCCGACGGGCACGTGGTTCTCCTGGCTGTTCAGAACGAACCGGAATGGAAGCGGTTGTGTGAGATCGTCTTCGAGGATCCAGATCTGGCCGTTGACTCCCGGTTCGTGTCGAACACTTTGCGGGTCCAGAACCGTCTGCCGCTCAACGAGCGGGTCGCACAGCACTTCGCCGCGTTGACGACCGATGAACTGACCGAGCGACTCACGTCGGCGCGTATCGCATTCGCCGGCGTCAACACCGTGAGCGAGTTTCTCGACCATCCCGTCTTGGCCGAACGAGACAGGTGGCGGTCGGTCGACACCGAGGCAGGTGCCGTTCGAGCGCTGCTGCCGCCGCTTCAGTTCGGCCGAGCCGAGGCACGAATGGATGCGGTCCCGGCCCTGGGCGAACACAGTGCCGCCGTCGCAGCGGAATTCGGCTTCGACGCTGAGGCGATCGACCGGATGCTGGGGGATGGGACGCTGTATGCCGCGGGAGACGACGGCGCCGACGGGACGACGAGCGAGTGAGCTGACCAGCTGAGTCCGGCTCGGTCCCGTCGGCGAGCCGGCTCGCCGGGGAGACATCCGACTGCATGCTGGACGCCGCCACCGACGGCTGCGGCGGCGCCCGAATCGGCTACGCCAACGAGAGCGTGGTGAGTTTGTCGGGGGAGAAGGCGTCCGCCTCGAGATGCCATGGCCCGGAGTGAACTGCCGTGAGTGCCGCGGCGAGTTCGGGCCGTTGGCCGAGCATCCTCAAGATGCGCGGGCGCCGCGTAGCGCGGTCGGTCATTCCGAAGCCGCCGATCAGATCGGTGAGCGCGCTGGCGAAGCGCAGGCGAGCCATCCGCGCGTTCCGCTCCGTGGTGTACCCCGATAGCGTTTCCGGAGTCCATTCAGCGTTGTCCAGCAAGGCTTCCGACAGCACTCGCGCGTCGCGAAGGGTGATGCTGAGACCTTGCGCGGTGACCGGATTGCTCCAGCCGGCGGCATCGCCGATCAGCGCCGCCCCGGGGATGACTGGAGTCTCGGTCCACGCATCGTTCATCGGGAAGGTCGCGCAGGGCCCGATCGGTGTGGATGCGGCCAACTCATGGTGATCGGGGAAGATCGGGGTCCGGTACGACTCGAGAAAATCGGGGATGGACGCCGGCCCCTTGAGCGGTTCCGGATCGTCGACACGCCGTCCGACGTAGAGACGCAGCTTGTTGTCGGCGCGAGGGATGACGATGTACTGGTTGCGGCCGTCGATCGCGATCGAGGTGACACGACGATCCCAGGTGCCACCGTCGTCGACGAGCATCCCGGTCAGTTTGACGCGTGCTTCGTTGGTGAACATCGAAATGCCCAGTGCGGAGCGCGTTGTCGAGAACTTGCCATCGGCTCCGACGATCAGGCGACACTCGATCGTCTGCTCCTGATCGTCGAGCTCGAAGGTCACCTGTGGAGAGTCACCCGGAACGACTGCTGATCGGCGAACTCCGCGAATGACGGTGGCACCGGCTTTGACAGCGGCGGTCGCCAGCGCTTCGCGGAGTTCAGGATGCCCGACACCGATCACCCCGGGGGAGCCCGGCACGGCCTTCGACAGATCGCTGGAGCGTTGCTGTGCCTGCTCTACAGTCAGTGTCTCGTCGTAGGGGATCATGCGAGTGATGACCGATGCGCTCTCGGCTTCCAACACCGAATCGGCGACGCCGAGTTCGACGGCTTCGACGAAGCCCCACGGCACCATGGCTTCCCCCCGCACCATGTCCCGATAGGTGGGCTCCCGTTCGAGAACGGTGACGGCGAGACCGGCTGTCGCCAATCGCGCGGCCAGAGCGCACCCTCCGATGCCGCCGCCGATGATTACGACGTCCGCTTTCATCCAGGTCTCCTAAGGTTATTTACACACTGTCAATGGAACTCATTTACTATGACATAATCACGGAGCGCGAGCGAAAGGTTGGTCGAAGTGGTGCGCAATCGCGGAGGGACCCAGCCGTCGCCGATCTCACAGGCCGATGTCCTCGAGGCGGCACTGCGGGTGGTGGAGCGTTCGTCGCTGGAGGACCTGACTGTCCGCGCGGTCGCGAACGAATGCGGTGTCACCGCCCCGGCCATCCACTACCACCTGCGTGGAAAGCCCGCCCTCGCCGACCGGGTGGTAGAGGCTGTGGCCGACAGGATCCGGATCGTGATCGATCCCGACGACTCGTGGGAGGACCAGTACATCGGTCTCGTCAGGGCGATGGACCGCGACTTTCTTCGGTACCCGGGCACCGGAATGCGGGCTCTCGCCGCCGATGGCCCGTCGGCCGCGGCGGCACGGCTGACGACCACGGCGCTGGGGATCCTGCGCCGTGGCGGGTTCGACGAGTCGGAAGCCCGGGAGATCTTCACCGCGACCTACCTCATGTTCGTCGGATGGCTGGCGACGCGCGGGCGGTCGCAGAGTGGGATGACGCACCCGGCACTCGCCGCAGCCGGAGGTGAGACCACGGGGAACGACGGCGTCGACGCACTCGAATCTGCGCTGCGACGACTGTTCGCCGGGACCAGAGATGGCAACAACAAGGAAAGAGGAAGAGATGAACACCGAGAACACTGACTGGATGACGAAGTACTACGCAGCGTGGGACGCGGCGGACGTGGATGCGATCACTGATTGGTTTGCCGACGACGTGGTCGTGGAAGACGTTCCGTCAGGGCACGTTGCGCGAGGTAAGGCGGAGGCGCGGGCCTTCGTCGAGGGAGCCATCAAGCTGGTGCCCGATGCGACCTATGAGGTCGTGAGCGGTCTGGTCGCCGGGGAGTACTTCGCCGTCGAGTGGGTCATGCATCCGGCAGGGCTGCGTGGGTCCTCGGTCGGCACGCTGCGCGACGGCAAGGTTGCGACGAACCGCGACTACTGGAACGCGGCTCCGGCGAAAGAATGACCCACGCCCGACCTCGAGTGCCTGGCTTGAGGGCGAGGATGATCGCCGCGGCGTCGGGTGATCAGGGCGCCGGAATCGTCGAGTGACGAGGTCCTGACCTCCCGGCGGTCGCGGTGGCGATGACCGAGGCGCCGCGCGAGGCCTCACTGTGTGCAGCGTCTTCACCTCCCAGCCAGCGCCGGGAGAAGAACGCCCTGGCGCACAGTCCGCGACGCTGTGACCGGCCCGTGCCGTCACGGCGGATCCTGAGTCGGACTCAGGAGGTCCGTCTCATGACTGACACCGTGTAATCGTCGGCGGCGCGCCGCTTCCGTGCCGGTGCAGTGTGTGATCTGTAGCAGTACTGAGAAACAAGGTGACCTAGGTCGCAGCATGATCTAACATCAGCGTCATCTTTTGAAATCTCCGATAAGGAATCCCCTCACAATGCAGCACCTGGTGTTCTTGCTCCTAGGCCTAGGGAACGGCGCGGTCTTCGGCGCGCTTGCCCTGGCCATCGTCCTGACGTATCGAAGCTCGGGCGTGGTCAACTTCGCGACGGGAGCCATAGCGCTCTACACCGCGTACACGTATGCGTACCTGCGGGAGGGTGAGCTCCTCATTCTCATCCCGGGTCTACCCGACTCGATCGACCTCGGCGGGCCGATGGGGATGTGGCCTGCCATACTGATCTCTCTCGTCATCGCCGCTGTCCTCGGTCTGATCCTGTACCTGTTGATCTTCCGGCCACTGCGAACATCGCCTCTGGTCGCACGTGCGGTCGCCGCCCTGGGTGTTTCGCTGCTGGTCGCGGGACTGGTGGCGGAGAAGCTCGGCACCGACCCCGTGTCGGTTGACCCGATCTTCCCGACCGACATCTGGCAGTCGGGGGACCTGCAACTGTCCGCTGACCGCTTCTATTTCGCGCTGACGATCGTGCTGCTGGCGATCGCACTGGCGGTGGTCTTCCGCTTCACGAAGTTCGGGCTCGCGACGCGTGCGTCGGCCGAGAGCGAGCGTGGTGCCTACGTCAGCGGCATCTCGCCCGATCGGATTGCCGCCTACAACTGGATGCTCAGTTCCGCTGTTGCAGGTCTTGCGGGCATTCTGATCGCACCCATCGTTCCGCTGGTGCCGGTCGCGTACACACTCTTCATCATCCCAGCGCTCGCTGCCGCGATCCTCGCCCGCTTCGATATGGTGATAGTCGCGGTGTTCGCCGGCGTGGCCATCGGCATGCTCCAGTCGGAAGCACAGAATCTGGCAGCAACGTACGACTGGCTGCCGTCCTCGGGTCTGCCTGAGCTGGTGCCGCTGATCCTGATCCTCGTGGTGCTGCTGATCCGTGCCAAGCCTTTGCCGTCCCGTGGTGAGACCATCCTGCAGACCCTGGGTAGGGCACCGAGGCCGCACCACGTGGCACCCACTGCAGTCGTCATGACGATCGTTGGGGTCCTGGCATTGGTATTTCTTGACGACCGCATGCGCAGTGGACTGATCATCAGCCTCATCATGGCCATCATCGCGCTGTCGTCGGTTGTCGTGACCGGCTTCGCCGGTCAGGTCTCTCTTGCTCAGCTGACGATCGCCGGTGTTGCGGCCTTCCTGCTCGGTCCGATCGCGAACAATCTTCACCTACCGTTCCCGATCGCCCCCATTGTGGCCGCGTTGTGTGCGGCTGTGATCGGTGTCCTGATCGGGTTGCCCGCCTTGCGGATTCGCGGACTCACCGTCGCGGTGGTGACGCTGACGATGGCATACGTTCTCGAAGCGGTCTGGTTCCGCAATATCGATGTGGTCGGAGGGGAAGGTATCAAGGCGCCGAAACCCAGCCTGTTCGGTTGGGATCTGAGCATCGGACAGGGTCTGGACTACCCGCGAGTGACATTCGGCATCCTGGTGCTGCTGGTCCTCGTCGCGGTCGCCGTGTTCGTCGCTTACCTTCGGCGCAGTGGACTCGGAACCGAGATGCTGGCCGTACGTGCGAACGAACGATCCGCTGCGGCAGCCGGTGTCAGTGTGGTCCGGGTGAAGATCTTCGCTTTTGGGATCGGTGCGTTCATCGCCGGTCTCGGTGGATCCCTGCTGGCGTACCAGCAACAGACGGTGACCTTCGACTACTACGCAGCGATGGCCGGTGTCGCCCTGTTCGCCACCGTGTACCTGGCGGGTATCACCTCGGTCTCCGGTGGCGTCCTTGCCGGCCTGCTGGCCGCCAACGGGCTGGTCTTCATCTTCGTCGATGAGATGTGGTCGGCGAGTGGCTGGTACGTCGTCGTCTCCAGTGTGTTGCTGATCTTCACCGTCATCCTCAATCCCGAGGGCATCGTCGGACCGGCCCATACCGTGTTGTCGGCCCGCCGCGCTGCAGCGTTGAAGGCGAAGAGCGACTCGGCGCCGGATCTGGACGTGAGCCGCGAAGCCCCGGCTGAGAAGGTGTCGAGGGGACCGAAGGTGTTCGACAGTTCGGCGCAGCCTGAGCTCACCCTGACCGATGTCTCGGTCAGGTACGGCGGCGCGGTGGCACTGAAAGATGTGTCGCTGCAGATCCCCAAGGGCGCTTTGGTCGGCCTCATCGGGCCGAACGGGGCGGGCAAGACGACGTTGATGGACGCGATCACCGGGTTTGTCGACTACACCGGCGACGTGGCCTTGTCCGGTACGTCGATGGGTGGCCTCGCGCCGTACAGCCGTGTCCGGGCCGGTCTCGGGCGTACTTTCCAAGCCATCGAGCTCTACGATGACCTCAGTGTGACGGAGAACGTCAAAGTCGGGCGCACTGCGGCGGTCCGACGTCCGAAGTCAAAGGCCGAGCACAGTGACCTCGGGCACCTGTCCCAGGTCTTCGACCTACTCGATATCGCCGACATCGCGGAGCGTCCGGCAGGAGAACTGTCACAGGGGCAGCGCCAGCTGGTATCGATCGCGCGTGCGCTGGCCGGTTCGCCGAATCTGCTCCTCCTCGACGAGCCGGCAGGAGGCCTCGATAGTACCGAGAGTCGCTGGCTGGGAGAACGGCTGCTCAAGGTTCGGGACAGTGGGACCACCATCGTCATGGTCGATCACGATATGGATCTGGTACTGAGCGTTTGCGACCGGGTCCACGTGCTGAACTTCGGTGAACTCATCGCATCCGGCACTCCAGCGGAGATCCGGTCCAACCGCACCGTAGCCACCGCATACCTAGGAAGAGAGGCTCAGACCAATGGCTGACTCGACACTGGCTGACACAGCCGACCATTCGACCGCCCCCGGGTCTGCAGCAGTCCCGATTCTGGACTGCCAGAACCTATCTGCCGGTTATGGACCGGTCCGAGTGGTGCGCGACGTCAACTTCGCGCTCCAGGCGGGTTCCGTCCTTGCGGTCCTCGGCCCGAACGGTGCCGGCAAATCCACCTTGATGAATACCCTCGCCGGGCTCTTGCCGCGCAAGGGTGGCCATGTCGTCGTGGAGGGCAAGTCGTTGCGGAATGGTCGTCCAGCGGAAGCCAACCGGCATGGACTGATTCTGGTTCCCGACGACCGTGCCCTGTTCACATCGATGACTGTGCGGGAGAACTTGTCGATCGCGAAACGATCCGGCGGACTCAGCCTGGACGGTGCGATCGACATGTTCCCGGCACTGGGCAAACGCATCAAAGTGAACGCCGGCGCGCTGTCGGGTGGTGAGCAGCAGATGCTCGCGGTCGCCCGAGCACTGGTACAGAACCCGCGAGTGCTGCTGATCGACGAGATGAGCATGGGGCTCGCTCCGGTCATCGTCGAGGAGTTGCTACCGATAGTCCGGCGCATCGCCGATGAGACCGACGCCGTTGTAGTGCTGGTGGAACAACACGTTCAACTTGCTCTCGAGGTCGCTGACGAGGCCCTGGTGATCGTGCACGGCGGGGTCCGGCTCAGCGGCCCCGCAGACGAGCTGGCGAAGAATCCCGAGCTGCTGGAGCAGGCCTACCTCGGTGATGCCGTCTGACACTCATGATCGCCTGACCGGCCGCCTCCGCGCTGCGGAGGCGGCCGGTTTGTGCGCCCCTACGGTCGTTGACCGGGCTTCTGCCGGGCACTTCGGCTCCACGGATGGAGTGCGGCGAGGTGGCGTCCGTCCTCGTGCCGAAGCGGTGACGATTCCAGTAACCGGTTATATCTTTAGCGGATGTGCGGCAGCCGGCCACCGTTGATGGGCGTCGGTGTCGACGCCGAGGTCGCTGCTCCCACGTGACCGAAGGCAAGAAGTGTAGGTGCCGCACTGATCTGCCTGACCCCGACGATGCTGCGCCGGCATCTACGCCATGATCACCCACCACGAGCTCTACCGAACCCCGGCGATCACCGCCGCTTCACGGGAACCCTGGGGACACTCCCATCTGCGGCTGACTACGAATCAGTCCTGATCTCGGAAATCTCTGACGAAGGCGCACTGTATGAGGCAACATGCCTCATAGGATCGATCGCCGAGACGCTCAGGAGCGTGCTGTCATGACGATAAGCAGGGAACTGCAACCGGGCTACTGCGACTCGGCGCCGATGGTAGAAAGCCGCACAGCCGGGTGGAAGTGCCAGCGGTACCCAGAGCCGGCATACCGGGTCCGGGTCGACGACACGTACCAACCAACGAGCTGCTAACCGCCGTCCTCGTGCCAAAACGGTGACGATTCCAGTAACGGGTTATATGGTTACCGGATATGTTGCAGCCGGCCATCGGTGATGGGCGTCCGTGACGGACCAACATTCGACACTCGAAGGAGTTGCAGATCGTGGTGAGAACCGAGAAGACCATCGACTCGGAGACCGGGAACGATTCGGCGATTGACGAGGACCTGGTTGTAGAGAAGGACGAGGATTCGGCGGGGGATAAGGAAGGGGCAACCGGCGTTGACGAGTCGACCGACATGCCGAAACGCGAACCCAAGAGCCGTCCGCGGTCGGTTGCACGTGTGCCGGCGGAGTCTCGGTGGCGAGACCCGCACACCGTCATCATCGCGTTGGTCGTGCTCGCCGTCGCGATGGCGGTGGTGATCGGTGTCCTGTCCTATCTCTTTGCGGCGGAAAGCGGCACAGTCAGCGACAACGAGGCTGCGGCTGCGGATCGGAACCGTGCGGAGGAGATCGCCCTCGACTACGCGGCCGGTGCGGCCGAAATGGACTTCCGGGAGTTGAGTGCGTGGCACGAGCGGCTGACAAACGGCACCTCGCCGCAGATGGCGGACAAGTTGACGGAGGCGTCCACTGCGATGGAGCAGGTGATCACGCCGCTGCAGTGGGTCTCGACGTCCCGTCCGATCGCAGCGAAAGTGCTGTCCGAGGATGACGGTGTCTACACCGTGGCGGCATTCGTCGGTGTCTTGACCAAGAATGCCCAAGCGCCCGACGGCGTCCAGTCGACGGCGACGTACAACGTGATCATCGATAAGAAACAGGACTGGAAGATCACTGATGTCGCGGGTATCGACGCCGATGTCACCGGTCCCAAGTGAGACGAGTAGGACTGCGAGCAGATGCTCGCCCTAGGTATCTATATATAGTTTACTATTTCGCCGTGAGATCCGGATCACAACCGTTGTTCAACCGCCGGAAGCCGGCGGCCGGTCGTAGGGGATCCATGCCCCATGGCGGGTGGACCGGCCGGATCCGCACAGCATCGACAGCCGAAACTGCGAGAGGAGGGGACCGATGAGTACTGCGCAGGTGGCCGGCGCGTCGGTCGTTCCGCGGGAGCGAGTCGCTTCACCGCTGGGTCAGGTACTCGGCAAGATCGGGCGCTACCTGGCAACCGTTCCTCGCGCTTCGCTCGCGACGTTGGGAAGGGCTGCATCGATGTCCGGGCAGGTGGTCCGCTATGTGATCACCGATCTGCCGACCGGGCGCGTTTCGATAGCAGAGACGCTCAATCAAGCCTGGTATCTGCTGACCGTCACCATGCTGCCCGCGCTGTTGATCGCCTTGCCGTTCGGCACAGAGATCGCCATTCAGGTCGGGGCCATCGTCAACGAAGTGGGCGCGAAGTCACTTGCCGGTGCCGCCAGCGGTATCGGTGTCATCTCGCAGGGCGCACCGATCGCGGCCGGCCTGTTGATGGGTGGTGCCGCCTCCTCGGCGATCGCCGCCGATCTCGGTTCTCGGGCCATTCGCGAGGAGATCGACGCGATGAAGGTGATGGGGGTTGATCCGATTCGTCGACTGGTCCTGCCACGATTCCTCGCAATCATCCTCATCTCGCCGATTCTGTGCGTGATCATCATCGGTGCCGCGGTAGTCTCTGGTTTCTCGCTCGGCGTCATGATCAACGGCGTGATCCCTGGCAGCTTCTGGCAGTCTTTCGGTGCGTTCGCAAGCCCCACTGACTTCTACTTCGCCATCGGCAAGACCGTTCTCTTCGGAATGGAGATTGTTCTCATCTCCAGCCTTCGCGGGCTGGAGGCCAAGGGGGGACCGCGCGGAGTAGCGGATGCGGTCAACGCCTCCGTCGTCCTCGGGTTTATCTCGGTGTTCATCACGAATGTCTTGATCACCCAAGTTCAGGCAATGTTCTTTCCGACTCAGGTGGGTTGAGGGATGGTCGATTCAGGTAGGTACGAATCCTGGCAGCCGAGTACGTATGCACCTTTTCCGCGGCGGACAATCAATCGGGCTGCACAGAGGATTCGAACGGCTGAGGAGGGCATAGGCCGGTGGGTGATCTTCACCGTACAGACCCTCTATTACCTGCCGTTGACGGTGCGTCGCTACCGCAAACAGACGCTGCGCACAATGAACAGCATGGCGTGGGGGCGTGGGTCGATCATCATCGACGGTGGGGTGATCTCCCTGCTGTTCGTGCTCGGTGTCGCCATAGGTGTCGCCATCGCGATCGAGGCCTATAACACCTTGAATCTGATTGGGTTCGGTGCGCTCTCCGGAGTCATCGGAGCATTCTTCAATATTCGGGAGATGGCGCCGATCATGCTCGGGGTCGGATTCGCCGCGCAAGTGGGTTGCCGGATGACGGCCGAGATCGGATCGATGCGGATCTCCGAGGAGATCGACGCGACGGAGGCGCTGGGCATCCGGTCCATCGCGTACGTGGTCGGCACGCGGGTGGTCGGCGGACTGATCTGTGTGATCCCCGGATATCTGCTGTCGCTGGCTATCGCCTTCGGTACGGCGGCACTATTCGTGACTACCTTGAATGACGCGCCCTCAGGAACCTATTACCACTATTTCAGTCAGTTCCTGGACCCGATAGACATAGCGCTGTCGCTGGTGAAGGCCATCGTATTCTGCGTCGTCATTACCATCGTCCACTGCTACTACGGCTACTTCGCCAGCGGCGGGCCGGAGGGGGTCGGACGCGCCAGTGGCCGGGCGATCCGAGTAAGCCTGGTCGCGGTGGTGGTGCTGAACCTCGCTATGACGATCGTGCTCTGGGGCCTGCGTCCGACCATTGTCTTCAAGGGATGAGCGATGACGTATTCGGGATTCATGGTGGGATCGGATCAGTCGCGTGCTCAGCGGATGCGCAAAGTCGCGCGCTATACGGTGGTAATACTGATCGCCGCGATCGTTCTTGGCGTCTTCGTGGTGCCCCGACTGGTACCGGCCGACGGTGATCGGGTGTCGCTGACCGTGCATACCCCGGCTGTGGGCCCAGGCCTCGAAGACGGGAGTCCGGTCATCCTTCACGGTGCGAAGATCGGGAAGGTGACCTCGGTCGGCATCAGCGGTGACGACATCAAGGTGACGCTGTGGCTCGATAAGGACAGGGTCAAAGGTCTTGCCAGAGATATGACCCTCGACTACCGCCCCTCGAGCTATTTCGGTGTCACAGCTGTGAACATCGCCGATGCCGGCAACACGGCGAAGGCGGGATACGTGCGAGACGGGGATGATCTCGCGCTTGCCTCCGGTACCGATTACACGATGTCGACGATGATCGCAAAGGGTTCGATCATCGTCTCCGGGACATTGACGGACGGGATGACCGAGGCAGTCGAGAAGGCGCTGACGTACACCGATGCATTGAGTCCGCTGCTCAATGCGGGTGCCATAGTGGCGGACACCGTGGAGCAGACTCAGCGGGCACTCCCGCGGGAGAACCTGATCTACGTCAACAAGGTGGTGTCCGCTCTACCTTCGTTGCTCGGCGGTGGTACCGACGCATTGTTCTCGATATACAACAGCAAGTTGCGGACCGACTTCGACGACTCCGTACGGTCTCGGTTGGATGCCGGCATCGAGTCCGTCGCCGTCAATTTCTTCGACCTGATCGGCCAGGTGCTCGGCAGTCATCAGACCGACCTGTTGCCGGTGGTCGATGAGCTTCGGGCGGCAGGCTCGGTGTTGCCGACGATCGGTCAGGGAGTGGTGACGACGGAGACGTTGAAGACTCTGCTTACAAAACTCAGTGGTGCATTCGCCGACGGGCCGGGGGGAAGTCAGATTCTCAAGATACGCGCAAACCTCAAGTATCTGCCCGGGCTCGACGTCCCGTTCGCCGGTGCGCCGTCGGCCCGGGAGGGAGGTCCCCGATGAGTAGATTCAGTCGTGGTCGGAAGCGGCAGAGTGCAGTGCGGCCGTTCATCAAACTTGTCGTCGCGGCGGCGGTCGCCGTAGTGATCGCGATCTTCGTGGTGAACGGGATACGAAGTCCGGTCGCGATCGAGACGCGTGACTATCGGGCGGTGTTCACCGACGCATCGGGACTCAGTCCCAATGCTGATATCCGCGTGCGCGGAATCAAGGTCGGAAAGGTGACGTCCATCGACCTGAAGGAGGAAGGACAGGCGACCCACGCGCAGGTGAGCTTCACTCTCGACAAGAAGTACCGTGTCACGCGGGAGACGCGGCTGGCCGTGAAGTATGCGAGTCTCACCGGCGTCCGATACATCGATGCCACCTCGGTGGAAACAGGTGCGGGTACCAGCGTCACCGAGATCTCCTCCGACCAGACTGTTCCCTCGTTCGACGTCACTGAGCTGTTCAACGGGTTGCAGCCGGTGCTGGAGACACTCAGTCCCGCCGAAGTGAATAAATTCAGCAACAATGCCACGACTCTCATGCTCGGTGACGGTTCGGGACTCGACGACATGCTCGAGAGCATCGAGAGTGTTGCCCAATACGCCACTGACCGCCAGGCGGTGATTGCGACGATCGTGAAGAACATGTCGGGCATCGCCGAGGGCGTGGGAGGAACCGCACCGAAGCTCATCGAGTTCATCGGCTATCTCCAGAAGCCGATTGACAGCGTGTTGACCGTTCTCGGGGAATTCAAGAAGGGCGATGCCTACGGCCCGGCGTTTATGGGCGAAGTGAATAGGCTGCTGTACGGACTAGGGATAGAAACCGATACCGATATCGATCAAGTGCTGAAACAGGCATTCCCCACAGTGGCGAATCTCGGTCGCGCGCTTGGCGTGCTGCCGACGATCGCCGGACAGGTGGCCAACGCGCGCGCGATGCCCGCTTCCGGCAGTCGATGCCAACATGGCAGTTACCAGCTGCCTGCCTGGGGAACCGTGCTTCTCGGTGGTACGGAGGTGGTCCTGTGCCGAACGCAGTGAGCAGTTGGTGGTCGGGGTTGCGGGCTCGAGCCCGTCATCCAGAGAGTGACCTCCCGCAGATCGGTCTCGGGCTAGGAGCATTGCTGCTCGTGGTGATCCTCGGAGCGATAGCGGCGTACGTATACATCTCGCCGCCCGGCACCAAGGAGATTCGTTTCTTCGCCCGGGACTCCGTCTCCATCTCTAAAGGTGAGAACGTGCGCGTGGCAGGTATCTCAGTCGGCAAAGTCTCGCGAGTCGCGTTGAAGAAGGACGCCGTCGAGGTGACCGCGAAGATCGAGGATTCGATCCGTCTCGGTGACGCGAGCCGAGTCGAGGTCCGGTTGCTGACGGCAGTCGGCGGATACTCGGTAAATCTGATCCCGGCCGGCGAAGGAAACATCGGAAGCGAGCCGATTCCGGTCGCTCGGGTGACCGTCCCCTACACGGTGGCGGACACCCTGCAGGCGCTCCCGCGGGTCACCGAAAACGTACAGGGCGCTCCGATCAACGAGGTGCTCGATCAGGTGTCCACTGGTTTCCAGGCCCAGAGCCAGTCCATTCGCAAGTTGCTCTCGGGAGCGCAATCAGTCACCACGATCCTTGATCAGCAACGGACACAGGTGCGCTCCATACTGGGGATGGTCTCCGAGTACAGCGCTACCTTCGCCGCATCGCGCCAGCTCCTCTTCCAGACCGTCGACAAGGTGAACACTGTGCTGAGTTCCTTTTACGTCTACCGGGACGGATTCTCCGAGGCCTACCGTCAGATGGGTCTGGTGATCAGACAGCTGGCGGTTCTGTCTACCTACTATCTGAATCACAAGGACGAGGTATATGCCGCGGTCCGTCAGATGCAGAGTGCTGCGAAGCAGATGAGCGACGGCATGTCCGGACTCATCGACCAACTCGAGCCGGTGGTCAAGCAACTCAACGCAGCGGCCGTACCGCTGGCGAGCACAGGAGACGCTCGATCCGGTTTCGTACTGGACATGTCGAATGTCTGCATTCCCGTCGGTGGAAGGACGTGTTGATCCGTGAGTCGAGCTACCAAACGTGTGTTCTTCACCGTTGTCGGCGTCGTTCTCGTGGTGGCCGTTGCGGCGGCCGGCACGGCGTTCGCCCTCAGCCGCGACGACGATGAGAGTTCGACGACGTACTGTGCGGTGATGCCTGACTCCATCGGCCTCTACAAGGGGAACCCGGTGACGCAGATGGGCTACAGGATCGGCAAGGTTGAGTCCATCGAGTCGGTTGGTACGGCAGTTCGGGTGGAGTTCAGTGCGCTCACGTCACGACCCCTTCCGGCAGATGTCGCCGCGGTGACGAGATCGAAGTCAGTGCTGGCCGATCGTTCTCTCGAACTGATCGGCAACTACAGCTCGGGCCCGCGGTTGAAGCCGGGTGTGTGTGTCACCAAGGCGTACACCCCCAAGAGCATTTCTGAGATCACCGGATCGGCGGGCGACCTGATCGACCAGATCGCACCCAACGGTGATACCGAGGCGCTGCAGGGTGCGCTGATGGGGTTGTCGGATGCGATTGATGGCACCGGGACGGACATCGCCTCGGTGTTGACGACGGCCGGGCGCGCGGCGCAGAGCCCGGATCAGGCGGTCTCCGATCTGGGAACGATCATCAATTCGATTGCGCCGCTGTCGGTGTCGGCTGTGCAGCATTGGCCTCAGATCGAGTCGATCTCTTTGAAACTCGCCGATTCGCTGGAATCCGCCGGCACGGTGCTGTGGCCGGGGGCGAAGAACATCGTTGCTGGCATCACTCCGGTGCTGCAACTGCTCACCGATCTGCAGAACCGTTACTCCGACGACCTCTGGCCAGCGCTGGACAGGGTCGCCGACGGGCTGCACATCGCAAGCTTGCATGTCGGCGAGATCGAGAAGGCCATCCAGGTGTTGCCCGGGCTGGCGGACAAGGTCAGCGTGGCGTGGCGGCAGAACCGTGGCGGAGCCCAGGTCACGGTACGCGGAGCCACTGCACTGGTGCGTACCCCGTCGGCAGCGGCCCTTTGCAAGGAGATCGGCAGTTATACGAGCTGTGTTCCGGCGTCGGGCGACCCGAGGGCGGCACGGATCGGTGTGGACGGACTGTTCAGCTTGGCGGGAGCGGGCAGATGAAGGTTATTCGACGTCGCACCTGCGGGGTGCGCCGAAGCGTGGGCGGCCTCCTCGCCCTGGTCACTGCGGCAAGTATGGTGCTGGCGGGTTGTTCGTACGGCCCTGAAGACATCACACCGAGCATTCAGTCCGGATCCGGCGTCTCGGTGCGCATTCACTTCGATTCGGTCCTCAACTTGCCGCCTGGGACCAACGTCACCTACGAAGGCGCAAAGGTGGGGACGGTCTCTGGGATGAGCCTGCAGGCTCACGACGTGGTGGTCACTGTGCGAATCGATCGGGATACGCCGGTGCCGGCTGACGCAAGGGTGGAGATTCGGTCAGATACGGTGCTCGGTGACGCGTATGTTGCGATGACGGCACCGGAAGCGGGCGCTGGATCGGCGTCCGCACTGACCGATGGCGCAGAGATTCCGGTGGGGCAGACCGCGTCACCGCCACCGTTGGAGAACACCCTGGCGGTGCTTTCCACCTTCGTGAACGGTGGCAGCATTTCGCGATTGGAAGACACCATCCGCGAGATGAACTCCGCCTTCCCCGACCGCAAGCAGACCCAGCGGGTAGCACGGATCGCAGGACTCGATCTGCGGGATCTTTCCGCCTCCCTCGACACGATCGACGACACCCTCAGCGCATTCGACGCGCTGAACGGGGCCATGCTGCCCCGGGTCGGGAAGATCGAGGAGATGTTCAGCCCGGTGGGCATGCACTACTGGAATCAGGTCTCAGACATCTTCGGTGGCCTAGGTGTGCTCATTCCCAGTGTCGGCAGCGTATTCGAGGGCGGTTTCTGGCTTGTCCCCATGCTCCAGGAGCTGAATGGCTCGGTGTACACCGTTCGTGACGGCATAGACGCGGTCGGCCAGAACTCGAATCGGATCGAGGCGTTCCTCACCGACAAGCTGTTCCCGTTCCTGAGCAAGCCGCAATTCAAGGTGATCTCAGCGAATACCCCCCAAGGGCAGGACGTGTTGAAGAGTTCGGTGGATATCCTCCGGATGTTGGGAGCAGTGAACTGATGGTCCGCTATCTCATCTCGTTTCTGGCGATGGTCGTCGTGATGATCTTGTCGGTCTGGTACATGTTCACGATCGGGCTCTCGGTGACCAAATCGGCGAACACCAACTCGATCGTCATGAACATTCCCAAAACCAATGGCCTGCAGGATGGTTCGCGGGTATTGCTGCGCGGAATCGAGGTCGGCTACGTGACCGACGTCAAACCCTCTCTCGACGGCGTCGAGGTGACGTGGAACTTCAAGAAGGACTACAAGATTCCCCGCGAGTCCACATACCGTGTGGACAACCTGTCAGCATTGGGGGAGACCTACCTGGGTGTGTTCCCCGAGGTGGACAGGGGTCCTTGGCTGAGTGACGGGTCGGTGCTGGATACGACTCAGGTGGCCGTCCCGACGACCGTCGATGAGCTCTCCGAGCGGGTCACCAGACTGATGAACCAGGTCGACGTAGCCGCCGTTTCGGGTCTGATCGATGAAGTGAATACGGGTCTGGCGCCCGACGGCACCACGATTACGAACCTGGCCAGGGGGAGCCGGCTGCTGCAGAACACATTTCTGTCGACGCGACCGGACTTCGAGACGGTGCTGGACAAGATGCAGGTGCTGTTCAAGGACGGCAGCACGGTGAGCGCAGCGCTACGGGCTGCCGGTCCGCCTGCGCGGCCGTTCGGCTCGAACTTCGCCGAGGTTCTCGGCGGCTTCGGGAAGGTGGTCGTCGTCACTGGTCTGCCGGAAACGCTGGACCATCAGATCGGGGACTTCCTGAAGAACCTCGAAGCCTTCCTGGCGAAGGCGAGTCCCGACCTCAAGATCCTTGGAGATGCGACTCTGCCCGCGGTCATCGCGGCTACCGACAAGTTGAAGATGGTCGACCTGAGCGAGCTCATGCAGACAGCTTTGCGGACGGCCGGAAGGGGTGACGGACTGGTCCTCGGCGTGAAGTGACGGGGACCCGCGTCCAGATCGCGGAAACCGTTGACGGAGTCAATATCTATGAGTCATCATGTCTCATAGAACGAGGATGAATCGCGGAGACGCTTGAGGAGCGTGCTGTCATGACGGTAAGCAGTGAGCTGCAACAGGGTTACTACGACTCGGCGCCGATGGCCGAGAGTCGCACGGCCGGCTGGAATTACATGCGGAGTCCGGGCTCGGCGTATCGAGCCGGCGACACGTACTACCTCACGAGCTACGAAGCGGTGCGGTACGCACAGCGCAACCCAGAGATCTTCTCTTCAGCCAAAGCGTTCGACGCAATCAGCGCAGTCGTCAAATTGATCCCGCTCGCCGTCGACCCGCCGGAGCACAAGCGGTACCGCCGGATCTTGGACCCGATGCTTGCGCCCAAGATGATCGACCGGATCGAAGACCGCCTGCGCGAACAGGTCCGCGAACTGATCGACGCCTTCGCCGCCAGCGGGGAGTGCGACATCGTCCGCGATATCGCACTCAAGTTCCCTACTCAAGCGGTCCTGACCCTCTTCGGGTTGCCCGGCGAGGACCTGCCGCAGTTTCTCGACTGGGTCGACGCTCTGATCGGTGGAGCCGTCACGGAACTGGCAGAACCGAGCGAGCAGCAAATGACGGCCGCGCTCGGTCTGTTCGGGTACCTCCAAGAGCACATCGAACGTAAACGCGCGAACCCGGGCGATGACATGCTCAGCGACATCCTGTCCCTCAGCGGCGACGACGCCTGGGACGACGCGGAGGTCCTGGGACTCGGCTTCCTCTTCGTGCTCGCCGGCCTGGACACAGTGACAGCGACCATCGGCTTCACGATGATGACTCTCGCGGAGAACGAGGAACTGCGGCGAGCGATCATCGAAGATCCCGACCTCATCGGACCGTTCATCGAAGAGTCGGTGCGACTGGAACTGCCGGCGCCGTTGACGCCTCGCGTCACCACCGAGGAGGTCGAAGTCGATGGTCTCACCATCCCGGCCGATTCGCGCGTCATGCTGGTACTGGCAACGGCCAATCGCGAGAACACCGACCACCCGGACACCATCGACCTCGCGGACCCTGTCAGTCACCTGTCCTTCGGTGGCGGTGTGCACCGTTGCCTCGGTTCGCATCTCGCCCGACGGGAGCTCCGGCTGACCATCGAAGAGTTCCACGCGCGCATCACCGACTATCGGGTACCTGACGGTTTCACACCGCAGGTCGTGTTCCCCAGTGGAACGTTGCACCTCGACTCACTGCCACTCGAGTTCAGCGTTGAATGATGGCGAGAATCGAATTGAATGGCTGCGTCGGTCATGCCTTGTGCAACGTCGCGGCCCCCGATGTCTACGATCTCGACGACGACGGATACTGTATACCGCCGATGTTCGAGGTAGCCGACGACGCGCGTAAGCAGGCAATGGCCGGGGTGAAAGCATGCCCTGAACGTGCCCTGACTCTCGTCGACGAGTAGCGTCGAGATCCGCTAAGTCGGGCGCTTCGCCGCCACCCGGCCCTCCAGGGTTGAATCGATGACCCGGTCAATGAACCCGCGGTCGACTGGATTCCGCATGATCGATACTTGAACGATCAGCGGACCGACCAGCTGGGTCAGCAACAGCTCCGGGTCACACTCGGCGGTTTCGGATCCTCCGACCCTGTCGAGCATCGATGCCAAGGTGTCAACGGTCCGTCGCATCAGGTCGTCGCGAAGACTCGCGATCCGCGGATCGGTATCCGCGCTGGTAATGATCGCTGCTAGGAACTGTTTTGCAGTCGGCTCAGCTAGGTTCATCGCCAGGCGCGTCAATTCTCGACGCAGCCACGCACGTAGCGGACCACGCCCAGGGCGTAGAAGAGGCTCGTCGATCGTTTGGAGTGCTTCCGACAACAAGTCGATAGTCTCAGGCCAGTGCCGATAGACGGTGGCGCGCCCGACGCCAGAGTGTTGCGCGATTCGCTGATGGGTGAGAGCCGCAGCCCCCTCCGCCTCGAACAGAGACCGAGCCGAAGCCCGAACTGCCGACTGGGTCCGGGAGACCCGTGGATCAGAACTTCTCGCCGCAGCCATACGCAAAGTCTAAAGTCGAATCGCTGACAAGTCTGTCCACTATCGCTCACGCCAGATGGGTGAAGAACCCTCGGCGGATGCACTGGATCAGGAGGTCGGTGCTCGCATCTTCCTGCAGGGGAGGTGAGAACTCCTCCGCAGCTTCCGGAAGTCTCGCGACCAACGATCGGAAGATGATTGCGCCGACAACGGGGTCGAACGGGTAGTCGCGCTGAGTGGCGGTGAGACCGGCCACCATGGCTGAATCGAGGGCCGCCTGCCCGTAGCGGCCGAGCCGGCTCACTAGGTCGTCGTCGGCCGAACTCTCGGCCCACGCGCCGATCGATCCCGAGTAGCGCCTCATGAAGGAATTGAAGCCGGCGATCCAGGCACGCAACTCGGTGGTGTCGGGATCAGTGAGATCGATCGTGCGGAGGCGCTCGGCCTGTGCGACCGTCTCCTCGGCGCATTCGATGCTGATGGCGATCAGCAGATCCTGCTTCTCGCTGAAGTATTTGTAGAATGTTCCGCGAGCGAGGCCGGCCTCTTCGACGATGTCGTCGACGCTCGTGCGGTGGTAGCCCTTGATCTGAAACTGCTTGGAACCGGCGTCGACCAGAGCGCGCACGGTAGCAACCGCCCGCTTGCTCAGCGTAGCGGTCCGGTCCTCTGTCGAGAGACCGGCGGTCGACGGCATCGGTGGCATCTCGATGACCGGATCCTCCGGCGGAACCTCCAACGACAGGCTGTTGAGCACCGACGAGGGTGTCTCCGGGAACAGGAGCAACTGCAGGTAAACAGACAGTGAGTCGACCACCGCCTGGGTGCCCCGGCCGTAGGTTCGGTCGGTGGCGATGAACAGATTGACCCGATGCACGATGGCGACCAGGGCCATCGCGGCGGTCCGCGGCTCGAGGCCTTCCACTCCTGACTTCTCTAGTCGTGCGGTAACCAGATCGATGTAGCCGGACATGAATCTGTCGATCTGTGGACGAACGGCGGTGTCGACCACGGCCACGCTCGTCCACTGCACGAACATCGTGGAATAGCGATCGAAGACCCAACTCCACTCGCCGAGCCACCAGTTGAGGTTGTCGAATCCCATCCGGGTGGGGCCGAGGGGGCCGATACGCCGGGTGACCCGGAACAGCGCCCGTCCGCACACCTCCAGAAGCTCGAAGAAGATCTCGTCCTTGCCGGGAAAGTACTGATACAGCGTGGCTCTGGAGATGTCGGCTTCCTTGGCGATGGCGTCGACAGAGGTGTTGAAGAATCCCGTCCGACCGAACAGGTCAAGGGACACGTCGACGATCGCGGCACGCGTCTTCGCGCCCCGGCTGCCCACATCTGGGCTAGACGGGCCGTAGCTTGCTCTCCGGGTAATCGGCGTCGTATCTGGCACTGGGGGTAACCCTAACTGGTCAGTGCAGCTTTCAGCGATGCGGAGGTCGGAACCGGCGGGGTCATACTTGTCACATCGTCGCCGGTGTGACGACGAAGTCACCCGATCCGGCGATCGCCACAGCACCGTTCTGCCGACTGCAGACCAACTCTACGGTGGCCACGACCTCGCCGTCGGCTCCCTCGGCGAGTGCGGTGACGGTCCCGGTACAGGTCAAGACGTCGTCGGGCCACACCTGCTCACGGAACCTGACACCGAAACGCCGCACGTTGCCGGCACCGAGCCAGTCCGTGGCGAAGGTCGCGAGCAACGCCGACTGGTGCATGCCCTGTGAGAACACGGACGGATTTCCGGCGCTCCGAGCCATTGCGTCGTCGTAGTGCATCGGGTTCAGGTCTCCGGATGCCCCCGAGTACCGGACGAACATCTGACGGGTCAGCGGTCCGAAATCGCGTGGCTCGGCGGTGTCTCCGACGGCGAGGGTGGATCGGGTGCTGCTCATTCGGATGCTCCTCGCTTAGCGCGTTCGATGAAGGTTGCCTTGGCCTGGGCGACCAGGTTTCCGGCGCGGTCCCGGTATTCCGTGAGCACCACGGCGAACCGCATCTGGCCCCCGCGTTTGCCCGGCTTCTCGTACCGATCGACGATGCGCTCCTGTGCCACCAGGACGTCGCCGACCTTAGGGGGGGGTCCCGTGAACGAGTACTCTTGCTCGCCGTGCAGCAGTCGCTTGCGCTCGAAACCGACGTTGACCCGGACGCCGGCCGGTGCCCACTGTGCGGCGGTGACGAGGAAGGTCGGTGGAATGATCGCATCGGGCCCCTGATATGCGGGGTTGTCCGACTGCATGGCTGCCGCGAACTCGCGGATCTTTCCTTGCTCGATCACCATCTCCCACGGCTGGCCGGTGGTACCGACCGGTGACGGTTCAGGCGGGGTGGGGTCGGTCATCTACTTCCTCCTGGGTTCAGTTCGGTGAGATACCGGTCGACGAGTCCGACGACGGTGGTGGGGTAGCTGTGGGCCACCTCGACATCGAGACCGTCTCTGGCGAGAAGAACGGCCAGCCGGTTGTTGATGAGCGACAAGACGAATGCCGCCACGAGTTTGTAATAGGTGATGTCGCCGTCGACCCGACCGCCGAGCTCGACGTACCGGCGAGCGGTCTCATCACTGTCGAGAACGCCGGGAGGGCGGCTGAAACCCATCGCTTCGCACAGGAATTCCTCGAACATCAGCCACCAGCCGAGATCGATCTCCGGCGGTCCGGTAGTCGCGGTCTCCCAGTCGAAGAGAGCGGCGACTGACATGTCGTCGGCGAACGACATGTTGCCCACGCGGGCATCGCCCCACACCACTGCTTCCCTCGCGGTGGCAGGCGCCTCGGTCAGGATGACGTCGAAGGCCCTCGCCAGCGTCTCCGGCCCGACCACCAGATCGGCACGGGCCCACTCGAACCACTTTCTGAGGTTGTCGAGGTAGCGGTCGAGTGCTGTCGCTCCGGTCGCGGGATCGGCGCGCAAGAACTCCAGCACGTCCGGATCGTCGATTCGGTGGAGGGCGACCAATGACTGAATCGCATTGTCGTACAGCAGCCCTCGCTGCTCCGGCGAGAGTTCGGTGGTCCAGCCGCGCTTGTGCCAGCTGGGTACGTCGGATGGCGTGCGGCCGGTGACTCGACGCATCAGGTAGAACGGGGCGCCAAGGACCGACGGGTCGTGTTCGATCCACATGATCTCCGGGACCGCGATGCCGGCCATTCCGCCCAGGCGCTGCATGATCTCGGCTTGCCGGGGTGCGTCCGGTGTCGTGAACAGCTGGTGATCCGCCGCCTGCATGCGGAGCACCAGGTCCGCCTCCTGCCGGGTTCCGGTGGCGTCGGTCCACGTTGCAGTGAGAAACACCGTCTTGCCCGAATATCCGGCGTCCGGCGCCGAGAAGTCCGAGATCTCGAAGTCGGAGCTACCCGGGGCGATGTGCTCGGGGAGCCAGGAGTTCAGGACCTCGTGTGCGCCGTCCCCGAGATCGCCTCGGCTCGGTGTGTACGTCATGCGACTACCCTTCCAGTGGGTCGAACGCCCGCGGAGCAACTCGGCGACGAACGGCCTTCCCTAAAGTGACCAACACTGTCAGAATAGGGGTATGAGCGACGGAAAATCCAGCATTGCCGAAAACGCGCAGGGCCCGGCCCGGAAGACGGTGCCGCCGGAAGCGCCGGCCCTCGGCGCCTACACACTGCCCGGCCGAGTTCCCGATCCCCGGCCGGCGATCGGGCAGGCGATCGAAGCAGAGCGCTTGGGATTGAGCACGCTGTGGCTGAGTGAGCGCTGGGGCACTAAGGATTTCGGTGTGCTGTCCGGGGCGATCGGCCAGGCGACGGACACGATCAAGATCGCAGCCGGGATAACCCACTTTCAGTCCCGACACCCGGCCATCCTCGCTTCGATGGCGATGACGGCCCAGGCCATGTCGAACGGGCGGATCATCATCGGGATCGGGCGCTCGGTCGACGCGATGTGGAAGGCCGTAGGGCTGCCTCCGTCGACGAACGCCTCGATCATCGACTCGCTCGAGATCTTCCGGAGGCTCTGCAGTGGCGAGAAGGTCAAATACGACGGACCTGCAGGCAAGTACCCGTCCCTGCGCCTGACTGATGTCCCGGACCAGCCGATCCCGCCGGTCGTGTTCGCCGCGATCGGTCCGAAAGGCCTCGGAATCGCGGGCCGCCATTTCGATGGAGTGCTGCTGCATCCGTTCTTGACGCCGTCCGCGGTCGGTCGGTCCGTGCAACTCGTACGCGAGGCGGAGAAAGAGGCGGGCCGCCCGTCCGGGTCCGTGAAGATCTATGCGACCGTGGTCGTCGCATCGGGTCTCGATCCCGCCGAGGAGATGGCGGTCGTCGGCGGGCGAGCAGTGACGTATTACCAGATCCCCGGCCTAGGAGAACAGCTGGCGAGGGCCAACGGCTGGTCGTTCGACGGCCTCACCGCGCTCCGTGCGCATCCGCACCTGGCCGGCGTCCGCGGAGCGGTGGATTCGGTCCGGACGCGCGAGCAGCTCACCGAGGTGGCGGAGTCCTTGCCCGAGGAATGGATCCGGTCGGCGTCGGCGGTGGGTTCGCCGAGTGACTGCTGGGCGGCGTTCGAGCGGTACCGGGAGGCCGGTGCCGACGAACTGGTTCTGCACGGCAGCACTCCCGATCAACTGGCTCCGCTTTTCGACTGAGACGAACAGGGCGGCGTTTTTGCCTTAGAGTGACGTTACTGCCAGAATCGAACGCATTCGGTGAGCGGCGGCCGCATGCCGGCTCCGACGCCGGCGGCGAAGACTGAGAGGTTGCACGTGTACGAATACGAAGGCATGTACGTGTCGGGCGAATGGATCCCGACGTCTGGGCCGACGATCGAGGTCCGTTCTCCGGCGGACGGAGAACTGCTCGGCCGGGTCAGCGAGGCAAGTGCCGACGATGTCGATGCCGCCGTCAAGTCAGCGCGCACCGCACTCGACAGCGGACCGTGGCAGAGCAGTACGCCCGCCGAGCGTGCCGCGGCGATTACTGCGCTGGCCGACGCGATCGAATCCCGGACCAAGCTGCTTGCCGACGTGGTCTCCGCCGAGGTCGGTTCGCCGCGCAAGTGGGCGACGTTCGGTCAGTTGGCCACCACGCTGGGCGTCTTCCGTGCCTGCGCCGCCATCGTTCCCGACTTCGAGTTCCAGGCGAGGCGGCCCTCGGTGATGGGTGGTGAAGTCCTGGTCAATCAGGTTCCCGTCGGCGTCGTCGGCGCGATCGTGCCGTGGAACGCGCCACTGTTCACCACTGCGCTGAAGATGGCACCGGCGCTCGCCGCTGGATGCACCATCGTCCTGAAGCCGTCGCCGGACGCACCGCTTGCGGTCTCGATGTTGGCCGAATGCATCGAGGAGGCCGGCATCCCGGCGGGGGTGATCAACATTGTCTCCGGTGCTGTCGCGACTGGAGAGGCGCTGGTGGCGCACCCGGGCGTGGACAAGATCAGCTTCACCGGATCGACCGGTGCAGGTAAGCAGATCGGTGCCGCGTGCGCTGCGGACATCCGTCGGGTGACCCTCGAACTCGGGGGTAAGTCGGCTGCTGTCGTCCTCGACGATATCGTGGTCGATTCGAAACTCATCGACGGTCTGGTCACTGGCGTGATGGCCAACAACGGTCAGATTTGCGCTGCTCAGACTCGAATTCTGGTGCCGAGAAGTCGCTACGATGAGATCCTCGAACCATTTACTGCGGCCGTCTCGGCGATGAAGATCGGAGACCCGGCCGAACGTGACACCGAGGTCGGGCCGGTCATCAATGAGATCGCCCGGGACCGGATCGAGGCTGCGGTCGCCCATGCGGTTGCAGAAGGCGCTCGGGTGGTCACCGGTGGAACACGGCCCGAAGGATTGGACAGCGGATCGTACGTCAGCCCGACAGTGCTCGCGGACGTGCGCAACGACATGACGATTGCACGCAACGAACTGTTCGGTCCGGTTGCGGTGGTGATCGCCTTCGATGACGACGACGAAGCGGTTGCCCTGGCCAATGATTCCGAGTACGGACTGGCGGGCGCGGTCTGGTCGGCGGATCCTGCGCGGGCGACGCGCGTCGCCTCCCGCATGGAAACCGGTTCGGTGTCGATCAATTCGCCGGCGCCGATGGACTTCGGAAGTCCCTTCGGCGGCTTCAAGAAATCAGGTATCGGACGCGAGGGCGGTCCAGAGGGCATTGCGGACTACCTCGAAGCACAATCGATCATTCTCTGACGTTTCATCAGAAACGCAATGCGGAAGGATAAATCAGATGGAGACCAAGGCAGCGGTCCTGTGGGAGCGTAATACCCCCTGGCAGATCGAAACCATCGAGCTCGATGCTCCCAAGGAGCAGGAGGTGCTCGTCGAGCTGCATGCTTCGGGGATGTGTCACTCCGATGAGCACATCGTGACCGGCGACATGCCGTTCCGGTTGCCCTGCATCGGCGGACACGAGGGCGCGGGAGTGGTGAAGCAGGTCGGCTCACACGTGTCTTGGCTCGAGCCGGGTGACCATGTGGTGTTCGGATTCATACCGTCATGCGGACGGTGCCCGTCGTGTTCCAACGGGCACCAGAATCTGTGCGACCTGGGCGCCAAGATCTATGGTGGCAATCAGATCCAGGACGATACGTCGCGCCACCATACGAAGGGCGAGGATCTCGCGCTCGCCTGCGGCGTCGGTTCCTTCGCCTATCACACCGTGGTCAACGAGGCCACCTGCATCAAGATCGAACCGCACCACCCCCTCGACCGGGCGTGCCTGCTCGGTTGCGGCTTCATCACCGGATGGGGTTCGTCGGTCTACACGGCCGACGTTCAGCCGGGAGAGAACGTGGTCATCGCAGGTGTCGGTGGCATCGGCGCAGCCGCAGTGCAGGGCGCAAAGCTTTCCGGTGCACGGACGATCACCGTCATCGACCCCTCGGAGTACAAGCGCGAGATCGCGCTGTCCATGGGCGCGACGCACGTCGCGGAGTCGTGGGAGGAAGCCGAGGGCGTGGTCGCCGAGGCGACCTGGCACCGGGGCGCCGACAAGTTCATCTGCTCCATGGGCGTCGGTGAAGGGCGTTTGATCGCCAAGGCTCTGGCGATGACGGCCAAGCGAGGCCGGCTCATCGTCACCAACATCCACCCGATGCTCGAGCGGGACGTCTCGGTCAACCTCATGGACCTCACCCTGCAGGAAAAGCAGATCGTCGGCAGCCTGTACGGTTCGGCGAATCCCCGTGCCGATATCCCGAAGATCCTGGAACTGTGGAGTGGTGGCCTCGTCGACCTCGAATCCATGGTGACTCGCAGTTACCCGCTCGAGGCTGTCAACGACGGCTACGACGACATGCGCGCGGGCCGGAATGTCCGGGGCATCCTTCGCTACCCGGCTGCTGAGGCGGCGGATGCGCAGGCTCGCGAAGCCGCTCCCGCAGGGGCCTGAAGTCCCGGTCTGATCTGTTCGCCGGCGCCTCGGCTGCTGGCCGCCGTGACTTGGTGAGCGGCTATCTGACTGGTTGTACATACAAGTATGCGCAGAGTGCGTTGCGGGTCGCTGTCGACATGTGGGCAAAAATACTGATCCAGGGGGGTGCCTATGCTCGCCGGGACGCGGCGTGGACTACATCCCGTGAAGGCAATCTGACGGTGTGATCACAAGTGGTAGCCTGACTTCTCGTGACCGGCGTCACGACCGGCACCACCTACGCCACCGGGGAGACCGGTGGCATTCGGAAGGAGCTGCACAATGTCAACGGAGACAGGACGGATGCTTCCGGAGGTGACTCTGGAATCCACGGCCTTCTGGACCGGTGGATTCGAGGGTGAACTCCGCATCTACCGCTGCCAGGATTGCCGTGGCTGGATTCATCCTCCGGTAGGGGCATGCTGGCGCTGCCGAAGCCGGAACGTTGGTCCCGAGGCGGCCTCCGGGCGAGCGCGGATCGCCTCGTTCACCATCAACCACCACCCATGGCTCCCCGCTTTCCCGCCGCCGTATGTGATCGCGGTCGTCGAACTCGACGACCAGCCGGACGTGCGTCTGACGACATGCATTGTCGAGATCGACCCCGACGCGGTCGAGATCGGGATGCCTGTCGAGGTCGTCTTCGAAGCGCACGATGACGTGTCCCTGCCCTTCTTCAGGCCGGTGGCGGCATGAGCTTCGTAGACGATAAAGCAGTCATCAGTGGCATCGGCCAGTCCCAGATCGGGCGGCGTATCGGCCGTTCCGGGATCGATCTGGCACTCGAAGCCGCCGAGCGGGCCGTGGCGCACGCCGGCTTGACCTACGACGATATCGACGGAGTGGCGAGTTACCCCGGCCCGGTCCAGGCTGAGGGTGGGTTCGTCGGCGCGACCACGCATGACGTACGCGACGCATTCGGGCTCAAAACCAAGTGGCATGTCAGCGGAGTGGAGACCTCCGGGCAGATCGGCACACTGCTCGATGCGGCCGCAGCGATCTCGTCCGGCCGGGCCACCCATGTCTTGTGCTTCCGTTCGGTATGGGAGGCCACCGCGCAGGCTTCGGGTCGTGCGCAGGCGCTGGCCGGAGCGGCCGTGCGGGCCTCGGGTCACGCCGAGTTCCGGATGCCGTTCGGAGCTGCATCGCCCGCCAACTGGATCGGCATGTACGCCCAACGCTATATGTATGAATTCGGTTTGACGCGTGAGCATCTCGGGAAGCTGGTCATCAATGCCCGCAACAACGCGGCGTTGAATCCCAATGCGATCTACAGCCAGCCGATGTCGATGGACGACTATCTGAATGCGCGAATGATCTCGACTCCGATGGGTCTCTACGACTGCGACGTACCGTGTGACGGCGCGACCGCGATAATCTTGTCACGGCGAGAAGAAACCGGTGGTTTGAAACAGGTACCGATCACCATCGAGGCGGCGGGTTCGGCACTGTACGAGCGGCACACGTGGGATCAGCGGACCGACTTCACCACCATGGCGGCGCACGATGCGGCCGCTTCGATGTGGGACGGCACCGACCTGACGCCGGCCGACGTCGACTTCGCCACGCTCTATGACGGATTCAGCTACCTGTGCTCCCAGTGGATCGAAGCGCTCGGATTCGCCGACCACGGGAAGGTCGGCGACTTCCTCGACGACGAGGGCTACTACGCGCTCGACGGCACGCTGCCGATCAACCCGCACGGTGGACAGCTGTCGGCCGGTCGGCTGCACGGCTACGGGTTCCTCCACGAAGCCTGTACGCAACTGTGGCGGCAAGCCGGTGACCGTCAGATCAAGAAGGATGTGTCAGTGGCCGCCGTCGGGATCGGCGGCGGGCCCGAGGCCGGGTCCATGCTCCTGCGTATCGGCGACTGACCGAAGGTCACGAACCATTCGCTCGTGGTGTCCGTCCGCAACGGCGGACGGACACCACGAATCCGTTTGGGCGAGTGCAGCTCTGACGAGGACGGACTCTCCTCGCGTCGGTTAGAAGTTCGTACCGCCATCGATGTTGATGAGCGATCCTGTCAGGTATCCGGCGCGCGGCGAGAGCAGGAATGCGATCAGTTCGCCTACCTCCTCGGGCTTGCCGGGCCGGCCCAGGGCGGCGTCGAAGCCCCATTCCTCGACCATGACCCGCTCGAGGGCCGTCTCCACCGGATAGCCGCGCTGCTCGGCGAGCTGAAGGCGCAGCGCCGCGAGGGGCGCGGTCTCCACGGCTCCCGGGCAGACGCAGTTCGCCCGGATACCGTCCTTGCCGTAGGTCTTGGCGATTCCCTTGGTGAAGACTGCGACGCCGCCTTTGAGAGAGGCGTAGGGAAGCCTGGCGATCTCCGGAGATCGGATCGAGTAGGCGGCAGTCGTGACGATGGTTCCGCGTGTCTCGATCAGGTGCGGCAGAGCGGCCTCGACCGATCGTGTCGTGGCGAGAAGCACGTCGCGGAACGCCGACACCCAGACGTCGTCCGAGGATTCGACCGGGACCATACCTTCAGTACCCATCGTGACGGCCAACCCGTCGATCCCGCCGAGCAGCTCGGCGGCCTCATCGATGGCGGACTGAGCGCCGCCGGGGGCGCTCACATCGTGACTGATCCCGATCGCTTTTGCGGCGCCGGCTTCCTCGGCGGCGCGGGCAGCGGCCTGGGCCCGGTCCGCGTCGCGGCCGACGAGAACCACCGAAGCTCCGTCGCCCGCGAGTGCCTGGGCCGTAGCGGACCCCATTCCTGCAGTGCCGCCTACCAGCACGTAGCGCTTGTCCCGTATCCCCAGATCCATTGATCGACCACCTTCCTTTAGTGACATTTATGTCAGACAGACACGGTACTAGAGCGGGCCGAAGATTCGTGGGTAGATGCGATCTACAGCCGATTACACAGGTGAGTTGACAGCTGTGAGGGTGATCACTAGCGTGACGGACTGTCAGATACAGGGAAACGGGCCGGATCGAAGATGCCCCGCTTCTTTGACAGTCACACGTAGCAGGAGGCACCATGCCGCTCCAGGATTACATGCAGTTGATTTCAGTCGATGATCACTTGATTGAGCCGCCCGACGTCTGGACCAACCGACTTCCCCGGAGATTCCTCGATGAGGGGCCGCGGATCGTCGAGATGGACATGAGTGAGCAGCAGGGCGATGAGGGCCTCTCCGCGGCGCTGCTCGATGCCGCACGCGGCGAAGGTGGCCGTGCCGCGGAGAAGAAGTTGGCCGAGGTGTGGACGTATGAGGGCCGCATCTATCCGAACATCGGACTGAACGCGGTCGCCGGTAAGAAGCCGCAGGAGTACGGCATGGACCCGACTCGCTACTCGGACATGCTGCCGGGCTGCTACGACGCCAAGGCCCGTGTCGCCGACATGGACATCGACGGCGTCCAGGCTGCTCTGTGCTTCCCATCGTTCCCGCGTTTCGCGGGCACGGTGTTCCTGGAGGGCAAGGACAAGGAACTTGCTCTGCTGTCTGTGAAGGCGTGGAACGACTTCCACATCGACGAGTGGGCTGCTTCGGCCCCCGATCGAATCATCCCGTTGATCATCCTCCCGCTGTGGGATCCGGAGGCCGCCGCGGCCGAGATCTACCGCTGCGCCGCCAAGGGGGCGAAGGCCATCGCGTTCCCGGAGAACACGGTGACGCTGGGCCTTCCGTCGTTCTACACGGACCACTGGGATCCGGTGTTCCGTGCGGCCGAGGAGACCAAGCTGCCGCTGTGCATGCATTTCGGGTCTTCCGGCAAGGCTCCGATGACCTCGCCCGAGGCGCCGATGGCGGTCATGATCGCGCTGTTCGGCACCAACTCGATGTACGCGACTGCTGACCTGTTGTTCTCGCCGGTCTTCTACAAGTTCCCCGACCTGAAGGTCGCACTGTCCGAGGGCGGAATCGGCTGGATGCCGTACCTGCTGGAGCGGATCGACCTGACCTGGGAGAAGCATCGCTGGTACCAGAACGTGAACAAAGAGGTGCGTCCCTCGGATCTGTTCCGTTCCAACATCTACGGCTGCTTCATCGACGATTTCGAGGGTGTTGCCCGTCGCCACAAGGTCGGCATCGACAACATCACCTGGGAATGCGATTACCCGCACTCGGATTCCAACTGGCCCAACAGTCGGCGGTACACCGAGAAGCTCCTCGCCGAGGTGCCTGATGACGAAGCCCACAAGATCGTCGAACTCAATGCGCGAAAGCTGTACAACTTCCCGCGCGTCGAGGCGACAGCGCCGTAAGGATCCCGGACATGGCACACGGCAAAGACATCGACGCAGCGGACTGGGTCGATCAGGATCTGCTCACGAAAGAGGAGTCCAGGGACCGTCTCGACGAGGAGATCGAGTTCGAGCGGAAGAAGCTGAAGGAGCTCGAATCCGCTGCGGGCAACCAGGCTTCGCTCGATCTGACGAAACGCAGGTTGGTAGCCATGGAGAATCTGCGAGCTTCGCTATGAGCGCGCAGGGTTCGCGGCTGTCCGGCAAGGTCGCTCTGATCTCGGGCTCTACCAGGGGCATAGGACGCTCCATCGCTCAGCACTTCGCGGCAGAAGGCGCAAAGGTCGCTGTCACCGGGCGAACTGTCGAGCGTGGGAACAAGGTGGTGAAGTTCATTCGCGACGCCGGTGGTGAGGCAGAGTTCTTTCCGCTCGACGTCACCTCCGAGGACAGCGTGCAGAGCACGATCGAGGCGGTGGTCTCGCGTTTCGGCGCACTCTCGACACTCGTCAACAACGCCGCCCCGACCGATGTGGTCGCCTCGACGGTGAAGCCGTTGCACGAGTACTCCACTGCGGAGTGGGACTCGATCATGACAGGGACCCTGACCGGCAATGTGTTCTGGGCGTCGAAGTACGCGTGGCCCCACCTCGTGCAGGCCGATGGGGCGTCGATCCTCAACATCTCGTCGGGCCAGGCGATCGCCGGCTTCAAGGGCTTCGGAGCCTACGGAGCGGCGAAGGCCGCAGTGACGAGTATGACGCGGTCATTGGCCGTCGAAGGCAGTCCGGACGGGATCCGGGCGAATTGCATCCTCGTGGGCCGGGTGGTCTCGGGGCGCGGTGATTCCGGGCATCACACCGGCGGCGGTCGGCTCACCCGGATCGGGAACCCAATGGATATCGCCTACGCGGCGACGTATCTGGCCTCTGATGAGGCGGCCTTCGCGACCGGCTCGATGGTCACGGTCGATGGCGGATTCTCCATCAACGGTGACGCGGTGTCCGACGCGGAAGCGGCGCCGACCGCCGACTGAGGTTCGGGTGCGTCCTCATGCCGGCAGCCGAGGGATTACCTCGGCTGCCGGCATTACTCGTGTCAGCATCCCCAGCATGTTCTTGACCATGAAGTCATGTCCCCCGGCGCTGCTCCCGGCGGTGCAGTCCTCGGCGAGGACTACGTCGTATCCGCGGTTCACGGCCTCGAGTGCCAGTCCGGGCAGTGCGACATCGGTGGAGATTCCGGCAAGCACGAGTGTCTGCACGCGCTGCAGCCGCAGCATGGCATCGAGATTGGTGCCGTAGAACGCTGTCAGCCCGGTCGCTCGTGTGCTGACCAGATCCGTCGGTTCCGGACCAAGCTCGGCCGGGATGGCGACATCGGGACTTCCCTCGATCATCAGGTGGTCACGGATGGCCAGCTTTCCGAGGTATGAGTTCGGTAGCATGCCCATCTGGTCGGGCCGGTGGGCGATGACGCAATGGACGACGGGCAACGAGCGCGCTCGAAAGGTGCGGGCGAGTTGCGCTGTACGTCCGACGATGTCGCGGTCGGCGGCCTGGGTGGAGAGTGCGGAGAACGCTCCCGCAGGCGGGTGGAGCAGCCCCTGTTGGCACTCGCTGATGACGAGGGCGGGGGCGGCGAATTTCGGCATACTTCCTCCGGGCGGCTCAAGTGACGTGGTAGCCAGTTAGCGGTTACATTTCTTGGCTGGAACCAGCTGAACATGCAGTTCATCGTGGTTGCCAAAACGTGACGGTAATGCCAGAATGAACCCAGCATATCTATCAAAGGCGGTGCCCATGACTAAAACAGACGAGATCGCGTCGACTCCCTTGCATGACCTTTCCTGGTGGCAGCGGTCGCCAGCCGAACGAGACGCGGAGTTCGCTGCCCTGCGCCGCGATCGCCCGCGGATGTTCGTCCCCATGGGGCCGGCTGAGGAAGGTGGGCGCGCCAAGGGATTCTGGGCGGTGACCACCTATGAGGACATCCTCGAGGTGAGCAGGCGGCCTGAGGACTTCTCTTCGGGCCTCGGTGGGACACAGATCTTCGACCAGCCGGCTGAACTCCGGGAGTATCGCGGGTCCATCATCGACATGGACAATCCGGAGCATGCCCGGCTTCGCAAGATCGTGTCGCGGGGGTTCACCGCCCGCAACCTTTCGGGGCTGCGTGACGAGATCGAGGACACCGTCAGCGAGATCCTCGACCAGATGTCGGAGACCGGCGAGGCTGACTTCGTCGAGGAGTTCGCGGCGCTGCTGCCACTGCGCATCATCGATAACCTGCTCGGCATCCCTCGTGAGCACGAACAGTTCATCCTCGAGGCCACCAATACGATTCTCGGTGCTTCGGACTCGGAGTACATCGCCGACCAGTCGGCCGCCGGCATCAACAAGGCGGTCACCGCCGCAAGTGAGGCGCTCATCGCGCTACTCAATGATCTTGCCAAGGATCGGATCGCCGATCCGCAGGACGATCTGATCAGTCAACTCGTTGCCGCAGACGACGAGAACCTGACGCCGGCAGAGATGGCCAAGTTCTTCATCCTGTTGGTCGGCGCAGGCAATGAAACCACGCGCAACGTCATTTCGCACGGCTTGCACGTTCTGACGCAGCACCCGGATCAGCGCGACCTGTGGCTGTCGGATTATGAGGAGTATGCGACCACGGCCATCGAGGAGATGCTTCGCTGGGCGACACCCGTCATCCACTTCCGGCGTACGGTCACCCGAGACGGCGTCATGCTCGGCGACCTCGAGTTGTTCGAGGGCGACAAGGTCGTGATGTGGTACACGTCGGCGAATCGCGACGAGACGATCTTCGACGATCCGGAGAAGTTCGACATCACCCGGGATCCGAACCCGCATGTGGCATTCGGCGGTGCGGGCACCCACTTCTGCCTGGGTGCACATCTCGCCCGGCTGGAGCTCGACGTCGCCTTCCGGATGCTCTTCGAGCGGTACCCCGACATCAAGACGGTGGGGGAGCCGGTGCGTCTGCGGTCGAACTTCCTGAACGGGATCAAGCACCTTCGCGTCGAGTACACCCCGGTGGCGAAGTGACGGCGGCCCCGGACGTGTCAGTCGATGAGGAAACGCCGCAGAGCGAAAAGGTCGACGGTGTCCTGACGATCCACTTGAATCGTCCGAAGGCGGCGAATGCCATCCGGCCCGATGACCGCAACGCCCTGATCGAGTTGTTCCAGGAGGCGAGTACCGACCACGAGGTGCGCGTCGTCGTCCTCCGGGCCCACGGCAAGCTCTTCTGCGCCGGCGCGGATGTGATGAAGCTCGCCGACGGACGCGCCAAGAACGCGAAGCGGACCACCGGCCCGATGAAGACCATCATGGGCGGTGCGCAGCGGCTCGTCGCGTCGGTGCTGGACTGCAGTAAGCCGGTGGTGGCGGTAGTCCAGGGAGGTGCGGCCGGCATCGGTGCGCACCTCGCCTACGCTTCGGACCTCGTCGTCGCGACGGACAACGCATACTTCGCCGAGTCCTTCGTCAAGCGGGGCCTGGTCGTGGACGGCGGCGGCGCCTACCTCCTGCCACGGCGAATCGGGATGCAGAAGGCCAAGGAGATGGTCTTTTTCGGCGAGAAGCTCTCAGCGCAGGAGGCACTCGGCCTCGGCCTGGTGAACAAGGTGGTGGCACCCGAGGATCTCGACGAGGCCGTCAACGACTACGTGCAGCGACTGGCTGCGGCGCCGACCAGTGCGATCGGCCTGACCAAGCGGCTGTTCAACGAGTCGCCCGATGTCGATCGAGCGGGAGCGTTCACTACCGAGGCAATGGCCCAGGAGATCCAATCGTATTCGTTGGATTCCCGCGAGGGCGTGCAGGCCTTTGTGGAGAAGCGACCGACAGAGTTCGTGGGATGGTGACGATGACTGACAAAGTTAAGCCGGACGAGGTCAAGCCGGCCAAGCCTCGTGCCGACATTCCGACGGTTGAAGCAGCGACTAAACCGTACTGGGATGCGGCTGCCGAGGGCAGGCTGCTCATCGCGAAGTGTGAGGATTGCGGCAAGGTTCACCACTACCCGCGACCGTTCTGTCCATCGTGCTGGAGCGAGAACGTGACCAGCTTCGAATCCACCGGCCACGGGACCCTCTACACGTACTCGACCGTGTACATGAATGATCTGCATCCGTTCAAAGAGCGACTGCCCTATGTCGCCGCCATCGTCGAACTCGATGAGGGCCCGCGGTTGATGACCAATATCGAGGGATGCGAAACCGCCGATCTCGAGGTCGGAATGCCGGTGACAGTCGGATTCCGGTCGATCACCGACGAGTTGACGGCTACCATCTTCCGGCCTGCCTAGGCCGCGTGCATTCAAGCGCACTCACACCAAATCTCTTCGAAGGAGTATCACCCTATGAGCAAGTTGCTCGACGGCAAGGTTGCACTGGTCACTGGCGCCGGACATGGCATCGGTCGTGGCCATGCGCTGGAGTTGGCCAAGCACGGCGCGACGGTCATCGTCAACGACCTGGGCACGTCCCTCGACGGCGAGGGCACCGGCAAGGTGGCCGACGATGTCGTCAAGATCATCGAGGACCGCGGTGGTAAGGCGATCTCGGACTTCAGCGATGTCGGTGACGAGGAGTCGGTGGACCGGCTGGTCGAGCGCGCATACTCGGAGCTGGGGCGTCTCGACATCGTCGTGAACAACGCCGGCATCGTCCGCGACAAAGCCATCTGGAACATGAGTGTCGACGATTTCGATCTCGTACTGCGAGTGCACGTGCGCGGAAGCTGGCTGACCAGCCGTGCCGTCGCGCGCAAGTGGCGTGAGGAATCCAAGAGCACCGGCGAGAAGGTGTACGGCCGCATCATCAACACCACCTCCGGTGCCGGCCTGCAAGGGCACTTCGGCCAGACCAACTACAGTGCTGCCAAAGCAGCGATCGTGGGCCTCACGCAGACGTTGAGTCTCGAGCTGGCCTCGACCGGTGCAACGGTCAATGCCATCAGCCCGGGTGGACGTACCCGGATGTCGGCAACCATGGCGGGCGCCGCAGCGCCGATCGAACCCGACGAGCGCGGCGAGGATGAGTTCGACGCCAAGGATCCATCGCTCGGTTCACCGGTTGTCGCCTGGCTTGCGAGCCCCGAGGCCGGCCACGTAAGCGGACAGGTGATCAAGGCGCTCGGCGAGAACATCCAGTGGCTCAAAGGCTGGACGCCGATCAGCACGGTGTCCAACGGCGGAAAACGCTGGGACGCGAACAAACTCGGCACTATCATGGGCGTCGATGTGTTCGCTACGCGGGCGTCGGGCCTGCGGCTAGGAGGGTAGTAGTCATATGTCGTCACCGTCGCCGCGGCCGCCCGAAGGGGACTGGCTGGGCACGCCGTACCTGAAGCTGGAGCGTCGCGGTCCTTTCGCCGTCGTAACGGTCGATCGTCCGGATGCCCGGAATGCACTGAGCCCGGCGATGTACTTCGGTCTGCGGTACGCGATCGCTCACTGCGAGGCCGATCCGGATATCCACGGATTGATCCTGACCGGTACCGGCGACGTCTTCATCCCCGGTGGCGACCTCGGCCAGACCGGCGTCGACAACTGGATGGACCTACGCCATCTGGGGATGGACGTCACCCCGTTCGACTCGCTGCGCGTCACGCCGCTACCGGTGGTCGCGGCTGTGAACGGCATCTGCCAGGGCGGTGGTTTCATGATCACACTCTGCAGCGACGTCTCCGTCGTCAGCGAGAACGCCACCTTCCGCGTGCCTGAACTCTTCCGCGGCATCAGCGATACCTACTATGCGCAGATCCTGGCCCGCACGATCGGGCCGGTCCGCACTCGCGACCTGATGTTCACCGGACGGGTGCTGACGGCCGCTGAAGCGCTGGACTGGGGCCTGGTGACACGTGTGGTGCCGCACGACGAACTGATGGAGTCCGCGACCGAGGTGCTGGCGGGCGTCTGTCAGACGGCGCCGGTCGCGAGGCTCGACATCAAGAAGAGTCTCGACGCCTATCTAGGATTGTTCGACCGGATGGCGATGGGGCAGAGTCTGGTCGGCGACGAGGCAGTCGAGGGGTACCGAGCGTTCAAAGAACGGCGCTCACCATCCTGGGTACCGGAGGACCTGCGCGCCGAAGGCCGTCTCTGACCTGAGAATCAGGGGCGGACGATCACCTTCCCGAGAGCCTTGCGGTCGGCGACATGGCGAAGGGCGGCCGCGCACTCGCTCAGGGAGTAGACCTGCTGCACGTAGGGTTCGAGCGCACCGCCGGCGAACATCTCGTGGAGCGCTGCACGTCCCTCTGCGTCGGCGGCGGGCTGGTGGACGGACATCGTGCCGATGTCGATGCTCGTGATTGTGATCCCCTTCAGCAGTACGAGGTTGAGTGGGATCGCGGGGATCTCGCCTGAGGCGTAGCCGACGGTGACGAAGGTTCCGCCGCGGCGCAGGGCACGCAGGGCAGGTTCTGATGACGGACCGCCGACCGGGTCGATCACAGCGTGCGCGCCGTCGCCGGTGAAGTCCTTGATCCGCTGTCGCAGGTCTTCGGTTCGGTAGTCGATGGTCGCGGCAGCACCCCGCTCACGGCACAGCGCGAGCTTGTCCTCGCCCGCCGCGGCGGCGATGACCCGGGCACCGAGATGGCGTGCGAGATCGAGGGTTGCGAGACCGACGCCGCCGGCCGCACCGAGCACGACGACCCAGTCGCCCGGTTGCACTCGATACGCAGTCGACAATGCGTGGTACCCCGTCGTGTAGGCGACACCGAAACCCGCCGCGGCATCGAAGCCCACGCCGTCGGGGATGCGCTGGACGCGGTCGACGGGCAAGGCGACGTACTCGGCGAACGCGCCGTTGGGAACGGTCCCGTACACCCGCTCGCCCGGGCCGAGGCCGACGCCGTCGCCGCCGGAGACCACCACGCCGGCGAACTCGCTTCCCGGCACGTAAGGCAGCGGTGTGGACCGCTGATAGGCGTCGGCCAGCGAGAGCACATCAGGATAGTTGACTGCCGCCGACCGGACTGCCACCAGCACGTCTCCCGGCGCGGCGACGGGGTCGGGATAGTCGCCGACCTCCACCGTCTCCGGCGGACCGTATCTCCGGCAAATCGCTGCGAGCATTGAGATGACCTATCCTGCTGAAAGCCCTTTCAGGCAAAATGAAACGAAGTACTCGACGTCGGCCGCGTCGGCGGGCTCGTCTAGGGACAACTGCCTGCGCATCAACCCCAGGGTCGCGGTGTACACGCTGTCGGTGCCGCGCGCGGGGTCGTCGACGCCGGACTCACACACGGGGCCGTAGAGCAGGTCGCGGAGCGGTTGGGTGAGTTGTAGGTCTTCCTGGCCCGAGTACGGCGTGGAGGTGAGCTGCCTGGTGACCGCACGACTGATACTGGCCAGCTTTGGATCGCCTACTTGCGCGAGCACACCTCGTATCCATCGATCGATTTGCGCGACAGGCGAGGGCTCCTTAGACATCTGGTGCTCAAGGTACGACATCACGATGCCCACACCACGTTCCATGACCGCCAGGATGACGTCGTCTTTACCGGTGAAGTACCGATAAAAGGTCTTGTTCGACGTACCGGCTTCCGCGACGATGTCGGCGACCCGGGGCGCGGCAGGGGACGTGCGTTCCATTACGGTGGCCGCCGCGACCAGGATCCGTTCGACGTCGGCGGCCGCCTGACGCTGTCGCTTGTCCAGAGCGCGGTCGACCGCCGCACTCGCGCGTGAACTCATGTTGCTCCTAGTGACGACTACAAGCGCCGAGAAGGACGCGGGGTCACGGTCCGGTTGGAGGTCCGGCTGGGACCGTCGGTACGTCGCCGACCAGGTCACCGTACTTGATTCTGGCCGCCTCGATCTTACGGCCGAGGAACTCGGACGGCCATTGTGGGTCGTCGGCGGTGTAGCTCTTGAGCAGACCGCGGGCCAGGTTCAGCTTGTGGACATCGGTGGGTCCGTCAGCCAGTCCCAGTGCGATACCGGTCATCAGCATGTCCACCAAAGGAAGCTGCTCGGTGGCTCCGAGACCCCCGTGAATCTGGATTGCCCGCAAGGTGATCGACTGGAGCACTTTGGGGGTGAGCACCTTGAGAGCAGCGATGTCGGTGCGTACGGCGTGCTCGCCCCTTTCATCGATCAGCCAGGCCGCATGTAAGACGGCGAGCCGGAAGGGCATGAGTTCGGTGTACGAGTCGGCGATGGCTGCCTGCACCAGCTGCTTGTCCGCGAGCAGAGAGCCTTTGGTCGTACGGCTCAGTGCCCGTTCGGCCATCATGTCGATGGCCTTCTGCGCGACTCCGATGGATCGCATAGCATGGTGCAGCCGGCCGCCGGCGAGACGTGATTGGGCGACTTCGAATCCGGCGCCTTCGGTGCCGAGCAATGCATCACCGCCGACCCGGACCGCGTCGTAGCGGACGAGCGAATGCCCAGGTTCATGCCGGTGGGCGCCGAACAGGTGGTGGCTGTCCTCGATGCTCAGCCCCTCGGTGTCGGCGGGTACCAGGAACGTGGTCGCACCACGGTGGACAGGCACGTCGGGGTCGGTGATCGCCACGACGATGAAGAACGAGGCGACCGCGGCGTTCGACGACCAGTACTTGCTACCGGTGATCACCCAGCCGTCGCCGTCACGTTCGGCCCTGGTGGTGAAGACGCCGGGATCGGCGCCGCCTTGGGGTTCGGTCATCGAGAAGCACGAGAATATCTCGCCGGCCAGCAGCGGGGCGAGATAGCGTTCGCGTTGGGCAGCTGTCCCGAATCTGGCGAGGATCTCCGCGTTGCCGGTATCGGGTGCCTGAGTACCGAAGACGATGGGCCCCCAGTCGGTCCGTCCCAGAATCTCGTTGATGAGTGTCAGCTTGACGGCGCCGAAACCCTGACCGCCGAGTTCGGGCCCGAGGTGCGCGGCCCACAGCCCCTGATCGCGGACCCGTTGTTTCAGCGGGTCGACGATGGCGCGGCGTTCGTCGTTGAGCGGAAGATACTCGCATCCGGGGAAGAGTACGTCGAGGGGCTCGACCTCCTGTTCGACGAAGGTCTTGATCCAGTCGAGCTTGCGCTGAAAGTCCGGATCGGTGGAAAAGTCCCAGGCCATGGTCAAAGCTCCTTCGTCGTGTTCACGGGATGCCGCCGTCGACGCGAAGGGTCGATCCGCTGGTGTAGCTAGCGGCGTCTGACATCAAATACAGGGCAGCGCCGATGATCTCGGGCGGGTCGCCGGCCCGCTGCAGTGCATGGGCCTTACTCGCCTCCTTGGTGGCTTCGAGGTCCCAGTGCTTGCTGACGTCGGTGTAGAACGGCCCTGACATCAAGGTGTTGACACGGACCGCGGGCCCCAAGCTCAGGGCGAGTCCTTCGGTGAGCGCATTGAGGCCGGCTTTTGCCGCAGCGTAAGGGATGATGGGGGGCGTGGGCCGGATGGATCCGGTTGAACTCACATTGATGATGGAACCGCTGCCTGCCTTCTGCATCCGCTCTCCGAAGAGAACCGAGAGACGGAACGGTCCTTTGAGATTCAGGTTGACGACCGAATCGAACATCTTCTCGTTTACGTCGGCCAACGACGCGTAGAGCGGTGACATTCCCGCGTTGTTGACAAGGACGTCGGCACGACCGAATCGGTCGTAGACGGCATCGGTGAGCCCGTCGAGCTGGTCCCACCGGCCCACATGCACACCGTAGGGCAGCGCAGTACGGCCGGTGGCGTTCTCGATCTCTTCGGCGGTCGCAGCACAGGACTCGAAGTCGCGACTGGCGATGACCACGTCTGCGCCGCATTGCGCTGCGCCGAAGGCCATCTGGCGCCCGAGTCCCCGGCTGCCGCCGGTGATGACGACGACTCGGTCTGTCAAGTCGAACAGGGTGTCTGCATATCCCATCTCACGCACTCTCCTTCTGGGTGGTCAGGTCGGCCGCGGTCGCGATCAGGTCGAGAATCAGCGGTCCGAAAGTCTCGATTTTGTCGTCCGCACGATCGCCCTTGACAAGTGCCGCGTAGCTCTTCTCGAGTACTACACCGAGTTTCCAGTTGGCCAGCACCAGGTAGTAGTGCAGGTCGGCGGTGGAGCGTCCGCTGATCTTCTCGTAGTGGGCGGTCAGTGCCGAGCGTTTCGGCATTCCTTCGAGGTCGACGTAGAAGTCGGTTCTGGGTGTTTCACCGTCCCAGCCCAGAAGTGCCCAGGCCAGGTCCAGGAGCGGGTCTCCAATGGTGGTCATCTCCCAGTCGATGATCGCTGCCAGTTCTGCGGGGGCCCCATGTGCGAACATGACGTTGGCGAATTGGTAGTCCCCGTGCATGATTCCCGGCGACCATGTCGTCGGTCGATTGTTCCGTAGCCACTCTGCTGCGGTGTCGAGGCCGGGCAGCTCGCGGAACCGGTACTCGCCGAGGAAGGCGAGCCACCGGTCGACCTGCCGGTCGTGGAAGTTCTCCGGATGACCGAACCCGGTCAGCCCGCGATTGCGCCAATCGACCTTGGAGAGCTGCGCGATTCCACCGACGAGTTCGAATGCCAGCTCGCTGCGGGCTTCGAGATCGGTGTCGAACGGTGGGGCCCACCGCGCAGTCGGGCTCCATCCATCGATGGCTTTCATCAGATAGAACGGCGACCCGAGCACGTCTCCGGTCGGCTCGCCGGCGATGAGTTCGGCATGTGGGACGTCAGAACCTTTGAGTGCGGACAGCAATCGCAGTTCGCGCCGCAGACCGTCGAGTCGAGCGGAATCGGCACTTGCCGGGGGCATCCGCAGTACACCGTCGATGCCCTCACGAGTCACCCGGAACAGTTCATTCTGTGAGCCGCCGGTCAGGCGCTCGATCACCGGAGTCTCGCCATTGCCCGGTGCTCCGACATCGTCGAGCCACCTCGCCAGTGCGGTGTGGTCTTCTGGGTCCTCCACAGGTACCTCCCGGATCGGCAACGATTCAAAATGGAGAATAACATTCTCCATTTAGGAGGTCAACGAGTGCACTATCGTCAATCCATCGCGGCGCAGCAAGAGCAACACCGGGTCGCGCCCCGCGAGGAAGGTCGTTGCCGATGCGGGTATGGCCGCGTCCCGCGAGATCGTCGCCGCCCGTCCTCCGCAGTAAGCCTCCGCCGGATCCGCGACGTCACAACCTATCGATGTAGACGGTCACCAGATCGGCGGGCTGTCACGGTCGAAGTTTGTGAAAGTAGTTCCCGGGTCCGACTTCGCGAAGGTCCTTCTCCATGCTGCCGTCGTAGAGCGACGGGTCTCCGTCCTCTCCGTACTCGTACCGCCAAGCCTGGCGCTTGTATGTCCAGTTGAGTGGCTGAAGTTCGTGGGCCCGCCGCCAGTGTGCGACCGCACCGGCGTGGTCGCCGGCGTTCTGCAGATGCTGTCCGATCTCGAAATGTGCTGCTGCAGTGGCAACATCGAGTGTTCTGGGACTGGAGCGTTCGACAACGTCTTCGGCCGATAGGACGTACTTGCTGGATCGTCCTGCGTGTGCCCAGTCGAGCACCATCTCGAGGTAGAGCTCGGGTTCCGCGGCGGCAGCGATTCCTCTGGTCATCTCGAGGCGTTCGAGTACCTCGGGCGTCAACCCCTCCTCGTCGCTCTTGAGTACTTCACGGGTCAGCGTCAGGGAGTTGCCGGTTTCGTTGGTTTCCCGTTCGAGGTCGGCCTGTCGTAGTTCTTCGAAGACCACCGCACGTCCCGGAAACGCGGTTTCGGGAGGCCGCACGATCATCCCGTCTTCGTCGATCCAGATACCACTGGGCACATTGGTCACTCCGAGTCGTTCGCCGAGGATGTGAGCCACATCGATCAGTGCCGGATGTCGAGGGGCGGCCCTCTCGACGAACTGTCGGCCGGCCTCCGGGCCCGCCGTATCCATCGCGACAGTCACGATCTCAACGCCAAGCGGGCGAATGCGCTCGCGCAGTTCCTGCCATAGCGGAAGATCATGCGCGCACCCGCACCACGACGCCCAGGCCACGAGAATGACCCGGGTGCCCAGCAGACTCGACAACGCGAAGGTGCCGCCGTCGAACGTCGGCAATTCTATCTCGGGTGCTTGGGCGGTGGTGAGCATCT
>NZ_BCWU01000011.1 GCF_001592365.1 Gordonia hydrophobica NBRC 16057
GGCCACCGAACCGTTGGTGATCCACATCTTGGCGCCGTTCAGAATCCAGTCGCCGCCGTCGCGCACCGCCCGGGTCCGCATCCCGCCCGGATCCGAACCGAAGTCGGGCTCGGTCAGACCGAAACAGCCGATCGCCTCCCCCGCCGCCATCCGCGGCAGCCACTCCTGCTTCTGCTCCTCGCTACCCCAGTGATGGATCGCGAACATCGCCAACGACCCCTGCACCGACACCAACGAACGAATACCGGAATCGATCGCCTCCAACTCCAAGCACGCCAGCCCGTAGTCGACCGCGCTCATCCCCGCACAGCCGTACCCCTCCAGATGCATCCCCAGGACACCCAGACCACCGAGTTGCTTCGCCAACTCCTTCGCCGGAATCCGCGCCTCCTCAAACCACTCCGCAACATGCGGACGGATCTTCTCCTCACCGAACTTGCGAACAGTGTCACGAATCTGCCGCTCCTCATCAGTGAGGAGCGAATCGAGCGCAAAGAGCTCGGTGACGGTACGGGTATCGGCCATGTCGATTCCTTATCTCGGGGCAGTTGGTCGAATCACGATCATCCACTCGGTGTGCAATGCATTGCGCAATCGATTGCATCGTGATGGAATGAGAGTATCCAGAGCCGATGCGTCACGTCAACACCGTGATCGGACCCGACCACCACAGCGATAGGCTGACACCCAGATCTGCCGCCCACTTCACGAAGGACGCCTCGTGCCCGAAGCCGAATCCGGTTCGACCAACCGCCGTCGAGCACCGACGCTGCGTGAGGTCGCCGAGCGCGCAGGCGTCCACCTGTCCACGGTCTCGCGGGTGCTGCGCGAAACCGAGCCACCGGATGGTTGGTCGCCGACCGCTCTCCGCGTCCGCGAGGTCGCCGACGAGCTCGGGTACGCCCCGAACCCCTGGGCGGCCAGTCTGCGAACCCGCCGCACCGACACCATCGGCGTGGTGATGCCGCGCTTGACCGACACAGTGATGGCGACGATGTTCGAGGGCATTGAACATGCAGCGACGGAGGCGGGCTACTCGGTGCTGCTGACCAGTCCCCCGGACACCGTCAGCGCCCAGCAACGGTCCATCGAGTTCCTGCGCAGTCGCCAAGTGGACGGGCTGCTGCTGACCAGTCTGCACCGGGATGCCGATGCCTTCCTCGACTCGCTGCGCCTGCAGAACACTCGGGTCCTGCTGATGAACCGCCATGCCGACAGTCGGGTCCCGGCCATCACCGGAGACGACCGACGCGGCGGACGACTGGCCGCCGAGCATCTCGTCGCACTCGGCCACCGTGAGATCGGGGTGATCGCCGGACCGCAGCACGCGACCACCGCGGCCGACCGGGTCGCGGGGTTCGCCGAGGTGCTCGCCGAGGCGGGGATTCCGCTGCCCGCCGAACGCATCCGCTATTCGGGTTTCGAAGTCGACGGCGGACTCGACGCTGCACGGGCACTTCTCGATCGTCCGGACCGGGTGACGGCCGTGTTCTCGGTCAACGACACCGCAGCGATCGGCGTCCTCGGCGTCGCCCGCGATCTCGGTCTGCGCATCCCCGACGATCTCTCGCTGGTGGGCTACAACGACATCCCGCTGGTCGCCCAGCTTCCGGTCCCGCTGACCACGATTCACAGTCACGCCGGACTCATCGGTCAGACCGCGGTTCACCGCATGATCGAGTTGATCGAAGGGAAGCCCGTCGCCTCCGAGCGGGTGCCCGTCGAGCTCATCGTGCGGGCGTCGACGGCGCCACCCTCCACCTCCAGGCCTGCGCCATGACCGGGCCCCAGCGTGCTCCTCGCCCGCCGACGATGAAAGAGATCGCCGAGCGTGCAGGCGTTCACACCTCGACCGTCTCGCGTGTCCTGCGCCAGACCGAGCCGGTCGACGGCTGGTCGGAGGCGGCACGACGCATCCACGAGGTGGCCGCCGAGCTCGGTTACCGGCCGAACCCGTGGGCGGCGAGCCTGCGCACCCGGCGTACGACGACGATCGGCGCGGTGATGCCGCGTCTGACGGACGGTGTGGTCGCGACCATCTACCAGGGCGCCGAGCAGGCCGCGCGGGCAGCCGGCTACTCGTTGCTGCTCAGCAGTCCGCCCGATGACCCGGCAGAACAGCGTGCCGCCATCGATCTGTTGGCGGGGCGCCAGGTGGACGGACTGCTGCTCTCAAGCTTGCACAGCCCCGCCGCGGACTACGTCGCCGACCTCGGCCTGTCGATGCCGATGGTGACGCTGAACCGGCACGCCGACGCGAAGTTGCCGCACGCGGGAGGCGACGATCATCGCGGCGGTCTCCTCGCCGGCCGGCACTTGTTGGCCTGCGGCTATCGGCGGCTCGCGGTGATCGGCGGACCCGAGCACGCCACCACTGGACGCGACCGCCTCAACGGCTTCCTCGCAGCGATGGCCGAGGCAGGCGTCGCCGTCTCCCCCGACCGCGTCACCCACGCCTCGTTCGACGTGTCCGGTGGCATCGAGGCGGCGACGCGCCTGTTCGACAATCCCGACCGCCCCGACGCCGTCTTCGCGGTCAGCGACTCGATCGCCATCGGCGTGCTCGGTGTGGCCAGAGATCGCGGCCTGTCGATTCCCGACGAACTCGGCGTGGTCGGCTACAACGACATCCCGTTCGCAGCCCAGCTGCCCGTCCCGTTGACCACGGTGATCACCCCGGCTCACGCCATCGGCGCCGCAGGCGTCCAACTTCTCCTGGCCCTGATCGACCATCCCGACACCGTGCCCGAGGACACGATCCTGCCGGTGACACTCGCCGCGCGCGGATCAACCCGCACGGTGACGGCGGACGCGCGCTGAACCGGCGGAAGCCGCCCCGGGAGGAGTTCCCGGGGCGGCCGCCCGTGTGGTCCGCACGATCGGACTACGGCATCACATCGCCGGAGTTCGGTCCCAGCACCTGCCCCACGTACAGGTTGCCGCCGGGTTCGGAGGCCAGCAGCACGGCCGTGGGCGCGATCTCTTCGACGGTGCCGAACCGCCGCAGCGGCAACTCAGCCTGCTTCGCCGCGCGCCACTCCTCGGTGATCCCGGCCAGGAGCGGAGTCTCCACCGGTCCGGGCGCGATCGCGTTGACCAGCACTCCATGCGGTGCCATCTCGCGCGCGAGGGCTTTGGTGAGGCCGATGACCCCGGCCTTCGCCGCGCTGTAGTGCACCAGCGACTCGCCGCCTTTGATGCCCAACTGGCTGGCGATGTTGATGATCCGACCGGAGCCCTGCGCCACCATGTGCGGCGTGGCCCAGCGACAGCTCAGGAACACACTGGTCAGGTCTACCGAGATCATCTGGTGCCAGAGCGCCGGGTCCATGTCGATCAGCGGCGCCTCGGTCAGCATCCCCGCCGCGTTCACCAGGATGTCGAGGCGGCCGAGTTCGGCGACGCAGTCGTCGATCACGGTCTTCGTGGCGTCGGAGTCGGTCACGTCGACCACCGCGGTCCGCACCTGGACGCCCTGCGCCTCGCATCGTGCCCGCGTCGTCTCGAGGGCGTCACCGTTCAGATCGGCAAGCACCAGGTGCGCACCGCTGTCGGCGTAGGCCTGGGCGATGGCCGCCCCGATGCCGCTGCCTGCGCCCGTGATCAGCGCGATCTTGTCTTTCAGAAGCATGTCGGGAGATCCTTTCTTAGGGTCGGTCATTCGGGCCAGCGGACGGTGAGCCCGCCGTCGACGATCACCTGCTGACCGGTCAGATAGACCGAGTCGTCGGAGGTGAGGAAACGGATGACTCGGGCCACGTCGTCGGCCCGCCCGACGCGCCCGGCGGGGATGCCCGCGACGGCCGCGGCCAGTCCCTCGGCCCCGAGGGAGTTGTCGGCGTCGAGCGACTGCGGGGTCTCGATGAGTCCCGGGATGACGGCATTCACCCGAATGCCGCGGGGTGCGAGCTCGGTCGCCAGTGATCGGCACAGCCCGGCCTGGCCGGACTTGGCTGCCGCATAGTGCGCGTGGTCGTCCCAGCCGTAGACGCCGCCGGCGATCGAGGAGATCGCCACCATCGCACCACCGGTGGTCATCCGCTGGGCGGTCGACCGGAACAGTCGGACCACGCCGGTGAGATCGACGTCGAGCATGTCGGCCCAGCGCTGGTCGGTCATCTCCGACAGGGAGCTGCGACGCAGGATCCCGGCGGCGGCGACCGCGATGTCGAGGCGCCCGAACGCGTCGATCGCCGTCTGCGCGAGCGCTTCCACCTGCTCGCTGCTGCGGACGTCGACTGCCACCGCCACGCAGCGGCGCCCTTCTGCGACGACGGCGTCGACGGTCTCGGAGACATCGTGCGGATCGCCCGGGTAGTAGCCGACGACGGTGTCGGCGCCGGCACGGGCGTAGGCGACGGCCAGTGCCCGACCGATGCCACTCGCACCACCGGTGATGACGGCGACCTTGCCGTCGAGTCCGTCGTCGCGGTGTAGTTCAGAACGGTGCGGTTCAGAGTTGGTTGTCATTGCTTCTCCCAGATTGGTCTCGAGTCGAGCGGTCACTGTTCCGGATTCCGCGCGCCAAGCATCAGCACGCCGGAGATGAAGATGCCCAGGGCACCGGCGACGAAGGCCGCCGTGGTCACGGGCAAGCCTGCCGCCATCACCGCGGTGAGCACGCCGCTGCCGGCGATGGCACCCAGCGGTCCCATCACGTGCGCTGTGTTGGAGCCGATGCCGCGCACACGAGCCGGGAACGATTCACCCATGTAGAAGACCATCGCGGCGTAGGGCCCGAGCAGGAAGAACAGTCCGATGGCGTACATCGTGATCACGAATCCAGCGGAGTCGGGACCGAACAGCATCGCGCTCATCGCGAGACCGCCGACCGTCCAGCCGATCATGATCGTGGTGCGACGGCCGATTCGATCGCCGAGCCAGCCGTGAAACAGGTAGCCCAGGAAGCCTGCACCATTGGCCAGGATCAAGATCACCAGCGCATTGGAGAACGAGACGCCCTTGCCGTCGGTGAGGATCGTGGTGCCCAAGACGGAGAACACCTGGATGCCCATCCAGTTCAGCAGCCAGGCCCCGGAGAGACAGACGGTGTGGCGCCGCAGATCCGGCTCGAAGAGCTGACGCAGGCCGGACTCGTCGTCGCGGCTGACGTCGAGATCGTAGAGTTCGGCGAGCGTGGCGGCCTCGGCCTCGCGACCTTCGGCGCGCAGTTCCCGGCTGCGACGCAGTGCGACGAACGACGGCGACTCGAACAGGCGACGACCCAGGATCACGATCGCGATGGCCGGGAAGGTGGCGATCAAGAAGACCCAGCGCCAGCTCACGAGGGGTAGCAGTACCGCGGCGAACGCCGACGCCAGCAGCGCGCCGACCGGCCATCCACTCTGGACCAGGCTGTATCGGAAGCCCCGCTTCGCCTCCTTGCCGTACATCTCGTTGAGGTAGACGCCGTTGACGACCTCCTCTGAGTAGCCGAGCCCGGACAGCGAGCGCACGCCGATCAGCGACAGCGCGCCGACCACCCCCGCGGTCAACCCGGAGGCCAGGGCTGCACCGGCGGTCGTGATGATCAGTGCCGGCTTGCGGCCGTATCGGTCCAAGAGCGGTCCGACAGCCAGCGACACGATGAAGGTGCCTGCCGTGACCCAGGTCGCGATGGCGGTCGCATACGACGCGGACCAGCCGAACTCGTCGGCGATCTTGGGCAGCAGGGTGCCGAAGAGGACGAAGTCGTACACCGAGAAGACCCACGCCAGGAAGCACACGACCGAGGTGACGCGGATGACGCGTGGACTGATGGTCGGCGGTCCTTGGAGGAGCAGCTCGTCGGAGGGCCGGGCATTGCGCGGCCACACGTGGTCGATGTCCGGCGGCCGTGATGCGACGGAGTCGGAGACGTTCATGAGGATTCCTTTTGACGGGCCCGAGTTCGGGCATGGGGGAACCGTCCGGCGGGGCACAGCGAGCCGGACTGGAGTCGATGATCAGACGATGAGGTCGGGGCGGAAGGTGGTTGGGAGGCCGCGGTGGAACGGAGTCGGTCGCGCCGGTGTCAGGCCCGGATCGGGCCGCTCGTCGAGCTGACCGCGGCGAAGGTCTCAGCGATCGCGTCAGTGTCCTGACCGGCGGCGAGGCACAGCATGAGCAGGAGTCGAGCCTTGAGTCCGTCGAGCGCTCCGGCCCGGATCAGCCCCAGTTCGAGCAGTTCGATCTCGGAACCGGCGAAGCGGTAGGTCTGGGTGAGCACCTCGCCCGATCCGGTTCGCGAGGCCAGCACGACCGGCATCGCGGCGGCCAGTTCGGCGACGGCGGGCAGTGCTGCGACCGGAACGTGGCCACCGCCGAACGCCTCGATCACGACACCGTGATAGCCGAGGTCGGCTAGGGTTCCCAGGATGCGGCCGTCGTCGTCGAGGCCCAGCCGGATCAGTGCGACGGGTGACACCGCGACGTCGTCGGGAACGTCGACGCCGGATCGGCTCGACGGCCGCAGCGGGACCACGGGCCGCCCTTCGGAGACCCAACCGATCGGGCCCAGGCCCGGCGAGACGAAGGTCGACGGACTCGACGTGTGGCTCTTGTGCACGTATCGCGCCGCGTGGATCTCGTCACCGAGACAGACCGTCACACCGGTGCCGACCGCCTGGGCCGATGCAGCGACCTGAACCGCGCTGAGCAGATTGGCAGGTCCGTCCGCCCCCGGCAGCGACGGATTTCGCATGGCCCCCGTGTACACGATCGGCTCCTCGCCGGACCACAACAGGTCCATCACGAACGCGGTCTCCTCGATGCTGTCGGTGCCCTGAGTGACCACGGCACCCACGGCCCCGTCGGCGACGGAGTCCGCGATGGCGTTCCGCAGCCGCACCAGGTCGGCGATGGTGATCTCGGGTGACGGGGTGAGTAGGAGCTGGTGCGCACGGACCTCGGCGACCTGGTCGAGGCCGTCGACCGAATCTGCGATGTCTTGCGCGGTCAATGTCGGTACCGCTCCGTCGTCGTTGCCGCGAACACTGGCGATGGTTCCACCGAAGGCGAAATAGTCGATACGAGGCAGGGCGGGTGATGCGGTCACGATGGGGCTTTCTGTGTGGTGAGGTGGTGGACGGCGGGGCTGCGGCGCAGGTCCGATGTCCGTCCGGGTCAGGATTCCGCCGAGAGTGCTCGGCGGTGGGCGTCCCACGACGCACGCACGGTCGCGGGATCGAGGTCACGAACAACGAAGAGCAGTCCGTGGTCTTCGTCGTCATCGGCGGCGGCGTCGAGCACGGTCGGGAGGCCGATGGTGCCGCGCGCCGCGTGCAGGATCACCGGGCCGCGAGGTGTGCGGAGCAGTCCTTTCAGACGCAGGATCTGGTGCGGGTAGGCCACGACCAACGCGCTGAGCCACAGCGAGAACACCGTCCAATCGACCGTCCCCGACACCGGGATCCACGCCGATCGCGGAGTGGACTGCGTCGTCGCCGCAGGGAGCGGGACTGCATCGGCGGGATGGAACGCCGGGATGGGAGGTGGGCGACCGAAAGCACTCACCTCGAGCACCGCCCCGGGATTCATCGCCGCGACGGTGGCGAGGACGACGCCGAGCCCGTGGTCGTCGACGAGGTCGGCCTTGGTCACGATGACGGTGTCCGCTTGTTCGACCTGCTCTCGAGCGAGCGGTTCATGGATCAGGTCCGAGACTCCGCGCGCCGCGTCGACCGTGACGACGACGTCGACGACGGTCACGTTCGAGACGAGCACGCGATCACGGTCGACGGCCTGCAGAATGCGGGCCGGATCGGCCAAACCGCTGGTCTCCAACACCACCCGGTTCGGACCCGTTCGGGAATGTCTCCGCTCGCAGAGGTCACGGAGCAGGGCCACCAGCGCGTCCAGTCGATCACAGCACGCGCATCCGCCCAACAGCGTCAGCACGTCGGCTGCGAGATCCGGGGCGCGTTCGCCGGCGTCGTTGACGATGACGACCGTGTCCGGGTCGCGATACGCACGGTCGAGCAATGTCGTCTTGCCTGAACCGAGAAAGCCACCGATCACGGTCAACAACATCCGGGAGTCGGTGCGGCCGGCGGCCACGGCGCCGGGCGGCGGGGTCATCGACCTGACTCCGCGCGCTCCCGGAGTCGTGCGATGAGCAGCGGATCGAGCGGATCGAACGGCCGCCCGGACAGTTCCGCGACGGCAGGCCACACCGCAGCGAGGTCCGACACCACGCGCGTACGCCCGTCGGCCGTGCTCACCGTGTACCCGGTGCCCGCCAAGTCGGCCTCCACGCGCGTCCCGAACCCGGCGAGTTGTGCGGCGAGCACCCGAATGGACGCCGCCCGAGCCCGGCGTCGTGCACCGGCGTCGTCGGGCACGCCGACCGCGCACCACGCAGGCGGCGGGACCGGCGTTCCACACATCCCACACATCAGAGTCCTCCGACGATCAGTAGTCCACGGGACGTTCGGCGCCGACGAACGGGAAGCGCTGACGGAAGTCCTCCGCCGTCTCCTCCATCGTCATCCAGCGGACGCCCTCGTGACCGTTGATGTAATCGATCAGCCGCTCGAGCATCAGCAACACCTGCGGTCGGCCGGAGACGTCCGGGTGAATCGTGATCGGGAAGATCGCGTAGTCGAGTTCGCGGTACACCCAATCGAACTGGTCGCGCCACAGCTCCTCGATATCGCGCGGATTCACGAACCCGTGCGAGTTCGGCGAGGCCTTCATGAACATCATCGGAGGCAGGTCGTCCACGTACCAGTTGGCGCCGATCTCGACCAGGTCGATCTCCGTGCCGTGCACCATCGGTTTCATCCACTCCGCGGCCGTCTTCGAGTAGTCGATGGTGGTCCACGAATCCCCCGACCGCGCATAGAACGGAACGAAGTCCTTGAATCCCTGACTGTGGTCGTACTTGAATCCGTACTTGAGGAGCAGGTCGGGAGTGTTCGAGGAGAGTTCCCACCACGGAGCCACATAGCCGCGCGGCGACTGCCCCGACAATTCGGTGACCAGTTCTACCGACCTCGCCAGCACGTCCTCTTCCTGTGCCGCCGTCATCGCGACCGGGTTCTCGTGCAGGTAACCGTGCGCGCCGATCTCGTGGCCCTCGGCCGCGACCATCGCGCACTCGTCGGGGAACGTCTCGATGCTGTGTCCGGGGATGAACCAGCTGGTCTTGAGCCCGTGTCGGTTGAACATCTTGAGCAACCGGGGCACACCGACTTGGCCCGACCAGACACCTCGCTGAATGTCTGACGGTGAGTCGGCGCCGCCGTACGAGCCGATCCAGCCCGCAACCGCATCGATGTCGACGCCGAAGCTGACGATGATCTCCTTGGCCATGTGTACCTCCTACAGATGTCTGGTGATGACGTTCTCAAGTAGTTGAAAGAACGTTTGCAAGAACGTTCTTTTTAGAGAGTATGTGATGGCAGTAACAAAGGTCAAGAGGTCGGTGTCCGGTCACGTCGACGCAGGTCGTGTACCGGGTCGAGTGCGCCAGCCACCCCGACGACGACGCGCAGTCGTCGGACGGGGATCAGGTCAGATGCAGTATCCGCACTCGCCGTTCGCCGGCAGGACGGTGAAGCAGGTGGGGCAGAGCTTCGGCTTCGGCTCTTCCTTCGGTGCAGCCTTCGGCACAGGTGCAGCCTTCGGCTTGGCGGCCCGAGTCGCGCTCGGGGCGCCCGCCGCCGAGTCGGCTTTCGCCGTCGGCGCGGACTTGGTCCGGGGCTTCGGCGCCGCCTTCGGTTTGGTCTGCTTGGCCGGACGTCGGGCCGCGCGCTTCTCACTCACGCGCGGGGTCAGCGTCGGCCGGGCGCCCGCGGGGACCGCCGCGCCATACCGCTGGTAGCAGGCGAAACGCTGGTGCGCGGCGTCCACCTCGACGTCGTCGAGCCGGGACCGGCCCGCCGCTTCGACAAGCTTCAGGTAGACCTCGCCCACCGACTGGTCCAGGCGCACGCACAGCGATGCCAGCAGCGGCTCGTCGTCGTTCTGATTGCGAGTGACGGCAAGGAGGAGGTCGTCGATCCACAGTCGCACCGGCTTGCCCGCGCGGACGCCGCTGTCGTTCTGCACGCGCAGTGCGAGTTCGGCCTGCGTGATGAACATCCCATACACGCCGGCGATCTCGATGAGGACGTCGCGAGCCGCGACCGCCCACTCGTCGAGGGCGTCAGCGTAAGGAACCGGCATGTCATTGGAGATCCGCTTCGCGGAGATGCTGGAATCGTCGTCGATGGCCACCCGAAAACGCTACGTCGTGGCGCGGCGATAGTCGAATCAGTCTGCCGTCCGTTCCGATGCCGTCCACGCTCCGCGCTATCCGCGACGGCGTCGATCCAGATAGCCGCCGATCGATCCGACCGCGCGTTCGAGCACCTGGGCGTCGGGCAGGCAGGCGATGCGGAAGTGGTCCGGCTTGGGCCAGTTGAAGCCGGTGCCGTGCGTGACCAGGATGTGCTCGGTGCGCAGCAGGTCGAGGACGAACTCCTCGTCGCTGTCAATCCCGAAGAGTTCGGTGTCGACGCGCGGGAAGCAGTACAGCGCGCCGCGCGGCGCCACGCAGCTCACGCCGGGAATCGCGTTGAGCGCCTCGGAGGTCAGCGCGAGCTGCGATTCGAGGACGCCGCCGGGATCCACGACGTCGGCGGGCAGCGGCGACTCGGGTGTGCCCGCACCGAGCGCGAGCGGAATCGCATACTGGCCCGCCACGTTGGGGCACACGCGCATGTTCGAGAGCAGGGTGATCCCCTCCAACAGGTCTTCGGCGCGGCCCAGCGGGCCGGTCGCGACCACCCATCCCGCCCGGTACCCACATACGCGGTAGGCCTTCGAGAGCCCACCGAACGTGAGGCAGAGGACGTCGTCGCCCGCCGCCAGTGCAGCGTGATGGTGGCGAGCCTCGCCGAACACGACCTCCTCGTAGATCTCGTCGCTGAGCAGCACCAGTCCGTGTCGTCGCGCGATGTCGGCCATCCCGCGGACGATCTCCTCGCTGTAGACGGCGCCGGTGGGGTTGTTCGGATTGATCATCACCAGCGCGGTGGTCCGCGGCGTCACCTTCGACTCGATGTCGGCCAGCGACGGATTCCAGCCGTTCTCCTCATCCGCCAGGTAGTGGACCGCGACGCCCCCGGTGAGGTTCACCGCGCCCGTCCAGGTGGGATAGTCGGGTGCGGGCACCAGGATCTCGTCGCCAGGATTCACCAGCGCCTGGAGCGTGAGCGTGATGAGCTCGCTGACTCCGTTGCCCAGGAAGACGTCGTCGGCCGTCACCTCGTCGATCCCGCAGCGTCGATAATGGTCGGCAACGGCCTCCCGCGCCACCGGGATGCCGCGCGAGTCCGAGTACGCCTGCGCCGCATCGAGGTTCTCGGCCACCGCGGCCATGATCTCGGGCCGTGCTTCGAGTCCGAACGGGCGCATGTTGCCGAGGTTCAGACGCAGGATGCTGTGCCCCTCGGCTTCCAGTCGCATGGCTTCGGTGAGGATCGGCCCGCGGACGTCGTAGCGGACGTTGCGGAGGCGGTCGGACTGTCGGTACATCGTCATGGCGACCATCTCACCGCGTAAGTGGCTACCCAGGAAGGCCCACTTTCGACAATTCAATGGAACCACTTTGTTTTGTGCGACGATTCACACGCCTATCCTTGGCCCCATGGCTCGTACCGCTCCTTCGCCGTCGCTGGTCCTTCCCGAGGTCTCGGGAACCGCCGGTCTGGTGTCCGCGGTGCTCGAGCGCATCGCCGACGGCGTCCTGACCGATGGCGACCAACTTCCGTCCAGCCGCGCACTGGCCGAACAGACCGGGCTCTCCCGCGGCACCGTGGTCCGCGCGTTCGACGAGCTCGCCGCTGCGGGCTTCGTCGTCTCGCGGCACGGTTCCGGCACCCGAGTCAGCGTCGGCGCAGTGCAGGCGGCCCGCGCGGGCGCACGGACCCGGGAGCCGGACTCCCCGCCGTCGACGACGGCCTTCGCACCCCGTCGCGGACGCCCGCTGCGCGATCTGCGACCCGGGATTCCCGATGCGACTCTGATCGATGAGCGAGCCTGGCGGCGCGCCGTGCGGACGGCGACGAGCGGCGGAATGTCCGGGCTGAATCCGTGGGAGGAACCGAGCCCCCGACTGCGTGCCGAACTGTCCGGCCACCTGCGACGACATCGCGGCATCGCCGATGCCGATCCGCTACTCTTCGACAGCTCGCGATCGGCGATCGCCGCCCTGTGCGCAGCATTCGCAGCGGCTCAGCGCAATGATCGTCCGGTCACGTTCCACACGGAGGACCCGGGATACCGCGGCGCCGTGCTGATGGCACGCGAGCACGGTCTCGACGTGCGGTTTCACCCCGCCGAACCGGACGGGCTCGACGCCGCGACCCTCGGCGACGAGCCCGCGATCGTCTTCACCACCCCGGCCCACCAGTACCCGCTCGGGCACCGAGCCAGCGTCGATCGCCGGGTGGCGCTCGTCGACTGGGCGCGGCGGACGCAGTCGTTGGTGATCGAGGACGATTACGACGGGGAGTTCCGCTACGGGGTGGCTCCGCTCCCCGCACTCGTGACGCTGCCGGGCGCCATCGAGCACGTCGCCTACGTCGGAACGTCGTCCAAGTCGCTGTCGCCGGACCTTCGGGTCGCGTGGTGCGTCCCGCCGAGCGCCCTGCGGCGCGACCTCGAGCGCTGGTTGGCCGTCCATCGTCGCGGGCCGTCGTCGCTGCCCGCGGATGCGTTGGGCGAGTTCATCGGCGCCGGAGCGATGGACCGCCACCTGGCCCGGGCCGCGCGCGTGTACAGCGATCGGAGAACGCGACTGGTGACCGCGCTCGCGCGCGAGTGCCCCGACCTCACCGTCACCGGGGTGGAGGCGGGCCTGCACCTGTGCGTGCTGCTTCCCCGGTACGACGACGAGGCGGTCGTCGCGGCGCTCGACGACGCCGGCTGGCGGACTCGCTCCTTGAGCAGCCAGTCCGCCGTGCACGCCGTGTCGGGTCTGGTGCTGACCTACTCCCGGCTCAGTGCCCGCGACGCGAGTGAGTTCGCAGCCGCACTGCGCGAAGTATTGGCGGCGGGTGTGCGGGGCTGAGGGGTCTCCCTCCCGCCGCGCGCCGCCCACTGTCACATGCTGCTGAGAACTGCTTGCTCAGCACCCTCCGGCGGCAATGTTCCGTCGGAAGCGCCTGAGCGAGCAGTTCTCAGCCGGGACCAGTCGAACAAGGCCTCGCCGACGACCATCACCGGGGAATCAATCGCCTCTAACCGATCGGCCGACTACTGGGAACCTGGAGCCAGCTCGGAGCCTTCGGATCGAGCAGCACATGCTCCGGCTTGAGTTGCGAGTCGTTCGAGATGGGACCGAACGACACCGCGCGGGGCGCATTGAACGCGTACACGCTGACGCGCAGGCGGTGACCGCGCTTCAGCAATGCGTCGGTGCCGAGCACACCGATGTCCAAGAACTGCTTGGCGCCCGGCTTCACCAGACTCCGCTCGAAGGCGTCGAGGGAGTAGTGCGGATCAACGACGTCACCGTTGGGCGCGTATCCAGTCAGCGCCGTGTCCATCTGCTTGCGGATCGACACCGTCATCGATCCGGTGGTCAGCACCTTCGACGAGCCGTCGGGCGCGACGTCGGAGACGACCGCCGCATAGAACCCGTCCTTGGCGTCGACCTGCGTCCGCAGATGCAGGTTGATGGCTCCGTTGATCGACGTCGCCTGCCGGACCGGCGCCGAGGTGAACGTCAATGCACCGCGCTCGGCGATCCGGTTGTCACCGCTGCACACGTCGAGCGGGCTCAGAAAGCCGATCTGGTCGCGGTTCGCATCGCCGGAGCAGAGCGTGGTGATCCCCGGTGCGACAGTCCATTTCGCCTTGCGCTCGGGGACTTCCGGTGACAGGGAGCCGTCGGCGACCGACGTCGGCGACGTCCCGCTCTTCTTCGGGGTCAGGTACAGGCGTCGGTGCACTTGGCCGGGCCTCGGGAACGAGGCGGACTGTACCCACCCGCCGCCTTGCTGGTGGCTGGTCGCCGACGCGTACCGATCGATTCCGTTGTCGACGCCCTTGATCCACTTGTCGAACCACGCGCGCTGCAGGACGCCGAACGCCGGCGGTTGGCCGGGGCCGCCCCGCGTGTCCCATCCGTTCGTCATGTGCTGACCGGTGCTCATCAGCAATTTCTTCTGACTGTTGGGCAGAGCGCTGAGTTGATCGAGCGCACGCCACTCCATGTTGGTGAACAGGTCTTGCCACCCGCCGACGACGAAGGTGGGGACCTGCACCTTCGACGCGTCGGTCGTCAGCGCCTTCCGGTACGACGAGTTCAGCGTGACGAGTTCTTTGGTGCGCCCGCTCAATTCGCCGGTCGATCGCGAGAACAGTCCCTGCAGGAACTCCGGTGCGAACACCGCTGGATTGTTGATCCGGTCCATCAACCATTTTGTATCGAACTGCCCGCGCAGCAGCCGCGGCAGATCAGGAATCATCTTGGCACTGTTGACCCCGAACAGCCAGAGCGCGAGAAAGCCTGCACCGTAACCGGATCCGGGCGCGACGACGTCCGCGACGATATCGGTCATCGGCGCCGCGGGGAAGATCGCCTTGAGCCCCAACGGATGCTTGGCCGCGGCCTGCAATTGATTGATCGCCGAGTAGGAGTAGCCGGCCATGCCCAGTTCGCCGTTGGAGTACGACCTCGTCCGGGCCCACTTGAGGACCTCCACAGTGTCCTTCTGCTCCCGGTTGCCGAACACGTCCCACTTACCCTGCGAGGTCCCGGTGCCGCGCACGTCGACGACGATCTGCGTATAGCCGCTGCGCACCAGTTTCGGGTCCACGGAGAACGAGCTCACGAGTCCGCCCTTGGCGACTTTGAGCAGTCGCTCGGTGCCCGAGATCGGCGTACCCGACAGGTCGACGCTCGCGAGGAAGTCGATCACCGGCTGCGACAGGTTGGGGATGTTCGTCGCCGCGGCGGCGATCATGCTGATCAGCTTGTTGTACGGCGTCATGTTCACGATCACCGGGTTCCGGTCTGCCGTCGCACGTCCCGAGCGGCCTGCCGGTCGGTAGACGTCGGCTCGCAGAACGGTGCCGTCGGACATCCGGATGGGCACGCTCGGAGTGACATGCACGCCGGCGTAGCGCTGCGGCCCGTCGTCGGTGCGCGTCCACTGCGGAGGGTTGATACCGACTGCGGGCTGCGCGTGCGTCGGCGGCGGCGCAAATGCCGTCACGGCGATCACCGCCACTACGAACACTGCTGCCGCTCTCATGAGCACTCTGACCATTTCGACTCCTGCTTCAAGTCGCCCCCGACAGGCGAGTGATGTACACGACCTCATGACGCTCGTGTGACTGCGATCGCGAGAATATTACTCATCAGTAAGCAATGTCAACGAAAGCGACTTCTCGCCCAGGTCCACGCTGGGTTCGCAGCATCCAGCACTTTCTCACTGCGCGCGGCGAGACCACGGCTTCCCTCACGATCGCCACTACCTGCGCCAACGACGTCCTTCGACGCGGCTGACCGTCGCGTCGAAGTGAGGCTCAGATCCCCGACCGAGTTCCGCGCCGCACCACCGTGATTCAGGCGTGGCGGAGGGCCCGATAGACCGACTGCCCGACGAAGGCGCCCAGGTCCTCAACAGTCCAGACCGGGTCGTCGGCCCGCTGTGACAGCAGCGTGCGCACTGCGCCTTCGCCCGCCGAGACCCACTGCTCCACGAGGACGGGAAGTTTCGCGTCGACGTCGACGGTGCCCCAGGAACGCAGGGTGGGCGCGAGGAGTTGGGCGCATCGTGCCGCGACCACCGCTCGCCCGCGCCCGAACAGATCCATCACGTCGCTGTCCGGGCTTCCGTACAGCAGGAGCCACGCTTGCGGCCTGGCCTGCACAGCACGGAGCAGCGACCGGAAGCCGTCGACGAAGACCTGCTCGGGGGCCTCCACCTGGCGGTCGTGAAGGATGGCACCGAGAGCCTCGGCGAAGTACTTCTCCTCCCGGGCGATCAACGCTTCGAGGACCGCCGTGCGGCCCGGGAAACCCGCGTAGATCACCGGGCGGGTCACGTGCATGCGCTCGGCGACGGCCACGATGGTGACCGCCGAGATGCCGGACTCCGCGGCGATCTCCAGGGCGGTGTCGAGGATCTGCGGTCGACGACGCTCCGGCCCCAGGTGACGCGCCCGGCCTCGGGACGCGGTCGCCGGTGTGCTCGCCTCAACTGCGTGCGCCATGCGGGCACTCCTCCGTTCCGTTGCGCCTGTCCTCGTCGTCGGCGCGCCGGACACGGTCAGGTCATGAATTCCGGTCCGGCGCAGCTTCTTTCACGCGACAGTGGTCGCATCCGTCGTTGCGGAGGCCTCGACTGAGCCGCTGCGACCGGTCCGCCCATAGCGCTCGCGCGCATCGGCGACCGTCACGACCGACGGGTCCGTCGGGGTCCCCGCGACCACGTGCTGATGGTACAGCTTGCCCGTCATCGGCCCGAGAGCCTGACGCGCCACCTTCGCGAAGGCCGCAGGCCGGTTCTCGATGGACGCGACGGCGGCGCGCACGAGAGGCCGGTACGCGGTCTCGAAACCGGGCGGGAGTTCGAAGCCGCCGAGCCGGCGCATCCACCGCGGCAGCGTCGCGATCGCGGCAGGCGCCGACAGTCGCGCGAGCAGCCAGATCTTCAACCCCCGCGAATACGGAGTGAAGAGCAGGTAATGCATTCCTCGGCGGGCGCGTTCGGAGACGCACAGGGTGGGGCGGACGCGCTCGAAGTACTCGCGGACCTCGGCGCGGGTCCGAGGAACGTCGGAGGTCTTGCAGGTCTGCAGCTCGGCTGCGATGACGCACTCCTCCCAGTAGCGGGCCTCTTCTTCCGGAGTCAGCGGTCCCGGCCCGTACACCTCGTAACACTTGAGCACCGAGTGCCAGCCGGTCACGTGGATCCAGAGCTGCGAATCCGGGTTGTTGGCGCTGTAGCGGCGGCCGGTGATCGGGTCGATGCCCGTCGACTTCGCGTGCACGGCCATGAGGTGTTCGGAGGCCTCGATCGCCATCTGACTGTCGCCGACGGCGACGATCAGAAAGTAGGCGAACGTGTGGTCCATCCGCCCCAGCGGATCGGAGTAGATTCCGCCGAGATCGGCGACGGATGCGGTCAGGCCCGAATCGAAGTGTTCGAGGGACACTGCGCGCTGGAATGCGATGATGGCGGTCGGCGCCGTCCACACCTTCCAGGTCGGCGAGTCCGGGCCGAAGAACCCGTAGTCGACGCTGCGGATCTGACGGTCCGGTGCGTGGAACTGAGGTCGTTGCGTGTCGGTGGTCATGGGCGATGCCTCCTTGGTGTCGGCTGCGGTCTCCGGTCGGGATGTGGTCACGGGTCGGTCTGGAGCCACAGGTCGTGCGGGGGTCACGGCGCCATCTCGTAGGCGCCGACTAAGGCGCGCGCGTGGGCGAGGACGGCAGCTTTTCGCGTGGCGTCGGCGACGGGTCTGCGGATGAGGTCCAACGACCGGGTCTGCTGTTCGGGCGTTGCCGTCGGCTTGCCGTTCAGGGTCACCGCGTGCCGTGAGAACTCACGGACCAGGAGGTCGAAGATGTGGTCAACCACCGCCGGATCGGCGTCGTCGATGTCGGCCTGTTCCAGAATCAGTTGGCCGTACGGAATCAGGGTGAACAGCTCCCCGATCGCGAACAGGAAGTCGACGTCGCGCTGCTGCTCGTCGGTGGGTGCCGCGGTGGCCAGCAGCACCTGGAACGCCACGGCCTGCTCGGTGAAGACGGCGACGTTCGGGATATGCGCGAACCCGTCGAACGCCTCCCGCCATCGGCCGAAGCGGATCTTGCCGAGTCCTGAGCTGGGCCCCTGGTGGAACAGGAACGTGTCGTCGGACGGTTCCCGGCGCACCCTGACATCCGGGGGCGTCGCCTTGGCGGCCTCCGATCGCAGTCGTGGCACGACGGGCGCCACGGCTCGTCCCGACCACCGCAGCGCCTGGGCCACCGGATCGATCACGACACTCGGTGCTCGTCCGGCACCGGGCACGCTGCGCAGTGCGGCGAGCCCCGCGTCGGTGGGATGGAACATGTAGTTGGGCATGAACTTGAGGGCGAGAGCCATATTGACGTGCACCGTGCCCTCCAGTCGCGGGAGTCCCAGCATGGCCTGCATGCCGTTCGGGAAGTACATGTCGTTCTCGAAGCCGCGGGCCGCGATGACGTCGGCCAGGTCCTCGTATATCCGCTGCCCTTGACGGGTCACCGACATCTTCTCTATCGCACTGACCAGCAGGTACCTGCGGTCGCCTGCGTGCGCGGACCGCATGTAGTCGACGGCGCGCTCGCTGTAGAGCTTCATGGCTGCCAACCGCGCGAAGCTGTCGGTCACCAAGCTCTGGACCTGCGGGAACTCGGTGACGCGTTGACCGAAGAGGATGCGGCGGTCCGCGTGGTCGATCGCCTCGTACATCGCGTGCTCGCAGGCGCCGATCGCTCCGAACCCCAGGTTGAACTTGCCGACGTTGACCGTGTTCATCGCCGCGTCGAAGGCTTCGCGGCCGGTGTGGAGGACGGCGTCGTCGTCGACCGGGTAGTCCTCGAGGTCGAATGCTGCGACGTACATCTGCGAGTCGACCACGTTCTTGCGAAGTCGGTACCCGTCGGCGGTGGGATCCGCAGCGAAGACCAGATATCCCGCGTACGCGTCGTCGGTGATCCGCCCCAGCGAGGCGGATGCATCCACCACCGATGCGTCCGTCCGCCGGCCGAAGGTCGACACCATGGCGGCGGCGTTGCCGTTGCCGATGTAGTACTTGGATCCGTTGGCGACGAACCCGCCGGTGTCGCGCGGCGTCAGCAGCATGTCGGTCGAGTACACGTCGGCGCCGTGCGCCTGCTCCGACAGCCCGAAGGCGAAGATCCCGCCGCTGTCGAGGAGATCGGCCGCGCGGTGCCGCGCGACGTCGTTCCGGCTCTGCCAGATCGGCGCGAGACCGAGGATCGTGACCTGCCAGACGTACCAGTACTCCATGCCGTAGAAGCCGAGGATCTGGCTCATCCTGGCGATACGCGCCGTGTCCCACCGCTTGTCCGGGTCCCCCGCGGCCAACGCCGCCGGCGTGAGGAACGTGGCGAAGACCTTCTCCCGCTTCACGAAGTCGAGGAAGTCCGCGTACCAGACCCGATCGCGATGGTCTGCCAGCAACTGGTTCTTGCCGCGCCCCTCGAAGTACTCCACGGTGGCGCGCAACAACTCGCGCGTCCGCGCATCGAACTCCGCGAACTCGCTCGTCGTGGGGTTGAACAGTTCCATCAGTCGCAGTTCCCTACACCCGTGAATGAATTTCATTCAGGAATGTAGCATCCGAACAGCGGAGCTGAAAAGGGCCGGGATGCGATCGGGCTGCACCCCGGCCGACCGTCAGCCGATCTCCCCGTACTCGATGCTTTCCGCAAGACTGTGGACGACGGCGAGGTGGTGGGCACCGAAGAAGTCCGCCTCGTCGATCCGTCGGCGGTCGGCGTCGTCGAGTTCGGCGTGGCCGAGCGCAGCAGTCAGCATCCGGGCATGCATCCAGCCGCCAGAGAGGATGCCGAGCAACTCGAGGTAGGGCACCGAGACGGCGAACGCGCTGCGCAGGTCATCGCGCACCGCGTGCGACATCAGCTGTCCGGTCGCGGTCTGCGCAGTGCGGAGTGCGCGATCCATCCGCTCGACGGTACGAACCGCGACCGGATGGTCGCTGTCGCGCAACGGAGCCAGGTCCCGCTCGATGAGCGCCGCAAGCTGCTGCGCGGTCTCCCCTTTGTTACGCAGCACTTTTCGGCCGACCAGGTCGTTCGACTGGATCGCGGTGGTGCCCTCGTAGATGGGGAAGATCCGAGCGTCGCGCAGATGCTGAGCAGCGCCGGTCTCCTCGATGAAGCCGAGACCGCCATGCACCTGCACGCCGTCGGAGGCGATCCGGACCGACTCCTCGGTGGCCCATCCCTTGAAGATCGGCACCATGAACTCGGCCAGCGTCGCCGCCTCGGCGTCGCCTTTGCGCTCGGCGACGTCGAGCCAGTACGACAGCTGCACCGATAGTGCGCGAATCGCGGACACCCGACTCGACATCGAGAGCAGCAACCGAGCGACGTCGGGGTGCCCGGAGATCGGAGTCCCCTCGGGACGCCCGATGACCCGCCCCTGCACACGCTCGTCGGCGTAGTCGCGCGCCTGCTGGTAGGCGCGGTCGGCGACGCCCAAGCCCTGCAGGCCGATTCCCGTGCGGCTGGCATTCATCATCACGAACATGGCGGCCAGACCGCCGTGCAACTCACCGATCAGATGTCCCGTCGCACCCTCGTACTGCAGCACGCAGGTGGGGCTGGAGTGGATCCCCAGCTTGTGCTCCAGCGACACCGTGGTGATCGCATTGCGTGCACCGGGCTTGCCTGCGGCGTCCGGTAGGAACTTCGGGACGACGAACAGCGAAAGACCACCCAGACCCGCGGGCGCATCCGGCGTGCGAGCGAGGACGAGATGCACGATGTTCTCAGTCAGATCGTGGTCGCCCCAGGTGATGAAGATCTTCTGCCCTTCGACCGACCAGGTTCCGTCGCCATTCGGTCGGGCGATGGTCCGAATGGAGGAGAGGTCCGTGCCCGCCTGCGGCTCGGTCAGGTTCATGGTCCCGGTCCACTCGCCGGCCACCATGGGCGGCAGATAGGTGTCGCGCACCTGCTGGTCGGCCGACGCATGAATCGCCAGCACTGCACCCACTGACAACCCCGTGCACAGGGAGAACGCAGCATTGGCGGCACTCCACAGTTCGCTGAGCGCATTGTGCACCGTCCACGGAACACCGTCACCGCCGATGGCTTCCGGGATGGTGATGGTTGTCCAGCCGCCTTCCACGTAGCCGCGATAGGCCTTCTGGTAACCGGACGGAGTCTGCACGGCCCCGTCGACAAGTTTGCTGCCCTCGCGATCCCCGATCGCATTGAGCGGATGGAGCACCTCGACCGCGAACTCCCCTGCGGAGGTGAGCACATCGCGGATGTCGTCGGCGCTCACCTCGCCGCCGGTGGCCTCCGCGACCACATCCTGCCCGAGGACTTCAGTGAAGAGAAAGTGATAGTCGTCGACCGGATTCCGGTACATGGCACAACCTTTCGATGATTCAAGGACGCCGCAGTGGCGCCACAGAGCCCTCCGCGCGAGATCGGGAGAACGATGACATCGCTAGACTAAATAGTCTAGACCAGTTCGTCAAATAGCAAGTTTCACCGAGTCGGCCTCATTGACGAATCGGTCTAGACGTTCTAGTCTAGTGATTCAGCGCACCGTGATACTCCGGGGCGCAGCCCCCCCCAGAACCAGACCTTCGAACAGAAAGCGGAGTCCGCACCATGGGTGAGAACAATGCCGGACGGGTGAGCCTCAGCATCACCGACGAGCACATCGCAGTCATCACCGTCGACAACGTCGCGAAGATGAACTCCTACACGCCGGACATGATGCGCGAGCTCGCTGCGCATCTGACGGCGTTCGACGAGGACGACTCGCTGTGGGCCGCCGTGTTCTGCTCGGCCGGCGAGCACACCACCGCCGGCCTGGACATGCCCAAGTTCTTCGGCCCCGACGCCGACGCCGACGTCGATCCCGGCCTCGTGGACCCGTTCGCGCTGGGCCGCCGAACCAACAAGCCGATCGTCTCGGTGGTTCAGGGCAACACCTTCACCGTCGGCATCGAGATGATGCTGGCCGCCGACATCGCCGTCGCCGCCGACACCGCCGTCTTCGCCCAACTCGAGGTGGCGCGCGGAATCGCTCCCCTGGGCGGCGCACACTTCCGCTACCTGACCCGCACCGGCTGGGGAAATGCCATGTACCACCTGCTCCGCGCGGACAAGTTCGACGCGCGGCGAGCACTCGAACTCGGGTTCGTTCAGGAGGTCGTCCCGTTCGGGCAGCACATCGACCGCGGAATCGAACTCGCCCGCGAGATCTGCGCCAACGCGCCCTTGGGCACGCGCGCCACCAAAGCCGCCGCACTGCGGTACCTGGACGAGGGCGAGCAGGCCGCGATCGCGGCGATCGACGAGGTCAAATCAAGCGTGTTCACCAGCCATGACTTCATGGAGGGAATCCAGTCGTTCATCGAACGGCGTCCGGCGAAGTTCCAGGGCAAATGACCGTCGCGGCACCGAGCGTCACCATGCGCACGATTCCGGAACTGTTGACCCACAACGCGATCACGCTGACCGGACAACCCGCGGTATCCTGGCGGGCCGAGTCCGTCACGACCACCTTCTCCTGGTCGGTCTACCGCGAGCGAGTGATGAACGTGGCCCGCGGTCTGCTCGGTCTCGGGGTCGGCCCAGATCACAATGTCGCGATCCTGCTCGGCAACACCGTCGAGCACCTTCTCACCGATCTCGCCACCGTCCACTGCGGGGCGGCGTCGATCAGCGTGTATCAGACTTTCTCTGACGTCCAGATCATGCAGGTCCTGTCCGACGCCCGACCTGCGGTGCTGATCGTCGACGACGACGCCGCCGTGGAACGGATCGACGGCTTGGCATGGTCGGGCCAGGAGAACTGCCTCATCGTGACCGTCGCGCCATCGCAACGAACCACCGACTGGGGCGCCCTCTGTCTGGCCGGCGAGGAGGCCGAGGACGAGATTCGCAGGACCCTGGAATCACGCATCGCCGACATCGACGCCGACCGGCCGGTGACCTACATCTACACCTCCGGCACCACCGGGCCACCGAAGGCCGTCACACTGAGCGGCGCCAACATCGCGTCCGCAGTCGACTCGCTGATCAGTTCCGGCACAGTCGATTTCGACTACCGGAGCGTCTCCTACCTGCCGCTGGCCCACATCGTCGAGCGGCTGTGGAGCCTGTACGTGCCGCTGCGACTGGGTGGTCATGTGGTGTGCTGCCCCGATCCGAACGAGCTCCCTGCGTTGCTCGCCGCATTCCACCCCACCTATTTCTTCGGCGTCCCGAGGATCTTTGCGAAGCTCCGTTCCGGCGTCGAGCAGATGCTCACCTCACCCGCCATGGCCGATGCCGCCGACGAGATCGCGCACAGCCGCGAACTGCTCGCCGAGCGTTCCCGACTGCTCCGTTCCGGTCGGCCGGTTCCGGAGTCGCTCACGGTGGCGGCTGCTCGGGCCAGGGGCGGAGCGCTGCGTGGGATCCGCATGCGACTCGGATTGGACCGCGTCGGCGCTGTCGGCTGCGGCGCCGCCGCGATGCCCGAGGAGCTTCACGAGTTCTGGGCGTCGCTGGGCATCGACGTCTCACTCGGGTACGGGATGACCGAGAACAGCGGCGTGGTCACCGGGGATCGGCCCGGGACCGGATCGGCCGGCTCGGTCGGCTTTCCGCTGCCCGGCTGGCAGGTGCGGATCGACGACGATGGCGAGATCCTCGTCAAGGGGCCGGGAAACACCCCCGGCTATCGAAACAGGCCGGAGGCCACCGCAGCGCTGTACACCGCCGACGGCTGGCTGCGCACCGGGGACATCGGCAGGCTCGACGACACCGGTCGCCTCTACATCACCGACCGGAAGAAGGATCTGCTCATCAACGCGGCGGGCAAGAACATCTCGCCGACGTCGATCGAAGGCGCCCTCACCGGCCGATCGATCATCGATCAGGTGGTGGTGTTCGGCGAGGGACAACGGTACATCGTTGCCCTGATCACATTGGAGCCCAATGCTCTTCGCGAATTCGCGGCACGGTCGGGACTCGTCGACGCTGAGCCGTCGGCGCTGTGCACCGCCCCGGCGATCACCGGAGAAGTCGATCGTCTGGTCGATATCGCCAACAGTCGCCTGTCCCGACCCGAGCAGATCAAGCGCTACACGATCCTCCCCGATGTGTGGACCACACAAAGCGGCGAGATGACGCCGACCATGAAGCTGCGACGCGACGCCATCAAAGCGCGGTACAACGACGTCGTCGAATCGCTGTACAACACCGAGCCCACCAGCTGATAACCACTGAAGTAAGGAAGAACTCATGAACGACGCCCTGTTCTCCGTCGCAGGCAAGAAAGTCCTGGTCACCGGCGGAACCCGCGGGATCGGCTACATGATCGCCGAGGGCCTCCTCGATGCAGGCGCCGAAGTGATCATCTCCTCGCGCAAGGCCGAGGCGTGCGACTCGGCGCAAGCGGAGTTGTCCAAGCACGGGACCGTCACCGCCATCCCGGCCGATCTCAGCGATCCTGAGCAGTCGCAGCGTCTCGCCGACGCCGTGGCCGAGATCACCGGAGAACTGCACGTCCTGGTCAACAATGCCGGAGCCACCTGGGGCGGGGATTTCGACACCTTCCCGGTGTCCGGGTGGGACAAAGTCCTCAACCTCAACCTCCGCGCGCCCTTCGTGCTCGCCCAGCAACTGCGGCCCCTGCTCGACAAGGCGAGCCGCGCCGATGATCCCGCACGAGTGATCAACATCGGATCGATCGACGGAATCGCGGTTCCCACGTTCGACAACTTCTCGTACAGTGCCGCGAAAGCCGGTCTGCATCATCTCACCAAGCACATGGCCGCCGCGCTCGCGCCGTCCATCCTGGTCAACGCGATCGCTCCGGGCCCGTTCCCAACTAAGATGCTTGCCCCCGCGCTCGCTGACGGCGGAGAGCAGATCCGGGCGTCGAACCCGCTGGGACGCATCGGCGAACCCGCTGACGCCGCAGCTCTCGCGACCTTCCTGTCGGCCCGGGGGTCGTCGTTCATCACCGGGACCACCATTCCGTTGGACGGCGGCCTGTCGACGACGATGACGGTCGGATGATCGGGCCCGCCACTCGTCCCGGACACCTCCATCCATCGAATCCCTTGAAAGCGAACCCATGACCGACCTCACACTCGACGTCTACACCAGTCCCCTCGTCGATCTCCCCAACGGCGGCCAGTTCTCGCCGACCACATCGACGTTGGTGCTCGGGCCCACCGAGGCGCTCCTCGTCGACACCCAGTACCTGCCCGAACACGTCGACGAAGTACGTCGGCGGATCGAGGCATCGGGCCGCACGCTGACGACGATCTTCATCACCCACGCCCACTCCGATCACTACTTCGGACTGGAACTGCTGCTCGACGCCTTCCCCACCGCGCGCGCCGTCGCCACCAGGGCGGTAGCCGAGCACGCCGCTGCAGGCATCGACGCCGACCGCGCCTTCTCGAAGGAGTTCTTCGCCGGCGCAGCAGTCGACAACACCGTGGTGCCGCACGCGCTCGAGACCGACCAGCTCACCGTCGACGGGACGCCGATCCACGTCGTCGACCTGCCTCAGGCCGATATCCACCCCACGGCTGCACTGCACATTCCGAGCATCGGCGCGGTGATCGCCGGCGATGCGATCTACAACGGCGTCAATCCGTTTCTCGCCGCGTCCGGACCCGCGGAGTGGCCCGCGTGGCTGCAGAGCGTGCAGATCATCGCCGACCTCAACCCGAAGGTCGTTGTCGCAGGCCATAAGAAGCCGGAGTTGGCCGACCGGCCCGAAGCGATCGAGGAGACGAAGGCGTACCTGGAAGCCTTCATCTCCGGCGTGGAGGAGCTCCCTGATTCACGGGCGCTCGTGCCGCACATGCACGGGTTGTTCCCGGATTTTGAGAACGGCTCGGCTCTGCTGGCGTCGGCCGTGACTGCGTACAAGCACAAGAAGGCCGCTCAGACTCAGTAGCGGTCCAGCGCCCCCCGATCGGAGACCTCAGGCTGTACACACGGCCTGAGGTCTCTGCGTCTCTGCGGACGTCACTCGTCGTTCGGCGCTGCGACCAACTCGGCGATCGCCGCACCGACTGCACTGATCGCGCCGGTGTCGCGGGTCGCACTCGCCACGATGAAGGTGCCGTCGATCAGCGCGTGGATGGCTGCGCTCAACTCGGCGACGGTCAGATCGTCTCGGACGTCGCCGCGTTCCTGTCCCGCCGTGAGGACGGCTTCCAGACGCACACGCCACTGAGCGACCAGCTCGGCGATCTTCACCCGCAGAGGCTCGGACGTGGTGGCCACCTCGGTCGCCAGCTTCCCGGCGAGATCACTGTTGCGGTAATCCGAGTCGACGAAGATCTGAGACATCTCAGTGAAATATCCGTAGATCATCTCGGGCGTCGAGCGCCCGTCGTCATCGGACCACGCGAGCAAACGGGCGTCCTGGAATCCGCCGTACGCGTCGAGCACACCGACGGCGAACGCCTCCTTCGACCCGAAGTGGTGGTAGAACGAGCCTTTCGGCACCTGCGCTGCTGCCAGGATCCGGTCGACGGTGGTGCCGTGGTAGCCGAACTCGAAGAACGACTCAATGCCGGTCAGCAGGAGGCGCTCGCGGTGCGCCATCTCAGTCTGCGTGGGATCGGTGCGCTTGCGACTCGACGAGCGGCGGCGGGGATGCCACTGGCGTTGCTCGACGGTCGAAGCGTGCTCCAGGTAGACCAGGAGGACACGCGTGGTCGCATCGAGATACTCCTGCTCCCGCAAGACCAGAGCGGCGACGAACGCTCCCTCGATCAAGGCCAGAAAGACGTCGGCGAGCGTGCCCGCAGGCAGATCGTCGCGCAGCTCGCCTCGCTCCTGGCCGAGGGCGATCAGTCGGGCGATCTGCGAGCGCCATTCACGCAGGCTGGTCGAGATCCGCGCTCGATAGTCCTCCGAGCTCGGCCCGAGTTCGGAGGACAGTTTTCCGAGCAGGCACGGTCGCTGCCAGCCGGACGCGACGAATCGCTCGACGAGCTCCCGGTGATAACCCTCGATCCGCTGTGGGACGGTGAGATCGTCACGTCCGGACCAGGTGTCGAGGGCCCGCTGCTGGTAGGCGTCGTAGCGATCGAGGACGGCGAACCCGAACGCCTGCTTGGCGCCGAAGTGGTGGTAGAACGACCCTTTGGGCACCTCGGCGTCGGACAGAATCGAGTCGACGGTCGTCGCGTGATATCCGTTGACATAGAACAGATCCCAGCCCGAACGCAACAGGCGATCCTTGTGCGACAGCTTTGTCGTTGCGGTTTTCGCCACCTGTCCTCCTCGAGAAGATCGACCGTCGACGCTCCGCTTCCCGCGGTGGGAAGAAGCCGACGACGCGCGCTAGACCATCCAGTCTACCGCGTGTCGGCCGAGGCGACGCAATCGATCCTGCCGGTGCGGTGAGGCTTCGATCATGTCGGCAGCGATGTCCTGGAGGAACTGCGCGATCGCGCCGAGCCTGACTCGCATCCCGCGGTCGATGTCGTCGCCGCGCATCCCGGTAGATGCGCTGGTACGGATTCTGCGACGACGGGCACGGTGCGACCTCGGGCATCAGCGGATCATCGTCCCGCGAGAGCGCTGCTGATCATCTGACGTTGGATCTCACTCGTTCCCTCCTCGATGGTGAAGGTCTTGGCGTCACGCGCCCACCGCTCCACCGGATAGTCACGGGTGTAGCCGTTTCCGCCGAGGATCAGGATGGCGCGCTTGGACGCAACGAGTTACACGACGGGTCAACGTGGCCGCGTGGGTCGGCGGGCATCGCGGCTATTCACCGCGCGGAACACGTTCGACTGCCGGATCGGCCACGGCCACGGTGTCAGCGCAGACGTGCGGCTCGGAACTCGTGGTGGTGAGTGCCGGGGCGCCGGTCTGCCGTCGTGCTCACCGCCACCAGCGATCCCGAACAACTCGGCGCTCCTCCTCGACGGCGTGACCGACACTGTCGAGGTCGCCCGCCCGCGTCTACATCGATCGCGGCCCGAGGTGCTGGACTACCTGATTGCGCACGCGCACCAGGATCTCGAGCTGGTCAAGGATTGCTCCGACTACTACCCGGCGGGCGGCTCGGCGGCCGCTCGGTGGAGCCGCGGCCGTTCAATGTGGACGCTTCCCACGGTCACGGGGCAGCTCTTCAAAACCCACCCTCTGACCTGCTGGCGGAAGCGGAGGGATTTGAACCCCCGGTGGTTTTACCCACGCTCGCTTTCAAGGCGAGTGCATTCGGCCGCTCTGCCACGCTTCCCTGGCGACCAACGTTAGCGCATCAGCTCGACCGCACCGCTCCCCTGCCCTCCGAAGTGATTCCTGGAAGACTGGACGACATGCGTGCTGTGGACGGCTCCGAGCCGATCGTCGTCTCCGATGTTCCCGAACCGACCGCCGGGCCGGGTGAGGTGATCATCGACGTCGCGGCCGCAGGCGTGAATCGCGCCGACCTCCTGCAGCGTGCGGGCAACTACCCACCTCCTCCGGGTGCGTCGAACATCCTCGGGCTGGAGGTCTCCGGCACAGTCAGCGCTCTGGGTGCCGGCGTCACCGGTTGGGAGATCGGCGACGAGGTCTGCGCACTGCTCGCCGGCGGTGGGTACGCGGAGCGGGTCGCTGTGCCGTCGGAGCAGGTGATGCCCGTGCCCCGCGGCGTGGACCTGGTTTCCGCCGCGGCCCTGCCCGAAGTGGCCTGCACAGTGATGTCGAACGTCGTCATGACCGGACGTCTGGCACCTGGCGAGCTGTTTCTCGTGCACGGTGGCAGCAGCGGCATCGGCACGCACGCCATCCAGCTGGCACGGGCCCTGGGCTGCCGCGTGGCGACGACCGCACGGACCGACGAGAAGCTGGCCCGTGCGAAGGAACTGGGCGCCGACGTCCTCATCAACTACGCGTCCGACGACTTCACCGACCGCGTCCGCGAAGAAGGCGGCGCCGACGTCATCCTGGACATCATGGGCGCCAAGTACCTGTCAGCGAACGTCGCCGCCCTGGCGACGAACGGCAGACTGGTCATCATCGGTATGCAGGGCGGAGTGAAGGCGGAACTCAACATCGGCGCGTTGATGGCCAAGCGCGCATCGGTGATCGGGACGACGCTGCGGTCCCGTCCGACCACCGGCGGACCCGACTCGAAGGCCGCCGTCGTCACCGAGACCGTGGCCCGGACGTGGCCGCTGATCGAGTCCGGCGACATCGTGCCGGTGATCGACTCCACCTTCCCCCTCGCCGACGTCGAGGCCGCGCACGCGCGTCTCACGTCGGGAGACGCGATCGGAAAGGTGCTGCTGACGATCTGAGTCGGAAGCAGGACCCTGCCCGCGGCGATCTCGATGCGCTTCCTCGCTCCGCTCGGAGGCTCACTCGATCAACAAGGGGTCGCTATCCCTCGTCCTCGGCGATTCGTTGCCCGAGGGTGCCGAAGAGGCCACAGAGCTGCTCGAACTCGACGGCGCTGAGCCGGTCGATGATCAAACGGCGGACGGCACGATCGCGAGCTTCGAGGATCGGCGCCACCTCCTGCCGGCCGACGTCGGTGATCCGCACCCACTTCTGGCGGGCGTCCACGTCATCAGAGTCGACGCGCTCGACGAACCCGCGATCCAAGAAGCGGCTGACCTGTCGGGACACCGTGCTGAGGCCGATCTGGGTGGCCTCGGCCAGGTCGCTGATCCGCATCTGCGCCCCATACGAGAGAACTTCGAGGAGTCGCCAATCGGCCGACGACTGGTCGATCTCCCGAAACACCGCGCGGTAGAGCACCCAACCACCACCGACGAACTGCTGCCACAGTTCTCGCTGGCGATCGTTCAACGCTCCCCCCGGGTCGTCCCGATCACCCACCTCAACGCTCGGCACTCTCGCGCCCCCTCCACCTCACAAAACATCATGTCTAGGTGCACAGACAGTAGCCGTCGGCGAGCAGTAAACCGAAACCGGATTCATCCAAACGCGTCCGGCGCACCTGCCGTCAGCCGAACGAACCGAGCACCCGCACCAACTGATCAACCTCGTACGGAGTCGAGTACGACGACAGCCCGACGGTCACGGCACCACCGATCTCATCGACGCCGATCGCTTCCAGGGCTCGGCTCGGGATACCGGACAACGCCGCGATTCCGTTGTCACTCAGGCGAGTACAGACGTCGACCGCGGCGACGCCGCGAACCACGAAGCTCACGACGGGCACCCGATGCACGTCCGGTCCGACCACGCGGACGGTCGACAGATGAGTCAGCGCGTTGACCAGATAGAAGAGCAGCCGATGAACGTACTCGTAGGTGGCGTCCATCGAGGCCACCACCCGCTCCCGGCGGGAGCCGGTCGCCGACGAGTCGAGGCGCGACAGGTACTCGATCGATGCGATCAGCCCGGAGAGCATCGCGCTCGGCATCGGCTCGCGTTCCAGTCGCGCGGGCCCGGTCGCCGCCGGGTTCATCGACACGCGCGTCAGCGTCGACAGCAGCGCGGGGTCGGCGAACACCATCGCGGCCACCCGCGGTCCGCCCCATCGCTCGGCACTCACCAGCACCACGTCGGCGCCCAATTCGGCCATCGACAGCGGCACATACGGCGCCGCCGTGGTCGCGTCGACCAACAGGTGCGCGCCCGCGGCCCGCGCGTGGCCGGCGATCGGCCCGATATCGGTGATGGCGCCGGTGACCGACGAGGCGAGGGTGACCGCCAACAGCGAGGTGCGATCGTCGACGACCTCCGCGAACTGCCACGCGGGGAGCGAACCGTCTTCGACGTCGATCTCCGCCCACCGCACCTGCGTTCCATGCCTCGCGGCCCCGGCGACCGCGGGCAACAGTACGGCCTCGTCGTCGGATCGCGACAGCACCACATTCCGATTCAGCCACGCGTTCACCGGCAGGGCGTCGATCAGCCCCGCCATCAACGCGGCACGGGACGAACCGAGGACCACGCCTGCGGGGTCTGCGCCGAGCAGATCCGCGACCGCCGACCGCGCGTCGTCGACCGTCGCCGCAGCTGCGCGGGCCTGCGGACTGTGCGTGCCCGCCACCACCGGAAACGCCCGGAATCCGCGCGACACCGCCGACGCGACCGAGTCGGGAATCTGCATGCCTGCCTGCGGGTCGAAGTAGATCCAGCCGTCCCCAAGCACTGGGAAGAGCCCCCGCACGGAGGCGATGTCGAACGGCATGCGCATAACGATACTGTCCGGGTCAGTGCACAATGGTCACATGCACCCCGCGATGTTCGGCTCGGCCACGCCGGGCGACCCAGGCAATCCGTCCGACCCCGCATTCGGTCAGCCCGCCGACGGTTCGATCATTCTGCCGGGCGCTCCGACTGCCGACGGCACGGAACAACAACACGACGTCGCAGGCATGGTGGAGCAGCCCGCCAAGGTGATGCGGATCGGCACCATGATCAAGCAGCTCCTGGAAGAAGTGCGTGCGGCACCTCTCGACGATGCCAGCCGGAACCGACTCGCCGAGATCCACCGCACGTCGATCTCCGAGCTGGCCGACGGCCTCGCTCCCGAGCTGCGTGAGGAACTGGATCGACTGGCCCTGCCGTTCTCCGACGATGTGACGCCGTCGGACGCCGAACTGCGGATCGCGCAAGCCCAGCTCGTCGGGTGGCTCGAGGGGCTGTTCCACGGGATTCAGACGGCCCTGTTCGCCCAGCAGATGGCGGCCCGGAACCAGTTGGAGCAGATGCGCCAGGGCGCGCTGCCTCCGGGAGTTGCACCACACGACGGGCACAGCACCGGTCAGTACCTCTGATCCACTTGTATGCTGTGGCGTTGTGTCAGCCGTAGTCAATGACGGCGGAATCCCGCCGGCGCCCCCAGTCTCGGACTCGAAGACCTTCGCTCGAGGCTTCCAAGACCTCGCCGACGGGTTCCGCAATCGCGAACTGTGGTTGCACCTCGGGTGGACCGACATCAAACAGCGCTACAAGCGCTCGGTCCTCGGGCCGCTGTGGATCACCATCGCCACCGGCGTCACCGCCGTCGCGATGGGCATTCTGTACGGCGCGCTGTTCCACATGGACATCGAGTACTTCCTGCCGTACGTGACGCTGGGCTTCATCTTCTGGGGCTTCATCGAGACGACGATCCTCGACGGCTCCGTGGTGTTCTCCACCAACGAGGGACTGATCAAACAGTTGCCCGCACCGGTGAGCATCCACGTGTACCGGAACGTCTGGCGCAGCCTGATCATCTTCGCGCACAACGTGGTGATCTACGTGATCATCTACGCGGTCTTCCGGCCGTCTCTGGACTGGTCCGTGATCCTCGTGATCCCGGCGATGGGCCTCTACATCCTGAACGCGGTGTGGGTGACGATCGTCTTCGGCATCATGTCGACCCGATTCCGCGACATCGGACAGCTGCTGTCCACCATGATCCGCCTGGTGTTCTTCATGACGCCGATCATCTGGTCCGCGAAGTCGCTCACCAACGTCAGCGGCGGCATCTCCGACCGAGCCAAACTGGCGCAGCTGAACCCGATGTACCACTACTTGGAGATCGCTCGCGCACCGCTCATGGGCGAACCCGTCGCGCTGCACCACTGGATCGTCGTGATCGGCTGCACGCTGCTCGGCTGGATCGCCGCGCTGCTGGTGATGCGCAACTTCCGCTCGCGCGTGCCGTACTGGGTCTGAGGGAGAACATGACCAAATCAACCGACATCCGCGTCGACACGTGGGACGCGGGAATCGACTTCCCGATCTTCGACGCCAAGACCCGTTCCCTGAAGAAGGCCGTCCTCGGCGCGGCAGGCGGCGTGATCGGCGCCAACAACTCCAAGACCGTCGTCGTCGAGGCTCTGCGCGACATCAACCTGCACCTGGAACACGGCGCGCGTGTCGGACTCGTCGGTCACAACGGTGCAGGCAAGTCGACGCTGCTCCGTCTGCTCGCAGGCATCTACGAGCCGACACAGGGTGCCTGCCGCGTGCAGGGCCGCGTCGCGCCGGTCTTCGATCTCGGCGTCGGCATGGACCCGGAGATCTCCGGATACGAGAACATCGTCATCCGCGGCATGTTCCTCGGCATGAGCAAGCGCGAGATGCTCAAGAAGACCGATGAGATCGCCGAATTCTCCGAGCTGGGCGACTACCTCAACATGCCGCTGCGCACCTATTCGACGGGTATGCGCGTGCGGTTGGCGCTCGGCGTGGTGACATCGATCGATCCTGAGATCCTCATCCTCGACGAGGGCATCGGCGCCGTCGACGCCGAGTTCATGAAGAAGGCGCGCACCCGTCTGCAGGCGTTGGTGGAGCGCTCCGGAATCCTGGTGTTCGCCAGCCACTCCAACGAGTTCCTCGCGCAACTGTGCGACCGCGCCCTGTGGATCGATCACGGCAAGGTGCGGATGGACGGGGGCATCGAGGAAGTGGTCGGCGCGTATGAGGGCCCCGAGGCCGCACGGAGCGTCCGCAAGGTGCTCGCCGACCTCGAGGCGGACAAGGCGTGACGGACGAGCAGGGCGTGACCGGGGAACGGATCGTCGGCGTCGTCGTCACCCACAAGCGGCGCGAGTTGCTCGCGGAATCGCTGGCCGTGCTCGCGGCGCAGGATCGGCCGCTCGATCACCTGATCGTCGTCGACAACGCAGCCGAACCCGAGGTGGGAGAGCTGGTCGCCGGCCAGCCGATCCCCACCACCTATCTGCCGTCGCAGCACAATCTGGGCGGTGCGGGCGGCTTCGCCCTCGGCATGCTCCACGCACTGGCGTTGGGCGCCGACTGGGTGTGGTGCGCCGACGACGACGGCCGCCCCGAGGGACCGCAGGTGCTGTCGACGCTGCTGGCGTGCGCACAGCGGCATCGCCTCGGACAGGTGTCGCCGGTGGTGGTGAACATCGCCTCACCCGACGACCTCGCCTTCCCGCTGCGGCGCGGCCTCGTGTGGCGGCGCAAGCGCTCGGAACTCTTCGAAGGCGAACCCGATTCCACGAGCGACGACCTGCTTCCCGGGATCGCGTCGCTGATGAACGGTGCACTGTTCTCCTCTGACACCATCGACCGCATCGGCGTCCCCGACCTGCGCCTGTTCTTCCGCGGCGACGAGGTGGAGATGCACCGACGGCTGGCCCGGTCCGGAATCGGTTTCGGCACGTGCCTGACCACCGCGTACCTGCACCCCGACGGCAGCGACGAGTTCCGCCCCATTCTGGGCGGCCGCATGCACACGCAGTATCCGGACAACGAGGTGAAGCGGTTCTTCACCTACCGCAATCGCGGTTATCTGATGAGTCAGCCCGGGATGCGCAAACTGCTTCCGCAGGAGTACGCCCGGTTCGGCTGGTACTTCCTGGTGCAGCAACGTGATCCCGCAGGCTTCCGCGAATGGATGCGATTGCGGCGGCTCGGGCGCTCAGAGCGGTTCGAGCGACCGTAGTCGCACCGTCGGCCACCGAGCGACGTCGCATTGATCGCGTGACGATTTCTAGAACATGTTCTAGTGTGTCACCATGCGATTCACGTACGCCGAAGCGATGACCGACTTCACCTACTATCCGGCGTTGGCCCAGGCCGCGGAGGCGTCCGGATGGGCGGGAATGACGATCCCCGACTCACTCGCGTACCCGGAGGAATCCGATTCGGTGTACCCGTACACCCCGGACGGGCGACGGGAGTTCCTTGAAGACAAGGACTTCATCGAGACGTTCATCCAGATCGCAGCGCTCGGCGCGGTGACCACCACGCTTCGATTTCTGCCGTTCGTGCTCAAACTCCCGGTACGACCGCCCGCGCTGGTCGCCAAGCAGGCCGCCTCGGTCGCATGCCTCACCGGCAACCGCATGTCTCTCGGCGTCGGCACCAGCCCGTGGCGCGAGGACTACGACATCATGGGCGTCGATTACGCCCGCCGCGGCAAGCGCATGAACGAGTGCATGGACATCATCCGCGGCCTCACCTCGCCGGGCTACTTCGAGTTCCACGGCGAGTTCTACGACATCCCGAAGATCAAGATGAGCCCCACGCCGACGGAGCCGATCCCGCTGCTGGTGGGCGGACACGCCGACGTCGCGTTGAAGCGCGCCGTCGTCCGCGGCGACGGCTGGATGCACGGTGGCGGCGCCCCGGAGGAGCTCGACGCGCTGCTCGACAAACTCGCCGCGATCCGCAAGGCGGAGGGCAAGGAGAACGATCCGTTCGAGATCCACGTCATCTCGATGGACGCGTACACCGTCGACGGCTGCAAACGACTCGAGGACAAGGGCATCACCGATGTGATCGTCGGATTCCGGTTGCCGTACATCATGGGCCGGGACACCGAACCGCTCGAGACCAAGATCGCGAACCTCGAGCGCTTCGCGGAGAACGTGATCGCCAAAGTCAATCCGTGAGGCCCGCAATCGGGAAACGGCCCGTCTCCTCCGCTTCAGCGCACGTCAGGTACGTTGACTGAATGACCAGCGGTGAATTGACGCGCACAGAGGCGATCGCGGAGATGGTCGGCGAGGTGTTCACGACGGCCGATTACTACGAAGTGGGACGAGAGAAGGTCCGCGAGTTCGCGCGCGCTCTGCACGACGACAACCCGTTCCACTGGGACGAGGCCAAGGCGGCCGAGGGCGGCCACCCCGCACTGCTGGCGCCGCTGACGATGGTCGCGATCATGGGCACCAAGTCGCAGGCACAGCTGCTGGAAGCCCACATCCCGGGCAACCTGCTGAAGTCCGGTGTGTTGCAGGTGGATCAGAGCTTCACCTTCCACAAGCCGATCATGGCCGGAGACAAGCTGTACTGCGACGTGAATCTGGAGACGTACCGCACCGTCGCCGGCGCGGATCTGTTCACGGTGAAGACGCTGGTGCGCGACGTCGATCGCGGCGTGCTGCAGGAGTCGTGGACCTCGCTCGCCGGTCCGGGCGAGGAGGCCGGACGCCTCCCCGACGACTTCGACGACATCGTCGACCGGGTCATCTTCAGCGGCGCCGACAGCCACGTTCAGCCACTGGTCCCGTCGTCGCGCGCGGAGATCCCCGCCCCCGAGGGCGGTCCCTGGACCACGATCGCGTTCGACGAACTCACCGAAGGCATGGACCTGCCGGTTCGCAGGCAGCAGTTCACCCGCGGCGACGTGATCAACTACATCGGCGTGTCCGGTGACCCGAATCCGATCCATCACAGCGACGCCGTCGCGCACGCCGCAGGCCTGGACACCGTCGTCGCCCAGGCCATGCTGACCCTCGGCACGGCTGCCGGCTACCTGACGTCGTTCGTCGGCGACCCCGCCGCATTCCGCAACATGAGCGCCCGGTTCACCAGCCCCGTCTACATCCCGGCCAACGAACCTGCTGTCGTCGAGTACTCCGCCAAGGTGAAGTCGCTCGATCCCGCCACCAAGACCGCGATGATCACGTTCGGCGCATCGCTGAACGGCAAGCGCGTCTTCGGCCGCTGCACCGCGAACGTCCAGTTCGCTTAGCTCTATCGCTTCCACCGCCGTTTGTTACCCGCTCCGGGTCACGGGCGGCGGTGGACGGTTCTTCTGGATTGACCAGGTTGTCCGAGATTTGCCGTCAGAACACCGAGGCGTTAGGCTGTAGCCAATCGTTTCGGCCCGCCTCACTCCAGTGAGGGCGGGCCGGACTTCTTTCTACTAATGTTCGATCATGCGAACTAAGCCCTGGTTGTCGGTTAATGCCCAATTAGCCCAGCTTGCGCAGCGCGGCATGGCAATTTCCGATCGCGACTTCGCCCGTCTTTTTGACGTCAGGCCAGCATCTTGATTGGTTGAGCACGGTGTCCAAGCGTGCCAACCGCGCAAAGAAGCGGGACCCCTTCATCGGTCACCACTTCCAGCGGTACCACGGTCAGATTCCGATTTGGGTACTGACAGAGGTGTTGGATTTCGCAGACGTATCCAAAGCCTACAAAGGGCTCCAACCTGCGGACCGCGACGAAATCGCGCGCGCGGTCGGGATCATCAGCGCGCTCGGAAGGAAGGGCGCACGCCCCGGTGAGCTTCTAGCAAACTTGCTTGAGAATCTGACCGTCGTCCGCAACATCGCCGCCCACCATTCGCGGTTATGGAACCGCAGAGTGGTGCCGATCGGTACGGGACGCCTCGCAGCAATGGACAGCTTCCGCGGGCTGAAAGCGCCGCAGGACGAGACCGTCTACGCCTCAATCTGTGCCGCAGGCCATCTTCTGCAGGCCATCTCGCCCGGCTCCGCGTGGACCAAGCAACTCTCGACATTGGTGCGCGGTCGACTCGAACCGATTGGCGGACGATCAGCAGCCGAAATGGGCTTTCCCGACGAGTGGCAGACCCTCCCGTTGTGGTCCGGTCCGACGATCTGATCACGCCGCGCTGGTCAGTCAGGCCACGTCCCGGTCGCGTAGGCGACACCCACTACCTGATCTTGAAGATCACAGCGCGTTGCACCACGAAGTTGATGACCGTCGCGACGCCCTGTGCGACGCAGAAGGCGATGATGATCGCCCAGAACGCCGTCCCCCACTCGTGCATCAGCCAGTTGTAGAGGCCCATGTTCACGAAGAAGGTGACCGCGTACAGCACGACGACCGCGATGAAGCGGGTCGCGCTCGGCTCGGCGCGGAAGGTCCAACGACGGTTGAGCAGGTACGCGATCGTGGTGCCGAGGATGAAGCCCGCGCCCTTCGACAGCCAGAACGGCTGGTCGAACACCTGCTGCAGCAGGACGGTGAGGCCGAAGTCGAAGATCGCCGAGAACCCGCCCGTCACGATGAATCGCAACACCTGCGTCTTGAAGTCGACGTCGGTCGACGCCTCTTCGTCGTCGAGCGGCAGTTCGATGGGCATCGGCGCGTGACGCGTCCGGAAGTCCTCGTGCTGCGGACGGCGGTCGGGCTGCCCAGCGTTGATGTCGACCGCCTCAGCGGCGTTCACGGGCTCGTCGGAGTTCACGGACGGATCTGGCACCCTGCCAGGGTAACCGGTGCCGGACGTCGATCGTGTGTCACGGATCGGCCATCGGGCGCCTGCGTGGCCGCGCAGGCGCATAGAGTTCGTCCATGGCTCGCCTCTGGATTCTTCGCGTCAAACGCTCTTGCGCCGCCGTCGCCGTGACCGCCATCGCCGCGACCGGCGCCCTGACCGCGACCGCGCCGATCGCGCACGCCGACGACCCCGCCACCGCCGCGCCAGTATGGTCCGGGCTGGACGCACGCGAATACCACGGCTCGATCGGCGCTCCCGGCACTCTCCTGGCGAAGGTGCCGCTCGCCGCCTCGGTCACCCTGCCGAACGCCGGCAGCGCCTACCGGATCCTGTACGCGACGACCGATATCCACGGCCGTCCCGCCGTCAGCACCGGGGCGATCTTCTTGCCGAAGCGCCCCGCGCCGAAGGCCGGTCACAAGGTGATCGCGTGGGCGCACGGCACGACGGGACTCGGTGACGACTGCACGCCGTCGGCGCTCCCGCGCAGCGACCGCGACACGGCGTACCTGGGGCACTGGCTGGCACAGGGCTACGCCATCGTCGCCACCGATTACGCGGGCCTCGGCACGCCGGGTCTGATGAGCTATCTGAGCAGCAGAGTGCAGGCGCACTCGATCGTCGACTCGGTGAAGGCGGCAGCGCACGCGGGCCTTCCCCTGTCGAAGACTTGGGCGATCGTCGGCCAGTCGCAGGGTGCGGGAGCGGCGCTGAGCGGCGCACGCTGGGCCACCGCGCTCTCGAAGGGCACGGGGCTGGATTACCGCGGCGTCGTCGCGACCGGCGCCCCGGCGAACATCGAGCACATCGTCTGGCAGGCCGGTCCGGCGTTCCCGCCGGTGGTCCTCCCGACCGGACTCAACGTCTACGCGTCGTACATCTGGGCCGGTTTCGCCGATGCGCGCCCGGACCTGTCGCCGATGTCGATCCTGAGCACCGAGGGACGCCGGGTGGTGGCCCAGGCGCGCGTCCGCTGCTACGCGGAGATGCGCACGCTGGTCGACGGCGCCAGAGTGAGCGACTGGTTCACCAGGCCGGTGACCTCCATCCCCGGTGTCCAGGGAGCGCTGGTGAAGTACATGGCGATCCCGTACCGCGGCTACGACCGCCCGATATTCCTCGGTCAGGGACTCAAGGACATGGACGTCCCCGCGCCGTCGGCGCTCTCGCTGTACGCCCAGATGCGGGCGGCAGGCCAACCCGTCGACCTGCACGTCTATCCCACGCAGGATCACTCGGGCACGGTGCTCGCCTCCATGAAGGACTCCACACCGTTCCTGGCGCGGATCATGCGGTAAGGCGCTACTGCGCGGGCTCGGTGTCGTTGCGGCGATGCGCGTCGGTCGGCTTCACGACCAGAATCGGTTTGCGGCACTCCACCAACAGGTACTGCGATGTGCTGCCGAGCAGCAGTTTCCCGACCTGGGTGCGCCGACGCATCCCGATGATCAGCAGTTCGGCGTCGGGATGGTCCATCGCGGCCAACAGTTCGTCGGCGGGAGACGCACCGATCGGCTGGGAGAGGCGGAACTCGACGCCGGCCGCCGTCAATCGGGCCTCGGCCTCGACGATCTCCTCCGGCTCGGCGATCCGCTGCCCGCGCGCCTCCGAGATCGCATTGATCACCACGAGATCGGTGTCCCGCAGTCTGGCTTCGAGAATGCCCTGTTCCAGGCACGCCCGCCCGAATGATCCCGCTGAATATCCGACGACGATCATGACCTTCCCTTTCTCCCACCCCGCTGAGAAATGTAGTCGACGCCGCCGGTCCCCCACCCCGGCATGCGGCGCGCAGCACCCCGAACGATTGCCAGTGCCACCGACCACAGCGGCCCACAAGCAGGCGTGAACCAGGTGACCGACGAGTAGTCTCTACACCGATGACGAACAACTCCGTACTTCCGATCGAGACCCGCAAGCTCATGGGCTGGGGCCGGACGATGCCGATCGAGGCCCACGTCCTGTCGACGCCGTACCCCGAGCTGATCGCCGAGGCAGTCGCGCGCGTCGCCGACGACAACGCCGACAAGCCGAGCTACCTGCGCCGCGGAGTGATCGCGCGCGGGCTGGGCCGGTCGTACGGCGAGAACGCCCAGAACTCGGGCGGTCTCACCGTCGACATGACGCAGTTGACCCGCATCCACGAGATCAACGACGAGACGGGGATCATCGACCTCGACGCCGGCGTCGACCTCGACACCCTGATGCGCATCGCCCTGCCGCACGGCCTGTGGGTCCCGGTGCTTCCGGGTACCCGGCAGGTGACGGTCGGCGGCGCCATCGGCTGCGACATCCACGGCAAGAACCACCACAGCGCAGGCAGCTTCGGCAATCACGTCGTCGAGATCTCGCTGCTGACGGCCTCGGGCGAGATCCTCACCCTGACGCCCGAGGGCAGCACCGACGACCCCGACGCGTCGATCTTCTGGGCCACCGTCGGTGGCATCGGCCTCACCGGCATCATCCTGCGCGCCAAGATCAAGATGACGCGCACCGAGACCGCCTATTTCATCGCCGACGGCACCGTCACCACGGGCCTCGACGAGACGATCGCCCTGCACATGGACGGCTCCGAGGAGAACTACACCTACAGTTCCGGCTGGTTCGACGCCATCAGCAAGCCGCCGCGCCTCGGTCGCGGCACCTTCTCGCGCGGGAGCCTCGCGACGCTCGACCAACTGCCGGACAAGCTCGCCAAGGATCCGCTGAAGTTCGACGCGCCCACGCTGGTGAACTTCCCGGACATCTTCCCGAACGGTCTGGCCAACAGGCTGAACTTCTCGATGGTCGGCGAGGCCTACTACCGGATGGGCGGGAACTACCAGGGCAAGGTCCAGAATCTGACGCAGTTCTACCACCCGCTCGATCTGTTCGGGAACTGGAACCGTGCCTACGGTTCGAAGGGCTTCCTGCAGTACCAGTTCATCGTGCCGCCTGAGGCCGTCGAAGAGTTCAAGGGCATCATCTACGACATCCAGGCGTCCGGACACGTCAGCTTCCTCAACGTCTTCAAGCTGTTCGGTGAGGGCAACCAGGCGCCGCTGAGCTTCCCGATGCCGGGCTGGAACATCTGCGTCGACTTCCCGATCAAGCGCGGCCTGCACGAGTTCGTTCGCGAACTGGACCAGCGCGTCATGTCGATCGGCGGCCGTCTCTACACCGCCAAGGACTCGCGGACCAGCGCCGAGACGTTCCATGCGATGTACCCGGAGATCGATAAGTGGATCGCTACGCGCCGCCGCGTGGATCCCAACCAGGTGTTCATGTCCGACATGGGTCGACGACTCGAACTGGTCTGACGGCCGACTCCACCGCACCTGCCCGACCCGCAGACGAAAGAGATTTCACATGTTCAACGCCGTCGGCGTTCCCCAATCCATCCTGATCCTCGGCGGCAGCTCGGAGATCGGCCTCGCCATCGCCTCCGAGTACCTGACCAAGGGTGCCATGCGGATCGTGCTGGCCACCGTTCCCGGCGACCCCACCGCCGACGCCGCCGTGAAGCAGATGCAGGCGGCGGGCGCGTCCTCGGTGGAGCAGATCGACTTCGACGCGCTCGCCACCGACACCCACCGCGCCGTGATCGATCAGGCGTTCGCGGGCGGTGACATCGACGTCGCGATCGTGGCCTTCGGCATTCAGGGCGACGACGAGCAGGCCTGGCAGGACCAGAAGCTCGCCGTCCTCGAGGCCAATATCAACTACACGGCCGCCGTGTCGGTCGGCGTCCTGCTCGGCGAGAAGTTCCGCGCCCAGGGCCACGGGCAGATCATCGCGATGAGCTCGGTCGCCGGCGAGCGCGTCCGCCGCTCCAACTTCGTCTACGGCTCCACCAAGGCCGGACTCGACGGCTTCTACCTCGGCCTCGGCGACGCCCTGCGGCCCGACGGCATCGGCGTCCTCGTCATCCGCCCGGGGCAGGTCCGCACCCGGCTGTCGGCGCACGTCGCCGAGGCGCCGCTGACCGTCAACAAGGAGGACGTGGCGCGCATGGCCGTCGCCGCGGTCGACAAGGGCAAGGACGTCATCTGGGTTCCGGGGCCGTTCCGCTTCATCATGATGGTGCTGCGCCACATCCCACGGCCGGTGTTCCGCAAGCTCCCCATCTGATCTCCGGTGCAGACCCCCGCAGCTGATCCCGTCCCCGAGAACCCCGTGTCCCCGTCGCCCGGCACGCGGAGCCGACTGACCGGTCGTGCCCGCGACGCCGTCGAACTCGGCGGCGCGCTGGTGGGCGGGGCGGTCGTCGCCTTCATCGGACTCAAGGTCATCGGGGCGATCGGCTGGCCGGCGTTCAACACCTCCAATGTGACACGCGCGATCACCACGCTCGGGCAGGCGCTCTTCGTGCTGGTCGCCGTCGCGGCGGTGGTGTGGGCGCGGTACGGGCGAGGTCGTACCCTGCCGTCGCTGCTGTCGGCAGCCGCCTCGGCCGGTCTGGTGACGGTCACGCTCGGGATGCCGCTCGCGGCGACCAAGCTCTACCTTTTCGGCTTGAGCGTCGACCAGCAGTTCCGCACCGAGTATCTGACCCGGCTGACGTCGAACTGGCATCTGGCCGACATGACCTATCCCGATCTGCCGCCCTACTACCCGGCGAGCTGGTTCTGGTTGGGTGGCCGTTACGCGAACGTGCTGGGACTGCCCGGCTGGGAGGCCTACAAGCCGTGGGCCATCGTCTCGCTCGCGGCCGCCGCCGCCCTGGGCGCCGCGCTGTGGAATCGGATGGTCGGGGTGGGTCTCGGGACCGCGATCTCGGTCGCCGTGACACTGGTGACCCTGCAGTACGCCTCACCCGAACCGTATTCGGCGGTGCTCGTCCTGGTCGGCGTCCCGATGCTGGTGGTGATCGCCTCCGCACTGCGCGGGCGGTCGCGACTGGCCGACGGTCCCACGCCGTTGCGGGAGACGAGCTGGCTCGCGGTGATCGCCTCCGGTGTCTTCATCGGTGTCTCCGCCACGTTCTACACGCTGTTCACCGCCCTGTTCGCGGGCACCGCGGTCCTGATGGCGCTGGTCTATCTGGTGCAGGCGTGGCTGCTGCCCCGCAACAGCTCCGTCCGGGCCGAGGCGTTGGCCGCCGAGCGACGTCCCCGCCTGCTCGCGGTGGTGGTCCGGTTGGTGGTGATCGGCGTTCTCTCCGGCGCGGTCGCCTTGATCGTCTGGGGCCCGTATCTGGCCGAACGACTCCGCACCGATGCCGCCGTCAGCGGCAGCGCCGAGCACTACCTGCCGGAGTCCGGTTCAGTCCTCGCCCTTCCCATGTTCCACGCCAGCCTCATCGGCGCGGTCTGCCTGATCGGCTTCGTCTGGGTGCTGCTCCGTGCCAAGGAGCGGACCATCGCCATGGCGATGGCCTGCACGCTGGTCGGCATCGTCGGTCTGACCATGCTGTCGTTGGCGCTGACGGCGAAGGGCACCACTCTGCTCTCGTTCCGGCTCGAACCGGTCACCACGGCCGTCCTCGCCGCCGCAGGCGTCTTCGGCGTCGCCGCACTCAGCAGACTCGCCGTCGCACGCTTCGGCGACGTCCGAACGGTGATCGGCGTCGCGTGCGCGGTGGCGGCACTGGCCGTCGCACAGCACATTCCGGCAGCACTGGCCACCGAGATCACGACCGCGTACACCGACACCGACGGACACGGCGTGCGCGCCGACCAGCATGCGCCCGGCGCCGAGTCGTACTACCCGAAACTCGACCAGTTGATCCGCGAACAGACCGGGAAGCCGCCGACGGACAGCGTGGTGCTGACCGCCGACTTCGGCTTCCTCTCGGTGTATCCGTACTGGGGTTTCCAGGGTCTGACCTCGCATTATGCGAATCCGATCGCCGAGTTCACCGAGCGCGCCGCCACCATCGAACGGTGGTCGCAGGCATCCACGCCGCAGGAGATGCTGGCGAATCTGGAGCAGAGCCCGTGGCGCGCGCCGACCGTGTTCGTCTTCCGGTACAGCCCGGACGGGTACACCTTGCGACTCGCGGAAGACGTCTATCCCAACGATCCGAACGTGAAGCGCTATACCGTCACCTTCAAACCCGCAGCCTTCGACGACCCCGCCTTCGAGGTCACCGAGGTCGGGCCGTTCGTCCTCGTCGTCCGGAAGAGCTGATCATGGCAGATCTCGACATCACCACCATCGACCACGGCAGCACCAAGACGCATCTGGTGCACACCGCGTATGTGAACTGGGTGATCCTGCAGTCCGACGACGGCGTGACCCTCGTCGACGGCGGCTATCCCGGTCATGCGGGGGCCGTCGCGGAATCACTGCGCCGGGTCGGCAGCGATCTCGCCGAAGTGCAGGCCGCGCTGCTCACGCACGCGCACGTCGACCATCTCGGCGGGTTGGCACAGATCGGCCGCACCCGGTCGTTCCCGGTCTACGCCGATCCCGCGGAGGTCCCGCACGCGCGGCGCGACTACCTGGAGCAGGCCGACGCATCGACCATCGCCCCGATCGCCTATCGCCCGCGGGTGATGCGCTGGCTGCAGGGTGTGGTCCGGCTGGGTGCCCTCGACAAGGCCGGCATCGGCGATGCCCAACCGCTCGGCGACCTCTCGGCTCTCCCCGGCGCACCCGTCGCCGTACCGGCGCACGGTCACACCCGCGGCCACAGCGCCTTCCTGGCGGGCGACGGCGAGGTGCTGATCTCGGGCGACTCGTTGATCTCCGGCCATCCGACGACCAAACGCCGCGGGCCGCAGTGCCTCGACCACGTCTTCACCCACGATGTTCCGGCGAACGAAGCCGCCGTCGCCACACTCGCCGACCTGGACGCGGTCGTCCTGATGCCGGGCCACGGCCCCATGCTCTGCGGCCGGATGGAGACCTTCGTGGCGCAGGCGCTCGGTTCGTGATCCGCGCTGCCTGTCGCTAGAAAGATTCGCGTCCCCGTGGGCACCCGCCGAGGGCGATCTTCCCTCGGCGGGAGCTGACGGGGACGCGAATCTCGGTGAGTCCGACTATCAGGCGCGCGGCGCGCCCGCGGGACGGCTGGAACGACGGCGACGACGCGGCGCCCCGGTGCCGGCATCCGACTTCGGCGACGACGACGAGGTGTGCACCGGCTTGGCCGCGGGACGCCCACTGCCGCGCTGCTCGCTCTGCGTCGCCGAGCCCGCCGACCGACCGCGGCCCTGACCGCCGCGACGACCGCTGCCGCCCGACGACCGGCCCGCGCCCGCACGACTTCCGGACTGGGCCGGACGACGACGCCCCTGGCCTTGCTTCTTCGGCTGCTGTTGCTGCGGCACCACGACCGGCGCCTCACGGTACGGCGCCCGCTCACCGATGAGCTCGTCGACGACGGCGGACTGCGCGGTCACCTGCTGGCCGGGAGCCTTGATGGCGGCCTTCTGCAGCAGCTTGCGCAGATCGCCCCACTGCTCCGGGAGGCAGATCGTGACGACGTCACCGGCCGAGCCCGCACGCGCGGTACGACCCGAACGGTGCAGGTACGCCTTGTGCTCGGCGGGCGGATCCACGTGGACCACCAGCTCGACGCCGTCGACGTGCACACCGCGGGCCGCGACGTCGGTCGCGACGAGCACCTTGGCTCCGTCGGGCGCGGCGAACGAGGCCAGGTTGCGATCACGCTGCGCCTGCGACAGGTTTCCGTGCAGGTCGACGGCCGGAATGCCTTCGGCCGTGAGCTTCTTCGCCAGCTTCTTGGCCTGGTGCTTGGTGCGGGTGAACAGGATTCGACGACCGGTTCCGGACGCGAGTTCGCGGACCAGCGCGGTCTTCTCGGTGGTGGAGGCCACGCGGAACACGTGGTGGGTCATCGCGGCGACGGGCGACGTCGCGTCCTCCAGCGAATGCGTGGTCGGCGAGGAGAGGAAGCGCTTGACGATCTTGTCGACGCCGTTGTCCAGGGTGGCGGAGAACAGCATCCGCTGACCGCCCGCGGGGGTCGCCGCGAGAATGCGGGTGACAACCGGGAGGAAGCCCAGGTCCGCCATGTGGTCGGCCTCGTCGAGCACCGTGATCTGGACGTCGTCGAGCGACACGATGCGCTGACGCATCAGGTCTTCGAGGCGACCGGGGCAGGCGACGACGATGTCGGCGCCCGCACGCAGCGCGGTCTCCTGACGAGACTGCTTGACTCCGCCGAAGACGGTGGTGACGCGCAGGCCGACGGCGGCGGCGAGCGGCTGCATGGCCGTGGCGATCTGCGTCGCGAGTTCACGGGTCGGCGACAGCACCAGTCCGGTGGGACGTCCGGGCTTGCGCCGCACTCCGGCCTCGGCCAGGCGTGCGACCAGCGGAACGGAGAAGGCGAGGGTCTTGCCCGACCCGGTCTTGCCTCGGCCGAGGACGTCGCGGCCGACCAGGGTGTCGGGCAGGGTGTCGGCCTGGATCGGGAACGGAGTGGCCTTGCCCTCGGCGGCGAGCGCGTCGGCGATCGGAGTGGGCACGCCGAGATCAGCGAAGGTGGTCATGAAGGAATCAACAGCCTTAATGCAGTGTCTGCGCACAGGGGTCCCGTGCGGCAGAACAGGTGGCGAACACGCGCGGGTGAGCGTGTCGGTTCGCCGTATGAAAGTTCGACGCACCCGCGAGAGATCCGGGGTCTGCGTGGAGGCGTTCTACGACGCACGGCGCGGGGTTGCGCCGAATGACGAGTGCGCCGCACTGGCGCGCTCCGACTACTCGATCGTACGGCACACCGCAGCGTTTCCGCGCAATGCGCAGGTCAGCGTCGCCCTAGACACGCCCCAGCAGGCGTGCCAGCCGCTGGACGGCGAACGCATAGCCGTCGATCCCGCACCCAGCGATCACTCCGTCCGCGATCGGCGAGATGTACGAGTGATGCCGAAATGCTTCGCGCGCGTGCACATTGCTGATGTGCACCTCCATGATCGGGACCTCGGGCACCACCAGGGCGTCGGCGAGAGCGACGGAGGTGTGCGTCCAACCGCCCGGATTGATGACGATGCCGCTCACCGTGCCGCGCGCGCCATGGATCGCGTCGATCAGCACGCCTTCGTGGTTGGTCTGCAGCGACTGCACCGTCAGCCCGCACTCGGCCGCCGTCGTCTCAACGAGGGCGACGACGTCGTCGAGGGTGTCCGACCCGTACACCTGCGGCTGCCGGATCCCGAGCGTGTTCAAGTTGGGTCCGTTGAGCAGCAGGATCGGCAGCGCGGGCGCATCGGTCGTCGACATGACTCGCACTCTACTGCGGGGTGTCGGCGGGCGAACAGTCTCGCCTGCCTCGCCTTTCACGCCCCGATTGTCGATATCTGGTAGGAGGTGGAGGTGGTCCATGACGCGGGCCGTCCGGCCCGCCGATCACGGAGGGAGGATTCCTTGACCACCGCGAGCAGTACCTTTGAGGCCGTCGACGATCGCTACCCAACGCGACTCGACCCCGGCTTCACCGCCTCTGCCGAACCCCTGGTGCGCCCCGACCCGACAGTGTGGGGAACGCGACCGGGACCGTTCCTGGAGCGGGAGCTGACCGCCTACGACCGCAACGGATTCCACATCGAGCAGGGCCTGCTCACACCCACGCAGGTGCAGCACTGCTGGTCCGAGTTCGATCGGATGGTCACCGATCCGGCGCTCGCCGACAGCGGACTCCTGGTCCGCGAACGCGGTTCGGGAGCGATCCGCTCGGTCTTCCGCGTCCATCGGGTGAGCCCGGTGTTCGAGGCCCTTGCGCGCACACCGCGGATTCTCGACCGAGCCCGACAGCTCCTCGGCTCCGAGGTCTACATCCACCAGTCGCGCATCAACGCGATGCCGGGCATGGCGGGCACCGGGTTCTACTGGCACTCGGACTTCGAGACATGGCACGCCGAGGACGGCCTTCCCGCGCCGCGCACCGTGAGCCTGTCGATCGCGTTGACCGACAACTTCGCGTTCAACGGCGGCCTCATGCTGATGCCCGGCGCACACCGCACCTTCGTCCCCTGCATCGGCAGCACGCCCGACGGCAACTTCCACCAGTCGCTCCAGGAGCAGCGGGTCGGGGTGCCCTCGGAGCAGGTGATCACCGAGCTCGGCTATGAGTTCGGCATCGACCAGTTCACCGGGGCCGCGGGCGCAGGCCTGTTCTTCGACGCGAACTCCATGCACGCGTCGGGAAACAACATCTCGCCGTATCCGCGCGCGAACGTCTTCCTGGTGTTCAACAGCGTGGAGAACACGCCGCGGGCGCCGTACGGCGGCGTCGCGCCGCGTCCGGTGCACCTCGCCGAGCGTGACGTGACTCCGCTGGAACCGCTGGACGATTCACCGTTCGCCTGATCGGCCCGGCACGGTCGGGACGCGCGACCCGTGTCCCGACCGGGCGCGAGGCGCGTACCGGCAGTGCATCCGCGCGCTGCGGCTAGGATGACGACCTGTGCCAGCTTTCTCCGTCCGACGGGCTCAGATAACCGCGATCATCACCGGAGTTCTGGGCGTGCTGCTGGCACTGTCGACGCCCCTGATGCCGGTGAAGCAGACCGTCGCGCAGATCAGCTGGCCGCAGAGCAGCACGGTGGAATCGGTCTCCGCGCCGCTGTTCTCGTACACCCCGATCGACCTCGACGTGGCCATTCCGTGCCGCGCCGTCGACGCGCTGCCCGCCGGGAAGACCGTCCTGCTGGCGACCACGTCGCCGTCGGCGCCGAAGGCCACCGATCGAGGGTTGTTCGTCCGCGTCACCACGTCGGCTCAGCCGACCGTCGAGGTGGTCACCCGCAACATCCCGATCCTGTCGGCGACCGTCGACCAAGTGCGATCGGCGTCGTGTCAGACCCTGGAGATCCACGCGACGTCCGACGCCGTGTCCGCCGAGTTCGTCGGACTGACTGATTCGACGGGCGATCCACTGCGGGCCCGCACCGGCGCGCAGAACGTCCCGGGCGGCGATCAGCGTCCGCAGGTCACCGGCCTGTTCACGCAGATCAGCGGCTCCACGGCAGCGTTGCCGGGACTGTCCGCGCATGTGACGATCGATTCGCGCTACACCACCGCGCCCACGCTGCTGAAGTGGCTCGCGATCGTCATCGGCATCCTGTGCACCCTGATCTCGCTCGCGGCGCTCGCTCGCCTCGACGCCACCGACCGACGGGGCCATCGTCGTATCTTCCCGGCCCGCTGGTGGCGGCTCAATCCCCGCGACTACACCGTCATCGGACTGCTCGCCGTCTGGCATCTGATCGGACCGAACACGTCCGACGACGGGTATCTGATGACCATGGCGCGGGTGGCTCAGCAGAGCGATTACACCGCCAACTACTTCCGCTGGTTCGGGGCACCGGAAGCACCGTTCGGGTGGTACTACGAGGTCTTCGGCCTTCTCAGCCACGTGTCGGTCGCCAGCCCGTGGGTGCGCCTGCCCGCGCTGGCCTGCGGCATCATCAGCTGGCTGATCATCAGCCACGAGGTGCTGCCGCGGATCGGGCGCGCCGCCCGCCTGCGCGCCGCGGTCCCGTGGACGGCGGCCGCGGTGTTCCTCGTGGCCTGGTTCCCTTTCAACAACGGACTGCGTCCGGAACCGATCATCTGTCTCGGCGCACTGCTGACCTGGTGCTCGGTAGAGCGGGCCATCGCGACCGGGCGTCTGCTTCCCGCCGCCGTCGCCTGCACCGCGGGCGCGTTCAGCATCGCCGCCGGCCCGACCGGCGTCCTGGCCGTCGCGGCCCTCGTCGCCGGCGCCCGCCCCATGTTCCTGGCCCTGCGCCGTCGTGCCATCGCCGTCGACGCCGACACCGGACGCGGCGCCGTCGCCGCTTATGCGAGCCTGCTGGCGCCGATCGTCGCCGCGGGCACCTTCGTCGTCTTCGTCGTCTTCTCCAAACTGACGCTCAGCGCCTTCACCGAGGCCTCCGCCATGAAGACCGCGCTCGGACCGTCGTTGAACTGGTACAACGAGATCGACCGCTACTCGTCGCTGTTCGCGTTCTCCGCCGACGGGTCCATCGCCCGACGGTTCGCAGTGCTGGCGATGGTGCTGGGCATGACGATCGCGGGCGCGGTCCTGATCCGCAAGTCCCGAATCCCGGGCACCGCGCTCGGCCCAGCGCGACGCATCGTCGGCATCACCTTCGGGTCGCTGCTGTTCCTGATGTTCACGCCCACCAAGTGGACGCATCACTTCGGTGTCTTCGCGGGGCTGGCTGCGGCGCTCGCCGCCCTCGCCACCATCGCGGCCAGCGCGCAGGCCACCCGTTCCCGCCGCAATCGCACGATCTTCGGCGCGCTGGTGCTGTTCGTCGCCGCGCTCGCGATGACCGCGCCGAACTCGTACTACTACGCGTCCGCGTGGGGGATGCCGTGGGGCGTCTCGCAGGTGATGGTCGCCGGAGTCCCGGCGGGCGACGTCCTGTTGTACGCGTCGTTGGCGCTGCTGTGCCTGGCACTGTGGTTCCACTTCCGCGAGCCGTTCACCGGCACCGACCCGCATCCGGTGGCCGTCCGGAATCCGTCGCGGCTGCGACTCGGCGCAGCGCGGGCGTCGCGGCTGGTCACCGTCGCGCCACTCGGCGTCGTGGCGGGCGCGCTCGTCGTCTTCCTGGTCGCGACCGCGGCGATGGCGGGCGTCCACCAGAGCAGCTCGTTCTCGGTTCCGCGCTCCAACCTCGCCGCATTGGCCGGTCATCCCTGCGGGTTGGCGGACAAGGTGCTGGTCGAGACCGATCCCAGCCGATTCCTGCTCACGCCGGTCGACGCCTCGTTGACCGACCCGCTCGCAGGGTCGCCGACGCATTCGAGAACCGACTCCAACCGCGGACCCACCTCCGGATTCACCCCGGACGGGATCCCCGACGAGGTGGAGACCAAGGCGTCCTCCGGCTCGCTGGGCGTCCTGGCGCGCGATGCCGCCGTGGACCCCGACCTGCTGATCGCGAACAGCGGCGGCACCGGCGGCGGGGTCACGGCTCGTCCCGGCATCAACGGCAGTCACGCTGAGCTCCCCTTCGAGCTCGATCCGGCGCGCACCCCGGTCCTCGGCAGCTACGACGCCCAGGAACAGACGCCGTCGACCCTCACCTCGGGCTGGTACCGGCTGCCCGCGGACTACAAGGACTACCCGCTCATCGCCCTGTCCGCCGCCGGCGTCTTCGGACGATCGGCGCTGAAGCTGGAGTACACCGACCAGCAGTTCGGCGCCACGGCGCGCGACGACGACATCGCCGACACCGGATCCATCGGCCTGATCGATCCCGGCCCCAGCCCGTCGTGGCGCAATGTCCGCATCGACACCGGGTCGTTGCCCGACCACCTCACGGCCGTCCGCATCTCGGCGACCGACTACGACCTCGCGTCCGACCACTTCATCGTGGTCACCCCGCCCCGCCTGCCGAAGATGAGAACGCTCCAGGAGACGGTCGGCAGCACGGCGCCGACCCACGTCGACTGGACGTCGGGCTTGTTCGTGCCGTGCCAGCGACCGTTCAACTTCCACGCGGGCGTCACCGAGATCCCGCAGTGGCGGGTACGTCCCGGCGCCGACCTGGCGGCGGTCAGTGCGTGGCAGGGCGCCATCGGCGGCGGACCGCTCGGCTGGCTCGCCGTCTCGCAGCGATCCGACACCGTCGCCACCTACCTGTCCGGCGACATCGGCCGCGACTGGGGCGCACTGGAGCGCTACACCCCGTACGACGTCGCCGCACCCGCGACCATCGAGTACAGCGAAGAGGTCCGCAGCGGACTGTGGAGTCCGGCGCCCATCAGGCACTGACGTCGCGGTCGGCGGCGTGCTGTCCGCCCTACTCGTCAGTTAGTTTCGCCCGACTCCGTCGACTAACGTCGTAGGGCGTGCCAGACCCCACGCCACCTCCGCCTGACACGGTGCTCGACGCAGCGCCCGACCCCGATGCCGCCACCGGATCCGGTGATCGATCGAGTCCGTTGACGGCACGGACCGCGCGTCTCGTCGCGATCGTCGCGGGGACGATCGCCGTGGTGGCGGCGGTGCTGACACCGTTCCTTCCGGTCTCGACGACGGCGGCGACCATCACGTGGCCGCAGGGGCAGAACCTGAACGCGAAGGACGCGTCGATCGTCGCGCCGCTGATCGCGCAGACGCCCAAGAGTCTCGACATCACGATCGACTGCGCCGCACTGGCGACGTTCCCCGAGACGGCGACGGTGCTGTCGACGATGGCGCCGGGTGCACAGCGCGCAGCCAACAAGGCGCTGACGGTGTCGGCGTCGGCGTCGAACGTCACCGTGCTGTTCCGCAGCCGACTGGCCGCCGTCGCCTCCCGCGCCGACATCGCCGCAGGCCGCTGCGACGTCCTCCACATCTTCTCCACGGTCGGCGCAACGGGTGCCGAGTTCGTCGGGTTAGCGCCTGCCACGCTGCTCGATCCCGATGCGCGTCCGCAGGTCGACGGCCTGTACACCTCACTGACGACGGCGCAGGTGGCTGCCGCGGGCACTGGTATCCGCGCGCACGTCGCGATCGACAACCGGTACGAGAGCCACGCGAGCCCGATCAAACTGCTCGCCATGGTGCTCGCGGTGCTGGCGACCGTCATCGCCCTGTTCGCACTGTGGTGCCTGGACCGGATCTACGGCTACACCGGTGGACTCCGGTTGCGAAGCGGTTCGTGGGCGTCGCGGCTGCGTCCCAAACTCTCCGACCTCGCCGTCGGCGGCACCCTCGCGGTGTGGACGGTGATCGGCGCCGGGGCGCCCGACGACGGCTACATCCTGACCATGGCCCGGACTGCGGGCGATGCGGGCTATCTCTCGAACTACTACCGATACTTCGGCATCACCGAGGCCCCATTCGACTGGTACTACAGCTTCTTGTCGCTCTGGGCCCAGGTCTCGCCCACGATCATCTGGATGCACCTGCCGCAGTTCGTCGCAGGCGTGGCCTCGTGGCTGCTGCTCTCGCGCGTCGTCCTGCCGCACCTCGGGACGAGCGTCTCGCAGAACGCCTGGGCCCGGTGGACCACGGGCGCGGTGTTCCTGGCGTTCTGGCTGCCCTTCTGCTCCGGCCTGCGCGGCGAGGCGATCATCGTGCTCGGCTCACTCCTGACGTGGTGGGCCGCCGAAGTCGCGATCACCCGCCAGCGCCTGCTGCCTGCCGCACTCGCCGCGACCGCAGCGGCGTTCACGCTGGCACTTGCACCGCAGGGCATCGTCGGCATCGCCGTTCTGCTGGTCGCCGCTCGCCCGCTGTTGCGCATCCTGACGGCTCGTCGCCACGAGTCCGGCCTGGTCGCACTGCTCGCGCCGATCGCCGCCGCAGGCACCCTCGTCACCGTGGTGGTGTTCCGCGATCAGACGCTCATGGGCGTTCTGGAGGCGATGAAGCTCCGCTACCAGACCGGCCCCATCGTGCCCTGGCATCAGGAGTTCCTGCGGTACTACTTCCTGTCGGTCGGCACGCCCGACGGCGCACTGGCCAGGCGAATCCCGGTGCTGCTGATGTTCGTGGCCGCCTTCCTCGTCGCCGCCGTCCTCCTGCGACGCGGCGAGATCAAGGGCGTCGCGACGTCGCCCACGTGGCGACTGATCGGCGCCTTCGGTGTCAGCCTGCTCCTGCTCTTCGGCACGCCGGTGAAATGGACCATCCAGTTCGGCGTCCTCACCGCGCTCGGAGCGGCCCTCGCCGGGGTCGCGACGGTCGCGATCGCGCAGAGCAGTGCCCGTTCGCTGCGCAATCTGGCTGCGTTGACGGCCGGCCTGCTGTTCGCCCTGGCAGCGGCGTCAGCGGGCACCAACGCCTGGCCGTACGGCTACAACTTCGGGATCCCGTGGTTCGACATCGCCCCGGTCGTCGCCGGATTTGAGGTCTCGAGCATCCTGTTGACCCTCGCGGTCATCGCTGTGGCCGCCACCCTGTGGCTGCATCTGCGGTCGGACTACGTCACCAACAAGGGCCTCGCACACCACGCCGACGGCGCTCCGGACAGTCCCGCCGATCGACGCCGTCTCGCGATGGCGTCCACTCCGCTGCTGGTGATCGCGACCCTGATGGTCGTGGCGACCGTCGTCGCCTTCGGGCGCGCCGCCGTTGTGCGAGGCCCGGCGATGACGGCCGCGTCCACCAACATCGACGCGGTGCGCGGCCAGCCGTGCGCGATGGCCGACCAAGTCCTGGTCGAATCCGATCCGAACAGCAATGTCCTGACGCCGGCGAACGGCGAGACGGCCACCGCCGCGCTGACCGGAACCAAGTCTGTCGGCTTCAGTCCCGACGGCATTCCCGACGACCTCACTCCGGAGAACCGCAGCGCCCGCGCCGGACAGATGCACGTCGGCGGCTCCACGTCGAAGCCGTTCGCCGTCATCGGCGGCCTCGGCGCAGGCACCACCGGCGGACGCGGCCCCGAGACCGTCAACGGTTCGCACGCCCTGCTGCCGTTCGGCCTGGATCCGACCACCACTCCGGTCGTCGGCAGCTTCGGCCACAACGCCAACGCCTACCTGACCACCGGGTGGTATCGACTCCCCGCGCGAGACGCGTCGCCGCTGCTGGTGGTCGCGACCGCGGGCGCGGTCTCCACGATCGACGACGACGGCAACCCGACCTTCGGGCAGAAGATGGTCTTCCAGTTCGGCACGACGGGCCGCGACGGCGACTTCGCCCAGGTGGGATCGGATGTGATTCCGATCGACCCCGGCCCGGTGATCGCCAACCGACCGTGGCGCAATCTGCGCGTACCGATGTCGGCCGTCCCCGCGAACGCCGACGTGATGCGCCTGGCCTTGGCCGACACCAACCTCGGTCCGATGCAGTTCCTGGCGATCACGCCGCCGCGCGCACCGAAGCTGCAGACGCTGCAAGACGTGGTCGGTTCGCACGACCCCGTCCTGATCGACTTCCCGGTGGCGGCATGGTTCCCCTGTCAGCGTCCACTCGCCATCCGGCACGGCGTCGCCGAGGTTCCGGCCTGGCGGATCCTGCCCGACTACGTGACCGCGAACTCGCAGTCCAAGACCTGGATGGCCGCCAAATCCGGCGGATTGCTGGCGATCCCCGAGGCCACCACCACGCAGGTGACGGTCCCGACCTATCTGAACGATGACTGGCGGCGGGCCTGGGGGTCACTGGAGAAGCAGACGCCGCTGAGTCCGGACGCCGCAACGGCACGTGTACAGACGCAGTCCATCCGCACGTCGGGCCTCACCCGCGGCGGCGCGAACCGGGTGGAGCCGACCGAGTGACCGACCACGAGACGACCAGAGGAACCGGGACCGTGCACGTTACTGAGCCGTCCACCCGCCGCGACCCGCTGTGGTTGCTGAAGGCCGACGACTACCGCGTCGCCAAGCTGACGGCGATGATCGCGGGTCTGCTCGGCCTGCTGCTCGCGGTGGCGACGCCGCTGCTCCCCATCGAGCAGAAGACGTCCGAACTGCACTGGCCGCAGAACGATGCGATCACCAATGTGACCGCCCCGATGGTCGCCTTCGTTCCGACGGAGATGGACGTGACGGTGCCGTGCGCACTGGCCCGGGACCTCCCCGCCGAGGGCGGCGTTCTGCTCTCCACCGTTCCGCGGCAGGGACGACAGGCGACGGCCCGCGGCTTGTTCGTCCGCGCCACCGACACCGCGCTGAGCATGATCGTGCGCGACGTGGTCCTGGTGTCCATCGACCGCGACGAGGCCCAGAACAATCCGGAGTGCCGCTTCGTGATGTCCGGCGACGGCGAGGGTGTCACGGCGTCGATCACCGGCATCCCCGCTGCCGGCGCCGACGGCAGCGACACCACCACCTTCCGCACCAACGACGCCGACATGCGTCCGCAGATCATCGGCGTCTTCTCCGACCTTCCCTCGACGGCGTCGCGCGACGGGCTGTCGCTCAACGCCACCGTCGACACCCGGTTCATCAACTCCCCCACCCCGCTGAAACTGGCGGCGATCATCGTCGGCATCCTCGCCACGCTGCTGTCGTTGCTCGCGCTCGGCGTGCTCGACGCCCGCGACGGACGCGGCCACAAGCGGTTCCTCCCCGCAGGCTGGTTCACCGTCCGCGGACCCGACCTCGTCGTCATCGCGGTCCTCGCGGCCTGGTGGCTCATCGGCAGCAACACCTCTGACGACGGCTACAACATCACCGTCGCCCGGATCACCGAGGAAGCCGGCTACGCCGACAACTACTTCCGCTACTTCGGCGTGCCGCAAGACCCGTTCGGCTGGCACTTCCAGGTGCTGTCGTGGATGACGAAACTGTCCGTCGCCACCCCGTGGCTGCGACTGCCCGCGCTGCTTCTCGGAGTCCTCGGCTGGTGGATCATCAGTCGCGAGATTCTGCCCCGCCTCGGCCGCGCCGTGCGGAACAGCCCAGCCGCCGTCTGGACCGGAGCGATGGTCTTCCTCGCGATCTGGATGCCCTACAACAACGGCATCCGCCCCGAGCCTGCGGAAGCGGTCGGCGCCTTGCTGACCTGGGCGTGCGTGGAGCGCGCGATCGCGACCCGGCGACTGCTACCGTATGCGATCGCGGCGGTCGCCGCCGCCTTCACCCTCGCCCTGGCCCCCGGCGGCCTGATGGCCGCCGCCGCGCTGGTCGCCGGCCTGCGGGGCGTGGTCAAGGGCATCGTGGATCGCCGCCGACGCGACGGTCTGCTCCCGCTGATCGCACCGCTGCTCGCCGCGGGCACGGCCGTGCTCTACATGATCTTCTACGCGCAGGCGTTGGCGCCGCTGCTGGAGGGCAACAAGGTCGCCACCGACGTCGGCCCCACCGAACAGTGGTGGCAGGAGCCGGTCCGGTACTACTTCCTGATGCTGCAGACCGGCGACGGCACGTTCCCCCGACGCTTCGGGATCCTGATGATGATCCTGGCCCTCGTGATCGCGATCTTCCGGCTCGCGTCGCGGCACTCGCCGAACGGGATCGCCCGCGCACCGATGTGGCGGCTGATCGCGGTCGTCATCGGGACCATGTTCTTCATGTCGTTCACGCCGACCAAGTGGACTCACCATTTCGGCATCTATGCGGGTATCGGCGCGGCGCTGTGCGCGGGTGTCGCCGCGATGATGGCCCCGGCACTGCTGCGGTCGCGCCGCAACCGCACGTTCTTCGCGGCCGCCGTGCTGCTGGTGACGGCGGTGTCGGCCGCAGGCACCAACATGTGGTGGTACGTCGGCAGTTACGGCGTGCCCTGGTGGGACCGTCCGGTGGAGATCGCAGGCATTCGCATCAGCTGGATCATCCTGTTCATCGCGCTGGTGACCGCCGGCGTCGGTCTCTGGTATCACTTCCGCGACGACTACGTGGACGAGCAGGTGCGGACCGGTGCCCGTCGGCGGGGGCCGGGCCGACTCCGGTTCTCCCCGCTGCCGGTCATCGCCGGCGTGCTGGTCCTGTTCGTGCTCGCGTCGTTCGCGAAGGGCGCGTGGGTGCAGCGCGACAGCTGGTCGTGGACCAAATCCAATGTCCGAGCCCTGACCGGCGACGAATGCGGTCTGGCGAACGACGTCCTGGTCGAGACCGACCCCAACGCCGCGATCCTGACGCCCGCTGCCGTCGACGGCAAGCCCGCGCCCTCGGCTCGTGCGGCTCTGGCAGGAACCAATGTGGGCTTCACCGCCGACGGCGTCCCCGCCGACATCTACATCGATCCGCTCGAGGCCAAGCAGAAGACCGACGAGGACCTGGATCTGGCTCCGACGGCGGGCGGCGGCAGCCCGGCTCCGGGCACGCCCGACGATCCGCAGGACTCCAGTGACGGCACTGACGGCACCGGCACCGCCGACCAGGATGACGGCGGCACGGCCGCGGCCGAGTCGACCAGCGGTGTCCGGCTGCCGTTCGGGCTCGACCCGGCCACCGTCCCGGTCCTCGGCAGTTATCGTGCGAAGGGCACCAGCAGCGTCACCACCGGCTGGTACGACCTCGGTTTCGAGGCCGGCTCGGCACCCGCCGACAAGCCGCTGCTCTCGGTGGCCGCAGCCGGATCCATCGAAGCGGTCACCGGGCTCGGCGGCGTGCGCGACGGTCGTACCGTCACGGCCGAGTTCGGTCGCCGCCGCGCAGACGGCTCGGTGGCCCCGCTCGGCCGGGCGCTGATGCCGCTCGACGCGATGGAGAACAATTACTGGCGCACCCTGCGATTCCCGCTCGCCGATGCACCGCCGCGCGCCGACGTGGTGCGTCTGCAGGTGCTCGACGACGCCGCCGCCAGCGCCGAGTGGCTGGCGTTCACGCCGCCGCGCGTCCCGACCCTGCGCACGTTGAACGACGTCGTCGGCCGGACAGATCCGGTGTTCATCGACTGGATGCCGGGGCTGGTGTTCCCGTGTCAGCGACCGATGGCCGTGAGTTACGGGCTCCTCGAGGTGCCGAAGTGGCGCATCATGCCCGACGCCGAAGCGACCCGACGGAACAGTCAGACGTGGTCGGACGGCGTCAACGGCGGACCGCTCGGCATCACCGACGGGCTGCTGAACCAGACGCTGGTCCCGACGTATCTGCGGAACAACTGGGGCCGCGACTGGGGTGGCCTGGAGCGGTACAGCCTGGTTGTCGGGGCGCAGCCCGCCCAGATGGTGCACGGATCGCAGCGCGTGAGCGGACTGTTCAATCCCGCGCCGATGCGCTCGAAGGGGTATTGACGGCTGGGCGCGTGTTCATCGAGTCGATGCGCAATCGACACCATCGGCTCGGACGCGTCACCTTGACCGATCAGGCGGTGCCGACCATCGTGGCCCCATGACCTCCACCGCACCGGACGGCCTGGCCGTCGTCGGCCTCGACAAACGATTCGGTGACCTCGTCGCCTTGCGCGACATGACGTTCACCGTCCGGCCCGGCGAGATCTTCGGTTTCGTCGGATCCAACGGGGCGGGCAAGTCCACGACCATGCGCATCATCCTCGGGGTACTCGCGGCCGACGCCGGCGCGGTGACCGTCGGCGGTCGTGCCGTCGACGCGGACGCACGCCGCCGCATCGGGTACATGCCCGAGGAGCGCGGACTGTATCCGAAGATGAAGGTCGGCGAGCAACTGGTGTACCTCGCCCGGCTGCACGGGCTCACGAAGACGCAGGCGCAGGAGCGGACCGCCTACTGGACCGACCGGCTGGGCATCGAGGGCCGCATCGACGACAACGTCTCGGATCTCTCGCTCGGCAACCAGCAGCGCGTCCAACTCGCCGCCGCGCTGGTCTTCGATCCCGACGTCCTGGTCCTCGACGAGCCGTTCTCCGGTCTGGACCCGGTGGCCGTCGACGTGATGAGTGACGTGTTGGTGGAGAAGTCGCGGCAGGGAGTCCCGGTGATCTTCTCCAGCCACCAATTGGATCTGGTGCAACGGCTGTGCGACACCGTCGGCATCATCGCGAAGGGCGAGATGCGCGCGCTGGGCACCGTCGACGAGCTGCGTCGTTCCGGTGGCGTGCGGTTGGAGGTGGATGCGCCCGCCGCCGCGACCGGATGGGCCGACGCACTGCCGGGCGTCGACGCCGCGGAGTACGGTCCCACCACCGTGCTGTCCGTGGCCGACGGCTACGACGATCAACAGATCCTCACCGCCGCGTTGGCGAGCGGCCCGGTCCATCGCTTCACCGCCGTCACCCCCGAGCTGACCGAACTCTTCCGCGAGGTCGTGACCGCCTCGTGAAGTCCACCGAACCCTCGGCGTGGTCGGACATCTCCCTCATCGCGGGACGGGAGATCACCACGCGGGTCCGCACCAAGTCGTTCCTCGTCACCACGGTCGTCACGCTGATCATCGTCGTGGGCATCGTCGTCGGGTATGCACTGCTGTCCGGCGACGACGACGGACCCGAACCCACCGCCGTCGCGCAGACGGGAGTCAGCAGCCAAGTGCAGAAGGCCATCGTCGACGCGGGGACCGACGTCGGCTTGCGGATCGACTTCCACAGTTCGACAGATGCGCGGACGGAGGCGTCCAACGGCGACGCCGACGCCGCCCTGGTCAAAGACGGTGCCGGCTATCGCGTCTTCAGCGAGAACGACACCCTGGACGCTCCTCTCGACGCCGCTCTCCGCCGCGGCATCTCGCACGCCGCCATCGCCGACGCGCTCCGCGCAGGTGGCGGCGACGTGAACGCCCTCACCGCACCCACCGTCGACTTCCGCACCACCACCGCGCCCGAGGCGGTGGACCCGAACCGAGAGGATCGGATGCGGACTGCGATCTTCGGCGTGATGCTGCTGATCATGACCGTTTTCGGCGGCGGCGTCACCATCGCCACCGGGGTGATCGAGGAGAAGTCTTCGCGGATCGTCGAGATCCTGCTCGCCACCGTCAAACCCGCCCGTCTCCTGTGGGGCAAGATTCTCGGCGTCGGCGCAGTCATGATCGGCAGCACGCTGCTCACCGCGGTCATCGGGCTGGTGGCCGCGATCGCCACCGGGCTGGTCACCTCGTTCGCCGTCGCGGGCACGGTGATCGCGGCGTCGACCGTCTGGCTGTTCCTCGGCTTCCTGTTCTATGCGGTCCTGTACGCGGGGACCGGCGCTATGCTGTCGCGGCAGGAGGAGCTCGCCGGAACCACGTGGCCCCTGAGCACCGCGGCCCTCGGCACCTTCTACGCGGTGCTGTTCGGTGCGGGATCGCCGGACTCGGTGCTGTTCCAATGGCTTGCGTGGATACCGCCGTTCTCGGCGGGCATCCAACCGATCCGTATCGCCGACGGCAGTGCGTCCGTCGTCGAGATCGTCGGCTCCCTCGCCGTCATGGTGGTGGTCTGCGCCCTGGCGGTCGCGGGCGCCGGTCGCATCTACCACCGCTCCGTTCTGCAAGTGGGTGCGCGCGTGAAATGGCGGGAGGCGCTGGGGCTGCGCTCGTCCCGGGAGACCTCGGCAACGGAGACGGCAGCATGAGCACCGCGTCGACCAGCACTTTCGCCGCTATCCGACTCATCGCCGGCCGCGAGGTCCTCGCCCGAATCCGTACCAGGGCGTTCCTGGTCGGCACGGGCTTGATGCTGCTGCTCGCCGTCGGCGGCGGCATCGCGCTGTCGCTGATCGTCGACCACGACTCGTCGCCGTCGACGCCGACGCCCACCGCCGTCGTGGCCGCGGGTCTGTCGGACGCACAACGGTCGGCGATCACCGCGACCGCTGAGCAGCTCGGCGCACCGGTGACGCTGTCCGAGGCGTCCGCCGACCGTGCCCGCTCCGAGGTCGATGCGGGCACCTCGGTCGCGGCTGTCATCGACAGCGACGGCACCGTGACCGTGTACAGCAAGTCCGATCTGAGCGATAGTCTCCAAGCCGCGATCCGCGGCGGCCTCGCGACCTCGCAGATCCAGACCGCCCTGGCCGACGCCCACGTCGATCCGAATGCGTTGGCGGCCGAGTCCAAGGTCGCGGTGCAGCGGGCCAACGACGCCCCCGATCGCGAGATCGGCGAACGCGTCGTCATCGCGATGGTCGGCCTGATCCTGTTGACCTACGCGATCATGCAGGCCGGTCCCGCCGTCTCGACCGGCGTGATCGAAGAGAAGTCGTCCCGGATCGTCGAGATCCTGCTCGCCGCGGTCCGGCCCGGAGCGCTGATGGCGGGCAAGATCATCGGCATCGGCCTCGTCAGCCTGCTGCAGCTGGTGCTGATCGGAGCGGCCGCCTTGCTCACGGTCACGGCGACGGGTCTGCTGACTCTGCCGACGGTCGCCCTGTCGACGGCGCTCATCGCGCTCGTCGGCTTCGTTCTGGGATACCTGTTCTTCGCTGCGCTGTTCGCCGCCGCGGGCTCGATGGTGTCGCGCATCGAGGACAGCGCGGGCACCGTGTTACCGGTCACCATGTTCGCGTTCGTCAGCGTCTACTCGGGACTGTTCGTGGTGATCAATCCCGACAGCGCACTGGCGCCGTATCTCACCTGGATTCCGCCGTTCTCGGTGTCCGCAGTGCCGATTCGGATCGCGCTCGGTGAATTGTCGCTGCTCGGTGCTGTCGGACCGACCGCGCTGATGGCCGCCGCGACCGCAGGCTGCATCTGGGTCGCGGCCCGGATCTATCGGCACAGCGTGCTCTACAGCGGAGCGAAAGTCAGCTGGGGACAGGCACTTCGGACGCGCTGACCCCCAGGAGGGAAAGCGGAGGACGCTACAGCCGGTGTCACGTGAATCACCCAGGTTTGATACCGCTCCTTTCTGAGACCCATCGCAGGCGCTCAGTACGGGCCTGGACGGCGGGATTAATCTTCTCGGGCATGCTTGTCATCCTTCCCAACGCTTCTCGTGCGACGTCAGCTTTGCTGGTCTCGATGATCGCTGCGCCGAGCAGGTAGGTGCCTGGGTCCAGGCGTGAGTTCGACATCGACTCGTCGATCATTGCTGTGTACACGTCGCCGGCGTCCTCTCATCTCGAATCGTCGTAACCGTAGCTGGCCGGTTTCCTGGTGCCACAGCCCATCGAGACAAGGGACTCAACGGCCCCGATATGGGGACCAATTCGCGGTGCCGGAGTCAACTACAGCCGCGGGTCACTGTCGTCGAATCGAACAGTCCCTGCCTTCCCCTGCAATAGCACCGGACCGGGGTGCTTCCACGACGCGGGAAGGGCGAAGAATCGCAAGAGAAGGCGCTCCACCTTCCGCAGGGAGGTGGAGCGCCTCTTTATGACCGAAGACTATTCTTCGGTGAAGTTGACTGTCTTCACGTTGACATTCCAGCATATTTTCCAGCTGGATTCACTCTCCATAAGTCCGTATGTTGTGAGATTCGCTTGACTCTTACCGTCCTTCTCATAGGTCACCATAGCCGCAGCCAGAGCTTTCCCATCTTCAATAGATACGTTGCGAACCTCATCAACTTTCGCACGGCCACGCTCTTTGGTAGATTCCTTCAGCTGCGCCACTATCGAATCTTCTTTCGCAGCTTTGAAATCCTTCTCAAGTTGACCGCATGACATTTCCCCGATCACTTTGATATTGGCGTCGCTAAGCGCAGCCACATAGGAGGTGATTGCTTCCGTGACTGCTGCAGTATCACCCAATTCGGATGATCCGCCCTCTATAAGCGAGTAGGTGAGTGCAGATCCACCGATTCCAGCCGCCAGGACAAGCGTCGCCGCCAGTGCGGCTATCGCCTTCTTATTCATTAGGTACCAACCGATCGAGTGCTTCGAATCCTGACTCACCGCTTCGCTTATACAGATCTGACATCTTGAACCCGAACAGATACCAGCCGGGGTCGGGCGTCACCTCGGCATGAATTCGAGCAGAGTCGAACGATACGATCAGGAGAACCGGCATATTCTCGCGGACCCTTTTGAAGCCCGCGCCAAGGAGACGGAGTTGGAGACGCGATCCACGTTTCGCTACCAGGAGCCCCTTTGAGGTGTGTGCAAGCTTCCAGCCCATGCGCGTGAGAGCGTCTGCAGCATCGGTTTCCGAGAAACCTCCGACCGCCCAGTCCCGTGTAGCCACGGGTTCAATATCTTTTCCGAAATTGAATAATTCGCTCATCCCCATGCGTTCCAGGCTCCCGTGACTGCTCCACCGATCATTCCAGTGCCGGCTCCTACTGCGGCGCCGCCGACGCATCCTGGACCAGCTGTCGCGACCGCCCCGCCGAAGCAACCGGCGGCCATCCCGCCTGTCCCGCCCACGACTGCGCCTTTCATAATCTGCTTACCGGAATTGGACCCTGCGCAACTGCCGTCATCATTGCGCCATGTTATGCAGCCAGGGGACCACCACGATGCTGGCTTCATATTGTCGCGAAGAAACCTGCTGACCGGTGATGGTTCGACGGAGTCATCTAGGTTGGCGCCAGCGACAGGAGTGTCGGTAGCGGGGGCTGGAGATGATGCGCTTGGGGCTTGGGATCGTCCCGGACTCTGTTGCCGGGTCGGAGAGGGAACCGGCACGATCGGGGTCCCGTTACCAACTCCGGGGCCAGACCCTGCATCGCCTCCGATCACGGGTCCGTTTCCGCTCGGGTTCGTAGGCCGGCCAGGCGAAGTCGGTTGGGGCATCATCGTCGGGGGCGGCGTGTTGGTGGGCACGTTGATGCAGGGCCAACTCGGTCCGTACTGTTCACGCATCTGATCGCATAGCGCGTCAGCGCCCGCCGATGCGGGACCGAATCCAGTGTTCGAATAACCAATTCCAGCCATTGCACTGGCTGTGATTAGGACAACACCGGAAGCCGCGGCCAGCCGCGAAAGCGTAGTCTTGAAATAGCTCACAGTTTCATCCTTTCGCTAAAGTTTTTGCGGCTTACCGTACAGACTGAAAGTGTTGTCGGAGGTCTTGGTTCGCATCGCTAACCGAACGTACGACCTGACAGCTGGGCGAGCTCCGACGCAGCCAGATATTTCTATTCGTACTCCCTCGAGGCGTGCACTCGCAGTCGAACCTTGGAGCGGCTTACTAGCGAACTCTACGTCCTTGGTGACGCCGTTCTTGAGCGTCGTCGAAATGCTTGGAGAAACCTGCCCGCCGATAATCGCTGCAGGCGGCCAGCTTACGCTTAGCTGTGCACTGGGCCCTCCTGAGACGCCGAACTGAAGGCCGTCAAACTGCCATTGACACGACACTTGAAATCCCGTCGTTAGGATGGCCGAATCTACCGACGAACTTCCTGCTCCACTTATCGTCGCTACGCCTCGCAGATCGAGAAATGCTTCGTATGAACCATGCCCACGACTCAGTGCTGGAACGCTTCGCACGGCTTCATCCGACTTTGTGAGACCAACCTTCCAGCCGTCGTCTGAGTACTTGACGATCGACTTATCGGCGATCCTCGGCGCGGCACCCGCGATACTTTCACCACCAACAGCCAAGACCGGAAAAGCCATCCCGATAAACATGGCCGCAGCAGCAGATAACCTTGCGCGGCTCTTCATCTGTTTACTGACCCCCTCCTCATGCGCGCTTCTCGCACGCTGTTTCGCAGCGTAGCCGGAGGTATCGAAACATTGCGCAGCCCCCCAGCAGCCCCTTACAGACAGGCAGAACCTATCGAAGTGTGCATTGCAGTTCTATCACCCTTAGACAACAGTGGCAAACTCTGAGCAAATATCGGGCAAATAGGTTGAATGCGTCCTCAAGCATTCTTTGCTGGCAGATTTTCAATTATGAGGGAGGAGCAGCAGGTTCGTTCTTGAACCACGAACAAAAGCCGAGGGAGTCTGAGTGTCATCGGGGTTAGATCTGGCAGCCACCGGCAAATCGAACCCCGCTTGGGATCAAAGTCGCGTGTCCGGCGATCAAGTCCGTGATTCGCTCGCCATCAACCCCGTCGATCGGTCTCGATGATAGTGAGCCCCGAGAATAGAGGGCATGCCATTCGCTTGCAGTTCCCTGGCCGACCTGGTTACCGAAGGGTCCCTTTCAGCCAGGAGACGAACGACACGTTATCAATGTATGAGTCTTGCGTTCCCCGTGCACCCACCCCAGATCAACAACGTCAACAGCATGTTCGGGTGGCAACCGCGGTGCCCGACCCACCGGTGGGGCGCAACGCATGCAGCCCCGCGGTGTCGAGCCGATCGACTAACGAGATCACCACCCATACCGGATCATCCTCAGGCAACCACTCCCGCATATCCGGAGGAAACAGGAACTCCTGATCACGATCCGCCGGTCGATACTCTTTCGCCGAGCGGACATTATCGCAGGTCAGAGCTCAATTAGGGTGCCGGCACTCCGACTAACCATGCAAAACACGCAGACTGCGAATGCAACAGCCCGATTTGATCTCGGCGGGTGCTGACGGGGACGCGAATCTCGCCAAGGCCGCTGCTTGCTGAGCGCGCAGGTGGACCCCGACAGACCTAGTCGATCTGCAACTCCCCCATCGCCTCCCACCCGTCGCCGTCGACCTGGCGGGAGATGATCCTGGGCGTCGACACCAGGTGCGGCCGCATCGCCTCGAGTCCCTTGGCGAAGTGCTCGCTGGACACGTGCGGACCGGCGCCGTCGTCGGTGAAGGCCTCGACCAGGACGTACTCGTTGGGGTCCTCGAGACTCCGCGACCAGTCGAACCAGAGGTTGCCCGGCTCGGCGCGGGTGGCGGCGGTGAACTCGGCGACGGCGTCCGGGAAGGTGTCGACGCTGGACGGCTTGACCTGGAACTTGACCACGATGAAGTACATGGCCGCCATTGTGCCGGATTCAGCCGACGGCGGTGCCGACGAGTGAGCCGATTCCGTAGGTCACCGCCATGGCGATGCTTCCGCCGATGAGCATGCGCGCGGTCGGCCGCCACGGCGACGACTTTCCGAGGTAGGCGCCGAGCGCCCCGGTGAGCGCGAGGGCCACCAGGACGGCGATCACCGCGACCGGGATCCGCCACGACGGCGGCGGGACCAGAATCGCGATGAGCGGCAGGAGCGCGCCGAGGGTGAAGGACACCGCCGACGAGAACGCCGCCTGCCAGGGGTTGCTGAGATCGTCGGGATCGATGCCGAGTTCGGCCTCCGCGTGGGCGGCGAAGGCGTCCTTCTCGGTCATTTCGGTGGCCGCGCGCTCGGCGGTCTCTGAGCTCATGCCCTTGGACTCGTAGATGTCGGCGAGTTCCGCGAGTTCGGCATCGGGCTGGTGTTTGAGCTCCCACTTCTCCTTGGCCAACATGGCCGACTCAGTGTCGCGCTGGGTACTGACCGAGACGTACTCCCCCAGCGCCATCGAGACGGCGCCTGCGGCGAGACCCGCGATGCCCGCCGTGAAGACGGGGCCGCGCTCGGCCGTCGCCGCTGCGACGCCGACGACGATGCCCGCTGTGGAGACGATGCCATCGTTGGCACCGAGCACCCCTGCGCGGAGCCAGTTGAGTCGACTGTTCAGACCCTCCGCGTGCGGTTCGTGACCGTGCTCCTCCGAGTCCGGTGCGGCCGTCTTCTCGCTGGTCATTCGTTTATCTTCGTCCCCGGTCAGGGCCTCGGCAAGCAAGGTTTGGCGTACCTGAACGAGCACCTGAAGGTTCCTGCGAATGTGCTGTGACGCCCCGACGTCGCGCCGGGTTCCCCGTACGCTCTTCCCATGGAGACCCTCAACGGCCTGCCCGCTCATCCGCTCTTCGTGCACTTCGCCATCGTCGGCGTCCTTGCCGCCGGTCTCGTCGCCATCGCCGTCGCCGTGTGGCCCCGTGCCCGCACCGCGCTCGGTGTCTTTCCGGCGATCCTCACGCTCGTGACGCTGATCGTCGTACCGCTCACCACCTCGGCCGGCGAAGCACTGGAGAAGCGCTTCCCGCCGTCAGACACCCTGCAGAAGCACACCACGCTCGGCGACGAGCTCATCCTGTACGTCGGTCCGCTCTTCGGCCTCGTCGCACTGCTGTGGTTGCTCCGGCTTCCCGCCGTCACCCAGCGACTTCCACTGTCGGAGAAGGCGTTGACGATCATCGACGTCGTCGTCCGCGTCGCGACCGCCGCGGTCGCCGTCGCCGCGATCGTCATGGTGATCCGCATCGGAGACAGCGGCGCCCGCGCCGTGTGGGGTGGCTGATCGGGTACTACGCCTAGATTGGCATCAGGAAGTGCTTGCGCGGGTTGCGGAGCACCTGCTTGTCGCGCAGTTGCGCCAGGGCCTTCCGCAGTTGCAGCCGGGTCTCGGCGGGCTCGATGACCGCGTCGATGTAGCCGCGCTCGGCGGCGAGGTACGGGGTCGCCATCATCGCGTTGTAGAAGCTGATGAAGTCCTGCCGCACCTTGTCGGCGTCGTTCACCGACAGGCCCTCGGTCTGACGACGCGTCAAGATCGCGGCCGCGGACTCCGCGCCCATCACGGCGATCTTCGCCGTCGGCCACGCGAAGTTGATGTCCGCACCCAACTGCTTGGAGCCCATCACCGCGTATGCGCCGCCGTACGCCTTGCGCAGGACGACAGTGATCTTCGGGACGTCGGCCTCCACGTACGCGTACAGGAACTTGCCGGATCGGCGGATGGTGCCCTTCTGCTCCTCGGCCAGACCGGGCAGGATGCCGGGCGTGTCGACCAGGAAGATCAGCGGGATGCCGAAGGCGTTGCAGATGCGGACGAAGCGAGTCGCCTTCTCTGACGAATCGGTGTCGATGGTGCCTGCCATGACGCTCGGCTGATTCGCGACGACGCCGACGCTGCGGCCGTCGACGCGGGCGTATCCGGTGAGGATGTTCGGCGCGAACAACTCGCCGACCTCGTGGAAGGCGCCGTCGTCGAACAGCCGGATGATGATGTCGCGCATGTCGTAGCCGGCGTTGTCGTTGTCCGGCATGAACTCGTTGAGGCTCAGATCCGACTCGGTGATCTCCGGCTCCAGGCCCGGGTTGATGATCGGCGGCTGCTCATGAGCACTCGACGGCATGTACTGCAGATATTCGCGGACCCACTCGAACGCGGCGGCCTCGTCGGGGGCGACGTGGTGGATGTTGCCCCAGCGCGCCTGATTGTGCGCGCTGCCGAGATCCTCGGCCGAGATCTCCTCGCCGGTGGTCTGCTTGATGACATCGGGGCCGGTGACGAACATGTAACTCTTGTCCTCGACCGCGACCAGGATGTCGGTATTGGCCGGGGTGTAGACGGCACCGCCGGCACACTTGCCGAGGATCACCGAGATCTGCGGCGCCAGACCGGACAGGAGGTCGTTGCGACGCCCCATCTCGGCGTACCAGGCCAGCGAGGTGACGGCGTCCTGGATGCGCGCACCGGCCGAGTCGTTGATGCCGACCATCGGGCAGCCGAGCTTGCCCGCCCACTCCATCAGCATCGACACCTTGCGGCCGAACATCTCGCCGACCGTGCCGCCCATGACCGTCTGGTCGTGACTGAACGCCGCGACCGGACGACCGAAGACCAGTCCATGACCGGTGACGACACCGTCGCCGTACCCGGTCTCCCCCGCACCGGGCATCTTCGCCAACGCGCCGACCTCGACGAACGTCCCCGGGTCGAACAACAACTCAAGCCGCGCTCGCGGCGACAGAATGCCCTTCGTCGCACGCTTGGCCACCGCCTTCGCACCACCCGGCTCCTGCGCCAGAGCCAGCTTCTCGCGCAGGTCGGCGAGCTTTCCAGCCGTCGTGTTCGCGGCCGGAGTCCCCGCTGCCGTCGTATCCGTCACGCCAGGTACCTTCTCACTTCTCAAGAATTCAGTTCCATCATGCGGCGAGCCAGGTCCGCCCCGACCTTCGCCACATGGGGTTCGTCGACGATGCCCAGGTGATCGCCGCCGATGTGCAGGATCTCCAGATCGTCGACGACCTCGCCCCACCGACCGTCCTCGTCGATCTCCGCCCACTGCGGTTCGAGCTCGATGGCGCCGTCGTGCATCTTGTCGGCGCGGTACAACACCACCTTGCCGCTGTACGGCGTCGGGTTGATGCTGGTCAGCGCCCGATTGTCGATGAACGACGTCCGCTGGTGCTCGATGATCCCGCCGGGGATCTTGGCGTCGGACATCGACATCATCTCCATGATGATGTTGAACTGCTCGTCGTCGTCGGCTTCCACCAGCCGGTCCATCGGCACCGGAATGTTCTCGTCGAGACCGTACGTCTTGACCGCGAACGCCTTCCACCGCTCCAGTCGGGCCCGCTTGTTCTCCGGCGTGTCCGGCACGTCGTGACGGGGACGGACAACGTCGATGAGGCCCACGAAGGCGATCTCCTCGCCCTCCTCGCGCAGCACCTGGGCGGCGCCGTAGGCCAGCGCCCCACCGAGCGACCAGCCGACCAGGACGTACGGTCCATACGGCTGCACCTCGCGCAGCTTCGGCAGATACTGCCGGACCCGCTCCTCGATGGTCCCCTCGACCCGATCGAAGCCGATCACCGGGATGTCCTCCGGTAGCCGCTTCACCAGGGCCTCGTACGCGGCGGTGTTTCCGCCCGCCGGATGGAACACCAGCATCGGCGTCGGATCGCCCGCTGCGGTGTCGAACGTGTGCTTGGGCTTGCCCGCAGCATCCGTCCCCACGCGCAGGAATCGGACGAATCCGTCGACGTCCGCGGCGTCGTCCATCTGCTGCCGGACGTAATCGGACATCTCCTCGATCGTCTCCGAATCGAGGATGTCCTCCATGTCCACCTCGCCGCCCGTGCGCTCATTGATACGGGCCGTCAGTTTCTCGGCCGTCTCCTCGTCGAGCACCGGCAGCTTGGTGAAGATGCCGCCCGCCGACTTGCCGGTCACGACGGCGTACGCGCCGAACGTGAGCCGCTCGGCGGCGTCGCGCGGCGGGACGTCGGAGCCTGCCGCCTCAGCGACGGCGGCCTGGTCGGTGAGATCGGGGGTGGGGGCGTGTGGTTGCGGTTGCGGTTGCGGCGATCTCGATACACCCTCGTCGCTACGCTCCTCGGGCACTCGATCAACGTGAGAAGGCGTCGCCACGGACTCGGGCACTCGATCAACGTGAGGAGACGCCGCCCCGGACTGGGCCGCCGCATCCTTCGCCAGCTCTTCGTCGATGTAGGCGTTCAGCGCCGCGGTGTCGAGTTCGCCTCCCGCGGTGGCCTTGTCGAGGTCGTCCAGTTGGTCGCGGTGCGTCACGGCAAAGGCTACGAACTTCTCGACGTCGGTCAGATTGGCCTGACGCATCGCTTGCAGCTGGAGCTGCGGGATGTCGAACTCGTACTCCACACGGTTCTTGATACGCACCGCCATCAGCGAGTCCAGACCCAGTTCGATCAGCGGGATCTCGCGCGGCAGGTCCTCGGGGTCGTAGCCCATCGACTCGCCGACGATGGTCGCCAACCGATCACCGACCGACTCACCGGAGTTCTCATCCCATCGGTTGCCGATGTCGTCGACCACCTCGTCGTCGACCACCAGCTTCTCGTCCACCAGGCCCGACGCCTTCGCCGACTCCGCCGGCGTCGACGTCGCGTCGACGGCCTGCGCCGCGACCCCGGCGCCGGTGACGGCCGCCTCGTAGAGCAGGGCGAAACCGCCCTGCGGACCGGCGTGTACGGCGACGGCGCCGCCACCCGGGTGGCGGGTGAACGTGGTGGTCACGGTCCCGTCGGACGGGAATGCCTGCACGGACTCCACGGCGGCGACCGCCGCGGCCGAGCCGAGCACCTGCTTCGCTGCGGCGAGCACCAACTCACGCGGATCGCCGACAGCGCTCGCGGCGACCTCCCACGCATGCCTGCCGTCCGGGAGCGCGACGTGCGCGCCCGGAACCGCACCCGACCCGGAACCGCTGGAGATGGTCGCATCGATCCAGTACGGCTTGCGCTCGAACCGCGTCCGCGGAATCGGTGCGTAACGCTGATCGGGGCCGGTGCCGAACAACGACGCGACGTCGACGGCATGGCCGTGGACGTACAGCTTCATCAGCGCGTTGATGAGACCGTAGCTCTCGTCCTCCTTGCGGCGGAGCGTCTCGACGAGCTCGGCGTCGTGCACGCCCGCACCGAAGGTGGTGGCGGCGACCGAGATCAGAACGGCCGGGTTGGGCGAGAGCTCGACGAACGTGCGGTGGCCCGCCTCCACCGACTTCGCGATGGCCTGCGCAAACCACACGCTGTGGCGCAGCCCCTTGAGGAAGTACTCGATGGTGTGGACGGTGCTGCCGGGCCGGTAGAACGCCTCGCGGTCCACCGAGCTGTAGAACCCGACCGACGTGCGTTCCGGCGTGATGCCGGTCAGCTCGTACGAGAGCTCCCCGAGCAACGGATCCATCTGGGAGGTGTGGCTGGCGCCCTTGGTCTGCAGCTTGCGGCCGAGCTTGCCCTCGGACTCGGCGCGCTCGACGATCGCGTCCACCTGGTCCACCGGACCGCCGATGACCGTGTGGGTCGGCGCGGCGTACACGCAGATCTCCAGGTTCGGGAAGTCGACCAGGACGTCGTTGATGTCGTCGGCGCTGTACTCCACCAGAGCCATGTAGCGGACGTCGTCGCCGGTGAGCATCGACTCGCCCTCGCCCATCAGTCGCGAGCGCTGACAGATGACGCGGGTCGCGTCCTCGAGCGACAGCCCGCCGCTGATGTAGGCGGCCGACGCCTCACCCATCGAGTGCGGCACCAGGACGCCGGGCTCGGCGCCGTAATGGCGCATGGTGTCGGCGAGGGCCACCTGGATGGTGTAGATGCCGATCTGCGCGGTCTCGATCGCGTACGTCTCGGCGTCGTCGAGGAAGATCTCGACCATCGAGTAGCCGAGTTCGCGCTCGATGATCGCGTCGACCCGATCGGCGTACTTCGCGAACACCGGATTCTCGGTGTACAGCTGCTTCGCCATCTTCCGGTGCTGCGAACCGAAACCCGACAGCAGCCAGACCGCCGACGCGGCGTCGGGCGAATCGCAGGTGTAGACGAACGGCAGGGCCTTGCCCTCGGCGACGGCACGGACGCCCTTGACGGCGTCGTCCATGGTGCGGGCCATGACGACCGAGCGCGTACGACCGTGATTGCGGTGTGCCAACGAGCGGCCGATCTCGACCAGCGGGGTCTGCTGCCCCTCGTCCGACTCAAGCCATTCCAGCAGGTCGGCGGCCGCCTTGCGACGCCGTGAGGCCAGGAACCCGGAGATCACCAGCGGGACCACGGCACCGGGGACGGCCGCGGGTGCGAAGCCCTCGGTGGGATCGGATTCGACGACGACCTCCGGCTCGGGCGCCTTCTTCGCCTGCGCGGCCAGGACCGCCCGTTCGGCCTCGGTCAGAAAGTCCTCGTCATCGTCGTCGACGTCGACGGGTGCGGCGGGTGCCTCCGTGGTCACCGGCGACGCAGCCGGATCGAGGTAGTCGGACGGCAGGACCTCGCGCAGCACGATGTGCGCGTTGGTGCCGCCGAACCCGAAGCCGGAGACGCCGGAGATGGCGTGACCGGAATAGCGCGGCCAGTCGGTGGGCTCGGTGATGACGCGGAGGTTGGTGGCGTCGAACTGGATGTACGGGTTCGGCCCCACGTAGTTCAACGATGCGGGCAGGCGGTCGTGCTGCAACGACAGGATCACCTTGGCCATCGCGCCCGCACCCGCAGCGGACTCCATGTGGCCGTAGTTGGTCTTCGCCGACCCCAGAAGCATCGGCGCATCGGGCGTGCGACCGCGGCCCACCACGCGACCCAGCGCATCGGCCTCGATCGGGTCGCCGAGGACCGTGCCAGTGCCGTGCGCTTCCACGTAGTCGACGGTGCGCGGGTCGATGGCGGCGTCGGCGTAGGCCGCGCGCAGCACCTGCACCTGTGCGTCCGGGTTGGGCGCGAAGATGCCGTTGGACCGACCGTCGGAGTTCACCGCCGTGCCCGCGACCACCGCGAGGACGGTGTCCCCGTCGCGGCGGGCGTCGGCCATCCGCTTGAGGACGAAGACGCCGCCGCCCTCAGACCGAATCATGCCGTTCGCGTCCGAGGAGAAGGCCTTGATCCGGCCGTCGTCCGCCATGGCGCCGATCTGGTCGAAGCCGAGCGTCGCAGCCGGCGTGATCAGCATGTTGACGCCGCCCGCGATGACGACGTCCGAATCGCCGTTGCGGAGGCTGCGCACCCCCTCGTGCACCGCGACCAGCGACGACGAGCACGCGGTGTCGATCGCCAGCGACGGGCCGTGGAAGTCGTAGAAGTACGAGACGCGATTCGCGATGATCGACGTCGCCGTGCCGGTCAGCGCGTAGGCTGCGGTCTCCGACGCGCCCTCGCCGAGACCGAGTGTCGCCAGCATCTGGTAGTCGTTGGTGGAGGTGCCCATGAACACGCCGACCTGGCCGCCGCGCAGGTCACTCGGCGGGATATGCGCGTGCTCCAACGCCTCCCACGTCAGTTCCAGGGCCAGTCGCTGCTGCGGGTCCACGTTCTCGACCTCGCGGGGGCTCATCTGGAAGAAGTCGGCGTCGAAGCCGGAGACGTCGTCGAGGTAACCGCCCTTGACGTTGCCGTTCTCAATGGCCTCGGCCAGCCGCGGGTCGGCCTTGAACTCCAGCCAGCGGCCGTCCGGCAGATCGGAGATGCCGTCGACTCCGCTGATCAGACCTTCCCAGGTCGACTCGGGCGTGTGGCCCCCCTTCGGGAACCGGGTCGCCAGACCGACGATCGCGATGTCGTCGTCGGCGGAACGCTCGCGCTCCCAGAACCGGTCGGCGTCAACATCGAGGCCCTCGTCCGGATCGCCCTCGATGATGCGCTTCGCGAGCGAGGCGATGGTCGGATGGTTGTACGCGGCGGTCGCGGTGAGGATGACACCGGTGTAGTCCTCGACGTCCGCGGCCAGCGCCACTGCGTCGCGAGAGGAGAGACCGAACTCCTCCATCGGGCGGTCGTCCGAGATCTGATCGGCCGCCACCCCGGTCGCTTTAGAGACCCAATTGCGCAGCCAGTCGCGGAGATCTTCAACGGTCAGATCACCGACGGTCTCACCGTTCGAACCGGCGCTTTCCGTCAACGCAGTGTTTTCAGTTTCAGACATCACAACCAGCCTACCGGGGAAGTTAATCAATTCGTTACTAGCACAAGGGCCCGGCAGGTCACAGAAGTGACGTGCCGGGCCCCGTGCGGTGTCAGGCGTCTGCGTCCGGGAACGCCGACTGCTGGTAGCCGCCGCGGAGCGATCCGTCGATATACGCGGCCTTGGTGGCGCGGCGGGCGATCTTGCCGCTCGACGTGCGCGGGATGGAGCCGTTCGGCACCAGGAGGACATCGCGCGCCATCACGCCGTGGCGACCGGCGATGGTCGCGCGGACGGCGTCGGCCACCTCCTGCGGGTCGGCCTTCTTGCCCGGACGCTCAGCAACCACCACGAGCTGCTCCGATGCGTCGTCGGCGTCGCGGGTGAGTCCACTGAAACCGCCGTCGAAGACTTCGTCGGGCAACTGGTTGGCGGGCACCGCGAACGCGGCGACGAAGCCGGGGCGGATGGCGTCGCTGGCCTCCTGTGCGCTGGCCTCGAGGTCCTGCGGGTAGTGGTTGCGCCCATCGACGATCACCAGGTCCTTGACGCGGCCGGTGATGTAGAGATTGTCCTCGTACCAGACGCCGAAGTCGCCGGTGCGCATCCAGCGACCGTCGAACGGGGCGCCCTCGGCGTGCGAGCCGGTCTCGAGACGCTTGGCGATGGTGTTGTGGAAGGTGTCGATGGTCTCCTGGTCTTTGTTCCAGTAGCCCTCGCCGATGTTGATTCCGTTGAGCCAGATCTCGCCCACGCGGCCGTCGGCGAGCTCCTCGCCCGTCTCCGGATCGACGATCGCGGCCCACTGGCTCAACGCCACCTGTCCGCACGCGACCTGGGCGACGGCGCCCTCGGCGTCGGCGTCCACCGGAACGAATTCGCCTGCGTTCAGCTTGTCGCGATCGACGTAGTGGATCAGCGCCTCGTTGTCACGCTGGGTGGCCGAGACGAAAAGAGTGGCCTCGGCCATTCCGTAGCAGGGCTTGATCGCCTTCGGCGACAGCCCGTAGGGGGCGAAGGCCTCGTTGAACTTGCGCATCGAGCTGACGGTGACCGGTTCGGAGCCGTTGATCAGCCCGATCACGTTCGAAAGGTCGAGCTCCTCGCCATCACGCGGCAGACCGCGCAGCGCGGCGTGCTCGTAGGCGAAGTTCGGTGCGGCGGCGAAGGTCGGCGAATTGTCGGCGTCGGCGGCCAGCTCCTTGATCCAGCGACCCGGCCGACGGACGAACGCCATCGGGCTCATGATCGTGACGTATCGACCGCCGAGTGCCGGCAGGATCACGGTGAGCAGACCCATGTCGTGGAACATCGGCAGCCAGGTGACGCCGCGGGCATTGCGGTCGATCTCGATGCAGTCGTAGATCTGCAGGCAGTTGGCGGCCACGGCCTCATAGGTGATCTCCACGCCTGCGGGGACGCGGGTGGAGCCCGACGTGTACTGCAGGTAGGCCACCGACTCGAGGTTGTTGCGGCTGGCCTCCGGCGGTGTCCACGAAGCACCGACCGAATCCGGCACCGCGTCGACGGCGATGACGCGCGGACGCTCCTTGGCGGGACGATCGGCGAAGAAATCCCGGACCGCCTCGGCCGACTTGGTCGAGGTCAGGATGGCCGTCGGCTTGCAGTCGTCGAGGACGGCGACCAGACGGTCGGTGTGGCCCGGCTCGTCCGGGCTGAACAGCGGCACAGCGATGTCGCTCGCGTACAGCGAGGCGAAGAAGCCGATGACGTACTCCAGCGACTGCGGGGCCAGGATCGCGACGCGGTCGCCCGGCTTGGTGACCTGCTGCAGCCGCGCTGCGACGGCGCGCAGACGCTTGCCGAACTGCGCCCAGGTGAGATCGATGCGCTCACCGTCGCGTTCACGGCTGAAGTCGAGGTAGCGGTAGGCGAGCGTGTCCGCCTGCTCCCGCACGTTGCGCTCGACGTAGTCGACCAGCGTCGCATCCTCCGTGAAGTGGAGGTTGCCGGTTTCATCGAGGAACTGCTCGAACTCGGTATTCAGCATCCAATAACTCCTGTACCCGCACTGCACGCACGGTCTGCATCATGTCTTCCGCACGGTGTCCTCCCGGCACACCCGTGCCGCGCCCCCAGAACGTACGAAAACCTCGGTAAGTTTACTCTCCCCGCAATAACGGGATGACAGGTGCGAACGCATCCATCTGGGTCGGGAACACTCCCACGTAGCTCATCGTGGTCCGACGGCGGACCTCGCGGATCTGATCCGCGATCTCCTCGAAGGAACCGAAAGCAAGATACGGCGACGACAGGATATCGTCGACCGTGAGCTCCACATCGCGAGCGATGTTCGGCGGATAGCCCTGTTCCAGCGCATTCAGCGCCATCTGGGCGGTGGCCTCGCGGTCGTCGGTGATGACGATGGTCGCGATGGTCCAGTTCAACTCGATGTCGTCGAATCGATCACCGGCAGCTTCCCGGATCCGGTCGACGCGTTCGATGGTCTTCTCAAGGGTCATGTCCGACAGCCGCAGCTTGCCGTCGCGGGTGGTGCCGGTGGCGACGGAGATGATGTCGGCGTGTTTGGCGGCCAGTGCCAGCATCTTCGGGCCACCGCCGCCAACGGCGATCGGCGGACGCGGACCCTGACGCGGCCGCGGAGAGCCTTCCAGCGCATTGATCTGGTAAAACTCGCCGTCGTAGTCGACGGTCTCGCCGCGCATCAGTCGATCGAGGATCGTCAGCGCCTCGTCGAGTCGGCGAATGCGCTCGCCCGGCGTCCCGAAATGGATGCCCGCCTTGTCGAACTCCTCTTTCATCCAGCCGGAGCCGATGCCCAGTTCCAGGCGCCCCTTGGAGAGGACGTCGATGGTCGTCGCCTCTTTCGCGAGGATGGCCGGGTGGCGGAATCCGTTCGCGAGCACCGACGTCGCCAGGCGGATGGTGCTCGTCGCCTGGGAGAGCGCACCCAGTGCTGCCAATGGCCCGACCTGGTTGCCCAGGTGGTCGGGAATGGCGAAGGTGTCGTACCCGTACTCTTCCGCGGTCTGCGCCAGCTTGACGAATTTACGGGCGCCGCCCTCGTCCTTGTTGCCCTCGCCGCCCGCGCCGAACCGGAACTTCCGAAGTCCGTCGGCGCCATGCGTCAACGAGTCTTGGGCAGTCGTCACGAAGTTTCACTCCTCATCGGTCAGCGGTCCACGCGGAGGACCCGAACCTGAAAAGGCTATCGCAGGGACGCCCTATACCCAAGCTGACCGGCAAGAACGCGCCTTCTCGCCTGTGGTGTACCTCTCGGTAACATCCGTCGGCGGCCGATGTCACGGTCGCAACTCAGTCGTGCTCGGGATGCGGAGCCGACGAGATCAGGTCCGACGACCACCCGTACATCCACTGTGTCGCGCTCTTTCCACCCTCCGACTTCCAGTACCGCTTCGTCGCATACATGGCGTGGACCGGATTGTTCGCCGCGTTGGCCAGTTTCGAGATGGCCTTGATCGGGTCGACGATGGTCGGCGCATCGCAGATCAAGTCGCCGGGGGCGCAGATCGAGTAAACGCGATCCGCCAGCTCGCCGAACCCGCCCTCACGAGCACCGGTCATGGTGATCCCCGGTACGAGGCTGCCGAATCCGGCCAGCGCGATCTCGGTACCGACCCCGCCGGGGCTGGGCGCCACGTCGTGCTGACCGCCCGCCTGACGTCGGCCGTCGGCGATGAGTCCGACGCCGAGGATCAGATCCTGGTCGGCGGCCGGGATCGGTCCGCGACCGTTGCCGATGTCGCTGGCGAGGTCGCCCGCGATCACGGCGCCCTGGGAGAATCCCATCAGCACGTAGCGGGTGAGCGGGCAGTGCTCGTGCGTCTTGGCGAGCTTGTTGGACGCGCGGGTGGTCCCCTGCCTGCGGGAGTCGTTGTAGTTCGCCTGGCGGTCGGCCAGGTTGGTCGGATTTCGGAACTGCGCCTTGTACGGAACCGTGTAGACCTCCGTGCGCGACTGCGAATACTGATTCTGCAGCTGGGAGGAGATCCGGAGCATCAACGACTTCGGGTTGGCCGTCGGCTTCAACGGATCGTCGGACGCCTTCGACTCCCACGTTCCGGGGATCACGAGGGTCAGGACGTCGGGGCAGTCCGCAGGCTGCGCGTTCGGCCGTCCGGACGGCGTGGTGCTGGTGCCGGGTCCGGGGCCCGGACCGGGCGGGGTCGGCGCCGGTTTGAACAACTGGAAGATCAAGAATCCGATCAGGATCACCGCGACGGCTGCGAGCGCGAGGACGATCAGCAGCAGCCGTCGGATCCGACGGGACTTCAGCACAGGTTCTTCTCGGCCGCCGCAATCACCTTGTCCGACTTGGTGTTGGCTTCCGCTTCAGTCTTCGTCATCGGACCGATCGCGGCACGGACATACGCCTTCACCAGCATCGGATCGGCTTTCTGTCCCCGCGCTTCACACACGTAGTGACCCATGGTCAGCGCGACGTTGTTGTCGTCGTCGCCCATGAACGACACGTTCTGCTTCTTCAGCGCGTTCAGATACGCCTTGTCCTTGTCGGTCAGCTTCACGTTCGACGGCGGGTTCTTGTCGCCCGGGAAGTCGTCCGGCGCCGTGGTCGTCGCGTTCGGCTTGGTTGCGGGCAACGACGTGCTCGCCTTCGACGCGGCGTCCTTGGCCTGCTGCGAATCACCCTTCGACGCCGACGACGTGGCCGATTTCGAGGACGACGCAGGCTCGGAGCCCGGCATCGTCGTCGTCGTGACCGGCTCGGTTCCGATCGGTGCGCTCGCCGTCGACGAATCGCTGCACGCGGTCAGCGCCACCACCGTGACGGCGAGGGCACCGGCCACGGCGGCGAAGCGGATGTACTTGGCAGTCATGGCGTTCAGCCTACCGTCGGTTCGCGCCCATTCTGGCACCGCCAAGGGGTTTACCTGCGAAGACATGGCAATTCCTCAGTTGAAACTCAGGCTCGGGTGGGGTCGATCACTCGACCTTGGCGCCGCCCTGCGGAGTCCAGGTGATCTTGCCGCGTTCGAAGGTGTTGTACTTCACGCCGTCGCGACCGGTCTTCTCGTCGCTCGTCGGCAATCCGAGACGGTCGAAGGCCGACACGTACGCGCCGCCGATCGCACCGCCGACCACCTTCGGCCCCTTGGGACCGGTGAAGATCCGTCCGTTGCGGAAGTCCTGGGCACGACCGCCGGGCACCGCGTACTCGGGCGTCAGGCAGCCGCCGAGATCCTTGACCTGCGGCGCCTTCACGAACGCGCCGCCGACCTTGCAGGCCACCTTGTCGTTGCCGAGCCCCAGGGCTCCGGCCGCCTGCGGCCACGCCTGCGTCATCTCGAACTGCCAGTACGGCCAGGTGTGGGTTCCGGACGGGCGGTACACGGCCTGCCCGGGGATGCCGAGCTTGTTCAGGCGCGCAGCGAACTGCTGGCTGGTGACGCGGGACAGGACCTCGAGCCCGACGCCGGAGTAGTTGGTCGCGAGCATCGGGATGTCGGACGGCTTGTCGTACGGACCGACCACACCGTTGCCCGACGAGATGTACAGACTGGTGCCACGCAGTTTCTTGGCGAGGACGTACGGGTCGTGTTCCTTCCAGGCCGGATCGCTGGGCGGACCGAACATCTTCATGGAGTCGTATCCGCCGCCGTCGCGCAGCGCGAACTGGATGGCCTGCGGCATGCCGTACGACGAGAGCTGCAGGATGCCGGAGAACGACGCGGCGAACTTGTAGAAGCCGGGGTTGCGGGCGGCGAGCATCATCGCGGCCGATCCACCCATCGACAGTCCTTCGATGCCGCGGACGTCGGTGGAGCGCCAGTCCTTCTCCAGAATCGACGGCAGCTCGTGGATCAGGAACGTCTCCCACTGGTAGTTCTTGCCGCGGTCGGGCTCCTTCCAGTTGGTGTAGAAGCTCGACTCACCGCCGACCGGCAGGATCACGTTGACGTTCTTGTCGCTGTAGAACTGCTCGATGTTGGTGTTGATCATCCAGCCGCTCTGATCATCCTGTGCGCGCAGTCCGTCAAGCATCGTCAGCTGGGGGAACTTGGCGGACGGGTTCGAGAACCAGTCGCGCGCGAGGAGGATCTGCACCTGGATGTCGGTGTTCATCGCCGGGGAGTGCACCCAGACCGCGACTCGGTGCGCCGAGTACCAGAAGGTCTTGGTCACGGTGGCCGCGGGCGCGGGTTTGGCGGGTGCGGACTTCTTCGACGTCGCGGCCGGCGCCGGCTTGTTCTTGTCCGCCTTGGGCTTCGCGGGTTCGCTCTGCTGCGGCTTGGGCGCGGGATCGGCGAGTGCCGGCGATGCCCCCGTCGCCACCAGGGAGAACGCTACGGCTGCGCAGGCCGCCGTGCGCCGCGCTTTCGCCGCCTTCGTCCAGATCTTCACTGCGTACTCCTCCACAAATCCCAAACCGGTCCGTCGCGCAGCCTGTGCGAACACAGAGCGCCTCTCGTGTTTCTACACGGCAATGGGCCCGAAGTGTGCGCGCCACGCTGTGACGAATGAGGTTTATGTTACTGGAGTGGAGCGGAGCGACAGGTCGAGCCGACTTCCGAGGCCGAAGGCCGAGGCGTCGGTCGAGACCAGGTAAGGGTCAAGACCAAGGTGGGGCAGCACAAGACAAGAAGAAGCCAGACAAAAAGAAGCAACAAACAAAACAAAAGAGCAAGCCGCGACACCCAATCGGATGTCGCGGCTCGCAGTTCTAGCGGAACTTATCCTCTACCGGAAGAACCCGCGGTTCTTGGCGTTCCAGAGCATGTCCTGCCAGTAGCCCCAGGCGTGGGTGCCGTTGGCCGAGTAGGACATCACCGGCACGCCCTGGACGAAGGCTGCTGCTTCGAAGGCCTTGGCCTGGGCGAAGGCGAGCATTTCCAGCGGGGTGCCCTTGAACAGGTCGTCGAAGGTGTTCTGCGGGTAGTTGTAGCGGCCGAAGAAGCCGTTGCCTGCACCGACGTACACCTTGAGGCCATGCATGCGGTTGATCAGCATGAACGGATCGTTTGCGGTCCAGCGCGGGCTCCACGGCGGGCCCCACATGGCGTCGACGTTCCACGGCGCCGGAGCGACGTCGAGCATCGCCAGGCGCAGCGCAGTGCGCATGCCCGGAGCCGACAGGGTCAGGTAGCCCGACAGCGAGCCGGCCGCGTAGTACAGGTCGCGACGCTGTGCGGCGTGCGTCAGTGCGGCGCCGCCACCCATCGACAGACCCATGATCGCGAACTTGTTGTTCTTGCGTGCGAATCCCTTGCTGCGCAGTGCAGGAACCAGGCGCTTGTCGATGACGCAACCCCACTTGTAGCGGCTGCGCTGGCCGTTGAAGTTCGAGGGAGCGTCCCAGTCGGTGTAGAAGCTGGCGGCGCCGCCGACCGGCATGACGACGTTGACGCCGCTGTCGGCGAGTCGACGTGCGTTGGTCTCGATGTCCCAGCCGCTGCGGTTGTATCCCGCGCGCATGCCGTCGAGCAGGATGACGGTCGAGTAGTTGCCCGGGCGTCGCCAGGATTGGACCTTGACCTTGCCCGGTGCCATCGACTTGTTGCCGAATGCGCCATTGGTCGGCATGCCGCAGGCGTCGATCCAGAAGGTCGACGCCGATGCCGCGTTCGACTGGCCAGCGCCAATCGCGGTTCCCATGAGACCCATGGCAGTGAGCACTGCGACAAGGACCGCCGTCAACCGGCGAGAACCGGCCTTCGACTTGCTCTTAGCTACGCGCATTGACTGCTTTCTCCCTAAACTCTGCCTTCGTTCTCACGCCAACCTTAGATTGGCATGAGACTTTCTGCGTCACGCGGCCGCCATTGCGACGCCACTTGCGTCACAACTGCAACCAATTAGGGCGAGCCTATTCGACTCACCCGATGCCACCCAAACCGTGTGATGGCTATCACACGTGTCGGTGGTGGCACCACGTACTAGGCCGACGTAGAGGCATTCACCTCTGCTTTCGGCCACGTCGTGTCTATCGCCCGATCGACAAAGGACGTTACCGTTTCGAGATCACCTGCGGCAAGCTCGGGAGAGATACCCGACACAGCCGGGTCTCAGGATCTCCTGCGCAGCATCTCAGACTGCGTACACCCAGGGCCGTCCACCGCACTCAGTCTGTCGTCACGCCCTCGGGCATCGGGATGCCGCAGCGAAGCAGCTCGTACTTCGGTTCGCGGGCGATCCGATACGTGTTGAACTCTTCGGCCTGGCGCAGGTTGTGTCGGAACCGAGTGAACGACCACGTGTCCTTGTACGACGCGAAGCGCGCCTGCGTCGTAGGGCAGGTGAGCGCGGCACGGGCCATCTTCACCTCATCGCGGTCGATGAATCCGGGGAACCCGGATACGCCACCGCTTTCGGCGACCACCCATTCGCTCGGGAGTCGCTTGTCGTGCCCGATGCGACCGTCCTGCAGTCGCGCGGTGTGGGCGGCGAGGGGGTATGCCAGGCCCATCTGGTCGATCACCCGCACGTCCAGCGGCGCATTCATGCTCGTCATCCCGAGGTTCAGGAAGTACACGCTGGTCTCACGGGGGATGCCGGGCGCCAACTTCTTCGGGAGCGGGGAGACGTACCACTTGTCGTAGTCGGCCGACGGCAGGATGACGCCGCCGCCCTCGGCCTCCACCTTGTGGATGGTTTCCACCATCGCCCGCATGCGGGGATACTCCAGATAGTCCTGCGCCGTGACCGGATTCTCGTTGCCCATGTTGGTCACGTAGAACCGTCGCTCGTCGACGATCCCGTCGCGCCCGATGTCCATGCCCGCGTTGGGCAGCACGGTCTGATTGACCGCCACGCCCCACCACACGGTGGTCACGACACCGCCGAGCAGCAGCAGACCGGCGCCGAGCCGATAGCGGGCCTTCGCGGTCGACAGGCTGGTCGGAATCGTCACCGGGATCACCATCACCGGCAGCAGCAGGACGAACAGCGGCGACAGCAACACGCGACCGTGCATGAAGTCGCCGCCCTGACGCAGCCAGTACACGGCGAGGAACAGACCGGACACGACGACCACGGTCACCACACCGCCGGGAGTCTGGATGCGGTCGACGACTCGGCCCCAGACCCGGACGAGGGTGTGCGCCGCCGACGACTTCTCCGCGTCGAGGATCTCGTGGTCGGCCCGCTCTGCGGCATCGCCGTCATCGGCGGCGTCCTCGCGGAAGGTGATCGCCAAGACGGCGAGCAGGATGCCCGCCACGACCGCGACGATCACGGGCAGCAGCAGCGTGTAGGGGCCGAACAGGTTGGTGAGGTAGGCGAATCCCTGGTGCCATTTGGCGCCGCTGGCGTCCTTGGCGATCGCGGGATTCGGGACCAGCACGGCGTAGTAGCCCATGCGGAAGATCTGGTAGCCGACCGGCAGCGCCCCCGCGACGACGACCATCGCCACGCGCATCCGCCAGCCGATCCGGGTGCAGAACATCGCGAGGAGCACCAGCCCGCCGAAGACCGCCATCTCTGGGCGGATCAGCGGCGCAAGACCCGCGGTAAAGGTCAGCGCGAGGAAGGCGGTGCGCGTCCGCGCAGTCTGCTCCGCACCGGCGCGACGAGTCCACGCCAGCAGCTGACACCACAGGCAGGCGACCCAGAAGAGGGTCAGGCCGTTCTCCAGACCCGATGTCGCGAAGTCACGAGCAGGCGGGATGACGATGTAGACGACCGCGCCGAGCGGAGCCAACAGCGTGATGCCCGGGCCCAGGGCGCGTCGGCCGTACAGTCGCGCGGTCCCGTACATGGCCAACGGCAGTGCGGCGACCGACAGGACCAGTGCCAGCCACAGGGCGACGTACTCGGTCTGCTCCGCACCGGTCACCCACGCCCAGAACCAATTCAGGTAGGTCCACAGGGTGGAGGTGTTGGCCTCCACGCGCTCGCCTGCGTTGAAGACCGGGCCGTTGCCCGCGAGCAGGTTCCGGACCGTGCGCAGGACGATCAGACCGTCGTCGGCGATCCACCGACGCTGCCACGCACCGATCGCGAACAGCACGGTGACGGCGATGGTCCCGATCGCGAAGCTGGTCGCCGGAACCACCAGGCGCCGTCTGTTCGTCCGCGTGGTCTCCGCCGCGGCGCTTACCTCGTCCCGCGGGTCGTCTGCGTCCGCCGGCGAGTCGTGCGGTTCGTCGCCGACGACCGGGATCAGGTCCGTGACATCGCGAGACTCCGGCGTCGACGAATCGTCGTCAGAACGGGGCATAGACCGCGACACCCACCAGCACGACCCACGCCAGCGCCAGGAACTGCAGCACACGGTCGCCGAGCGCGACCTCCTCGGGCTCGCCCGCTTCGCCGCCGTCGACGTCGACCGCATAGCGCAGGATGGCGATGGTGAACGGCACCATCGAGATCGCGTAGAAGACGTTGTCGCCGCGGTCTTCGTCGAACGCCCACAGTCCGTAGCAGAGGACGACGGCGGTCGCCGACAGCGTCCACACGAAGCGTAGATACGTGGTGGTGTAGTACTCGAGCGACTTGCGGATCTTGGCGCCAGTCCGCTCGGCGAGCTGCAGTTCGGCGTAGCGCTTGCCCGCGGCCATGAACAACGAGCCGAAGGCCATCACGAGGAGGAACCACTTCGACAGGCCGTCGGGCAGTTCGGCGGCGACGCCACCGGCGATCGCACGGAGCAGGAAGCCCGACGAGACGATGCAGATGTCGACCACGGCCTGATGCTTGAGGCCGAAGCAGTACCCGAGCTGGATCACCAGGTACACGGCGATCGTGGTGGCCGTCTGCCAGTTGGCGATGAACGCGATGCCGATCGCCGCGGCGGCCAGAATCACGGCCAGCACGAAGGCGAAGTTGCGCGGGACCACGCCCGCGGCGATGGGCCGGAAGCGTTTGGTCGGGTGCTGCCGGTCGGCTTCGACGTCCAGGGCGTCGTTGATCAGGTAGATCGACGACGCGACCAGGCAGAACGCGATGAATGCGATACCGACATTGCCCATCCGACCGAGGTCGGTCAGGGTGTCGGTACCCGCTGCCATCGGCGCGGCGAGCACGAGGACGTTCTTCACCCACTGCCGCGGGCGGAGCGCCTTGACCAGGCCGCTGGCCAGGTTCTTCGGCGGACCTGCGATGCCGTGCTCGATCGGCTCCTCGCTCATCGGTGGTTCCTCACTTGCTCACGTTCGTACGGTCAACTGCGGTGACTTTTGCGTCGGCGGCGATCACCGCTGCCGCGGTCAATGCACCGACGAGCGCGCCGGCTGCCACATCGGAAGGGTAATGGACGCCCAGAACCAGACGCGAAACCAGCATCGGCGGAACGATCACCGCGGGCGCCAACACCTGTGCGCCGGGCACACCGGACGCGCGGCCCAGCAGGATCGCTGCGGCGGTCGTCGACGTCGCGTGGCTCGACGGAAAGCTCAGCTTGCTGGGCGTGCCGACGCCGATCCGGATGTCGGGGTGGTTCGGGCGCTTGCGCCGGACCACGCGTTTGATGACGACGGACGCCGCATGCGCGACGAAGGCTCCCGCGCCGGCCTCGACGTAACGACGCCGTGCGTCGACGTCGCCACGACGATGCGCGGCGTACGCCCCCGCCCCGGCCAGCGCCAGCCAACCGAGCGAGTGCTCACCGAAGTGCGAGAGGCCACGGGCGCCGGCCAGCACGCCCGGGCGGTCGGCGAGCACTGACTGCACGGCGACGAGCGCGCCGGCCTCACCGGTCGCCCTTGCGCGATCGGCAGTGGTCTGTTCAGTCGATTCCGAAGACACGGGCCCAGCTCTCCTTGCTCACCAGATCGTCATGCGCGGCGCGGTACTCGCCACGCTTCGCCTCGAACTCGTCGCGCAACTGCTTCACCAGGGACGCCGATTCGCGGCCGAGCGCGATCATCGTGTCGCGATCACGCTGGCGGTACACCACACCGCGGCCGTCGGCGGTGGTGACGGTGACGCCGTCGACCCGCCCGAGCGAGAACCATCGAGCCTCGATCGGCGGGTAGTTGGCCTGCGGAACGCTGTGGTGGCGCGGGTCGGCGGGCCGGACGTTGTTCACCACGGCCGCGGCGAGCGCCTTGGCCTTGGCGATCGGGCCCTTGGGCTCGTTGACGCCGAGCGCCGTCGCCTCACCGGTGGTGGTCGGGAGGTCGGTGGCTGAGGGCAGCACCACGGCGTCCGGATATCCCTTGCGGATCTCGGCGACCTTCCCGAGTGCGGTGGGCAAGAGGGACCGGATGTGGTCGGGCCCGGCCAGGAAGTCGCGGATCGCCTCGTTCTGGATCGCCACCGTCGAGTACTCCAGGCACAGGAGGTGCTTGGCCGTGGCCTTGGCCATCGACGTCAGGATCCCGTCGATGGAGCCCTCGGTGTAGATCGACGCCACCACGAGGCGGTTCCGCAGGTGGAAGTACGCCTGCCAGTCGATGGCGTCGTCCTTGTCGCTCCACGCCATGTGCCAGATCGCGATACCCGGAATCGTGGCGGTCGGGTAGCCGGCGCGCTCGGCGCGCAGGGCGAACTCCCAGTCGTCCCACTTGATGAACAGCGGCATCGGCAGCCCGACGGTCTCCGCGACCTCGCGCGGGATCATGCACATCCACCAGCCGTTGCCCTCGACGTCGATCCGCCGGTGCAGGTTTTTGGAATTGTCGCGATCGCTGAGCGGGTATTTGGAGAAGTCGTGGTCGTACTCGACGAACGGCGCGGCCGTCCACATGAACCTGTGCCGGTCGATCACCTCGCCCATGCAGTGCAGGTGACTGCGATCCTGCAGGTTGAGCATCTGCCCGCCGACCAGCATCGGCGACTTCGCGAACCGCGACAGCGCCAACGCACGCAGGATCGAGTCGGGCTCGATCATGATGTCGTCGTCCATATAGAGGACATACGGGCTGTCGGTCAGCCGCAGCGCCTCGTACATGATCCGCGAGTAACCGCCCGAACCGCCGAGGTTGCCCTGGTCGAAGATGTGCAGGCGATCCCCGAGCCGCTCGGCGGCCTCGGTGTAACCGTCTTGGTCGACGACCTTCCTGGTGCCCTGGTCAGGCATGAGGACCGCGTCGACGACGGCGTCGACCAGCGGATCCGAGGTCAGGGCCGCGAGTGCAGCGACCGCATCCGCCGGCCGGTTGAAGGTCGGGATGCCGACGGTGACTCGCGACCCGCTCGCTCCGCTCCCGGCGTCGGTGACTCGCGACCCGCTCGCTCCGCTCCCGGCGTCGGTCACTCGCGACCCGCTCGCTCCGCTCCCGGCGTCGGTCACATTGTTGGAGCCGCTGGTGGGCTCGATCGGTGCGTACCAGCCGCCGGCGATGATCTCGGTGTCGGTGTCGGTGGTGACGTCGAACCAGATCCAGCCGCCGTCCTCGAACGGGCCCAGGTCGGTCTCGAACTCGAAGACGCCGATGCCGTCGGATCCCACCTGGACCAGGTCGCCGCCGATGGCGATCCGCGAACCGTCGATCTTGGAACGGTACAGGTCCACCCGCGCGGGGGCCCTGTTCGCATTCGGCCCGCTCGCTGCGCTCCCGGCACCGCGCACCTCCACGCGGAGAACCACCGACTCGAGCACACTCCAGCGACGCCAGTACGATGCCGCGAACGCGTTGAAGTAGGTCGCGAAACTGACCTCCGACTCCCCGCTCAGCGTGACGCTGGTGCGATCGTCCGAGGCATGTGCCCGCGAGGAGTTGCTCTCGGATTCCACGAGGTACAACGACCGCACGTCGAGCGGCTCACCCGGGCGCGGGAAGATGACCCGCTGCAGCAGGCTGACGGCCTTCGTCGGATGTGCGGACGTCATCAATCGTCTCCCTCGGCCAGCGGCGCCCCGTCGCGCAGGTGCGGTGCCAGCGTGTTGTCGAACATGGTCAACGCGCTCGCGATCGCCATGTGCATGTCCAAGTACTGGTAGGTGCCCAGTCGGCCGCCGAACACCACCTTCGACGACGCCGCCTCGGCTTTCGCCAGGTCGCGGTACGCCGCCAGCATCTCCCGGTCGTCCGGGGTGTTGATCGGGTAGTACGGCTCGTCCTCGTCGTTGGCGAACCGTCCGAACTCACGCATGATCACCGTCTTGTCCGACGGGTAGCTCTTCCGTTCCGGGTGGAAGTGCCGGAACTCGTGAATGCGGGTGAACGGCACGTCCGCGTCGTTGTAGTTCATCACCGGAGTGCCCTGGAAGTCGCCGGTCGGCAGCACCTCGAGCTCGAAGTCGAGGGTGCGCCAGCCCAGACGGCCCGCGGAGTAATCGAAGTAGCGATCCAGCGGCCCCGTGTAAACCACCGGAGCGTCCGGGCTTGCGGTGCGGATCTCGTCGCGCACGTCGAACCAGTCCGTCGACAGCCGCACCTCGATGCGCTCGTCGGCCGCCATGTTCTCCAGCCAGGCCGTGTAGCCGTCGACCGGCAGTCCCTCGTGGGTATCGCTGAAATAACGGTTGTCGAAGTTGTAACGGACCGGCAGCCGGGTGATGTTGCCTGCGGGCAGGTTCTTGGGGTCGGTCTCCCATTGCTTGGCCGTGTAGTGCTTGATGAACGCCTCGTACAGCGGCCGGCCGATCAAGCTGATCGCCTTCTCCTCGAAGTTCGCGGCCTCGCTGGTCTCGACCTCCGACGCCTGCTCGGCAATCAGGGCGCGCGCCTCGTCGGGAGTGAAGTAACGACCGAAGAACTGCGACACCAGACCGAGTCCCATCGGGAACTGGTAGGCCTGGCCGTCGTGCATCGCGAACACGCGGTGCTGGTATCCGGTGAACGAGGTGAACTGGTTGACGTACTCCCACACCCGCTCATTGGAAGTGTGGAACAGGTGGGCCCCGTATTTGTGGACCTCGATGCCGGTCTCGGGCTCCGCCTCCGAGTACGCATTGCCACCGATGTGGTCACGCCGTTCGACGACGAGCACTCGTTTGCCGAGCTGGGTCGCGGCCCGCTCCGCGACGGTCAGGCCGTAGAAGCCGGAACCGACCACGATGAGGTCGTATGTGCTGTTCTTCGTCACGGCTGTTCAGCCTATCGGACCGTTCCTGAGTATTTCTGCAGCACGCCCGCGATCCGGACGTGTGTTCTCCCACCCCGACAGCGGGCCCGGGAGAGCCTCGGTGAGCCTTCCGTCCGACGCCGGCCGCCGCGCATCACGGGCGCTCAGCGAGCACATCCGAATGCAGTGCGACCAGCCGATCGGACCAATCGTCGGCGATCGCGCCCGTCCGGCCGTACTCCGCGAGGAGTGCTCCGACGATGGAATCGACCAGAGTCTCGATGTCGCCGCGCAAGGTCAGCACACCGTCGGCGACGCCGGCACGCAGTTCGTCGGCCAGCAGCCGCCGATGCGTCTGCAACACCGTGCGGAAGGCATCGGTGAAAGCGGGATCGGCGTCGGTCAGCAGCGCTGCGAAGCCGCCGAACCCGATTCCGTCGAGGATCATCGCCGACGCGCGCTCAACCACCCAGCGCAACCGACCCTCTCCCGAGCAGTCGTGCTCGTCGACTGCGTTCTCGGCGGCGAGGCGCTGGAGGACGTCGGTCAGCATCGCCGCGCGGTCGGCGTAGCGGCGGTACACCGTGGTGCGAGCCACTCCGGAGTGCGCTGCGACACCTTCGACGGTGACCGCGGACGGCCCCTTGGTCCGCAGGAGTTCGAGGGTCGCCGCCGCGATCTTGGCGTCGCTGGCATGACGGGAGGGCGGCATCGAATCAGGCCTCCATCCGATCGGCGTCAGTGATCACACGAGAACGCTACATCAAGTGTAGTGATACAGTAAATGTATCGATACATTCACTGTATCGTTTCGTTCACTTCCCGAGGAGGCCCCGTTGAGTTCCCATTCAGCCGACAGACCCATCCCCTACCTACCCATCGGCTACCTGCTTCTGCTCGTCCAATTCGTTCTGCTCGGCCTGTCCGTGAGCACGCTCGCCGCCGACGCCCGCGGAACCGTCGTCACCACACTGTTCCTCGCCTGGGCAGTGACGCTCGTCGCCTCGATCGTCGCGTTCGTCCTGCAGGCGAAGACCAACCGCGCCGACGACGGTCAGGCGACGCCGAGCCCGCATCTCATCGTTCCCGCGGAATCGACCGACCGCGTCGCCGCGTACCACGCGATCTACCGCAGTCCGGACGCGTCCGCACCCGCCGACGATCGAACCGAGCGCGCCGCTGCGTGACCTGCTCCCCGCTCAGACCAGTCCGTCGACGGTCGGGAAACCGAGCTTCTGCAGACCGCCCGCGGCGAGGAAGTCGGTCAGCGCCTGGCCCATCAGGGCGTGCGCGCCGGTGGTCGGACTGAAGTAGAGGACGCCGTTCTCGATCACCTGAACCAGGCCGGGCACGCCCTTGCCGTCGGTCAGCATCTCCGGCTTGGCGACGGTGCCGGTGGACCCCTGCGAGTTGTCGCTCCGCTCGAGGTTGACCTGCTTGGCCGAGAGAGCCTTCATGCCTTCGGTCAGCAGCTTCTCCACCATCGGCGCGAACTGCTGGGTGAGACCCGCGACGTCCGGCAGCCCCACGGCCGAGAAGCCGGGGAGAATCGTGTTGAGCACCTCATTGAGCGGGCTCAGATCCAGGAATCCGCCGCCGGGCGCCTCCGGTCCCACCTGCGGGCGCACGATCTTCGGCATCGACTTCTGGCCCTTCACCGCAAACCAGTCAGACTTCAACTGCAGCTTGGTGCGCGCCTGGTCACCGGTCGCTTCGACGGTGCCGCCGGAGCCGACCACCCGAACCTTCAGGACACGGCCGCTGCCCTCGCCCAGACCGTTGGCCTCGATGACTTCGAAACTCTTGAGCGATCCGACGCCGAATGCGGAGCCGATGCTCGACGCACTGACCGTCGCCGTCCAGTTGTGGGTCGGCGAGATCGCATCGCCATCGTCGCGGACGGCGGGGAACTGAACGCCCGCGGTGTAACCGCCGGTCGACGCCGAGAACTCGGTCAGAGCAGGCTTGCCGTTGAGCAGGCGGATCTGTCCGGCCGTGGCATCGGCGGCACGGCTGGTGCGCGGGTCCTCACCCGAGGCGCCGTGGTACATCTGCGACTGCTGCGTGTTGTCGATCTTGCGGCCCTGAGCGAGTCCGGCGAGCACGTAGGTGCGGGCCGCCACAGCCTGCGCCTTCAGCGCCTCGAAGCCGCCCGAGTCGGCCCACGACGGCATGGACTCCTTCGGAATCACGCCCTTCACATAATCGTCCACGTGCAGCTTGTTCACCACGCCACCGGAACCGAGCCCCAGGGAACCGCGGTACTTGTCACCGCCGCCGCAGAAGGTCAGGAGTTCGTTCGCGGGCCGGTTCGGACCCGCGGTGATCGGATCGACCTGGGTGGCGGGAACAGTCTTCACCGTCGCACCACCGCAGCCCTGGGTGATGGTGGCGGTGCCCCCGGCCAGGCGGACCGCCTGTCCGGGAGCGACCTTCTCGTTGCCTACGCGCATCCCGGCACCCGCATGAACACTGACCGACGACTTCTCGCTGAGCGAGACCGTGATGTCGGGAGTGCCCACCTTCCCCGCGGTTGTGTTGCCATAGAAATGCTTCAGGATCCGGTCAGCAGACCAGCCCTTCTTCGCGTAGCCGTACGCACCCCACTGCCCCATGCCCCGACCGTGGCCGTGACCATGCCCGTCCAGGGTGATCGGTGCATTCGCCGCCAGCGTGACGCCGTCGGACGAGAACACCTCCGTGCCGCCGACGACCAGACTGCCTGCCAGCACTGCGGGGGCAAGCCCCAACGCTGCAAAAGTGAGAGTTCGCTTCTTGGCTCGGTTCGGTCGAACATTCGGCACTGCATTACCCCTTTGGAAGAACCACGCATGCTGCGGTCCATGTGACTAGTGGGACTCATGTGACTGTAGTGATTAACGTGAAGCCACGACAAGTTCACACGGTCACAACCGGGTCACACTTCTTCGGGGAGCAGGTCGCGAGCAGTGACGGCCTGAGGCGTGTTCTAGAACCAGCGTTCCAAGACCTTGGCGACGCCGTCGTCGACATTCGACGCGGTGATCTCGTCGGCGACCTCCAACGCCGCCGGATCGCCGTGGCCCATCGCCACGCCGTGCGTCGCCCAGCGGAGCATCTCGACGTCGTTCGGCATGTCGCCGAAGGCGATCGGCGACGTGGCGTCGACGTCACGATACTCGGCCAGCCAGGCCAGTCCCGCGGCCTTGTGCGTGGCCGGGACGGAGAACTCCACCAGTCCGGTGTCGATCGAGAAGGTGGCCTCGGCCAGATCGCCGAGGTGCGGCGCCACGGTCGCGGCCATCTCCCGCGACGACAGGTGCGGCATGCGGACGAGCAGCTTCACCGCGGGCTCGGCCACGACTTCGGCCTGGCTGACGTACACGTGGTCGGGATTGAGCCAGGCGTGCTCATACCCCGGGGTCGCGACGAAGGGCGCGGTCGCGGCGTCGAACGCCGAGGAGCCGACCCGTTCCGCGGCCAGCCCGCAGCCGGGCAGCAACTCGGTGCACAGGTCGGCGATCCGCGTCATCGCATCGGGCTGCAGAGCCTCGACATGGAGGATCCGGTCGGCGACGACGTCGTACACGATCGCGCCGTTGGCACAGACCGCGTAGCGGATGGCCGCAGGCGTGTGCGCGAGTTGATCGGTGATCTCCGGGATCCATCGCGGCGGGCGGCCCGTCGCGAGGACCAGTTCACTGCCCTCGCTCCGCGCGCGTTCCAGAGTGGCCGCCGTGCGTTCGGTGATCCGGTTGGCGTTGTCGATCAGGGTGCCGTCGACATCCGAGGCGATCATCGAGGGTGGGCCGAAGGCGGGCATCATCGTTGCTTCTTTCGTTTCTCTGCGCGGCGGGCGGCCTTCTCTGCAGCCTCCGCGTCTTCGATCACGAGCGCGGCATCGGAGGTCGGCGCACTGCCGCCCAGCCGTGCCGGCACCCAGTCGGCGCCGGTCGGCGCCTCCGGATACCGCTCCTGTACTCGGTGCAGCAGCGCGGTCATCTTCTCGTGCAGGCGGACCGTCTCGGCATCGACGTCGGCGTCTGCCGGAATCCAGATCGGTTCGCCGAACTCGACGTCGATCGGGATCCGATGGCGGCCCATGCGTCGTTCGACGCCCTTACTCCACTGGCGATGCGCGCCCCAGACGATCGTCGGGACGACCGGGACCTGCGCTTCAGCGGCCATCCGGACCGCGCCCGACTTGAACTCCTTGAGCTCGAAGCTGCGGCTGATGGTCGATTCCGGATAGACCGCGATCAACTCGCCGGCACGCAGCGCCTGGACAGCCAGCCGATAGGCCTCACCGCCCGCCGTCCGATCGACCGGGACGGCACGGGCGTGCTTCACCAGGAACCGCATGATCCCGACGTCCATGAGCTCGGACTTGACCAGGAACCGTGCGCGCCGGCGGCGAGTCCGCAACGCCAGACCGAGCGGCATGAAGTCGACGTAGCCGGTGTGATTGACCACCAGCACACCGCCGTCCGCGGCGGGTATGTTGTCCACTCCGAAGAATCGGCGACGAGTGCCCTGCGTCGCGTGGATCGTCGACGCCAGGCCCTCGAGCACGCGATAGACCGGCTCCATGGTCAGTTCGCGTCGCCCTGCTGTTCGCGCGCGGCACGCTTGGCAGCCTTGGCTTCCGCATCCGCGGCGTCCATCGCATTGGCTTCGTCCAGCGTCGGGGCTCCGCCGCCTCGTGCCGCGGGCACCCAGAACTCACCGGGCGGGTAGGGACCGTAACCGTCCTGGAGTTCGGTGAGCTTGGCGCGCATCGACTCGTGCAGTCGTGCCGTCAGCTGTTCGGGCGTGCCCTCCGGCGCGATCGGCTCGGCGACGCCCACCATGATCTTGTAGCCGTGGCGGCCCATGCTGCGGGGATGTCCCTTGGTCCAGATCCGCTGTGCGCCCCACACGATCGTCGGCACCAGCGGTGCACCCGACTCCAACGCCATCCGCGCGGCGCCGCTCTTGAAGCCCTTCAACTCGAAGCTGCGGCTGATGGTGGCCTCGGGGTACACGCCGACCAGTTCGCCGCGCTTGAGGTAGTCGACGGCGTCGCGGTAACTCTGCGCACCGTTGGCGCGGTCGACGGGGATGTGTTTGAGCGCGCGCATCACGGGGCCGCCGATCGCGTTGTCGAAGACCTCCTTCTTCGCCATGAACCGGACGTAGCGGCGGCCCTGCAGGAACGCGGGGATGCCGGCGAACGTGAAATCGAGGTAGCCGGTGTGGTTGAACGCGACCACGCCCGGGCCGTCGGCTGGCACGTGCTCCACCCCGGAGATCTCGAACTTGAGGCCCTGCGCGAGCCACAGCATGCGGGCGGTGGACACGACTGACGCGTACACGGGTTCCATGCGCCCGAGTTTAGTCGGTTGCGACGACACCGCCCGACGAGCAGACCACGTCAGGCCAGCGAACGACTGATGACCAGACGCTGGATCTGGTTGGTCCCTTCGAAGATCTGGGTGATCTTGGCCTCGCGCATCAGCCGCTCGGGACGGAAGTCGCGGGTGTACCCGTTTCCGCCGAGCACCTGCACCGCGTCGGTGGTGACCTTCATCGCGGCATCGGTCGCGATGAGTTTGGCGACCGAGGCGTTCCGCGAGTAGGGCAGCCCGGCGTCGCGTCGTCGTGCCGCATCCAGATACGTGGCGCGCGCCGACTCGACGGCTGCGGCCATGTCGGCCAGCAGGAATCCGAGGCCCTGGTGATCGATGATCTTGCGGCCGAAGGTCTCTCGCTCCTTCGCGTAGGCGACGGCCTCGTCGAGTGCCGCCTGCGCGATGCCGGTCGCCACGGCGGCGATGCCCAGGCGGCCGGAGTCGAGGGCGCTGAACGCGATCTGCAGTCCCTGCCCCTCGGCGCCGATGCGGCGCTCCTCGGGCAGGTGCACGTCGTCGTACCGGGCCGTGGTGGTGGGCACGGCGGTCAGCCCCATCTTCTCCTCGGGGCGGCCGAACGAGAGTCCGTCGACGCCATCGGGGACCAGGAAGCACGAGATGCCCTTGGACCCGTCGCCGGTGCGCGCGAACAGGTTGTAGTAGTTCGCGATGCCGCCGTGGGTGATCCACGACTTCTCACCGGTGATCCGGTAGCCGTCGTCGACCCTGCTCGCGCGGCAGACCAGTGCCGCCGCATCCGATCCCGCCTGCGGTTCGGACAGGCTGTAAGCGCCGACGGTCTGTCCGCCCAGCATCTCGGGCAGAAAGCGCTCGCGCTGTTCAGGCGTACCGAACGCGAACATCGGATAGCAGGCCAGACTGTGCACGCTGACCGCCACTCCGACAGCCGCCCACCTCGCCGCGATCTCCTCGAGGACCTGCAGGTACACCTCGTACGGCTGATCGCCGCCGCCCCACTCCTCCGGATACGGCAGGCTCAGCAGTCCGGCGGCGCCGAGCTGCGCAAAGACGTCCGCCGGGTACTTCTCCTGCTTCTCGTACTCATCGACGATCGGGTCCATGACCTTGTCGCAGATGTCCCGGGTCAGTTCGATCAGCGCGTGGGCTTCGTCGGTCGGGAGCAGGCGGTTCACAGTCACGGAGATCTCCTCGTCGAGGCGGGTAGTACTGGATTGATGATGACAGTACTGTCACGTCGGCAGTACTGCAAGCGATACCGCAGTACTATTCAGGTCATGTCCGACGCCGCAGCCACCGATTTCGCCACGGCGCGCCGCTCACAACTGTTCGACGAGCTGCTCGCCATGTTCCTGACCGAAGGGTTCGCCCACTTCACTCTCGACGCGATCGCCGCACGACTGCACTGCTCCAAGTCGACCCTGTACACGCTGGCTGCGAGCAAGGACGAGCTGGTTCGGGCCACCACCATCCACTTCTTCCGCCGCGCCACCGACGACGTCGAGGCCGCGGTGGGCGCGGTCGCCTCGCCGCGCGCCCAGATCACCGCGTACCTCGCCGCCGTCGGCGACACCCTGGGCGCGGCCTCCCCGCAGTTCCTCGCCGATCTCGCCGCGTTTGCGCCGGCTCGCGAGGCCTACGAGCAGAACACCGCGATCGCCGCCGGAAGAGTCAAGGAGCTGATCGACGACGGCGTGGCCGCGGGCGAGTTCCGCGAAGTGCACGCCGTCTTCGCCGCCGACCTCGCCACCACGACGATGGTGCGGATCCAGCAGGGCGCCGTGCGGGCCGCCACCGGCCTCGACGATGCGGGCGCCTACCGCGAACTCGCCGCGATTCTCACAGCGGGAATCAGCGTGTGACGTAGTCGCCCGGGACCTTGTCCTCCACGGAGCGGCGATCACGCAGCCGTCGGCGATACCCTGTCAGGGCAGCACTCTCGTCGAAAGGCACAGCCCCGTGCAGATCACCAGCGTCGGCCACGCCGGATTCCACATTCAGACCGCGGCCGGGTCCATCCTCTGCGATCCCTGGGTCAACCCCGCGTACTTCGCGTCGTGGATCCCGTTCCCGGACAACACCGAACTGGATTGGAAGGCACTGGGCGACTGCGACTACCTCTACGTCTCCCACCTGCACCGCGACCATTTCGACGAGCAGAACCTGCTCGACAACGTGAACAAGGACGCCACCGTCCTGCTGCCCGACTATCCGGTGCCGGACCTGCGCCGCGAGCTGGAAGCACTCGGGTTCCACACCTTCGTCGAGACCACCGACTCCACCAAGCACACGGTGTCGGGGCCGAAGGGCGACCTCGACATCATGATCATCGCGCTGCGCGCACCGGCCGACGGCCCGATCGGCGACTCGGGTCTGATCGTCGACGACGGTGAGACCGTCTGCTTCAACATGAACGATGCGCGTCCCGTCGACCTCGACGTGATCGACGAGCAGTTCGGCCGCGTCGATGTGCACCTGCTGCAGTACTCGGGAGCCATCTGGTACCCGATGGTCTACGACATTCCCCGTAAGTCGAAGGCCAACTTCGCCATTCAGAAGCGTCAGCGCGGCATGGACCGCGCCCGCTCGTACATCGAGCAGGTCGGCGCCACCTGGGTGGTTCCGTCCGCGGGCCCGCCGATGTTCCTCGACGACGACCTGTTTGCCCTCAACGACTTCAACACCGGCAGCGACGCGGACAAGGCCAGCATCTTCCCCGATCAGGCCGAGTTCCTGGAGCAGATGCGGACGCACGGGACCGACGACGGCGTCAAGCACCGCGGCTTGATGATGGTGTCGGGATCGGTCGCGGACTTCGCCGGGGCCGAACTCGGCTCGATCGAGCACCCGTATCCGCCCGAGAGCGTGTTCGGCGAGAACAAACAGGCGTACCTGGAATCGATGAAGGAGAAGTTCGCCCCGATCATCGCCGCCCAGAAGGCCACGTGGGCGGCCGCCGAGGGACCGTCGCTGCTGGAGCCGCTGCGCGAGACGTTCGAGCCGATCATGAAGCAGTCCGACCTGATCTGCGACGGCATCGGTTACCCCGTCGGGCTGGTGATCGGTGACGAGACCTACGTGCTGGACTTCCCCAAGCGCACGGTGCGGATGCGCGAGGACGGCGACGGCAAGTACCGCTACGGCTTCCGCATCGCGCCGGAACTGATCCGCACGGTGCTGCGCGACGACGAGCCGGACTGGGTCAACACCATCTTCCTCTCGACCCGCTTCACCACGTGGCGCATCGGCGGTTACAACGAGTACCTCTACACCTTCTTCAAATGCCTCACCGACGAGCGGATCGCGTACGCCGACGGGTGGTTCTCGGAGGCGCACGACGACTCCTCGTCGATCGAACTGGACGGCTGGGAGATCCAGCGCCGCTGCCCGCATCTGAAGGCCGACCTCAGCAAGTTCGGTGTGGTGGAAGGCGAGAAGCTCACCTGCAATCTGCACGGATGGCAGTGGGACCTGGCCAGCGGCCGCTGCCTGACGTCGAAGGGGCACGAGCTCCGCTCGCAGCGCGTCGAATCCTGACCGACAGGCCCCGCCGGTCCGCGTCGGTCATTCATTCGGTGTCACCTCGGCATCGATCCGTGCAACGGCCGTTGTCATCGTGATACCTTGACCGCAGGTCGTGGGATGGCGACATCCCACTCCGCTGTGCTCGGTCCGGGTGGAATCGGGGCTCTTGGGAGGGAGCTGCTCGGATCGTCAAAGCGCGGCGCAGTCCTCGGGGTGTGAATTCGTCCCCCGTCCGCTGCGCCGCGCTTTCTCTCTTCGCAGCCACGGGGCAAGGCCGATACTCCGTGGCTCACGGTCGCGTTTCAGCCGATGACGCCCGCGCGCACCAGTATCGGATAGCCGGCGAAGGCGATCGTGTCGATCAGCGCGTGCGCGAACACCAGCGGCCAGAGTCGGTTGGTGACTTGAAACCACCGTCCGTACACCAGCCCCATCACCACGTTGCCGGCGGCGGCACCGAGCCCCTGGTACGCGTGGTAGCCGCCACGCAGCACCGCCGAGCACCAGAGACTGCTGTTCGCGCCCAGCCCCAGCTGACGCAGTCGAGTCAGAAAGTAGCCGACCACCACGATCTCTTCGGCGAAGCCGTTGCCGAACGACTTCAGTGCGAGCACCGGAATCCGCCACCACAGATCGTCGGTCGGAGCGACGGCGAGCGTCGAGTTCCACCCCATCGCCTGCGACACCGCGACGAGTGCGAGCCCCGGCAGACCGATCACCGCCGCCAGCAGAATCGACGGCGGCACATCGGCGCGCGCCGGTCGTCCCAGCCCGATTCGCCGCAGACCGATGCCGCTCCGCCACAGCAGATACGCGCCCAGCCCGCCGATCGCGAGCAGGCTCACCACGCTCATCCCCTGACGGATCGCATCAATCACGGGCACCGACGAGGCGACCGGGTTCAGCGCGACCGTCGTGCCGCCGACGCCGGTGGTAAGCGCGTTCTCGAGCAGCGACAGCAGCGCCCGCACGGCGGAGAAGCCGAAGGTGAGGACCCCGACCAGGAGCAGTTCGACGATGATCGCCCGGCGCTCGCGCGGATCGTCGACCCGGCCGATCTCCGGTTCCGGTGGACGCAGCACGCGTCGAAGCACTCGACGGACGCCGTCCCGCTCAGAAGTCACGGCGTCAACGGTAGCCGCCCGCGTCGTCGCGCCGGGTCAGCGCGGGACCTGTCGCGGTGGGCTCAGTCGTGTCCGAGGCACGGATGCAGTGCCAGCGAGTGGATGGCGGCGGACAGTTCAGGGATGCGCGTGACCGGACGAGCGAACGGCATCCGCACGTCCTCGTCCCGATTGCCGATCTCGACCCGGAAGGTGATGCCGAAGCGATCCAGGCGCAGCGGCCGGGCACGACCGCCGCGCACATGATCCGGGAGCCGGTGCGCGAGCTGGTGAATCAGATCCTGGTGGTCCGAGTCCAGATGGATCAGCCAGTCGGTCTCGAACTCCCAGAACAGATCCGGCTGCGCCGTGGCGATCGAGGCGACATCCACACCCCCTGCGCCGGTGGATGTCGCCAAGACCGCCGAATCGAGCGCCATGCGCATCAGGCTGTGGCCGTGGCCGACGTCGAGGAGCCGCTCGTCGGGATGGTCGCCTGCGATCTCGACCGCGAGTTCGCGCTCCAATTTCGCGGGCACCTCGTGCAGAGTGCCCGAGAGCCAGATCAACGACCGCACGCGTTCGCGCATCTGGACGGGTGCGCAGTCGATCACCTCGACCATCGCGGTGAGGCCCTCGACCCCGGATCGAACCAAGTCGACCGCCGGAACCGAGTCCGGCACCAGCAGGAAGGCGTCACTTTCGAAGAGGTGCACCATCGCCACCGCATCGCAGCCGGAGACGTCGACCGTCACTCCGACCGGCGCACTGACGGACAGCGTTCCACCATGGGCGCGGCGGCAGGCCGTCTGGACCAGCTCAGCGTCGCAGGGAGCAAGGATCGTATTCACTGACACCTCCGAAAGTGCGTTACTTAGTACATCCTAACTTAGACTTACCTAACCTAACGCGGCAGGGTTTTCCCGTCAACGGCACGGCACAACTGACTCGACTACTGTGAAATGGTGCCCAGCTACGCTTATTTTGGACCCGCCGGCACGTTCACCGAGATGGCACTCGACGCCGTCCTGCAACGTCGCGGTGCGGGCGACTCCGCCGTCAAGGTCCCCGTGAGCAATCCCCCGACCGTCATCGACATGATCCGCTCCGGCGACGTCGACTTCGGCTGCGTGCCGATCGAGAGTTCCCTGGAGGGTGCGGTACCGGCCACCATGGACGCCCTCGCGCCGCGTGACGGCCAGATCCGCGTTCAGGCCTACGCCGAGGTGGCCCTCGACATCGCCTTCACGATCGCCGCCGCCCAGCAGCGCGACGCCGCCGACGTCCGGACCATCGCGGCGTACCCGGTCGCCTCCGCGCAGGTCCGACGCAGCGTGGAGCGCCTGTTCCCGAACGCCGAGTTCGTGATCGCGACGTCGAACGCCGGCGCCGCGCAAGACGTCGCGCAGGGCAAGGCCGACGCCGCGGTCACCACCGCCGCCGCCGCTCGCATGCACGGACTGACCACGCTCGCCGACGGGGTCGCCGACTCCGACGACGCCGTGACCCGATTCCTCCTGCTCGGCAAGCCCGGTCCCCCGCCGGAACCGACCGGCGCAGACCGCACCTCGGTGATCCTCGACCTGCCGAACACCCCGGGCAGCCTGGTGGCCGCGATGAACGAGTTCGCGATGCGCGGCATCGACCTCACCCGCATCGAGTCCCGCCCACGCGCCACGGACGCCACGAGCGCGCCGAGCCGAAACGGCAGCGGCCAGTACCGGTTCTACCTCGACGCCCGCGGCCACATCCGCGATGCCGCCGTCGGAGAAGCACTGCGCGCGCTGCATCGCAGCGCCGAGCGCGTCATCTTCCTCGGCTCCTGGGCCATCGACCCCCAACTCACCGTCGCCGCCGCGGCGGCACCGCCCGACCACGCGGAGTCCCGCGCCTGGTTCGACGATCTGCTTCAGGGAGACCTCTGACATGACACGACTTCATCTGGTCCGACACGGCGAAACCACCGCCAACGTCCTCAAGCGCCTCGACACGGCGCTGCCCGGCGCCTCGCTGACCGACTTCGGCGCTCGTCAGGGCGTCCGATACGGACTCGAGCACCCGCTCGACGAGCCGCCCGTCCTCGTCAACTCCGTCGCCAACCGCGCACGCCAGACCGCCGAGCTCATCGGCTCCGTCTGGGATCTGGACACCGACGCTGTCGAAGGCATCCACGAAGTCCAGGTGGGCGATCTGGAGGGCCGCTCCGACCGGGACGCACACGAGGTCTTCCACGACACCGTCGTGCGCTGGCACCGCGGCGATCTCGATGCGCGACTGCCCGGCGGCGAGTCGCTGGAGATGGTGCACGCCCGCTACCTCCCGGTGATCGACGATCTCACCAGTAAGTACCTGACGGGCGAGCACCAGCGCGACGTCTACGTGGTCTCGCACGGGGCTGCGATCCGCCTGATCGCCGCGCATCTGACCGACATCGATCCCGAATACGCGATGAAGCACTACCTTCAGAACACCGGAACCATCGAACTCGAATACCGCGACGGCCTCTGGGTCTGCCACCAGTGGGGTGACGCGGAACTGCCCGGCGAGAGCGCTCCCGCCGACGACGCGGCGGCGCAGAACGCCGACCCGATGGGCTGACGGATCCGGTCAGCCCCACCCGTTCGCGTGGAGCCATTCGTCGCTGATGCCGAAGTGGTGGCCCACCTCGTGGAGGACGGTGATCGCGACCTCTTGGCGCACCTGCTCCTCGGTATGGCACATCGCGAGCAGCGGCTCGCGATAGATCTCGATCGTGTCCGGCAGGAAACCCGCGTACTCGGTGGTGCGCTCGGTCAGTGCGACGCCGGTGTAGAGGCCGAGGATCGTCGGATCGTCGTCGTTGTGCGGGCGCACCAGGACGACGACGTTCGACATCGCGTTCAGCAACTCATCGGGGAGCAGGTCGAGCGCGTCGCCCACGAGGTTCTCGAAGTCGCGCTCCGACAGGGAGATCGGCATGTCAGCCCGCCGGCGCCGGGATCTCGCGGTCCGATGACGAATAGCCGGGCGGCAGCGGCACGGGCTCGCCCACCGAGCGTCCGGGCGGCCCCTCGTCCTGCGGATTCGGCACCTTTCCGTTGATCAACAGGGTGCCCTGCCTGGCGTCGCCGACCAGCGTCGCGAACCCGCCGCGGTCGGGCAGCGCCACGAAGCAGAACACCCGGCGGCTCCCAGTGAGCCAACTGACCTCGGAGATCGTCGACGACTGAATGTTCAGGGTCGTCTGCTTGAACTTGTCGGCGCCGCCGAACGCCTGGTTCGCCTGGGTCGGACAGATCCCCCGCAGATACTCGTTCTGGTCCTTCGTACTCGGCCACGGCTTACCGGACGCACGGCCGCCGAACCGCTGCGACAGGTCGACGCTGCCGGTCACCTGGAAGGCATGCGGCTCAGCGCAGTTCACCACACCGCCGGTCGGCTGACGGGACTGCTTGTCGATTCCGATGCAACTGCCGTCCGCCCAGGTGAACGACTGGTCGACGTCTCTGACCGGGCCCGTGAACTCCGCCTGCACATCGCCGGGGGCGGGCTGTTCGATGCCGCAGCGCAGGCTGCGCACCCCCTGCTGCCACTCCGACTCCTTCGGGAACATCAGGCCGGGCGCGAACCGCCCCTGCGGATCCAGGCCGCCGCCCAGGTAGCGCGAGACGATCACCGAACAGTTCTCGTCGCGGATCTCCGCGAATCGCTCCGGCGTCGGATAGGGCGCCGTCGCAGCGAATTCCGCCGTCGGGAAGGTCGATGTGTCGAGAACGCCTGCCACCTCGAACCTGTGCGGCTTCGTGCACTCCACCCTCACCGGATCGCCGGGCGCGTCGTCGCTCCACGTCAAGCAGTCCCCGGCCTCCGAGCGCGTGAAATCGTTCTGCTTCACCGAGCTCTCACCGATCACCGACGATCCGACGTCACCGAGATCGTCGAAGCCGCCGGTCGCGAACAGGAACGCTCCCGCGGCGACGCCGCCGACCAGGATCGCCGCCAGCACCAGCCGGAGCGGATGCTTCCGGGCGCGACTGGGCGACTGGGCGTCCTCGGACTCCGCCGAGTCGTCAGCCCCGCCCGATCGCGGGGACGCCGACGTCTGCTCCTCATCGTCCTGCTCCTCATCGTCGAAGTAGGCGTCCTCGGGCTCCACACCCCACTCCTCGACGTCGTCCTCCACCTCGTCGACGTCGTCCGGAGCGACCTCACCGTGCGGGTCGCCGTACGGCTCCAGCCCCCACTCGTCCACCGCCTCGGATTCGCCCGTCTCCCCTGGTGATTCCGTGTTCTCGGGAAGCTCTCCGCCGTCGAGGGAGTCGTCGGTCGGCTCCCAGCCGCCAGCACCGCCGCCGACGACGGGCTCAGCCTCGTCGTCGTCGCGGCCGTCGTGCATCGGTTGATCGCGCTTCGAAGTCATCGCAATCCATCATGCCTGGTCGCTGCTCCCGACGTCCTCCGAGTAGGGTTCAACGTGTGATCGACCTGAAGATCGTGCGTGAGAACCCCGACCTTGTCCGCGAATCCCAGCGCGCCCGCGGCGAAGACCCGACCCTCGTCGACCAGCTGCTCGACGCCGACGTCGCGCGCCGCGCAGCCATCGCCGAAGCGGACGCTCTGCGCGGCGAGCAGAAGTCCCTCGGCAAGCTCGTCGGCAAGGCGTCCGGCGAGGAGAAGACTGAACTCCTCGCCAAGGGCAAGACGCTGGCCGAGCAGGTCAAGAGTGCCGTCGCCAAACAGAACGACGCCGATTCCGCGTCCAGCGATGCGCACCGCGCCATCTCGAACATCATCGAAGGCGCCCCCGCGGGCGGCGAGGACGACTACATCGTCCTCGAGCACGTCGGCGAGCCGCGCGCCATCGCGAACCCGAAGGACCATCTGGAACTCGGTGAGAGCCTCGGCCTCATCGACATGGCCCGCGGCGTCAAAGTGTCCGGATCGCGTTTCTACTTCCTGACCGGTCTCGGCGCCATGCTCCAGCTCGGTCTGCTGAACATGGCCGCGGCCAAGGCCACCGCCAACGGATTCACGCTGATGATCCCGCCGGTCCTGGTGAAGCCCGAGATCATGGCCGGCACCGGTTTCCTCGGCGCCCACAGCGACGAGATCTACCACCTCGACGACGATGACATGTACCTCGTCGGCACCTCCGAGGTCCCGCTGGCCGGCTATCACAAGGACGAGATCCTCGACCTCTCCACCGGACCCAAGCGCTATGCGGGCTGGTCCACGTGCTTTCGTCGCGAGGCGGGCTCGTACGGCAAGGACACCCGCGGCATCATCCGCGTCCACCAGTTCGACAAGGTCGAGGGCTTCATCTACTGCAAGCCCGAGGACGCCGAGACCGAACACCAGCGCATCCTCGGCTGGGAGAAGGACATGCTCGCGGCGATCGACGTGCCCTACCGCGTCATCGACGTCGCCGGTGGCGACCTCGGCAGCTCCGCGGCCCGCAAGTTCGACTGCGAGGCCTGGGTCCCGACCCAGAACACCTATCGCGAACTGACCTCGACGTCGAACTGCACCACCTTCCAGGCCCGCCGCCTCTCCGTCCGCTACCGCGACGAGAACGGCAAGCCGCAGATCGCCGCCACGCTCAACGGCACCCTCGCGACCACCCGCTGGCTGGTCGCGATCCTCGAGAACCACCAGCAGGAGGACGGATCGGTGGTCCTGCCTCCCGAACTCGCTCGGTTCGTCGGCGTGGAACGGATCACCGCTCCGGCCTGACCGCGTCGTCGTCCCGGCGGTCGTAGGTTGGACCGATGATGATCGGACTGATCGCGGCGATCGTCGCGGCGCTGGGCTTCGGCGATCAGACCCGGCCCGGCTGGGGCTCGCCGCGAGCTGACGCCGAAGCCGGACAGAATTCCCCGCTGGCGACCGCCATGTCGCCACACGCGGACGCCGACCGTCAGCGGGGAATCCTGTCCGAAGGCGGTCGGTCATTCGGTCGACGCAGCGCCCTCGTCCTGCCTCGCCTTCAGCATGCGGTCAGATTCCGGCGGTACCGTGTCTGAAATGAACTCCCAGCGACCCATGCCGCCGGATCCGCGGCGACCGCGTGGCGGACCTCGTTTCGAGGCGCCGACCCGCCGGGTCCCCGAGTCTGGACCCGATGCGGGTTATCGGCCGCCGCTGGCGTGGTCGCAGGAGCCGGAGCAGCGCCCGCGACACCGGTCGCCTGCGCCGCTGCCCGCCGCCGAACCGCCGGTACCGCTGCGTCGCGACACCCGTCACGCCGCGCCCGGCGGGTACGCTCCGCGGCAAGAACCGCAACCGGTGCCCGCCGACCGTCGACGGGCAGCGTCTCGCCCACCGCAGGACGCGCCCCCTCGACGTCGGTCCGACCGTTCCGCCACGCCCCCGGTTCCCCCGAAGCGGGGCCATCGCAGCACCCCGCCCGCGCCGAAGCCGCGCAAACGCCGACGGCTGCGACTCGGACGGATTCTGCTGGTGGTGCTACTGGTCCTGGTGATCGCCCCGATCGCCATGCTGTTCTACTTCGACGGCAAGCTGCATCGGGTGGACGCGTTGTCGTCGTACCCCGGCCGCGTGGCCGACACCCCCGGTACCAACTGGCTGATCGTCGGCACCGACTCCCGTGAGGGGCTCAGCGCCGAGCAGAAGAAGAATCTGGCGACCGGTGACGCCGACGGCGCGCGCACGGACACGATCATGATGGCGCATCTACCGCTGTCCGGAAAACCCATGCTCATCAGCATCCCCCGCGACATGTACGTGCCGATCCCCGGCATGGGCAGCCACAAGATCAACTCCGCCTTCAACAACGGCGGTCCGAAACTGTTGGTTCAGACCGTCGAACAATTCACCGGCGTCCGCATCGATCATTACGCGGAGATCGGATTCGGCGGCTTCGACTCGGTGGTCGACGCCGTCGGCGGGGTCACGATGTGCCTCGATCAACCGCTCCGTGATCCCAAGGCGGGTCTGCGACTGCCTGCCGGGTGCCAGAAACTGAACGGCGCGCAAGCGCTCGGGCTGGTGCGCACGCGCGCTTTCCCGAACGCCGACCTGGAACGGGTGGTGAACCAGCGCAAGTTCCTGTCCGCACTCATGTCCCGGGCCACCAGCCCGTCGGTCCTGCTGAATCCGTTCCGCTTGTTCCCGTTCGTGAGCGGCGCCGTCGACGCCGTCACCGTCGACAACGGTGACCACCTGTGGAATCTCGCGTGGCTGGCCCTCAAACTGCGGGGCGATCCCATCACCACTACCGCCCCCGCTGACGGCGACCAGTACACCGACGACGGCGACTCGCTGATCCCCGGCGACACCACGAAGCGGTTCTTCGACTACATCGCACGCAGCGAAGCCGTGCCGAACGATCTCCTGTCGGCCAACACCGGTTCGGTCTCCTGACCGGGTCGACGGGGCCGTCGCTGCTGCCAGTCCAGCACGAACGTCGGGTGACGGCGATTAGACTCTGCCCATGACCGCAACGCCGCGCACGACGTTCCAGCAGCTTCTGCACGATCAGATCAGCAACGAGTTCAGTGCCTCGCAGCAGTACATCGCCCTCGCGGTGTACTACGACAACCACGACATGCCGCAGCTCGCGAAACGCTTCTACGGGCAGTCCGTCGAGGAGCGCAACCACGCGATGATGATCATCCAGTACTTCCTGGATCGGGATCTCGACGTCGAGATCCCGGCCGTCGCCGCCCCGATCACCGCGTTCGACGACTACCGCGAGCCGATCGCGCTGGCGTTGAAGCAGGAGAAGCAGGTCACCGAGCAGATCGTCAGCCTCGCTCGGGCGGCCCGAGACGACGGCGATTACCTCGGCGAGCAGTTCATGCAGTGGTTCCTGAAGGAGCAGGTGGAGGAGGTCGCCACGATCACCACGTTGCAGACCATCGCCGACCGCGCCGACGGCAACATCTTCGACCTCGAGAACTTCGTCGAACGCGAGATCAATGCCGCCGCGACGTCGGCCGCCGATCCCGGCGAGCCCGTGGCCGCAGGCGGGAACCTGTAGCGACCCGGTCCCCGACCCGCTGCAATCGACCTATCGCAACGTCACCTGCCGGCCGATGATCCCGGCCCGCGAGCTGCGCTCGGCCGCCGTCAGCTCGGAGGAGTCGGCGAGTGCCTCGGTCAGCCGCGCGTCGAACGTCTCGACCCCGTCGATCCACTCCTCGTGGTGGGCTTCGACGTCGAGGTCGAACACCGGCACGATCACGCCGTGCGTGCGGAACGAGCCGGCGAACCGGGATCCTTCGCCGAGTGTCAGATGACCTGCGGCGTGCACCCTGGCCAGCGCGTTCATCAGGACGGTCTCGTCTTCCGGCCGCACCCAGCGCAGGTGCGCCTTCTCGCCGGCGTCCACCCACCACGGTGCTCCGACGCCACTGGACGGGCGCAGGCGGGCCGTCGGCAGAATGCTCTCGTTGGCGCGGTCGAGCATGGTCGCGAGTTCCGACGGCACGTTCGCATCCTCGGCGAACCACCAGCCGAAATCGGTGTGCACGACGATGTCGAGGTCGGCGTCCGCGTCGAGGATGTCGGTGAGCGACTGCTCGGTCGCCGCGCCGTCGTACTGGTCGCCGTCCTGGGCCGACGCCGCCCAGGCGAGGGCGCCGGCGAGCGACCCGGCCAGATCGGCCGGTTCCGGGTTGGTCTGGAGTCCGACGAGCCCCTGCGTCACCTTGCCGTTCGCGTCGCCTGCGGCCGCACCCAGCTCACCGAACGTCGCGGCGTCGCGCAGGCGTACCTCGGCGGCGACGGCGCCCGGCAGAATGGTGGCGAAATCAGCTTCGTGGGCGGCGTCGAAGCCCGCGGCGTACGTCACCTGCGCGGTGGCCGAGGCGATGAACGCGCGCATGGCGACCAGATCGCATTCGGCTTTCAGCCCGGCGAACGGCCGCACCGGTGCGGCGAGAGATTCCGCCTGCCGCGCCTTACGGGCGGCGACGCGTTCTGCGCGGTTGCTTCCGGGGCGCGGGCCACTGCCGCGCTTGCTCTTCTTTCCCATGCGTTCAGTCTGTCATCCGCCACCGACGGCTCGGCGGCCCGACTGCGGAATCGGCGCGTCAGTCGACGGTGACGAGCCAGTCGCGCACCCGGGCCGGATAGTTCGTCGCCACCCAGCGCACGCCGAGGTCCGCGCAGAGCTGAACGTCCGGTTGGGCGTCGCACGTCCAGGCATAGGTGACGCGGCCCGCCGCGGCCGCCCGATCCACCAGTTCCGGGTGCAGTCGCAGCGTCTCGATGGACGGTCCCACGCCAGTCGCGCCGACGGCCGTCGCCGCCGTTCCGCCGATGATCCGCGCGGTGTCGCCCAAGAGGATGGTCGGGAGCATGGGCGCGGTCCGTCGCACCCGCCACACCCCTGCTGCGGAGAACGAGATCACGACGGCTCGGCTGTGGTCGGCCGACGGCGGCGATGCAACGCCGAACTCGTGCAGCATCTCCAGGAGCTTGGTCTCCACCAGGCTGCCGAAGCGGACCGGGTGTTTGGTCTCGATGAACAGGCGCACCGGACGATGCCAGTCCAGGGTCAGCGTCAGCAGGTCGCGCAGGGTGAGCACGGACGCCGACTCTCCGCTCTCATGCCACGAGCCGAAGTCGTGGTCGCGGAGCTGAGCCAGCGTCATCTCGCTGACCACGCCCACTCCGTCGGAGGTGCGCTCGATGGTCCGGTCGTGAATGCACACCAACTCGGCGTCGGCCGTCAGCCGAACATCGCACTCCAACCCGTCCGCACCCTGCGAGAGTGCGAGGTCGTAAGCGGCCGCGGTGTGCTCGGCGAGTTCGCCGGACGCACCGCGGTGGGCGACGACGGCGGGTTTGCCGGATCGCGAGACGTCGGACTTGTTCATGCCACTACCAGCCGCCTCTCCCTGTCGTGATCGCCGACGAGTCCGGTCAGGACGGTACTCAGTCGTGGGCTCGCCCACCGGGTGAACACCGCCGAGACGGCGAACGAGAGCGTCACCATCGCGAGTCCGTCGGCGTGGACCTGAACCGAGTCGCTGAACCACCCGCCGATGCGGTAGGCCAGAGCGATCAGCGCGACACCGTTCACCAGTCCCCACGCGATCGCGATGCGTCGGATCCGATCGGCCGCGCCTGCGGAATCCGAACCGCACCGCGCCGCCTCCGACAGCAGCAGCGGCGCGCCGACCACATTCACCAGCGGCAGACCTGCCAGGAGCAGTTGCTGCCGGCGCGGCCGCGGGTCGTACAGGTCGGCTTCGGCGTACGCGTGCGCTCGGATGGCAGTCAGCCACCGGACCAGCGCGACGAGCCCCAGGAGCATGCCTGCGAACGCGAAGGTGCCGAACACCAGGACAGCCGCCCCGGACAGGAGATCGATCCACATCGGGATCGGCGTCGACCGGTTGACGACGGCGACGAGGTACCGAATCAGGTGCACCACCGCCGCGGCCACCAGGGTGTACCAGACCAGCGAGAACGTCCGCGTCATCGCCGTTCCGGAGTCTCCGCTCCGGGGTTCGTCGGCTTCGGGGACGACCGGTGAATCGAGCAGTCCCCACCGCGGGACGCCGCGGTACGACGGCCGGCGTGCGGTGACGGGCGGTCGCGGAGGCGTCGGCGCCGGGCGCGCACCGGCGGGACGGTCCGCCGTCCAGCGCAGCAGCGGCCGACTCGGAGCAGGCCGCGGCCGCGCTCGACCGGGCTGCGGCGTCGGTGCCGGAGCAGTCGGGCGCGGCGCGACGATGCGGCCGTGGTCGTCGAGCAGCGTCAGGGGTCCACCGCAGCGCGGGCAGAGCTGTCGACCCTGCCGGTGGGGCGCTTGGATGCGGCAGGACGGGCACACGTCGAGCATCAGGAGTCGACGCTCCCGTACATGCCCTCGGTGCCGGTGTCGTAGGGCTTGTCCGCGGCCTGCCAGGCGACCATGCCGCCCCGAACAACCGTCGCCTCGATTCCGCGCATCGCGAGGTACTGCGAGAGCCGGAACGACCTCCCGCTGGTTCGGCACACGATCATGAGTTCGGGTTCCAAGTCGATCTCGTCGATGCGCGCCGGAACCTCGTCGAGGGGAATGTGCAACGCACCGCGGATGTGAGCGTCTTCCCACTCGTAGTTCTCACGGACGTCCAGAAGCACTCGGTCTGTGACGCCGCTGAAGTCGTCGGGGAGGTCGGTGACCGCCACCGTCTCGATCTCATCCATGCTCACAGTCCCCCATGGTTCCACACCTGGTTCACACGCGGTGCGCTCCCGGCGCTCGGCGCCGACTTCCGTCCCGCGGCGCCACCCCGAAACGGGCGAACGTCACGGGACCGGATCGTTACCACAGTCGGTCCGCTGGCAACACACCACACTCACTATGCATACCAGCATAAAACAATCCACAATTTCACCGGGAGGCTGTTGATCCCCAGTCATACACAGGTCGCGAAAGCCCTGTGGACAACCCTGTGGATTTGTGGATAACGGGAGGTCGAGGGATGCATTGGTGTGTCGCCCGTCTCATTTTCGTCCTCCGTTCACCCGAAAGACGCCGGAAACTCACTGCTACTGACAAGTAGTGTTCACCGATTTTCATCCCCAGCCATCTGTGGATGACTTGTGGACAACACGCGGGATGAAACTCTCTAGTACTACTTCGGAGTTGTTCGCACCACGCTCATGCGGCCCTACACTCGATGACTGTGCACGTTCGTTGGCTCACCGCGTTCTTCGATTTCCCCGCCGCCGAGTTCGGACCGGAGGTGACCTTCTGGCGCGCCATCACCGGCAGCACCGTCTCACCGCCCCGCGGCCCCGCCAAGGAGTTCGCGACGCTCGAGCCCTTCCACGGCGACCCTTATCTGCGGGTGCAGCGGGTCGACGACGGCCCCGGCGGAATGCACCTCAACCTGCATGTCGACGATCCTGCGGTAGGCGCCGCGGAAGCCGAAGCCCTCGGAGCGATTCCGGAGTCGACGGCGGACGACGGCGTGATCACCATGCGATCGCCGGTCGGCGGCATCTTCTGTCTGGTGCCCTGGACCAGCGGCGAGGAGGTGCGCGCCAGGCCGATCCGCTGGCCGGGCGGAGCCATCAGCATCGTCGACCAGTTGCGATTCCAGGTTCCGTCCGCGGCGTTCGACGCGGAGGTCAACTTCTGGTCGGTCCTCACCGGTAAGGGCCCGATCGATACCACCGACCTCGACGAGGTCGCCCTCAACAACAGTCCACGGCTGTCCCTGCAAGTGGTGATTCTGCGGACCGACGAGAGCGAACCCAGCGCACACACTGCGCTCGCCGCGAACAACGTCGCCGACGAAGTGGAGCGCCACGAGGACTGGGGCGCCACCCTGGTGTCCCGGGACGCCGAGTCCGCTCAGATGGCCGACCCCGCGGGCCGGCTCTACTGCATCACGCGACGCAATCCACGGACCGGTCTGTAGGCGAGATCACCTGGCGGCGAACGCGGACAGTCGCGCGGCTTCTTTCTCGCACTCACGGCGCTGCGCCGCCCCCAGATCGGTGAGTTCAGTCAACGCGACCGCGCCGTCGCGCACCTGCCAGGTGGCCGCGAGCCGCCCGTCCACCAGAACGAATCCCGGCGACTGCCCGTTCCGGGTCTGCGTCTGCGCGTACACGTCGGGGTCGGCGACACGGATCCGATCGGCCTTGGCGAAGACCGCGTTGTCGTATGGCGCCACGAAGCGCACCGGGACCGCTACGTCGGGGTCGGCCGGTCGGAGCCCTTCCAGGTCGTACAGCGTCTCGTCGTGCGGACCGACGAACTGCGCCAGCTCCCAGTCGGCTTCCATCGCCCTCATGATCGGCCCCAGCCCGCGAAGGCCCGACCACAGCTGAACGCCCGCTATCGTCGACGGCCCGAACCCGCGCAGGTACATGCGGATGAGGTCGCGGACCGCCTCGTCCCCGGTCACTCCCGGTTCTCCGTCACCGATCCAGTCGTCGAGCAGCACGTACGACGGCGCTCCCGACTGCCGCCACAGGCCGCGCGGCGGAGTCTGCACCAGGGGTAGCGCGTACCGCACAGCCGCCACCAGGTCGGCAGGCGGTTCGTGCGGCCACCGTGCGGTCAGCGACGCGCGCAGGTCGGCGATCGGGACCGGTCCGTCGGTGCTCGCAAACAGTTCGGTCGCGACCTCTGTCGCCTGCTCCACTGTGGCGTCGCGCAGACCGCGCGCATGCAGCCGGACGCCTGCGTCGAAGATCGGGTGAAAGATCGGTCGCATCCACCGGGCGTCCAGGGCGTCCATCAGGAACACGGTGCCCCGATGCAGCGCCATCCGCACCACGTCGCGATCGGTGAGGAGGGAGTCGAGCTCAGCCGGGTCGAAGTCGTCGATCCGCGATTCGAGCGCGAAGAACGCCGCCTGCGGATCCTGCGACTGCAGGCCCACGCAGCGGTCGATCACTTCGATGGCGTCGTCGTCGACGCGCTCGATCAGATGTTGTCGGTGCAGCAGAGTGCGGTTCCATTGCCGCAGGCTGATCCGAGGTGTCACCCGGCGACGGGGAACGCGAGTCCGGTGGTCGCGTGGCAGCGGTATCCGTTGGGGTTGGTGATGAGGTACTGCTGGTGGTAGTCCTCGGCGTAGTAGAAGGTCCCGTCGCCTGCGCTGGACATCAGGGAGATCTCGCTGGTCACCGGACCGTAGCCCGCCTCCGCGAGCACGGGTTCGAACGTCCGCGCCGCCGCTGCCGCCGCATCCGCTTCGGCCTCGTCGAAGGTGAAGACCGCCGAACGGTACTGGGTGCCGATGTCGTTGCCCTGACGCATCTCCTGCGTGGGGTCGTGCGCCGTGAAGAACACCTCCAGCAGCTTCTCGAAGCTCAACTGCGCCGGATCGTAGACGACGAGGACGGCCTCGGCGTGGCCGGTCTGCGCGGTGCACACCTCTTCGTAGGTCGGGTTCGGCGTATAGCCGCCCGCGTAGCCGACAGCCGTGCTGACCACTCCGGGCAATTGCCAGAAGATCTCTTCGAAGCCCCAGAAGCACCCGCCCGCAACAACCACGGCGCGCAGGTCCGGTCCCCAGTCACCGATGCCCGCCGGACCGAACGTGCCGTCGTGATCGGGCCGGCCACGCAGCGGCCGGCCGAACACTCGATGCTCGGCCGGAATCGGCATCGCGTTCGGACGCCCGGGCAGTGCGTCGTCGCGGGTCACCATCACACGTTTGACATCGGCTGCGGCAAGGAGGCGATCGAACAAGCTCATGCGACCAGCGTACGTCTCCCGACGATTTGCCGCTTCGACGTCGACGCCGTACGCTCTGGGCGCTAGAGACTGTGAGACGCGTCACGAGCAATGCGGTGTGGGAGGCACGACATGGGTCGGGAATCGCGGATGATGTTCGGCAGAACAGCGGACGATCGTTCCGCTGTCGACCAGCGCATCGGTGCGCACTGCGCTGCGACGGCCGCCTCCATCGTCGTCATCCTCGCCGCGATCGCTGTGATCGCACTCCTCTGACCTCCCCCCGGCTCCTCGTCTGACGCACGCCGGGCGGGCTGTTGCAGAAAGTCTCGGTCTACGGAAATGTAGAAACTGGACCCGGGTACGGATCTTTCACCAACTGCATACGAGAGGACCATCGTGGCTGAATACACTCTGCCTGAGTTGGACTACGACTACGGCGCGCTGGAGCCGCACATCTCCGGCAAGATCATGGAGCTCCATCACAGCAAGCACCACGCTGCTTACGTGAAGGGCGCCAACACTGCTCTCGAGAAGCTGGCCGAGGCTCGCGAAGACGGCACCATCGCAGGCAAGGTCTTCGGTCTGTCGGCCAACCTGTCGTTCCACCTCGGTGGCCACACCAACCACTCCATCTTCTGGAAGAACCTGTCGCCCAACGGTGGCGACAAGCCGGTCGGCGATCTCGCCGCCGCGATCGACAACGACTTCGGCAGCTTCGACAAGTTCCAGGCGCACTTCACCGCCGCAGCCACCACCCTGCAGGGCAGCGGCTGGGCAATCCTCGGCTGGGACACCATCGGTCAGCGCCTCGTCATCGAGCAGCTCACCGACCAGAGCGGCAACACCTCCGCCGCCCTGATCCCGGTCGTCATGCTCGACATGTGGGAGCACGCCTTCTACCTCGACTACCAGAACGTCAAGCCGGACTACGTCAAGGCTTGGTGGAACATCGTGAACTGGGCCGACGCCGGCGAGCGCTTCGATCGCGCACGCACCCAGGGCAACGGCCTCATCGTTCCGGCCTGATTCTCCTCAGACCGAGACGGATTACCCGGCTCGACGGCCCGGCACCGAGAGGTGCCGGGCCGTTCTGCGTCCCGAGGCTGGGCATGCACGCCCCGCTGGGCGCGCATAGTCGGGGCCGTACGGTGGTCGGTACTACGCGCCCTGGGCGGCGGGCGGCCGCCGTAGCTGCCACTGCTCTAGACCCTCGAGCTGGGCAGCAAGCTCCACCAGCAGTGGTTCGGACCGACTTGCGCCGAGCAGTTGTGCTCCGACGGGCAACCCGGAGGGCGTCAACCCTGCCGGGATGTTGACTGCCGGCCACCCTAAGACATTCCATGGCCAGCAGTAGGGGGCCGCGGCGATCATCTGACGGTCAGTTTCAGCGTTCGATAGATCGTCGAAGCTTCCCACCTCCGGCGGCGCAGTAGCGGTCGTGGGCGTGAGCAGGACGTCAACGGTCTTGAAGACCTGGGAGAATCGTCGTCGGGCGATACCTTCGGAGATCGTCGCGAACTCGGTTGCGAGCGATGGAAGGAGCTCCCCGATCCTGGCGTTGGCGCGCGTTCTCGGGTCGAGAAGCTCGATATCGGGCACTGTCCGCGACAGATCCGCGATCCCCCGCAGTGACCTCGGCAGAAATCCGACACCCATCAACCGATAGGGGGCGTCGATCGGCACGACCTCGTGGCCCAGGCCATCGAGAGTGTACGCAATGCGTTCGACTGCTCGACGCACATCTGGATGCAACCTCACGGTGTAGCCAGAGAACGGCGGGTTCAGACTCAGCCCAACTCGCAGGCGACCTGGATCGCGGCGTTGAAGTGCGACCCGGATTGTCGTCGGAAACAGATCATCGCCACCGGTCGCGGCGGTCAGCAGAAGCGCAGCGTCCCCGACCGTCCTCGCCAGTGGGCCGAAACATGTGAGTCCATAGAATGGGCTGTCGTCGGGAGCCGTCGAAAGACGTCCTCGATGAGGTTTGATCCCGACCAGCCCTGTCCATGCTGCTGGTATCCGGACGGAACCAGCGCCGTCCGAGCCCAACGCTCCGTGGACGATTCCAGCGGAGACCGCCGAGGCAGAGCCGCCGCTGGAGCCTCCGGGCGTGTGGCGAAGGTTCCACGGGTTTCGCGTGGAACCGAAGACACCTTCGGTGAATGGCCATTGCCCGAACTCGGGGAGGTTGGTCTTCCCGATGATGATGGCTCCGGCGGACTCAAGACGGCGCACGGACTCCGAGGAGTACTGCCGTGGGTGAAAATTCCCGGCGCATCCGTGTCTGCTTGGCGCGCCGTCCAGATCCATATCATCTTTAATGCCCACTGGAACGCCGAGCAGTGGGGCCGCGCGGCCAGCTGCTCGTTGTGCGTCCGCGCGAGCTGCAGCGTGGAGTGCGCGTTCAGGATAGAGCTCCCGGAACGCGTTCAACGATGGCTGCGCCCGCTCGGCCCTATCCAAAGCTCGGCTGACGAGCTCGACAGAGCTCACAGATCCTGCCGCGATGGCCTCAGCCGATCCGGCGAGGGAGTCTATATCGCCAGGCATACCATTTCCTGTTCTCTGAGGTGTGCCAAGAAGAGCGACGTCGCCCCGGCGCAATTGTTTGGTCGAATTGATTCGGACCCAGCAGTGAGTGGGTCGAGCGTCACGCTGAGAGTTGGGTCTGCCAGCGGCCACGAAGAAGGGGCAGAGTCAGCGCAAGCGCTGCTGCGGGAAGGAGGAACCCGATGGAGAGCATCGAGGCATTACCTGCAATCGCTCCGAGTGCTGCCGCGCCGACAACGGCACCGGCATAGTTGAAAATGTTGACACGTGCGATCACCTCGTCGCTGCGCGACGGAACAAGCTCACCGGCCCAGCTGAACGCAACTGGGACAAGGAATCCGGCGGCGGCACCGGTCAGGCCGAACCCGATGATCGCCGCAGTCGGCGAATGGACGGCAACGACCATCAGGCAACCCACCAACGCGATGAATGCACCAACAGTGCTGGTCAGTCGGCGGCCGCGTGAACGCACGAACGGATCGGCAACGAGGCGAGCGGCGAGTACCGCGACCAGGTAGACCGCGTAGGCAAGCGGCGCTGCAACCGCTGAAGACCCGAGGCCGTCACGCATGTACAGGGTGCTCCACGTGGCGACGGCGGAATCCACCACGAAGGCAGCGAAGACAATCATTCCCACGCACCAGATTGCCTTCCGTGGCATCACGTCGGAGCGCACGGTGGCCCTGGTCTTGAGCGAGACGTACGGGTTGCTGTAGCGGATAACCACCACTGCAGTGAGAAGCGTTCCGACGGCAGCGATCCCGATCGGCGAGATGCTCGGAAGGTGTGCGGCATGCACGCAGGAGGTCGCGAGGACACCGACCGCTGCGGCGAGGGTGTAGCCGGCATAGAGTTTCCCGAACACGGGGCTGGACGACTGAGACTCAGCCAGCGCGCCTTGCATATTGGAGGCCGCATCCACTGCACCCAACCCGATGCCGTAGATCACGATGGCCGCAACGAAGGTCGGCAGCGAATCGGTCATCGTGACGGCCGTCAGGGACGCGGCCTCGCAGAGGAACCCGACGGCAAGAGCGATTCGACTCCCTTTCCGGGTAGCCACTGCATCGGCGAACGCCGAACCAAACGCTGCCGCGATGCAAACACACAGCAAGATCAGAGACAGAAGGGTTTCGGTGAGACCGACCCGATCTTTGAACGTGGGAAGCGATGCTGCCACGATCGCATAGCCAAACCCCTGCATCGCATAGGACGTGGCGGTCGCGTTGAACGCCCGTCCCTCGGCGATACGGGATTGAGCCAGCCGACTCGCGTCGGCAACTGCGACGCTACCGGACTCTTGCGGTCTATTGGACGATGAAGTCATGGCTTTTCTCATTTCATGAGAGGAGGTTATCTAATCAGACTCAACGGCATAAGCGACCGATAGCTCCGCAGGTACGCGGGCTCTGGACGTACAGGCTTCGACGGTATGTGTGGAACGCGTGCTGTGCGAGACTAGAGTGGCGATCTCCGATCACACGGATTCCGACACTGTCCTTCCTTTGCGCAACCGGTCGGCAAATCCCGGGACGAGTGGCGAAAAGCCCGTCTCCGTCAGCACTCGTGCAACGGTTTGTTTATAGGCTTTTGCATCCACGTACCCGGCGTGCCTGGCGGATTTGATCAACGAGAGCCCGCCCGCGAGGTCTGGATTGTCCTCCGCGATGAGCTTTCCGAGCTTCACCACGCGAGAAGGATCTCTGTCTTGTGCAGACACATACTGGGCGACCATGTTGGAGATATTGTCAAAGAGTGTGTACGCGCTCGAATTGATCTCGATGAATCCGATTGTGAAGAGATTCTTATGATCGCGGTTGAATGCCGTCAGGTACTGGGCAGGTCGATCGCCATTCCACTCGAACATGGTCGACTCCACGTAGGGAATCTTCATCTCGTATCCTGTCGCGTACAGGACGAGGTCGATCTGTTCGCGAGAACCGTCGACAAACACGACATCCGGTCCTTCGAAACGAAGGATCTCAGGTCGGACCGAGATGTCGCCGTGTTGCAAATGGTGTAGCAGTTGGCTGTTGAGGAGGGGATGAGAGTCGAACAGTCGGTGGTCAGGTTTCGGGAGCCCCCAGCGGCGGACGTCACCGACAATCAGTCGCAGCAGGCCAGTCATCAGAGGACGTTCGAGCCACCGCGGCAGGGAGAACTGGCCGTCGTCAAGCTGATCTGCGGGGACTCCGAACAAATGCTTCGGGATGATGTGGTAGCCGCGGCGTGTACTGATGAATGCAGCGTCGGCCATCTGAGCTGCATCGCAGCTGATATCGGCACCAGAGTTGCCGAGGCCGACGACGAGAACGCGCTTTCCGACAAAATCCCTTGCACTGTGGTGAGTGACGGCATGTCGAACTTCGCCGTTGAACTGTCCGGGATGCTTTGGCAAGCGAGGATGCCAGTTTGTCCCGGATGCGCAGACTACCCCGCGGTACCTTCGAGTCGGTCCGTTCTCAGGGGTCACTAGCCAGAAGTCGCCGTCTTCGACGACGGACACGACGCCGTTATTGAACTCAATCCGTTCATCAAGGCCGAACTCGGCGGCGAACTTGCGAGTGTAGTCCAGTATCTGTCGGCGCGTCGGATAGTCGCCAAAGGAGTCGGGCATCGGGTAGTCAAAGAATCCGGACATGTCACGCGAAGAAATGAAGTGTGCCGACTCATACATAGGCGTACCGGGATTGTCGATATCCCATAATCCTCCCACCCCGGAATGTCGTTCAAAATGGTCGTATTCGACGTCGTAAACTTGGAACATTCGAGCCGCACTCAGACCAGCAGGTCCTGCTCCAACAACCGCCACGGCGCCAGAACGATCGACGACGTCCTCCCTTGTGTTCACGGATTTTGTGCTGAGACTCATGAATTCATCCTCCTGGTTGGAAATTTTTGATGCAGGTTGGTTTCTGGTGGGCCTCAAATGGGCCTCGGCGAGGCGATTGAAAGGCTGTCTATCGAGTCGATGATTGGCTCTTTATCGAGGATCTCGCTGTCACAGCAGAAGCGGCCGTGCGGTCTAGAATCCCGCGTGTCGATCGTGAAATCTAGCTGACCGATTCGACAGGCATGAACTGGTCGTACCAGCCTGCAGCATCCCGGATCGCTGTATCGACATCGCCAGGGTCGTAGTCGAGCTCGTCGTGGGCCTTCGACCAATCCGAGGCTTGCGGCGATGACAGATACTTGGCCATGCCGGTATCCATGTCCGGGACCCGGCCTGTTACCCGCGAGACCGCTTCATCTAGAAGGCCCACCGCGCGAAGCGCGGGCGCGGGGAGCCTGACCGGTCGGTGTTTGGCGCCGACGATTTCACCGATGCGGGTGAAGACGTCGTAGTAAGTGCGGTTGAACCCCGTGAGGTTGTAACCCTCACCCGTGCGGCCCTTTTCGGCAGCTGCGAGCATGCCCGCAGCCACCGCGCGCACATCGCAAAACGATCCCGTGCCGGGTGGCGCGAAGGTGGGTTTGCCAGCCTGAAGGTCCCTGATAACCCTGCCGAGCTGCAGCGTGTGGTCAAACGGTCCGATCATGAACCCGGGGTAGACGATGACGACGTCGAGGCCACGCGCGATGTAGCGGAGCACCGCCATCTCGCCCGCGGCCTTCGTGTCGGCATAGTCGTATCCGATGTTGCAGAAACTCTTGTCACCGTAGGTCTCGGCCAATGGGGACCCGTCGGCGTTGTACCCGTGGACGTCCACTGTGCTGGTGTGAATGAAACGTCGGACGCCGGCGTTGAGTGATGCAGCGGCGAGCCGGTCTGCGGCGACGAGGTTGACGGCGTGGCGTCGGGCAGTCAGTCCGGACCACGTCGAGGTGTCGCCGGCTACGTGGAAGACCCAATCGCAACCGGTCACCAAGTCGTTGACGGCGTCGGGGTCGAGCAGGTCCGCCAAGCGAACCTCGATGTCCAGGTCGTCCAGGTATGCCGTCGTCGAACCGGGGGCTCCGCTTGCGACGACCTCGTGGCCTGCATCAATGAGCGTTCGGACGAGATTGCTACCAACGAAGCCTGTTGCGCCCGTGACGAGACAACGCATTTCTATCAACCTCTCGTAGGCGACGGCACACCGTCGCTCCTGGAGTCCTGTCCGAAGCGGCAGTGTCGAGTGCGCCGCGGCGCGACCTGTGTGCTGAGAGCCAGGAACTTCACAATGTGTCGTGCGCAACGCTACCAGATAATCGTTCGCTCGAACGAACGAATTGCAAACCCTTAACAACTCACGGCCTACGACCCGGCAGCGCCCAAGTCTGGAGATTCCAGGTAGCGTCTGACAGATGGAAGCGGTTGACAAGGAACCTGGTCCACGTCGAGACACGGCAGTTCGCAGGCGGCTCCTCCGCGCCACCCTTGCCGTTATCGGTTCCGAGGGAATACGTGGCGTGAGCAATCGCGCTATTGCGGCTGAGGCGGGCGTCTCACTGGGATCGCTGACGTATCACTTTGCGAGTCAGGATGACCTTCTTGCTGCCGCGTTGAGCATGTTCGTCGACGAAGAGGTGGCCAGACTGACCGCAATCGCCGGCGATCCTGTCACGAGCTCGGGGGCCGACTCCGCAATCGCGCGCACGGTCGACGTCGTCGAGGCCAACCAGAGGAGTGCGGAACAGGTCGCGCAGCTTGAACTGTATCTTCATGCGTCGCGAGATGTGGCGGTGCGATCGAGTGCCGCTCGTTGCTACGCCGCATACGACGAGCTCGCGGTCCGATTTCTCGAGGCGAATGGAATAGCGGAGGCGGGCAAGTACGCACCCCTGATTTCATCAGTGATCGATGGAGTCGAATTGCGGAGGCTCGCTGTCAGTGACGGGGGGCCTGATTTGAGGCTGGCCCTTCGCGTCCTTCTCGCCGGGATCAGAGCTGAGTCGTCGCAGCGGGTGTCGCCGGCTTGACTTCAGCAGACAGGTAGCAGGTGCAGCCTGCATTCGACCGCGACCATCTCACGGACCGTCGCCATCCGGCTCTGTCGTGCATGTGCTGCCGAGTGGTTGCCGATGCACCACGCTGCCCGGCGATGATGCGCCGTCACCTATCTGAATAGTCGCGTAGGTCAGTCGTGTACGCAGGTACACCGTAGGTGTCGAGCCGACGCTCGACGCTCCTGACCAGATACCGATTCAGCGAACCGCGAAGCACCGGGACCCGGAGGGCCACCATCACCACGAGCACACGTCCAGCGATGAAGGGCGCAGTGAGTGCGATCCTGGCGTAGTCGGCGACGCCGACGGCAACGCCCATGTGTCGAGCTTTCCGACTTTGACCATTGCTGAATGCCCGACAGAACGCTAACTTGCTGTAGCTCTTCTCGACTGCATCCGCTGCGCGGTCGAGCAAGGTCTCGCTGGGACGCAGATACGCATCCATCGTCGACTCGACGAGTCTGCGACAGTCGTCGTCGAAACCTGCGCGCAGCGTCGCTGCACGGGCGTAGAACATGTCGACGATTCCTTGTGGAGTGACCGGCAGGAGCTCTTCGGGCAACCCCAGGAGATAGCAGCGATAGCGACAGAACTCGACCATCGCACGATCACTGCGATCGAACTCGGTGCGTCCAGAGCGCAGAACGCGGAGGGCAGCGAGATATGGGGCGATCATGCCGGCAGGCAACTGATCGATCTGCGGTACAGGGACACCGTAGACATCGACGCTCCATCTGGTTGAACGGCAGAGCGCATTGAAGCGCACCATGGAGTGCATCAGCCGCACCATCGCCGCGGCTTCGAATCCGGCACCGAATCTATCGAGGGCACCCGGCAGAGTCGTGACAGCGAAGAAGGCTGTGGTCTCGTTGACCCGGTGCGCCGCCCGGGTGCCGGATAGCGCGCCTGTGATGGTCATCGGCAGCGCTGCGTAGCGGTTGGTGAATGTCGCAATGAACGCTCCACGCGTGACGAACGGCGCGATCAGGCCCGCACTGACTCGGGCATGTGCGGCGCCCTGAGCGACGAGCGACGTGTCGATCCACTCGGGCGTACTCTCCATGTGCTCAATCAACTCGCGCAGCGGCTGCGGCGCGTCGGGTACGGCATCGACTCCACACCGACAGGCCGTCCGAACCATTTCGATCAGCTCAGACACTCGAAGCTCCGATGACAGGAGAGCCACGCGATCGGCGCGGACGTCACCCAAGAACGTTGCGATGCGGCACAACTCGACTAGGCGCGCGTCCTCCAGGTACCTAACACGGTCGCCTCTGTCTGAGGGAAGGGCGGACTGGACGTTCGGGTCGATGGTGAAGCGCTCGGGACAGGTATCGCGGTCGATGTCGCTGTAGAGCTCGGGGATGTCCGCACACTGGCGGTGGACTCGCTCGGCGAGCTCGGGGAAGAACTCTGTTGACATGGCATCCTCCGACACTAAATAACATTTTGTTAATTGATGAGTACAGGGGCAGCCACTACCCTGTCAACCGTGAGTAATCGAGCGCCGAAGCGACGGCTAGGGGTGTCGAAGCGGCGGCAGCAGATCCTCGATGTCACACTGCAGATCGTCGGCGACGAGAGCTTCAATGCGGCCACACCAGCGCGGATTGCCCGCGAGGCCGATATCCACCGATCGCTCATTTACCACCAGTTCGGGGATATGTCCGGACTGTTCGTTGCGCTCATCGAACGCGAGCGACGCCGTGCCGCGAGATCGCTGGCAGTCTGCATCCTGCCCGAGGTCGCAGGCAAGCGGGGCGGCGAACGGTTGACTGCGGCACTAGCGGGAGCCGTCCGAGCAGTCGACTCCCGACCGGCGACATGGAGGCTTTTTCTCATACCGCCCGAAGGTGCGCCACCCGCGTACCACCGGAACCTGGAAGCAGCACAGACCGTGGTTCGAAATCGACTACACAAAGCCCTCACAGATCTGGGGCCGTCGATAGTTCCAAGTCCGGACCTCGCCGCACAAGTCCTGCACGCTGCAGGTCGCGAGATCTTGCTGTATCGCCTTCGGCACCCGGAATCGACCGCGGTCGCGGAGACGATGGCCGCACTCAATGCCGTCGTCGCTCAGCTGAGCAGCTCGGTGGTCAACACGCCCAGGGACAACGAGCGAAGGTCTTGACTGCGGCGCTCCGGCTATCGAGGCCCAGACAGGCACCACCTTGTGAGATAGCTCCTACCGACTGAAGGTCGGAGATCTGTCGTGACCATCCGAATCACCACTCCCCATCGCGCCAGACCAGGACTTTCACCACGCTCGCCAACACGACCTCCGAGATGCGGACACCGATAACAAGACAGTCGCCCCTGGTCAGGACGCTCGCGAGGCGGCAGGCCACCCCAGCAACGTACCAATCAACTAAGCATCATACCATGGACGTTCGCTCGAACGAACAAGGTGATCGGGAGAGTTTCGTTGCTTTCGCCGTCTGGAGAGCGAGGCCGTCGAGGCTTACATTCACGTACGTGACACCGGACACCAGTCAAACAGCGGACACGACCAAACGGCGGCGATCCAACACTCGTCGGCGGCTGTTGGACGCCGCTTTCGCGGTCTACTCCGAAGTGGGCTTCGGGCGCACGACTGTCGAAAAGGTCGTCGAGCGCGCAGGGTTCACGCGCGGGGCGTTCTACTCAAACTTCGACTCTCGCGAGGCTCTCTTCCTAGCCATGTGGCTCGAGCGATCAACGCAGATGATCGCAGACCTCGAAGTCGCGCTGGAGCAGTTGGCGGCCGACGACGTCGTTGATCTGTCAGAAGCGATCCAAGGGATCGTCGAAGTGCTCCCCGTCGACGCTCGTTGGTATGCGATCACGATCGAAGTCACCGCACATGCACTCCGTGATCCTGACCTACGTCAAGCCGTCGCCCTTCGGGAGGCCGCGATCAGCGAGGCGCTCCTACCGATTTTCACCAGCCAACTTGAGCGAATCAACCGTCAAATACCGGACCCGAATGCGCTGATGCAAGCCTTGGTAGCGGTGTACGACGGCACGACTCAGCAGGTGCTGCTGGAGCCAGACGACGTGGCGGTTCGGCAGCGTCGAGCAACCCTCTTTGAGCACGTTGTTCGGGCCTACACGGTCGCTGACCAGGAGTAACAGACCACGGTGCAATTTCAGTACACTTCGTATTGAGTTGCTTTTCTTCTCAACGACGGTCCGCTATGGTGTGCGACAAGCCATAGCTCGGCGCCATCTCGGCGCGGGTCACGGCACTGACACATCCTTCCGTCGAAAGGCAATCCCGTCGTGTCCGAACCAGCCCCAACCTCTTTTAGTCGCCGACAGGTTCTCGCCGGCAGCGCCGCCGCGCTCACTGCTGCCTGGCTTGCCGGTCGAGCGGGGCCAGCCTCGGCAGGCCCGAGCCGAACTGCCGACGCGATCGTCGTCGGGCATGGTCTGTCCGGCCTCGTGGCCGCATGTGAGCTTGCCGCGGCCGGCAAGAAGGTCCTGATCGTTGACCAAGAATCCGAGCGAAACCTGGGTGGCCAGGCTCACTGGAGCCTCGGCGGGCTCTTCTTCATCGACTCGCCGGAACAGCGGCTGATGGGAGTGCGCGACTCGTTCGACCGAGCGCGCCGGGACTGGATGACCACCGCGGGCTTCGATCGTGCGCCGAACCAGCCAGGAAGCGAGGACTACTGGGCGCATAAGTGGGCCGAGAAGTACCTCGAGTTCGCTGCAGGCGAGAAGCGCGCATGGCTTGCGGGAATGGGCGTCAACTGGGTTCCGGTCGTTGGGTGGGCCGAGCGCGGCAACGGCGACGTGCACCGGCCCGGAAACTCAGTGCCCCGCTTTCATCTGACGCTGGGCACAGGACCAGGCGTCGTTGAGCCGTTCGAGCGGAAGATCCGCGACTTCATGCGCACTGGGAAGGTGCGTTTCGCATGGCGCCGTCGCGTCGACGAACTGATCACCACTGGCGGTGCAGTCACCGGGGTCCGCGGTGCGGTGTTGGCGCCCACCAACGCTGCTAGAGGACACGCCACCACAAGACAAACCGTCGGAGATTTCGAACTTCACGCACCCCTCGTCATCGTCGCCTCGGGCGGCATCGGCGGAAACCAAGGTCTCGTCCGTGAGAACTGGCCATCACGATTGGGAACGGCACCAGATTTCATGGTCACAGGAGTGCCTGCACACGTCGACGGTCGGATGCTGGGTATCACTGAACGCGCCGGTGGGCGACTGGTGAATCGGGACAGGATGTGGCACTACACCGAAGGCCTCCGGAATTACTCGCCGATCTGGCCCGGCCATGGCATCCGCGTGCTCGCGGCACCGTCATCGATGTGGTTCGACGCCGCTGGACGACGGTTCCCCACGCCGGGGATTCCCAGCATGGACACGTTGGGCACCCTTGAGTTGATTCAGAAGTCGGGCTTCGACTACTCCTGGTTCGTATTGAACAAGAAGATCATTGAGAAGGAGTTCGTGCTGTCGGGGTCCGAGCAGAACCCCGAACTGACCGCGAAGAACCTGCCGCTCTACCTGGCGAATCGAACGAAGGGGACCCCCGCCCCTGTCCAGAAGTTCATCGACCGGGGGGCGGACTTCGTCATGGGACGAAACATCGACGATCTGGTAAAGAAGATGAACGGCCTGGCAGGCAGGGACATCCTTGATTCAGGCGCTCTAGCCCGCCAGATCCGCCATCGCGACGTCGAGTCCATGAACCCGAGGTCATCGGATGATGGAATCGCCGCGATTAGACGGTCACATGCCTACATGGGTGACAACCTTTTCCGCACGACGCCGATGCACAAGATTATTGACCCCTCGGCCGGCCCTCTCATCGCAATCAAGATGAACATTTGCACTCGGAAGACTCTCGGTGGGCTCCAAACGGACCTATCGGGGCGCGTCATTGGTTCCAACGGCAACCCCGTGCCCGGACTCCTTGCCGTCGGAGAGGCCTCCGGCTTTGGCGGCGGAGGTGTCCACGGCTACCGTGCCCTCGAGGGAACATTCCTGGGCGGGTGCCTGTTCAGCGGACGTCAGGCGGGGCGGGCTGCCGCTCGGATGCTCTGAGACAGCGCATTACCACCAGTACGAAACGCGTCGCGTACTCACCATCCCTAGGATCTCAATTGAAGAATCACACTCGTCCAGCCCGTCGCGCGATAGTCGGCGCTTCGATTCTGTTGTCGCTTGCCCTTGCTTTGCCAGTTCTGGTGGCGCCCTCTCAGGCGGCGCCATTGATCAAGCCGAACCGACTGTCCCAACACGTCGAGGCGCGATCACTGCTGGCGGCCGTACAGGGAGGCGAACTCCTTGGGACTCCTCCGCTACCTGCGCTAGTCACCGGTGCTGGCGCGACGCTGACCTCGCCGGATTTCTGGGCCAACTGGACTCACGATGTTCTGCAGAACAATCGCGTCCTTCTGCCGTTGCCCACTGATGTGATCAAGCCTGATGTCGTCCTACCGCACGTGCGAGTGGAGAACGGTGCAACCAACCCATTGCCAACCGCGACTCCGCGAACGAACTTCCGGAGGATTACCTATCAATGGGCAGGGAGAACTCGAAGCGTAGGAGACTTCCTTCGTGACACCAACACGGACGCGATTCTCGTCGCACGTAACGGAAGTCTGGTCGCGCAAGCATTCGCAAACGGATACTCGGCGTCGCAAACGCATCACGCATGGTCGATGACCAAATCCTATGTCTCAACCTTGATCGGGATCGCCCAAGATGAAGGCAGAATCGCATCCCTCGACGATCCAGTGCAGCGCTACATACCAGAACTGGCAAACACAGCTTGGAAGGGAACGTCCATCCGCAACCTCCTGCTCATGAGATCAGGGATGAGATGGGACGAACACACCGAGAAGATCAACCAGAACGATCAGTTCCTCCAATGGATAGACATGGCGCTCGACTACTATTCGAACGGTTCAATGGGACGGACACGTAATGAATACCTGCGTGATATGCCGCGCGTCGGCCTCCAGGGGAAGGAATTTAACTACAACAGCGCAAACACCCAGGTTCTTGGCTGGGTTCTCGAATCGATATACAAGCGCCCTCTCAACAAGGTCCTGTCGATGAAGCTGTGGAAACCATTGGGTATGCAAGCGCACGCAGACCTGATGACCGACCGAAAAGGCGATGTATTGGGATCGATGTCCTTGCAGGCATTGCCCATCGACTACGTCCGGTTCGGCGAAATGATGAGGAACGGCGGGCTGGCTGCGAATGGCCGTCAAATTGTTTCCAGCAACTGGGTACATCAAGCGACCACTGGTATGCTTCCGGCGCAGGATGCAGGAGATCTGCGGCCCAGTGCCTATGGATTTCAGTGGTGGTCAGGAGCAACACCGAAGGGGTTTCAGGCCAACGGATTTCAAGGCCAGTTCACAACTGTCGTCCCGGAACAGTGCGTCACCGCAGTGCGACTCGCCCATACGATTCAGTTCAGCACCTCCGGAGAATTCGGCGGGCAAGGCGATGACGAGTGGAAGGCCGTAGTTCGGGCAGTCTCACGCAGCATCGGCGGATGTGCGTGACGCGATACCATCAGTGATGAAGTGGCGTTACTGCCGCGGTCCCACCACTCGGTAGCGGCCGATCAGGAACGCCTTGTTCCGCGCGGTCTCCAGAAGCTCGAAATCGAATGGTCCGGTGAACAGCGGCCGACCCGCGCCGAGTGTCACCGGCGCGTACGAGACCACCATCTCGTCGAGCATCCCGGCCGACGCGAACTGCGCCGCCAGGTCTCCCCCGCCCACCACCCACACGGACCTGCTCCCGGCGGCGGTGTCCAACCGTGCACGATGCTCGGCGGGTTCCCCGTCGATCGCGGTGATGGTCGGATGCACGGATGTCAGTTCCCGATGAGTGAACACGAATGTCTGCTGGTCGGCGTACGGCCACGGCTCGTCGCCGAGGTGATCCAGCACCCAGTCGTAGGTGGTCCGCCCCATCACGACCACGCCGGTCGTCGCCATCAGGTCGGCGATCGAGAACGGGCCGTCGTCGTCGATGGGCTGTGTCAACAGCCAGTCCAGGGAGTCGTTCGGATCGGCCAAGAAGCCGTCGAGAGTGGTTGCGGTGTAATAGATGTAGCTGGTCACGGGGTGCCTCCTCCGGTATGGCGGCGATGCCAGATGATCGGGTCGGGGTCGAGTTCGCCGGCCTCGACGTCGACGCCGGCGTCGGCCAGCATCCAGCGCGCCAGCAAGCGACGATGCGCCGAGAAGGTCAACTCGTGCGCCACGATCTGCCCCAGCAGAAACGATTCCGGTGGATCGCACAGGGCGTCGACGACGCGGTCCGACCACGCGTTTCGCCGCTCGATGTCGCGGACCGCCGAGAGCCATCGTGCAGCGGTTCGGCGGTGTCGTGCCCGCAGTGCGATCCGTTCGTTGTCGGGCTTCAGGTCCGGCATCTCGACGCCTTCGATCGCCGCCAGCCACGGCTCTTTGCTGGTCGCGAGCTGCCACATCACCTGTGCGAGGGATTCACTGGGCCCATCGAACGAGCGCGGCCTGCTGCCCGGCAACCGGGCTCGGGTGTATTCGTCCTTCGGTAGATCGGCGACCACCCGGAGCAGGACGTCGATGTCCGCGAGGTCATGGCGGACCATGATGGCGGTGACGTCACCGGCCGGCTCCGGCATCGTCGAACCACGGCGTGCCGCAGTCGAGTCCACGTACAGCACGGTCGGCGCATGGAAGTGGATGCCGTTCGGCGCAGGCAACCAGTGCCCGGCTCGGTCCGCGGGCGGAAGCGCTGTCGGCGGATGTCCATAAGCCCGCGTGAACGCGCGACTGAAGCCTTCGACCGACGCATAACCATTGCCGAAGGCCGTCTCGGTGACGGATCCGCCACGCTGCAGCTGCCACGCGGCACGTTCCAGGATCACTCTGCGCCGCAACGCCATCGGCGATTCACCGCTGCCATCGCGAACCTGTCGAGCGAAGTGGAACCGCGAGGTGAACGTACCCTCCGCCATCGCGTCCAGCCTGTCGTTCGCATCGTCGAGGACCGCGTCGAGCAAGCGGCGCAGGGGATCGGGGTCAGGCATCCTCCGAGTATCCCGCGCCGCCGCCACAACCGCTTGACCGTTCTTGCTCCGTTCGCCTCCGACCACCACCGCGCATGGGCGAGAAGTCCCGAGCGTGGCGGGGCGTCTACAGGTAGATGACGCTGACCGTGATCGCCGCGGCACACGCCGCGAAGAACACGCCGAGCACCACCGCGTCGATTCGCCCTGGACGGGACGGATAGGCGGTGAGCCGCCCGGCGCCGCCGCGCGCGGTGATCGCCTCCGCCATCTCCGAGCTGCGCCGCATGGCCGACGACATCGCCGCCACCACGATGTCGAGCACGGACAACTCCGCCGATGGATGCCCCGAGTCGGCTCTCGACCGCGGGCGCAACCGGTGCGCGGCCCACAGCAGGCGGATCTCCCCGACCAGCAGCGGAAGCGCCCGCAGGGCGAGGGCGATGGTGACCGCCCACTCGTCGACCGGCAGTCGCAGAATCCGCAGCGGCGACATCAGCCTGGCCAACGCCGGAGCCAGGTCGGCCATCGGCGTCGTCCAGATCACCAGCACCGACATCGCGAGGACCACCAGTCCCAGCACCACACCGCGCAGCGTCGTGATGCCGCCGTCCATGCCGCGTGCGATCCACGACCACACCACCGAGACCGCCATCAACCCCCAGAACCACCACGGCGGTTTCGGCAGCGCGCCGATCGGGATCCTGGCGATGAGGACGAACACGATCAGGCAGACGGTGATGAACCCCAGGCTGGGCCAGGACGGCAGCACCCAGGTCATCAGACCGAGCGTGAAGATGATGATGAGCTTGCTGCCCGCCCACAGCCGGTGGACCGGCGAGTCTCCGGGAATCTGCCGAAGCATCGGAATCTGCATCACCGACCGCCTTCCAACACGCCGTCGACCAGTTCGATCCGACGGTTGCACACCTTGTCGAGCGCTTCGAGGTCGTGCGAGATGATGATGATCGTCGCCCCCTGTCGACGCAGTCCGGCCAGGACGGCGAGCACTTCTTCCCGTGCCTGCGGATCGAGTCCGGCCAGCGGCTCGTCGAGGACCAGCAGGTCGGGTTTCGACGCGATCAACGACGCCAGCACCACGCGACGCATCTGGCCTCCGGACAGGGCGTCGACGCGACGTGCAGCGATCTCCCGAGGGAGGGTGACGAGATCGAGCACGTGTCCGACCTCCGCCGTTCCGACGTCCAGGCCGCCGACCGCCATGATCTCGTCGGCCACCGTCGCCTTCTGCAACTGCAGTCGGGCGTGCTGGAAACCGAGTCCGACGTCGCCGACCCGTTCGTAGGTCGGATCGTCGCCGAGCATCACCGTCCCGGTCGTGGGTTTGATCAGACCGGCGAGAATCCAGGCCAGGGTCGATTTTCCGGAGCCGTTGCCGCCGACGATCAGCACGCCGTCGCCGGCATTGACCCGCAGGTTCACTGATCGCAGGGCGGTGACCTCCCACGGTGATCCGATCAGGTACGTGTGCTGCAGATCTTTCACGACCAGCAGGGCGTCGCCCGCCTCGTCGTGCCGCTGCGGCAACGGTGGGCTGATGGCCTCGGGCCGCATCCACTCGGGGTGGTGGGCGACGACGCGCCCGGCCTGCAGGTGGATCACCCGGTCGGCGGCGCGTGCCTCACCGTCGCGGTGGGTGATGAGGACGACGGTGATGCCGCGGCGGCGCGGGAGCTCCGCCAGGATCGCGATGAGTTCGGCACGACCTGCGGGGTCGACCATCGACGTCACCTCGTCCGCGATGAGCAGGCGCGGATCTCGCGCCAGCGCGGCGGCGACGGCGAGACGTTGCTGCTGCCCGCCGGAGAGATCGGTGGTCTCGCGGTCGGCGAGTCCGGTCAGGCCGACTTCCGCCAGCAGCCCGTCGACGTCGACCTCGGTGCCCGCGGGAAGTCCCCACACCAGGTCGTCGGCCACGCGGGCGCCGAGCATCTGGGCCTCGGGACGCTGCAGCACCAGCGCGGTGCCGCCCGCGCGGCCCAGGCCCGGAGCTCCCGGCCGGTCGACGATGCCGATGGTCGGATCGACGCCGGACAGCAACTTCGACAGCGTCGACTTCCCCGATCCGTTCGCGCCCACGATCGCCACGAACTCGCCGCGCACCAACGAGAGGTCGATGCCGGACAGCACCTGCCGACTGGATCCGGGGTAGGTGTACCCCACGCCGACCATGCGCAGCGGCAGCGGGTCGACGGGTCGATCGCCGTCGACGACGCTCGCTGCTTCCAACGTGTCCTCGAGCGGGACTTCGCGGAGTCGGTCGAGCACCTTGGTCAACAGCCAGGCCGCGATCCACAGGGTCACCAGGCAGCCGATGGTCCCCGGGATCCACATCCACAACCACCAGTTGTCGACGATGTGCCGGCTGAGGGAATCGATCGCGGTCCCACCCGCCTCGAACCTGACGGCACGCGCCGTCTTCGCGATGCCGGTCAGGATGTTGTCGAGGATCTCCAGCGCGAGTTTGCGCAACGGAACCAGTGCCCACATCAACAGGACCGACATGCCCGCCACGATCGGCGCCGCGACGAGCGACATCACGAACATCGCGACGCCGCGACCCCCGCGTCGATGCACCTCGCCGACCAGTCCGCCCATCACCACCGAGGCGAGCACCGCGAACGCCGGACCGAGTCCGCTGACCACGAACGTGACCGCGACCGTGGTGACGATGGCGGCGATCACCGCGCGGATCCGGGTTCGGGCCGCCAACAGCGCGACCGGTACCGGCGTCATGAAGCCGAGGGCTGCGGCGAGCGGGATCACGGACACGATGACCGCCGGAACCACCGTCAGACCGCTGAAGACCGCGATGGCCGCGAACTCACGGGGACGCAACTTCCCGGTCGGCGCCGCCGGAGCGTCGATTGTTTTCCTGACCACCCGCCCATTGTGCCGGGTGCCGCGGACCGACACGGAGCCGACGGTATCCCCATCGACGGTTGTTCGGCTCGCCGAAGCTCCTCATTTGGCTTCCCCACCTGCGCTTTTGCGCCGGTTCCGACTGTTGCATGCGGTGTCGAGGCCGCCCTACCGTGGCGGTATGTTCGCAGCCCTGATCTTGAGCTTCGGCGTGATCTTCATCGCCGAGTTGGGAGACAAGTCCCAGCTCATGGCCATGACCTACGCTCTGCGATACCGCTGGTGGGTGGTGCTGAGCGCCATTCTGACGGCAACCACGCTGGTGCACGCGGTGTCCGTGTTCTTCGGTCACTTCCTCGGCGTGTCGATTCCGACCGATCTGATGTCGATTCTCGCCGGCCTGTCGATGCTCGCATTCGGCCTGTGGACGCTCCGCGGTGACGAGCTCGACGACGAGGAGTCCGCCCGCGCCAAGCGGGTCGGCGCGTCGGTGTTCCTGGCGGTGATGAGCTCGTTCACCCTCGCCGAACTCGGCGACAAGACGATGCTCGCCACCATCACCCTCGCCACCAACAACGACTGGCTGGGCGTCTGGATCGGTTCCACCATCGGCATGGTGGCCGCCGACGCGCTGGCGATCGGTGTCGGCCGTCTGCTCGGCAAGCACCTGCCCGAGCGGTCCATCGCGATCGGCGCCGCCGTGCTGTTCTTCGGCTTCGCCGCGTGGCTCCTCTACGAGGGCCTTTCCCACGCACCCGCCTGGGCGATCGGTGTCACCGTGCCCGCCGCCGTGATCATCGCCGTCGCGGGCGTCGCGTGGATTCGCGCGACGCATCGACGCCGTCGTGCCGAGGCCGCGGCCGTTCCACGGGCAGCCGCCACGCCGACCGTCGAGAACCGGGATTCCACCACCCTCCCCTGAGCGATCGCTCGGTCGGCGCGCATTTTTGCGTTAGAGTCACTTCCTGTCCGGTCCCGAACTCGGGGCTCATCGTTGTGAAAGGAAGTCACCCATGGACGTCACCGGCTCCGCCGTCATCGTCACCGGCGCCGCCTCCGGCCTCGGAGCAGCCACTGCCAAGCGATTCACCGAGCAGGGTGCCACGGTCTTCGGCATCGATCTCGCGCCCTCGATCGAGAAGGCCGAGTCCGTCCCGAACGTGCAGCTCGTCGCCGCCGATGTGACCAGCGAGGAGCAGGTTCAGGGCGTCATCGACCAGGTCGTCGAAGCAGGCCTCCCGCTGCGCGTCGCCGTGAACTGCGCCGGTGTGGGTTGGGCGTCGCGCATCCTCGGCAAGGAGGGTCCGCACGATCTGGACTTGTTCCGCAAGGTCCTCGAGATCAACACCGTCGGCACGTTCAATGTGATGCGACTGGCCGCGAACCGCATGCAGCACGAGTCCGCGCTGACCGATGACGGCGCCCGCGGCGTCGTCATCAACACCGCGTCCGTCGCAGCCTTCGAGGGGCAGATCGGCCAGATCGCGTACACCGCGTCCAAGGGCGCCGTTCACGCGATGACCATCTCTGCCGCGCGTGACCTCGCCCGCGCCGGCGTCCGTGTCTGCACCATCGCCCCCGGCACCATCAACACCCCGATGCTCGCCGGCGTCACCGACGAGTTCAAGAAGACCCTCGAGGCCGGAATCCCGTTCCCGCAGCGTCTCGGCGAGCCCACCGAGTACGCCGACCTCGCCGCCTTCATCGTCTCGCACGACTACCTGAACGGTGAGACCATCCGCATGGACGGCGCCCTGCGCATGGCCCCGAGGTAGCGCGACGGAGTCGCGCGACGGAGTCGCGGGTCGAGCCGATTCGCGAGGCGTTAGCCGAGAATCGGTCGAGACCTAGTGAGGTGCGCTGGAACCCAGCGCACCTCACTCGGGCCTCAACCCAGCGCACCTCACCCATGTCTCGGTACACCCCTGGGCTCGCAGGCTCACTCAGCGCCACTCGACCTCCTCCGCTACGCTTCGGAAATTCTCCGCCAGCAGATCGTCCGCCAGCGGCAACACCAGCACATCGTCGCCCGCGATCCACTCGCGCAGGACTTTCGTCGCGCGCACATCGTCTTCGTTGTACTCCAGCAGCCGGTCGCGTTGGGTGAGGTCGAGGTCCGCGCCGTCGAGCGCGACGGCGGCGGCGTACCACTCCATCGACGCTTCGCCGCCGGCCTCGTCGTCCCGCCAATTGAAGCCGGCGACCGGCGCGATCCGCTTGAGCCCCTTGCCCTTCGGGCACACGAAGTTGTCTCCGACCGCTTCGAAGACGTCCACCCACTCGGTCGACGCGATGAACGCGTCGACGGTCTTCCGTGACGGGACGCCCGGCAGGTCGCCGAATCGGTCGGCGCTTCCGCGGAGCCATCGATTCTCTGCGTGCTGCGAGTAGCAGTAGGCGGCGAACGTCTTGTCCGCCTCGTGCGCCGCGTTCCGTTCAGTCATCAACCACGCCCAGAACGCGGCGAACGACCGCCCCTCGTCGCGCGTCGGCAACGGATCCCAGGTGACGAACGGACGGTAGACGACGGGGCGCTCTGGATCGGTGTTGTCGGTCAGGAGCGTGCCCCACAGATAGGCTCCGCGTTCGGAGAAGCTCTCCATGTCGACATCCACCTCGATGTCGGCGCGGTGCACTCGTGGGCGGTCGCGACGCCGGACCAGCGGAATGCCGCGCACCCACGACTTCGCGGACACGACGGTGTCCGCGAACTTCGTCGACCCGACCCACTCGTCGGGCTCACGGCCGCGGTAATCGGCCAGTTTGTCGATCGTCACGATGCCTGCGTCACGCAGGATGCGGCCCTGGTTGCCGCCGACGACCAAACTCACATCGCGCTGCTGGATCAGTCGCGCCTCGCACTGCGGCCACCAGTGGCAGCTGCGGCATTCGCTGACCTTGCGCGGTGCGGTCGCGACGGTTCCCTCGGCGATGGCCCGGCGGCGGGCGAAGCTCTCGTCGTACTCATCGGCGATCTCGCCGAGCGGCACGACCACCACGCAGTCCGCATCGAGGCCGATGAGACCACCGACCGCCTCGGTTCGCGGCGCATGCAGCCGTCCCAGGTCGTCGAGCATCGCTGCGAGTTGGGCCAGGCGCATCACGTCGCGCCGCTGGCTGCGGAACGAGCGGGTCGGGTCTGGCTCCGGATGCCAGCCGAACAGCGGGCTCGTCTGCAGCGCCGGGGTCTCGTCCAACCGCGGTTCGGCGATGACCGTCGTGACCCGGTGGTTGACGATGATGATCGGGACGTAGCCGCCGCCCTGCCGGACCAGCGCTTCGGCGTGGCCGCGTCGACCGCGCTCCGTATCGGTCGGGAGCGTCGCCTGCAGGATCCATTCGGCGCCCGCGTCCATTGCGGCGCGGGTCGCGCCGACACGTCCACGGTGATCCGGGTCGTCGACGAGCACCGCGGCGCCCGTCTCGCGGTCGCTCTGGAATCCGCGCAGCAGATCGATCACCTGTCGACGGTGGGCCTGCGCTGCTTCGATCCGCCGGTTGGCTTCGGCGCTCTCCGGTGTGCGCGACGCATCCTCTGCGGGGGCGAAATCGAGTGCCAGTCGGTGTTCACAGCCCGTGAGGTTCCGCGCGCCAAGAATCGCAGATCCCACGTGATCGGCCTCTACTTTCGCTGTCGCAGGCAACACGGCCGCGGCGGGCCGAGTTGTTCATTACCCACTGAGACTATGCAAAGCTGGAGACAACTGATCGCAGGAGTCGGGTATCCGACGGGAAAGGTCATCATGGGACTGTTCTCATCCATGGGCTCGAAGAGGACCCAGCGCAAGGCCGACGCCAAGATTCGCAAAGCGGAAGAGAAGATGATCCGCACTCGCGCGAAGGTGCAGGCCGAGGCGGAATCCCACGAGAGCCGCAAACAAGCGAAGCGACAGTTGAAGGACGAGCACAAATACGCCAAGCGCGCCCACAAGCAGGATCGCAAGACGATCAAGACCTCCGGCAAGGTCCAGCAGAAGACTGCGGCCGCCGAGGCGAAGGCGATTGCGGAACAGGCCAAGGCCGACGCTGCCGCGGCCTTCTTCACCCCCGCCAAGATGAAGCGATACCTGGCTGTCGGGCGGATGGTGGCGCCCATCGTCGTCCCGATCGCCTATCGTGCAGCGGTCAGTGCCCGCAGCCAGGTGACCGCGGTGCAGGCGCACCGCGCCGGCGTCGCGCCCGCCCTGTTGACCCAGTACGGAGGACCGAGCGCCACGCTGCGCGCGCGGATCGCCGCCTGCCAGGAGACCGCTGGCCAGGTCGCTGAACTCGAGACGACCCCGGAAGGCCAGGAGTTCGTCGCGGCGATGAACGCACGCCTGAACAACTTGAAGGTGGCGGCCGACGCGGCCGACACGATGCCGCCGCAACAGCGGAAGAACGCGCAGCGTGCGATCGACAACGAGCTCACCGCCATCGACAACGACCTCCTCGCCCGGTTGAACGTGAACCCCACCGCTGTACGCTGATCGCGTGATACTTCGCCGAATCCTCGTTCTTCTGTCGTGCGTGACGTTGGCGGCGAGCGGCCTGGCCGTCGGCGGCGCGTCGACGGGTAGTTCGCCTGCCGTCGCCGCACCCCACTGCGTCGACGTCCACGTCCTCTTCGCCCGCGGCACCGCCGAGACCGCTCCGCCGCTCGGCGTCACCGGGATCGCATTCGGAAATGCCGTTCGCGACCGTCTGCACGGCAAGTCGGTCCGCGTGGAGGCAGTGCAGTACGCGGCCAGCTCCGACTTCACCGAGAAGCTCAAGTTCGCGGAGTCGTTCGTCAAGGGCGTCGAGTACGCGCAGCGTCGGATGATGTCGATCGCGGCGACCTGCCCGGACACGAAGATCGTTCTCGGCGGCTACTCGCAGGGCGCGGCGCTGGCCGGGTACACGATCAGCTCGTCGATCAAGATCCCGGCGAAGTACTCCGAGTTCGACTCGTACGTCCCGAAGCCGCTGCCCGCCGAGATCGCGAAGCACGTCGCCGCGGTCGTCGAGTTCGGTCCGCCGTCCAAGCGCTTCATCCGCGAGGCCGGTGCGCCGGCCATCACCCCGCAGGCCGCCTACCGCGGCAAGACCGCGCGCTACTGCGCCCAGGGCGACACCATCTGCAACGGCGCTCCGCTCGGCGGCCCCAACGCGCTACACCTCCTCTACCCCGTCAACGGCATGATGGAGCAGGCAGCGAACTACGTAGCGGACCGGGTCTGATGTCGGCGCGTGCTGGCGACGTCACGCAAGCTCAGCAGGACGTCTGTCGCCGATTCGGCTACTCCGCGGTGGCGCCCGAACCGATGGTCGCCGTCGCATTGTCGACGATCGGGGCCATGCCGGTGTATGGGACGCGGATCGTTCTGCTCGAGGGGTATACGACGAGTTGGTTCATCCATTGCGGCGAATACTCCGACGCCGAGGACTTCTACCAGGCTTTGCACCTCACCAAGCTCTCCGAGATACTCCCGCTGGCAGTCCCCTACCTCGGACTTCCCCACGGATCGAAGTTCATCATCGATGATCGCGGGTACGAGGACGTCTGGCTCGCGTGATGGCGGCGAAAGTCGCTGCAGTCAGTGCCGGTTGCACGAGGTCTCGAGAGACTGCGTGCTCGCTCCGCTCGCAGGCAGCACTCGACCAACCTGGGCGGCCGTCACCGGGACGCTAGCTCAACGCGATCAACGACAGCGGGTCGGCGAGGACGTCGGCGATCGTGGCCAGGAAGATCGAGCCCTGCTCGCCGTCGACCAGGCGGTGATCGAACGACAGGCTCAGGGTGGTCACCTGCCGCAGCACGACCTCGCCCTGCCACTCCCACGGGCGACGGCGGACGGCGCCGAAGCACAGGATCGCGGCCTCGCCGGGATTGATGATCGGAGTTCCAGAGTCGACGCCGAACACGCCGACGTTGGTGATCGAGATGGTTCCACCCACCAGGTCGGCCGGCGGCGTCTTTCCGGACTTCGCGACGGCGGTCAGATCGCGGAGACGCTCGGCCAGCTCCCGCAGGCTCAGCGTCTGTGCGTTCTTGATGTTCGGGACCATGAGTCCGCGGGGTGTCGCGGCCGCGATCCCGAGGTTCACGTAGTGCTTGGTGACGATCTCCTGCGCGTCCTCGTCCCAGCTGGAGTTGAGTGACGGATTCCCGCGCAGCGCGACGAGCAGTGCCTTCGCAACCAGGGCGAGCGGGGTGATCCGCACCCCGTCGAACCGTTTGTGGTCGGCAAGCTGCGCGACGAGGTCCATCATGGCCGTCACGTCGACGTCGACGAACTCGGTGACGTGCGGGGCGGTGAACGCGCTGCGCACCATCGCGTCGGCGGTCCGACGCCGCACCCCGCGGATCGGCGTACGCTCCTCACTGCCGGAGACGACGAGGGGGTCCGGTTCGGCGGCGGTCGGATCGGCTGCCTGATCGTCGTATCGCTCGAGGTCGGCGCGAGTCACCTGCCCCGACGAGCCGGTCGGCGGCACGTCGGCGAGGTCGATGCCGCGGTCGCGTGCGAGTTTTCGGACCGGGGGCGCGGCGAGCGGCTTCGTGGGTGCGGCCGCAGCGTCTGCTTCCTCCGCGGCCACTGCAGTCTTGCGGCGCCGTCGACTGGTGCCCTCCTCAGCGACGCCGTATCCGACGAGAACCGGGGTGCGGGTAGGGGTTTCGGGATGGTCTCCATCCTTCTGAGCGGCGATCTCGATGTCGATGAAGGGGCTGCCGACGTCGACGGTGTCGCCCTCGGCGGCATGCAGCTTGACGACGGTGCCCGCGAACGGCGACGGCAGCTCGACGGACGCCTTCGCCGTCTCGACCTCGGCTATCTCCTGATTCAACTCGATCACGTCGCCGACGGCGACCATCCAGGTGACCAGTTCGGCGTCGGTCAGGCCCTCGCCGAGATCGGGGAGGTTGAAGGTCTCGATGACGGGCATGGGAGGAGCCTTCCGCAGATTCAGTCGGTGAACGTGGCGTCGACGGCCTCGAGAATGCGGTCGACGTCGGGGAGGAAATGCTGCTCGAGCTTGGCCGGCGGGTACGGGATCGCGAATCCCCCGACACGCCGGATCGGTGCCTCGAGGTGATAGAAGCACTCGGTCGAGACCCGCGCGGCGATCTCCGCGCCGACGCCCATGAACACCGGCGCCTCGTGCGCGATCACCAGGCGGCCGGTGCGACGGACGGAGTCGGCGATGGTGTCCATGTCGAGCGGCGAGATGGTCCGCAGGTCGACGACCTCGATCGAGCGTCCCTCCTCGGCGGCGATGGTCGCCGCCTGCAGGCCGGTGGTGACCAGCGGACCGTAGACCAGCAGGGTCACATCGGTGCCCGGATGGACGATGCGCGCCTGATGCAGTGGGTAGGCGTCGCCCGCGTCCAGTGCGGTGAAATCCGCGTCGCTCTTCTCCCAGTAGCGCCGCTTGGGCTCGAAGAACAGGACGGGGTCGTCGGAGGCGATGGCCTGCTGAATCATCGTGTAGGCGTCGGCGGCGTTGCTGCACGTCACGACGCGCAAACCGGCGGTGGCGGCGAAGTAGCCCTCGGGCGACTCCGAATGATGTTCGACGGCGCCGATCCCGCCGCCGAACGGCACGCGAATGGTGAGTGGCATCGTCACTGCGCCCGCGGTGCGGTGGTGGAGCTTGGCGACCTGCGAGACGATCTGGTCGAACGCCGGGTAGATGAATCCGTCGAACTGGATCTCGCACACCGGTCGGTAACCGCGGAACGCCAGTCCCACTGCGGTGCCGATGATTCCCGATTCGGCGAGCGGCGTGTCGATCACGCGTTTGTCACCGAACTCGGCCTGCAGACCGTCGGTGATCCGGAAGACGCCGCCGAGTTTGCCGATGTCCTCACCCATGAGGATCACCTTGTCGTCGTCGGCGAGCGCCTTGCGGAGCCCGGCAGTGACGGCCTTTCCCAGCGGGACTCGCGTGGGCGCCGCGGCGGACATCAGGCTTCCAGCGTGTCGAGGTACGCCGCGTACTCTCTGCGCTCGGCGTCGATCAGCGGGTGGGGCTCCGCGTAGGCGTCGTCGAAGATCGACAGCGCCGGCGGGTCCGCCAGTTCCAGGCAGCCGCGGCGCAGTTCGGCGGCGGCCGCGTCGGCGTGCTCGCCGATGGCCTTCACGTCCTGCTCCGAGAGCGCGCCCGCCGACTCGAGAAGCAGCCGGATGCGCTCGATCGGGTCGCGCCGGATCCATTCGGCGTCGTCGTCCGCGGTGCGGTAGCGCGTGGGGTCGTCAGACGTGGTGTGCGGACCGCGTCGATAGGTCACGGCTTCGATAAAGGTCGGGCCGCCGCCTTCACGAGCGAGTTCCAATGCTGCACGCGTCACGGCCAGCACGGCGAGGACGTCGTTGCCGTCGACCCGCACAGTCGGCATGCCGTAGCCGCGGCCGCGATGCGAGATCTGTGCTTTGGTCTGCAGGGTGACCGGCTCGGAGATGGCCCATTGGTTGTTCTGGCAGAAGAAGACGACCGGTGCGGCAAAGCTGGCAGCGAATCCCATGGCCTCCGCGACGTCGCCCTGGCTGGTCGCGCCGTCGCCGAAATAGGTGATGACCGCGCTGTTGGCGCCGTCGAAGTTGACCCCCATGCCGTAGCCCGCCGCGTGCAGCGTCTGTGCGCCGATGATGATGGCCGGCGTGGCCATGTTGTATTTGTGCGGATCCCAGCCGGACAGCGACGTCCCGCGCCAGAACGGCATCAGCTCCTTGAGCGGCACGCCGCGACAGTACGCGACGCCGTGCTCACGGTAGCTGGGGAAGACGAAGTCATCGGCTTCGAGCGCGCGAGCGGAACCGATCTGGGCGGCCTCCTGCCCCAGCAGCGGGGCCCAGAGTCCGAGCTGGCCCTGGCGCTGCAGCGCGGTGGCCTCGGCGTCGAGGCGACGCACCACCACCATGTCCTCATAGAGCTTCCGCAGGTCGGCCATGCCGATGTCGTCGACATAGGTCGAGAAGTCGGGGTGGATGTGCCGCTCGCCGGCGATGGTGACGAGCTGGACGATTTCGTCGATGTCAGACATGTCAGCCTCCTCAGGGAAGTCGGTGTGGATCGCACACGCTTGGCTCCTGTGGTAACGGTCTCAATTGCGTTCAGTGTGCGCAAGGTACCTCAAATCAATTGAGCAGACTGACCAATATTAGCGGCGACTTTCGGGTACGACTGGTCTTTATGGCCAGAATCGACCGCACCGACGCCCGCCTCCTCCAAGCCCTCTGCGCATTCCCCCGCGCCACCGGAGTTCAGCTCGCAGGCCTGGTCAACATGGCGCGCAACACCGTCCAGACCCGGCTGGGTCGTTGGGACACCGAGGATCTGCTCGCCCCCTTCGATCGTCGGGTGAACCCGCGCGACCTCGGGTTCCCGCTCCGCGCCTACATCGCCGTGGTCGTCGACCAGCATCGACTGGAGGAGGTCGTCGCCTCGCTCGGCACCATCCCCGAAGTCCTCGAGGTGGTCGGCATCTCCGGCATCGCCGACCTCCAACTTCTCGTCGCCGCGGCGGACGCCGACGACCTGTACCGCATCGCGGGTCACGTCCTCGCGGTCCCCGGGGTCACCCGCACCACCGTGTCGGTGGTGATGCACGAGGCGATTCCGTATCGGACGCTGCCGCTGATCGAACGGTTGGCGGGCCGACCACAGGCGGACTGACAGGTTCGGATCGCCACGAATCAGCAGGCCATGATTCCTGACGATCACGACGACACGGTTCGCACTTCGTGCCTACGCTCGAGGTGAGGACACATCTCGCCTCTTCGACCTGCCGAAGGGAACTTTCATGGACAACACCGCTCCGATCGCTGCCACCGACTACGACACAATCGTCATCGGCGGCGGCATCGCAGGCGTCTCCATCGCGTACGAACTGGCCGAACAGCAGTCGGTCGCCGTCGTCGAACGCGAGTCGACGCTCGCCTATCACACCACCGGTCGCTCGGCCGCAACCTTTCTCGAGAGCTACGGGAACGCAACCGTCCGCATGCTCACCCGGGCCAGCCGCGACTTCTTCGTCGCCCCACCCGAGTTCGTCGACGGGCCGCTGGTCGCCGACCTGCCGCTCGTGATCGTCGCCGAGAAGGCAGAGGTCCAGAGTCTGCGGTCCCTGCATGAGGCGGTGAACGGCGGGCCGGTGCGCAGCGGGACCATCGAGTTGCTCGACGGCGAGGCGGCCGAACGTCTGAACCCGATGCTTCGACCCGGATACACCGAATTGGCGATGGTCGATTTCGGCTCGTTGGAACTCGACGTCCACGGTCTGCACCAGGGTTTTCTGCGGGGGCTCCGGCGCCGCGGCGGTGACGTGCTCAAGTCGGCGGGCATCGTCGGCGCGCGCCGCGAACGATCGGTGTGGGTCCTGAGCGATGCCAAGGGCAATGAACTGCGCACCCGGAACGTCGTGAACGCGGCCGGCGCCTGGTGCGATGAGGTCGCCGAGATCTTCGGCGCCGCCCCGATCGGCATCCGGCCGCTGCGTCGTACCGCCTTCATGGTGGCGGGGCCGCGCGAGCTGCCCGTCGGCTTCTCGGGGTCGCGGCGAACGATGACCATGTCGGCCAGTGAGGACTTCTACTTCAAACCCGACGGAGCGAGCTTCCTGTGCTCGCCCGCCGACGAGACGCTGCAGGAGCCCGCCGACGCCAAGCCCGACGACCTCGAGATCGCCCGAGCCATCGACAGACTCAACGAGGCGAGCCTGCTGGAGATCCGCAGCGTCGCGACGTCGTGGGCGGGACTCCGCAGCTTCACCGCGGACCGGACGCCGGTGATCGGCCCCGACCCCACTGTCGACGGCTTCAGTTGGTTCGCAGGCCAGGGCGGCTACGGGATCCAGATGGCCCCCGCGCTGGCTCGAGCGGGCGCGGGCCTGATGGTGCACGGCGAGCTCCCGACCGACCTGACCGACATGGGGCTGTCGACGGCCCTGCTCTCGGCAGGTCGGGCGGCGCTCGCCGCGTAACGGACCTACCGTCCCGGCAGGTACTTCAACGTCTTGATGAGCTGCGGCGTCAGCTTCAGGTACAGACTCTGCGGGATGCCCTTGATGCCGTCGAGCCCGATGAAACGCTGAGTCGCGATGGTCTGCGGTTCGGTGTACTTCAGCAGGCCTTCTTCACCGTGGCGTCGACCCATGCCGGAGATCCCCATGCCGCCCATCGGCGCCGCCGTCGAGCCCCACGCTGCCGCGTAACCCTCGTTGATGTTCACGGTGCCCGCATGGATCTGCTCGGCGATCTTCTGGGCCTCGTCGTTGCTGCCCGCGAAGACGCTGGCATTGAGCCCGTAGTCGGTGTCGTTGGCGAGCTTGACGGCCTCGTCGGTGGAGTCGACGGGATAGATCGCGACCAGCGGGCCGAAGGTCTCGTCGCGGTAGCACCTCATCTGCTCGGTGACGTCGGCGACGACCGTGGGCTCGAAGAAGAACGGCCCGAGGTCAGCGCGGCGACGACCGCCGGCCAGCACCTTCGCGCCCTTGCCGACGGCGTCGTTGACGTGGGCCTCGACGGTGTCGACCTGCTGCGCCGAGGCGAGCGACCCCATGTCGGCGGTGAAGTCGTAGGTCCCCGCCAGCGTCATGTTCTTGACGTGCTCGGCGAACTTCTCGGTGAACTCGTCGGCGATCGCGCGGTCGACGTAGATCCGCTCGATCGAGATGCAGAGCTGACCGGAGTTCGAGAAGCAGGCGCGTGCGGCGCCGGAGACGGCGCGGTCGACGTCGGCGTGACGGGTGATGATCAGCGGGTTCTTGCCACCGAGCTCTGCGGAGAACCCGATCAGCCGCTGGCCCGCCTGCGCCGCGAGTGCGGCGCCGGTGGCCGACGAGCCGGTGAACATGACGTAATCGGTGGTGGCGACGATCGCCTGACCGACCACCGAGCCGGGCCCCGGAACAACGGCGTAGAGCTCGCGCGGGAGACCGGCCTGGTAGAGCAGTTCAGCGAGAGCGAGGCAACAGTACGGGGTGTTGCTGTCCGGCTTGATGACCACGCCGTTCCCCGCGATCAGAGCCGCGACGGCGTCGGACACGGCGAGCGTGAGCGGGTAGTTCCACGGGCTGATGACGCCGACGACGCCCTTCGGCTGGTACCGGATCCGGACGTCGGTGGCGCCGGGGAGCATCCCCTGTGTCTTCCGGTCGGCCAGCATCTTGGGCCCCGCCTGCGCGTAGTACCGCGCGGTCATGGCGACGTCGATGACCTCTTCCTGCGCGTAGATGCGCGCTTTACCGGTCTCGGCCTGCGCGATGTCCATGAGCGCTTCCGCGTTCTCGTGCACCAGTTCGGAGAACCGGTTGATCACCTTGGCGCGGTCGGCGGCAGATCGATCACCCCATGCGGGCTGAGCAGCGCGGCTGCGCGCGACGGCCAGCTCGAGATCCTCGGCGGTCGCCACCGGGATGGTCGCCATCTCGGCGCCGCTGAAGGCTTCGAGAACCGGCTTGGTCGGGCGGTCGGCCACGTTGTCGATGGCGGCCAGCGCCGCGAGACGCTGGAAGTACGCGGGTGCGGGCTTCGGCATGGGTGCTCCTATGTGGTTCTCGGTCGGCAGACGGCGCGTGCCGGTCAGTCGGTGGGCGCGACGAGGACGATGCCGTCGTCGTCGGAGTAGACGGTGTCGCCGGGCGTGAACGTGACTCCGCCGAGTTCGACGGGGACATCGCGCTCACCCGCTCCGGTCTTGGTGGACTTGCGGGGGTTGGTGCCGAGCGCCTTCACGCCGATGGCCATGCCGCCGATGGTCTTGGCGTCGCGGATGGCGCCGTTGGCGATGATGCCGACCCACCCGTGCGAGCGGGCGAGTTCAGCGATGAGGTCTCCGACCAGCGCGGTGTGCACCGACGCGTCGCCGTCGATCACGAGTACGCCGCCCGGGTTGTCCTCACCGAGGATCGATTTGAGGAGTGCGTTGTCCTGGAAGCAGCGAACGGTCGTAACCGTGCCGGCGAACTCGCGGTTCCCGCCGTACTGGGTGAACTGGGTGTCACAGCTGCGGACGTCGGGGCCGATCTCGTCGACGAGGTCAGCGGTGGGCGTGAAGTTCAGCGTACTCATGGGTACCGAGTCTAGGCCGATGTCGCTATTGCTGTAACGCTCGGTTACGTCACAGGAGGTTCTGCGGCGTTCGCTCAGGTCTGCGGCTTCGCGAGCGGAAACGCCAACGACTCCCGGATCGACTGGCCGGTGATCAGCATGACGATCCGGTCGACGCCGAGACCCAGCCCGCCGGTCGGCGGCATCGCGTACTCGAGTGCGGTGAGGAAGTCGTCGTCGAGTTCCATGGCCTCCGGATCTCCACCCGCGGCCAGGATCGACTGCTCGGTGAGACGTCTGCGCTGTTCCACCGGATCGGTCAGTTCGGAGTACGCGGTGCCGAGTTCGACGCCCCACGCGACCAGATCCCACCGCTCGGCGACGCCGTCGACGCTGCGGTGACCGCGGGTCAGCGGTGACGTCGACGTCGGGAAATCCTTGTAGAAGGTCGGAACCGTGGTCTGGGCCTCCACCAGGTGCTCGTAGAGTTCCAGCACCAGATGTCCGGCGTCCCAGTCAGGTCGGTAGGCGATCCCGAGGCCGCGACAGACGTCGCGGAGTTCGTCGGCCGTCGACGTCGGCGTCACGGGTGTCCCCGCAGCCTGCGAGACCGCGTCGTGCACAGACTTCACCGGCCACTCACCGGAGATGTCGACGGTCCGGACGACGCCGTCGTCCCCGGTCCTTTCGATCACGCCGCGCCCGTTCGCGGCGGTCGCGGCGGCGATGATCAGCTCGCGCGTGAGCACCATCATCGACTCGTAGTCGTGGTGCGCCGCATACGCCTCCAGACTGGTGAATTCTGGATTGTGGGAGAAGTCGACGCCCTCGTTGCGGAAGTTGCGTCCCATTTCGAAGACCTTCTCGATGCCGCCGACGCAGAGCCGCTTGAGATACAGCTCGGGTGCGATCCGGAGGTAGAGGTCGAGGTTGTAGGCGTTGATGTGCGTCCGGAACGGCGTCGCGTTGGCACCGCCGTGCACCTGCTGCAGGATCGGCGTCTCCACTTCGAGGAAGCCCTGCGCGGCGAGGTGCTCCCGAAGCGCGCGCACCACCACGCTGCGCGTCACCAGCAGCCGTCGGCTCTGCTCGTTGACCGCGAGGTCCACGTACCGCTGGCGGACGCGCGCCTCGGGATCGGTGAGACCGCTCCATTTGTCGGGGAGGGGGTGCAGGCATTTCCCGTTGAGTCGCCAGTCGGTCGCCAGGATCGAGAGTTCGCCGTTTCGACTGGTTCCGACCGTGCCGGTGACCTCGAGGAGGTCGCCGAGGTCGACGGTGCTCGCGAAATCGAGCGGTTGCCCGGCGACGGCGTCGCGCTCCACCAGCACCTGAATCGCGCAGCTCTGATCGTGCAGGTCGACGAACGTCACCCTGCCGAAGTCGCGTTCCCGGGTCACCCGGCCGGCGATCCGCACCTGCTGTTCCGGTTCCGCGGCCCTGGCCTGCGCGATCGTGTGCGTCGGCGGGCGGGCGACCGGGTAGGCGTCGACGCCGTCGGCCCGGAGCCGGTCCAGTTTGTCCAGCCGCACCCGGACCTGCTCGGGCCGCCGCGCGATCGGGCGGGTTCGTTCCTGCACCACGGCGCGCAATTCCGCGATCACATCGTCGACGTCGACGCCCTCTGGAATCGAGGACACGCCCGACCGGTAGTGCTTGTCGCGTCGCCGCTTCCCGGGCAACTGCACGAATCCCTCGGCGATCATCGCGGCCAGGGCCACCCGCGGAATCACACCCGCGTCTTCATAACAGATGTAGCGCGGCGTCCATGACGGCTGATACTTGGCGTTCGACTTGTACAGCGACTCCATCTGGAAGAACTTCGAGAGGAAGGTCAGCGCCCGGTACACCAGGCGCATGACCGGACGCGCCCCCACCTGCGGGCCCTGCTCGAAGACGTCGCGAAACGTCGCGAAGTTCAGTGAGATCCGCGTGACCCCGACGCTCGGCGCCTCACGCGCGAGTTCCGAGACCATCGTCTCCACCACCCCGTTCGGTCCCTTGCGGTCCCGTCGCATCAGGTCCAGCGACACTCCGCTGCGTCCCCAGGGGACGAAGGACAGCATGCCGATGACCTTCTCGTCGCCGGTGCCTTCGTCCTCCACCGCCTCCACCAGCAGGCAGTCGCCGTCGAACCGATCGCCGACGCGTCCGAGCGCCATGGCGAAGCCCCGTTCCTCCTTGGTGTCGCGCCAGGCGTCGGCACGGGTCACGACGCCTCCGGTCTCCTCCCACGACAGTTCCTTCATCCGCCGCATGCGCACCGAGACCCCGAGACGTTTCACTCGTGAGACCGAACCACGCACCCCCTTCATCGACGCGCCGGACAGGCTGAAACCCGCCGCGTCAAGGATCGCCTCATCGCCGAGGTTGATGGCTTTGAAGCCCGCTGCCGCCAGTGCTTCGGCGCCGCGGGTGCTGGCGCCGAGGACCGCGGGATGCCAGCCGTAGGTCTCACACACGGCCACGAACTCCGCGATCGCCTCCGACCAGGCGTCGGGGTCGCCGATCGGATCGCCGCCGGCCACCGCGGTCGACATCTCGACGCGGTACGTGATCGCCGCGCGGGCGTCGGGGGCGAAGACCACCGCTTTGTCCCGGCGGGTCGAGAAGTAGCCGAGCGAGTCGTCGTCGCCGTACGCCTCAAGGAGCGCCCGGACCACGCGTTCGTCGTCGGCCGTCATCAGCGAGTCGAGCCGCTGCGACCGCAGCAGCACCATGGCCGCTGCGATCAGCGCCAACGCTCCGAACAGGCCGAGCAGCCAGCTGATCACCCACGGCGCATGGTGGCCTGCGAACGGCTTCGCATCGATGATCGCGAACGCGACGACGTGATTGAACGCGTACGGCAACCGTTCGCGCGTGTGCAGCGAGCCCGGCACCAACGTCACCAGTCCCCACCCGGCGAGAACGCCGGCGGCCAACCCGCCCAGCAGGACCGCCAACGACGACAGCAGCGCGCCGCGTCGGACCCGGGTGTGGAACTGCCGGTAGCTCGCGATGAGCACCACCAGGAGGACGACGTCCACCGCGAGGCCGACGACCGAGGCCCACCAGTCGCCCACCCACATCGGGTCGGAGGCGGCGACCAGCACCACCAGCAGATTGAGCAGCAGGTACAGCAGCAGATAGGCGACGGTGATCCACCACGCGATGCGTTTGCGCATCGTCAGCGAGACGGCGAGCAGGCCGAGGACCACCGTCCAGGCCAGGCTGGTGCTCGGCAGCGGAAACAGATAGTCGTCGACGAACATCCGCGGCACCCGAATGAGATGCCGAAACGCCGGGATGAGGCTCGAGAGCAGGGAGACCATCGCGAACAGCCCGGCGACGGTTCCCGCGATCTGCGGAACGCGTCGACCGAAGCCACGAGGGTGCGAGATCCGGCCGATCGTCGCCGTCGACCGCCGATTGGCGGTGGTGTGCCGCCGGGCCTCACGGGTCGACGTCGTCGCCCCCAGATCGCGAGCGTCGCCCTGCGGTACTGTCATCCCCCAAAAATAGCGCTCCCGACGGTGGACAGCACTGGACACAGCGGCACAATGAGGCCGTGGACGAGATAGAGATCCGGGATGAGAGCATCCGGCTGGGGCAGTTCTTGAAGTTGGCCAACCTGATCGAGTCAGGCGCAGACGCCAAAGCAGTGATCGCCGACGAACTCGTGTCGGTCAACGGCGAGGTCGAGACGCGCCGCGGACGTCAACTGCGTGCCGGCGACGTCGTCGAGCTCGGCGGGATCAGCGTGCGAGTCGCAGCTCAGTGAGCTCCTGCTGAGTGACAAGACGTTCGCGCTGCTCAGACAGTGCGCGCGGAGCACGTCGCCACCCGTTGAAGACACGCGCGATCGTGATCCGCGAAGGCTTGCGTCGTTGACGACTGGTTGGCATTTCCTGTCCCTTTCCCCAACTGAAGCCCGACCCCCCAGGCTCTCTGCCTACCTATTGTGTCGTCGCGACGCAGCAAAGCGTTAGCAAATAATCGCGAAAGAGTTCCGTTTCACACTCGGGGCGACCAGACACCGCTGACCGGCCCGTAAGACGAGCCGGTCAGCGACGGTCACCCGGACGTGGTCAGGCTGCGTACACCCCCAGTCGACGAGCCTCCTCGACCACCGAGTAGTGCGATGCGTCGCCCTTCAGGATCCGGCTCTGCTCACCGTCGATGCTGACCGGGACATCGCCGGCCAGGGTGATCCTGTGCAGCTCGCGCTTCTGGCCGCCGAAGTCGGCGATGCCGTAGTGCTGGGTGGCGCGGTTGTCCCAGATCGCGACGTCGCCGAGGCTCCAGTTCCACCGGAACGTGTTCTCGAGCTGCGTGACTCGGTTCTGCAGCAGCTGATAGAGCGGACCGAACTCGGCGGGCTTCAAGGCCGGGAACTCCTTCACGAAGTGACCGAGCAACAGGCTGCGCTCGCCGGTCTCCGGGTGAACGCGCACCACCGGGTGCAGGGTCTCGTACTCCGCGCTGGTGAACTCTCGGTAGTGCTCGGCGCGACGCTGCGTCTCGTCCTCGTCGGCTCCGTGGACGGCGGTCACGTAGTCGTACAGGTTCGAGTGCTTGGCCCACAGTCCGTCCACCAGCGCGCGCAGGGGTGCGGGCAGCTGCTCGTAGGCTGCGACGGTCGACGCCCACGTGGTCGCACCGCCCCACGACGGCAGGGTCACGGCGCGGAGGATCGAGGCCTTCGGGACCCGATCAACGAACGAGACATCGGTGTGCCAACTGTTCGCGGCGCCCTCGATCGTCAGCAGCTGGGATCCGCGCGAGGTGACCGTCGGGTGCGGCAGCGTCGGATCGCCGAGCAGCTCCGCGAACGCGTACTGGCTGTCGTCGTCGAGGTGCTGCTGGTCTCCGAACACGACCACCTTGTTCACGGCGAGGGCCAGGCGGATGGCCTCCACCTGCTCCGCGGGCAGGTCGCCGCCCAACCGGACGCCACTGATCTTGGCTCCGATGTTCTCGCCGAGCTTATCGACGCTGATCTCGGCGTCGGAATAGATGCGCTGCGCCGCTTCTTCTCGGTCGACGCTGTTGGTGATGGCAGTGACAGTCATGATTTCCTCTCGGGTGAAGGCAGGGTTCGCCCATGAATAGGGAACGGACGACAAACGCGGTGTCGGCCGGAAATGAATAGGGATGTGAATACCGAGGTCGGTCCATTCATCAAACAGGAGATCCGATATCCCAGAAAGGTATTGATTCAGCCTGAGTGAAAGTAGCCGCATCAATCCGCATTGTCGGCGGCGTGGTCGTCGATCTCGTGGCGGACCTGCGCGGACACGCGCACCGCACCCGGGCGATACGTGACGGCGACGAGCCCCGGTCCGGCCCGGAACACGCCGCGCCGGCGCCGGAGCTCGGGATCCACGGCGCCCCGCGCGTCGAGCCCCACCGAGATGCCGGTCCAGGGCGCCATGCCCACGAGTTGGACGGCGTCGGGCAGCCTCACCACCGACACCTCCCCGCTCCTGGTGGACGCCCGGATCTCGAAATTCCACCGCACGTGCGGGGTCGCGTCCGCGCGCAGCGTCACCGACTCGGTCCCCGAGGGCAACGCGCCGGACACGCGGGTGATGCGACCGTAGGCGTTGTAGACGAACGTCAGCGCCCCGTCCTCCACCACCAGCAGGTATCCGCCCTGCTGGTCGCCGTGCGCCACCAGCACGCCCTCGTCGGCTGCCGACCAGCCGCGCAACTCCACATCGATCTCGAAGTCGCGGTACGCAATCAGCCTGCTGGAGCGATATCGCTCCAACGTCGGTGTGCCCGCGAGAATCCTGACGGGCGACGCGAACCGCGCGTCCTCGGCCGGTCGACGACGTTGCGCGGCGCCGGGGGTGTCGAACAACGGGAACACCGTGTTGCGCCACGCCGCATCGTCCCAGGCCGCGGCCAGTTCTGCGACGATGTCGGGGTGGCGAGCGGCGACGTCGGTCGTCTCGGCGGGGTCGGTGCGAACGTCGTACAACTCCCAGCGGGGGCTGTCGACGGTCGCCGGATCGTGGTCGTGCAGTGACAGGAGTTTCCAGCCGTCGCGGTAGTAGCCGCGATGACCGCCGAACTCGGCGTACTGCTCGGTGTGCGGCGACGTCGCATCCGGATCGCGGAGAACCGGGGTGATGCTGACGCCGTCGCGGTCTGCGGCCGGGACGCCCTGCCTGGTCTGCGGGCTCGGCACACCAGCCAGGTCCAGCAGCGTTGGCGTCAGGTCGGTGACGTAGGAGAACTGTCGCCGGACGCCGTCGTCGGATTCGTCGCGGGGCAGCCCGCGTGGCCAGGAGACGATGAACGGCACGCGCACGCCGCCCGCGTACGTCTGCCCCTTGTAGAACCGGAACGGGGTGTTGGATGCCTGGCCCCAGCCCCGCGGATAGTGAACGCCGAGGTCGGCCGAGCCGATCAGGTCTTCGTCGTGCGGCACGTCGCGTTCCCAGTCGTGCGGCACCGGGCCGTGAACGAACTGGCTGAAGTACGACCGTGTTCCGGTGGCGCCGCCCTCGGCGGTACCGCCGTTGTCGGAGGTGAAGACGATGATGGTGTTGTCGAGTTCCTCCAAGTCGTCGAGGAGGTCGAGCAGCCGCCCCACGCTCTGGTCCACGCTGTCGACCAGCGCCGCGTACACCTCCTGATAGCGCTGGTACCGACGCTTCTGTTCGTCGCTGAGGTCGGCCCACGGTGCCGCGTCGTAGCCGGGTTCGGTGTTGCGTTCGGCGATCGGCGTTCCGGGATCGAACAGGCCGTCGGCCACCTGTTTGGCGAACCGCTTGCGCCGTACCTCGTCCCACCCCTCGCGGTAGCGGCCGCGGTGACGCGCGAGGTCGTCGTCCTTCACCTGGTGCGGGCCGTGCATCGCGATGTGCGCGAAGTAGAGAAAGAAGGGCTTGTCCGCATCGTGTGCGCGCAACGCCTTGACCTGGTCTATCGCGCGGTCGGTGAGGTCGTCCGTCACGTAGTAGCCCTCGGGGTACTCGTCGACGTCCACCACCGAGTTATCGGCGATCAACTGGTTCGGGTTGAAGAACGAGTTCAGCCCCTCCAGCGATCCGTAATAGCTGTCGAACCCGCGCTGCAGGGGCCACGACTTCCGGGAGCGGCCGGGACTCATGTCCGCGTCGCGCACCAGATGCCACTTGCCCACTGCGAACGTCGCATAGCCGGACTCACGCAGGATTTCGGGAAGTGTCAGGACGTCGTCGGCCAGTTCCAACCGCAGGCCGGGGAATCCCGGGTCGGAGTTCGCGACGCTGCCGTACCCCGCACGGTGTGGGTTCACGCCGGTCAGCAGTGCGGCGCGGGCCGGTGAGCAGACCGGCGTGGTGTGGTAGTTGCTCAATCTGAACCCGGCGTCGGCGAGCCGGTCGATGTGGGGTGTCGGGATCTCGGCGCCGAACGGGCCGATGTCCGAGTAGCCGAGGTCGTCCACCAGGACGACGACGATGTTCGGCGCCCTCTCCGGGGTCGAGGGCTCGTCGGGCCACCACGGCGTCGACTGGGACGTCGTGCGTCCGACTGTTCCTCCGAAGCCGTCGTATCCGCGAGCATGAGCCGGGATCGATGAATCATCGGTGCGTGACATTCTTGCCTCTTCTCTTACGCGTCACCGAAAGGGCTATTCGGCACTGCGCGAGAATGCCGCAGGACGCAAGACGGGGTCAAAGATTAGATTCGGGATGACTGCAAACGCATACATTCCGCCTTTCGGGACGAAAGATCTCCTGCAAGCCGAGTAATCCCCCGGCTCTCATTCCCTCCCGATCAGAAAGCAGTCCCTGCAATGTTCCGATATCCGCGCTCGCGAAAACCGTGGGCCATCCTCCTGACCGTCGTCGTCGTACTCGGCCTCGGCGGCTGCCGCAGCGCGGTCGAGGCACAGCAGAGCACCGCCACCGAGTCCGGCCCGGTGACTGCCGGCGGTGAACTCCGCGTCGGTGTCATCGGCGATCTGCAGCCGAAGACCTTCCTCCAGATCGGCACCGGGAACGTCAACGGGCACGTCCTGTCCAACGTGTTCGACACGCTCGTCACCTACGACCACGAGACGCTCACTCCGCATCCGTCCCTGGCCACCTCGTGGACCACCTCCGCGGACGGACGGTCGTTGACGCTGACCCTGCGCGACGGGGTCAAGTTCCACAACGGTCGGCCGTTCACCTCCGCCGATGTGCGTGCCTCCCTGCTCGCGTATCTCGCCGGTCCGTGGACACCGCAGTTCACCCGGACCGCAGCAGCGATCACCGACTACGACGTCAGCGACCCGCACCGAGTCGTCCTCACCCTCGCGCACCCGGTCGGCAACATCTTCGACCTGCTGGACTCCGCGCCAATCCTCGATGCCTCGAGTATCGACGAACTCAAAGCGGGGAAGGCGTTCAACGGGACCGGTCCGTTCCGCTTCGACTCGTGGACACCGAACACCTCGGTGCGCCTCACTCGTAACCCGGACTACTGGGGCGGTCCCGCACCGCTCACCGCCATCACCTTCGTCGAGGCACGCGACCCGAAGTCGTTGTACACGCGGCTCCGGACCGGCCAGCTCGACGTCGCCAACGGCCTCACCGACAACGATCACGAGATCGCCACCCGGCGCTACGGGTTCCGCGACATCGCTCTGACCAGCGGCGAAACCCAGGTCTACGTCGGCGTCAACGTCGCGAACCCGGCCCTCGCCGATCGTCGCGTCCGTCGTGCGATCGCCTTCGCCGTCGACCGTGAACGGATCATCAAGGACGTCTACCGTGGATCGGGATACGCGGTGAATCTGCCCTGGCCGCGGACGTCGCCCGCCTTCGACGAGGCAGGCAACCGCACGTACCGCCACGACGTGAACCGCGCCCGCGCCATCCTCCGCGAGGTCGGTTCGGTGCCGCCGATCGATCTCGACTACACGATCGGCGGATCCGATCGGATCGTCGCCGAGATCGTGCAGTCGAATCTGCGCGAGATCGGCATCACTGTCAACCTCGTTCCCAACGACCGCACGATTCAGTCGACGAAGCTCATCGGCGGCGGATTCTCCGGCCTGTGGATCCTCCGCCACGCCTTCGCGCAGTACACGCCGTCGACACTCGCGGTGTCCGCGTACCCGTTCAATGCCGCGAAGAACTCGTCCAACTACACCAACCCCGAGTACACCGCGGCCTCCGAAGCCGCGTGGAAGACCGCCGACCCGGAGTCGCCGGAAGCGCTCGCCGCCTACCGCCGCCTCGACCGGGTGTGGCTCGAGGATCTGTTCCTGATCGAGATCGGCGTGGTGATTCCGCGGGCCACCGCGGCACCGACCGTCCGAGACATCGATTGGGACCGACGCGACCAGTTCCACTTCAGCCGGACCAACCTCACCACCGCCGATCGGAGATCCTGATGACCGGTTACCTGCTCCGCAGAATCCCGACGGCGATCATCGTGCTGATCGCCGCATCCCTGCTCGTCTTCGCGGTCCTGCGTTTGATTCCCGGTGGCCCCGAAGCCGCCCTCGCCGGACCTGACGCCGGCCCCGACCAGCTCGCCGCGATCCGCCACGATCTCGGGCTGGACCGCGGGTTCTTCGTTCAATACGGCGCATGGATCGCAGGCCTGCTGACGCTCGACTTCGGTACCAGCTACCAGGTCGGCGGCGATATCGGTGATCTCATCTCGTTCGGGATCACCAACGCCCTGGTTCTGACCGCTGCCGCCGCGGTGATCGCGGTGCTGCTGGGACTCGGACTCAGCCTGAGCGCCGTCCTCTGGCGAAGTCGAGTTGTCAACGCCCTGCTCACCGGCATCAATGCGCTGGCGATCGCACTCCCCACCTTCGTCGTCGGTACCGTCCTCATCGCCGTATTCGGCATCCGGTGGCGCGTCCTGCCTGCCGGCGGCACACCACCTGCCGGGCTCTTCGACGACATCTGGATCACGGTGCAATACCTGCTGCTGCCCGCACTCACTCTCGGGTTGCCTGCGGGCGCGATGCTCGCCCGATTCCTCACCGAATCGCTCCGTACCGAACTCGCACAGCCGTACGCCACCACGGCGATCGCGACCGGGGCCAGCCGCCGCGACGTGGTGTTGGGGCACGCCCTCCGCAACGCGCTGCCGTCCACGATCACCGCGTTCGGCCTGCTTCTGGGGACGCTGCTCGGCGGCGCCGTGCTCGTCGAGGCGATCTTCGGCTGGCCCGGACTGGGACTCCTCACCGAAGAGGGCATCTCCGCCCGTGACTATCCCCTCGTCCAGGTCCTGATCCTCCTGTCGGTGACGGCATTCGTGCTGATCCAACTCGCCGCCGATGTTCTCCATGCCTGGCTCGACCCCCGAATCCGATTGGCAGGTGCCCGATGACCTCCTCCCCCAACACCCTTCCGTCGCGGGCCGTCGTCCCCGACGATCACCACGAGGCGGCGGAGTCCGCCCTGGTCTCCGACCCTCGAGACGTAGCTCCGGGTCTGGTTCCCGAGTCTCCCGCCGACCGCGACGGGGTGCGTGCCCGGACGCCCCTGTACCGGAGCCTGGTGCACGGATCCGGACTGGTCGGCAGCGTGCTGGTCCTCGCCGTCATCGTGGCGGGACTGATCGGGCCGCTGTTCCTCTCCTACGGCGCCGACCAGCAGATCGACGGCGCCTATCTGCTGTCTCCCAGCAGCGACCACTGGTTCGGAACCGACGACGTCAATCGTGACGTGCTCGTCCGCACGCTCATCGGTATCCGGGTCGATCTCGCCATCATCGCGATCGCAGTGCCGGTCGGTGCCGCGATCGGCACTCTCATCGGGCTCGTCGCCGTGTCCGTACCGCTCGCCGACAGCGTCGCGCAGCGGGCCTTCGATGTGATCCTCGCCTTCCCCGCTCTGATCCTCGGCATCGCCCTCGCGGCGTTGCTCGGTCCGGGCGCGGTCACCGTCGGCATCGTTATCGCCGTCGCCGAGATCCCGATCTACGGACGCCTGGTCCGGACCGCGGTGCTGCGGGTTCGCGAGCAGCCGTACGTCGAAGCCGCACGCGTCAGCGGGGCTGGCACCGGCCGTGTGCTGTTGCGGCACGTGTTGCCCAATTCGGTTGAGGCACTGGGCGTTCAGTTCGCCCTCTCCCTTTCGCTCGGCGTGTTCATCGAAGGCGCGCTCGGCTACCTCGGCGTCGGCGTCGTCCCACCGACACCGTCTCTCGGTGGCCTCATCGCCGCCGGAAACAGCTACCTCGAGACCAATCCGTGGTTCTCGCTGGGGCCGCTGATCGTCATCTCCGCCCTCGTCTTGGGCCTCTATCTGATCGCGCAGTCGATCTCGAACGACCGAAGGAACCTCCGATGACCGCCATCGACACCGACGTGCCCGCCCTCGAAGTCACCGACCTCCACGTGACCTTCGATTACCCGCGCCCCGCGGTCGCAGGAATCAGCCTGCACGTCGACCGCGGCGAGATCGTCGCGCTGGTCGGCGAGTCGGGTTCGGGAAAGACGATGACCGCCAAAGCCGCCATCGGGTTGCTCCCTGCCGGGGCTACCGCCACCGGTTCCGTGCAGGTCGACGGCCAGGAGGTGCTCGGTCTGTCGGAGCGGGAGCTCACGGAGATTCGCGGCAATCGCGTGGCGATGGTCTTCCAAGAACCGCAGACTGCTCTCAACCCGGTGCAGACGATTGGCTGGCAGGTGCGACAAGCGCTCACCCGCCATCAGAAGCTGTCGCGGTCGCAAACACGTGAGCGCGCCGTAGAACTGCTCCGCCTCGTCGAGATACCCGATCCGGAGAAGCGTATCGCGTACTACCCTCACCAGCTGTCTGGCGGCCAGAAGCAACGAATCGTGATCGCGTTGGCCCTTGCCGGCGATCCAGCGCTGCTCCTCGCTGACGAACCGACGACGGCGCTCGACGTCTCCGTGCAGCGCGAGATCCTCGATCTGCTGGTCCGTCTCCGCGACCGCACGCACGCGGGCATTCTGCTGATCACGCACAACCTCGGCGTGGTCGCCGAGATCGCCGACCGGGTGGTCGTCGTGCAGTTGGGCGAGACCGTCGAAACCGGCGAGGTCCAGCAGATCTTCGCGCGTCCCACCGACTCGTACACCCGGCAGCTTCTCGCGTCCGTGCCTCGATTGGACGCTGCGGACCGTACACAGCGAACCGACACCGGAGACCGGACTGCCCCGAAGCCGGTGGTCGCCGTCGAGCGGGTGACCGTCGAGCATCCGGGATCGTTCGGCTCCAAGTCCCATGTCGCGTTGTCGGAGGTCTCGCTGGTGGTTCAACCGGGGCAGGTCGTCGGCGTGGTCGGTGAGTCCGGGTCGGGCAAGACGACATTGGGTCGTGCCATCGGAGGTCCTCTTCCGCTCTCGTCCGGCCGCATCCTGGTCGACGGCCAAGACTTCGCCAAGTTGTCAGGAAAGGAACTGCGCGCCGCTCGACGCCGCATCGCCTTTGTGCCGCAGGACCCGACGGCGTCGCTCGATCCCCGATTCACGGTTGCCGAATCGATCCGGGAGCCGTTGGAGATCCAGGGCATTGGTGATCGACGTTCGCGCGCCACTCGCGTCGCCGAACTGCTGACCGCAGTTCAGCTTCCGACGTCGTTCGCGGCCCGACTTCCGCATGAGCTCTCCGGTGGGCAACGTCAACGAGTCGCGCTCGCGCGTGCATTGTCGACTGACCCAGAGCTTCTCATCGCCGATGAGCCGACGAGTGCGCTCGACGTCTCTGTTCAGGCCCGCGTCCTCGACCTGTTCGCTCAACTGCAGGCCGACATCGGCTTCGCCGCACTGTTCATCAGTCACGATCTGGCCGTCGTACGCCAGGTCTCCGACCGCGTGACCGTGCTCAAAGCCGGCCGAGTCGTGGAGTCCGGAAGTGCGACGCGGATCTTCATCCAGCCAGCCACGGACTACACCCGAACCCTGGTGGACGCGATCCCGTTCCCCGACCCCGCACGCCCCCGCTTAGGTCGCCCCGTCGCCCCGACACGT
>NZ_BCWU01000012.1 GCF_001592365.1 Gordonia hydrophobica NBRC 16057
AACATTCGCGGATGTGGCTCGGATCCGGGGGGCGCTACAGTCGATCGCATGGCCTACGACCTCGAACCGTTCGACCAGTCCTTCTTCGACACTGCGCCGATGCGGTACGTCATCGACGTCGACATCCCTGTCGCTCCGCAGACCGCGTGGGCGGAGTTCACCCGGCAGAACACGCTCGACTGGTGCCGCGCCCTGAACTCGGTGCGCTTCACCTCTCCGGAGCCGTACCAGGTCGGGACCACCCGGTCGGTGGCGTTGGGACCTGGAGGCCTGGTCAAGATGGACGAGTTGTTCTTCCTGTGGAACGACAACGCCACCACCGCCACGTACCAGCACGCCTTCCATGGTGTCCGCGCGAATGTGCCCGGCCTCAAGAAGTTCGGCGAGTACACCGCAGTGTCGCCCACCGACAACGGGTCCCGTCTGGTCTGGAAGTTCGCCATGGAACTCGGCGGGATCGCGCTCCCCTCGTTCCTGTCAGGGCCCATCTCCAGCGGCGCGTTCGGCACCGTCGAGAGCGACACGATCAAGCACTTCTCGACGTTCTCTCGGTAATCGCAGTTCTCCCGACACGCCCGGGATGACCGAAATGGAACCCGGCGGCCACGCTGCGCGTCTAATCGATCGTGGAGAACAAACGATCGACCAGAGTGCGCCGACGCTCGTTCCCGAGTGAAGACCTCACTGAAGTGCGGGGCATCCCGACCACCGCTCTCCCACTCACCATTCTTGCGGCCGCAGGCGAACTCGATGACGGCCTCGCGATCATGGATCGCGCCTTACAGACCAGAAAGGTGTCCCTCCACGAACTCCGAGCAGCACTCGACCGCAATTCCGGCGCCATCGGGATGCTCCACGCCCGGCGTCTGCTCGCCGCAGCCGAAGACCTGTCCGAATCCGAGTTGGAACGCAAGTTCGTCCGCTTCCTCCGTCGACACCGCATCACCGGCTGGCAACAGCAGGTATACGTCGGTCATCGACGCATCGACTTCGTCTGGCCCGCCGAGAGAATCGCGGTCTCCCTCCACGGCTGGGCATTCCACCACGTCCACGACCGCTGGGAAGGCGATCAGGAGACCACCAACATGCTCGTCGGCCTCGGCTGGTTGCCGCTGATCTTCACCTGGAAGCGCCTCGAATTCGAACCTGACGGCGTGCGCAGCGAGTTGTGCGCGGCCATCGAACTACGACAGTAAGAAAATGGTGCGTCCGTGCGGCCTATAGCCGCACGGACGCACCATATTTCGATCAGAATCAGGCGAGAGCCTGGCGCACATCCTCCACGAGGTCATCGACGTCCTCGATGCCGACCGACAGGCGGACGAGGTTGTCCGGAACCTCGAGCAGGGAGCCTGCGGTCGAGGCGTGCGTCATCGCGCCCGGGTGCTCGATCAGCGATTCGATGCCGCCGAGCGACTCCGCGAGGGTGAAGATCTTGGTGCGCGAGCAGAACTCCAGCGCGGCCTCACGACCGCCTGCCAGCTGCACGGAGATCATGCCGCCGAACCGCCGCATCTGCTTGGCGGCAGCCTCGTGACCGGGGTGATCGGCAAGGCCCGGGTACAGGACCTTCTCGATCTTCGGGTGCGAGGTGAAGAACTCGACGAGTGCCTCGGCATTGTCGCTGTGCCGATCCATGCGGACGGCGAGGGTTTTGATGCCGCGCATGGTGAGGTACGCATCGAACGGCCCGGGCACGGCGCCCGCGCCGTTCTGCAGAAACGCGATGTCGGCATCGAGCTGCTCGTCATTGGTGACGATGGCGCCGCCGACCACATCCGAGTGACCACCGAGGTACTTGGTCGTCGAATGCACCACGACGTCGGCACCCAGCGTCAACGGCTGCTCCAGGTACGGGCTCGCGAAGGTGTTGTCGACCACCAGCTTGGCGCCTGCCGCATGCGCGACCTCGGCGATGGCGGCGATGTCACCGACATTGAGCAGCGGGTTGGTCGGCGTCTCGACCCACACCAGCTTGGTCTGCGGCGTGATGGCCTCGCGGATCGCGTCGACGTCGACGACCGGGGCCGCAGAGTAGGTGAGCCCCCATTGCGTGAAGACCTTGTCGATCAGCCGGAAGGTGCCGCCGTACGCGTCGTTCGGGATCACCAGGTGATCGCCGGGGCGCATGGTGGCGCGGAGCAGCGCATCGGTGGCAGCCATGCCGGACGCGAACGCCCGACCGTACGTGCCGGCTTCGATGGCGGCCAGGTTGGCTTCGAGGACACGACGCGTCGGGTTGCCGGTGCGGGCGTATTCGAATCCGTCGCGCATGCCGCCGACGCCGTCCTGCGCGAATGTCGAGCTCGCGTAGATCGGCACGTTGACCGCACCGGTGCGACCGTCGGGATCCCAGCCCGCGTGAATCGCCTTGGTTGAAAATCCCTGGTCAGCCACTACTTCTCCTCTTGCTGCTGGTGAACGATGGGGTGCGTGCTTGCGAAGGCGAGCAGGTCGTGACGCGTGATGACGCCGACCGGCTTACCGTCCTCCACCACCATCAACGCATCGGAGGTGCTCAAAGCTTCCATCGCCGAGGAAACCGGCTCACCGGCACCGATCAGCGGGAACGCTTCGCCCATGTGCGCCGCCACCGGGTCGGCCAGGTTGGCACGGCCTTCGAACACTGCGCTGAGCAGGTCACGCTCGGACACCGCGCCCGCGACCTCGCCCGCAGTGATGGGCGGCTCGGCGCCGACCACCGGCATCTGCGAGACGCCGAACTCGCGGAGAATCTCGATCGCATCGCGCAACGTCTCCTGCGGATGCGTGTGCACCAGATCCGGCAGCGCGCCGTCCTTGCCGCGCAGCACATCGCCGACGAGCGACTCGGTGCGCTCCACGCCGTCGAGCGGGGTGCGCAGGAAGCCGTAGCTGCTCATCCAGTCGTCGTTGAAGATCTTCGACATGTAACCGCGCCCGCCGTCCGGCAGTAGCACGACCACCACGGCGTCGGGGCCCTCGCGCTCGGCGACCTTCAGTCCGGCGACGACGGCCATGCCGCACGAGCCACCGACCAACAGGCCCTCCTCGCGAGCCAGGCGACGCGTCATCTCGAACGAGTCGGCGTCGGAGACGGCGATGATCTCGTCGGGCACGGTCGGGTCGTAGGCACCCGGCCAGAAGTCTTCACCGACGCCTTCGACGAGGTACGGCCGACCGGACCCGCCCGAGTACACCGACCCCTCGGGGTCCACACCGACGACCTTGACCCGGCCCTCGGACACCTCTTTGAGGTAGCGGCCGGTGCCGGTGATGGTGCCACCGGTGCCGACGCCGGCGACGAAATGCGTCACCTTGCCGTCGGTGTCGTTCCAGATCTCCGGACCGGTGGTCTCGTAGTGGCTCAGCGGGCCGTTCTGGTTCTCGTACTGATTGGGCTTCCACCCGCCCTCGATCTCCCGCGTGAGGCGGTCGGAGACGTTGTAGTAGCTGTCGGGATGCTCCGGCGGCACCGCCGTCGGGCACACGACCACCTCGGCGCCGTACGCGCGCAACACATTCCGCTTGTCCTCGGCTACCTTGTCCGGGCACACGAAGACGCACTTGTACCCGCGCTGCTGCGCGACGAGCGCCAGGCCGACACCGGTGTTGCCCGAAGTCGGTTCGACGATGGTGCCGCCGGGCTTCAGCTCCCCGGACGCTTCGGCCGCGTCGATCATGCGAGTGGCGATGCGGTCCTTGGAACTGCCACCCGGGTTCATGTACTCGACCTTGGCCGCAACCAGACCGGACCCCGGCTTCACGACCTTGTTCAGCTTGACCAGTGGAGTGTTTCCGACCAGGTCCACGACATGATTGGCGATACGCATGACGTCCATGTTCCCATCCCGGCCAAGTTCGCGCCGGATCGGGCCGACAAGTGGGGCGAACGCGGTACCCGGACTCGCAAGTAGCGTAACCTGACGCTCATGCCAGAAGCTGTCATTGTCGCCACTGCCCGTTCCCCTATCGGCCGCGCCGGAAAGGGCTCGCTCAAGGACGTTCGTCCTGACGAGCTCGCACGCCAGATGATCGCGGCCGCCCTCGCCAAGGTCCCCGAGCTCGACACCGCCGACATCGAGGACATCCACCTCGGCATCGGCCAGCCCGGCGGTGCGGGCGGCTACAACATCGCTCGTTCGGTCGCCGTCCAGCTGGGCCTGGACCACGTCCCCGGCGTTTCGGTGAACCGCTACTGCTCCTCGTCGCTGCAGACCACCCGCATGGCGCTGCACGCCATCAAGTCCGGTGAGGGCGAGGTCTTCATCTCGGGCGGCGTCGAGAGCGTCTCGAGCTTCGGTTACGCCGGAGCCGCAGACGGACTGCCGAACTCCAAGAACCCGCTGTTCGCCGACGCCGAGGCCCGCACGGTGAAGACCGCCGAGGGCGGCGTCGCCTGGCACGACCCCCGCGAGGACGGCCTGATCCCCGACGTCTACATCCCGATGGGTCAGACCGCCGAGAACGTCGCCTCCCTGACCGGCATCTCGCGTGAGGACCAGGACCGCTGGGGCGTCCGGAGCCAGAATCGCGCCGAGAAGGCCATCAACGACGGCTTCTTCGCCCGCGAGATCGACCCGATCACCCTCGCCGACGGCACCCAGGTGACCACCGACGACGGCCCGCGTGCAGGCACCACCTACGAGAAGATCTCGCAGTTGAACCCGGTCTTCCGTCCCGACGGCACCATCACGGCGGGCAACGCCTGCCCGCTGAACGACGGCGCCGCCGCGCTCGTCATCATGAGCGACACCAAGGCCAAGGCCCTCGGCCTCAAGCCGCTGGCCCGCGTCGTCGCGACCGCGGCCACCGGCCTGTCGCCGGAGATCATGGGCCTCGGCCCGATCGAGGCGGTCCGCAAGGTGCTGCGCGTGGCGGGAATGTCGATCTCCGACATCGACCTGTTCGAGATCAACGAGGCGTTCGCCGTTCAGGTTCTGGGTTCGGCCGCCGAACTCGGCATCGACCACGACAAGCTGAACGTCTCGGGTGGCGCGATCGCTCTGGGCCACCCGTTCGGCATGACCGGTGCCCGCATCACCACCACCCTGCTGAACAACCTCAACACCTACGACGGCCAGTTCGGCATCGAGACCATGTGTGTCGGTGGCGGACAGGGCATGGCCATGGTGCTTGAGCGCCTGTAGCCAACCCCGCAGACCGATGGCTGCATCTTTCGAGTCTCAGACTCGAAAGATGCAGCCATTGCGCTTGCCTCACCTGCCGTCTACTCGGCAGCGCCGACCTTCTCGGCCTGAGTCGCACTGCTGCCGGTCGCAGCGTCATCATCCGACGGAGCGACCTCGTCGGTCTCCGGGGTCCGCACCAGCAGTCCGAGTCCGATCAGCACCAGACCGAGCACGCCCGCGCAGAAGAACACGGTCCGTACGCCGTTGGTGATCGCCTCGGGCGCGGCGACACCGGAGTCCTGATCGGCGGTCGCGACCACGGTCATGACCGTGATGAACAGGGCGGTGCCCGCGGCGCCCGCCACCTGCTGCAGCGTGCCGAGCACGGCAGAACCGTGGGCGTACAGTCGCGGCGCGAGGGCGCTGAGGCTGACCGTCATCAACGGTGTGAAGGTAGCGGCCAGGCCCACACAGAGCACGGTCTGCGCGGCTACCAGCAGCCAGGCGGAGACGCCCGAGTTCACACTCGTCAGCAGCCAGACGCCGCTCGCAATCAGCACCGTCCCGGGGATCACCAGCACCCGAGCACCGCGGGCGTCGTAGATCCGCCCGATGAGCGGCGAAGCCAGACCCATCAGCAGCCCGCCGGGCAGCATCAGCAGCCCGGTCGCCGATGGACTCAGCGCCAGCACCTCTTGCGCGAAGTACGGGACGACGATGAAGGTGCCCATCATGGTCGCCATCGCTGCGACCATCAGCACGATCGCCAGCGTGAACGTCGGGGAGGCGAAGACCCGCAGGTCCAGCAACGCCCGATCGGACTTCTGCAGTTGCAGCTGGCGAAGAACGAACACCGCGAGAGCGGCTCCGCCGAGGACGAACGGGATCCAGATCGGCATCGCCGCCTCGCCCCTCGCGGATTCGCCGATGGCGACGAGCCCGTAGACGAAGCCGCCGAAGCCGAAGACGGCCATCGGCAGGGACACGTAGTCGATCTGCTCGGACGTACGGTCACCGACCGGCCGCACGAAGATCGCGCCGATGACCAGCGCGACGACGGCGATCGGCAGCACCACACCGAAGATCGCGCGCCAGTGCCAGTGGTCGAGGATCACGCCGGACAGGGTGGGACCGAGCGCGGGGGCCACGGCGATGACCACCGAGATGTTGCCCATCATGGCGCCACGACGGTGCTCCGGCACCAGTGTCATCACCGTCGTCATCAGCAGCGGCAGCATGACGGCGGTGCCGAGCGCCTGCACTACCCGGGCGATGAGCAGCACCACGAATCCGGGCGCGACCAGCGCCAGCAGGGTGCCAAGCGCGAACAGCGTCATCGCGGCCAGGTACATGGTCCGGGTACCGAAGCGCTGGATCAGGAATCCGGTCAGCGGAATCACGACGGCCATCGTCAGCATGAAGATGGTGGTGAGCCACTGGCCGTGCGTCGGATCGACGCCGAGGTCGCGCTGCAGCACCGGCAGCGCGATGCTCATCACCGTCTCGTTGAGGATGACGACGAAGGTCGCGACGATGAGGGTCGCGATGATCGTGAGATTCGTCCGCGACAGACGGTCGTCCGATGTCTGCGCGGTCATTTCGGAGGTCATCACTGCCAATCGCTCGGTGGGATCTGAGAACTGTTCAAGACAACAGCATCGGAGGCTGATCGTGCAATCGAGTTTCGCGGTTCTCGACCGATCACGAAGGCGATCTCAGGCACAGCACGCTCCCGTCGTCTGCGGCACCCGTCGGGCGCCGTCACAGAAATAGACCGGAACCGGCCGCGAAACTGATCGGTGCCTCCCGAGAAATTCTGCCGGACAGCACAGAGCCCGACGGCGCACGAGGCACCGCCGGGCTCAGTAGAGCTCAGCACACTCCTAGTCGCTATTGAAGTAACTCAGCAGACGCAGGATCTCGATGTACAGCCACACCAGGGTGACCGTCAGGCCGAGGGCGATGCCCCAGGCGGCCTTCGACGGTGCACCGGCACGGATGAGCTGGTCGGCCTGATCGAAGTCGAGCAGGAACGAGAACGCCGCGAGGCCGATGCACACCAGCGAGAAGATGATGGCGATGGGGCCACCGTCGCGCAGGATGCCCGCACTGCCGGTGAACATGCCGATCACCAGGTTGCCGAGCATCAGCACCAGGACGCCGACCAGGCCTGCCATCAGCATGCGCGTGAAGCGCGGGGTCACGCGGATGGCGCCGACCTTGTAGACGACGAGCATGCCGAGGAAGACGCCCAGCGTGCCCAGGACGGCCTGTCCGATGAGCGCGCCGGCGCTGGTGTTCGACACCATGAAGTTGCCGAAGACGTACGAGATTGCACCGACGAAGAGCCCTTCGAAAGCGGCGTACGCCAGGACGATGCCGGGGTTGTCCTGCTTGCGACCGAAGGTCGCGACCAGAACCAGTCCGAGGCCGCCGAGCATGCCGACGAGCCACAGTGGCATCGCGAGCGACTCGTTCTGGCTGATCGCAAAGTATGCGCCTGCCGCGAACACGACGAGGACGCCGAGGGTCATCGCAGTCTTGGTGACGACGTCGTCGATCGTCAGTGGTCGGGTGCCAGTCTGCGGGGTGTATCCCTGCGTGTACTGGTCGGTGTACTGCTGCTGGGTCGCAGCCATCGACGCCTGTCCGGCGCCGGCGAAGCCCTGACTGAAGGAGGCGTAACCGCCGTTCTCCTTCTTGTTGTCACGGACCACGCCACGCATGATCGGGTTGGAACTTTCTCGCACCACTGCTCCTTCAGCAAAGATGTGGGTCAGTCTTTCTTGGCCTACTCACGTAGATAACGCTCGTCATCGCCGTTCAGTTCCCACACTACCTATTCCGGACTCAGACCTCTGCACACCGCTCGCAAAGTGGACTCGGCGAGTGCCAGATCGTCGCCCCACGGCAGTCCCGGTTTGGCGATCATCAGGGACGCGAGACCGTGCGCCGTCGACCACAGTTGCAGGACAGTCTGGACGACGTCGCCGCGCGGGATGGCGCCCTCGGCCATCAGCGCCTCGACGGTGTCCGAGAAATGGACGAACGCCGACGACAGCAGCACCTCGTCGGTCAGCGTCGGTTCACCGGGTGGGGTGATGCGAGCGAAGGTGATCCGATACATCACCGCGCTGTCGATCGCGAAGCGCACGTAGGCCATGCCCTGCGCGAGGCCGCGGTCGAAGGGGTCGTCGATCCCCGCCGACGCCTCCATCATCACCTGATCGAACTGCTCGAAGAAGCGTGCGCAGACGGCGTCGAGCAGCGCTTCCTTGTCCTCGAAATGCAGATAGATCGACGGCGACGTGACGCCCACCCGTCGCGCGACGGCGCGAATCGACACCTGGTCCTCGGTCCCGGCCTCGATCAGCAGGTCAGTGGTGGCCGCGATGATCTCCTCGGCGAGCTGCTCCCCGGATCCGCGTGGCGACCGCGGTCGCACTGTCCCGTCACCGCTCCCCTGCGTCGCGACACCCTGACTCATGTTCGCTGATCACTCCTCTGTGAATCCGATCCGCTCGTGCAGTCTTCTCAGCGGGGCCGGTGCCCACCAGTTTCCCACTCCCATCAACCGCATGAATGCCGGAACCAGAAGCATTCGGATGAACGACGCGTCCATCAGGACCGCGATCGCCAGCCCCACTCCGAACATCCGCATGAATGACACCTCCGACGCCGCGATGCCCGCGAAGACGATGCTCATCAGGAGTGCGGCGGCGGTGACGACCCGGCCGGTGCGCGCGAGTCCGACCGCGACGGCGTGGTCGTTGGCCGCGCGTGTGCGGTCGGACTTCAACCACTCCTCGCGGATCCGTCCGAGGAGGAAGACCTCGTAGTCCATCGACAGTCCGAAGGCGATGCAGAACATCAGCACGGGCATCGTCGCGACCAGGTAGCCGGTCGGCGTGGTGCCGAACGCCCCGAGGTGCCCGTCCTGGAAGATCCACACCATGGCCCCGAACGTCGCCGACAGCGAGAGCACGTTGAGGACCAGCGCCTTCAGCGGAAGCAGCACGCTGCCGCTGAACAGGAACAGCAGCAGATAGGTCAGCACGGCGATCACCACGAGGACCCACGGCAGATAGGTGAACAGCGATGCGACGACGTCGGAGTTCATCGCCGCCATGCCGGTGAAGTCGACGTCCGCATCCGCGGGAGCGGCGACCGCGCGCAGGGCGTCGATCTGCTCCTGCCCGGCGTCGCTCAGCGGATCCTCGGTGCTCGATACGGTGACCACACCCAGATCCCCGGACCGGTCCGCGGGGTTGCCGGGCGCCACCTGTCGACCGTGAACGAAGACGCCGACCGGGCTGGTCACGGCACCCACACCGTCGACCTGCGACAGCCGCGCGGCATAGGCGCCGAGCGCGTCGTCGGACACCGCGCCCTCCACGACAGCCGTGGCGGTACCGCCCGAGTCTTGCGCGAACTCGTCGTCGATCTCGGCTTGCACGGCGTGCGACGTCGCGGACGCGGGCAGCACCCGGGTGTCGGGGAAGCCGAACTTGATGCCGAGAAATGGTGCGCCGAGGATCAGCAGGATCGCGGGGACCACGATCGCGACGGGGATCGCGCGTTTCAGCACCGCCGTCGCCGTCCGGTACCAACCGGTCTGTTCGACGGGTTTGACCTCAGGTTCTTCTCGCCCCAGCCGACGGCGGAGCCAGGCGCGCACATTGAGGGCGTCGACGCGGTCGCCGAGCACCATCAGCAGCGCCGGGGTTATGATCAGCGCCGCGGCGACGGCCACCACGACGACCCCGACCCCGGCGTACGCGAACGAACGGAGGAAGTACATCGGGAAGATCGCCAGCGCGGCGAGCGACAAGCCGACGGTGATTCCGGAGAACAGGACCGTTCGGCCGGCTGTGTCCATGGTGCGAATGATGGCGGCGCGCCGGTCGAGTCCGCGATCCACCTCTTCGCGATAGCGCGTGACGATGAGCAGCGTGTAATCGATGGCCAGAGCCAGACCCATGGCGGTGGTCAGGTTGAGCGCGAAGATCGAGACGTCCGCGACTCCCGCGATCACCCGAAGGAATGCGAGGGTGCCGACGATCGCCGCAACACCGACGATGATCGGCAACGACGCCGCGACGAGTCCGCCGAACACCACGATCAACAGCAGAAAGCTGATGGGAATGGCGATGGCCTCGGCCACCAGGAGGTCCTTCGACGTCTGCTCGTTGACCTGCTCGAACATGAGCGCCTGTCCGCCGACGGAGACCTCGAAGCCGTCGACGGTCCCGGTGAGTCGCTCAGCGAGGTCGGCGGCCCGGCCCGGCGCGAGTTCGTCGCCGCCCGCCACACCCGCGATGATCAGGGTCGACGACTTGTCGGTGCTGAGCAGTTCGCCTGCGAGTCCGGGGTCGGCCCAGACCGAGAGGATCGGCGCCTCGATGTGACCGGTGGCTTCGAGCTGCCCGACGATTCTGGTACCGAGCGCCTCGGCCTCGGGACTGGTCGAGAGATCAGTGCCGGGAGCGCCGTCGAGTTTGACGACGAGGGTCGGCCCGCCGCGATGGAACTGCTGTTCCAGGACGTCACGCGCGTGCGACGACTCCGCGTGCGGGTCCTCGAAACCGCCGGCCAGCATCTTGTCCGCGGCGCCGAGACCGTAGGCGCCGCACAACGCCAGCAGGACGACGGCCAGGCCGAGCACGAGTTTCGGCGCGGCGACGACGCGCTCGGCCAGTCGGGTGATCATCATGGGAGTCCTTCGCAGACGTCGTCACTTACCGACGTTAAGTTAACAGCGATATCCCATCATCGACAGTCCCGTGCCACCGTGAGTGATTCACCCCTCATCTCGAGTAGAACGTGTTTCAATGCACTCATGGCGGCGATAGACGACGACAGCGCACAGGTGGCCCGGCCGAGCGAATCGCGCCGCGACCCGCAGTGGCTGCGGGAACGACTCGATCGGTGGCTCAAATCCCAGGCCGGACCCGACGCCGAGATCACCGACGTGACGATCCCGGAGTCGAACGGAATGTCCAGCGAGACGCTCCTCGCGGAAGCGACGTGGGGCGGCGAGGACCGTCGACTTGTGGTCCGCGTGGCGCCCCAGGCCGACAGCGATCCGGTGTTTCCCCACTACGACCTCGACGGCCAGTACCGGATCATCGAGCACGTCCGCGCACACTCCGACGTCCCGCTTCCCCGCCTGTGGTGGTCCGAACCGAGCGACGCCGCCCTCGGCGCACCGTTCTTCGTGATGGACCGGGTCGACGGCGAGGTCCCGCCCGACGTGATGCCCTACAACTTCGGCTCGTGGGTCAGCGAGGCGACCGACGAGCAGCGCACGGCATTGATGCGCGGCTCGGTGAGCGTCCTCGCCCGCGTGCACTCGGTCCCGATCCCCGACGTCTTCGTCGCCCGTCCCACCGGCGACGACAGCCCGCTGCGCGCGCACGTCCGACGCCTCCGCGGATTCTACGACTGGGCGGCCCGCGACCGGGCCGGTTCGCCGTTGATCGACCGCGCGTTCACGTGGATCGAAGCCAACCTCCCCGAGACCGACGAGAACGTCCTGACCTGGGGCGACGCCCGCATCGGCAACATCATGTACCGCGACTTCGCGCCCGTCGCCGTGCTGGACTGGGAGATGGCGGCGATCGGCCCGCGCGAACTCGACGTCGCCTGGATGATCTTCCTGCACCGCTTCTTCCAAGACCTCGCCACCATGGCGGGCATGGACGGGCTCCCCGACTTCCTGCGCCGCGAGGACGTCGCCGCGGAGTACCTGCGGCAGACCGGACACCAACCGCAGCACCTGGACTTCTACACCGCCTACGCGGCGCTGATCCACGCGGTGGTGATGTTCCGCATCCAGTGCCGCGCCATCCACTTCGGGCACGCGCAGGAACCCGCCGATCCCGACGAACTGATCATGCACCGCGCCACACTCGACGCCATGCTCGCAGGCACCTACTGGGGACAGATCTCATGACACTCTCGGAGATGGACGACTACCCGATCCACCAGGTCGCGGAGGTGATCCGGCACGTCGGCACGTCCGACCGCAACTTCTACGACCGCTACTACTTCAACTGCCACCACGGCAGTCCCGACGATCCGTGGCTGATCGTCGGACTCGGCGTCTACCCGAACCTCGGGGTGGTCGACTGCTTCGCGGTGGTGCGGCATCACGACGAGCACATCGTCGTCCGCGGCTCCACAGCGCTGGGCGCCAACCGCAACGACCTCCAGGTGGGGCCGTTCCTCGTCGAAGTCCTCGACGGGCTGGCGCAGCTGCGCGTGCGACTCGCACCCGGTCACGGCGACGTCTCGTTCGACCTCGTCTTCGACGCCGACGGACCCGCCGCGCTGGAGCCGCGCCACTTTCAGCGCCAATTGGAACGCGTCACCTTCGACACCATGCGCTTTGTCCAGACCGGCCGGTGGACCGGATCGCTGACGGTCGACGGCCGGGAGTTCGAGGTGGAACCTCAGACCTGGCGCGGCAATCGCGACCGGTCGTGGGGTGTGCGTCCGGTCGGCGAGGCCGAGCCGCCCGGTCGACGCGCCGCGAACACCGATGCGACGTCGTTCTTCTGGATCTATGCGGTGATGCGCTTTGACGAGTACGCGATCAGTGTCCTGGTGCAGGAACTGCGCACCGGTGAACGGATCATGGGCGACGCGCGCCGCATCTGGAACAACCCCGAACGCGAGCCCGAATGGCTCGGCCGCGTGGAGCACGACATCCGGTTCGTCCCCGGCGGCCGGGAGCCTGCGTCGGCCACCCTCCGCTTCGTGAAGCCGAACGGCCACACGGTCACCGTCGAATGCGCTCCGCAGCTGGCCAACTTCATCGGCTTCGGCACCGGGTACGGCCTCGAGCAGGACTGGCGCCACGGCATGTGGCAGGGCGCGGAGAAGGTGGAGGCGCTGCGTCACAAGGTCTCCGAACTCGATGCGACGATGAAGCTGTTCTGTCCGGCCGACTATCTCGCGACCTTCGAGCTCACCGACGTCGACGGCAGTTCCGAGACCGGCCAGGGGCTGTTCGAGTTCGCGGTCATCGGCCCGCACGACCAGTACGGTTTCGCCGAGTACACCGATGTGGCGCCGTAGCGAACCGACGGCACCCGGACCCCCGGCGTCCACCGCTGAGTAACCTGAGTCGATGTTCCAGATTCGCGGCGTCACGCGGACGTTCCCGTCCCGCCCAGAGCCGGTGCAGGCACTCCGAGGCATCGACCTCGACGTCGTCGACGGCGGTCTCACCGCGATCCTCGGCGCCTCCGGATGCGGTAAGACCACGCTGTTGCGCATCCTCGCGGGCTTCGACCGCCCCGACGCCGGCGAAGTGCGGCTCGGCGAGCGAGTGGTGGCCAGCCCGGGCGTCTTCGTGAAGCCGGAGAAGCGCAGCGTGGGCATCGTCGCCCAGGAGGGCGCGCTGTTCCCGCACCTGAGCGTCGCCGCGAACATCGCGTACGGACTGCCCGGAAACGCCTGGTCGGCGGCCGAGCGGCGCAGTCGCACCGAGCGGGTCGAGGCGATGCTCCGCCTGGTGGGGCTGCCCGGGTACGGCGACCGCCGCCCGGCGCAGTTGTCCGGCGGCCAGCAGCAGCGCGTCGCGCTCGCCCGCGCGCTGGCGCCTGCACCGTCGGTGGTCCTGCTCGACGAGCCGTTCTCCGCGCTCGACGCCGCCCTCCGGGTGGAGTTGCGCGAGGAAGTGCGCGACCTCCTCCGCTCCATCGAGACCACCGCCGTGCTGGTGACGCACGACCAGAACGAGGCCCTGTCCCTCGCCGATCACGTGGCGCTGATGCGCGACGGACTCGTGGTCCAATCCGGCACGCCGCAGCAGGTGTACGACCATCCCGCCGATCCGGAGGCCGCCGCGTTCCTCGGCGACTCGGTGCAGGTCCCGTGCAGCGTTCTGCTCGACGACGACGCCGGCCACGACGGCATGCTGGTGGTGGACTCCCCGCTCGGCTCGCTGCGCGTCCCCGCCGCGTCGGTGCACGACGGCACCCTGGTGCTGCGGCCCGAACAACTCGAGATCGCCGAGACCGGAGTTCCCGCAACGGTGTTCGCGACCCGGTTCTTCGGCCACGACGGCCTGGTCCAGTTACGGCTCGACGACGGCACGCCGCTCCGCCTACGCGTGGCCGGGACCGACCTCCCCGCCCTCGACGCCTCCGTCCTGGTGCGCACTGTCACCGGCCGGTGACGGACTTTTCCGCGCAAACACCCCATTGTTCCGGCGGCCACAAGGTGAGACTATCCTTACCTAGTCGCAAGACTGTGGCACCGACCACGTCACCCCCGCGACGTTGAACGCCGAAAGAATCGAGAACACCTATGTCGCCTCAGTGGAAACGCAAGCGCAGCGTCCGACTGCTGGCTTGTGCCACCGCCGCGATCGCCACGATCGGCCTCGCCGCGGGCTGCTCGTCGTCGGACGACCCCGACGACACCACGTTGACCCTGTACTCGGGTCAGCACGAGGACTTCGCGAAGGCCCTCGCCTCCGGTTACGAGGAGGCCACCGGCGTCAAGGTGGAGGTGCGCGCAGGCAAGGACGCCGAGATGACCGGGCAGATCATCGAGGAGGGCGACCGGTCGAAGGCCGACGTCATCATCACCGAGGAGCCCGGCCCCATGGGATCGCTGGACAGCAAGGGTCTCCTCGCGCCCGTCGCGAAGGACGTGCTCGCCGCGCCGGACCAGCGCTTCGTCCCGTCCACCGGCAACTGGCTGCCGATCGCGGCGCGCTCACGCGTGATGTTCTTCAACCCGGAGAAGATCACCGAGGACAAGCTTCCGCAGTCGGTCCTCGACCTCACCAAGCCCGAGTGGAAGGGCCGGTTCGCCTACGCCCCGTCGGGCGCGTTCAAGTCGACCACCGCGTACCTGATCAACACGATCGGCAAGGACCGGACGCTCGAATGGCTCAAGGGCATCAAGGAGAACGGCGTCAACGAGCAGAAGAACGGCAAGGTGCGTGACAGCGTCGAAGCCGGTCAGCACGAGTTCGGGCTCTCGAACCACTACTACTGGTACATCCTCGCGAAGGACAAGGGCGGACAGGACAAGCTCACCTCGCGCGTGCACTACGTGAACAGCGACGACGCCGGTGCGCTGATGCTCGCCTCCGGCGCCGGGGTGCTGAAGTCCAGCAGCAAGCAGGAGCAGGCCGCCGAGTTCGTCAAGTGGCTCAGTTCCGCCGACGGCGGCCAGAAGGTCGTCGCCTCCGCCACTCCGCAGTTCCCGCTGGTGGCCGGAGTGACGAGCGAGTACGGTCTGCCCGCGCTCGATTCGCTGACGTTCCCGCAGTTCGACCAAGCGTCGCTGCAGAACGTCGACGAGGCCAACGAGGTGCTGAAGCAGGCGGGAATCGTCTAAGCGCCCATGTCGCCGAGTGATCAGTTCGACGGTTCCGGCTCGACCGCCCTCGCGGCGCTCGAGCCGGAGCCGTCGGCTGTCCACACCGCGCTTCCCGACGACGCCCGACGCGCCCGCCCCGGTCGTCGACTGCCGCTGACGCTGGTCGTCCCGGGTGTCCTGATCGCCGTCGCGGCGCTCTCCCCTGCCGCGTATCTGCTGCTGCGCGCCGGGTTCAGCTTCTCCCTGTTGCGCGACGAGCTCAGCAGTCCCACCACGCTGCCGCTCATCGGCAACACCCTCAAGCTCGTCGTCATCGTCACCCTCGGGACGGTGATTCTCGGTGTCGGCGCCGCGACGCTGATCGCCCGGACCACCCTCCCGTTCCCCCGGGTGTGGACGGTGCTGCTCACCCTGCCGCTGGGTGTTCCGACGTTCGTCGGGTCGTACGCGTGGGTTGCGTTCAGCTACCGCTACTTCCCCGAGTCCCAGCTGATCTTCGGGCTGGGCGGATCCGCTGCGATCCTCACCCTCACGCTGTTCCCCTATGTCTTTCTGCCGACCCTCACCGCGCTGCGTCGTCTGGATCCCGCGCAGGAGGAGGCGGCCCGCGCCCTGGGACACGGACCGGTGCACGCCTTCTGCCGGATCACGCTGCCGCAGCTGCGGACGGCGATCGCGACGGGCACCCTGATCATCAGTCTGCACCTGCTCGCCGAGTACGGCGCCGTGCAGATGCTGAACTACGAGACGCTCACCACCGCGATCGTGCAGCGCGCCAACCTGCTCGGCATGCCGGAGTCGGCGCGAGCGCTGGCCGTGGTCCTCGCGCTCGGCGCCCTACTGCTGTTGGGTGCGGACCGCCTGCTCCGCGGCCGGGTGACTCCGGTCCGCACCGGCGGCGGCACGCCGCGACCGCCCATGAAATGGCGGCTCGGCGCAAGCACTCCGCTGTGGTTGGCGCTGTGCGCCGCGGTGGTCGTCGCGGCACTCGCGATCCCGCTGTGGGTGACGGCGTCGGGCATCGTCGACCACCTCACCGGCTCCGGCGGCGACGTCGACTGGGACGCACTGTGGCAGGCGCTCGGCAACACCGCCCAGTGGGCGACGGCCGCCGCAGTGATCGCGACCGCATGCGCGCTGCCGGTCTCCCTGCTCGCCGTCCGGTACCCGGGGCCGGTCTCGACGTTCGTCGAGCGCTCCACCTGGCTCGCGCATGCGCTGCCCGGCGTGATCATGGCGCTCTCGCTGGTCTATCTGTCCGTCCGCTGGCTGTATCCGCTGTACCAGACACCGTCGTTGCTGGTGATCGGGTACGTGGTGATGTTTCTGCCGCTCGCCGTCGGCGCGCAACAGGTCGGCATCGGCCAGGCGTCGGTCCAGTTCGACGAGATGTCCCGCGCCCTCGGGAAGGGACCGGTGCAGACGTTCTCGCGGATCACGCTGCCGCTCTCACTCCCGGCGATCGGCACCGGCGCGCTGCTCGTCGGGCTCGATGCGGGCAAGGAACTGACGACGACGCTGTTGATGAAACCGACCGGCGAGCACACGCTCGCGACGGCCCTGTGGGCGACGACCGACGGTGAGGTCCTCGACTTCACCGCGGCCAGTCCCTACGGCCTCGCCCTGCTGTTGATCGGCGCCGTGCCCGCGGTGCTGCTGGCGCGCGCAACGCTGCGGAACTGAGCCACCCAAACGTCTGTGGGATCTGCGCCCCTGGAGGGCGCAGATCCCACAGACGTTCGCGTCGTCAGTTCTGCGGAACGGCGCACCCGTCCGGTCCGCACGCCTCACCGTCGGCGACCACCAGCGGCTGCGGCTGGGCCTCCGTCCACGCCTTGTCGAGCACCTGGCTGAACAGCTCGCTGGGCTGTGCGCCGGACACGGCGTACTTGCGGTCGAACACGTAGAACGGGACGCCGTTGACGCCGAACTCCTGCGCCTGTCGCTCGTCCTGCCGGACATCCTCGGCATAGCGGATCGGATCATCGAGCACCTCGCGCACCGCGGCCTCCTCGAATCCCGCGTCCACCGCCACCTGGACCAGCCGCTCGGCGTCGCCGAACAGCGGTGCCGCGTCGGCGAAGTTGGCCAGGTACAGGGCGTCGAGCAGTTCTTCTTGTCGTCCGAGCTCCTTGGCCCAGTGCAGCAGTCGATGCATGTCGAACGAGTTGCCGACGTCGCGCCCGGTCACCACATATTCCAGGCCCGCCTCGTTCGCCGACGCGCCCAACTGTCGTTCGCCGGCCTCGGCCTCTTCGGGGGTCCGCCCGTACTTGCGCGCCAGATGGTCGATCACATTGCCCGAGGTGCCCGTGGGCGCCGTCGGGTCCAGCTCGAAGGAACGATGGACCACGTTCACCTGATCGGCGTGGTCGAACGTCGCCAGGGCGTCGGAGAACCGCTTCTTGCCGATGTAGCAGAAGGGACAGTTGACGTCGGTCCAGATCTCGACCTGCATGGTGGGTGCCTCCAGTGTTGGGTGTTCTGCGGAGTTCAACACCGACGGCGGCGGTCCTGTTCCCCGGACGGGGGCACGACGCTAACGACAGCCCTCGAGGTTCGCAGCATCGGCCGGGGTGGAACCATAATCAACGCAGTCGATGGCGCTGCCGACGGCGACGGCGATCCACTGACCGCCGTCCGTCCCCGGTGAGTACCGGAACAGGACGCCGGTCGGCTGGTGCACTCCGTCGGGCTGAGTGCGGGCGCGCGCCGAAGTCCCCGAGCATTGGACGCTGTCGAAGACGACCGGCGTGACCAACTGGTAGGCGATCGACGAGTTCGCGGCGATCGATGCGAAGGAGCCTGCTGACGCCGAATCGCACGGGACGACGGTCGGCTGTGTCGTGACCTCCGGTGCCGGTGTCGTCGCCTGCGGTGTCTGCGTGGCCGCCGGCTGCTGGACCTGAGTCGTGGTCGGCTCGTCGGCGGGTGGCACTGCTGTCTCGGGTACCGATCTCGCCGGACGCTGCGCGGACGTGTCGGACGTCGAGTGCGGTGCGGTCGGCTGTGCCCCGGTACTCGATGAGGGCGCCGAGACCGCCGAGTCGGTCGCCGAACAGGCGGTGCTCAGACTGGCGAGAACGCCGCCGGCGAGCAGCGCTGCAGCGATGGTTCGACGATTCATGATGCCTCCTGAGGTGCTGTGGTCCCGACACTCGGAGGTCGGAGGCGGTGCCGGACCTGTTACCCCGGCGTCATTCGTGTGAATGGACGACGACTCGTGTCTGCGGGCCGCTCGCTGACGCGGGCGCGGGCCGGTTCGGCAGCAGCAGTGCCAGGAGCGCGCCCACGGCCGCCAGCGCCGTCGACCACCAGAACGCGTCACGGAAGCCGACGCCGGAGGTCGCTCCGGCGGTCAACACCACGGCGACGACCGCCGTCCCGAACGAGCCGCCGACTTGCTGGAACGTCCTGGTCACGATGCTGACGTCGTGGCGCTCAACGGCGGAGACGCCGTAGAACCCGGACGCCATCAGCGGGCTGAGCAGCGTGCCGAGTCCCAGCCCGCGGACCAGCAGCACCGCCATCAACGACACCAGGTTCGTCGACTGGTCCGACATCGCGAACGGCACCGTCGCGATCGCCACGATCGCGAACCCGCTGACACCGACCCAGCGAGCGCCGAACCGGTCGGTGAGGACACCGGCGATCGACCGTGACAGCAGCGCGCCGACGCCCTGCGGGATCAGGATGAGGGCCGCGGCGAGCACTGTCTCGCCGCGTTCCTGCTGGAGGTACAGCGGTAGGAGCAGCATCGCCCCGAAGTTGGCGACGCTGAAGAAGAACAGGGCGATCGACGACGCCGACACCGGCTTCTTCGCGAGGACGCGCACGTCGACGAGAGTGGCGTGCGCAGCGCGGAGAGATCGGAGCGCGAACGCCGTGAGCAGGACGAGTCCGACGATCACCGGGATCAGGACGTCGGTGCGGACGATGCCGTTGTGCGAGTTGGAGAGCCCGAGGAGGACGCAGACCAGTCCCGGGGCCAGGAGCGCCAGGCCGATCACGTCGAGGCGGGTGCGGACGCTTCCCGCCGCGTCGCGGTCGTCGGGGATGCGTCCCGCCAGCGCCAGTGCGATGAGGCAGATGGGCACGTTGACGACGAACATCCACTGCCAGTCCAGCCAGTGGAGGATGACGCCGCCGATCACCGGTCCCAGGATCGGCCCGAGGGCGGTCGGCAGACTCACCATCGCGACCAGTCGTCCCAGGGCCTGGCCGCCGCTCGCGGCGACGAGCACCGACGTCATCAGCGGGAACAGCAGGCCTGCGCCCACTCCCTGCACCGCGCGAAAAACGATGAGCGCCTCCACATTCCACGACAGCGCACACAGCACAGAGCCGATCAGGAACAGCAGCAGGCCGGTCCGCCACGCGCGGCGGGAGCCGAAGCGGTACGCCGCCCAACCTGCGAGCGGGACGCCCACCGCCAGAGCGAGAAGGTAGGCCGTGGCGACCCACTGCACCAGGTCGACCGTCGTGCCCAGGTCCGTGGTCAGCCGGTCGAACGCGATCGTGACGATCGTGGTGTCGAGGATCGGTGCGATCAGTCCCGCGACGACGGCGACGGCCACGCGTTTCGCTTCAGGTGGAATCGGCGCGACGGATTCGTTGGCCATCACATCCCCTTAGATTCAGATGTGTATCTTATTGCGAGATCAAAGATAGGCCTGTGCGTTAAGATGCGCAAGTGGATCTTAACGAGAATCGTCCGACGCGACGGCGGGGCGCGGAACTGGAAGCCGCCATCCTCGACGCCGCGTGGGCGCAGTTGGCCGAGCGGGGCTATTCCGGGCTGACGTTCGAGGCCGTCGCCGACCGTGCAGGCACCAGTCGTCCCGTGCTGTACCGCCGGTGGCCGACGCGCGCCGAACTGCTTCAAGCCGCCGTCGAGTTTCACGGCGACAGACAGGACACGTCGAGCCCGGACACCGGCAGCCTGCGCGGTGATCTCCTCGCCGCACTGCGTCGATCCAACGACAAACGCTCCGACTTCTTAGTCCTGCTCAGCGCCAGCCTCGGTGAGTATTACGAGGAGACCGGGCGCAGCCCGAGCGATGTGCGCGAGTTCCTCCTCGGTCGGCACCGCCTCTCGATCGACGTCATCCTGGACCGCGCTGTCGCCCGCGGCGAAGCCGACCCCGACCGACTCACTCCACTCGTCCGCGCCGTGCCGTACAACCTCTACCGCCACGAGGTGATGATGTCCCTGCACGCCGTGCCGGACCGCACTCTGGAAGCGATCGTCGACGAAGTCTTCCTCCCCTTGGTCACACCACGCGATGAGTGAGCGCAGTGGACCTGGCATGCTTATCCCACGGCCCCTATAGCCCAACTGGCAGAGGCAGCGGACTTAAAATCCGCACAGTGTCGGTTCGAATCCGACTGGGGGCACCGCATCACAGCAGGTCGCAGCCTTTTCACGTTGCGGCTTGCGGCGTTTCTAGGACTTCACCCCGGTCCTACCCCGGTGACCGCGCGCCGTAAGCGCCGGTTTTGTCGGTGGGGCGTGGAATACTTGCAACCGGACTCTCACCTGCAACAAGCGAGGCACTCGTGGCATCAGATAACAAGATCCCTTACATGGCTGCGTACGGGAATATCACGAAGGCGCTGGATCGGATCAAGGAGGCGAGCACGCCGCCGCGCTTCACTCAAGACTTTCTTGAGACAAAGATCGGACTCACCGGCGGTGGCGCGCGTCCCGTGATTCCATTCCTCAAGCGAACAGGATTTCTAAACTCCGATGGGTCACCAACCGACCTGTACCGGCGATTTCGCAGCTCAATCACCGCTGGGAAAGCCGCCGCTGAAGCAATGCGTAAGGGGTACGCAGCACTATACGAATCTCACGAGTACGTCCACGACCTGAGCGATGATCAATTGAAGGACACCATCCTCCAAGCCACGGGATGGGAGAAGTCGAATAGCAATGTTCGGGCGGCCGTCGGATCCTTCAAGGCACTGCGCGCATACGCAGATTTCGATACTGAAGACCCCCATCCGGACCAACTAGAGTACGCAGACACAGAACGCGCCTCATCCACTGACGGCACTGAAATCCCAACCATTACAGAGTCGCCCGACATCAAGCTCTCCTACACGATCAATTTGAACCTTCCAGCCACAACCGATGTCGCCGTATTTAACGCAATCTTCAAGAGCCTCAAAGAGCATCTTCTGTAGGGGCGCTTTGATATGACAAAAGATAGACTCAAGCAGTTCTTTGCAACAAATCAACTTCTCATCCATGACTTAGGCCGAGTTGAGCGCCAGTTAGGAACCGACCTCGGCGCCGTCCAAGAAGCCCAGCCGACGATGACGGACGAGGACTACTACCCGCAGATCCAAACCCACCTACGCGCCGAGGCTGCCCAGATGGGGAAGCACTACGAAGTATTCTACTCGCTTGAGAACACCATCCGGCAACACATCACTGAAATACTATCTTCCGAATCTGAGGACTGGTGGACAACGGAATACATTCCCGGTCAGATAAAAAAGGATTGCGAGAAGCGGAAGAAAACTGAGCGCGAGTCTGGAATAACACCGCGATCGAGTGACCTCTTAGCCTATTCCAATTTCGGCGAGCTCAGCGAGATAATCAAAGCGAACTGGGGGATATTTGCCCAGACCTACTCTAACGTCAAGGCCGTAGAGCGAGTAATGGGTACACTGAACACCCTCCGACTCCCCATAGCCCACTGCTCACCGCTTGCTGAAGACGAAGTAGTCCGTCTCCAGCTCGCAGTTCGCGATTATTTTCGCCTCATGGAGTAGTTCCGCAACCTACCCGAACATCTGGGTCACCGCCCCGACCGCCCTGGCAGGCGTCGGTTCTGGCAGCTCGTTCAGTGCGCCGCCGTCCTCTTCTGGAATCCAGTCCCCGTAGGTGTCGAGCGTGAGGGTAAAAGTGCTGTGCCCCAACCACTTTGACACCTGCATGAAGTGGACCCCTGACATCAGCTGCATACAGGCGAACGTATGCCGCAGGTCATGCACTCGCACGCCGCGAGTCGCCGGGGCGTCGGCTGTGGCTGGCGTGGACACCGGCAGGCCGATTGCCTCCAACGCAGGCTTCATGATGGTGTCGTAGAACGTCCCCATCGCCAACGGCTGCGTCCAGTCGTGCGGCACCGCGTACCGCTCCCCCTTGGGCCTGTAGCCACCGCCATTCTGTCGGCTCGGCCACAGCGGCGCGGTCGGGTTGTGGGCGTGAGGGTGGACCTCATTCAGGTACGTCGCCAGCTTCGCCGCTAGCCAGGGCGGGAGTGGCACGGTGCGCCGGGACTTCTTGGACTTCGGCGTGCCGGTGACCCACTCGCCGTTGCGTCGGGCCTTGGTTCGCTCGACGCGCACTGTGCATCGGGTCTCACCATTGGGGCGGGTCGTGAACACGAGGTCACGCACCTCCAGTCCCGCGTTCTCGGCAGCACGTAGGCCGCTGTACGCCAGGAACTCCACCATCAGCGCATAGATCGGATACGCGGGCAATCCATCCACCTCGCCGCCGATAGCGCCCGACAGCGCGGCGATTTGCCGCGAGGCCAGCGGGGGTGCTCGAACTCGCTGCGCTCGGCGTGGGATCGGGCGGTGTCGAAGTCCACGCGGTCGCATGGATTGCTCGCCAGGGCGTCGTGCTGGGTCGCGTACTTCATCACTCGGCGCAGCACGCTCCACACGTGCTTGACGCTGGCTGAGGTGAGCGGCTTACCGCCGTTCTGCCGTGCGGGTCGAGTGACCAGTACGGCCAGGAACTCTTGAACGTCGCGGGGCGTGATGGACGCGATGGCCCGGTGGCCGAACGTCGGCAGCACGTTGAACCTCAGCAGCCGCTCGTAGTCGTCCAGCGTCCGTTGCTTCAGCCGGCCACGCGCCACCTTCAACGCCTGCGCATCGAGCGAGCCTTGGCAGTAGTAGCCGAACGGCTGCTCACCGGCGATCTTCGCATCGGCCAGCGGCGTCGTCCCTTGGGCGGTTCGACGGGCGGCGTTGAGCTCGTCGCGGCGAATCTCAGCAGCCTCACGGGTGGCGAAGGACTCTTGGCGGCTACGCTGCTTCTTCCGTCCGTTCGGGCGCTCAGGGTTCAGCGGTACCGGCAGTCCCATCTCATCCCGCACCGGCTCAGTCCACACGACTTCATATCGCTTGAGTGCCTTGCCTTTTCGTCGCTGGGCCGTCTCGTACGTGCGAATGTATGCCATCGCTACGCCACCCCCTCACGGTCGAGCACGCGGCGAACGGTCGCATACGCCCACTTCGCACCGCCTCCAGGCGTCGGTACACCGATTGAATCTAGTTGCGCGGCAATCGCTTTCGTCCCTAGCCCTTCATCCCGACGCATCACCACGATTTCCTCCACGACGAGCGGGTGAATGCGACTTGGCCGGCCAAGCTTCTTACCCTCGCGCTTCGCCCTCGTCAGGCCCTCTTTCGTGCGGTCGCTGATCCGCCGACGTTCCTCAGCAGCCACGGCGAGGCGAATGTCAGCCGTGAACCGTTGGCTCGGTTCGCCGCTGTCGGCACCTTCGCAGTCCATCAGGCGCCAACCGCGCTGCTCGGCACGCTTGTACAACTCTGCGGCGTCGAGCTCGTCTCGCGTGGCTCGGTCAAGCGCTCGCACCAGCAGCACGTCCGCTAGTCCAGCCTCCAGGGCGGTGATCGCGACGGCGCGCCCATGCATCATGCTCGCCTTGGTACCGCTGACAACGTCGCTGGTCACAGTCAGTAGCTCGTTGCCGTGGGCCTCGCAGTACGCGGCGAGCGCTTCCTGTTGGGCGCGCAGGCCGTAGCCGTTCTGACCCTGCGTGGCAGTGGACACGCGGACGTACCCGATCACGCGCAGCGGTCCACGCGGCGTCTCGGTTGGGCGCTGTGGGGTGTCGGCCAGGGCGCGGCGTAGCGCCGCCGTCCGTTCTGAGGTTGAAGTCTTGGACATGATGCTGGGCTTGCTGTCTGTCGGCGGCGTGCCTGCCGCTGCTCGAATGGTTTGGTCTCGGTAGCCGTATACGTTCAAAACGGTCAAAAACGATTCCGGCTACCCGAACGCACGACGGCATACGGGGTAGCCACTGAATGCCGCCTGCCTCCATCGCTCGCCAAGTTGACGGGCGTCTACGGCGAGGAAGGTGAGCGCGAGGGTTCAGGCGCTTAGCGTGGCGATGGGGTGCGGGGCGGTGGCAGACTGCCAGCGCGGCGAGAGCGGAGCGAGAGGTTTTCGACGGCCAAACGGTCTCTACACCGGCACGGACGGCGTGACCCCGCCGCCCTACATGGGCCGTACGTTCCCCGAAACCACGAGTCACTACCTGACCACCGGCACCGACGTACTCGACAGCGCAGGCGTGGAGGCAGCACTCAAGGCTGTCACCTCCAAGGGTTACGGTCCGGTGGCCGGCGCGCAGCTGGTGCTGCTGTGCAACGAGCGCGAGGCCGACCTCATCTCAACTTGGCGCCGGGGACTGCCGTCCCGCGAAGCGACGGCGGATGAGGTCGCGGCTGACGCGAACGCAGTCGGGCCGACCGCCAAGTACGACTTCGTACTCAGCGCCAGCGCCCCGGCTTACCTCACCGACGAAACCATCGTCGGCCGCCAGGCACCCAGCGACTTCAACGGCCTCCCAGTGTTCGACAGCTACGGCGAGGCCTTCGTCATCAAGAGCGAGCTGATCCCTGCGGGGTACGTGATCGCGGCAGCGACCGGTGGCCCGAACAGCGAGGGCAACCCCATCGCCATCCGCCAGCACCCGAACGCCGCATACCAGGGTTTCCGCGAGATCCCCGGTGCTGAGCAGTACCCGCTCATCAACAGCTACTGCCAGCGCAGCTTCGGCGTCGGCGCACGGCATCGTGGTGCGGCGGCAGTGCTCCAGGTGACCGAGGACGCGACCTACACCGCACCGACGTTCGCGGTGTAACAGCTTCGCCAACCCAGCGCCGTTGCACCTGGGCCGCAGCCGCCCTGGAGTTGGTGAGGAAATCGCCCCGTTCTGCCTGGCCACGCTCCCGGTCAGCCAGGGCGGGGCGTTTCGTATCTAGTTGAGGAATAGCGATGCAACGATCTACCGACCCCGGTGCTTCAGAGTTCTCTCCCGCCCGTTCAGGCGGTCGCGCGGCACGCCGTCGCGGTACTGCGCCGCCCGCATCGGTTACGCCGCCGATTGCACCGGGCCTGGAGTACCGAGGCACCATCGCCAGCGACACAGTTGCCGAGGCCGTCAAGGCCCAAGCACGACTGCTGAGCCGTCGCCCCGCCGTGGCACCTTCGCCGAAGCGACATAGATAACTACACGTTGCCGATGAGCGCCCGAAGCTCGTCCGGCTTCAGCCACGGCGACCGTCGATGAATCATCCGGTGACAATTCGCGCAGAGCAACACCAGATCCTTCAGTCGATTCGTTGTCTCGCCTGACTGAGACAGCGGCACGACGTGATGGACCTCGATGTAGTCACGCCCACGCGCTCCGTAGAAGTAGCCGAAGTCAAACAAGCAAACCTCGCAGTAGACCTGGTTGTCGTGCTTCGCCTTGAAGTCGTTGATCTTCCTCTGGCGGAGTTTTCGATCGCGCTCGCGTGCGAAGTGCTGCCTCTGGAGGATGCGCCCCTCGCTCGCTCCCTCGTCTTCATCCTCGAACGCCACACTCAGGTCCACCGACGTCGAGCCGTCCGCGACGGTTTGCCGAATCTGATCCGCGACACGCGCCATATCCTCGGGCGCAGCCCGAAAATCGTTGAGAACCAACAGGTCCAGCTTGCCGCTATGTATCGCCGTCCGACCTGGCAGCAGCGACGCTAGATCAAGAGTCTTGCGCGCGACCCCCTTTCGATTGCGAAAAGTGTCCAAGCGCGTCGCGGGCGGATGCAGTGGCAGCTGCTGCAAGAGCGCGGACAGCTCTCCTACCCGATCGTCCGTGGACCGAAGTTCTCGCCACCCGTTCTTAGCCACGAGATCGCACGCCAGAATCAACTCGTCCCGCGCCCAGTCTGGGTTCTGTGTCGGCGCTACTTGCACTTCAAAGCCGAGCTTGCGAAGCACCGTCGCCACAGTCTTGTCCCCGCCGCTGAAGTCGTTTGATCGAACCGCATCCTGGCCTGGCAGGTATCCGTACGCCGCACCGACGACAGCCTTCGAGTCGTACCGCGTGCCGTTGCGAACGACAAAGTACGCACGAGCGGGTCCGTAGTGGTACTTCGACAGAAAGCCGTCTCGACCTCGCAAATCGAACTCATCCAGGGCGAGGTTTACCGCTTCGACGGTCAGGTCAGAGAGCTTCACCGCGCCAGATTATCGGCGACGTGCGACAAACTCGCCCGGTCACCCCGGTCACCCCGGTCTCACCCCGGCGACCGAGGGCGATATCAGGTCGTCCTGCGCCGACCCCGGTCCGTCCCGAACCGTCCCGAACAGTCACCGTTTCCGCTGGTCAAGTGGGGTAATCCAGGGTGCTCGATAGCGATCTGCGCAGGTCCGCGAAGTCCCAGGAAACGCCCACCGTCCGTTCTTAAAATCCGCACAGTGTCGGTTCGAATCCGACTGGGGGCACCGCATCGACACCGTCGGGCCTCGCTACTCGCCGAGGCTCCGCAGATCAGTGTTCGCTCCGCACACGATGACGGCGATCCGCTCGCCCGGCACCGGTTGATACACGCCCGACGTCAGGGCGGCGAGAGCCGTCGCCGCACCGTGCTCCGCCGCGATGCGATAGTCGTCCCACAACACGTCGCGGGCAGCGACGATCGCCGCATCGTCGACGAGCACGCTGCGCGGAGGCGTCGCGGTCGCGACCTCGAACGCCTCGGCACCGATACGGCGCGCACCGAGTGAGTCTGCGGCGACTCCGGACACCGTCACGTCGACCGGATGCCCGGCGCTCAGCGCCGAATGCAGGGTCGGAATGCGCGCAGGCTCCACGGCGACGACCCGCACATCGTGAGCTGCCGCGACCGTCGCGACACCGGCGTACAGACCACCGCCACCCACCGCCACGACGATCGTGTCGACGTCGGGCAGATCCTCGATGATCTCCACGCCGATCACGCCGGCACCGGCGGCGATGTCGGGCTGGTCGTAAGCGTGACAGAACAGCGCACCCGTGGCGGCGACGTATTCCTGCGCAGCCTCATACGCCTCGGCGTACTCGGTGCCGACCTGCCGCACCTGCGCACCGTACTGTCGGAGCCGCTCCACTTTGACCTGCGGCACAGTCTCGGGGACGAACACCGTCGCCGGCACGCCGAGCGCTGCCGCGGCGAAGGCGTTCGCCAGCCCGGCATTGCCGCCGGAGGCCGCAACCACACCCACACTCTCGTCCACCTCGCCGCGCGCAACGGCAGCGAGCTGCCGATTGAACGCACCACGGGTCTTGAACACACCGCACTTCTGCAGGAACTCCGCCTTGATCCAGATCTGCGCGCCGCCGATCGGGTCGGCGGCGAACAACGGCGTACGACGCACATACGCTGCGGTTCGCTCGCACGCCGCCTCCACATCAGCAACGGTCAACATGTGAGATCCTCCGATTGGATGGCTTATTATCATGAACGTACCGTTCATTTTAATGAACTCACGTGATCGAGCAACCTCGGAGGGGGGCGTCTGAATCACCCCGCCCCGCACCGGCAGCGAGTGCGCATCACAGCATCCGCACGATGGGATCATGGACGACGTGACTGACGAATCGAAAGCCGCCGGACCCGCCGTGAGCACGATTGCCGCGGCGATCGGCACCCGCATCGCGCAACGTCGCACACTTCGAGGGATGTCGGCCGCAGAACTCGCCAGACGTGCCGGACTCTCCAAAGGCACCATGTCCGCCATCGAGGCGGGCACTGCGAACCCGACCATCTCGACCCTCGACGCCATCGCCGTCGCACTGCGCATCCCGATGACCGATCTGCTGGCCCACGACACCGAGCCCGGTCCCGTGCACATGCCCGGCACCGAGATCGCGGACGGCGAGGAGAAGCGGGAGTTGCTGCGACGCATCAGCGGCGGCCACAGTCTGGAGATCTGGCGCATGCGCCTGCCCGCCCATCACGCGAGCGACGGCGTTCCCCACGCACCCGGCACGATCGAGCACCTCTACGTCGCCGCCGGCCATCTCACCGCGGGACCGACAGACGCTTTGGTGGACCTGGGCCCCGGAGACATGCTCGCGTACGCGGGCGACGTACCGCACCACTACCGAACCGGAGACGAGCCCGTCGACCTCACGGTGACGTTCGCCACGCCGGTCACCTGACGCGGACTCCGCCTCGGCCTACGCGGACTGCTGCACGGCAAGGAGGTTTCGCGCGGCGTCGAGTGCCTGCGCGGCGATGTCGGGGTCGATGCGCACCAGGGTGAACGCAGTGATGACGTGGCTGGTGCAGGCGTCGGCGATCGCCTCCTGCGTCGCAGCGGTCAGGTGCGGCAGCCGCGCGCGGACGCCCGCGGTGAATGCGGTCCGCAGTTCCGCGGCGTACGCACTGATGACGTGTGCGACGGCGGCGTCGTGACCGATCGGAGCGCCTGCGGTGTTGACCAGGAGGCAGCCGCTGGTGGCAGGCAGCGTGCCCGCCCGCAGGAGTGCGGCGCGAAGCCCGGCGAGGTACTGGTCGATCGCCTCGGGGTCGACGTCGCCGCCGGTCAGCGGCCGCAGCCGCGGACGGACGACCTCGCCGAGGTAACTGTCGACGGCGGCGTCGAACAGGCCGCGCTTGGAGCCGAACGCATGGTAGATGCTCGACCGGCTCAGACCGGTCGCCCGCTCCAACTCGGGCAACGACGCCCCTTCGAACCCGCGTGCCCAGAACACTCCGCGCGCGGCACGGATCACGTCGTCCGTGTCGAACGTCTGATTGCGCCCCATCTCACCCTCCAGTTTATGAACTGACCATTCCAGTATATATTGGATCGGTCAGTTCACTAAACGGGTGCGCCGTCCGGCGCCTTGCCAAGGAGTCACACCATGGTCATCACGGGTCTCATCCTCGCCGGCGTCGCGGCGCTGGTACACGTCTTCATCTTCTATCTGGAATCCATCGCGTGGACCAGCGAGCGCGCCCGCGCGACGTTCGGCACCGGCACGGTGGACGAGGCCGCCGCGCAGAAGGACTTGGCGTTCAATCAAGGGTTCTACAACCTGTTCCTCGCCATCGCCGTCGGCCTCGGCATCGTGCTGTACTCCGCCGGGCAGCACGCGGTCGGCGCGACGCTCGTGTTCACCGGCGCCGGCTCCATGGTCGCCGCGTCTGCGGTCCTGCTCCTGTCGAGCCCTGACAAGGCTGCGGCCGCGTTGAAGCAGGGCGTCATCCCGACGCTCGGCGTCATCGCCCTCGCCATCGGCCTCGCACTCTGACCGCGCCCCCTACCTGCACAGAAAGGCCACACCACATGTCGCACACCACCAGCACCCAGGTCCAGCTCGTCACCCGTCCCCGCGGTTGGCCTACACACGACGACTTCCGCACCGTCGCCGTCGACTACGACGACCTCGCGCCGGGTCAGGTGCGGGTGCGCAACGACTTCCTGTCCGTCGATCCCTACATGCGCGGCCGTATGAACGACGCCAAGAGCTACATTCCGCCGTTCGTGCTCGGCGAGACGATGACCGGCGGCGCCATCGGGCACGTCGTTGAGTCCGCCGACGAAGCGCTTCCGGTCGGTACGCTGGTGCAGCACGACCTCGGCTGGCGCGACATCGCGCAGGCCGACGCCGCCGCGTTCCGGGCCGTCCCCGAACTGCCGGGCGTCCCCCTCTCGGTGCGGCTCGGCATCCTCGGCATGACGGGCATGACCGCCTACGTCGGCCTCACCGCGATCGCCGGAATGACCGAGGGCGACACCGTCTTCGTCTCGGGCGCCGCGGGCGCAGTCGGCACCGCCGCCGGGCAGATCGCCCGTCTCCTCGGCGCCAAGCGCGTCATCGGATCCGCGGGCTCTGCGGAGAAGGTGGCCCTGCTGACCGAGAAGTACGGCTACGACGCCGCGTTCAACTACAAGGACGGCCCGGTGCGCAAGCAGTTGGCCGCCCTGGCGCCGGAAGGCGTCGACGTGTACTTCGACAACGTCGGCGGCGAGCATCTGGAAGCAGCCCTCGACGTCATGAACGACGGCGGACGCGTCGCCCTGTGCGGGGTCATCAGCGTCATGAACACGGCCGGCCGGCCCGTCGGCCCGAACAACATGGCGAACATCATCACCCGCGGACTCACGCTCAAGGGCTTCACGCTGGGCAACTACGTCCACCTGGCCCCGGAGTTCTCCCAGCGCATGACCGCCTGGTTCGGCGAAGGGAAGATCGCCTACGACGAGACCATCGTCGACGGCATCGAGCACGCGGTGGACGCGTTCCTCGACATGATGCGCGGCGCCAACACCGGAAAGATGCTCGTCCGCATCGCCTCCGACGCCTGACGGCCGGTCCCGACAGGGCGGTCCCCCGCCCTCACTCCCTCAGCGCTCGCGCCGCCAGATGCAGCGCCGCCGACGTCGCACGGCGGCGGACGGCGGCGCGATCGCCCGGGAAGTTGCGCGTGATCGTGACCGTCTCGCGGCCGTCGATCGCCAGGCCGAAGCAGACGGTGCCGACCGGCTTGCCCGGCACAGCGCCGCCGGGCCCGGCGATGCCGGTGGTCGACACGGCGATGTCGGAGCCGAGGACGCGGCGTGCGCCCTCGGCCATCGCCTTCGCGACGGGTTCGCTCACGGCGCCGACCTCGCCGATCAGATCCGCGGGCACGCCGAGGACGCCCGACTTCACCTCGTTCGCATACGAGACCACGCCGCCGAGCAGGTACGACGACGAGCCCGCGCGGTCGGTGAGCGCGGCGGCCACCAGCCCGCCGGTGCACGACTCGGCGGTGCCGATGGTGCGGCCGTCGAGCAGACCCGCGAGGACCTCGCCGATCGTCGAGCCGTCGGTCGAGTAGACCCGATCCCCGTGCCGCGCGAGGATCACGTCCTCCACCGCCTGATACGTCGGTGCGGCGCCGGCTTCGAACCGCGTGACGATCTCCAGTTCGCCGTCGCTCATGCACGTGGTGATCTCCAGCGCGTCGAACCCCGCGATCTCGCTCTCGGCCTGCAGCAGCGACTCCGCGAGGTCGGCTTCGGAGAGACCGTAGGCGCGCAACGTGTGCTGGCGGTACGAATCGCGGTCGGCAATCGCTGCGACCACGGCCGGCGTCGCGAGCGCGGACGCCCACATCGCCTGCACCTCGTGGGGCGGTCCGGGCAGGACCAGGATCGCAGGCAGCTCGTCGGTCGCGGCGACGGCGACGCCCGGTGCCGTTCCCGTCGGCGGAACGGCCTCGGCCCCGTCAGGGATCAGCGCCTGTTTGTCGATGGCCGCGGTCATCGCCGGGGTCAGGTCGCCGCTGACCTTGCGCCAGTTGCGGATCACTGCCTCGATCGTGGCCCGCATCTCCGGATCGGTGTGCAGCTCCCGACCGGTGAACTCGCTGACGACGGCGACGGTGAGGTCGTCGGCCGTCGGCCCGAGTCCCCCGGTTGTGACGATGAGATCGACGCCTTCGTCGGCGAGGAACCGCAGCTGCGCCAGGAGGTCGTCGGAACGGTCGCCGCAGACCGTGATGTGGGCGACCTCGACGCCGAGCTCCAGGAGCTGGGCCGACACCCAGGGTCCGTTGCGATCAGAGATCCGGCCGCTGAGGACTTCGGTTCCGGTGACGACGATTCCAGCGCGTGTGCTCACGCTTCGAGGTTACGTTCTGACCGCTCACCCGCGGAATCGGCTCCATGCCGACCACAGTTCGGCGTAGCGACCGCCGGCCCGGCGCAGCGCGTCGTGTGTTCCGTTCTCGACGATGCGGCCGCCCTCCATCACCAGAATCCGATCGGCGCGCGCGGCCTGAGTGAGTCGATGGGCGATCACCAGGGCCGTCCGCCCTTCGAGCGCCGCCTGCGCGCCGTCCTCGAGGACGTCGGCGTCGGCGCTGTCGGCGTCGGCGGTGGCCTCGTCGAAGATGACCACCGGTGGATCCAGCAGCATCAACCGCGCCAACGCGATCTGTTGTTCGCGCATCGGCGTCAACGCGTGACCGCCCGCGCCGACCACGGTCTCGAGTCCGTCCGGCAGCAGCGCGACCCACTCCCACGCGCCGACGGCCTCCAGCGCCGAGCGCACTTGGTCGGGCGTGGCGTCGGGCGCGGTGAGCCGGAGATCGTCGATCAGCGGACCCGAGAAGACGTGCACCTCCTGCGTCACCAGCACGGGACGCTCGTCGATCGCGAGGTCGCGGAGGTCGACGTCGCCGACCGTGATGGTCCCGGACTCGGGCTCGTGGATGCCGGCGAGCAGGGCGGCGAGGGTCGTCTTGCCCGCCCCGGAACTGCCGACGACGGCGACGGTCTCCCCCGGTTCGACGACGATGCTGACCTCGTGGAGCACCGTGCGGGCGTCGCGGTGGTAGCGGAAGGTGACGGCGTCGGTCTGCAGCCTGCGCGCCCCGCTCCCGACGGCGACGGCGTCCTCGGGCGGCCCTTCTCCATCCCCGATCACGCCGACGATGCGACTGAGCGACGCCGCGCCGGACTGGATCGGATCCATCACCAGCAGCAGCCCGGCGATGGGGTCGAACAACCGTAGGAACAGGAGCATGGCGGTCGTGGCGGCGCCGACGGTGGCGCTGCCGGCGTCGACGAGGAGGAAGCCGACGATCACGATGGTCGCCATGCCGAGGAACTCGGCGAAGTTGAGCCGGCCGAACAGCCGGTTGTTGGTGATGCGGGCGCGCATCGACCACTTCACGACGCCCCACGAGCCGGCGTCGATCCGTTCGGCCGACCGCCCGACCAGACCGAACGCGTGGACCGTCGCGAGCCCGCGGACGGCGCCGAGCACGTGGTGCGCACGGCGCGCCATGGCGGCGCGTTCCCCGCGATACACCGGCGGCGCCACCGTCAGGAACATGCGCATGGCGAACCAGTACACCGGAACGATCACCACGATCACGGCGAGGAAGCGCCAGTCCAGCGCGGCGAAGCCGATCGCGGTGACCACGACCGTGAACGCCGATCTCGACAGCATCGGCACCCCGGTCGCGATGGCCTCGCTGACCACTTCCACGTCGTCGGTGGCCCGCGAGACGAGGTCGCCCGACCCGGCCTCCTCCACTCGGGACTGCGGCAATGCCAACGCCGCGCCGACCATGTCCTCGCGGAGTCGGGCGAGCGCGGTCTCGAACAACTGCGCCGACAACGCCACACCGAGCCCGGTCAGCACCGCCGATCCCAGCGCGGCGACCGCCATCGCGATGCCGATGCGCGCGATGTCGGCGGTGGAGCCGGAATCGATCGCGGTGTCGACCATGGCGCCGAAGCCCCACGGGACGACGAGGCCGAGCGCGGCACCGCCGAACAGGATGGTGACGACGCCGGCCAGTGCCCAGTGCCTGCCCGCGAGCAGTCCACGGACGTAGGCCAGCGTGCTGCGGCCGTCGGCGACGGCCAGGGTGCGGTCCGCGGTCATCGCGCCACCCCGGGGTCCATTCGTCCCGAGTCCAGCCGGCCGAGATCGACGACGGTGTCGGCGACGGCCACGAGAGTCGGCGACCAGGTGAAGATCACCGTGGCGCGACCGCGTCGGACGTCGGCGAGTCGGCCCGCGATCGTCGCCTCGGTGACCGAGTCGACGGCGCTCGTGGGTTCCACGAGCACCAGCGTCTCGGTGTCCGACGCGAGTGCACGGGCCAACGCCACGCGCTGCCGCTGCCCGCCCGAGAGCAGGCGTCCGGCTTCGCCGACCGGGGTGTCGAGTCCGTTCGGGAGGACCTCGATGATGTCCTCGCAGGCCGCCGCCAGGAGCGCGGCCGCCACCCGGTCGCCGGCGCCGCTGTCGATGTTGTCGGCGATGCTGCCTTCGAACAACGTGGTGGCCGCGGGCGCGACGCGCACCGCCCGCAGCGCGGCGTCTTCGGTGAGCGCGAACAGATCCGTCTCGCCGGCCCACACCCGCCCCTGCTGCGGTGGCGCGGTGCGCGCGAGGAGTGCGGTCAACTGGGCCGCGACGTCGGCGTCGCACCGGATGACGGTGACACCCTCCGACGGCAGCGTGAGATCGACCGGCGTTGCTGCGGCGCCGACGCCGTCGAACCGGATCGGCGTCACCGCCGTCCCGACCGCCGGGTCGTCGCCCGCCGGCCGGGCGACGGGCGCCCGCAACACCAGCAGCACCCGCTTGGCCGACGCCTGGGCACCCGCCCACACCCGTCCGAAGTTGGTGCCGAGCGCACCGAGCGGACCCATCACGAACTGGGTCAGACCGACGACGGTGATGAGTTGACCGACGGTCAGCGACCCGGACACGGCCATGATGCCGCCGACCACGCCGACCGCGACGACGAAGACCGCGGCGATCGCCTCCATCGACCCGACGTAGACGCCCTGCGACCGCCGCGCTTGGATCACTGCGGCCAGTGCCCGTGAACTGGCGCCACGGTAGCGGCGCAGCGCCTCGTCCTCGACGTGCACACCCTTGATCACCCGGAACCCGGCGACCAGATCGGCGGCCGAGGCGGCGGCGTCGCCTGCGGCCTGCTGCTCGGATTCGCTGCGGCGGCGCAGCGGACCGCCCGCCTTGTCGAGCAGCCAGAGGATGAGCGGTGCCCCGACGAGGACCAGCAGCCCCACCTGCCACGAGACGGTGAACAACACGATGCCGCAGAAGAAGACGGACGCGACTTCGCCGATCGGATACAGCGTGAGGGAGACGGCGATGGCGAGCCGCTGCACATCCGACGTCGCGATCGAGAGCAGGACGCCCGGCGAGTGGCCGCCGCCGAGCCCACGCGGGTCCAGGATGCGGTCGGTGACCTGCGTGCGCAGCCGATGCTGAATGGTCTGCATCCCGAGGAAGCCGATCCGCGAGCCGAAGCGGTAGCTGAACGACAAGAACGCGAAGACCGCCGCGAGGATCGCGACCCAGCGCAGCGTGGCCGCCCAGTCGCCCGTGGCGATGCCGCGGTCGATCGCCAGACCCATCACGACCGGCACCAGCGCTTCGCCGATCTGATGCCCGATGATCAGGAACATCGCCGGAACGGTCAGCGATCGCCGACCGAACGCGGTGCGCAGGACCAGCTTTCGCGGCGTGGTGTGCTCGTCGACCCGGATCGGTCGCAAGTGCTGCGGCTCGTCCGGAGCTTCGAAGAACACCGGGAGCCTGCTCTGGGTCCAGTCCGCCACATCGCCTCCCGTCGGGCACGGAGTCAGCCCAACGTAGGACAGCCTAACTTGCAGGGTGCGGCGGCTGCGCACCGGTCGCCGACCCCATCACGCGCCCTCATCTGTTCGACGGGACTTTCCCTCGCGGCGCCGCCCAGGTGAATCACGTCCTACGCTGGTCTCATGACCCGCAAACCGGATACCAAGGACTGGACCTGGGTGATCCAACGGCAGTGCGACGAATGCGGGTTCGATCCCGCGCAGTTCCGCCGCACCGAGATCGACGCCCGCATCCGCGCGACCGCAGACGGCTGGCGCACCGTCCTCGCCCGGCCGGATGTCACGACGCGGCCCGATCCGGACACCTGGTCGCCGCTGGAGTACGCGTGCCACGTGCGCGACGTGAACGCCGTGATGACCGAGCGCCTGGAGCTGATGCTGCGGACGCAGCCGGTGACCTTCGCCGACTGGGATCAGGATTCCGCCGAGGCGGAAGCGGAGTACAACGCCCAGAATCCGGCCACGGTCGGCGACCAACTGGAGGCCGCGACCACCGGGTTCGCCGAGCTGTACCGGACCGTCGGCGAGAACGACTGGAGCCGGCAGGGCCTGCGCAGCAATGGATCTGCGTTCACCGTCGAGACGTTGGGGATCTACGCGCTCCACGACCTCGAGCATCACCGCGTCGACGTCGGCCTCCCCGCCCGCACCTGACCCATTCGGCCCCGGGGTGCCCGAATCGTCCTATCGTGGGGTCAGGGAGGTGTCGTCATGACCACAGCGCTGGTTCTCTCCGGTGGCGCGAATCTCGGCGCGATCCAAGTCGGGATGTTGCGCGCGCTCACCGAGATCGACGTGCAACCGGACTTTCTGGTGGGCACGTCGGTCGGCGCGCTCAACGCGGCATTCGTCGCGGGACGCGGTCTGCGGCCCGACATCGTCGACGATCTGGAGAAGATCTGGCACGGGCTCACCACGTGGCAGCTGTTTCCGCCGCGTCCGCAGCAACTCCTCGGCGCACTGCTCGGTCGCAAGTCCTCACTGTTCGGTGATCAAGGCATCCGTCGACTCGCGGAGAAGCACCTCGACTTCGATCGGATCGAGGAGACGCGGATCCCGCTGACCGTGGTCGCGACCGACCTGGTGACCGGCAACGAGGTCGACATCACCGCCGGTCCGGCGTCCGACGCGATCGTCGCGAGTGCGGCGATCCCCGGGCTGCTGCCGCCCGTGCCGTGGCACGGCCGCCTGCTGATCGACGGCGGCATCGCCGACAACACCGCCATCTCCAACGCTGTCGAGGGCGGCGCCGACACCATCTACGTCCTGCCCTGCGGATATCCGTGTGCGCTCGCCGATCCGCCGAAGGGCGTCCCGGACACCTTGCTGCACACGATGACGCTGCTGATCCACAAGCGACTGTTGCGCGACATCCGCGAGTACACCGACGACGCCGATCTGATCGTCCTGCCTCCGCCGTGCCCACTCGACATCGGGCCGCTGGACTTCTCGCGGGCCGACGAGCTCATCGTCCGTGGATACCAGACCTCGGTGGCGTTCCTGCAGACCGACGGTGGTCGGCGGAGCAATCCCGCCGACCACATCGCGGTCCACACACACTGACTCAGCCGTTGAACGTCGCCGGGTGCTTGCCGATACGACCGCCGGCCTCGAGGTCGTCGATCGCGGTCATCTCGGAGGCCGTCAAGTCGAAGCCGAACAGATCGAAGTTCGATTCGATGCGCGACGGCGTCACCGACTTCGGGATGACGATGGTGCCGTGCTGCACATGCCAGCGCAGCACCACCTGGGCCGGGGTCACCTCGTGCCGCTCGGCGGCGTCGACCACCGCGGGCTCCGAGAGCGCGGCGCCCTGTGCGAGCGGGCTCCACGCCTCGGTGGCGATCCCGTAGCGCCGGTTGGCCTCGACGGTCTCCCGGTTCTGGAACGCCGGGTGCAGTTCCACCTGGTTGACGGCGGGAACGGCGCCACCGAGCGCGGCGACGCGGTCGAGGTGCTCGGGCAGGAAGTTGGAGACGCCGATGGCCCGGGTCTTGGCGGTGCCGAGCGCGTCGAGTTGCTGCCAGGTGTCGAGGTAGTCGTCGGTCGCGGGCGCGGGCCAGTGGATCAGGTAGAGGTCCACGTAGTCCAGCGCCAGTCGTTCCAGGCTCGCGTCGAGTGCATCCGCGGCCTTGCCCGCGCCGAGGTCACCGATCCACAGCTTGGTGGTGATGAACAGTTCGTCGCGGTCGACGCCCGACGCGGCCAGTGCGCGGCCGACGCCCTGCTCGTTGCCGTAGATCGTCGCGGTGTCGATGCTGCGGTAGCCCTTCTCCAGCGCTACTTCGACGGCCTCCTGCGCGCCGTCGTCGGGCACCTGGAACACCCCGAAGCCGACCTGGGGCATCTGCACGCCGTTGTTGAGGGTGATGGTGGGAATCTCGGACATTTCTCTCCTGATGTTCGATGCGATGACGATGTGGTCGTGGTGTCTACGGTGTCAGCCGACGCCGGCCGATGCACGCTGAACGGGCTGTGATTCCGGTGTGCGGATGCGTGCGTACTCGCCGCCGGGCAGTGTGGTCGCAACGCCGAAGACGAGGAGGCCTGCGGCGGTGATGGCGGCGCCCACCCACAGCGGCGCGGTGTAGCCGAGGCCCGCCGCCAGGGTCAGGCCGGCGATCCAGGCGCCGAATGCGTTGCCGACGTTGAACGCGGCGATGTTGGCGCCCGAGGCCAGCGTCGGGGCGTCGGAGGCGAAGTTCATGATGCGCATCTGCAGTCCGGGAACCGTCGCGAATCCGAGTCCACCCATCAAGACCAACGCGATCAGGGTGGCGACCTGCGAGGTCGCGGTGAGTGCGAAGGCCGCCAGGACCACGGTCAGTCCGACGAACAGCACGATCAGGGTGCGCGGCAGGTTCTTGTCGGCGGCGCGTCCGCCCACCAGGTTGCCGACGAACAAGCCGACGCCGAAGAGGACCAGCAGCCACGGGACCGTCGACGAGTCGAAGTCGCTGACTCCGGTGAGGGTGAAGGCGATGTAACTGAAGGCGCCGAACATGCCCCCGTATCCGAGGATCGTGACGATCATCGAGAGCCACACCTGCCGACTGCGGAAGATGACGAACTCGTCGAGGACACGGCCCTCGCGTTCCGGTGCGGCGGTCGGTGCGACGAGCACCGCGATGCCGACCAGAGCGACGACGCCGATGATCGTGATCGCCCAGAAGGTGGCGCGCCAGCCTGCCGCTTGGCCGAGGAAGGTTCCGAGTGGCACGCCGAGCACGTTGGCGATGGTCAGACCGGCGAACATGATCGAGATGGCGGCGGCGCGACGGTTCGGCGAGACGAGGTCCGCAGCCACCACCGAGCCGATGCCGAAGAACGCTCCGTGGCACAGCGCGGCGACGATCCGACCGGCGAGCATCAGTTCGTAACTGCCGGCCACGGCCGACATGAGGTTCCCGATGATGAACAGGACGAGCAGCCCCAGCAGCGCCTTCTTCCGGTCGACGCGGCCGAGTCCGGCGGTGATGATGATGGCGCCGACGGCGACCGAGAGCGCGTAGCCGGAGATGAGGTAGCCGGCGACGGACTCGGAGACGGCGAAGTCGCTCGCCACCTCCGGTAGGAGGCCCATGATGCCGAATTCGGTCAGTCCGATGCCGAATCCGCCCAGGGCGAGCGCGTAGAGCGCGACGGGCATGATTACTCCTTGGCGAGGTGATGGATTGGCACGACCGCCCTGACGAACGTCGTACGCAATAAGCCGCGTGTGCAATCATTGCAGACGCAACGTAGATAGTTGCACACGCGGCTTACCCGCGCAAGGTGTTATGCTGTTGTCGACCTCACGAAAGGCTGTGACATGGGAATTGCCGACGACGCCGTCGAAATCCGCGCGCGGGGATGGCGCACTCTCGTCGCGCTGCATTCGCTGATCGAGACCCGCCTCGAGAAGTCACTGCAGAGCGAGCACGGACTGTCCGTCGTCGAATTCACCGTCCTGGACGCCCTGAGCCGACAGGACGGCTGGCATATGCGCATGCAGCAGCTCGCACGCGCCGCCGCCCTCTCCAGCAGCGCGACCACGCGCCTGGTCACTCGACTCGAGGACCGCGCACTCCTCACCCGCATCTTGTGCGCCGACGACCGGCGGGGCATCTATACCGAGCTCACGCCGGCGGGGGTCGAACTCCTCCAGCAGGCGCGTCCCACACACGATGCCGTGCTGGAAGAAGCGCTGACCACGGCCGCCGAACAACCCGAGTTGGCGCCACTCGCGGACGCCATTCACGCCCGCACACCCGCCGCGCATTAGATGTCGGATTCCGGCGACCGGCGTTAGTGGAGGTCGCCGCAGTGGGCGTCACGAGGGCGGGTGAACCCCGCGCACCACTTCGCGTCGAGCCGCACCACTTGCGGCTCCCGCACTTGGTCGCGACCGAGTGCGGGAACGAGAAGTGGTGCGGCTCGACGCGAAGTGATGCGTCACCGCGCCCGAGTCGTGACGACCACCGGGAATCAATCCGCTACCGCCGGGTGATCCGCACGCAGCAGTAGCCCTCCTGCGGGTCGAGCCGCGGCCGAGTCGCGTCGCCGAGCACGCCCGACAGCAGATCCAGATTCATCCCGCACACCAGTCCGGTGTGAGTCTTCGCCAAGGCATGGAACGGGCAGTTGACCAGGACGATGTCGTCGCCTTCGATGCGCGGCTCGTACCCGCACTCGGTGAGTGCGGCCAGCAATTCCTCATCCGTCGCGTCGTCCGGCACGCCGATGTCGCGCCCCAGATCCGCTGCGCCCCGAGCCAGGCACGCTCGCGGCGACTCCCCTGTCCGATCCGCATCCTCCACCGCCTGGGCCAGCAAGGCACCCGCGATGTCGTACGACCGCCCGGGCAGTTCCACGCTCACCTCCCGCGCGCTCCGTCGGTACAGCTTCGACGGCCGCCCGGCACCCGGCCCGCTGCGACCGCTCCGTCGTGCGAATTCCACGTCCAGCAACCCGGCGTCGGCCAGCTTCTCCAAATGGAACGCCGCCGTCTGCCGTGGGATCCCCAGCGCCTCACTGACCTCGTCACGGCTCACCGCGTCACGTTTGGGGCAGACGAACTCGTAGATGCGGCGGCGGGTCGGCTCATCGAGGACCGACACCGCGGCGACGTCGTCCGGATCGGGTCGTGCACGGCGGAACCGAGAGAAGAGAGCCATGCCCCCATTGTAAAACCAACAATCGTGGGCGTAATGTCACCTCTAATGACGATACTTATGATTTTTAGAGGTGATCTCGATGGAAAGCACTCCTGACCGGGCGAAACATCCTGCCAGCGCTGCGCTCGCCGGCCCGTACGGGCACCCGTACCACCCGATCCTGGTGACCGTTCCGATCGGCGCGTGGGTCACCAGCCTGGTCTTCGACGTCGCGTCGCACATCGTCGCCGATCCTGCGTTCCTGAACCGCGGCGCGCTCTGGCTGATCGGCATCGGCGTGCTCGGCGCGCTCGCCGCAGCGACCGTCGGGTCTCTCGATCTGCTGATGATTCCGACGCGGACGCCGGCGTTCCGCACGGGCATCTGGCACATGAGCTTGATGCTCGCCGTGACCGTCGGCTTCGGCGCGGGCTTCGCGTGGCGTGCCGTGGGAATGCTCGACGGCCCGGTGCCCTTCGGCCCGCTCGTGCTCACGGTGATCTGCCTGGTGGTCCTCACGATCGCCGGGTCGCTCGGCGGCAAGCTCGCCTACCGCTACGGCGTCCGGGTGGCCGACGAAGCCACCCAGGCCACCGGGTTCCTGGGCGCGGAGCGTTCAGCGAACACGTATTGAAACCGTTTCAACAACAGAATGGAGTAGAGCACCATGGACATCGCAGCCCTGATTCTGTGGGTGATCACCGCGGGTGGCGGATTCGTCCTCCTCGCCAAGTGGTTGATGGGAGGAGGCGCCAAGCCGGGTACTACCAGCCGACTGCCCGCGCCGGTCGTCTTCGCGCACTTTCTCGTCGCCGCTGTCGGCCTGGTCCTCTGGATCGTGTATCTGATCGCCGACGTGGACGCGCTCGCGTGGGTGTCGTTGGCCTTGCTGGTGCTGTTGGCGTTGACCGGTTTCGGGATGGTCGCACGGTGGCTGCCGAGTGTTTCGCGGGATGCGGGTGAGAACAATCCGCCGGAGAAGTCGTTCCCGCTCGCCGTCGTCGCGGCGCACGGCGTCTTCGCGGTCGCCACGATCGTGACGGTGGTGCTGACCGCGGTCGGCATCGGCGGTTGACGCGGCAGCGCGCGTGCCTTCCGTCGGCCTACCACCGGCGGCGGGCGGGCGCGCTCAGCAGGAGAGTTACCATGCAAGTCGTGAGTGAATCTGCTTCAGCCCCCGAATTCCTCTACTCCGACCTGCTGCCGATCGGTGAAGACGAGACCCCGTACCGCCTCATCACCAAGGAGGGAGTCTCGACGTTCGACGTCGACGGTCAGACCTTCCTCAAGGTGGATCCCGAGGCCATTCAGAAACTGACCGCGGAGGCGATGCACGACATCAGCCACTATCTGCGGCCTGCGCATCTCAAGCAGCTCCGCAAGATCATCGACGATCCCGAGGCGTCGGGCAACGACCGCTTCGTGGCGCTGGATCTGCTGAAGAACGTCAACATCTCGGCGGGCGGTGTGCTGCCGATGTGCCAGGACACCGGCACCGCGATCGTCATGGGCAAGAAGTCCGAGGGCGTCCTGACCGGCGTCGAGGACGGCGAGTGGATTTCGCGCGGCGTGTACGACGCGTACACCAAGCTCAATCTGCGGTACTCGCAGAACGCGCCGCTCACCGTGTACGAGGAGCGCAACACCGGGACCAACCTGCCCGCGCAGATCGAGATCTACGCGACCGAGCAGGGACCGAAGGGCCCGGAGTACAAGTTCCTGTTCATGGCCAAGGGCGGCGGCTCGGCCAACAAGTCGTTCCTGTTTCAGGAGACCAAGGCGATTCTGAACCCGAAGCGCCTGCTCGAGTACTTGGACGAGAAGATCCGGTCGCTCGGCACCGCCGCGTGCCCGCCCTACCACCTCGCCGTGGTGATCGGCGGCACGTCTGCTGAGTTCGCGCTCAAGACCGCGAAGTACGCCTCGGCGCACTACCTGGACTCGTTGCCCACCGAAGGCAGCATGGCCGGGCACGCGTTCCGCGATCCGGAGCTGGAGGAGGAGATCTTCAAGCTCACGCAGTCGTTCGGCATCGGTGCGCAGTTCGGCGGCAAGTACTTCTGCCACGACGTCCGCGCAGTCCGACTCCCGCGCCACGGTGCGTCGCTCCCCGTGGCGATCGCCGTCTCGTGTTCGGCCGACCGCCAGGCGCTCGGCAAGATCACCGCGGACGGGGTGTTCCTGGAGCAGCTCGAGACCGATCCCGCTCAGTACATGCCCGACACCGGTACCGCCGAGGACATCGCGGGCGGCGAGGTCGTCGAGATCGACCTCAATCAGCCGATGGATCAGATCCTCGCTGAGCTCTCGAAGCACCCGGTGAAGACCCGACTCTCGTTGACCGGCCCGCTCGTCGTCGCCCGCGACATCGCACACGCGAAGATCAAGGAGCGCCTCGACGCCGGCGAGCCGATGCCGGAGTACCTGAAGAACCACCCGGTGTATTACGCCGGTCCCGCGAAGACTCCGGAGGGCATGGCGTCCGGCTCGTTCGGCCCCACCACCGCGGGACGGATGGACAGTTACGTGGAGCAGTTCCAGGCTGCGGGCGGTTCCATGGTGATGCTCGCCAAGGGCAACCGCTCCAAGCAGGTCACCACCGCGTGCGATACCCACGGCGGCTTCTACCTCGGCTCCATCGGCGGCCCCGCGGCACGTCTGGCGCTCGACTGCATCAAGAGCCAGGAGGTCATCGAGTACCCCGAACTCGGCATGGAAGCCGTGTGGAAGATCGAGGTGGAGAACTTCCCGGCCTTCATCGTCGTCGACGACAAGGGCAACGACTTCTTCACCGATCCGGGCGGCAGCGTCAGCATCCCGCTGAGCGGGATCAGGATCCGGTCCAAGGAGCGCTAGCACCTCCGCATCGCATCAGCTCCGTACTTCTCTGCGAGGAGAAGTACGGAGCTGATGTCGTTGATGGCGAAGCTGCGGACAGCGCGGTTGGCCTGCTCGCGCCCCGAACCTAGACTCGGGTGCATGACCGCACAGACACAGCCTCGCGAGCTTCTGTCGCTTGCGCAGTGGGACGCCCTGGGGGAGGACGATTCTGCGCGGTCGGAGCTTCAGGAGGGGGTCCTGATCGTGTCACCCAAGGCAAGAATCGAGCATCAGAACGCGATCGCTCGGCTCTGCGCCGCGATCCTCCCACAGCTGCCGAGCGACTGGCACGTCGCGGCAGAACCGGAACTCGTGCTCGAAACGAAAACTCCTGCGACGGTCCGCATCCCCGACGTCGTCGTTCACTCGCGTGCCAGTGGGCCCAGGCTCGTCGCCCAGGACGTCGCACTCGTCGTGGAGGTTCCCTCTCCCGGCACCCGCGGCACCGACCTGGTGATGAAGCGTCATGAATACGCGGCCGCACAGATCCCGAACTACTGGATCGTCGACCTCACGACATCTCGCCTGGAGGCGCTGTCCCTCGTCGCGGGCGAGTACGTGGGCGACTGGGGCGACGGCACCGTCACCACGGACGGCCCCGTCACCGTCACCCTCGACCCCGAGGCACTCTTCCCTGCGCGATGAGCGCCTGATTCCACAGATCCCACTCACGCTGTCGCCGGGTCGACGTGAGCCGACTCGGTTCGCGGCCAGTAGTTCAGTGGTCACCGGTTGTCCCGATCGGCATTCCGGCACAGTCCGCCGAGCATGAACTCAATGCCATTCGAAGGCACGGCCCGCTGACAGCGCACCGTCGACGACGAATGCCTGCCCGGACAGGTACGACGCGTCGTCGCTGGCGAGGAAAGCCGCCATCGATGCGATGTCCGACGGCTCTGCGAGGCGATTGTTGAGCGGCATCTTGCCCGTCATGCCTGCGCGTACCGCAGCCGGATCGGCCTGGCTCTCGAAGTACTGTTCGGTCATATCAGTTCGGACGTACCCCGGGCAGATCGCGACGGCGCGGAGGCCGTCGCGGCCGTGATCGAGGGCGATGCACTTGGTGAGTTGCAGAACCGCGGCCTTGGACGTCGAGTAGACCGCGAGATCGGGCTCCGCCCAGTAGGCGTTGATCGACGCTTGGTTGATGAGCACGCCTTTGGACTCGATGAGATGCCCGATGACCGCCTTCGACATCAAGAACACCCCCTTGACGTTGACGTTCATAACGAAGTCCCACTCCTCTTCGGAGGTGTCCGGGACCGACTTCTCGATCTCGGTGCCCGCGTTGTTCATGACGATGTCGAGGCGACCGTACTTCTCGACCACCTTCGCCACCACTTGATTGACCGATTCTGCGGAAGTGACGTCGAGGTGCTCGAACTCGATGTCGGGGCGGTCGTCGAAGGTCGGGTCAATGATGCTGGCGTTGACCACGGTGGCGCCGTCGTCGGCCAATCTGCGGGCGATGGCCTCGCCGATTCCACGGCTCGCTCCGGTGACGATGGCAACTTTGCCTGCGAGACGATCAGACATGGGTACTCCTTGCGATTGAATGAAGCTGATGGGCTGTCAGATGTTCCAAGCGGCCTTGAGGCCTTCGAGGATGGCCTCCTCGACGGTGCGGGGTGCGACGGCGTCGCCGATCGCGATGACGTCGCAGCCGACGTCGTCGAGTTCGCGGACCAACGAGTTCTCGGGCAGTGGGCCCAGCGAGAACACCGTTGCAGCGACGTCCTCGACCATCACAGGCTGCCCACTCAGGCGATGCTGCAGGTAGACGGTGTCCTCATCGACTCCCATGACGCGAACGTTGGTGACGATCTCGACCCCCGCAGCATGCGCCGCAGCGAGCATGTCGTCGCGAACGTACTGCTGCAACATCTCCCCCGCCATGTACCCGTCGACGCAGAGGACTGCCTTACGACCCTTCTGCACGATCATCTGCGCTACGCCGAGGCCGATCCAATCGCAGCGCCAATCAGCGATGACGATGCGTCCGTGCGGCAGTTCCACGCCACCGACCACATCCCGTGCCTCGAGAATCGTCGGTTCGTCCATGATCTCGATCTCCGGTTGACGAGGGACCGAGCCAGTCGCGACGATGACGGCATCGGGTGCACTGGCGCGAACGAAATCACCGTCCACGCGGTGTCGGGTCACGATATTGACTCCGGCGCGTTGCGCCTCCGCGATGATGTTCGTTGCGGCACCGCCGAATTCGGCCCGTCCAGGAAGCTGCTCGGCAAGCAGAACCTGACCTCCTACACGGCGCTCGGCCTCATACAAAGTCACCTCATGTCCGCGCTGGGCGGCGACTGTCGCCGCCTTGAGCCCTGCGGGTCCGCCGCCGATGACCATCACTGATTTGCGGCGCACGACAGGGTTCGGCAGGTCGTAGACGAGTTCCCGCCCGCTCTCGGGACGTTGGATGCACGAGATCGGATAGCCGGCGTGATGGTGTCCGATGCAAGCCTGGTTGCAGCCGATGCACGCGCGGATGGAGTCGAGTTCGCCATCGAGTGCCTTGTTCGGCATCTCGGGATCACAGATCAGGGCGCGAGTCATCGCGCAGAGATCCGCCTGCCCGTTCGCCAACACGGTTTCGGCATCCTGCGGCTGGTTGACCCGGCCGGCGACCATCACCGGAACGTCAACGATCTTCTTGATCTGTGCGGAGATCGGCGCTGTGTAGCCGACCTGCTGGGACATCGGCGGCACGATGTGGACGGCTCCGCCCAGTGTCGCCGAGGTACCTGCAGTGACGCTGATGTAGTCGAGCAGACCGTCGGCGTCGAGGTCCCGGCATGCCTGGACCACTTCGTCGATCACCAGTCCGTCCTCGCTCATCTCCTCCCCGGAGATCCGCAGGCCGACCACGAAATCGGGTCCTACTCGGTCGCGGACGGCCCGGACGGTGTCCCGAAGGAACCGTAGTCGGTTCTCGTAACTGCCGCCGTATTCGTCGGTCCGCTGGTTGAAGCGCGCATTGAGAAACTGGGCGGGGAGATATCCGTGACTGGCGACGATCTCAGTACCGTCGAGCCCTCCCTTGCGCATGCGCTCCGCACCATCGGCGTAGCCGGTGATGACTTCGTCGATCATGTCTTTAGGCATCGCCGCGGGCACCTGGTGAAAACGGTCGTTGATGGCGTTCGACGCCGAGTAGGCGACCGGCCGCGAACCGTCGAGCGACTCCATCATCTCCCGTCCCGGGTGGAACACCTGTCCGAACACCTTGGTGCCGTACGGGTGCACTGCCTCGGCGATGCGACGGTATCCGTCGATCGCCGAGTCGTCCGTCGCCATCAGCATGTGCGTGGTGTATCGGGCCGTCTCGTGAATGCCGCTGACCTGCAGGACGATGAGTCCGACCCCGCCTGCAGCGCGAGCGCGGTGGTAGGCGACGAGTTGGTCGCTCACTGCACTGTCGACAGACATGCCGGTGTCGTGCCCGGACGACACGATGCGGTTCTTGACCGTCACCCGACCGATGTCGATCGGGGACGACAGCAGCGAGAACTGCGTGCTTTGGATGGCGGGTGCAGACATCGGTCTACTCCGTTCGAAGTCGTAGGGCGGTGATCGGTGGACTCAGCCGAGCTTGATCATCACGTGTTTGACCTGCGTGTAATCCTCGAGGGAGTACATGGACTGGTCTTTGCCGTAGCCGGAAGCCTTGAATCCGCCCCACGGCATCTCCGCTGCCATCGGCATGTGGTCGTTGATCCATACGGTGCCGAAGTTGAGGACACGGGAGGCTTCCATCGCGGTACCGATGTCGCGGGTGAACACGGACGACGCGAGCCCGTACGGTGTGTCGTTCGCCAACGCGAACACGTCGGTGTCGTCGTCGAACGGCTGAACGTCGACCACGGGGCCAAAGATCTCGGTCTTCGCGAGGTGGTGCTCGTTGGCGACGCCGGTGAGAACCGTCGGCGCGACGAATGCCCCGCGCTCTCCCAATGCTCGGCCGCCGGTCAGCACCTGAGCACCTTCCGAGACGGCGCGGTCGACGAGGTCGAGGACCTCGCGCTGCCGAGCCGCGTACGCAACCGGCCCCATCTCGATGTCGTTGCTCGATGCCGGGTCGCCGACGTTCAGCGACTCCGCCTGGCCGACGAGCTCCTCGACGAGACGGTCGTACACCGTGCGGTGTGCGAACACACGCGCAGCGGCACCGCAGTCCTGACCGGAATTCCAGAAGCTGCCGACCTTGAGGACCTGAGCAGTCTGGACGGGATCGGCGTCGCCGAACACGATGACCGGAGCTTTGCCTCCGAGCTCGAGATGCACGTGCTTGAGCGTCTCGGCGCCCCGCGCCGCGATGCCCTTGCCGGTCGGAGTCCCGCCGGTCATCGACACGATGCCGATGTCGGGGCTCTCCACCAGCGTGTTGCCGACCGCGGCGCCAGAACCGAACAACGTGTTGATGACTCCGACCGGAGCGGCATCGCGGATCAGAGCCGCGAGACGAAGAGCGGTGAGCGGAGTCTGCGTCGCGGGCTTGAGGACCACCGTGTTGCCCGCTGCGAGCGAGGCGCCCAGCTTCCACGCAGTGATCATCAGCGGGTAGTTCCATGCCGAGATGAGGCCCGCGACACCGATCGGTTCACGACGGATCATCGACGTATATCCGTCGACGTACTCGGTGACGGCCTTCCCCTCGAGGTTGCGTGCGGCGCCGGCGAAGAATCGGAAGCAGTCGGCCGCGCCGGCCACTTCCTCGGTCGCGGCAGCCAGTGGTTTGCCGACGTTCAGACTCTCCAGGCACGCGAGGTCCGACGCGTTCGCGTCGATGGCGTTCGCGATGTCCAGGAGGACTTCGGCCCGTCGTGCGGGAGTCGAGAAGCGCCAGGTCCTAGCTGCACGGCCTGCTGCTTCGATCGCGGCATGTGTGTCTTCGACCGTGGCCGACGGCAATTCGACGATGGTCTCACCCGTGGCGGGAGCCACCACTGCCGTCTTCGCACCGGACATCATGGCGAACTCGCCGTCGACGACGCTGGACAGGTCGTTGACGTCGAAGGAAATTGTTTCAAGAGTCACTGGTCTATCCATTTCTCTCAAGGTCGGGATCTACAGTTCAAGGACGAGCCGAGGACACGCGGCACGCGAAACGCACAGCATCATGCAGTCGTTCTCCGCCTTCTCCGCCTTGGACAGGACGACGTCACGGTGATCCGGGATCCCGTCGAGCACCCCGGTCTCGCACGTTCCGCAGGTCCCCTCTTCGCAGGACGACGGGATGTCGAACCCCTTGTCGTTCAGCGTGTGGAGAATCGATTTGTCCGCGGGGATCGTGACCACCTCGCCAGTACTGTCGATGACGACTTCGAACGCCTGGTCACGTGAGCTGTCAACCGTTTCTGCGGCGAACTGCTCGGCGAAGAACGTCCAGTCCTGGCCCTCGCTGCGCGCTTCGATCGCATCGATGAGGCCGGTCGGGCCGCAGACGTACACTGCTGTGTCGGCATCGCACGAGTTCAACAGCGACTCCAAGTCCAGAAGACCGGACTCCGAGTCGACGTGGACCGTGACGTGATCGGTGGGCAATGCGTCCACCTCGTCCGGAAACGGCAATCGATCGGTACTGCGTGTGCAGCCGACGAACCGCCAGTCGCCCCCGGTCTCGGCGACGGCCCGAACCATGGGCAAGATCGGCGTGATGCCGATCCCACCGGACACGAACAGGTACTTCGTGGACTCTCGTAGTGGAAAGTTGTTTCGCAAACCGGTCACGACGAGGGTGTCTCCGGCCGCCACTGCGTCATGGATGTAGGCGCTGCCGCCTCGGCCGGCCGGCTCGCGAAGCACTGCGACGCGCCAACTCGCGGTGTCTGCTGGGTCGCCGCACAGCGAATAGTGGCGGATCAGGTCGCCGCCCGGTGCGGGAAGTCGAAACTCCAGATGAGCTCCGGGCGCCCACGCCGGCAGCGGCGTTCCGTCGATACTCTGCAGCTCCAACGCCACGACATCCGTCGCGACATCCTCCTTGGCCGCCACAGTCAGCAGCATCTCGTCGGTGCCCAGATCGCCGATCGTGTGAGACCGGCCGATGGTGGTAGTCATCTCAGCCCTCGTCTTATCGTCGTCAGTCCGGAATGGTCACGGTCTGAACGTTGACGAATTCGCGGAGACCGTACGCGCCGAGTTCACGACCGAAACCGCTGCGCTTGACGCCACCGAACGGAATATGCGGATCCGACGCGGTCATCCCGTTGATGAAGCAACCGCCGGTGTCGAGGCGGGCTGCGATCGACACTGCACGATCACGATCTCCGCACCACAGTGCTGAGCTGAGGCCGTACGCCGAGTCGTTCGCCACACGGATCGCTGCGTCCTCATCGGCCACGCGGATCACCGCAGCGACCGGACCGAAGGTCTCCTCCTGCATGATCGGAGACGATGTGTCGGCCACTTCGACGATTGTCGGCGGATAGAAGGCGCCCGGCCCGTCACTACGGGTGCCGCCCACCAAGACCGTGTCCCCATGTGCGACGGCGCGGGTCACCTGATCGTCCAGTTCGTCGCGGAGTTCCACGCGTGACATCGGACCGACGTCGGTGGACCGGTCGAACGGATCGCCGATCGTCAATGCCTTCGTCGCTGCCGTGAACGCTGCAATGAACTCGTCGGCGACGGCGTCGGTGACGATGAAACGCTTGGCGGCGATACAACTCTGGCCAGTGTTCTGGAAGCGGGCGTTGACCGCGACCTGCGCGGCGGCGTGGACGTCGGCATCGTCGACGACGATGAAGGCGTCGCTCCCGCCCAACTCCAGGACACACGGCTTGAGCGCCGCACCTGCCGCGCCACCGACCGCGACCCCGGCACGCTCACTGCCGGTGAGCGTCGCCGCTGCGATTCGGTCGTCGGCGATCACCATGCTCGCGCTGGGACCGTCGAGCAGAAGGGTCTGGACCACGCCGTCACCGAGCCCTGCGTCGTCGAAGATCTTCTGGAGCGCCAGCGCACACCCGCTGACGCTTTCCGCGTGCTTGATGACGAGGGTGTTGCCGCCGGACAGGATCGGTGCCGCAGCCCGCATCACCTGCCAGATCGGGTAGTTCCACGGCATGATCGCGAGCACCGGTCCCAACGGAAGGAACTGCACGAATGCCTCGCGGCCCACCAGCTCGGCGGGTTCGGGGGCGAGCATATCGGCGGCGTGGTCGGCGTAGAACTCGCACACGCCCGCTGACTTCTCGATCTCGGCTTCCGCCTGGGCGATGGGCTTCCCCATCTCAGCAGTGATCAGCGCAGCCAAGCGGTCGGATCCAGCACGGATCGCCGCCGCCATCGCATGCAGTTTGGCGGCACGGGCGTCGACGGTCGTCGTGCGCCAGCCCTCGAAGGCCGTGCGAGTACGTGTCAACGCGGCGTCGATCGCTTCCGGGCTGTGTGCGCTGTACTCGGCGATGGTCTCGCCGGACGCCGGATTGACGCTACGGATGGGTCGTGCGGCCACTGTAGTGGTCATCATGAGTGCTGCCCTTCGGGACGGAGACGGCTGAGGTCAACGGTGCGGCCGGCGGTGAGTCCGCCGTCGAGCACGTAGCTCTGTCCGGTGGCGAACGATGATTCGTCGCTTGCGAGCCAGAGCGCCAGATTGGCGATGTCGGCCGGGTAGGACATCCGGTTGAGAGGATGAATCGATGCGGCCTGAGCGCGCGCTTCGTCCGGATCGTGCTGCGCGTCGAAGAACTGGCTGAGCATGTCGGTGAGGACGTAGCTCGGGCAGATGGCGTTGGCTCGAATGTTCTCGCGACCGTGATCGATCGCCAGTGCGCGTGTGAAGGCCTGAACGGCACCCTTGGAGGTGTTGTAGACGGCCAGATGCGGTTCCGCCCAGAAGCCGTCGACCGAAGCCAGGTTCACGATCGACCCGCCTCCTGCTTCCCGCATCAACGGCAGAGCGTGCTTGGCCGTCAGGAATGGGCCGCGCACGTTGATCGCCATCACCCGATCCCAGTCGTCCACACTCGTGTGTTCGATCGTGGCCTCGTACTCGACGGCGGCGTTGTTCACCAGAACGTCGAGCTTGCCGAACCGCTCGCGAACGGTGTTCATCAGTGCGATGACGTCGGCCTCGGAGCTGACATCGCCCTGCACCGAGACAGCCCCGTCGCTGCTCGACACACCCGAACGGCTCACTGCGACGACGTCGGCGCCTTCTGTAAGGAATCGTTGGACGACGGCCTCGCCGACGCCACGGCTACCGCCGGTGACGACGGCGATCTTGCCCGCCAAACGGCCGGCAGAGTTGGTTGAAGACATAGTTCACCTGTTTCGTGGCAGGACCAGATCGACCGCACCTTGGGAGGCGGGTCTGCTTTCTGTGGTTACGTGGAAGAGATTCGGCCTATTCGCCGGCGGCCGCAGGTCGTTGCTCGGACCTGCGTTCCACCAAGTCGGCCATACGGCACTTGTAGTGTTCAAGATGCTCGGTGAGCAATTCGGCACAACGATCGAGTTTGCCGCCGGCCAGAGCCTGGTAGATGGCCCGATGCTCGCTCACCAGAGGCTCGGAGTACTCCACCTCGCGGTCGGCGGCCGTGAGCAGCGAGAATCCGAACCGAACCTCATTGGTGATGCTCCGGTACAGCCGATCCAGTCGGGGGCTGCCTGCGAGATCGACGAGCAGGGTGTGGAAGTTCAGGTCAGCTGCGACGAAGGCATTCGGATCGTTCGATTCGGCGGCTTCGCCGAACGCGGCAAGCGACTGCTCGAACGTCGCCTGTTGCGCTGGAGAGAGTCCGGTCGCTGATCGGATCCCCTCCAGCTCGGCCATCAGCCGGACCCGGTAGAGGTCGCGAACGTCGTCGCCGGTGAGTTCGCAGACTGCAGCTCCCCTGTTCGGGAAATGCTGCACCAGACCATCAGCGACCAGGATCCTGATCGCTTCGCGCACCGTGTTACGTGCGACTCCCGCTTCGCGCGCCACGACCGACTCGCGCAGCGGTGTGCCGGGAGAGATGTCGCCCCCGAGGATCCGACCAAGGATCTCGTCGGCGAGCTGCTGTGCACTTCCCTTACGCTGCACAGCGTTTCCCAAGCCTGCGAACCCATCGGCAGCCATCATTCGCTCACAATACTTCGGATGAGGTCCTGGAAGTGAGCGATGGAGTGCTCGTGCTTGGTGACGAGGCGCCCCGCGTCGACCTGACCCGACTTGGCACCGCGATGCGCCGACTCACAAAGCGTCAGGTCCTCGACCATCACCTGATGGATCAACTCACTGGTCTCCTCGACGAATGTCGGGTCAGCGCCTTCCTCATAGAAGTACTCGTAGACGGCGAGCGTGTTCTCTTCATCGATTGGAATGAGCTGATTGGTCGACAGATTGCCCGGTCCGGGGTAGATGTTCAGGCTCAGAGTCGGGAACAGGAAGTTGTAACGACCTTCGCGAACTTGACGCTCGACCGTCTCGCCGTCCTCGACCGGCGGACCGAACTGGGTGGAGATCCAACCTGATTCCTCACTGTCGTAGCTGCTCAGATCGATCGTGTCTCCGAAGCTCGGATGAGCATTGGGGCAGTGATAGCACTCGAGGAAGTTCTCGACGACGATCTTCCAGTTCGCTTTGAGCCGGTACTCCTTGCGCTGCTGGAGTTTCAGGTTGTCGAGGTTGACTCCCGTGCCCTCGATGATCGCTGGGAGATCACCCATGAATTCGGCGAGCGGGGGCACGTCGTCGTTGAGCGAGACGAAGATGAACGGGCCATACGTCTCAACGCGGAGTTTCCGCAGTCCAAACTTCGACTTGTCGAAGTCCACTTCCTTACGTGTGCGCGGAGCCGACTTGAGATCGCCCTCGAGCGAATAGGTCCATGCATGGTAGTGGCAGGTCAGTGCGTCACAATTGCCGCGCTCCTCAAGCTTCACCTCGGCGCCACGATGACGGCACACGTTGACGATCGCATTGATATTGCCATCCTTTCCACGCGTGACCAGCACCGGAACATCGCCGAGCTGAATGCGGAAGAAGTCACCAGCGTTGGGAATCGAGTGCGTCGGCCCGACGTACTGCCAGAACTTGTGGAAGATCTCCTGTGTTTCGCGACGGAAGATCGCCGGATCCGAGTACCAGGAGAACGGAAGTGTCCTCGGGTTGTACTGCTCCTGCGACGTTGCAGCGGTCGCGGCATGATCGAGAATCGACAAGGCGGGCTCCTTAACTCAGGAAGTTGACTAGGCCTGGGCGGCTGAGGCCTTGAAACTGCGAGGCTGTGCAGTTGTTGAACAATCTAGGCGAGATTGTGATCCAGGTCAACCCCGAGGCCCTCGTGCGAGCGTCCCCGTGCCCCTGAAGTGCGCAGACAACCCTCGACGTCGATCCTCGGAGCCCCGCGGCAACCGACAGTTCCACACTGCCGTCGGCAATCACAGCCACCAGAGATATTGACATGGATCACATTTCTGCCATGATTGTTCAACAGTTGAGCGTGATAGGGCGGCGCACTCTCGACACCTGACAAGCTCGCCTCGACCGATGTCACCGGATCGAGGCGCTCGTGCAACTCCCTCTCTCCCGTAGATGACCACGAGTATTCGCCGCTGTCACCCGCCCTTCGCTCGAAGCAGGCCGGTCACAGCGTGACTGAACGGAAAGTTATGACAGCACAACCCGCGGTCGCGTCCGAGGACGCTCCGACAGTTCCGAAGCCCGACACCGGGGCGCCCACCGACGCCGGGTCCCGCAATATTCGAAAAGCAGTGTTCTTCCCTTCCGCAGCCGGCGCCGTCGCCATCGCGATCTGGGCGCTCGTCTGGCCCAGCGGATTCCAAGGCAGCATGAATTCCGCATTCGGATGGATCACCCAATGGCTGGGGTGGGCGTACATCCTCCTGGCCACCGGCGCCCTCGTCTTCGTCGTCTACTTGGCGGTCTCGAGATACGGGAAGATCCGTATCGGGCCGGATCACTCCCGTCCCGAGTTCGGCATGTTGACGTGGACGTCCATGCTGTTCGCCGCAGGGATCGGCACCGATCTCATGTACTTCGCCGTCTCCGGCCCGCTCACCCACTACCTCGCACCCCCGGAGGGCACAGCGGGAACCGAGGACGCTGCACGGCATGCGTCGGTGTTCACGATCTTCCACTACGGAATCAACGGCTGGGCGTTGTACACGGTGATGGGTATCGCACTCGGCTACTTCGCCTATCGACGCGGCATGCCGCTCGCGGTCCGCTCCGCCGTGTATCCCCTGCTCGGCAAGCGGATCCACGGCAGAGCAGGCGACGCGATCGACGTCGCCGCCGTCCTCGGCACCATCTTCGGCGTCTCGGCGTCGCTCGGCATCGGTGTGGTGTTGATCAATGTCGGACTCGAAGTGATCTTCGGTGTCGCGGTCGGCATTCCCGCCCAGGTCGTTCTCGTGATCGTCGGAGTCCTCGTCGCCACCTTATCCGCGGTCTCCGGCATCGACAGGGGCATCAAACGACTCTCGCAGGCGAACACCTTCCTGGCCGTGGCACTCACCGTGTTCGTGCTGTTCGCAGGAAAGACCGACTACCTGCTCAACGCACTCGTCATGAACATCGGTGACTTCGTCAGGTTCTTTCCGGGCATGACGATGGACACGTTCGCGATGGGCAGTCCCGAAGCACACGCCTGGCTCGCGGACTGGACCGTCTTCTTCTGGGCGTGGTGGTGCGCGTGGGCCGCATTCATCGGCATGTTTCTGGCGCGCATCTCCCGAGGGCGCACCATCAGACAGTTCGTCGCCGGTGTGTTGATCATCCCGTTCACCTACATTCTGATGTGGGTGTCGATCTACGGGAACTCAGCGCTAGAGATGGTTCGCTCGGGCAACACCGACTTCGGTGATCTCACTGTCAACAACCCCGAAGAGGGCTTCTTCGCGCTACTCCAGCAGTACCCGTTCTTCACCTTCATCGCCGCTGCCGCCGGACTGACGGCGTTGTTGTTCTACGTCACGTCGGCCGACTCGGCCGCCATGGTGATGTCGACGCTGACGTCGAAGATCGACGACCCCAACGATGACGGCAAACGTGCGCCGCGAGTCTTCTGGGCTGTCGCCACCGGACTCCTGACCATTGCGATGCTGAGTGTCGGCGGCGTCGGCGCGCTGCAGCAGGCCACGGTCGTGATGGCGATTCCCGCCGCCATCGTCATCGTCCTGGTCATGATCAGTCTCTTCAAGGCGCTGAGGGAGGAGGGGACTCTCATGTCCGCGGCCAGAACGTCCTTCCCCGCCGCGCTCAGCGGTCGCGACGAGAACGCCAACCATCAGTCGTGGCGGTCCCGCCTCAAGCGCGACGTCACTTTCCCCACTCCGGCCGTCGCCGATGCGTTCCTCTACTCCACCGTTGTCCACGCACTGGACGACGTCGCCGAGGAACTGCTCAAGGAGGGCTACTGCGCGACGGTCGCCGTGCTCCCCGACGAGGAGACGCCGCGCGCCGTGATCGAGATCGACTGCCACGATGACGAGCGCAAGCTGAAGTTCAAGTACGCCGTGCACAGCGAGCGGTTCAGTACCCCTGAGTACGCGCGCAGGCGCCCGTCGTCGGACTGCACGCTGTCGGCCCGTCTCGTGGTCCATCTGGAGAGCGGAGGCCAAGGCTACGACGTCATGGGTTATACCAAGCCGCAACTCATCAACGATCTACTCGACAATTACGAGCGATACCTGGAGTTCCTGCGGCTCGATCATCTGGCAACGGCATCGAACCGCACCGGAGGTCGACGCACCACGGCATAGAGTCCGCTGACCGTAGAGTTTTTACCCGCTGCGGGTAAAAACTCTACGGTCAGAGTCGTTGTCGGGCCTGGGCTACCGCTCGCGGTCGACGTTCGCCATCTTCAGCACGTCGAGGCGACGGTCCAGTTCCTCTTCGGACAGCTTCTCGCCGAGGAGACCGCGGTCGACGACGGCCTGCCGGATGGTCTTGCCGTCGCGCAGCGCCTCCTTGGCGACCGCCGCGGCCTCCTCGTAGCCGATCGCCGAGTTCAGCGGGGTCACGATCGACGGCGACGACTCGGCGAGGGTCCGCAGCCGATCCTCGTGCGCCACCAGGCCGCTGATGCAGCGCTCGGCGAACAACCGGGACACGTTGGCCAGCAGCGTCACCGATTCGAGGACGTTCCGCGCCATCATCGGGATGTACACGTTGAGCTCGAAGGCCCCGTTGCCGCCGCCCCACGTGACCGCGGCGTCGTTGCCGATCACCTGCGCCGCCACCTGGGTGACCGCTTCGGGGAGAACGGGATTCACCTTGCCGGGCATGATCGAGCTGCCGGGCTGCAGATCGGGAAGGGAGATCTCGCCGAGACCGGTCAACGGGCCCGACCCCATCCAGCGGACGTCGTTGGCGATCTTGGTCAGCGAGACGGCGATCGTCTTCAGCTGTCCGGAGAGTTCCACCAGACCGTCGCGGGCCGCCTGCGACTCGAAGTTGTCGCGGGCCAGGCTGAGGTCGTCGACGCCGGTCAGGCGGATCAGCTCGGCGACGACGAGCGACCCGAAGCGTTCGGGCGCGTTGAGTCCGGTGCCGACGGCGGTGCCGCCGATCGGGAGCTCACCGACGCGCGGCAACGCCGATCGCAGCCGCTCGACGCCGGCCTCCACCTGGCGTGCGTATCCGCCGAACTCCTGCCCCAGGGTCACCGGGACGGCGTCCATCAGATGCGTGCGTCCCGACTTCACGACGGTCCGCCACTGCGTCGACTTCTCTGCCAGCGCCGCATGCAGCTGCTCGAGCGCCGGAATCAGCTGCCGCTCAACGGCTTCGGTCGCTGCGACGTGCGTCGCCGTCGGGAAGGTGTCGTTGGAGCTCTGCGACATGTTGACGTGATCGTTGGGGTGCACTGTCACCCCGTTCGCGGCGGCGATGGATGCGATGACCTCGTTGGCATTCATGTTCGACGACGTGCCCGACCCGGTCTGGAAGACGTCGATCGGGAACTGGTCGTCGTGGCGGCCGTCCGCGATCTCCTGCGCGGCGGCGATGATCGCCTCGGCCTTATCGGCGTCGAGCAGGCCCAGATCGCGGTTGACCTGCGCGGTCGCCGCCTTCAGCAGCCCGAGCGCACGGATCTGCGTGCGCTCGAGCGGCCGGAAACTGATCGGAAAGTTCTCGACGGCACGTTGGGTCTGCGCCCGCCAGAGTGCGGCTGCGGGAACCCGCACCTCGCCCATCGTGTCGTGCTCGATCCGGAAGTCACCAGTGTCATCAGCCATGCCCGTTCCAACCGATCCGCGGGTCGAAATGTTCCAAACCGTCTCCGCGCAGACCTGTGGACAACGCGCTGGGCAGGACCGGGCGCACCGATTACAGTCGGGTTCATGACCAGGGCTCCATTGCATCCTCAACCGATGTCGTTGGAGCAGTGGCGTGCCCTGGGGGAGGACACGTCCGAGCGGTCAGAACTGCAGGAGGGGGTCCTGATCGTGGCGCCGAGGCCGCGCTTTCTCCATCAGCGACTCCTCACCCGACTCGCCTCGGAATTGATCGTGCAGGCCCCGCCCGAGTTCGTGATCGCGGCGGAACCCGAAGTGGTGTTGACCGACACCGATCGCGCAACGGTCCGTGTGCCCGACATCGTGGTGGCACGAGACCGCGACGACCTCGTCGCGCTGACCGCCGACGACGTCGTCGTGGTGATCGAGATCCTCTCCCCCGGAACCCGCCACGTCGACCTCGTCCGCAAACGCGGCGAGTACGCCGACGCGGGCATCCCCCACTACTGGATCGTGGACCCCGACGATCGCCCGAGCATCGAGCTCCTCACCCGCGACGACGGACGCTACATCGGCGACTGGCACGCCGGGACCGTCGAGGTGACCGCCCCCTTCACTGCCGCACTGAACCTCGACGCCCTGACGTGAGCGCTCACCCCTTCATGGCGACGCCCTCGCGCCAGTAGCCCATGAACGCCACCTGGGCGCGCGGGATGCCGAGATCTTTGACCAGCCGGCGACGCAGCGTCGTGACCACGCGGCTCTCCCCCGCGATCCAGTAGTAGAACTCGTCGGCGGGCGCGACCGCACCGTCGAGCGCTTCGCCGAGTCGGGAGAACGTCGGCGTCTCCCACACCAGCGCGTCGCCGGGCGCATCGACGTCGCCTGCACCCTCGCCGTCGCCATCGCCGGCCGTCGTTCCGAGATGACTGAGCACCGCAGGTCGGAGCCTCTCGCCATGCCGCACCCCGTCCCGAGGCAGCCAATGCACGGCCACGCCTTCGGGCGAGTCGATCGGCTGCGCGTCGTCGGCCGTCGGAATCTCGATGTAGGCGACGCCGCGGAGGCCGTCGGGAGCGTCCGCGAGAATGCGTGCGATGGCGGGCGCGGCGGTCTCGTCGCCCGCGAGCAGGACCTGCCCCACCGATCCCGGCGCGAACTCCACGCCGCCGCCGTCGAGCCGTCCGCGGCGCGGCCCCACCATCAGCAGTTCGTCGCCGACGTCCGCCGCGGCGGCCCAGGTGGACGCCGGGCCGGTCTGGCCCGGCACCAGGTGGAGGACGAAGTCGACGTCGACCGACGTGGCGCCGTCGTCGGCGATGCGGAGGTCGCGGACCGAATAGGTGCGCATCCAGCCGCGCTCGCTCTCCGGAATCGCGAGCCACGACCGGTGCCAGTCCGCACCGGCGGTGATCGTCGGCAGCACGCCCGACGCGGGCGGGAAGATCAGCTTGACGCGCTGGTCGAACGTCGCGCCGGGGTTGCCGAAATCAGTGAGAGCGTCGCCGCCCAGCGTGATGCGGACGAAATTCGGAGACAGTCGGTGCACCGCGTCGACTCGGGCTCGGACGACGGCGTACGGATGCTCGTCGACGATCTGGTCAGTGCGCACGGACATGTCGGGTCGCTTTCGACGTTTCGTTTAGGTCACCCTGATCAAAGTCAGGCTGCCCTAATGTATCAGTGCGACCGGCGGCCTCGATCGCCCCCGTGACTGGCGTCACCCACGATAAAGTCCGATGCAGCACACCCTCCGTTCGCAGATCGTACGACCGATTGGGACCCACCCAGATGATGAAATTCCTGCAGAACCTCGGCAAATCGATCATGCTGCCGGTGGCGGTCCTGCCCGTCGCCGCCATCCTCGTCGGTATCGCCAACTGGATCATCGGCATCAACGACGGCGAGGCCAACGTCGTCACCTCCTTCCTGCAGACCGCGGGCCTGGCGATCCTCGCCAATCTCGCTCTGCTGTTCGCGGTCGGCGTCTCGATCGGCATGGCGCGCAAGTCCGACGGCACCTCGGCCCTGGCCGGACTGGTCTCCTGGCTGGTCATCACCAGCCTGCTGGCACCGGAATCGGTGATGACCCTTCTCAACCGCGGCGTCACCACCGCACCGCTCGAAGACGGTTCCGTCGCCACCGACGGCGCCACGGTCGTGCAGCAGAACGGGCAGTGGCTGCTTCAGTCGCCCGACGTCAATGCCGCGTTCACCCCCGGCAACTTCCAGAACGCGTTCATCGGCATCCTCTGCGGCATCATCGGTGCGGCCTGCTACAACCGCTTCAAGGACGTCAAGCTGCCCGACGCGCTGTCGTTCTTCTCCGGCCGCCGGTCGGTCGCCATCGTCACCGCGGGCGTCTCGCTGATCGTCGCGCTGATCCTGCTGTTCATCTGGCCGCTGGTCTACAGCGGCCTGGTGTGGTTCGGCGAGCACATCGTCGACCTCGGGGCCGTCGGCACCGGGCTCTACGGATTCTTCAACCGGCTGCTGATCCCCTTCGGCCTGCACCACGCACTCAACTCGGTGTTCTGGTTCGACGTCGCCGGCATCAACGACCTCAACAACTTCTTGTCCGGCGACGGCACCTACGGCGTCACCGGCCAGTACATGACCGGCTTCTTCCCGATCATGATGTTCGGCCTGCCCGGCGCCGCGCTGGCGATGTACGTGACCGCCAAGACCACCCGCAAGAAGATCGCCTACGGCATCCTGCTGTCGGGCGCGGTCTCGTCGTTCTTCGTCGGAGTCACCGAGCCGCTCGAGTTCGCGTTCATGTTCCTCGCGCCGTTCCTGTTCGTGATCCACGCGGTGTTCATGGGTATCTCGATGGCCATCTCGCAGCTGCTGCCGGTCCGAATGGGCTTCGGCTTCTCAGGCGGCTTCGTGGACCTGGTGCTCAACTGGCAGAGCCCCATGGCGGAGAACCCCTGGCTCATCATCGTGATGGGCATCGGCTGGTTCTTCGTCTACTTCTTCGTGTTCCGCTGGGTCATTCTGAAGTTCCAGCTCAAGACGCCCGGCCGCGAAGACGACGAGCCCGAGGGCGACGACGACGGCGACGGCGTCTCCGCAGGCTTCATCGGCACCGCGTCGAAGTTCATCGACGCGCTCGGCGGCGCGGACAACATCCGCGAGGTCGACAATTGCGCCACTCGACTCCGCATGGAACTCGGCGACACCGGCAAGGTCGACGAGGCCGCACTCAAGAAGGCGGGCGCCGCGGGCACCATGAAGCCGGGCGGGCATTCGTTCCAGGTCATCTACGGACTCAACGTCCAGTTCGTCAAGGACGCGATGGACAAGATCATGGCGGGCGAGGTGGATTCGACGACCGTCGACGCGGCGGTCGAAGCCGTCGACGAGGCCGACGCCGCCGTCCAGGCCGCCGAGGAGCAGGCGGGCGACACCGTCGTGCTCACCAAACCGGACACCAAGGTCGTCACCCTGCGGCGCCCCATCCCGGGGTACGCGATCGCGCTGTCGGAGGTCCCCGACGAGACGTTCGCCAGCGGCATGATGGGGCCCGGCATGGCGATCGTCCCGACCTCCGGCGAGGTGGTCGCACCGGCCGACGCCACCGTGGTCACCGTGTTCCCGACCGGCCATGCGGTGGGTCTGCAACTCGCGGACGGAACTCAGGTGCTGATCCACATCGGTCTCGACACCGTGAAGATGAAGGGCGACGGCTTTGAGCCGCTCGTCAAGGCGAAGGACGAGGTCACGGCCGGGCAGCCGCTCATCAACGTCGACCTGGCGAAGATCCAGGCGGCGGGCTACGCCACCGTCACCCCGGTGGTGGTGATGAACGACAAGACCGCGACCGTCGAGTTCAGCTGACGGCCTTCGCCGCCCTCACGAATCGGCCGATCGCCGCGAGGTCCTTCACCCCGGGCGCCGACTCGACGCCGCTCGAGACGTCGACGCCCCACGGGCGCGCCGCGGCGATGGCGTCGGCGACGTTGTCGGGAGTCAGCCCGCCGGCGAGGAGCCATTCACCCGTCAATCCCAAGTCGGCGAGACCGGAGGAGTCCCAGCGCTCACCCGACCCGGGCTTGGGCGCATCCAGCAGGAGGCGACGCTCCCCGTAAGCGCCGACCGTCAGCGGCGGATCGTGCGCTAACGACGTTGCCCGCCACAGGGTTCCGAACACCTGCGCGGCCGCTGCGAAGTCGTCGGCCGCGTAGCGGCGACCGTGTAATTGCAGTGCGGTGAAGCCCAGTTCCGACGCCAGCTCGGCGGCTTCGACGGCCGCTTTGTCGTTCACCACGAGGACGATGTCGAGCGTTGCGTCGCCCGCGGCACGGGCCGCCTCGACGACCGTCTGCGCGACGTCCGCGCCCACGGCACGCGCACTGGTCTCGTTCATCACGACGCCGATCGCGTCCGCGCCCGCGTCGACGGCGGCGTGCACCGCGTCGACCGTCTTGAGACCGCACACCTTCACGTACATGCCATCGAGGTTAGCGCGACCTCGATTTGATTACTCACCGGTAAGTCGTGCTACCGTCAGGGAAATAAGCGATCGCTTATAAATCTGTCGAGAAGATCGCCTGGAGGTGAACGATGTCCGACGAGGCTGCGCACGCCGACCCGCTGAGCAAAGCGGAGCAGACCAAGCAGCGCCTCCGCATCGGTGCGATGGCGTCGTTCTCCGAACTCGGCTTCCACGGCACCAGCACGCGGCACATCGCGACGGCCGCGGGCATGAGTCCGGCCGCGGTCTATGTGCACTACAAGTCCAAGGAAGAGCTCCTCTACCGCATCTCCAAGTTCGGCCACGAAGCGATCCTCGCCGCGGTCCGCGAGGGCGCCGCGAGTTCCGAGCTCCCCGTCGAGCAACTCCGTGCCTTCGCCTACGCGCTGGCCAAGCATCACGCCGACGAGCACGTCAGCGCCCGCGTCGTGAACTACGAACTGAATGCGCTCGAACCCGAACATCGCGCGGAGATCACTGCGCTGCGCATGCAGATCGACGACGTGGTCGATGCGATTCTGCAGCGTGGCCTCGATCGCGGGGTGTTCCACACCCCGAATCCGCGGATGGCTGCGGTCGCGATCGTCGGCGGCTGCATCGACATCGCCCGCTGGTACCGCGACGGCGGTTCCTGGTCACCGGCCGACGTCGGCCAGTTCTACGCCGACTCCGCGCTCCGCATCGCGGGCGTGACCCCCTGAATCCCCTCACCATCTGTCCACCAATGAAGGAGGTGGCGCCGTGCGCCGCGAAATCTACAACGAAGACCACGAAGCGTTCCGCAAGACAGTGCGCGCGTTCATCGAGAGCGAGATCGTACCGGTGTACGACCAGTGGCTCGAGAACGGCATCGTGCCGCGCGACTTCTACCTGAAGGTCGGCGAGCTCGGCCTGTTCGGCATCGAGATCCCGGAAGAGTTCGGCGGCGCAGGCATCGACTCCTACAAGTTCGAGGCCGTCACCACCGAGGAAATGGCCCGTGCAGGCGTCAGCCTCGGCGGCAGCGCGGCACACATCCCGCTGTGCCTTCCCTACCTGCTCAAGCACGCCAACGACGAGCAGAAGGGTCGCTGGCTTCCGGGCATGGCGTCCGGTGAGCTGATGTGGGCCATCGCGATGACCGAGCCGGGCACCGGCTCCGACCTCGCAGGCATGCGCACCACCGCGAAGCTGTCGGAGGACGGCTCGCACTACGTCCTCAACGGCGCGAAGACGTTCATCACCGGCGGCGTCAACGCCGACCGGGTGATCGTCTGTGCCCGCACCTCGGCGCCTAGCGAGACCGACCGCCGTTTCGGCATCACGCTCCTCGTCGTCGACACCAAGGCCGAGGGCTACGCCGTCGGCCGCAAGCTCGACAAGCTGGGTCTGCGCACCTCCGACACCGCCGAGCTCTCGTTCACCGACGTCAAGGTTCCCGTCGAGGATCTGCTCGGCGAGGAGAACCAGGGCTTCTACTACCTGGGCCAGCACCTGCCGCGCGAGCGCCTGTCGATCGCTCAGTCCGCGTATGCGCAGGGCGCCGCCGCCATCCGCTTCGCGAAGGAGTACACGCAGGAGCGCAACGTCTTCGGCAAGCCGGTCGCCTCGTTCCAGAACACCAAGTTCGAGCTCGCCGCCTGCAAGGCGAAGGTCGACGCGATGGAAGCCGTCGTCGACCGCTGCCTCGAGGCCTACGACCGCAAAGAACTGTCTGCCGCCGACGCCGCGTCGGCCAAGTTGTTCTGCACCGAGGCCGCTGCCGACGTGATCGACCGTTGCCTCCAGCTCCACGGCGGCTACGGCTACATGAACGAGTACCCGATCGCCCGCCTGTACGCCGACAACCGCGTCAACCGCATCTACGGCGGCACCAGCGAGGTCATGCGCTCAATCATCGCCAAGGACATGGGCCTGTAGGTCTCGTCCGTCCTTCGGCCAAGGCCGTAGGCTCGGCACGGTGAGCCATCGCCTGCCGGAACCCGAGCCGACGCAGAACCCGACTCCGCCGCGCGCGGAACGGTCCCCCTCCGGACCCGTTCCTCGCGCGGCGGCGTCGTCGCACCATCACCACCATGACCACGGTGGCGAGCTCCCCGGCCAACTGGCCCGGTATGCGAAGCCGGTGGTGGTCGCCATCCTGGTGGCCGCGGCCGTCGCGGTCGGCATCGGCGCCATCGCCCTGTGGCCCAGTCACGCCGAGCGACCGATTCCCATGCAGTTCCGGTCGGTCACCGGCGGACCCATCCAGACCTTCGACGCCGAGGTGGTGTCCCAGCGCAAAGCCGACTGCTCGGCGCCGTCGGTCGGCGTCGCGTCGCCCGACCTGCCGACGCTCCCGGCGGAGCAGGGCCCGTGCCGCGCGTCCACACTTCAGCTGACCTCCGGCCCGGACCGTGACAAGTACGTGCTCCTGATGGTGGCGACCAATGCCTCGCAGACCGGTGCCGACTCCACCATGCCCGGCACCGTGGCCGCCACGACCGGTGCGCCCGACGACCCGCAGCCCGGTCAACCGAAGCTCGAGGTCAACGACAAGATCCGGGTGACCTCGGTTCCGGGGCCGGACGGCCGCGCGCTGTACTCCTTCTACGACTACCAGCGCGGAACCTCCATCATCGGCTGGGCGATCGCCTTCATTCTCGCGATCGTCGCGGTCGCGACCTGGCGCGGCGCTCGCGCGATCGCCGCGTTGGCGGTGGCGTTCGCCGTACTCGGCTTCTTCACCCTGCCGTCCGTGCTCGACGGAAACTCGGTGGTGGCCGTCGCTGTCGTCTCGGCGGCCGCCATCCTCTTCGTCGTCCTCTATCTGGCACACGGTTTCAGCATGCGCACCAGTTCGGCTCTCCTGGGCACTCTGGCGTCCCTCCTGCTCGCCGTGCTGTTGAGCGCGTTGGCGATCGCGACGATGAGCCTCACCGGCCTCTCCACCGAGTCCACCGCCAGCCTGCAGGTGTACCAGGGAACCATCTCACTGAACGGGCTCCTCCTGGCCGGCTTCGTCATCGGCACCATCGGCGTCCTGAACGACGTGACCATCACTCAGGCGTCGGCGACCTTCGAGCTCGCCGCGATGCCGGGCCAAACCCGCGCGACCGCGTTCCGCGCGGCGATGCGCGTGGGTCGCGACCACATCGCCTCCACCGTGTACACGCTGGTGTTCGCCTACGCGGGCAGCGCGCTGCCGCTGCTGTTGCTGTTCTCCGTGGCCGGCCAGCCGTTCGGATCGCTGATCACCAGCGAGGAGGTCGCAATCGAACTGGCCCGCGCCTTCGTCGGCGGCATCGCGATCGCGGGCAGCGTGCCCCTCACGACGGCGATCGCCGCGATGCTGGTCGTGCCCGGCGCAGCGGCGACGCGCACCGCATCCGCGGCGTCGTGACGACCGCCATGCCCGCGGCCCGTTCATGACGCCTGTCACCCGCCCTTGCGTCAAATGTGGGACTGACTAACAATCGTTAGCATGTCATCCATCTTGTACCGCGTCGGACGGTTCTCATTCCGGCACAAGTGGTGGGTCCTGGTCGGCTGGCTCGCCGCGCTCGTCGTGGTCGCAGGCTCCGTCAGTGCTCTCCAGCCTAAGTTCTCCCAGGACTTCGATCTGCCCGGCACCGACGGCGGCATCGCCATGGAGCAGATGCAGGAGTACTTCCCCCAGCTGAGCAGTCAGATGGAGAAGCCGACCACCACCGTCGTGGTTCAGGCCGACGACGGACTGGCCAAGCACGCCGAGGCCATCGACGCGCTCGTCGGCGACCTCAAGAAACTCGACAAGGCCGAGCCGGACACCATCGTCAGCCCACTTGCCGTCGCCGCCGCGCAGCCGCAGCTGGCCGCGACGGTCATCGGCGACGACGGCCGCGTGGGACTCATCAGCGTCTCGCAGTCGGTGAACATGATGGATGTCGACGTCGAGTTGAAGAACCAGCTCGTCGACACCCTGGCCGAGCACCGCGGCGACGGCCTCAACGTCGAGGCGATGGGCGGCGTCATGTCGTCCATGGAGCCGGCAGGCAAAGCCGAGCTGATCGGCTTCGCCATCGCGTTCGTCGTCATGATCATCGCGTTCGGCGCCTTGGTCGCCGCCTTCATCCCGCTCGTCACCGGCCTCGTCGGCGTCGGCCTCACCATGATGCTGGTGACGTTGAGCGCTGAGGTCCTCTCGATCAACCAGGCGGCCACCGCGATCATCACGATGCTCGGCATCGCCGTCTGCATCGACTACTCGCTGTTCGTGGTCTCGCGCTATCGGTCCGAGGTCAATCGCGGCGGCGCCCGGGAGGACGCGGCCGGTCGTGCCGTCGGCACCGCGGGTTCGGCGGTCGTCTTCGCAGGGCTCACGGTCATCATCGCCGTCGCCGCCCTGATGGTGATCGGCATCCCGATCATCACCCAGATGGGTCTGGGCGCCGCCGTGGCCATCCTGGTCGCCGTCTGCGCCGCACTGACCTTCATCCCGGCACTGCTCGGTGCGTTCGGTCGCTTCGCGTTCACCCCGCGGATTCCGTGGATCAAGCACGCCGAAGAGCACCCCACCGCCGACAGCCTGGGCGTGAAGTTCGGTCGTCAGCTCGTCAAGCGACCGATCCCGTTCGTCGTCGCCGCACTGGCGATCCTGATCGCCGCAGCCATCCCGATGAAGGGCATGCAGCTGGGCATGGACACCACGACCGACGATCAAGTGGCCGCGCAGAAGCTCATCTCGAAGGGCTTCGGCGAAGGCGTCGGCGGCCAGCTCATGGTGGTCCTGCACACCGAGGAGGGCACCATCGACGACGCTGCGAACACCGCGGTCGCCGAGATCCAGGCCATGCCCGGCGTGGAGAGCCCGCAGACCCTCCGATGGATGGGCAACGGCGCCGACCTCCAGAACCCGAACGCGAATGCGAACTCGGCGATGATCACGGTGACGCCGATCAGCTCACCGTCGTCGGAGGAGACGCACGACCTCGTCGAGAAGATCCGCGCGACGTCGGACGCGATCGGTGAGAAGGGCGCCGAGATCCATGTCGGCGGTCAGACCGCGATCCTGTCGGACCTCTCCGCCAAGCTCGACAAGGCACTGATCCCGTACTTGATCGTCGTCGTCGGCCTGGCGTTCCTGATCATGATCGGCGTGTTCCGCTCGATCCTGGTTCCGCTGATCGGCACGCTCGGCTTCATCTTCTCGATGATCGCCACGTTCGGCATCACCACGGCCATCTTCACCGACGGCGCCTTCGGCCTCATCGACCACACCAAGCCGCTGATCTCGTTCCTCCCGATCTTCTTGATCGGCGTCGTGTTCGGCCTCGCGATGGACTACCAGGTGTTCCTGGTGACGCGCATGCGCGAGGAGTTCATGCACGGCATGAGCGCGAAGGATGCGATCGTCGCAGGTTACCGCCACGGTTCCCGCGTCGTCGTCTCCGCAGCGATCATCATGATCAGCGTCTTCGCGGCGTTCATGCTCTCGCCGGACACCACCGCTAAGATGATGGGCTTCGCCCTCGCGATCGCCGTCTTCTTCGACGCCTTCCTGGTCCGCATGATCATCGTGCCCGGTGTCTTGGCCATGCTCGGCGAGCGCGCCTGGGGCCTGCCGCAGTGGCTCGACAAGCTGGTCATCAACTTCGACATCGAGGGCGAGAAGGTCCGCAACCGCGGCCTCCCCGCCGAGGGGTCCTCGACGCTCGAGAATCCTGAGCCGACGCCGACGGGCGCGGCATAGGATCCGACGATGAGCAGCAATCCCACCGCCGCGGCCCCGGGGACCTCCCCGGGGCCGCGGCCCGGCTTGCGCGAGCGGCAGAAGGCTCAGACCCGCGCGGACATTCGCGCGGCCGCGCTCACGCTCTTCACCGAGAACGGCTACGAGGCCACCACGGTCGCGCAGATCGCCGAGGCCGCCAACGTCTCGCACACCACCTTCTTCCGCTACTTCCAGTCCAAGGAACAGGTGATCATCTCCGACGACCTCGACGATCAACGCGACGCCCTGCTGCGCGAGGTTCCGCGCGGGCTGGGCAAGTTCGCGATGATCCGCGAACTCATCACACGGATGTACAACACCGCGATGGCCGACCCGTGGGCCAGCGATCCCGAACGACATCGGCTGCTGCATACCGAACCAGCCCTGCGTGCCGTGTACCAGTTGGAATCCGATCGCATCATCTCCACGGCGACGCAGTACCTGAGCGATTACCTCGGCGTCGAGCACGACGATCCGCACCTGCTGGTCTTCGTCGCCGCCGTCTCAGGCGTGATGTTCCACCTGGCCGATCTCGATGATCCCGCCGAACTGCCTCTCGACCGTCTCATGGAGGCGCTGGACATGATGGAGGCGGGCTTCCCGCTGCCGTAGCGGTCGTGCTCGTCCGCGACCGGGCTTCGTCGGCCGGAATCCCGACGTACGCTGATCGTGTGAGTGACATCGTGAGCGCTGTTGTCGACCACTGGTGGCTGATCTTCGTGTTCGGCGGAGCGATCGGCGGCGCGGCGCGTGCGGTCGGCGCATGGAACGAACGGCGCGCACAGCGCCGCCTCGAGCGGTTTCGGATCAAGCAGGAGACCAAGGTCGCGGTGGCCCAGGCGCAGAGTCAGGGACGGGTCGACGCCGAGTCGGTCCAGCGGGAACTCCAGCGCGCCGTCGCCGCCCATCAAGCTGCCGACGACCGCTGGTTCGCGTACGAGATCGATCTCTCGACGATCCTCGACTACCCGATGCTCGTCGACATGCGCGAGCCGCTGACCGTCGCTTTCCACCGTGCACGCGGCCGCGCCGACCTCCTGCGTCCGACCGGCGAATCGGCGTCGTCGCCGGCCGCCGTCGAGCAATACCGCGATGCGGTGCACGACTACAGCACGGCGCTCGCAGTCGCCGAGGACGAGGCCCACCGACGCAAGCGCGGCGATTTCGACCGCGCTGATCAGCAGCGTCTCACACGCGCGCAACGGCTCCTCGACCTCGCGAGCAACGACGCCGCCAGCCCGCAGGAACGACAGCAGGCGTACAGGCGGGCCCGGCGAGAGCTCGACGGCCTGATCGACCTGCCCGCCGCGGGGGCCGCCGAGTTGGAGCGGAACTTGCAGCTCGCACTCGGCTCGGGCGACGACTGATCACTGAACAGAGCGTCGGCATGGCTTAGGGTCGATCGGGACAACTCGCTGATCGACGAATGGACATCGGATGACCGAGTCGGACCGTTCCGACACCCATCTCGGGCCGTACCGCCTCGTTCGGCTCATCGGCCGCGGCGGGATGGGTGAGGTGTACGAGGCCGTCGACACCGTCAAGGATCGTACGGTCGCGTTGAAGCTCCTGCCCGCAGCGCTCGCGGACGACGCCGACTTCCGGGCCCGGTTCCTCCGCGAGTCGCGGACGGTCGCCAAGCTCAACGACCCGCACATCATCCCGATCCACGATTTCGGCGAGCTCGACGGCCAGCTCTTTCTCGACATGCGGATCGTGCACGGTCGCGACCTCCGCTCGATCATCAGCGGCGGGCCGTTGCCCGCCGCCCGAGCTGTGGCGATCGTCGAGCAGATCGCCGCCGCCCTCGACACCGCACACGCCTCCGGGCTGCTCCATCGCGATGTGAAGCCGGAGAACGTCCTGCTCGACTCCAACGACTTCGCCTACCTCGCCGACTTCGGCCTCGCGCAGTCCGCCGGCCAGACGCGTCTGACCTCGACGGGGATGGCGATCGGCTCGTTCGCGTACATGGCGCCCGAGCGCTTCGGCAACGACGTGGAGCCGGGACCGGCCAGCGACGTCTACGCGCTCACGTGCGTCCTGTACGAGTGCCTCACCGGCGCGCAGCCGTACGCCGCGAACAGCATCGAACAGATCATCGCCGGACATCTGAGCCGGCCCGTCCCGACCACCGGCACCCCGTTCGACGCCGTGATCGCCGCCGGGATGGCGAAGGATCCGCGCACGCGGATCGCGTCGCCGGGAGTCCTCGCCGCGGCGGCCCGCGACGTCCTGGCGGGCCGCTCCCCCGCGGCGGTCTCACCGACGCTCGTCGCGCCCGCACCGCACGTCCCCACGTCGACCCGGGAACCGGCCGCTGCTCGGCCTGCCCACCCGCCGTACCCGACAGCCCGCGCGGCGAAGCCCAACCGATCCAAGACGGCCCTCATCGCGGGCGGCGTCGCCGCCGCTCTCCTTCTCGCCGCAGGCGGAATCGCCCTGGCCCTGACGTCGTCGAACTCGGCATCGCAACCCGAGGTGTCATCCCAGCCGGAGGTCGCTGCGGCCAGTCCGACGACGTCGGCCCCGGTGACCGTCACCCAGACAGCGCCGGTGGAGACCACCGTGACCAGTGCGCCGCCGCCGTCGACCGCCGTCACGCCGCAACGTCCGCAGCGCGGGGTCGGCGACCTCGGCCTCAGCACGCCCATCAGCACCCCGGCGTGCGACGGCACCACGATCACCGTGGTCTACAACGCCGTCGCGCCCGGCAACTACGCCGCCGAGATCGCGGCGGCGCTGGCCGATCACCCGGGAGCGGCCTATCTGCGCACCGATCAGAGTTGCGCGTCGCTCAAACAGTCGGAGAACGGCAACCCGATCTACGCCGTCTACCTGCCCGGCGCGTCACTGGCCGACACCTGCGCCGACAAGGCCCGCAGCGGAGGCGGCGCCTATACGCGGCGGCTCGATGACACGACTCCGGTCGGCACCGAACTCTGCTGACCGCCCCGGACGTCGGCCGTCACGCGGCCGTGTATCCGGCGATCTGCTTCTTCGCGATGTCGACGAGGAGGTCGATGCCGAGATTCATGTCGAGCAGGTGCGTATTGAAGAGCGGCACTTCGTTGACCTGCTGCGGGCGGACCATCGTCACGTGAAGGCGGTGGAAACCGAGGGTGTTGGTGCACGCGAAGGTTGCGCGTCCGCGTCCGGTGGTCCACGTCGACCGCGTGGACGGCAACGACTCGGGGAACGTGGTGTACTTCATCAGCAGAGCGATGATGCCCATCGCGTACGGCTTGCTCGGCGCCGTTGCACCGACGGGGCGGTGATCGCCGGTGAGCGTCATCGGATCGGTGCACGCCACCTGATAGCGCGGGCCGGTCGGCAGATTCATCGGGGTGCTGAGCACGTCCAGGCTGCTGTTGCCGAAGATCGACGGCAGGCCGATCGTCTCGGTCGAGTACGCCATGACGCATCCCACCGTCACCCGGCCGGTACAGATCGGGATGTGCCGGAAATCGCCGCCGGTCGCCTTCCCCGGCGCGGTCATCACGTTGCCGCCCAGGAGGAAGGCTCCCACCATCCGCTTGCGCAGTGCCGGGTTCGGATCCACTTCTTCGCGCAGCAGCTTGCGCAGCATCATCGTGCCCTGCGAATGCCCGATGAAGATGACACCGCGTCCCCGGTTGTCCGTGCGCAGGTACTCGCGCCACGCACGGAGCACGTCGCCGTACGCGATGTTCGGGAGGTCGCGGTTGCCGACCCAGGACGCCGCCGCGGCAGGCGACAGCCCCCAGGTCGTCATCTGCCGGTAGACGGGCGCGAAGACGCGACACTGGCTGTTGAAGCGGGCGGCCTGGAACCGAGCGATCGACGTCACCGCAGGAACGGCACGCCGGTCGGCGATGAGCGACGGTTGATCGGTGACCGTCGGATACACGTAGAAGCAATCCACCTTCTTGTCGGCCTCGCGCACCGACGACGCGGGGGTGGCGGTCCGGGCGCCGAGATCGGTGGTGTCGTCGGGGATGTCGCAGGGGTCGTGTGCCGTCCCGGGGTGGCACAGCCACGTGGTCCCCTGAGCGGCGTCCGCCGGACCGGGCGGCAGGGCCGACGTCAGGAGCGCGACGGTGGCCGTCACCATCAGGATGATCGCACTGCGTCGAAGGAGTCTGGACATGTCGACCTCGCCATTTCGTGCTTGAGCTTGTGACGTCGCTTGCATTCGCAACGACCTGCACGAACGGTAACCGAATGAGACAAAACTTATATGCTCGTCTCGGAATTCCCCGCTCAGGACGGTGCCGCAGCAACTTTTTCACCGGCAAATCCGACTTTGCCCGAGCCGAGTGGCCCGACCCTGCAAGCGAGTTCACCTTGACGGGTTACCATCCAGACGTGCTCGAGGATCTCAATAAGAAGGCCAAGTCAGCAGGCCTCCACGTCGCAGACGCGAAGAAGGCTGACTTGTTCAGTATTCGCAAAGTCAAGAACGGCAAACTTGTCGCCAAGAACGTCACCGCAGAGGAAGCCCTCAAAGTGATCAAGAAGTCCAAGTGACCCCATGCTGCGCGCTGTTCGCAACGCGCTGCTGAACCCACCGCAGACGATCGGCGAACTCCGACACCTGGTCGGCGGTCGCCCTCGTCCCCTCACCGGGAGGACCGTGGTCATCACGGGTGCCTCTTCCGGCATCGGCGCCTCCGCAGCCCGCGGATTTGCCCAACGCGGCGCCACCGTCGTCGCCGTCGCACGGCACCTGGACGCTCTGGAAGCGGTGTGCGACTCCATCGCCGTCGACGGCGGCACCGCCCACCCGATCACCGCCGACCTCTCCGATCCCGATGACGCCAAGCGCCTCGCGGACCACCTTCTCGAGCGCTTCGGGGTCCCCGACGTCCTGATCAACAACGCGGGTCGGTCCATCCGTCGATCGGTCCTGGACACGTCCGAGCGTTTTCACGACTACCAGCGCACCATGGCGCTGAACTACTTCGGGCCCGTCCAACTGGTCCTGGGCCTGCTGCCCGCGATGGTCGACGCCGACCGCGGCCACATCATCAACGTCGTCACGTGGGGCGTGAGCGCAGGCTCCATGCCCAAGTTCGGCGCGTACCACGCGTCCAAAGCGGCGTTGGCCGCCTTCGGCCGCTCGCTCGACGCCGAACTGGACGGGACCGGCGTCGTCGTCACCAACGCAGGCTTCCCGCTGGTGCGAACACCGATGATCGCACCCACCGCCGACTACTCCGACGCGCCCGCGCTCACCAGCGACGAAGCCGCCGCGTGGCTGCTCCGCGCCTACGACACCCGTCCCGCCGAGCTGTATCCCGGGTACGCGCTGGTGCTGCGGGCCGTCTCGGCAGTGTCGCCGCGGCTCGCCGGACAGCTCACCACTCGTCTGGGCATCTGAGCCACTGTCCGGCGCGCCGGGGTCAAGACGGCGTCAGGACTGTGCCGTCCGGTGCTTCTCCAGCCAGTCGACGACCGTCGTGATCACCTCGTCCTGCTCCGGCTCGTTGAAGATCTCGTGGTAGAGGCCGTCGAAGATCGTGACGGTCACGTCGTCGCCTCCCGCACGTCGGCCCAGCATGCGCGTGCCGTCGGGGTTCGCCAGCGTGTCAGCGCCGCCGTGCATGGCGAGCACCGGCATCGTCAGTTGTGGGAGGCGGTCCGGGAAGGTGCCCATCGTGGCGATGAGCGTGCCGCCGAGCCCAGCCGGGATCTTGCCGTGCCACACCAGCGGGTCCGCCTCGTAGGCGGCGACGACCTTCGGATCGCGGCTGACACCCGAGGCGGGCAGTGCCGCCGAGGGCAGCCACGGCGCCACCTTGCCCAGGATCGGCGCGAGCTTGACCAGCACCGGGGGCAGATCGGCGCCCGGCATCAGCGCCGGCCCGGAGAGGATGAGGCCGTCGAGCGCCTCCGGGTGATCGAGGGCGTACTTCAGCGCGATGGCGCCACCCATACTGTGACCAAGGAGGAACGTGGGACCGTCGACGCGGTCGATGTTCCCGATCACGGTGTGCAGATCCGCGATGAAGTCGTCGAAGTCGGTGACCCCGAGCCGCTTCCCGCTCGACCGTCCGTGGCCTGCGTGATCCGGCGCGACCACCACGTAGCCGACGTCGGTCAATCGCGCAGCGAGATGCAGGTAGCGGGCGGCGTGCTCGCCGAGCCCGTGGGCCAGAACGACGACGCCCACCGGCCCCGACTCGGGACGGTGGACGTCGTACACGATCGTGTTTCCGTGAACGCCTGCCACGGACAGTGTTTGGGACTTCATCCTCTCATTCTGCGGCAGGTTCGCGGTCTCCGTCGCGCTTTGCCGCCGCGGCCATCACCGCGCCGAACTTGCCGTTCTCGAAGAGCAACGGATACAGCACACCGCCGATCGCACCGCCGAGGAGCGGGAACAGGAAGAACGCCCACAACTGGCCGGGAGCGCCGTCGCCGTTGAAGAACGCGACGCCCATCGAGCGCGCCGGGTTCACCGACGTGTTCGAGATCGGGATCGAGATGAGGTGGATCAGGGTCAGCGACAGACCGATGGCGAGCGGTCCGAAGCCCTTCGGTGCACGACCGTCGGTCGCGCCCAGGATCACGATGATGAAGAACGCGGTGAGGATCACCTCGGCGATCGCCACCGCCGCCAGGGAGTACCCGGCAGGCGAGTGGTCGCCGTAGCCGTTGGCCGCCATGTTGCCCGCGGCCTCCCATCCCTCCTTGCCGCCCGCGATCGTGAAGATCGCCGTACCGGCGATGAGACCACCGATGAGCTGCGAGACCCAGTAACCGGGGACGTCTTTCCACGGGAGGCGACCGCCGACGGCGGCACCCAGGGTGACCGCGGGATTGAAGTGTCCGCCGGAGATGTGTCCGACCGCGTACGCCATGGTGACGACGGTCAGACCGAAGGCGAGTGCGACGCCGAGGAACCCGACGCCGATGTTGTAGGCGGCGAAATGTCCGTCGTCACTGGTGCCGCTGGCCACCTGCTTGGCAGCGAACACCGCCGTTCCCGCGCCGCCGAAGACGAGCCAGAACGTACCGAAGAGCTCCGCGAGCCATTTGGCGCGCGTCGAAACAACGTCTGTCATACCGAATCCCCTGGTGTTGTGTTTCTTCCCCAGCACTGAAATACCTGCGCTTCCAGTACTCGCGCACAACCCTAGCGGGAGTCGAGGCCTTGGCCCAGATCGAGACTCAGCCGAGACCTATTCGGGATGCGATCCCCCGACCGACGGACTCGATGGTATGACCGGCGCTTTCAATCATCTGCACCGGTTTGAACGCCTGCTCGGCCACGGCGACGATCGTCTCGACGCGACTGACGACTCGCTCGAGCCGCACCACCACATCACTCATCCGCCCGATCGTCGAATCCACCTTGGCGAGCGTCGTGTTGAGTTCGTCGAGCGCGACGTTCAGCTTCTCGATGGTCATGTCGAGTCCGTCGATGGTGTTGCCCATCGAGCCCAGAACGGGTCCCACCTCGCCCAGGATGCCTTCCACCTGGTCGACCGTCTGGTCAGCGTTCAGCGCAGCTTGGGCCAGCTTTCGCAAGCGCTGGCGCTCTCCGCTCCGGGTGGGGCGATCGACGATCGGGTTGATAGCCATGAGTGCAAGTATGGCGCGATTTCTCGGCGAAGGGAATCAAATCAGGATCGTCGGCGTTCCAGATCAATGAAGTAGTTCAAAATTGAACTACAATGGAAGACGACTTGAGGAGGTCACCATGCCCGCCGTCACCGCCGACACACTCACTCTGCCGCGCATCTCGGGTCCCACCGAGACCAACACCGACCGCACCGTCACCGGCATCACCACCGGCCCGCGCGGATACGAAGGCGAGGGATTCCCGGTCGTCCGTGCCTTCGCCGGCGTCTCAGCGCGCGCCCTCGATCCCTTCGTGCACATGGACCAGATGGGCGAGGTGGAGTACCAGCCGGGAGAGCCCAAGGGCACCGACTGGCACCCGCACCGCGGCTTCGAGACCGTCACCTACATCATCGACGGCCGCTTCCAGCACCAGGATTCGCACGGCGGCGGCGGTCTGATCGAGAACGGCGCCACCCAGTGGATGACGGCCGGCGCAGGCGTCCTGCACATCGAGACCCCGCCCGCGGCGCTGGTCGAATCCGGCGGGACCTTCCACGGCATCCAACTGTGGGTCAACCTGCCTGCCACCGACAAGTTCCTCGCACCGAAGTACCAGAGCCTCGAGGGCGGTCAGTCCACGCTGCTGTCCTCCGCCGACGGCGGCGCACTGGTCCGCATCATCGCAGGCGAGGTCGACGGCCACACCGGACCGGGTGCCACGCACACGCCGATCACGTTCGCGCATGCGACCATTCAGCCCGGCGCCCAGTTGTCGACCCCCTGGCGTCAGGATTTCAACGCGCTGGTCTACGTCCTGTCCGGACGTGGCACCATCGGTGCCGAACAGCGCCCCATCGAGGGCGGGCAGCTCGCGGTCCTCGGGAAGGGCGACCGCATCACCGTGGCCGCCGACGCGAGCCAGGACTCCCATCGTCCGGCCATGGAGATCCTGCTGCTCGGCGGACAGCCGATCCGCGAGCCCGTCGTGCAGTACGGACCGTTCGTCATGAACACCCGCGAGGAGATCATGACGGCGATGGAGGACTTCCAGTCCGGCCGCTTCGGCCAGATCCCCGCCGACGCACTGCGCCCGCACCGCGTGCAGCGATGACCACCGCCGCCAAACAGCGCGCCTGGCGGTTGTTCATCGAGAACTCGGCGCGCATTCAGACCGAGCTCGATCGTCGACTCCGCGCCGACGGACTGTGTCTGGCCGATTACCACGTGCTGCTTCTCCTGCACGAGGCCCCCGACCGTCGGCTGCGGATGAACGAGCTCAGCCGGGCCATGGTGTTCTCGGCGTCGCGGCTGTCGTACCAGGTCGCAACCCTCTGCAAACGCGGTTGGCTGCGCCGGGAGAACGTCGCCGAGGACCGTCGCGGCAGCTACGCGGCCCTCACCGACGCCGGTGCCGCCGCTTTCGAGTCCGCGGCGCGCACCCACGGCGACGACGTCGACGAACTGTTCTTCGGCGCCGTGTCCGACGACGATGCCGCCACTCTGGCGCAGGCCATGCGCGCCCTGGCCGACCATCTCGACCGCCGTCTATGACGGCGCCTACGTGCGAGGAGCACTCATGACCGCCACCCTGATCCGGGCCGCCGACCGCTACTTCTGGAACAACGAGTGGCTCACCTCGCGGCAGTCGTTTCCCGGCACCGGAAACTTCGACATCTTCGCCAACGCACACGGCGTCCTGGCCATGCACAACGACGACGAGGTGGTGCCCGGCGAGGGGCTGGACTCCCACCAGCACCAGAACATGGAGATCCTGACGTGGGTGGTGGAAGGCGCCGTCGAGCACCGTGATTCGCACGGCCACACCGAGGTGATCTCCGCAGGCGGTCTCGGCGCGATGACCGCGGGCCGCGGGATTCGGCACTCCGAGCGCAACGCCAACGGACGCCGGTCCCGACAGAAGCTGCGCGTGGTGCAGATGTGGGTGCCGCCGCACACGGACGGGCTCGACCCCGATCACCGCACCCGCGACTTCACTGAGGCGCTGGCTGCCGGGCGGCCGGTGGTCGTGGCGTCGGGACGCAGCGAGCACGCGGCGTCCGACGCCCTGCCGATCGCGAACCGGTTCGCTGCGCTGCACATCGCACGTCCGGGCGCCGGTAGGCGGATCGATCTGCCGGGTGCGCCCTTCGGACATCTGTACGTCGTCGGCGGCGAGGTGGTCGTCGAGGCCGGAGACCTCACCGGCTGCGTCATGACCGAGGGCGACGCGCTCCGACTGACCGACGGCGGCACGATCACGCTGACGGCGTCGACCGACGCCGAGATCGTTTACTGGGAGATGCACGCGGGCTTCGACGTCGCTCGTCCGGCATGACCGCGGCCCTCATGCCATTCTGGAGAGTATGAGCCCCGTGGAAGTCACTCTGGACACCCTCGCCGCCCGCGTCGACGAACTGATGGACCAGGCCCGCGCCGATCTCGCCGAGCTCGTCGCATTCCCGTCGATCCATGCCGACGACGGCCCCGTCGACGCCAGCCACGCCAGCGCTGGCTGGGTCGCGAGGGCCTTCACGGCGCTCGGCTTCGACGCCGAGGTGATCGTGACGTCAGACAACTCGCCCGCCGTCGTCGGCCACCTGGCCGGCCCCGAGGGCAGCCCCACGGTCGCGCTCTACAGTCATCACGATGTGCAGCCCGCGGGCGATCTGTCGTTGTGGGAGACCGCGCCGTTCGAGCTCACGGAGCGCGACGGGCGTTGGTATGGCCGCGGCAGCGCCGACTGCAAGGGCAACCTGGTTGCGCACTTGACCGCGCTCCGCGCCGTCGGCGACCAGCTGGCCTGCAATGTCCGGCTGATCATCGAGGGCTCGGAAGAGGCGGGCGGCGAGGGTCTCGAGGACCTCGTCCGCACCCGGCCCGAGCTGTTCGACGCCGACCTCATCATCATCGGCGACACCGGCAACCTCGCGGTGGGCATCCCGACCCTGACCACCAGCCTGCGCGGCGTCACCAATGTGAAGGTCAGCGTGAAGGCGCTGCAGAACGGCGTCCACTCCGGTGGTGCGGGCGGTCCCGCACCCGATGCGATGGCGGCCCTGATCACGGGCTTGGCGTCGCTGCGGAACGAGAAGGGCGACACCACGATCGAGGGGCTGCGGGCCGACCAGAAGTGGAGCGGCTTCGAGTTCACCGACGATCAGTTCCGCGAGACCGTCGGCGCGCTGCCCGGCACCGAGGTACTCGGCAGCGGCACCCCCGCCGACATGGCGTGGGCACGGCCGACCGTCACCGTGATCGGCATCGACGCGCCCAGCACCGCCGAGTGCGCCGCTGCGATCATGCCGACCGCCGCCGCCATGCTGAACCTGCGCGTCCCGCCCGGCACCGACACGCGGGAGGCGTACGAGCTGATGGTCGCGCATCTGCGCAAACACATTCCGTGGGGGGTGGAGCTGGACTTCGAGCCCGACGCCTTCGGCGCAGCGTTCTCCGCCGACCCCGACGGCCCCGCCTACCAGCAGCTGATTGCGGCGATGAGCACCGCGTACCACGACCTCCCCGTCCAATTCGCAGGTCAGGGCGGGTCCATCCCGCTCACCACCGTGCTGGCCGAGACCATCCCGCACGCGGAGATCGCACTCCTCGGCGTCGAAGAGCCGCTGTCGGCGATTCACGCGCCCAACGAGAGCGTCGACCCCGGCGAGATCCGTCGCACCGCACTCACCGAGGCGATCCTGCTGAGCACGTTCACCGCCACCCGCTGACCGCTCTACTTCTCGATTCACGCCTGAGGCGTCGGTTCCCGCTCATTGTCGGACAAGGAGCGGCTGTCGACGCCTCACGCGTGAACAGGAAGGTGTAGCGGGAAACTCGCTCTACAGGGCCACCGGCGGGCACTGGCCTGCGGGGAGGTTCTTCAGATTCCGCTGCACCCAGTTGCCGACGCTGGTGAGCATCGCCGTGCCGTCCTCGAAGGTGCCGCTCCGCGGAATCGCGACGAGGCTGACGCCGACGATCCCGCGCGACGTGGTGACCGTGGCGAGCTGACGGACGACGTACTTGCCGGTCGCGTCAGACACCGGTCCCCAACCGCCCTTGACCGCGGTGTCGACGCCCTTGCGTCCCTTGGCGACGCCCCACTGTTGATTGGGTCCGACGCGGCTCATGTTGCGCAGCACCGCGTGCGAGTCGGCCACGCACGGGAGGTTCGCAGCGAACACCGATTGATCGGCGGTGGCCCACTGGGTGGCGCCCGGGTAACTGCGGGGCCGGCTGAGCTCGGAGGCGATCTGGGTGCGCGCGTCGCCGCCCTCGCGCAGCACGGCGGTGACCGCGTCGATCGCCTGCTGCGTGGATCCGAGAGCACCCCAGATGGCCTCGGCGGAGGCGTTGTCCGAGTCGCGGATCGATTTGTCCTCCATCGCGACCAGGTTCTTCACGTGTTTGCGCTCCGCGGCGACGGCGACCGGTGCCTTCAGCGTCGACCAGGCACGAGCGGTCTTCACCGTGCCGAAGAACAGGGGTTCGCCACTGCCGGTCGCCGTGATGGCCACGCCGATGCGCCCCGGAGTCTTCTTGACCACCTTGGCCGACATCGTTTCGAAGCTCTTCGACAGGTCGACGCCCGGCGTCGGCAGACCCGGGATGGGCGGCAGTGCGGGCAGTTTCGGGAGGACGTTCGGCAGTGGAGGCGGCGCGGCCTGCGCAACTCCCGCCCCGGCGACGGTCACTGCCACCGCAGCACAGACAGTTCCAACCACACGACCCACACGAAACATTTGCACCTCAAGCCACTTAGACAACTCTAGTAACACTAGTGAGTGTCGCTCGAGACGAGAAGCCGCTAGCCGTAGCGCAACCTCAGCGATGCCGTGCCGTTACCGAGCGGGAGCGCACCGGCCGGCGGGCAACGCCGCGAGGTGCTGCGACATCCACCGCCCCACCGCGCTGAGCACTGCCGCGCCGGGCTCCATCGATCCGGCCGTGGTCTGGGTGCTCATCGCGACCCCGACCTGCCTGCCGTCGCGCAGGGTCAACACGCCGAGTTGCCGCACCAGGTATCCGCTTCCCGCGGTGGGCCCCCAACCGCCCTTCACCGACGACGTCCGCTTCTCGATCGCCTTGAGCCCCCACTGCTGATTGCCCGCGACGTTCTCCATCAGCGACAGCACGTGCGTCGTGCCGCGAAGGCACGGCAGGCCTGCGGCGAAGGTGGCCGCGTCACGCAACGCCCACTCGGTCTGGCCGAAGATCGAGAACTCCGATCGCCGCCTCGCCGACGGGACCGTCGTGGTCGAGTCGCCGCCTTCGCGCAGCACGGCGGTCATCGCGGCGGCGGCCTGCGCGGGTGTGCCGAGCGACGCCCACAGCGTCTCGGCCGCCGCATTGTCGGAGTTGACGATGGCACTGGTCTCCGCATCGGTGACGCCGTTCGCACGATCTGCGGCCACCGCGAGCGGAACCTTGCTGGTGGACCATGCGACGCCGGTCGTCTGATCGCCGAAAGTGACGACGTCGCCGCCCCCGACCGGCACCAGCGCAAGCCCGACCGGAGCCGACAACGTCTTCTCCAACGCCGCAAAGCTGGCCGAGAGCTTCCGATCGCCCGCCGTCGACGTCGATGCCTTCGTCGTGGAACCTGCGGTCTCGGTGACGACGACCGTCACGACGTCGTCGCCGGACTGTGCAGTCCCGCATCCGACGGTGGCGACCAGGCAGAGTCCCGCGATAACGAGCGCCGGCGCGCGGCGACCCCTGCGTGTCTTCACCGGCGAACTCCTTCAACGATCGGCGTCACTCCCGACTGCGTGACGGTGCGACAGCTCAGAAGATCACCACCACGGCATTATTGCCACCGCGACACACCACGACTCCCGATTCCGGGGCGCACGCCATCGAGTACCCCTGATTCGTCACCGGACTGTATGCGGTGACTGTTCGCGCGGGCCCCTTCTCGCCCTCCGCCAGGTAGGCGCGTCGGACGTTGTAGGCGAACTCGCAGCTCGTGACTCCGCCGACCACTCCCACCTCGGGACTGCAGTTGACGGTGCCGACCGGCGGCGTCGGCGCCTGGGACGTCTGCGGGTCCACCGTGTGCGTCAACGTAGTGGTCGAGGACGACGCCGCCGACCCGGGAGTGTTCTCACCGCGGAAACCGAACCAATAGACCGCCATGCCGATCAACGCCAGGAGCAGCAGTCCGATCAGGGCGCCGAGGACCACTTGCAGTGCACGCCCGCTGTTCTGCGGCTCCGCATACTGCGACCCGCCGTAATACTGGGGACCCGAGTACTGAGGACCTGAATACTGGGCTCCGGTGTACTGCGGACCCGAGTACTGGGGTCCGGAAAAGTTCTGCGGACCCGAGTTCTGGGCGGGCGGCCCCGAATAAGCCTGGGGCCCGGAGAACGATTGGGGTCCCGAAAACGATTGCGGGCCTGACATCGGCGACGTCGGCGGGCGCTGCCCGATCATCGTCGAGTCGTACGCCGGGTCAGTCGGCGCGGCAGTCTGTGTTCCGGTCGGCGCTGCGCCGTCGGGCCACTGCCCGCCGAGCGCTTCCCGCGAGGCCTTCGCGAACGCGCCTGCCGACGCGAAGCGTGCCTCCGCGGTCTTCGCCAGTCCGCGCTTGACGACGGCGTCGAGCTGCGGCGACACCGCGGGCGCCTGCTCACGCGGCGACGGCACCTGGTTCATCACCGTCGCGCGGACGATCTGGGTGACGGTGGCTCCGGGGAACGGCGGCGCGCCGGTGAGCACCTCGAACATCACCGCGGCCAGGGAGTACACGTCCGACGCCGCTGTGGTCGGCACTCCGTCGAGTTGCTCGGGCGCCATGTAGGCCAGCGAGCCGATCGCCGTCCCGGTCTGCGTCAGATGCGTGTCGGTTCCCTGATGTGCGATCCCGAAGTCGACCAAGTACGCGAAGTCTGACGGCGTCACCAGCACGTTCTCCGGCTTCACGTCCCGATGCACCACGCCGACGGCATGCGCGGCATCGAGGGCGGCCGCCACCTGTTCGATGATCGACACCGCATCGGCGGGCGACATCGGTCCCGATCGGCGCAGGCGGGCACGCAGGTCCTCGCCCTCGACCAGTCGCATATCGAGGAACAGGACCCCATCGATCTCGCCGTAATCGTGGATCGGAATGATGTGCGGCTCGCCGAGTTTCGCGACGGCCTGCGCCTCGCGACGGAATCGCTCCTCGTACGTCGAATCACCGGCGAACCGCTCATGCAGCAGCTTCACCGCGACTTCACGATCGCGAACCGTGTCGTGCGCGCGATACACCTCACCCATGCCGCCGTAGCCGAGCAGCGCGTCGAGGCGGTACGGCCCGAACTGCGTGCCGACGCGTGATCCCTGGTCTGCCATACCGGCAATCCTCCCCTATCCCTCCGACACTGTCGCACACACCGGGAACCCGGGCAGACGAAAAGGTGTCACGAGGATTCTGGCCGCCACTGCGCCATGCCGAGAAACACCATCACCAGTTGCTTCTCGGCGCGCTCCACGAGCGCACGTTCGGTGGCCTCGCGGCCGTCGCCGTCGAGCAGTTCGGCGACCGTCGTCATCATGATCGAGACGATCAGATCGGCGGCCACCTCCAGATCCACGGCGCCCCACTCGGCGAGCGGCGGAACGCGCGCGAGGTCGATCGCCAGCTCTCTCGAGAACAGCAGCAGCTCGGTGGCGATCGCCCGCCGAACCTCGGCGACGCCGCCGTGCCGCTCACGGATGAGGAATCGGAACTGCGACTCGTCGGAGTGCACCTTCTTCAGCAGCGTGGACAACGAGTCGCGCGCGGTCGGCATACCGCGTGAGGTCAGGTCTCGCCGCGCTTCGCGAAGGGCGCGGCGCAACACGCGCATCGCATCCTCGACCAGGGTGACGCCGAGGTCCTCCATCGACGCGAAGTGCCGATAGAAGGCGGTCGGCACGATTCCCGCGCCGCGCGCGACCTCCCGCAGGCTGATGCTTCCGAAAGAACGGTCGTCCACCAATTCGATCGTGGCGTCCAACAGCGCCTGCCGGGTCTGCTCCTTCTTCTCCGCACGACTGCCACCGGACTCGCCGCGCGCCCGCTTGGTTCGGGTTCTGCGCGACGTCGTGCCTGGTGAATCGGGCGTAGAAGTCACGCCTGCCAGTCTAGGCGGTCGCCGTCGCACCCCCGGAGAGGCGGTCCGAAACCCGTCGTGACAGCAGACACACCGCCGTTCCCTTGACACCCCACCGTGCCCGTGTGTCATTCTAATTCGTGTACAGACGTTCACTGAAAAACGGAACGCAATCACTGAGGAGTAGAACGATGGCCCACAAGCTCGCGCGCCTCGTCGAAACGATCGTCGAACAGGTCGCCACCCCCTACCCCGTCGACCGCTACCTGGAACTCGTCGACCCGATGATCACGTGGCGCGACGCCCGCGCCAAGATCGTCGACGTCCGCCGCCAGACCGACCGTTCGGTGACCCTGACCCTCCGCCCCACCCGACAGTGGAAGGGCCACGAGGCAGGCCAGTATGTCGAGGTCAGCGTGGTTGTCGACGGCGTTCGCCACCGTCGATTCTTCTCGCCGGCGGGCGCTGCCGCGCACACCGACTCCCTGGAACTGACGATCACCGCCCACGCCGGCGGCTTCGTCTCCCGACACCTCCGCGAGAACGCTCGCCCCGGCATGGTCCTCGGCCTGGGCGCACCGGCGGGCGACTTCACGCTTCCGGCAGTGCGCCCGGAGCGCACCGTCCTCGTGAGCGGCGGCAGTGGGATTACACCTGTCCTCTCGATGCTGCGCACACTGATCGCCGAAGGTCACACCGAGCCGATCACCTTCGTCCACTACGCCCGCACCCCCGACGACGTCCCATACCGCGCCGAACTGGACGCGCTGGACCGCACGCTGGCGCACGTTGACGTGCAGTTTCACTACACCCGGACCGACGACGCCGAGCACTTCGCGCCGTCGCACCTCGACGGTCTCGCCGACGCGGACGGTGCACAGGTGTTCCTCTGCGGCCCGGCGTCGCTGATGAGCGCGGTGCGCGAGTACGCCGACGAGCGCGGCCTGAGCGACCGACTGTTCTCGGAGGCGTTCACCATCGACACCGCCCCGGTGCTCGATCCCAACCAGCCGATCACCGGCGACGTGACCTACACCGACGCCGAGGTCACCACTCCGAACGACGGCCGCACCCTGCTCGAGCAGGCCGAGGCCGCCGGCCTGAACCCGGAGTACGGATGCCGCATGGGCATCTGCTTCTCCTGCACCAAGGTCCGCAAGAGCGGATGCACCCGCAACATCCTGACCGGCGAGCTCGACTCCGAGCCCGATCAGCACATCCAGATCTGTGTCAACGCCCCCGTCGGCGACGTGGAAATCGAGGTTTAACAGCTATGGCAATCAACATCACCGACTACTTCCGTTCCGACCAGCAGCGCAAGAACAACGAGATCACCCTCTCGTACGAACAGGTGGAGGCCCTGGGCCGCGACCTCGACGACCTCCGCGCGCACCGTCTCCACCCTGGGCGAGTCCGATCGCGAGTACATCTACGGAATCATCCGTGCACAGCGCACGCTGGAGTTCGCCGGCCGCGCCATGATGTACGTGCCGTTCCTCCCGCCGGTGTGGCTGGCCGGCGTCGCGTCCCTCGGCGCGGCCAAGATCCTCGACAACATGGAGATCGGCCACAACGTCATGCACGGCCAGTACGACTGGATGCGCGAGGACACCTACAACTCCCGCGAATTCGACTGGGACACCGTCTGCCCGGGCGAGCAGTGGAAGCACAGCCACAACTACATGCACCACACCTTCACCAACATCCTCGGTGAGGACCGCGACATCGGCTACGGCGTCCTGCGCATGGCTCGCGACCAGAAGTGGAACCCCTACTACCTCGGGAACCTCGGGTACGCGACCGCTCTGATGCTGCTGTTCGAGTGGGGCGTCATGCTGCACGACCTCGAGGTCGAGAACATCATCCAGGGCAAGCGCAAGTGGTCCGACGTCAAGGGCCTCGTGAAGGGCATGTGGCGCAAGGCCAGCAAGCAGGTCGCCAAGGACTACCTGCTCTGGCCCGCTCTGACCGGGCCGTTCTTCGTCTCCACGCTCGTCGGCAACGCGGGCGCCAACCTGATCCGCAACGTGTGGACGTACTCCATCATCTTCTGCGGTCACTTCCCTTCCGGCGCACAGACGTTCGCAGCCGAAGACTGCCAGGACGAGACCAAGGGCCAGTGGTACCTGCGGCAGATGCTCGGCTCGGCCAACATCGACGGCAGCGACCTGTTCCACATCATGAGCGGCAACCTGTCCCACCAGATCGAACACCACCTCTTCCCCGACGTCCCCGCCAACCGCTACCCGGAGATGGCGCCCGAGGTGGAGGCGATCTGCACCAAGTACGGCCTGCCGTACAACACCGGCTCGCTGCGCAGGCAGCTCGGCTCCACGTGGATGAAGATCGCCAAGCTCTCGCTCCCCAACTGGATGACGCGCGACGACAACGACGTCGTCGTCACCATCGAGCGCACGCCGACGGCGGTCGACGTCGCCTGACGTCGCGCCGGTGTCTACTTTCGTGGACTTACTCCGTCTGTGACCTCCGCCATACCGTGGTGACACCAATTCAGCACCACGTCGCCGGGAGGCACACATGTCCAGACTCAAGTTCGGCACTTTCCTCGCACCGATCCACGAACCGGGGCAGAATCCGACGCTCCTGCTGGAGCGCGACATCGAGCTGGTGCAGTACCTGGAGCAGCTCGGCTACGACGAGGCGTGGTTCGGCGAGCATCACTCAGCGGGCGCGGAGATCTACGCGTCGCCGGAGCTCATGATCGCGTCGGCGGGCGCCCGGACCAGCCGCATCAAACTGGGCACCGGCGTCACCTCCGTCTCGTACCACAACCCGCTGTGGGCCGCCGAGCGCATGGTGATGCTCGATCACCTGACCCGCGGTCGCGCACTGTTCGGGCTGGGCCCGGGTTCGCTGCCGACCGACGCCTCCATGCTGGGGCTGTCGCAGATCGACACCCGCGAACTGCTCTCGGACAACGCCGACATCATCATGCGACTGCTGCGCGGTGAGACCGTCAGCGCCCAGACCAAGACGCACAAGCTGGTCGACGCCAAGATCCAGATGGCGCCGTACTCCGATCCCCTCTTCGACGTCGTCGTCGCCGCCGTCGCCTCGCCGTCCGGCGCGCGGCTCGCAGGCAAGCACGGCATCGGCCTGCTGTCGATCGCCGCGACCCTCACCGCCGACGGCTTCAGCGCTCTGCAGCACCACTGGGGGCTGCTCGAGGAGTTCGCCGAGCAGGCCGGCCGATCCGACGAGGTGGATCGCTCCACCTGGCGTCTGGTGGGGCCGTTCCACATCGCCGAGACCAAGGAGCAGGCGTACAAGGACGTGGAGCACGGCATCGAGTACTGGTTCAACTACCTCCAGCACGTGGCCGCGTTCCCCCAGATGGACGTTCGCGGCGACACCAAGCGCGAGATGATCGAGTTCATCAACACCGCCGGGATCGGCGTCATCGGCACCGCCGAGGAGGCACGTGCTCAGGTGCAGCGGCTCATCGACCAGTCGGGCGGCTTCGGCACGCTGCTCATTCAGGGCCACGACTGGGCCAACCCGCAGGCGACCCGTCGGTCGTACGAGTTGTTCGCGCAAGACGTGATGCCGCACTTCCAGGGTCAGGCGCAGCCGATGATCGACGCCGCCGCCCGCGCGGCCGCCGTTCGCGAAGGGCAGGCAGCCGCGCACGCCGAAGCTCTCGCCCACATGACCAAGAAGTACGAAGCCGAGTTGGGGCGCTGACCCATGGCCGCCATCGAAGTGATCAGGGAGTTCCCCGTCGACGCCGACACCGTCTGGGGTCGCATCGGCGACACCGCGAACGTCGCCGACTGGATTCCGGCGATCGGCTCGTCCCGTCAGGACGGCGATCTGCGGCAGGTGGTGTTCGTCGACGGCGAGCCCGCTCGCGAGCGCATCGTCGCGCACGACGACGCCGCGCGCACCTACACGTACTCGTACGTCGACGGTCCGCTGCCGTTGGAGCATTACGAGTCGACGGTGACCGTGACAGCGACGTCCGCCGGCGCCAGTTCGGTGACGTGGAGTGCCGAGTTCGGCGCCGCCTCGGCCGAGGTCGAGGAGTCCCTGGCGGCCTCCATCACCGAGATCTACTCGGGTGCACTCGACGAACTCCTCGGTCAGCTCACCGCCTGACCCGACCACCGCGAGCGGGCGGGGACCACACGCGTCCCCGCCCGTTCTTCGCAAAGGACCCCTCATGGACACTCCCCTCCGCTCGTCCCGTACGCACGTGATCGAGGCGACCTGCCCCGACGCGGTGCGCGAGCAGTACCGCACCGCCCTGTCCCATTTCGGTTCGGGCGTCGTCATCGTGACGTCCACCGACGACGACGGGTCGCCGATCGGAATGACGGTCGGCTCGTTCTCGTCCATCTCGATGGAACCGCCGCTGGTCGGCTTCTTCGCCGCCCACACCTCCACCACGCTGCCCGGCATCCTGGGTCGCGGCACGTTCTGCGTGAATGTCCTCGCCGAATCCCAACATGCGCTGGCCCGCAGCTTCGCCCGCACCGGTGCGGACAAGTTCGCCGGGGTGGAGTGGACGCCCGACGCCGCCGGATCACCGCGCCTGGCCGACGCCCACGCGTGGATCGGCTGCACCCTCGACGTCCGCACATCGATCGGCGATCACGACCTCGTCGTCGGCGCCGTCGACACCCTGGTGATCCCGACCGAGTCCGATCCCCTGCTGTTCCATCGGTCGATGTTCCACGGATTGCGACCGACCCGATGAGCATCGACGACTGCCTCCATCAGCTCCGTGCCGGCCGCCCGGTGATCGTGCTCGACGATGCCTCGCGCGAGAACGAGGCCGATCTCATCATGGCCGCCGAGCACGCGGACGTCGACAGTGTCGCGTTCTTCCTCGCCCACACCTCCGGATTCCTGTGCGTCGCACTGACTCCCGAGCAGACCGACCGACTCGACCTGCCGCAGATGGTGGGCCACCCGTCGGATCCGCTGGGCACCGCGTTCACCGTGTCCGTCGACGCCGCGGTCGGTGTCACCACCGGCATCAGTGCGGCCGACCGGGCCCGCACCATCGCGCTGCTCGGCAGCCCCGACGCCGAGCCCGCCGACTTCACTCGCCCCGGGCACGTGATGCCGCTGCGCGCGCGGGCCGGCGGCGTCGTGACCCGCCGCGGACACACCGAAGCCGCCGTCGACCTGTGCGCGGCCGCCGGACTCGCACCGGCCGGACTGATCTGCGAGATGGTGACGCCCGACCGTCGCGGAATGCTCGCTCGGGACGACGTCGACGCGTTCGCCCGCCGCCACGACCTCGCCGTCGTCACCATCGACGAGTTGGTGCGCTACCGTCGCGCGCAGTCCGGTACGACGCGCGGAGCCACCTGCACGCTGCCGACGGCGTACGGCCGGTTCAGCGCGACGGTGTACACCTCCGAGTCGGGAAGCGAACACCTGGCGCTGGTACACGGCGATCCGACGTCGTCGACGCCGCTGGTCCGAGTGCACAGCGAATGCCTGACGGGCGACACGCTCGGATCGCATCGGTGCGACTGCGGCGAGCAGCTCCACACGGCGATGGCACGACTGGCCGAGGCCGACGGCGGTGTGCTGCTCTACATGGGCGGACACGAGGGCCGCGGCATCGGGCTGGCCGCGAAGATCGCCGCCTACGCGCTGCAGGAGAACGACGGGCTCGACACCGTCGACGCCAATCTGCGGCTCGGGCGCCCGGTCGACGCCCGCGACTACGCCGATGCCGCGACGATGCTCGACGACCTCGGGATCGGCCGGATCAGCCTGCTGTCGAACAACCCCACCAAGGTCGCCGGGCTCCGCGATGCCGGCGTGGTCATCGAGTCCGTCGTCGGGCTGGAGACGGTGCCGATCCCGGAGAACGCCGAGTATCTCTCGACCAAGCGCGACCGGATGGGTCATCTACTCCTCGGAAACCCCGGCGCGGCCGCGGGCTGACCCGCCCCCGACCTCACGATGCCCGGGGGCGCCGGAGCCAGGCCGTCGCCAGTTCGGAGCGATTCCGGAAGCCGGTCACCTCGAAGATCCGGCTGACGTACTTCTTGATCGACAATTCCGACAGGAACAGCTGGGCGGCGATCTCCGCGTTGCTCAGCCCTTCGGAGACCAGGGCCGCGACGTCGTTCTGACGCGGCGTGAGTCCGACGAAGGCGTCCGTCGATGCGGCAGCTGCCGACACGGTCACCGACCGAGCCCGCAGCTGCCGCGCGAGGAGTCGGATCGCGATGAGGTCGGCATCATCCCAGACGCCGTCGGCGTCGAACATCCCCAGCAATGCCTCCCCGTCCGCGAGCGTGAGATGGATCGCCGACGCGCACGCGATCCCGTGCGGCACCAGATAGTCGACGACGTACGAGTGCTGCGGTCGTGGCAGTCGTGCCAGTTCGTCCATCGTCGCGAAACCGCGCGTGGTCAACATGGTGCGCGCCTCCGGGAGGGCGAAGATGTCCTTGTCCCGCCAGCGTTCCTGATAGACGGGCAGCAGCGACGCCGTCGCGCCGGTCAACAGCGGCGCGGGATCGTCGAAGATCGTCGAGAACGTCCGGCCGTGGAAGAACGTCATATTGCCGACGCCGAACGCCGAGGCGACCGCATCGGCCAGACCGACCCGGAACGACGGTCCGTCATCGAGCTCCTCGCAGCGTTCGAGGACCGAGAGCACCGCGCGCATCTGCCTGGCAGAGAGAACCTCGTGGGCCTGTGTCGTCATCGAGTGTGGATCCGTTCCTTACGCCGAGGCCTGCCGCCTGCGAACGATCGTTCGTCGTTCGCAGGCCGGCAGCCCCGGTCGTCCTGCGTTAAGTCGTGGTCCAGTGTTCCATTCGGAGACACCGGTCCGCGTTTGTTTTAGCTTCTCTAAACACAGGTTCCGCCTGGACCACCGCGATGGGGCCGTTCAGGCGCGCGGCTCCTGCGCCTCCCGGAGCACCTGAGCCACGGCCGCGCGCGCCCGCGTGTCGTCGAAGGCCCGCGCGATCTGCAGCTTCTCCGCCTCCAGCGACCCCTCGGCGTGAGTGGCGAGCACCGCTTGGTAGCCACCCCATTGGCCTGCGCAGATGTCGCCGATCAGGTTGATCGTCCGCAGTCGTTGCTCGGCGGGCACCGCGCCGGCGAAGTACTTCTCCAGGACCGCGCGGGTGCTCGGATCGGCCCAGTCGGCGCCGCCCGGTCCGGTGACGATCAGCCCTCCCGCGAGGTCGATGAGCGTCGCCGTCGCCGCGTGAAAACCATGCGCGAAATGGTATTTCGCCATGTTCACGGCGAGCGGGTCCGGCAGGCGGATGTCGTTGCCGCCGGGCGCCGACCGGACGGCGGCGAGTTCGGCGAAGCCCCGAACCGTCTCGGCGTAGGTGATGAGCTCGGTGATCTTGGTCTTGACGTGTCCGGCGCCTGCGATGCCGTTGGCCTCGGCCATCGCGAGAGCGGCGCCGACGATGAGGTCCAGGATCGGGAGCTTGTAGTTCACGGCGGTGAACCGGTGGTAATCGACGAAGGCGAGGGCCAGCGGTCCGGCGAGCTCGGGCTGCCGATTGAGAAACACCCGCGACTTCGGGACGCGGACGTTGTCGAACACCGTGAGGCTTTCGAGCAGCTTGTGCCGCGCCGAGATCGGATGCTCGAAGGGGTCCGGTTCACCGTGCAGGTACGGCGAGACATACAGCGTGAGACCTTCGGTGTCGACCGGAATCGCGAAGCTGACGGCCCAGTCGGCGTCGGCCGCACCCATCGCCCGCGTCGGAAGGACGATGATCTCGTCGGCGTTGGCGCTGAACGAGGTGTGCACCTTGGCGCCCGACACCGTGATCGACTCGTCGTCCTCGTCGACGACCCGCAGGTAGAAGTCGGGATCGGCCTGTCGGTGCGGCGGCAGGGACCGGTCACCCTTCACGTCGGTCTGCGCGACGGCGAGCGCGACGTCGTTCTCGCAGCAGTACCGGTAGAAGGCGCGCGCATTCTCCAGGCCGTCACCGTCGAGTGCACGGAGCAGGGCGAAGAGCGCGTCGCTGCCGACCTCCTTCAGGACGATGGTGCCGGCGCCCAGGCGCGACAGCGATTCGATCAACCGTCCGCGCTCGACGATGTCGTCCGCCGTACGGGGCACCCGATAGAACGCGGTGTAGGGCCCGTCGCCGTCGTCGGCGACGGCCAGGTCCGGTTCTCGACGGGCGATGTCGTAGGCCAAGGCCGAATGCGAGATCGCCGCATCGAATTCAGCGAAGGCGGTGACGTCGGCGACGTGCTGCCCACGGTAGACGACGCGTCGGCCGTCGCGAAGCCCGTCGCGGTAAGCCTGCGGAGTGCGGAGTGCCATGAGATCCCTCTTCTGGTTGATCGGCGTGACCGAGCGTGTGCTCAGGTACTGCCAACACTGATCAACCGTTCAGAGATAAGTCAAGATACAAAGCTCACCGCATCCATCGGATTAGAAATACTAATTTGCGCCGACCAGCCTGGTCGCGAAGCCGACGCACTCGCTCGCCACCCCTTCCGGCGTCAAGCGGCCGCCCGGATGCCACCACGTCGGCAACGCCGTGCACATGGACACCACGACGCGGCCGGCGTCGCGTTCGTTGGCGACGCGGAAGACGCCGCCGCGACTGCCCTCCGCGATCACCTCGTCGACCACTTCTTGCTGAGCCGTGCGTCGCGCCGCGACCGACCTTCGATTCTCCGGTTCCAGGGCACGCACTTCACTGACGCCGATGAAGCCCAGTTCACGACGATGCGTGTGATAGAGCGCGAGGTTCTCGACGAGGCACCGGAAGCGGTCGACGGGCCCCTCGCACTCGGCCAGCACAGCGCGGGTTCGCCACTCGAGATCGGTCATCGTCGCATCGAGAATTCGGACCAGGATGGCCTGCTTGCTCGCGAAGTGCGTGTAGATCCCCGGCACCGAGACGCCGCTGCGAGCAGAGATCCGGCGCATCGTTGTGCCGTGATAGCCGACGTCGAGGAACTCGGCGAGTGCCGCATCGACAATGGGATCGAACGGCATCGGCAGATACTCGCGCCAATCGCGCGTCGTCGACTCGCCGATCGGCACTCCGGCCGCGCGGGGGTGCGACGCAGGCAGGTCGCCGGCGAGGATCGACGCCGCCGGGATGGCCAATTCCCGCGCCACCTGCTCCAGCCGGACCACGGTCAACTGCGCTTTGTCGTTCTCGAGTTGACTGACGGTCGCGGGACTGACGCCGATCCGAGTCGCGAGGTCCCGAACCTTGAGCCCGCGCGAGAGACGAGCGCGGCGCAGCCGCTCTCCGACCGAGGTGTCCACCATCCGCAGAACGCCGTCCATCTGTTTAGCTTATCTAATAGTGGTTGACACCGATGCGTATTCAATGTCACCTTCTAGGAAACCGAGCGATCGCTCGGCACTTGATTGTGTGGAGGCCGATTCGATGACCGCGTACGACGACCGCGTGTGGCTCACGCAGTACCCGCCAGACCGGCAGACGCTGCGACCCACCGACACCGCAGTCCGCACGGTGCTGGACGCGTTCGCCGACGTCGTCGCGGCCCGGGCCGACCAACCGGCCATCCACTACTTCGACACCACTCTGACCGCCGCCGACCTGGACCGGCTCAGTGACGCGTTCGCGGTGGCGCTCGTCGACCGCGGCTTCGCCGTCGGGGACCGCGCCGTGCTGTACCTGCAGAACGTTCCCCAGTACGTCATCGCCCAACTCGGCATCTGGAAGGCGGGCGGCATCGTCGTCTCGGCCAATCCGATGTACCGCGACCGCGAGTTGGCCGAGATCGTCGCCGACTCCGGCGCCACCGTGCTCGTGACCCTCGAGTCACTGCATCGCGACGTCGCCGCATCCGTCGCCGCCTCGCACAGCATCGACACCGTCATCACCACGTCCGAACTCGAATATCGCGATGCGTCGAGCGGTCCCCGCAACACCGGCGAGCAGCTCGACATGACGACGATGATCGCCGCCGCCGACGGCCGCCGACCGGACCGTGCCCGGCCGAATCCCGACGACGTCGCGGTTCTCACGTACACCTCCGGAACCACGGGCCCGCCCAAGGGCGCCATGACCACGCACGCGAACCTGCTGTTCAGCGCCTGCGTCTACCGTGACTGGATCGGCATCGACGCCTCCGACGTGATCGGAGGCATCGCTCCGCTGTTCCACGTCACCGGGATCGTCGGACACGTGGGGCTGTCGCTGGTGACCGGAGCCCCGCTGGTCCTGACCCATCGATTCGACGCGGACGACACCGTCCGGGCGATCGCTCGACACGGAGTGACGTTCACGGTCGGCTCCATCACCGTCTTCATCGCGCTGCTCAATGCCGCCGAGTCCTCACGCGAGAAACTCGCGTCGCTGACGAAGATCTATTCGGGCGGAGCTCCCATTCCCCCGGCCACGCTCACCGCGTTCCAGGACGCCTTCGGCCATCGAATCCACAACATCTACGGACTCACCGAGACCACGTCGCCCGCGATCGCCGTCCCGTTCGGCACCACCGCGCCGAACGATCCCGCATCGGGCACCACCGCCGTCGGCGTCCCGGTCTTCGACACCGTGGTCCGCGTGATCGGCGCCGACGGCGCGGACCTGCCCGTCGGCGAGGCGGGCGAGATCGTGATCGCCGGACCGCAGATCGTCGCAGGCTATTGGAACAAGCCGGATGCGACGACGGCCGCGCTGACCGCGGCGGGACTGCGCACCGGCGACGTCGGGTTCATGAACCGCGACGGCTGGTTCTTCCTCGTCGACCGGATGAAGGATCAGATCAACGCCAGCGGTTTCAAGGTGTGGCCGCGCGAGGTGGAGGACGTGCTCTACGAGCATCCCGCGGTGCGGGAGGCCGCGGTGGTCGGCGTCCCCGACGACTACCGCGGCGAGACCGTCCGCGCCTTCGTGAGCCTGCGGCCGGGACTGGAGACCAATGCCGAGGAGCTCATCGCCTTCGCGAAGGAACGCCTGGCCGCCTACAAGGCGCCGCGCGACGTCCTTGTCCTCGACGACATTCCGAAGACCGCGAGCGGCAAACTGCTCCGCCGCGCGCTGCGCGACGAGCCGATTGATTGACTCCCGCGCCGATCGAGTGCCCCACGCTGATCGAGTGCCTCCTGCGAGCGCAGCGACCCCCACGCCTCCCACGCCCCCACGCCGATCGACCCCGGCGACCACACCACCCCACGCCCTCCCACGCTGATCGAATGTCACCTGCGATCGCAGCGGACCCCTACGCTGATCGAGTGCCACCTGCGAGCACAGCCACCCCCACGCCGATCGAGTAGCCGCCTGCGAGCGCAGCGAGCAAGTGGCGTATCGAGATCGCCGCACCTACCCAAACCGATTTCCGCGTCGTACCGACCACAGCACAGCAGCAGACGGCGGCGGCCTGCACCACTTATCGTCGAGCCGCACCAGTTGTGGTTCCGGCACTCGGTCGCGACCGAGTGCGCGAACCAGAAATGGTGCGGCTCGACGACAAGTGGTGCGTTACCGCCGCCTGCTGTCACCTCACGACATCGAGTTGGCCGAAGTCGGCACGACGCAGAATGCCGTATTCCGTGACCTGAGTCGGGTCACGGAATACGGCATTGGCGTTCTGCAGTTTGGTGCCTGCTTCGGGTGCGGGCGATCTCGATACGCCACTTGCTCGCTGCGCTCGCAGGTGGCTACTCGATCAGCGTGGGGGCGTGTGCTCGTCGACGCTCGCAGGTGGCTACTCGATCAGCGTGGGGAGGTGCGTGCGTGGGTGGCACTCGATCAGCGTGGTCGCTGCGCTCGCAGGTGGCACTCGATCAGCGTGGGGCGTCGCCCCGCTACGACCCCGCCAGGTATGTCACGGAGATCGGAACGCCGTGACTGCGCAGGTCGTCGGAGATCTCGGCGAAGAAGCCCGCGGCGGGCACTGCCGCATCGCCGAAGTCCAGGTCGACGCCCGCGGCGATGTCGAGCGCGACGATGTCGGCGACGAAACTCGCGATAGACCGCGGACGGCCCAGCACCGCGATCCCCGAGAGTCCTTCTGCTGCACGCGGTTCGTCGATCACGCGCACGTGGAGCACCGACGCGCTCGGTCCGCCGCCGCGTCCCGCCAAGGCGGCCTGCAGCGAAACATAGCGTCGCTCCACCAGCGACGGCGGCGTCGTCCGTCGATCGACGACGAGCCTCACCCGGCAGGCGGATTCGCTCGGGGCCGCGGTCTCGGCCAGTACTGCGGTCATGTCGTACTCCTCAAACTCGGTGGATCGGTCACAGTCCGCGCAGCACCGGGAACGTGCTGCGATGGAAGACGAGGGGCGCGGTGTCCTGCGCGTGCCCGACCGCATGCACGCGCAGGATGACGACCGTGTGGTCACCGGCCTCGACCTCGGATTCGATGGTGCAGTCCAGCCAACTCATCGCGTCGCCGATGAACAGCGCGCCGCCGTCGGCGGCATGCGTGCGGACGCCGTCGAAACGGTCGCCCGCACCGGCCAGCCGTCGGCACAGGTCGCTCTGGTCCTCACCGAGCACCGACAGTCCCAGATGCGGCGATCGGCGCAGGGCGGGCCAGGTGGTCGACTCCTTGCGGACCGAGAACAGCACCATCGGCGGGTCGTACGAGACGCCGACGCTCACCGAGGTCGCGACCAACCCGTGGGCGCCGTCCTCGTCGACGGAGCACAGGGCCACGACGGCCGCGGGGAAGCCGTTGAACACCGCTCGGATCTGCTCCGATCCGGCGCCGGCCGGCATCAGCGCGTCGACGTCGGCGCCGAATCTGCGTTCCATCACGTCAGCAGTCATGACGCCGCCTCAGGCCGCGATGCCGACGGTGGCCCAGAACTTCTCGAACGAGGACGGCACCAGGTCGCCGCCCCGCGTCACCACGCCGTCGACGAAGCGGTGCGTCATCACCATCGTGATGTCGAGTTCCTCGCTGCCCAGGCGGCGGTAGGCCCGCACCTTGGCGACGACGAGCTCGTCGTCGATCACCTCGCAGTCGACCACTTCGTTGCGCGACTCGTCGAGCTTGGCCAGCACGCCGAAGGCCTCGAGGAACTCCCCCTTGCTGTAGAGCCGGAGCGAGCCGTCCAAGGTGAAGCCCGCCCAGGTCATGTCGTCGGAGTAGAGCGCGACCAGCGGGCCGGGGTCACCGGCGTCGGCGGCGGCGAAGGCCGCCTTGAGTGCGTCGGCGTTGTGCTGAGACATGTGCATTCCCTTCGATGAAGTGCGGCGCGAAGCCCGTACCTCAACTGTGTTCGATCTCACGCCGACCGAGAACCGTCCAACCACGTGGTCGCCCACGGCACCGGTCGCCACCACCTCTGCCGGACCGTTCACGCTGGTCACAGGTCTCATACCCAGGAAAGCCGCCCGCTTTCCGGGGCACCTTCCACACCGGAATGACACATCTTGACCACCCGGGTTGATGGACACCACACCGGTTGTCGATAGTGATTCACATCATTGTCGACCGCTGGGAGCCGCGAATGAACGCCGACGAGTGGGCCGAGATCCATCGTTGTCGAGCACAAGGCGAGTCCATCTCCGGAATCGCAGGCCGCCTCCGGATGTCTCGGAACACGGTCAAGCGAGCACTCGCAACCACCGAGCCGCCCAACGATCATCGCCGCCTGAAGGGCTCGGCGACCGACGCCGTCGAAGACCAGATCCGCGAGTTGCTGATCGAGCAGCCGTCGATCTCGATCGCCGAGATCGGCCGGATCATCGGGTGGGACCGATCCCGCACCCTGCTGTCACGCCGCGTGAACGCACTGCGCGTCGACGACACCGCGGCAGGCGGGACTCCCACCGCCGGCCGAGCCACCATTCCCCGCCCGGCGACGAGTTTCGTCGGTCGGCTCGACGAGATCCGCGACCTGCGGCGGCTGCTCGGCGAGCATCGACTGGTGTCGATCGTCGGCTCGGGCGGCATGGGCAAGACCCGGCTGGCGGTCGAAGCGGCCGAGGAGTTCCGTCGCGCCTTCCCCGAAGGGGTGCGCTTCGTCGAGTTCTCCGGACTCCGCAGCGAGAGCCTGCTGGCCCAGACCGTCTGCGACGCACTGGGATTGGATGTCAGCGAAACCCAGGGCACATCGCTCGATGACTTGATCGTCGACCACCTGCACTCCCGCCGGATGCTGCTGGTTCTCGACAACTGCGAGCATCTCGTCGAAGAGATCGCGACGCTGGTCGACCGCCTGGTCGAGGAGACCGCCAATCTGCGCATCCTGATCACCTCGCGCGAGTACCTGGCCGTGCCCGGCGAGTACGTCTTCCATCTGTCTCCCCTGCCGACCGGCGAGCACGACTCGGTGGGCGCCGCCGTCGAACTGTTCACCCAGCGCGCCACCGCGACCGTCGACGGATTCGAGCTCACGGATGCGAATCTGGCCTTTGTCCAACGGATCTGCCGACGGCTCGACGGCCTGCCCCTGGCCATCGAACTGGCCTGCACGCGGCTGAGTGTGCTGTCGGTGCGCGACCTCGCCGATCTCCTCGACCGGCACCTGTCGATGCTGACCGTCGGCTCGCGTCGTCGGACGTCGCGCCACCGCAGCCTGGAGGCGACGATCGACTGGAGTTTCGATCTGTGCTCCGCCGACGAACGCCTGCTCTGGTCGCGCGTGTCGGTCTTCGTCGGCGGCTTCGATCTCGCGACCGCCGTCGAGGTCTGCGGCGACGACTCGTTGGACGACGCCGCGATCATGGAGGCGCTCTCCGGACTGGTCGCGAAATCGGTGATCTCCCGGTTCGAGCACGGCGGCAGCGGCGCACACGTGCGATTCCGGATGCTCGAATCGATCAGGGCGTACGGGTGGGGCAAAGCCGAGAAGGCCGAGCGCGATGCGATGACCGCGCGGCTGCTGGATTGGAGCGCGAGGGCGATCGTCGAGTCCGCCGACAGCTGGTACGGCCCGGAGCAGCTCGCCACGATCACGGTGGTCCAAGACAATCGTGGGAATGTGCGGGCGGCGCTCGAATCGGCGATGTCGGCTCCCGACGACGTCGCCCTCACGACCACGGCCACCGCGGCCTTGAGCCGCGCCACGTTCCTGTGGGCGTGCGGTGTCTCCGCGCGTGAGCATCGGATGTGGCTCACCAAGGCCCTCGACCTGCCGCACGCGCCGGCCGCACACAAGGCCCGGATGTTCGGCGTGCTCGCGCTGCTGCAGACCCTGCAGGGCGATCGCGAGTCGGCGGACTTCGCGCTGCAACGCGCCCGCGAGCTCGCCGCCCGCGAACACGATGCGGAGACTGCGGCGTTTGCGACGCACACCGCCGGGCTGCGCGACTTCTTCGCGGGCGATTTCGACGCCGCACGCATCAACCTCGACGCCGCCGAGTCCGCCTATCGGTCGATCGGCGCGCCGGCGGCCCTGCACGCGACCCTCGCCGTTCATCGCGGCATGCTGCTGTCCGCGACGCTCGAGGTGGATGCGGCGGAGGCGACCTTCGCCGCGGTGTACGACGACACCGAGGCCGTCGGCGAGCTGTGGTTCCACTCGTATGCGACGTACGGTCTCGGGCTGGTCGCGCTGCTCCGCGGCGATCCGTCGTCCGCGGCGACGATGGCCGACCAAGCGCTGCGCGGGCACCGAGCCTTCGGCGACACCATCGGCATGACGCTGATGTCGGACCTGCTGGGCTGGGCTCTCGCCGAAGACGGTTCCAGTGAACGCGCCGCGGTGATCCTCGGCGCCGCGACCGCGATGTGGGCGTCCGTCGGTCGTCAGCTGTACGGCTCGGATCACTGGAACAGCTTGCGCGCCAGCGCGATCGAGACCGCCCGCAGAGATCTCGGCGACACTGCCTTCGAACGCGCCTGGGACCGCGGCCGCGCGATGTCGCAGACCGAACTGCTCGCGTGCCTCTTCGACGCCGAACCCGACGACGAGCCGTGTCCGCCGAAGGTCACGCAGCGCCGCCTCGGCACCGTCGACGATCTCTCCGAGCGAGAACGAGAGGTGGCCGAGATGGTGGCGGAGGGGCTCACCAACAAGCAGATCGCCGAGCGTCTGGTGTTGTCGCACCGCACCGTCGAAGGGCACGTCGAGCACATTCTGAGCAAGCTCCACATCGGTCGACGCAGCATGGTCGCCGCGGTGCTCGACACCGTGGACTGATCGCCTCGAGGAGACGACGAGGGCCGCCCCGACCTGTGTCGAGCACAGTTCGGGGCGGCCCGGATCGGGGTGGCGGACTCACACCTTCGACATCGCTCCGGCATCCACCGGCAGCGCGATTCCGGTGACGTACCGGGATGCGTCCGAAGCCAACCAGAGCACCGCGTTCGAGATGTCGCTCGGCTCCAGCCACGGCGTCGGAAGCACGTTCATGCCGCTCTGGCAGGCCTCCCGGAAGTCGTCGTGCGTCGGACTCTCCAGGTCGGGCCGGAACAGCCGATACATCGCCTCGTGATCGATCATGTCGGTCAGCACCGACGTCGGATGGATCGAGTTGCAGCGGATCCGATGGGCGCCCAACTCGTTCGACGCGGTCCGCGCCAGCCCGGTGACACCGTGCTTGGCTGCGACGTAGTGCGCGAAGTTCGGGAAGCCCTGCAAGCCGCCGGTGGAGCTGATCAAGATGATCGACCCGCCCTCCCCCTGGTCGATCAAGTGGGGGACGGTGGCGCGCATCGTCTTCCACACACCGCTGAGATTGATGTCGATCATCTCGTCCCACTGGTGTTCGGTCAGCTCGTGCAGGGGCGCCGAGGAGAAGATCCCCGCGTTGGCGACGACGATGTCGAGCCGACCGAGTTCGGCGATGCCCGCGGCGACGGCCTTCTCCATCGCGCCGAGGTCGCGGACGTCGGCCACCGCTGTCACCGCGCGCTGCCCCGCCTTCTCCACGTACCGCGCGGTCTCGTCCAGCTCTTCGACGGTGCTGCCGCGGTACTCCGTGGTGTCGACCTTCGCGCAGAGGTCGATCGCGATGATGTCGGCGCCCTCTTCAGCGAGCCGAATCGCATGCGAGCGTCCCTGACCGCGCGCCGCGCCGGTCACCAGTGCCACCTTGTTGTCCAGTTGTCCCATCGTCACGTCCTTCTTCTCGTCGTTCGTGTGGTTCGTCGTGGGTCGGCGCGGGCGTCAGCGCGCGCGTCGGTAGGCGGGCAGGATGTCGGCGGCCGCTTCCGCGATCGTCATCCGGTCGATCAACGCGTGCTGGGTGGCGACGGCCGCGTCGCGCACGCACCGGCCGAGCGCGCTGGGGTTCCGGACCGTCGCGCTGCCGGCCCAGCGGTGCGCGAACATCACCACGTCGCCTGCCACCTCCTGCGCCCAGGTCGCTGTCTGCCGCATCCGGGCGCGCTGCTCGGCGGTGATGGTCTCGCCGCGTGCCGCCGTCGCCTCGGCGTCGCCGTACACCTCGTAGACGTATGCCTGTGCGGCGCGGAAAAGCGCCTCGCGTCGGCCGAACTCCAGACGGAAGACATCGGAGTCGCCGACCACGCCGTCGTATCCCGGCCGGACCTTGGTCTCCAGAATCCCGGCGATCTCCTGCAGCGCGCGCTCGGCGAGTCCCAGCGCGACGGGTGCGTGCCCGCCGACGCCGATGCCCAACAGTCCCAGTTCGTAGACCGGTTCCGGCTGGGTGGGGGTGGTGGAGAACGTCTTCATGGTGAACCGGTCGGCGGCGAAGCAGTCCGCCACCTGGTAGTCGTACGATCCGGTCCCGACCATGCCCATCACGTCCCAGTTGCCCAGGAACTCGACCTGGTCGCGCGGGACGAAGGCGATCCGGCAGTCCGGTTGCCCGTCGTCGTCGATGACGGGCTCACCGTTCTCGTCGTGGACGACGAAGCCCACACCGATCCACGAGGCGTGGGCGGAGCCGCTCGCGAACTGGAACCGGCCGTCGATGCGGAAGCCGCCGTCCACACGGACGCCACGCCCGGTCGGAACGATCATGCCCGCGGTGATGCCCTTCAGTTCGCCGCCGAAGATCTCTTCGGCGCCGACCGGATCCATGAAGCCGACCGCGACTCCGGTGCTGCACGCATTGGCCATGAACGCCCACCCGGTGGACCCGTCGGCGCGGGAGATCTCCTGAATGATCTTGAACGTGGTGACGATGTCGAGTCCGGCGCCGCCGTACTGTTTCGGGACCAGTGCCCAGAACAGACCGGCCTCCGAGAGCGCCTCGAACACCGGCGTCGTGATGGTCGCCGCCTCCTCGATCGCATTCGCCTCGGCCTCGATGACCGTCGCGGCGGTCCGAGCGCGGTCGAGGTAGGTGTCGGCGTCGACTGCCGCCGGATTGTCGAGAATGGTCATGGTGCTGCCCCTTTCAAGGCCGAACTCACTGTGGGTGACACAGACCACACTGTCGGGTTTCGATTCGATCGTCAGCGGGGTGACTACGTGATCCACTACGTGATCACTCGACGGGTGGGGTTCACGGTGCGCGCGCGCCGTCGCCGGGCGGCCCCGCTTACCATGGGACTCGGCAGTCGGCATCGATCTTGGAGGGACGAGCAGTGGTCGGACGGGCAGAGCGCAACAAGGACTTGATCCAGGACGTCGTGGAGAACACCGCGCACCGGGTCGGGAACATCGCCTCGATCATCACCGCTGCGGTGGCCGACGTCGCCCGCGAGATCGGCGACCTGGTCACGGACGGTTTCGAGATGCGCGAGGCCGCGAAAGCCGCCCGCCGCGACTCGGCGCCCACGCCGCACCCCAAGTCGCAGCCGGTGGAGCAGGATTCGCTCAACGGCTACGACAGCGACGACGCCGACGAGACCGATGACGCTGACTCCGAGGACGACTGATCGCGGCGTGTCAGACCAGTACGAGGTCCTCCGCAACGTCTTCGGCTACGACGACTTCCGCGGCGACCAGGACCAGATCGTCTCCCATGTCATCGGCGGTGGCGACGCCGTCGTCCTGATGCCGACCGGCGGCGGAAAGAGCCTCTGCTACCAGGTGCCTGCGCTGGTGCGCGAGGGCTGCGCCGTGGTGGTGTCGCCACTGATCGCGCTGATGGCCGACCAGGTCGGGGCGTTGCAGCAGCTCGGCGTTCGCGCCGCATACCTGAACTCGACGCAGTTCCCGGAGGATCGCGCCGAGGTGGAGCGCGCGTACCTCGCCGGCGAACTGGACCTCATCTACATCGCCCCGGAACGACTCAGCCAGCGCGGCACCCGCGAGTTCCTCGCGCGCGGCAGACTCGCGCTGATCGCGATCGACGAGGCGCACTGTGTGTCCCAGTGGGGCCACGACTTCCGACCCGATTACCTCGCACTCGGCGAGCTCGCCGAGATCTGGCCCGACGTCCCGCGGATCGCGCTCACCGCGACGGCCACGCGTCGGACCCACGAGGAGCTGACGTCGCGGCTGCACCTGGAGAACGCCCGCCACTTCGTCTCCAGCTTCGACCGCCCCAACATCACCTACCGCATCGAACCCAAGGCCAGCGCCAACAAGCAGCTGCTGGACTTCATCCGCACCGAGGGCGTCGTCGACGGCGAGCCCGCGACTGGCATCGTCTACGCGCTGAGCCGCAAGAGCGTCGAGAAGATCGCCGAGTTCCTGGCAGCGAACGGTGTCAACGCGGTCCCGTACCACGCAGGGCTGGATCGACGCGTCCGCGAGGACACGCTGCACCGCTTTCTCCGTGAGGACGGGATCGTGGTGGTCGCGACCATCGCGTTCGGCATGGGCATCGACAAACCCGACGTCCGGTTCGTCGCGCACATCGATCTCCCGAAGAGCATCGAGGGCTACTACCAGGAGACCGGTCGTGCCGGCCGCGACGGGCTGCCGTCGGTGGCGTGGATGGCGTACGGGCTGGCCGACGTGATGAATCAGCGACGACTGATCGACCAGTCCGACGGCGACGCCGCTCACCGCCGCGTCCAATCCCAACTGCTCGACGCGATGCTCGCCCTGTGTGAGACGCCGACCTGCCGCAGGCAGCAGCTGCTCGGCTACTTCGACCAGCAGATCGAGCCGTGCGGCAACTGCGACACGTGTCTGGCGCCGCCCGCCACCTGGGACGGCACCGTGCCCGCGCAGAAACTGCTGTCGACCGTCTTCCGTCTGGACCGCGAGTTCAACCGGTCGGCCTACGGCGCCGGACATCTCATCGACATCCTGCTCGGCGCCGACAACGCCCGCATCCAGCAGCAGGGACATACTCGACTGAGCACCTACGGGATCGGCACCGAACTCGACGGCAGCGGCTGGCGCAGCGTGGTACGACAGCTGGTGGCGCTCGGGATCATCGTCCCGCACGGCGACTACGGCGTCCTCCGACTGACAGAGAAGGCCGCCCCGGTTCTCCGCGGCGAGCAGACTGTGATGCTGCGCGAAGACGTCAAGGCCACCCCTCGCGTCCGCAAAGCGTCGCGGCCGGTGTCGGCCGCACCGGATCTGTCCGACGAGGATCGGAACCTGTTCGAGGTGCTGCGCCGGTGGCGCGCCGGGGTCGCGAAAGAGGCGGGCGCCCCCGCGTTCACGGTGTTCAGCAACAAGACGCTCGAGGAGATCGCCGCCGTCAAACCGTCGAGCCGCGACGAGCTTCTCGGCGTCTCCGGCATCGGTCAGGCCAAACTCGACAACTACGGCGACCAGGTTCTGGAGATCCTCGCCGAGTTCGAGTCGGCTTAGCGACGACTATCGCTACAATCTGCTCCCTGAGCGGCCTCCGCCGGCAATGTTCCAGCGGAGGCCGCTCACCGTGCAGATCTTAGGCGTCAACATCCCCAGTCCTCGTTCGACGGCACGCTTCCACCGGTCAGCGACTGCCGTACTGATCGTTCCACCAGGGCGCGCTTCCTGACCGAGCGGGCGCGATGCCGTTCCGCCCTGGTGATCTCGCGGATGTCCGCGAGCACACCCTCCCAGTCGTAGATGATGTCGTCGTAGGTCAGTCGGAGCTTCAACCATCCCGCCACCATCGCGCGTCTGTCTCGGTGATGGTCGCGCTCGTAGTCTTCCTTGCTTGCGTGATAGAGCATGCTGTCGCACTCGATCAGCAACACCCCGATCCGCAGATCGACGCGACCGACCCCGTCCACCTGCGGTTGGACCACCACGTTGTATCCCACCGCCCGCAGCCGAAGACGAGCGATGCTCTCGGTCCCCGACTGCGAGAGCCGCTCGGTCCGGCCGAGCCGGTCCGTCACCGTCGGCCCCGCGCCGTCGAGTTCCTGCGCGAGATCCCCGAGACTCTTGCCCGTCGCGTTCATATATGAGTCGCAGACGGCGATCCACTCCTCCGCGCTCAGGCACCGCGCGGCGCAGCTGAGTGCGACGGCGATGGAGTCCACCGCACGATCGGCAGTGGTCAGATACCCCTGCAGTGGCCGACACGCGCGGTTCTTCCCACGCATGCTCCTGCTTCGCCGCATGTGCAGTCGATCCTTATGCCCCGGCGGGATCCACAACTCGTGGAAGGCCAGGGCGTCGACGCAGGTCAGGACGCCGCCGTCGCGAACTGCTGCCATCGCGGTCTCGTCGGCGTTCGGGGTGGCGAACCATCCGATGCGGAGGCGAATGAGCGAACCGGCCCGGACCGCCTTTCGGATCGAATGGTCGTCGTATCCCATCGCCAGCAGCTGGGCCCGCGGATAAATTCCTGCATCCTTCATAGTGATTGGACGCGCGCGGCCACAGTTCGGTTCCGAGACGCGCCGATGCTCCCAAGATCTGTCGTGTGGGCGGCCTCCGCAGGCAATGTTCCAGCGGAGGGCTCTGAGAAGACAGATCCTGGCGGCACTCGACCACCGTGGGGCATCCGCGCATTCTGATCAGCGTGAGGCAAACCCTAGGCGCGCCCGCAGCGGGGACTTAGGGTGAATCGTCATCGCTAGGAGGAGTATCCGTGACCAACTCTGACGTCTTCACCCAGGTCGACTCGTCGATCGCAGTCGAAGAGACCCCGTCGTGGCATCGCGGCCTGCTCGACTTCCCGAACCCGGTCAACGATTACGCCGCCCGCTCCACCGCCGGACTGGTGATCGTGCTGGCCGCGGTCTCGATCGTCGTCGACCAGCCGTGGCTGTACGGGATCCTGGCGCTCGGGTTCGCGCTGCGGGTGGCGGGCGGTCCCCGGTACTCGCCGTTCGGTCGCCTGGCAGTCCACGTGATCGTGCCGCAGGTCTGGAAGAAGGAGAAGACGGTCCCCGGACCGCCGAAGCGCTTCGCCCAGACCATCGGCCTGGTGTTCTCCGGAACGGCGTTCGTGCTCTCGCTGTTCGGGCTGGGTCTGGCCGCGCAGATCGTCGTCGGCGCGCTCATCGCCGCCGCGTTCCTGGAGTTCGCGTTCGGCCTCTGCCTCGGCTGCATCGGCTTCGGCCTGCTCCAGCGCGCAGGCGTCATCCCCGACAGCGTCTGCGAGAGCTGCAACAACTTCGGACGGTGAGGCCAGCCCTGGCCGATCAGGCCAGGCCCAGGGCGATTCCGTCGAGGATGTCGTGCTCGGAGACCACCATCTCAGTGATGGCTGCGCGGTCGGCGAACTGACGGCCCAGCTCGCGGGTCACCAGCGCGCCGCCGCCGATCACGTCAGCGCGACCGGGATGCATCGGGCCCAGCGCCAGTCGCTCGTCCCGCGTCATCGCGACGATCCTCCCGCACAGCACGTGCAGGTCGGCGAGGGAGATCCGGGAATGGTGGATCACCTCGGGGTCGTACGCGGCCAGTCCGGCGTGGACGGCGGCGAACGTGGTCAGGGTGCCTGCGACGCCGACCCAGGTGCGCGCGGCGGACACGTCGACCGCGGCGAAGGCCTTCGCCAACTCCTCGGCGGCGATCAGCGCGGCACGGGCCTGCTCGTCGAGCGTCGGCGGGTCGGACGGCAACGCCCGCTCGGTGAGCCGGACGCAGCCGATGTCGGCGGAGTACGCCCCCGCCACCACCGCTTCGCCGCCGACCACCGATCCGACGACCACCTCGGTGCTGCCGCCGCCGAGGTCGGTGACGACGAACGGTCCGTCGGCCGGGTCGAGTCCGCCCACGGCGCCGCGGAACGACAGCCTCGCCTCCTCGTCGCCGGTGATGACCTCCGCGACGGCTCCCGCCTGCACCTTCCCGAGCAGCTCGGCGGTCATGGCGAAGAACTCGTCACGGTTGCTCGCATCGCGGGTCGCGGACGTCGCGACCATCCGCACACGCTCCACCCCCGCGGCCAGCATCCGCTCCACATAGCCGGTCAGTGCGACGCGGACGCGTTCGATCGCTTCGTCGGCGAACTGTCCGGTCGCGTCGACGCCCTGCCCCAGTCGCACCACCTTCATGTCGCGTTCGACGTCGGTCAGGACGCCGGCGTCGACGTCGGCGATCAGCAGTCTGATCGAGTTGGTGCCGCAGTCCACGGCCGCGACGCGCGTCATGCGTCCGCCTCCGCGTCGACGGGATGCGCAGGCAGCGCGGGCCAGTCGCCGGGGACGGCGATGCCGCGCAGCTTCTCCACGTCGGCCAGCAGCGCGACGGCCTCGTCCCCGAGCGGGTTCACCCCCGGTCCTTTGGCGAGCGAATGCGCCACCAGCACGTGCAAGCACTTCACCCGGTCGGGCATGCCGCCGCCGGCGAAGTCGGTGCCGAGCGATTCGATCGCGTCGCGCTCGGCCAGGTAGCTCTCGTAGGCGGCGCGGTATCCGGCGGCCAGTGCAGCGTCGTCGGCCAGACGCGCCTGCATCTCGCGCATCACGCCGCCGGACTCCAGCCGACTGCACGCACCTGTGAGCCGCTGATCGGTCAGGTAGTACAGCGTGGGGAACGGCGTCCCGTCGGGCAGCCGCGGCGCGGTCTTGACCACGGCGGGTTGCCCGTCCGGCGTCCGATAACTGATCTCGAGCACGCCCCGCGGCTCACGTCCCAACTGCTTCGCGACCGCCTGCAGGTCGGCTTCGGTGATGCTCACTTACCCTCGGGTCTCCGGCGGTGTCGACACCGCATTCATCAGGTTCTCGTACCAGGGCGTCGCCTTGCGTTTGCGCTCCTGGGCTTGCGCGGCTTCGCGCTCTTCGCGCGACGGGTTGATGATCACGACGGCTTTATCGCCCTTCATGACCATCTGCAGCCGTTTGCGCGCCTCCGCCTCGATGTAGGCGGGGTCGCTCTGCTGCGCGAGGCGGCTCTTGTACTCGGCCGTCTCCCGCTTCAACTCGGCGTTCGCCTGCTGCAGATTGTGGAACTCGTTGCGCTGGGCGATGTACGTCCGCACCGGCACCGCGAGGGTCAGCATCAGGAAGACGGCGAGACCGATCGCGATCCCGATGGTGGTGACGCTGACTCCACGACGCTGCGCGAACAGCGCGAGCCGAGACGGTGCGGCGGGCAGATCGCCGGACGGGTGTCCGTTGGGTCGGTCGGTCGGTCGACGTCTCCGGGCGCCGACGTGCGACGCCGAGGCGACGCCGGCATCGGGGCTCTGCGTCGTCTGCTCGGCGCGCGCAGATGATGCGGAGCGAGACCGAGTGCGCCGCGGATCGGGACGTGATCGCCGGGACGCACTGGTCCGACGATCACCCCGACTCCGCGAACTCCGACGCCGGGAAGCCCCCGCGTCGCCCTCGGTCTCGCCCACACCCATACGTACTAGCTAATCACGCACCGAACGAGAAACGCGGGAAGGCCAGGTCACCGGCGTAGCGCGCGGCGTCGCCGAGGCCCTCTTCGATGCGGAGCAGCTGGTTGTACTTGGCGACGCGCTCGGAGCGAGCGGGTGCACCGGTCTTGATCTGGCCCGAGGCGCACGCGACGGCCAGATCGGCGATGGTGGTGTCCTCGGTCTCGCCGGAACGGTGGCTCATCATCGTCTTGTAGCCGCTGTTGTGGGCCAGTGCGACGGCGTCGAGGGTCTCGGTCAGGGTGCCGATCTGGTTGACCTTGACCAGCAGCGCGTTGGCGATTCCCTTGCTGATGCCCTCTTCCAGGCGCTCCGGGTTGGTGACGAACAGGTCGTCGCCGACCAGCTGCACCTTGTCGCCGACGGCCTCGGTCAGTCCCGCCCAGCCGGTCCAGTCGTCCTCACCGAGTCCGTCCTCGATGGACACGATCGGGTAATCGGCGACGAGCTTCTCGTAGAACTTGATCATGTCGTCGGCCGAATGCGGCTTGCCCTGGAACTGGTAGGCGCCGTCGGTGAAGAACTCGGTCGACGCCGCGTCGAGGGCGATCACGATGTCGCTGCCGAACTTGTAACCGGCGTTCTCGACGGCCTTGGCGATGACGTCGATGGCGGCCTGCGTGTTGGGCAGGTCGGGGGCGAAGCCGCCCTCGTCGCCGAGCGCGGTGCTCATGCCCTGCTTGTGGAGCTCCGACTTCAGCGAGTGGTACACCTCGGCGCCCCAGCGGAGCGACTCGGCGAATGTCGACGCACCGGTCGGCGCGATCATGAACTCCTGGAAGTCGATGCCGTTGTCGGCGTGCGCGCCACCGTTGATGATGTTCATCATCGGGACCGGCAGGATGTGCGCGTTCGGGCCGCCGACGTAGCGGAACAGCGGCAGTCCGGCCGACTCCGCGGCCGCCTTCGAGACGGCGAGCGAGACGCCCAACAGCGCGTTGGCGCCCAGGCGCGACTTGTCGGGGGTGCCGTCGAGATCAACCAGGGTCTGGTCGACGACGCGCTGGTCGTCGGCCTCGATGCCGATGACCTCGGGGGCGATGTCGCCCAGGACTGCCTCGACAGCCTTCTTGACGCCCTTGCCGAGGTAGCGGTCACCGCCATCGCGCAGTTCGACGGCCTCGTGCTCACCGGTCGATGCGCCCGAAGGCACGGCAGCCCGCGAGAACGTTCCGTCGTCCAGGACCACCTCGACCTCGACGGTCGGGTTGCCGCGGGAGTCGAGGATCTCGCGCGCGCCTACCTGCTCGATAATTGCCACTTGTCAGCCCCAATTCGGTTCGTCGGGTCGACGGAAGCTCCGCCGACGAGTACCGCTCCAGGATAAACGCAGATCAGTAGCGAATGTTCACGGAGTACGCGTTGGCGTAGTTGCGCACGTCGAGCACGTACGCGGTGTGATTGTTGTACGCGTGGACGGCCTTCTCCCAGCCCTCCGGCGTCGTCATGTCGCCGCCCGAATACACGCACAGGTAACGGGCGGCCGAGAGCGCGGCGTCGTCGATGTTGTCGGGGTCGGCCACGCCGTCGCCGTTGGCGTCGACGCCGTACCGCTGCCAGGTCTCGGGGATGAACTGGAACGGCCCCATAGCGCGGTCGTAGGTCTTGTCGCCGTCGAGCTTGCCGCCGTCGGTGTCGCGGATGACGCGGTTGCCGTTGGTGCCGTCGAGCGCGGGTCCGCGGATCTCGGGGCTCACGTCGCCGTTCGGCGCGACACTCGCTCCGTGATAGCGACCGTGCTTGGTCTCGCGGGCAGCGATGCCCGCGAGCGTGGTCCAGCCGATGCCGCATTCGGGATGCTGCTGGCGCTGGATCTCGGCGGCGTTGCCGTAGGCCTCGAGTGAGGTGAGCGGAATGCCGGTGGCGTCGGAGATCGGCGTGGCCCACTCGCGCATCGTGTCGGCAGTCCGGCCGGGCGCGTTGATGTCGATGTACGGCTGCTGCGTGCCGACGCCGGGCGGGAGACCGTCAGGGATGTCCGGTCGGTCCCAGGGCATCTGCATGCTGCACGACGCGACGGTCACTGTCGCGACTGCGGCGATGGGTGCCATCAACCACCGGCGACGACGAATCGTCGAACTCACTGCGCGCGTCCCCCTTCTCCTTATTGTCTTTCTTGCGCCGCATCACTGCGGACGCCACGGCCCGCGGCCGCAAGACAGCGTCCCACACCCTCTGCTCAACTCCGAAAACGCCGCGCGAGTTCCCGAGGATCCACTGTGACCGATCAGATGAGGCAGCCCTCACACCCGCTGCGTTATTCTTTTCCGGTCAGTTATGGGTTGGCTCACCAACCCTTGCGCCGGGAAGGAGTCCGATGACGGCATTCATCGCCCAAGGAGGGCCCTCAGTAGTCACCCAGATGGTCGGCAGCGGGCTGATCGGTGTCCGCGAGGGCCTCGAGGCGGGAATCGTCGTCATGGTACTCATCGCCTTCGCCGTGAAGTCGGACCGGCGCGACTCGCTCAAGTGGATCTGGCTCGGCGTGCTCGCCGCGCTGGCCATGATGATCACCGCGTTCCTCATCATACAGTTCGGCTCGTCGACCATCACCAGCCTGGGTGCGGAGTTGATCGCGGGCATCGCGTCGCTGGTCGCGGTCGGGATCGTCACGTTCATGGTGCTGTGGATGCGGAAGGCGTCCGCACACATCGCGGGTGATCTGAAGGCCGGGCTCAGCACGGCGATGACCGCAGGCGCCGGCGCCGTGTTCGGCCTGGCGTTCCTCGCCGTCGGACGCGAGGGCTTCGAGACCGCACTGTTGATGGTCGGATACGCCGAGAGCGTCTCCGGCGGCGTGTGGCCGCTGGTCGGTCTGCTGCTCGGGATGCTGGTCGCCGTCGTTTTGACCTGGTTGCTCTACAAGGGCGCCATCCGGATCAACTTCAGCAAGTTCTTCCTGTACACCGGACTGTTCCTCATCGTCGTCGCCGCGGGCATCCTCGCCTACGGTGTCCGGGCACTGCAGGTGTACGGCTGGCTCCCCGGGTTGGACGCCATCGCGTTCGACATCTCGTCCTGGTACGACCACGGCGCCTGGTACGGCGTGATCCTCGCCGGCATCTTCAACTTCCGGCCGGAGCCCACGGTGCTCCAGGTGATCGCATGGGTCGGCTACGTGCTCATCGTCGGCGGACTGTTCATCGCGCGCGGGCGCTCGGTGACTGCCAAACCCACGCCCGCGACCCCGGCGCTCAACACCGCCGACTGACGTCCTTCTCTTCGCGAAGGAACCCCGAAAGGAACCTCATGGCCAAGCTCTCCCCTGTTCTGCGCAGCGCCGTCGTCCTCGGCGTCGTGGCCGCCACCCCGCTCGCGCTCGCCGCCTGTGAAGCCAAATCCAGCGGCGACGGTGCCATCACCGTCAACTCCACCGACGACGCCTGCGAGTTGTCGAGCACCGATCTGCAGACCGGCAAGGTGGACTTCGAGATCACCAACGGCGGCGGCAAGGTCACCGAGTTCTACGTGTACGGCAAGAACAACCGCGTTCTCGCCGAGGTGGAGAACATCGGTCCGGGGCTCACCGGCAAGCTGAACGTGGAGATCACCGAGCCGGGCACGTACTCGGTCGCCTGCAAGCCCGGCATGGTCGGCGCCGGCATCCGGCAGGACGTCACCGTGACCGGTGAGACCAAGGAGAAGAGCCAGGCGCCCGCCGACGTCGAGCAGGCCAAGGTCCGCTACCTGGACTACGTCCGGGGTCAGCTGAGCGGCCTCGTCGCGCAGACCGAGACCTTCGCGAACGACGTCAAGAGCGGCGACCTCGACAAGGCACGCAGCCAGTTCGGTCTGGTCCGCACGTTCTACGAGCGCATCGAGCCGGTCGCCGAGTCGTTCCCCGACCTCGATCCGAAGATCGACATGCGGTGGGACGACACCGAGGACGGCAAGACCGACTTCACCGGCTTCCACCGCATCGAGCGTTTCCTCTTCCCGCCCCAGGCCGACGAGGTGGGTGAGGCCGAGGGCCAGGTGGCGCCGTCGGACGAGAAGGACGCCAAGGTCGCCGACACCAAGGCCAACATCGACAAGATCGCCGATCAGCTGGTCGCCGACGTCAAGTCGCTGCAGACCCAGGTCGACGCCAAGGACTTCGAGTTCGAGACGCAGATGTTCGTCCACGGCGCTCAGGCGTTGATCGACGAGATCGCGAAGACCAAGGTCGGCGGCGAGGAGGATCGCTACAGCCACACCGACCTCTGGGACATCGCCGCCAACATCGACGGATCGCAGACGTTGATCGCCGAGCTGGAGGCCATCATCTCCAGCAAGGACGCGAACCTGATGGAGAAGATCAACACGCAGTTCGCCGACGTCAGCAAGTTCATCGAGCAGTTCCGCGAGGGCGACGGATACGTCTCCTACGACAAGGTGACGACCGATCAGCGCAGGGAGCTCTCGGACAAGGTCGACGCGCTGTCGGCCACCTTGTCGATGGTGCCCGGCATCGTCATGCAGAAGTAGGAGCACGATCTCGTGAACGAACGCGAAGTGGAGCCGACCGGGGCCGAGTCGGGCGCGACCGATTCGGGCGCGACCGACGGCAAGTCCGGCGTCAGTCGTCGTACGGTGCTCGGTGCCGCCGGAATCGGCGTGGTCGCCGGCCTGGCGGGCGGCGGCGCGCTGGGCGCCACCGTCTCGAGCCCCCGAGAAGAGGATGCCGACCAGGTGGTCCCGTTCCGGGGCGATCATCAGGCGGGCATCGTCACGGCGGCTCAGGATCGGCTTCACTTCGCGTCGTTCGACGTCATCACCGACTCGCGCGACGACCTGATCGACATGCTCAAACGGTGGACGGCCGCCGCCGAGCGGATGACCCGGGGCGAGGAGACGCAGGAGGGCGGCGCGCTCGACATGGGCGACTACCACCCGCCCGCCGACACCGGCGAGGCGCTCGGCCTCTCGGCGGCGCACCTGACGCTCACCATCGGATTCGGCCCCGGCTTGTTCGGGCCGAGCGCGGCCAACCCGGACGCGAAAGACCGGTTCGGTCTCGCCCACCGCAAACCGGCGGCGCTCGCCGATCTCCCCGCGTTCGCACAGGAGAAGATCGAACCCTCGCGCTCGTTCGGCGACATCTGCATCCAGGCGTGCGCCGACGACCCGCAGGTCGCCGTGCACGCCATCCGCAACCTGGCGCGGATGGGCGTCGGCGTGGTGTCGGTGCGCTGGTCGCAGTTGGGGTTCGGCCGGACCGCCTCCACGACGCAGGCACAGCAGACGCCGCGCAACATGTTCGGGTTCAAGGACGGCACCGCGAACATCCGCGCCGAGGACACCGACGTCGTCGACAAGTGGGTGTGGGTCGGCGCCGAGGACAATCCGCCCGCCGCCCAGTGGATGACCGGCGGCACCTACCTCGTCGCACGTCGTATCCGAATGGACATCGAGCCGTGGGACCGTGCCAACCTGCTCGAGCAGGAGAACATCATCGGCCGCACCAAGGGCGAGGGCGCCCCGCTGGGCAAGAGCGCGGAGTTCGACGAGCCCGATTTCAAGATCACCTCGTACGGAGCGCCGATCATTCCCGCCACCTCCCATGTGCGGCTGGCGCATCCGGATCAGAACGGCGGTGCGCAGATTCTGCGGCGCGGCTACAACTTCACCGACGGCTCCGACGGCTTCGGCCACCTGGACGCCGGCCTGTTCTTCATCGCGTTCAACCGCGACACCTTCAAACAGTTCGTGCCGATTCAGCACGTGCTGTCCCGCAAGGATGCGATGACCGAGTACCTGATTCCGAACGCCTCGGCCAATTTCGCCGTCCCACCCGGTCTGAAGCCCGGCGAGTGGTGGGGTCAGCGGCTGTTCGAGAAGTAGTCGCGACTCCCCGCTGCGCGTCGACCGACGCCCGCGGTGCCCGGCCATCGAATTTCCGCTTCCAGGTGACGTCGCCGCGGTTGACCGGGATGATGCGTAGGTGACGCTGCGATCGGCAGCGGGCAAACCACAGCAAGGTTGGACGATGCGAATCTCTTTGCGCACCAAACGAATCATTGCCGTCTGCGCCGCCGTCCCACTCGCGTTGGGCGCAGCGGCATGCTCGTCCGGCGACGCTGAGCATCCGTCGTCGAGCTCCGCGTCCGCCGCCACGCCGATCGACGCCGCAGCCCTGCACGCCCAGCTCCCCGAGCGCGTCCGCACTTCGGGCACGCTGATCGTCTCGACGTCGGCGCCGTTCCCGCCGCTGGAGTTCGTCGAGAACGGCAAGCTGGTCGGTTTCGACATCGACGTCGTCACCGCGATCGCTCAGACTCTGGGCGTGAAGGCCGACATCCGTCAGGTGCCGTTCCCCCAACTCATCGCGAGCGTGCAGGACGGTCGGTCCGACCTCGCGGCCCGCGGACTGTTCGATACCAAGCAGCGCGAGGAGCAGGTGGATCTGGTCAGCTACTTCAGCGCGGGCACCCAGTGGACGGCGCAGTCGGCCAAGGACGTCGATCCGGACAGCGCCTGCGGGCTGAAGGTGGGAGCCGAGGTCGACACCACGCAGCTCACACTGGAGCTGCCCGCGAAGAGCACAGCGTGCGAAGCTGTGGGCGAGGAGAAGATCGACATCGTCACGTTCGACTCCGAGACCACTGCGATGGAGGCGCTCACCCGCGGTGAGGTGGACGCCGTGTCCGCCGACTCACCCGTCGCGCTGTACGCGGTGAAGCAGTCCGACGGAAAGCTCAAGACCGTCGACCACGCTTTCGACACCCAGCCGTACAGCTTTCCCGTCGCCAAGGATTCGCCGCTCGGGCCGGTCCTGAAACAGGTGGTCCAGCATCTCATCGACACCGGCGAGATCGACACCATCGCCGATCGGTGGGGCCTCACCAGCGGTCTGATCCAGACCTCCGTCATCAACGCCGCGATCGACTGACCGGAGTAGACATGCGCAACAAGTTCATCGCGACGCTGGTCGCCGCCGCGCTCGTCGTGCTGGCCGGATGCTCGTCGGACACCCACGACGACGAGGCCGCCGCGACGGCCGCCGACCCGGGCAAGGCCCGCGACGACTTCGCGAAAGTCGACGCGTCCACCAAGATCGACGCGACACGCTATCTGTACCCGACCGCCACCGACTCCCGCGACGACAACCAGAACTGGGCCGATCTCTTCGTCCCGTCCGGCGAGCACCAGGACGGTTCGGTCCCGCTGGTGGTGCTGATTCACGGCGGTGCGTGGAAGTCGGAGATCGGCGCCGACGTGTTCGTGACGTTTGCTCGGCGACTCGCCGAGCGCGGCCTCGCCGTCTACAACCTCGAGTACCGGCGCGTCGGGGCGGGCGGCGGCTGGCCCACCACCTTCTCCGACGTCGCCGCGGCGCTCGACTTCATCCCGAACGTCAAGAAGGCCAACCCGGAGCTCAACATCGACAACGTCGTCGTCGCCGGGCATTCGGCGGGCGGTCAGCTCGCCATGTGGTCGGGTACCCGCCACGATCTGGAGAACAACGAGGTCGGCGCCAAGCCGAAGTTCAGTCCCGAGCATGTGATCTCCCTGGCCGGGCCGCTCGACATGCGGGTCGCCGTCACGATGGGCGATATGAACATCGTCACCGCGCTCGACGGCACGCCCGCCCAGGTGCCCGAGCGGTACAAAATGGTCGATCCGATTCAGAACATCGATCCCGACATCCCGACGATCGCGATGAACGGCGACAAGGACCGGATCGTGCCTGCGATCCTCAGCCAGAACTACGTCGCCGCAGCGAAGCGGCTCGGCGCCACGTCGTCGTTCGTGATGATCCCCGGAGGCAATCACGTCTCCATCGTCGACGTGAACAACCCGCAGTTCATGACCGTGCTGGAGACCATCAACCGCGCGGCGCAGAAGGCGGCGAATCGGTAGACGCCACCCGGTCGACGCCGACCCTTCGCCGCTGTCTGGCAAACTCGACGACGTGCCTACCTCGCTGGATCGCTTCAAGGGAATCGGTGCCGCCTACAAACGGATGCGGCACGAGTCGCGGTACGGCTGGGTGCTTCGCTACGTCACGATCGTCGTCGGGTTCCTGGTCACCGCCGTCGGCATCGTCGCCATCCCTTATCCGGGGCCCGGTTGGGCGATCGTCTTCCTCGGCCTGCTGATCCTGTCTCAGGAACTCGAGTGGGCGGCCAAGTTGCGTCATCGAATCATGCGGCTGCTCAACGACTTCTACTCGAAATACATTGACGGAAACCGCCTCGCGCAAGCCATCCTCGGCATCGGCACCTGCGCCATCGTCCTCGTGACGTTGTGGCTCACCGGCGCACTGAACATGGCGCAGGGCTGGGTTGGGCTCGACTACGACTGGCTGAAGTCACCGCTGTTCGGTTAGGTTCGGCGATCCACCCGAATGAGGGCGTCGCAGGTAGGGCGTACGCTTCGCGTGTGACCGAAGGACAGCAGCAGCCGCAGTGGGGCGTACCCAATCAGCAACCTCAGTGGGGTGCGCCCAACCAGCAGCCTCCGCAGCACCAACCGGCGCCTCCCCCGCCGTCGCAGTGGCAGCAGCAGCCGCCGCAAGGACCGCCGCCCGGGTATCCGCAGCAGTATCCTCCGCAGTCGGCGGGCTACGGGCAGCAGCCGTACGGCCAGCCTCACCCGCAGCAGGCTCCCGCGCCGCAGTGGCAGCAGCAGCCCGCTCAGTTCCAGCATGGCCAGCCGCAGTTCGGTCAGCGTCCGCCGTCGCCGCTCGGCACCGGATCGCTCCTGAACATCCACACCGGGTTCTTCCCTCTGGCGTTCATCCTGTTCCTCACCGGGCCGCTGATCGTGATCGACGGCATCGAGGTGGGCCGCAACTGGGGCAACCAGGCGATCGAACTCGCTCCCGGCGTCCACACGATCCACATCCACACGCGATACCTGTGGGCCATCGGCAAAGCCGACCAGCAGTTCCAGATCGCGCCCGGGCAGCAGCTCAACGCCAGCTACGAGACTCCGTTCTGGGCCTTCTCAGCGGGGAGGATCGACTTCCGCTGAAAGGTTCCGCCGCACTGCGGCGGAATTCCCTGGGGCGGTCAGCCAAATCGGCCATCGGCATGCACCGCGTCATTAACGCGCCGCACGTCGACTTCCCGTTCTTTCACGCTCGCTTCAATCGCAACATCAGTCGCTAGATCGAGTACCCGACTGTCGATCTCGACACCGTCCGGCACTTCGATAACCGCGACACGGGTGACCTCTTCGACGATCTCGATGCGGTACTTCGGCATGATGGCTGACCTCCCGATATAGCAGGCACTACGGGCGAATCATCCCCAGTGGTTGCACCGTGCCTCAATTGCCGGCTACAACCGTTATACATGAAGTTCATCACCCGGTATTCCGACGACGACGTCGCCGAACTCAACAAAGCCATCGATATGCAGGCCGTTTCCAGCGAAGCCATCGATCGCCTTGCACCGACGATCCTGCTCGACTCCATGAAGAGCCACGGATGGGAATCGCTCCTGGTCGACAACGACAACCTGCACTACATCGAAGGTGCCATCCTCCGCGACGGGACACCCGCAGAGCTGGATCCTATGGACCTTGACGAGCTCAACGAAGATGCTCCGGGAATCATCAGCTTGTGCCCGCGCACCATCTTCCGGCTCGTCGGCGCCAACTATTCGATAGGGCGCCTCGACATCACCAATTGGCTAAGGATGCACGAACGAGTCAGTGGCACTCGTTGACAAAACGGTCGCCGGAAATGTCAGACCCTCGTGACATGCTGTAACCATGCAAGAAGGCATCTACGAAAAGCTCGTCACGAAGCGACTCAACGAGAATCTCGTCGGGCTCGATGCCTTTGGCTTCGACACTGCCAGTGTCGACAACGCAGACCAACCGCATGTTCTCGCGCGGCACGTCAGCGAGGTGGTCTTCCATCACCTCGACTCCATCAAAGACCCAGGCAAGCGACTCTCCGCTGCCAATCGCTTGCTTGCAGACCTGATCAGCGATCACGATCTCGTTGATGAGCCCGTACGGCAACTGACACGTGTACACAGGCCGGCGGGCCCCGGTGTCGTCGACCGCACAGCGGTTCGTCCGACCACACCGTTATCGGAGGTCGCTCTCCTTACCAACGCGAGCGGAGAACCATCGATTGGCCACGAACTCCCTGCGGAACTCGCGTCCGCCGACTCCGTCGACCTTGTCTGCGCGTTCATCCGATGGAGCGGTGTCCGATTACTCGAGGCCGAGCTACGCGCGCTTGCGGAATCAGGCACGCCGTTCCGGATCATCACGACCACCTATCTCGGGTCGACTGAGCGCGAAACGCTAGACAGGCTGGTGCGACAGTACGGAGCTGAGGTTCGCGTCCAGTACGACAATCTGCGCACCCGCCTGCACGCGAAAGCGTGGTTGTTCCACCGCAACTCCGGATACGACACCGCTTACATCGGTTCGTCAAACCTGTCGAACGCAGCACTGATCGACGGTGTCGAATGGAACGTGCGGCTATCGCGGGTCTCAACGCCCAGCCTGATCGAGAAGTTTCGATCGACCTTCGACACCTATTGGCACGACGATCCGTCGTTCGAGGAGTACGACCCGGACCGCGACCGCGACCGCCTCGACGACGCCCTCGCCGAAGCTTCCGGTACTCGAAGCACAAGCTCAATCACCCTCAACATTTCGGGTCTCGAGGTCCGTCCCTACCCTTACCAGCAGGTGATGCTCGACGAGATCCAAGCCGAACGACAGGTGCACGGCCGCCACCGCAACCTCGTCGTCGCAGCGACCGGAACGGGAAAGACGGTCCTCGCAGCTCTCGACTATCGCCGGACTCGGGATGTCTCCGAGACCCGTCCGCGTCTCCTCTTCGTCGCGCACCGGCACGAGATTCTCGCCCAAGCCCAAAGGACGTATCGCGAAGTCCTCGCGGACCCGAACTTCGGCGAAACATACGTCGCCGGTACCCGCCCCGAGCGGTGGGACCACGTCTTCGCCAGCGTTCAATCTCTGAACGCGTATGGAATCGGCAACATCCCCGCAGAGCACTTCGACATCGTCGTTATCGATGAGTTCCACCACGCGGCCGCACGAACGTACAGCAGGATCCTCTCCCATCTGAGACCTGCCGAGTTGCTTGGGCTCACCGCAACACCAGAGCGGGCCGACGGAGCAGATATTATCGGCCTGTTCGACGGGCGAATCGCCACTGAACTGCGATTATGGGACGCGTTGGAAGCCGAACTCCTGTGCCCATTCCACTACTTCGGGATCGCCGACGGCACCGATCTCGCGAGGCTCACCTGGAAGCGAGGCCGATACGAGATTACAGAACTCGATAACCTCTACACCGGTGACGACCGCCGAGCCCACCTCATCCTGAGCACAGTTCGCGACAAGATCGTCGCACCTCATCAGATGCGAGCGCTTGGCTTCTGTGTCAGTGTCGGCCACGCCGAGTACATGGCGAAGGTCTTCAACCAGGCGGGCGTCCCCGCCACAGCAGTTTCAGGAAGTACCCGTGACGTCGATCGGATTCAGGCCATCGCCGATCTCAAGGACCGGTCGATCAACATCATCTTCTCGGTCGATGTCTTCAATGAGGGGCTGGACATCAAAGACGTCGACACGATCCTGATGCTGCGACCGACTGAAAGCGTGACGATCTTCCTGCAACAACTCGGCCGCGGTCTCCGCCGCACCGAAACCAAGCCCGTGTTGACAGTCCTCGACTTCGTCGGCAACCAGCGCGACGAGTTCCGCTGGGACCTGCGGCTACGCGCACTCACTGGCGGAGGTCGCGGCGCGCTGGCACGCAATGTCGAGAACCGCTTTCCAACATTGCCATCCGGATGCCGGATCGTCCTCGACGAAGCGACTCAAAGCCACGTTCTCAAGAGTCTTAAACGTCAAATCTCGATGCGTTGGGCCGATATCGTGGCCGAGTATCGAGCACTCAACCATCTCGATCTTCCCAGCTTCGTCGACGAGACAGGGATTCCGCTTGCGCGCTTAACGAAGAACGACAAGTCGTGGACCCAACTCCGTCGCGACGCGGGTGCCCTCACAGGTGAAGCATCCGCGCTGGAATCCGAGATCCTCAAACGAAATCGCGCATTCGCCCACGTCGATGATTCCTCCCGAGTGGAGGCCTACCGACGTCTCCTCGATAGCAACGAATCCTATGACCACCTCAGCACCATCGACCAGCGACTTGCCGACATGCTTGTCTTTTCCGTGTGGCCAACCGGCGGCTCCTTCGCATCAGTTAACGAAGCTCTCGACTCGCTCAGATCCGAGCCCGAAGCCTGCCGCGAGATCCTCTCGATTACCAACTTCACGTTCGACCTATCACGACAGCAGACGTCGTCACTCGACGGAGAACTCTCTCAAGTCCCGCTGCAACTCCACGCCCACTATCAACGCGAAGAGATCCTCGCAGGATTGGGCGTCGCATCGTTTGAGTCGAGGCCCGGCAATTTTCGCGAAGGTGTCAAGTACATTGCTGACCTCAACGTCGACGCCTTCTTCGTCAATCTCATCAAGACCGACACCGCATTCTCCCCGACCACGATGTATCGCGACTACCCGATCAGCCGCTCTCTGTTTCATTGGGAGTCGCAGTCGACAACCAGTATCACTTCAGCGACCGGACAGCGCTACATCAACGGAACCAGCACCGTGCTCCTCTTTGTCCGACACCAAAAGCAAGGTGAGTTTGGCCCGATGCCGTACACATTCTTAGGTCCGGCCGAGCTTGTCGATCACCAAGGCGAACGACCGATCGCGATTACGTGGCGGCTCGATCATGAGATGCCCGCGGAATTCTTCAACACAGCAAAGCTGGTAGCAAGTTAGTCAATGACACCCCTTCAAGAAGGAATCGAACCTGCTCGCCGAGAAGCCCGCCCCTACTCCCCCTCAGCACTCCACTTCTCGTGCACGACCATCCCGGGCACCTTGCCGACCTTGAGGCCCTTGACCTTCCGAGTCTTGCCCTTCTTGTTCAGCGCGATCGGATCTGCGTCGACAGTGGTGTCATCCCAGTCCAAGTCGTCGTCATCAGCGACGACCTCGACGTCGACGCCGTCCACCACGTCTTCGTCGGGATCGTCGAGGTCGGTCTCCTCGACCTCGGCTTCGTAGTCCATCCCGAGATACCTACGCCAGGTGTTCTCGTCGCGCAGGTGGGCGTCGTCGACCGCGGCAGCCTGCTCGGCGGCGCGGACCTGATCCATCAGGCCGATCGCACGACGCCGGAGGTCGTCCTCCACGCTGACGCTCGCATGCTTCCGAAAGGGGATGTCGACGCGGTACAGCGAGGGACTGACTGCGGCGACGGGGAAATCGGCACCGGAGAGCCGCTCGAAGATCTTCTGCACCAAGGCCAACGCCGGTTGAGTGGTCGAGATGCCGTCGAGCACGCTCACGCGCTCCCGATCCCGCTCGGCGGTCTTCGCGGCCTCCCACTCCTCGATCTGCCGATCGAGGTCGTCGTGCTCGCCGCTGAGCACCCCGGGCGTGCGGTACGACACCTTGTCGATGAAACTCTGCGCGACGTCGTCGATGTCGAACGACCCAGTTGCCGAGTCCGCGGCGATCCGCGAATGGAACAGCACCTGGAGCAGCAGGTCGCCGAGCTCAGAGCGCAGTTCGTCCGGAGTCCCGCTCTCGATGGCGTCGAGCAGCTCGTACACCTCCTCGAGGAGGTAACGGCGCAGCGAATCGTGGGTCTGCTGACGCTCCCACGGGCCGAGTCGGCGGAGACGATCCATCAGTTCGACGGCCCGCAGCAGCGTGCCGCCGGGCATGGTGCCGCCTTCGACGACGTCCTCGCCCCACGTGAGGCGTTCCACCACGGCGGGATGCTCCCGATCGGAGGAGACGAGCGTCTTGGAGCGGTCGTCACCGACCAGTCCCACCAAGACATACGACGGCAGCTGCCACAGCAACGAGGGATGAACCTCCTCGGTGACAGCCACCGTCTCCGCCAGCAATGCCACCGCACCGGCCGGAATCAGGTCGGGTCGCGACGCGTCGAGCAAGACAACGGTCATGGAAGCTCCTCCCTGCAAATCGGTGTCGAACTCGACATTAACGCGTCGAGGCGCTGCACTCTCGCCACACGCGGGCGAAGTACGCGTGTCGCCGGTTACTTGCCGTTTCTCAGCGGGTCCGTGGTCGGTTTCCAGCAGTTCCGAAACTCCGCCACCCCGGAGGAGTCGATTCCGGGTGATCGTCGGGCGGCGTGTCGCATCCGTCACCACCTCCGCCCTGTGTGGGTCGTCACACCGCGGCGGGCCGACCTGCATCGCGCGATGTTCGAGGGCACGAGTATCCCCAATGTCGGGCCGCGCCCCCTCCCACGTCGATATGTTCGAGTCATACGTCCCGCGCGGCGACGCGAAATCGTCGTGTGGAGATGCCGCACAGATACCCGCCGATTGCTGAGGGCCGTGTTCTCCAGCGTCGGCGGGCACCGAACGCAGAGGAGAACTTCCGTCATGGCTCAGGACCAAACGATCCAGGCACTCAGTCAAGAGACGCGGACCTTCGCACCGCCCCCTGAGTTCGCCGCCAATGCCAACGTCACCGCCGAGGCCTACGACCGCGCCGACGCCGACCGCCTCGGCTTCTGGGCCGACGCCGCCAAGCGGATCACCTGGGCCGAGCCGTTCACCGAGGTGCTCGACTGGTCGGGCGCCCCGCACTCCAAGTGGTTCGTCGGCGGCAAGCTGAACGTCGCCTACAACTGCGTCGACCGCCACGTCGAGAACGGGCTCGGCGACCGCGTCGCCTACTACTTCGAGGGCGAGGGCGGCGACACCCGCACCATCACCTACCAGAACCTGCAGGACGAGGTCAGCAAGGCCGCGAACGCACTCATCGAACTCGGCGTCAAGACAGGCGACCGCGTCGCCATCTACATGCCGATGATCCCGGAGACGGTGTTCGCGATGCTGGCGTGCGCCCGGATCGGCGCACCGCACACGGTGATCTTCGGCGGCTTCTCCGCCCGCGCCATCGCCGACCGCGTGCAGGACTGCGGCGTCGAGGTCGTCATCACCGCCGACGGCGGTTACCGCCGCGGCAAGCCGTCGCCCCTGAAGGCCGTCGTCGACGAAGCCATGGAGTCGTGCCCCGACGTGCGGACCGTGCTGGTGGTCAAGCGCACCGGTCAGGACGTGGACTGGACCGACGGCCGCGATCTGTGGTGGTCGGACGTCGTCGACCGCCAGTCCGCGCAGCACACTCCGGAGGCCTTCGACGCCGAGCACCCGCTGTACGTCATGTACTCGTCGGGCACCACCGGCAAGCCGAAGGGAATCCTCCACTCGACGGGCGGTTACCTGGTCGGCACGTCGTACACCCACTGGGCCGTCTTCGACATCAAGCCGGAGACCGACGTCTACTGGACGGCTGCCGACATCGGCTGGGTGACCGGCCACTCGTACATCGTCTACGGCCCGCTCTCGAATGCGACGACGTCGATCATGTACGAGGGCACCCCGGACACGCCGCATCAGGGCCGCTGGTGGGAGATCATCCAGAAGTACAAGGCCACCATCCTCTACTGCGCGCCCACCGCGATCCGCACGTTCATGAAGTGGGGTCGGCAGATCCCCGCCGAGTACGACCTCTCGTCGCTCCGCCTGATCGGATCGGTCGGCGAGCCGATCAACCCCGAAGCCTGGATCTGGTACCGCGAGCACATCGGCGGCAACCGCACGCCGGTGGTCGACACATGGTGGCAGACCGAGAACGGCCAGATCCTGATCAGCCCGCTGCCGGGCGTCACCGAGACCAAGCCGGGCGCCGCCATGCGTGCACTGCCCGGCATCGTCGCCGACGTCTTCAACGACGAAGGCAAGCCCGTCGGCAACGGGGAGGGCGGCTACCTGGTCATCAAGGAGCCGTGGCCAGGCATGCTGCGCACGCTGTGGGGCGACGACGACCGCTTCCAGCGCACGTACTGGGACAACTACCCGGGCGTCTACTTCGCCGGTGACGGCGCCAAGCGCGACCAGGACGGCGACATCTGGGTCATCGGCCGCGTCGACGACGTCATGAACGTCTCCGGCCACCGCATGTCGACCACGGAGATCGAGTCGGCACTGGTCTCGCACGACGCCGTCGCCGAAGCCGCCGTCGTGGGTGCTGCCGACGAGACCACCGGCCAGTCGATCGAGGCGTTCGTCATCCTGCGCGAGAGCGCACACGGAGGCGGCCAGGACATCGTCGACGAACTCCGCAAGCACGTGCGCGCGGAGATCGGCGCCATCGCGAGCCCCCGATCGATCATGCTGGTGGACGAACTCCCGAAGACCCGGTCCGGCAAGATCATGCGCCGTCTGCTCCGCGACATCGCCGAGAACCGCGAGCCCGGCGACTCCACGACCCTCGCCGACTCGTCGGTGGTCGCACAGATTCAGCGGGAGGTGTCCGGCTCGTAAATGAATCCCGTGGGCGCCGACTTCTCGGCAGAATCGGCCGAGATCGGCTCCATCGGTGATTTATTTACGTGCAGCACGGCCGCATTCAGTCGGCGTAGGAGCTGACCTCCGCGAGCACGGCGCGGAGCGCCGGATCGGCTTCGCTGCTGGCACGCCACACCGTGTGCACCTCCCGACGTGGTGCGTCGTGCAGTTCACGCAACACCACCCCGTCGGGAACTCGCGGCCGCGCCAGCCGGGGAATCAGCGCGACCACCTGATCGGCGGCGACCAGCGCCATCTGGGTCCCGAAGTCGTCGACCGAGTGCACGACGTCGGGTTGCTGGTCGGCCGCCGCGAACAACCGCTCGAACCACCGGTGGCAGACCGTGCCCTCCGGACTGGTGACCCACTGGCAGTCACGCAGATCGGAGCGGCGGATGGGACTGCCGAGCGCCGCGAGCGGATGACCGACCGGAAGGGCGAGGTCGCCGATGTCGGTGTGCAGGTGCGCGCGTTGCAGGCCCGGCGGCACAGGCACCGTGACACCGTCAGCGTCGTGAACCATGGCGAGATCGGCGTTCCCGGACTCCACCGCGTAGACCGCAGGCACCGGATCCAGCTCGACCACCTCGGCGCGCACTTCGGGGAACCGCCGTCGCACGTGCCCCAGCGCGGGGGCGACGATGCCACGGACACCGGTCGAGAACGCTGCGATTCGCACCACACCTCGCGGTGATCCGGCGTCCACCGACCGGGCGGCAGCCACCGACTTCTCCAGGGCGTTGAGGACTTCGGGCGCCGTCGCGACGAGCGCTTGACCGGCGGGCGTCAGCACCACGCGACGTCCCGCCGGCGCCACCAGACGCACTCCGACCTGCGCTTCCAGTCGTTTGATCTGCTGCGAGACGGCCGACGGCGTGAACCCGAGTTCCTCGGCGGCCCGCGCCATGGTTCCCAAATCAGCGATCGCCCGTAACGAACGCAGCGCACCGACATCAATCATGAAGCACTCCTAACCATTACTCACGATAACTGCTCGCTTGTGGTGAACGGTGGGGCGCGGCGACGATGGACGCATGACTTCGCCTCACCTGTCCGCACGCGCGATCTTCGGTCGCAACCTCGTCGCGATGCCGACTCCCATGACCCCCGACGGCTCCCTCGATGAACCAGGAATCGTCGCCGTGGCGAAGCATCTGGTGGATGCGGGCTGCGACGGCATCGTCGTCGCGGGCACGACCGGCGAGGCACCCACGCTCGACACCGCCGAACTGGTCCGACTGTTGACTCTGGTGCGCGAGGGCGCCGGTCCGGAGACCACACTGGTGGTGGGCGTCGGCACCAATCACACCGCCAAGAGCGTGCGGACCGCGCAGACCATCGCGGCGGCCGGCGCCGACGGCCTGCTGGTCGTGACGCCGTACTACTCGAAGCCGTCGCAGGCCGGGGTCATCGCGCACTGCGTCGCGATCGCCGACGCGACCGAACTGCCGGTGATGCTCTACGACATCCCGGGTCGCACCGGACTCCCGTTGGCCCGCACGACCATCGTCGAGCTCGCCGCCCACCCGAGGATCGCCGCGGTCAAGGATGCGAAGGGCGATCTGTTCGAGGCCATGTCGGTGATGGCCGAGACCGGCGTCGACTACTACTGCGGAATCGACGAGCTGAATCTCCCGTACCTGGCCGCGGGCGCGTCCGGGCTGGTGAGCGTCGTCGGTGCCGTCGCCGCTGACCGCCATCTGGCGCTGATCGACGCGGTCGACGCCGGCGATCTGGTGACCGCCCGCGCGATCAACGACGCCGTCCGCCCGCTGACCGCGGCGCTGATGAAGACCGCGCCGGGCGTGGTGACGGCGAAGTCCGCGCTCCGCGAGGTCGGCGTGATCGAGCATGCCGCCGTCCGCGCACCGCTTCTGGAGGCGACCGACGCCGAGGTCGCGGTGATCCGCGACGCCCTGGTGAATGACGGCCGGCCGGTGCGGGATCAGCTGCTCGCGGTGTAGCGATTACCGAAGTGGGCGTTGCCCGTCGCCTTACACCCGGTTATTCAACAAGTGGGCGTATCCTCACGCTATGTCATCAGATCCGAATACCGGTTGGCCAGCCGTCACCGATGAGGCCACACCGTGGACTCCGTCGGAGTTCGGCACTCGCCGCGACCGCGGATTCGGCGACTACCGCTCCACAGTCACGCCGACCATCGCGGACGAACAACCCCGAATCCCCGTTCCCCTGGCAGCGCTCCTTGATGAGGCATCGGCGACGATCGTGCGTTTCGACGCTGAAATGGGAGGCGAGATCGCCCCTTTCAGTGCTGTCCTCCTCCGCACAGAATCCGCGTCGTCGTCTGAGATAGAGCAGGTGACTGCGTCGGCCAAAGCCATCGCACTCGCTGAACTCGGCGACCGAAGCCGTCGAAACGCAACGGAGATCGTCGGCAACACTCGAGCGATGCAGGCGGCCGTCGAGCTGTCCGACCGTCTCGACGCCGACACGATCCTCGCTATGCATCACGCCCTCCTGGGCGACAACAATCCTCAAGTACCAGGGGGCCGGTGGCGTGAGGAACCCGTGTGGATCGGTGGGCGCACGCCGCATTCCGCCCAGTTCGTCCCACCGCAGGATCACCGAGTCCTGCCTGCCATCAGCGATCTCATTGCCTTCATCAGTCGTGATGACGTCCCGGTGCTCCTCCAAGCCGCTGTCGCCCATGCACAGTTCGAAACCATCCACCCGTTCCCAGACGGCAACGGGCGGACCGGTCGCGCACTGGTCCACGCGCTCCTGCGCGGTAAGGGCTTGACGAGGAACATCACCGTCCCGATCTCCGCAGGGCTGCTCACTGATCCCGACGGCTACTTCGATGCCCTGACCGCGTACCGGTCCGGCGACTTGCGACCGATCTGTCAAGCATTTGCCGAGGCGACATTCGACGCCGTCGCCAACGGCCGACGACTGGTCGAAGATATCCGCTCGATCCGCGGACGGTGGGCCGACACCCACCCGGCTCGCCGTGCCTCGGCGAGCGACAAGATCCTCGCCGCGCTTGCGCGCCAACCGGTCATCGATGCAGCATTCGCGCGACGCGATCTCGGAATCAGCGGATCTGCTGCACGGCGAGCCCTCGCCGATCTCGAGTCGGCCGGAATCGTCACCGAGTTCAGTGGCATGAAGCGGAACAGGTGCTGGCGATCCGACGAGATCCTCGAGGCCCTCGACGGTTTTGCTACCCGGGCAGGGCGTCGCGGACTGCCCTGACCCTCACTCTGGCCGGTTCCCCGCCGCATACGCACCCGGCGACATTCCGATCGTCGCGGTGAAGTGTCGGGTCAGGTGGGCCTGGTCGGCGTAGCCGAGATCGGCGGCGAGACCAGCCCAGTCGGGGTCCTGACCGTCGCGCACACGCTCGGCGGCCTCGATCAGTCGGAATCTGCGGATGACCCACGTCGGTGAGACGCCCGCGCAGGAGAGGAACATCCGCTGCAGCGTTCGCGGCGTGATCCCGCCGAGGCGCGCGAGTTGATCGACGGTGCGGATGGACCGGTCGTGCTCGGCCGCCGCAGCGACAGCAGCGACCTCGCGAGCACGCTCGATCCGGGCCGACGGCCGGACCGCCAGCAGCCGCACCAACTCGTGCGCGATCGGTCCCCTGCGATCGGCGCCGAACGGAGCGTCGGCCACGCGGACGGAGAGTGCAGCGTCGTCGACCGCGAGGATCTGCGACAGCGGCAGGTGCGTGTTGTTGAGTGCGTGGACGTCGTCGACCCAGGCGCCGAACCCGCCGGTGGTGGTCTTGGCGGCGAAGTTCCATCCACGCCCGGACAGAGTCCGAACGGTGACGTCGGTGGTGACGCCGTTCAGCATCGCAGCGAGCGGATACGGACCGGGCGGCGGCGCATTGCCGGGCGGCGGGGCAAGCCCCACGCTCACGTTGACCGCGGGCGACGACAGGACCCGCTGCCGATGCTGCTCACCCGCGGGAAGGTCCCAGCGCACCGACCAGAACCACTCGACGAGCCCGTCGAGTTCCGGCGGCGCCGGATAGCGATCGAAGTCGACCACCGCGAACATCCGTCCCGGCGCGAGGATGCCGCGCGTGTACTCGTCGACGTCCAGCTGCGGCCGCACTTCGTCGTCCTCGGTCACTGTTCCGATCGTAGTGGCGGCGCTACTGCCAGAATCTGTCTTGTGACGCCCCTCCGCTGGAACATTGCCGTCGAAGGCGCCTGAGAGAACAGATTTTGGCGCTATGCCGAGATAGTCGCCCGCCATCTGTCGCGAATATTCAAGAGCAGACCGGGTCTGCGGCCATACCGTCGAAGCATGGAAACTTCAGCATCTCTCCTCCGCGTCCTCGACCAGCTCGCCCACCTCCTCGACGATGCCGCCGACACCTCGCCCACCGCGACGACTCCCTGCACCGAGTACGACTTCCAGACGCTGCGCGGCCACGTCGTCGGCTGGCTGACCGCGTTCACCGACGGTTACGCCGCCGACGACCACACCTGCTCCGACCCGGCGGCGGTCACCGTCGAGGGAAGTGGCGCCGACCAGGTGCGACGCAACGCCGCCCGGCTTACCGAACTGCTTCCGGCAGCGCTCGCGAACCCGCTGAAGATCGGCGACGCCGGCATGCCCGGCGACATGGCCGCGTCGATGATCCTGTGGGAGTACCAGGTCCACGGCTGGGACCTGGCGCAGGCCGCGGGACTGCCGTGGTCGCCCGACGAGGACGGGCTCGAAGCGTCACTCGCCTTTGCGCCGAACATGCTGACGCCGGACTTCCAGGGCGAAGGCAAGTCGTTCGGCCCGGCGGTGGCCGTGCCGGCAGACGCACCGGCGATGGATCGGTTGGCCGGGTTGTCGGGGCGGAAGGTCTAGCCGACCGCGACCGCCTCCAGCGGCACGATCGTCTGCAGGAACGTGACCAGGTAGTCCACCAGTTCGGTGTCGCGGAGGCGTGCTGAGCCGACGCCGCCGGTGCGCGGGATCGGGAGGGTCACCATGTGCGTCGCGGCGCGGTAGCTGCCCGAGGAGTACATGCGCGCCATCCGCACCTGCTGGCTGTCGAGAAGCAGCAGCGGCGCGATCCGCACCGACTGACCCGCCACACCGATCTCGGTGACCCCGCGCTCGCGGCAGCGCAGCCGCAGCCGGGCGATCGCCGCCAGCCGCTGCGTCTGCACCGGCGGCTCGCCGTAGCGGTCGACGAGCTCGGTCATCACCTCATCCACATCGTCGTCGCTGGTGGCGGACGCGAGCTTGCGGTAGGCCTCGAGACGGAGCCGATCCGCTTCGACGTACTCGACCGGAATGTGCGCGTCGACCGGGAGATCGATGCGGACTTCGAGATTCTCTTCGGTGGCGATCGGCTTGCCGTCAGCGGCGGCGCGATAGGCCTCGACGGCCTCGCCGACCAGCCGCACGTAGAGGTCGAAACCGACACCGGCGACGTGCCCGGACTGCTCGGCGCCGAGCACGTTGCCCGCCCCTCGCAACTCCAGGTCCTTGAGCGCCACCGCCATGCCCGCACCGAGCTCGTTGTTCTGCGCGATGGTCGCGAGACGGTCGTACGCCGTCTCGGTGAGCGGCTTGTCCGGGCTGTACAGCAGGTACGCGTACCCGCGCTCGCGACTACGACCCACACGGCCGCGGAGCTGGTGCAACTGGGACAGTCCGAAGTTCTCGGCACGGTCGACGATCAGCGTGTTGGCGTTCGAGATGTCCAGACCGGTCTCGATGATCGTGGTGCAGACCAGTACGTCGTACTCGCGGTCCCAGAACCCCTGCACGGTGCGTTCGAGCTGTTCCTCGCCCATCTGGCCGTGTGCCACCACCACGCGCGCCTCCGGCACCATGTTCGCGATCTGCTTGGCGGTCTTGTCGATGGTCGACACCCGGTTGTGCACGTAGAACACCTGGCCGTCGCGCAGCAGCTCACGACGAATGGCGGCGGCGACCTGCTTCTCCTTGTAGCCGCCCACGTACGTCAGAACGGGATGTCGTTCCTCCGGCGGCGTCAGGATGGTCGACATCTCTCGGATGCCCGCCATGGACATCTCCAGGGTGCGCGGAATCGGCGTCGCCGACATGGTGAGGACGTCGACGTGCGTGCGGAGCGCCTTGATGTGTTCCTTGTGCTCGACGCCGAACCGCTGCTCCTCGTCGACGATCACCAGCCCGAGATCCTTCCAGCGGATCCCGGTCTGCAGGAGCCGGTGGGTGCCGATGACGATGTCGACTTCGCCGGACGCCATCTGCGCGATGGTCTCCTTGGATTCGGCGGGATCGGTGAAGCGCGACAGTCCCCGCACGGTGACCGGAAAGCCCTCCATCCGCTCGGCGAAGGTCTGCAGATGCTGGCCCGCGAGGATGGTCGTGGGGACCAGGACTGCGACCTGCTTACCGTCCTGCACGGCCTTGAATGCGGCACGCACGGCGATCTCGGTCTTGCCGTAGCCCACGTCGCCGACGACCACGCGGTCCATCGGGATCGGCTTCTCCATATCGGCCTTGACCTCGCCGATCACCGTCATCTGGTCGACGGTCTCGGTGTAGTCGAACGCGTCCTCCATCTCCCGCTGCCACGGGGTGTCGGTGCTGAACGCGAAGCCGGGCGCCGCATGCCGGGCGGCGTACAGCTGCACCAGCTCGCCGGCGATCTCGCGAACCGCTTTGCGCGCCTTCTTCTTCGTGTTGGCCCAGTCCGAGCCGCCGAGCTTCGACAGGCTGGGCGATTCGCCGCCGACGTAGCGGGAGAGCTGGTCGAGCGAGTCCATCGGGACGTACAGGCGGTCGCCCGGCTGGCCGCGCTTGCCCGGCGCGTACTCGATCACGAGGTACTCGCGCCGCGCACCCGAGATGGTGCGCTCGATCATCTCGACGAACTTACCGATGCCGTGTTGATCGTGGACCACCATGTCGCCCGCCGTGAGGGCGAGCGGATCCACCTGATTACGCCGCTTGGCTGGGAGACGTCGACCGTCCTTGGCGCCGACGACGCGGGCACCCGTCACATCGGCCTCGGTGGCGATCACCAGTCCCGCGGACGGCAGCACCAGGCCGCGCCGCAGGGTGCCGTGGTAGACGCCGACGGCGCCGTCGGGCAGTTCCTCGCCCGGCTCCATCAGTCGCGCAGGCACTTCGGCTTCGCCGAGGCGGTCCACGAAACGCGTCGCGGTGCCGCGGCCGGCGGCCACCAGCGCCGCCTTGCTCCCCGAGGCCACCTGCGCGTGCAGCGCGCGCATCAATTCGGCGAGCTCGCTCGGATCGCCGTGCGGGGCCGGTCCAGCCTGGAGGTCCAGTTCCAACTCGTCCCCCGAGCCGGTCGAGAGCGGACTCATGGTCCACCACGCCTTGCCGGATTCGAGTGTTTCACGTTGAACCACGTCGACGCCGCGATAGGCGCTGGCCGAGAGGTCGATCGACGGCTCACCTGCGGCGACGGGTGCGCTGGCGCCGAGCGCCGCGGCGTTCCACGAGGCTTCGAGGAATTCCTCACCGGTCCGCGCGAGGTCGACGGCGCGGGTCCGGACCTTCTCCGGATCCAGCACCAACACGCGCGTGCCCTCGGGCATCACCTCGGTGAGCATCTCCATCTGACCGTCCACCAGCGCCGGGATCAGCGCTTCCATCCCCTCGACGGGGATGCCTGCGGCCAGTTTCGCGAGCATCTCACGCAGCGACTCGTCGGACGTGGACTCCGCGAGCAGTTCCGCGCGCTCACGGACCTGCGCGGTCAGCACCAGTTCACGGCACGGATGGATCTGCACGACGGAGGTGTCGATCTCCGGCTGAGTGCGCTGGTCGGCGACGGAGAACGCCCGGATGTCGGTGATCTCGTCGCCCCAGAACTCCACGCGGACCGGATAGTCGGCCGTGGTCGGGAAGATGTCGAGGATACCGCCGCGGACGGCGAACTCGCCGCGGGTGCCGACCATGTCGACCCGCTCGTAGGCCATCTCGACGAACTGCTCGATGAGACCGTCGAAATCGGCCTCCACCCCTTCTTGCAAGGTGACCGCACGCATCGCGCCGAGGCCGGGCGCCATCGGCTGTACCAGCGATCGGACGGTCGCGACGACCACCCGCAGCGGCGCGACCGTCGGATCGGCGAGGCGACTGAGCACGGCCAGACGCGCGCCGACGGTGTCGGCGCTGGGCGAGAGTCGCTCGTGCGGAAGCGTCTCCCACGACGGGAACTGCGCGACCACCGGCGTCCCATTGGGCCCGGGTTCGAGGAACTCTGCCAGCTCGACGGTGAGGTCGTCGGCCTCACGACCGTTGGCGCTCACCACCAGAACCGGTGCCTCGGAGACGGCCGCGAGCTGCGCGACCACGAGGGGTCGCGCAGCATCGGGAGCCGTGATGTCCACCTGAGCCTGGCCGGCCTTCTCCCGGATCGCACCGAATGCGGCGTCGCCGAGAGCGAAGGAGGTCAGCCCGGACAGGGAGGGTCGCGGCACAGAAGGGTTCGACACTGTTCAGAGTCTACTTCTGCCGCGGCCCTCCGCTGCGCCCACCGGCGGCCTCGAACAACGACGTACCGAGCGGCCGCGACGCCGTGGCGCCCGGCAGGATCGCGTACACCGCCGACCCGATCGGTGTGGTCCACACGTTCAGGTCGTCGTGCTCGGCCAGTCGCGCCTGGATCGGCAGGTACTGCTCCACCGGATCACGTTGGTACGCCGCGAACAGCAGCCCGCTGTTCGACGTGTCGGCCGAGCCCGGCTCAGGCGGGTCGTCGTAGTTGTAGGCGCGCCGCAGAATCTGTTCCCGCTCGCTACGACGGTGGGCGCGCGCAATGTGCGACGACTCCGGGATCACCGTGATGCCGCCGCGCGACGCGGTGAAGTCCGGCTCGTCGAACTCCGCGGTACCGGTCAACGGAGCCCCGGTGTCGAGGGTCCGGCCGACCGACAGTTCGCGACCGTGCCGGTCGAGCGCCTCCCAGGTGTCCATGTTCATCGCGATCCGCCGCAACACCAGGCTGGTGCCGTCGGCCAGCCACGACTGCTCGCGGCCGTCGTTCCAAACCAGCGAATCGAACCCGTCCGACGGCGGTTGCACGGTGCCGTCGACCTGACCGAACAGATTGCGCATGGTCCCCGACGCCATGCCCGGGCTGTTGCGGAAACCGCGTTGCACCCAGCGCACTCGCACACTCCGCCGGACCGACGCCGTCAGCATTCGGGTGGCGTGCGCGAGCGTGACCGGGTCGTCGGACCCGATCGACACCAGCAGATCCGTCTGCCCCCACCGCGGATCCAGCCGATCGATGGAGAAGGGCGGCAACGGTTTCAACCACGACGGCCGGAGTGCGGTGAGCGATGGCGCACGGAACACCCGGTCACCGACGCCGACCGTCACCGTCAGGTGGCTGGCGGTTCGCGCGAGTTCGGGTTCGGTGTCCGAGAGGCTCGGACCGGCCTGGGTGAGGCGCGAGGCGTCCTGCGTCCACAGATTGAGCACGCCCTGCAGGGTGGGGACGTCGCCCGGGTCGACGAGGTCGAGCCCGATGTGCTGAACGTGCGACTGCGGTGCGGTCGCCACGCCCGCCTGGCGGCGACCGTAGAACGGCACCAGTCCGGTCCCCGGTGCGTCCGCGGGCGTCGAGACCTGACCGGCGACACCGACGGCCGCCGCCCCGATCCCGACGCCGGCGAGACCGGCGCCGCCCATCAGCAGGGTGCGCCGAGAGACGCGGCCGCGCTGCGGGTCGGTCATTCGTCCATGCCTTCATGGCCGGGCTCGTAGTTCTCCTGGTTACCGTCGAAGTCGCGGGCCAGCGCGGTGAATTCCATGGTCGACCCGTCCTCGAACCGAATGGTGAAGGCCACGTCCTGGCCGGTGGTGATGGGCTTGGACAGTTCCATCAGCATGAAGTGCTCGGTGCCCGGAGTCAGGTCCATCGAACCGTTCGCGGGAACCACGAAGCCGCCGTCCTTCTGGCGCATGGTGGTCCCGCCCGAGCCGTTGTCGACCACCTCGTGCATCTCGGTGGTGCGGGCCGTGTCGGTGTGTGCGGAGACGATGCGGATGTCGCGGTCGGAGGAGTTGCTGATGGTCCCGAACGCCGCGGTCATGCCGGAGTCGGCAGCCTTGACCCACTGGTCGGAAACGGTGATCGCCTTCGCGTCGGGCGCATCGGCGGTGTCGTCGTCGCCGCAGGCCGCGAGGCCGACGACGAGCAGGAGGGCGGCCGCGACGAGCGCGGCGGATCGAACGAGGGAACGAGTGAAGAGACGGCGAATCGCCATGGAAGAACTTCCTTTGTGCAAAGTCTGATTCCCGACGCCGGAATCGAGGTCGGGACGGGAAAGGGGATCAGACGTGCAACGGAGGGCCGCGGACTCCCGCGGCGGCGACCATCGGGGCCGCATGTCGGGGTGCTCGGACCTGCGGGTCGACCGGCACTGACGGTGCATCGTCGACGCCGACGGGGATGGAGACCAGTCGCCACATCCGGGCCAGGCCCGCACCGCAGGCGCGGTGCAGCCGCTCGGCGACGACGAGTACCGCGGCCGCGGCCGGGATCGCCAGAACGTGCCAGCCGAGCATGACCGGTCCCGGCACCAGCGCACCGTGCATTCCGTGGCCGTCGAGCAGCGCGAGAACGAGGTGCGCGCCCGCCTGTCCGCCGGCGAGTGCCGCGGCCGTTCCGGTCAGCGAGATCCGCAGTCGGCCGCGAGCGCGCGCCCGTTCGACGCCGCGCAGCTGTGCCGCGCGCACCAGGCCGACGCACGTTGCGAGTCCGGCCACGGTCGCGAGTTGCAGAGCCGTCGGGAGGTGGCCGCCGCCGAGCGAGTGCGCGGTGACGCCGAGGATCAGTGAGACCACGGCCGCCAACAGACCATGCGCGGTCGCGGGGACCTGCGCACCGGCTCGCGTCGGGCGGATCAGCACGGTACCCAGGGTACTACCGAGTGTCGTACTCCGAAGAACCCGCGTCGCGACTCATTCCGCGATCGCGTAGTGCATGTAGACGACGCCGATCCAGCGGTCGAACTTGAATCCGACGGCCGGGGTCCGTCCCACCTCGACGAAACCCACGGTGCGGTGCAGGGCGATCGACCCCGGCACCTCGTCGGAGATCACCGCCATGACGTTGCGCGTCACGCCGCGATCGGTCGCGTCGAGCAGCGCCTGCAGCAACCACTTCCCCAGTCCCCGGCCTGCGGCTTCCGGCCGAAGGTAGATGCTGTCTTCCGCAGTGTGCTTCCAGCCGTCTTTTCCCCGGTACGTCCCGAGGTACGCGTAGCCGAGCACACCGGTCGGCAGCGCATCGTCCTCGAGGTTCTCGACCACCAGGAACGGCTGTCCCACCGCGACGATGTGCTCGAGTTTGCGCGCCCATTCGTCGACGGCGAGGGACTCCACGTCGAACGTCGCCACCGAGTTCTCGACGTAGTGGCGATAGATCTCGGCGATGGCGGGGCAGTCGTCGACGGTTGCTGGTCGGATGCGCGGCATGGGGTGATTTTGCCAGCACCGCCCGGCCACTACGCTCGGGTGGTGGAAAATTCCGAACCAGAACGCTTGGATGTGGTCGACGAGCGTCGGTTGCACGGCGGGCTCAAGCCGCGCCACTTGGTGATGATGAGCCTGGGATCAGCCATCGGGGCGGGCCTGTTCGTCGGATCCGGGCAGGGAATCGCCCTCGCAGGCCCCGCGGCACTGGTCGCGTACGGGGTGATCGGTTTGATCATCGTGTCGGTGATGCGGATGCTCGGCGAACTCGCGGCCGCCGACCCGAATCCGGGTGCGTTCTCGCATTACGTGGGCCAGGCGCTCGGCCCGGGCGCCGGCTTCATGATGGGGTGGCTCTGGTGGATCCAGATGACCATCGTGGTCGCCGCCGAAGCGCTGGCCGCCGCGTCGACGCTCAGCGGCCTGGTCGGCATCATGCCCGCGTGGGCGTGGGCGTTGGTCTTCATGATCGTCTTCACCGTCTTGAACTTGAGCGGCGTCTCGAACTTCGGTGAGCTCGAGTTCTGGTTCTCGCTGATCAAGATCGTGGCGATCGTCGTGTTCCTGATCATCGGCGCGGCGTATCTGTTCGGCTGGACGTCGGAGCCGTCGCCGGGACTGACCAATCCCGGAGAATTCCTGCCGCACGGTGTCGGCGGGATCGCCGCGGCCCTGCTGGTGATCGCGTTCGCCTTCGGCGGCATCGAGATCATCGCGGTCGCGGCGGCCGAGACCGCCGACCCCGGACCGAGCGTCACCAAGGCGATCCGCACCATCGTCTGGCGCATTCTGATCTTTTACGTCGGCTCCGTCGCGGTGATCATGCTGGTCCTGCCGTCGGACGATCCGCGAATCCAAGGCGGCCCGTTCGAAGGCGTGCTGGAGCAGGCGGGTCTGCCCGCCGTCGCGAGCACCATGGGCGCGATTATCGTCATCGCGTTGCTGTCGTCGTTGAACGTCAACCTGTACGGCGCATCACGCATGCTGTTCTCGCTGTCCGACCGCGGGATGGCGCCGAATCTCGCCACGCGGACCGCGAAGAACGGTGTGCCCGTGCCTGCCGTGCTGGCCAGTATCGTCGTCGGGTTCCTGATGGTTCCGGCCACGTACTTCTGGGGCGACGAGGTCCTCGAACGACTGCTGTCGATGGTCGGTTCGACGCTCCTGGTCACCTGGATCGCCATCGCGTCCGCACAGTTCGTCCTCCGCAGGCGCGCCGATCGCGCGGGCACGGTCCTGCCGATGAAGATGTGGGGCTACCCGTACCTGACGATCCTCACGCTGGTCGCGCTCGGCGCGATCGTCGTACTGGGCCTCACCACCGACTCGGTGCGCAACCAGGTCTTGTCGACCGGTGCCCTGGCGGTCGTGCTGTGGGGTGTCGGCGCGTACGTCGACCGACGTCGCGCTAGGTCAAGTCCGGGTGCACGGTAGGGGTCGTCGACTCCTTGTATTCGGAATCGACGAGCACCGGTGACGGGTCGAGTCGAGTCAGGCCGTTCCAGCACAGATTGACCAGATGCGCGGCGACGACCTCCTTCTCCGGTTCGCGGACGTCCAGCCACCACTGCGCGGTCACCGACACCATTCCGACCAGCGCCTGCGCATACAACGGCGCGAGACCCGGATCGAATCCGCGGCGTTCGAAATCGCCCGCGAGGATGTGCTCCACTTGGCTGATGGCGTCGTTCAGCAGGCTCGAGTAGCGGGTGTCGTCGTCGCCGCTGGTCGACTCGCCGCGTACCAGAATCCGGAATCCGTCGGTCCGTTCCTCCATGTACGTCAGCAACGCGAGCGCGACCTGCTGGATCCGGTACAGCGACCGGTTCTTGGTGAGCGACGACGTGACCATCTCCAGGAGGGTCTCCATCTCCCGGTCGACGACGACGGCATACAAGCCCTCCTTGCCGCCGAAGTGCTCGTACACGATCGGTTTGGAGACGCCGGCCCGCTGCGCGATCTCCTCGATCGACGTGCCTTCGAACCCCCGCTCGGCGAACAGACCGCGCGCCACCTCGATGAGCTGCAGGCGACGCTGTGCTCCCGTCATCCGCGCGCGCGGCGCTTTGTGCACTTGTTCCGCCGCGTCGGCGGGCCTGCTGATCGCCATGTCACCCATGCTATCGGCCCACCGTGACGCCGCGGCCGGTCACTGCGCGACGTCGGTGCGCCGTACCAGGACGCCGAGCAGTGCGTGCAGTTGGCGGGACAGCTCCGCGGCGGCATCCTGCTCGCCGTCGCAGCGACGGCGGACAGCCCGTTCGAACGGTCCGTCGAGCGCCGCGTAGACACCGGCCGCGTCCATGATCGGCTCTCCGCCCGCCAGTTCCGCGTACCGGCTGACCACGCGCCAGACCATCGACTCCAGCTCATCGTCGATCGCCCGGACGTCCTCGACCAACGTCCGCTCGAACACGGCCTGCATGCGGAGGTCGTACCAGAGCTTGTGCGTCGGGAGGTCGTGCTCCATGGTCTCGGCGAGCCGATCCGCGAATCGGCGGCGCAGCGCTTCCGCCGCACCCTCCCCCTCGGACTCGTCGATGATGCCGTCGTACGACGCCACGCACTCGGCCTTGTACAGGTGCACGCAGTGCGCGATGAGATCGAGCTTGTCGCTGAAGTAGTAATGCAGGACGCCGTGGCTGTACTCGGAGTTCGCGGCGATCTCGCGGAGGCTGGTGCCCGCATATCCGAGCTCCGACAACGTCTTTCGTGCCGCACGGGCGAGTTCGTCGCGCTTGGCCGCCACCTTGTCGGCACGCCGGGCAGCGCTGCGCGCAGCCGGAGGAAGCACCTGTTCGACCTCTGTCGAGTCCGTCGCCACGGCGCACCTCCTCACGCATTCTCGTCGGCTTCTGGGTTCAGCATAGCCCTCTCACCTCGCATATCGACCAGTCGGCCCACTTTCTTATGACAATCGTCAAATGTTTTCTTGACGACTGTCCAAAACCGACTAGTGTGATCCACACCACCAGAAAAGCTCGACTCGTACCCCGAGGAGATTCGCCATGAACGCTTTCGATCTGACCGGCCGTCGCGCACTCGTGACCGGCGGCGCCCAAGGACTCGGCGAGGGGATGGCTCGCGCCCTCGCCGCCGCCGGAGCGTCGGTGGTGATCGGCGATCTGCAGACCGATGCCGCCCAGTCCGTCGCAACGTCGCTGGGCGACGGGCACGGCGCCGTGCACCTGGACGTGACCGACGAGTCGAGCTGGGTCGCCGCGCTCGAGTCCACCACGTCCACCCTCGGCGGGCTCGACGTCTTGGTCAACAACGCAGGCATCGAGATCACCGGGCTGATGAGCGAGGTCGAGGTCGACGACATCCGACGCCAACTCGATGTGAACGTGCTCGGCACAGCGCTCGGCATCAAACACGGTCTGCGAACCATGCGGCCGGGCGGTGCCGGCGGTAGTGGCGGCACCATCATCAGCGTCGCATCGGTCGCAGCGACCATCGCCTTCCCCGGCATCGCGATCTACTCCGCCACCAAGTCTGCCATCGACCGCATGACACGCGTGGCCGCCATGGAGGCGGGCAAGCTCGGCTACGGCGTGCGCGTGAACTGCATCTACCCCGGACTGGTCCCGACGGCGATGGGCGCAGGCCTGGCCTCCGACATGGCCGAGCTGGGCCTCTTCGGGTCAGCGGACGAAGCCGTCGAGGCGGTCGTCGGGCTCACACCGAGCGGCCGACTCGGCGAAGTCCGCGACATGGCCGACGCCGTGGTCTTTCTCGCCTCCGACGCCGCCCGCTTCGTCAACGGGATCGGTCTGCCCGTCGACGGCGGCATGGGCATGTGACCGGAGCCCAGTTCTGCCATCCCGACCCACTCAGTAACGAACGCAGGAGAAGTCATGAGCAATAAGCCAGTCGTCGTCTACGGCGCTTCCGGATACACCGGCCGCCTCGTCTGTGAGTTCCTTCGTCAGTACAACGTTCCGTTCACCGCGGCCGGCCGCAACGAGGAGCGGCTCACCGAGTCGATGTCCTCCCATGTGCCCGGCATCGAGACCGCCGATCACGAGGTGGTCGCCGTCGAGCACACCGTGGAGGCGCTGACCGAGCTGTTCCGCGGGAGCTCCGTCGTTCTCAACACCGTCGGTCCGTTCATCAAGAACGGCGACGTCGTCGTGCGTGCTGCGCTGGCCGCGGGCGCTCACTACACGGACACGACCGGCGAACAGGACTGGCTGATTCACTGCGACGAGAAGTACAGCGCCGACTTCGCTGCGGCCAACCTGCTGCTCTCCCCCGGCATCGCGCAGATGTACACCACGGGCGAGATCGCCGCCCAGATCGCCTTGGAGACGCCGGGAGTCGACACGCTCGACATCGCGGTGTTCTGGGGCGGCAGTCCCACGATCGCCTCCACGCGCACCATCCTCGTCAATGCGGCGGGCGGTGCGGCGTACTACCTGGAGCAGAATCAGTACGTTCCGTTCGACCCCACGCAGGGGCTGGTCCCGTTGGTGGTGCCGGGCCAGCACGAGTTGGCGCAGTCGTTGCCGTGGGGCGGCACGTCGCACCCGGTGTGGTTCAAGCACGATCCCCGGGTGGCGAACTGCAAGTCTCAGGGCGGGGTGTTCAATGCGGCGCTCATGCAGAACGTTCCGGTCATCGTCGCCGACGCTCTCGAGGCGACCAAGGACATGTCACCGGAGGAGCGCGACGCCACGCTCGACGCCGTCGCCGCGCAGGTGATGAACACGATGCCCCCGCGTGAGAACCCTCGCCTCAACAAGTCGCTGGATTCGGTTCACGCCTCGGGACCGCTGGCGCACGTGGAGGTCGTGATCCACGGAAACAACAACTATCAGCAGACCGGTCTGCTCCAGGCGTATGCCGCGTACTCCCTGCTCCAGCAGCCGCCGCTGCGCGTGGGGCTGGCGTCGGGCTGCCAGGCGTTCGGCCACCGAGTCCTCGAGGGCGTGCTCCGGTCGTTCGGGTTCATCGCGCCGCCCATCGTGACGGTCCACCAATGACCGAGACGCAGAACGTGGTGGTTCCGGCGCTGCCACAATCACGCGCGGCCGCGGCGCCCGAGGCGCCCGCCGTCGACGACGATCGCCTCAGTCTGACCAACCGCGAGTTCGAGTCCGCGGTCGCAACCGCTGCCCGTCGACTGCGCGACGCGGGCGTCGGTCCGGGCGGTGTGGTTGGCGTGCTCCTGCCGAACCGGGTGGAGCTGGTCGTGGCGCTGTTCGCCGCATGGCGGCTCGGGGCCGCCGTCACGCCGGTCAACCCGGCCCTCGCCGATCAAGAGGCCGAGTTTCAGATCCGGGACGCCGGAGTCCGGGTGTTGGTCACCGACAGTGAGGTCAGCATCCCTGACGTCTCTCTGATCACCTGCGACGAGTTGCTCGCGGCGTCGTCTGGTGCCGCCGATCCGGTCTCCGTCTCCGGGACCGACCTCGCGCTTCTCATCTACACCGCAGGCACCACGGGAACCCCGAAGGGGGTGATGATCACTCACGGGAACATCGACGCGATGACGGCGACCTTCGTCGACCACTTCCAGTTCACCGACGCCGAACACAGTCTGCTGGTCCTGCCGCTGTTCCACGCGAACGGCGTGGTGCTCGGTGTGCTCAGTCCGCTTCGGGCAGGTGGGTGCGCCACGATCGTCGGACGGTTCCGTCCCGAACAGTTCTTCCCCGCTGTCGAGAAGCACCGGCCAACCTACTTCTCGGCGGTGCCCGCGATCTACGCGATGCTCTCGGCGCTGCCCGACGATGTGGTTCCGGATACCGGTTCCCTACGGTTCGGCATCTGTGGCGCCGCGCCGATGCCCACCGATCTCATCGAGCGGTTCGAGACCCGCTTCCAGGTCCCGATCGTGGAGGGGTACGGGCTGTCCGAGACGACCACCGCGTCTGCGATCAATCCGCTCGTCGGCCTGCGGAAGCCGGGAACAGTCGGTCCCCCGCTCCCCGGTCAGCGGATCCGGATCGTCGACCATGAACTCAACGACGTCGAGCCAGGTCAGACGGGAGAGGTCTTGATCGCCGGCGACGTCGTGATGGCCGGCTACCTCAATCGCCCCGAGGCCACGGCCGACACCATCGTCGACGGCTGGCTCCGAACAGGCGACGTGGGTCGCCTCGACGAGGACGGCTATCTCCAGCTGGTCGACCGGGTGAAGGACATGATCATCAGGGGCGGCGAGAACATCTATCCGAAGGAGATCGAAGCACAGATCTATCACAACGACGGAGTGTTCGAAGCCGCCGTCATCGGCCGCCCTCACGACGTCTTAGGCGAGATCCCCGTGGCGTACCTCTCCCTCCGGGAGGGCGCGACAGTGACGCCCTCCGAGATCGAGGCCGACCTGAAGCAGCGCCTGGCACTGATCAAGGTCCCCGTGGAGATCACCGTCCTCGACGACGTCCCGAAGAACCCGGTAGGCAAGATAGACAAACCCGCCCTCCGCCGCCTGGACGCGGCCCGAACAAAATAGCGACACCGCCGTCGAGCTCGACGCCGCTGCACCCTCTAAGTTGGTCGAGTTCGACGCCGCTGCTCCCCTTACGTTGGTCGAGTTCGACGCCGCGAACGCAGTGAGCGTCGACGAGAATCGAGACCGCCGCAGGCTGGGGCTGGACAACACGCATATCCAGCCGGGCGTCCGAGGCGATCTCGATACGCCGCTTGCTCGCTCCGCTCCCAGGCAGCTACTCGATCAACGTACGGGGACGCCTACCCATACGTTGGTCGAGTTCGACGCCGCGAACGCAGTGAGCGTCGCCGAGAATCGAGACCGCCGCAGGCACCCCGCTGAAGAACACGCATATCCAGCCGGGCGTCCGAGGCGATCTCGATACGCCGCTTGCTCGCTCCGCTCCCAGGCAGCTACTCGATCAACGTACGGGGACGCCTACCCATACGTTGGTCGAGTTCGAGTGGACGCCTCCCCGACGTTGGTCGAGTTCAACGCCGCGAACGCAGTGAGCGTCGCCGAGAATCGAGACCGCCGCAGGCACCCGCTGAAACACCCGCATACCCAGCCGGGCGTCCGAGGCGATCTCGATACGCAGCTTGCTCGCTCCGCTCCCAGGCAGCTACTCGATCAACGTACGGGACGTTGGTCGAGTTCGAGGGGACGCCTCCCCCTCCACGTTGGTCGAGTTCAACGCCGCGAACGTAGTGAGCGTCGACGAGAATCGAGACCGCCGCAGGCACCCGCTGAAACACCCGCATATCCAGCCGGGCGTTCGCGGCGATCTCGATACGCAGCTTGCTCGCTGCGCTCCCAGGCCGCTACTCGATCAACGTAAAGGGGACGCCTCCCCCTCCACGTTGGTCGAGTTCGCCGCCGCGAACGTAGTGAGCGCCGACGAGAATCGAGACCGCCGCGGGCTGGGGCTCGTGCGCACGCTTGTCCAGTCGGGCGTCCGCGGCGATCTCGATACGCAGCTTGCTCGCTGCGCTCGCAGGCGGCTACTCGATCAACGTAGGGGCGGGCCACTCGATCACCGTCGAGACGGGCTACGCGATCAACGTAGAGGTGCGGCTACTCGATCAACGTGTGGGACGGGGTACTCGATCACCGTAAGGCGCGATCAACGTGAGGGGGCAATCAACGTCGGGCCGCCGCCGGGTGCCGGCCCGGGGAATGCAGGGGAGCCCCCGACCATACGGTCGGGGGCTCCCCGGGAATGTTGTGTTCGGCGGTGTCCTACTCTCCCACACCCATTACAGTGCAGTACCATCGGCGCAGGTGGGCTTAGCTTCCGGGTTCGGAATGGGACCGGGCGTTTCCCCACCGCTATAGCCGCCGTAACTCTATGAAACTGTGAGCC
>NZ_BCWU01000013.1 GCF_001592365.1 Gordonia hydrophobica NBRC 16057
GATGTGGCGGTGGTGTGGGCCAACACCGATCTGGAGGAGGGGGCGCGCGGGATTCGCGGGTTCGTCGTGCCGACGGATACGCCGGGGTTCTCGGCGCCGGAGATTCACGCCAAGATGTCGTTGCGGGCGTCGGTGACCTCGGAGTTGGTGTTGCAGGATTTGCGGTTGCCGGAGTCGGCGATGCTGCCGAAGGCGGCGGGGCTGCGGGGGCCGTTGAGCTGTTTGAACGAGGCGCGGTTCGGCATCATCTTCGGTGCGATCGGTGCGGCGCGTGATTGTTTGGAGACGGCGGTGGATTATGCGGCGACGCGGTTGGTGTTCGATAAGCCGTTGGCGTCGTATCAGCTGACGCAGGCCAAGCTGGCCGATATGGCGTTGGAGGTGGGCAAGGGTCACCTGCTGGCATACCAGCTCGGCCGTCGTAAGGATGCCGGTGAGGTGGAGCCGGCTCAGGTGAGTTTGGGCAAGCTGAACAACACGCGTGAGGCGATCAAGATCGCTCGTGAGTGCCGCACGATTCTCGGTGCCAACGGCATCACATTGGAGTACCCGGTCATCCGGCACGCCAACAACCTCGAGTCTGTTCTGACATATGAGGGCACGTCGGAGGTTCACCAGTTGCAGATCGGCCGTGCGCTGACCGGCGAATCCGCCTTCCGGTGAGCGGCGCCCTCGAGGGGCTGGTGATCGCCGACTTCGGTCGAGTGCTCGCCGGCCCGTATGCGACCATGCTGCTCGCCGACCTCGGCGCCGAGGTGATCAAGATCGAGCGGCCCGGCATGGGCGACGACACGCGGTCGTGGGGGCCGCCGTTCGCCGGTGACCAGGCCACCTACTTCCAAGCGGTGAACCGCAACAAGGACTCGGTGGCCTGGGATCTGCGGGACGCCGACGATCTGGTTCAGGCTCGCGCCCTCGCCTCCCGCGCCGACGTAGTGGTCGAGAACTTTCTGCCCGGCACGATGGATCGGCTCGGACTCGGGTACGACGACATCGCCGCCGCGAACCCCGGCGTGGTCTACTGCTCGATCACCGGGTTCGGCGGACACAACGACCTTCCGGGATACGACCTCCTGGTGCAGGCCGTCGGCGGGTTGATGAGCATCACCGGATCGTCGCCCGATGAGCCGACCAAGGTCGGAGTGGCGTTGGTCGACATCGTCACCGGCCTGCATGCCGGCCTGGGGATCCTGGCCGCGCTGCGCCACCGTGACCGGACGGGAGAGGGGCAACGGGTCGAGGTGAACCTGCTGTCGTCGCTGCTGTCGGCTCTCGCGAACCAGGCGTCCGGGTACGTCGGCGCAGGCGTGGTGCCGCGGGCGATGGGCAACCGGCACCCCAGCATCGCGCCGTACGAACTGGTGCCCACCGCCGACCGCGACCTCGCCCTGGCCGTCGGCAACGACCGCCAGTTCGGTTCGCTCGTCGCCGAGCTCGGGGCCGCCGAATTGGCGGACGATCCGCGTTTCGCGACGAACACCGAACGAGTGGCCAACCGGGAGGTGCTGCTGAGCACGTTGACCGAACTGCTCGCCGCAGACACCGCGGATGGCTGGTTCGCCAGACTCACGGCCGTGGGCGTCCCGTGCGGTCCGGTCAACGACATCGGTGAGGCGTTCGCGCTGGCGGAGCGACTGGGTTTGAACCCGGTCGCGCAGATCGACGACCCGCGCCGCGACGGCCCGGTCGCGACCGTCGCCAATCCGATCCGGCTCTCCGCGACGCCGCCGACCTACCGGTCCGCGCCGCCGCGGCTGGGCGAGTAGGCGCTGCCGCACCACTTCTCGTCGTCTCGCACCACTTCCAGTTCCCGCTCTTCGTCGCGACCAAGTGCGGGAGCCACAAGTGGTGCGACTCGGCGGGAAGTGGTGCGGCCTGGTTCAGCGCAGTCTCGCACCCGGGCCAGGACTGGCGCGCACGTCGCGCTGCTGCACGACGTGCCCCTCGTCGCACACGACGGCCGCGCGGACCGGCGCGCCGCAGCCCCGGTGGTGTATCTCGATGGCCGGGCCGTCTGCGCTGGGGCGATGCGCGTCGCCCCAGCGCAGCATGGAGACGAAGATCGGTTGCAGGTCCAGACCCGCGTCGGTGAGCCGGTACTCCTTGCGCCGGCGACTCCCCGGCTCCTGATACTCGCGGGAGACGAGAATCCCGTGTGCGACCAGCTTGCGCAGTCGATCCGAGAGCACGGAGTCGGAGACACCGGTGTGCTCTTTGATCTGGTCGAATCGGCGGACGCCGTTGAAGATCTCGCGCAGCACGATGCCGCTCCAGCGGTCGCCGATCACCTCGATGGTGCGCTGGACCGAGCAGTTGTCGGTGTCGTAGGCGAGCCAATCCATGGCCTGATCGTATCTGACTTCTGTATTGACAGTCAGCGAGTCGACCATCTAACTTTTGAATTAGAAGTCAGTAGGACTGACCAGAGACCACGAGGAGACGGACCATGGCCGACACTGCGAGCATTCCCAAAACCGAGAGCGAGTTCCTGGCGACGCTGGGATTCGAGATCACCGAGGCCACGGGCACGGCCCTCACCGGGTACATCGACCTGAACGAACGTCACTTCACGCCGTGGGGCGTCGTGCACGGCGGCGTGTACGCGACGATCGTCGAGACGGCGGGCAGCATCGCAGGCAGCCTCGCCGTCGCCGATCGCGGTCAGTTCGCCGTCGGACTGAACAATTCCACCGATTTCCTGCGCGCCTCGACCGGCTGCCGGGCGCGGGTGGTCGCCGAGCCGATCATTCAGGGTCGCACCCAGCAACTGTGGCTGGTCGAGATCACTGACGAGGGCACCGGCAAGGACCTCGCGCGAGGTCAACTGCGCCTGCAGAACGTCGCCCTGCCGAAACAGGACTGACGCCGGATCGACGCCTGTGCGACCATCGGTGTCGTGGTCGACTATCTGGTCCCGGACTGGGCCAACGCGGCATTGCTGATCATCGACGTGCAGAACGACTTCGTCGGTGGTCCCGCAGCGGTCGCCGGGACCCGCGAGGTGATCCCGGCGATCGCCGACACCGCCGCCGAATTCCGCAGGCTCGGTCGTCCGATCGTCCACGTGGTGCGGTCGTACCGGCCCGGTGAGAGCGACGTCGACCTGTTGCGGCGGACTGCGATCGAAGCGGGCGACGCCGTCGTCGCGCCGGGAACTCCAGGCGCCGAGATCCCGATCGAGCTGCTGCCCGGCGACGTCGAGTACGACTGGGACTCGCTGCGTTTCGGTGCCGTCCAGGAGATCGGCGACACCGAGTTCATCCTCTATAAGCCGCGGTGGTCGGCGTTCTTCCGCACGCCGCTCGACTCACTCCTCGGCGATCACGACGTCACCACCGTGGTCGTCGTCGGATGCAATCTGCCGAACTGCCCGCGGGCGAGTCTCACCGAGGCCTCCGAACTGGACTACCGCACCGTGCTCGTCACGGATGCGACGTCGCAGGCCACCGCAGAGCGGGTCGCCGACCTCGGCCTCATCGGCGTGCAGATGCGGACATCGGCGCAGACGGTGCAGGCGATGGCGGCGGAGGAACTGCTCGGCGAGGCCGAGTCGCTGTGGGTGTCGGGGCTGGAGTCGCTCGACGATGACTCTCCCGTCGACCTCGACGTTCCCAGCGGATGCGGAGACTGGACGATCCGGGAACTCGTCGACCACGTCGCAGGCGGCGGCGAACGGTATCGGATTCTGCTCGACGGCGGCAGTGCCGAGGACACGGCGGCCACCCGCGGCCTCGATTACGTTGGCGACGATCCGATCGGAACGTTCTGGGAACACGAGCATCGGTTGCGGGAGTCCGCTGAACGCGTCGACCTGTCGAGGCTGGTCGACCACCGCGCGGGCAAGCGCAGCGGAGCCGAGCTGATGGTGCTGCGGATCCTGGAGTTGACCGTCCACAGCAAGGACCTCGCGGACGCGTTGGGGACGCCGTGGCGTCCCGGCGACGAGCTGACCGACTTCCTGCTGCGCGAAGCGGCGGAGGTGGTGGATCAGATGCGGGACCTCGGCCACATCGGTCCGGTGATGCCGACTGGGTCCGAGGCGGCCGCCGCCGACCGGCTCCTCGCCTTCGTCGGTCGTGCCTGACCGATACGCTGACCCGATGTCCTCCGATTCCCAGCCGACGGCTCCCGAGCACCCCGCCGAGCCCACGCGCTTCCGGCTGGCCTACGTCCCCGGCGTCATGCCCGCGAAATGGGTCCGGAAGTGGGAGGAACGCTTCACCGACATCCGCCTCGACCTCACGTCGTGCTCCGTCGCCGACAGCGCTGTGCTCGTGCGGAACCGCGGTGCCGACGCGGTCGTCACCCGGATGCCGCGAGCGCTCGACCTGGGCGATCCCGGGCCGCACCACGTGATCGAGTTGTACGAGGAGACGACGGTGGTCGTCGTCCCGAAGGATCACTACCTCACGCTCGCCGACGACCTCAGCGTCGACGACCTCGCCGACGAGAAGTTTCTCCTGCCCCTCGACGACGTCCTCGACTGGGCGATGCCGCCCGGCACCGTTCTGGAGCATCGTCCCGAGACGGTCGCCGCCGCCGTCGAACTCGTCGCCGCAGGCATGGGCCTGGTGGCCGTGCCGCAGTCGCTCGCACGTTTGCATCATCGCCGCGATCTGGTCTACCGGCCGCTGCGCGATGCCCCGACCAGCCGCGTGGTCCTGCTGTGGCCGTCGCCCACCACCGACCTGGCCGACGAGTTCGTCGGGATCGTCCGCGGTCGGCGCGCGGGCTCATCCCGCGGTCGCGATCAGCAGCAGCCGAAGCGGACCGCAAAGGAGAAGGCGGCGGCGAAGCGCGCCAACCGGGAGGCCGCGGGCAAGGTTCCGGGCAAGAACTTCGGCAAGGGCGCGCGGCGCGGGAGACGGTAGGGCTCTCAGTAGTCGCGCCAGACCAGCGATCCATCGGAATCGGCCTGGCAGGTCGCGATGCTGTCGGTCTGAGCGATCCGCGCCCGCGCACCGGGTTCACTGCATGCGGACCCGCGTTCGACCGCAGGACGAGATTGATGGGTGAGATCAGTCCATGCGCCGTTCATCGCACTGCAGTAGAGCGTGCCCGACGAATTGTGCTGGTTGAACTGATCGGGCCCGCACGGCTGGCCTTCGTACGGTTCCGGCGTGGTCGGAACCGTCGCAGTGACAGGCTCCTCGGTCGGGGTGGTCTCCACTACCTCCGCCTCCACTGCCTCCGTGGGTGTCGGAGTGGGACTGGTTGTCGTCCGCGTGATCGTGGTGGTCCGCTGCGGAGTCGACGAGGCCGCAACCGGCACGGCCGAATCGTTCTTGCCGGAGAGGTAGACCACGCTGCCGGCGATCGCGATCGCGCCGAAGACACAGGCGGCCGTCAGCAACGAGAGCCACAGCGTGCGGTGAGAGCGAGGTTCTTTCGCTCGTTGCTGCGTCGGCGCCTTCAGCGTCTGCGCATACGAGAACGAGGCGGGCGCGACGCCGTTCATCGCGTCCGACAGTGCGGAGACGAATTCGGCGCAGGTCTGATAGCGGTCGTCTGGGTTCTTGGCGAGGACTCGAGCGAATACCGGATCCAACGCAGCGGGCAGTGACGGCAAGACCTGCGAGACGGCGGGCGCCGGGTGGTTCAGATGCCCGGACATCAGTGACGTCATCGACTTCCCGATAAACGGCGCCTGGCCAGTGATGAGGTGAAAGGCGGTGCAGCCGAGCGAGTAGATGTCCGACCGGTTGTCGACGACGTCGCCCTCGATCGCCTCCGGGCTGATGTACGCCATGGTCCCGACAGTCACTCCGGTCGACGTCAGCGAGGTGGCCTCCTCGGCGGCCTTGGCGATCCCGAAATCGGCCAACTTCACCGCTTCGACGACGGGCTCGTCGGCACTCGTGTCGAGCGTGACCAAGAGGTTCGCGGGCTTCACGTCACGGTGCGTGATCTGCTGTTTGCGCCACGCGTGGTCGAGCGCGGATCCGGCGCCCTCAACGAGCGTGAGTGCCAGCGGCAACGGCAGCGGTCCGTTCGACTCGACGAGTTGCCCGGCATCGGTTCCCTCGACGAACTCCATCGTTATCCACAGTCGGTCGTCGTACTCGCCACGGTCGTACAGGGTGACGATGTTCGGGTGCGACAGCTGTGCCAGCAGGTCGGCCTCTCGTTGGAACCGGGCCTTGAAGTCGTCGTTGCGAGACACGCCCGTATCGAGCAGCTTCAGTGCATCGCGACGCGGCAGACGGGGGTGCTCCACCAGGAACACCTGACCCATGCCGCCTGCGCCGAGCTGCCTCATGACTCGGTACCCGGCGATCTCGGTGATGCTCATGAACTGCCCGTTCCTCTTGAACCGAATGTTGGAGACAGTGTTTCACGGGTGGTGGCGGCACTAGCCTGGGGATCGGACAGCTTAGGAGGCGCAGTGAAGATCGCGATCGAACCCATGCCGGACGACGCCCTTGTCGAGGCGGTGACGAATGCGGGGAGCGTCGTCGTTCCGACGGCCGATGCGGATGCGTTGGTCTGGATCGGCGGGCCGGCCGGTTTTCCACCGCTGCCCGACACGGTCCGCTGGGTGGCGCTCGCGACGGCGGGCATCGAGAAGTTCGTCGCCGCCGGAGTCTTCGACGACCGTCGGCTGTGGACCAACGCTTCCGGGTTCTATGCGGCGGGCGTCGCCGAACACGCCCTCGCTCTGCTCTTGGCGGGCCTGCGGCAGATCAACACCGCAGTGCTCGACCACTGGGCCAAAGAGCGGATCGACCCCGCGGTCCGGACCCTGCGCGGTGCGACCGTCGCAATCGTCGGCGCAGGTGGGATCGGCCGCGAGTTGACGCCGCTGCTGACTGCGTGCGGCGCGCGGGTGATCGCGGTGAATCGGAGCGGGCGCAGTGTTCCCGGTGCAGATCAGACCTTGCCCGCCGATCGCACCGACGAGGTGTGGGCGCTCGCCGATCACGTGGTCCTGGCGGCTCCCGCCACCGCAGAGACGCAGCACCTCATCAACAGCGACACTCTCGCGAAACTGCATCCGCACACCTGGATCGTGAACGTGGCGCGCGGCCCGCTGATCGATCAGACTGCACTGCATCGCGCGCTGGTCGACGGCACGATCGCGGGTGCGGCGCTCGACGTGACCGATCCGGAACCGCTGCCGCTCGACGATCCGCTGTGGTCGCTGCCGAACGTCATCATCACGCCGCACGTCGCGAACCCGGCGTCCGGTCTGACCCGCGAGATGGCGCCGTTCCTCGCAGAGAACATCCGACGATTCGAGGCGGGGGAGGAGTTGCTCGCCGTCGTGACTCCGGGTGCCGGGTATTAGCTGGTGCGTGTCTCAGAAGCAGTGACTGAGGGTGGCACTCAGAGATGGAGTGCCAGGCAGTCTCTGCACTCTTTGAGGTGAACGATCGTGCCGGGGTAGTCTTTTGGGCAGTAGACAATGCTCATCGAGAGGAGCTGCCATGACCACTGAATTGCTGCAACGTATCGCTGCTTGGCGCAGCCTCAGTGATGATGAGCAGGTTCGACAGCTACGACAGCGTGTGGTCAGTGAAGTCGTCGGCAACATGCGCATGGAAGGGCAACCTGTCTCGGAAGCGTGGGAGGTTCGTGCGCGACTAAGCGCATGATCTTGAGTTCGCAGTGACTGAACCGGAATCGACGCGCACGTTCGACACGCTTCAGGGCGAAGTTACGTATGACCGGCTCAATGATCTGATCGCTGACCCGTACCGTGTGACGTTGGACGAAGTTTTGGATGGTAGCTTCGATGACCAGCCGCTTTCGGTGGATTTGCTGCGCGAATTGCACCGTCGGTTTGTCGAACCAGTCATGCCGGGGCTCGCGGGGGTCTGGCGTTCTGAACGAGTCGCAGTCGGCTACCACGAGCCGCCGCACGTCCATCCATTCAAGGATTTCAACGGGCGGACCGTCCGACTATTCTGCTGGTTCGTAGCGGTGCGGCACTTCAAGCTCCCCGTGGGGCATACCTGGGTGGAGGCCGGTACTCCCGAAGACACTGCCTACAGAGCTGCGCTAAGGGAATTCGACGACCACCGAAACCCCATTCCAATGAAGGACTTTTGGATCGCGAACCGACTGCAGTAAGACAGTTGGTTGCTCGTGATCTACTACGTCGGCCGCGGCATCGCGCTTGCGGTACTGCCGTTGCTCCTCAGTGCGGACACGACGCCGGGCATCTGGGTGTTCATCCTGTTCTACGGACTGGGTCGCGACCCGGCATTCTTCACCGCGGCCGCACTCTGCGTCCTGGCCGCCGGGTTGTGTCGGGTGGTACCGAGAGCGCGGGTTCAGCCGTCCGTCGCACTCACCCGCGACGAGAGTTCGGCGAGCGCCTCGCCGCGGACCAGCGTGTCCGGTCCAGCCCGCCAGCAGGCGGACAACGTGTCATAGCCGACGGCTCGGACCGCGGCATGGCGAGGCCAGTAGTCACGCGCCCAGGCGGGCTCGTCGTTCGCGCTGTCGGTGGCGGCGAGCTCGGACTCCAGCAGCTGCCACTGCAGATCGCGGCGTCGAGCACGCATCGTCGGCGTGGACGGCACCTGATCGGCCGCGGTCTGCAGCACCTCGACGCAGGCGGTGCGCGCCGCGTCGTCCGCGGCACGGAGCGTGCGACGGTGGATCCGGGCGAACATCAGCGATGCCATCGCGACCGCCAATCCCACCCCCAGCACGGTCTCGGCGGCGCGGGATCCCATCTGCTCGAGCAGCGGACGGTCCGGGGCGCCCATCAGGAGTGCGAGGGGCGTGATGAAGGTGACCGCCAGCGCATAGTTGGTCGTCACCGTCAGCTCGATCATGACGTTCAGCACGGCGAGCACGATGATCAACGCGACGGTGTGCAGATCGAGCGCGTGCAGGACGGCGAAGATCGCGAGCCCGATGAACGTGCCCACCACCCGCTGCGCTCCGCGCACCGCACCGCGGACTCGGTCCGGGCCCATCTGGAGAACCAGCACCGCGCCGAGGATCGCCCAGTCGGGCCGACCCAGGCCCGCGACCACGGAGATGCCGCCTGCCAGGAGTGCGGCGATCGTCGCGCGCATCGCGGTGACCGCCGGATGGCTGTCGAGTCGCGCGGCGGACCGCAACCGATAGCCGATGCCGGGGCGCGGCAACGGAGCGATGAACTCGTCCGACGCGGCGTCGTGCACCTGATTGTGCGACCGCCACAGTCGGTGCGCGAGTTCGCTGTCGGTCTGCGAGGCGTCGTGCAGCACCGACCACGCGGTCAGCGTCGACGCGGCGACACCGTGCCTGCGCGACGGCTCGCGATTGTCGGCGAGGAACTGTTCGATCTCCGCCAGCGCGGCCTCGGTGATGGCGGTCTCCGGCCCGCGCGGGCGCCACAGCGCGGGGGCTATGCTGACGACGAGCGAGGCCACCGCACCTGCGGCGGTGTAGATCACCAGGAGCCCGACGGAGAGCCCGGCGCGTCCGACGAGGACGGCGACGCCGCCGGCCAGGACCAGGAAGAACGGACCGGGCGGGCCGAGGCGCAGGGCGTTGACGACGAACACGCCGACGGCGGCCAGCGCGCCCAACGCGGCGACCGACACCAGTTCGCGCGGCACGGAGGCGTCGGGGCCCACCCAGTGCCCGAGGAGACCGAAGACGGCGACGACGAGGATCAGCAGCACACCCGCGGTCGAGATGGTCTTCCAGCGGATGCGATAGGGGCGGCGTTCGCCGAACAGCACGGCGAAACTGCCGAGTGCGGCGAGCACCGCATTGCTCCGTGCGTCGCAGGCCAGCAGGATCAAGGCGGGGATCAGAAACGCGAGTCCGGCGCGCATCGCGGGCGCCCACCGCCCGCGCACCGACGGGCGTCCCAGCAGCAGAGCCGAGACCGACGGGCGCGCGGGTGGGACGAGCGGATCGTTGCTCATCGGCGCGCCACCAGATGCACCTCGGGAAAACGGTGGTCGGCGTCCGGTCGACTGACGGTCCGCCAGAGTTCCTGGAAACCCGCTGTCGTCACGGCCTCGGCGAGGGCCTGCGGATGCCAGCGCCACGCCTTCGCGACAGTGTGGTCGAACTCGTGGACGCCGGGCTCGTCGGACGATTGCGCGGCGACGAGCAGCGTCGCGCCGATCGGCAGGCGGTTCGCCCACTCGGCGAGGATCTCGCGGACTCGCGCCGGCGGCACGTGAATCAGACTGAAGCGGGCGACGATCCCGCGCACTGCGCCGAGATCGAGTCCGTTCAGCGCCGCGTCGCCGTGGCTCACCGACAGGTGCGGGTACTTGTCACGGGCGATCGCCGCCATGCCCGTGCTCGGCTCCACCCCGCGGACCGTCAGTCCGCGGTCGGCGAGGTGAGCGGCGACGCCGCCGGTGCCGCACCCCACGTCGATCACGAGTGCGGAATGATCCGATGCTGCGACGGCGTCGGCGAAGGCGTCGACGACGCGACGTTCCAGCGGGGTCGTGAACGGGTCGGGAAACGTCCGGTCGTACAGATCGGCGAGGGCGTCGTACCCGGGCTGTGTCGTCACGGGATCTATTGTGCCGAGCGGCGGGCGATTCGGACGAGTTCGGCGGCCGGACCCTGCAGCGTTCGCGGCGGCCGCCACACGGCGCGCAGTTCACGTCGCAGGTTCAGACCGTCGACGTGGACCACGCGCAGTTCGCCGCTCCGCGCCGACTCGGCGACGGCGAGCGTGCTGAGAACGGCCGGACCGACGCCGCCTGCGACGGCGGTGCGGATGGCGGCGCTGCTGCCGAGTTCGAGAACGGGCGTGGCGCGTTCCAGGTCGCCGAGGGCGTTCTCGAGCGTGGTGCGGGTGCCTGATCCGGGTTCGCGTTCCAGCAGCGGTGTGGCAGCGAGTTCGGCGACGTCGATCGGGCGGCGGCGCCGTGCCCACTTGTGTCCCGGTGGGACGATCACGACCAGTTGATCGCGTGCGACCACCGCGCTGTGCAGGCCGCGCGGCACCGTGGGGCTCTCGACGAAGCCGACGTCGCAGGTTCCGGCCGACACGGTCTCGAAGACCTCGGTGGAGTTGCGCATCCGCAGGTGCACGGTGGTGCCCGCGTGCTCGGAACGGAAGGTGCCGAGCCAGAGCGGCATCAGATGTTCGGCGACGGTCATCGACGCGTCGACGGTGATCTCGGCGGCGGTGTCACCGTGCAGGCCTGCCGCGACCGTCAGCATCTCCTGCCCGCTCTCGACGATTCGGCGCGCGAAGTGCACCAACACGGTGCCGTCGGGGGTCAGGCGGGAGCCGGTCGTCACGCGTTCGAGCAGTCGGACGCCGAGTTGGCGTTCCAGGCGACCGATGGCGCGCGACGCGTTCGGTTGCGCGGTCCCGAGTGCGCGGGCGGCCGCGCTGAGGCTGCCATGGTCGTCGACGCCGACGAGCAGCTGCAGCGCACCGAGGTCGAGCGATCGGAGGTCCACTTCGCGAGATTACCCCGTCCGCACTTGTGGTCAGATCAGAACGTCGGTTCGCACGGATATATCCGAATGATATGTCCCCATGTCGGATGTCCGGGTTCTGATCGGGGGTGATCGCGGCGAACCTTGATGCATGACCCAATCGCTGAAGCGCAGGACCCACTCGGACGGCGAGTCGCCGGCTCGCCGCCGGCTCGGTGGCATCGCGCCCGGCCTCGCCGTCTGCGGAGCCATCGCGCTCACCGCGACCGGCATCAACTACCTGGCGCCCGCCGTCAGCCCGCTCCTTCTGGCGATCGTCATCGCGGCGGTCGTCGCGAACCTCGTCCCCGTTCCCGCAGTCTGCGGTCCTGGAGTCACGTTCTCGGCCAAGGTGCTGCTGCGTATCGGCGTCGCACTTCTCGGCTTGCAGCTGGTGCTCGGTGATGTTCTCGGTCTCGGATTCGGCGTGCTGCTGGTGGTCGTCGCGATCGTCGTCGGCGGCATCACCGCTGGTCTGCTGATCGGCAAGGCTCTCGGCATCCCCTATGCGCGGCGATTGTTGATCTCCTGCGGCATGTCGATCTGTGGCGCGGCCGCGGTCGCCGGTGTTGAGGGCGTGACCAAGGCGGATGAGGAGGACACCGCCACCGCTGTCGGCACCGTCGTCCTCTTCGGCACCCTGATGATCCCGGTGATCCCGCTCGCCTCGAATGCGATGGGGCTGTCGGAGGAGACCGCGGGGATGTGGGCCGGCGGCTCGATCCACGAGGTGGCTCAGGTGGTCGCCGCGGGCGGCATGATCGGCACCTCCGCGCTGACCCTCGCGGTGGTCGTGAAACTGGCTCGCGTGATGATGTTGGCGCCGATCGTCACCGTGCTCAGCATCCGGCAGCGTCGGCTCACCGGCGATGCGGGCAAGCGTCCCCCGATCGTTCCGATGTTCGTCATCGGGTTCATCGCCTGCGCGATCCTGCGCTCGGTCGGCATCCTTCCCGACGGGATCATCTCCGCGGGCAAGGTGGCACAGACGGTCCTCCTGACGGTCGCGATGTCCGCCCTTGGGCTCGGTGTCCGACTGCAGGTGATGCGCCGCGTGGGCTGGCGCCCGTTTGTTCAGGCCGCAGCCACCACGGCCGTGGTCGCGGGCATCGCCCTCGGCGGTGTGCTGATCGCCGGCTGACACAGCGAAAAGATCTCGGCTCCCGAACCGCCCTCACAGGGTGGTTCGGGAGCCGAGATCTTTCGGTCAGTCGAAGTCCGCGCCGACCTTCGGTGGCGAGGCGTCGAGCACCTTGGCCTCCTGGTCGGTGAAGACCCGGGAGCGAGACAGGAACCGCACGCCTTCGGGAGCTTCGAGGGAGAACCCGGCGCCACGGCCGGGAACCACGTCGAGGATCAGTTGCGTGTGCTTCCACACTTCGTACTGGTCGCCGTTGATCCAGATGCGCACCGCAGGCAGCGGGTCGGGCAGTCCGACCTCACCGAGGAGCACATCGCGCTGCCCGATCCGGTACTCGCCGACCGGGTAGCACATGGGAGCGGAGCCGTCGCAGCAGCCGCCCGACTGATGGATCATGAGCCCGCCGTGAAGCTCCGACAGCTTGGTCAGGAGCTCCACGGCGGAGTCTTCGGCAACCACGCGAGCGACGGTGCCTTGGTCAGTCATCGCACGCCGGCTTAGAAGAAGCCTTTGGCGCTCTGGGCGTAGCCCACGAGCAGGTTCTTGGTCTGCTGGTAGTGGCTGAGCATCATCAGGTGGTTCTCGCGACCGACACCGGACTGCTTGTAGCCGCCGAACGCTGCGTGCGCCGGGTAGTCGTGGTAGGTGTTCGTCCACACACGACCGGCCTGGATGTCGCGACCGGCGCGGTAGGCGACGGCGCCGTTGCGGCTCCAGACACCGGCACCGAGACCGTAGAGGGTGTCGTTGGCGATGGAGAGTGCGTCGTCGTAGTCGGTGAACGACGTGGTCGCCAGCACCGGTCCGAAGATCTCCTCCTGGAAGATGCGCATGTTGTTGGTGCCGTCGAAGACGGTCGGCTGGATGTAGAAGCCGCCGGAGAGGTCGCCGCCGAGGTCGGCGGGCTCACCGCCGGTCAGCACCTTGGCGCCCTCCTGCTTACCGATCTCCAGGTACGACTTGATCTTCTCCCACTGGTCGCTGCTGGCCTGCGCACCCATCATGGTTTCGGTGTCGAGCGGGTTGCCCTGCTTGATCGCGGCGACGCGGGCGACGGCGCGCTCGAGGAACTCGTCGTAGATGCTGCCCTGGACCAGTGCGCGGCTCGGGCAGGTGCAGACCTCGCCCTGGTTGAGCGCGAACATCGAGAAGCCTTCGAGTGCGCGGTCGAGGAAGCCGTCGTCGCTGGCCATGACGTCCTCGAAGAAGACGTTGGGGCTCTTGCCGCCGAGCTCCAGGGTGACCGGGATCAGGTTCTCCGACGCGTACTGCATGATCAGGCGGCCGGTGGTGGTCTCACCGGTGAACGCGATCTTGCGGATGCGGTTGCTCGACGCGAGCGGCTTGCCCGCCTCGACGCCGAAGCCGTTGACGATGTTGAGGACGCCGTCGGGGAGCAGGTCGCCGATGAGGCTGATCAGGTACAGGATCGACGCCGGGGTCTGCTCGGCGGGCTTCATCACGATCGCGTTGCCCGCGGCGAGAGCGGGGGCCAGCTTCCAGGTGGCCATGAGGATCGGGAAGTTCCACGGGATGATCTGGCCGACGACACCCAGCGGCTCGTGGAAGTGGTAGGCGACGGTGTCCTTGTCGATTTCGGAGATGCCGCCCTCTTGCGCACGGATGGCGCCGGCGAAGTAGCGGAAGTGGTCGATCGCGAGGGGGATGTCGGCGGCGAGGGTCTCGCGGACGGCCTTGCCGTTCTCCCAGCTCTCGGCGACCGCGATCTTCTCGAGGTTCTCCTCCATGCGATCGGCGATCTTGTTCAGTACCGCGGCGCGCTCGGCGACGGAGGTCTTGCCCCAGGCGGGGGCGGCGGCGTGGGCGGCGTCGAGGGCGAGGTCGATGTCCTCGTGGGTCGAGCGGGCGACCTCGCAGAAGGTCTTGCCGTCGATCGGCGACGGGTTCTCGAAGTACTGGCCCTTGACCGGGGCGGTCCACTTGCCGCCGATCCAGTTGTCGTAGCGGGACTGGTAGCTCATCAGCGAGCCGTCGGCTCCGGGCTTGGCGAAGACAGTCATGGTGCGCTCCTTTGCGAGTTCACTTCAATCGGTGAGGTGAATCACACACTAGGGTAAGCGTGGTTGCAGTCACGTTGCATCGGAACTGCGGGGCCTGTCTGCGCCGGTCACACGCTATCTGCGGGGTACTCCGAATCGGCGATCGAGGAGCCGGACGCGGCCCTCGGCGACGGCCCGTTGCGGGTGGCTCGCCGGAAGGCGGTGAGCGAGGGCGTTCCACGCGGTGATGTCGTCGCGGCCGTGGGGCGAGGCGACCCAGATGCTGAGCGCGGCGATGTCGCCTTTGCCGAACATCCGGGAGCGGAGATCTTCGCGCACCTCGTCGAACAATTCGACGACGCCGGGGGCGAGCGACTCGGCCAGGAGACCGCCCCGGCCCAGCGCTCGGATGGTGCCGGAGAGGTCGCCCGCGGCGATGGACTGGCGGAGGTCGTCGAGGTCGGAGCCGAGCTCGACGGTGAGCCGATAGGGGCGCGAGGCCACCACATCGCCGAGATCGCGGCGCAGGCGGGAGATCTCTGCGCGCACCGTCACCGCGCCGAGCCCCTCGTCGGAGAGCATGGTCGCCAGTTGTTCGGTGCCGAGTCCCTCCGGATAACTCTGCAGCAGCAGGAGGATCTCGGCGTGCCGCGGCGACAGCGGTCGGGGAGGGGCGGCGCCGTCGTGCCACTGCGCAGGCCCGTCGCGCAAGACGGTGAGCCGCGTGCCCGATGCCGCAGTGAAGGTCTCCGGTGCTGCGAGGTCGACGGCGCGTGACTGCAGTTCGCGTTCCACCGCGGCCACGACCGACCGGACCGCGGCGAGCGCGAACGGCGCGGCGGCGGCAGGCCCGCCGGTCACATCGATCACGCCGAGGAGTTCGCCCGACGTCGGATCGTGGACGGGGGCCGCGGCACAGTTCCATTTCTGGACGGAGGAGTTGAAGTGCTCGGGGCCGATGATCTGCACGCCCCGATTCATCGCGAGGGCCAGGCCGGGTGCGTTGGTGCCGACGGCGTCCTCGCTCCACACCGAGCCTTCAACGAAGTTGATGCGGGCGGCGGCATCGCGCGCGGTGGTGTCGCCCTCCACCCACAGCAGTCGCCCGCGGTTGTCGGTCATCGCGATCACCGCACCGGTGCCGGAGATGTCGTCGAGCATGAGCGACTGCACCAGTGGACGCACCGACGCGAGCCGATGCCCGGTGCGGTAGACGTCGAAATCGGCATCGGACATCGGGCCGGTCTCGCTACCCTGCTCCACATCCTGCGGATTGACGCCGCGGTTGCGGGAGCGTTCCCACGACTCGCGGACCAGGGAGCGCACGGAATCGTCCTCTGGAATCGTGCCCTCGAGGAACTCCTCATAGGCACGACGAACTTGAGACGACACGGTGGTGCCTGCCCTCATCACGTCCCTCTCGACCCGTTGCGCCCGACCTGATTTCTCGGCCGTACCTCTCGATTGTGCCTGGGTAATGTGACCTGGGCAACGACGGTCCCGGAATGAGCGCGTCCTGTCAGCGGCCGGTCACGAGTGCGCACACCCATGACAGACGTCATGCCCAAGTCGTGACATCCGCTCTGGGCGAGCGGTCCGCTCCGGCGGAAAAGTAATGGACATGACGCAGACAGATCCGACGCGGCGGCGCCGCGCAGCAACTCCGATCACCTCGGTTCCGGCCATCGCACTCACCGATCTCACCAAGTCGTTCCACCCCTCGAAGGGCTCCACCGTCCAGGCCGTCGCCGGGCTGAACCTGCAGGTGGAACCCGGTGAGGTGGTCGCCTTCCTCGGCCCGAACGGCGCCGGAAAGACCACCACCATCGACATGATCCTCGGTCTCACCTCACCGGACTCGGGCAGTGCCACCGTGTTCGGTATGCCGCCGCGCGCCGCGGCCCGCGCCGGCCGGATCGCCGCGGTGATGCAGACCGGCGGTCTGCTCGACGACTTCACCGTCACCGAGACCGTCTCGACCATCGCCGCGATGCACGGACGCACCGCCGACATCCCCGAGGTGATGGCCCGCGCTGACATCGCCGACCTCGGCGACCGGAAGGTCTCCCGGTGCTCCGGCGGCGAGCAGCAGCGGCTGAAGTTCGCGCTCGCACTGCTCCCGGACCCCGACTTGATCGTGCTCGACGAGCCCACCGCGGGCATGGACGTGGAGTCCCGTCGGACGTTCTGGGCGGCGATGCGCGCCGACGCCCAGAACGGTCGGACCGTCCTGTTCGCCACGCACTACTTGGAAGAGGCCGACTCGTTCGCCGACCGCATCGTCATGATGGCGCACGGCGGGGTGGTGGCCGACGGTTCCACCGCCGACATCCGCGCCCGCGCCAGCCGTCGCATCGTCTCCGCGGTGCTCGACGACGACGCCCTCCCCGGACTGCATCGCGTGTTCCCCGAACTGCAGGTCACCGAACGCCGCGGCGGGCGGATCTACCTGTCGCTCGCCGACTCCGACACCCTCGCCCGGCATCTGCTCACCAGCACCCGCGCCCGTGACGTGGAGATCGCCAGTCACAACCTCGAAGACGCCTTCGTGGCGCTCACCACCGACCACTGATCCGACCGGCCCGCTCGGCGAGGCGGTGGCTGCGGTGCTTGCTGCACTGCGTCCCTCGCTCGATCCGCGGGAGTTCTCGAAAGGTACTGCCATGACCATGCATCCCACTCTCAGCGCCGCAGGCGTCTCCACCGTGTATCTCCGCAACGACATCCGCCGCGTCCTTCGCAACCGGCGCGCCATGATCTTCACCATCGCCATGCCTGCCCTGCTGTACCTGGTCTTCGGCGCCACCCAGAACAGCAGCGACCAGGTCGGCGACGGCAACGTCGCGTTCTACGTCCTCGTCGGCATGGCGTTGTACGGCGCCGTGCTCGCCGCCGCGTCGAATGCCGCCGCCGTCTCCATCGAGCAGCAGGCCGGCTGGACTCGGACACTGATGATGACGCCGCTGCGCCCCTCCGGTTACGTCGCGACCAAAGTCGCACTCGCCCTCACCATGAGCGCGCTGCCGGTAGTGCTGCTGGCCGTCGTCGGCCTCCTGTCCGGCGCTCGCGCCACCGCCGGGATCTGGATCGCGTGCCTGCTGCTGGCCTGGCTCGGGTCGGCGTTGTTCGCCGCGCTCGGCCTCGCGCTCGGCAGCGTCCTCAAGTCCGACGGCGCCATGCAGGTCCTCGGCGGCGCGATGGCGCTGCTCGCGTTCGCAGGTAACGTCTTCGTCCCGCTGAACGGCGTCATGCTCCGCATAGCGGAGTTCACCCCGATGTTCGGCGTCGTCTCGTTGGCGCGGTATCCGCTCGACGGCGGCGTCACGGTCTACGGCACCCAGATCTCGCTGTGGGTGATCATCGCGAACACCGCCTTCTGGGCCATCGCCTTCGCGGTTGCGGCAAGCTACTTCTACAACCGCAGCACGCGCAGGCAGTGACTGCGCCCGCCATCTCGGAGGAACCCATGATCCCAGCGCCCGCCCCCACCACGTCGCCGTGGCGAGGCGGGCGCTGGCTGTTCGGTGCGGTGTGGCTGCTGTTCATGGCGTATCCGATCATCGGCGTCGTGACCGCCGACGCAGGCTGGGGCGTGAAGGGGATCCTCCTGGCCCTGCTCGGCATCTTCATCATCGTCTACGTCCTGTTGTGCGTGCACGCGATGTTCACCGCGCCCGTCCGAGCCGCATCGCGCAATCTCGCGATCGCCGCGTTGACGCTGATCGGCGTCGCGCTCCTGCCGGTCCTGCACACCGAGGCCTTCGCGATCTCGCCCTTCGTGATGGCTGCCGTCGCCTTCGCCGCGCCGTGGCGCACCCGCTACGCGCTGGCCGCAGTGGTGGCGATCGTCGCTTCGGCGATCCTCGTTCCCGAATTCTTCGGGTGGGGCATCGACACCGGATTCCTGGTGGTGATGGTCGTCGTGGGTCTCACCATGGGCTTCACCCGGGTGATGCGCGACGGCGAGCGGGAGCGCGATCAGGCGGCGCAACGGCAGCGCGACCTGAACGCGCAGCTGGCGGTGGTTGCCGAACGCGAACGGGTGGCGCGCGACGTCCATGACATCCTCGGGCACTCGTTGACCGTCATCACGGTGAAATCCGAGCTCGCGGGCCGCCTCGTCGACCTGGACCCGGAACGCGCCAAGACCGAGATCGCCGAGCTCAACGCCTTGGCGCGGGAGGCGCTGGCCGAAGTGCGTTCGACGGTCGGCAGCCTGCAGACGCCCGAACTCCCCAGCGTCGTCGCCTCCGCCGCGAGCGCGTTGAGGGCCGCGGGCATCGAGGCGCACCTGCCCGATCCCGACGAGGACGTCGGCGCCAATGCGACGCTCTTCGCGTGGGTGCTGCGCGAGGCGGTCACGAACGTGGTGCGGCACAGCGGTGCCACGCGCTGTGACGTGACGCTGACGCCCGACCGGATCGCCGTCGTCGACGACGGTCACGGCTCACCGCTGCTGACCTACGGCAATGGGCTTCGCGGGTTGGCGGAGCGGGTCGGCGCGTGTGGCGGACGGCTGGCCGTGGAGTCCGACGCCCGCGGAACGACGGTGACCGCGACGGTGTCGTCGTAGTGACGCGGTAGTTTCGAACGACGACAAGGAGGCCCGTGGAAACCATCAAGCTGTTGCTGGCCGACGATCAAGCGCTGGTCCGCGGGGCTCTCGCCGCACTGTTGGATCTGGAGCCCGACCTCAGCGTCGTCGCGCAGGTGGGGCGGGGAGACGAGGTGGTCGACGCCGCCCGGGCCAGCGGCGCGCAGGTCTGCCTCCTGGACATCGAGATGCCGGGGGCCGACGGCATCGACGCCGCCGGACGGGTGTCGCGGGAACTGCCGGGCGTGCGGTCGTTGATCGTCACGACCTTCGGCCGCCCCGGATACCTGCGGCGCGCCGTCGACGCGGGCGCCAGCGGGTTCGTCGTCAAGGACACGCCCGCGGCCGAACTCGCGGACGCCGTCCGACGCGTCCACGCCGGACTCCGTGTCATCGACCCGACGCTGGCCACCGAAAGTCTGACCAGCGGCGACAGCCCGCTGACTCCGCGAGAGGCCGAGGTGCTCGGGGCTGCGCTCTCGGGTGCGACGGTCGCCGCCGTCGCTCGGCAGGTGCATCTGTCGGCGGGAACGGTGCGGAACCACCTGTCGTCGGCCATCGGCAAGACCGGCGCGTCGACCCGAGCCGAGGCCGCCCGCATCGCCCATGAACGGGGCTGGATCTGACCGTGCGCACCGGTGGCCGCGTCCCCGCACTCACCGGCATCCGCACCGTGGCCGCGCTGGCCGTCTGCCTGACGCACGCCGCGTACTGGACCGGCCACTACACGGACGACTATCTCGGGCGTCTGCTGTCGCGGTTCGAGGTCGGCGTCGCGATCTTCTTCGTCCTCTCCGGATACCTGTTGTTCTCGCCGTGGGTCCGTGCCCTGCACGACGCGCGTGGCGACCGTCCCGCCGCGTATCCGCCGCTGCGCCGCTACGCGTGGCATCGCGTCCGCCGCATCGTGCCCGCGTACTGGATCACGGTGATCGGCGTCTACGTGATCTTCCTGTTCCGCGACGACGTCTCCGATTTCGGCCAGGGCTGGGCGGGACTGTTGCGCAATCTCACCTTCACGCAGGTCTATGGGCTCGGGCATCTGCACACCGGGCTCACCCAGATGTGGAGCATGGCGGCCGAGGTCGCGTACTACGTGGCGCTGCCCGCCGTCGCCTGGCCGATCGCCGCCGTCGCCTGCCGCGGCCGGTGGCGGCCCGACCTCCTGCTCGTCTGTCTCGGCGGGCTGCTGCTGGTGTCGCCGATCTGGACGATCGCGGTCCACGGTTCTGCCGGCGTCGACCTCACGGCCCGCTTGTGGCCGCCGGCGTTCGCGAGTTGGTTCGTCGGCGGCATGATCCTCGCCGTGCTGGCGCGGCTGGTCACCCGGTGGCCCGCCTGGCCGAGTGTCGTCGTGGCCGTCGTGGCCTTCCTCATCACCGGCGGCGCCGTCGCAGGCGAGGCGACCATCGTCCCCGACGACGCCGGTGCCGCCGTCGTCAAGCACGGGCTGTACCTGGTGATCGCGGTCGGTCTGGTGGCGCCGCTGACGATCGCGGACGACGATCCGTGGGCACGCCTGTGCGGCAGTCGCCCGATGGTGTGGTTCGGCGAGATCTCCTACGAGTTCTTCCTGGTCCATGTCATGGTGCTCGAGTTGGTGATGGACTTGCTCGGCTACTCCGTCTTCACCGGTTCCACGCTCGCCGCGTTCGCGACCACCACCGCGATCAGCATCCCGGTGGCGTGGGCGTTGCATCGCATCACTGCACCGTTGTGGCGGAATTCTCCAGCGACTTCTGTCGGGACCCGCAGGTAAGATCAGGACATGACCTCACCGCAACGCTCAGTCTCGGCCGCCGACCTTCGGCAGTGGACGACCGACGCGCGGGTACCGGGTCAACCGATCGAGCTGTCCGACACGGCGTGCATCCTCATCGCCGCCGGCTATCTCGCACCGACCGCGCGGGCGACAGTGGTCCGGCGGGTTTCGCAGGGTCTGCCGATGGCGGCGGCGCCGCAGGGGTTCAGTGAACTCCGCCGCGTGCAGCGCGGCATTCTGCACGCCGAGCGCAAGCTCACCTCCACGATGGTTCCGGGGTTCGTCGCACCGATCCTCCGGTCACGACTGAGCGGCCTCACGCGCCGACGCGACGAGGCGCATCGCGCGGTGGTGACCGGCAAGGGCGTCTACCCGTCGGGGCTGCGAGCCGTTCGCCGGGAACGCCGCGAGAACGTCTACCTCGAGATCGGAGAACGCGAACAACTGTTCGCGGGCCTGCTGTGCACGCCCGTCGCCAACCTGTCGACGTCAGGCGCGCGGTGGGCGGGCACCGATGCCTTCGACAAGGTCGCGGGCGTCGTCGACAAGGTCGCCGGACGTGCCAGCCGTCGACAGGTGGAGCACTGGGCCGACGAGGTCTTCGGCACGGCGCCCACCACGCAGGACTCGTCGCGCGGCTCGTCGTTCGCGGACGGCTACGAGACGCTCCTGTTCGTCGCGGGCCACTACTACGAGCGGGTCCGGTCCAATCCCGCATGGTTGTCGGACCACTTCGAGATGCAGCGGGTGCAGGTGAATCTCCACGCCGAACTGGCGGAGATCGCGTCCGACGTGGTCGCGCTGCGAGCACTGCGGGTGGATCTGGACCGAGCGCGCGCCAACGGCGGCTTCGATCCAGGATTCGTCGCGCACATCGCCGAGCGTGAAGAAGCGCTGCGCCCGGTGTGGAGCGAGTTGATCGACCGCGTGCACGCTCTCGTCGAGATCAGCGCGACCGTCGAGTCGGCCGCCGTGGAACTCCAACTGCTCAACGAGTTCGATCGGGCGACCACCATCGACGCCCGCATCGACCACCTGCTCTCGCGCTCGGGCGATCGTGAGCTGTCCGCCGACCACTCGCGACGACTGTCGCAGCAGGTGCGCAGCGGGGAAGAACAGCTCCGGATCTATCGTGACGTGCTGCAGGGAAACATCGCTCAGCTCGGTGCCGCGCCGGCGCAATTGCCGGACAAGTACCAGCCCTGACGGGCGCCGTCAGAGTCGCCGGGCCCCCGGCCCTTCCCGGCCCAGGACGTCGTCCGGATTGGTGTAGGGACACGACGTCAGCGACAGACACCCGCAGCCGATGCAGTTCGAGAGGTTGTCGCGCAACGCGACCAACCGGTCGATGCGAGCGTTGAGGTCCTCGCGCCAGTCTCGCGCCAAACGCGCCCAGTCGTGTTTGTCGGGCGGGTCGTCGTGCGGAAGGTCGTCGAGCGCCGCCTTGATCTGGGTCAATGAGATGCCCAGCGACTGAGAGGCGCGGATGAAGGCGATGAGACGCAGGGTGTCGCGCCGGTATTCGCGACGATCGCCGGACGTGCGGCGGCTCTGGATCAGACCGATCTTCTCGTAGTAGTGCAACGTCGAGACCGCGACGCCGGCGCGCTGTGCGATCTCGCCCGGCTTGAGCCACGGGAGGTCGGCGGGGATCTCGGTCACCGTGCTCCGTCCCCGCGGCTCCACTCCCGCAGGTAGTTCTTCTCGCCGTCGGACAGTCGACGCAGCGTGTGCTTCTCGACGTCGACGACGGCCATCTGGGTGCTCGCGACGCACGCCGGGCGGGAGCCGTGGTCGGCGGTCGCACTGAAGATCTCGTAGCCGATGGTGAAGTCCACCGACCGGAAGGTGGTGATCCACATGCCGACGCGGATCGGGGAGTCCTCGTGCCGCAGCTGCGCGTGATAGCGGATGTCGACGTGGACGATCATCGCGCTCGTGATCAGCGGGGCGTACTCCTCGCCCGCGCTGAGCAGCCACTGGATGCGGGCCTCCTCCATCAGGGTGACCATCCGCGCGTGATTGATGTGGCCGAACGCATCCATGTCCGACCATCGCACGGGCACGTCGGCGACGAACGCGTAGTGGTGGTCGGCGTGCGCTGCGGGCGTGGTCGGCATGTCCCGATCTTAGGGCGACGGCGCACCGGCAGGCCGCAGAGCAGGGCTTTCCGGCGTTCTTTCAGGAAAGTGCGTTCTGTACCGGGGAGTTAACACACCGCACAGCTTCGGGGGCTATCCTTGTCGCCCATGTGGTCTGAACGTATGGCACGCCGGTTGGTGTGGATGGGATCTGCGATGGCGGCAGCGGGGCTGCTGGTATCGACAGTGCAGGCACCGGCCGAGGCTGCTCCGCGCGGCGCCCACGTGGTGGCGGAGAAGGTCCGCAGCATCCATCGAGTCGACCTCATGATCAAATCGCCGGCGATGGCCGACCCGGTGCCGGTCACCGTCCTCTCGCCCGGCGGCACGGCGCCGCGCCCGACCGTCTATCTGCTCGACGGCGCCGACGGTGGCGCCACGGTGAGCGACTGGATCACCAAGGGCGGGGCCGAGCGGTTCTTCGCCGGTCGGAACGTCAACGTGGTCCTGCCCGCAGGCGGAGCCGGCAGCTTCTACACGAACTGGGTCGCGCGCGACCAGAAGCTCGGCAAGCCGCAGTGGGAGACCTTCCTGACTGACGATCTTCCGACGCTGATCGACAGCAGGTTCCACGGGTCGGGCAACAACGCGGTGATGGGCCTGTCGATGGGCGGCCAGTCGGCCTTCGCGCTGGCCACGCGGAACCCGAAGCTGTACCGCGGTGTCGCGTCGATGAGCGGCTGCCCGGACATCACCGGTGACGCCAACGTCGCCTATGTGCGTGCGACGGTCGCCAAGTCCGGCGCCGACCCGAACAAGATGTGGGGCGCCCCGGGCTCGGCCAACTGGCGGGCGCACGATCCGGCCAGCAACTTGAATGCATTGCGCGGCAAGGCGCTGTTCCTCGCGTCCGGCACCGGTGCGGTGGGTCCGCAGGACTTGACGCAGAAGCGCGACCCGAAGGACGGGCCCGAAGACGTGCAGATCGCCGCCGGATCGGGCCTGGAGATGGGTGCGTACCGCTGCTCGGTCGAGTTCGCGGCCCGCCTGCAGTCGAAGAACATCCCGTTCACCAGTGGTTTCCGGTTGATAGGAACTCACTCGTGGACCTACTGGAAGCAGGATCTGCCCAGGGCCTGGGACGCCATCAGCCCGTCGCTGTAGACACGCCGATTCTCGGTTCCTGAACCGACCGGAGAGGGCGGTTCAGGAGCCGAATTTTTTCGGTGTGTTCACCTTCGCTGCGACCACGCCTCAGCGAACGCGAGGAACGCGTCGTTCTCACCCGGATGGGTGATCGTGACGCGGACGCCGTCGCCCGCGAACGGTCGAACGATCACGCCCGCGTCGGCGCAGGCGGCGGCGAACGGTCCGGCGTCGTCGCCGAGCATCAACCACACGAAATTGGCTTGCGAATCCGCCAGGCGGTACCCGAGGTCGCGCAAGCGGGCCGTGACGCGCTCGCGTTCGGCGACGACGGCGTCGGTCCGGGCGAGCAGTTCGTCCCGGGCATGCAGGGAGGCGACGGCGGCGGCCTGGGCCAGGCTGTTCACGGTGAACGGGACGTGGACCTTGTTCAGTGCGGCGATCACCTCGGGGTCGCCGACCGCGTAGCCGACGCGGAGACCTGCGAGACCGTACGCCTTCGAGAAGGTCCGCAGCACCACCACGTTCGCGAACTCGCGGCGCAACTCGACGGCGTCGTACGCGTAGGGCTCGGAGAGCCGCGTGTACTCGATGTAGGCCTCGTCGAGCGCCACGACGATGTCCGACGGCACTGCTCGGAGGAAGTCGCGCAGGGCCTGCGCCTCCACGACCGTGCCGGTGGGGTTGTTGGGGTTGCACACGAAGATCAGGCGCGTGCGGTCGGTGATCGCCGCGGCCATCGCCTTGAGGTCGTGCACGGCGTCGCCGGTGAGCGGAACCTGGACGGGCGTCGCACCCACCACCTGGGTGGCGACCGGATACATCTCGAACGACCGCCAGCCGAACAGCACCTCGTCGCCGGGCCGGGCGGTGACGGTGATCAGGTTCTGACAGAGGATCACCGATCCGCAGCCCACCTGTACCTCCGCGGGCGTCACGCCGAGATTCTTCGCGAGCTCGTCGGTCAGCGCCACCATCCCGTTGTCGGGGTACCGGTTGGCGGTGGCGGCGGCCTCGGCGATCGCGGTCGCCACGCTCGGTAGCGGAGGCTCGGTCACCTCGTTGCTGGCGAGCTTGATCGCGCCCGGGAACGTCTTGCCGGGAACGTAGACGGGCAGGGTGTCCAAGTCGGGACGGATTCGCATGCTCACCCCTACAAATGTACGTCTGACCTGCAGTGCATGGGACATCCGGTCACCGATTTGCATCCTGCTGTTCATGCTGTGTAATGTTTTGCCCCGGCGGTCGAAAAGGACTCCACCAGGGAGGCGTGCCAGAGCGGCCGAATGGGACTCACTGCTAATGAGTTGTCTCATGAAAATGGGACCGGAGGTTCAAATCCTCTCGCCTCCGCCGACCGGGGCACGCACCCGGTATAATTGAAGAAGTGCGGATCGCAAGATCCACTACGCGCCCGTAGCTCAACGGATAGAGCATCTGACTACGGATCAGAAGGTTTGGGGTTCGAATCCCTACGGGCGCACCAGAAGACGCGAGTCAGGAACTTTCCTGACTCGCGTTTCTCGTTGTGTGGTGCGGCTCGACGCGAAGTGGTGCGTCACGGCCTTTAACCCTCACTGCGAGCGTGGTTGTGGTCGCACTGGGCGCGGGCTGAGAGTGTTGCGTGCAGAGGCCAGATCATCACTCGCGGGCGGGCGCGGCAGCAGTTCGTCGCGGCTTCGCTGCCAGCATCAGCGTTGCGGCGCACAGCATGACGGCGACCATCGCCAGCCACGGTGCGGCGCGCCCGAGTGCGGTGTCTCCGGCGGCGTCGACGATGATGCCCAGCAGCGACGAGGCCGGGAGGACCATCATGCCCGCGATGGACGCGTAGACGCCGTAATAGGAGCCGAGGAAGCGCTCGCCGGCGAGGACCGGAACGGCGGCGCGTGCGGTGGGAGACGCGATCATCTGCCCGAGCGCCATCAGCAGGACGAAGCTCGCGGTGCCGATGATGACGGGAACCGCTCCGCCGACCGCGGCGCCGATCGCTGCCGCTGAGAGCCCCACGGCGGAGACCACCAGCCCGGTGGCGAGCGCGACGCGCAGGCGGAGTCGGCCGGCCCAGGAGGCGACGCGCAGCTGCCCCACGACCACCGCGAGCGACGACGCCGCCATGAGCACGCCGAGTGGCGCCTGACTGCCCCATCCGCGCTCCAACTCCAACGGGAGCAGCAGATAGAGCTGGTTGTAGGCCACCAACTGCACGCTCATCACCAGCGCGAAGCCGAGGAAGATCCGGTTGTGGAGGATCTCCGACAGTCCCGCGACGAGCGGCCCACCCGCGTGCGCGGGCGGTTCGGCCGGGAGCCACCGCAGGTGAGCGAGTCCGATGAACACGAAGACGACGGCGCCGGTGACGGCGACGATCGTGAAGTCGGTCTGGAGGAGCACGGCGCCGATCAGCGGGCCGGTGAAGGCGCCGATCTGGCCGAACGCGGTGAACAGCGCGAAGCCGTCGAGGCGGCTCGTCGAACCGTCGGGCGAACCGGTGTTGCGGGCGAGCGCCGCTTCGACGGCAGGGGAGAACAGCGCTCCCGCGAACCCGGTCAGCGCCGCGCCGACGGCGACGCCGGCCACCGATTGGGTGAGGCCGAGCATCAGCAGGCCGACGATGCGGACGGCGCACCCGGCGAGCACGGTCGGCCGGGTGCCGATGCGGTCGGCGATGGTGCCGCCGACGAAGAACAGGCCCTGCTGGGATACCGTCCGCAGGCCGAGGACGGCGCCGACGACCGCCGTCGCCTGGCCGAGATCAGAGCTCAGGTGCACCGACAGGTAGGGCAGCACCATGAAGAAGCCGACGTTGAACGCCAACTGAGTGAGGACGAGGAGTCGGACGACGGGGGTGGCGTCGGAGAACCCCTGGATCAGATGGGGGCGGCGGAACGCCATGCTCAGTTCGCGTCGGCGGGCAGGAATCGGATGGTGAGGCCATCGTCGTCGGTCACCTTGGCACGGACCTGGTAGACATCGGCGATCAGGTCGGGCGTGAGCACCTCGCGCGGCGTGCCCGCAGCGACCAGTCGCCCCTCGCGCATCACCATCACCCGATCACAGAACATCGCGGCCAGATTCAGATCGTGGATTGCGACGATCGACGTCACCGGCAGTCTCGTCACCAACGTCATCAACTCCAACTGGTGGTGGATGTCCAGATGGTTGGTCGGCTCGTCGAGCAGGAGTTCTCGGGGTTCCTGGGCGAGCGCGCGGGCGATTTGGACGCGTTGCCGCTCACCGCCGGACAACTGATGCCACAGGCGCTCGCACTTGTCCGTGAGCCCGGTGTGGGCGAGGGCGGACGCGACGGCCCGGTCGTCGGCGGTGCGGTCGGCGCCGAACGTGCCCCGGTGGGGAATCCTGCCGAGGCGAACCACTTCGGCGACGCTGACGTCGACGTCGGTGTCGGCGTGCTGCGAGACGACGGCGACGGCGCGGGCGACGTCGCGTCGCTTGAGCGAGGCGAGTTCGTCGCCGTCGAGCCCGACCGTGCCGGACGTCGGCTTCGCGAACCCGGCGAGCAGGCGGATCAGCGACGACTTTCCGGACCCGTTGGGGCCCAGCAGTCCGATGGTCTGTCCGGGTTCGGGCTGGACGCTCACACCGTCGACGACGAGGTTGCCGCCACGGTTCCAGGTGACTCGATCAGCGTGGAGCGTCATGCGCGTCCCCTCCTCGAGAACATGATCGCGATGAACGCGGGAACGCCGACCAGCGCCGTCCCGACGCCGAGGGGCAGGGGAGTGGGATGGAACGCGACCCGCGAGAGCGCGTCGACCCAGACCAGGAAGATGGCGCCGAGCAGCGCGCTGACGGGGACCAGTCGGCCGTGGCCGGGGCCGACGAGGAAGCGTGCGGCGTGCGGCAGCACCAGGCCGACGAAGCCGACGGCGCCTGCCACGCTGACGAGTGCGGCGGTGATCAGCGCCGTCAGGACGAGCAGAGCGGCGCGGACGCGCGTGACGGGGATGCCGAGCGACGCGGCCACCTCGTCGCCGAAGGTGAACGCGTCGAGCGCGTGCGCCGACGCCCAGCAGCAGGCGAGGCCGATCACCGCGACGATCGCGGTCAGCCAGGCGTCGTCCCAGCGCACGCCTTCGAGCGAGCCGAGGAGCCAGAACATGACACCGCGGGTCTCGTCGGAATCGGCGAACGCGAAGATGACGAACGAGGTGAGCGCCGAGAACAGCTGGGTCATGGCGACGCCGGCGAGGATCACCCGATCGGTGCTTCCGCCTGCGACCTTCGCCAGGAACAGCACGGCGCCGAAGGCCACCAGCGCGCCGATGAAGGCGCCGCCGGACATGCCGATCGCGGCGCTCCCGAGTCCCAGGACGCCGATGACGACGGCACCGGTCGACGCGCCCGACGAGATGCCGAGCAGGAACGGGTCGGCCAACGGGTTCCGCAGAAGCGACTGCAGGATGACGCCGCACACGGCGAGTCCGCCGCCGACCGCGGCGGCCACCACCGACCGCGGCATGCGGTCCTCCCAGACGATGACGTCCTTGTACGCGAAGACGTCGATGTCGGTGAGGTGCAGGTGGTTGGTGAGGATGTCGCGGACGTTGATCAGCGTGATTCCCTCACCGCCCAGCGATACCGCGGCGAGTGCGGAGACGCACAGTCCCACGATGCCGAGGACGAGCAACGACGCGGTCCGGCCCCGCGACGGGGCCGCGGGGCCGGACTGCGTTGCGGTGACCGTCACGCCGGATTCTGCGAGAGCCACGCGGCGAGCTTCTCGATGCCGTCGACCATGCGGATCGACGGGTTCATCTCGGCACCGTGCAGGGCGACGTACTGCTGCTTCTGCACGGCAGGCATCACCTTGGTGACCGGATCGCTCTCGAGGAAGGTCTTCTTCTCGGCGAGGAGGTCACCGGGGAACCGGGCGCGCTGCAGATCACCGAGGACCAGCACCTGCGGATTGCGCTGTACGACGGCGCTCCACGTGGTGGCGGGCCAGTCGTCGTCGAGGTCGGAGAAGACGTTCTCGGTGCCGACCGTGGTGGCGATGAGCTGCGCGGAGCCGAGCCCGCCCGCGATGTACGGGGTCTTGGTGTCCGCGAACCAGAATGCGACGGTACGGCCGTCCTGCTTCACCTTCTCGGTGGCTGCGGCCGTCCGCGACTTCAGCTCGTCGACCAGTTGCTGTCCGCGCTCGGGAACGTCGAAGATCTGCGACAGCTCGGAGATCTCCTGGTACAGCGAGTCGATAGTCAGCGGCTTGGTGCGGGTACCGCCGCCGTTGATGACATTGGAGCCTTCGCAGTCCGTCGGCGAGAGATAGGTCTCGACGTCGGTCTCGGCGAGCCGCTCGCGGGTGGCGACGCCGCCCTCCTTCTTGAAGTGGCGGCCGAACGATGCGGTCACGAAGTCGGGGTTGGTGCCCATCACCACCTCGTAGGTGGGGGCGTTGTCGGCGAGACGTTTGACAGTCGAGTTGGCCTCGGCGAGGGACTCGAGCACCGGGTCGGTCCACGAAGCGGTGCCCTGGATGCGGTCGGCCAGTCCGAGCGACAGCAGGATCTCGGTGGATCCCTGGTCGAGCGACACCACGCGCTGCGGCGCTTCGGTGAACGTCTGCGAGGTGCCGCAGTTCTCGATCGTCAGGGGGTACGACGTGGTGCCTTCGCCGGCCGCGGCGGCTGCGGAGTCGTCGACCTTCTCCGACTCGCCGCAGGCGGCGAGTGCGCTGACGGCCAACAGGGCGACGACGGCCGAACCGGCCAGACGTGTGCGCAGTGACATGGGGGTCCTAACTGATCGCGAGTGCACCTCGGACGCCGACCGGAGTCCGAATGAGACAAGGCTTACCTATGACTTTGAATGGTAAACCGCGTGAACGCGACTGGCCGAATCCGGGTCGTGCGATCTGCGTGACATCGCGGCGATGGTGTCAGAGCCGCCGCAGCACTGCGACGGCGCGTTCCACCAGCGCGGACGCCGGGCTCGCGATCCATGCGGCCGCCAGCTCGATGGAGGTCTCCGGCAGCAGCGGGACGTAGGCGGCGCCCGGGATGCCGAGGGCGGCGGTCGGTTCGGGCACGATCGCCACGCCGAGTCCGGACGCGACCATCGTGACGAGGGTCGACGTCTCGGCGACCTCGTGGCGGACGTGCGGGGAGAATCCGGCGTCGGCGCACATCTCCATGATCACCCCGTTGAGCATCGATCGACCGTGCCCGGCGTGCACGATGAAATCGTCGCGTCGCAGTGCGCCGACGTCGACGCTGTGGAGTCGGGCGACCGGATGGGTATCGGGCACGAGGGCGATGAGACGATCGCGGCGGACCGGCTCCACGATGACCCGCGGGGCGGTGATCGGCGGGCGCAGGAGGGCGAGGTCGATCGTTCCCGACTCCAGCGCGGCGAGTTGGGCGGGTACCAGCATCTCGCCGCGGATGTGGAAGTCGACATCGGGGAGTTCGTCCCGCAGCGTGCGGATCAGCTGGGGAAAGATGGAGTAGGTCGCCGAGCCGACGCAGCCGATCGAGAGCGACCCGATGGTGCCGTCGGCCACCCGCTGCGCCTGATCGCCTGCGGCGTCGACCGCGTCGAGGATCTCGCGGACCCGCTCCAGGTAGACGGCGCCTGCGGCGGTGAGCTCCACCTGACGCGTGGTGCGCGTGAACAGCTCGACGCCCAACTCCTCCTCGAGTTGCTTGATCTGCGCGGACAGCGGGGGCTGTGCCATCTGCAGGCGTGCCGCCGCGCGACGGAAGTGCAGCTCTTCGGCGACGACGCGAAAGTACCGCAGGTGTCGTAGTTCCACATTGATACTGTATCGGTGTCAGTTGATGTGAAATATGTACTTCCCTGTATAGGTTTTCATTCCTACGCTGAATACATGGCATCTCCCGCAGGCATCTCCGGCTCCGACATCGTCATCTGCTCTCCGCTCCGCACTCCCGTCGGACGCATGGGAGGTGCGTTCTCGAAGCTCACGGTCAACACTCTCGCGACCGACCTGCTCCGTGAACTCGCCAGTCGGACCGGCCTGGGGGAGCACGACATCGACGACGTCATCTTGGGACAGGGCTACGCGAACGGCGAGTCGCCCGCACTCGGTCGGATCGCCGCGCTCGACGCGGGTCTGGGAGTCGGCGTGCCCGGCACCCAGATCGACCGACGGTGCGGATCGGGCCTGCAGGCGATCCTCTCCGGTGCGGCACACGTCGCCAGCGGCGGAGCCGATCTGGTGGTTGCAGGCGGAGCCGAGTCGATGTCGAACGTGGAGCACTACGCACTCGGCCTGCGCACCGGCGTCGGCCAAGGCGCCGTCGAACTGCGCGACCGTCTCGACCGCGGACGCCTGACCGCGGGCGGCGACTCGCATCCCGTCCCCGGCGGGATGATCGAGACCGCAGAGAACCTGCGCGCGAAGTACGGACTGACGCGTGAGGCGCAGGACCGGTTGTCCGCCGAATCGCATCGCCGGGCGCTCGACGCCATCGCCGCTGGTCGGTTCGCCGACGAGATCGTCCCGGTCACCGTGCCCGGTGGGCGCAAGAGCCCCGACGTCGTCGTCGACACCGATGAGCACCCGCGACCGGGCACCACGGTCGAATCCCTGGGCAGACTGCGCGCGATCCGATCGAAGATCGATCCGGACTCGACCGTCACCGCGGGCAACGCCTCCGGTCAGAACGACGGCGCCGCCATGGTCGTCGTCACCACCCTCGCCGAGGCGGAACGCCGGGGACTGGACCCCGTGCTCGCGTTGCGGTCGTGGGCGGTCACCGGCTGCGAACCCGCTCAGATGGGCATCGGACCGGTGTCGGCCACCGCCAAGGCGCTCGATCGTGCTGGGCTGACGCTCGACGACCTGGACCTCATCGAACTCAACGAGGCGTTCGCCGCACAGGTTCTCGCCGTGCTCGCCGAATGGCGGATCGACGCCGACGACCCCCGACTGAATCCCAACGGATCCGGCATCTCCCTGGGGCATCCGATCGGTGCCACCGGCGCCCGCCTCGTCGTCACTGCGGCGCACGAGGCCCGTCGGCGCCAGGCGGCGAACGTGCTCGTCACCATGTGCATCGGCGGCGGGCAGGGCCTCGCGGGCGTCTTCCAGGCCGTCCGATGAGCGCGATCGACGTCCACGCGGTGGTCGCCGGCGACCGCGACAAGCCCGCCGTGGTGCTGTCGAACTCGCTGGGATCCACGCACCGGATGTGGGATGCGCAGGTCGACGCCCTCGCCGAGCACTTCCTGGTGGTCCGCTACGACACCCGCGGGCACGGGAACAGCCCCGTCCCAGCCGGTCCCTACGCGATCGACGACCTCGCCGACGACGTCGTCGACCTGCTCGACGGTCTCGGGATCGAGCGCGCGCACTTCGTCGGACTCTCCCTGGGCGGCATGACGGGCATGCGGCTGGCGGCACGGAACCCGGACCGGGTGAACCGTCTCGGTCTGCTCTGCACCGCTGCCGTGATGGGACCGGCGCAGAACTGGACCGATCGGGCATCCGCGGTCCGCGCGAACGGTGTCTCCGCCATCGCCGAAGCCGTCGTCAGCCGCTGGTTCGCACCCGGTTACCTCGACGCTCGCCCCGACGAGAAGGCCTATTACGAGTCGATGGTCGCGGCCACCCCGGACGAGGGATACGCGGGATGCTGCGAGGCCATCGCGGTCATGGACCAGGTGGCCGATCTTCCGTCCATCACGGCGCCGACCCTCGCGATCGCGGGCGCCGACGATCCGGCGACCGGCCCCGACGTGCTCGCCACGATCGCGGACGGTGTGGTCGACGGCCGCCTGCTCGTGGTGCCCGACGCCGCCCACATGGCGAATGCGCAGCATCCGGAGGTCGTGACTCCCGCGATCCTGGAACACCTCCTGGGCTGAGTGCTGCGGTGCGTCGACGGCGCTGATTCTGGCACCATCGAACCCAAGGCAACTTCTCGGGAGGCAACGTGGTGGACCGGTCAACGCCGTCGACGCCGGACTACCGGCCGCCGCTCGCCGTCGGCCAGGTGTACCCGGCGCTGGGCTACAGCGCTGACGGCGCACCGATGTTCACCTACGACGACCGCGAGCGGGTCCTCGCCGGACCACAACCTGCGCCTCCGCCGCCACCGCCCGTCGCGCCTCCGACCGCTCCTCCGGAGCCGCCGAACCGCTGGAATCTTGCGATCGGCCTCGCGTCGGTCGTCGTCCTGGTGCTTCTGGTGGCGGTCGGTGTCAAGACGTTCGGGGGCCACGACGACGCCCCGGTCAGCCGCGCCGACCCGCCTGCGACGCAATCCACCGACGACCCCTACCTGGAGGGGCTCCCGTCACAGCCGGAGTCGTCGGTTCCGCGTGATCCGGAAGTCGGACAGCGACCGGGACAGACCGGCTCCGCGACGGTGGTCTACCGGGTGGAGTCCGGTCCGGCGACGCTCCTGTACTTCGAGGGCGACCGCATCCGGATGGACAAGAACACTTCCGGGACCTGGACGAAGACGGTCCGCGGCAGCCAGACCACACTGCTGCGAGTGAGCGTGATCCTCTCGACCGACGACCCGGCGAGCTGCTCCATCACCGTCGACGGCAAGACCGTCGTCTCGGAGTCGAGCGAGACCGCGGCCACCTCCGGTCTGCTGACCTGTCAGTTCCGCGGCTGAGCGCCCGCCCGACGATCCACCCCGCCGTCGGCCGGAATTCCGACTACCGTGGTCGTCGTGAACACCTTCGACGCGTCGTCGGTCGATACCGACGTGAAAGCGATGCTCACCTGGCGCAACGCCGACGGTGACCGGCTTGAGCAGGTCCGGCTCAACACCAGCGGCGCGCGTGTGCGCGCCTACGGTCGTATCGTGGCGGCGGCGACTGCCGACTGTGAGGCCTACTCGGCGTCGTACGAGTTCGTCACCACCGACCGGGGCGTCACCCGACGGCTCTCGGTGCGTCTGCTGCGCGCCGGTGGGGAGAGCTCACTCGACATCAGCCGCGACATGGACGGCCGGTGGATGGTGCAGACTCCGACCAGCACCGTCCGCAGTGATTTCGACGGCGCCGAGGTGATCGACCTGGCGCTCTCCCCGTTCTTCAAGGGGGTGCCGATCCGGCGGTTCGGGATCGTCGACGGCGCCGTCCGCGACGACGTCACCGTGGTGACTCTGCGACTTCCGGACTGCGAGATCGACTCGGTGCCGATGAGCTACGCCGGACTCGGCGAGGGCCGCGTCCGCATCACCGATCCCACCGGGTCCGTCGAGTTGACGGTCGACGACGCCGGTGTGGTGCGCGACTACGACGGGATCGCCGCACTCCTCTGAGACGGGTGTTCAGGGCATCCAGACCCGGGCCTGATGCGCCTGGCGGCGCAACTGCTCGGCCCAATCGTCCTCGCCGACGCGTACTCCGGTGATCGGCTCCGGCGCCGCCCCGGCGATCGCCTCGTACTTGAGTCGCGCGCGGTGGCCGGCGTCGACGAGCACCGCGACGCTTCCGTGATCGCGCAACGCATCGCGTGCGGCCACGAGGCGGTCGATGGTCTCGCTCAACGTGTTGAGCAGCGAGATCGAGTTCGCTTCGAGCATGGCGCGCTGCAGATCCGGTGCGGTGCCTGCCACCCGGGTGCCGTCGCGGAAGCTGCCCGCGGCCAGCCGCAGGGCCAGATCACTCTCGCCCGCGCCGACCGCCGCGGTCACCGCAGCGGTCAGGTGCGGATTGTGCGAGATCGCCGCTGCGGCGCGGTCGTGTGCGTCGTTCGCGGCGGGCACGACGTACGCGCCGGTCGAGCGAGCCACGCCGGCGACGGCCAGCCAGTCGTCCGCGTCGGTGTCGTCGTGCGTGGTCACCATCCACATCGCGCCCTCGAACAGTGACGGGTCGGTGGCGGCCCACCCCGACTGCGAGGTGCCCGCCATCGGATGTCCGCCCACGTATCGGCCGGTCGGATGAATCCGGTCGATGAGGACGGCGACCTGTTCTTTGACGCTGACGACATCGGTCAGCAGGCAGGCGGGCGCGGTGTCGCGGACGGCCTCGATCATCGTCTCCAGTGCGGTGAACGGGGTGGCGAGCACGATGATCGCGTCCTGTTCCGCGGCCTGGCGGAGGACGGCGTCGAGGTCGGCGGAGGCGGTGTAGCCGTCGGCCACCGCCGCGTCGACGGTCGCCGTCGAACGGTTGTAGCCGAAGGCCGGGAGCCCGGTGTCGGCGAGTCGCCTCAGGAGCGAGCCGCCGATCAAGCCGAGACCGAGTACGCAGACGGGACGAGATGCTGGAGCAGACACGGATTCAGCGTGGCACATCACGGACTATTCGACTTGGGAGAGTCCCGAAAACCGGCTACCGTGGCGGGCATGGCGAAGCCCGGTGCGCAGAGCGATTACGACGATGTCGATGGTTTTGCAGTCGCGGTGGTCCGCGAGGAGACCGGGTGGCGGGTGACCGCGCTGAAGCCGTCGGCGCTCGACAGTCTGGATGACGCGGAACTCCAACTCCGTGAGTTGCGCGCGGCGGGCGCACTCTTCGGCCTTCTCGACGTGGACGACGAATTCTTCGTGATCGTCCGTCCCTCCCCGTCGGGCGCGCAACTCCTGCTGTCCGATGCGACCGCGGCCATCGACTACGACGTCGCCGCCGACGTCCTGGACGCCCTGCACGTGGAGATCCCGGACATCGATCCCGACGAGCTCGACGACGTCGATCCCTGGGAGGAGGGCGACCTCGCGATCCTCTCCGATCTCGGTCTTCCCGACGCCGTGCTCAGCATCATCGTCGGCGACACCGACCTCTACGCCGACGAGCAGCTCGGCATGATCGCGGCGCGCCTGGGCTTCTCCGACGAGTTGTCCGCGGTGCTCGACAAGCTCGGTCGCTGACACCGCCGATGGCGCGTCCGGATCGCGGTGCCGTCGACCGCGACGCCGAGGCGATGATGACCGTCGCGTTGGAGGCGGCTCGCTCGGCCCCCGTCGACGATGTGCCGATCGGTGCGGTGGTGTTCGGTCCCGACGGGACCGAACTCGCGCGTGGAGCCAATCGGCGCGAGGCCGACGGCGATCCCACCGCGCACGCGGAGATCCTGGCGCTGCGGGCGGCGACCGCGGTGCACGGCGACGGGTGGCGGCTGTCGGGCTGCACTCTCGTCGTGACGGTGGAGCCCTGCACCATGTGCGCGGGCGCGATCGGTCTCGCGCGGGTCTCGCGCGTCGTGTTCGGGGCGTGGGAGCCCAAGACTGGCGCCGTGGGATCGCTGTGGGACGTGCTCCGAGACGACCGTCAGGTGCACCGTCCGGAGGTGCTGGCGGGAGTCCGCGAAGCCGAGTGCGCCGCGCTGGTCCGCGACTTCTTCGCCGGCCGTCGGGGACAACCCTGAACTCTGCCCTGAATCCGCCGATTCCTCCGGCTTCTGCCCTCGCCGGGACGCGCGGACTGTGGCAGCCTCGAAGGGGCAGACGCCGTCTGCCCAGATGCTGCGGGATGAGGGAAGAGCAATGTCGGATCCGATGGAGAAGATCAGCGAAGTGGTCGACACGTTCGCGCGCAAGGTCGACGAGTTCGCCAGCAGCGAGCAGGTCACCGGCGCCGTCGAGAACGCCAAGGCCAAACTGACCGAGATCGCGAACAACGAGAACGTCACCGGCGCCGTCGACACGGCGAAGGGCAAGTTCTCGGAGGTCGCGAACAATGAGCACGTCGCGGGTGTCGTCGGCACCGCGAAGGAGAAGTTGACCGAGTTCACGACCAACGAGAACGTCCAGAAGGCAGTCGGTGCGGCGACCGCCAAGATCGACGAGATCGCCGCCAAGCTGTCCGGTCGCTGAATCACGTTGAAATAAGCGCTGACCTGCCGATTTCGTACTGATGACCCACTGCGGTACAGTTTTCCGCGGTGGCGTGTCCGAGCGGCCGAAGGTGCAGCACTCGAAATGCTGTGTGCGGTGACCCCGTACCGAGGGTTCAAATCCCTCCGCCACCGCCGAGGGCCCCGACCTGCAGTGCAGGTCGGGGCCTTGTCCAATTCTCCGGCGTCCAATTCTCCGGCGTCCAATTCGCCGGCGTCGGCGGTTCGGTCGTTTTCGCGGCGACGTTCGACGAATTCCCGATCATCCGCCGGCCGATCGGGTTTACCGTTGTCGACTATGGACATCCGGAAGCGCGCCATCACGGCCGTCGCCGTCGCCGCGATCGGTCTCCCCCTGCTCGGTGCGTGCTCCGAGAACCCCGGCGAGCCGGCGAGCACGTCGACAGCCACCGTCTCGCAGTCGGAGTCCGCCGCGCCGACCGGTCAAGCGCTCGATCTGGCCACCAACCCGGTCTCGGTGAGCCTGGATCGGGCGATCGCCGTCGCAGGCAGGGAGTTCGCGGGCAAACCGGTCTCGGTCCGGTTGCAGCGGTTGACCGGGGCGCCGCAGTACCAGGTCACCCTGGTCTCCGACACGCAGGAGGCGGAGATCGACATCGACGCCGACACCGGTGAAGTGCGCGGCAACGACGTCGACCCGCTCGAGAAGGACGACTTCTCGGACGGTGCCGAGCCGTTGACGACGAACGGCCTGGTTCATGCCTCCGTCGCCATGGACGCGGCCACGAAAGCGCTGCCGGGCGCCGTCTCCGAATGGGAGTTGAAACGGCGCGGCAACCGGATCGTCTACGAGATCAGCGTCGACACCACGGCGCCGGACGACGACGTGCTCGTCGACGCTCGGTCGGGCAAAGTCCTCACCGTCGACTGATCCTCGGTCCAGCGGAGCGCGCCGGCGCCGTCAGTGCTCGATAGAGAAGGAGCTCCGGCGCCGATGAACCTCGATCGCCAGGGTCACCAGGCGATCGATGAGATCGGGGTACTCGATGCCGGTGGCCTCCCACATCTTCGGGTACATCGACGCGGGCGTGAAGCCGGGAATCGTGTTGACCTCGTTGAGCAGCCAGCCGCGACCGTCCTCCTCGTAGAAGAAGTCGACACGGGCCATGCCGGTGCAGCGGAGTGCGACGAATGCGTCGGCGGCGTACTCGCGGACCTGCGTGATCGCGTCGTCCGACAGTTTGGCGGGGATCATCAGTTCGGCGTTGCCGGTGACGTACTTGTCCTCGTAGTCGTAGAAGTCGCTGCCGGGCTTCACTTCGCCGGGGAGCGACGCGTCGGGCGCGGTGTTTCCCAGCACCGCCACTTCCACCTCGCGGCCGTTCACGGCTTCCTCGATGACGATGACGTCGTCGTACCGCAGGGCCAGGTTGAGGGCGGAGTCGAGCTCGTCGATGGTCGCGGCGCGGCTGACACCGACCGACGAGCCCATGTTCGCGGGTTTGACGAACACCGGGAAGCCCAGGTGATCGGCGACGTCGGTGAGGATCTGGCGGGCGTCGGTGACGCCGTCGCGGAAGGTCAGCCACTTGCACTGCGGGATGTTCGCGCGCGCGGCGATCTCCTTCGCCATCGCCTTGTCCATGCACAGTGCCGACGACAGCACACCGCAGCCGACGTATGGGAGTTTGAACAGCTCGAACATGCCCTGGACGGTGCCGTCCTCGCCGTGCGGACCGTGCAGGAGGGGAAAGACGACGGTCAGATCGTCGGGCTCTCCGCTGAGGACGTCGAGCGGTGCGACGGCGGGCCCGTCGATGTCGAGGCTGTTCGGCAGTTCGGCGCCGGCCGCGAGGGCCTCGGCCATCGCGTCGTTGCGGTGCCACACACCGCGCTTGTCGATGCCGACCGGAATCAGTCGGTACTTGGACCGATCGGCGGCGGCTAAGACATGGGCGGCGCTCACTCGGGAGACATCGTGTTCGGCGGATACACCGCCATAGAGGACTACGAGCCGGATGAGGGGGGTGCTCATGGGTGCAACGATACGTCCTTGCTTGTAGCGTTGTTTGCCGTGCGTCTCCTAGCAAGCCAGATAGCCGCCGCGACCGGCGGAACCCTCCACGGACCGGATGTCTCGGTCGATTCCGCGAGCATCGACTCGCGGACGGTGCGCGAGCGTCAATTGTTCGTGCCGATCGTCGCCGCGCGCGACGGCCACGACTTCATCGCGTCCGCGGTGGCGGCGGGAGCGCCCGTCTACCTGACCGATCGTGCCCCCGATCCGGCGGTCGCGGCGACGGCCGTGCAGGTCGCCGACACCGCCGAGGCGCTCGCCGATCTCGGTCGACACGTGCGCGCCGGGGTGCCGGGCAGCGTCGTCGGCGTCACCGGATCGGTCGGCAAGACCTCCACCAAAGACCTGCTCGCCGGCGTCCTCGCCACCACCTTCCGCACCGCGGCCAGCGAGAAGTCGTTCAACAACGAGCTCGGTCTGCCGCTGACCCTCCTGGGTGCGCCCGGCGATACCGAGGCCGTCGTCCTGGAGATGGGGGCACGCGGCATCGGACACATCGCGCAGTTGTGCTCCATCGCGTCACCGACCGTCGGTGTCCTGACTCGGGTGGAGGCTGTCCACCTGGAGATGTTCGGCAGTCTCGACGACGTCGCACAGGCGAAGGGCGAGTTGGTCGAATCGCTTCCGGCCGACGGTCTGGCCGTGCTGAACGCCGATCACGCGGTCGTCGCGGCGATGGCGTCACGGACGTCGGCGCGCGTGCTGACCTACGGGCTCGCCGGCGGCACCGACGTGCGCGCCACCGAGGTGGTGCTCGACGACGAGCTCCGCGCGAGCTTCGTCCTCCACAGCCCCTGGGGCAGCACCCCCGTCCGGCTCGGCGCCCGCGGCGAGCATCAGGTGGGCAATGCGCTCGCCGCCGCTGCGGCAGGCGGCGGGGTGGGCGTGTCGATCGAGAAGATCGCCGACGGGCTGCTCGGCGCCGACCTGTCCGGGCTACGCATGGAGATGAGCACCACCGCGGGCGGCGCCACCGTGATCAACGATGCGTACAACGCGAATCCCACCTCGATGGGTGCCGGGCTGTCGGCGCTCGCCCGGCTCGACGCGCGTCGCCGGTTCGCGGTGCTCGGGACGATGGCCGAGCTCGGCGCCGACAGCGACGCCGAGCACCGCGGCGTCGCGCAGCAGGCGCGCGAGCTGGGCATCGAGGTGATCGCGGTCGATGAGCCCGCCTACGGCGACGGCGTGCAGCATGTGACCGGCATCGACGGCGCCGTCGACGCCCTCGGGACGCTCGGCGACGGCGACGCCGTCCTCGTCAAGGGAAGCCGGGTCGCAGAACTGGAACGCGTCGTCGACGCGTTGAGCTGAGCCGGCCCGGCCGAGACCTTCCCGCTACTGGACCATGAGGGCGAAGGCCTGACTGCCCTTGGTACAGCGTGCCATCTCGCCCGCGGTGTTCGAGGGGCCGCAGTCCCAGCCGGAGACGGTCTGCGGAGCGCCGGTCGCGATCAGCGGTCCGTACTCCTTGGCGATGCTCTTGGCGACGTCGCAGGTCAGATCACCTTCGACGATGTGGATGTACAGCGCACCGTCGGGGCCCTTGGTGGCGCCGCATGTCTTGTCGCCGTCGCTGGTGGTCGATTCGTCGGTCTGGACGGCGGTCGTGCTGGACCGTGGTTTCGGCCCACCGACGACGGGCACGCTGGAATCGCTCGGCGGTGTCATGACGGCGGGTGTCGAGCCGTCGTTGGACGACGCGGCTTCGTTCTCCGAACCGCAGGCGGTACCGGCGAGGGCGATCGAGGCGCCGAAAAGGACGGTCGCGGCCAGTTTCATCGTGCGAGTCATGGTTCAACGCTAACGAATTTGAGCAGTCCCGCACACTGCTGGGACAATCGCAGCCGTGACTTCCAGCCTTTTCACTCCGCGCGCCACCCTCGACGGCACGGCCGGTCGGACCGGAACCATCACCACCCCGCACGGCGAGATCGCGACGCCTGCATTCGTCCCGGTCGGGACCAAGGCCACCGTCAAGACGGTGCTTCCGGAGTCGGTCGCCGCGCTCGGCGCGCAGGCGGTGCTCGCCAACGCCTATCACCTGTACCTGCAGCCGGGGCCGGAGATCGTCGACGAGGCGGGCGGTCTGGGGCGGTTCATGAACTGGCCGGGACCCACCTACACCGACAGCGGCGGCTTCCAGGTGATGTCGCTGGGCGTGGGATTCAAGAAGGTCATCTCGATGGACGCCGTCGGACCGCAAGACGACGGGAAGATCGCTGACGGCAAGGAGCGGCTGGCCGACGTCGACGACGACGGCGTCACCTTCAAATCGCATCTGGACGGCTCCATGCACCGCTTCACCCCCGAGGTGTCGATGCAGATCCAGCATCAGCTCGGCGCCGACATCATCTTCGCGTTCGACGAACTCACCACGTTGATGAACACCCGCGGCTACCAGGAGTCGTCGCTGGAGCGGACCCGGCAGTGGGCCATCCGGTGCCTGGCCGAGCACAACCGGCTGTCGTGCGAGCGCAGCCACCGGCCGCAGCAGGCGCTGTGGGGTGTCGTGCAGGGAGCGCAGTACGAGGATCTGCGACGTAAGGCCACCCGCGATCTCGTCGAACTGAGCCGCATCGACCGCGAGAACGGCGGCAAGGGTTTCGGTGGCTACGGCATCGGCGGTGCGCTGGAGAAGTCGAATCTGGGTACGATCGTCGGCTGGGTCACCGATGAACTGCCCGACGACGCCCCGCGTCACCTGCTCGGCATCAGCGAGCCCGACGACATCTTCACCGCCATCGAGAACGGCGCCGACACCTTCGACTGCGTCTCGCCGACGCGGGTGGCCCGCAACGGGGCCATCTACTCGTTCGACGGCCGCTACAACATCACCAACCGCAAGTACCGCAACGATTTCGGGCCGCTCGACGCCGAACTCGACAACTACTCGACGCAGTACACCCGCGCATACTTGCATCACCTGTTCAAGGCGAAGGAAGGGCTGGCGTCGACTCTCGCGACGCTGCACAATCTGTCGTTCACGATCACTCTCGTCGACCGCGCCCGCGCCGCGATCGAAGACGGCACCTACTTCGAGTACCGCGACGACTTCCTGGCCCGCTACTACGCGGGGAGCCGATAGCACCGTCGCGACTCCGCGTCGATCAAACAACGGTGTTCCTGGTGACGGACATACCGTCACCAGGAACACTGTTGATAAGTCATCGGATTCGCCGAAATCATCCACATGCGCCCTGACCCTTCACCGCGCGCAGCGGGCCGGCGCCAGACTCGTCTCCATGGGGGCTCCAGACACCGCTTTCGCGCGGTTGCGTTACCTACTCACTAGACAGTCGGGCGTCGTCGCGCGCGAGCAGGTCTTGGCGTGCGGGTTCGATTCCGCGTTCATCCGACGCAGACTCGACCGCCGCGAGTGGCTGCGGATCTACCCGGGCGTCTACATCACGCACACCGGACCGCTCACCTGGACACAGCGCGCGTGGAGCGTCGTTCTTCATGCCGAGCCTGCGGCACTCAGTCACGGGTCGGCGTTGCGGGCGGCCGCAGGCAGGCCGGACGCCTTCGACGACGCCGGCCCGATCCACGTCACCATCGCGTCGGGTCGACGCTTCCTCGCCAAGGAGGGGATGGTGCTGCACCACCGTGCGAATCTGGTCGACGACGCACTGATGAACACTGCGCCGCCGCGCGTGCGCGTGGAGGAGGCCGTCCTCGACCTCGCCGCGGAGGCAACCACCGAACTCGGAATGATCTCGGCGCTGGCCGACCCGGTCCAGGCCCGCCTGACGACGGCCGACCGACTCCTCGGCGCACTCGCCCGACGTTCCCGCATCCGACACCGCAGCGCGATCAGCGACATTCTGATCGACGTCCGCGACGGCTCCTGCTCGACGCTGGAACATCGATTCCTGACGCGTGTGGAACGACCGCACGGACTGCCCGCGCCGGCGCGGCAGACGCCGACCGGAGTCGGCCGCCCAGGACGTCGCGATCTCGAGTACCCCGAGTTCGGGCTGATCGTCGAACTCGACGGGCGACTCTTCCACGACAACGCCCTGGCCCGTGCTCTCGACATGGAGCGTGACCTGGACGCGAACGCCTTCGCAGACAAGGACAGTGTCCGACTCTGCTGGGTCCAAGCCGCCGAACGATCCTGCACGACGGCACTCAAGCTCGGCGTCGTGCTGCGGCGGCACGGATGGACCGGACATCCCCACCCGTGCACATCGCCCGACTGTGCCGTCCGCAATCAACAGTGTTCCCAGTGACGGACATACCGTCACCAGGAACACTGCTGATTCCTAGCTCCGAACACTAGTATTGAAAACATCTTAATAACTGCAAACTAAGTAATTTCCTATTCCTATTCACGGCGATAGTGTGATGCACAACGCACAACTCGACGTGGAAGGGAGAGGTCATGCTCGTGGCGCCGACGGCGGTGGTGCTGGCCACCACTTCGGGAGACCTGCAGCCCGCGCGGACGCAGGCGCAGAACTGGCGGTCGGCCGAGATCGCAGTTGCCCAACGCGACCTGACCGACCTCGCTCTCGACGACCTCGCGACCACCGCAGACCAGACGGGCGAGCACAGCTTCGCCCGCGCGGTCTCCGCGGTTCGCGCGGCGCGCATCGGCGACTTCGCGGCCGTCCCGCACATCGACGCGGGCGTCGAGATCCTGCGGACCTTCCTGCAGCACGAGATGATCGACGGCTGGCTGTACATCCGCGAGTCCGACGGATACCTGCACCCCTACCTGGTGACCGCCATCGTGATGGAGCACGCCGACCGCACCCGCGGCGCGCGGATCAAGATCACCACCGAAGCCGACAATCCGACGGTCAAACGGCCGTCGCGCGCTCCCCGCCTCCTCTACTTCGACGAGACCGAAGTGGTCGGCAAGACTCCTGCCGACATCCTCACCGCGGGCGGTGCGTACAAGGAGACCGCGGCCCTGCGCGCCGAGTACGATGCGCGCCGGGCCGCCTTCCAGACCGCCATCGACGACGGTTTCGGGCAGCAGTACCTGTTCACCGGCCGGGCTCTGCGCACCGACGACTACCGTTCGCCCAACGCCCGCACCGACCGCAAGGTGGTGCACGACGTCGCCCCCGACGAGATCGCACCGCTCCGCGCAGTGGCCGCGTCGGTCCTGTGGCCCGCTGCCGAGTTCGGTCCGATCCCGGTCATCACCGCCGTCCGCGTGTTCGACCTCGCCGCGCAGGACTTCCTCGACGTCAACACCGGCGATCTGCAGCCCTACCGCTACGACCGCGACCTTCAGGACAAGCTGGTCCTGCCGCCCGAACACAGTGAGCTCCTCGACATCCTGACCACCGACATCTCGGTGTTCACCGGCGACATCATCGACGGGAAGTCGGCGGGGAACGTCATCCTCGCCAAAGGGCGCCCCGGCGTCGGCAAGACGCTCACCGCCGAGGTCTACGCCGAAGTGATCGGTCGTCCGCTCTACTCGATCCACTCCGGCTCGCTCGGCATCACACCCGAATCGGTCCGCAAGAACCTGGAGATCATCTTCGACCGCGCCAAGCGCTGGGAAGCGGTCCTCCTCCTCGACGAGGCCGACGTCTTCGTCGCCGAGCGCGGTTTCGAGCTGAGCCAGAACGCCATCGTCGCCGAATTCCTCCGCACCCTCGAGTACTACGACGGCCTGCTGTTCCTCACCACCAACCGCGTCGACGGCGTCGACGAGGCGATCCTCGCGCGCTGCGCCGCCGTCATCGAATATCACGTCCCGGACAGCGCGTCCGCGCGCCGCGTCTGGCAGATCCTGGCCGCGGGCAACGGCATCGAGCTCGACGACGAACTGCTCGACGAGCTGGTCGCGGGCTTCCCGGAGATCACCCCTCGCGACATCAAGATGCTGCTCCGGTTGGCCCTCCGGATGGCTGCGCACCGCGGCGTCGCACTGAGCCCCGAGGTCTTCGCGAGCAGCGCGACGTTCCGCGGAATCACCTTCCTGCCGCCCGACCGGCGGTGACCGACCCCGCCGCGCCGGCAGCCACGTCGCGGCACCTCCCACCAGAGAAAGAAGCACCCCATGACCGACACCAGCTTCCACGCAGAAGTCACGGCCAAGGCCGCCGACTCGGGCGCCAATGCGTCGGCGCAGTTCCGTGAGCGGATGGCCGACGCCGGCGGTCGTTCCGGCGTCGTCGACACCGCCCGCGTCGACTTCCTGGCCTCGAAGGTCGTCAAGTCGCTCAACGACATCGTGCTCGAGGAGAAAGTCAGCTACGACGAGTACAACGCTCTCAAGGCGTGGCTGATCAAGGTCGGCGAGGACGGCGAATGGCCGCTGTTCCTCGACGTGTGGTTGGAGCACTCGGTGGAGGAGGTCGCCAGCGAGCACCGCGAGGGCAGCAAGGGCACCATCGAGGGCCCGTACTACATTCCGAATGCGCCGGAACTGCCGTGGAACGGCACCATCCCCATGCGCGACGGTGAGCCGGGCACCCCGCTGGTCTTCCAAGGTCAGGTGCGCGCCGTCGACGGCCGTCCGCTGGGCGGCGCACGCCTGGAGATGTGGCATGCCGACGACCTGGGCTTCTACTCCCAGTTCGCGCCGGGACTGCCCGAGTGGAATCTGCGCGGCACCTGGATCGCCGACGACCAGGGCCGCTTCGAGATCCACACCATGCGTCCGGCGCCCTACCAGATCCCGACCGAGGGCGCGTGCGGTCAGCTGATCTCCGCCGCGGGTTGGCACGCCTGGCGTCCCGCCCACCTGCACTTCAAGATCTCGGCCCCGGGCCACGAGCTGATCACCGCGCAGCTGTACTTCCCCGGCGACCCGCACAACGACGACGACATCGCGTCCGCGGTCAAGCCGGAGTTGATGCTCGACCCGCGGGAGAACCCGGACGCCGACGGCTTCATCGCGGACTACGACTTCGTCCTCGACCCGGAAAAGTAGTGAGCCGAGTTCATGACTGATCTGGAAATCGCCTCCGTCGAGGCGATCCCGTACTCCATCCCGTACCGAAAGCCGCTGCGCTTCGCGTCGGGTGAAGTGACTCATGCCGAGCACGTGTTGATTCGTGTTCGCACCCGGGGCGGGCTGGTCGGTGTCGCCGACGCCCCGCCGCGGCCGTTCACCTACGGTGAGACGCAGGCCGGGGTGATCGCGGTGGTCGAGTCGCTGTTCGCCCCGCAGATCGTGGGAGTCGACGCCGACCGTCGCGACCTGATTCGTCAGCGACTCCACCGCACCGTCGGGAACCCCGTTGCGAAGGCGGCGATCGACATGGCGTTGTGGGACGTGCTCGGGCAAGCCTGGTCGATGCCGGTGCATCGCCTGCTCGGCGGCTTCACCGACACGCTGCGGGTGAGCCACATGCTCGGCTTCGACACTCCCGAGGCGATGGTCACCGAGGCCAACCGGATGCGCGACGTCTACGGCATCACCACGTTCAAGGTGAAGGTGGGACGCCGCCCGATCGACGCCGACGTCGAGGTGGTCCGTGCCCTGCGACAGACCCTCGGCGACAAGGCTGAACTGTACGTCGACGGCAATCGGGGATGGACGCCGTCGGAGTCGGCGCGAGCACTGGAACAACTCTCCGACGTCGGCCTGACGCTGGCCGAGGAACTCTGTCCGGCCGACGACGTCCTCGGCCGCCGCTGGCTGGTGAACCGCTGTTCGGTTCCGTTCGTCGCCGACGAATCGGTGTCGACACCCGCCGAGGTGACGCGCGAGCTGCTCGGCGGTTCGGCGACGGCGATCTCCATCAAGACGGCACGGACCGGCTTCAGCGGGTCGAAGGAGATTTTGCACCTGGCGACCGGACTGGGCGTGGAAGTGGTGATGGGCAATCAGATCGACGGCCAACTCGGGACCGCCTGCACCGTGGCGTTCGGCGCCGCGCACGAGGCCACGAGCAGCCGTGCCGGAGAGCTCTCGAACTTCTTGGACATGTCCGACGATCTGCTCACCGAGCCGCTCGAGATCATCGACGGTCACCTCACCGCGCGCACCGGCCCGGGCCTCGGCGTCACCGTCGATCCGGACAAGCTCGCGCACTATCGCACCGACAACTGAACCGAAAGGCTGGTCAGCAGACAATGCCCCTGTACGCCGTACGCATGGACGTCGCGATTCCCGACGGCCTCGACCCGCAGCTCGTCGCGGACACCATCGCCCGCGAGAAGGCCTACAGCCAGGAGATCCAGCGCGGCGGGGAGTGGCCGCACATCTGGCGCTGTGTCGGGGAGTACTCGAACATCTCGATCTTCGACGTCGCCGACAACGAACGCCTGCACGAGATCCTGTGGGGCCTCCCGCTGTTCAAGTGGATGACCTGCGAGGTCACGGCACTGGCGACGCACCCGTCAGACATCAACGCTTGACCGAGGCGGGGCGGGGCACGAAGATCCACGGCTCCCTCGGCAGCCGTTCCGGGCTGAACCGCTCCTGCAGGACGGGCATCGTCACGCGCTCGCCCTCCGCCGCCAGTCCCAGCGACGCCGCGATCACCGACAGCACGCCGCCGGCGTCGACGCCCTGCGCAGCGAGGTCGGCCATCGTCACGGCGCCGTCACGTTTGGCCAGGCGCGCACCGTCGCGATTGAGCACCATCGGGACATGCGCGTACTCCGGCGGGCGGTGCCCGAGCAGGGTCGCGAGATAGGCCTGTCGCGGGGCCGAGGTCAGCAGGTCGTCGCCGCGGACCACCTGGTCGATGCCTGCGGCGGCGTCGTCGACCACCACCGCCAGGTTGTACGCGGGCGTGCCGTCGTTCCGGACGAGGACGAAGTCGTCGACGTCGCCGGTGAACTCACCGTGGAGTCGGTCGTGCACGGTGAACGACGCGACGTCCGCCCGCAGCCTGATCGCGGCCGGCCGTTCGGTGTGACGGCGTGCCCGCTGCGCCGCGGTCAATTCGCGACAGGTTCCCGGATACGCACCCTGCGGGGCGTGTGGAGCGCTGGGCGCCTCGAGGATCTCGCGGCGGGTGCAGAAACACTCGAACGTGGTTCCTGCGCTGACCATCTCGTCGATCACCGAGCGGTAGGCGTCGCGACGACGGGACTGGTAGTGGACCGGCTCGTCCCAGGTGAGACCGAGGGCGCGCAGATCGGCGAGTTGGCGGACGTCCGCTCCGGGCTGCACGCGATCGAGATCTTCCATCCGCATCACGAAACCGCGGTCCGTCGCCGTGGCGAACAGCCGGGCGAGGACCGCGGTGCGGAGGTTCCCGATGTGCAGATCGCCCGAGGGCGACGGCGCGAAGCGACCGGAACCAGGCAGCGGAGGCATGCCCTACACGGTAGTGTCGGCAGGCTTCTGGTCGGCGGGCCGGTAGCCGCGTCGGGTGCTTTCGGGGCGCACCATGAACATGACTGCGATCACGCCGACGAGCATGACGGCGGCGGGCAGCAGCAACGACTGCGCCATCGCCGTGGAGAACGGATCCACCAGGAACGACGGGAGAGTCCCCGTGCCGACGGCGTCGGTGCTGCCGCTTCCCGCGGGCATGTTGGCCTCGAGCCGGGACTGCATGGCTGCGGCGATCGCCGCGGATCCGAGGACGGAGCCGATCTGGCGCGTCGTGTTGTAGATGCCTGCCCCGGCGCCGGCCTGTCGCGGGGGCAGGTTGCGGGTCGCGGTCGTGGCCAACGGCCCCCACATTCCTGCGTTCGCGATGCCCATGAGTGCGGCCGGAAGCAGGAACATCCAGATCGGTGTGTCGGCGTTCGTCATCGACGCGTACCAGAACAGCGTGGCGCTGTAGAGCCCCAGCCCGGGGACCAGGAGGTAGCGCGGATCGGTGCGGTCCAGCAGTTTGCCCGCGAGGGGCGCCAGGACGCCGGCGAGGACCGCCATCGGGATCAACAGGAGTGCGGACTCGGTGGGCGTGAGCCCCCGCGCCACTTGAATGAAGAACATCATCGGCAGGGTCATGCTGGTGACGGCGAAACCGACGACGGCGATCCCCGCGTTGGAGAGGGAGAAGTTCCGATCGCGGAACAGTTCCAGCGGGACCAGCGGTTCGCTGGTGGTCCGCGACTGCTGCCAGAGGAAGAACGCCATGACGGCGACGCCGCCGACCACCATCGCCCACACCCAGGTGGACCAGTCGTACTTCTCGCCCTCCTGCAGACCGAAGACGAGGAGGAACATCGCGACCGTGCTCATGGCGACTCCGACCATGTCGAATCGGTGCGGGTGAGTCTCCAGCCGCGGGACCAGTCGCCAGGCGGCGACGAAGCCGATGACGCCGACCGGCACGTTGATGATGAAGATCCATTCCCAGCCCGCGTGATCGACGAGCAGGCCGCCCGCGAGCGGACCGACCAGCATCGCCACGCCGGCGACCGACCCCCACAGTCCCATGGCGGCGCCGCGCTGGTGGGCGGGGAAGGTTCGGGTGATGACAGCCATCGTCTGCGGGGTGACGAGTGCGGCGCCGAGGCCCTGCACCGCGCGGAAGGCGACGAGCATGACCAGGGAGTTCGAGAGCCCGCAGCCCAGTGAGGCGAGGGTGAAGACCGTGATGCCGATCAGGTACATGGTGCGTGGACCGAACCGGTCGCCGAGGCGGCCGGTGATGAGCAGCGGTACCGCATAGGTCAGCAGGTACGCGCTCGTCACCCAGACCACGTTGTCGAGGTTGTTGGTGTCGGGATCGAGCGCGGACTTGATGGCGGGGTTGGCGACCGACACGATCGTCGTGTCGACGAGGACCATGAAGAAGCCGATGACCAGCGCCCAAAGGGCGGGCCAGGGGTTCTTGGGGAGTTCGGGCGCTCCGGTCGGGGGCGCGGAGGAGTCGGAGGTCATGAGCGAGTACCCGTCGGGTCGTCGGTGCGGTGGGCGGTCGGTGGTGCGTCGGAGACACCCCAGACGAAGTCCGGATCGGCCAACCGATCCAGCAGGGCGTCGATCCAGTGCAGGTCGGTGGCGATGAGGTGGCTCTGTCGGTCCACTTCGATGAGAAACTGCTCGGGCACGCCGCGTTCGAGCGCGTCGGCGAGGCCGTCGCGGTGCCGGTCGAGGTCGGCGGCCAGGGCGGTGCGACGCCGGGTGAGGAGTTCGGTCACCTCGTCCCGATCCAGGTTGTGCGCCTCGGCGAGGGCGATGCGGAACTGTGCGGGATGAGTGTCGAGCGGGAGTTGGGTGCGGACCCAGTCGACGACGGCGTCGCGGCCGGCGTCGGTCAGCGTGTACGTGGTGCGTTCTGGACGGTTCCCGTCGCGGTCGACGCCCACCTCGTCGACCAGTTTCTGCTCGTGAAGCCGGCCGACGGTGTGATAGAGGGTCCCGTTGGTGATCGAGACCATGCGGTCGTCGCGCCGTTTCCGCAGCAGTCGCGACATCTCGTAGGGATGCATGTCGCCCTCCCTCAGGAGGGCGAGCACCATCACGCCGAGCGGCGTCAGACGCAGCGAATTAGTCGGCATCAAATACTCCATGTCATATAGTCCATATGGACTATAAGGCCGCCGATTCGACGGGTCAACAGTCGATTCACGCCGTCCCGGACACGATCACCGTGCGCGGCGCACCGGGCTGCTTCGAGTCGGCCGCCCGTTCTCCAATCGACCGGTGAAGTACTGACGCCCGGCGGGCTCGGCAACGGTCACCTCGTACCAGCCGTCCCGCACCGCCGTGGCCGTGATGTCGACGCCGTTCAGCACGACCGTGCGCGCAGAATGGTCGAGCACCAGGCGGGCGCTGGATCCCTCGGGCGCGAACGTGAGGTCACGCAAGAACCGGTCGGGACCGGTCACGACGACGTGGGAGGTGGTCCGCGGCAGCCGAACCTTCGTTCTGTCGGTGACGGTGTAGTGCTCGGCGCGGCCGTCGTAGAAGACGGCGAAGACCGCGGCTCGGGACCCCTCGTTGACCAGGTTCAGGACGCCGGCCGCGACGTGCGCGGAGAGTCGGTACGGCGTGGGCAGTGCCACCGCGGAGCCGGTCTCCTGCTCCGGAAACGGGCCGCCCGGCTGGGCGGTCCAGCGCTCGTCGAACGACGGCGCCGGACCCGGCTGAGCCGGCAGACGGAGGCCGTCGGAACGGTTGAAGTCGAAGGCCGACACCAGATCCCCGCACACTCGGCGACGCCAACGGGAGATGTTGGGACAGCGGACGCCGGTCACGCGCTCCAGGAAGCGGACCACGGACGTGTGGTCGAAGACCTCGGACGAGACGTGTCCGCCGACGGTCCACGGCGAGACGATCGTCATCGGGACGCGGAATCCCAGGCCCATCGGTTTGTCGTCCCACCACTCGTCGGGCTCACCACGCGGCGGCAGCGGCGGCACCACGTGATCGAAGTAGCCGTCGAACTCGTCGTAGTTCAGCAGGACCGCGGTCTTGGCCCACACTCGCGGGTTGGCGGCGAGCGCGTCCAGCAACCGATAGGTCAGCGTCGAGGACTGGACGGGCGACGACGCCGACGGATGCTCGGAATCGGCGGCGGAGGCCACGATCCACGAGACGGTGGGGAGCCGATTGTTCTCGACGTCGTCGCGGAACCGCGAGACCAGGGTGCCGGGTTCGCTGCGGTAGAGGCCGCGCCGATACAGGCTCCGCTCGTGCACGGGCAGGTTCTGGGCCGCCGCATGGACTTCCGCGGCCGCGCGCTGCTGCCAGACGTTGGTGCGGTAGCGACCGGCGTCGACCTGTCCGCGCCGGAGCAGCTTCTCGTAGAACCCGGTCAGATCGGTGCCGGGCTGGTTCGCCATCGTCAGGACCGTCGACCCGATGGTTCGGAAGCGCGCGAAGAAGTCGAGGTTGTTGTCGGTGTAGTTGTCCCATTCCTGATAGACGCGCCAGCTGACGCCCGCGTCCTGCAGGCTCTCCGCATAGCTGGTCCAGGCGAAGCCGGGGTGGGCGGAGTCGTAGGCGTCGTTGCCGACGACCCGCGGCCCGGTCGGCTCGAAGCCGCTGGTCCCGGAGAACAGATAGTTGCGGTTGGGGCACGTGGAGGTGGGGCTCGACGCGAAGTAGCCGTCGCACACGGTGAACGTCTCGGCGAGCGCGAACTGGAAGGCGATGTCGCTGCGGTCGTAGCAGGCCATCGCGGCCGGGCCCTTGGCGTCGATCCAGCGATCGCACCGCCCGTCGTTCAACGCCTCGTGCCCGTCGGGCCACGAGTGGGGGAGGGATGCGATGTACTCGACCGAGAGATCGCCCCGGTTCGCGGCGTCCCGAACCCGGTACGGATGGATGCCGTCCTGGTTGAACACACCCGGCTTCGCCGAGTTGTCGGCGAACCCGCGGACCCCGCGCAGAGTGCCGAAGTAGTGGTCGAACGAGCGGTTCTCCTGCATCAGGATCACCACGTGCTCCACGTCGCGCAGACCGCTCGCCGGGCGTCCCTGCGACACGGCCGACAGCAGCGACGGCGGCAGCAGCGTCACGGCGCCCGCCGTCCCGGCGGCACCGGCGGCGAGGCCGAGGAAGTGCCTGCGGGAGAGCGGAGAGACGTCTCGGGGAGCGGTGGCCATGAGAGGCGAAGATAGGAGCTGAGGGTGTCAGCACAGTTACGCCGGAGTGGCCGCGGCAGGAGGGCTCTGTGAATGCCCCGGCGCATGTCGTGGCGGCGTCTGCCGCGGCCGCAGGAAGACGAGGTCAGCGCGCCGATGCGAGGCGCTCGGCGACGATCAACCGGGCGGCGTCGCCCGCGGTGATGCTCTTCGACGCGGCCGTCTCCAGGACATGACCCGCGCGTTCGCGCAGCGCCTCGACCTTGGCCGTCAACTGCGTGGCGGTCCAGTCCTGCTGTTCGCTGAAGGCCTGGATCACGCCGCCCGCGTTGGCGATGTAGTCCGGAACCCAGACCACGCCGCGGGCACCCAGGACGTGCTCGACGTCGGGCGTCACGAGCTGGTTGTTGGCGGCGCCGCAGATGATCGCTGCGGCGGTCTCGCGTGCGAGGGCGTCGCTGACGGTGCCGCCCATCGCGCACGGGGCGTAGACGTCGAGCGGCGCGCAGCGCACATCGTCGACGATCGTCGCCTGCGGGAAGCGTGCGGCGAAGGCGTCGCGGGCCCGAGCGTACGGATCGGCGGCCAGCACGGTGGCGCCCGCGGCCAGGAGCAGTGCGGTCAATTGCGTGCCGACCTTCCCGACCCCTTCGACGCCGACCACGCGGCCGGACAGATCGGCGGTACCCCAGACGCGTTCGGCGGCGGCGAGCAGCGAGCTGAAGACGCCCAACGCCGTCATCGGCGCGGTGTCGCCGCACCCACCGTTGGCGACGGTCTTCGAGGCGACGTACGCGGTGCCCTCGCCGATCAGATCCATGTCCTCGGAGGTGGTGCCGACGTCGCCCGCGGTGATGTACCGACCGCCGAGGGTGTCGACGAAGCGGCCGTACGCGCGGAGCAGTTCGGGGGTCTTGTCGACGGCGGGGTCGCCGATGATGACGGCCTTGCCGCCGCCCAGATCCAGACCGGCCGCCGCCGATTTGAAGGTCATCCCGCGGGAGAGGCGCAGGACGTCACCGAGGGCGTCCGCCTCGGCCGCATACGGGTAGAACCGGGTGCCGCCGAGCGCCGGACCGAGGGTGGTGTTGTGGATGGCGATGATCGCGCGGAGCCCGGTGTCGGCGTCGCGGCAGAACACCACCTGCTCGTGCGGCGGGTCGATCGTCATGTCGGGGTGTGAGAAGACGCTGGTGAGATCGGCGGCGATGCCGGTGGTGTCTGCGATGGTCATGGGATTCCTCCTTCGGTGAGCGTGGCCGGGCTGATCGAGTGCCCGCGAACGCAGTGACTGGGTGTCGAGAACGGGGATCGAGTCAGCGGATGGGGGTGGTGTCGATGCCGAGCTCGCCGAGGCGGGCGCGGTAGCGGTCGATGTTGCGGAGTTTCACGTCCTCGTAGCCGACCACCAGCTCGGGGGCGCTCGCCACCTCGACCGACCGGGCGTAGCCGGCGTCGCCGAGGTCGTTGAGCAGGCCGTCGATCAGCTCGCGGTAGTGGGCGAGCAGTCGGCGTTCGATCTTGCGGACCTCGGCGCGACCGAACGGGTCGAATGCGGTGCCGCGCAGGAACTTGCCCTTGGCGAGGACCCGGAGGGCGACGTGCGAGCGGGGTCCGAAGCCGATCTTCTTCTCCCGTCCCATCGCTCGCAGCACCGGCGGGTGCAGCTGGTAGGTGAGATTCGACGCGCCCGGTACCTCGGCGGCCACCGAGTCGAGGAACGCCGTGTCGGTCAGCATGCGCGCGACCTCGTACTCGTCCTTGTAGGCGGTCAGGCGGTGCAGGTTCTCCGCGACGGCCTCGGACAGTTCGGTGCTGTCGGTGACGGCGCGCTCGCGGCGCCACACCCGCTCGATGTCGCGGACGTACGCGGCAGCGGCGCGCTCACCCGAGTGTGCCATCAGTTGTGCGGCACGCCGCTCCACGAGATCGCGGACCGTGCCGACCAGCGGACTGCCGACGAACAGATGCGTCGGGACCTCGGAGTCGCTGCGGGTGGCGATGGTGGACGAGACCGTGGCCGCCGCGAACGCGGTCGGATCGGCGACCGCGACGCGGCCCCACCGGAACGCCTCCTGATTGGCGGTGACCGCCACGCCGTTGAGCGCGATCGCCTCTTCGATCGACGCCGCCGGGATCGGCAGCGCCCCGCTCTGGAATGCGGCGCCGACCAGGAGGAAGTTGGCGGTGGCTGTGTGGCCGAAGAGAGCGTCTGCGGCCGCGGCGGCGTCGAACGACACCAGCTGTCGGGCGCGCGCACCCACGCGACTGAGGAGGTCGGCGTCCGCCGGGTAGGCGACGTTGCGGTCGTAGACCATCTCGCCGGTCGCGGTGCGGCTGGTGGAGGCCACGGTGACGGTGCGCTCCGGGTCGGCGACGCCGACATGCTTGCCGTCGGCGGCCGTGAGCAGATCGAAGGCGAGGACGCAGTCGGCTCCCGTGGGGCTGACTCGGTTCGACCCCGCCGCCAGGGAGGAGTCGGCGGTCAACCGCAGGTGTGAGGTGACCGGGCCGGCCTTCTGGCTCAGACCGGTCTGGTCGAGGCCCTCCACGTGCAGGCCGGCGCGGAGTGCGGCGGTGCCGAGCACCTGGTTGACGGTGACGATGCCGGTGCCGCCGATGCCCGCGAGGAAGATGTTGTGGGTGTCGGTCAGCGCGGCGAACTCGGGGTCGTCGACGAGGGGAGCCTTCGGGGCCTCCTTCTTCGGCAACTGCGCGCCCTCCTCGGGGAGTTCCACGGTGACGAACGCGGGGCAGTCGCCGTCCAGGCAGGTGTAGTCGGTGTTGCAGCTGGTCTGGTCGATGCGGGTCTTGCGGCCGAACTCGGTCTCGACGGGCTGGACCGACAGACAGTTCGACTTCACACCGCAGTCCCCGCATCCCTCACACGCGGCTTCGTTGATGATGACGCGGGTGCGACGGGTCGGCAGGGTGCCGCGCTTGCGCTTGCGGCGTGCCTCGGCCGCGCACTGCTGGTCGTAGATGAGCACGGTGACGCCCTCGATGTCGCGCAGCAGGCGCTGGGCCTCGTCGAGGCGGTCGCGGTCCCAGAGCAGGACGCCATCGGCCAGCGAACCCTTCGGGTGCCGCTCGGGCTCCTCGGCGCAGACGATGATCCGGGCGACGCCCTCGGCGGCCAGCTTGTGCGTCAGCTGCGGGACGGTGAGCCCGCCCTCGGCGTCCTGCGCGCCGGTCATGGCGACGGCGGCGTTGAACAGGATCTTGTAGGTGATGTTGACACCCGCGGCCACGCACGCCTGGACGGCCAGCTGACCGGAGTGAAAGTAGGTGCCGTCTCCGACGTTCTGGAAGATGTGCTTGACGTCGGTGTAGGGCGCCTGGCCGATCCACTGCGCGCCTTCCCCGCCCATCTGGGTGAGGCCGGTGACTTGGGAGTCGGTGCGCGAACTCATGGTGACGAGCGTGTGACAGCCGATGCCGCCGCCGGCGAGGGAGCCGTCCGGGACCGCCGTGGATCGGTTGTGCGGGCAGCCCGAGCAGAAGTAGGCGGTGCGCTTGGTCTCGAGGAGGGTGATGGCCGGGGGCGGCGGCTTCGGGATGGCGACGGCGACGCGACCCTCGAGGACGTGGCGCAGGGTGCGCAGCAGCCGTGCGGCGGTCAGCTCGCCGTCGGCGGGGACCAGCGGTCGGCGCTGCTCGTCGCGCTTCCCGAGGATGCGCGGAGCGTTCGCGGTGCCGTACAGCACATCCACCACCTGCGATTCCACGAACGAGGTCTTGTCCTCGATCACCAGGACCGTCTCGACGCCGTCGGCCAGTCGTCGCACCTTCTCGGCACCGAGGGGATACGGCATCCCGACCCGCAGAATGCGGATGCCTGCGCGGAGCAGGTCGTCGTCGTGCAGGCCGAGTTCCGAGAGACTCTGGCGCAGTGAGTCGTAGGCGGTACCGACGGCGACGATGCCGAGCCACGCGTCGTCGGGGTTCACCTCGATGGCGTCGACCTCGCTGAGCGCGGTCATCTGCTGCACCATCTCCCACCGCGGACCGTAGAGATCGGCCTCGGCGAGGACGCTGTCCGGCGGGGCGGCCATCACTCGCTGGCGGTAGGTCCACGGGCGGCCCTCCCACTCGAGGGCGGGGACCTCGACGCGGACGTCGGTGAAGTCACGGTTCAGGGTCCACAGGCCGTCGCACACGTCGGCGACCAGCTTCATCGCCGGCCACGTGCCCGATGCGCGGGACAATTCGATGCCGAAGATGCCGAAGGCGATGACTTCCTCGGCATTGCGCGGGAACAAGACCGGCATCGACAATGCGGCGAGCGAGCGCTCGCTGGCAGCGGGCACGGTGGACGACTTCGCGGCGGGGTCGTCGCCGACCAGGGCCAGCGCGCCGCCCTTCGGGTGCGCGCCGTACATGGCGGCGTGACGGAAGGCGTCGCTGGCGCGGTCCAGACCGGGGCCCTTGCCGTACCAGACGCCGACGACGCCGTCGTGCGTCCGCGCGCCCTTCGGGAGTTCCTGCTGGCTGCCCCAGACCGACGTCGCGCCGAGCTCCTCGTTGAGGCCGGGAACGAAGGTGATGGCATGGGCGGCGAGATCGGGAACCTCGCCGAAGACCTTGTCGACGGCGGCGAGCGGGCTGCCCTGGTACCCCGAGACGAACGACGCGACGTTGCGGCCGATGCGTCGCTCGCGTTCGTGGTTCTCCACCAGCATGCGGGCGACGGCCTGCACGCCGGTCAGCAGAACGGGGCCGGAGTCAGGGCGGTACTTGTCAGTCAGGTCGAACTTCTGCGCCTGCGGGTCGGCGACGGAGGTCATGTGGTCCACCAATCTGTCATCTCGCGGTGTGAGGCTGATCACCGGGTGCTGATGGTTAAATGGTGGCTGTGGGTTGCAAGGTGGTCAATTGAACGCTCTGCAACTGATCAATCTGATCAGTAAGTGACGTGGATCTCTCTGTGGGGTGACGGAAATGCTCAGCATCGACGAGTTGGACGTGGAGTTGTTGACACTGTTGGAGCGTGATGCGCGGCAGGGGGTGGCCGGGCTGGCGTCGACGCTCGGGATCTCTCGCAACACCGTGCAGTCGCGGATTCGCCGACTCGAGGACGGCGGATTGATCTCGGGCTACCGACCGCAGATCGACCTCGCCGAGGCGGGCCTGGTGGTCCAGGCCTTCGTCGCCTTGGAGACCGAGCAGGGATCGCTGCGGACCATCGCCGAGGCGGTCACCGAGATTCCGCAGGTCATCGAAGTGCACACCCTCACTGGTCGAGAGGATCTGCTGGTTCGGGTAGCGACGGCGACGCAGCCCGAGTTGCTCACGCTGATCGAGGGGATCGTCGGCTTCCCCGGGGTCATTCACTCCACCACCTGGCTCACCCTGACCACCCCGCTGCCGCACCGGACGGTGCCTGCGCTCGCCGAGACGGCGAAGGGGACGGGGTGGGGGCGGTCGACGGCACCCGGTGCCGGTGGTGCACGATGACGGAATGTCGGTGATCAATCACGATGAGCGAGACGCGCGATCCTTCGTCCTCCTGTGGTTCTGCAGGCTGATCGTCAAGACTCTGCTGCGCTTCATCCCGATCTCGGAGGGGCTGCTGCGCAGGCTCGCGATGTTCGACGAGTGGGCGGGCCGCGACCGCCGAACGATCCGCGGAGTGACGATCGAGAAGTCGGTGATCGCCGACGCTCCCGTCGAGCGGATCACGCCGACGCTGATCGACGACCCGCGCACGGTGGTGCTGTACCTGCACGGCGGGGCCTTCATCGCCTGCGGACTCAACACGCATCGCGCGGTGGCGAGTGAGGTGGCCCGGGATCTGCGCGCCCCGCTGGTGAACGTCGACTACCGCCAGTGCCCGCAGGCAGGCGTCGGCACCTCGATCCACGATGCCTACGCCGTGTACCGCGAACTCCGCGCGGCAGACGATGTCGACACGGTCGTCGTCGCAGGCGATTCGGCCGGCGGATACCTGGCCGCGAAGATCGTCGACTACGCCGCCCGGGACGGCATCGCCGGGCCGGACGCCTACATCGGTTTCTCGCCGCTGCTGAACCTCGCGCCGGACGCGGAGCGTTCCAGCAGGCACGACGCCATGCTCCCGGTGGAACGGCTGGAAGAGCTTCGTCCGTTCTACGACCGGGGTCCCGAACCGCTCGACGGCGCACTCGACGCCACTGCGGACGTCGTCGCCCAGCACTTCCCGCCCGCGATCCTCGTCTGCGCCGCGGACGAAGCTCTGGAGAAGGACGCTCGGGACCTGAGCGCCGCTCTCGATCGATTCGGCGTCCCCAACGAGATTCACCTGTATGCGGGGCAGATCCACGCCTTCCCCGCTGCCGCAACCGGCTCGCGGCAGGGCAAGAACGCGGTCCGGATCGCCACCGGCTTCGTGCGAAAGTCGTTGGACGCCTCCGGTCAGGCCGACGCCGCCTCGGCGTGAGCCGGGTCGCTGCTGTCGGCGGCTGTCATCGGGAGTTGTGGTGCTCTCCGGGAGCGCGTGATCGCCGGGGTCGTTGCCATCCCGCGGCTGGTCGGGAACGATGAACGGGTGGACCTCCCCGTGAATCCGCCCGTGCAGCCGATGCTCGCCAAGGCAGTCACCGTTGTGCCGGACCAACCCGCGGACGGGCCGGTGTGGTCGTACGAGCCGAAATGGGACGGCTTCCGGGCGTTGATCTTTCGCGACGGCGACGAGGTCGTGATGGCGTCGCGCGGTGGCAAGGATCTGGCGCGCTACTTCCCCGAGTTGGTCGATGCGGCGCGTACATCGTTGCCGGACCGCGTGGTCCTCGACGGTGAGGTGGCGGTCGCGAGGCCGGTCGCCGGTGTGAATCGGCTGGACTGGGACTCGCTGTCGCAGCGCATCCATCCGGCGGCGTCGCGCATCGCGAAGCTGGCAGCGGAGACGCCTGCGGTCTTCATCGGCTTCGATGCGCTCGCGACGGGCACGCTGGATCTGACCGGCGAGACGTTCGACGTGCGTCGCCGCGCGTTGGTCGAGGCGGCCGCGGGCGTCGACGATCCGCGGATTCAGGTCAGTCGGGTCACGCAAGACGCGGAGCAGGCCGTCGCCTGGTTCACCGAGTTCGAGGGGGCCGGACTCGACGGCGTCGTCGGGAAACGGCTCGACGGCCACTATGTCCCCGGCAAGCGGGAGATGGTGAAGATCAAGCACAAGCGGACGGCGGACTGCGTGGTGATCGGCTACCGCGTGCACAAGTCGGGGACCGGCCTCGGGTCCATGCTGCTCGGTCTGTACGCCGACGGCGAGCTGCGAATGGTCGGTGGATCGAGTGCGTTCGCCGATAAGAAGCGGATCGAGTTGCAGGAGATGTTCGAGCCGATGCGCCTCGACCCCGACACCGTGGCGCAGGGTGGGGTGAGTCGGTGGCGAAGTGCCGGCAGCGCGGAATGGATCCCGATCCGGCCCGAGCTCGTCGCGGAGTTCGCGTACGACCAGATGGAGAGCAGCCGGTTCCGGCACACCGTGAAGTTCGTGCGCTGGCGGCCGGACCGTGATCCCGAGAGCTGCGGCTACGACCAGCTCGACGTACCGCTGACCTACGATGTGTACGACGTTCTCGAGACGGGAGAGGCCGACGATGCCTCCTAAGCCCAAGCCGGTGATGCTCGACGTCGACGGCGTGGAGTGCAAGCTCAGCAACCCGGACAAGATCTACTTCCCCGAACTCGGCGAGAACGGCGGGCGTAAGGGCGATCTCGTTGACTACTACCGGACGATGGCGTTGGCAGGGCCGCTGATGCAGGCGCTCGCGGGGCGCCCGACGTTTCTGCAGCGCTTTCCGGACGGGGCCGAGGGTGAGCAGATCTATCAGAAGCATCTGCCGAAGTATCACCCCGATCATGTGCAGTCGACGAAGATCGTCTTCCCCTCGAAGCGGTCGGGGCAGGCGTTCTGCCCGCGGATTCCCGCCGACGTGGTGTGGGCTGCCAATCTCGGGACCTTCACGTTTCACACCTGGCCGACGCTCGCGGGTGAAACCAACGGTCTGGAGACCGACAACGACCATCCGGAGCAGTTGCGGATCGATTTGGATCCGCCGGAGGGGAAGTCGTTCGACGATGTCCGCCGCGTCGCACTGGATCTCCTCAAGCCGTTCCTCGACGAGATCGGCATGACGGGTTTCGCGAAGACGTCGGGGAGTCGTGGGGTGCATGTCTTTGTGCCGATTCGGCCGGAGTGGGATTTCATCGCCACCCGGCGGGCGGTGATCGCGCTCGGCCGTGAGTTGGAGCGGCGCGCCCCGGATGCGGTGACCACCTCGTGGTGGAAGGAGGAACGCGGCGACCGGATCTTCATCGACTACAACCAGAACGCCCGAGATCGGTCGATGGCGTCGCCGTACTCGGCGCGCAAGTCGGCGCGTGCGCGGGTCTCCACGCCGGTGACCTGGGAGGAGCTCGTCGACGTCGACCCGGACGATCTGACGATCGCGACGGTGCCCGGGCTCGTCGAGCGGCGAGGCGATCCGTGGGCCGACATCGATCAGCACCGAGCGGGCCTGGAAGCGCTGTTGGAGATGGTGGAGCGTGACGAGGCGAATGGACTCGGCGATCTGGTGTATCCGCCGAACTACCCGAAGATGCCGGGCGAGCCGCCGCGTGTCCCGCCGAGCAAGATGGTCGCCGAGCACTGGGACGCCGACGGGAATCGAGTGGAGTGAGCGAGCGGGCGCGGTTCACCAGTCGCTCGGTGTGGTCCATCCCGCGACCGTGTCATCGAATCACGCGAACTCCGCTGCGCGGAGCTTCTGCAATGCGCGTGGTGGGTGGCCGGTCAGGTCGGTGAACTCTCGTGACATGTGCGACTGGTCGGCGTAGCCGCACCCGATGGCCACGTCGACGGCGGGTGTGCCTGCGGCCAAGGCGGCGCGTGCCGCGTCGAATCGCATGAGTCGCGCCGCTTGCTTGGGTCCGACGCCGAACTCGGCGGTGAACAGTGTCGTGAGATGCCGCGCGGACCACCCGGATTGTTCGACGAGGTCGGCGATGGTCGCCTTGCCGCGGCGACGTGCCAGGTAGTCCCACGCGGCGAATGCGTCGCCGACGGGGCTGTCGTCGGCCGCGATGTCGGTGAGTGCGGCGGCGCAGACCGCGGCGCGATCCTGCCGGCGTGCCTGCGCCAACCGCTCGTGCAGTCGGCGGGCGAACGGGGCGTCGAGCTGGGACAGTTCGGTCGCGTCGTGCATCAGTTCTCCGGCAGGCACGCCGAAGACGGTGCGGACGGCAGTCGGGGAGAAGGACACTTGCACCCCCACTTGGCTGCCGTCGTGGTGGATCGTGACAGGTCGCAGATGCATGCCCGCGAGAACGCACCGGTACGTGTCTGTGCCACTGCGGTTCTCGGTGCCGAGGACCAGTCCGTCGGCGAGGTCGATGATCAGGGTGGCGGTGGCCGACGGCAGCCCGAGGTGCCGTCCGGGGCTGCCGCCCGAGATGTCGTACGGGGTGATGTCGACGCCAGTCAGCCCGCGTACGTTCCGAAGCTCCATAGGTTGCCCTCCCGATCGGCGATGGAGAAGCCTCGTGATCCATAATCGGCGTCTTCCATCTCGCGGACAAGGGTTGCGTCGAGGGCCTGCGCTCGGGCGTATACGGCGTCGGGATCGGTGACGACGACGTACAGGTTGCCGGAGCCGACGGGTCGGCTGAACGTGTTGTCGGCTTTGCTCGCGGAATGAACCATGACGCGACCGCCATCGGGCCACAGCATCTCCGAGTGCATCACCTCACCGTCGCGGTCGCCCTCGACGAGGATTCCCGGGAGGAAGCCGAGTTGTTCGAGCCAGGCTCGCAGTGCGAGTGGGTCGTCACTGGTGATGCCTGCCCAGATGTTGATGTCTTTTCTCTCAGTCATGACTCCAGTATCGGGAGGCGGACCACGGAATTCTTGAAGAAATCGGCACGACCTCCCGCCTTCGCCCGATCGGAGCCGTAGGTTAGGCTCGGCTTATGAGTAAGCTGTTGCGCCTGATCGTGGTCCTCGTCGCCGGACTGACGGCCGTCTCGCTGACCGCTGTCAGTGCCGCGCCGGCACCGGCCAAGACCTGGAAACCCGCGATCGCGGTGTACCTGGCCGACGGCGGCACCCCGGTCGGCGCCACGCAACTGCATCCCGGCGACACCGTCGTCGTCAAGGGCACCGGCTTCGATCCGGCCGCGAACACCACGGGCGGGCTGCCGGTTCCGGTGCCGCCCGGTGTTCCGCACGGCACGTTCGTGACGTTCGGCGCCTTCTCCCCGCACTGGAAGCCGTCGACGGGAGCGCCCGAATCGGCGCGCACCACCGTCCGCGCCCAGACCAAGTGGGTGCTCTCGCAAGATGCCTTGAACCGTGTTCCCGACGTGCCGTTCGACATGCGCCGCACCGTTCGGCAGCAGTGGGTGGAGCTGAGTCGATCGGGCGCATTCACCGCGCGCATCACCCTGGCGACGCCGAAGGAACTGCCCGCGAACGGCCGCTGGGGCATCTACACTTTCGGTGCCGCGAACGCGGTCAACGCGGCGCAGGAACAGATGGTTCCGCTGAACTACTCCACCGCGCCCGGCCCCAACACCCCGGTCCCGGCGTCGAAGAACCTGGTGTGGGCGTACTCGCCCACGTTCGCCGACACAGTCCGCGGCACCACCGAAGGCGCGCTGTCCGGAAGCGGCGGCGCCGCCGTCGACGACGCAGGGGCGATGTCGTTCGAGCTCACCGCGAACACCGTCCGGAACGGCAAGGGCGAACTCCGGTACCGGGGCACGGTGGTCGCGTCGACCCGCTTCCACCTGCTGGAGATCGCGCTCGCCGACCCGATCATCACGATCAACGGCACCCGCGCAGTCCTGAGCATGCGGACGTCGACGACGGACATGAACGGCGACGACGTGCTCCGGCGTGTCGCGCTCGCCGACCTCACACTCTCCAGCGCGCAGATCGCACGGCTGGAGCGCGGAGACGACGTCACCGGGGTCGCGGCGTCGTTCCGCAGCGCGATCACTCCGGCGTCGCTGGCGGCGTTGTCGCTGGGTGCGGCGTCGCCGGTGAACATCCGGTTCTGACACGGCGGGACCGATGTTGCCGCCTCCGCGGCGCGTTGATGCGTAGGCTCGCCCTGTGAGTTCCGCGCAGGACGACCGACCGGCCCTCGGTGATTCCGCGTGGGTCGAAGCGCAGGTGCATCGCGGCGTCCGGGTGGCCGCCGCCTGGACATGGCGACTCCTGATCATCGGGGCGGGCCTGTTCGTCCTCGGCAAGATCTTCCTGCGTTTCGAAGAAGTGTTCGTCCCCGTCGCGATCGCGATTCTGGTGTCGGCGCTGCTGGCGCCGATGGTGGGGTGGCTGGAGCGTCGTCGCATCCCGCGATCGTTCGGCGTGCTGGTCACCGTCGTGCTCGCGTTGGCGATCGTCGCCGCCGGACTCACCTTCGTGGTGCAGCAATTGATCGACGGCATTCCTCGGATGTCCGGCGACATCGCGGACTCGGTCTCGAAGCTGCGGACGTGGCTGGAAGAGGGGCCGGTGGGACTCAACTCTGACAGCATCCGCCAGGGCAGCAACGACATCATCTCCTGGCTGCAGGAGCACGAGGCGACCATCGCGACCGGCGCGATCGACACCGCCACCGTCGTCACCAAACTCGCGACCGCCGCGCTGCTGACGATCTTCCTGCTGATCTTCTTCCTGTACGACGGCAGGCGGATCTGGGACTTCGTCACCCGCATCGTGCCGCGTGCGCATCGGGTGCAGTTGCGCAGTGCGGGCGAAGCCGGTTTCCGCACGCTGCAGTCGTACGTGCGGGCCACGGTGCTGGTCGCGTTGATCGACGCGATCGGCATCGCCATCGGTCTCGCGATCCTGCGGGTGCCGATGGTTCTGCCGCTGACGGCGCTGATCTTCCTCGGCGCCTTCATCCCGATCGTCGGTTCGGTCGCCGCCGGATCCATCGCAGTCCTCATCGCGCTCGCCACCCAGGGCTGGGTCACGGCGCTGCTGGTGGTCGTGGTGCTGGTGGTCGTCATGCAGGTGGAAAGCCATGTGCTGCAGCCGTTCCTGATGGGACGGTCGGTGAAGCTGCACCCGGTCGCGGTGATCATCGTGATCGCCGTGGGCATCATGTTCGCGGGCATCGTCGGCGGTCTCCTCGCCGTTCCGGTTCTGGCGTTCGTGAACACCGCCGTCGGTCATCGGTCCCAGGGCGAGGCCACCGCCGTGCTGCTCGACGAACCTGTCGACCTGGATCCGCCGCGTGCCGACTGACTTCGACCTGACGACGAGCGAACTCCGCGCCGTCGCGGACTACGCCCTCGCGGCGGCGCGCAGCGTGGCACGCCTGCTCGACGGCGACGATCCGCGGCCGCGTGCTGCGCTCGACGCCGCCGCACAGTTCATCGACGGCGCACCGCGCTCGAAGGTGCAGCGGACGGCCGCCCTCGACGCGCACCGTGCCGCGAAGGGCGCCGATTCCGAATCGGCGGCGTGCGCCGCGCACGCCGCGGGAGACGCCTGCGCGGCGGCATACCTGCATCCGCTGGCACAGGCGACCCAGGTGGGGCACATTCTGCGGGCGAGTGCGTACGGCCGCGGTCGCGACCGAACTCGACGCCGACGATCCCGCCGCGGGCGACCGCGTGATCCATGCCGAGGCGCGGCGCATGCCCGCGGTGGTGCTCGACGTGCTGCGCCGCTACCCGCCCCCACCGACCGGACGCACCCGCGTCGCACAGCGCATGACAATGCTCGACGCGCTGGTACGCGCCGCCGACTGACCCGCGACCGGTCACCGACGTGATTACGCTGGTGACCGGATCGATCTCCGCACACCGGCTGGAAGAGGAGAGCATGAGCTATACCGTCGCCGATCTCATCGTCGAGACCATCGCCGCAGCGGGAGCCGAGCGGATCTACGGGATCCCCGGAGACTCCCTCAACGGGTTCACCGACGTCCTGCGGACCTCCGACTCGCTGTCGTGGGTCCACGTGCGCCACGAAGAGGGCGCGGCCTTCGCGGCGTCCGGCGAAGCGGCGATCACCGGCGGGCTCGCGGTCTGCGCCGGAAGCTGCGGACCCGGAAACCTGCACCTCATCAACGGCCTGTACGACGCACACCGCTCGCGGGTCCCGGTCCTGGCGATCGCTGCGCAGATCCCCGCCGCCAACGTCGGAACCGGGTACTTCCAGGAGACGCATCCCGAACAGATCTTCGCCGAATGCAGCGCCTACTGCGAGACCGTCAACACCGTCGAGCAGTTGCCGCACCTGATCGACATTGCGATCCGGACCGCCGTCGAACAGCGCGACGTCGCCGTCCTGGTGATCCCGGGCGAACTGTTCCTCGCCAAGATCGAGCGCCCGGACCGCGTCAGCCGCATCCGAGCCGCAGCCACCGTGTCGCACCCGGCGACCGAGCCGCTGCGCCTGGCCGCCGTCCGGCTCAACGAGTCCCAGCGTGTGACGATCCTCGCCGGAGCGGGCGCGGCCGGCACACATGCGGAGCTCCTGGCCCTCGCGGAGGCGCTCCAAGCGCCGATCGTGCACGCGCTGCGCGGCAAAGAGCACATCGAGTACGACAACCCGTACGACGTCGGCATGACCGGACTGCTCGGCTTCTCGTCCGGCTACCGGGCGATCGAGCATTGCGACACCCTCCTCATGGTGGGGACCGACTTCCCGTACCCGCAGTTCCTGCCGTCGAAGGCGTACACGATTCAGCTCGACGTCCGCGGCAGTCAGATCGGCCGTCGCTGCCGCGTAGATCTGCCCCTGGTCGGCTCCGCCGCCGACACGCTGCCCCTGCTCACCGCGCTGATCGGCCCCGACCGGGACCGCGAGCACCTCACCACCGCCCGGGACCACTACGCCCGGACGCGCGCCGGTCTCGACGATTTGGCGACACCGTCCGACGCCGGGGACCCGATTCACCCGCAGTATCTGACGAAGCTGCTGTCCGACGCCGCTGCCGACGACGCGGTGTTCGTGCCCGACGTGGGATCACCGGTGGTCTGGGCGGCGCGCTACCTGCGCATGAACGGTCGCAGGCGGCTCATCGGCTCGTTCAGTCACGGCTCGATGGCGAACGCCGTCTCGCAGGCCGTCGGGGCGTCGGCCGTCGACCGGCGCCGTCAGGTGGTCGCGATGGCGGGTGACGGTGGCCTCGCGATGCTGCTCGGCGAACTCCTCACCCTGGTCCAGAACGAACTCCCAGTGAAGGTCGTCGTCTACGACAACTCGTCGCTCAACTTCGTCGAACTCGAGATGAAAGCGGCTGGATTCGTCACCTTCGGCACCGACCTGACGAATCCGGACTTCGCGGCGCTCGCCGAATCCGTCGGGATCTGGGGACGACGGATCACCGAGTCCGCCGACCTGCCCGCGGCAGTCGATGACTTTCTGGCGCACGACGGCCCCGCCCTGCTCGATGTCACTACGGCACGGCAAGAGCTGTCGATCCCGCCGGCGATCTCGATCGCGCAGGCGAAGGGCTTCGCGCTGTACGCGCTCCGCACCGTGATGTCCGGGCGCGGCGACGAACTGGTGGATCTCGCGGAGACCAACCTGTTCAAGCGGCTGTTCTGACCAGCGGGATCCGGTCGCGTGCGGTGAGCCACCGGCTCACCGGTGTGCGCAGGAACAGGTCGACCACCAGCAGGGAGAGCACGAGCACCGCGATCACCAGGGCGGTGCTGCGGATCGTGGCCGAGTGCGGGAACCACGCGAACACCAGCCGCATGAACCCGACGCGGGCCAGCACGTCCAGGATCAACGGATGGACCGCGAAGACGCCGAACGCGCGGATGGTCGCGTACGAGACGAAGCGCGCACCGACCGCGCGGCCGGCGCCACGCAGGTCGTCCCAGGCCATCGCCACCAACCAGAGCAGGACGAGCCCGCTGATCAGCCACGGCAGGAGGAGTGGATTCCACGGTGTGGTGGCACTGAGCGGGACGACGCCGGACGAGGTGCTCATCGCGTAGGCGGTCGCGCTGAACAGTGATCCCAACAGACAGGCGATGATCACCGGGCCGGCGTTGGCGCGCAGCCAGTCCTCCACCGCGGCGTGATGGTGGGCGGCGAGCATGCCGATCGCCACGAAGAGCGCGTACATCGGGAGGGTCTTCCACGCGTGCTCGTACGCCAGCGCCCACATCGGCCCCTGCGGACGCGGCAGGTACTGATAGATGACGAACATCACGATCTGTATCGCGGCGCCGGCGGAGAGCAGCAGCCAAGGTCGGTGTCCGGCACGGTTCAGGATCCACGCGAGCAGGGGAAAGACGAAGTAGATCTGCATCGAGATCAGCAAGAAGTACAGCTGATACTTGGCGTCGCCGGTGACGGTGGCGCGGGCGAGGCTGGTGAAGTACTCACCGGTCGTCGGAAACGGGTTGTCCGCCATCACCAGATGGTCGGTGAGCGAGTAGAGCACCGACCAGACCAGGAACGGCGCGACGATCAAGCCGAAGCGGCGACGCCAGAAGGCCAGGGGCGAGAGCGGCCGCCCCCGCGTGCTCAGGACCAGCACGAACAACGTGACGGCGACGAAGCCGTACCGGGTCAGGTGCAGGAAGGTGGTGAGGAGACTGGCCGATCGCACGACGTCCGGTGCGCTGTTGATCGCGTTGACGCTGTGCGCCACCACCACGCCGGCGAACAGCAGCACGCGGACCAGGTCGGCGGTGCGGGCGCGGCGGGTCCGGGGAGCGACGAGTGGTCCCGGCGACGCCGACACCGCGGCCGCCGGTCGACCCACCTCGGTCGTTGCGCGTTCCGTCTCGTCGACGGTCTGCCCCACCACCGACACCTCCAGAACACGTCGCGGTCACTTGGCCTTCGCACGGAGTGTACGGACCGAACCTGTGTGGTCCGTTCAGGTGACAAGCGGCGGGCGCGTCACTGCCGCCGCACCATCTCGGCGATCCAGTCCGGCGCATACGGCGACGTGCAGTTCGGCGGCGTCGGATAGTCCTTCAGAACCCCGAGGCGCTCACCGATGCCGACGGCTCTGGTGCGTAAGTCGGGATGTGCGATCCCGATCTGGGCGAGTGTCTCGTTCATCGACCACTGCAACCGATCCGGTGCGTCCTTCATCTGCGCCTCGATCACGTCCAACAACGCAGCGAGGTCCAGGCCGTGCGGCTTCTTCGCCGCCCGCACACTCGTCAGATGCCAGCCCGCGCTCGCGACGACGGGATCGTCGTCGGCCATCCACCGCACCCGGAGCTCCTCGCTGTACCGGCTCTTCTTCACCAGATTCGCCAACAGCCAGTCGTGCACCTTTGGCGTGCGCGCATCGCGCAGGAGCGCGTCGAGGTCGTCGGCTGAGTAATCGCGCGGTCGACTGACGAGGATCGCGAGCAGTCGTGCCGACGTGTCCTCCGTCGCCCACAGCTCGCTCGCGAGCGCGGGCTGCGCCTTCAACCGTTTCGCGACAGCCCTCAGCTTGGTCAGGTTCACACCGTGGTCGTCACCGTGCCGCTCATTGACGGCCCGGATCTTCGGGTCGTCGAGCGCGGCGAGCTCAGCGAGGACGTCGGCCAGGAGAGAGGTCATGACGGTCAGAGTAGGGGGTCGGGGAGTGGGGGCGGGAGCCGCTGCAGGTCTGGATTCCGGCGTGAGGCGTCGGGTGTCGCTCATTGTCGGACGTGGCGCGGGAACGGACGCTGCATGCGGGGCTGGGGGCGGGCTTGGCTGCTAGGTGCGGTTGCGGAGGATAGGGGACTCCGTCGCTTCGCTCCTCCTCGAATCGCCCTTTGCGGAGGATAGGGGAGCCGTCGCTTCGCTCCGGTTCCGCTCTGTTCGATGCGCCACAAAAGAAGTGACCCCCTGGCCTCGTTCCTCGGGCAGGGGGTCACTTCTTTTGTGGCGGAGGATAGGGGATTCGAACCCCTGAGGGCTGTTAACCCAACCCGCGTTCCAGGCGAGCGCCATAGGCCACTAGGCGAATCCTCCGAGCAGAAATGATCGTAACGGGTGCGGTGGGTGGATCCCAAAACGACCCGCTACACTGGTCTACGGATCCCGCGCGGCGTGCATCCTGTGAACTCCCCCAGGGCCGGAAGGCAGCAAGGGTCAACGGGCTCTCTCGGGTGCGCGGGGTCCTCATAATTTTTGACGCGTTACAGCTACAGTCGCGCACGCCCGTGTCTGTGGGAGAGGTCCACGTTGAACTTTCACTCCATGAGTGTCGACCAACTCCGAACCACCCAGGAAGACCTGCGCAAGCGCTACGCGACGCTGCAGGCCGCCGGGCTCAAACTCGACCTCACCCGCGGTAAGCCGGCCCCCGACCAGCTCGATCTCTCCAACGCGATGCTGTCGCTGCCGGGCGAGACCTACACCAGCCCCGACGGCGTCGACTGCCGCAACTACGGCGGCGTCACCGGCCTGATGGGCCTGCGCGAGATCTTCGGTGAACTCCTCGGCACCGGAACCGAGCGCACCATCGCCCTCGGCAACGCGAGCCTGCAGGCCATGCACGACATCACCGTGCACTCCCTCCTCGGCGGCAACCCCGACTCCGACCAGCCGTGGTCGGCGCAGCCCATCAAGTTCCTGTGCCCGGCACCCGGCTACGACCGCCACTTCGGCATCACCGAGCGCTACGGCATCGAGATGATCACCGTCCCGATGAACCCCGACGGTCCCGACGTCGACGCCTGCGCGGCCCTGACCGCCGCCGACCCGTCGATCAAGGGCATGTGGCTGGTCCCCACCTACTCCAACCCCACCGGTTACACCGTGTCCGAGGAGGTCGCGCGCAAGCTCGTCGCCATGCCCGCGGCGCCCGACTTCCGGATCTACTGGGACAACGCCTACGCCGTCCACACTCTCGTCGACGAAGCTCCGGCGCCCCTGCCGATCCTCGACCTCGCCGACGAAGCCGGGAACCCGAACCGCGTCTACGTGTTCGGATCCACCTCCAAGATCACGTTCGCGGGCGCAGGCGTCGCGTTCTTCGCGTCGTCCACAACCAACCTCGACTGGTTCACCAAGAATCTCGGCGTCTCGACCATCGGCCCAGACAAGGTCAACCAGCTCCGTCACCTCCTGTTCCTGCGCGACGCCGACGGCGTCCGCGCACTCATGGCGCAGCACCGCGCGCTCATCGCACCCAAGTTCGCCAAGGTCCTCGAAATCCTCGAAGACCGGCTCGCCGACAGCAAGATCGCGTCGTGGACGCACCCCGAAGGCGGCTACTTCATCAGCCTCGACGTGATCGACGGCACCGCCGCGCGCACCATCGCGCTGGCGAAGGAGGCAGGCATCGCGCTCACCGCGGCCGGCTCCACCTTCCCGTACAAGCAGGACCCGCGTGACGAGAACATCCGTCTCGCCCCCACCTTCCCGTCGATCGACGAACTGGCTACCGCGATGGACGGCGTCGCCACGTGCGCGCTGCTCGCCGCGACCGAGGTGTTGTTGGACGCAGAGTAAGCGTGCGGCCATGAAGCTCGATCGGTCGACGCCTGCGCTCATCGGGTTCCTGATTGCCGGAATTCTGGCGGTCTGGGTCCAAGGCGTCCTCATCCCGTACACGCAGCCCTACTGGGGGCTCTTCGGGAACTTCCTCGATCTCGACGTGTACCGCGCAGGGGCCCAGGTGGTGCTCGACGGCGGCGATCTCTACGACGCCAAACTCCTCGGTCAGATGGACTTCACGTACGCGCCGATCTCCGTTCTGCTGTTCGCGCCCTTCGCGTGGCTGTCCGCAGGGTTCGCCCACCTGCTGTGGACGGTCGGCATCTTCGTTGCGCTGTATCTGACCGTGATGATCGGGTTCCGCAGCCTCGGGCACGACGCCACCTGGCAGCTCCGCGTCATCGCCGGATCGATCGTCGCGGTGAGCGCACTCCTCGAACCGGTCCGGTCGACCATCTGGTTCGGCCAGATCAACGTCTTTCTCATGCTGATGATCGTCGCCGACCTGGTGCGCCCGGAGGGCAGTAAACTGCGCGGAGTCGCCTCCGGCATCGCCGCGGGCGTCAAGCTCACGCCGCTGATCTTCGGCGCCTACCTCCTGCTGACTCGGCAGTGGAGGGCCGCGGTCACCATGGCGGCGGCCTTCGCGGGCTCGGTGGCGTTGGGCTTCGCGCTGCTGCCGACGGCGTCGTCGAAGTTCTGGTTCGGCACCATGTTCGACTCCGATCGAGTGTCGTCGCCGCAGACCGTCGGCAACCAGTCCATCCGCGGAGCCATCGCGGTCTTCGGCCGCACCGACCACCCCAGCACCGCGCTGTGGCTGGCCCTCGCGGTACCGCTGGTGCTGGTCGCGGGCTGGGCGGCGGCGCTCGCGCACCGCCGCGGTCAGGAACTGCTCGCGATCTCCCTCGTCGGCATGACGTCGTGCGCCGTGTCGCCGGTCGCGTGGTCGCACCATTGGGTGTGGGTGGTTCCGTTGCTGGTGGTGGTGATCCATCAGGTCTTCGAGAAGCTCACGGGCGTCGGGCGATGGTCGTTGACCCTGCTGGCGATCGGCGCGACGCTCGCCGCGCTCGCGTGGCGCACCCACTTCGGCTTCCCCATGTGGTTCGCCAATCGCACTGTGGAGCAGGCCTACTTCACCGGGCTGTTCTTCAAGCACCCGCGGTGGTTCGACTGGTTCACCACCCAACCGTTCACGCTCATCCTGGTGGTCACCGCCGTCGTCACGATCGGCGCGTACCGGCGAGTGCGTGACGATCAGCCGAGCGCCGACACCGCTGTCACAGGCCGCCGGTAGTCTTGCCAGCGTGGCTCTCTATCGCACCTATCGCCCGGCAACCTTCGCCGAAGTCGTCGGCCAGGAGCACGTCACCGCGCCCCTGAGCCGAGCACTCGATACCGGCCGCATCAACCACGCCTACCTGTTCTCCGGCCCGCGCGGCTGCGGCAAGACGTCGTCGGCCCGCATCTTGGCGCGATCGCTGAACTGCGAGCAGGGGCCCACGTCCACGCCGTGCGGCGTGTGCTCATCGTGCGTCTCGCTGGGGCCGGGCGGTCCCGGCAACCTCGACGTCGTCGAACTCGACGCCGCCAGCCACGGCGGCGTCGACGACACCCGCGATCTGCGCGACCGCGCGTTCTACGCCCCCGCAGAGTCCCGCTACCGCGTCTTCATCATCGACGAGGCGCACATGGTCTCGTCCGCGGGGTTCAACGCACTGCTGAAGATCGTCGAGGAGCCGCCGGAGCACCTGATCTTCATCTTCGCGACCACCGAGCCGGAGAAGGTGCTGACGACCATCAAGTCGCGCACCCACCACTATCCGTTCCGCCTGCTGGCGCCGCCGGTGATGCGCGGTCTGCTCGAGGACATCTGCGCCAAAGAAGGCGTCGTGGTCGCTCCAGAGGTGTACCCGCTGGTGATCCGCGCCGGCGGCGGCTCCCCGCGCGACAGCCTCAGCATTCTGGACCAGCTCCTCGCCGGCGCCGGTGACGAGGGCGTCACATACGAGCGCGCGCTGTCGCTGCTCGGCGTCACCGACTCCGCGCTGATCGACGCCGCCGTCGACGCACTGGCCGCAGGCGACGGATCGGCACTGTTCGGCGTCGTGGAGAGCGTCGTCGACGCCGGTCACGATCCGCGTCGCTTCGCGATCGACCTCCTCGATCGTTTCCGCGACCTGATCCTGGTCCAGGCGGTGCCCGACGCCGCCGACCGCGGACTCGTCGAAGCCCCCGACGATCAACTCGCGAGCATGCACGCGGCGGCGGCGAAGCTCGGCCCGGCCACCCTGACCCGCTACGCCGAGGTGGCGCATGCGGCGCTCGGTGAGATGCGGGGGACCACGTCGCCCCGACTGCTGCTGGAAGTGATGTGCGCCCGACTGCTGCTCCCGGCGGCGACGGCCGACGACGCCGCGCTGCTGCAGCGGATCGAGACGCTGGAGCAACGACCGGCAGGAAGCGGCGGCGTTACGATGCCGACCCCCGCGGCGGTCCCGTCGACGCCCAGTGCGCCCGCTCCGGACGAGCCGGCGCCCCGCTTCGTCCGACCGTCCCAGCGCAAGGCGGCTGAGGAATCGCGGCCCGCGGAAGCGGCAACGCCGACGGCCCCGGAGGCGGCGGCGCCAGCGCCCGCGGCACCTCGGCCGGAACCGACCCCGGCGCCGGAGCCCGAACCGGCCGCGCCGACGCAGGTGACACCGCGGCCGGCCGCTGCAGAGCCGCCGCGCCACCCGGCGACGCCACCCCAGTCACCGCCGGTCGCCGCGCCGGAACAGCCGCGTCAGCCGGAACCGGTCGCCCGACGTCAGCCGACCGAGCCGCACCCGCCGATCGACTCCGACCCGCGCGCGCCCGAGCCGCCCCGTCCGACCCCGGAACCGGAACCGGCACCGGAACCGACGCGCAGTCAGCCGCGTGCACCCGAGCGCACGGCCGCCAGGGCGCCCCAGCGGACGCCGATCCACGACGACGACATCCCGCCCGCCGAACCGCCGATGGATCCCGACTACCTGCCGCCGCCCGACGACGGCTATGCACCGAGGAAAGCGGCGCCGGCGCCCGCACCCGTGGCGGAACCGGAGCCCGAGAAGCCCGCGGGCCTCACGGTGGAGGCGGTGTCGTCGCGATGGCCGGACATCCGGGCTGCCGTACGCAAACAGAGCTCGGTCCTGGAGGCGATGCTCTCGGCCGCCTTCGTCCATCAGGTCGACGGCACCCGGGTGGTCCTCGGACATCCCCACCCGGCCCTCGTCGGCCGCCTGGCCGACGACCGCGGCCTCCGGGTGCTGACCACCGCCGTCGTCGAGGTCTTCGGACCGGGACACACCGTGGGGGTGGTGAACGCACAACCCGGAGCGGCGCCCGCACCGACGGCCGGTCCGGCTCCGGAGAAGGAGCCGCCGCGGAAGCAGACGTTCACCCGACCGAGCCGCCCCCGCGACACACATGTGCCCGAACCGTCGTCGGACTACCCGCCCGAGCCAGAGGAGCCCGCCGAACCGGCGCCGCCGGTGCCCGACGAAGAGCTCACCGACGCCGAACGTGACGAGATGGTGGCGCAAGCCCAATCGGGCTCACCCGACGACCGCTTGGACCCCGACCAGGCGGCGTTGGAACTGCTCAAATCGGAGCTGGGCGCGCGACCGGTGGAACCGTAGCGAACAAGATCGGGCCGCTCACCGCTGTCCGACGGCGTATCGCCGTCGAGCGACCGTGAGCGGCCCGATATCAGTCGTCCGCGACGCTACGGCTCCCACCACGGCCGCAACGGCAGGGTGGTCGTCGAATCGAGCTGCAGTTTGGTCGCCAGCACGTGGTGCAGCTCAACGATGTTGCGCTCGAACCCGATCCGGCATCCCGCCATGTACAGGCCCCACAGTCGCGCGGTGCCTTCGCCGACTTCGGCAACGGCCTCATCCCAGTTCTCGACCAGGTTCTGGTTCCAGTCGCGCAGAGTCATGGCGTAGTGGTGGCGGAAGTTCTCCTCGTGGAGGACCTCCAGCCGCGGCACGTCCTGCATGCGCGAGATGATGGTGCCCGATCCGGTGAGCTCCCCGTCGGGGAACACGTAGCGGTCGATGAACGGCCCGGCCTTGCTGCGGGTTCGGTTGTCGGGGCGCGTGATGGAGTGCGTGAGGATCAGCCCGCCCGCCTTCACCTTGTCGCGCATGAAGGTGAAGTACTTGGGGTAGTTCGCGACGCCGATGTGTTCGGTGAGACCGATCGAGGAGATCGCGTCGAAGTCCGATTCGGCGACGTCGCGGTAGTCGCTGTACCGCACCTCGGCGAACTCCGACAGCCCCTGCTCGCGAATGGCCTGCTGCGCCCATTCGGCCTGCTCGCGGGACAGGGTGACACCGAGCGCGTGAACACCGCGTCGTGCGGCGTACCGCACCATTCCGCCCCACCCGCAGCCCATGTCGAGCAGCCGGTCGCCGGGCTGGAGGTTCAACTTGTCGAAGACCAGGCGGTACTTGTTCTCCTGGGCCTCCTCCAGCGTCGCCTCGGGGGTCGGGTACACCGCGCACGTGTACGTCATCGATTCGCCGAGCACCAACTCGTAGAACCGATTCGAGACGTCGTAGTGGTAGTGGATCACCTCGGCGTCGCGCTCTTTGCTGTGGCGCAGGCCTTCGGCGAACCGTCGCCACCGCGGCAGGCTCTCCTGCGGGGGCGGCGGGATCAGCTTGAAATGCTCCTTGCCGATGGAGCGGGCGATCCTGGCCAGTTCCACCGGGCTCGGCTTGCCGAACTTGAGATCGCCCGCGAGCGCCTGCAGGGCACCGTAGGGATCGCCGGGATGGGCGCCGATCAACTCCAGATCGCCCGCCACGTAGGCGCGGGCCAGACCGAGGTCACCCGGCGCGGTCACCAGGTAGGTGGTTCCGCGCGGCGTCTTCAGGTTGAGGCCGAACTCGGCGTCTTCGGGGCCCGCGGAACTTCCGTCGTACGCGGTGATGCGGACCGCGAGATCGCGTCCAACCAGCGTTTCGAAGATCTGGGCAAGCTTCATGCGCGCTTCACTGCTTTCTCGTAGAGGCCGAGCAGACGACGACGGGGATCGTACCGACGCCTCAGGACGTCGTACTCCTCGCCCCCGTACAGGGCGTCGAATTCTTCCGGGCTGTAGAAGGATTCGGAGTAGAGCGACTTGTGTCCGCCCAGTTCGCTGACCTTGTGTTCGATGATTCGGTTGGTGTGTCCGGGCTTGCCCGGCGTGACCGGGACGCCGGACCAGAAGCCGACGTTGACGTAGAACTTCCCGCGCTGCAGCGGATAGAGGGTCCACGGCTGTCCGGCGGCCGCGACCTCCGGAGTCGGGGCGCCGGTCTCGACCGGCGACGGCTCGGCCAATCGCAACGGGCACAACCAGATCGGTTCGATCGGGATCTCCTCGAGGAACCAGTCGACGAACTCGGCGGTCCGCTCGATCGGCACCTCGATGTCCTGGACCACCCGTTCGCTGGGCGGCAGACCCTTGCGGGCGTTCAGCTTGTCGCCGATGTCCCATCGCTGGTCGTAGCCGATGAGCTTCCAGTAGAAGCTGCTGCGCAGGTATTTGGCAGGCCAGAGTCGACGGATCCGCGGGTTCTGTGCGCCGAAGGCCCGGGAGCACCAGAACCAGTCGGTGTCCCACCGCCACAGGTAGTCGCGGATTGTCAGCCGGTCGCGTTTGGGCGCGGCGTCGTCGTGCTGGATGGACCGGTAGTAGATGTTCATGTCGGTGTAGTCGCTGACGGGTCCCGGCTCGTCGGTCTGTCTGCCGAGCACCGCGTACCCCTCGTCGGCGGTGAACACCACGCCGTCCAGGTAGTCGACGCGCTCGCCGAGGTACTCGCGATCGACGGCGATCTGCGTCATCAGATCCTGCAGTTCCCGGCTGCTGTGGACCCGGACGTGGCGCAGTTCCACGAACGGCGGCACCTTCTCGAGTCTGATCTTGAGACGCACCGAGTAGCCGAGCGTGCCGTACGAGTTCGGGAAGCCGAAGAACAGGTCGCGATACTCGTTGTCGGGCCGGGCCACGACCACCTCGCCGGAACCGGTGAGGATCTCCATCTCCAGCACCGACTCGTGTGGCAGACCGTTGCGGAACGACGTGCTCTCGATGCCGAGCCCGGTCACCGCACCGCCGAGGGTGATCGTCTTCAGCTGCGGAACCACCAGCGGCACAAGGCCGTACGGCAATGTCGCGTCCACCAGATCCTCGTACGTGCACATCCCGGCCACCTGTGCCGTCTGCTCGTGCTGATCCACCGAGATCACGCGGTGCAGTTCCGAGACATCCAGTCCGGGGACGCCGGTGTCGGAGCGCTTGCGGAAGAGATTCGACGTCTTCTTCGCGAGTCGGACGGTTGCCCCGTCGGGGATCGACTGGTAGCTGGCGAGGAGTTTGCGTTTTCCGCGATCGAAGGCGACATCGCCATACTCTTTTGCGTTCAAAGCCACATTCCCACCGTAGCCCGATGCCCAGTACGGTGGGGAATGTCTTCCCCCGCACGGGGCGCACGAGTCGACGCCGACAGCGGCCGCCGACGAATCCAAAAGGAGTCATCACCAGTGGGACAGGTCACAGCCACCACGAACTTCACCTTCAACGCTGCACCGGAGGCGGTGAGCGCCGCGCTGGCCGACTACACCACCGTGCGTCCGGCGATTCTTCCCGAACAGTACCGCGACTACCGCGTGGACGCGGGCGGCACGGGCGCGGGCACCGTCGTCCACTGGATTCTGCAGGCCACCGACAAGCGCCAGCGCGACGTCCTCGCCGACGTGACCGTGAATGGCGACACCATCACCGAGACCGACCGCAACTCGACGATGGTCACCACCTACCGCGTGACCGCGGCGGGCTCGGGCTCGCAGGTCGTCGTCACCACCACGTGGAAGGGCGCGGGCGGCATCGGCGGCTTCTTCGAGAAGACCTTCGCGCCGAAGGGCCTGAACCGCATTTACACCGCGCTGCTGACCAACCTGCAGCAGCGTCTCGACAGCTGAGCCGCGGTCGGCGCCGTCGCGCCAAACCACTGCCCGCCCGGGATGGCGTCGATGCCACCCGGGTGGTTCTGCGTGTGGTCGACGACGGTCGCGGAACGGTGGTCGACTCGTTGCTCGCGACGCCGTCGCTCAGCGGTCTGACCGCCGACGATCTACGACGTCGGGCCGCGGTCGGCGAGCTCGTCGACGCCGACGGCGCCGCGGTCGATCTCGACGCCGTGGTGCGCCGCCCCGTGCCCGTCTATCTGTACCGCGACGTGCCCGTCGAGTTCGACGTGCCGTTCGACATGCCGATCCTGCACCTCGACGACGACCTCGTCGTTGTGGACAAGCCGCATTTCCTGGCCACCATGCCGAGGGGAGCGCATGTGGCGCAGACGGCGCTGGTCCGGTTGCGTCGGCGGCTGGAATCCGACGACGTCGCACCCGCGCACCGGCTCGATCGGCTGACCGCAGGCGTGTTGCTGTTCACGCGGCGGCGTGAGGTGCGCGCCGCCTATCAGGAGCTCTTCGCGCAGCGGCGGGTCCACAAGGAGTACCGCGCACTGGCTCCGGTCGACGAAGCGCTCGCCGCCGGAGTGCACGTGGAGAATCGCATCCTCAAGACCGCGGGCGATCTCCGCGCCCGAGTGGTGCCCGGCGAACCGAACGCGATCAGCGACATCGCGCTGGTCCGCGAGGTGGGCGACGGCATCGGCGAGTATCGCCTGCTGCCCGCTACCGGGCGCACGCATCAGCTGCGGATGCACATGGCGGGTCTGGGGGTGCCGATCCTCGGCGACCCGCTGTATCCCGAGGTCGACACCGAGTTGGCGGCGGCGCCGGAGCGCGGTGATTTCACCGAACCGCTCCGCTTGATCGCGTCGGAGTTGGCGTTCACCGACCCGCTGACCGGGCAGCGTCGACGATTCGTGTCCGACAGAACCGACTGAGCCCTCCCTCGCGGATCAGTGCCCGGTCGGAGTCGGTGCCGCCGTCAGCAGTCCGAATCCTGCGATCAGTTCGCGGATCGGACGGTAGTACCGGGTGCTCACCTGGTAGTCGCCGGACGCCGCGAGCGCTGAGAACGCCGCCACCCAGCTGCGGACCTCGTGTGCCGAACTGCCTGCGGCTGCCGTCATCTCCGCGTGGTGATAGTCGTCGAAGCGTTGCGGATCGCCGGCGGCGCACGTGTCGAGGAATCGGTTGTCCCACTCGGGGTTCAGATCGCGCATGGTGCTGTGCCCGACCACGAATTCCGCGGCCGCGTCCTTGACGCGCTGCTCGCGGGCGGCGCGCGCCTGAGGGGTCGGGTTCTTGCCGTCGAGCAGCAGTCGGCGCTGGACGTCGGTCGCGGTGGCCCACTGCGGGACCGGCGGGTCGTGGGACAGTCCACCCGAACCGATCAGCAGCACCCGCTCGTCCAGGCCGGCGGCGAAGCGGCCGATCGCCTCGCCGAGTCGCCGAACTCGGCGCATCGGTGCGAACGGTTGGGCGAGGCCGTTGACGAACACCGGGATCACAGGGATCGCATCGATCCCGCCGAACAGGATCTCCAGCGGTTGCACGGCACCGTGATCGACGATCATGCGGCGGGAGATCGCCACGTCGACGTCGGCGTCGAGCACCGACTGCGCCAGGCTCGCGGCGAGGTCGCCCGGTACGTCGAGCGGCCCCGTGGGGCTGTCGTAGTCGCCGGTCGATTCGGCGGCGAACCCCACACAGAACGGCGGCATCAGTTCGTGGAAGAAGCCGTTGTAGTGATCGGGGGCGAACGAGATCACCAGGGTCGGATCGAACTCGCGGACGAATGCTCGCGCGGTGTCGAAGGTCTCGGTGAGTTCCCGGTCGATGTCGGCGGGCAACGGCGAGCCGGCTCCCAGCAGTGGACTGTGTGACATGGCGACCAGCGCGACGGTCATCGCGAGCCGCCGATCGTGACCGGTACGTCCGTGGACCCCGTGCGGGTGCGTCCCGTGTCGGTGCGCACCGCATCCGTCGCCGACATCGCGCTCAGCAGAGCGGTCACGGTCTGCGGCGCCTGTTGCGCGAGGCAGGTCGCAGCGATGAAACGGTCGGGACGCAGGAAGACCACGCCGACGGCGCGGTCGTCGAACCACGACTTGAGGCGACCCCGGGTGTCACTGACGATGGTGGTCGAGGAGCCGGCGTATTCGCGCTGCGCCCACTCGAACTGCGATTCCGGGAACACGGCCAGCAGGTGGACGCCGAGACGGTCGAGGACCCGCAGCTCGCGGTCGTCGAAGAGGCGACGGGGATCGTTGCCCCACGCGACGACGGACCACCATGGTCCGCTCACATCGTCGAGCAGCACGTCGTCTGCGGTGACGGTGCTGACGCGCGGTTGAATGAACTGTACGCCGACCGGCGAGACCTTGTTCGGTGCGTCGACCTGCGCGAAGAACCGGTTGCGGACCGTGTCCTCGCAGGTTCCGGGCAGCAGATCGCCCTGGTCGACGACGACTCCGCGTCGATACCGAGGCATCGGTTTGAAGCGCATGTCGGTGAGCCAGTCGCGCAGTGAGGGAACCCTGGTGACCGCTCGCGCTGCCAGATCGCGCACCCGGGCCTTGGCGCCGCGCGCGGTCATCACCGAACCGGCGATCATGTTGAGGTCGATCATCGCTTTGGCGTGATCACGGCGTTCGGCGTCGTAGGTGTCCAGCAGGGTGTCGTCGCACAGACCCCGCAACACGGAGGTCAGTTTCCATGCCAGGTTGGTCGCGTCTCGGATGCCCGAGTTCCACCCTTGGCCGAGCCACACGGGCATCAGGTGGGCAGCGTCGCCTGCGATCAGGATCCGACCGCGGCGGAAGGTGGAGGCGATGCGCCCGTGGTGGGTGAAGACGCGCTGTCCGATGACCTCGAGGCCGTGTGGATTCGGCAGATGCGGACGCAGCAGCGACGCCATGAACGCCTCGTCGTCCACCAGATCGGTCGGCTCGTCGTCGAAGAGCATGAACTCGAAGCGCCGGATGCCGTGCGGGAGGCCGATCGAGACGTAGGGGCGGCGGGGATCGGCGCCCAGGTACACGTTGGGAGTGCCGAGGGGATCGTTCTCGATGTCGACGACCACCCAGCGGGTGGACGGTGACAATCCCTCGAACTCGGCGCCGAGGTGCGACCGCGTGAACGACCGGCCGCCCTCGCAGCCCACCACGTACCGGGTGCGGATCTCGGTCTCCGCCTCACCGGACCGTACGCGGGCGACGACCCCGTCCGGCTGCTCGGTCAGGTCGATCAGTTCCGTGCCCATCCGCACGGTCACCGCGTCGAAGCGATCGAGTCCGGCGAGCAGTTCGCGGTCGACGAGAGGTTGGACGAAACCGTGCTTGCGCGGCCAGCCGAACTCGTCGGTGGCCGGGTCGTTGGTGACCAGCACCTGACCGCGGCCGTTCACCAGACGCATGATGTGGTGCGGGACGGTGTGCTGCGAGACGGTGTCGACCAGGCCCATGGTCTGGATGGTGCGGAACGACTCGTCGTCCATGCCGACGCCGCGCGGGTAGTCGATCAACTCGGTGCGCGCCTCCACGAGGACCACTGAGACGCCGTAGCCGCCGAGCAGGTTGGCCAGCGTGAGCCCGACCGGTCCGGCGCCGACGATCAGGACTTCGGCGGTGTGGTCGATGGTCTTCTCGGACATGACTAGTTGCCGCCGTTCTGCGCGGTGCGATGGCCGTTCCGAAGGAAGTCGAGGTGGATGCGGTTGAACTCGTCGGCGCGCTCGTACTGCGGCCAGTGCCCGGCCTGATCGATCACGGCGAGCCCGCCGTTCGGGATCAGGTCCGCGATACGACGTCCCTCGTCCACGGGACCGGACGGGTCCTTGGTGGTCCAGATGACGAGCGCCTGCGCCTCGATGGCGCGCAGGTCGTCGTCGGAGAGCATGTTGCGCTTGCGAGTGGGGAGGTCTTGCAGCGCCATGTTCATCTCGCAGGCCCGCTTCCACTCCGGCTGCTCGAAGATCGCCTGCCGGGTGCGAATGAGGTCCGGGGTCACCATCGTCGGGTCGGCCATCAACCATTCCAGACGAGCCTGGACGCGCTCCCAACTGGGATCGTCGGCGGCGGCCATCGACAAGGTGTACAGACGTTCCATCACGACGGGGTTGGCCATGGTGCCGCCCATCGTGTTGAGGACGATCCGCTCGGTGCGATCGGGGTGCAGCTGCGCGAAGCGCGCGGTGACCCACCCGCCCAGCGACTCGCCGGTGAAGTACGCCTTCTCGGCGCCGAGGGCGTCCAGGACTCGGTTGACCTGGTCGATGTAGTGGGGGATCTCGAGGGGATGGTCGGGTTTGCTGCTGTAACCGTGGCCGATGAAGTCGAGTGCGTACACGTTGAAGTGCTCCGCGTGGGCGGCGAGGTTCCGGACGTAGGCCTCGGCGTGTCCGGTGATGCCGTGAAGCATGAGCAGAACCGGCTTCGAGTCGTCGCCCGCATGCAGGTAGCGGGTCCGGTACGGGCCCGCATCCAGATAGCCCTGGCTGAAGCTCGTCTGGGCGAGGTCGGACCAGACGCTGGTGTAGTCGGGCATGTGAGTCCTCCTTGGGATCGAAGATCGCGGTGTTGTGAATCACACGATAGACTGTCAATACGTTGACAGTCAATACATTGCAAAAACTCGGTGATAATGTCCGAGACGTTCGGCGGTCCGTGGTCACCCGGATCGCTGCTGCTGACGAAGGGGCGAGATGGCAGGCAAGACCGATTCGGTGTCCAGTGACCCCGATGCGATGACCTCGTCGACGTTCGGCGCCGAGGCCGTGGCGTTGACGCAGGCGCGACTCGGTGGGCTGGACCCCTTATCGGCGCAGGCGGGCGTGCTGCTGTCCCGGGTGGCCATCTCGCACGTTCATGTCTCGGAGCAGTCGGTGCACCGATCCGGAATCGGCAGTTGGAGCTCGTTCCGGGTGCTGTGGATGGTGTGGCTGTTCGGTGAGGTCCAGGCTCGTGATCTCGCGAGGTTGTCCGGAATCAGCAGGCAGGCCACGTCCACGGTGCTGTCGACGCTCGAGTCGAAGGGCTTCGTGGTTCGCAATCGCACGTCGACCACCGACCGGCGGCTGATCGCGGTCACCGTGACCGACGAAGGCGCCCGGCTGGTCGAGGAGTCGTTCCTCGCCCAGAACCGGGTGGATGCTGCCTTCTTCGATGTTCTCAGCGCTCAGGAGCGCCGGCAGTTCGTCGGACTGCTTACGCGCATCCTCCACGCGGCGGACGACGCCGCGCGGGACGGGTGAGTCAAGCCAGGGCTCGAGTGCGCGAGGCTGCGGCCTCGGTCTCCATTGCGTCGAGGGCGTTCGGTCCGCGGTAGGTGCGGTGGAGTGCCAGGACGAGGACTCCGGAGACGGCCAGTGCGATGCCGAAGAGCTTGTACAGATCCGGAGCGTCCAGCCCGCGGCCGAGGAGGAAGGCGGCGAGGTTCGGCGCGAGGAAGGCGACGACGCGGCCCACGCCCATCATCAGGCCGACCGCGGTCGACCGGATGGCGGTGGGGTAGATGCTCGGGCTGATCGCGTAGTACGCGGCGACGCCGCCGTTGGCGGCCAGGCCGACCAGCACCGCCAGACCCAAGGCGATGCCCGAGGAGCCGAAGAAGAAGGCGAACAGCAAGAACGCGACCGTTCCATAGAACATCAGCGCTGCGGTCACGACGCGGGGATTGTGTCTACGAGACAGTCCGGCGAAGACCAGTGCACCGATCACGCCGCCGCCTGCGATCAGGGCCTGGGTGGTGATGCCGATGTCGTCGTTGCCCGTCGACTCGGCGACCAGTTTGGCGGTGAAGCTGTTGGCGAAGTAGAACGATGCGATCAGCAGGCCGTAGGCGAACCAGAGGAGAATGGTGCGGCGCCACAGCAGTCCGTCGGACGCCATGGCGCTCAGCGAGCGTGCATCGGTGCCCGCGGTGGCGGTGGGCAGTTCGTCGACCGGGGCGACGTCGAGCTTGCGGCTGATGGCGTTGTACTGGGCGAGAGCGCCGCGCGGGCGGCGTTCCACCAGGTAGTCGACCGACTCGGGGAGCGCGCGCCAAGCCCAGACGGCGAGCAGGGCGGTGAACAGCGCCGAGGCCTCGAACGGGCCGCGCCAGCCGTAGGCGTCGATCAGCCAGATGGAACCGAACCCGCCGAGGGCGGCGCCCAACGGCAGGCCGACGCCGTAGATTCCCATGACCGTTCCGCGGCGCGCGTCCGACGAGTACTCCGCGACCAGCACGTTGACGCTCGAGACGATGGCGCCGAGGAACAGGCCTGCGGCGAACCGGCAGGCCAGGAACGCCGGGAACGACGTCGCCAGGCCGGTGGCGGCCATGCCGACGACGATCAGCACCAGTGAGATGAGGATGAAGCGGCGGCGTCCGAGGCGATCGGAGAGCGGTGACAGCACAGCGGCGCCGATGCCCATGCCGAGGGTGCCGATCGACGCGACCAGTCCCTGCTCGCCGCGCGTGAGGTCGAAGTGCTCGGTCAGTGTCGACAGGGTGAATGAGGTCACCAGGATCTCGTACCCGTCGATCACCGTGAGCAGGATGCAGATGATGACGACTCGTCGTTGCAGCGGAGCCATTGCGCCGGCTCGGATCGTCTGCCGTAAGTCCATGACGACGCCTTTCCTGAGGTGCTGTGGTGCGTCGCCGGATTGCGATGCTGCTGTGAAGCTAGTCTCATATCCATGGTTATGTCAATACATTGACAGTCATGAGGTTGACGTATTGACGTTGTGTGCGAGTGTTTCACCGGCCGTACTCGGCGCATGGCAGGTCGACGGACTTCTCGCGTGGGTACCCTCGCTTCCATGGCGATCATCGGTTCCTACGAGCGGCATCCGGACCTCGGATGCGAGGCCGTCGTGTTCCTCGATCAGGAGTCCGACGCGTGCTTTCAGTTGCAGCGCGATCTCCCCGGCGGACCGCGGGCGGGCGAGTACTGCATCACGACCGGTGCGAGCGCCCCGATCTATGGAGGAGTACAGGCCTGGCGTCGCGTGGGCGTCGATCGGCTCGAGTTCGCGCTCACCGCGCGGGCTGCCCGACTCTTCGGCGACGAGGTCGTCTCGTTTCAGTTGGCGGCCGACGGCGAGGCCGACGTCGACGAACTCGCCGGGCACGTCGGACGGCTCCTCGGCATGGACCGACTACCCTGATAGCCGTGACTGATGCATTCGATCCCAGCGCGTTGTTCGGCGGCGGAGCCGGCGGCGACAACCCGATGGCGGGTCTGCTCGCGCAAGTTCAGCAGATGCAGACCCAGGTGGAGTCCGCACAGGAGGAGATCGCTGCCGCCGAGGTGACCGGCAGTGCGGGCAACGGCCTGGTGACGGTGAGCGGTAACGGCACCGGTGACATCACCGCCGTCACTATCTCGCCCGAGGTCGTCGACCCGGATGATGTCGAGACCCTGCAGGATCTGATCATCGGTGCGCTCGCCGATCTCGCCGCGCGCCGCGACGCCCTCGTCTCGGAGAAGATGGGACCTCTCGGGGGCGGCCTCCCCGGACTGGGCTGAAGGCGCCCGTCATGTACGAAGGCCCGATTCAGGATCTCATCGACCAACTCGCGAAGCTGCCCGGGCTGGGACCCAAGGGTGCTCAGCGCATCGCGTTTCACCTGCTCGCCGGTGAGAACGTCGAGATCGATCGCTTGATCGCCGCGCTCGGACACGTCCGCGACGACGTCACGTTCTGCACCGAGTGCGGCAACGTCGCGGCCGACACGCTGTGTCGCATCTGCGGCGACGCGCGCCGAGACGTGACCAAGATCTGCGTGGTCGAGGAGCCGAAGGACATCTACGCGATCGAGCGGACCAAGGAGTTCGACGGCCGCTATCACGTGCTCGGCGGCGCGCTGGATCCGCTGTCCGGCATCGGACCGGACCAGTTGCGGATCCGGGAACTGCTGCGCAGGCTGGGCGACCAGCCCGACGGCCAGGACGTCGCGGAGATCATCGTCGCGACCGATCCGAACACCGAGGGCGAGGCCACTGCGACCTACCTGCTGCGCATGCTCAAGGATTTCCCCGGTCTCTCGGTGACACGGCTGGCCTCGGGGCTGCCGATGGGCGGCGACCTCGAGTTCGCCGACGAACTCACCCTCGGCCGCGCACTGTCCGGCCGTCGAATCCTGGTCTGAGTGGTGTCGCCTTTCACCACCGGTGATCCCACACCGCACGACTGGGCGTGGTTGGCCGACGACGTCGCCGTCCGCTGCGGAATCACCGACGGCATGATCGCGATCGACGGACCGTCCGGCGCGGGCAAGAGCACCTTCGCCGCCGAGCTCGTCCGTGCGCTCGCCGACCGCGGTCGTGCCTCGGTCCTGATCAGCACGGACGATTACGCGACGTGGGACGACCCCGCGTCGTGGTGGCCGGAGCTGGAACGCGACGTGATCGGAGCCTACGAGCGTCGGCACGACTACTTCTACCGCCCGCGGATCTGGGTGGACGGACGGCCCGAGACCGGTCCGGAGCAGTGGATGCGCTGGCAGCCGGTGTTGATCGTCGAAGGCGTCACCGCGGCGCGACGCAGCTGCGCCGATCGGTTCACGCACCGCTTCTGGCTCGACGGTCCGCCTGCGCCCGAACGGCTGTCACGCACCGTCGCGCGCGACGGCGAGGCCGATCGGGACCACCTGCTGCGCTGGCAGCACTTCGAGGAGGGCTGGTTCGCGGTCGACGGCACGCGCGCGAGATGCGAGATCCTCGACCCCGGGCAGTAGTGGTCGGCATCGTCCTCCACCGGCCCCGGTGAGCGGGTGATCGATGGACCGGTTAGCGTGATGTCCATCGTTCAGATGACATGCTTTGTCGCAACCGACTCAGGAGTTCGCAGTGGGGCCACGCCGTGCCGTCCAGGGCGCAATCGGAATCGTCGCCGCGGCGACCGCAGTCGGCGGTGTGCTCGCCGTCCCGGCTGTCGCACCGGCGGCACCGACGCTGAACTGGGGTTCGTGCGCTCCGATCCACCAGGCCTCGCCGGACACACAGTGTGCGACGCTCACCGTGCCGCGCGACTATTCGAAGCCGAACGGGCCCACCATCTCGATCACGGTCAGCCGGATCCCGGCTCGCAATCAAGACGGTAAGCGCGGCGTCCTGATCGGCAATCCCGGCGGCCCCGGGGTCGACGGCATCAGCATGTTCACCCTGCTGCGACCGCCGACGCAGGTGCGCGACGAGTGGGATCTGGTCTCGGTGCAGCCGCGCGGGCTGATCGATTCCACGCCGGTGCGCTGCGATGAGCCGTCGGCGTCCGACGACGTGTTCACCAGCCTCGGCAAGGTGAACCGCGACCGGTGCGAGAAGAACACTCCGGGGTACACGCGGACCCTCACCACCGAGAACACCGCCCGCGACATCGAGCGGGTCAGGCAGGCTCTGGGCGTCCAGAAGGTGAGTCTGTACGGCGTCTCGTACGGAACGTGGCTGATGTCGACCTACGCCACGCTGTTTCCGCAGCACACCGATCGCGTGGTGCTGGACTCCGCCGTCGATCCCGCACGCGTCTGGGGATCGGTGCTCGACGACCAGACGTCCGCCTACGAATCGCGGGCGCGGCAGATGATGGCGTGGATCGCCGCCAACGACGACGTCTATCACCTCGGTGAGACGCCGCTCGCGGTCTATCGTCGATGGAGCGATCAGGTCTCCCGTGAAGCCGGAGTGCCGCCGTCCTTGATGGCGCCGCCCGCCCGCGTCGGTGATGTGCCGCCGGGCCTGCAGGCGGTCGCGCAGCAGTACATCGCCGGTGTGAACCTGACCGCGGACGCGCGTGCTCGGCTGGAGAACCTCGTCGCGACGCTGACCAACCCCGGGTCGTCGCAGGCGACGTCGTCGTTGCTCGGCCTGACCCGCGGGGTGGCGCCCGACCGGAACGGTTGGCCGATCGTCGCGCAGCGCATGACCGGACAACTCAAGGCGGAGAAGCCGTCGAAGGCGACGCTCCAGGTGATGAGGAACTTCCAGGACATGCAGGCGGTGATCATCTGCAACGAGGACTGGGCGCCGCACGATTCGACACTGGCACCGGCCGCCCTGATTCAGAACTACCTGATCGGCGACATCTTCACCGCGCCCGGACTGCTCTTCAAATCAGGTCTCGGCTGCGCCGGGACCACACCGGTCACGCGCCGGATTCCGGTGACGAACTCCGGACTCGCCGTACGGCCGCTGCTGATCAACAGCCTCGGCGACCCGCAGACGCCGTATCGGCACGCGCAGGCGCTGAGGCAGACGATGCGCGCTCACCTGATCACCGTCGGCGGTGGCGACCACGGGCAGCTCGGTCGCGGCAACACCCCGCTCGACGCCGCGATCGCCGACTACCTGCGCACCGGGGCAACCGCGGTCACCCGCGTTCCCCAGGGGCCGATCACGACGCCGCTGACAGCGTCGCGCTAGCGAGCTGGGAGCCCCTGGCCGCAGCAGACGTCTTCGTCGTGGAGTGGTGCCAGAGTTCTCGAAGAGAAAAGGCGATCTGAAGCCGCTCTGAGCGGCTTCAGATCGCCATCGTTCTCGCGGCTTGGTCAGCGCGCCGCCGAGATCCGTTCCTTGCGGAGGCGCTCCACCTGCGGGAGGTCGAGCGGTGCCAGCGCGGTGCCAGTCGCCTTCTCCAACAGGTAGTCGGCGAGCTCGGGATTGCGCGCGAGCAGCGGACCGTGCATGTAGGTGCTGAGGACGCTGCCTTGGACGGCGCCTTCCATACCGCTCCCGTCGCCGTTACCGACCCCGTCGCGCACGCGGGCGAGCGGCTTGGCCGCGGCGCCGAGCGTGGTGGCACCGCGATGATTCTCGAAGCCGGACAGCGGCTGCGACAAGCCGTCGAGCTGCGGGGTGGTGACGAGTTCGCCGATGGCTCGGGTCGCTCGCGGCGACGTGGTCAGGTCGAGCATGCTGATGCCCGGTACCCGTTCACCCGCCGACGTCTCGTACCAGTGCCCGAGGATCTGAATCGCCGCGCAGATCGCGAGAACCGGGCGCCCGGCCTCGGCCGCGCGCTGCAGTCCGGGATAGCGCTGCAGGTGTCGGGTGGCGATCCGCTGCGCGTTGTCTTCGGCGCCGCCGAGCGTGTACACGTCGAGCGAATCGGGGACCTCGTCGTCGAGGGTGAGTTCGACGATCTCGGCGTCGATACCGCGCATCCGCGCGCGCTGTCGAAGAATGAGGGCGTTGCCGCCGTCGCCGTAGGTGCCCATCACGTCCGGCAGCACCAGACCGATGCGCAGAGTCGATTCACTCATCGGGCGTTCGCCTCCGAATCTGCCGACGTGGCGCCGGCGCGTTCCAGCGCGACGTTCAGGTCGCGAAATGCGGTGTAGTTGGCCAGGACTTCCACCCGACCGGGCGGGCACGCCGCGATGGCGGCGAACGGATCGTCGATCACTGTGTGCTCGGCGCCCGCGTACAGCAGTCGGACCGAGAGATCGGCGGCTCGTTCACCGGATGCGATGACCTTGGTCTGTTCAAAGGCTTCGAAGCGGACGTCCCACAACCAGGAGAGGTCCTCCCCGTCGGGAACCTGTCCGTTGACGGCGATCACCAGACTGTCCGCGGTGTCGTCGATCATCGACAGGGCCTCCTGCCAGCCTGCCGGGTTCTTCGCCAGCAGGGTGCGGATGCGGTGTCCGTCGAGGTCGACGGTGCCGTACCGGCCCGCCACATTTCCGACGGTGCCGACCGCGTCGACCGCGAACTGCGGATCGACGCCCATGGCGACCGCGGTCGCGACCGCCTGGGTCGCATTGCCGCGGTTGGCGCGTCCCGGCACCTTGAGGGTCATCGGTGCGGTGAAGCCGTCGGGCCCGTAGATCTTCTCGTCGTCGAACCACCACTGCGGCGTCGGTCGCCGGAAGTCGTCGCGGCCGGTGGAATACCAGTCCTCGCCGTTGCGGACCACCGGTTCGCCCGAGCGCGGGCAGCTCACGGAGTCGCCGACCCAACTCGATCCGGCGGCCACCCACACGACGTTCGGGGCGTCGAAGGCGGCGGACGTGACGAGGACGTCGTCGCAGTTGACGACCACGACCGCAGCGGGATGGCGGGCGATGCCGCCGCGCAGGCTCTGCTCGATGATGTTGATCTCGCCGACGCGGTCCAGTTGGTCACGCGAGAGGTTCAGCAGCGTGAGGACTGCGGGCGAGGTGTTGTCGGCGACGTGTGCCATGTGCAGTTCGTCGACCTCGAGCGCGGCGACGCGGGCGTCGAGTTGCAGACTGAGGGTGGCGATGATGCCCGCATCCATGTTGGCGCCGTCGGGCTGCGTGGCGACCTCGCCGAGCTGGGCGAGCGCCGCCGCGGTCATGCGGGTGGTCGTCGACTTGCCGTTGGTGCCGGTGATCAGCGCGGTGGCGCGTCCTGCGGCCAGGCGGGACATGATGCGGGGGTCGATCTTCTCGGCGACGAGGCCGCCGATCATCGATCCCTTGCCTCGTCCGGCGGTGCGCGAGGCCCAGCGGGCCGAGGCGGCGGCGGCGAGCGCCGCGCGGGTGCGGACGGGCAGGCGAGTGGCTTCCGGCATTACACGAGTTTCCCACATCGGCGGACGGGTTCGGTTCTGCCGGTGACCGGGTGCGTCGTCACAGGATGCGTTCATGACGGATGGAAACGGCATCGTAGGCGAACTGCGACTGCTGCCGCGGTGGCGAGTCGCGCAGGTGCACAGAGAGCCTGGTCGGCCGCTTCCCTCACGCATGCCGCGGCAGCGCACGATCGGTGGCGGTCAGCGCGGCGATGCTCACGCCGATCGCGATGGTCGCCCAGCCGACGACGTGGAAGCCCGCGTCGGTGGCGTGATCGCCGAAGGCGCCGCCGATCAGGCTCGCCGAGGCGATGGCGCCGATGTAGGCGAAGGTCCGGTACAGGCCGGACGCCACGCCCATCTGTTCGGCGGGCGACTGCATGAAGAGGGCGGCCTGGTTGGCGAAGCTGTTGAGGCCGCTGGCCAGCCCGATGAGGACCGACATGATCAGCAGCGCCCACATCGGCGCGGTGTGCCGCAGCAGGAGCATCGTCGTCCCCGCCGCGCCGAAGGCGACGCCGGTCGCGAGCAGGGGGACGCGGACCGCGCCGCGCTTGGAGTTGATCGCGGCGGCGACGATGCTGACCGCCGACATCGGCAGCAGCAGGATGCCGACCTGCGTCGGGCGCAGCCCCGCGGCCTCCTCCATCCACTGGCTGACGCCGTACATCGTCGTGTACATGCCCAGCGCGGCCAGTGACTGCCGCAGGTACGTCCGGACCAGCGGATTGTTGGCGAGGAGCATCCGGATGTCGATCAACGGCTCGGCGGCGCGCAACTCCCACACGACGAGCGCCACCAGGAAGGCAAGCGCCGCGACGCCGAGCCAGAGCGTGCCGGCGCCGGGCGACTGCAGGAACTCGAGCGCGGCGACCACGGTGACGGCGAACAAGGCGATCCCTGCCGGATCGATCGATGCCAGAACACTGCGCAGATCGGACGGCCACGCGGTGCGGTCCCGTGGCACGCCGATCAACAGCAGGATCAGCGTGACGGCGGTGGCCGGGATGTTGACGAAGAACACTGCCCGCCACCCGAACACCCCGGTCAGAACGCCGCCGAGTGGAAGACCGATCATCGCGATCACTTGCGCGGTGATGGAGAAGACGCCGAGGACACCGCTGGGAACGCCGGTGCCGTTCTGATCGGCGCGCCGCCGAATCAACGACATCGCCATCGGGTACGCCGCCGACGTGCCGACGCCGAGCAGTGCGCGTGAGGCGACGAGCGCCCCGAAACTCCACCCGGCCGTGCCGATCACGCCGGTGATCAGGATCAGCCCGATGCCGCCGATCATCACCCGGCGCTCCCCGAACAGCGGACCGAGCCTGCCCATCGTCGGCTGGGCGACGGCGCTGCAGAGGTAGAGGATCGAGATCAGGATCGCGGTGTCGGCGGGACCGCGATGGAAGTCGACGCCGATGCCGACCATCGCCGTCGCGATGAGCGAGCTGTTGATCGGATTCAACACCGAGGCCAGGACCAGCGGCGAGGTGAATTGCACGCCGAAGGGCTGCGTGGTCTGGCCGCCGGGTCGACGCGCGGTCATGAGCGTCGCGCGAGCACCGTGAGGATGTCGTCGACGGTCCCGGTCTCGGCAACCCGCGGCAGCACCGATGTGGCGCTGTACTCGTGTCGGACGCCGTCGCTGTCCGAGCAGGCGTCGAGCGCGACGGTGACGTGGTAGCCGAGTTCGTGGCCCTCGCGCGCGGTCATCTCCACGCCGATCGAGGTCGACACCCCGACCACGACGAGCTGGGTCACCCCGCGCGAGCGGAGTTCCTCGTCGAGCGAGGTGGTCGTGAAGACGCCGGGGGACTGCTTGACGACTCGGATCACCTCGGGATCCTCGGCGAACGGGCTGACCGCGGTGTCCCACCCGGTGGGGAATGTGCGGGGTGCGCCGGACAGGTCGGTGCGGCCGGGCGGTGCGGCGTCGACGGTGACGATGACGACCGGGAGGTTGTGGGCGTGGAAGGCCTCGGTCAGTCGCTCGGTGCCCGCGACGACGTCGGCGAGCGACGTCGGTGCGAGTTCGCGGTCGGCGAGTCCTCGCTGCAGGTCGATGACGATCAGGGCGGTGGTCTGGTCGAGACCGGTGACGGTCATGGGATCCCTTTCGGCGGGTTCGGTGTCAGGGCTGGTCGGCGACGCGCTGCAGCAGTGGCAGCACCTCGCCGAGTCGGTTGACCTCGTCGTCGGTCAACGCGCGGCTGACGGCCTGCGACAGCCAGTCGGCGCGCTGCAGTCGTCCGGTGTCGAGTGCGGTGCGGGCCTTCGGAGTCAGGTCGAGGAGGGTGCGACGCCGGTCAGACGGGTCGGGTGAACCTCTGATCAGCTCGGCGTCGGTGAGAGCCGCGACGATCGCGGCCATGGACTGCTGTCGCATGCCGTGCGCGCGGGCGAGATCGGCGGTGGAGGTGGGGCCGAGTCGGTCGAGCGCACTGATGACGGCGGATTGCGACCTGGTCAGGTCCATCACCGCCGAGTGCGCGCGGAGCTTCCGATTGAGTTCGGCGACCAGCAGGCGGAGTTGGTCACCGACGTCGACGGGCGTGTGTGCCATACGCCCAGCCTAGACCCAGTAGACAGATAACTGTGCAGTTAACTGTGGGATTGTGGCCACGAGTGACTGTTGCAACGCTCGGTGATAAGTTCGGCGCTGTGAGTCGTGCAACATCGGTGAAGCTGCCCATTCCGTTCAAGATCCAGCGTTCCCTCCTCAAAGGTGCGGGCCGGATCCCGGCGCCGTTGCGCGCGGCGATGGCGCGGTTGACCACGGTCAACGCGGACGGTGATCGGCTGGATCCGTCACTGGCGCTGGTCGCGACCGCGTCGGCCTACATCCCGTCGCTGGCGCTGGTCGGCAAGAGCGTCGATTCCTCGCGGACGGGCATCGAGCTCAACAGCGCGATGATGGCCCAGACCTTCCCGCCGTTCGCCGTCGAAGAGGACCTCGTCATCGACACCGAGGCCGGCCCGGTGCCCGCCACCCGCTACAGCGTCGACGGCGCGGGTCGCGGCCTCATCGTCTTCTATCACGGTGGCGGATTCGTCCTCGGGAGTCGCGCGAGCCACGACTCCGCGGTCCGCGCCCTGGCCGTCTCGTCGGGCGCCGACGTCCTGTCGGTGGACTACCGGCTGGCGCCCGAGCACCAGTTCCCCGCGGCCGTCGACGACTCTCTCGCGGCGTTCCGTTTCGCGGTCGAGAAGGCCCCGGCATGGGGGCTGGATCCGCGGCAGATCGTCGTCGCGGGGGACTCCGCAGGCGGAAATCTGAGCGCTGTCGTCGCGCAGCAGGTGCGCGGTGAGCCGGTGGCGCCCTGTCTGCAGTTGCTGATCTACCCGGTGGTCGACATGTCCCGGAAACGCGAATCGGTCCGCGAGTTCCGGACCGGCTACTTCCTCACCGAGGAACAGATCGACTATTTTTCCGACACCTACCTGGCCTCCCGGGACCAGCTGCTGGATCCGCGGGTGTCGCCCCTGCTCGCCGACGATCTGTCCGGGTTGGCGCCCGCCCACGTGGTCGTCGCCGGGTTCGATCCGTTGCGCGACGAGGGGCTGGAGTACGCCGAAGCGCTCACGAAGGCGGGTGTTCCGACGACCGTCGAACGTGCGGCGGGCATGATTCACGGCTTCCTCAACATGGCGTTGGTGAGTCCAGCCGCGCAGGCCTCGGTCACGCGCATGGGCGAAGCCGCGGCGAAGGCGATCGCCACCGTCGAGTGAGGCAGTTCTCGGCGGTGTCGGAGCCTCAGTGCGGTGCCGCAACCGTCTGCTTCGGCATCGCCTGAGCGATCACGCCGCCCGCGACCACCAGGCCGATCATCGCCACCATTGCGACGCGGTAACCGTCGGCGAGGCCCTGGGATGTCGAAACCGTCGAATACACCGTGCCGAGGACCGCGGCGCCGACGGCCACCGACAGCGCCTGCATGGTGTTGAAGACCCCGGACGCAGCGCCCGCGAGCGACACCGGGACGTCGTTGAGGACCAGCAGGCCGGCGGCGCCGACGATCAGTCCGAACCCTGCGCCTGCGACGACCAGTGCGACGGTGAACCACAGCGCGGGATGAGCGGAGGTGTCCGCGCTGATCATCGTGGTCATGCCGACGACGAACACCCATCCGCCGACCTGCAGGACACGCTTGCCGAACCGTCCGGCGAGGACGGTCGCAGACAGTCCGGCGAAGATCGGAACCGTGAGCGAGAACGGGATCCACATCAGCCCGGTGTGCAGCACGGACCAGCCGTGCGCCGCCTGCACGTGCAGCGACTGGATCAGGAAGAACCCGCCGGTGGGAATGCTCAGCGCGGTGAACGCGGCGAGGCCGGTGGTGAACGACCGCGTCTGGAAGACTGCGGGCGGAACCAGCGGCTCCAGGCCGGTGCGTGCGGTGAGAATCTGTTGCCGTGCAAACAGCCCGAGACCCGCGACGCCTGCGGCCATCAGACCGAATCCCCAGGCGGGCCAATCGTGTTCCGGGCCCAGCGTCACCGGCGCCGTCACCGCAGCGAGCGAACCGCCGAGCAGTAGGACCGAGATCGGTGTGATCGGCGCGGGACGCTCCGCGCGGGTCTCCGGGAGGAACGCGCGAGCGGCGACGACCGCGATGACGGCAACCGGCACATTGATGAGAAAGACCGGGCGCCAGGAGAGTCCGAACCAGTCGCCGTCGGTGATCACCGCGCCGAGGACGGGGCCGGCGACGGCGGCGACGCCGATGATCGAGGTGAACAGGCCCATCGCCCGGCCTCGTTCGGCCGGCGGATACAGCACCTGGATGTTGGTCAGGACCTGCGGAATCATCAAGGCCGCCGCGCCGCCCTGCAGAATTCGGAAGACGACGAGCGCTGTCGGGGTGGCGGCGAGTCCGCAGGCGAGCGAGGTGGCTCCGAAGGCGACCAAGCCGATCACGAACAGACGCCGTCGACCGAAACTGTCGCCGAGTCTGGCGCCGAGGAGCAGCCCCGTGGCGTAGGCCAGCGGATAGCCTGCGACCACCCACGACATCGCGGTCGCGGAGGCGCCGAGGTGTTCGCTCATCGTCCGGAGCGCGACGTTGACGACGGTCGCGTCCATGAGCTCCATGAACGACGCCGCCAGCAGACAGACGAGTGCGATGGTCCGAGATCGGGCGCTGATGGACGGAACGGCGGTGTCGGGCGAGTTCGGGGTCGGTGGTGAGGATTCGGCAGTGACGGTCATGACGTGCTCCCTGCTGTGGCTGGTTGTGGGAACGACGTTAGAAACTCATGTGGACGGAATCCGTCCGCTACCGAGTCCGTGATTTCCGGTCAGAATCTGTCCGGTGAATGCGGCATCATGCAGGTATGGCCGATACGACGACGCGGACGCTGAAGCTCCTCGCGCTGCTGCAGGCACACCGCCTGTGGTCGGCGCTCGAGCTGGCCGACCGCCTGGAGACCACCGAGCGGACGGTGCGCCGCGACGTCGAACGACTCCGCGAGCTCGGCTATCCGGTGGAGTCCGTGCGGGGCACCGGCGGCGGCTATCAGCTCGCGCCGGGTGGTTCGCTGCCTCCGTTGGTGGTCGACGAGGAGGAGGCCGTCGCGATCGTCAGCGCGTTGCGGACCGCGGCCTACGGGTCGGCGGCAGGCCTCGCCGAGGCATCGGTGCGCGCGCTCGCCAAAGTGACGCAGGTCCTGCCGCCGCGGCTGCGCAAGCGGGCCGACGCGCTCCGGTCGATGAGCGTGGTGATGCCCGGTGATCAGCAGGCGCCGCCGATCGACGCCGAGACGTTGACGACCGTCGCCCTGGCCTGCCGCGACGCCACCGAACTGACCTTCGCCTATGCGCCGGGCGCCCGCTCAGGAAGCTCTCCGGGCGCGCGGCGCGTCGAACCGTTGCGACTGGTTCCGGTGGGACGGCGCTGGTACCTCCTGGCCTACGACCTCGACCGGCAGGACTGGCGCACCTTTCGCCTCGACCGACTACGAGACGCCACACCGCAGAAACGACGTTTCGCGCCGCGCACCGTTCCCGGCGGCGACCCCGCCGCCTATGTGCACGCGAGCCTGCGCCACGGGCGTGATCAGCACTCGGTGCGCGCCGTCGTCGATGCCGACGCGGAGTCGGTGCGGCAGAAGATCGGCCGATGGGCGCAGGTGGAGCCGACCGAGAGCGACGGCGGACGGCCGAGCGCACTCGTCACCATGCAGGCCGACGACCCCGGCTGGATCGCCCTTGCGTTGGGCGGCCTCGACGCCGACTATCGGTTCGTCGAGATCCCGGACGCGCTGCTCCGGGAACTCCGCGGCCGGAACGCCCGCGAGGCGCGGGCGCTGTACTCGCCCGATCGTCCTCAGGAATGAAGAAGACTGTCGTTCGGTGCCACCAGGTGACACCGAACGACAGTCATCGGTTCGGAAGTTGTCCACAGGCGCGGGAATCTACGTTGATCACACCGGCCCGTTGACCTGGCGGCAACGGGCATGGGCCGCGGTCCTCGACGCGGCTCCCGCTGCCCTTTGCCATGAATCCGCACTGCCCGACGCGGCGGGCAGGATCATCCACATCGCGGTCGACTCGGATCGGAAGGTGACGCCGCGACCTGATGTACGGGTTCACCGTCGGCCGCGGCTGATGGACGACGTCGCCTGGCATGTACGACCTCCGCGGGTGCGGATCCACGACACGGTCCTGGATTTGGCGGACGGTGCTCGGACCGAGATGGATGCGGTCGCCGTGCTGACCGACGCAGTCGGCGCGCGGATCACGACGGCTGCTCATCTGCTCGACGTTCTCGCTCAGCGGAGACGGATGCATCGACGTCGGCTACTCGTCGGGGTGTTGCACGACATCGCGCAGGGCACCAGCTCGGTGCTCGAGCACCGCTACCTCGTCGAGGTGGAACGTGCTCACGGACTTCCGACGCCGATCCGACAAGCCCCGACGCAGGTCGGGCGGACCGGCTTCCGCGACCTCGACTACCCGGACTTCGGCGTCGTCGTCGAACTGGACGGTTGGCGCTTCCACGACGACGCCGCGGCTCGCGACCGTGATCTGCAGCGGGACTTCGACGCCGCGGTCGATGCCGACCGGACCACGTTCAGATTAGGGCTGGGACAGGCCACGGTCCGAGCGTGCGCGACGGCACGGCAGATCGGTCGGGCCCTCGCCGAGCGCGGCTGGACCGGCGAAGTACATCCGTGCCCGCGCTGCAGGGGCCGGAGATGAAACAAGACTGTCGTTCGGTGCCACCAGGTGACACCGAACGACAGTCTTCTCAGGATTGGATTCCTACGGGGCCCAGGTCCTCGCGCCCTCCGCGGCCTCTTCGACGACCACCGGCGTGCGGTAGGCGCGGTTCACCGCGGAGACGACGGCGCGCAGGCTGGCCGTGGTGATCGAGGCGGCGATGCCGACGCCCCACACGGTCTCGCCGTTGATCTCGGCTTCCACATAGCTGGCGGCCTCGGCGTCGTCGCCCGCGGTCATCGCGTGCTCGTAGTAGTCGAGGACGCGGACGTTGTAGTCGATCGTGGACAGTGCGTCGACGAATGCCGCGAGCGGGCCGTTGCCGGTTCCGGAGATCTCCTTCTCGACCCCGTCGACCAGGACGACGGCGGTCACCGAGTCCTCGCCCTCATCGGTCTCGGCGGCGTCGACACGCTGACGCATCCGCTCCAGCGGGGTGATCGGCTCCAGGTACTCCTGGGCGAACACGTCCCACATGGCCTTCGGGTTCACCTCGCCGCCCTCGCCGTCGGTGATCTTCTGGATCTCGCGGCTGAACTCGATCTGCAGGCGTCGCGGCAAGTCCAGGCCGTGGTCGGCCTTCATGATGTACGTGACGCCGCCCTTGCCGGACTGGCTGTTGACGCGGATGACGGCCTCGTAGTTGCGGCCGACGTCCTTCGGGTCGATCGGCAGGTACGGAACCTGCCACAGGATGTCGTCGACGTCGGAGTCGGCTTCGTCGGCGTCGATCTTCATCTGATCCAGGCCCTTGTTGATGGCGTCCTGGTGGCTTCCGGAGAAGGCGGTGTAGACCAGGTCGCCGCCGTAGGGGTGACGCTCGGGAACGTTCAACTGGTTGCAGTACTCGACGGTGCGACGGATTTCGTCGATGTCCGCGAAGTTGATCTGCGGGTCGATGCCGCGGCTGAACATGTTCATGCCCAGGGTCACCAGGCATACATTGCCGGTGCGCTCACCGTTGCCGAACAGGCAGCCCTCGATGCGGTCGGCACCCGCCAGGTAGCCCAGTTCGGCGGCGGCGACGCCCTCGCCGCGGTCGTTGTGGGGGTGCAGGCTCAAGATGATGGAGTCGCGCCGGGCCAGGTTGCGGTGCATCCATTCGATGGAGTCCGCGTACACGTTCGGCGTCGCCATCTCAACAGTGGCGGGCAGATTGATGATCAGCGGCTTGTCCGGCGTCGGAGCGATGACCTCGGAGACGGCGTCGCACACGGCCTTCGCGTAGCTGAGCTCGGTGCCGGTGTAGCTCTCCGGCGAGTACTCGTAGCGCCAGTTGGTGTCCGGGTACTTCTTCTCCTCCTCCAGGCACAGCGTCGCGGCGTCGGTGGCGATCTTGGTGATCGCGTCCTTGTCGGCGCGGAAGACGACGCGGCGCTGCAGGATCGAGGTGGAGTTGTAGAAGTGCACGATCACGTTCTGGGCGCCGGCGCAGGCCTCGTACGTGCGGGCGATCAGTTCGGGACGGGCCTGGGTCAGCACCTGGATGGTGACGTCGTCGGGGATCGCACCCTCGTCGATGATCTCGCGGACGAAGTCGAAGTCGGTCTGGCTGGCCGACGGGAACCCGACCTCGATCTCCTTGTAGCCCATGCGGACCAGGAGGTCGAACATGCGGCGCTTGCGGGCCGGACTCATCGGGTCGATCAACGCCTGATTGCCGTCGCGGAGGTCGACGGCGCACCACATGGGTGCGCGTTCGGCGACTTTGTCGGGCCAGGTGCGGTCCGGCAGCGAGACCTTCTCGACCTCGGCCTCGAAGCTGCGGTACCGGTGGACGGGCATCGCGGAGTTGCGCTGCGGATTCCAGCTGGGCTGGCCGTCGGGGATGGGACCGGAGGGCTCGACGATGCGGCTTGCTCCGGAAGTGAATGCGTCTGCTGGTGCCATGACGGGTCAATCTCCTAAATGAAAAAGGATGGGGTTGACCGGCGCGTCGAGAGGCCCGCGACGGAGGGCCGGTCGGATCAGACCCCGCCGCGGCAACCGAGAAGGAGCGCGCGCTGCATGCATTCAACGGTAGCACTTGATCGCGTCGCCGTTGCCTCGGAGCCGGGTGCCGGTGGTCGAGGGCGTTGCGTTTCGCTCTTTCGATCGACACGTCAGATCACGACGACTCATACGGCGACGTCGACGGACGGCGCTCGCGGACGGCGTCGCATCGCGACGAAGACGACCAGCGCCAACACCAGTAAGGTGCCGCCGCCGGCGACGGCGGCCACGTGCATGCCGTCGACGAACGCGGCCTTCGCGGCGTCGGCGGTCGCCTCGCCCGCGGCGCCCAAATGTTCGGTCTGCTTGAGGGTCTCGCCGAGCGAGTCGGCGAACCCGTGGCCGGCGTCGTCCGAGAGGAAGACTGCAGTCGCCAACGACCCGAGCAGCGCGAGGCCGAGCGCGGTGCCCAACTCGAAACTGGTCTCGGAGATGGCCGACGCCGCCCCGGACTGTTCCGGTGGAGCCGAGCCGACGACGATGTCGGTCACCAGCGAGAACACCACGCCGTAGCCGACACCGGCCACCGCGCTGAGCGTCATGAAGATCCACAGCGGCGACGACGTGCCGAGGGCGAGGAAACCGATGTTCGAGACCCCGGCCAGTGTCACCGACCCGGCCAGCGCGAGGCGCGGTCCCAGCAGGCGTGCGACGCGGTCGGCGACGATCGAGAAGGTCGCGACGGTGACCGCCATCGGCAGGCCGGCGAGCGCTGCCGCGAGGACGTCGTGCCCGAGAACCGACTGGAGATACGTGTTCGAGAGGTACGCGATGCCGCCCTCGGCCATCATGCCGACGAGCGCGACCGCGACGCAGGCGCTGAACGTGGGGTTCCGGAACAGTCGGAGATTCACCAGCGGCGCCGTCGCACGCGACTCGTGCCAGAGGAAGACCACGAGCATGGCGAGCCCGAACAGTCCGGCGAGGACGGCCTGCGGGGAGACGCCGGCCGTCGCGAACGCCTTCACCGCATACACGCCGGGCAGGATGCCGAGCAGCGACAGGACGACGCCGGGGACGTCGAACGGGTCGGTGCTCGTCGCGCGGAACTCGGGGAGGATGAACGGTCCGGCCGCGAACAGAATCGCGAGGACCGGAACGTTGATCAGGAAGACGATGCCCCACCAGTAGTGGTGGAGCAGGAGACCGCCCAGGACCGGCCCGATGGCGGCGCCGCCTGCGAAGGCCGACGTCCAGATTCCGATCGCGCGAGCACGCTGCCGAGGGTCGGTGAACATGTTGGCGATCAGCGCCAGGCTGGCGGGCATCAGCGTCGCGCCGCCGACCCCCATCAGTGCGCGGGCGGCGATCAGCGCTTCCGGTCCGGGAGCGAACGCGGCGAGCACCGACGCGCCGCCGAAGACCGCGGCCCCCACCAGAAGGATGCGTCGTCGGCCGATCCGATCGCCGATGTTGCCCATCGTGATCAGCAGTCCGGCGATCATGAAGCCGTAGATGTCGAGAATCCAGAGCTGTTGCGTCGCCGTCGAATCCAACGAGTCGACGATCGTCGGCATCGCGAGGTACAGGACCGAGAAGTCCATGGAGACGAGGAGCACCGGCAACATGAGCACGGCCAACCCGAACCACGTCCGGCGGGCGGCCGGCGACGGCGCGGCGATGTCCGGTGGCATCAGACGACGACGGACAGCCCGTGACCCAGCGGCCACCGATGCTCGGGCGGCGCGGCGAAATCGCCGGGGGTCGCGAGCGGCGAAGTGGTCACGATGATCCGGTCCTCGGCGTTCACGAGCGAGGCGGTGCCCGCCACTGCGGCGAGGGTGCGGGTGAGCCGACGTTCGAGCGCGGAGACGGTCACGTCGACCCCGGCGACGCCCACCGGCCCCTCGGGCCGACTCCATCCGACCGGGGCGGTGTAGGTGAGGGCGAACGAATCAGTGCACAGCAGGTCGACGTACGGACCGGTCACGGTCAGGCGACCGGACTCGACCGGGTTGCGATACCAGTCAGCGTCGCGATAGCGCGCCTCGGGCGACGTCGACAGATTGGCGAGCGCGTCCACCCGTTCGATGTCCGGTCCCTGCCACCAGGCCATGAAGTCGGTGTTACCGCTGACCAGGCCCGCTGCCGAGACGAACCCGGCTCCGGCGATCTCCGAGCCTGCGTCGGCCAGCATGGTCTCGACCGCGGGCTTGACGATGCGTTCGACGGCCACTGCGGTCAGCACGCCGCGATGTGCGGCGAGCGCATAGTCGAGGGCGACGGTCCACCGTTCCACGCGGTCGGAGAGGTCGGTCAACTCCCGTGCCACCTTCGCCACCTCGGGCGGGGTCTGGTGCAGCGCTGCCATGAGGAGTCCTTCGATGAATCAGATGAGCGTGGCGTGCCGGGTCAGCAGCCACGACGTGGTGTGCCCGACCAGGGCGCGGACGGTGTCCTCCGACGCGGACTCGCTGCGCGATTCGATGGCGTTGATCACGAGCAGACGATGGTCGGCGGCTCCGTGCCGGTACGTGGCATCGGTGTTCGGGAGAAAGCTGAGCACCCCGAACTCCGACTGCGTCTGCAGCAGCGCACGAGCCAGTCGCGCGATGCGTCCGGCGGCGGCCACTTCGACGAGGAACTCGGTCTCCAGGCGTCGCCAGAGGGCGGGATCGTCGTCGTCGGCGGCGACATGGGTGCGCAGGACGTCGAGGTCCCGCGGTCCGGCACGACGTGCGGCCGCGCGGGCGCAACCGGTCGCGAGCGCTTCCAGGTGCGCGCTGATCTCGGTCAACTGCACACGTGTGGTGTCGCGGAGCCGTTCTTCGGCGCGGGCGACGGACGGTTCGGACTCCGGCGAGATGAAACTGCCACCGTTGCGGCCGCGGGTGGTCACCACCACCTTCGCGCTTCGCAGCCGGGCCAACGCCTCGCGGATGGTGAGCGGGGAGACCCCGACCGCGGCGGCGAACTCGGTCTCGTTGGGCAGGCGCTGACCGGGTTGCAGGAGCCCGGACTCCGCGGCCTCGGCGACACGCTCGCTGATCTGATCGACGAGTGAACCGGAGCGGAGGGGAGTGAACACGGCCGACATGCTGGGTGTCGGTGCGGCGACCATGCCTGCTGTCGTCCTCTCCCTCGTCAGTGCGTCACGGCAAACATACCCGCGCCGGTCGTCACCGTGTCGATCGGACGGATCAGATGGCGTACTCGAACACGGTGAGCATGTAGCCGCCGAACCAACCGGAGAAGACTGCGGCGACGCCGAGGAACGCGATGATCTCGCTGCGCGGGCGTCGCGCGATGCGCAGGGCGACGGGGATCAGCAGGACGAAGGCGGGCAGGAGCAGTCGTGCGCGACTCATCATCAGTCCGTCGGACAACAGGATCGACGCGACGACGCCCGCGCCGTACAGCAGCACCGGCCACGGAATGCGGTCGGCGACCGACCAGACCGCCAGCACGATGATCGCAATGATGATCAGCGCCGTCGCGATCGCCGAGAACTCCGAACCGTGCCCCAGTTCGGCGGTGAGGAATCGCCACGTCGCCGCGCCGCCGTCGAACTTGGTGTTCCACCCGGTGGTCTGGATCTGGAACCAGCCGTCGACGCTGCCCGTCTTGGCGCCGACCAACAGCAGGTAGGCGAGGAAGCCGAGGGGTGCGACGGCGAACGCGAACCAGGCGCGGACGCCGTCGCGCCGGGCGAGGAGCGCTGCCAGCATCACCGTGCCGATCACGGCGGCGCCGGTCGGGCGGACCAGCCCGGCACCGAGCGCGGCGATCCCGGCCAGCAACCACTGGCGCTCCAGAACCCCGACCAGCGCCCACGCGGCGGTCGCGCAGAACAGGGCCTCGGTGTAGGCCATGTTCAGCACCACCGACATCGGTGTGGCCGCGAACAATCCGACGAGCACCAGCCCGGCGGTCGAGGTGCTCGCCGGTCGGAGCGAGTCGCGGACCCGCTGCGCGCAGAGCCGTCCGACGTGTCCGACCGCGACCGCGGCGAACAATCCCGCGACCACATTCACGATCATTGCCGCCGCGAGCGGCGACAGTCCCGGAAGCAGGGCGATCGTCCGCACCGTCATCGGGTAGCCGGGAAAGAAGGCGTACCCGGTGAACTCGGTGTGGATCCCGTTCGCATCGGCGAAGTTCAGCGGGATTCCGCCGTAGCCGTAGCGGGCGATGCCGAGCATCCACTCGCCGTCCCACATCGACACGACATGTCCCATCGACAGCCCGTGCTGGGCCGCGAATGCGGTGAGGATCACGATTCCGATCAGACGGATCACCACGTAGACCGCCATGCACCGGAGTGCGAACGCGTGTGCTGCGGCGAAACGCGCAACGGAGGGCATCGTGGGCGCGGTACTCATCGGAGGCGATCCTACGGGCGATGCCGAGGCGGCTTCGTCGGAATGTGTCGTGTTCGGCGTGGCGGGTAAGGTAAACCCGGCGCAAGTCCCGCAGACGGATAGATGCAGACAGACAGATGAAGTAAGGAAGGTTGCACGACGTGGCACTGGTCGTCCAGAAGTACGGCGGTTCCTCCGTGTCGGATGCCGAACGCATTCGCAGGGTCGCCGAACGCATCGTCGAGACCAAGCGGGCGGGCAACGACGTCGTCGTGGTCGCATCGGCGATGGGTGACACCACCGATGAACTCCTCGACCTCGCTGAGCAGGTCAACCCGAACCCGCCCGACCGTGAGATGGACATGCTCCTGACCTCCGGCGAGCGCATCTCGAACGCGTTGCTCGCGATGGCGATCGAGGCCCACGGCGAACACGCGCAGTCGTTCACCGGTTCGCAGGCCGGCGTCATCACCACCAGCATGCACGGCAAAGCCAAGATCATCGACGTGACGCCGGGCCGAGTGCGCAGCGCGCTCGACGAGGGCACCATCGTCCTGGTGGCAGGCTTCCAGGGTGTCTCCCAAGACACCAAGGACGTGACCACGCTCGGTCGTGGAGGCTCGGACACCACCGCCGTCGCGCTCGCCGCCGCACTCGACGCCGACGTCTGCGAGATCTACACCGACGTCGACGGCATCTACACCGCCGATCCGCGGATCGTGCACAACGCGCAGCACCTCGACAAGGTCTCCTTCGAGGAGATGCTGGAGATGGCTGCATGCGGAGCCAAGATCCTCATGCTGCGCTGCGTGGAATACGCCCGCCGCTACAACGTTCCTGTACATGTGCGCTCGTCGTACTCGAATAAGCCCGGAACGATGGTGTCCGGCTCAATGGAGGACATCCCCGTGGAAGACGCAATCCTCACCGGTGTCGCCCATGACCGCAGCGAAGCTCAGGTCACCGTGGTCGGCATCGAAGACAAGCCCGGTTACGCGGCCAAGGTGTTCCGCGCCGTCGCCGACGCCGAGATCAACATCGACATGGTCCTGCAGGGCGTGTCGGCGGTCGAGACCGGCAAGACCGACATCACCTTCACCATGCCCCGAGAACTCGGCGACCTCGCTGTCGAAGAACTCGGCAAGCTGAAGGACGAGATCGGCTTCACCGAAGTCGTCCTCGACGACAGCATCGGCAAGGTCTCGCTCGTCGGTGCGGGCATGAAGAGCCATCCCGGCGTCACCGCCACCTTCTGTGAGTCGCTCAGCGACGCTGGCATCAACATCGAACTCATCTCCACCTCGGAGATCCGCATCTCGGTGCTGCTGCGCGAATCAGATCTCGACCGCGCCGTGCAGGTCCTGCACGAGGCCTTCGACCTCGGCTCCGAAGAAGACGCCGTGGTCTACGGCGGAACCGGACGATAGGAGAAACCGATATGGGCATCCGACTCGGAGTAGTAGGCGCCACCGGCCAGGTCGGCGGCGTTATGCGTCAGCTCCTCGAAGACCGTGACTTCCCGGCCGATGAGGTCCGCTTCTTCGCGTCGTCGCGCTCCGCGGGCAAGACCCTGCAGTGGCGCGACCGCGACATCGTCATCGAAGACGCGACCACCGCCGACCCGACCGGACTCGACATCGCGCTCTTCTCGGCAGGCGGCACCATGTCGAAGGTCCAGGCCCCGCGCTTCGCGGCGGCCGGCGTCACCGTCATCGACAACTCGTCGGCCTGGCGCAAGGACGCCGACGTGCCGCTGATCGTCGCCGAGGTCAACGGACACCTCGCGAAGAGTGCAGCCAAGGGCATCATCGCGAACCCGAACTGCACCACCATGGCGGCCATGCCGGTCCTCAAGCCGCTGCACGACGCCAAGGTCCTCAAGCGCCTCGTCATCTCCAGCTACCAGGCCGTCTCCGGCAGCGGACTGTCCGGGGTGAAGGAACTCGCCGGGCAGGTTCGCGTCGGCGCCGACGACGCCGAGAAGCTCGTCTACGACGGCCACGCCGTCGACCTCGGTGAGAAGGTGAACTACGTCGCGCCCATTGCGTTCAACGTGATCCCGCTTGCCGGCAACCTCGTCGACGACGGCAGCGGCGAGACCGACGAGGACCAGAAGCTGCGCAACGAATCGCGTCGCATCCTCGACGTCCCGGATCTGCTCGTCAGCGGAACCTGCGTCCGCGTGCCCGTCTTCACCGGGCACTCGCTCTCGATCAACGCCGAGTTCGCCGACGCCGTGACCCCGGAACAGGCCCGCGAAATCCTCGCCGGTGCGGCGGGCGTCGAACTCGCCGACGTGCCCAACCCGCTCGACGCCGCGGGCGGAGACGTCTCCCTCGTCGGCCGCATCCGGCAGGACGAAGGGGTGCCCGAAGGGCGCGGACTGGCGCTCTTCGTGTCGGGCGACAACCTGCGTAAAGGTGCGGCGCTCAACACTATTCAGATCGCTGAATTGTTGGTCTAGTTTCTGCCGTAACGGCCGCGGACGCGCGGCACGTTCGGTGAGTCCGCTGCCTCGGCAGTCCTCGCTTCTCGGCTATCGCCTCGGCGCTGCGGAGAGCTCGGCAACAGACTCACCGAACGTGCCGCGCGTCCGTCTTCTGTCTGGTCCCAGCTCGTTGCGCGATCTGGACGTGGTGTTCTTTGCTTCGTGTTGCGTTCCAGCGATCGGCGCCTTGCGTTTCATCAGGTGTGGTGCGCATCACGGCGTCCGAGAAGATCCAGGATACTCATCAGTAAGTTTGTGGCGTACATTACCTTCGTGAGAAAAATTCGGGGCTTCGTCTCATTCGGTCGAGAATCCATCGGTGGTTTCGCTCAGCGGGCTGCCACTGTCGCCGTCGTCGGCGCCGTCGCGGGGAGCGGGGTGGTCGCTGCGACGGGCACGGCGGAAGCGGCGAGTTTCTACACGCCGCCCGCGAAGTTCGCGAGCGCGCCGGGGTCGGTCATCAAGACCCAATCGACGGAACTGCTGTTACAGATTCCGGGCATCCGCGGGCAGTGGCCGGGAACCGCCACCAAGATCATGTACACCTCGACCAAGCAGAACGGACAGCCCGCCGCGGTCACCGGCACCGTCGTCGAACCGACGGCGCCGTGGCGTGGCAAGGGTGTGCGGCCCACGGTCGTCCTCGCCCCCGGCACCGTGGGGCAGGGCGATCAGTGCGCCGGATCCAAGATGCTGTCGCTCCCGATGTCGATCGACCCGACCAAGCCGAGTCTCGGCGTCAACTACTCGGGCCTGGAGATGAACCTCTTCCTGCTCAACGGCGTCCGCGTCGTCATGACCGACTACATCGGCATGGGCACCCCGGGCATCCACACCTACGTCAACCGGCTCGAATCGGGCCACGCCGTGCTCGACGCCGCCCGCGCAGCGTTGACAGTCGCCAAGGCACCGAAGAACTCGCCGGTCGCGTTCTCCGGCTACTCGCAGGGCGGTGGCGCCGCAGCCTCGGCCGCCGAGCTCGCGTCCACGTACGGGGCCGACCTCAACGTCAAAGCCACCTATGCGGGTGCGCCGCCCGCCGACCTCAGCAAGGTCATCGGCAAGATCGACGGCACGTTCATCAGCGGAGCCATCGGCTACGCCATCAACGGACTGGCCGCCCGCTATCCGGAACTCGGCCCGATCCTGAAGAAGGAGACCAACGCGCACGGCAAGCAGGTTCTGCGCACGGTCGCCACGCAGTGCATCGGCGACACCGGCCTCTCCTACGGCTTCCAGCGGACCAACGGGTGGACGCGCGACGGCAAATCCCTGGCCTCGGTGATCAAGCGCTACCCGGAGGTGGGTTCGATCCTCGCCGATCAGCGCATCGGAACACTGAAGCCGAACGCTCCGGTGCTGATCTCGACCGGCGTCAACGACGACGTGATCCCGCACGGCCAGGTGGTGACGCTGTATCGGGATTGGCAGAAGCAGGGCGCGAACGTTCACCTCGCCAACGACTACACACCGCCGATCTTCCCCGGTTTGGTCGTCAACCATGCGATGCCGATGCTGTTCAACCTGCTCCCGGCGACGAATTTCATTCTCACGCAGTTCAATCGCTGACCTGCGAGAACTCACCAAACCCCATGCCCTGTAGTTGATCACGTGATCAACTACAGGGCATGGGTCTTTCTCAGCGCACACTGACCGCCGCAGCGGCGATCCTCGGGACAGCCGTCCTCGGCCTCGCCACGGCATCCTCGGGGATCGCCGGGGCGAGCCCGTCCGCGCCCGACGTCGGACCGACGTCGACGTCGTTGATGCACGGCGACCCGGAATCCACCGACACCACCGGACATCCCGGTCCCGGTCGCACGGGACACCTCGCCGCGTCGAGCATCCCCGGCGGTGTCTGCGCGGCCACCTTCATCGGGAGCGACGGCTATCCGCTCGCGCTGTGCACGGCCTACGTGGCAGGCAGTCCGCCGCAGTTCGCGACTCCGGTCGTGACGATGTTCCATCCGAGGACCGCGCGCGTGCTCGCACGACTTCCGCTGGCCAAGGGACAACTGCTCGGCGGCGTGTACGGATTCCTGGACGCGAAGAACCGCGTCGTCGTCGCCGACGGCTCCGGGCGCATCCTGCGCGTCGGCCATCATCGGACCGCGCGCGGCTGGCAGTTGCGGATCGACGAGGCCACCGACGTCGCGCGGTATCTCGGCGGCGACGGAATCACCGGACTCGCACCGGACTATGCCGGGCGTACCTGGTTCGCGACGACGGCGGGCGTCATCGGCACGGTGCTCCCGGACGGTCGCGTCGGCGTAACCCGTCTACCCCGCGGCGAGCAACTCGGCAACGGCCTCACCATCCGACGCGGCGGTGCGTCAGTCCTGACGACGCACGCGCTGTACGAGATGAAAGCCGACGCCGACGGTGTGCCACGCACCGTGTGGCGACGCTCCTACGACCGCGGCGTCGCCCGGAAACCCGGGCAGCTGACCTGGGGCTCGGGCACCACACCCACCTACTTCGGCCCCGGCGGCGACGGCTGGGTGGCGATCGTCGACAGCGCCGCCGTGCCCGAACTGATCGTCTACCGGTCCGACGACGGCTCGCAGGTCTGCCGGATGCGGGCGTTCGCCGCCCGGAACCAGGGCACCGAGAACTCACTGATGGCGTGGGGCACGAGCCTGGTGATTCCCAGCACGTACGGATTCGGGTACCCGCCGATGGCGGTCACCGGGCCCAGCGTCCCGGCCGGCGCGCCGTTCCGCGGCGGTATGACACGCGTCGACGTCTTCGACGGCGGCTGCCATCGCGTCTGGGAGACGACCACCGATCGGATGGCGACGCTGCCGCGACTCTCCCGTGCCGACGGTCTGATCCACGGACTGGCATACGGACCCTACCGACCGGGACCGCAGCAGCTCGGGCCGGTGAACTACGCGGCCGTCGACTTCCAGACCGGCCGACGGGTGGTCACCCGGCAGGTCGGGACGGCGCCGTTCGACGAGCCGCTGCAGTTGACCGGGATGATCGCTCCGGACGGCGTGCTGTGGCAGGGCACCGCGACCCGCATGCTGAAGATCGCGCCGTAAGCCGAGCCCGCGACCGAGTCGGCTCCCACCGGGGTCTGTCATCATCGAGGAATGACCACACCTTCACCGTCCGACGACGCCGATCGGCCACGCATCCCCACGCAGGCCGAGCTCGACGCGGAGGACATGGCGGAGATCGCCCGACGGTCGAAGGACAACGACCACACCAACCGCTATCCGGCGCGGCCCGTCGACCCGGGCGCCGCGCCGACCGCATTGACCCGCGACGCCCGAATCGTCTGGTACCTCGGAGCAGCGGCCTGCCTGGCCTGGATGATCTACGGGCTGACGAACCTGTCGTGGCTCGAGCAGCTGATGGCACAGCGGCTGTTGCCCGGACTGGAGAGCGTCCCCGACGTGGACCCCAACACCGAATCGGCATCGATGGCGGGCTTCTGGACGCCGGGCCTGCTCATCGGGATCCCGGTGTTCACCGCGCTCGGGTATCCGTTGCTGGTCGGCATCGCGAAGACGCACAGCCGCAACATGCGCAGCATCTACCTGGCGCTGATCGTCGTCACCGTGCTGTTCACCGTCGTCGGCGCCGACCTGCTGTTCGGGTACGACGAGGTCAGCGTCGTCGTGCGGGTCCTCGCCTGGGTGCACTGCGGCGCGCTGGTGCTGTCCGGACTCCTCACGCTCCGCAAACAGGTCAACGAATGGCTGCCGCAGTCAATGGCCGCGAAACCCTTCCGCCGCTCGCGCGGCGAGTAGGTTGGGAAGCGGGCTCCGACGATGCATGACTGCGCACCGCGGAGCCCGACCATGCCAGAGAACCGATAGGAGAATGCAATGACCGTGAGCCCCGTGTACCACGTCTCGTCGACCTCTACCGGAGGCGGCCGCGACAGCGAGGTGGTCTCGGAGTCCGGCCGCATCGATCTTGAACTGGCTCCGCCGGTCGAGATGGGCGGCAAGGGCGACGGCAGCAACCCGGAGGAGCTCTTCTCCGCCGGCTACGCCGCCTGCTTCATGGGCGCACTGCGCCACGTCGCAAGCACCAAGGGCGCCACGCTGACCGACGAGACCGCCGTCAAGGTGACCATCGGCATCGGCAAGGACGACGCCGACGGCGGCTTCGGACTGACCGCCGACATCGACGTCTACCTGCCCGGACTCGACACCGCGGCAGCGGCCGACCTCGCGCAGGCGGCGCACGGCTTCTGCCCGTACTCGAAGGCGACCCGCGGCAACATCGCCGCAACTGTGACGTCGCGGGTGTGATTGCGGGCACGTGGCCCGGTACGGTGAATCCTCGTGAGTAACTGGGCCATCGTCGCCGCCATCGCAGTCCTGGCGGCCACCGTCGCGACCATCGCCTACGTTCGGTACCGCCAGCACGAGACGTCGGTGTTGCGGAACGACGCCGACCTCGCTGTGCGGTTGCGGGAGTTGGCGGGCACGGACGCTGTTCGGCTGGCCGCCGTCGACGAGTTCGAGACCGCCGTCTACGAGCGACTGTTCTACACCCGTGCCGTCGGGCCGCGCTTCCGGGCCGCGGCGTGGGCGCTGCTGGGTGCCGTCCTGTCGACAGCGGGTGTCCTGCTGCTCGACGGGAACTCCAGCACCGCCAGCGTCGTGGCCTGGGCCGCGGCCATCGTGCTGGCCATCGGCTTCGGCGTGGCCGCCGTGGTGTTTCTGGCGCTCGCCGGTTACGCCGCCCTGACGACCCCGCGCGTCTCGTTCGCGGAGTCGTACGAGTCCGCGGAGGCAGACCAGGAGTGACCCGCAGGCACCGCTACCCGGTGCGCGTCCGGTGGATCTCGACAGCCGTCATCGGCATCCTCGTGATCGCACTGGTCGCTGCATCGGCCGTTTCCGTGGTCGCCGTACCCCGGCAGGTGAGCGTGCTCCCCGCGGCGTCGGTCGATTCCATCGACGATGCCGACGTGCCCGATGCCGTGCTGGCGAGTCGGACGCTGTTCGACTCGGCGCCCGTCGCGGTGGTCGTCGCCCAGTCGGCGGATTCGTCCACGACAGCCGACGCCGCCGACCTCGCGATCGACAATCGCGTGCCGATGTTCCGCATCGCGCCCGACACGGCGGAGGCCGTCTCGACGGAACTGCGCCGCCTCGGCGTCGCGCGTGCCGTCCGCGTCGGCGACGACGTCGGTGACCTGGGCGTCGCGGTCACCGACGACCCGAGCGCCTTGGCGGGTGAAGCCGCCGCGGGGAAGGGAACCGGCGCCATCGTGCTGGTGTCGGCGGCAGGCCCCGATGCGATTGCGACCGCGAAAGCGTCGGGTGCCGCTACCGTCGCGATGCCCGCGCCCGATCCGCGGGTGTCCGGCGAGGCGATCCGACTGCTGAAAGAACGTCCCGACGCTCCGGTCCGGGTGTTCGGCGCGGGATTCGGCGATCGCGCGCAGGTGATGCGACGCATCGAGTTGGCCCGCACCGTCCCGGAACTGCCCGGCGGCGGCCAGGTGATGTTCCCCGGGCGTCGGGTGATCGCGCTCTACGGTTCGCCCGGCGCGCCCGAGCTCGGACCCGTGGGGCGCCAGAGCATCCCGGCGTCGATTGCGCGCGTCAAGAAGCTCGCCGCCCGCTACGACCGGCTGTCGCCGGTACCGGTGGTGCCGGGGTTCGAGATCATCGTGTCGGTCGCGTCGGCTGCACCGGGACCGAGCGGCGACTACTCGTCGGTGCTCGACGTCGACGCCGTCCGTCCCTGGGTCGACGCCGCCCGCAAGGCCGGGGTGTACGTGACGCTCGACCTGCAACCCGGGCGGATGGACTTCCTCACTCAGGCCAAGATGTTTCGCGACCTCCTGCGTCAGCCGCACGTCGGTCTGGCGTTGGATCCGGAGTGGCGGTTGAAGCCGAACCAGGTCCACCTCACGCAGATCGGCTCGGTCGCGCCCGCGGAGGTCAATCGGACGTCGTCCTGGCTGGCCGATCTGGTGGCGAAGCACCGGTTGCCGCAGAAGGCGTTCGTCCTGCATCAGTTCGACGCCGACATGCTCGGCGACCGATCCAAGATCGACACGCGGCGCGACGAGCTGGCGTTCGTGATCCATGCGGACGGTCACGGCATTCCGAGCGTCAAGATGTTCACCTGGAACCGCATCGTGGAGGGTTTGCCGTCGCGAACGTGGTTGGGGTGGAAGAATTTCTTCACCGAGGACAAGCCGATGTTCTCGCCGAAGCGGACCATGCGCGTCGCCCCGACGCCCTGGTTCATCTCGTACCAGTAGAGGGAGCGACATGGCACTGCCCGTCGATCAACTGGCTGCGGTCCCCGAGAGTGCGGACCGGACCGATGCACTGACGATCCTGGGCGATCAGGACCGGACCCGGCTGGCCGAGCTGGTGCCCGTGCGCCATGACCGGATGGCGGCGACCGCCTTCACCTTCTTCCGCGGTGCCGCTGCGGTGATGGCCTCGGATCTCGCGGCCACTCCGAACAGCGGGATCGTGACCACGCTGTGCGGTGATGCGCACCTGAGCAATTTCGGACTGTTCCGGTCGCCCGAGCGCACCATGGTCTTCGACCTCAACGACTTCGACGAGACTCACCCCGGGCCCTTCGAATGGGACGTGAAGCGGTTGGCGGCCAGCATGACCATCGCCTCGCAGGCCAACGGCTTCGACGAGAAGTCGGTCCGCACCGCCGCCCGGCACGCGGCGAAGAACTACCGCAAGACGATGGTGGCGAGCGCGGAGAAGACCGCCCTCGAATGCTGGTATGCACGGGTGGACGCCGACGCGGTGGTCGCCGAGATCGGCGACCGCTTCGACACCGCATCCTCGGCCGCGACGCAGAAGAACCTGGAGAAGGCGAGGCACCGCGACAGCGTGCAGGCGCTGGAGAAGCTCTGCGACTTCGACCTGACCGGTGCGCACATCAAGAGCGACCCGCCGCTCCTGGTGCCCGCGGCCGAGATCATGCCGGACATGGGCGCCGATCAGCTCGCCGCGGCCTTCACCGCAGGTTTCGAACGCTATCGCGAGACGCTTCCCAGTCATGTCGCCGCGCTGTTCTCGCAGTACTCGTTCATCGAGGCCGCACGAAAGGTCGTCGGGGTCGGCAGCGTCGGCACCCGATGCTGGATTGCGCTGTTCGGCGGTAGTCACGTCGGCGACCCGTTGTTCCTTCAGATGAAGGAGGCCTCGGCGTCGGTCCTCGCGCAGTACGTGCCGGGCTACGAGTACGAGAACCAGGCCGTGCGGGTCATCGACGGGCAGCGACTGCTGCAGGCCTCCAGTGACATCCTCCTCGGCTGGGTGCAGCAACTGGCCTTCGAAGGGCAGCAGAACACCGACTTCTACGTCCGGCAGCTCCGTGACGGCAAGGGGTCGGTGGTCGTGGAGGCGCTGGCCCCGGAAGGCATGAAGTACTACGGGCGGCTGTGCGGCGAGGTCCTGGCGCAGGCGCACGCGCGGACAGGGGCCCGCGCCGAGATCGCCGCGTACCTCGCCGACGCGGGCAAATCGTTCGACAACGCGATCGCCGACTTCGCCGTCGAATACAGCCGAATCAACGAAGGCGACCATTCGCGCCTGGTTGCGGCGATCGCCGACGGATCGATCAGCGCCGACGCTCTCGAAAAATCCTCCTGACCAGCCGATTTAATACTTTCGCCACCTTCGTTGTAGGCTATTGCAGGCTAGACCAGCGGGGTATGGCGCAGCTTGGTAGCGCGCTTCGTTCGGGACGAAGAGGTCGTGGGTTCGAATCCCGCTACCCCGACGCTTTGGTTGAGAAGCAGTAGAGGCCCCCGGATCGCAGAAATGCGAACCGGGGCCTCCTCGTATCCGCCGGGCGGCCTCGTGCCTCAATCTCGGATTGTGAGGGCTAAAAGGCCAATAGATATTTCGTCCGGGCGTAGCTAGTGCTCGGGTCGAGACTGCCCGCGGGCGTACGGCTCCCATGGCGCGACTTTCATTGCTGGGAACAACGGCGATTCGTTAATCCCCGGTGACGAGTGGTGTCTCGCGGTGCGCTTGGATCAACGCAGCCGCTATCGCGACAACGGATCGCGACTCCTCCACGCTCGGTCGTCTCGGTTCTTGCTCGCCGTGGCGATCAGGGTTCGGCCACAGGAGCTCTAGCGCTCCGACGACGGGAGCAACCGGGTGGTCCTTGTCCTTGCAGGGAAGTCTCCCGCGCCATTTGTTGCCGTCATTCGCGCGCAGGACCCGAGAACCCGACCGAGCGTCTGCTTCGGTTTCGAATCATTGGGTATCACGATTGGGATCAACAGTGCTTCAACAGCCTTGATGGCCTCTGCCCAGGCGTGCGAAGGGTTGATTCCCGCTGACCGGAGATAGTGGAGGTCGCTGCAGTCGGCGTCACGAAGACGTATGAAAATAAAACGAACTGGTGCCACGTCGCGCGATGCCTGCGTTCGACCTGATATCGCCGCGCCGCGCTCCGCCTACTGCCACAACGCGCTATAAACTGCGTGCTCAGCGGCCTCCGACGGCAATATTCCGTCGGAAGCGCCTGAGCGAGCAGTTCTCAGCAGGGATCGGCCGGACGAGGCCTCGCCGACGACCACCGCTTCCCACCATGGAGACGGCTGCGGCTCAAGATCTCCGTCGGAGCAGTAACTGAGATCACCACACATGGCGGCGGAAAGCCCGGGATTCCAGCGGAACTCACGACGGTCTCGATAACTGCGTGCTGCACTCGACCACCGTGGGGACGGCAGTCACCGGGAATCAATCATCTAGGCGAGTAGCGTCTCGCGCAACGATGCTGGCAGAAATGCGAACCGGGGGCCTCCTCGTATCCGCCGGGCCGCCTCGTGCCCCGACCTCAGACTGACGCGAAGTCGTGGGCGGCGATCCGCTACGACGCGGACGCGGCGGTCGTGGCCGGGAGGCCCGCGTACACCGCGACGGGGATGCCGTCGAGGACGTGGACGTGCACCGTGGTCTGGAAGATCTCGGTGAGCAGGTCGGAGTTCATGATCTCGGCGGGCGTGCCGCTGGCCACGACGTCGCCTTCGCGCAGCACGACGATGCGGTCGGCGTACGCGGCCGCGAAGTTGAGGTCGTGCACGACGACGATGATCGTCTTGTCGAGTTCGTCGGCGGCGCGGCGCAGCCTGCTCATCATTCGCACCTGGTGGCGCATGTCGAGGTTGTTGAGCGGCTCGTCCAACAGCAGCACATCGGTGTCCTGGGCCAGCGTCATCGCGACGTACGCGCGCTGCCGCTGACCGCCGGAGAGCTCGTCGAGATACCGGTCGGCCAGGTCCTCGAGGCCGAGGAAGCCGATGGCCTCGTCCACCTTCATGGCGTCCTCCTCGGTGAGGCGGCCGCGGCTGTGCGGGAACCGGCCGAACGCGACCAGGTCGCGGACCGACAGACGGGCGTTGACCCCGTTCTCCTGCCGGAGGATCGCCAGCCGCCGGGCGAACTCAGCGGGCTTGTACGACGACACCGGGCGCCCGTCGAGCATCGCGGTGCCCGCGGTGGCGTCGACCAAGCGGCCCACGATGGTCAACAGCGTCGACTTTCCGGCACCGTTGGGACCGACGAGGGCGGTGACGCCGCCGCGAGGAAAGGCGCCCGACACCGGTCCGAGGACGGTGGCGTCGCCGTACGACTTCGTGAGGTCGGCGAACTCGATCACAGGTTGCCCTTTCGTAGAAGAAGGATCGCGAGGAACGCGGCGCCGCCGCAGAACTCGATGATGACGGTGAGCGTGCCCGCCGCGTAGAAGACGTTGTGGATGATGAACTGACCGGCCGCGAGGGTGAAGATGCCGATCAGCACCGACATCGGCAGCGTGGCCCGGTGCCGCCAGTCGCCCGCCAGTTGGTAGGCGAGCGTCGCGACGATGAAGCCGAAGAACGTCAGCGGACCGACGAGCGCGGTGGACACCGAGATCAGCACGGCGATCAGCACGAGGGCGAGCGTCAGCTCGCGCTTGTGGTCGACGCCGAGGCTGGTGGCGCTCTCGCGGCCGAGAAGCAGGACGTCGAGGATGTGTCGACGCCGCCAGACGATCACGCCGACGACGAGACAGATCACCGCGGCGATCGGCAGCAGATCGGTGTTCACCGACCCCAGCCGACCGAAGAGTTTGATCTGCAGGGCGTCGAAGTCGGACGGGGAGATCAACCGCTGCAGGAACTCCGACATCGCTCGGAAGGCGAGACCGATGACGACGCCGGCGAGCAGGAGGAGGAACAGACTGGAGAACCGACCCGAGAACATCCACCGGTACAGGAGCCCGGCGAACAACACCATGCCCGCGGTCTGCAGGAGGAACTGCAGCAGGCTGTCGCTGTTGTCGACGAAGCGCGCTCCGACGATCGCGACGCCGACCGTCTGAATCAGCACGTAGAGGGCGTCGAGTCCGATGATCGACGGCGTCAGGATGCGGTTGTGCGTGACCGAATGGAACAGCACGGTCGCCACGCCCTGGCAGAAGGCGGCGAGCACGATCGCCGCGACGGTGCGCAGCCGACGTTCGAACGACGGTCCGAAACGGAAATCCCACTTCAGAGCGTCGTCGGCACCGGTTCGCAGGAGCAGATACGCGGCGACGGCGCCGCCTGCGATGGCGGCGGCGATGGCCAGACGGGCCCGCCACGAGACGCGGCGGCTACGGCCGGCGTCGAGCGACGGGGCGGCGGAGGCGTCAGAGACTGCCACGGAACCTCCCGGAGAAGATGATGGCGAGGAAGGTGACGGCGCCGATGACGCCCATGATCACCGATGTCGGGATCTCCATGGGGCGCACGACGACGCGGCCGATCAGATCGCAGCCGATGATCAGGACGGTGGCGACGACGCCGATCCACGGCAGGTTCTTCCGCATGTCGTCGCCGCGGAGCATGCTCACGATGTTCGGGACCACCAGGCCCAGGAACGGGATGAAACCGACGACGACGCTGGTGACGCCCGTGGCGAGCGCGACCATCGTGACACCGATGCCGAGCGTGCGGCCGTAGTTGAGTCCGAGGCTGGTCGCGACGTCGCGCCCCAACCCGGCGATGGTGAAGTAGTTGGCGAGCAGATAGGTCGCGACCGCGACCGCGAGGACGGCCCACAGCGGCTCATAGAAGCCGCGGACGATGTGCGAGAACCCGCCCGACCGCCACGAGACGACGGCCTGCAGCATGTTCTCCTGCACCGCGATGTACGTCGTCACCGCGCCGATCACGGCGCCGAGCATCAGACCGACCAGGGGAACGATCGCCGTCTTCCGGGCGCGGATCCGGTTGATGATGCCGAGGAAGATCACGGTGCCGATGAACGCGGAGGTGGTCGCGATGACCATGCGCACCAGCGGTGACGCTCCGGGGAGATAAAGGAAGCACAGCAGCACGCCGAGCCCCGCCCATTCGGCGGTGCCCGCGGTGGTCGGCTCCACGAACCGGTTCTGCGTCAGGCGCTGCATGATGACGCCGGAGAAGCTCATCGCCAGACCGGCGAAGACCAGCGCCAGGGTGCGCGGCACCCGCGAGATGAGGAACATCCGCCACATCTCCGAGTCACCGGACAGCAGGCCTGCGACGGTGATGTGGTACTCGCCGACCATCAGCGACGCGAACACGAGGACCACGCACGCGAGCGCGGCGACGGGAAGGACGAACCGACCCGGGCCGGAAGCTGTGGAACTTCCGGCCCGGGTCGTCGTCACGGTAGACATGTTCACAACGGGGAGCTATTTCTTGCCCATCGCGTCAGCGATCGCCTGATAGTTGTCGCCGTAGCACTGGATGCCTTCACGCAGGTAGAACTGCGGATCGAGGTAGATGATCTGGTTCTTGTCCGCGAAGGTCGTGCCCTTGAACGCCTCCTGCGCGGCGAAGACCTGCGCAGCAGGCTTGGCCTCCTCGCCGTTCGACGGCTCCACGGCGGCATCGCGATCCATCACGATGACCCACTCGGGGTTCGCCTGCGCGATGGCCTCGGGGGTCAGGCCCGAGTTCTGGTGCAGGTCGCCGCCCCCGCCCGCGAAGACGTCCTTGACGTCCAGCGGATCGGTCAGGGGGCTGATGCGCTTGGCACCGTTGTCGATCTTTCCGCCGCTGACGACGGCGAGGAAGACGCTCTGACCGGTCGCCGCGCCCTTGGCCGCGTCGAGCTTCGCCTGGAAGTCGTCGACGATCTGCTTGGCCTCGTCCTGCTTGTTGAAGATCTTGCCGAGGATCTCGGTCTGGCGGATCATCGCGGCGACGCGGCCGCCCTCGGCGTCGTCGCTCGCAGCGATGTCGATGAACGTGGCGTCGGCCGAGTCGGCGACCTTCTTGAGGTCGTCGTTGTACTTGCTGAAGCGGTATCCGCCGATGATCAGATCGGGTTCGACGTCCTCGATGACATCGAACCTCGGCTCGTTGTGCGTACCGACGTCCTTGATGTCGTCGTTGTCGGTCCAGTCCTCGAGCTCGTCGGTCTGGAGCAATTGCTTGGGGATGGCGACCGGGGTGACACCGAACGCCTTGACGGTCTCCGCGGCGGTGTTGTCGAGGACCACGACCCGCTCGGGGTTCGTAGTGACCTCCACGTCACCGGTGTTGGTGGCGATGGTGATCTTCTCGCCGGATGCGGACGTCTCATCGTCGGACGTGGTGGAGCAGGCGGTGAGCGTCAGGCCGGCAGCGAGGATCGCTGCTGCGACGGCACTGCCGCGACGAAAGCGGGACAACATGAAGTAAGCCTCTCATTACGCAGGTTAGGCAAACGTAACAAAGACTATGGTTTTGTCGGTAATCGGGGTCGTGATGACGCGCGAGGTGAGGCGTGTCTCAGTCGGCCGCCGCCGGACGCGGCTCCTCGACCGGCAGCGACCGGATGACACGGGCCGGATTGCCTGCGGCGAAGACGTGATCGGGGAGGTCGCGAACCACGACACTGCCCGCGCCGACGACGGTGTTGCGGCCGATCGTGACACCGGGGCAGACGATCACCCCGCCGCCGAACCACACGTTGTCGCCGATCACGATGGGTGCCGCCGACTCCCAGCGCGCGCGTCGTGCCTGATGATCGTCCATCGGATGCAGCGCGGTGAGCAGCTGGACGCGTGGTCCGATCGAGCAGTCGTCGCCGATGGTGATGGGGGCGCAGTCGAGCAGGATCGCGTCGTAGTTCAGAAAACTGTTGGCGCCGATGGTCACGTGCACGCCGTAGTCGCACTGGAAACGCGGCATGATCCAACTGCCCTCGCCGATGCCGGCGAGGAGCTCGCGCAGGATCGCGTTGCGTTCGGCGTCGGCATCGGCCGGCGCCGCGTTGAAACGATCGAGCATCCGCCCGCAGGCCTTGCGCAGTTCCACGAGCTCCGGGTCGCCGTCGGGATAGAGCTCGCCGGCGAGCATCAGTTCGCGGCTGGTCGGCACCCCGTTCAGCTCAGCTGCCCCGCCAACTGGGGGAGCGACTGGTCTTCGCGGCTGTCGTCGCCGCCGTGCGAGACCGGCGTCAGCGTGAGCAACGACGCCTCCGGGCGGCAGGCGAAGCGGGCAGGCGCGTACGGTGACGTGCCGAGGCCTGCGCTGACGTGCAGCTTCATGGTCGATCCCCAGTTGGAGACGCCCTTCACGCGGGACCGGTCGATATGGCAGTTGGTGACGAGCGCGCCGTACCCGGGAACGCACAGCTGGCCGCCGTGCGTGTGGCCGGCGAGCACGAGGTCGTAGCCGTCCTCCGCGAACGAGTCCAGCACCCGTGGCTCCGGCGAATGGGTGAGCCCCAGCCGCAGTTGCGCGAGCGGGTTCGGCCGTCCCGCGATGGCCTCGTAGCGATCACGCTCGATGTGCGGATCGTCGACGCCCGCCGCGACCACGCGCACGTTGCCGACCTCGATCTCGCGGATGGTGTGCGTGGCATCGAGCCAGCCCCGCTCGGTGAACGCGGCGCGCAGGTCCTGCCAGGGCAGCGGCTGGCCGTGAGTGCGCTTGTGGTTCTTCTTGAAATACTTCAGCGGGTTCTTGGGCTTGGGGCCGAAGTAGTCGTTGGAGCCGAAGACGAACAGGCCCGGACGGGCCAGCAGTCCGCCGAGCGACTGCACGACGGCCGGGACGGCGCTCGGGTGGGCCAGGTTGTCGCCGGTGTTGATCACCAGATCCGGTTCCAACCGTTCCAGCTCGGCGATCCACGCGCGTTTGAGGTGCTGGTTCGGCATCATGTGGATGTCGCTGAGATGTAGCACCCGCAAGGGCGACGACCCCACCTCGAGCACCGGCAGCGTCGCATGCCGCAGGGTGAAAGCGTTCCGCTCGATCATCGTCGAATAGACGAGGCCCGCAGCGGCCGCTCCGGCGGTACCGGCTGCGACGCGAACGAGAGCGGACGAGTCACGCGGGGACGGAAGGCCGAATCCAGGAACCGAAACCATGTCCCACAGGGTACGCGTCGCGACCGACTACGGTCCCGTCTCGCCCGTGCCCGTCGAGTCAGTCGCTGGGCACCTCGATCACGACCGGACCGACTCCGGGCACCTCGATCGTCTTCTCGGCCGGTTTGCTGTCGCCCTCGCCGGACGACTGGCCGCGACCGTTGCTCACGTACATGGCGATGGTGCTGCCCGGCATGGCGCTGTCCGACGGCGCGGTGAACACCACGGTGCCCTTCGGTCGCGAACTGTCGACCTCCAGTTCGTTGACCTTGAACCCCGCCTCCTGCAGTCGTGCTGTGGCCTGGCTTGCCGGCAGCCCGCTGACCTGCGGGATCCGTCCGCGATCACTGCCGGCCACGTACTGCGGATCCTTGGGAGGCAGATTCACCGGACCGAACTTCGTGGCGATCGGCAGCATGGCCGAATACCAGGTGCGGGCGGGTTCCATACCGCCGTACAGATCGCCGTCGTAGCACTGGCGCAGGGGGCTGGTGCAGATGCCGGACGGGTGCGAACCGTCGTTGTAGGTGTAGACCGCGGCGGCCAGGCGGTTGGTGAAGCCGAGGAAAGCCGACGAGCGGTGCGCCTCGGTGGTGCCGGTCTTGCCCGAGACCGGAAGCGTCCAGCCGACCGAGCCTGCGGCGCCTGCCGACGTGCCGCCGCCCTTGTCGTCCTCACTCATCGCATTGGCGAGGGTATTCGCCAGTCCGGCGTCGACGACCTGCTCGCACTTCGGCGGGTTGAACGCGACGTTCATCATCGCGATCTGACCGTCCTTGGTGCGCACCGGGTTGCCGTACGGGTCGCGCTTGACCTGTTGGATGGACTGGATCGGGTTCGGCGGGCACCAGACACCACCCGAGGCGAGGGTCGCGGCGACGTTCGAGAGCTCGAGGTCGTTGACCGCGAACGGGCCGAGGGTGAACGAGCCGAAGTTGCCCTTCTTGATGTACTCGGCGAGGCTCTGCTCGCCGACGCCCGACGTGTTGGGCTGGTTGTACGACCGCAGGCCGAGTCGGACCGCCATGTCGACCGCCGGTTTCACGCCGACCTGCTGCAGCAGCTGGACGAAGGTGGTGTTCGGCGAGGTCGCCAGCGCTTGCGTCACCGACGCGGCGGGCGGGTAGGCGCCCGCGTTCTTCACGCAGTAGGCGTTGACCGGACAGCCGAAGGCGCCGTTACTGTCGCCCATGCCGTACACGGCGACGTTGGACGGGATCGAGAGCACGCTGCCGGTGCCGAGCCCTTTCTCCATCGCGGCGGCGGTGGTGAACAGCTTGAAGACCGAGCCCGCGCCGTCGCCCACCATCGAGAACGGCTGCGGCTGAACGGTCTCGTTCTTCTTCGCGTCGAGGCCGTAGTCACGGCTCGACGTCATCGCCAACACGTCGTGCGAGTTCTTGCCCGGCGCAATGATGTTCATGACCGTCGCGATGCCGTCGGTGTTCGGCGAGTTCTGCCGCTTGGCGGCGCGGACCGCGGTCGCCTGCACCTCGGGGTTGAGCGTGGTGCGGATCAGGTAGCCGCCGCGCATCACCTGTGCGCGGGGAATCCCGTTGTCCGCCAAGTACTGCAGCACGTAGTCGCAGAAGAAGCCGTCATTGCCCGCCGCGATGCAGCCCTGCGTGGGCGTTCGCGGCGACGGCAGGACGCCGAGCGGCTTCTTCTTCGCGGCCTCCAACTCGGCCTTGCGGTCGGGGAAGTTGCTGATCATGCTGTCGAGCACCGTGTTTCGCCGCGCGAGGGTGGCCTGCGGATCGGTGTACGGGTTCAGTCCCGAACTCGACTGCACCATGCCCGCGAGCATCGCCGACTGCTCGACGGTCAGATCTTTGGCGGGGTGCCCGAAGTAGGTCTGGGCTGCGGCTTCGATTCCGTACGCGTTGTTGCCGAACGGAACCACGTTCAGATAGCGGGTGACGATCTGCTTCTTCGCGTCCTGCTTGGCGGCCGCCTTGTCGAGCCCCTTCTCGCGCATGGCCTGATCGGTGAGCGTCTGCTCCAGTGTCAATGCCATCCGAACTTCGCGGAGCTTGCGGGCGGGCGTGGTCTCGACGGCGGCTTCGCGCTCGGCCTCGGTCCGTGCCAGCACCAACAACTGATAGTTCTTGATGTACTGCTGGTCCAGCGTCGACGCGCCCTGCTGGACCTCGCCCGACGACGAGTTCTTGAGGGCGGCGCGGATTGTGCCCTTCCAGTCGACGCCGTCGTGCTCCAGGAAGCGCCTGTCCTCGATCGAGATGATCGCGCGAATCATGTCCTGCGAGATGTCGTTGTACCCGACCTGATAGCGGTACTGATCGAACAGCAGCGCGATGGGCTTGCCGTTCGCGTCGGTCACCGTGGTGACTTCGGGGAGCGTGCCGCTCAGCAGCTCGGACGACGAGTTCTCCATCGTGGCGGCCGCTCGGTTCGAGAGGACGCCGACGCCAGTGGCGATGGGGAAGAGCAGTCCGGCCACGAGGACTGCCGCCATCACGATGGCGAGGGCGAGGCCTGCGAGGTTCGAAGTCTTGCGCACGACCGTCAGGATACGTGTGATTCCTGAGCGAGCGGGGAAGCGACCTGCGGCAATGTGGATTTCGGGGTAACGAAGCGGTCGCACGGTATCCCACCGACTTGCGCTGTATGGGGTCCCTCAATAGATTGGAGACGTGAGTTACCTAACAAAAGAACTCGATAGTAGGTATGCATCACAGAAAGATCTTATGCATGCGCCGCACCACGGGCATGTCGATGGGTTTGTGAAAGGCGGGATTTCGTAATGACTCTGGCGCCGTTGTCCACCGTTGATTCAGAAGCTCGACTGGCTTGGGTCGCCCAAGCTCGTTGTCGTGGAGGTGACCCGGACGATCTGTTCGTCCGCGGAGCAGCTCAGCGGAAGGCCGCGACAATTTGCAGGCACTGCCCGGTACAACTCGAGTGCGGGGCCGACGCACTCGACAATCGGGTCGAGTTCGGTGTCTGGGGCGGAATGACCGAGCGCCAGCGACGCGCGCTCCTCCGTCAACATCCCGAAGTCACCTCGTGGTCTGACTTCTTTGAAGCACAGCGCCGTCGCCAGCGTCTCGGCGCGGTACGCAACACCAACTGATGACAACGCAGGCCCGGCAGATGCCGGGCCTGTTTCGTCATCTCTCGGGCGTGTCGCGCCGGACCGGTGTCCTAGCCGCGGCTGACGATCTGTTCGGCGACGGCGCGTAGCGCGACGACGTCGGCCACCTCGAACGGCAGGGCGGGGACGCCGACGAGCGGCACACTCGGGTGCGACGAGGTGAACCGTTGCAGCAGGTGCACTTCGCGCTTGGCCGTCGCAGCACGTTCCACGTGGACCTGCAGCGCTCCGCGCGTCAGGTCGTCGTCGACGGTGGCGAGCGCGGTCTCCGCGGCTGCCGCGGACATCGACGTCAGCGTCGGATGCGTCCGGTTGACGATGAGGCCGGTCAGCGGCATCGAGTCCTTGGCCAGTCGCTCGACGAAGAACGACGCCTCGCGCAGGGCGTCCGCCTCGGGTGCAGCGATCACGACGAACTCGGTTCCGGGCTGCTTCAACAGTTCGTAGGTGCGGTTGGCGCGTTCCTGGAAGCCACCGAACATCGAGTCCAGCGATTGTACGAAATTGGCGACGTCGCGGAGGATCTCCCCACCGATGATCGTCGAGATGCCGCGCATCGCCAGGCTCATCGCCCCGGTCACCATGCGACCGACGCCGCGGCCGCCGCCGACCAGCATCTTCATCAGCCGACCGGACAGGAACGAGCCGAGTCGCTGCGGTGCGTCGAGGAAGTCGAGGGCATTCCGGGACGGCGGCGTGTCGACCACGATCAGGTCCCAGCGGTTCTGGTCCAGGAGTCGACTCAGCTTCTCCATCGCCATGTACTCCTGCGTGCCGGAGAACGACGACGCGACGGTCTGATAGAAGCTGTTGTTCATGATCGACTCGGCGCGTTCGGGTGTCGAGTGCTCGATCACCATGTCGTCGAAGGTGCGTCGCATGTCGAGCATCATCGCGTCGAGCGTGCCGACGCCGGGTTCGCCGGCCCGCTCGAGCGGGACCGGCTGCGGCTCGTTGGTCAATTCGGTCATCCCCAGCGACTGCGCCAGCCGCCGTGCGGGGTCGATCGTCAGCACGGCGACGTTGCGTCCGTTCTCGGCGGCGTGCAACGCCATCGCCGCGGCGGTGGTGGTCTTGCCGACACCGCCCGAACCGCAGCAGACCACCACGCGGGTGGCCGGATCAGCGAGCACGGATCCCATCTTCAGATCGGGCATGCCTCACGCACCTGCCTTCTTCAGAACGGCGGACAATTCGTAGAGCGCACCGAGATCGACACCGTTCTCGACGGTGGGCAACTCCACCTGCGCCGTGTCGACCTCATCGAGTTCAGCGCGCGCGATCTGCTGCGCCTGCAGCCGGGACGCGTAGTCGATGGTCTCGGTCAGGAGGCCGGCGAGATCGTCGTCGGACAGGCGCACGCCGACGTCGGCCAGACTCTTCTCGATGCGAGCCGAGTCGATGTCGCCCTCGGCGATCGCGTCCGACTCCGCATCCGGAAGGTACGCCGGATTCGCTCGATTGATGATGACGGCGCCGACGTGCAGTCCCTTGTCGCGCAGTTCGGCGACGGCTTCGATCGTCTCCTGCACCGGCATCGCTTCGAGGAGCGTGCACAGATGCACCATCGTCTCAGGAGAGTGCAGCAGAGCCGCCACGCCTTCGGACTGGTTGCGGATGGGCCCGCTCTTGGCGAGGTCGCGCATGGCGGTCGTGACATCAAGGAAGTTGCCGATCCGGCCGGTCGGCGGCGCGTCGACGACGATCGCGTCGTACAGGCGCGCGCCCCGCTTGTCGGTCGCGATCACCCGCTCCTTGATCTTGCCGGTCACCAGGACGTCCTTGAGCCCGGGAGCGACGGTCGTCACGAAGTCGATGGCACCGACCTTCTTGATGGCGCGACCGGCGAAACCGAGGTTGTAGAACATGTCGAGGTATTCCAGGAGGGCGAACTCGATCTGCAGGGCCAACGCCCAGACGGTGCCGCCGCCTTCCATCGCGACGAGCTGCGTGTCGGTGGGCGGAAGCGGCGGGACGTCGAAGAGTCCGGCGATGGCCTGCCGTTCCTCGCACTCGACGAGCAGGACCTTCTTGCCTGCTGAGGCGAGGGTCAGCGCCAGGGCCGCCGCCACCGTCGTCTTCCCGGTTCCACCCTTGCCGGACACGAAATGCAATCGTGCATCGCGTGCTTCGGCGGGCCACGCCCCCGGGCCGTTCTTCAGAACTTCGTTGACCACGTCGATCACCTTATCCACCGTGTCTCCTGCGCCCGAAGATAACCGATAAGGTTGGCGTCATGAGTGAAGTCACCGCATGGGAATACGTCACCGTTCCGCTGCTCACGCACGCGACCAAACAGATCCTCGACCAATGGGGCGCCGACGGCTGGGAACTGGTCAGCGTTCTGCCCGGTCCGACCGGTGAACAGCACGTGGCGTACCTCAAGCGTGTGAAGGCCTGATTCGATGAGCGGACAGTGGTCGACGCGGCTGGCCGAGCTCGGTATCGAACTCCCGGCCGTGGTGGCGCCGGTCGGCAGTTACACACCGGCACTGCGGGTCGGGGACCTGGTGTACACGTCCGGTCAGATCCCCGTCGCCGGCGGTGAGGTGACGGTCACCGGGAAGGTGTCCGACGGCGCCGAAGGCATCGTTACTCCCGCACGGGCGCAGGAAGCAGCGCGACTCTGCGCCCTCAACGCGCTGGCCGCGGTGCACGCCGAGGTCGGCATCGACTCGGTTGTGCGGGTGGTCAAGGTCACCGGCTTCGTCGCGTCCGCGCCGGGGTTCACCGGGCAGCCCGGCGTGGTCAACGGCGCCTCAGACCTTCTCGGCGAGATCTTCGGCGACGCGGGTGTGCACGCGCGCTCGGCGGTCGGTGTCGCCGAACTTCCGCTCGGCGTCCCCGTCGAGGTGGAGATCGTCGTCCAGGTGAACTGACGCCGTGACGGACGGATCCGGTCCGCGGTTGCGGACCACGGCGGCGCCGGAGGAGCAGGAGGCGGAGATTCTGGCCGCTGCTCGACGCGAATTCACCGATGTCGGTGTGCGGCGCGCGAGCATGGACACGGTCGCGCGCGGTGCGGGCGTGTCGCGCAGCACGCTGTACCGGCGGTTCCCGAACAAGGACGCGCTCCTCGCCGCCGTCGGCGAGGGCATCTCGATGGACACCCTGGAACGGTTGGCCCACGCCGTCCGCGACCTGTCGCCGCAGGACGCCGTCGTGGAGGCGTTCGTCGAATGCGCACGGATGGTGTCCAGTGACCCGCTGGTCCGGCGGCTGTTCCTGGAGGAGCCCGACCTCACGGAGGTGCTCGTGAGTCGGGCGTCGCGGGGCGCGGGCGCCTTCTTGGAGGCGGCCAGTGCCGCGATCGCCGCCACCCTTCGGCACACGGGTGCCACGATGCCGGACGACGACCTCGCCTTGGTGTCCGAGCACTTCGTGCGGATCGCGTTGTCGCTGACACAGATTCAGTCCCGACGATTCGACGTCGCCGATCTCGACTCCGTTCGTGACTACGCGATCCGGCTGCTCGCCCCACTGGTGGTCTGAAGCCTGCCGACCAGGTGAGTAGGCTTGGTGAATGGCTCTCGACGCTTCTGGCAAGACTCCCGACACCGACTCTGCGAAACCCGTTCACCCCGCCTACGGTGTGTTGCGTGAGGTGACGCCGTTCGCGTCGGTGGTGCTGTGCGACAACCCGGGCTCGTTCGAGCTCGACGGCACCAACACCTGGATTCTGCGCGCTCCCGGATCGTCGACGTCAGTGGTCGTCGATCCGGGCCCGGCGAAGCACGGCAAGCACGTTCGCACGGTCGCGCAGCACGCGGGCGATGTGGAATTGGTGTTGATCAGCCACCGCCATCACGACCACGTTGGTGCGTGCAAGAAGTTCCGCAAGCTGACCGGCGCCCCGCAGCGCGCGTACACCGACAAGTACTCCTCGCGTGCGCCGCGCTTCCGTGACCGCGAAGTGATTGAGGCCGCCGGACTGCAGATCACCGTGCTCCACACGCCCGGTCACACCGGCGATTCGACGAGTTTCCTGGTGGAGTGGGAAGGTCGGCGCGCACTGCTCAGCGGCGACACCATCCTCGGTTTCGGCACCACCGTCCTCGATCCCACCGACGGCACTCTGGCCGACTACTTCAACTCGTTGAACCGGTTGATCGTCGAGGCGTCCGACGCGGCGCTCCTCCCCGCTCACGGCCCCGATCATCCCGAGTTGGGCCCGATCGCCCGTTATTACAAGTCGCACCGCGAGGAGCGGCTGCAGCAGATCGTCGACGCGTTAGACGAACTCGGCGTCTCGCCGAAGTCCGCGAAACCGATGAAGGTCGTGAAGACGGTCTACCGCGACGTGGACAAGAAGCTCTGGCCCGCCGCGAAGATGTCAGTGAAGGCCCAGCTGGAGTACCTCCGCGAACTGTGACGCGGAGCGTCAGGTCGAGCCGACTTGCGAGGCCGAAGGCCGAGGCGTCGGTCGAGACCACGGAACCCGGGCTGAGTGCTTGAAGCCCCCAGCCCAACTCCCGTGGTCTCGATACGTCGTGTGACTACGTCCCCCGACTACTCGACCAGCGTGGGGGCCGAGTTTTGTCGAAAACGGCGCGCGACGTTACCGCGCGCGACGTGCCAGGCGCTCGGAGTCGGCGATGAGCACGCTCTTGCCCTCGAGGCGCAGCCAACCGCGCTGGGCGAAGTCGGCGAGCGCCTTGTTGACGGTCTCCCGCGAGGCGCCGACCAGCTGAGCGATCTCTTCCTGGGTCAGGTCGTGGGTGACGCGCAGTGCGCCGCCCTCCTGCGTGCCGAAACGCTGCGCCAGCTGCAGGAGCTGCTTCGCGACGCGACCGGGCACGTCGGTGAAGATCAGGTCGGCGAGGTTGTTGTTGGTGCGTCGCAGTCGACGGGCCAGGACGCGCAGCAGCTGCTCGGCGATCTCCGGACGGTCCTTGATCCACTTGCGCAGTGCATCGCGGTCCATCGTGACCGCGCGGACCTCGGTGACCGTCGTCGCCGACGAGGTGCGGGGACCGGGGTCGAAGATCGACAGCTCACCGAACATGTCCGACGGTCCCATGATCGTCAGCAGGTTCTCACGACCGTCCGGCGAACGCCGTCCGAGCTTCACCTTGCCGGTCAGGATGATGTAGAGCCGATCGCCGGGCTCGCCCTCGTGGAAGATCACATGGCCGCGTGGAAACTCGACCGGCTGAAGTTCTTTCGCGAGAGCAGCTACGGCAGTGGGCTCTACGCCCTGGAATATCCCTGCCCGTGCTAGTACTTCTTCCACCTAAAGAACCTCTCTCGTTACATTCGCCGCGTCCAGTGACAAAGACTACGTGAAAAATCATAGATGTTGGATTGATCACTGTTCGCATTAGGAGGCAACTACCGCGCGTCGTACGTGACTTGTCGGACTTCCGGCGACGACGTTCGGAGCTGACCTCAGGACGCTCGGGTGACGGCGACGTCCTCGTCAGTCTCGGGAATCAGCCGGGTACGACGGGTCCGGAGCTCGTCGAGCGCCGAAGGCAGGCCGTCCTTGGCCAGATTGCTGACGTCGGCGTCGGCCAGGAACTCTTCGACGTGTGCGCGGCTCACAGACAGCCGGTCGAGGCTGTTCTGAACCTTGTCCATCGCGATGGCGAAAAGCATCAGCACAGCGGGGAAGAGTAGTCCGGCCAGTCCTTGCATGATCAACAGTTAACACCTCGCGGCGGGGTGTCCACCAAACTGAGACGGCGGTCGTCACCGAGTTGTGACCTGCATGTTCGCTGACCGGGTCGTGCGCGGTGCGGCATCGTGCCAGGGGCGACGGCTAATCTGGTCAGTTGTGGAACGACGCAAGGAAGAGACCAGGTTGGGACTGGTTCGGCGTGCTCGGCGGATGAACCGATCGCTGCAGGTCGCGTTCCCGCACGTCTACTGCGAACTGGACTTCACCACGCCGCTGGAACTGTCCGTCGCGACCATTCTGTCGGCACAGTGCACCGACGTGCGCGTGAACCAGGTGACGCCCGCGCTGTTCGCGAAGTACCCCGACGCACGCTCCTACGCGGAGGCCGACCGGACCGAACTCGAGGAGATGATCCGCTCCACCGGGTTCTATCGGAACAAGGCGAACTCGATCATGGGCCTCGGCCAGGCGCTCGTCACCCGGTTCGACGGCGAGGTGCCCGGCAACCTCACCGATCTCGTCACTCTTCCCGGTTTCGGCCGGAAGACAGCGAACGTGGTGCTCGGCAACGCCTTCGGCGTTCCCGGAATCACGGTCGACACCCATTTCGGACGGCTGGTCCGTCGGTGGGATTGGACGCAGGAGACCGACCCGGTCAAGGTGGAGCGGGAGATCGGCGAGCTCTTCGTCAAACGTGACTGGACCGATCTCTCGCATCGCATCATCTTCCACGGACGACGCGTGTGCCATGCCCGTAAACCGGCGTGCGGCGTCTGCGTCCTGGCGAAGGACTGCCCGTCGTACGGGGAGGGGCCGACCGACAAGGGGCAGGCGGCGGCTCTGGTCAAGGGACCGGAGACCGAGCACCTGCTCCGACTTGCTGGAGTGACTGAGTGAAGTTTCTGAAGGAGCCTGCGGCACGCGCGACGATCGTCTTCGTCGTCATCGCGGTCGCGATGATCGTGGCGCTGTGGCCGCGCAACGGGTCCAGTGATGACCAGGCGTCGTCGCCGACCTCCGCCACCGAGTCCCCGACCCTCCCGCCGGTCAGTGACGACGAGATGCGCAGCCTGCGGGCCGACGCCGCACTGCGGTCGTGCCCGGCCGGCACCGGCCCGGCGGCGCCCGGCTCTGCGCTGACCGGGGTCACCGTTCCCTGCATGCAGACCGGCGCACCGCTGGATCTCGGCGCAGCCACGGCGGGGAAGCCGCTGGTGATCAACATGTGGGCGGTGTGGTGTCTGCCGTGTCGCAAGGAGATGCCGCTGTTCGACCAGTTCTCGCAGAGTGCGGGCGAGCGACTCAACGTGCTCGCCGTCCACGCGCGGGAGGGCGGCGACAACCAGGTCTTCGTCCTGAAGTTCCTGGCGGAGGTGGGCGTGCAGGTGCCGGTGGTCACCGATCCACAGGGCACGATCGCCAAGGCGCTCGGCGCGCCCCGGATCTTCCCGTCGACCATCCTGGTCCGTGCCGACGGCACCATCGCCAAGGTGCTCCCGCAGGTCTTCTACTCCGAACAGCAGATCGCCGATGCGGTGCGCGAGAACCTCGGCGTCGACGTGGCGGTGGCGTCGTGAGGTCGCAGGTGCCGATCGGCGCGCTGGTGAACCGCGACGAGGTCCCGCCCTGGCTGCGCGCCGTCACCGACGATCCGTACGTCGTCAACGAGAAGGTCCTCAACCGGGGTGGCGGACGGGCACGTCTGGCCGCAGCCTTTCAGGCACAGCGGCGCGCTGCGGTGCTGGTTCTGGTGTCGGGGGCGTTCGACGCCGACCCGACGTCGCCCGGCGGACTCCCGTTCGATGCCGACATCCTGTTGACCGAGCGAGCCGCCACCCTGCGCACGCACAGCGGCCAGGTGGCGTTCCCCGGCGGCAGCCGCGACCCGGGCGATGACTATCCGGTCGGCACCGCGATGCGGGAGGCGAACGAGGAGACCGGTCTGGTCGACGACGGCGTCGATGTGCTGGCCAATCTTCCGGCCTTCCCCGTCCCGTCGGGCTTCGAAGTGCACCCCGTTCTGGCGCACTGGTCGCGTCCCAGTCACGTGTACGCCGTCGACCACGGGGAGACGGCCCGAGTCAGTCGCGCGAATCTTCGGGAACTCCTGTCGCCCGAGAACCGTTTCCAAGTCAGCCGATCGGTCGCGGGGGTACCCGTCTACAAGGGGCCCGCATTCCTCCACGAGGGGATGTTGGTCTGGGGTTTCACCGGTGGACTGATCGCCGCGATCAGCGAGGCGGCCGGCTGGGATGTTCCCTGGGACGCCGATGACGTTCGCCCGCTGGAGCGGATGATCGCTGAGACCGGCGGTCGTCAAGTGTCCGGCTTCGAGGACCCGCTGCCCGGCGGAGAATCAACTGCCTCCCCGAATGGAGATCGATGAGCGGATCGTTGTGGGTCGACTTGGCGATCCTCGTGGTGGCGCTGCTCGCGGGTCTGAGCGGTTATCGCCAGGGGGCTGCGGCGTCGGCCCTCGCGTTCTTCGGCGTGGTGCTCGGCGCGGTCGCCGGGATACTGCTGGCGCCAGTCATCATGGAGCGGGTCGACGACCAACGTCTGCGACTGGTCCTCGGAATCATGCTGATCGTCCTGCTGGTGGTGATCGGCGAGCTGGCGGGCATGGTGCTCGGAAGGGCCGTGCGCAGCAGCATCCATTCTCCGTGGCTGCGCCGGGCGGACAGCTGGGTGGGCTCGGCCTTGCAGGTGGTGGCGATCATCATCGCTGCGTGGCTGCTGGCCTCCCCGATACGCAGTTCCGATCAGCTGCGGATCGCCTCGGCCGTGGACAGTTCCCGAGTGATTCAGACCGTCGACCGGGTGGCTCCGCAATGGGTGCGCGACCTGCCGAACGAGTTCACCGACCTGGTCGAGAGCTCAGGCCTCAAGGAGGTCATCGGACCGTTCGGCCAGACCAGCGTCGCCACCGTCGGCGCTCCCGATCCGGCCTTGGCCGACCAGCCGGGCGTGCAGTCCGCGCGTCGCAGCGTCATCAAGATCACCGGCGTCGCCCACAGCTGCGGCCAGGCGCTGGAGGGAAGCGGCTTCGTCGTCTCGCCCGAGCGCGTCATGACCAACGCGCATGTCGTCGCGGGCACCGACACGGTCAGCGTGGAGACGGTCGGCGGCCGAACCCTCGAGGCGAGCGTGGTCTGGTTCAATCCGCGGAACGACATCGCCGTGCTCGACGTCCCGGGACTCCGGGCGCCTGCGTTGACGTTCGCGACGGACCAGGCGTCCACCGGCGACGACGCGATCGCGCTCGGCTACCCGGAGAACGGCCCGTTCACGGTCACTCCGCTGCGGGTGCGCAGCGTGGTGGATCTGCGCGGCGCCGACATCTTCCAGAGCCCGACGAAGGTGGAGCGCGAGGTGTACACCGTTCGCGGCGACATCCGGTCCGGCAACTCGGGAGGTCCGATGATCGCGCCGAACGGCGAGGTGCTCGGGGTGGTCTTCGGTGCGGCCCAGGACCCCACCGACGACACCGGCTTCGTCCTCACCGCGCAGCAGGTGCAGAAGGACCTGGCGTCGTCGGAGCAGAACAACGCGGCGGTGAGCACGCAGCAGTGCGTGCAGTCCTGACCGCCGTCACGGGCCCGACAGCAGCTCCAGCAGCAGCGCGTTGAATTCGTCGGGCTTCTCCTGGTGCGCGAAGTGGCCGGCACCGGAGACCATGCGGTAGTCCATGGTCGACGCCCATCGGCGGCTGCCGGCCATCACGGAGTCGAGGATGTACGCGTCGTCGCGCCCGCGGACGGCGAGGACCGGAATGCGCAGCCGCTTGTTCATGAGGTCCATGAAGCGCCAGCCGTCCGTGCGGAACTGTGAACGGAACGCCCACCGACGGTATTCGAGGCTGCAATGCGCGACGCCCGGGATCTGGATCGCCATCCGATTGCGGGAGACGGCTTCGGCGAAATCGTCGGTCTGACGCCACGCCGCCCCCGACCGTTCGCGGAAGTACTCGGCGATGAACGCGCCGTCATCGACGGTGAGGCGGCGTTCGCCGAGTCGCGGCAACTGATTGTGCAGGAACGGGCCGAGGAACGCCGACCGTTCCTCGGCGTTGCGGAGCACTCCGTGTTTCAGCGCGCGGGGGTGTGGGGACGAGAGCACGGCGACGCGGCTCACGACCGCGGGATGCAGGGTCGCCGTCGCCCAGCACACGAGTCCGCCGTCCGCATGCCCGACGAGGGCCGCCGTCGAGTGGCCGAGCGCCCGGATCAGGGCGTGCGTGTCGCCGGCCAGGGTCCAACCGTCGTAGCCGCGGGGAGGCTTGTCGGAGTCTCCGTAGCCGCGCAGATCGACGGCGACGGCACGGTAACCCGCGTCGGTGAGGGCCTCGAGCTGGTTGCGCCATGACCACCAGAACTCGCCGAAGCCGTGCAACAGCAAGACCAGCGGCCGGTCGGCGACGAACCGCTGCGTCTCCACGGCGTGGAAGCGCAGACCGTTCGCGCGGACGTCGAAATGCCGCCAGGGTCCGTCGAATCGGACGAGCGTCGGATCAGGAGGACTAGTCAACTCGGGGGACGGCGGTCAGCGACTGAGCGGGTCGCGGGCAGGCGGAATCTGTGGGTGCGCCATGCCGCCCGTGGAATCGCCGCGCCCGGGGATCACCGAGCTGAGTTCGTTCACCGATTCGATGGTCTTTTCTGGAGCCTTCAACCGTTTGAAGAACAGGTACCCGACCAGGATCAACACGATCGAGACGACCAGCAGCAGGAGGAAGACGATGCCGAAGGCCGCCCACTCGGGCAGCCACAAGGCCAGCAGGAAGCCGAGGAAGACGAAGAAGAACAGGCTCGCGTAGAGGAGCAGCACGGCGGCGACGACCATCAATCCGCTGCCCGCTCCCGCCTTCTTGGCTTCGCGGATCAGCTCGGACTTGGCGAGCGCGATCTCGGCGCGGAACAGGGTGGAGGCGCTGGCCGTGGCGTCCTTGACGAGGTTGCCGATGGTCGGCTCACCGGTCGGGCCGAGATTGGCGTCCGACAGCGGAATCGACGGCACGCGAGGCGCGTTGCTCGGTTCACTCGGCCAGGTGTCGGAATTTCCGCTCACGAATGCTCCCTTGAAGTTCGTTGGTCGGTCTCATGTTGCCACGTCGGCTCGCACAGTGAAACGACACCGCCTGCCCAGCGTTTCACATGCCGGGGCAGGCGGTGTCGTCGTGCTGCAGTGGCGATGTCAGCCTGCAGCGGCGATGTCAGCTCTGTCGGCT
>NZ_BCWU01000014.1 GCF_001592365.1 Gordonia hydrophobica NBRC 16057
GGGGTTGTGCTGGGTCGCTAGATCCCCTGAATCTTCTCGCGGAAGGCGGCGATCGCGGGCCAGGTCTGCTGTTCGGCGACGGCGCCGGTGAGCAGGCCGAGGTGACTCGACTCGACGGTGTGGAACTCGGTGTGCACCGAGTCGGCGAACAGGTCGAGACCGTGTTTCGCCGCGGCGTGCGAGACGATGGCGTCGTGATGAGAGCCGACCATGAACACCGGCGCGGTCACCGACGCGAGGTCGACGGTCAGCGAGTCGAAGTGCAGCACCCCTCGCGAGATCTCATCGCGCAGAATCAGATTGACGAACATCTGCTCGCTCACCCGGCCGGGGTAACCGGGCATGGAGCTCTGGAACCGGTCGATCACCTGCATGCGGATCAGTGCGTCGACGTCGTGCAGATTCGACAGGATGTACTTGGGCTTGAGTAGTTCGCGGTCCCAGGCGGTCGCTCGGTAGACGAGGCGGACCGCGGGCGCCGGGATGCCGCCCAACGCGCGCATCAGATACGTGACGGGACGACCGCCGGTGGGTCCCAGGAGTGCGCGCACCAGGGGATAGGGCTGGATCTGCTTGTAGTCGAGCGGGGTGCCCACGGTGATCACCGACCGGATGGGCAGCTCGCGATGGGCGCCTGCGGTCAGCAGTGACAGCGTGCCGCCCAGGCTCCAGCCCATCAGGTCCACGGCGTCCGGCGCCGACCGGAAGTCGTCGACGACGTCGCCGATGGCGCGCGGCACGATGAGATCGATGTAGTCCTCGAAACCGAGGTGTCGGTCGCGGTACGAGACGTCGCCCAGATCGATCACATACGGGATGGTGCCCAGGTTCAGCAGGAACTCGACCACGGAGTTCGCCGGTCGTGCGTCGGGCGCGAGGTCGTAGCAGTGGGCCGGCACCGCCAGCGGCGGTACCAGCAGCACTGGGACCTGGCCGGATGCGCGCGCCGCGTCGAGCTGCGCGACGGACCCGTAGCGGATCAGTCGGGCGTGTGGACGGTCGGACAGGACCACGCTCTCGGTGGCCGCTTTCGGCGCTAGATCGCCGGTCAGAACACGCGCAAGGGTCCGGAGGTCACTGAGCATGAGGCGCAGGGTACCTTGTTCGACGGCCCCGCCGATAACGACGTGGCGCGCCGATGCGGATGTCGCATCGTCTCGCCGGTTCCGGGTACCGTTTGTGCTGGTCCGATTGCATGGGACACGGCATCGAGCGCTAGGCTGGAGCCGATTCGCTCGTAGGGGGCACGCCCCCGAGGCGGAAAAACACGAGATGTTCATATAGCGTCGCGTGGACAAACCGAACTGTAGAAACGAAAGACGGAGGAACCGTGGCTCTTCCCCAGTTGACCGATGAGCAGCGTGCAGCAGCACTCGAGAAGGCGGCTGCCGCTCGCCGTGTTCGCGCCGAGCTCAAGAACCGTTTGAAGAGCGGCGGCACCAACCTGCAGCAGGTGCTGGCCGACGCCGAGAACGACGAGATCCTCGGCAAGATGAAGGTCTCGGCTCTGCTCGAGGCGCTGCCGAAGGTCGGCAAGGTCAAGGCGCAGGAGATCATGACCGAGCTCGAGATCGCACCGACCCGCCGCGTGCGCGGCCTGGGTGACCGCCAGCGCAAGGCTCTGCTTGAGAAGTTCAGCGCCTGAGCGTGACCCGGGAACAGACCCGACGGAGGGGCCGACTGGTGGTACTGGTCGGCCCCTCGGCCGTCGGCAAGTCGACGGTCGTCGCGCGGCTGCGTGAGCTGGTGCCCGACCTGTGGTTCAGCGTGTCGGCGACGACGCGTGACCCGCGTCGCGGCGAGGTGGACGGCCGCGACTATCACTTCGTCAGCCGCGAACGGTTCGATTCGATGATCGACCAGGACGAGTTGCTGGAGTGGGCCGACATCCACGGCGGGCTGCAACGGTCCGGAACACCTGCGGCGCCGGTGCGCCAGGCGCTGGACTCGGGAGCACCCGTGTTGCTGGAGGTGGATCTGGTCGGCTCGCGCAACGTCGCAGCCGCCATGCCGGAGGCCGTCACGGTCTTCCTGGCCCCGCCGAGCTGGGACGCACTGGTGCAGCGACTCACCGGGCGCGGCACCGAATCCGCCGAGGTGATCGAGCGTCGACTCGACACCGCGCGCACCGAAATGGCGGCGCTCGACGAGTTCCAACACGTGATTGTGAACGACGATGTCGACGTAGCCGCACAACAATTGGTAAACTTGCTGGTTGGGCCGCCTTCGTACGAGGCGGCCCAGGCCAAGACTTCGCAGGAGAATGAGTGACTACTCAGACTGACATCGAAACCACCGACGTCGTCGACGAACCCGTTTACGACACCCCGCTGGGTATCACCAATCCGCCGATCGACGAACTGCTCGAGCGCACCTCGTCCAAGTACGCGCTGGTCATCTACGCCGCCAAGCGCGCTCGGCAGATCAACGACTACTACAACCAACTCGCCGAGGGCATCCTCGAGTACGTCGGCCCCCTGGTGGAGCCTGGCGTCCAGGAGAAGCCGCTCTCGATCGCGATGCGGGAGATCCACTCGGATCTTCTCGAGCACACCGAAGGCGAGTAGGCCGCACCGGTGTCCAGAGCGCACATCGTCATCGGTGTGGGCGGAGGGATCGCTGCTTACAAGGTCTGCTCGGTCATCCGTCATTACACCGAGGCCGGTCATGACGTTCGCGTCATGCCGACCCGCGCGGCACTGAACTTCGTCGGCGCCGCCACCTTCGAAGCCCTGTCCGGGAATCCCGTCTCGACCGAGGTCTTCGACGACGTCGATCAGGTCGCCCATGTGGCGCTGGGCCGGCAGGCCGATCTGGTGATCATCGCTCCCGCGACCGCGGATCTGATGGCTCGCGCGGCGGGTGGTCGTGCCGACGATCTGCTGACCGCGACGCTGCTGACGGCGACCTGCCCGGTGCTGTTCGTACCCGCCATGCACACGGAGATGTGGGAGCACCCGGCGACGGTCGCCAACGTCGCGACACTGCGCAGTCGCGGTGCCACGGTGATGACGCCCGCCGTCGGTCGCCTCACTGGCGCCGACACCGGGGCGGGGCGAATGCCCGAGCCGGCGGAGATCGCCGCGCTCGGCGACCTGCTTCTGGACCGGTCCGACGCTCTGCCCTACGACCTCGCCGGGGTGCGGGTCCTCATCAGCGCGGGCGGCACGCGAGAAGCACTGGACCCCGTCCGCTATCTGGGCAACCACAGTTCCGGAAAGCAGGGCTACGCGCTCGCTCGGGCGGCATCGCAACGCGGCGCACGGGTGACCCTAGTCGCCGGAGCGACGTCTGATCCGGGCGATCCGGCGGCCGTCACCGTCGTCGACGTCGACTCCGCGCGCGAGATGCAGCGCGAGATGACCGACCGTGCGCGCGAGGCCGACGTCGTCATCATGGCCGCCGCGGTCGCCGACTTCCGCCCGGTCTCCGTCGCCGGCGCGAAGATCAAGAAGGGCGACTCGGGACCCGCTCCGATCGTGCTCGACACCAACCCGGACATCCTCGCAGGCCTGGTCACCGATCGGCGCGACGGCAAGATCGCGTCGGAGACGGTCATCGTCGGTTTCGCCGCCGAGACCGGCGACGAGCACGGCGGCGTTCTCGATCACGGACGTGCGAAACTCCGACGAAAAGGCTGTGACCTGCTGATCGTCAATGCCGTCGGGGGCGGAAAAGCCTTCGGCACCGAAGACAACACCGGGTGGGTGCTGTCGGCCGACGGCCGTGAGACCGGACTGCCTTTCGGATCAAAGACATTGATGGCGAGCAGAATCCTTGACGAAGTCGCCCAACTCGTGCCAGATGGACGAGTGCACCCGGCAGCAGGCCGGTCCGGCGACACCGAACACTGACAGATCCCGCAAGGGACAACACCTGATCCCGCGAGGGACAACACCGAGAGGAACCGATGAGCGCCTCAGCGTCCCGTCTATTCACGAGCGAATCCGTCACGGAGGGACATCCCGACAAGATCTGTGACGCGATCAGCGACTCGATTCTCGACGCGATGCTGGCGAAAGACCCTCACGCCAAGGTGGCGGTCGAGACGCTGGTGACGACCGGCCAGGTCCACGTCGCGGGTGAGGTCAACACGACCGCCTACGTCGACATTCCGACGATCGTCCGCGAGAAGATCCTCGCGATCGGCTACGACTCGTCGACCAAGGGATTCGACGGCGCATCGTGCGGTGTCAACGTCGCAATCGGCGCGCAGTCGCCGGAGATCGCCCAGGGTCTGACCGAGTCGCATGAGAAGCGCACCGGTACGGGCGACGACGACATCGACTCGCAGGGCGCAGGCGACCAGGGACTGATGTTCGGGTACGCCTCGGCGGAGACCCCGGAACTGATGCCGCTGCCGATCGCACTGGCCCATCGCCTCTCGCGTCGTCTCACGCAAGTCCGCAAGGACGGCATCCTCCCGTACCTGCGTCCGGACGGTAAGACTCAGGTCACCATCGAATATGCGGGCGACACGCCGGTCCGTCTGGACACCGTCGTCGTCTCGACCCAGCACGCGGCCGACATCGACATCGACGGCATGCTGGCCCCCGACATTCGCAAGCACGTCCTGGAGCCGATCTTCGACGAGCTGGACCTTCCGGTGAAGCTCGACACCTCCAACCCGCGATTGCTCGTCAACCCGACCGGCAGCTTCGTTCTCGGCGGTCCGATGGGCGATGCGGGCCTCACCGGCCGCAAGATCATCGTCGACACCTACGGCGGCATGGCCCGTCACGGCGGCGGCGCGTTCTCGGGCAAGGATCCGTCGAAGGTGGACCGCAGTGCGGCGTACGCGATGCGCTGGGTCGCCAAGAATGCGGTCGCGGCGGGCCTCGCCAGTCGCATCGAGGTCCAGGTCGCGTACGCGATCGGCAAGGCGGCCCCGGTCGGCCTGTTCGTGGAGACGTTCGGCACCGAGAAGGTGGATCCGGGCACCATCCAGAAGGCGATCTCCGAGGTCTTCGATCTGCGTCCGGGCGCCATCACGCGCGATCTGGACCTGCTGCAGCCGATCTACGCACCCACCGCGGCCTACGGTCACTTTGGACGCACCGACGTCGACCTCCCGTGGGAGCGCACCGACCGCGTCGACGCCCTGCGTAAGGCGGCCGGCCTCTAGGCACCTGGTCCTCCTACGCTGGTCGAGTAAGCGAAGCGGGTCCCTACGCTGGTCGAGTAAGCGAAGCGCCGGGTGCTCTTTACGCTGGTCGAGTAAGCGAAGCGCCGGGTGCTCTTTACGCTGGTCGAGTAAGCGAAGCGCATCGAGACCGCCGAGAGCGCGGGCGTAGGAGCGGAGTCGTGACAGACAAGGAAACGCAGGCGCGCAAGCCTGCGCGCAATGAACGGGTCGCTGCGTCGCAGCGGCCCGTTGCGCGTGTGCTGCCCATGCTCGGGTTGGCGCATCTCGATCACACCTTCGACTACCTGGTCGACACGAAGACGGACGCCGAGGCGCAGCCCGGTGTCCGGGTCCGGGTCCGGTTCGCGGGGCGTCTGGTCGACGGCTATCTGCTGGAACGCATCGACGACAGCGATCACCGCGGCAGGTTGTCGTGGCTCGACCGTGTGGTGTCGCCCGAACGGGTCCTGACCGACGAGATGGCCGAGCTGTGCCGTGCCGTCGCCGACCGCTACGCCGGCACGATGGCCGACGTCCTCCGCTCGGCCATCCCGCCGCGGCACGCGCGGGTCGAGAAGGAAGACTGTTCGCAGCACGTCCTTCCGGCGATCGCGGCGCCGGACGTCGACGGCTGGGACCGGTACGACGGCGGCCGGGCATTCCTCGACGCGGTGCGTGACGGGGGGCACCCGCACGCGGGTTGGCAGGCGTTGCCGGGGGAGGACGTGGCCGCCCGCCTGGCCGAACTGGCGGCGGGTGCGGCGGCCGCGGGTCGCGGCGTCGTGATCGTCGTGCCCGATCAGCGTGATCTGGACCGCCTCGAAGCGGCTTGTGCGCCGTTGCTCGGTGAGCAATGCGTCACCCTCGCGGCCGGTCTCGGCCCCACGGCGAGATACCGGCGCTGGCTCTCGGCTCTGCGCGGCCGGGCCCCGGTGGTCATCGGCACCCGCAGTGCGATCTTCGCGCCGGTGCGCGACATCGGTCTGATCGTCGTGTTCGACGACGGGGACGACAGCCTCGACGAGCCGCGGTCGCCGTACCCGCATCCGCGGGAGGTCGGTGTGCTGCGCGCGCATGCCACGGGTGCAGCGTTGCTCGTGGGCGGATTCTCGCGGACGGCCGAGGTGCAGGCCCTCGTCGAATCGGGATGGGCGTTCGACGTCGTCGCGCCGCGGGCGACTGTCCGCGAGGCGATGCCGCGCGTCGACGGGATCTCCGATGAGGATCGACGGATCGCCGGCGACCCGCTGGCTCGGTCGGCCCGCATTCCCGGCATCGCGTTCGACGCCGCCCGTCGTGCGCTGGCCGCCGAGCAGGCGGTGCTGTTCAGTGTTCCGCGGCGCGGCTACCTCCCATCGGTGGCGTGCGCGCGGTGCCGCACGCACGCCCGCTGCCGGGCGTGCAACGGTCCGTTGCAGATGAGCGATCGCGGCGACCTCGCGTGCCGTTGGTGCGGGCGGCCGGAGAACCGGTTCGTCTGCCCGGTGTGCGCCGGGACCGCGGTCCGGGCCCTGATGATCGGCGACAAGCGCACCGCGGAGGAGCTCGGCCGCGCGTTCCGCGGCGTGCCGGTGGTGACTTCGGCGGGGGACAAGATCGTCGACGAGGTTCCGCCAGGCCCCCGGGTGGTGATCGCCACGCCCGGTGCCGCTCCGCGCGCGCCCGGCGGCTACGGCGCCGCGGTGCTCCTGGACACGTGGGCGCAGTTGGACCGGGAGGATCTGCGTGCCGCCGAGGAGGCGGTGCGCGCGTGGATGGCGGTGGCGACCCTGGTGCGGCCGCGCGGGGAAGGCGGGCGCGTGGTGGTGGTCGCCGACTCGTCGGAGGTCGCGGTGCAGGCGCTGATCCGGTGGGATCCGGTCGGGTTCGCGTCCGCAGAGCTCGCCAATCGGGTGGAACTCGGGTTTCCCCCGGCCGTCACGATGGCGTCGGTCGACGGCCCGCCCGACGCCGTCGCCGCATTCGTGAACCTGCTGGCCATGCCACCGGATGCGGAGACGCTGGGGCCGGTTCCGCTGCCCGCCGGGGTCCGTCGTCCCGCAGGTCTGGACGATGCGGGGCCCGTCGACCGCATGCTGCTGCGGACCCCGCGCGTGGCCGGCCGGGAGCTGGCCGAGGCCCTTCGCGCGGCGCAGGCGCTGCGGAATGCGCGTCATGACGACACCGCGGGCATCCGGGTCCAGGTGGATCCACCTACGATTGGTTGACATGAGGCTGGTGTTCGCCGGCACGCCCGACGTGGCGGTGCCGACCCTGCAGGAATTGATCGACTCTCCCGACCACGAGGTGGTCGGCGTCATCACCCGTCCCGACACCACCGCGGGTCGGGGACGGAAGGTGGTCCGATCCGACGTCGGGCGGCTCGCCGACGAGCATGCGATCGAGGTCGTGACGCCCGCGCGGATGTCCGATCCGGACGTCGCCGAGGCACTGTCACGGTGGAACGCGGACCTCGGCGTCGTCGTCGCGTACGGCGGACTGATTCCGCAGAGCGTGCTCGACATGCTCCCGCACGGCTGGGTGAACCTGCATTTCTCGCTGCTCCCGGCGTGGCGCGGGGCCGCGCCCGTGCAGGCATCGATCGCGGCCGGTGACGAGATCACCGGCGCCAGCGTCTTCCTCCTCGAAGCCGGTCTCGACACCGGGCCGGTCTACGGCACGCTGACCGAGCGGATCCGCGACACCGACACCTCCGGCGATCTGCTGGGACGGCTCGCGGTCTCGGGCGCCACTCTGGCGAAGGCCGTGGTCGACGGCATCGAGGCGGGCGAGCTCGCCCCGGTTCCCCAAGACGCCGACGGCGTCTCGCACGCCGCGAAGATCAGCAGCGACGACGCCCGTGTCCGCTGGGACCTGCCGTCGCACATCATCGGGCGCACCGTTCGCGCCCACACGCCGGCGCCCGGGTCGTGGACGACGCTCGGTGACGCCCGCATCAAACTGGGACCGGTCACCCCGGCCGACGACGACCCGGCCGTCCCCACCGAGCTCGCCCCCGGCGTTCTCGGAGTCACTAAGAAGGCCGTCTTCGTCGGCACCGCGTCCGGCGCCGTCCGACTGAGCACGGTCCAGGTGCCGGGGAAGAAGTCGATGAACGCGGCCGACTGGGCGCGCGGCAGTCGGCTCGACGGCACGGAGGAGTTCGAATGAGCAGCCACCCCAACCGTCGCCGCGGACACGACGGCCCCGGTCGGCCCAAACGATCGGGACCGTCGCAGAGTGGGCCGAACAAGTACCGCGACAAGGAGATCGATCCGGCGCGCATCGTCGCCCGCGACGTGCTGCGTGCGGTCCGGGAGCGAGACGCCTACGCGAACCTGCTGCTGCCGAAACTGCTGCGCGAGCGGAAGATCACCGGCCGCGACGCGGCGCTCGCCACCGAGCTCACGTACGGCACAGCGCGCTCCCTCGGATTCCTCGACGCGGTGATCTCCGCGGCCGCTGGACGGCCGGCGCACGAGATCGACGGCACGCTCCTCGATGTGCTTCGTCTGGGCGCGTACCAGTTGCTGCGCACCCGCATCGGGTCGCACGCCGCCGTCTCCACGTCGGTCGACATCGCGCGCAGCGAGAACGGCATGGGACCGTCGGGATTCGTCAATGCCGTGCTCCGCAAGATCAGCCAGCGCGACGAGCAGCTCTGGATCGACGAACTGGCGCCGTCGATGATGGACGACCGCATCGGCAACCTCGCCTTCACCTACGCGCACCCGCGGTGGATCGCCGAGGTGTTCTACGAGGCTCTCGATCGGTCGACCGGTGAGCTGCAGGCCGCCTTGGCCGCCGACGACGATCGGCCGATCGTCCACCTCGTCGCCCGTCCCGGGCAGATCTCCGGGGAGGAACTGGCCCTCATCAGCGGTGGCGACGAGGGCCGCTACTCGCCGTACTGCGTCTACCTGCCCGAAGGCGACCCCGGCAAGATCGACGCCGTGCGGGAGGGCTTCGCCGGCGTGCAGGACGAGGGCAGCCAGTTGGTTGCTCTCGCCCTCAGTCGCGCCGAGGTCGCCGACGACGCCGGTCGCTGGCTGGATCTGTGTGCGGGACCGGGAGGTAAGGCCGCGCTCCTCGGTTCGCTGGCACACATCGCCGAGGCGCATCTCGACGCCGTCGAGATCTCCGAGCATCGCGCCGAGCTGATCGACAAGGTCGTCGACGGGTTGCCGGTCCGAGTCCATGTCGCCGACGGTCGCGACTCGGGCCTGGAGCCGGGTTTCGATCGCATTCTGGTCGACGCGCCCTGCTCCGGTCTGGGCTCGCTGCGACGTCGACCCGAGGCGCGGTGGCGGCGCAAGCCGGACGACATCCCGGCACTGGTCACCCTCCAGAAGGAGTTGGTGACCGAAGCGCTGCGGCTGGTCAAGCCCGGCGGGGTCGTCGTCTACTCCACCTGTTCACCCCACCGCGCTGAGACCGTCGAGGTGATCGACGCGGTGCTCGCCGACGTCGACGGCATCACCCAGCTCGATGCGCGGCCCCTGGCCGCGGGCGACGTCTTCGACCCGGAGACGCTCGGCGCCGGGCCGCACGTCCAACTGTGGCCGCACCGCCAGGACACCGATGCGATGTTCTTGGCGGCGCTGCGCAAGGACTGACGGGGGAATCTTCGCGTGCGCCATTCGTTTTCATACCGGTGGATGACGCGGATGCCCGCAGGTGTCACCCCAGGCCGGGCGCTCTCGTAGACTCGGGGGCATGTGCACTTCCGGCCGCCCGGCTCCCATGATCGCCCCGTCCATCCTGTCCGCCGACTTCGCGAATCTCGCCGCGGAAGTGGCCGCAGTCGGTCCGTCCGACGTCGACCCCGGCGTCGACTGGGTGCACGTGGACGTGATGGACAACCACTTCGTGCCGAACTTGACGCTCGGGATGCCCGTCGTCGAGAGCCTGCTCAAGGCCACCGACATCCCGCTCGACTGTCACCTGATGATCGAGGACCCGGGCCGCTGGGCGCCCGCGTACGCCGAGGCCGGCGCCTACAACGTCACCTTCCACGCGGAGGCGACCGACGATCCGACGGCGGTCGGCCGCGACATCCGGGCCGCCGGAGGCAAAGCCGGTCTGGCGATCAAACCGGGCACGCCGCTGGAGCCGTATCTGGAGATCCTTCGGGATTTCGACACGCTTCTCGTGATGAGCGTCGAGCCGGGCTTCGGCGGCCAGAAGTTCATGCCGGAGGTCCTCGACAAGGTCCGCACCATCCGCAAGAAGATCGACGCGGGCGATCTCCGACTGCTCGTCGAGATCGACGGCGGGATCAGCGCGTCGACCATCGAGGAGGCGGCCGAGGCAGGTGTCGACTGTTTCGTGGCCGGGTCGGCCGTCTACGGCGGAGACGACCCCGCCGCCCGCGTGGCGAATCTGCGCCGCCTGGCGACGTCGGTCCGCGAGAACCAGTAGAGGTGCGTTCCTCGGTCGACGACGCGATGCGGCGGGCGGTCGTCGCATCGGCCGACGCCCTGGGCGTCAGTTCGCCGAACCCGGCCGTGGGCGCCGTGATCCTGGACGCCGCCGGCGACGTCGTCGGCGTCGGGCACACCCAGCCGCCGGGACAGGCCCATGCCGAGGTGATGGCACTGCGGGACGCCGGAGACCGGGCGCGCGGCGGGACCGCGGTGGTCACGCTGGAACCGTGCAATCACACCGGGCGGACCGGACCCTGTGCGCAGGCGCTCCTCGACGCAGGCGTGTCCGCTGTGCACTACGCCGTCGCCGACCCGAATCCGTCCGCCGCCGGGGGAGCGCAGACCCTCCGCGCGGCCGGCGTCGCGGTCACCGGCGGCGTGCTCGAGGCGCAGGTCCGTCGCGGACCGTTGCGCTACTGGCTGCACCGCCAACGGTACGACCGCCCGTTCGTGACGGCGAAGATCGCGGCGACCGTCGACGGTCGGATCGCGGCGCCGGACGGCACCAGTCAATGGATCACCGGACCAGCGTCGCGGGAACACGCGCACCGACAGCGCGCGCGGCTCGACGCGATCGTCATCGGTACCGGAACGGCTCTCACCGACGACCCGTCGCTGACCGCCCGCTATCCCGACGGCACACTCCGCGGGCACCAGCCCGCGCGCGTCGTCATGGGGCATCGAGACGTCCCGGCAGCGGCGACGCTGCGTGACGGCGTCGCGCCGTTGCTCTGCGTCCGCAGTCACGACCCGCACGCGGTCCTCGCCGCACTGCCCGATGCGCTGCACGTCCTCGTCGAGGGCGGACCGGCGATCATCGGCGCCTTCCTGGCCGCGGGGCTCGTCGACGAGGTCCAGGCGTATCAGGCGCCGATGGTGCTGGGCGGCGGTCGCGGCGCGGTGGACGATGAGTCGGTCGCCACGCTGCCGAACGCCCATCGCTTTCGGCGGACCGCCGTCGAAGAGCTGGGCGACGACCTGTTGATCGTGTTCGTGCCCCGCTGACCCGTAGCGCGCGACGCCGATGCGTGACGCGTCGACGCGTCAGTCCTTCATGCGCGGTGAGCCCTTCTTGCGACGGCCGACGACGACACCGCAACCGAACGCGATGACGGTCACCACCGTCAGCGTCAGCCACAGTGGCGCGTTGAACGAGAACCAGAACAGGGTGGTGCTGGTGGAGTCCCGGTTCTGTGCGATGAACACGATCGCCAGGACGGCCAGCAGAATGGGAAGCCAGTACCGGGTCAGAAAGCTTACGGCGGGAGACTGCGACGTGCTCATCGTCGGTCCTTTCGGTAGGGGTCCTGGCCGGACCCGCAACGTGCTCACCGTAGCGCCTGACGTCGAGTGTCCCAGCGTCCGGGACGTGCGCTGCGCACCGATTGTGTGACGCGTGCTAATTTCGTAAGTGAGTTCTCGGGGCGGGGTGCAATTCCCCACCGGCGGTAATGCTCTCGACAGAGGGACGAGCCCGCGAGCGCCCGCGCAGCAGTGCGGGGACGAGCAGACTTCGGTGCGATTCCGAGGCCGACGGTCACAGTCCGGATACGAGAGGACGTCAGCCGGCACCCGTCGGCTGTCTCTCCCGAGCGCACAGTGCAAAGGAGAGACGGTGTTCACGGGAATCGTGGAGGAGCGAGGCGAAATCACCGCCCGCGACGACCTCACGGAAGCCGCACGTTTTCGGATTCGCGGCCCCTTGGTGACCAGCGACGCCTCGTTCGGCGATTCGATCGCCGTCAACGGGGTGTGCCTGACGGTCACCGAACTCGCCGACGACGAGTTCACTGTCGACGTGATGGCGGAGACCCTCACTCGCAGTTCACTGGATCGGCTGGGCGCAGGCGCCTCGGTGAACCTCGAGCGTGCGATGGCCGCGGGCGGCCGATTCGGCGGGCACATCGTTCAGGGCCACGTGGACGGCGTCGGCCGGATCCGCGCGGTCACCCCGAGTGAGAACTGGACGGTGGTGCGCGTCGAGGTCCCCGAGCAGTTGTCCCGCTACGTCGTCGAAAAAGGGTCGATCACGATCGACGGCATCTCGCTCACCGTCTCGGCCGTCGGCGTCGACGGGGAATACGGAGACTGGCTCGAGGTGTCTCTCATACCGACGACTCTGGCCGAGACCAACCTCGGTGACGCGGCGCCCGACGTGCGTGTCAACCTGGAAGTCGATGTCATCGCGAAGTACGTCGAGCGCCTGACCGGCGCCGGTCGTCCCGCGAACGCTGATGTGGAAGGCAGTGAGCCCAATGAGTGAGACCGGGAGCAGTGACGGTGCAGAGAAGGACACTGCGGAGCAGATCGTCTTCGACACCGTTGAGCGCGCCATCGCCGACATCGCCGCGGGCAAGGCGGTCGTGGTGGTCGACGACGAGGATCGCGAGAACGAGGGCGACCTGATCTTCGCCGCAGAGATGGCCACGCCGGAACTCGTCGCCTTCATGGTCCGATACACCTCGGGCTACCTGTGCGTCCCGATGACCGGCGAGGACTGCGATCGTCTGGGCCTGCCGCCGATGTACTCGGTGAACCAGGACAAACACGGCACCGCGTACACCGTCACCGTCGACGCCCGCGAAGGCATCGGCACCGGCATCAGCGCCGCCGACCGCGCGACCACCATGCGCAAACTGGCCGACTCGGCGTCGGCCGCTCACGACTTCACTCGCCCCGGACACGTGGTGCCGCTGCGCGCCAAGCCGGGCGGTGTGCTGCGCCGCCCGGGTCACACCGAGGCCGCGGTCGACCTCGCCAAGGCAGCGGGACTGGCTCCCGCCGGCGTGATCTGTGAGATCGTCAGCCAGAAGGATCCCGGCCACATGGCCCAGACCGACGAACTGCGCGTCTTCGCCGACGAGCACGAGCTGGCACTGATCTCGATCGCCGACCTGATCTCATGGCGTCGTCACCACGAGAAGCATGTCGAGCGCGTCGCCGACGCCCGGATCCCGACCGAACACGGAACGTTCCGGGCCGTCGGCTACCAGAGCTCGTACGACGAGGCCGAGCACGTCGCGCTGGTGATGGGCGACATCGAAGGTCCCGACGGCAAGGGCGAAGACGTGCTGGTCCGGGTGCACTCGGAGTGCCTGACCGGCGACGTCTTCGGTTCGCTGCGCTGCGACTGCGGGCCGCAACTCGACGCCGCCATGGAGCTGGTCGGGCGCGAAGGCCGCGGCGTCGTCCTGTACATGCGCGGACACGAGGGTCGGGGAATCGGCCTGATGCACAAGCTGCAGGCGTACCAGTTGCAGGACGACGGCGCCGATACCGTCGACGCGAACCTCGAGCTGGGCCTGCCGGCGGACGCTCGCGACTACGGTCTCGGCGCACAGATCCTGGTCGACCTCGGGGTGCGATCCATGCGACTGCTCACCAACAATCCCGCCAAGCGCGTCGGACTGGACGGCTACGGACTGGAGATCGTGGAGCGCGTCCCGATGCCGGTGCGCGCCAACGCCGAGAACCTCCGATACCTGCGGACCAAGCGTGACCGCATGGGACACGTCTTGGACGGGCTCGAGGATTTCGACGGGACCGCAGCCGATGGGACGGGAGAGGGCGCATGAGCGGCAGTGGAGAACCGGCACTCGACCTGCAGGATGCGGGCGGGCTGACCGTCGCGATCGTCGCCTCGCAGTGGCACGAGACCATCTGCACGGCGCTGCTCGACGGCGCTGTGCGCGCCGCCCACCGCAACGGCGTCACCGATCCGACGGTGGTTCGTGTCGCCGGTGCGATCGAACTCCCCGTGATCGTGCAGGCGTTGGCTCGCACGCACGACGCCGTGGTCGCGCTCGGCGTCGTGATCAAGGGCGAGACACCGCACTTCGAGTATGTGTGCGACGCCGTGACCGACGGACTGACCCGGGTGTCGCTCGACGAGTCGACGCCGGTCGGCAACGGGGTCCTCACCACGCTGACCGAGGATCAGGCGATCGCCCGAGCCGGCCTGCCGGGATCGTCCGAGGACAAGGGAGCGCAGGCGATGACCGCGGCATTGGCCGCGGCGCTGATCCTGAAGGAGCTCGAATGAGCGAGGCGCTGGACTCGGACGCGCGACGACCGGCGAGCGGCGAGTGGGACTACGAGTACAAGCCGCTCTGGATGAAGCGTGCCGCGTGGGTGGCCATCGCCGTCGTCATGATCATTCACCTGACGTTCGGGCTACTGCTGGACATCTCGTACACCGGCGTCAACGTCGGCTGGTCCGACAAACTGTCGTTGATCGGCGTCGGCGTCCTGATCAGTGCCGTCATCCTGTACTTGACGCGCGCTCGCGTGCGGGTGGGACCGCGAGGCGTCGGCGTCCTGAATCTGGTGTCCGAGCGCGTGTTCGGCTGGGACGAGGTCCTCGGCCTCGAGTACCCGGAGAAGGGGTCGTGGGCGCGCCTGGTGTTTCCGAATGACGAGCACATCCCGGTCATGGCGATCCAGGCCCGCGACGGGGATCTCGCCGTCGCGGCGATGAACCGGATCAGAGAGTTCGGCGCTCGGTACGCACCCGCGGAGCAGTCCGGATCTGAGTAGACTGCTCGCCCCACGTCGTTGATTTGCGGCGTCGCCGTTATGGAGCGACGGTGATCTTCGCGGCGAGGTCGAGCGCTGCGGCGCGATCTCGCACCGCGTCGAGGGTCTCCGGCGTCGTGCCGCGGGGGAGCGTGAGGAAGAAACTCGGCTCGGTCAGCGGTTGCTGCGAACTCGCGCGACAGTGCGTGGGCACGACGTCGGTGGGCAGCAGCGCCACCAGATCCTGATAGGGCGCGAGCGCGCGCAGCGAGTCGTGGGCGTCCCAGGCCAGATTGCACGGCGGTGCGGACACGGACAGTCGTACCAGTCCGGCGGGTTCCTCCGCGACGAATGCGTCGAGACGCTCGGCGAGCGGGTAACCGTCGGCAACGGTGTCGGCTGTCACCGAGTCGGCCCACAGGTGCAGGTCGGTCACGGTCGGATCGGCGGCGACCAACGCCCGCGCGCGCTGCACCCAGTGCCCGAACGTCGAGGCGTCGCCCGTGCGCGGCTCATCGGATCCTGGAATCACCGTGAGCGTGACATCGGCGATGTCCGACGTCGCATTCCGGGATGGAATCGTCACGCGAATGCGATGTTGGCCGACCTTCTCGTCGACTCGATGCCCGGCGAGTGTGCGGATCGCCTGCGTCGCCTGCGCGTCCGACAGGCCGCTCCGCAAGGTCACGGACGAATCCACTGATTCCGCCGTCGGCAGGCTGTTGTTCGGCCGCACGGTGAACGTCTCGACGGCTGGCTGCGAGGCCAGGAACTCCGTGTACCGATCGGCGAACGCATTGGCGTTATTGCAGGCGACGGCCATCGGGACCACCGCTGTGAGCAGCGACGCTGCCCACAGCGCCTTCATCCTGCCGGCAAGCGAGGCTGACATGGCTTCCAGCCTAGGACGGGTCGATGCCGTGTGCGCCGAAGACGGTGCACGCCGGGCCGGCGTCGGCTGACTCGACCGGAATTGTCGTACCCCCTCGTTATAATAGAACACACGAACGAAGCGCTGGTTGGGAAGGGCACTATGACAGCCGAAACTGTTGTTCCGACGGACGCTCCGATCGACTTGCCCGCCGAGGGGCGGGTCGGCCCGGCAGGCTCGGAAGAAGGCCAAGGCGTGCACGCGCGTCCAGTTGGCGCCGCTCGACACCATCGTCGAGGGGCTGTGCGACCACGATCCCCGCACCAAGGATCAGCAACGTGCCGCCGCCGCGTGCGCACGGCAGCTCGGCCTGACGTTGGTCTGCGAGTGTGGTCGCGCCGACTGCGCTGCCCGGGTCTCCGACGAGGAGATCGCGGACCGCGATGATGTTGCCGTGCGCGAACTCGATCTCGACGCGGTGGCGGTCCAGGGGGCTGTTCGGGCAGTGCACAACGCCTGGCTGCGACCGTGCCGCTTGGAAGTGCGACCTCGACCACGTCGTCGAGGATCACGAATCGCCAACAGGCGCTCAAGACCTGGCTCCTGCCGGAGATCGGCCACCTGCAGTGCCGCCACGGTGTACCGGTCGCGCCGGGCGAACCGCGCGGGGACGAGCCACAACGTTCCCGTATCCGGGTCGAGGCCAAGCACCGCTACCGGACCCGGGTCCGTGCGGCCAACCGCCGTGCGCGGATTGCCGAAGCGGCGTCGCTCGCAGCGGAGTTCGCCGGTTACGGTGAGCCGCCGTTCTAGTCTCCGGTGCAGGACACCAGCGCGGCACCGGGCATGTCCGACGCGACGACTAACCTGGGTGCCGTGGCAGATCCGTCGACCTACCGCCCGGCCGCGGGCACCATTCCTACCGATCCCGGCGTCTACAAGTTCCGGGATCAGCATCGTCGTGTCATCTACGTCGGCAAGGCCAAGAATCTGCGGCAGCGCCTCACCTCGTACTTCGCCGATCTCGCGGGACTTCATCCGCGGACCCGGCAGATGGTCACCACTGCGGCGTCCGTGGAGTGGACCGTGGTCGGCACCGAGGTCGAAGCGCTCCAACTGGAATACAACTGGATTAAGGAGTTCGACCCACGGTTCAACGTCCGCTACCGCGACGACAAGACCTATCCGATGCTCGCCGTCACCCTCAACGAGGAGTACCCGCGGGTGTTCGTCTACCGCGGCCCACGCAAACCCGGTGTCCGCTACTTCGGGCCGTACTCGCATGCGTGGGCCATCCGCGAGACCGTTGATCTGCTGACTCGGGTCTTCGGGGTGCGGACCTGCTCCAAGGGCGTGTTCCGGCGGAGTGAACAGATGGGCAGGCCCTGCCTGCTCGGCTACATCGACAAATGCTCGGCGCCGTGCGTCGGTCGGGTCTCTGCTGCGGAGCATCGTGAGATCGTCGAAGACTTCTGTGACTTCCTCGCCGGTCGGACCGACGGCTTGATCCGGAAACTCGAACGCGAGATGGCGGCGGCCGCCGAAGAGCTCGACTTCGAGCGCGCGGCCCGCCTGCGCGACGACGTGTCGGCACTGCGGCGAGCCATGGAGAAGCAGGCCGTCGTCCTGGGGACCGGGACCGACGCCGACGTGATCGCCGTCGTCGGCGACGAACTGGAGTCGTCGGTCAAGATGTTCCACGTCCGCGACGGCCGGGTCCGCGGTGAGCGCGGGTGGGTGGTCGAGGTGCAGGAGAACGCGACGCTCGCCGACCAGGTGGGTGCGTTCCTGCTGCAGTTCTACGGTGCCGAGAGCGAGATGAGCAGCGGTATCCCCCGCGAAGTCCTGGTGCCCGCGTTGCCGGACGACGCCCCCGAGTTGGAGGCGTGGCTCACCGAGCAGCGAGGATCGCACGTCAGGCTGCGGGTGCCCCGGCGCGGGGACAAGCGCACGCTGATGACCACCGTCGAACTCAACGCCACCGAGGCACTGGCGCGACACAAACTGCAGCGGGCGGGCGACCTCACATCGCGATCCGCGGCGCTCACCGATCTGCAGGAGGCGCTCGGCCTCGACGACGCACCGCTGCGGATCGAGTGCATCGACATCTCGCACGTCCAGGGCACCGACGTCGTCGCCTCCCTGGTGGTCTTCGAGGACGGAATCGCGCGCAAATCCGATTACCGGCACTACTCGATCCAGGAGGCCGCGGGGGACGGGCACTCCGACGACGTCGCATCGATCGCGGAGGTGACGCGCCGTCGTTTTGAGCGGCACCGCAACGGCGCCATCACACCCCCGCCCGACGGCCCGGCGTCGGGCGAGACGGCCGCGGACAACGAGACCACGTCCCGCAAACCGAAGAAGTTCGCGTATCCGCCCAACTTGTTCGTCGTCGACGGCGGGGCGCCGCAGGCGCACGCGGCCGCCTCCGTGCTCGACGACCTCGGCGTCACCGATGTGGCCGTGGTGGGTCTGGCGAAACGACTCGAAGAAGTGTGGATTCCGGGCGATGATGAGCCCGTGATCCTTCCGCGCAACAGCGAAGCCCTCTTCCTGCTGCAGCGCGTGCGCGACGAAGCGCACCGATTCGCGATCACCTTCCACCGCAGCAAACGCAGCAAACGCATGACGGCGTCCGCCCTGGACGGCATCGCCGGGTTGGGTGCGGGACGTCGGACTGCGCTCGTCACTCACTTCGGCTCGGTGGCCAACCTGAAACGAGCGAGTGTCGACGAGATCGCGGAGGTCAAGGGCATCGGTCCCGCGACAGCGCAGGCCGTTCGTGATGCACTCGATGACGACAACGCTTCCGGCGCCGACGCGCAGCCGAGAACCGACACGGAGGAAACTGTAAGTTGACTGATTCGGAGAGCCGCACCACCGTGCTGTTCGTCACGGGCATGTCGGGCGCCGGCCGCACGTCGGTCGCGAACGTCCTCGAGGACGACGGCTGGTATGTCAGCGACAACGTCCCGATCTCCTTGATCGCCACCCTGGTGGAGATGGTCCGCAGCAGCGAGCTCGGTGCGCAGCGGATCGCGATGGTGGTCCGCGGGGGAGACCCGTCGTTCGGGGACGAGATGCAGCAGTTGCGTCGTGAACTCGAAGACGGCGGAGCCCGCACGTCGATGATCTTCGTCGACGCCTCCGACGACGTCCTGGTCCGTCGATTCGAACAGGTGCGACGACGACATCCGTTGCAGGGCAATGGAACTCTCGGTGAAGGGATCGCCGCCGAGCGGGCGATCATGGACCCGGTCGCGCATGCTGCGAACACCGTGATCGACACGTCGAACCTCAGTTCCACGCGACTGCGGTCGATCGTGGAGAACGCCTTCCCGAGTGTCGCCGGCCGCAGGCTGTCGATCGCCGTCCAATCGTTCGGGTTCAAGTACGGACTGCCCATCGACTGCGACCTCGTCGTCGACGTCCGATTTCTGCCGAACCCGTTCTGGATCCCGGAACTGCGCGAGCACAACGGGCGCGACCCGCAGGTCCGCGACTACGTGCTCCGGCAGGACGACGCCGCCGAATTCCTGGACCGATACGTCGATCTGGTCGGGATCGTCGGCCGTGGCTACCTCCGCGAAGGCAAGGGCTACATGACGCTCGGCGTCGGCTGCACCGGCGGCAAGCACCGCAGCGTCGCGATGTCCGAGGACCTGGCGCGCCGCCTGTCCGAGGCGACCGACGCCGACGGCGCGCCCCTCTACGACGTGGAAGTGACCCACCGCGACCTGGGGCGCGAATGAGGATCGACGGTCTGAAGGCGACGGCTCTCGGCGGCGGTCACGGCCTGTTCAACACGCTCACTGCGCTGCGCTATCTGACAGCTGACGTCACGGCCGTCGTCACCGTCGCCGACGACGGCGGATCGTCGGGCAGACTGCGCGCCGAACTCGGGCAGATCCCGCCGGGCGACCTGCGGATGGCGCTCGCCGCCCTGATGGGCGCGCCGGCGGCTCTGGAGGATCGACGGCGCACCGATCCGCGGGCCGCCGAACGCCACGAGCGGTGGGCGCAGATGCTGCAGCACCGCTTCGGCGGCTACGGGGCGCTCGCCGGCCACCCGATCGGCAACCTGCTCCTCAGCGGGCTCGCCGAGATGACCGGCGACGTGGTGGCCGCCCTGGACCAGCTCATCGATCTGTTCGACGTCGACGGCCGGGTGCTCCCGATGGCGAACGTTCCGCTGGTGATCGAGGCCGACGTGTCGGGGCTGGAATCAGATCCGCGCGTCAGCCGGGTGATCCGCGGGCAGGTCGCGGTCGCGACCACGCCGGGAAAGCCGCGCCGGGTGCGACTGATCCCGGAGGCACCGGGCGCGTGTCAGGTCGCGACCGAGGCGATCCGCGCCGCCGACGTGGTCACCCTCGGTCCCGGGTCGTGGTTCTCCAGCGTGATCCCGCACGTTCTGGTCCCCGAGCAGCTCGATGCGCTCCGGACCACCTCGGCCCGAAAGATGCTGTTCGTCAACCTGGTCGCCGAGCCCGGCGAGACGACGGGCTTCTCTGTGGAACGGCACCTGCACGTGCTGCACGCGCACGCGTCGAGCCTGCGGGTCGACGACGTGATCGTCGATGCGGCGTCGGTGCCCGCCGGCCTCGAACGCGAACACCTGGAGCGGGCCGCCGACCGGTTCGGCGCGCGGCTCCGCGTCTCCGACCTGTGCGTACCCGGAACGGGGGTGCACGATCCAGCCAAAACGGCCGCGACGATGGCGGCCCTGATCAACGAGAATTGACCGTCGGTAAGATCGATCCGAGTCGTCCCGCCGTCGGCGGAGGTCGTTGACCTTTCAGCAGCGGTGAGGACCGGGGGATCTACAGGGGACAGGAGGCGTTGCACCGTGGCTATGACGGGTGCAGTCAAAGATGAGTTGAGCCGGTTGTCGGTGACGCAAGTCAGTTGCCGCAAAGCCGAGGTGTCGGCGCTGCTGCGTTTCGCCGGGGGGCTTCAGATCGTCAACGGTCGTGTGGTGGTGGAAGCCGAGGTCGACCTCGGCAATGTGGCGCGTCGGTTGAAGTACGAGATCCACGGCCTGTTCGGATACAACGCCGAGGTGGTGGTCCTGCGGTCCGGCGGAGTGCGCAAAGGCGCCCGCTACATCGTCCGCATCACCAAGGACGGTGAGGCACTGGCCCGCCAGACCGGGCTGCTCGACATGCGCGGGCGGCCGGTGCGGGGACTGCCCGCACAGGTGGTTGGCGGCAGCATCGGCGACGCCGAGGCCGCGTGGCGCGGGGCATTCCTGGCGCACGGCTCGCTGACCGAGCCGGGCCGCTCCTCGTCCCTGGAGGTCAGCTGTCCCGGACCGGAGGCGGCGCTGGCCCTGGTCGGTGCAGCTCGCCGGCTGGGCGTCGCGGCCAAGGCCCGCGAGGTGCGCGGCAGCGACCGCGTCGTCATCCGCGACGGCGAGGCGATCGGCGCACTCCTGACCCGGATGGGTGCGCACGACACCCGCTTGGTGTGGGAGGAGCGACGGATGCGTCGGGAGGTCCGGGCCACGGCCAATCGCCTCGCCAACTTCGACGACGCCAACCTCCGCCGCTCGGCTCGTGCCGCCGTCGCGGCCGCAGCCCGGGTGGAACGGGCCCTCGCGATCCTCGGCGACGACGTCCCCGACCATCTGGTGGCCGCGGGACGGCTTCGCGTGGAGCACCGCCAGGCCTCGCTCGAAGAACTCGGCCAGCTGGCCGATCCGCCGATGACGAAGGACGCCGTCGCCGGTCGTATCCGTCGCCTGCTGTCGATGGCCGACAAGCGCGCCCGCACCGACGGCATCCCGGACACCGAATCGGCTGTGACGGCGGAGCTCCTCGACGAGGCCTGAGCTCTGCTCTCGGCCGATGAGGTGACCGACACCCTAGCCCCGACATGTGACCTTCCGGTGACCTGGCGGGCCGCGACGTTTAGGCTGGGTGGAGCGGGCCGGTACGAGAACCGCCGGCTCTACACTCACCGCTAAGGAGCAACTTGTGACTGTTCGGGTAGGCGTCAACGGCTTCGGCCGCATCGGCCGCAACTTCTTCCGCGCCGTCGAGGCGCAGAAGGCGCTCGGAACCACCGACATCGAGATCGTCGCCGTCAACGACCTGACGGACAACGCCACGCTGGCTCATCTCCTCAAGTTCGACAGCATCCTGGGCCGTCTGCCGCAGGACGTGCACCTCGAAGGCGACGACACCATCGTCGTCGGCGACATGAAGATCAAGGCTCTCGAGGTCAAGGAAGGCCCGGCAGCGCTGCCGTGGGGCGACCTGGGCGTCGACGTCGTCGTCGAGTCGACCGGCATCTTCACCGCTCGCGCGAAGGCTCAGGGTCACCTCGACGCCGGTGCCAAGAAGGTCATCATCTCGGCTCCGGCCTCCGATGAGGACATCACCATCGTCATGGGCGTCAACGACGACAAGTACGACGGCAGCCAGAACATCATCTCCAACGCCTCGTGCACCACGAACTGCCTCGGCCCGATGGCCAAGGTGCTCAACGACGAGTTCGGCATCGAGCAGGGTCTGATGACCACCATTCACGCCTACACGCAGGACCAGAACCTGCAGGACGGCCCGCACAAGGACCTGCGTCGCGCTCGCGCCGCCGCCGTGAACATCGTTCCGACCGGCACCGGCGCCGCCAAGGCCATCGGCCTGGTTCTTCCGGAGCTGCTCGGCAAGCTCGACGGCTACGCACTGCGGGTGCCGATCCCCACCGGTTCGGTCACCGACCTCACTTCGGAGCTCAAGAAGTCGGCGTCCGCCGAGGACATCAATGCCGCCTTCAAGGCCGCTGCGGAAGGCCCGCTCAAGGGCATCATGAAGTACTACGACGCGCCGATCGTCTCGAGCGACATCGTCACCGATGCGCACTCCTCGCTGATCGACGCGGGCCTCACCAAGGTCATCGGCAAGCAGGCCAAGACCGTCTCTTGGTACGACAACGAGTGGGGCTACTCGAACCGCCTCGTCGACCTCATCGGTCTGGTCGGGAAGTCCCTCTAGGAATCGTGACGGAAAGCATCATGGCAGTTCGTACTCTGGAAGACCTTCTGGCCGAAGGAGTCTCGGGCCGCGGCGTGTTGGTGCGCTCGGATCTGAACGTTCCGCTCGACGGCGGCACGATCACCGACCCGGGGCGCATCATCGCGTCCGCTCCGACCATCGCGAAGCTCGTCGACGCCGGGGCCAAGGTCATCATCACCGCACATCTGGGTCGCCCCACGGGCGAGCCGGACCCGGCGCTCTCGCTGGCGCCGGTCGCTGCACGACTGTCCGAGGAACTGGGCCGCAACGTCCAGCTCGCGGGCGACGTGGTGGGCTCCGACGCGCTCGCGCGTGCCGAGGGACTCACCGACGGCGACGTCCTGCTGCTGGAGAACATCCGCTTCGACGCTCGCGAGACCAGCAAGGACGACGCCGAGCGGATCAAGCTCGCGAAGGCGCTCGTCGAGCTGGTCGGCGACGACGGCGCCTTCGTCTCCGACGGATTCGGCGTCGTGCACCGCAAGCAGGCGTCGGTCTACGACGTGGCCACGCTGCTCCCGTCGTACGCGGGTGATCTGGTCGCGACCGAGGTCGAGGTCCTCAAGAAGCTGACCTCGGACGTCGAACGTCCCTACGCGGTCGTTCTCGGCGGCTCGAAGGTGTCCGACAAGCTCGGCGTCATCGACGCACTCGCGCCCAAGGTCGACACCCTCGTCATCGGCGGCGGCATGGCCTTCACCTTCATCAAGGCGCAGGGCAGTCCGGTCGGCGACTCGCTGATGCAGGAAGACATGATCGACACCTGCAAGGGTCTGCTCGATCAGTTCGGCGACGTGATCCACCTGCCGCACGACATCGTCGTCGCGAGTGCGTTCGCCGCCGACGCCGACACCAGCATCGCGAAGACCGCCGACGGGTTCACCGAAGGCATGGGCCTGGACATCGGTCCGGGCACCGTCGAGCGATTCGCCGCGGTCCTGCGCGGCGCCAAGACGATCTTCTGGAACGGCCCGTCGGGCGTGTTCGAGTTCGAGAAGTTCGCCGCAGGCACCCGCGGGGTGGCCGAGGCGATCGTCGAGGCCACGAAGGACGGCGCGTACAGCGTCGTCGGCGGTGGCGACTCGGCGGCGGCGGTGCGCGCCCTGGGAATCCCGGATGAGGCGTTCTCGCACATCTCGACCGGCGGCGGTGCGTCGCTGGAGTACCTGGAGGGCAAGGAGCTCCCCGGGCTGGCAGTGCTGGAGGTGCAGTCGTGAGCAGGACCCCGCTGATCGCAGGCAACTGGAAGTGCAATCTGAACCACTACGAGGCCATCGCGCTGGTTCAGAAGATCGCGTTCGCGCTACCGGAGAAGTACTTCGAGAAGGTCGACGTGACGGTGATCCCGCCGTTCACGGACATCCGCAGCATCCAGACGATCGTCGACGGCGACAAGCTGCTGCTCACCTACGGTGCGCAGGACCTGTCCGAACACGATTCGGGCGCGTACACCGGTGAGATCAGCGGCGCCTTCCTGGCGAAGCTGGGCTGCACCTTCGTCGTCGTCGGACACTCCGAGCGGCGCAGTCTGCACGGTGAGACCAACGAGGTCGTGCTGGCCAAGACCAAGGCTGCGCTGCGTCACGGGCTCACCCCGATCGTCTGCATCGGCGAGGGCCTGGACGTCCGCGAGGCCGGTGAGCACGTCTCCTACAACGTCGAGCAGATCAAGGCCTCGCTGGCCGGCCTCTCGACGGAGGAGATCGCCAAGGTGGTCGTGGCGTACGAGCCCGTGTGGGCCATCGGCACCGGCCGCGTCGCGAGTGCGGCGGACGCTCAGGAGGTCTGCAAGGAGGTTCGCGGCGCCGTCGCGGAACTGTCCGACCAGGCGACCGCCGACGCGGTCCGGGTCCTGTACGGCGGATCGGTGAACGCCAAGAACGTCGGTGAGCTCATCGCTCAGGCCGACGTCGACGGCGCGCTCGTGGGTGGAGCCTCGCTCAAGGCCGACGAGTTCGCTCAACTGTCGGCGATCGCCGCGGGCGGTCCGCTGCTGTAGAGCGGGACACGCGCCGCAACACGGCCGAAGAACCCGCGCGGGTGGTTGCGTTCGTCGTCGCCGCCATCGCGTAGACTGTGGCAGGTTGCCTCCCGACGGGGGCGACCTGCCACTGTTGTTTGCGGACCTTCGTTGAGGCGGACCGCATCGACAGCCCGAAGCTCTCGACGAACAGGATCATCCACCCGTGACTATCGCGCTCAACGTCGGCTTGATCATCACCAGCGTGATGCTGATCGTTCTGGTGCTGCTGCATCGTGCCAAGGGCGGTGGCCTGTCGTCGCTGTTCGGCGGCGGCGTCCAGTCCAGTCTCTCGGGTTCGTCGGTCGTCGAGAAGAACCTCGACCGCCTGACCGTGTTCGTCGGCATCATCTGGCTGATCCTGATCATCGGCGTGGGCTTGGACATCAAGTACACCTAGGGTGACGCCTGCGCCGACGTGACGCGACGCGCACGTCGGAACACACAGCCTTTCCTGGCCGTCGAGACTCGTCTCGGCGGCCAGTTCGCATCGGCCGCATCGCGCGCGTGGTTACAGTACTGACGTGCACCTCATCGCAACCTATGTGGCCGTGGTGTTCGCGTGCGGTCTGGTGGCGAAGGTGGTCCGTCTCCCGCCGCTGATCGGATTTCTCGGCGCAGGATTCCTCCTCGAAGCCTCTCATGTGGAGAAGATCACCGGGGTCGACGAAGTCGCTGAGATCGGTGTGATGCTCCTGCTGTTCGCGATCGGGCTGCAGCTCGATGTGACGTCGCTGATCAAGAAGGAGGTGTGGCTCAACTCGGGGCTGCACATCATCGTGATGAGCGTCGTCGGCACAGGCTTCGTCGCGGGGCTGATGGCACTCGGGTTCGTGGCGCCGGAAGACTTCCGCGTGGCTATCGCGATCGCGGTGGCGCTGTCGTTCTCCAGCACCATCGTGGCGGTCAAAGTTCTACAGGAGCGCGGCGACGAGCAGGCCCTTTATGGGCGGATCGTCATCGGTGTGCTGGTGATGCAGGACATCGCCGCGGTGGTCCTGATCTCGGCGTCGAGCGGAGAGATGCCGAGCCCGTGGGCGCTGGGCCTGGTGGTGGTGCTGCCGCTGATCGGCTGGGCGGGCAAGTACTGGTCGCGGATCGGGCACGGCGAGATGGAGATGCTGTTCGGCATCGGCATGGCGCTGATCCCCGGGTACCTGCTGTTCACCTCGGTGGGCTTGTCCGGCAGTCTCGGTGCGCTCATGATGGGCGTCCTGCTGGCTCGACGCCCCGGGGCCGACCAACTGTCGAACGCCCTGTTCCGGGTCAAAGATCTCCTGCTCGTCGCCTTCTTCGTCTCCATCGGCTTCCACGGCATCCCGACGTGGGCCAACGTCGCCGTCGGACTGAGCCTCCTACTGCTGGTTCCGGTCCAGGCGTTCTGCTACTGGGGACTGCTGTGGTTGTTCGGCCTGCGCAACCGCACCGCGGTGCTGGCCACTCTCGCGCTCGCCAACTACTCGGAGTTCGCGCTGATCGTCGCCGAACTCGGGGCGGAGGACGGCTGGCTGTCGGAGAGTTGGCTGCTGACCCTGGTGATCGCGGTGTCGGGCGGGTTCGTCCTCGCCGGTGTGATGAATCCGACGAGCGTGTCGGCCGTCTCGGCGTTCGCGCGCAGGCTTCCCACCCGGCCGCCCGAACGGATTCACCCCGAGGACCGGTTGATCGACATCGGCGACGCCGAGGCGATCGTGCTCGGGATGGGGCGCGTCGGATCGTCGGCGTATCGGCAACTCTCACAGGAGCACGGTTACCGGGTCCTCGGCGTGGAACACGACCCGAATCGGACCAAGCAGCTCGTCGATCGCGGCTACCAGGTCCTGGAGGCCGATGCCACCGACTACGACTTCTGGGCGCGCGTGGTCGACACCGGCAACATCAAGGTGATCATGCTGGCGATGCCCGCGCAGTACGCGAACATCGAGGCGTTGCGCGAACTCCGGCGGGTCGGCGACGGTGAGGCGGTGGTGGCGTCGGTCGCCCTGTATCGGGAAGACGTCCAAGAACTCGAGGACATGGGAATCGACGTCGTGATCCTGCTGTACCACGGTGCGGGCGAGGCCCTCGCCGACCGCGCCGTGGCCGCCGCCGACGGCGATCCTCCGCCCCGCACGGAGTCGGACCGGCCCGTCGGGCGGCACCAGCGGGATCCGCGGGCGCACGGCAGGCACGAGGCCACCACGCGCTGGACCGGAGCACGCGAAGCGCGGGTGCGTGACGATCTCCGGTCGGGCGACGGGTGAGGCGTCCCCAAAGTACGTTGGTGGCATGGCAGATACTGGATCGTCTCCCGTGACCGACATGCCCGACACCGATGCGATCGCGCGGGCGATCGCTACCCCGATGGTCGAGCGGATCAGCGTCGACGACGCCGGGCGCGCCCTGACCGAACCGCTGCGCGACGACATCCGGTATCTCGGCGGGCTGCTCGGTGACGTCATCCGCTCACACGCGGGCGAGGAGACCTTCCGCCTCGTCGAGGACTCCCGCACGGATGCGTTCGGCATCCGCTACGCCGACGTGACGCGGGACGATCTCGCGGCACGCTATGTGGGACGTGAGGTGTCCGAGCTGATGTCGGTCATCCGGGCGTTCACCAACTTCGCGCTGCTGGCCAACCTCGCCGAGGATCTGCACCGAGAACGACGCAGGCGGATTCACCTGCGCGCCGGGGATCCGGCTCAACCGTCGTCCCTGGCCGCGGCGTTCGCCGAACTCGCGGAGGCCGGCCTGACCGGCGCCGAGGTCGCGGCGGCACTCACCGGCGCCGAAGTGGTGCCGGTGATCACCGCGCATCCCACCGAAACCCGCAGGCGCAGCGTGTTCGACGCCCAGAACCGCATCACCGAGTTGATGCGCGTGCGCGCCAGAACAGAGCTCACGCCCAGCGAGGAGGCCGCGCTGTCGGCCGATATCGGCAGGCAGATCCTCCTGCTGTGGCAGACCGCGCTGATCCGGCTCCGTCGACTCACCATCTCCGACGAGATCGTGACCGGACTCCGGTACTACGGCGCCTCGTTCTTCGACGTGGTGCCCGCCCTCAACAACGACGTCCGGGCGGCGCTGGCCAGCGCCTATCCGGACGCCGATTTCAGCGGGATGTCGATGATCAGCATGGGGTCGTGGATCGGCGGTGACCGAGACGGCAATCCGTTCGTGACGGCCGACGTGGTCACCGAGGCGTCGTCGAGCGCCGCGCGCGCCGCCATGCAGCACCATCTCGAGCAACTGTCGGCGCTGCACCAGGAGCTCAGTCTCTCCGCGCGCCTGATGCGACCGGTCACCGCCTCGTTGACCGCCCTGGGCGTAGGGTTCGCACCCGGCGACGAGCCGGCCGACACCGACGACGAGCCCTTCCGGTCCGCCGTCACCGCCATCCGATCGCGGGTGCTGGCGCGAGCACTACAGACGCTCGGCGCCGACGTCGTGGATCCGGCAGACCGTGCCCTCGCGCACGCCGCCCGGCCCTACGCCGACGCCGACGAGTTCCTGGCCGACCTCGACGTGCTCGACGACGCGCTGCGCCAGGCGTTCGACGGGCCCATCGCCGATGATCGCCTCGGAGCGCTCCGCGAAGCGGTTCGTACATTCGGGTTCCATCTGTCCGGACTGGACATGAGGCAGAACTCCGAGACACACGAGGAGGTGGTCGCCGAACTGCTGTCCTGGGCCGGCGTCTGCGACGATTACGCAGCACTCGGCGAGGCGGAGCGCGTCGAGTTGCTGTGTCGCGAGCTCACCTCCCGCCGCCCGCTCACCTCGCCCGAGGCCGAGCTCAGCGAGCTCGCGGTGAAAGAACTCGGAGTGGTCCACGCGGCCGCGGGCGCCGTCGACCGGTTCGGCCCACGCGCCGTGCCCAACTACATCATCAGCATGTGCACGTCGGTGTCGGACATGTTGGAAGCGCTGATCCTGTTGAAGGAGGCCGGCCTCTATCAGCCGGGGGAGACGCCGTCGTGCAGCGTTCGTGTGGTGCCGCTGTTCGAGACGATCGAGGATCTCCGCGATGGCGCCGCGACCCTGACGGCCACGCTCGCGCTCGACTTCTATCGGGAACTCGTTCGGACGCAGGCCAATACGCAAGAGGTGATGCTCGGGTACTCCGACTCGAACAAGGACGGCGGATACCTGGCCGCCAACTGGGCGCTGTACCGTGCCGAGCTGGACTTGGTCGAGGCGGCGCGCGACGCCGACGTGCGGCTGCGCCTGTTCCACGGCCGTGGGGGCACCGTCGGCCGAGGCGGCGGACCGAGCTACGACGCGATCCTGGCCCAGCCGCCGGGGGCCGTGCAGGGTGCACTCAGGTTGACCGAACAGGGCGAGATCATCGCCGCGAAGTACGCCGAGCCGGTCAGCGCTCGACGCAATCTGGAATCGCTCCTGGCCGCCACCATCGAATCGTCGCTGCTGAACACCGAGGGGTTGGCCGATCCCGCGCAGGCGTACGCCGACTTCGACGAGCTCGCCGAGCTGGCTCGTCAGTCCTACAGTGCGCTGGTGCACCAGACGCCCGGGTTCGTCGAGTACTTCACCGCATCGACACCGCTGTCGGAGATCGGCGCACTGAACATCGGCAGTCGGCCGACCTCGCGGAAGCAGACCACGGCGATCAGCGACCTGCGGGCCATCCCGTGGGTGCTGTCGTGGACCCAGTGCCGCGTGATGCTGCCGGGGTGGTACGGGGTCGGCAGTGCGGTGCAGGCGTGGGCGGGCGACGACGCCGAGCGGCTCGCGAAGCTCCGCGACTACTACGAGAACTGGCCGTTCTTCCGGTCCGTCATGTCGAACATGGCGCAGGTGCTTGCCAAGTCCGACATGGGTCTGGCTCATCGCTACGCCCAGCTGGTGCCCGATGCCGATCTCCGCGAGCGGGTCTTCTCGATGATCGTCGCCGAGCACGAGCGCACCATCGCCGTCTACGCGCAGATCGCCGGAACCGACGACCTCCTCGCAGACAACGCCGCACTCAAACGCTCGGTGTACAACCGGTTTCCGTACCTGGAGCCGCTGAACCTGCTGCAGGTGGAACTCCTCCAACGATTCCGCGCGGGGGAGGACTCGCCGCTGATCCGCCGCGGAATCCAACTGACGATGAACGGTCTCGCGACCGCGCTGAGGAACAGCGGGTAGCCGGGGGAACAGCGGCGAGACGGTCTCGCGGGCTCGCTACAGCACCGCTTTGAGGAACTCCCGAGTCCGTTCTTCGCGGGGATCCTCGAAGATCTGCTCGGGAGGGCCCTCTTCGGCGATGCGTCCGGCGTCGAACATCAGGACTCGGTCGGACACCTCGCGCGCGAAGCGCATCTCATGCGTCACGATCAGCATGGTGATGTCGGTGCTGGTGGCGATGTCGCGCAAGACCGCGAGGACGCCGTCGACCAGTTCCGGGTCGAGCGCGGAGGTCACCTCGTCGAGGAGCATCACCTGCGGGCTCATCGCCAGACAGCGCGCGATCGCCACGCGCTGCTGCTGACCGCCGGAGAGCTGGTGCGGATGCGCGGACTCCTTGTCGCTGAGGCCGACCATGTCCAACAACACCTTCGCCTGTTGGACCGCCTGGTCGCGGGTCTGGCCCAGCACATGGACCGGGGCTTCGGTGATGTTCTGCAGCACGGTCATGTTCGGGAACAGATTGAACTGCTGAAACACCATCCCGATGTTCTTCCTGGCCTCCCGCAGCGACTTCTCCTTGGCGGGCACCAACCGCGTCCCGCGGTACTCATGAGTGAGCGGCTTCCCGTCGACCCAGATCACGCCGTCGGAGACGGTCTCGAGGGTCATGAGCAGACGCAGGATGGTCGTCTTCCCGGAGCCGCTCGGTCCGATCAAGGTCACCTTGTCGCCGCGGTCGACCGAGAAGTCGAGGTGGTCGAGGACGGTGTGCGAACCGAAGCGCTTGACGACGTCGTCGAACCGGATCATGGCGGCAAGGGTTGCGTCATCGCGGGGCAAGGCGTTTCTCCAGTCGTCGGATGAGAACCGAGGTCGGGTAGCTCGCGATCAGGAAGAACGCGCCGGCGAGCGTGAAGGCTTCGAGGAACGCGAAGTGCGCGGCGCCGAACGTCTGCGCAGCAGTCACGAGCTCGACCACGGAGATGGTGAAGAGATAGGGCGTGTCCTTGAACATCGACACCGCGTTGTTGCCGAGTGCGGGCGTGGAGTTCCGGACCACCTGCGGCAGGATGACCGCACGCCACGTGCGCACCGGCGGCAACGACAGGGCTCGGGCCGCTTCCCACTGACCCGCGGGAATCGCCTCGATGCCTGCGCGATAGACCTCCGCCATATAGCTCGAGTAGTGCACGCCCAGGACGGTGAAACCGATGGTCAGCGGCGACAGGCCGGGCACCAGGATGAAGATGAACAGCAGCTGCATGACCAGTGGCGTGAGTCGGATGAACTCGATCACCGCATGCACCGGAACGGCGAGCCAGCGTGGCCCCGATCGGCGGATCACGGCGATCACCAGGCCGAGCACGGCCGCGATGGCGAACCCGATCAGCGTGGCCAACAAGGTGATCTTGAAGCCCTCGGCGAGGACCGGCAGCGCGTCGTTCGCGCGTTCCCAACTCCAGTCCATCAGAGACTCACCCCGCCCCGAACGGTGTCGGCAGACGCCGGGCGGAAGCGCAAAACCTCCCGCAGCGACGGACCGCGGCCCAGTCGATGCTTGGCGCGCGCCTCCGCCAGATTGATCAGCAGCGAGACCAGATAGGCCAGAACAAAGTAGATCACCAGACCGATGCCGAACGAGAAGATCGTCGCGCCGGTGGTCTTCTGCAGATCCACGATGCCCGCCGTCAGGTCCTGCAACGTGATGAACGAGGCGAAGGCGGTGCCCTTGAGCAGGTGGATCAAGAAGTTCCCGAGCGACGGGATCATCATGGCCCACGCCTGCGGGAACACCACCCGCGTCAGCCGCTGGCGTGCGTTGAAGTTCAGCGCCACCGCGGCTTCGAGCTGCCCGGCAGGCACCGCGTCCAGCGCGCCGCGGACCACCTCGGCGCCGTAGGCCCCGTAGTTGAGACCCAGCGCCAGGACGCCGCAGAGCATCGGGTCGAGCTGGTAACCGAACAGCGGCAGGACGTAGAACAACCAGAACAACTGCACGACGAGTGACGTGCCTCGGAAGAACTCGATCAGGACCCGTACCACGAAGCGGATCGGCAGCGACCGGACCCGGACGGCGGTGCCGAGCACGACGGCCAGCAGGAAGGCCAGGAGGCCGCCGCCCGCGGTCAGTTCGATGGTCACGACGATGCCCCGCCACAGCGATGGCAGGGCATCGACGAGTGCGTCGATGTTGGTACTCACCGAAGGCTGATCCCGGTCGCCGTCACTCTCCGCTGCACAGCTTCTCGGTGGTCAGGTCGGCCGCGGGGATGTTCTCCTCGGTGAACCCGAATGGTCCGAGGATCCGCATGTACTCCGCCGGATCGGAGAGAATCTTCTTGACCTCTTCGTTGTAGGCGTCGCGCAGCGAGGTGTCGGCCTTCCGGAACACGGTCGCACCGGCCGGGTTCTGCTCCTTGCCGTCGATGACGGCGATGAACGGCTTCGTCACCTCCACGTTGAGGCCCGGGGTGTTGTCCTTGGCGTACTTCAGCGACACCGCGGTCAGGGCGAACACATCGGCCCGCCCGGAGTTGACGGCGTCGATGCCGGACTGCTGATCCTTGACGAGCATCAGGTTCGAGATGTTCAGCTCATCGGCATAATCGGCTTCGATGGCGCCGGTCATGGCAGCCATCTTGGCGCCGGAGGCCTTGACCGTGTCCATGTCCGACAGGTTCATCGGGTTGCCCGGCTTCACCATCAGTGCGGTGGTGTAGTTGATCTCCGGCACGCTGAACGCCGCCTGGCCGCAGCGTTCCGGAGTGATGGACATGCCTGCGCTCACCAGGTCGTAGCGCTTCGCATTGAGGCCGGGGATCAGGCCGCCCCAGTCGGTCTTGACACCCTCGAGATTGGGAACGCCCAGCCGCTTGAACACTTCGCGGTGGAGGGCGATGGTCCCGCCGGTGAGTTGGCCGTCCTTCTCGAACGAGTACGGGGCCTCGTTCGCATACGCGACGGTGACGGTGCCCTTCTCCCGGAGGGATTCGAGCGTCGTCGCCTCCTCATCGGTCTTCGTGCACGCGGTCAGTGCGGTCGCCGCGATGGCGACGGAGGCGAGCAGTGCTGCGCCCTTGCGCATCAGGTGTCGGTGATTGCGTCGATACTTCATGAGGTGCCTTCTCCCCGCTGAGCGTCGACCAATCCGCAGCGCAGTGATGGCTTCGCCAGGTGTCACACCGGTGCTCGGCGCCCAAGGTTTCGTATGTTCGATCTCTTGACTATCGGGTGCACTGACCGTAGCAAGACATCAACGACGAGATGGGCGATTTTCCGCAACCCGTCCCGACGGCGGCACGGGCGAGAAGGCTTAGGACAGCGGAAGATCGGCGGCGGCCGAGCGATCGAGGAACCACACGGTCCGCTCGGTGCCCTGGGCGCCGGCACACGGCCAGTCGTGCCGCGACGCTGCGGCCGCGGCAGCGGCGACGGCCTCGGCCTTCTCCGCGCCGGAGACCAGGAACCAGACCTCGCGCGAGGCGTTGATGACCGGGAAGGTGAGGGTGATCCGACGCGGCGGCGGCTTGGGAGAGTCGGTCACGGCGACGACGGTGAGATCGTCCTCCGCGGTGGCGTCGGTGTGCGGGAACAGAGAGTTCACGTGGCCTTCGCCGCCCATGCCGAGGAGGTGGACGTCGAACACCGTGTCGTGGCACACCAGTCGGCGGTAGTCGCGCATGGCGGCGTCGATGTCGTCGCCGAACGCGCCGTCGGAGGCGGGAATGGCGTGGACGCGCGCCGGATCCACCGCGACGTGATCGAGCAGTGCCTCGCGTGCCTGCAACTCGTTGCGTTCGGGATCGTCGGCCGGAACAAAGCGTTCATCGCCCCAGTAGATCTCGATGCGGGACCAGTCGACGGCACCGCTGTCGACGGCCAGCGCGCGCAGCAGAGCGATGCCGTTGCTGCCGCCGGTGAGCGCGACGGTGGCGAGTCCCCGCTCACGCTGGGCCGTCGCCACCGTTGCGGCGAACCGCGCCGCCGCAGTGCTCACCAATTCGCTCGCTGAGTCGAAGATCAGGCGTTCGGTCCGGTCGGTCACAGTCTCTCCTCGTGGATCGCGGTGGTCGTCGCGGCTCAGTGCCGCTCCTGGTGAGTCACGCCGGACAGGCCGTGCAAAGCGCTCTCGTACACCTCGTCGGCGTCGAGACTGCGCAGTTCCTCGGCGAGGCATTCGGCGGTGGTGCGCCGTGCCCAGTGCGAGCGGCCGTCGGGGTGACCGGTGCTGCGCAGCACCCCGCCCTCGGGGCCGACGCTCATCGACAGCTCGCCGTCGGACCGGACGAGGGTGACCGACATGTCGCCGTCGACCCGGGTCACCGGAACGTCGAGCGCGGACGCGAGCCAACCGGCGAACAGGTCGAGACCCGCCAGGTCGTGCGGTCCGGTGACCGACGCGCTGACGATGTCGGTGTGCGGCGGGCGGTCGAGCGCGGACACCAGCATCGCGCGCCACTGGGTGATCGCCGCCCAGGCGAGATCGGTGTCGCCGGGCGCGTACCCGACACGTCGAGCACTCAGCAGCGCTCCCGGATCGCCACTGCGCCGACTGTCGGTGATGCGCCGCGACGCCAACCGGCCGAGCGGCGCGTCGGACGGTCGGGCCGGAGCGCGACCCGGCCACCAGGTGACGACGGGGGTGTCGGGGAGCAGGAACGGGGTCACGACCGCGTGCGGATGGTCGGCGAGCCGGCCCGTGAGATGCAGCACGACCACCTCCGAGGCGCCCGCATCGCCGCCGACGCGCAGTTCGGCGTCGAGTCGGGAGTGTTCGGAACGGTCGTGGCGGACCACCATGATGACGCGGCACGGATGCTCGCGGCTGGCCTTGTTGGACGCCGCCACGGCGTCTTCGACGTGGTCGCCGTCGTCCAGGTCGATCACGAGCGAGAGGACGCGACCGAGCGTCACCGCGCCGCCGGTGCGACGCAGGGAGACGATCTTCTTGCTGATCTCCTCGGTCGTGGTGTCGGGCAGGTCGACGATCACGGGCGCCTCCACACTCGTCCGGTCCGGGCCATCATCTCGTCGGCGGACGGGGGACCCCAGGTGCCGGACTCGTACTCGTCCGGGGTGCCCGCAGCCGCCCACTCCTCGAGGACCGGATCGAGGATCTGCCAGCTGAGCTCCACTTCCTCGTCGACCGGAAACAACGACGGCTCGCCGAGCATGACGTCGAGCAGCAGCCGCTCGTACGCCTCGGGCGAGGACACGGTGAACGCGCCGCCGTACGAGAAGTCCATGTTGACGTCGCGGACCTCCATGCCGCTGCCCGGTACTTTGGAGCCGAAGCGCAGGGTGACGCCCTCGTCCGGCTGCACGCGGATGACCAGGGCGTTCTGTCCCAGCTCCTCGGTCATGGTGTCGTCGAACGGCAGGTGCGGAGCGCGTTTGAAGACCAGGGCGATCTCGGTGACGCGCCGCCCGAGGCGCTTACCGGTGCGCAGATAGAAGGGCACGCCCGCCCAGCGTCGCGTGTCGACCTCCAGGGCGATGGCCGCGAACGTCTCCGTCGTGGAGTCGGGGGAGAAGCCCTCCTCCTCTTTGAGCCCGACCACCGGTTCGGATCCCTGCCACCCGGCCGCGTACTGTCCCCGCGCCGAGTTCTCGGCGATCGGGGTGATGTTCCGCGTCGACGAGAGCACCTTGATCTTCTCGATCTGGAGGTGTCGGGGCGAGAACGAGACCGGTTCCTCCATGGCGACCAGCGCCAGCAGTTGAAGCAGGTGGTTCTGGATCACGTCGCGCGCGGCGCCGATGCCGTCGTAATACCCGGCACGACCGCCGAGCCCGATGTCCTCGGCCATGGTGATCTGCACGTGGTCCACGTAGTGCGCGCTCCACAGCGGATCGAACAACTGGTTGGCGAACCGGAGCGCCAGGATGTTCTGGACCGTCTCCTTGCCGAGATAGTGGTCGATCCGGAAGACCGACTCCTCGGGGAAGACGCTGCCGACGAGGCTGTTCAGCTCCTGCGCGCTCTCAAGATCGTGCCCGAAGGGCTTCTCGATGACGACGCGACGCCAACTGTCGCCGGTCGGATCGGCCATCCCCGTCCGGCGCAGCTGGGCGAGCACCGTGGGGAAGGCCTTCGGCGGAATCGACAGGTAGTACGCGTGGTTCCCGTCGGTGCCACGCTCGGCGTCGAGGTCGGTCAACGTGCGCTGCAACTGGGCGAACGCGTCATCGTCCTCGAAGGTGCCCGCGACGAAGCGGATGCCCTCGCTCAACCGATCCCAGACCTCCTGGCGGAAGCCGGTCCGGCAGCCCGCCTTCACGGCGTCGCGAACCACCTCGGCGAAGTCCTCGTGCGCCCAGTCGCGCCGGGCGAACCCGATCAACGCGAAGCTGGGCGGCAGGAGTCCGCGATTGGCGAGGTCGTAGATCGCGGGCATCAGCTTCCGGCGAGCGAGGTCGCCGGTGACGCCGAAGATCACCAGGGCCGACGGTCCGGCGATCCGCGGCATTCGCGTGTCGTGCGGATCGCGAAGCGGATTGGTCCACGTCGGCTTGTCCGCACGTGCCATGGCTGTCAGTCCGCCGCTAGCTCTGCGCCGCGTCGAGCTGCGTCTGTGTGGCGGCCAGCAGATCGCCCCACGCGTCCTCGAATTTGCTGACGCCTTCGGTCTCGAGCGTGACGAAGACGTCCGCGAGGTCGACGCCGACGGCGGTGAGCGCGTCGAATACCTCCTGCGATGCGGCCGCCTGACCGATGATCGACTCGGTGTTGACCCAGCCGTGGTCGGCGAACGCGTTCAACGTCTTGACCGGAATGGTGTTCACCGTGTTCGGCGCCACCAGCTCGCTGACGTACAGCGTGTCCGGGTACTCGGCGTTCTTGGTGCCGGTCGACGCCCAGAGCGCCCGCTGCGGCAGGGCGCCGTGCGCCTGCAGATCCGGGAACCGGGTCTCGGCCTCGAAGACCTCGCGGTAGGCGGCGTAGGCCAGCCGGGCGTTGGCCAGGCCGGCCTTGCCGCGCAGCTCGAGCGCCTCGGGCGTGCCGATCGCGGTCAGCCGGTTGTCGACCTCGGAGTCGACGCGGGAGACGAAGAACGAGGCGACCGACTCGATCTTCGCGGCGTCGTGACCGTTGCGCAGGGCCGTGTCGAGTCCGTCCAGGTATGCGTCCATCACTTCGCGGTACCGCTCGACCGAGAAGATCAGGGTGACGTTCACGCTGATGCCCTCGGCGATGACGCGGGCGATCGCCGGGATGCCCGCCTTGGTGGCCGGGATCTTGATGAACAGGTTCGGGCGGTCGACCAGATTCCAGAGCTCGATCGCCTGCGCGACCGTCTCGTCGGTCTTGTTCGCCAAACGCGGGTCCACCTCGATCGACACGCGACCGTCGTGACCGTCGGAGGCGGCGAACACCGGCGCCAGGACGTCGCACGCGTTGCGGACGTCGTCGGTGGTGATCGCGGTGAGCGCGGCGTCGACGTCGGCGCCCGCCTTGGCGAGCGAGCTGACCTGCTCGGCGTAACTGTCGGACTTGGAGATCGAGTTCTGGAAGATCGCGGGGTTGGTGGTGACGCCGACGACCGAATGGGTGTCGATCTGCTCCTGCAGTCCGCCCGTGGCGATCAGATCGCGGGAGAGGTCGTCGAGCCACACCGACACTCCGGCGGCCGATAGGTCTGCGAGATTCTGGTTCTGCGACATGAATGTTTCTCCTATCGGAATCGAGGTCAGCGACGCAGGGCGCGGTGGGCGGCTGCGGCGACGGCGGCGGCGGTGATGCCGAACTCCTCGTAGAGCTTCTGGTACGGGGCCGACGCTCCGAAGTGCTCGAGGGAGACGATCTCGCCGCCCGCGACCACGGCGTGCCACGGCATGGCGATGCCCGCTTCGACGGCCACGCGCGGAACTCCGGTCGGGAGCACCGATTCGCGGTAGTCGTCGTCCTGCTCGGCGAACCATTCGAGCGACGGCATCGACACCACCCGGGCGGCGACGCCCTCGGCGGCCAGCGACGCCGCGGCCTCGACGGCCAAGCTGACCTCCGAGCCGGTGCCGATGAGGACGACGTCGGCGGCGCCGCTGTCGTTCGTGCCGTCGGACAGCACGTAGCCGCCGCGGGCGACGCCCTCGTACGAGGTGCCCTCGAGGACGGGGACGTTCTGGCGGGTCAGGGCCAGCCCTACCGGACGGTTGCGACGCGTCAGCAGGTGCCGCCAGGCGTGGGCGGTCTCGTTGGCGTCGGCAGGCCGGACGACGTCGAGGTTCGGGATGGCGCGCAGTGCGGCCAAGTGCTCCACCGGCTGGTGGGTGGGGCCGTCTTCGCCGAGGCCGATCGAGTCGTGCGTCCACACGTAGATCGGGTCGATCTCCATCAGGGCCGCCAGGCGAACCGCGGGGCGCATGTAGTCGGCGAACTGAAGGAACGTGCCGCCGTAGGCGCGGGTCGGGCCGTGCAGCACGATGCCCGAGAGGATCGAGCCCATCGCGTGTTCGCGGATGCCGAAGTGCAGGGTGCGGCCGTACGGGTCGGCGTTCCAGGTTCCGGTGCTGATGGACGCGGGACCGAAGGACTGTGCACCGTCCATCGTGGTGTTGTTGGAGCCCGCGAGGTCGGCCGAGCCGCCCCACAGTTCGGGGAGCACCGGTGCCAGCGCGGAGAGCACCTTGCCGGACGCGGACCGGGTGGCGACCGCCTTGTCGCCCGCCTCCCAGGACGGCAGCGCGTCGGTCCATCCCTCGGGCAGCGCCTGGGCGGCGAGCCGGTCGAAGAGCTCCTTGCGCTGCGGGTTGCCGGCGGCCCACGCGTCGAACGACTGCTGCCATGCGGTGCGGTCGGCGGCGGCGCGCTCGGCCAGCGAACGGGTGTGCGCAATGACGTCGTCGGCGACGTCGAAGTTCTTGGCCGGATCGAAGCCGAGGAGCTCCTTGGTGGCGGCGACCTCGTCGGCGCCGAGCGCCGAACCGTGGGAGGCGCCGGTGTTCATCTTGGTGGGTGCGGGCCACGCGATGATGGTGCGCAGGCAGATGATCGACGGCTTGTCGGTGACCGCCTTCGCGGCCTCCACGGCCGCCTCGATCGCGACGATGTCTTCGCCGCCCTCGACGACCTGCACATGCCAGCCGTAGGCCTCGTAGCGCTTGGCGGTGTCCTCGGTGAGGGCGATCTGGGTGTCGTCCTCGATGGAGATGTGGTTCTGGTCGTAGAAGACGATCAGGTTGCCGAGCTCCTGGGTGCCCGCGAGCGAGCTGGCCTCGGAGGTGACGCCCTCCTCGATGTCGCCGTCGGAGGCGATCACGTACACGTGGTGGTCGAAGGGGCTCTCGCCGGCGGCGGCGTCCGGATCGAACAGTCCGCGCTCGCGACGAGCCGCCATCGCCATGCCGACTGCTGAGGCCAGGCCCTGGCCGAGCGGACCCGTGGTGATCTCGACGCCCTTGGTGTGGCGGAACTCGGGGTGGCCGGGGGTCAGCGATCCCCAGGTGCGGAGCGCTTCCAGGTCGCCGAGCTCCAGACCGAACCCGCCGAGGTACAGCTGGATGTACTGGGTGAGGCTCGAGTGTCCGCACGAGAGGACGAAGCGGTCTCGGCCGACCCACTGCGGATCGGTGGGGTCGTGTCGCATGACGCGCTGGTACAGCGTGTACGCGAGCGGCGCGAGGCTCATCGCGGTGCCGGGATGGCCGCTGCCACAGTGCTGAACCGCGTCGGCAGCCAGAATCCGGGCCGTGTCCACGGCCTTGGTGTCCAGATCGGTCCAGTCGGTGGGGTGAACCTGCTGGGTGAGCGCGCGGATCTCGTCGGTTATGGCCACGGTGGTGGGGTCTCCTGATGCCTTGTTCTGGTGCTCGTACGCATTAGCGAGTCCAGCCTAGCGGTCTGTGTCGGTCAGTGTGCGACCGGAGCGGCTTCGAGAAGAATGTGAGCGGGGCGACGTCGAGCGTGCTCGGAGAGGTGATCTGGCGAGCACCGATTCTGTTCTCGGTGACCCGGCGGTCTACCATCGTGTGTAGTAGGCCGTCGTTCTGCTTTCGGCGGCGAGTTCCCCGGCCTTATGTGAGGAGCATCTGTGAGTATTGAGGAAAGCGCGGCTACCGACGCCTCCTCGACCCCGATGTCCACCGATGATTCGGTCGGATCCGCCGGTAGGGGCGCACGGGTGTGGAACACGCTGCTCGCCTATATCGCGCTGACGAAGCCTCGTGTCATCGAACTGCTGCTGGTCTCGACCATTCCGGTCATGCTGCAGGCCGATCGCGGCCACGTGGACATCGCGCTCATCGTCGTCACGGTGATCGGTGGCTGGATGGGTGCGGCGAGCGCCAACAGCCTGAACATGGTCGCCGACGCCGACATCGATCAGAAGATGAAGCGCACGCAGAAGCGACCGCTGGCACGCCATGCGGTCCCGGTGCGCAACGCACTCGTCTTCGGCATCGTGCTCGCCTTCGCCTCGTTCGCCGTCCTGTACTTCGGCACCGGCAACAAGTGGCTCCCGCCGATCCTGGTCTGGGTCACCATCGGCTTCTACGCGGGCGTCTACACCCTGATCCTGAAGCGTCGCACCTGGCAGAACGTGATCTGGGGCGGCGCCGCGGGCTGCACCCCGGCGCTGGTCGGCTGGGCCGCCGTCACCGGCAGCCTGAGCTGGGAGCCGTTCGTGCTCTTCCTCGTCGTCTTCTTCTGGACGCCGCCGCACACCTGGGCCCTGGCGATGCGGTATCGCGAGGACTACCGCGCCGCGGGTGTGCCGATGTTCCCCGTCATCGCGGGCGACGAGCGGGTGACGACGCACATGCTGGTCTACACCTGGCTGACGGTACTGACGTCGTTCGCGCTGATCCCGGTCACGAGTTGGATCTACCTCGCCGTCTCGATCGGCGCGGGCGCCTGGTTCATCTACATGGTGACCAAGCTGTTCCTCGAGACCCGGCGCGGCGTCGAGGTGAAGCCGCTCAAGATCTTCCTGACCTCGAACGAATACCTTGCGCTGCTGTTCTGCGGACTCGCCGTGGACGCCGTGATCAACATGCCGACCATCGCGAGCCTGTTCTAGCGGCCGAGACCGCCCGTGGCTCGCGCCGCACTGTGAGGACGACTGCACGCCCGTGAAGCAGCCCGGTTACACCACCATCCGGACCGTCGTGGCGGCTGTCGTCGCCACCGTCGGCGTCGTGGTCGCGGTCATCGTCGACCACGCGGCGGTGTCGGCGCTGATCGCCGCGGCGACGGCGGTTGTCGCGATCGTGCTGATCCATCGGATCCGGACCGAGGCGGTCGCAGCCGCAGTCCGGGGCGCCCTAATCGTGACGGTGTCCATCCTGGTGGTGGGGATTCCGGCCGTCGTCCTCCTCGCCCCGTCCGGCGCCGAATCGGTCGCGGACGGTGCGCGCGTCGAGGTGGCCGACTCCACCGATCTGTCCGCCGCTCTCGAGCGCAGTCTGGACCGCGCGCAGGAGATCGCGCCCAACGGCGCCGAGTCGATTCTGCGGATCACGATCGACGGGGACAGCGAGTCACTGTACGTCCTGAACCAGCAGAACGGCCAGATGGTCTACTCGCACCGGTCCGGCGACAGCGGCTGGTACGAGCCCAGGACCATGTCGACGTCGCAGCGAACCGTGTTCAGCCGCGCCGACGTCCGCGGGCTGAATCTCAACGCCACCGCGGACCGCGTGGTGCAGACCTGGCGGACGATGGCTCTCGACGACGCGAGCGGGCAGCCGGAAGTCGAGGTGGCGCCGCGCTCGGGCGACGAGAAGCTGGTCGCGACGTTCTCGGGAGGCGCCTTCCCGATCGAGGCCGACGCGTCCGGCAACCTGGCCGACACCGTCGACGCCGCGTCGATCGACGGTTTCCTCGACGTCGCACGCCGAGTGATGACCGATGCCGGGTTGGACCCGAAGGCCAAAATGCTCCGCGAGGTCGCGTACAAGTCGTTGGACGACGGGGCCTCGTGGCACGGACGGGCGCGCCCCGGTTTCGACCTCTCGTTCGACGGCGGCCCGATCATGTCGATCGCCGTCGAGGTCGGGCAGTTTCCGGAGATCCGGAAGTCGACCACGGACCGCGAACCCGACGGATTCTCCTTGTCGGGTCTGACGGGCGCGACGATGGTGTCCGTGCGCGACGACCTCGCGCGGCGCGGATCCGTCCGCCACTACGACCGCGACGTGATCGGCGCCGCGATCGGCGTGGCGTCCGACGACAGCGGCCCCGGCCGAGTCCCGGTCACCATCCAGATGGTCCTCGGCCCGAGCTCGGTCGAAGTCGCGGGCGTGTACTCGACGCGCGGCCGCTTCCTGCGCGACGGCGTCCGGTAGGGTCTCTAGGCTTCGATCGCGCGCCGCAGCGTGGTCTCCAGTCGCTCGCGCGCCCGCTCGGGTCGGCGCACGACCCCGCGTTCGGCGAGCCGGTCGACGGTTCCGAGGACCTGTTGAAGGTAGGTGGCGCGCTCCGCGCTCTCGGCCGCGTCGGCGTGGTTGAGCAGTTTCAGCGCCCGCCTGCAGTCCCGGGCGTCGGCGGAGTCCAGGGCGTCGGTGCCCGTCGAGCGCGCGAACCGGTCCGCCCGCGCCCAGGCACTGCGCAGCTCAGTGACCGCCTCGAGGTAGCGCTCGGCGTGCGTCGTGCCCGGGAAGGTGTCCGTGCGCAGTTCACTCGCGGCCTCCATGCTGTCGTGGAAGGCGATGACCTCCGGGGCGGAGAGATCCCACAGCGCGGGATACTGCAGCAGCATGCGGGGATCCAACTCGAATGCACCGTAGGCGCCGAGCACCTGGTTGTGATGGTCGATCGCCCGCTGCCAGCGCTCGGTGATCGAGCGTGTCGGCGTCGGTGCCGGTGCCGGTGCAGCGACCGGGTCGGGTCGCGGTCGGGCCGGCGCAGCGACGACGAGCAACCCGCCGCCGAGGACCAGGGCGAGCGCGATCAGCAGTCCGACGGGACCGAACGGCCGCATCACGACCAGCAGAATGACGCCGACGATCGCGACGACGCCGCCCGTGCCTCTCGTCATCGCGCCACGACCTCCAACGCGGTGGAACCGGTGGTGGCGCGCGCTTCGAGGGCACGGTGCGCGTCGGCGGCGTGCGCGAGGCCGAACACCTGCCCGACCTGGACGGTGAGCGTTCCGTCGGCGATCGCGTCGAAGAACTCTCGGGCCCGCCACGCGAACTCCGCGGGGTCGGCGGTGAAGTGCGCGAGCGTCGGCCGGGTGACGGTCAGAGACCCCGCGGTGCTCAGACGTTGCAGGTCGAAGGGCGGAACGGGCCCGCTCGCACCGCCGAACAGCACCACCGTGCCGCGGATCGCGGTCGCCGCCAGCGACTGCTCGAACGTGGCCGCGCCCACACCGTCGTACACCACCGATGCGCCCCGGCCGTCGGTCAGCGCACGGACTCGGTCGGCGATGTCGTCCCCGTAGCGGAGCACGTCGCTCGCTCCGGCGGCCCGCGACAGCGCCTCCTTCTCGTCAGACGACACCGTGGTCACCACGCGGATGCCACGGGCGACGGCCCATTCGGTCAGGATCAGTCCCACGCCGCCTGCGCCCGCATGAAGCAGAACGGTGTCGCCCGGGGCCGGGTGCGCGCTTCCATCGAGCAGGTAGTGGGCGGTGAGTCCGCGGAGCAGGGACGACCCCGCGACGGCGTCGGTCACGGCGTCCGGAACACGCACGACGTGAGCGGCGCGGACGGTGGTGTACTCGGCATAGCTCTGGTCGCCGTTGCACCAGGCGACCCGATCGCCGACGGCGAGATCCGTCACGTCGGCGCCCAGTGCCACGATCTCGCCCGCGCCTTCGCTGCCCGGGATGTACGGCGGTGTCGACGGATAGCGGCCCTCTCGCAGATAGGTGTCGATGAAGTTGACGCCTGCGGTGTGGACGGCGATCAGGACTTCGTCCGACTCCGGTTGGGGGACGGGAACATCGACGAGGGTCAGAACTTCGGCTCCGCCGTGAGCGGACACTTGGATCGCACGCATGGGTCCATTTTGGCACGCCGGTATACTCGCCAGTCATGAGCGAAGACACTGCCGTTTCCACCGCGACAGCTTCCGCTGTCGCCGCCCCCTCCGACGTCGTCTCCGCCGTCCGGCGCTTCGTCGCCGACGAAGGCGGATCCGCCAAGGTCGTCATTGCGCCCATCGGCGCCGCAGGCGTCCGACTCACCCTCGTGGGAGACAACGGGATCCTCGGCGACCGGGTCGTCGACAGTGTGGCCGTGGCCCAGGCGGTCGTCGATTCCGTCGACGGGCTCGAGGTCGCCGAATGGGACCGGGAACTGACCTCGACGGCGAACGTCCGTCCGTCGCATTGGCGCACGATGGCCGGGTGGGTCGCCCATCAGAAGCGATTCCCGAAGGCGCGGAACAGCTCGATCGTCGACTGACGGCTCGTCGCCCGGTGGGCCGAGCAGGCCTACCGGGTGCGGGACGCGCTGAGCACCAGGTGCGTGGCGCCGATCATCAGGACGGCGGCGCCGAACATGTGCAGGATTACGAGCCCGGCGGGGACGTGGAGCACGTACTGCACGTACCCGATCAGTCCCTGCAGCAGGATCACTGCGCCGAAGATCAGCGTGGCGCGTCGCAGCGCTGACTGTGCGGCGACGACGAGGACCGTCAGCGCGATCGAGAGGCCGACCAGGACCCACACCGCATCGGCGTGCAACACGGCCAACTGGTCGAATCGGAGGCCGTTGCGCATCGCGATGTCGTCGCCCGAGTGCGGACCGGAACCGGTGACGATGGTGCCGACATAGATCGCGATCCACGTCGTCACGTAGATCAACCAGGTCAGCGTCAGCGTGACGCGACCGAACACCGGCGAGGGCGTCGCGGCCGCGGAGGCCTCCTCGCGCGGACGGACGTGGAAGGCCAACCAGGTGGCGACCGAGATGATCACCATCGTGGCCACGAAGTGCAGCGAGACCACCCACGGGTTCAGATTCGTGAGGACCGTGATGCCGCCGATCACGCCCTGCAGCGGGACACCGAGCGCCACGACCAACGCGAGCGTGCGTGCGAGTCTGTCGACCGGACGACGACGGATCGCCGCGACGAACGTCGCGACGGCGACGGCGACCAGCACCCACGTCAGCAGGCGATTGCCGAACTCGATCACGCTGTGGATGCCCATGGCGTTGCCGGGCACCGGGGCGATGTTGCCCGAGGTGCACTGAGGCCAAGTCGGGCAGCCGAGTCCAGAGCCGGTCACTCGTACGCCTCCGCCGGTAACGACCAGTAGTACGTTGGCGGCGACGTTGGCGACCGCCCAGCCGTACAGGAACTTCGCCGTTGGATTCTTGAACCCGAACCACGATGCGATCATTGGAAGCGGAACCACCTAACTGCCAGCGTGCCGCAGACGGCGGCCCAGGCGACGAGGACACAGAGACCGAAGACGTCCACCGAGGACTCGAGCGCCCGCGACAGCGACTCGGTGAGCGCCCCGGACGGCGACAGTCGGGCGATGGTGCGGACCGCGCCGGGGACGTGATCGTCGAACACGACCAGACTCGCCAGTCCGAGCAGGACGAACCACACCAGATTGCCCAACGCGAGCACCACTTCGGCCTTCAGCGTGCCGCCGAGCAGCAGCCCCGCACACGCGAACGCGACAGTGCCGAGGATGATCGCGACGACGCCGAGGCCCAGACCGCCGAGGTCGGGGCGCCAGCCGAAGGCGAGTCCGATGCCGCCGATGATCAGCGCCTGCATCACGACCACGATGAGCACGGCGAGCGACTTGCCCGCGATGATGCCCCAGCGCGGAATCGGGGTGGCGCCCAACCGTTTGAGGGCGCCGTAGCGGCGATCGAAGCCCACCGCGATGGCCTGACCGGTGAACGCCGTCGACATGATCGCGACCGCCAGCACGGCGGGAACGAACGTCGTGGCACGGTCCGCCGCCGTGTCGCCGACCTCGGTGGTGAGCGGCAGCAGGCTCAGGCCGATGAGCATGGTGATCGGGATGAACATGGTCAACAGCAATTGCTCGCCGTTGCGGAGCAGGAGCAGCAGTTCCAGCCTCGTCTGCGCGATCAGCATCTGCGACAGCGACGCCGGGCGCGGATTCGGTGTGAAGGTTCCGCGGGGGAACCGGTTCGAGGCGGACACGTCGGTGCTCACGCCCGCACCTCCCGTCCGGTGAGAGTGAGGAAGACGTCCTGCAGTGTGTTGGTCGCCACGTTCATCGACTCGGCGAGGATGCCCTGGTCGGCACAGTAGCGGGTGATCGTGGCCACGAGTTCGGGCGTGATGTCGCCGGTGACGAGGAGTTCACCCGCCGGGGACAGTCGGCAGCGGTAACCGTCGGGGAGTGCAGTCTCCAACGCGTCGGCGGCCAGACCGGCGGCCCGGATGCGGAGTTGCCCTTCCGCGTCTTGCCGGACGAGGTCGGCGGGCGCACCCGCGGCCACGGCGCGACCGTGGTCGATGATGACGATCTGGTCGGCGAGCTCTTCGGCCTCGTCGAGCAGATGGGTGGTCAGCAGGATCGAGACGCCGTCGGCACGCAGACGGGAGATCAACTCCCAGACCATGATTCGAGCGTGCGCGTCGAGTCCGGCGGTCGGCTCGTCGAGGAACACGAGTTCGGGACGCCCGACGAGCGCGCACGCGAGGGAGAGGCGCTGCTGCTGACCGCCGGACAGTCGACGGAAACCGGTGCCCGCGACCTCGGTGAGGCCGAGGGCCTCCATCAACCAGTCGGGATCGAGGGGATCGGCGCTGTATGCGGCGCACAGGCCGAGCATCTCTCCGGCCTTGGCGCCCGGATACGCGCCGCCGCCCTGCAGCATCACGCCGATCCGGGTGCGCAGCGTGTCGTTGTTCGCGATCGGGTCCAGGCCAAGGACCCGCACATCGCCTGCGTCGGGGCGGCCGAATCCTTCGCAGATCTCGACGGTGGTGGTCTTGCCCGCACCGTTCGGTCCCAGGAGCGCCAGCAGCTCACCCCGGGGCAAGGTCAGATCCAGCCCGTCGACGGCGGTCTTGTCGCCGAAGCGCTTGACGAGCCCGCGCACCAGAAGTGCGGCATCATCAGGATTCGACGTCGAATCCGGCCCGACGCGGGGCGAAAGAGCATCTTGCACGCCCACCACCCTAGGCCAGAGGCCCAGGTCACCCGGGTGTGGGCCTGGCCTGCGACGGTGTCGGACGGCCCGGTTGCCCGCGTGGGGAAACAGGCGTCTTACTGCGTCTTCTGCGTCCGCTTGCGTCGCAGTCGACGCCGCAGCGGGGTGTCGAGAAAGAAGACGGCCGCGGTGATTGCGACCATGATCACACCGGTGGCGAGTCCCTGCGCCACCACGAGGGGGCTGGTGTCGGAGCTGGTGGGCATCACGACGACGGCGATGATGCTGGAGATAGCGACGGTGCCGACGCGGAACCACCGGGTGGTGGCCCAGGCGGCGAGGGGAATGACGGCCCACAGCAGGTACCACGCCTGCACGAAGGGGAAGAACACCACGACCGTCGCCATGGCGATACCGAGGCCGCCGAGCGGGTGGATGCGGCCGGCGAGGCACGCGAGGAGCCAGCGGACCACGAGGGCTGCGGCGAGTAGTTGGGCGATCGGCCGGGCGATGTCGAGGATGGCCTGCGTCTGTTCGCCCAGGCCGAGCCAGAGTCCGATGCGCCCGGACACCACCGACAGCAGGGTCGGCATGGACATCCAGGAACGGACGATGCCGCCGGTGCTCAGGGTGTGGACCCAGCCGAACCCGAGCCCCGTTGCGAAGCCGGTGACGGCGATGACGGCGCCGGACATGATTCCCAACAGTCCGGCGCTCGCCGTCAGCGCGGCGAGCGACCGCCGCGACCGCGACCACCATTCCCGGACCGGGGCATGGCGCAAGGCGGGCAGAGTGGCGCCCCAGCGGCGCGCCAGAGCGATGCCGACGAACCCGAGCGCGAGCAGCGAGGCGACCTTGATCATCGACGACCCGGCGATCACCACGGCGCCGGCGAGCAGGATCGCGCCGTCGCGGGAGGGAAGATACGGCTTGTCGATCCGTCGCAATCGGCCGGGACTGTCAACGCCGCGCAGGCACCATTCGAGACCGACGAGCATCATGCCGAGCATCAGCGACTCGTTGTGGATGCCGCCGACGAGGTGCAGGATCAGGAGCGGGTTCAGTGCGCCGAGCCACAGCGCGGCGACGGCGGACACGCCGCAGCGTCGAGCCAGGCGGGGGAGCGCCCAGACGATCATCAGCACGCCGCAGATGGCGACGACGCGATGCAGCAGCACCCCGGCGGTGATGTTGTCCCCGGTGATGGCGGTGATGTGCTCGCCGATCCAGAGGAAGAGCGGACCGTACGGGGCGGGCGTGTCCTTCCACAGATTCGGCACCGACAGGGTCAGCGGATGGTCGACGCCGAGGCCGCGCATCGGACTGTAGGTATAGGGGTCCAGCCCCTTGTAGGCGATCGCGCTCTGCGCGAGGTACGAGTAGACGTCCTTGCTGATCAGTGGAGGCGCGATGATCAGCGGAGCCACCCACATGAGCAGCGTGCGATCCGCCTGTCCGCGCGTCATCCGCCGGGCGGGACTGCGGCCCTCCGCGACCTCCACTCGGAACCGCCCGATCGCGTAGCGGCCCAGCATCACCCAGGCGACGGTGAGCATGATCGCGCCGCCGATGGAGACGGTCAGCGCCGTGGAGTACATGCGCGACGGCAAGGAGAGGATGCGAGTTCCCACGATCGGGTTCTGCAGGACCGGGAGCATGCCGGTGCCGAGCGAACCGATGAGGATCAGCATCGATCCGGTGGTGCCGAACAGCCGGATCCGCCGCATGCGCAGGGTCTCGAGGCGATTGAGCGGGCCGGTCTCGTGCTCGTCGTCGTGCATGCGTGCGACGCTGGTGCCGTAGTCGCCGGTGCGGTCGACATCACGCTGGGCCGCAGGCTTGGCCAGGCCTATGTAGTCGACGGTCCGTCGCACGAGGGGGAGTTCAGGCACACCGACGACTGTAACGGGTGTGGTTGCGCGTTCCGGTCAGACACGGCACGAGGATGATTTAGGCAACCCTTGCTAGCCCGGGGGAAGTATTTAAGTAACAATATTGTTGTGAAAAGCATGAGCGGTGACGATCAGCTGCTGTCACAGCAGCCTGCAGACGGGACGGGCCCCGACGGCGCGACCCGTGCTGCTGTCGTTTCGCTGCTCGTCGACGAGGGCCCGATGACGGCCAGTGACATCGCCGACCACCTCGGAATCTCACCGGCGGGGGTCCGTCGACACCTGGACATCCTGTCGGGCGACGGCGACATCGAAGTCGCACCCGCCGGCTTCTCGAAGAGCGGGAAGGCCACCCGCGGCCGCCCCGCGAAGTGGTTTCAACTGACGCCGACGGGTCGCGGGAAGCTGCGACACGCCTACGACGATCTCGCCGGTGCGGTGCTTCGGAAACTGCGCGACGTCGCCGGGCAGCACGCCGTCGACGATTTCGCTCACGAGCGGATCGCCGACCTCACCACCGACGTGACCCCGGTCGCCGAGTCCGGCTCGGTCATCGCGACCGTCGAACAGATCACCGATGCTCTCACCGCAGGCGGATACGCAGCCAACACCCGCGAGGTGGGTGCAGGCATTCAGATCTGCCAACATCACTGTCCGGTCGCCCACGTGGCGGCCGAGTTCCCGGAGCTCTGTGAGGCCGAGACAGCCAGATTCACCGAGCTCCTCGGTACGCACGTGCAGCGGTTGGCGACCATCGCCAACGGCGACTGCGTGTGTACGACGCACGTGCCCGTGCACGTCATGACTGACGGAGGCCGCCAGCCCGCGACCACCGACACCCCCGATGGAAAGGTTCCCCGATGACGGTCACCGATCCCGCCGCCACCCAGCTGACGCAGGAAGAGACCATTGCTTCCTTCGACCGCTACGGCTACGGCTGGTCCGACAGCGATGAGGCAGGAGCGTCCGCGACCCGCGGGCTCTCCGAGGCCGTCGTCCGCGACATCTCCTCGAAGAAGAACGAGCCCGAATGGATGCTCGAGTCGCGGCTGAAGGCGCTGCGGATCTTCGATCGCAAGCCCATGCCGAGTTGGGGCGGCGACCTCGACGGCATCGACTTCGACAACATCAAGTACTTCGTGCGCTCCACGGAGAAGCAGGCCGAGTCGTGGGAGGACCTGCCGGAGGACATCCGCAACACCTACGACCGACTGGGCATCCCGGAGGCCGAGAAGCAGCGCCTGGTCGCGGGAGTCGCGGCACAGTACGAGTCAGAGGTCGTCTACCACCAGATCCGCGAGGACCTGGAGGAGAAGGGCGTCATCTTCCTCGACACCGACAGTGGTCTGCGCGAGCACCCGGAACTCTTCGAGGAGTACTTCGGCAGCGTGATCCCGGCCGGTGACAACAAGTTCTCCGCGCTGAACACCGCGGTCTGGTCCGGTGGGTCGTTCATCTACGTGCCGAAGGGCGTGCACGTCGACATCCCGCTGCAGGCGTACTTCCGTATCAACACCGAGAACATGGGTCAGTTCGAACGCACGCTGATCATCGTCGACGAGGACGCCTACGTCCACTACGTCGAGGGCTGCACCGCCCCGATCTACAAGTCCGACTCGTTGCACTCGGCCGTCGTCGAGATCATCGTCAAGAAGGGCGGTCGCTGCCGCTACACGACCATCCAGAACTGGTCGAACAACGTCTACAACCTGGTGACCAAGCGCGCCAAGGCCGAAGAGGGCGCGACCATGGAGTGGGTCGACGGCAATATCGGATCCAAGGTCACCATGAAGTACCCGGCGGTGTGGCTGACCGGCGAGCACGCCAAGGGCGAGGTCCTGTCGGTGGCGTTCGCGGGCGAGGGCCAGCACCAGGACACCGGATCCAAGATGGTCCATCTGGCGCCGAACACCTCCAGCAACATCGTCAGCAAGTCGGTGGCGCGCGGCGGCGGCCGGTCGTCGTACCGCGGCCTGATCAAGATCAATCCGGGCGCCCACGGCAGTCGCTCCACTGTGCAGTGCGACGCCCTGCTGGTGGACCAGATCAGCCGCAGCGACACCTACCCGTACGTCGACATCCGCGAGGACGACGTCACGATGGGCCATGAGGCCACGGTCTCGAAGGTCAGCGATGATCAGCTCTTCTATCTGATGAGTCGCGGCATGACCGAGGAAGAGGCCATGGCCATGGTGGTTCGCGGCTTCGTCGAGCCGATCGCCAAGGAACTGCCGATGGAGTACGCGCTCGAGCTGAATCGGCTGATCGAACTGCAGATGGAAGGAGCGGTCGGCTGATGGCGGACTCTGCTTCCACCGCCGCACCCGCGGTGGTGGTCAACAAGGGTGAGCTCTTCACCTCCTACGACGTCGAGGCGTTCGAAGTCCCGTCGCAGCGGGAGGAGGCCTGGCGCTTCACACCGTTCCGTCGGCTGCACGGACTGCACGATGGCACCGCGACGCCGACCGGGACCACCACCGTCGAGTCGACCGGGGCCACCGACGGCGTGACCGTGGAGACCGTCGGCCGCGACGATGCTCGGTTGGGCAAGGCAGGCGTTCCGTTCGACCGCGTCTCGGCGCAGGCGTACTCGTCGTTCGAGACCGCGACCATCGTGACGATCGCCAACGAGGCGCAGGTCGCCGACCCGGTCTTCCTGACCGTCAACGGTCCGGGCGTCGATCAGACCGCCTACTCGCACATCCAGGTGCACGCCGGGGCCTTCTCGAAGTCCGTCGTGGTGATCGATCAGCGCGGCAGCGGCGTCATCGGCGAGAACGTGGAGATCATCGCCGACGACAGCGCTCACCTGACCGTGGTGAACGTTCACGAATGGGAGGACGACGCGACGCATGTTGCGACGCATCACCTCTCGCTCGGTCGCGACGCGGCGCTCAAGCACTTCGCCGTCAGCCTCGGCGGACACACCGTCCGGATCTCGCCGCACGTGCAGTACACCGCGCCCGGCGGCGACGCCGAGCTGTGGGGACTGTACTTCGCGGACGGTGGGCAGCACCTCGAGCAGCGACTGCTGGTCGATCACGCACAGCCGAACTGCCGCTCGCATGTGGTGTACAAGGGTGCGCTCCAGGGCGACGCGTCCGGCGACAAGCGGAAGGAAGCACACACCGTCTGGATCGGTGACGTGCTGATCCGACCGGCGGCCGAGGGCACGGACACCTACGAGCTCAACCGCAACCTGGTTCTGACCGACAATGCCCGCGCCGATTCGGTGCCGAACCTGGAGATCGAGACCGGCGAGATCATCGGGGCCGGCCACGCCAGCGCCACCGGCCGGTTCGACGACGAGCAGTTGTTCTACCTGCAGGCGCGCGGCATTCCCGAGGACGTCGCGCGGCGTCTCGTCGTCCGCGGATTCTTCGGCGAGGTCCTCGCCAAGATCTCCGTGCCTGAACTGCGCGAACGACTCGAGGCGGCCATCGAAGCCGAGCTCGAATCCGCAGGCGCCTGATCCGCACCGTCGCTGTCGACCACACACAGACTTTAAGGAACCACCACAGATGACCACCTTGGAAATCCGCGACCTGCACGTCGACGTCGCCCAGAGCGACCCCGACGCCGAGCCGATCCACATCCTCAAGGGTGTGGACCTGACCGTGAAGTCGGGCGAGACGCACGCGATCATGGGCCCCAACGGCTCAGGAAAGTCGACGCTCTCGTATGCCATCGCCGGTCACCCGAAATACCAGGTCACCTCGGGCACCATCACCCTCGACGGTGAGGACGTGCTGACCATGTCGGTCGACGAGCGCGCCCGCGCCGGCCTCTTCCTGGCCATGCAGTACCCGGTCGAGGTCCCCGGGGTCTCGATGTCGAACTTCCTCCGCAGTGCCGCCACCGCGGTCCGTGGCGAGGCGCCGAAGCTGCGCCACTGGGTCAAGGAGACCAAGGCCGCCATGGCGGATCTGGACATCGACCCGGCGTTCGGCGACCGCAGCGTCAACGAGGGCTTCTCCGGCGGTGAGAAGAAGCGGCACGAGATCCTGCAGCTGAGCCTGCTGAAGCCGAAGGTCGCCATTCTCGACGAGACCGACTCGGGCCTCGACGTGGATGCGCTACGCATCGTCTCCGAGGGCGTCAATCGCTACAAGGAGGCCGAGACCGGCGGCATTCTGCTGATCACGCACTACACGCGGATCCTGCGCTACATCAAGCCCGACTTCGTGCACGTCTTCGTCGACGGTCGCGTCGTTGAGTCGGCGGGCCCCGAGCTCGCGGACGAGTTGGAAGAGAACGGCTACGAGCGCTTCACGGCAGCAGCGGCCAAGTAATCGTCACCAGACGTGAGGGGAACTGACATGACCACAGCGACCGCTCTGGATGTCACGGCCCTGCGGGCGGATTTCCCGATCCTGTCCCGCACCGTCCGCGACGACAAGCCGCTCGTCTACCTCGATTCGGGCGCCACTTCGCAGCGTCCACTGCAGGTGCTCGATGCCGAGCGCGACTTCCTGCTGAACCACAACTCCGCGGTGCACCGCGGCGCGCACCAGTTGGCGGAGGAGGCGACCGACGCGTACGAGCATGCTCGCGCGGCGATCGCAGGCTTCGTCGGCGCCGCGGTCGACGAGATCGTGTTCACCAAGAACGCGACCGAATCCCTGAACCTGGTGGCGTACGCATTCGGCGACGATCGCAGCGGCGGGCTGTTCGGCGGCCGTCCACTCGGCGAGGGCGACACGATCGTCGTCACCGAGTTGGAGCATCACGCGAACCTGGTTCCGTGGCAGGAGCTGTGCAGGCGGACCGGAGCGACGCTGCGGTGGTACGGCATCACCGACGACGGCCGGATCGACCTCGATTCGCTGGAACTCGACGACACCGTCAAGGTGGTGGCGTTCACGCACCAGTCCAATGTGACCGGCGCCGTCGCCGACGTGCCGGAGCTGGTTCGCCGTGCACGGGCGGTCGGCGCGTACGTGGTGTTGGACGCCTGCCAGTCGGTGCCGCACATGGCCGTCGACTTCGCGGCCCTGGACGTCGATTTCGCGGCGTTCTCCGGGCACAAGATGCTGGGTCCGTCGGGGGTCGGCGTGCTGTACGGGCGGTCGTCGCTGCTGGCACAGTTGCCGCCGTTCCTGACCGGCGGGTCGATGATCGAGACCGTGACCATGGAGTTGTCGACGTACGCGCTGCCGCCGCAGCGGTTCGAGGCGGGAGTGCCGATGACCTCCCAGGTCGTCGGACTCGGCGCCGCCGTCGAGTACCTCGAGAAGATCGGTATGGACGCTGTCGCGGCGCACGAGCACGACCTCGTGGTGCGCGCACTGGACCGGTTGAGCGCGATCGAGGGCTTGCGGATCGTCGGACCGGCGACCGCGGACCGGCGCGGCGGGGCAGTGGCGTTCGACGTGGACGGCATCCATGCCCACGATCTCGGGCAGGTGCTCGACGACGAGGGCGTCGCGATTCGCGTCGGCCACCACTGCGCGTGGCCGCTGCACCGGCAGTTCGGTGTGCAGGCCAGCGCCCGCGCATCGTTCGCTGTGTACAACACCCTCGACGAGGTCGACGCACTGGCCGACGCCATCGGCGTCGCGCAGCGCTTCTTCGGAGCGCGCTGATGAAGGGAGTCTGCTGATGAGAATGGAGCAGATGTACCAGGAGGTGATCCTGGACCACTACAAGCATCCGCACGGGCGCGGTCTGCGAGAACCGTTCGGCGCAGAGGTCCACCATGTGAACCCGACGTGCGGTGACGAGGTCACTTTGCGCGTGGCGGTCGCCGACGGTGCGGTGTCCGACATCTCGTACGACGGCCAGGGGTGCTCGATCTCGCAGGCGTCCACGTCGGTGCTGTTCGACCAGGTGGTCGGCCTGCCGATCGACGAAGCCCTGACGGCGCTCGATGCGTTCAACCAGATGATGACTTCACGCGGCCAGGACGCGGGCGACGAGGATCTCATCGGCGACGGCATCGCCTTCGCGGGCGTCAGCAAGTACCCGGCGCGCGTCAAATGCGCTCTGCTGGGGTGGATGGCGTTCAAAGACGCCCTCGCGCAGACCGTCGCCGAGACCGAGCCCGCCCACACCTCCGTGTGACCCGACCCGTGTGACCCGTCCTTCCCGATCCCCGTTCCCGTTTAGGAGCAGTCCATGACCGAGACCCCCGCGAACCCCGCACCCGTCGACACCTCGCTGCCGACGATCGACGACATCGAAGAGGCGTTGCGCGACGTCGTGGATCCCGAACTCGGGATCAACGTGGTCGACCTCGGACTCATCTACGGCCTGGAGGTGAACAACGACGCCGGCGTCACGATCGACATGACGCTCACCTCGCCCGCCTGCCCGCTGCAGGATGTCATCGAGGACCAGGCGCGCAGCATGCTCGTGAACAGTGGTCTGTGCACCGACATGGAGATCAACTGGGTCTGGATTCCCGCCTGGGGTCCGGACAAGATCACCGACGACGGCCGCGAGCAGCTCCGCGCACTGGGCTTCACCGTCTAGCCGGGCGTGCTGGGGAGTCCGTCCGACGTTCGGACGGCCGGACCACTGCACCGGGTCCGGCTGAGCATGATCCGCGGATACCTCGTGGCCACGACCGCCGTGATCGCTGTGGCCATCGGGTGGGCGCGCAGTCCGATCAGCTCGGGCCGGGACTACGGCGCGGCGACCGGCGGGCTGCTGGCCGTCGCCCTCGGTGTCGCCGCTCTGCTCTGGCTGGCACGCCGGCCGCAGCGGTTGGTACCTGCCGCAGCCGCGGCCTGCGCCGCCATCGTCGCCGTGATGGCGTTTCATACGCGGCACTCGGCTGAGTTGTTGTGCTTGGTCACCGCCATGTTTCTAGCCATGGTGCTGCGCGCGACGGTGCCGCGTCGGACCGCAGACATCATGATCGTCGGCCTGGCCGCCGGGTGCACAGCGGCGTGGGCGCTCGCGCCTGCGCCGGGCTCGGCGTTCATGTACGTGCTGGCGGCGCTGGTGATTCCGCTGGCCGCGATGATCTTCGGGCGCTTGTCCGACGCGCTCGTCCTCGCCGCACACACCGATCCGTTGACCGGGGTGCTCAACCGCGCCGGGTGGGATGCAGCGATGACCACGGCGGCGCAGGCCTCGCGTCGGCGTTCCCCGACGGCGATCGCCCTGATCGATCTGGACGATCTCAAGATCACGAACGACACCGAAGGACATTTCGCGGGTGACCGGCGATTGGCGAACCTGGTCCAGTCGGTGCGTGCGGTCCTGCCGCCCCGGGCGGTATTCGCACGGATGGGCGGCGACGAGTTCGCGGTCTGCCTCACCGGTTCCGACGGGGACGCTCGCGCGGTGGCGACCCTCCAAGCTCTCGACGGCGCCACCGTGGGCGTGGCGTTCCTCGCCGACTTCACCGCCGACCTCCCGGCCGGCCAGGGCATCGATTCGACCACTGCCCGACTCGCCGCCACCTATGCGGCAGCCGACGTGGACTTGCGACACCGCAAGGCCGCACGGCAGGTGGGGCGCTCCGCGACGGGACTCACTGCGGAAGATGCGCGCGCTGCCCATCACGGTCGAAGATCGTGAGGATCTCGGTGGTCTCGCCGTGCGCGCAGAAGGCGTGGGGCGTCATCGTCGAGAACTCCGCGGCCTCACCCGCCGCCACGTACACGATTCGCTCGCCGAGCGTGAGCCGGATGCTGCCGGACAGCACGGTGAACCACTCGTGGCCGCTGTGCACGCGTGGCTCCGGCCACGCCGCGGGCGGCTCCAGTCGCATCTTAGCCACCACGGTGCCCGCGTCGGCGCGGTCGCGCGAGAGCAGCCAGGTGATGGTGTCGCCGGAGGAATGCCCTTCGGGGCGGATCACGACGTCCTCGTCGCCGATGGGCTCGACCAACTGATCGAGTGAGATGTCGAGCGCTCGGGCGATCGGCACCAGCTGATCGAGCGCGACGCGACGACCGCCCGTCTCGATACGGGACAGGGTCGACGCGCTCATGTCGCAGCGCCGGGCCAACGAGTCGAGCGTCCACCCGCGGGCCAATCGCAGACTGCGAATGCGCCCGCGGACCAGAGCGTCGAGGTCGGAGGAGCCGGGCGCCGCCGACCCGCCTTCTTTTTGCGTCACACGCAATAGTGTATGCCAGTTTGGCAGATCGTTGCTTACGCTCGAATCATGAGCAACTCAACCCAGAACTCTCCCTCCGACACCGCCCACTACGACGTCGCCGTTGTCGGCGGGGGAGCGGCCGGCCTGTCGGCCGCCGTGACCCTCGGACGATCACTCCGCTCCGTCGTCGTCATCGACTCCGCCCAGCAGCGCAACCTGCCCGCCGATTCCGCACACAACCTCCTCGGACGCGAGGGCATCGCGCCGTCCGACCTGGTCGCGGCCGGTCGGTCGGAGGCGGCGTCGTACGGCGCGGTCCTGCTCGACGACGAGGTGACCGACGCCCACCGCGCCGACGGCGGGTTCGCGCTGCAGCTGGCCTCGGGCGCCCGCGTCCAGGCGCGACGGATCCTGCTCGCCACCGGGCTCGTCGACGAACTGCCGGAGATCGAGGGGCTGGCACAGGGCTGGGGTTCGACGGTTCTGCACTGCCCGTACTGCCACGGTTGGGAGGTGCGCGGTCAGCGCATCGGTGTGATCGCGACCGGACCGATGGCAGAACATCAAGCACTCCTCTTCGGACGTCTCACTGACGCGGTCACCGTGTTCGATCACAGTGCGATCCTCGACGACGCAGCCCGCGCACGTCTGTACGCCATGGGCGTGGCCGTGGTGAGCGGCACGGTCGCGCAGGTCGACGTCGAGGGCGACCGCGTTCGCGCCGTCTTGGTCGACGACTCCCGATACGAGGTCGACGCGGTGGTGGTCGGCACCGCGATGCACGCGCGCGCCGACGTCTACCGGCTCCTGGGCGGGGAGGTCACACCGCATCCGATGGGGAGTTTCATCGACGCGGATCAGATGGGCCGCACCGCCGTCGACGGCGTGTGGGCGGCGGGCAACGTCCGCGATCTGTCCGCGATGGTCGGGATGTCGGCGGGCATGGGCGTGTTCGCCGGAGCCGGACTCAATGCGGACCTGGTGGCCGACGAGGTCGCCGCCGCAATGAGCGTCCGGTCCTGACCCTGCGAGGCACGGAATATCGGGTGCGGAGTTCCGGTTAGATACAGACATGGCAACAATTGATCTTTCCGGTACCGAGTTCGAGCAGACCATCGTCGACAACGAGATCGTCCTGGTCGACTTCTGGGCCAGCTGGTGCGGCCCCTGCCGCCAGTTCGCGCCGACCTTCAAATCCGCGTCGGAGAAGCACGACGACATCGTCTTCGCCAAGGTCGACACCGAGGCCGAGCAGGAACTGGCCGCCGCGGCCAGCATCCAGTCCATCCCGACCATCATGGCGTTCAAACAGGGGCGGCTGGTGTTCAACCAGGCCGGTGCGCTGCCGCCGCAGGCGCTCGACAGCCTGATCGACCAGTTGAAGGCGCTCGACGTGGAGCAGGCGCTCAAGGAGAGCGGCCAAGCGTGACCACTGTCCGCCACGACCGTCATTCGCTCGGCGGATGGCGGTCGTCGGCGTTTCGGCGATGCCTTTAGACTCATCGCCATGAATGGAAAGCGCGTCGTTCCCGCACTCGCCGCGGGGCTGTCCATCGTCCTGCTCGCCGCCTGCTCGGTCGACGGAACCCCGACGCGTGGTCCACTCGACCTCGATACCGGCAAGTACCAGACCAGTCTGGCGCAACCGGCGGGGACGGCGACGACCGATGCCGAGCTCGACAAGCTGCGCGCGGTGCGGCTCGGTGAATCGCTGGTGTACCACGACGACGTGGACCCGCAGCTCAACCGGACGTCGATGCCGACCTATCCGGTCACGCCGGCGTCCGGTCTGTCCGGCATCATCAGCGATGTGAACGACGAGCCGTTCATGAAGGCGCTGCGCTATGGCTTCTCCGTCGCCGCAGGCTCCAAGGACGACGACAACGACAAGGGCTACAACCACGCCGTCTTCGTCTTCACCGATGCCGCGGCCGCGAACACGGCCGCAGACGCACTCGCCGATGCGCTTCTGAAGTCCCGCGGCAGCGGCGAGCGGACCCGGACCCGGGTTCCGGGCGCGCCGACGCAGATGCGCGCGGTCAACGGCAAGACGTCGAAGGGTTTCGTGACGGCAGCCCTCACCCCGGTCGGGGACAAAGTGGTCTACACCTGGGCCGATTCATCCGACGCCGCGTGGACCGCCACGACGGTGCGGGTCTCGTACGAGAAGCAGAAGGCGCTGCTCGACGGGATGAAGCCGATCAGCGACGACCCCCGGATCGATCCGGACGGCATGCTGCGCGGTGTGCTGCCGGTGGAGTCGGGGTCGCGGCTGAGCAACATGGTCCTCGGCCCGCGCACGGTCGCGCTGCTGGCGAACAAGCCCACCGAGATGTACGACGCCGGGAAGAAGGCGGGCATCACCGCAGCTGTGGTCGGTGACGCGCTCGTTCTCAAGGCGGGCAGCGATCAGCAGGCCACCGAGTACCTCAAGACGCTGTCGGATCAGTCGGGCGATCCGACGGCGCGTAAGGCGGCGAGCCCGCAGGATCTCGCCTCCGCGACCTGTTACACCAGTAAATCGTCGTACGGGAGCGACAGCGCGGACTGCTACCTCGCGGTCGGCAAGTACGTGGTGCAGGCGTCCGACTCCGAGCTGCTCGCCGCACAGCAGATGGCGTCCGCCGAATACCTGCTGCTCAGCCAGCTCTGAGTCGGAACGCGGCGCGGGCCGAGGAGACCGCCACCGCGAACTGCAGCCGCGGCGGGCACCGTAAGAACACCGCCAGCATCGCGAGCACCGTTCCGCCCAGATCGTCGCGAACCGAGAGGTACGCGCGCTGGCGCGCGGCCGGCAGGCGGAAGAAGGCGTCGAAGAAGCGGACGGACTGCTCGGCGTCGAGCATCAGCAACACCGCGAGCCCGATCAGCTGCAGTCGATAGACCATCCGCGCCGTCCACGTCCACAGGCACCCGCGCAGCTCGTGGCCGTCGATGATCGCCTCGACCAGGCCGTCGACGGCACCGAGCGACTGCGCGACGCTGTAGCCGGTCGCCGGGTTCATCAGTCCGCCTGCCGCACCGAAGGCGAGTGCACCCCGGGTTTGCCAGGGTCGGTGCCCCGGATAGAGCGGGAAGTCGACGGTCTCCACCGGAGAGTCGACTGCCAGGCTGGGACTCCGCAGCTGCGCGCGGCGGCGCAATTCGGTGAGCGGAATCGGCGGACTGCCGGCCAGACACGTCTCCTCGACGAGAAGCCCGCGCGCGGTCGGCACCCGATAGCTGAACGACGCGGGCCGCAGCGCCGAGACGCCCGCCGCTCGCCAGTCCATCAGCACCGTCTCCGCGGGAGCATGGGCCGCTGGCGCATCGGCCGCGGCGACCGTCTCGGCGGCGAACGTCCCGTACGCCGTCTGCCGGGGCACCGATGCCGGTACGGCGGCGGTGCCGCGGGCATCGATCACGTGACGCGCCGACCGCACCGAACCGTCGGCCAGCGTCACCGATCCGGCGTCGACGCGCGTGCACGTGCTCGCGACCACGTCGTCGACGGTGAGCGAGCGGCGGAACTCCTCGGGATCGAGGACGACGTAGCCGCGGTCGACCACTCGCCGGTGCGGGGTGTACACGGTGACGGCGGCGCTGCGGGTGGCGACGGTCGCCGGGTCGAGCCAGGCGGGCACGTCATCGGCGTACAGGCCGTACGTCGCGTGCCATGCCCGTTCGGGGGCGGGATCGATCAGGGTGACGCGCAGCCCCGCGACGCCGGCACGATGGGCGAGCGCTCGGCCGGCCGGTCCGCCGCCGACCACGATCAGATCGACGGATGCGGTCACATGCCGCCCGTGGCGAGCAGACCGCCGTCGACCCGCAGCGTCTCGCCGGTGATCCAGCCCGCCCTATCGCTGACCAGGAAGGCGACCGCGCTCGCGATGTCCTCGGGCGAGCCGAGGCGCTTCATCGGATACGGCGCCGCCGCGGAGTCCTCACCGGAGGCGACGAGCAGCTCCGCGAACTTTGTCTTCACGATGCCCGGGGCGACGGCGTTCACCTGGATCGACGGTCCCAGCTGCCACGCCAGCTCCTGGGTCAGATGGATCAGGGCGGCCTTGGAGGCACCGTAGGCGGCGATGAGGCCGGTGGAGCGCAGTCCGGCGACCGAGGCGATGTTGACGACGGCACCGCCCGACTCCTTCATGCCTGCGCGATAGGCCTCCTGGACATAGCCCAGGGCGGCGACGACGTTGGTGTCGAAAGTCTTGCGCACCGCGCCCAGATCGGCGTCCATCAACGGCCCCGCCGTGGGGTTGATGCCGGTGTTGTTGATCAGGATGTCGATGCCACCGTTGGCGACCGTCGCCGCGATCGCCTCTGCACGATGCGCCTCGTCGCCGGTGTTGCCCGCCACCGCGGTGACGACGGCCCCCGGGACGGCGGCACGCAGATCGGTCGCCGCCTGCTCCAGCGGTTCGGGCTTGCGGCCGGTGATGACGACCGCGGCACCACGGCGGGCGAGTTCGGTCGCGATGGCGTGACCGATGCCGCGGCTGCCCCCGGTGACGAGAGCGGAACGGCCGGAGAGATCGGTGGACGATGCGTCAGTCATGGCTCAACCGTAGTCCGGCGCCTCATCGGGTGTGATGCGCGTCGTCCTCGCGTCGCTCGATTCGGGTTCGTCGCACTGGGATCGGTAGAGTTGACCGCCGTGATCACCGCGACCGACCTGGAAGTACGAGCGGGCGCGAGGACTCTTCTTTCGGCGCCCGGAGATGCACTGCGCGTGGCGCCCGGCGACCGGATCGGTCTCGTCGGCCGCAACGGCGCGGGCAAGACGACGACCCTGCGCATCCTGGCCGGGGAGACGCAGCCGTACGCGGGCAGTCTCCGCAGCTCCGGTCCCATCGGCTACCTGCCGCAGGATCCGAAGGAAGGCGACCTCGACATCCTCGCCAAGAACCGGGTGCTGTCCGCACGCGGCCTCGACGAGATCCTCGCCGCCATGGCACGGCAGCAGGAGTACATGGAGGCGGCGTTCGACGACAAGCGCCGCGACAAGGCCATCGCCAAGTACTCGCGCCTCGAGGAGCGGTTCGCCGCGCTCGGCGGCTACGTCGCGGAGGCCGACGCCGCACGGATCTGCAACAGCCTCGGTCTGCCCGACCGCGTCCTCGGCCAGCCGCTGCAGACGCTCTCGGGCGGTCAGCGTCGTCGAGTGGAGCTGGCCCGCATCCTGTTCGGTGCGTCGGACGGCTCCGGCAAGTCCGATATGACACTGCTGCTCGACGAGCCGACCAACCACCTGGACGCCGACTCGATCGGGTGGCTGCGCGGATTCCTGCAGAACCACGACGGCGGTCTCATCGTGATCAGTCACGACGTGGATCTGCTCGCCGACGTGGTGAACCGGGTGTGGTTCCTCGACGCCGTCCGCGGCGAGGCCGATGTCTACAACATGGGCTGGAAACGCTACTTGGACGCGCGCGCCACCGACGAACAGCGACGCAAGCGCGAACGTGCCAACGCGGAGAAGAAGGCGTCCGCGCTGCGTACTCAGGCGGCCAAACTGGGCGCCAAGGCGACCAAGGCGGCGGCAGCGCACCAGATGATCAAGCGCGCCGAGCGGATGATGGGCGAGCTCGACGAGATCCGCGTCGAGGACAAGACCGCGCACATCCGCTTCCCGGAGCCCGCCGCGTGCGGCAAGACGCCGCTGACGGCCAAGGAGTTGACCAAGGTCTACGGCTCACTGGAGATCTTCACCGGCGTCGACCTCGCGATCGACAAGGGATCGCGCGTCGTGGTCCTGGGGCTGAACGGTGCAGGCAAGACGACTCTTCTGCGACTCCTCGCCGGCACGGAGGAGCCCGACCTCGGCGAGGTGGTGCCCGGGTACGGACTCAAGCTCGGCTACTTCGCCCAGGAGCACGACACGATCGACGACGAGGCCTCGGTCTGGGAGAACATCCGGCACGCAGCGCCAGACGCCGGCGAGCAGGATCTACGCGGACTGCTCGGTGCGTTCATGTTCACCGGCCCGCAGTTGGAGCAGCCCGCGGGCACGTTGTCGGGCGGTGAGAAGACCCGCCTGGCACTCGCCGGGCTGGTGTCGTCGGCCGCGAACGTCCTGCTGCTGGACGAACCGACCAACAACTTGGACCCGATCTCCCGCGAGCAGGTGCTGGAAGCGCTCCGCAGTTACACCGGGGCCGTGGTGCTGGTGACGCACGACCCCGGCGCGGCGGAGGCACTGGATCCGCAGCGGGTGATCCTGCTGCCCGACGGGACCGAGGACCACTGGTCCGACGAGTACCGGGAGATCATCGAACTGGCCTGATCCTCACTCCGGCGCAGCGAACACGACGATGTTGTCGCGGTAGCCGAGCGGTGGTCCGACGAACGGGCCGCCGCAGGTGACCAGGGCGAGCGTCTCCGGACCGGTCAGGCGGTTCAGCTCGTCGAACGGCACCGCATCGGCACCCGTGCCCTGCTTGCGCGCATCGACCACGCGCGTCACCCGGTAGTCGTGCGTCCGACCGTCGGCGGTCTGCACCGCGACCGTGTCGCCGTTCGTCAACGTCGCGAAGCGCGCCGCGTACCCGACGCCCTGCTCCACGTTGTCGACGTGGCCTGCGACCACGATCGTGCCCGCACCGGAACCCGGTAGCGCCGAGTCGACCCACCAGCCCACCTGCGCGATGTCGGTCGGGGGAAGCAGCGTGCCCTGCGCGTCGGTGGCGACGGCCACGGTGGGCGCGGACTGCCCGTCGATCACCAGTGTCGTCGGCGTCGACGGATCGTGCGAGACCGCGCTGACCGGCGGCTGCAGCTCGCCCTGCGCGTGCGTCGACGTCGCGGGAGCGGGCTGGTCGGTGCCGCAGGCGGCGGTCGCGACGACGATCGCGATCGCGGCCAGCGCCCCGAGGAGCCGGCGGACGAACCGGCCCGACCGGCCCGACATCACGAGGTCCTACCCGTGGGGATCGACGTCAAGGGGACGCGGTTCCCGGGGTTGCGGACGATCACGACCGGTGCGTTCGGCAGGTCGTACAGCGTCAGCCTCAGGACCTCGGTCGGCACGAGCGTGACGGTGCGTTCGGTCGGATCCAGTCGGTACCCGGCCGGGGCCTCGATCTCCTTGAGGAGGTAGCACCCGTGTCGGATCCACTGGGTGCCGACGCCGTCTCGTCCGGTGACGATGATCGCGCCGACGGCGCCCTGACACGGCGCCAGGCGGTAGCGGGCGCCTGCGAGCGGCGCTCCGGTGATCCGGTCGCGTTTGGTGATCGAGATCGCACCGCGCAAGTCGGGTCTGCCGAGCTTCACGACGATGGCGGCCCGACCGCCCGCGGTCAGCTCGACCGACGACGGCTCCGCATTCGCCCAGTTGTAGCCCTCCGGAATGCCGGTGACCGTGGCGGTCACCGTGCCCGCGGGCATCGTCGTGGTCGACGGGGTCGTCACTGCCGTGTTCGTGTCGTCGACCCGTAAGGACACGGTGACGCCGTCGACCGGGGTCGCGGTCTTGCGATCGATCGCCGTGACGGTGACCTCACCGACCTGGACCGGCGGCTCGGTGCTGGTCGGCGGCGGCTCGGTGGTGGTCGTCGTCTCGGCAGGCGTCGAGGGACCGGTCTCGTCCGGCGGACTGGTCGTCGGCGTTCCAGTGTCCTGCGACGGCGTCGTGGTGCCGGGCGCAGGCCCCGGTGTCACGGTGGTGTCGACCTGCGTCGTGCTCGGCGGCGCCGGTTCGGCGACGGCAGGCGGCGCGCTCATCGCGACTGCCGCCGCCACCGCGACCAACAGTGCGGCGACGGCGAACAGGAGGCGAGTGACGTGCTTGCTCATGGTGGGCTCCTTCACGGATCGGCCCCGACATGAGGTATATCGTTCGTCGGGCCCGTCCGATTAGCCGAATTCGTCCACCGTCATTCACCTGAATGATCGCGCAGTGACCGCGCTGGTCAAGACCGCCCGAGAACCTGATCGCGCAGGGTGCGTTTGACCAGCTTGCCGGTCGGTGTCCGGGGGAGTTCGTCGATGAACCGGATCTCCTTCGGCGCCTTGAACGCCGCGAGGTCGTTGCGGGTGAACTCGATCAACTCCTGGGCCAGCGACTCGCTGGGCGCCACGCCCTCCATCAACTGGACGAAGCCGACGGGTCGTTCGCCGAGGTCGTCGTCCGGCAGACCGATCACGCCGACGTCGTACACGGCGGGATGGTTGATGATGACGTTCTCCGATTCCTGCGGGTAGATGTTGACGCCGCCGGAGATGATCGTGAACGCCTTGCGATCGGTGAGGTAGAGGTAGCCCTCCGCGTCGAGGTATCCGAGATCGCCGGTGGTGGTCCACCACTCGTGATCGGGGTGCTGCGCAGCCTTCGTCTTCGCTGGATCGTTGTGGTAGACGAAGGTCGGCTCGTCGCGCTCGAAGTAGATCGTGCCGACCTCGCCGACCGGCAGGTCGACGCCCGCGTCGTCGCAGATGTGCACCACGCCGAGGACGGCGCGCCCCACCGAGCCCGGATGCGCGAGGGCCTCCTCGGAGTTGATGACGGTGATGCCGACGCCCTCGGTCGCCGCGTAGTACTCGCTGATCACCGGGCCCCACCACTCGATCATCCGGCGTTTGATCTCGGCCGGACACGGGGCAGCGGCGTGGACCGCGACCTTCAGGCTGGAGACGTCGTAGGCGTTGCGGACGTCGTCGGGCAGCTTGAGCATGCGGACGAACATCGTCGGCACCCACTGGCTGTGGGTGACCGAGTACTCGTCGATGAGTCTCAGTGCTCCCTCGGCGTCGAAGCGATCCATCATGATCACGGTGCCGCCGAGTGCGTTCGTCATGGCGCAGTAGCGCAGGGGAGCGGCGTGATAGAGCGGCGCGGGCGAGAGATAGACCGTGTCCGGCCCGAACCCGTACACCACGCCGAAGACCCGCGACATCAAGTCCTTCTCTTCGTCGACCTGCACACCGGGCAGGTCCGGCTTGATCCCCTTGGGTCGTCCCGTCGTCCCGGACGAGTACAGCATGTCGGCGCCGCGGGGCTGGGACGCCAACGGGGCGGGCGACGCCGCCTCCCGTGTCGTCTCGAAATCACCGAAGCCGTCGACGACTCCGCCCCACGCGAGTCGACTCTCCGGTGCGGCCAACGCCGGGATCTCGTGTGCGCGGGACACCGCGTCGGCCACGGCGGCGGCCGCGAACACGACCTTGGCCGCAGTCGTCGAGGATGTAATTGACCTCGCCGGGAGTCAGGTGGTGGTTCACCGCCGTCACGTACATGCCGCTGCGGACGGCCGCCCAGTAGACGTCGAAGATGCGCAGGTCGTTGTCCGAGACGATCGCGATCGTGTCGCCTTCACCGACTCCCAAGCCGCGCAGGTGGTTCGCGATCCGGGTGGAGCGGTCCATCAACTCGGCGTACGTCACCTGCTCCCCGGTCGCCGGGCGAATGACGGCCGGCTTGTCGGGCGTGGTCGCTGCAAAGGTTCCTGGGTACACGGGGCGCGCTCCTCGGGTGTGTCGGACGTCTCTCAGCGACGGTAACCGACCAAGCGCTCATTCGGTGTCTGAATCGAGCGGTGACTCAGTGTCGCGGTGGTGACGACGCCGACCTCAGGCGCCCTCGGCGCGGAACGAGACCGCCTGCAGCAGAATGGGACCGATATCCTGGGGATCACGGGCGATGAACGACTTGCCGCCCGTCGCGTCGGCGATTCTCTTCAGCGCCGCCGCGTCGGCGTCCTCGGAGATGCCGACGGCGATGACGGGGATCCGGCGGGCCGGGTTCTTCATGATGTTCAATTCGGACACCAGCTGTGCCAGCGTGATGGTGTCGCGGTCCTCGTTGCGTCCGTCGGTCATGATGATGACGCTGTTCGAGTACGCCGGATCGTAGGAGTCGTAGACGCTGCGAAACGCCGCCAGCACCGTGTCGTAGAGGCCGGTGCCGCCCGCGAGATCGCTCAGCGTGTCGTCGACCGCCTTACCGAGCAACGCTCGCTGCGTGCTGCCGTCGACCTTCTCCGCCAGCGGACGGATCGGCAGGATCTCGCGGTAGTCCTTGCCGTCGCCGCCGCGGTTGATGCTGAACGCCCAGTACCCGAGTGCCGTGTTCTTCGGGAACTGCTTCAAGCCGAACAGCGACGCTTCGCGGAGCAGTTCGGCCCGGCTGCGGCCGCCCGCGTCCTTGGTCATCGATCCGGAGACGTCCTGAACGACGAGCGAGCGGATCGGTTTGGTCAACGCCGACCACTTGCGCAGGATGTTGTCGACCAGCTCGCGGTTCGGCTGCTGCAGGGCGGCGACGTCGCCGACGCCTTCGCCACCGGCGAGCGGGGAGCCGTCCGGCGGACGAATCCCCTCCTCGTCGCGGATGGCGCGACCGTCCTCCGTCTGCAGGACGTCGACGATCGCCCGGATGGCTTCGGCGGCCAGTCCCTGATCCGCAGACTGCGAGACGTCGGCGATCCGGTAGTCCAGGTTCACCGTGCCCGACTCGGGGACCTTCGCCTCGATGACGTCGTCCGAATGGCTGCGGGCGTACTTCACCACCTCGCGCTCGGTGGTGAGGGCGGCGGCCGGGTCGGCGCCGTCGGCGATCTTCGCGAGATCCGACGTGCCCTCGTTGTTGTTCATCAGCAGCGCGCGTTTGGTCAGATCCTCGATCAGCGTGCCGTGCGTGAGCGAACCCGACGACACCGCGGCGAGCGACCCGACCACCGCGGCGTTGCTGACGTCGCTCTGAGCGGGCGGATCGACATGCACCTTCGGATCGGTCATGAGGTCGGTCCACGAGAGTCGAGCGGGATGGGTGCGGCCCGCGACGACGACCGGCGACACGCCGAGCGACGGCCCGATGTCCGACCACGATCGACCCAGCGCGGTGCGGACCTGACGGATCCGCGACTGGGACTCGGCGACCCAGATCTGTGGTGCGTCGCGTCCGGTCAGACGCTCCCCGGTGTGGCTGGGCGCCACGGCCTCGACGGTGAAGTCCAGGCAGCTCTCGCCCTCCGCGCGTTCGGTCAGCCGTTCGACGAAGTCCTTGACCCCGGTATCGGCGATCACCGAGACCGCACGCACGTCGTCGCACTTGTCGCTGTTCTTCTGCCAGACGAGATATCCGCCGCCGGCGAGCAGGGCGACGAGCGCCACCGAGAGTCCGACTCGGAGTCCGGTGCTGGACACGGTGGTAGTGCGGTGATCGCCCATGCGTGTGAATGTCTCCTTATGCGGGGTTCTCGTCTATGCGACAAAAAGGGTAGACGATCAGATGACACAGCACACACGCAGGGCATGAATATGCTGTTACGCGCATAAACCGGCCCGAGGCCGCCGTCAGTCGGCGACGGCCCCGGGCCGGTGGCGGCGTCGACGACGCCGGGTTCGCTCGGTGTGCGTCAGCGGTAGTGTTCGCCCGCAGGCACCCGCACCGACGCCTCCACCAGGTCGAGGACGGCGTGCAGGTCGTCCGTCGACTGGCCGGAGGCCAATCGGGTGACGATGCCGTCCAGGATCACGTCGAGATAGGTCACCAGAACCTCTGGTTCGACGTCCTTGCGGAGACTGCCCGCGCGCCGCTTGCGTTCCAGGCGTGCGAGCGTCGCCGCCTCACGATCGGCGCCCTGCGCCTCCCAGGCCTCCCGAAAGCCGGGATCGGAACGGATCTTCCGCACGATCTCCAGTCGGGTGCTCAACCAGTCGAAGTCCTTCGGACGAGCGAGGATGTCCCGCATCACCTGGACCAGACCTTCTTGCGCTGCAACCTCCGCCATCCGGTCCGCGTCCTCTCGCGCCAACGCCAAGAACAGAGCTTCCTTGTCCTTGAAGTGGTGAAAGATCGCGCCCCGCGATAGCCCGGTCGCCTCTTCCAAGCGTTTGACCGTTGCTCCGTCGTAGCCGTGCTCCGAGAAGCAATGCCGCGCGCCGTCGAGGATCTCTCGACGACGCGCGGCAAGACGGTCATCGCTGACCCGTGGCATGAAGGTCAGCTCTTGATCATGTTCCGGAGCACGTACTGCAGGATGCCGCCGTTGCGGTAGTAATCAGCCTCTCCGGGGGTGTCGATGCGCACGACGCCGTCGAAGACGACCTTCTCGCCGTTCTCCTTCGTGGCGGTCACCTTCAGCGTGGACGGGGTGGTGCCGTCGTTCAGCTCGGTGATGCCCTCGACGTCGAACACCTCGGTTCCGTCCAGACCCAGGGTCTTGGCGTTCTCGCCCTCCGGGAACTGCAGCGGGACCACGCCCATGCCGATGAGGTTGGAGCGGTGGATGCGCTCGAAGGACTCGGCGATGACGACCTTGACGCCCAGCAGCACGGTGCCCTTGGCGGCCCAGTCACGCGACGAGCCGGAGCCGTACTCCTTGCCGCCCAGCACCACCAGCGGGATGCCCGCGGCCTTGTAGTTGACCGACGCGTCGTAGATGAACGACTGCGGGCCGCCCTCCTGGGTGAAGTCACGGGTGTAGCCGCCCGAGACACCGTCGAGCAGCTGGTTCTGCAGACGGATGTTCGCGAACGTGCCGCGGATCATCACCTCGTGGTTGCCGCGACGGCTGCCCAGCGAGTTGTAGTCCTTGCGGGCCACACCGTTGGCGTCGAGGTACTGCGCGGCGGGGGTGCCGGGCTTGATCGGACCGGCCGGGCTGATGTGGTCGGTGGTGACCGAGTCGCCCAGCAGCGCCAGGACGCGCGCTCCCTTGATGTCCTCGACCGGCTGCGTCTCGAGGGTCATGCCGTCGAAGTACGGAGCCTTGCGGACGTAGGTGGACTTGTCGTCCCACGCGAACGTGTCGCCGTCCGGCGTGTTCAGACCCTGCCAGCGCTCGTCACCGGCGAACACGTCGGCGTAGGACTTGCGGAACATGTCCTGGCTGATCGCGGTCTTGATGGTGTCGTCGATCTCCTGCGCCGACGGCCAGACGTCCTTCAGGAAGACGTCGTTGCCGTCGGTGTCCTGACCCAGGGCCTGGGTCTCGAAGTCGAAGTCCATCGTGCCGGCGAGGGCGTACGCGATGACCAGCGGCGGCGACGCCAGGTAGTTCATCTTCACGTCGGGGGAGATGCGTCCCTCGAAGTTGCGGTTGCCCGACAGGACCGCGGTGACCGACAGGTCGTTGTCGTTGACGGCCTTGCTGATCTCGTCCGGAAGCGGGCCGGTGTTGCCGATACAGGTGGTGCAGCCGTAGCCACCGAGGTAGAAGCCCAGCTTCTCCAGGTACGGCCACAGGCCGGCCTTCTCGTAGTAGTCGGTGACGACCTGCGAGCCCGGCGCCATGTTGGTCTTGACCCATGGCTTCGAGGTCAGGCCCTTCTCGACCGCGTTGCGGGCGAGGAGACCTGCGCCGATCATGACCGACGGGTTGGAGGTGTTGGTGCACGAGGTGATGCCCGCGACGGCCACGGCGCCGTGGTCGAGGATGAACTCGCCACGCTCCGGGTCGGTGACCTTCACCGGCTTGCTGGGACGACCTTCGGCGCCCAGCGCGGCCGACTGCACGTTGACCGCGCCGTCGTCCGCGAACGAGAGGGTCGCCGAGTCGGCGACGGCTCCGGCGTCAGCGGTCGCGGCAGCCGGATGCTGCTCCTCGACGTAGTTGTGGATGTCCTTGCGGAACGCGACCTTCGACTCCGACAGCAGAATGCGGTCCTGCGGACGCTTCGGGCCGGCGATCGAGGGGACCACGGTGCCGAGGTCGAGCTCCATGTACTCCGAGTACACCGGCTCGTTCTCCGGGTCGTGCCACATGCCCTGTTCCTTGGCGTACGCCTCGACCAGAGCCAGCTGGTCGTCGTCGCGGCCGGTCAGGCGCAGGTAGTTGATGGTCTCCTCGTCGATCGGGAAGATCGCACAGGTGGAGCCGAACTCCGGGCTCATGTTGCCCAGGGTGGCGCGGTTGGCCAGCGGAACCTCGGCGACGCCCTTGCCGTAGAACTCGACGAACTTGCCGACCACACCGTGCTGACGCAGCATGTCGGTGACGGTGAGCACCACGTCGGTGGCGGTGACGCCCGGCTTGATCTCGCCGGTCAGCTTGAAGCCGACGACGCGCGGGATCAGCATCGAGACCGGCTGACCCAGCATCGCGGCCTCGGCCTCGATGCCGCCGACGCCCCATCCGAGGACGCCGAGACCGTTCTCCATGGTGGTGTGCGAGTCGGTGCCGACGCAGGTGTCCGGGTAGGCCTTGCCGTCACGGACCATGATGCTGCGGGCCAGGTACTCGATGTTGACCTGGTGGACGATGCCGGTGCCCGGGGGGACCACCTTGAAGTCGTCGAAGGCGCCCTGGCCCCAGCGCAGGAACTGGTAGCGCTCACCGTTCCGCTGGTACTCCAACTCCACGTTGCGCTCGAAGGCGTCGGCGCGGCCGAAGACGTCGAGGATGACCGAGTGGTCGATGACCATCTCGGCAGGGGAGAGCGGGTTGACCTTGTTCGGGTCGCCGCCGAGTGCGGTGATGGCCTCGCGCATGGTGGCGAGGTCGACCACGCAGGGCACACCGGTGAAGTCCTGCATCAGCACGCGCGCCGGCGTGAACTGGATCTCGACACTCGGCTCGGCGTCGGCGTCCCAGTTCGCCAGGGCGTTGATGTGCTCGGTGGTGATGTTGGCGCCGTCCTCGGTGCGCAGCAGGTTCTCGGCGAGAACCTTCAGCGCGTAGGGCAGCTTCTCGGTTCCGGGTACCGCCTTCAGTCGGTAGATCTCGTAAGAGTTCTCACCGACCTCCAGGGTGCCGCGGGAGTCAAAGGAATTGATGCTCACGTGTGCTCCACTCGTTTCGTGCAGTTTCCGACGACGGGCTGCGCCGTCGGGAGTTCAGTCATAAGCGTCGCAGCCTGCGGCGGGCTGCGGCCGCATTGCTACGTCACCCATCATAGCAGTACGGGCGTACTGGTTGGGTGAATGGCTCGTGTCGACACGCCGAATTCACCTCGACCGACGTCAGCGGGCCTGCGCGACGGTCGCTGCCGTATCCTTGGCCGCGACGTCCGACCGATCGCTCGAGGGAGCTTCCACTGATGAATCCGGGTCCATCCGAGTTTGTGCTCGCCGCACCGCCCGGTGCGCAGGCGCCAGCCGACGTGTGGTCGAACCTCGACATGGCGGCCATCACAGCGTCGTTGAACGACACCGGTGTGTGGGCTCCCGCCGATCAGGCGGCCGGATTGAAGGCGCTGGTGGCCGACGCCGCAGCCGACGGCCACGACCTCCATCTGGTGGTGCTGGACCAGACGTACCCGAAGTTCACCGCCTACCGCGACATCGCCACCGAGCTCCAGTCTCAGGTGGGCGGCACCGTCCTGGTCTTCGGCCCCAGCGGCAGCGGCACCGCCTCGAGCGAGTTCAGCCGCGTGGATCTGGAGGACGCGTCGACGTCGGTGACGAAAGGGTCGGACGCGACGAGCGCGGCCACGCAGATGTATCACAGCGTGACCGACCCGAACGTCAATTGGAACGGTGTCACGATCGGACTGATCCTCGTGGTGATCATCGGGGCCGTGATCGCTCGATTGATGACGAAACGACGCCGTCGCGCCGAGGCCGCCGACGCCGAGCGCACCGACGACGCCGCATCGATCGAGGTCGAGAAGGACGCGTCCGCCGACGCTCGCTGACCTGATCCGCACCCCCGAGACCGATGCCCCTCACCGGGGCGTCGGTCTCCGTCATTTCTGACATCTGGTACACCGGCAGCGCACAATCCCTGTGTTACTGAACTGTAACGGGATTCTAAGGTTTCCGCTTTTGTGCAGATAGCAACGTTTCCGCAGGTAATCACGTGTTTGTAATTCATATCCCGGTGGTGCCGCAGGCGACTGCTGTGACGTACGGTGCAGGAGACACTTATGGTGCTTGGGGGATGAATGTTGTGAGGGAGTACTCGAGTTGAAGGCAGGACAGAACGCCACTCGGCGGGCCGCGCGCGGAACCACCGTCGGTGCCGTCATGCTCGTCAGCGTCCTCGGCACGGGTCCGGCGTTCGCCGAACCGACCACCGCGAACCCGGTCGCATCACTGATCAATCAGATCGCCGACGTCGACCAGAATCTGAGTGATCTCGCGGACGCCGTCGCCGTCAAACGCGAGAACGTCAACCGCACCCTCGTCGACTTCCAGAACGCGGTGGCCGCCCAGCAGGTCGCGGCGGCCGCCAACCGCAGCGCCAAGACGTCGCTGACCACCATCAGCGGGAAGGTCGAGGCCGCGCAGAAGGAGTTCGACGCCTTCGTCCGCACCGTCTATCGCGAAGGCAACAACCGCGGCGCGATGACGAAGTACGTCGCCTCCGACGACCCGGAGAAGATCCTCGACCAGATGACCGCGGTGGATCGCGTCACCCGGCAGCAGCAGACCGTCATCCGCAAACTCCAGGTCGCCCGTAACCAGCAGGCCAATCGGGTGGCGGCGACCGAGGCCACGAAGGTGCAGACCGCGACGGCCGCTCAGAACGCTGCCGCACGTCGCGACGACGCCGTGCAGGCCGTCCGCGTCGCCCAGGCCGCGATCCGCGATCAGCAGACCAAACGCGGCGATCTGATGTCCGAACGCACCGCGCTGGCCGACAAACTCGCCAAGCTCCGCAAGTCCGTGCCGAGGAAGAACACCGGTGCACCGGCGCCGGGCAGTCCGGTGGACCAGATCGACAAGGTCCTGAAGAACATCCCCGCCAAGCCCGTTGCCGGCGACGACGCCGTCGCGCAGGCGGCCGCCGCCGCAGCCAAACTGGCGGCGGACACCGGTCAGGCCCTCCTGGCGAGCCTCATCGGACAGCAGCAGATCCCGCACTCCAAACTCCTGGACGAACTCGGCATCGGCGGCTCGAGCCCGCTGGAGTCCGGTCCCGACGGCACCACCACCCGCCTCGGCAACGGCTCGCTCGGCAACCTGCTCGGCGGCGCGCCCGGAACGTACGGCGGCGTCGTCCGCCCGGGCCTGCGCGGCCCCGAGGCCATCGAAGTCGTGGTCAACCGGATGAAGTCGCAATTGGGCGTCACATACTCGTGGGGCGGCGGCGACGCCAACGGACCCACCCTCGGCATCCGCGACGGCGGCGTCGCCGACAGCTACGGCGACTACCAGAAGGTCGGCTTCGACTGCTCCGGACTCATGGTCTACGGATTCGCCGGCGTCGGCATCGACCTGCCGAAATACTCCGGCTATCAGTACACGGCCGGTCCGCAGGTACCGCTGTCGGAGATGCGACGGGGCGACATGATCTTCTACGGGCCCAACGCCAGTCAGCATGTCGCGTTGATCCTGGGCGACGGCACCATGATCGAAGCCCCCCAGTCCGGCGACGTGGTCAAGATCTCGCCGGTCCGGACCGCGGGAGCCATGCCGAACGTCGTGCGCCTCCTCTGACCGCCGCCGAGTCCCGCTACTGTGGGTGACGGTACATCGCACGCCTCGATCGGTAGGAGCATCGGCTTGACTTCAACAGGCAGCAGCGGCAGTGACCGCAGCGGCACGACGTCGGAGAACTCCGGCGTAGACGATCTGACTTTCACTGCGGACGACGCCAAGCTCATCGAGCGCGCGATGTTCGAGGTCAAGCGAGTGATCGTCGGTCAGGACAAGCTCGTCGAACGGATTCTGACCGGTCTGCTGGCGCGCGGACACATCCTCCTCGAAGGCGTGCCCGGCGTGGCGAAGACGCTGGCGGTCGAGACCTTCGCCACCGTGATCGGCGGCAGTTTCTCCCGCGTCCAGTTCACCCCGGACCTGGTCCCGTCGGACCTCATCGGCACTCGCATCTACCGCCAGGGCCGCGAGGAGTTCGACACCGAGCTCGGCCCGGTGAACGCCAACTTCCTGCTCGCCGACGAGATCAACCGCGCACCGGCCAAGGTGCAGTCCGCGCTGCTGGAGGTGATGGCCGAGCGGCACGTCTCGATCGGCGGCACCACCTACCCGATGCCCACACCGTTCCTGGTGATGGCGACGCAGAACCCGATCGAGAACGAGGGCGTGTACCCGCTTCCCGAAGCGCAGCGCGACCGCTTCCTGTTCAAGGTCCTCGTCGACTACCCGTCGGTCGAGGAAGAGCGCGAGATCGTCTACCGCATGGGCAACGTCCCCCCGACGGCGTCGCAGATCCTCGACCCCGAGGCGACCATCCGCCTGCAGAATCTGGCGGCCAACGTCTTCGTGCACCACGCGCTCGTCGACTACGTGGTCCGCGTCATCAACACCACCCGTCGGCCGGCCGAACTCGGCATGACCGATGTCGACCAGTGGCTCGCCTACGGAGCATCGCCGCGCGCAACGCTCGGCATCGTCGCCTCAGCGCGGGCACTCGCGCTCATCCACGGGCGCGACTACGTGATTCCGCAGGACGTCGTCGAGGTGATCCCCGACGTGCTGCGACACCGCATCGTGTTGTCGTACGACGCCTTGGCCGACGAGGTGACGCCCGACCACATCATCACGCGGATCCTGCAGACGGTGGGACTGCCGCAGGTCTCGGCGACACCGATGGCCGGGTCGCAGGCCCCGGCCGGCCCGCCGCAGGCCCCGGTGGCCCCGGGGACCCCGCAGCAGGCGCCGACGCCTCAGCAGCAGGGACCTGCCATGGCGAAGAACCCCGTCACGCAGCAGCAGGGCAATGGCGGACGCTAGTCATCTGCCGTCGTTCGATGAGGGGCAGTTGACCGATCCCGAACTCACCGCGGCGCTGAAATCGCTGGAGTTGACGGTCCGACGCAAACTCGACGGCGTGCTGCAGGGCGAGCACCTGGGGCTGATCCCCGGTCCGGGATCGGAGCCGGGGGAGGCGCGCGAATACCAGCCCGGCGACGACATCCGCCGTATGGAGTGGTCGGTGACCGCGCGCACCGGCTCCCCGCACGTCCGGCAGATGATCGCCGACCGCGAATTGGAGACGTGGTTCGTCGTCGACGCCTCGGCGAGCCTCGACTTCGGTTCGGTGGGGCGGACCAAACGCGATCTGGCGATCGCCGCGGCATCCGCGGTGGTCCATCTGACCGCGGGCGGCGGCAATCGCCACGGCGCGATCATCGTGACCGGTGACCGCATCGAGCGGATCCCCGCGCTGTCGGGCCGTGCCCACGACCGCGCGCTGCTCAAGGCGATCGCCACCACCAGGCGGTCGGCGCCCGGTGTCCGCGGCGACCTCGATGCGGGCCTGGAGGCCCTGCGCAGGCCGCTGCGTCGGCGTGGACTGGCGGTCGTGATCAGCGACTTCCTCGGCGACATCGACTGGGCGCGCTCGTTGCGCGCGATCGGCGCGCACCACGAACTGCTCGGCGTCGAGGTGCTCGATCCGCGCGACATCGAACTGCCCGCGGTCGGTCCGGTCACGCTGCGCGACGCCGAGTCGGGCGAGATCGTCGACGTGGACGTGACGCCGCGCGTGCGCGCCGATTACGCCCGTGCGTCGGCTGCGCACCGTGACGAGGTGCATCGCACCTTCCGCAGTGCGGGCGGGCCGGTGCTGTCGCTCCGCAGTGATCGCGACTGGATCGCCGACACGGTGCGGTTCGTCGGCACTCGTCGGCGCACCATGGCGGCAGGAGCGCGCTGATGAGCGATCTGCTCGCCCACCCGTGGTGGCTGCTGGCGACACTGCTGGTCGTCGCACTGGCCGCCGCGTATGTGTACGTGATGCGGCGCCGGCGGGCCCGTGCCCTGGCGTTCGCGAACCTCGACATGCTCCGCTCGGTAACTCCGCGCAATCAGGACCGCTTCAAGCACGTGCCGGTGGCCATCCTGCTGGTCGGACTGCTGCTGTTGACGATCGCCATGGCCGGACCGATGGCCGAGCGCGACGTCCCGCGCAACCGGGCGACGGTCATGCTGGTCGTCGACGTGTCCAACTCGATGAAGGCGACCGACGTCGCGCCGTCCCGGTTGAAAGCCGCCCAAGCGGCCGGCCAGCGGTTCGCCGACGATCTGACCAACGGCATCAACCTCGGCCTGGTCTCGTTCGCGGGCACGGCGTCGACCCTCGTCTCACCGACGCCGGACCACGACGCCACGAAGAAGGCGCTGGAGAAGCTGAAACTCGCGGACAAGACGGCGACCGGTGAGGGCATCTTCGCCGCCTTGACGCAGATCCAGACGCTGAACGCGGTGCTCGGCGGACCCGAGGGCGCACCGCCGGCCCGCGTGGTGCTGCTCTCCGACGGCACGCAGACCGTGCCGGAGAGCCCCGACGATCCGCGCGGCGGGTTCACCGCGGCCCGCAAGGCCAAGGAGATGGGCATTCCGGTGTCGACGATCTCGTTCGGCACGCTCAACGGCACCGTCGACATCGAGAGCCCCAGCGGCGGAACGCAGAGTGTCTCGGTGCCGGTCGACGACGACTCGCTGCGGAAGATCGCGAACCTCTCCGGCGGCGACTTCTACACCGCGTCGAGCCTCGACGAACTCAAGCAGGTCTATTCCACGCTCCAGAAACAGATCGGCTACGAACGGCAGCGCGGCGACAACTCCCGCCCCTGGTTGATCGCGGGCACCCTGCTCGCCATCCTCGGCGCGTTCGCCGCCCTCTTCCTGAACCGGCGACTTCCCTGAGATAGGTTGAATCACCATGGCAGACCAATCATCACTTCCCGCCCAGACGCCTCGCTCGGTCCTCGTCACCGGCGGTAACCGCGGCATCGGCCTGTCGGTCGCGCAGCGCCTCGCCGCCGACGGACACAAGGTGGCCGTCACCCACCGTGGGTCGGGCGCGCCCGAGGGCCTGTTCGGCGTCCAGTGCGACGTCACCGACAACGCCTCGGTGGAACGCGCCTTCGCCGAGGTCGCCGAGCACCAGGGGCCGGTCGAGGTCCTGGTGGCGAACGCGGGCATCACCGACAACATGCTGTTGATGCGCCTGTCGGAGGACAGCTTCGAGAAGGTCGTCGACGCGAACCTCACCGGAGCCTTCCGCTGCGCGAAAGCCGCGACCAAGGGCATGCAGCGCGCACGCTTCGGGCGGATGATCTTCCTCGGCTCCGTGGTCGCGACGTCGGGCATTCCCGGACAGGCGAACTACGCGGCGTCGAAGGCGGGCCTGATCGGTCTGGCCCGCTCCATCGCGCGCGAGCTCGGTTCCCGGAACATCACCGCGAACGTCGTCGCTCCCGGTTTCATCGAGACGGACATGACCGCCGCGATGGAGGACAAGTACATCGACATGGCGAAGCAGGCGATCCCGCTCGGCCGCACCGGCAAGCCGGAGGACGTCGCCGCCGCGATCAGTTTCCTGGCATCCGATCAGGGCGGCTACATCACTGGCGCCGTGCTGCCCGTCGACGGCGGCATGGGCATGGGCAACTGAGCCCGGTCCACCCACAACTCAATTCGACTTCCGAACCGGACAGGAGCTTTTTCGTGAGCGGGATCCTCGCAGGCAAGACCATCTTGGTGACCGGCATCATCACCGATGCCTCGATCGCCTTCCACACCGCCAAGGTGGCGCAGGAGCAGGGCGCCAAGGTCATCATCACCGGAATTCCGGAGCGGTTGCGTCTCATCGACCGCATCGCCAAGCGGCTGCCGCAGGAGGTGCCGCCCGCCATTCCGCTCGACGTCACCGACGAGGAGAGCCTCGGACAGCTCGCCGACAAGGTGCGTGAGTTGGCCCCCGAGGGCGTCGACGGCGTGGTCCATTCGATCGCATTCGCCCCGAAGACGCTGATGGGTCCCGATGCGGTGCCGTTCCTGGAGGGCCCCGGTCCCGATGTCGCGAAGTCGTTCGAGATCTCGGCCTGGAGTTATGCCTCGCTCGCGCGCGCAGCGCTGCCGGTGATGAATGAGGGCGGTTCCATCGTCGGCATGGACTTCGATCCGCGCACCGCGCTGCCCGACTACAACTGGATGGGTGTGGCGAAGGCGGCGCTCGAGTCGGTGAACCGCTACGTGGCCCGCGAGGTGGGCGAGGCCAAGCGCATCCGCTCGAACCTCGTCGCCGCGGGGCCCATCAAAACCCTTGCCGCCAAGGCGATTTCGGGAACGGCGACCGACGACGCCAAGAAGCTGAACATGCTGAACGAGTACTGGGACGGCGCGTCGCCGATCGGGTGGAACGTGAACGATCCGGGCGTCGTCGGCACCAGCGTGTGCACCGTGCTCTCGGACTTCCTCCCCGGCACCACCGGATCGATCATCTACGTGGACGGCGGCGCCAGCCACAACACCTGGTTCCCCGACAACTTCCTGAACTGAGGTGGCCGACACAGCGGGGAACGGCGCCGCCTTCGACGCGCTGCTGTTCCTCTCGTTCGGCGGGCCGGAACGTCCCGAGGACGTGCGGCCGTTCCTGGAGAACGTGACGCGTGGTCGGGGAGTGCCACCCGAGCGGCTCGACGACGTGGTGCAGCACTACCTGCACTTCGGCGGCGTCTCGCCGATCAATCGGCTCAACCTCGCGATGATCGACGCCGTCCGCGCAGAGCTGACGGCGCGCGGCGTGGATCTACCGGTCTACTTCGGCAACCGCAATTGGCACCCGATGGTCGCCGACACCACCCGGCGGATCTACGACGACGGTCACCGTCGCGTCCTGGTGTTCCCGACGTCGGCGTGGGGCGGCTACTCGGGCTGCAGGCAATACCACGAGGACATCACGACGGCGCTGACCGACGGCCTGCCCGCCGACGACCCGTCGTTCGTGATGCGGAAGCTGCCGCAGTACTGCGCCGAACCCAAGTTCATCGAGGCGTTGGTGCGGGCGCTACGGTCCGCGCTGAGCGAGTTCACGCGGACTCCGCGCGTGGTGTTCACCGCCCACTCCATTCCCGAGTCGGCCGATCGCAACGCCGGCCCGGCGGCCGACGGCGGGCGCCTGTACTCACTGCAGGTCAAGGCGGCGTCGGCCGCCGTCGCCCAGGCGCTGGGGATCGACGAGTTCGACGTCGTCTGGCAGTCGCGGTCGGGTCCACCTCAGGTGCCGTGGCTGGAGCCCGACATCTGCGACCATCTCCGGTCATTGGGCGAGCGCGGTGTCACGGATGTCGCGGTGATGCCGATCGGCTTCGTCTCCGATCACCTCGAAGTGATCTGGGACCTCGACTCAGAAGCTCGCGACGTCGCCGCCGACCTGGGAATGAACTACGTCCGTGTCCCGACCGTCGGCACCGACACGGTGTTCATCTCCTTGATCGCCGACCTGGTGGAGCGGTACGCGGGTGGCGGCGGAGACGTCAGCGCGATGGGATGCGGGGACAACGGAACCCTGTGCCGCCCGGACTGCTGCGTGCCTGCGCGGCGGCCTCGTCCCACACCTGCGTAGGACGCACGACCCGAGGGCGTGTCCCTACTCGCTCCCGACGGTGACGAAGTCGATCAACTCCTCCACGCTGCGCAACAGCGGGACCTCGAGGTCGCGGAAGCTCGCTACGCCGGCCAGGACGCGACGCCAGCCGTCCTGCGGCGTGCCCCACCCGAGTTCGTTGCAGATCCCGGTCTTCCAGTCGATGCCCATCGGGATCGTCGGCCAGGCCTCGATGCCGACGGACGACGGCTTCACCGCCTCCCACACGTCGACGTAGGGATGGCCGCAGACGAGCACGTTGGGGCCGACCTCGGCGGTGAGCTTGGCCTCCTTGGTGCCTGCGACCAGGTGGTCCACCAGGACACCGACCTTGCGATGCGGAGCGGGCTCGAACTCGGCGAGCATCTCGTCCAGGTTGTCGAGACCGTTCATGGCGATGACGACGACGCCCTCACTCCGGAGGTCGTCGCCCCACACGCGTTCGAGGAGGGTCGCGTCGTGCACGCCTTCGACGAAGATGCGGCTGGCGCGCGCGGTGCGGGCTCGTTGCTTGGGGGCGGCACGGGAGCCGGAGGCGGTCTGCGCCTTCTGGACCGGTCCACGACCGCGCGGGCGGACCAGCGTGACCGGCTTGCCGTCGATCAGAAAGGCCGCGGGGTACATGGGGAAGACGCGAGTCCGCCCGCGCCGGTCCTCCAGACGGACCAGGTCGCCGGCATAGCTCTTCTCCATCCCGACGACGGCGCCGCAGAAGCCGGTCGCGGCGTCCTCGACGACGAGATCGCGCTCAGCGGCCACCTCGGGCGCCTTGGGCTTGGTCTTGCGGGGGGAGGACAGCACGTCGCGGCCGTAACGATCATCGAACACGAAGTCCAAGGGTAGGGGAGTTGAGCGCGACCGCGCGGTCGGCGCACCGAGTAGCGTGTCTGTCGATGACCAGTTCTCCCACCGCACTCCTTCGCGCCTGGCCCGCGAGCGCACTGGCCGCCTGGACGGCGGCCCTCGACGCCGGGCGCTGCGCCGCGGACGACGTGCTGCAGACGCTGGCGCACTACGCGCAGGTCCACGAACTCGATCCGGGCGGCGGCGTCCTCGATCTGCTGGCGACGGTCTCCGGGGCGGCCCACCTGTGCGTGCGGATGCCCGCACCGGGCGACGCCCAGGGGCTGCCTCCCGGCCGCGCGACCGACGCGGCGATGGCCGCGGGCGAGATCCTCCTCGTGGACGACCGCGCTCCCGGCGCAACGGGACCCACCCGGCCGCTGGCGCTGGTCCCGATCGGCACCGCGGAGCGCTGCCGCTGGCCGCTTCTGCGACTCGAGGCCGAGGTCTCCGTCGACCAGTTGGTGTCGGAGGCTTCTCTCGGGGAGATCGAGTACGAGTTGAAGGACGCGACGACCTCCGCGGCCGCCGTGATCGCCGGCCTCGGCGGTGCGCGCGGCGGTTCACCCGCCGACCTGCGGGACGCACTTGCCGCACGCGTCGCCGCCGCGCAGATCGATCTGCCGCCGCACGACCAGCCGCGGATCGATCGGGTGTTGGCCAGTGCCGCCCAGATCGACGCGATCCTCTCGCTCGTCGGCAGCGGGACGCTCGGCGACTCCGGGGCGCAGGTGAACCGCGCCGACGAACAGCTCCGTCGACTGTCGTCGGTGACCCGCCGTGCTCGCAGCGCGGCGATCAACGCGCTGCTCGCCGAGTTCCGCTATCGCACTCGCGCGCGCTGACGTCCACGGCGAGGCGTCACAGCGCGGCGAGCCATCCCACGCCGGCGAACGCCGACGCCCACAGCACTGACGCGAACGTTCCGAGGATGAACTGCTCGCTGGCCCGCGGCGCCCGGAGTTCGGAGAATCGGGCCAGGCTCTTGACCGCCAGGATCACGCCGACGCCCGCGGGCCACGCCAAGAGCAGTGACGCGGCGACCGCGGTCCGTTCGAGAAGGCCGATCACTCGTCCGCCGCGTAGCGGAGCGTCGGGCTCGTCGTCGTGGTTGTCGGCACGCGTCGGAATTCCACCTGCGGCCAGGACTACGCGGACCACCCCTGATCCGGTCACCGCCGCGGCCAGCACCGCAACGACCGCCGTCGTGACGACCACCGCCTGCCCGGCCGGTTCGGTCGTCGCCGCCACGACCGCCGCGACGGCCAGCAGGACGGCACACGCAGCCGTGACGACGATGTCGACGCCGAGGACGTCGCGATCGCTGCGGTGCGGATCGTCGACCCTGCGACGCCGTACCGCCCATCCGGCTGTCGACGTGGCGATGGCGAGCACCAGCAGCAGCGGAATCATCATGGTCTCGCTCCACTCGCTCCGGTGTGGTGGTCGGCGGCGTCGAGAGCCGCGGCGAACAGCCGGACGGCCGACGGTTCGATGTCCCACCGTGCGTGCCGCAGACGCAGCGATATCGCCTGCGGCGAGATCCCGAGGCGTTCGGCGGCATCGGCCTGGCTGGTGCCGTCGGCGACCAGTGCGACGGCCTCCCGTCCGGCGTCGGAGCGATCGGTCAGGACGTCGACGAGCAGCCGACCCGCCGTCTGCGCATGGACGCACGACGCCGACTCGCCGGCGATGGTGAGATGCCACCGGTTCTTCTTGGCGTCCTCGACTGCGGTGCGCGCGAAGACGAAGGCCTCGCCGGCGCCCGCCCGCGTCTCGGCGGGCAGCGGGGTGTCGACCGCGCCGACGCCGATACCGACACTCCACTCGCCGGAAGCCGCCAGCTCCGCGGCGAGGGACGCGACGTGATCGGGGGCGTCGAACACCGCCTGGACTTCATCGCCCGCAGTGCGATCGAAAGGACGGACCATTCCGGGCACGGACGTGCGACGCAGGAGATCCGGCACTTTGTCGACACCCCCTCGGCTCCCGCGTTGATCAACCGTCAGGACGAACACGGCCCGCCTCCGTTCTGCGTATCGCCTGCACCGCCGGTCCGGGTCGTCGAAGCCGCACCGCGGCAGTTCATCAAGTAATATCACTTGATCAAAATCAAATCAAGCATTTTAACTTGACGGCTGACTCTTTACTGGAAGGCGACTGTCGACGATCAACCCGATCACTCCGATCGCGAACAGCACTCCAGAGAAGATGAGACTGACCGGGTTCTTGGCGCCGGCGAGGGCGTCGCCGAGGAAGATCAGCGACGCGTTCCCCGGTGTCATGCCGATCACCGAGGCCGCGGCGAATGCCCCGAGGCGCACACTGGACAAGCCTGATAGGTAATTCACAAGTGAGAAGGGACACACCGCGATCAAGCGCAGTGACCCCACCGCCAACCACCCGCGCGCGGCCAGGCGGAGCTCCACGGAGGCGATCGCCGGATGCTTCAGATACTGCTGCACCCGGTCGCGTCCCAGCCTGCGGGCGACGAGGAAGGCGACGATGGCCGCAGCGGTCGCGGCGATCGTCACGCCGACGAAGGCGATCAGCGGTGAGAACAGCAGACCGGCGGCGAACGTGAAGGGTGTGCGCGGGATCGGGGTGGCGGCCACGACCGCGTAGGCCAGGAAGTATGCGGCCGGAAACCACGCTCCCAAGGACTCCGACCAGGCACGCATGGTGCTGATCGTCGGCAGCGGGATGTAGTACGCGGCGATCAGGATCGCGATGAAACCGATCAGCGCGATCACCCCGCGGATCGCCGTCGCGCGGCTCACCCGCAAGATCCGGGCCGCGCCCGCATCACCGCCGGAGGTCTCGCTCGGTTGGTCATGGTTGAGTTCGAGTGACACCGGTTGCTCGGCCAGATCCTCCGACCGTCGTGAATTGATGCGCACAACGCGCTATTTTACGGGTTGGATCACATCCCGCAGCCTGGGCCGACCGAACGATCGGTTATCGTTCCCTACGACGACAAGTCATGCCCGAGCTATGGAGGTAAGCGAGCCGATGACGGCAAGTGACGACGCGGTGCAGCCCGGCGCCGACGCCCTGCAGCAGGCGTACAGCACATGGTCCGACGCGGCCGCCGGAGTTCTGGCGAAGTCGCGGAAGGTGACCGTCGACGAGCTGACCGACACGCCGGAGGCGTTGCTCTCGACCCACACCGCCGACGGCACCGTGGTTCGCCCGCTGTACACCCGCAAGGACGAGACCGCGGAACCGGGACTGCCCGGCCAGTTCCCGTTCGTACGCGGCGCCGACCCCGTCCGGGACGTCAACGTCGGGTGGCGGGTCACCGAGCGATTCGGCGACGGGCCTGCGACTGCCGAGGCCGTCAATGAGCAGATCCTCGACGCCGCAGGCAACGGCACCAGCGGCCTGTGGCTGCGCTTCGGCGGGGCGCTCTCGGCCGACGACGTCGCGACGGTCCTGTCCGGCGTGTACCTCGATCTGATGCCGGTCACTCTGGACGCCGGGGCCGACGGCATCGCCGTCGCACGCGCCTACCTCGCCGCCCGGGCCGCCGCTCCGGCCGCACCGGAGGCCGCGCCCGCCACCGTCGCGACCATTCAGAGCCTCGGTCTCTCGCCCTACACCGCCGCCTATTCCGGACGCGCGACGGTCGACGCCGCAGAGGCCACCGCGCTCGCCGCGGACGTTCCCGCAGGCGTCCGCGTCTTTCGCGTCGACGGCACCGACTTCAGCCAGGCGGGCGCAGGCAACTCGCAGGAACTCGGCTTCGCCGTCGCCGCGGCCGTCGCTCACGTCCGTGATCTCGTCGCGGCCGGTCTCAGCACTCAGCAGGCGCTGGCGCAGATCACCTTCGCGATCTCGGTCGACGACGATCAGTTCGCAGGCATCGCCAAGCTGCGTGCACTGCGCACGGTCTGGTCGCGGGTCGCCGACGTGCTCGGCGAGCCTGCTGCCGGAGCCGCCGTCACCCACGCGGTGACCGACCTCGCGATGCTCACCCAGCGCGATCCGTGGGTCAACATGCTTCGCTCCACCGTCGCCGCGTTCGGCGCGGGCCTCGGCGGCGCCGACCAGGTCACCGTCCTGGGCTACGACGCCGCGCTGCCCGTCGACGAGCGCACCTCGAGTGCGTCGTTCTCGCAGCGCATCGCCCGCAACACGCAATTACTGCTGCTCGAGGAGTCCAACCTCGGCCGCGTCCTCGACCCCGCGGGCGGCTCGTGGTTCGTCGAATCGCTGACGGCCGACCTCGCCGCCGCCGCTTGGGACCTGTTCACCGAGGTCGAGCGCCGCGGTGGCTTCTCCGCCGCCGTCGCCGACGGTTGGATCGGTGAGCAGATCGCCGAATCCCTCGCCGCACGCGATGTGGAGGTGGCGCATCGCCGGGCACCGCTGACCGGTGTCAGCGAGTTCCCGAACCTCGAGGAGGCCGCGCGTCCGGAAGGGACCGCCGCGAGCGTCGACCTCGCGACCGCAAGCCCGCGGCTGGCACGCGTGGCCCGCCAGTTCGAGGCGCTCCGCGATCGCGCCGACGCTGCAGGCACCCGCCCGTCGGTGCTGCTTCTCCCGCTCGGATCGGTCGCCGAGCACAACGGCCGCACCACCTTCGTCTCGAACCTGCTCGCCGCGGGCGGCATCGCCGCGGTGAACCCGGGGCCGGTCGAGCCCGATGGCATCGCCGCGCTCGTCGCCGGACAGTCTGTGAGCGTCGCCGTCCTGTGCGGCACAGGCAAGCGGTACGCCTCCGACGGCCCGGCCGCGCTGGCCGCCGCGCGTGCGGCAGGGATCGACCGCGTGCTACTCGCCGGACCTGACCGCGAATGGCCGGAGGGCTCCGATCCGGTCGACGGCTCGCTCCGCGTGGGCATCGACGCCGTAGCCACCCTGACTGAACTTCTCGATCACCTGACCGACGGCGGGAGCGCATCCGCATGAGCGACAAGACCATTCCGAGTTTCGCCGACGTCGCCCTGACCGGCGACACCGCACCGGCCGCGGCCGGTACCGGAGCCGACCAGACGCAGCCGCTGGCCGCCGCGCACGGCTACACCGCCGAGCAGGTCACCTGGAACACTCCCGAGCAGATCGACGTTCAGCCGGTCTTCACCCGCGCCGACCGCGACGCCGTCGCGGCAGGCGACGACGGATACCCGCTCGACTCCATTCCCGGAGCCGCGCCCTTCATCCGCGGCCCGTACCCCACGATGTACGTCAACCAGCCGTGGACCATTCGCCAGTACGCGGGCTTCTCGACCGCTGCCGAATCGAACGCCTTCTACCGCCGCAACCTCGCAGCGGGCCAGAAGGGCCTGTCGGTCGCCTTCGACCTCGCCACCCACCGCGGCTACGACTCGGACCACCCGCGGGTCGCGGGCGACGTCGGCATGGCCGGTGTGGCGATCGACTCCATCCTGGACATGCGTCAGCTGTTCGACGGCATCGACCTGGGCAGCGTCTCGGTCTCGATGACGATGAACGGCGCCGTGCTGCCGATCCTCGCGCTCTACGTCGTCGCCGCCGAAGAGCAGGGCGTGCCGCCGGAGAAGTTGGCCGGAACCATTCAGAACGACATTCTGAAGGAGTTCATGGTCCGCAACACCTACATCTATCCGCCGACGCCGTCGATGCGGATCATCTCGGACATCTTCGCGTACACCAGTCAGAAGATGCCGAAGTTCAACTCCATCTCCATCTCGGGTTACCACATCCAGGAGGCCGGAGCGACGGCCGATCTGGAGCTCGCGTACACCCTGGCCGACGGCGTCGAATACATCCGCGCCGGCCTGGAGGCCGGACTGGACATCGATCAGTTCGCGCCGCGGCTGTCGTTCTTCTGGGGCATCGGCATGAACTTCTTCATGGAGGTCGCCAAGCTGCGCGCCGCGCGCCTGCTGTGGAGCGAGCTCGTCGCGAAGTTCGACCCGAAGAACAGCAAGAGCCTGTCGCTGCGGACGCACTCGCAGACGTCGGGCTGGTCGCTGACCGCGCAGGACGTCTACAACAACGTCGCCCGGACCTGCGTCGAGGCCATGGCCGCGACGCAGGGTCACACGCAGTCGCTGCACACCAACGCGCTCGACGAGGCGATCGCCCTGCCGACGGATTTCTCGGCGCGCATCGCTCGCAACACCCAGTTGCTGCTGCAGCAGGAATCGGGCACCACGCGGCCGATCGACCCCTGGGCGGGGTCGAACTACGTCGAATGGCTCACCCACCACCTCGCCGAGAAGGCCCGCGCGCACATCGCGGAGGTGGAAGAGGCCGGCGGCATGACGCAGGCCATCAACGAAGGCCTGCCGAAGCTGCGCATCGAGGAGGCCGCTGCGCGCACCCAGGCGCGCATCGACTCCGGGCAGCAGCCGCTGATCGGCGTCAATAAGTACCGCGTCGCCGAGGATGAGGAGATCGAGGTCCTCAAGGTCGACAACTCCAAGGTCCGCGCCGAGCAGCTCGCCAAGTTGGCCAAGCTCCGTGCCGAGCGCGATCAGTCGGCGGTCGACGCCGCGCTGGCCGATCTCACCCGCGCCGCGGGCGAAGCCGGCGGCAGCGATCTGGACAACAACCTGATGGCGCTGGCCATCAACGCCGCGCGCGCAGGCGCCACGGGCGGAGAGATCTCCGACGCGATGGAGAAGGTCTTCGGTCGCCACCAGGCCGAGATCCGGACCATCAGCGGCGTGTACCGCAACGAGGCAGGTGATTCCGTGAGCAATATCGACGAGGCCATGGCGGTCGTCGACGCGTTCGCCGACGCCGAGGGCCGTCGTCCGCGCGTGCTGGTCGCGAAGATGGGCCAGGACGGGCACGACCGCGGCCAGAAGGTCATCGCCACCGCGTTCGCCGACCTCGGGTTCGACGTCGACGTGGGCCCGCTGTTCGCGACGCCGGAAGAGGTCGCGACGCAGGCCGCGGACAACGACGTGCACGTCGTCGGTGTCTCGTCGCTCGCGGCGGGTCACCTCACGCTGGTGCCGGCGCTCAAGAAGGCGCTGGCCGATGTCGGGCGCGAGGACATCATGATCGTCGTCGGCGGCGTGATCCCTCCGGGCGACTTCGACGACCTGTACGAGGCCGGGGCCGCGGCGATCTTCCCGCCGGGCACGGTGATCGCGGACAGCGCGGTGGACTTGATCCGGAAGCTGGCCGATCAGCTGGGCCTGGAACTGGCTGCCGCAGGCGAATGACGCGCCCCGCTCGTCGCCCGGTCGACGTCGAGGCGTTGACCGAGGGCGTCCTCTCCGGGAACCGTGCCCAGCTCGCCAGGGCGATCACCCTCGTCGAGTCGGTCCGACCCGATCATCGGGTCGCGGCGCAGCAGTTGCTGTTGAACCTGACGCCGCACGCGGGGAAGTCGTTCCGCGTCGGCATCACCGGTGTGCCGGGCGTCGGCAAGTCGACGACCATCGAGGCGCTCGGCATGTACCTGATCGAGCAGGGGCATCGCGTCGCGGTGCTGGCCGTCGACCCCTCGTCGACCCGTACCAAGGGCTCGATCCTCGGCGACAAGACCCGCATGGGCCGGCTGTCGGCGGCGCCGGAGGCGTATGTCCGGCCGTCGCCGAGCTCGGGCACGCTGGGCGGTGTCACGAAGGCCACGCGCGAGACGATCGTGCTCGTGGAGGCGGCCGGATACGACGTCGTCCTGGTCGAGACCGTCGGCGTGGGCCAGTCGGAGGTCAGCGTCGCAGGCATGGTGGACGTCTTCACGTTCCTGACGCTCGCGCGCACCGGCGACTCGCTGCAGGGCATCAAGAAGGGTGTGCTGGAGCTCGCCGAGATCGTCGTCGTCAACAAGGCCGACGGTAAGCACGTCAACGAGGCCAGGGGAGCGGCCCGGGAACTCCGCAACGCACTCGGCTTGATCTATCCGCACGACGCGCTGTGGCACCCGCCGGTGCTGACGATGAGCGCGATCGAGAACACCGGTGTCGACAGGTACTGGGAGACCATCGAGAAGCATCGCGAAACACTCACCGAGGCGGGGGAGTTCACCAAACGACGCGCTCAGCAGCAGGTGGACTGGATGTGGACGATGGTCCGGGAGGCCATGCTCAACAAACTCGATGAGGATCCCGACGTCCGGCGCGTCCGCCGCGAGGTGGAGACCGGCGTCCTGGACGGAAGTCTGACGCCTGCGCTCGCCGCCGAGCAGATCGTCGACGCCGCGGGATTCTGACGCGCTACCGGATCGCCTCGTCAAGTCTTAGAACTTGATCGGTGGCTGATCAGGCCGACGCACTAGACGAGCGATGCCTGCAGTTCCCGAACCGGCAGGTCGGTGGTCGCCGACGGGGTCTCGCCACCGTCGGTTTGCCCGCTGTCGGTCGGAGTGTCATCGAGCTCGGCGTCATCGGTCCGTTCGTCGTCGAGCATCGTGGTCTCGTCGAACGGCTCCTTGCCGCTCAGCACGCGCACGGCGCGGTCGTGGTCGACGGTCTTGGTCCACGTGCCGATGACGAGGGTGGCGATGGCGTTGCCGGAGAAGTTGGTGAGCGCGCGTGCCTCGGACATGAAGCGGTCGATGCCGACGATCACGTCGATGCCGTTGACGAGCTCGGGCCGGTGACTCGCCAGTCCGCCGGCGAGCGTCGCCAGCCCGGCACCGGTCACGCCTGCGGCGCCCTTCGACGCGATCATCATGAACAGGAGCAGCGAGAACTGCTCACCGTAGTTCAGCGGAGCGCCCATGGCGTCGGCGATGAACAGCGACGCCATCGTCAGATAGATGGCCGTGCCGTCGAGATTGAACGAGTACCCGGTGGGCACCACGATGCCGACGGTGCTCTTCTCGACGCCCACGTGCTCCATCTTCGCGATCAGGCGCGGCAGGGCGGCTTCGCTCGACGAGGTCGCGACGATCAGCAGGTATTCGCGCGCCAGGTACCGGGCCAGTTTGAACACGGACAGCTTGGCGACGAGTTTGAGCACCAGGCCGAGGATCACGAACACGAACAGGAAGCAGGTGACGTAGAAGGCCACCATCAGCAGTCCCAACTGTTTGACCGCGTCGAATCCCGTTGCGCCGACCACCGCGGCCATCGCACCGAGAGCACCGATCGGGGCCAGCCACAGGATCATCACCAGCACGCGGAAGACCAGCTTCTGGATCAGTTCGACGCCACGCAGGATGGGAGCACCTGCTCCGCCGATCGCCTGCAGCGCGAACCCGACGAGCAGTGCGATGAACAACGTCTGCAGCACGTTGCCGGAGGTCAGTGCGGACAGCATGGACTCCGGGACGATGCCGCTGATGAAGCCCCACGTCCCGCTGCCCTCGTGCGCCTGCTCGACGAGCCGCGATCCGGTGCCCGAACCGTCGCCGGTGATGTGCAGTCCGGTTCCCGGCTTCAGCAGGTTGCCGACCAGGACGCCGATGCCGAGCGCGAACGCCGACATGCCGATGAAGTAGGCGAGGGCGAGACCGCCGATTCTGCCGACGCTCGCGGCCTGGCGCACCGATCCGATGCCGAGGACGATCGTGCAGAAGATCACCGGCGAGATCATCATCTTGATCAGATCGACGAAGATCTCGCCGAGCGGCTTCAGGTCCTTGGCGAACTCCGGCCAGATGAGGCCGATCGCCACGCCGCCGATCACCGCGACCACGACCGCCATGTACAGCAGATGAGTGCGATCTCGCTTCCGCTTGGTGTGGGGCGGACGGGATCCGGTGTGAAGCGTCGTTGACACGGTGTCTCCTTCGACTCGTGGGGGACCGAACACCAGAATCATCGGCGACCGTGTGACGCGCAGCACTCTTGTGTTCATTCTGTACATGACCGCTTCGGGTCGGAACACCGTCGAGGCGGGAGAAGATCGATGCAGGGATAGAAGGCAGACACGAGGAGGGAGTGCTGTGCGCAGGCTTCGGGTACCGCGGCCGCGGTGGCGGCCGTCGGTCGCCGCGCAGGTCTTCGCCGCGCTGATGGCGCTGTTGATCGGCGTCGCCGTGCTCGGCGGTGTCCTGACCGTCTGGCACGACCGCGCGACGACCGACGAGCACGCCCGTGAGCGGACCACCGCGGTCGCCGTGGCCGTCGCGCAGGCGCCGTCGACGATCGCCGCGCTCACCAGTCCCGATCCCACGGCGGTGCTGCTCCCGGTCACCGACACCATCACCCGCGCAGCGGGACTGGACTTCATCGTCGTGATGGCGCCGGACCGGACGCGCTACACCCACGCGGACACCAGTCGGATCGGCGGCACGTTCACCGGCGACATCGGGCCCGCACTGCGCGGAGAGACCTTCACCGAGACGTACACGGGCTCGCTCGGGCCGTCCATTCGCACGGTCACCCCGGTGTATGCCGAGGACGGTCGGCTGCTCGGCCTCGTCGCCGCGGGCGTGACGCGCGAACGCCTCACCGACCAGGTCCGCGGCCGCGTGCCGACGCTCCTCGCCGTCCTGGCCGCGGGGCTGCTGGTCGCGGGTGGGATCTCCCTGCTGATCGCACGCCGACTGCGAACGCAGACGCTGGGCCTCACGCCCACCGCACTGCGCGAACTCTACGAACATCACGACGCGGTCCTGCACGCGCTGGCCGAGGGGATGATCGTCTTCGACGACGCCGCGCCCGACGGTCCGGCGGCGGTGGTCAACGACGAAGCCCGCCGCCTTCTCGCACTGCCCACGGGACCGGTGTTGCGCAGCGACCTCCCGCCGTCCCTGCGCGGCGACACCGACCTCGTGGACGAACTGCACGCGGGCGGGGGCCGCGTCCTGGTGGCGAACCGACAACCGGTCAGCGTGGACGGCAAGCGCATCGGCACCGTGCTGACCGTCCGCGACCGGACCGAACTCCAAGACGTCCTCGGCGAACTCGACGCGGTCCGCTCACTCGCGAGTGCCCTGAGCTCGCAGGCACACGAACACGCGAACCGCCTGCACACACTGGTGACGATGATCGAATTGGACCGACGGGCCGAGGCGGTGGAGTGGGCGACGACCCAGTTCGCGGCGTCGGCGAGCCTGCTCGACCGACTTCCGCCCGCGGCGCCGCCGGAGCTGACCGCGCTCCTCGCGGCGAAGGCCACTGAAGCCGCGACCGCAGGCGTCGAGCTGACCCTGGGCGAGTCTGCGGCGCTGCTCGGCGGACCGCTGACGACGGCCGAGCTGCTCACCGTGATCGGCAACCTCGTCGACAACGCGATCGACGCCGCCGGAGCCGACGGCTGGGTGGAGATCGACGCAGGTCCCGACGGCAGCGGACGCTGGGCGGTGCGGATCCAGGACAGCGGTCCGGGCATGTCCGCCGAGGAATTCGCCCGCGCGCGGGTGCGCGGTCACTCCAGCAAGCCGTCGACCGGCGTCGTCCACGGACGCGGGCTCGGGCTCGCTCTCGTCGACCAGATCGCGGCGCGTCGGGACGGCACACTTGAAGCACGGCGGAATCCGTCGACGGTGGAGTTGTCGGTGCCGTCCGTGCGGCAGGCGTGAGGAGCTTCGATGAGCATTCGGGTACTGATCGTCGACGACCAACCGTCGATCGCCGCGGCGCACGCGGAGTACGTCGCTCGGATCAGCGGATTCGACGTCTTGACGACCGTCGGCACCGGTGCCGGGGCGATCGACGTCGTTCGTCGTGCTGCCGCCGGTCCCGCGCCGGTGGACCTCGCCCTCGTCGACATCGGGCTGCCAGACATGAGCGGCCTGGACGTGACCGCAGCGATCGCCGGTGTGACGCCTCGTCCGGACGTGATCGTGGTGACGTCGGCACGCGACATCGACACCGTGCGGACCGCCGTTGCGCACGGGGCGCTGCAGTACTTGATCAAACCGTTCACGTTCGCCGCGTTCTCCGCGAAGCTGTCGAGCTATCGGGAGTATCGGCGGGTCCTGGGCAGCGGCGACGTCGAGCAGAGCCAGGTGGACTCCGCCTTCGCGGCACTGCGTAAGCCGACGGACGGTCCCGCCACGCCGAAGGGAATCGCGGGGCCGACACTGGAGCGGATCACCGCCGTGCTGCGGGAGTCGAGCGACACGTTGAGCGCCGGCGAGATCGCGCGCCGCGCAGGGATCTCCCGGGTGACCGCGTGGCGTTACCTGGAACGGCTGGTCGACGACCGCGTCTGCGAACGGGTTCCCGATTACGGCGGACGCGGGCGACCCGAGAACCGCTACCGCTGGCTGTGATCCGGGCGCGGCTAACATCGTGCGGCACGGTGACGATAATCACTCCAACAGGATCCCTCGACCGCGCGCGGGAGACCGCGTACCGACGCCGTGATGACATCGCACCGCAACCGACTGTTCGTCGCCCTGGCCGCAGCATCCGTCCTCGTTCCCGTCGGCACCGCCGCACCCGCACAGGCGGCGCCCGTTCGGGCGCATCCCGCCTCGCAGGTGCCCGCCTATCTGACGGTGTCCACGCCCGTCGTCGGGGGACTGGAGATCGGACCGGGCAGTGTGCCCGGCGGACCGTTCCAGCAGGTGACCGTGCGCGCTCGACCCGCGATTCACACCATGCAGTATCCGGCTCCACCCGCGGCCGTCGACTTCTGGGTCGCCGACGTCGTTCCGTGGAACGCGCAGGTGTCGTCTCGGTATCTGACGGTCTCCTGGCGCAATCTCCGCACCGGAAAGAGCGGGCGGGTGAATCTGCGCCACTGGCGCACCGTCGCCCGGCCCGGCACCGATCCGGCGCGCCGCTATCCGGCATCCCTGCCGACCGCCGCCGTCGCACCCACCGGTGCGGGCCGCGTAGTCGCCACCGTCTCCGTGATGCGCGAACAACACCGGCGGCCGCCGGTCACGATCAGTCTGGTTCCCGGTCTCGTCGGCATCGACGTCCCCTGAGAAGACGAGCGAAGCCCTCCATCGATCACGTCGATGAAGGGCTTCGATTCTGCGGTGTCCGAGGGGGGACTTGAACCCCCACGTCCGTTAATAGGACACTAGCACCTCAAGCTAGCGCGTCTGCCATTCCGCCACTCGGACTCGTTCAATTGTGCGCACCCGCTCGGCGGGTGCCGCATAACAATAACCAAGGTTGCCCCCGTATCCCAAATCCCCTACGAATGAAGAGGTGACAGCCTTGCGCGCAACCGATGAAGTAGTGGATCTGGTCAGCCGTCTCATCCAGTTCGATACGTCGAACACGGGGGAGCCGACGACCACCAAGGGAGAGGCGGACTGTGCCCGCTGGGTCGCATCGCGGCTCGAGGAGGTCGGGTACCCGACCGAGTACGTCGAATCCGGCATGCCGGGACGCGGCAACGTCTTCACCCGCCTGCCCGGACGCGACCCGCACCGCGGCGCCCTCCTGATCCACGTCCACCTCGACGTGGTTCCGGCCGAAGCCGAGGACTGGAGCGTCCACCCGTTCTCCGGCGCGGTTCGGGACGGCTACATCTGGGGTCGCGGCGCCGTCGACATGAAAGACATGGCGGGCATGGTCCTCGCGCTGGCCCGACAGCTCAAACGGGACGGCACCGTGCCGCCGCGCGACATCGTGTTCGCCTTCCTCGCCGACGAGGAGGCCGGCGGCAAGTGGGGGTCGCAGTGGCTGGTGGAGCACCGACCGGACCTCTTCGACGGCGTCACCGAGGCCGTCGGCGAGGTCGGCGGATTCTCGCTGACCGTCGACCGGCCCGACGGCGGCGTCCGCCGGCTGTACCTCGTCGAGACCGCAGAGAAGGGGCTGTCGTGGATGAAACTGACCTGCGACGCCGCCGCGGGCCACGGCTCGTTCCTGGCCGCGGAGAACGCGGTCACCGAGATCGCGGCCGCCGTCGCTCGGATCGGCGCGCACACGTTCCCGCTGGTGATGGCCGATTCGGTGCGCGAGTTCCTCGCCGCGCTCTCGGAGGAGACGGGCCTGGACTTCAGCCCGCAGACCCCGGATCTGGAGTCGGCACTGTTCAAGATCGGCAACCTCGCACGCATCATCGGTGCCACCTTGCGCGACACGGCCAACCCGACGATGCTCTCCGCCGGCTATAAGGCCAACGTGATTCCGCAACACGCGGAGGCGGTCATCGACTGCCGCGTGCTGCCCGGACGGCAGGCCGAGTTCGAGAAGACCATCGACGAGCTCATCGGCCCGAAGGTGAAGCGCGAGTGGATCACTCACCTCGACGCGTATGAGACCACCTTCGACGGGGATCTGGTGGACGCGATGAACGGCGCGATCCTCGCCCACGACCCCGACGGACGCACCGTCCCGTACATGCTGTCCGGCGGCACCGACGCGAAGGCGTTCGCCAAGCTCGGCATCCGCTGCTTCGGCTTCGCCCCGTTGCAGCTGCCGCCGGACCTGGACTTCGCCGCGCTCTTCCACGGTGTGGACGAGCGGGTGCCCGTAGACTCGATTCTGTTCGGCACCAAAGTTTTCGAGCATTTCCTCACCAACTGCTGACGTCGACGGCAGAGTGTGAATCGTCGAAAGGACCCGATTGTGACGACCTATCATCCGTACGAGGCGTTACCGCCGCTCCCCGAGATCACGGTCACCTCCAGCGACTTCGCCGAAGGACAGACGCTGCCCATGCCGCAGGTGTCCGGGATCTTCGGCGCCGGGGGCGACGACGTCTCGCCCCAGTTGAGCTGGTCGGGCTTTCCCGCCGAGACCAAGAGCTTCGTGGTGACCTGCTTCGACCCGGACGCACCGACCGGATCGGGCTTCTGGCACTGGGCGGTGGCCGACATTCCGGCGTCCATCACGTCGTTGGCGACCGGCGCGGGCAGCCCCGGGTCGGCGGACCTGCCCGCGGGCGCGGTGACCCTCGGCAACGACGCCAGTCTCAAGCAGTTCGTCGGTGCGGGCCCGCCTCCCGGACACGGCCCGCACCGCTACCTGTTCGCGGTCCATGCCGTGGACGTGGAGTCCCTGGAGCTGCCCGCGGCCGCGACGCCCGGCTTCCTCGGATTCAACCTGTTCTCGCGCGCCATCGCGCGCGGTGTCCTGACTGGCATCTACGAGCAGCCGTCCGAGTAGGACCACACTTGCGGCGGCGAGTGCTGCTCGCCGCCGCGAGTGCGCGTCGACGCGGCGGTCAGGCCGCGGAACCGACCGCGTCGCGAATCGACGCGAACCCCTCAGCACGCACTCTGGCCGCGAGACCCTCGTGCAGCTCTCGCAGCCACACCGGGCCGCCGTAAATGAAGCCGGTGTAGACCTGCAGGAGGTCTGCGCCCGCGCAGATGCGTTCCCACGCCTGATCGACGGTCTCGATGCCGCCGACGCTCACCAGCGCCACCCTGCCGCCGACACGTCCGTACAGGCGAGTGAGCACCTCCAGCGAACGATCGGCGACGGCCGGGCCGGACAGCCCGCCCGCGCCCATCGCCGCCACCTCGGTGGCCGGAGTCGCCAGACCGTCGCGTCGGACGGTGGTGTTGGTGGCGACGATTCCGGCCAGGCCGAGCTCCACCGCCAGATCGGCGACGGCGTCGACGTCGTCGTCGGACAGATCGGGAGCGATCTTCACCAGGACCGGTTTCTGCGCCACCTCGAGGACCGTCGCCAAGATCGGACGCAGCGAGTCCACGGCCTGCAGATCGCGCAGTCCGGGGGTATTGGGGGAGCTCACGTTCACGACGACGAAGTCGGCCAATGGTCCCAGCGTCTGGGCGCTGTGACGGTAATCGGCGACGGCCTCCTCGACCGGCACGACCTTCGTCTTGCCGATGTTGGCGCCGATCGGCACGCGGATCGGCCCCGGTCGCGGCGCGGTCAGCTTGGGGGCGGCGGCGTCGGCGCCCGGGTTGTTGAATCCCATGCGATTGATCAGGGCGCGGTCGGCGGGCAGCCGGAACAGGCGCGGCGCCGGATTGCCGGGCTGCGCCTGACCGGTGATGGTGCCGATCTCGGCGAACCCGAAGCCCATCTGCCCCCAGGCGTTGACGGCCGACGCCGATTTGTCGAAGCCTGCGGCGAGACCGATCGGCGCGGGGAACCTCACCCCGAACACGTCGTTCGCCAGCACGGGGTCCTGCACGCTGAACAGCTTCGCCATCAGCTGCCGGAGACCGGGCGCTGCGCCGCAGCGGCTGATCACGGTCGCGAGAACGGTGTGGATCTTCTCCGGTGACACTCGGAACATCGCCTTGAGGACGATGGGGTAGAAGATGCGGTTGAGAGTGCTCAGCATCGGCGGGCCTTCGTCTCTGGAGTGGGTTGGGGGGAGAACGTCACCGGACGTCGTTCGGGAAGACCACCTGCAGCGCACCGTCCCGGCCGGACACGGCCAGCAGATCCCCGGCATCGGTGACGGTCATGGCGGTGACCTGCGGGACGCTGGTGATCCGATGGCGCTCGAGTGCCTCTCCGGAGGAGACGTCGTATCCGGTGATCACATCGCTCGCGGTGCTCGCGACCCACAGGGTGTCCGAGCGGCCGTCGTAGGCGATCGCATACGGACTGGCGGGAACGGGGGCGCGCAGGCGCATCACGATCGGCTGTCCGTAGAACGCGTAGACCTCGTCGTTCCGGGTGCCGGACACCAGGACGCGGCCGTACTGGTCGACCGTCGACACCGTGGCGCCGTCGCCCGCCCGGAGTGCGGCCTTGAGTTCACCGGTGTCGATGTCGATCGGGGTGACGGCCGACTGGGCGCGGTCCAGGACGACCACCTGTCCGGCGCGATCACCGGCCGACGCCGGTGCGACGGTGATGCTGTCGACGCGGACGAAACCGCCGATGTCGCGCTTCACCGTGCCCGCCGAATCCAGGACGAGGACGTGTCCGCGGTCGGTGCCGACGAGGACCCGCTGATCGTCGGTCACCGCGAGGGAGAGCACCCCGCCCAACTCGGCCTTCTGCTCGGTCACACCACCATTGGCGTCGATCCGGACCAGGCCGTCCGTGCCCGCGCCGACGAACCCGTTCCCGACGGCGGCGATGGCGCCGAGCGCAGGAACGGTCACCGTGATCGGCGCCGGAGCGTCCATGGCGCCCGGGGCCGCGAAGAGTTGAACGCGCGTGCCGTCGTTCGAGAGGATCGCCGTCTTGGCCCCGGCACCGTGCCCGACGACGATCGCCTTCGCCGGCAGCGCGACGACGACGGTGCCCGCAGGCGTCGCGTCGGACATGGGCGATTCCGCAGCCGTCGCCGGTGTGACTGTCGGCACGTTCTCTTTGGGCCCGTCGTCAGACTGACCGCAGGCGGTGAGGGCGGAAGCGGTGGCCACGGCCACGAGCAGGGCGGTGAATCGGGTTCGCGCACGCATGACACCATCTTGCGCGATCGGGAAGTGTGACCCGGCCGATGGGTAGCATCTCCCACCGTGAACGAGACCATGACATGGCTGCAGGCGATCGTGCTCGGCGGCGTCCAGGGCCTGACCGAATTCCTCCCGATCTCGTCGTCGGGGCACCTGCGGATCGTGTCGGAGATCTGGTTCGGCGACGACGCGGGAGCCTCGTTCACCGCGGTCACGCAGCTGGGAACCGAACTCGCGGTGCTGCTGTTCTTCGCTAAGGACATCTGGCGGATCATCCTCGCCTGGTTCACCGGCCTGCGCGACGCCGACAAGCGGGGACTGGACTATCGCGTGGGCTGGTACGTGATTCTGGCCACCATCCCGATCGGACTGCTCGGATTCCTGTTCAAGGACCAGATCCGCACGGCCGGGCGCAACCTCTGGCTCGTCGCCATCATGCTGATCGCGTTCTCGTTCGTGTTCATCGCCGCGGAGCGTTTCGGAAACCGAGCACGGCCGCTCGAGAAGATCACCGGTCGCGATGCGCTCATCATGGGCGCGGCACAGTGCCTCGCGCTCATCCCCGGCGTCTCCCGCTCCGGTGCCACCGCGAGCGCTGGTCTGTTCGTCGGACTAGAACGCGAAGCCGCCTTCCGATTCTCGTTCCTCATCGCCATCCCCGCGGTGCTGGCCTCCGGTCTGTTCAGCCTGAAGGACGTCTTCGAGCCCGCGGGCGAGGGCCTCGCCGCGACCGGTCCGCAGATCCTGGTCGCGACCGTCGTCGCGTTCCTGCTCGGCTACGCCTCGATCGCCTGGCTGCTCAAGTTCGTCTCCCACCACTCCATGAGCTGGTTCGCCGGCTACCGCATCGCGCTCGGCCTGCTGGTCATCGCACTCCTGGCGACGGGTGTCATCGCCAGCTGAGTCCGGAGGAACCAGCGC
>NZ_BCWU01000015.1 GCF_001592365.1 Gordonia hydrophobica NBRC 16057
AGCATCCGGCCGGTCACCGCGGACTCCGGCCCGAGGGCTGCGACCCCGCGCTCGTCATCACGGACGAGGGGCATCCCCAGACGCTCGGCCAGGATGGCGACATCGAGCCCGCCGTCCTCGATATGCACTTCGTGAGGCAGTGGCACGCAGTGCTCGCCCTTGCAGGCGCCATGTGGCTTGATGCTCCATCCGGTGTGGTCGGCGAAACCGGATGAACTCACAGAATTCGATGTCACGAGCATGGCTAACCTCTTTGCACGTTGGGGTTGTGGAAGCGCACCTGCACCGAACTCTCGGTGGCGGTAGTGGACTCAGCTCCTTCTTTCATGCGAAATCCACCCGGCACTAGATCTCGACAGGTTTGAGGGCGTAGTGGTCGAGTCGGGATCTTGCGGAAACCGCCTCCGCAACACGGTCCTCTGTCTGTGCGATGAAGTAGGCCAGCAGCTTCTCGTCGTGCTCGGGACCGGCGCTCATCACGAACTGTTCGAGTTCTTGATCGGCTTGTCGCCAGTCTGTGGGGCGATGGCCGAGGATCTCGCTGAGCCGGTCGAGATCGCGGGCAGCATTCTCACGCCCCACGGCGATGAGTGCTCCTGCCCACTGAGACAGTGCGATTGCCGCATCGCGATTCGCTTCGTCGGTGGGACTCGATGGTGTCATGCGGGTGATCGTGCCCTCGAGAACCTTGGTCACGCGAGAGTAGTACCCCGATGGCGGTGTTACGGGGGCTGCCGGCTCGATGTCGATGCCGACGACCTCGGCGATTGCCCACAGCACGGCGCGGCGGGTCATCAGGTCCCATTGAAGGTACTCCGCCGGTAGGTCATGGGGCGCGAGATTCGACAGTGGGCCACTGAGCGAACTGACCGCGGTCAGCATGAAGGCGGCAGTGTAGAAGCTGAGCACCCCCTGGATCGACGGCCTCGCCCGTTGCCTCTTCGTAGCGTCTCACCAGATGGGCGATGTCAGCTCCGAGCGGTTCCGTGCCCGCTCTGGTCCGCAGCGAAGCCAGATCGAACAGCGGGTCACCGACGTGTGCGGCTTCGAGATCGTAGACGCAGGTGATCTTGCCATCGACATAGAGGAACTGCCCGGTGTCGGCGAGGATGAATGCCGGCCGCCGCCGGCCCTGCGGGACGTGTCGCCGGACCCAGCGAAGCGCGAACTCGACAAGCGGTTCCGGTCCGGTCTTAGTACGACGGTACAGCTTTTCGTTGGCATCTACGTACGCGAGAGCGATACCTTCGGCACTGTCCGGCACCGTGATTCCGGCATCGATGAAGGGCTGGAGATCGAGGCGATGGATCGCGGCGAGTTCATCGATGTACTGCTCCGCGATCGACTCCCGCTGGGCGTCATCGACCGCCTCTGCGATGTCCCGCGTTCCGGGGACTCGGTCCATGATGATGCCGACAGGATCGGTGGACATTCCATAAACATGTGGCACCCTGATCCCGCCGGCCTCGAGTGCCGTGAGGATTGCCGCCTCGCGGTCGAGCCCCGGGAACGGCTCGGCATCGATTTGCTTGTCGCCGCGTACGTAGATGGGGATCTCGTCGCCGTCCCGTTCGACGGTCGCATACCACGCCTTCCGCCAACGGGCCTGGCGTTCCAAAGCCGTGACCGTCCCGCCGACCAACTCTTCTATCTGCAGAGCCAGGCGCTCTTCCTCTGGTGCAGCCTTCGGGTCAGTTCTCCGAGGCGGTTCGTGAGTATCCGTGGCATCCTCGATTCTGACAGGGTGACGTCTAGAGTCGAGCAGCGTTCTCGGCGTATTTGCTGCGCACAGAAGGAAAATGGCATAGCTGCTCTGGTCTGGACAAGCCGCTACGTGGCGTATCTGACACTTCATACACTAGTATGAGCCAGATCACGCCGTCAAGGAATCGGTCGGACCCGCGGGAAAACCGTCGCGCTTCCCGTGCATGCGGCAGCCGTCGACGCGCTGCGCGAATCAGTCGGCCACGAACTGTGTAGATTCACGCCACGCCGTGCACGAATGCGGCTCATCGCTCAAGGTGCATGAGCGAGGCCGAGAATCGTGATCGATCAGTCCTCGAGGACCTTGATGGCGCTCATCGGACAGCGGCTCGCACCGTTTCGTGCGGCCGCCTCCATCCCCGGGGGAACGGTGAAATCGGCGTTGGCGGCGAAGCCGTCATCATCGAGTTCGTACAGGTCCGGCTCGTGCAGGGCGCACATTCCGTGCCCTTCGCATTCGTCGAGGGCGATGTGGATTCGCATGTGGGTCTCCTAGGGGTGAGGGGCTGTTCAGGGCTTGTCGCCGAGTGTAAGTCGGTGTCGCCAGGCGTGGAGATCGGTTTCTGAGGCGCCGGCATCGCTGAACCAACCGTCCACGCCGCCGGGCCATCCGAGCAAGTAGTCGATGACCTCGTTTATGGCCTCGGGCGGTGCGGTCAGCCAACTGGGCGGCAGCGTGGTCCGCGGTCCCGAGTTCGCTCCCTTGGCCTTCCATCGTTCGCGTAGTCGCGCCATGTTGGCGGTGGTGACGAGGTAGTCGTCGCGGACCGCGGCGGGTTGGACACCGGCCGCGAGCAGCAGTGCGGCCACGACCAGACCGGTCCGGTCCTTGCCCGCGGTGCAGTGCACCAGGACGGGGCCTTCGGCGTGCGCGACGATCTGCAGAATGCGGGCCGTTCGGTCGGCCTTGGTCTCCAGCGTCGACCGATACAGGGAGCGCAGATCGGGCGGCAGAGCTTGACCGGGCGCGGCGGCGTCGTTGAGTGGAAGGGCATGCAGCACCGTGCGCTTACCCCAATCGAATCCGCTTCGTTCGCGTTCCGCGGCACCGCGCAGGTCGACGACGGTGCCGGGCGGCCAGCTGGGGACGTTCGCCGGCGCGACGTCATCGACGTGCGGGGCGTCGCCCCGGTAGAGGACTCCGGGGAGGCACTGTCCTCCGTCGACGAGCGGAAGCCCGCCGACGTCGCGCAGGTTGACCAGTTGATCGATCAGGGGGAGCGTCGGGGCGCGCCGCGGTGGTGGTGGATGCGCGGCGGCCAGTTCGCGCAGACGCTTCCGATCGGTCTTGGCCATTGCCGTCTGAGGAATAGTGTCGACTACCACCAGGTGGTCGGGAGCCTTGTAGTCGGCGACCAACGATGCGGTCCACGCACGTAGGTCGTTCAGCGTGGGCGGCTGGAGGGGATCCGCAGGTACCACGAAGGCGACACCGATCTCACCGATCACCGGGGCGCTGTATCCGACGACGGCGGCGTCGCGAACCGCCGGATGCCGGGCGATGACTTGTTCTACCTCGACAGGGTGGACGTTGAAGCCGCCGCGTATGTACATGTCGTTGGCCCGGCCGGCGAGCACGAGGTTGCCCTCCGGCGTGAACATACCGAGGTCCCCGGTCAGCAAGAAGCCATCGGAGTCGAATGCGGCGGCCGAGAGTTCCTCGTCGTGCCAGTAGCCGCGCATCACGCACTCGCCCTTGATACGGACCCGGCCGACTGCGCCGGAGCCGAGAACGCTCCCCGCATCGTCGATGACCTCCACAGTCATCCCATACTGCGGACGACCCACGGTTCGGCACTGCACCTCGGGTGGATCGTCGGGCTCGGTTCCGCACACCGTCGGGGACTCGGTCATGGCGTACCGGACGACCAGCGGTACACCGATGAGTTCGGCGGTAGCCTCAACCAGTTCAGGCGACGCGGGCGCGGTGGCGACGACTCCGACCCGGAGGTGGGGGAAGGAGCTTCGATCGAGCCCGGGTTGTTCGAGCAGCTTGGCCCACTGGGTCGGCACCCCGCCGCCGACCGTCACCCGCTCGTCGGCCAGGGTGCGCGCCATACCGGCCGCCGTCCAAGGCGCGGGCGGGATGATGAGCGCAGTGCCCCACAACAGTTGGTCCCACAGCTTCGACATGTAGCCGGCGTGGGAGAACGGCGTCGACGTCATCCGACGGTCATACGGCGAACTCATGATGCCCGCCGCACGTGCTGAGGCGGCGAGGTTGTCGGCGTCGAACCAGGCGCCTTTGGGCAGACCGGTGGTCCCGCTGCTGAAGATGATCGCCACCGGGTCGCCGCGGTCGACGTCGACCACCGGCGGTTCACCGGAGTCCGAGTACCAGGTCCGCAGTTCGTCGACCCCGACCGATGGCGCCTCGGATTCCGGCGGTGACTGGGTTCCGTGGACGACGAGAGCCGGTGCCGACACCCGCAGAATGGAGTTGACCTCCGTGGGACCGAGCCGTCCGTTGACCCCAGTGGTGACGGCGCCGAGCATCGCTGCGGCGGCATAGCAGGTGGCGTAGTCGATTCCCGAGGGGAGAAGTAGCGTGACCACGTCTCCCTTGCCGACTCCCGCTGCCGCAAAACGGGCAGCCACCGCACGCGCCTGGGACACCCACTGCGCAAACGAAACCCGCGACCCGGGCTCGACGTACGCGTCCCTGTCACCATGGACCCTTGCGGCCGCCTCCAGCAGTTCCCGGGTGTTCGCGAAAGTGTCGGCCAGGGGTGGTGTGTTCTCACTGGTGGCCGGAGCCGCAGCGTTCACGGTTTCTCCGAGCCGAGCAGGACGGTTCCACTCGAGCAGAACCAGCCTCCGGTCCCGCTGACACAGGCGATCTTTGCGTCCGGAACCTGCCGGGCACCGCTTTCGCCCCGCAACTGTCGGGCGGCTTCGACGAGGAGAAACAGCCCGCGCTGGCCGGGGTGGCAGGCTGAGAGGCCGCCGCCGTCGGTGTTGGTAGGCAGTCCACCTCCGAGGCGGAGATTCTGCTCTGCCACGAAGGCTCCGCCTTCGCCCTTTCCGCAGAACCCGAGATCCTCGAGAGTCAGCAAGAGCATGTACGTGAATGCATCGTAGATCTCCGCCACGTCGACGTCGGCGGGAGTGAGTCCCGCTCGCTGGAAGGCGAGGGGCCCGGTCACTGCGGCGGGTCCGACGGTCATGTCCTCCCACTGGCTGGTCAGCATATGGGAGGTGGCATCCGCCGAACCCAGGACCCATACCGGGGCCGACTTGAGGTCGGGTACTCGATCTTCGGCGACCAGAATGACCGCCGCACCGCCGTCGGAGCGGATGCAGCAGTGCAGTTTGGTGAACGGGTCGGCGATCATCGGCCCGGAGAGCACGTCGTCGACGGTGATCGGGTCCCGGTACATGGCCTCGGGGTTCTCAGCGGCGTTGAATCTCGCCGACACCGCGACCTCCGCGAGTTGCTCGATCGTCGTCCCGTACTGGTGCATGTGACGACGGGCGGCCATCGCGTACTTGGAGATCAGCGTGTGTCCGTACGGTGCGTCCCATTGGAGTGGACCACGGGCGCCCCAGTTGATGTTGGCTCCGCGTAGCCCCTTCCGGATGTCGGCACGCGCGGTGGATCCGTAGGTCAGCAGGACCACGTCAGCATGCCCCGCGGCAATCGCGTCGGTCGCGTGCGAGACCATGACCTCCCAGGACGCCCCGCCGACGGAGGTCGAATCGATCCAGCGCGGCTTGAGGCCAAGGTATTCGCCGACGTCGGTCGGAGGGAGCGTGCCTTGACTCGTCGATGCCAGACCGTCGATATCAGCCGGAGTGAGGCCGGTCTCGGCCAGCGCCCGACGACTGGCCTGCGCGATGAGCTCGTAGGCGTTCTTGGTATCGACCCTGCCCACATCGGATAGTGCGATGCCGGCGATGGCCACCTTGCGATTCACTGTGCTGCCTCCAGATCGAGCAGGTCTGCGAGCACATCGGATGCGCTTGCGAACAGCTGCTTGTAGACGATGGCCCGCTTCAGATAGAGATGGGCATCGTGCTCGTAGGTGTAGCCCATTCCGCCGTGCACCTGAATGCTCGCGCCGCCGTTGCTGATCGCGGCCTCGGCCGCGACGGTCTTGGCCGCGAGGATCTGGAACTCGGTGTCGGGGCGACCTGCTTTGAACGCCGCCGCTGCGAAGAACGTCTGCGACGACGCGGATTCGGCGCGGACGGCCATGTCCACGATGGCGTGTTTCACGGCCTGGTGCACCCCGATCGGCCGGCCGAACTGTTCGCGGGTCTTCGCATGCTCGGTGCAGAGCTCGGTGATCGCGTCCGCCAGGCCGGCGAGGTACGCCGAATCCAGGATCTGAGCGCGCCCCCAGATCCAGTCCGACTCCGCCGGGAGCCAGGCGCTGACCCGGCCGGACGACACCGTCGCCCCCGACAGTCGGGTTCCCGGATCGACGGATTCGGACTCGGTGATGTCCCCGAACTCGGCCAGCTCGGCGAGTGCGGCGCCCTCACGGGTCACGAGCAGTGCGTGGCTGCAGCCGGCACAGTCCAGAAGGTCGAAGGATCCCTTGAAGCCGTCGGCTCCGATCTCCCCCTCCCCGCGGAGTTCTGCGAGTCCGATCATCGCACTGCCCTCACCGATCCGGCCGGCGAGTTCCTGATGACCGGTGGCGGCGGCCACCCTGGCGCCGAGAGTCGAGGCGAGGAATGGGCCGACGGCAAGGTGTTTGGCCAGCTCCATGAACAAGATGACTTCGTCATCGATGGATTGACCCGAGCCGCCGTACTCCTCGTCGAGACCGAGGGTGAGGAGACCGAGTTCCGCGCCCTCGCGCCACCCGCCGGGATCCACCAGCTGCGCGTCGCCGCGATGGCTGCGGATCTCGTCGATGGGACGCCGAGAACTGATGAAATCTCCGGCGGCCGCCACCAGGTCTCGCTGGTCTTCGGATGGGAGCAGGTCCATGATGTACTTCCTTCCTTCAGCGGGGGAGTCCGAGGACCCGGTCGCCGACGATGTTCCGCTGAATCTCTGAGGTCCCGCCGCCGATGGACTGGGAGAACGCGTAGAGGTAGTTGCCCACCCAGCCGTCCTTGTCCCAACGGGAGGTGCTGCGTAGGGCGTCGGATCCGATGATGTCCATGGCCAGTGCGGCGACCTCTTTAGCAAGGTCGGCATAGAACAGTTTCAGCATCGAGCCCTTGGGTCCTGGCGTGTCAGTCTGCATACTGCGGCAGATGCCGACGTAGGTCATCGCGCGCAACGACGTCACCTCTGCCCGTGCCCTGGCCAGTCGCCGCGCGATCTCGTCATCGGCGATCGCAGGCCGACGCCCGTCCGGACCGACGTGGTGGCGGGCGAACTCTATGAGGTCTTCGACGACTTTGGCCAGACGGACCTGATTCGCAGTGAAAGCCGTGCCGCGTTCGAACGACAGAGTCGACATCGCGACCCGCCATCCGTCGTTGATCTCACCGACGACGTTCGAGAGCGGGATCCGCACGTCATCGTAGAAGACCTCGCAGAATTCGGCGCCGCCTTCGATGGTCTCGATGGGACGGATCTCGATGCCGGGGCTGCTCATATCGCAGATGACCCAGGTGATTCCCTGGTGCTTGGTGCCGCTGTTGTCGGTGCGGACCAGCAGTTCCTGGTAGTCGGCGATGGTGGCGAAACTGGTCCAGATCTTCTGGCCGTTCACCACGAGCTCATCACCGTCGATGACTGCCTTCGTGCGAAGGGAGGCGAGGTCGGAGCCGGCTTCGGGTTCGGAGAAGCCCTGGCACCAGATGGACTCGCCGCGGAGGATCCGGTGCAGATGAAAGTCCTTCTGCGCCTCGTCGGCCCGCGTGATCAGCGTGGGGCCGGCGTGCGACAGCCCCACGAAGTTGGCATCGATGCCCGGAAAGCCCTGGGCGGCATACTCCTCGTACCAGACGAGCTGCTGCAGCAGCGTCAGTCCGCCGCCGCCGTACTCCTTAGGCCAGGCGATTCCGGCCCAGCCGCCGTCCCATTGGGTCCGCTGCCAGGCGGTGTCGTAGTCCCGGATGCCCGCGGCATCCCGGGGACGGGGCTCGGAAGGCTTGTTCTCCTCAAGCCACGTACGCACCTCGTCCCGGAACTCCAACTGCTCGGTGCTGAAGTCCAAATCCATCTGCCGACCTTCCGTCGTCATGCGTGTGATCTTCGCCCACTATAGTGACGCTATTGTCAGATTCAAAGTGCGAAGAGTCAAGTGTCAGATCTTGTCGGGGGTCTCGACGTACTGTGCCGCCAACGCCTCACTTCCCCGGGCGAGCACCGTCACGTCGGCGCCGACCAGGACGAACGAAGCGCCTGCAGCCATGTACCGGCGTGCGAGGGCGGGGTTGAACGCATTCACGCCCGCGGCCTTGCCGCTGGCTTTGATCTGCGACAATGTCTTCCCGATGAGAGACACCATCGCGGGATGCTCGGGCTGCCCGAGGTGCCCCATCGAGGCGGCCAGATCGGCGGGGCCGATGAACACCGCGTCGATCCCGTCGACGGCCAAGATCTCGTCGAGGTTGTCCAGGGCGGCGGCGGATTCGACCTGAATGGTCAGTGACACGGTGTCATCGGCAGTGATGAGATAGTCAGAAATCCGGTTCCACCGGGACGCTCGGGCGAGGGCGCTGCCTACCCCGCGGATGCCCTCCGGGGGGTAGCGCGTGGCGGCGACCAGATCGCGGGCCTCGGCGGCCGATTCGACCATCGGAATGATCAGATTCGTGGCGCCGATATCGAGTAGCTGTTTGATGGTGACCGGGTCGCCGGACGCCGGCCGCACGAGCACCTGGACGGGGTACGCGGCGAGTGCTTGCAACTGCGCGAGCGTCGACCTGATGTCGTTCGGTACGTGTTCGAGGTCGAGCATCAGCCAGTCGAGACCGGCGCCCGCACAGATCTCCGCGCTGTACGCGTTACCGGACGCGATCCACATTCCGATCTGGGGCCGGTCTCCCTGGATCTGCCGGGCCCAGGCATTGGATCCGGCGGTCATGCGGAGTCCTCCTTGGCGAAGTGGACCGAGACGGTTCCCATGGGGCCGTAGTCCGCGACGAAGGTGTCGCCGGGTTCGGCGAAGACCGGCGCCGTGAACGATCCCGCCAGGATCACCTCTCCGGCGTTCAGCGAGACACCATGGGGGGCGAGGCGGTTGGCGAGCCACGCCACGCCCTTTGCCGGGTGCCCCAGGACCGACGCCGCGACGCCGGAATCCTCGATCACACCGTTGCGGAGAAGCAGCGCCGACACCCATCGCAGGTCGACGTCCATGGGCTTCATCACGCGCCCTCCGAGAACGATCCCGGCGTCGGCGGCGTTGTCGCTGATGGTGTCGACGATCGTGCGGAGGTGCCCGGTGTCCGGATCGGCCATCTGCACACGTGCGTCGAGGATTTCGAGTGCTGGGGTCACGTATTCCGCTGCCCGCAGGACGTCGTAGAGGGTCACTCCCGGCCCGGTCAGCGGTTCTCCCAGGATGAATGCGAGTTCGACTTCGATGCGTGGCCGAATGAACCGGCCGGCCGGCACCACCCCGCCGTCATCGAAGAACATGTCGTCGAGCAGCGCACCGTAGTCGGGCTCGTTGATGGAGACCGCGCGCTGCATGACCTTGGACGTGAGGCCGATCTTGCGGCCCCGCAACTCGGCGCCACCGGCAACCTTCAGCCGGATGAGTTCCCGCTGAACCGCATAGGAGTCCTCGATGGTCATCTCCGGATACTGCAGGGAGATCTGCCGGATCGGGGTCCGGGTCTGTTCGGCCTCATGCAGGCGGCGCGCCAGTTCGGCGATCTCCGACTCGGCCAGAGTTGTGTTGGTCATCGACGCAGGAACTCCACTGCGGCGGGGTTGAACGCTGACGGATCCTCGAAGTGCGGCCAGTGCCGTACCGCAGCCATCGAGAAGACCTCGGAGTTCGGAATCAGGCCGGCGACGATGTGCGCCGTGCTCTGGTACTCGCCGTCATCCTTGCCGGACGCCACCACCATCGTGGGTGCTGCGATCGTGGCCCACTTCTCTTCCGGGATGAGATTGCGATCCCGGGCTTCGGCGTCCTGCAGGATCAGCAGATGATCGATCGTGGTGCGAGTGTCCTCGCGGCGGTAGATCGCCTGGCGGAGCGCAATCAGGTCCGGAAGCCGGTTCGCTTCGTCTGCAATCAGGTGCGCGAACACTTTGTGGAGCGATTCCCAGCTGGGGTTGTTGACCGCCTCGGTGCGCTCGGCACGGATACGTGCCATGTTCGACGCGGTCGCGATGAGGCCGGCGGGGGACATCAGGATCACCTTGTCGACGCGCTCCGGGTACTCGACTGCGACCGCGGCCGACACCCAGGCGCCCAACGACATCCCGATGAAGTGGGCCTTCTCCATCCCGAAGTGCTCCATCACTCCGAGGACCTGCTTGACGTAGACCGCGATCTCGTAGTCGTAGTCGGGCTTGTCGGAGAAGCCGTTGCCCACCATGTCGATCGCGACGCAGTGGAAGTGCTCCGACAGCGCCCTCAGGTTCGGCGCGAATGTCTCCCAGTGGCCGCCGGTGCCGTGCAGCAGGATGGCGTGCGGCTTGTCCGGCGACCCGGCCTCGGCGAACCGGGTTCGCACCCCGTCGATGTCCACGAACCCCTGTCGGAACTCCAGTTCTCGCAGATAGCCCCAGATGCTCCGGTACTCCTCAGTATCGTCGGTCTGTGCGGGGATCGCTGTTTCTGTCATGGCCGGGGCCTCCGTTGCGGTACGTAAGTTTTCACTGTGTGCACTTTCAGTTCTAGCACTTGCAGCGCGTTGAACAGGCTACCTGTCAGGTTTCTTGCCTGCGATCCGCCGAATCGCGGGATTGTTTCTGACACTCGTATACGATATGACTATGAAGTGTAAGAGCAAGAACCTGGGACGGGTCGACCCCCACTCGTCCGAAGGGCACCGGAGCAAGGTTGGGCGAACAGGTCGTCGATGACTATGACCACATACGAACACGAAGACGGCGATCTGCGCCGCACGAGCCGTCGGGAGCTCGCCTCGCTGATCAATGAGTTCGCGGCGGCACGTGTGACGCTGGACTCGAGCGGCAACGGTGATCGGTTGCTCGTCGAAGATCTGGAGAGTGGCGACTTCATCTTCCTGTCGCCCCTGGAGCTCGTCAGCCTGTGCCTGGCGACGCCCGATGACCGCGAGGACTGGCTGCGCGTCGGCAACTATCGCGACGAGCGCCGCGACCGCTCGCTGGGACCCCTGCGGGGCAGCTTCTCATGACTGCGTCGATCGTCGGCTTCGGGATGACCCCGATGTCCCTGACGCCGGGGGACTCTCCGCTCGAACTCGCCTGTCGTGCGAGCCGCGATGCCGTGAGGGATGCCGGGATCGCCCTGTCCGACGTGGACGGGCTGCTCGTCGGCTCGTCGCAGGGCATCCGGCCTGATCGGCTAGGTGTCGGCTTCGCCTCGGCGGGCGGCTTCTCCGATCTCCGACTGCTCGAGCATGTGGAGATCAAGGGCGCCACCACGATTGCGATGATCCAGCGCGCACAGTTCGCCGTCGAGAGCGGTGCCGCGCGAGTGGTGATGTGCGTCTTTGCCGACGCGCCTCTCGTCGCCGGCAAAGCCGCCGGATCCACCTACGCGCAGAGCGGAGGGCAGTCGGGTTCACGGGGGTTGGAGCGCGCAAGCGGCGTACTCGGATCAGTGCCCACCTACGCCCTCCTCGCCCAGCGATGGATGCACGTCAGCAACGGTTCACCGGAAGATCTGTGTGCAGTGGCCACCACGACCCGTGCGTGGGCCCTGGAGAATCCGGACGCAGTCGTCCGCAAACCTCTGGATGTCCAGGGCTACCTGGACAGCCCGATGATCTCCGACCCGTTGCGCCGGCTCGACTGCGCGCGGCCCGTCAACGGCGCGGTAGCCGTCATCGTCAGCGCCGATCCCGCGGTGGGGCATCCGGTGCGCCTGGACATCCGCGGTACCGGACGCGATCACCCCGTCCGTCATCGGCGTTCCGGGGCGGAGTCTTGGTTCGGCGGTGGTCGGCGCTGTGTGGACGACGCGCTGGCCGGCGCCGGGATGAGCCGCGACGACTTGGACACCGTTCAACTCTACGACCCGTTCTCGGTCGTCACCTTGATACTTCTCGAAGAATACGGACTTACCGGGGGAGTGCCGGCGGGCAAGTTCGTCCGCGAAGGCCACACCTCGGCAGGTGGGACCCTGCCGACCAACACCGGTGGCGGGCAGTTGTCCGGTTTCTATCTGCAAGGCATGACGCCCCTCGCGGAGGCGGTGGTTCAGTTGCGTGGCAGCGGAGCAGGGCGCCAGGTGCCCGACGCGACGACTGCGCTCGTCGGCGGGATCGGTGGTCGGATCGATCACCATGCCGCCTTGATCCTGGAGCGTGTGGCATGACTGCCACTTCGGACTGGTTGCTCAGCGAATCCCTGGCCCCGGTGGTGTCCAGTGACCCGCTGGAGCCGCTGTACGCCGGGGCCGTTCGCGGGGTGCTGGTACTCCCGTTCTGCGCCGATTGCTCCCTTGCATTGGACCTCGAGCAGCACGGCTGCGACGGCTGCGGCTCCCTCCGGATCGACTGGCGCGAAACCGCGCGGACCGGGGTGGTGCACTCGTCGACCACCATGCACCGCCTGGAGCCGGGTCTGGTCACCGCAAGCGGTCCCTACCCCATCGTCGACGTCGAGCTCGCCGACGGGCATCGACTGATCATGACGACTGTCGACCCGGCACAACGCGCACCGCAGATCGGCGACACCGTCGCAGTCGCCTTCAGGAACCTCGCCGGAGTAGCCATCCCGGCCGCTCAGCCCATCAATTCCACCGATACGGAGGACACAAATGACAACCATTGAGTCGAAAGCCGACGCCGCCGACGCCGCCGACGACTTCGACGTGTCGAAGATCGTTCAGGAGGATCGCGTACACGGATCCGTCTACACATCCCCGGAGATCTTTCAGCGCGAGATGGACACCATCTTCCGTACCGGCTGGGTCTACGTCGCCCACGACAGCGAGGTCAGCGAGCCCGGTGACTATCTGACCCGCCGGATCGGGACTGAACCGGTGGTCGTCTCGCACGGTAAAGACGGTGAGATCAGGGTTCTGCTGAACCGCTGCACGCACCGAGCCAACAAGCTGTGCAACGCCGAGAAAGGCAACGCCAGTTCTTTCCGGTGCCCGTACCACGGCTGGACGTTCAGCAACACGGGTTCGCTGACGTCGATCCCGATGAAGGACGGCTACGGTGAATCCTTCCGGCAGGTCCGATCTGAGCTCGGTATGGCCGAGGCGCCTCGAGTGGACAGCTACGGCGGATTCATCTTCGCTTCGCTGGCTGCGGACGGTCCCTCGCTGACCGAGCACCTCGGCGGCTCCACCGCCGCGATCGATCGGCTGCTCAACCTGTCGCCGACCGGAACGATCGATCTGCGTGCCAACTGGATGAAGCATCTGCACCACGCCAACTGGAAAATGGTGGTGGAGAACAACGTCGACGGTTACCACGCGTTGTTCACGCACGCCTCGGTGTATGACGCGATCCGCCCCGCAAAGGTGTCGCACATCCCGTCGAAGACAGATGTGGTGGTTCGAGACCTCGGCGACGGCCATTCTGAGATCGACTACTCGGCCGAGTATCGCAAGCTGGACGAGGAGTTCATCTGGTTCGGCCGGATGCCCCGGACCAAGCTGCCCAAGTGGATAGCGGCGCTTGAGAAGAAGTACGGCGAGGAGAAGACCCACGACTCACTGGTCGTCGGACCCCCGCACACGTTGATCTGGCCGAACCTCTTCCTGGCCGAGATGAACGTGATGTATGTCGAACCCATCGGCCCCGAGGAGACGGTCGCGTACACCACCGGGGTGCAGATGCCGGGCCAGGATGAGCTGAACGTCCGCATCCTGCGTCGCTCAGAGGGGGCCATGGGCCCGGCCGGCTTCCTGATCGCCGATGACGGCGAGATCGGAATGCGGAACCAGGCCGGACTGGCGGCCAAGGAGCCCGAGTGGCTGGTGCTGTCGCGTGGTCTGGAGACCGACTTCACCGATGAGACCGGAATCGTCAACAGCGACAAGAGCGCCGAGACACCCCAGCGCGGCTTCTACCGCCAGTGGGCGAGCGTCGTAGGACAGGAGATCAACTGATGAGCACACTCGATGACACCGACGTCCTCGCGGCGGCACTGCGGACATATCCGGCGCCTTCGCCAGAGGTCGCGGCCTTTCTCTACCTCGAGGCCCGCCTTGCGGACGAGGCACGCTACTCCGAGTGGGAGCACCTCTGGGATGACGACGCCCTGTACTGGGTGCCGATGCATCCCGACGACGACCCCGCGACCAACCTGTCGTACATCTACGACAACCGCCCGCGGATCAAAAGCCGTGTCGCACAGCTGAATACGGGGAACAGGCACTCGCAGACACCGCCGTCGGTGATGCGGCGCCAACTGACGAACATGGAAGTGCTGGATAGCGACGAGGACACCGTCACGGTCGGATCGAACTTCGCGCTCTTCGAGTACCGCTACACCCAGCGTATCTGGGCCGGCCGGGTGATCCACAAGGTTCGTCGCCACCCCGATGGCTTCAAGCTGGTGAGCAAGACCGTCCACATGGTCAGCGCCGGTGGGCCGGTCGACACCCTTGCGTTCCTGATCTGAACAAGCTGATCCAATCCCTCGGAGCAGACGCTCCGTGCCGAAGAACTCGGAGCAGACGCTCCGCGCCGTAGACTGTGAGGTAACGTGCTCGTAGGCGACATCCCGAAGAACAACGCTCGTCGATACCCCGATAAGCCCGCGATCGTCGAGTCCGGGCGGACTCATACGTGGAGCGAGGTCGACGAGCGGGCCCGGCGCCTGGCCAATCACTTGCTTGCCGCCGGCCTGAACAAGGGCGATCGGGTCATCGTGATCGCCCGCAACTGCATCGAATGGCCGGAGATCACCTTTGCCTGTGCGAAGGCGGGGCTGGTCACCGTGCCGGTGAACATCCGGCTGGCTCCGGATGAGTTGGCCCATGTCCGCGAGGATTCGGGCGCGGTGGCCGCGGTGGTCCACACCGATCAGGTAGAGCGATTCGGCGCGGAGCTCGGTGATCTGAAGACGCTTCTCGAAATCGGCGGCCGTACGGTCGGCGACGACTATGAGACTGCGCTTCGGGCCGCCGCCGTCGACGATCCGACCCCGGAGTCGTTGCAGCCCGACGACATCCAGTTCATCCTGTACACGAGCGGCACCACCGGGCGTTCGAAGGGTGTGGTCAACACCCACCGCGGGATGCTCGCACAGGCCGTTGACACCAGTCTGGTCACCGAGACCAACCGGAGCGACGTGTTTCTGGCGACGACGCCGTTCTTCACGGCCGGCGGGATGGTACGGACGCTGTCATGGACGTACCTCGGTCAGACGATGGTGATTCACAAGCGTTTCGACCCGCAGGCCGTCATCGACGAGATCGAGCGCAGTGGTGTCACTTTCACCACCTTCATCCCGACCATGCTGCAGCGGACCCTCCGCATCCTCGAAGAGGGCCCCGAACGCGACATGTCCAGTCTGCGCCGGATCAGTTATGGCTCGGCGCCGGTACCTCCGGGTCTGGCCAAGAGGGCCATGGACATGCTCGGATGTGACCTGCAGCAGCGTTACGGATTGACCGAATGCGGCGGGCAGGCCACCATCCTGACGCCGCAGGATCATCGGGACATGGTTGCGGGCAAGACCAGTATCCTGACCTCCTGCGGCCAGGAGACCCCGATGTGTTCGATCCGCATCGTTGACGCGGACGGCAACGAACTGCCGCCCGGTGAGGTCGGTGAGGTCGTGATCCGCAGCGATGCGAACGCCATCGGGTACTGGAACCGTCCGGATCAGACGAAGGAGACGTTCCGCCCGACTGGATTGTGGTCGGGTGACTTGGGGTTCCTCGACGAGGAGCGCTACCTGCACATCACGGGCCGGAAGACCGACATGATCATCTCCGGAGGATTCAACGTCTACCCGGCCGAGATCGAGCGGGTGATCGGACACCACTCCGCGGTGGAGATGGTTGCGGTGGTCGGAGTTCCAGACCCCGAGTGGGGGGAGACCCCGATAGCCGTGGTGGTACCGAGAGGTGAGATCGACGTGGAGTCCGTCACCGCGGAACTCACCGCGCTGTGCCGTGCTGAGCTCGCGGGATACAAGCAGCCGCGCCGTTTCGAGTTCCGAACCGGTCTTCCTCTCGGACCGGCTGGCAAGATCCTCAAGCGGGAGATCGCCGATGCGTTGGTCGCCGCACAGGACACGGTCTCGGCGCCTGCGGTGACGTCGTGACGTCGCCGCAGAGCGAACCCGCCGTCGAACTCATCCGCGCGGAGAATCTCTGGGACCTGCTCACCGAGCGGGTGCGATCGACCCCGACGCGCGAGTTCGTGGTCGATGAACGCGGCCGCCGGTTCACGTTCAAGGACTTGTTGGACCTCGTCGAGTCCACGGCCGCAGCCCTCCACGGTTACGGTGTTCGGGCCGGCGACGTGGTGTCCTGGCAACTGCCGAGCAGTATCGAATCCATGGCGCTGGCGCTGGCGCTCGGCCGCCTGGGTGCAGTGCAGAATCCGATCATCCCTATGCTGCGGGAGAACGAGGTGGAGTTCATCACCGGGCAGGTCGGTACGTCATTGCTTATCGTGCCAGGTGAGTACCGGGGTTTCGGCCATGGTGCGATGGCGACCTCGATCTCCGGACGGATCGATGGGCTGCGCGCACTGATCGTCGACGAGACGTGGATGTCCGGTGACCCGTCGGCCCTGCCGGGCCGGCCTGACCGAGACGATGACGCAACCAGCTGGATCTTCTACACATCCGGCACCACGGCGGCACCCAAGGGCGTCAAGCACAGTGACGCCGGACTGATCTCCGCAGCGAAGACGTTTGTCACCAACGTGCGGGTGACTCCCGAGGAGCGGTGCGCGGCGTACGTCCCGATCACCCATGTCGGCGGCATAGCTCATGTCCTGAGCAGTCTGCTCGTCGGGCACATGCTGATCACCGCTGCCGGGTTCGTGCCCGATGACAACGCGGATCAGTTGATCTCCGAGCGTGCGACCCTCATCGGTTCCGGACTGCCGTTCACCACCGAGTACCTCCGCATCTCGCGTGAGCGCGGTGCTGTACCGCTGTTCCAGTACGCTCGCGCCACCCTCGGCGGGGGCTCCGGAAGGCCCCCCGAACTGAGTGCGGCCGCGGCCGAGAATCTCGGTGGAGTGGGCATCATCTCCGGGTACGGAATGACCGAATGCCCCTACCTGACCTGGGGTAGCCCTGACGACACCGCCGAAGAGCATGCGGTCTTCGAAGGTATGCCAGGTCCTCAAGGCCGGCTGCGTATCGTCGGTGACGGCGAAGCCGAACTGCCCGCCGGAGAGATCGGTGAGATCCGGGTGTACGGGCCGCAGCTGTTCAAAGGCTACGTGGACCCGGCGCAAGAAGAGGGTGCACTCGATGAGCAGGGCTATTTCCGGACAGGTGACCTCGGTTTCCTGAACGAGGCAGGTCGGTTGTCAGTCACTGGCCGCATCAAGGACATCATCGTCCGCAAGATGGAGAACATCTCGGCCCGGGAGGTCGAGGAGGTGCTGATCAAGGACCCGGCGATCGCGGATCTCACGGTGATCGGCATGCCCGACAGCACGTCCGGGGAGCGGGTGTGCGCTGTCGTGGTGCCGGCCGATCCCGCGGTACCGCCCAGTCTTGACTCGGTCCGCGCATTCCTCGCCACCACCAGCCTGAACAAGCGCAAGTATCCGGAACAGGTCGAGGTCGTCGACCGGATTCCACGCAACTCACTCGGGAAGATCACCAAGTCGCAAGTGCGCAGTGACCTTCTCGACTCGCAGCAAAGGTCTCGGTGATCACGATGACGTCCGAATCGAAGGATGCACAAGCGCAGTCCACGGAAACTCAGTACGAGACGGTCGAGTTCGAGGTCAGCGAGCACATCGCCACGATCACGCTCAATCGTCCGGACCGGCTGAACTGCTTCAACGAGACGATGGCCAACGAGATCGCCGAGATATGGGGGCGGGTCCGAGACGACGACGACATCCACGTCGCCGTCCTGCAGGCCAATGGCGACCGCGCCTTCTGCACCGGCGTCGACCTCGCGCAGGGCGCCTGGTGGACCCATATCAACCGGTTCAACCAGGAGGACCCCGGAGTGCTGCTGGGGCCCAAGCAACATCGGGTCTGGAAGCCGGTCGTGTGCGCACTGCACGGCATGGTGGCCGGGGGCGCGATGTACTTCGTCAACGAGTCGGACATCGTCATCTGCAGTGACGATGCGGCGTTCTTCGATCCGCACGCCAACGGGGGCATGGTCTCGGCTCTGGAACCCATGGGGATGCTGACCCGCGGCGTACCGCTCGGCGATGTGCTGCGCTGGGCGCTGATCGGCAGTGAAGAGCGGATGACGGCAGAGACGGCGTTGCGGACCGGGATCGTCACCGAGATCACCTCTCGTGACGAGCTGCGGCACCGGGCTCAGGAACTCGCGACCGAGATCGCGGGCCGGCGTCCGGAAGCGATCCAGGGGACCGTTCGGGCTATCTGGGAATCACTGGACATGACCCCGTCCGTGGCTCTGCGGCGTGGTTTGTCGTACACCCAGGTCGGCAATGTGGGATCCGGGCGTACCGATTCGCGAAAGAACAAGCGCAGCCCCCGCTTTCGCTGATCCGACCCCTACTTTGGACAAGGAGTTCATGTGAGCACATCTACGCTTACCGACCAGATCGCGAGCTACCCACTGCTCATCGACGGCGCCGAGGTGGCAGCCGAGTCGGGCAAGACCTACGACAGTATCGATCCGTTCACCGGTGAACCCTGGGTCCGGGTACCCGACGCCGGTGCAGCGGACATCGACCGAGCTGTCGCCGCCGCGCGGGCGGCACTGTCGGGACCGTGGGGTGACCTGAGCGCAACGGCTCGCGGGAAACTGCTGTGGCGACTGGGTGAGCTCATCGAACGCGATGCCGACGAACTGGCCGAGCTCGAGGTCCGCGACGGTGGGAAGCTGTTGCGCGAGATGTCCGGGCAGATGCGCGGTCTTCCGGACTACTACTACTACTACGCGGGGATGGCCGACAAACTCGAAGGCAGTGTCGTCCCCACCGACAAGTCCAACTTCCTCGTCTACACCACCCACGAACCGGTCGGCGTGGTCGGCGCCATCACGCCGTGGAACTCTCCGCTGCTGTTGCTGACGTGGAAGCTCGCCGCCGGCCTCGCCGCCGGCTGCACGTTCGTCATCAAACCCAGCGACCACACCCCGGCTTCGACATTGGCGTTCGGGCGTCTGTTCGCGGAGGCGGGTTTCCCTCCCGGCGTGGTCAACGTGGTCACTGGCTGGGGACCGGAGACGGGTGCCGCGCTGGCCTCGCATCCGGGGGTCGACAAAATCGCCTTCACCGGGTCGACGGGCACCGGGATCCGCGTCGGGCAGGCCGCGGTGGAGAACATGACCCGGTTCACCCTGGAGCTGGGCGGCAAGTCGGCGCAGGTGGTCTTTCCCGACGCCGATCTGGATGCTGCGGCCAACGGGGTCGTGTCCGGCATCTTCGCGGCGACCGGACAGACGTGCCTGGCGGGATCGCGGTTGCTGGTCCACGAGAGCGTCGCCGATGAGCTGATTCAGAAAGTGGTCGCTCGCGCCTCGACGATCGTCCTCGGGGACCCGAAGGATCCGCGCACCGAGATGGGACCGGTGTCGAATGAACCGCAGTACCAGAAAGTACTGTCGCACTTCGACTCTGCGCGCGAGGACGGTGCCACCATCGCCTACGGCGGTGAACCCGCTGCCGAACTCGGCGGCTACTTTGTGAAGCCCACGATCCTGACCGATGTGACGCCGGATATGCGCGCCGTATCCGAGGAGATCTTCGGACCGGTGCTGACGGTGTCCACGTTCGCCGATGAGGCGGAGGCCGTCGCCGCTGCAAACTCCACCGAGTTCGGACTTGCGGGTTCGGTGTGGACCAAGGACGTGCACCGTGCTCACCGGGTGGCAGCCAAGCTCCGGGCGGGCACCGTCTGGGTCAACGCGTATCGCACGGTCGCACCGCACGTCCCCTTCGGCGGAGTGGGCGCGAGCGGTATCGGTCGTGAAAACGGTATCGATGCCGTCAAGGACTTCACCGAGACCAAGTCCGTCTGGATCGAACTCAGCGGCGTCACCCGCGACCCCTTCACGCTCGGCTGAGGCCCGCACACCTAACGAAAGGTTCAACCATGTCAGCAATCGAAGCCGTCATCGTCGCCGGAGCACGTACTCCGGTCGGTACGTCGTTCAAGGGCACACTGCGTGATACCACGGCGATGGAGCTCGCCGAGGTCGTCGTCTCGGAGGTTCAGAAGCGGTCCGGCCTGGCTCCGTCACAGGTCGATGACATCATTCTCGCCGAATCGAACTACGGCGGCGGCGACGTCGCTCGGTACGCCGCGGTGGTGACCGGGATGCCTCAGGTGCCCGGCCAGTCCCTCAACCGGCACTGTGCCGGCAGCCTCACGGCCATCGGAAATGCTGCCGGGCAGATCATTTCGGGTGCCGAGCGGGCGATCATCGCCGGCGGCACCCAGTCCGTCTCGACCAGCCCGATGCAGGCCTTCCGTACTCCGGGCACCGTGGACCAGTTCACCGAGAAGTGGCTGCCGCCGACCCATCCGGACAGCCCCGAGGCCCCGAATATGGACATGTCCATCACCGTCGGCTGGAACACCGCCGCTGCACTGGATCTCACGCGTGAGGAGATGGATGCCTGGGCCCTCAGGTCGCATCAGCGAGCCGTCGCGGCCATCGATTCGGGGGCGTTCGTCGACGAGATCGTTCCCGTTTCCGCGCGGCAGCAGGACGGTACGTTCGTGGACTTCACCACCGACGAGCACCCGCGTCGCGACACCACGGCTGAGCGACTCGCCGGCTTGAAGCCGATTCACCCGGAGATCGAAGGGTTCTCGATCACGGCGGGCAACTCCAGTGGCGTCAACGACGCGGCCGCCGCGGTGATGGTGGTCGGGTCCGACCTGGCTGCGGCGGAGGACCTGACCGTGCTGGCCACGGTGAAGGCGTGGGCCGCATCCGCTGTCGAGCCGGCGCAGACCGGGCTCGCCGTGCTGGACGTCATTCCGAAGGTCCTGGATCGGGCCGGTATCGGCGTGGCCGATGTTGCACTCTGGGAGATCAACGAGGCCTTCGCCTCCGTGCCCGTCGCGGCGTGCAAGAAGCTCGGTATCAGTGAGGACGTCGTCAATGTTCTGGGCAGCGGCTGCTCCATCGGACACCCGGTGGCGGCGTCGGGCGCACGCATGATCCTCTCGCTCACCAACGAACTGCGTCGCCGTGGCGGTGGCTACGGTGTCGCCGCAATGTGCGCCGGCGGCGGCCAGGCCGGCGCTGTCGTCATCGAGGTTCCCGCCTCCGCGGCCGAGTAGTCCCCATCGAATCGAACAAAGGAAGATCAATGACCCTGGACACTGATGCCGCGAACCGAGTGCTGAACGGACTCCGACCGTTCCCGGTTGCTATCACGACGACCGACGGGGGCTTCGCAAACGGCCTCATGTCGTTGTCTGCAGGCTCTGCCAGCATCATCCCGGAGGCGCCGCGCGCTACCGTGAGCCTGACTAAGTACAACAAGACCCACGACATGCTGCTGAATTCCGGCGTCTTCGCGATGCACATGCTCAGTGCCGGCGATGACGAGGTCGATGCGTCGATGGAGATCCTGATGACCCTGGGCGGTAGCTCGGGCCGGGACGGCGACAAGATCGGCAAACTCCGGACCAAGGAAGGCGTCACGGGTTCGCCGATTCTGCTCGATGCGCACAGCTACGTCGAGTGCCGGGTGATCGGCTCCCTCGACACGCAGGAGAACACGATCTTCGTCGGCGACGTAGTCGCTTCGGAGGTCTTCAGTGACGCGCAGCGGCTCAAGATCGGCGAAGCCTGGTCGAAGCTGCCCGCAGAGTGGATCGAGCAGTACGACGCCAATCACGTGCCGCAGTTGCAGAGCGCCAAGGACCACCGTTTCGGTGAGGGGAACGCGTGAGCGTGGACGCTGAGACCGAGACCGAAGGTCCGCCACTGGGCGCGTGGGAGTTGCCCGAAGAGCTGGTGATGCTCCGCGAGACGGTCAAGGGTTTCATGGACCGGGAGGTGCATCCGCTCGAGTCGACCCTTCCACACGATGCGGCCGGGCTGCCGCGCGAACAGCTTCTTCCGTTGCAGGAAAAGGCTCGTCAGCTGGGTTTGTGGGCGCTCCAGACGCCAGCGGAGTACGGCGGAGCGGGCTTGAGTGTGCTCGGCCAGGTCGTTGTCGCCGAAGAGGCGGCGAAATGCCGTATGGGTGCGTTCTTTCCGGCGCTCGGAGCATTCGGGGGCAACCCGCCCAATGTCATGTTCAAGGCATCCGCCGAGCAGTTCGAGAAGTTCGCACAGCCGATCCTCGACGGTCAGATGAGCAAGGCGTACACGGCGATCAGCGAAGCGAGCGGTGGGTCGGACCCGGCGCGGGCCATCACCCTCAAGGCCGTGCGCGACGGTGGCGAGTACGTGCTCAACGGCAGCAAGATGTGGACCTCACATGCTGAGAACGCGGACTGGGGTGTGGTGTACGCGCGGACCGGTGAAGGCCGTGCCGGGATATCCTGTTTCATCGTCGAGAAGGGAACACCCGGCCTGACCTTCAATCGGATCGGGGTGATGGCGTCGTTCTCTCCGTTCGAATTGCACTTCGACGATGTGCGACTGCCCGCGTCGAATCTGATCGGCGCCGAAGGCGGAGGGTTCAAGCTCGCCAGCGACTTCCTGATCTACAGCCGGATCATTTACGCCGCGGGTCCGATCGGGATAGCGCAGGAGGCGTTGGACACCGCATGCCGCTGGGCGAAGGATCGAGAGGTCTTCGGGGGCAAGCTCGCCGACAAGCAGGGCATCGCCTGGATGCTCGTCGACGCCGAAGTGCAGCTGCGGGCGGCCCGGCTGCTCATGTATCAGGCCGCGTGGAATGCCGACCTCGGTAAAGACGTCAAGGTCGATGCGTCGATCGCCAAGATGTACGGCACCGAGGTGGCCTACAACGTCATGGACAAGTGCATCCAGGTCCACGGCGCCTTGGGCTTGTCTGACGAACTGCCGCTGGAACGGTGGTTCCGCGACCTGCGGGTGAAGCGGCTCGGCGAGGGCGCCACGGAGGTACAGCGTGTCGTGGTCGCCCGCGAACTGTTCAAGTGAAGGTGTGAGATGGCTCTGCAGTTCAACCTGATGTTCCCGATGCGCGCGGTGAAGCATTATCGCGAGTGGATCGGGGACGGCAGTCTCGGCGAGGTCGCCAGGTACTGCGAGGACGCCGGTTTCGACGGTTTCTCCATGAGTGAGCATCCGTATCCGGACCGGAAGTGGCTGGACAGTGGTGGCCATCATGCGTTCGATCCGTTCGTCTCGCTCGCGATGGCCGCCGAGGCGACCACGAGGATCCGGCTGATCACCTATCTGATGGTTGTCGGATACCGAAGCCCGTATCTGGGCGCCAAGGCTGCTGCCAGCCTTGATCTGCTGTCGGGCGGGCGGGTCACGCTCGGTCTCGGAGCCGGCTACCTGGAGTCGGAGTTCAACGCGTTGCGTGCCGACTACGCGGGCCGCGGCAAGCTGTTCGACGAGGGTATCGACGCGATGCGGGCGACGTGGCGTGGCGAGGAGCATCTCGGACCGGCGTTCGGCGTCACGGGGCACGTGGCGTTGCCTTTGCCGCTGACTGAGGGTGGTCCTCCCATCTGGATCGGGGGGAACAGCAAGGCAGCGCGGCGACGCGTGACCGAGAAGGCCGACGGCTGGATGCCCATCGCGCAGAATGCCGAGATGGCCGCGATCACCCGCACGCCTCCCCTCGAGGACGTCGAGGCGCTGCGCACGCAGGTCAGCGCACAGAACAAGCTGCGTGCCGAGGCAGGCAAGTCGGCGATCGACGTCTCATTTGTGCCGTTTGAGAGTGGTGTGCTGCGCACGGGGGGCGCCGCCGAGTTCGTGGCTGCCCTCGGGCCTGCGTTGGCGGCGTATGAAGACGCCGGCGTCACGTGGATCACGATCGAGCCGACCAGCCGCAGCTTCGCTGATTTCAAGACAGACCTCGCCGTGATCAGCGAGGGCCTGATCAATCGGCAGGATGCCCATGTCTAGCCCCGGCGCGGTGTGTGAGGAAGGACAGCTTTCAGCGGCACAGGCCGATGCCTTTGTCGGGATGATCACCGCATTCCGAGACCTGCAGTCAACACTGTGTCTTGTCGCGCCGCCGCCCGAGACGATGACGGAATTGACCGGCGCGATCGAGAACGTGGCCACTCGTCTCAAAGAGTTCGAGGTGGGTGAGGGGGAGCGCTTTGCCCGGGACCTGGGGATGCGCGGGCAAGGCCACCCGGTGCTGATTCCCTACCGGGTCACTGAGCTGTCCGAGACGTCGATGCTCGGGTCCGTGTCGTTCGGACTCGCGAACATGGGGGGTGACGGCACTGCTCACGGTGGTGCGATCACCATGCTGTTCGACGATGTCCTCGGGACGTTCGTCAGCCGCAGGGGGCAGCCGGATTCGCGTACAGCCTTCTTGAAGGTGGACTATCGCAACATCACCCCGGTCAACCGGGAACTGCGGCTGACTGCATCGATCGACAGGATCGAGGGTCGGAAGACCTTTGTGACCGGTGCACTGGCCGACGGCGACGTCGTATGCGCCGAGGCAGAAGCGCTGTTCGTTCGGGTATTGCCGCCTCAACCGTGATCGACGGATCAGCCACGATGGGATCGAGGAGAACAATGACATTCGAGAATGCCGGCGCGTTGGTCACCGGCGCAGGATCCGGCCTCGGGAGGGCTATCGCATGTCGCCTCGCGAAGGACGGCGCGAAGGTGGTCGTCTCGGATATCGATGAAGGAGGCGGAGCCGCGACTGTCGATGCCATCACCGCCGTCGGCGGCAACGCATCGTTCATCCAAGCGGATGTCTCTGATGTCGAGAGCGTCGAGTCGTTGATCGTGGGATCAGTGGAGTACCTCGGGGGCATCGATCTGGCCGTCAACAATGCGGGTATTGCACACACTCCAGGTGATCTGCATGAGTTGCCGATCGCCGAATGGGATGCGGTGATGGGAGTCGACCTGCGTGGCACGTTCTTGTGCATGCGCGGAGAGCTGGCCCACATGGTCGGGGCCGGTCACGGCAAGATCGTCAACATGGCGTCGAACGCCGGCACCAAGAACGCGCCGGGCATGCCGGCGTACACGGCTGCCAAGCACGGCGTTGTCGGACTGACCAAGAACGCCGCGCTGCAGTACGCGCGCCGCAATATTCAAGTCAACGCGGTGGGGCCCGGCACGATCCTGACCGAGGGAATCGTCGCCTTCGGCGCCGATCAGCAGGAGGAATGGGCGGACCTCATCCCGGTCGGCCGCATGGGCACGCCTGAGGAAGTCGCGGCAGCGGTCGCCTATCTGCTCTCGGATGAGGCGGGCTTCGTCACCGGGCACACCCTCCTCATCGACGGCGGACTGATGTGGGATTGATCCGAACCCCGTGACCGAGAAGGGGGTTACTCCGCGAGATCACGTGGTGGTGAACCCATTGCGCACCAGGGCGAAAGCTTCCTCGAGTAGTCGGTCGGGGCGGGCTTCGTTGGATTCGGCCCAGACGGTCAGTGCAGTCCAGCCGGCGTTGAACAGATTCTGAACCAATAACTTGGTGAACAGATCGTCGGAGCTGTGATGCGTGCGGTCCGTGATGAACTCGATGACGGCGGATCCCCAGGTGTTGAACCGCGTCGATCCGAGAGGCCATCCGTTCGACGACTCGGCGATAATGGAAACCTGGGTACGTAGCAGGTCTATCTCGGAGTCGAGATAGGTGAGAATCGCCGGCAACTCCGTGCAGAGCACGGCGATGGGATCCGCAGACTGGGGGGCGGTCCGCAGTTTCTCGGCGAGCGCGGTCGCCTCGTCGGCGGCGCGATCCCAGAGGATGTCGGCCTTGGCGGCGAAGTATCGCAGGAGTGTGCTGCGTCCGATCCCACAGGCGTCGGCGATGTCGGCCATCGTCACCGAGTCGTACCCGCGGTCGGCGAACAGGCGCAGGCCGACTGCCGCGATCGCGGGCTTATCGGTAACACGCGGCCGGCCGCCGCGATTCGTCTTCTGTAGCTCGGTCATCCGCCTCCCCTTCCAGCGCGGAACTCTACTATGCGGAGGGTTGTGGACCTGAGGTCCAAAAGATAGGCTCTGTGATGGGGGACACAGAACACGCCGCACGTGTGCGTGCGGGAATGGAGGACGCAGATGACAGCGGGATCGGTTTCAGTCGTGCACGAGGAGCGGTTCCTCCTCGACGGGGCACTACGGCACTCGGATACCGGGGCAACGTTCGATGTCGTCAACCCGGCCACCGGCGCCAGTATCGGCGTGGTCGCCGACGCGACCGCCGATGACATGGACGCGGCCATCGCCGCGGCGCGGCGCGCCTTCGACACCACATCGTGGGCGACGGACCTCGAGTTCCGGCAGCGGTGCCTGCGCCAACTTCATGACGCGATCACCTTGGAAGTGGAGGAGCTCCGACTCGAGCTGGTCGCCGAGGTGGGTGCGCCGCTGATGACGACCTATATGGCGCAGCTCGACTGGCCATTGTCCGACGGGCTTCTGTGGCCCGCAGAGGCGGCCGGCGAGCTGCCGTGGCACCGGCGTCTCCCGGACAGTTCGCTGCTGGGGATGACGAACATGCGCTACGTGTTCAAAGAGCCCGTCGGCGTGGTCGGCGGCATCATCCCGTGGAACTTCCCCTTCGAGATCTTGATCAACAAGCTCGGGCCCATCTTGGCGACCGGGAACACCGTGGTCATCAAGGCTGCTTCGGAAACTCCGTTCAACGCGACACGGATCGGTCGCCTCATCGCGGAGAAGACGGACATACCCGCTGGTGTGGTGAACGTCATCACGGCCAAGGACACCGCTGTCGCACAGCGACTGATCACGGATCCCCGCGTCGACATGATCTCGTTCACCGGGTCGACCCGCACCGGCCAGCTGATCACCGAACAGTCGGCACCGACCTTCAAGAAGCTTCTCTTGGAGCTGGGCGGCAAGAGCGCCGGCATCATCCTCGACGACGCGGATCTCAACGTTGCCGTGCCGTCAGCGATGTCGGCCTGCATGCATGCTGGGCAGGGATGTGCTCTACCGACCCGGTTGCTGGTCCAGCGTTCCAAGTACGACGAGGCGGTGGCCACGCTCGAACAGGTCTACGCCGCCATTCCCTACGGTGACCCGGCAGATCCCGGCGTCTTCTGCGGGCCGGTGATCACTGAGAAGCAGCGGACGAACATCCTCGATCTGATCGCGCGCGGTGAATCCGAGGGCGGTCGTCTGGTCGTGGGCGGAAAGATTCCGGAGGATCAGCCCAACGGCTACTTCCTGCAGCCGACCCTCTTTGCCGACGTTGACAATTCGACGACGATCGCGCAGACCGAGATCTTCGGTCCGGTCCTGTCGGTCACACCGTTCGACGATGACAGCGACGCGATTCGCATCGCCAACGAGAGTACCTACGGGTTGTCCGGCAACGTCTTCACGGCTTCTGCGGAGCGCGCGCTGAACGTTGCACGAGGCGTCCGTACCGGTTCTTTCATGATCAACGGCGGCCTGTTCTACGGGGCCGACTCGCCCTACGGAGGGTACAAGAAGAGCGGCGTAGGCCGGCAAGGCGGCATCGAGGGATTGGAGACGTACCTCGAGACCAAGGCGGTCGGTACGACCCTGCCGCTCGACATCCCTTGACAGCCACTCGAACCCATCGCGGTGCACGACGACATCGTCGGGCACAACCATCATTGATCCAGAACTGAACGAGGAGAACACATCATGGCAGGAAGAGTCGAAGGAAAAGTCGCCTTCATCACCGGTGCGGCACGCGGGCAGGGGAGAAGCCATGCGGTCCGGCTGGCCGAAGAGGGGGCCGACATCATCGCGGTCGACATCTGCGAGCAGATCGAGTCGAACCCGTACCCGCTGGCCACCGAGCAGGACCTCGCCGAGACCGCCGAGCTGGTGAAGGGGCTTGGTCGTCGGATCGTGACCGTCAAGGCCGACGTACGTGATCGGGCACAGCTGAAGTCTGCGCTCGACGAGGGCCTCGCCACGCTCGGCCACCTCGACATCGTGGTGGCCAACGCTGGAATCCTGCCGATGGCCATGGGCGACCCCCAGGCGTTCGATTTCATCGATGCGGTGGACGTCGACCTCGTCGGTGTGATGAATGCGGTAGCGGTGTCGATCCCGCACCTCGGTAAATTCGGTTCGGTCGTGCTCACCGGGTCCACTGCGGCGCTGCTGCCGGGCGCCACGGACAATCCGGCGATGGGCCCCGGTTCGGCCGGATACGGCTGGTCGAAGAAGACGCTGATGGGGTACTCCGAGCAGCTTGCCCTGCACCTGGCTCCGGAGTTCATCCGTGTCAACGTGATTCACCCGACCAACGTCGACACCCATCTCCTGCACAACGACGGTCTCTACTCGACATTCCGTCCGGACCTGGAGCACCCGACGCGCGAAGACGTCGAACCCGCATTCACGATGTTCCAGGCGATGCCGATTCCCTACGTGGAACCCGTGGACATCTCCAACGCGGTGCTGTACTTCGCCTCGGACGAATCCCGCTACGTGACCGGCCAGCAGTTGCGCGTGGATGCCGGTTCGCTGCTGAAGGTGCCGGGCGGACCCCAGAGCATGTAGCGTTCGCGCACACCGTCGATGCCTACGCTCCGGAATCGGTACTCACGAAAGTTGTGAGCACCGACGCCGGAGCGTAGTGCATCCACGCGGCCCATGGTTCAGGGTTCGGTGATACCGAGCCCTCCGAGAACCTCCTGGGTATCGGCACCCAAAGGTACGGAACGTGCGGTGGCGGGTGTACACCCCTCCCAATCGCTGAATCCTGCCGCGAGCGAAACGCGCCCGAAGTCGAGATGGCGGACGATGTGCAGCATCGCGTTGTCGGCGATCAGCGCAGCGTCAGTCTCTTCGGCCAGGGTGACGATGCGGCATGCCGGTACCCCGATCTCCCGGGCGAGGGAGATCACGTCGTCGACCCGGCGGTGGGACAGGACCTCCACGACATCGTCCGTGGTCGCTGCCAGGGCGGCGAGTAGCGCGGCATCCGACGATGGATCGGTGGCCGCGAAGGCCACCCACCCGTCGGCGCACTCGCGATACGACCGGGACAGAAATGGGCCCGGATAGCTGGGCCCGCCCACCTCGGGAATCGGCGCACCGGCGTACTGCGTGAAGGCGTCGAACTGCAAGAAGGCTGTGGCCTGGGCGAGGGACACGTCGATGCGGGGAATGACGACGGACTTCCGAACGCGCGAGAACAATCCGACAGCGACACCGAGGGCACCCAGGGCTCCGGTCAGAGAATCGTTTGCGCCGAGGGTGGTCAGTGCCGGTGCCCCTGAGCCGCCCTGCGCCGCGGCAAGTCCGCTCATCGACTGGATGACCGGATCGAAACCGGGGAGATCGGAGTCTGCGCCCGTAGTACCGAACGCGGTGACCGAGCATCGCGTGATATCTGCGTTGACGGAGCGGACAGCCTGGTCCCCGAGGTCCAGCCGAGCGGCGGACTGCGGCCGCAGGTTGTCGACGAGGACGTCTGACGTGGACAGCAGTTGCAGGAACCGGCGATGATCGCCGGCCTCGGTGAGGTCGAGGCACACACTGGACTTCCGCTGATTTAACGCCAGGAACGGCAGCGTGAACTCCCGGTACGGGTCACCGCCCGGGGCCTCGACCTTGACGACCTCGGCACCGAGATCGGCCAGAATCGAACCGATCGACGGCGCCGCGAGGAAGGACGCGCTCTCCACTACCCGCAGTCCGGCGAGCGGACCGGTCGTCGATTCCCCTGCGTGGTCGGCGGTCGCCGGCGTCGAAGGCTCGTCCCAGTCGATCTCGGTGAACGGCACGTCGAGCTGGAATCCCGTCGGCCGGGAGGTGTCGATGCCGGTGAGCGAGATCGGCAGGGCCGCCATGTCGACCGGTCCGAGTTCGGGGTGATCTTCGGTGCGGAAGCAATTCAGGTCGCGTGCGAGGTCACTGCGGCGCCATGCCTCCCGATCGGCGACGACTGCACAGGGGACCGACTCGCGGCGAAACAGCTCCAGCCAATGATCGCGAGGCTCGGTGGCGAAGTGCTCTTCGAGTGCGGCTCCCAGTGCGGCCGCCGCCGTAGGGTCGGTCCACATCTTCGTCAGGTCCCCGTCGATGCCCGGCATCACCAGCAGCTCGGTCCGGTCCAGAGCCGACAGCGCCTCGACGAACAACGGGCCCGTCAGGGAGGCGAGAAATAGCCACTGACCGTCGGCCGCCTGGTAGGGGCGCCAATTGGCCATCAGCCCGGTCGTACCGAATCGCACCACGTCGGTATCGATCCCATGGATCATCAAGGCGATGAGCATCAGCGCGACCGTGTGCGGTCCGCTCACCTCCACCGACCTCGAGCCACAACCGCGCTCGCGGCCGACGAGCCCGGCGACTGCGGCAGTCGCTCCAAGGGCCGCGTGTGTCGGTCCGATGAGGTCGACGACACCGGCCACGGGATTCATTTCGCCGAGCGGTGGATGTGCGGCGAGCCCGGTCAGCGCAGCAACCAGCATCGGGTCGGCGGGCAGTCCGCTGGCGGCGTCGTCGTGGGCGCCGTAGGCGGGCATCCACAGCCAGACCGGCTGATGGGCGTCTGGATGCGCGGCCGGTGTCCACAGTCCCCTGTCCTCTGCGGGCCGGTCGGTGAGCACGAGGTCGGCCCGGCGGATCAGGCTGCGCACATCCTCGTCTCCGGCCGTGACATGTCGCTTGCCGCGGTTGCGCGCCGGGTTGGTCTGCTCTTCCGCTGTGTTGACCCGGACGACGTCGGCGCCGAGATCGGCGAGGAGACAACCCGCGAGTTCGGCACCTGTCGTGTGGGAGTCTTCGATAACCCTGATTCCCTGCAGCGGGGCCGACTGCGGGGTGCGGGTCGAGGTGGGGTCTGCCATGATGACGGCTCACTCCTTCGCCGATCTGACCGGCGCCAGACCGATTGTCAAAACAGTTAGAGATTTTACCTACCTCGCAGGATAACCGGCGTCGGTGAGTGGCATCGCGCCTTTGCGATGACCACTCAGGGCGGCCTTCTCCGGTCGCAGGCCGACGAGGGGTATCAGTCGCCCAATCGGTGCATCGGCAAGGTCGTGTCTCCCCTATCTACTGACCGGCGTCGGGCCGTCGAGGAAGACCAAGGAACATGGGAGACACAGCCTGACTGTGGCCTAAATGGCATCGACCCACGACACTGCTCGGTCGAAGAATGCGCGGTTGTTCAAGGCGAGGTTCATCGAGTGTCCTGCACCAGGAAGTACATATGTGCTCAGCTCGGCCCGCGGAAAGAACGGTCGCTCAGATCGGTACAGGCTCTGAGTGTTGGCGCAGTCGGTCAGCGATCCGCCGTCACCCTGGGCACAGAACACCTTGTCCGCGCTGCCGTTGGCGATGAGTACGGGTACGTCGATGTCGAAGGTCGCTGGAATGAAGACGGGGATGGTCGCGAGGATTCCGGCGGTACCGGCCACCCGAGTGGCCTCGTCTGCCTTGACCACCGCAGGGTCGGAGTCGCCGGGTGCGTGGAATGCACCTGCCCGGACGTTGGGGACGCTGAGATAGGTGTAGTCGCCGTCCGGTGTCGTACCCTTGGTGGCCGGGTCGTCCACGGCCGGGCGGACGTTGCCGATGATCTGAGCGATGCCCCCCGGGCCTGGTGCGTGTGAGGCGCCGCTGATGAGCAGGCCGTCTACGTCGTTGTAGGTGCCGGCCTCGAGCATCGCTGTCAGCGAGCCGAACGAGTGCCCCACCAGGACGACCTTGTCCCAGGAGCGACCGAGGCGGCCGTTGCGCATGGCTCGGATGACCTCGTGCACTGCCTGTGCGCTCGATGGCGACGACACCTGCCAGCCGACGGGAAGCGTGCTCTTACCGACGCCGATGGGATCGATGGCCAGGGTGGCTTGTCCGGCGCGCGAGGCGTGCTTGACGTAGGAGTAGCGGCCGCCGAAACCAGGAAAGTCCCAGTACGATCGGTCGTAGGTGGCGCCGGGGATCAGGATCTGCACCACCGAACCCGGGCCCTTGGCATCGGTGCAGTAGGTGCCCGCGATGTGGGAGTTCTGTGGTCCGCCGTGGGTGAGCGCCACAGGAATCTTCACGTCTCTGCAGGTGGTCGAGTCGGCCGGAGCGGCTTCGGCGGCTGGCGCTGCGACGGCACAGGCGCACGCTGCGACGGCCACCGCTGCAGCCCACTTCTTCACGCTGAGAACAAAGTTCATGGATCTACTCCTGCTGTGGAATGCGCCTGAGTGTAGCAACGCAGAGATTGAATCAGATAGAGAGTTAAATATTTCCGATGGCCGCTCGGCAAGGGAGTGAGCGGTGCCGTGCAACAGTCGCAAGACCGCTGCAGAATCGTGACCGGTTGTGTTTGGCTGGTACGACGACGCGATCTCGTCGGACCGTGACAGGTGAAACGATGCCGCTTGCAAGCTCCACGAGGCGGCCGGACAGAAGTACCCGGCACCGGGACTGGCCGACCGGCGGCTCCGGCCGGGTGCGTGGGCCTTCACAGCCCGGTCCGTGGTCGGGTGTTCGCCGGGCGGTTGATCGCACTCGCCGGCATCGACGCGGCGGACCAGCATTTCACACGACTCACGAACCGCTCACACAAGGAGGAAGTCATGCAGGGTGGACCATCGATCAAACATCTCGACGACGTACCCGCCGAGGAAATGCTCCGGTACGAGTTCGAGGATGGGCACACGGCGTCGATCTGGGAGAAGTGGATCGAACTCTCACCGCGCTATTTCGCATTCTGGAACAAGTGGGATCCCGGAGCCATCTCGGGTGAGCACGGGCATACCGGAGACCACAGCAACTTCATCCTGTCCGGCGAGCTGCGGTGCGGCGACATCGTCGCCGGGCCGGGCACGCACATCATGCTCGAATGGGGTGACGTGTTCGGTCCTTGGGAGGCCGGCCCGGAAGGCTGCGAGCTCTATGGGTTCATCGCGGGAGAGGGGTCACCGTTCAGCGGCGACCCAGCCAAGCTGGAGGTGCTCTTGGCCGAGCGTGGAGCGACGCGAGTGCCGCTGCCGATGCCTACGCGGCTACCGCCGTGGATCCTCGCCAATCTGCCCGCGAGCTTGACCTCTGGTGTCACCGACTGGGGTAGCGACGAGTGAGAGGGAGAGCCGGAAGGAGGGAAGTACGACCGTCCGTCGGCCTCGACCCGGCCCGGAGCCGCTGAGGTCAGCGCGGTGCTGCCGGCAGGCGCTCACGCGAACTCTTCTTCGGTATCGGTGGATCTGTCAAAATAGGAAGAGGTATAGCTGATTGTCTGACAGACTGTAGGTATACCTAGTGCTGCTCGACGCCACTGCGGCGTCGACGCCGCAGCAGGTATCTGACATCACTGACACTCTCTATCTGAGGAGGAGAAAGAAATGACCGACCAATGGATTCTCGACTACTTCGCTGCCTGGACTGCTGAGGACCCGGAGGGGGTGGCCAGCTTCGTCACTGATGATTGCGTGTACGAGGACGTGACGGCAGGACACATCTCGCGGGGCCGTCACCAGGTGGCCAATTTCGTCCGGATCTCCAACAGGGTCGTCCCGAATGTGACCTACGACGTCGTGAGCGGGCACAGCACCCCGACGGCTTACGCCGCCGAGTGGATCATGCAGCCGCAGGGCCTGCGGGGCTCGTCGGTCGGCACCTTGGTCGACGGCAAGATCTCGTCGAACCGCGACTACTGGGATGGTGCCACCTTCAAGCTCCCGGAGCCGGCCGAAAAGAAGTAGCCGGCTTCTCGGGGCGTTCGCACCACCGTTGCCCTCCGGTCGCGATCGCACGGCGCTCGATCGCGACCGGTCATTCGGTTCCTCGGCGCCATCAATGACTTAGGAGTCTGTGTTGAACACGCTGTGGCCTTGGCTGCTGGACGAGCCGACCATTTCGGCCAATCTCGAAGCCCGGGCCCGGAGGAGCCCGGATGAGTTGGGGCTTGCCGACGAGCATGGGAATTCGTTGACATGGGCGCAGTTCGATGCGTCCGTGGACCGGGTTGTCGCCGGCCTGGCGGCACAAGGGATCGGGCAGGGATCGCGGGTGTGCTGGCAACTACCCATGCGGATCAGCACCGTGTTGGTGATGTTCGCCCTTCGTCGGTTGGGTGCGCTGCAGGCGCCGATCATCCCGATCGGCCGAAAGCGTGAGGTCTCCGCTGCTGTACGCGCGGTCAATGCCGAGTTTCTGCTGGTGCCGGGGACATGGAACGGCTTCGACTATGTTGAGCTGGCGGGTGATCTGGATCTGGGCGACCTGGCCGCACCGACGATCATGGAGATCGGATCGACGGCGCCGGACGCCGACCCGGATCCGGGGCTGCGTGCGCCTCAGGATCCCGACGAGGTGGCATGGGTGTACTTCACATCCGGTTCGACCGGCCTTCCCAAGGGGGCACGGCACACCGACGGCACCCTGCTGACAACCGGGCGGGCATTCGCCGGAACCGGTCACATCGGCGAGAACGGCGACGATGTCGTGGCGATGGCGTTTCCGATAGCGCATGTCGGCGGCATCGAATTCCTCATCGCCGCCATCTGTTCCGGAACACCTATGGTGATCTCGGAAGCGTTCGTTCCCCAGGCCGCCGTAGAGCTCTACAGCCGGATGGGAGTGACGCTGACCGGTGGAGCGCCTCCCTTCTATCAGGCATTCGCGGCGCTGGCGGAAGCAGCCGCGCCCGCCCCGCTGCTACCGAGCCTGCGCACCTTCAAGGGTGGTGGCGCGCCCTGCCCACCGGAGCTGTACTACAAGGTTCGGGACGCCATGGGGGTGACGGTCGCTCACGACTACGGCATGACCGAGGTGCCGATGGTTGCGGTGGCCGACCCACGTGATGAGCCCGAGGTCCTGGCCAAGACCGACGGCCACCCCATCGAGGGCAACACGGTCCGACTGGTCGATGCCGATGGGCAGGAAGTGACACCGGGCGAGGTCGGCGAGGTCCAGATATCGGGGAGTGGTGTCTGCCGCGGCTATACCGACCCGGTCGAGACCGAAAAGGCATTCACCGATGACGGATGGTTCCGCACCGGCGACCTCGGGCGGATCCATCCCGGCGGTCAGATCGAATTGGTCGGCCGGCTCAAAGACGTCATCATCCGCAAGGGCGAGAACATCTCTCCCCAGGAGATCGAAGAGTTGCTCATCGCCCACCCGGCCATCGCCGAAGTCGCGGTGATCGGTGTTCCCGACGCCGACCGCGGTGAGATGGTGTGCGCCGTCGTGACACCGGCGCCCGATGTCGATCCGCCCGATCTCGCCGCGATCGTCGACTTCCTGAGCCGGGCGCAGGTGATGAAGCAGAAGCTGCCCGAGCGACTCGAGCTGGTGGAGTCGCTGCCCCGGACGGGGCTCGCGAAGATCGCCCGGAACGAACTGCGCACGCGGTACGGAACACCGATCGGCTGAGTTCTGGCCTGAGGCCACCACTACGACAATTGATCGCCGCGGCGCCCGATCTCCCATCGGGCGCCGCGGCGATCAGTGTCACCCCGTGCGGGCGGTTACTCGTCGGGAGTCAGCCGGTGGTCGGTGAGCCCGAGGGGCATGGCACCGTACAGCGCGCGTAGTGCCGTGTCCATTTCGTCGACACGCAACGCACGATCCTCGTTCGGCGAGAAGGAATTCGGACCCAAGCTCCATCGGCGATAGGTACGCAGCATATTGCCGTCGACGCGCAGGACCTGCCCGGTGAGCCACTCGCTGCGAACACTGGCCAGGTAGGCCACCACCGGTGACGAATTCTCCGGGGCGTATGGATCGAAAGCCGAATCGTCGGCCTCGGCCAGAATGCCGCCCGCGGCCTCAGTCATCCGCGTACGGGCCACCGGTGAGATGGCGTTGACCGTGACGCCGTACCGGCCGAGTTCCATCGCCGAGACCACGGTCAGTGCTGCGATCGCGGATTTGGCTGCACTGTACGAGGATTGGCCGACATTCCCGCGCATGCCGGATCCGCTGGTGGTGTTGATGATCCGCCCGGAGACCGCCTCACCCGCCTTGGACCGCTCACGCCAGTGGCCGGCGGCGTGCCGGATCAGGTTGAAGGTGCCCTTCAGGTGGACGGCCAGCACGTCGTCGAAGTCGCGTTCGGTCATCGAGGTGATCATCTTGTCGCGGGTGATTCCTGCGTTGTTCACGACGGCGTGCAGATCACCGTGTTCGGAGACGACCGACCGGATCAGGTCGGCGATCCCGTCGTAGTCGGTTACCGACAGTTCGGCCACCTCTGCCTTTCCGCCGAGCGCCGCGATCTCCCGGACGACCGACCGGGCAGGGGTGTCGGTGTTTGCGGAGCCGTCGAGGCTCACACCCGGATCGACGATGATGACGGTCGCTCCCTGCGCGGCGAGCTCGAGGCTGTGGGCGCGACCCAAGCCCATGCCCCCGCCGGTGACGATGATGACGCGGTTGTCGAGCAGTCCCATGATTCTCTCTTTCGTGTCAGGTCAGACCCAGTAGGTGGATCAGGTTGAGTGATGGATCGGAATCCCGATCGGCAGCAGCCGTGGCGGGCACGAGAGCAGTCGGCGCCCTCACGGAGATTCGGCCGCGGACTCTTCTGCTGTTGCGTCGCGTATCGAGGGATCGATGCTGATGACGGGGCCCGGATAGTGCTCCGGGCGCTCCACCACGTCGACGAGGCGCTCAGCTACCTCCACGGCGGTCAGCGAGGCCGGACGAGCGTCGTCGAGGCTGTGCCCACGGACCATCGAGGAGATCATCAGCTCCCGGATCTCGACGCCGCTGGTGGTCTCCTTGTGCCATGAACGCAGCAATGCGCGCTGCGCGGCCTGGGTCATCGATACCGGCCCCATACCGGGGAAGGTGTGGTCGGCCATCCCGCCGCCCGTGGCGAGATAGACCGCCTCCCTGCGCATCCGAGGAATGAAAGCGCGCGCCGCATTGACGTGGAGGAAGAGGTCGCCGGCGAGGACCTCACGGAGCGATTCGTCGTCGAGCGCGGCGATCGGACGCGGTTCCCATCGCATGGAGGTGGTCAGTACCACCGCATCGACGGCGCTGACGTCGAGGGTCGCGGCGAGCGCTTCCGTGGTCTCCGGCGTTGCGAGAGAGCCCTCGACCACCTCGACGTGCTCCGGAAACCGGTTCCGGAGATCAGCGAGGCGCTCGGCGGAGCGGGCGACCCCGATGACGCGCCACCCGTGTCCGGCGAACACCTCGGCCGCGGCGCGGCCGACGGTTCCGGTAGCTCCGACCAGCAGGACTGTGGGCATGACGGATCCCTCCTCGGGCCTGACCCTGATAGAGTGAAATAGTTAGTACTTTGTATCACGATACCGCGATGTCGCCAACCGCCGAGTTGACATGCGTGTCAAATGGAAACGTGCTTCGACTCCCGGCTAAACAGCCAGGTAGTACGGGTGGAGGCGGTCGCCTTAGGGCGTTTCGACATTCTTCAGTTGTCAGAATCATCAACTTGTTTTAGTGTTCTAGGACATACTCAGGCCGCGCGTTGTCCGTGCGGCAGACTGCGATCAGGAGCACATGCCCGATGACGCAAACTTCGGCTACCGACGACGGCGTGGACCTGCGGAGGCAGGTCCACGCCGTTCTGCACTGCAATATCAACACCGCGGCCCTCGACCAGGCGGTCGCGTACTACACGGCCCTGGGACTGCCGGAGCGGATGCGTTCGGTTTCTACTGACACCGACGGGCGCCCCATGGGACTCGACGAGCACACCGCGAGCGTGACGGCGTTCCATTACGACGGCCGCGGACCTCGCAGCGCGCCCGCGCTCGAACTCGTTGGTTGGCAGGAACCACAGGTGATCGCGCGCGAACTGCGCACCGACGGCCGGGCCGCGGGGTTCGATCGGCTGGGATTGCGGACGCCGGATCCGTCGGCATTCGTGCCGGCGGACGCGCCGCATGCCACCGTCGTGTGCCGGGGCGCCCACGTCGCCGCCCGGCTCATCACCGACCCTGACGGAGCCCCGGTCGAGGTGATCGAGCTCGACCCGGCCGGACTCGTCGACGAGCCCGACGGAACAAAGCTCTCGCACGTCCGCATGGTGAGTACCGACCTCGATCGCACGGCACGCTGGTGGGGTCGACTGGGTTTCACGCCCGCATCCGATGCCCCGGGCGGAACACTGAGCCTGACGGTCCGCGAGGACCCCACCTTCTCGGTGGAGTTCACCGAGGACACCGACGCGGTGCGCCCGGACTGGCGGGCCAATACGCAAGGGCTGTACCGCATCGCACTGGCCGTGGACGACGTCACGGCCGCCTACGAATCACTGGTCGAGAGCGGTGCGGACGTGCCCGAACCGGTCTTCATCCCGATGCCCGATATTCCGACCGGTGGTTTCACCGTGCTCTTCCTCGCCGATCCGGACGGGGCGGTGGTCGAACTGGTGGCCCGACCGCGATCGGCGGTGCGTCGGCCGGCTGAGCCCGCCGGGATTCCCCATCCCGTCGAGGGCTCGGAATGAAGTGGAATGTGGGATGAAAACAACTGTGCAAGCGCAATTCTCGGCCTGCACCACGCGTACTTCGACGAGAGTCGTCAGTGAGGAGATGGATTGATGACCGAAATTCTGGAGGACGCCGTGCCGGTGGCCGCCGACCTGTTCACGTGGCCGGCAACGGAACCGGCCCTGATCGGCGGCCGCGGGTCCGACGGCAAGATCAGCTTCCCCTACCGCAGTCATCGACTGGTCAACGGTGTGCGGGAAGAGCTCGAGCGGGTGGAGCTACCCAGGCGTGGCACCCTGTGGACCTACACCACCCAGGTGTTTCGTCCGCCGTCACCGCCCTACGCCGGTGACGACGATGCGAAGTCGTTCGAGCCGTTCACCGTCGGCTATGTGGAGCTTCCCGGAGCCCTGCGCGTCGAGGCGCGGCTGACCGAACCGGACTGGACGAAGCTGCGGATCGGCCAGGAGATGGAGCTCGTGATCGTGCCGTTCTCGAAGAACGATAAGGGGCAGCCCACACTGATGTACGCGTTCGCGCCTGTCGAAGGAGACAACTGATGAGTTCTGCAGATATCGCGATCGTCGGAGTGGGGCTGCACCCGTTCGGGCGCTACCCCGGCAAATCCGCTCTGGAGATGGGTGAGGATGCCGTCATCGAAGCTCTCGGTGACGCGTCCGCTGATTGGAACGATGTCGACACCCTGTGGGCATCGAGCATGGAGATCAAGAATCCCGAGGCCATCACCGGCCACCTCGGGCTCACCGGAGTTCCGGCTCGTTCGACGTTCACCGGATGTGCATCCGGTGGCAACACCCTTGCCCAGGCTGCCAATTCGCTGCGCCTCGGCGATGCCAATCTGGCCGTCGCCGTCGGTCTCGACAAGCATCCCCGTGGAGCGTTCTCTGATCACCCGTCGGTGTCGGGTCTGCCGGAATGGTACGGCGATCTCGGTCTGTTTCTCACCACGCACTTTTTCGGGATGAAGGCGACCCGCTACATGTACGACCACGGTATCTCCGAGGAGACCTTGGCGAAGGTGGCGGCCAAGGCATTTGCCAACGGCGCCCGCAATCCCGTCGCGTGGCGTAACAAGCCGATCACCGTGGAAGAGATCCTGGCCAGCCCGGTGCTGAACTATCCGCTGCGTCAGTACATGTACTGCGGCCCCGACGAGGGTGCCGCCGCCGCCGTGCTGTGCCGTGCCGAGGATGCCCATCGCTACACCGATACTCCGGTCTACCTGCGGGCCAGCACGCTGTTCTCACGGTCGGAGGGCGCGTTCGAGTTGCTCAGTCCCTCCCTGCCGCTCGAGAGTGCGTCGAGCCCCACGGTGTTCGCCTCGAAAGCCGCCTACGAGCAGGCCGGGATCTCGCCGCAGGATGTGGACGTGATCCAGCTGCAGGACACCGACGCCGGATCCGAAGTGATCCACATGGCGGAGAACGGCTTCTGTGCCGACGGCGATCAGGAGAAGCTGGTGGCCGAGGGCGCCACCGAGATCGGCGGCGCGCTGCCGATCAACACCGACGGCGGACTGCTGGCCAATGGGGAGCCGGTGGGCGCCTCCGGCCTGCGGCAGATCTGGGAGCTGAGCAATCAGTTGCGAGGGCGGTGCGGCGATCGTCAGGTCCCCGATGCGTCGGTCGGTTACGCGCAGCTGTACGGTGCGCCCGGAACCGCGGCCGTCACCATCCTCTCGCTGTAGGGTTCACCGGGCGAAGCAGGGAAGCGCATCGGGAGTGACCGGAGTCGGCTCCTCCCGGTGCGTCCCCGCACCGTTCATCTGGGGAAGTGGCCGGCCACGAGGGATGGAGCTCGAGGTGTCATTGCTGGGACCATCCCAGGACCGCGCGATCGAGAAGTGTGGTCATGAGATCGGCCGCCGGGCCGGGGTCGGTCGGGTGGCTGTCGCCGAGGGTCGTCGTGACCGGTTCGGTCATGCGCACGATCACCGACAGGAAGGTCACGATTGCGGCCGTCGGGTGCGACGACGCTACCGGGCGGCGTCCCCGCTCGACCAGGTCGGCGACGGCATTCCACAGTTGTGCGTTCGTGGGTGCGATGACCGCGTTGACCTGTGCACGCACTGTCGGATCGAACCACGTGCGAACGACTCCGCGATGAGCGCGGTGGAACCGGGTGTAGGTCTGCAGCCAGTCGCGCAGTTGCTCGAGTGGACGGTCCTCGGGTAGATCGGCGATCGCTTGCAGCTGTTCGATCACGTCCGCGAATTCGGCAGCGGTCGCCAGTGTCAACGCGTGCAGTACCTCGGCTTTGCCGCTGAAGAACCGGTAGAGGCTCGCTCGCGATATGCCGGCACTCCGATGCAGATCCTCCACCCCGACCGCGTGGTAGCCCCGCTCGGCGAACAGCCGGGACGCCGTGTCGAGGACCGAACACACGAGCGGATTGGCCCGGTCCGGGTCCGGGTAGTCGTGCGGTCCGGTGATGTGCACTCGCGCGCGTCGGGCGGGGTCCGGCGAGTGGATCAGTTCAGCGACGGCCGTGCGTGGGGTGTCGGGGAACAACAGATACTGAACTGCGAGGGCGAGTCCCTCGGCGTGGTAGTGAGACGGACGCGGTATGTCCACCCCGCGTGCGCGGAAGAGATTGGCCGCGTGGATGATCCTCAACACCGATATGGCGGCGGTCAGTGGGTCGATCCCGGCGATGTCTGCCGCTTCGAGTCGTGCCGCCACGTCGGTGATGTACTTCGCGATGAATGTGGGAGCCGCGATGACGCTCTCGGTGGTGCCGATTCCGGGAAACTCTGCCATGACCACGAGGTTGTCGTCGTAGAGCCGTTCCCAACCGTGCAGCCAGTCAGCGAGAGCCCGAACCCCCTCGGGATCGGGGCCGAGTCCGCCGAGCTGGGTCGCATGTGCGCCGATGTCGAGTTCACACGCCAGCACGAACTCCTCGAAGATCTGCTGTTTGCTCGCGAAGTACTGGTACACACTCGCGCGTGAGGTGCCGGCGGCCCGGGCGATGGAGTCGGTGGACGCCGCGTCGAATCCGACCTCGATGAACAGTGTCGCAGCGCTGCGCAAGATGCGGTCTCGGGTGTCGAGTCCTCGCCGGCCGACAGGGGAATCGGCCGGCGCATATCCGGGGCGGCGGGACGGCGCTTCAAAAGGCATCCCGCCCATTGTTGCCCATCCTGCGACCGCCGGTTCACTTGACATGGGAATCAGCCGGGCTCTTCGCTGCGGGGTGGGTAGGTGTGTTCTGTGCTCTCGGCAGCCCGCTACCGGCCGCGGCGGCTGTATGCGGCAGGGAAGGCTCCTACTCCCGGCCTGCGGTGCCGCCGGTCAGCGGCGGGTGATCACGCCCCAAACGGGGTCTGACCTCAGCACGACTAAGCGGGCCGACCAGCCGGACTCGGTGAATCGTCACACCCTCGAAGCGTGAGGAGGTATCAATCACAGAAAAGTATGGCGTGTTACTGCAATCACAGGTAGCCTACTTAAGACGGCATGTCAGAAACTGGGATGACACGTCAGCGACCTCCGGGTACCCACGATTGCGGTGCAGCCCGTGCCGCCCGGAGCAGGCGATTTCTGCCGACGACAATCGACAAGAGAATTGAGGAAATCCGATGCCGCTTAGAGATGAACATCAGATCGTGTCGGTCGATGACCACTTGGTCGAACACCCCCGTGTATGGCAGGACCGGCTGCCTGAGCGCTTCAAGGAAGCCGGTCCGCGCATCATCGAGGTCGACAACAAGCACCTGTGGACCTACGACGATCAGGTCTTCCCCACCATCGGCCTCAACGCGGTGGCGGGAAAGCCGCCGGAGGAGTGGGGAATGGATCCGGTGCGCTACGAGGACATGATCCCCGGGTGCTACGACCCGGCGGCACGCGTCAAGGACATGGACCTTGACGGGGTCCAGGCGGCGTTGTGCTTCCCGTCGTTTCCCGGTTTCGGAGGCGGCACGTTCTTCCGGGCCAAGGACAAGGAACTGGCCTACCACTGTGTCCAGGCATGGAACGACTTCTACATCGACGAGTGGTGCGGAACTGCCCCGGACCGCTTCATCCCGATGGCGATCCTGCCCGTGTGGGATATCGAGCTGACGGTGGCCGAGGCCAAACGCGTTATCGCCAAGGGGGCGCGCACCGTGTCGTTCCCGGACAGCCCTGTACCGCTCGGGCTGCCGTCGCTGCATTCCGACCACTGGGACCCGCTGTGGGCGGTGCTCAGCGAGGCCGGGGTTCCGGTATCGCAGCACTTCGGCTCCGGCTCCTATGTGCCGGGCTTCTCGTTCTCGTCGATGGCGCCCGTCGCAGGCCAGATGACGATGCCCGACGCGCCGTTTGCGGTTGCCATCACCCTCTTCTCCTCGAACCTGATGTGGACGACGGTCGACTGGCTGTTCTCCGGGAAGCTGCAGCAGTTCCCGGATCTGCAGATCAGCCTTGCCGAGGGTGGCGTCGGTTGGGTGCCATACATCCTCGAGCGGTCGGACTTCGTCTGGGAGCGTCACCGTCACTATCAGGACATCGACTTCGATGCGAAGCCGTCGGATCTGTTCCGGCAGCACTTCTGGGGGTGCTTCATCGACGACGACTTCGGCGTGAAGAACCGGTACGCGATCGGCGTGGACCGGATGACCCTGGAGGTCGACTACCCGCACTCGGACTCCAACTGGCCGAACTCGCGCAAGCGTGCCGCCGAAGTGCTCGCCGAGGTGCCGGATGATGAGTGCTCGCTGATCGTGGAACAGAACGCTCGCCGCATGCTGAGTTTCCCGCGCGTCGCGACCCGTGAGGCTGCCACTGTCAGCTGATCGGTCCTGCGAGAGGCCGGCGGTGTCAACCGCAGTAGCGATGACGCAGGTGCCACGCGCCGGTGTGTACGTTTGCGTCATCGCTACTGTGACCTTTCGGACGCACGAGAGCAAGCAGTATTTCAGACTGAACGACCCCGTCCCACATCGGTCGTCGGCGTGATCGGGAGATGATCAAGGAGGCGATTATGGGCATATTCGATGGCCCCGGAGCCGACCACTCGGGTCCTCCGGAGCGTGAAGAGGTAGATGATCACGACCTGCTGACCTATGGGGAGGCGGGCGTGCGGCTGTACCACGAGGTAGACAAGCAGCGGAGACTCGTTGCGGAGCTCGAGTCCGTGGGCGCCGAACCAGGCGCGATCACGTACGCGCGGGATCGGTTGATCGCGCTCGAGGCCGCTCAGGAACGCAATCGTCGAGCGCCGATCAACGACGAGAACTTCGAGTCGTTCTTCGGCTACAAGGGCACCGCTCGACGTAATACGTGAGGTCGCGACGGCGAGAGCAAATCGGCCTGTGCGAGTGGATCACCACTTGCACAGGCCGATTCCCGTCGGCATGGACGGTTGTTCAGTTGCGGTGCCAGGCCATCATCGACGGCAGTGCCCGGTCGGGTGCGTAGATGTCGAAGACACGGTCGGCGAGCCCACGTTCGAGTTGGTGGTAGGACCCCGCGAGGGCATCGATCTGGAAGGCGCGCCCGACGTAGCGGTGCAGTGGATGCTCAGCCGTGAGTCCGATCGCACCGCAGACCTGCAGGGCGACGTCGGCGACCCCGCGGGTGGCGCGGCCCGCGGCCGCCTTGGCAGCCTGGGCGGGGAGCCGGCCGCCGAACATCCATGCTTCGGTGACCAGTGCGTCGGCGCCTTCGAGCTGCGCGTGGGCCTGGGCCAGCGCATGCCGAGGCGACTGGAATGCACCGATCGGCGTCCCGTACTGGGCGCGGACGGTGACCTGATCGATGGCGATGCGCAGGATCTCCCGAGCGATGGCCACCGATTCAGTCGCCAGCGAACGATGTGCCGCAGCGATCGCGCGGTTCCACTCGGTTGATGCCTCCGTCAGCGGTCCGGTCAACGGCCCGCGGACAGACGTCCAGTAGGTGGATGCGTCGAATGTGTTGAGGCGCTCGCTGACCAACTCGTCGCCGTCGACGACACCGATCGACACCGTTCCCATGGTGCCGGCGACGGGGACGACGAGGCGTTCGCCCGGAACCAGTGGCCCGAGGACGATCCCGGAGACCTGTGAACTGTCCGAACGCGGCGTGTATCCGTCGCTTGCGGCGGGCAGCACAACCCGAGTGGCGCCGCGCAGCGGCAGCGGTGAGAGTTCGGCGAGCATCACCCGGTCCAGGCAGTCCGTCTGCGCCAGAGACTGCCCTTGCGCGCGGAAAAGGACGCGGTCGGCGTCGATCGGGTACTGGCCGACGATGTCGGCCCAGCCCAGTTCATCGAGCCGGGGCGCGACTGCCGTGTGCTCTTCGGTCTCCGCGGACTGGCCTGCTGCGATGTCGCCGAACAGCCGCATCACCGCTTCCTCGACCATCGGCCACGTTTCATCGACCGGGGTGTTGTTGCTCATCGCTTCTCCTTAGGCAGTCGTAGCAGGTGATCGGCGATGATCCCGCGTTGAACCTCGGCGGATCCGCCCATCACGGTCCCAGCCCGTGTGTACCACCACTCGGCTCGAAGGGAATCGAGTTCCGCCGCGTCGACATCGGGGCGTCCACCCACCATCTGATCTCGCCGAACGTCGAGGACGAGATCGTTCACGGCCTTCTCGGCAGTGCCGAACAGTAGCTTGTCGACGCTGCTTTCGGGTCCGACGATCTCGCCACGGGCGAGACGCCGCACAGTCTCGGCGGTGCGCGCCTGCGCGCAGACGACCTGGATGTAGATCTCTCCGAAACGCGCGCGGTCTGCGGTCGAACCCGCAGTGACCATGTACTCACGGAGCCGGCCCAACTCGGTCATCGCCTTGTTCAGTACCGCGTAACCGTACATGCCGCGCTCGTACTGCATGAGGTACATGGTTACCGCCCAGCCGCCGTCGATCTCGCCGATGACGCGCTCGCGCGGCACGTGTACGTCGTCGAAGAAGATCTCGGCGAGTTCGCGCCGGCCGCTCGCTAGGGCGATCGGCCGGACGGTGACGCCGGGGGTGTCGGTGTCGACGAGGACCATGGTCAGACCCCGGTGGCGACTCTCGGGCGTCCCGGTGCGGACCAGCGCGACGACCCGGCGAGCGGTCGGTCCCTGACTTGTCCAGATCTTCTGACCGTTGATCACCAGTTCGTCGCCGTCAACCGAGGCGCGGGTCCGCAGGCTCGCCAGGTCGCTGCCGGACTCGGGTTCGGAGAACGACTGTCCCCACCATTCGCTGCCGTCGAGGTAACCGGAAAGGTACTGCGACGCGAGATCAGGTGCGAAGTGGATCAGCGCGGGCCCCAGAGTCTCCAGGGTCCAATGCTGTGCCGGGATCGGCAGCATCGCGGCACCGATCTCCTCGTAGTAGACGGCGCGGTGGATCTCGTCGCCGCCCAACCCGCCGACCTCGACGGGCCAACCGAGCCGGTTCCAGCCCTGCGCGTACAACTCGGCCAGCACCTTCGAGCCGAAGGCGAGTTCGTCCTCAGCCGAAGTGAAGGAAACCGCGCGCCACTGATCCGCCCAGGACAACTCCTGGAGATAGCGGCGGAAATCGCGGCGATACCGCGACACGTCGGCCCGATACTCCGCGGCATTGTCGACGGCGTTCATGATCTGCCCTCCGGATCATAGGTGGCTTCGGGTAGCCGGCAGGTCGTATCCCCGGTGCCGGGGAGTCTAGTGCTGCACACGGCCCGGCTGCGGTGCAACGGCCCCGGCCGGCTGCCGGGGCCGGCATTCACCGTGCCTCCGCGACTGCCCGTCACGGCAGCTGTGGGGTGTTGAAGATGTTGCGGCTGATCAGGTCGGCGACGAGCGCCGGCTTATCTGCACCGTCGAGCTCGACGGTGTGCCGCACGGTCAGGTTCACGGTGACCTCGTCGACCGGATCGACTTCGACGAGTTCTGAGCGCACGCGAATCCGGCTCCCCGGGGTGACCGGCGACAGGAAACGAACACGATTGAGACCGTAGTTGATTCCCATCTTGCGGTTGTCGACCTGGTAGTTGTCCTTGCTCAGCGACGGGATGAGCGAGAGAGTCAGGAACCCATGGGCGATGGTCGCTCCGTACGGGCTTTCGGTGGCGGCACGCTCGGTGTCGACGTGGATCCACTGGTGGTCGTCGGTGACGTCGGCGAATCCGTCGATGCGAGCCTGGTCGACGGTTACCCAGCGGCTGACGCCCAGGGTCTCACCCCGGGCGCTCACCGCGTCGGCCACTGATGTGATGGTTCTCATGTGTACTGTCGGTCCTTCGTCGGTTCGATAGGTGGGTTAGGGCGTTCGGGCGGGTGTCGAGTCGGAAGACACAGCCGGGTTCGTGCGGAGATCGTCGACGATACTGCGGCGCAACACTTTGCCGGTGGCCGTGGTCGGCAGCTCATCGGCGAGCACGATACGGTCAGGCGTGCGTGAGCCGCGCAGAGCGTCGCGAACGAACGCTCGAAGCTCGTCGGGCTCGGCGGTCGTGTCCGGGGCGGGCACCACCACCGCGACGATGATCTGACCCCACTGCGGATCTTCCACTCCGACAACGGCCACGTCTGCGACGTCGGGGTGTTCTACGAGTACCGACTCGATCTCGGCGGGGGCGATGTTCTCGCCGCCACGGATGATCGTGTCGTCCATGCGCCCGCTGATGAAGATGTACCCGTCCTCGTCGCGCTCGGCGAGATCCTTGGTGGCGAACCAGCCGTCGTCGTCGAGTACTGAGCCCAGTTCGTCGTACCTCCCCGACACCTGGTCACCACGCACGTACAGTTCGCCGGGATACCCGGCCGGCAGGTCAGTGCCATCGGCGGCGCGGATAGCGATCTCGATGCCGGGAACGGACTGCCCGACCGATCCCAGCCGGCGGGCGATCGCCGGATCGTCGGTGTCGAGGGCGGCGCGGTGGTCGTCGGGCGTGAGGACCGCGATCGTCGAGCTGGTCTCGGTGAGTCCGTAGGCGTTCACGAATCCGACGTGCGGCAGGAGCTCGATGGCGCGGCGCACCAACGGTAGGGCGACCTTGGAGCCGCCGTAGGCCAACGACGTGAGCGACGGCAGCGTGGCGCCGGTGCGCTCGAGTTCCGCGACGATACGAGCCAGCATCGTGGGTACCACCGTGGCACTGGTGACGTGTTCCTGCTCGATGAGCCGTACCCATTCGGTGGGGTCGAAGTTCCGCAGGTAGACGATCCGGCGGCCGGCATAGAGGTTGGAGAGGACCGCGCTGACGCCGGCGATGTGATACGGCGGTACACACACCAGGCTCGCGTCGTCGGCGGTCATCGAGGCGAACTCGACGGTCTGCATGATGTAGCTCGCGAGGTTGGCACCCGACAGCTGCACCGCTTTGGGACGCGAGGTGGTGCCGGAGGTGAACAGCACCACCGCGGGGGCGTCCGGGTCGGCGAACTCGTCGACCGGATCGGTGTCATGGGCGCGGGCGAGGAACTCTCCCGACTCGATGGGGGGAATCGCTGTTCCCGCCGAGGCGGCGACGTCGAGGTAGTCGAGGTCGGCGATGACCAGGGGCTGGTCGAGTCGGCCGATGAGCTCGTGCAGTCCCTGCGTCGACAACCGGTAGTTCAACGGCGTGTACGGGACGGCTGCGCGTCCCGATGCCAGCATGCTGACCGCGAGGTCCGCGCCGCCGGTGCCGATGTAGACGACATGCCGCGCGCCGGAGTCGGCGATCACACCCGCGCCACCGCCGGCGAGGGATGCGAGGTCGGCCACGGTCAGCCGCAGCTCGTCGGACACGATGGCGACGCGGTCGGGATGATCGGCGACGGCCATCTCCAAGACCAGATTCATCGACATGTCGTTCTCCTGTTCGTGGACTCGACGCAGTGGCCCACTGAGTGTGCCAGTATAGAGTAAAACAGATATATGATTCCATATCGAACGGGCGCTTCGGCTTCACTCGCCGTCCCTGCTCGCTAGATCGATACCGTTATATGTTTATCAACTAACTGGGGTCTGTGACCAGGTACCGGTGGCAGACGAGAGGAAGGGGAATGCAGATGCTTCTGCGGTGGAGCTCGGGTGGTGGCCGGAGGGTCGCCGGTCGGGGCGATGACCGAACCAGGCGATCGGCCGGGGCGGTGTCGCGGTGAACGCAGTGAACGTGTTGTCGGCCGCCGAGGCCGACGACCTTCGGCAGTCGGTGCGCGCGGTCTGCGATCGCTATGCGTCGTCCGACCGGGTGCGGGCCGCGGCGTTCAGCGCCGACGGATTCGATCGGGAGCTCTGGGAGGTGCTTTGCACGCAGGTCGGCGTCGCCGGCATCGGACTCGAGGAATCGGCTGGTGGCGCGGGGTACGGGACGGCCGCGGTGTCGGTGGTCGGGTCGGAACTCGGCCGCTGCCTGGCCCCCGTGCCCTTCTACTCGTCGGTGGTTCTGGCTCAGTCCTTGCTCGCCGAGTCCGAGGACGACGAGCTCATCGGCGAGGTGCTTCCAGGGCTGATGGCAGGTGAGCGGGTTGCGGCCGCGGTCATCAGCCCAGACGGTGGTGCATGGAGTCCTACCCGGATCTCGGTGAGTGTGAACGACTCGACGCTGGGAGGCCGTGCCGTTCATGTCCTGGGCGGGCCGTGGGTCACCGATCTGGTGGTTGTCGCTGAGGGGGACGCCGGACTGGAGGTGCATCATGTCGACGTCGCCGCCGCGGTCAGCGCCGGCACACTCGACATCACCCCGGAACGTGTCCTCGACGCCACCCGGCCGATGATCACCGTACAGCTCAACCGAGTTCGCTCACGACGGGTCTCCGTCGGGTCGGTCGGCGCGCGCCTCGACGCCTACGCCGACCGTGCTCTGGCGGTGCTGACCGCCGAGCAAGTCGGTGCCAACGAGCGTGTGCTCGAGATGGCGGCGGACTACGCACGGGTGCGTGAACAGTTCGGGCGGCCGATCGGGAGTTTCCAGGCGATCAAGCACAAGTGCGCCGACATGCTCGTGGATCTCGAGCGCGCACGCTCCGCCTCGGCCGCAGCCATCGAGGCGGCCGACGCCGAGGGGCCGATCGCTGCTGAGCTGGAGTGGCGAGCCGCGATGGCCAAGGCTGTCTGCTCGGAGTCACTCCGGTCAGCGTCCCAGGCCAACATCCAGATTCACGGCGGCATCGGTTACACCTGGGAGAATGACGCTCAGCTCTACTTCAAGCGGGCCTGTACCGACGAGGTGATCCTGGGCGGGACCGGCCACCAGTGGGAAACGCTCGCCGCCCAGGCGAAGATCGTATGAGGAGCCAGACACGATGACCACCGATTTCCCGCGGCTGACGACGATCTTCGACCGCACCGACGATCCTGATCGGATCCGAGCCGAGATCCGCGACTTCCTGGACCAGGCACCGAAACCGCCGGGGTTGCGCGACTACGGCCCCACGCCGACGGCCAACGACGTCGAGCCGGGGCGGGCCTGGCATCGGCATCTTGCCGAGAACGGTCTCACCTGCCTGCACTGGCCCAAGGAGTACGGTGGCGCCGACGCATCAGTGGTCGGGCAGGCGATCTTCGCCGAGGAAGCTGCTCGAGCCGGGGTCCCGCGCCAGTTGGGCATCACCGCCATCGACCTGGTCGGACCCGTCCTGCTCGCCTTCGGCACCCCGGAGCAGAAGGAAGCTCACCTCGAGTCGATCCGCACCGGAGACCACATCTGGTGCCAACTGTTCTCCGAGCCGGGTGCCGGCTCGGATCTGGCAGGAATCCGCACCACCGTCGAGCAACGCGACGATGGACGGTGGGTGGTATCCGGTCAGAAGGTGTGGAGTTCGGCCGCCGCGTCGGCGGACTACGGCATTCTGCTCGCTCGCACCGGCCCGGACAAACACAAGGGCCTGAGCGCCTTCATCGTCCCGATGAACGCGGACGGCGTGACCGTGCGGCCGTTGGTCCAACTCGATGGTGAGAGCAAGTTCAACGAGGTCTTCCTCGACGACGTCGTCCTCGACGCCCACGCGATCATAGGCGAACCCGGACAGGGTTGGGCGGTGGCCATGGTGACACTGGGACGGGAACGGCTGACCCTGGGTTCACAGGCAGTCTCCATGTTCCGGCTGCATGAGAAGCTGGTTGAGACCGCGACTGCACGCGGCAGCATGGACCCGGTGCTGGCTCGGTCGCTGACCACCCTGTGGGCACGACTCTGGCTGTTGCGGTACACCTGGCAGCGTGCCATCGAGTCCGGAGATCTCACCTCGCCGACGTTCTCGGTGCTCAAGTTGATGACCTCGGAGGCCGAACGCGACCTCGGTGATCTCGCCACCGACGTGCTGGGCACCGATGCGTGCATCGATCCGGCAGAGGATCCGCTGGTGCATGCCATGCTGGTGGGGCGTGCCCAGACGATCCTCGGTGGTACCAGTGAGATCCAACGGAACATCCTCGGCGAGCGGGTACTCGGACTGCCGAAGGAACCCCGGTGAGTGCACCAGATGCCGCGGCGGCGCTGGTCCGTGTGCTGCGGCCAGGGATGACCGTCGCTCTCGGGGACGGTGTCGGCGCTCCCGGCCGGCTGTCTGATGGCACCGACGTCGCCGAGGCGCTCTCGGCGGCGGCCGCCGAAGTCGGCGGAGTGCGCCTGATCCTCGGGTGGCTGCCGCAGGAGTGCTCCGGCATCGACCCCGGATCCTTCGCCGAGATCGTGGTGATGATGCCTGGGTGGGGTGTCCGGAAGCTGCTCGCGCATCCCTCCGTCAAGTTCCTTCCCACCCGGCTCGGTGCCCTGACCGGACTGCTGGCCGGTCCCTGCCGCCCCGATGTACTGATCACCCGGTTGGCCCCTCGTGACGATGGCTTCGGCTTCGCTACCGAGGTGTCCTGGCAACAGGGGGTCGTCGAGAGCGGCGCGCGCGTCGTCGCCGTCCTGGACGAGGCGCGGGTGGCGGGTGGCGGGGTGATTGACCGTGACCGGGTCGAGGTGCTCGGTACCGCGGGAGATCGTCCCGAAGTCGTCACCGAACGAGCACCGTCCCGGGAGCACAACGCTCTGGCGGACAACGTGCTGAAGTGGATTCCGGATGGAGCCCGACTGCAGTACGGTCCGGGGCAACTGGGCACGGCGCTGCTGCGGAGGGCGGAGGTGGGCCTGCAGATCGACACCGGATTGCTCACGCCGGCGGTGCTCGACCTGCAGGGGCGGGGCTTGCTGCGGGGCGTCCCGTCGACGACCTACCTACTCGGTGATGACGACCTGTATGACTGGGCGGCCGGGCGCGAGGTCCTCCACGGTATCGAGTTCACGCATGACCTCGGTAGACTCAGCCACGGCGACCCGCTGTTCGCCGTCAACACGGCCGTGGAGATCGACCCCGTCGGTCAGATCAACGTGGAAGGCGTCGGTGACAACGTCTTCGGCGGCATCGGTGGACATCCCGACTACTGCACAGGCGCGCGCCTGAACCCGCGGGGACTCTCCATCATCGCTGTACCACACCGGTTCCGGGGAAACTCTCCGCTCGTGCCAGCGCTCACGCGGCCGGTGTCGACGCTGGCGCACGACGTCGATGTCGTCGTCACCGAGCACGGTCACGCCGATCTGCGCGACGCGTCGTGGGAGGAACGGGCACTGCGCTTACGCACCTTGTTCGACGGCTGACACTAGACCACACCACAGGAAGGACATACCTATGCGCAGGAGCATATTCGACGAGGTACATGACGACTTCCGGGCGACGGCCCGGGAGTTCTTCGAGCGGGATTGCGCTCCTCACTCGGAAGAGTGGGAGAAGGACGGCAAGGTCAGTCGCGAGGCGTGGCGCTCGGCCGGCGAGCACGGGCTGATCGGATGGGCACTGCCCGAGGAGTACGGCGGCCTCGGAGTGACGGACTACCGGTTCAACCAGATCGTTTCCGAGGAGATGTTCGCTGCCGGTGCGGTCGGCATCGGGCTCGGCGTGCAGAACGACATCATCGTTCCCTATCTGGCCGACCTCACCACCGAAGAGCAGAAGAAGCGCTGGTTGCCCAAAGTGATTTCGGGCGAGTACATCTGCTCGATCGCGATGTCCGAGCCTGCCGCCGGGTCGGATCTCGCGGGGATCAAGACCACCGCCAAGGACATGGGCGACCATTGGATCGTCAACGGACAGAAGACCTTCATCAGCAACGGGCTGCTGTCGAGTCTGGTGGTTACCGCGGTCAAGACCGATTCGAGTGCGCCCCGGCACAAGGGCATAAGCTTGCTGGTCATCGAAGACGGGATGGAGGGCTTTACCCGTGGCCGCAAGCTCGACAAGATCGGCCAGTTCTCCGCCGACACGGCCGAGTTGTTCTTCGACGACGTCGTGGTGCCGAAGGAGAATCTGCTGGGCGAGGAGAACCGCGGCTTCTATCACCTGGTGTCGCACCTGCCCACCGAACGTCTCGGTATCGCCACGTATGCGCTGCCGATGGCCCGCCGCGCGTTGGATCTGACGAAGCAGTATGCGCTGGACCGCGAAGCATTCGGTCAGCCGATCGGCAAGTTTCAGGTCAACCGGCACGCGATCGTGGAGATGCAGACCCAGCTCGATGCGGCGCAGGTCTATCTCGATCAGTGCGTGCTCGCCGCCAACGAGGGGATCCTCACCGACGAGGACGCGGCCGGCCTGAAATGGTGGACCTCGGAGATTCAGTGGGCCATCGTCGATCGGTGTCTGCAGATGCACGGCGGATACGGCTACATCAACGAGTACGAGGTCGCCCGGTTGTGGCGGGACTCGCGTGTCCAGCGGCTCTACGGCGGTACCACCGAGATCATGAAGGACCTCATGGGCCGCGCTATGGGGTACTGATACCGCAGTGACGTGAAACGAATACCCGGTGGCCAGTTCTCTGGCCACCGGGTATTCGCGTTGGGTCGGTCGACTCTTGGGACGGTCAGTCGGGCCTGATCTCGCCGCCGAGGTGACTACTCCCGAGTGGACTTGTTCTTGCTGCGCTCGAGGAAGGATTCGACGAGTGCACGATGCTCAGGGGTGTCGAACGAGGCGTACTCCTCGGTCAGTGCGTACTCGATCACTCCGGTGACCGCACGCTTGAGGTGGATGTTCAATGCGCGCTTCGTCGACTGCACCGCCTGAGGAGGTGCGGCCGCGATCTTCTCGGCCAGGGCGATCGCCTCGTCGACGACAGTGCCGTCGGCCACGACACGATTGGCCAGCCCGACCTCGACCGCTTGGGCCGCGGGGATGCGGGCACTGGTGAGGAGATACTCCTTGGCGCGCAACATGCTCATCAGCAGCGGCCACGTCGGAGCGCCACCATCAGCGGCAGTCAGGCCCACCCCGACATGGGGATCCGACAGGTACGCTGACTCGGCGATCAGGACGATGTCACTGCATGCGGCGAGGCTGGCGCCGAGGCCGACGGCGGGTCCGTTGACCGCGGCGACGATCGGGAGCGGGCATTCGAGCATCTCCCGGACCAGGTGGCCGGCGCTGTCGATCTCCTTACGGCGTGCGGGCTTGTCGTCCCACAGCTCGACGAAGTGATGGAAATCGCCGCCCGCGCTGAATGCCTTGCCGGCGCCGGTCAGCACGATCGCCCGTGCATCGACATCCTCGGCCAGGTACCGCCAGACCGCCACCAACGCATCATGCAGTGGTTCACTGGTCGCGTTGAACGCCTCCGGCCGGTTGAGGGTCACGATGCGGATCGGGCCACGCGACTCGATCAGCAGTTCCGGGCAGGCGGGGTTGTCCATGGTGTTCACTCCTTGGTGTCCATCTTGTGGGCGTGGTGTGGGAAACGGGGATTACAGGTGAAACGGCCCGCGTGGGCGGATCGGTCAGGGGCTGATCAGATACGACTCGATCAGATCGGACAGCCCGTCGCTCGCGAGGGCGAATCGACCGAGGCTACGCGCGTAGGACCTGGTGCCACCATAGTCGTCGACCCATCCCTGCGCGCGCAGAGTGGTGCGCCCGAGCGGATACTCCGCCGTCACGCCGAGCGCGCCGTGGAGTTGATGCGCGATGGCGCAGACCGGTCCGACGACCTGCCCGGTAACCACCTTCGCCAAGGTGATCGCGTGCTTGGTGCGGTCCGCGCCGAAACCGAACTCGGCGGCCGCGGCGACGGCAAGAGTGGTTGCTGCGCGCGCACGTTCGATCTCGCCGGCCATCTGTGCCAACGACTGCGCGACGGCCTGGAAGGCGGTGAGCGGACGGCCGAACTGTGTGCGTTCCCGGGTATGAGCGACGGTGAGGGTCGCCACCGCGTCGAGTGCCCCGATGATCTGGATACAGCGGGCCCACGCACCCCGGTAGACGATCTCGTCGCCGATCGAGGGCGCGAGCACGTGCAGGGCGTCGTCGCTGATGGTGAACTCCACCCGCCCACGTGACTCGCCGGCCAGATTCTGGCCGGGTGTGATCAGCGGGGACCCGAGGAGCCCGACGGCGGTGCCCTGCGGTCGGCGGATCGCCACGAGAACGTGGTCGGCCTCCTCCGCCCACGGGACCTGCGACGACTGCCCGGAGTGCACGCGGCCTGCGGTCTCGGATGCGCCATCGATGGAGGTGACCGCCACGGTGGTGATCCCACCGGGAAGGGGGATTCCGGCGGTGGCGGCCAGCCACGACCCGATGAGGTCGTGTTCGGCGAGGGGTGTCGACGCGCCCCGCCTGGCCAAGCCGTAGAGGACGACGGCGACCTCACCGGGACCGCTGCCGAGATCGGGTGCGCCGATCAGCTCGTTGAGTCCGGCCTCGGAGAGGGCGTTCCACAACGGCCGGTTGAGTGTGATGCCGGCGTGTCGGTCGGCGGCCCCGTCGGCGGGGTGACGATCAGCGAGGTCGGCCACCAGTGCCCGAAGATCGGTCAGCTCGTCGTCGATCGTCCCCGGTTCCAACACGCCACCGGCCAGCCATGAGGTCAGTGGGGTCGGGGTTCGCGTCGATGTGCTCACTGTGCCGTCATTCCTTTCGCCACCATGCCGCGCAGGATCTCATTGGTCCCACCGCGCAGGGTGAACATCGGCCGGTGGGTCCTTCCGGCGGTGACCAGGGCGGTGAGGTCTTGGTCAGGGGGGAGGTCCTCGAGAAGGTCAGACGCGGTGTCTACTGAATCCTGTTCGAACTGCGTTCCGAGATCTTTGACCAGCGCCGCCCGCAGGGCCTGATCGCGACCGTCGGCCAAGGCGCCGGCCACCGACACCGATAGTTGGCGCAGAGAGAGGAACTTCGCTGCGAGGTGTCCCGCGGTCAGTGCGGTGTCAGCTGTGGCATCGACGGCATGCAAAGTGGCGTCGATGACGGCGGCGGTGGACAGTATCCGGTCGGGGCCACTGCGTTCGAAGGACAGTTCTGAGGTCACCTGCGTCCAGCCGTTGCCGATCGCGCCGAACACCGCGGAGTCGGAGATCTCCACATCGGTGAAGACCACTTCGTTGAAATGATGGAGACCATCGATGGTGACGATCGGTTCGACGAGGAGTCCGGGCGAGTCGATGGGCACGATGAACTGACTGAACCCAGCGTGGCGGTGCGCCGTGTCGAGCGGGCTGGTCCGCGCGAAGACCACGATCTGCTGGGCACGATGGGCGCCGGTGGTCCACACCTTGCGTCCGTTGAGCAGCCATCCACCATCGGTGCGCGTCGCGCGGGTGGTGGCCGCAGCGAGGTCGGAACCGGCCTCCGGCTCGCTCATCCCGATCGCCGAGTACAGCGTGCCCGCCACGATCCGGGGCAACAGCTCCCGCTTCTGCTCCTCGGTGCCGTAGCTCTCCAGACTGGGCGCGACCTGTCGGTCGGCCGTCCAGTGGGCGGCCACCGGCGCACCCGCGGCGATCAATTCCTCCCCGATGACATACCGGTGCAGGAATCCGAGTCCCCGACCGCCGTACTCGGGTGAGACGGTGACGCCGGTGAAACCGGCGTCCGCAAGACGCCTGCTGAAGGCCTCGTCCCATCCCGACATCCAGCTGTCGACGATCGGTCGCCACCCGTGGCTCTGCCGGTCGTGTTCGAGGAAGTCGCGGACCTCGTGGCGCAGCGACAACAGCTCGGGTTCACTGACGGTCAGAGACTCGAAAGCGCTCACCACAGTCATCTCTCTTCCTCCATCGACGCAACGTAATGCTATAAATGTATATCGTATTAGCGTAACGCCCAAGAAGAAGTCGAGGCGAGGAGCTGCTGAATGAGTGAGATTCGATCGATAGGTACCTACCTGCCACCCTGGGAAGTGGCCGGACGGCGGGTGGCAGGACCCGATGAAGATGCGCTGACCATGGCCGTAGCCGCTGGCCGCGTGGCCGATCCCGACGCGCGTGCCGCCCGGGTGGTCCTGGTCAGTCGGGATTTCCCTCTGCTCGAGGGCGGAAACGGCGCTGTCCTGCTGGCCGGTCTCGCGTTGCCGGCCGACACCCCCGTCGTCGAAGTGCTCGGTGGTGGCCCGGCGGTGCTCGACCAGATCGTCGGCGCCGAGCCCGGCACTCTGATCATCGGCGCCGACCTGAGCGCGACAGTCGGTGCGTCTGCACTGCTGACCGGAGATTCCGGCGTCGGCATCGACGGGATCGCTCGTCGCACCGGCAGCCTGCCGGTAACGGCGCGCGCCTCCGACGGCGTTCGTCATGTCTACGGTGACCCGAGGCTCGATCGCGAGGTCGGCCTCAAGACGGCCGTCGACCGGCTGGGACTCGACCCCGCGCTGCCGGTGGTGGCGATCGCCGGTGCGAAGCCCAAGGACCTCGGTGCACTGGCCGTGTCCGATGGTGCCGCGACCGATGCGGCGCAGTCTGCCTCTGGGGTGATCCGCGTGATCGCCGCGATTCTGGAGGTGAGTGCGCCCCTCGCCGGTGGGGTGGTCGCCGTGGAACAGGCGAGTGCTTCGGCGGCTGTTCTCGATCCCGGGAAGGGCTCCGCCGTAGTGGCGCGGTCGGAGGCTCTCATCGGCGAGTTGCCACGGACCCGCACTGCGGACGGGAACGGTATTCCGATCTCGCTAGCTGCCTATGCTCGTGCCTTCGAACCCAAACTCCGCTGGGAGGCGGCCGTGTTCGACGAGGCGCCCGGTATCGACAGCGCCCCGCTGTTCCCGCCGCGGGCGCGGGTCGGTGCCACTGGGAAACTCGCCGACGATTACCGGCTCGAGCCGCTGCCGCGTACCGGCACCGTGTACACCCACACCACGATCCGGATCCCGGTACCGGACCTGCCGAGCCCGTACACGCTGGCCGTGGTCGCACTCGATGACAGTCCGGTTCGCGTATTGCTCAAGGTCACCGCCGCGGTGGCCGGGACGGTGGAGGTGGGCCGGCCCGGGAAGGTCGTCATGCGCCGTGTCGCGGTCCGCGCCGGTGTCCCCGACTACGGTTACGCCTTCTGGCCCGACCTACCCGCCGAGACCGCCGCGTCGTCGGCTGATTCCGCAGCACAAACCGCCCCAGAGAAGGAGGTCGCACGATGAGGCCGGTGGCAATAGTCGGTGCGGGTATGACACCGTTCGCTGAGCACTTCGACCTCGGGATCAAGGACCTGATCCCGATGGCCTATGCCGACTGTGTCTCGCACATCGACAAAGGCATTGACAAGTCGGAGATCGAGGCCGCGTGGTTCGGTGAGCTTTCGACCACCGACGGCTTTCCGTCGGGAATTCTGGCAGACACCCTGGATCTTCTCGATATTCCGGTGACTCGTGTCGAGAATGCGTGTGCCACAGGAAATGACGCGATTCGCAACGCGGCAATCGCCATCGGTTCCGGCCTCTACGACGTCGTGCTCGTGGTCGGGGCGGACAAGGTACGCGAGACGGCGTCGGCCGCCACTTTCTGGGAGTGGGCGGCGATGACCCGGGATACGGCGTGGGACTACCCGCTCGGGCTGGTGGCGCCGGCGAACTTCGCGTTGCACGTCAACCGCTACCTCCACGAATCCCCAGCCACCAAAGAGCATCTCGCGAGGATCGCGGTGAAGAACCACTTCCACGCGCTTAAGAACCCGAAAGCGCAACTGCGCTACGAGATCACCGTCGAGCAGGCGCTCGCCGCGCCGATGGTGGTGGAGCCGTTCGGCCTCTACGACTGCACTCCGCAGAGCGACGGTGCCGCCGCAGTCATCTTGGCCTCGGAGGATGTAGTGGACCGGTACACCGACAAGCCGGTGTGGGTGCGCGGCGTCGGGCTTGGGATGGATCGGGTGATGCATCAGCACAAGCGCGACATGACCACTTTCCCGCCGACGGTCAAGGCTGCGGCGGCCGCCATGTCGATGGCTGGGGTGACACCTGGTGATATCGATGTCGCGGAGGTCCACGACTGTTTCACCGGTGTGGAACTGATCAGCTACGAGGACCTCGGTTTCGCCGATCGTTTCGAAGGCTACAAGCTCGTCGAGAGCGGCGAGAACTACGTCGGGGGGTCGATCCCGATCAATCCCAGTGGCGGGCTCAAGGCCAAGGGGCATCCGCCGGGGGCCACCGGTGTCGCGCAGTGCTACGAGCTGTTCAACCAGTTGCGTGGCGAGGCCGAGAACCAGGTGGACGGAGCGAGTATCGGACTGGCGCACAACATAGGCGGTCCCACCGCGGTATCGGCGGTGACGATCCTCTCCAACGAGCGCAGCTGAGTCTCGGCTGCAGCGCGCACAGGGGTTTCTCTGACGCGGCCCGGCCGAAAGGTCGGGCCGTGTCGCGATGCTGTGTACACCCAGGGATCCAGGCCGATCTGAGTTCGCGATGGCGACGGGAGGGCCCGTGCAATCGATGCTCTCGGATCGGGTGCCCTGCGTGGCCGCTCGACGTCACCCGTCGCTGGTGGTGCCGGCGTCCAGTAGATTCCAGATGAGCTGCGCGATGGTGTCCACGATGTCCTCGGGATTGATCGGCAGCGAGCGTACGTGAATCTGGGTCCAAGTGCGCTCGATCATCGACACCACGCTGAGACCGAGTGCCTCGGGGGCATGCGTGGGCTCAACCTGTCTGCTCCGCAGCGACACCCCGAGAAGGAAAGCGGTCCGCATCACGAGCCGTTGTGCGGTCGCCCGGAACTCCTCGTCGGTCGGGCCCGCCTCGGCCAATGCGTTCATGAACGCGCCGTGCTCGTCCATGAACCGCATGTAGTGGGTAACCCAGGTGCGGACGTCATCGAAGGACGCAGGTCTCGGCAGGGTGTCCCACTCGGAGACCACGGTCATGCAATCGCGGTACGCATCGCGGCCGAGGACCTCGATGACTTCCATCTTGTCCTTGAAGTAGGTGTAGAAGCCCGCTCGGGACACCCCACATGCGTCGGTGATGTTGTTGATGCGAGTGCCGGCGTAGCCGCGTTCCAGAAACAGCTTGCGAGTGCTGTCGAGGATCGCCTCGCGTGCGCGGAGCGCCCGTGGCCCCAAGTGCGCCAACGAGTCGTCGGTGGTTGTGGCCGATGGTGGGGGAAGCTGCGTATCTGATGTCAACGGTCTCTCCTTGGCGGTTGGCCGGCCTCTCGATGGATGCGGGATACGCCGGCCACGGCCGGACGTTCGCCCACTCTACTCGCTAACTTGACGTAAACGTCTAGCGGGAGGGTTTTGGCAATAATGCCGGACGAAGTGGGGTGCATGGAGGTTTCACGTCACCGAGGTAGGGGGCGTCGACGCGAAACTTGACAGTTGCGTCAAAGACGGGCTATCGTCGAAGACAGCAGCCACGCAGGTGCGAGCTGGTCCACATTCCCACCCACGATGGAGTGACCCATGACCGATGAGCAGTTCAAAGACGCGCCGATCTTCGACGCCGATCAGCACATGTACGAGACGCCGGAGGCGTTGACCAAATATCTCCCGGAGAAGTACAAGTCCGCGGTGAATTTCCTCAAGGTCGGCCACCAGACCCGGATCTCGATCCTGGGCAAGATCCGTGATTACATTCCGAACCCGACATTCGACAAGGTGGCCGCCCCCGGTGCCTGGGAGGCGTTCTTCGCCGCGGAGAATCACGAAGGCAAGACCCTCTCCCAGATGGCTCGGGAGCGGGTGATGGAGGCTACTCCGTCTTTCCGCGCGCCGGAGCCGCGCATCGTCGAACTCGACAAGCAGGGGGTGTCGGAGGCCCTGGTGTATCCGACGCTGGCCAATCTCGTCGAGCACTCGGCGAGTGAGGACCCGGAGCTGTGCAGTGCCATGATCCACGCTCTGAATCAGTGGATGCTCGAGACCTGGGGATTCACCCACGAGAACCGGTTGTTCATGACGCCGGTGATCAATCTGGGCCTGCTCGACGAAGCTCTCAAGGAGCTCGAGTACGTGCTCAACAACGGCGCGAAGGTCATCCTCATCAAGCCGGCCCCGGTGCGGAGTTGGAAGGGGTGGCGCAGCCCGGCACTTCCCGAGTTCGATCCGTTTTGGAAAGAGGTCGAGGCCGCGGGCCTTCCGGTCGTGCTGCACGCCAGCCAGCCGCCGCTGGACGACTACATCAACCAGTGGGAGCCGCCGAACAGTGACGTGTTCACCGAGATGAGCGCGTTCCGGTGGATCGCATTGGGGCACCGGGAGATCACCGACATGATCACCAGCCTCATCACGCACGGCACCTTCACCCGCTTCCCGAAACTGCGTGTGGCCAGTATCGAGAACGGCTCGGCCTGGCTGGACCCGCTGTTCCATGATTTCGACGACTTCTACAAGAAGATGCCGCAGGCGTTCCCCGAGCACCCGATCGATGTGTTCAAACGCAACATCTGGGTCAGCCCGTTCTGGGAGGGCTCGGTTGAGGACGTGGTCAACACGGTCGGCTGGGACCGGGTGATGTTCGGCTCGGACTTCCCGCATCCGGAGGGCCTGGTAGAGCCGAAGGGCTACTGGCGTTACGCCGAGGGCATGGACGAGAAGCGGACCTACGACTTCATGGGCGACAATGCCCGTCGCTTCCTGGGTCTGCCGGTCCGCAACCCCGCAGAGCTCGCCACCGTCTGAGCGCGGCGGGCTGCAGGCAGGCGCCAGGCAGTCCGTGTGCCGGTACTATCGCCGTCGACTCCGGTCCACCATCGAGGTGGGCCGGAGTCGGCGGCTTTTCAGTGAACGCGCAGGAGTCGCCCCGGTCTGCGGCAGGTCCCTCGCAGCACTGTGGCCGCCGGTGATCACCGGCGGCCACAGAAGAGATTCACTCACTCGGCTGGTCGCGAGAACTCCACCCGCAGTGCCTTCTTGTCGATCTTTCCGGTGGCCATCTTCGGCAACTCCGGGACGGGGAAGAACCGCTTCGGGATCTTGTACGCTGCGAGGCGATCTCGAAGGAAGCTCCGTAGCGCGTCCGGATCGAATTCCGTTCCCGCCTGCGAGACGATGATTCCGGTGACCGCCTCGCCCCACCGATCGTCCGGCGTTCCGATCACCGCGCATTCGGCGACATCGGGATGGTCGGAGATCGCATCCTCGACCTCGAGTGAGTACACGTTCTCGCCACCGGAGATGACCACGTCCTTCTTGCGGTCGACGATGTGCAGCAGTCCGTCGTCATCGAGGACGCCGACGTCGCCGGTGTGGCACCACCCGTCGCGCAGTGTGTCGGCGGTGGCCGCGGAGTTGTTCCAGTATCCGCGGAATGCGGTGGCGCTCCAGACGATGATCTCCCCGGACTCGCCGGTGGGGACTTCATGCCCGGCATCGTCGACGATGCGGACGCGGTTGCCCGGGAACGGCAGTCCGACTGAGGACAGCCGCCGTTCAGCGAGTGCACTGCCGTCCCGGTCGTGGAATTCGAAGGGCAACCCGGAGGTGATGACCTCGGTCTGGCCATACATGTTGGTGAAGCCGGCGTCGGGCATGGCGGCCATCGCGGCGGCCAGGTTGTCGGCGGTGATCGGTGCGGCGGAGTAGACCACCACCCGTATTCCGCGCAGTGCGGCCGGTGAGTCCCGCGCCGCCCGGACCAGTTCTTGCAGCATGGTGGGGGCCAGGTGCAGCGCAGTGATGCCGTGATCGACGACGGACTGCAGGGTCTCGGCGGTGTCGAACCCTCGGTGCAGGACCACCGTCGCCCCGCGTGCATGTGCTGCGAGCCCGATGGCCATCGCCCCGATGTGGAACATGGGCATCACCAACAGCTGCCGGTCCTGCGAACCCAATCGCATCTCGTTGGTGAGGATGAACGCGATCTCCCGCAGCCCGTCCTGGCCGACGATGCAGCCTTTGGGGCGGCCGGTGGTTCCGCTGGTGTAGATGAGACAAGCGATATCAGTGGCGCGTGCGCGTGACACCGGTTCTTCGCTGGTGCAGGTGACGAACTCGTCGAAGGTGGGGACGCCCTGCGGCGGTACGCCGGCACTCGGATCGAGGCACACGACCTCGATGTCGTCGGGCAGCCGATCGGCCACGGTGGTGAGCAGATCGGCATCGACGAACAGAACCCGCGGTGTCGAGTCGGCGAGAATGGACGTCACCTCGACCGGGCTGAGCCGGAAGTTGACGGTGGCGACCACGATGCCGCTGATCTGCCCCATCGCGAGGACTTCGCCGAACTCAATCGAGTTCCGGCCATAGACGGCGACCCGATCGGACCGGTGCACGCCACGCGATTCGAGTGCTGCGGCCAGCGAACGCGCACGGTCGTAGAGTTCGCGATGGGTCCGTACCCGTTCGCCGGCGATGTAGGCGGCTTGATCGGGAAAACGGGTCGCGTTGTCGACGACGATGTCGCCGACTGTCAGGGGCGCGGTAGTGATGATGAAGACCTCCAGATCGACGCTGTCAACGGGCGTCTGCTCGCGCCCGGGTTATCGCCGGACGGTTCTTACTGCCCGGCGGAGTCAGGCGTGGCAGACCATCCGTCGATGAGCTCATCGACGGAGCTCAGCTGCGCCAACATGGCGACTGAGTGTTTCAGGGCCAGCTCGGTGAATTCTTGGGGCGTGCCGCCCACCGCATCCCGAGGTACCACGACTCGCAGGCCGGACTGGCCGAGGTGAGCGGCGGTGAACGAGATCGCGATGTTCAGTGACACCCCGGTCAGCACCACGGAATCCACACCCAGGCTCTTGAGGACGGGGATGAGCTCTGTGTCCAGAGTGGGAAAGAGGCCATGGTGGCGGGGCACCACGAGATCACGTGGATCGCTCAGAGAAGGCAGTACAGCGACCTCGTCGTGTCCGGGGGACCAGTGTCGGGTCGCCGAGCTCAGCAGCCCCCAGATCCGTGCGGTGCCGACCTCGGTGGCGCCGGCCGGATGGCCCTCGAAGGTCGCGTGGACCACCGGGATACCCTGCGCGCGAGCCGTACCGAGCAGCCGTGCGAGGTTGTCGACCAGAGGGCCGACACCGTCGGCGAGGCCGGGTAGAACAGGGTCCGGACCCAATACGCCGTTCTGGCATTCGACGCAGAGAATGGCGGTCCGGGACCGGGGCACGTCGATGGATCTGCGGCTTTCAGCCGACATGGGGAGTCTCTTTCGTTCCAGCGCGCTGCGGCGCGATGACATTCTGTCCGTAAGCGAGCAGAGATTGCTCGGCGGCCTGCGGCGAGGAGGGGTCGAGGTGGACGATCAGCCAGGTGACCCCGGCGGCGGCCAATTCCTCGATCTGTTCCTGCCCGCGCCGGACGGCGGCGGGGTCGTCGGCGTCGATCAGGGGTGCCTCGACCTGAATATCGACGGATGACGGGTCTCGCCCGGCACGTTCGAGATCATCGGACAGCGCTCGAATCGCCCGGCTCAGTGCGGGCACATCCTCGATCGTGCTGGTGCGGATCGATGCCGACATCGAGGGCGGAGCGATGATCGGGCACCAGCCGTTTCCGTGTGCCACCACCCGCCGCCGCGCCGCGGCACTATTGCCGCCGATCCAGATGGGTGGGTAGGGCCGTTGTTCGGGCGGCTGCAACCACATCGGCCCGACCGCGGTGAAGTCAGGTCCCGAGACGGGCTCGGCCGGGGTCGTCCAGATCTTGACCAGGGCGTCGAGGTGGCTGTCAAGCAGCGCTGCCCGGTCCTCGAAAGGAACGCCGAGGGCCGAGAACTCGGACCGGAGGTAACCCGCCCCGACGCCGGCGATCAGCCGTCCGCCGGACAGGATGTCGATGGTGGTGAGAGCCTTGGCCGCCAGATATGGAGTGTGGAACGGCAGCACGTACAGGAGGGACTGAAGCCGGATCCGGCTGGTCGCGGCGCTCAGAAACCCGAGGGCTACCGCGAGGTCGAGGGTGTCGTGTCCACCGCTGGCACGCCACTTGGCCGAGGGCGCCGGGTGCTCGCTCAGCGCGATCCCATCGAAGCCGGAGCTTTCGGCGAGACCGCCCAGGGACGCGAGCACGGCCGGGTCAAGGAAACCCTCGGCGGCGTTCTCCTCCTCGGAGGGATACGTCATGGTGAACTTCATCGGGTGACTCCTCTCACCGGCCGTGTCGTGTCTCTTCGCATTTTGTCGGTCTACTTGGGCATGAACCGCTGGGCACCGTCGAGACGGAGGACCTCACCGTTGACGTAGCCGTTCTCGAGGAAGAAGGTCGCAGCATCGGCGAACTCCTCCGGGGTGCCCAGGCGCTTGGGGAAGGGTACGTTCGCAGCGAACTTGGCGATCGCCTCTTCGCCGACCGACTCCATGATCGGGGTGCGCATGGTGCCGGGCGCGATGGTGTTGACGCGGATGCCCGCAGAGCTCAGGTCGCGTGCGGCGGCCAGGGTCAGTCCGATGACCCCGGCCTTGGCTGCGGCGTAGGCCGACTGGCCGATCTGCCCCTCATAGCCGGCGATGGAGGCGGTCAACACAAGGGCGCCGCGCTCACCGGTTTCGAGGGGATCGGCTGCCGCGATATTGGCCGCCACCAGACGGGTGATGTTGTAGGTGCCGGTCAGGTAGAGCGAGATGGTCTTTTCGAATCCCCCGAGATCCGCCGGGGAGCCGTCACGGCCGACGATGCGCTGCGCCACTCCGAATCCACCGTGTGCGACAACGCCGTAGCGCAGGCGCCCCAGCTCATTGGCTGCGGTGATGGCGCCGTTGATGCTGTTCTCGTCGGTCACGTCCGTGGAGACGAAGGTGGCCCGCTCGCCGAGTTCGTCGGCGAGCGCCTTGCCCTTCTCCTCGGCCAGGTCGGCGATGACCACGCCGAGGCCTTCGCTGTGAAGTCGACGGACCGCGGCCTCGCCGAGGCCGCCGGCGCCGCCGCTGACGATGGCCGACGCTCCCTGAAACTTGGTGACTGTCATTTGGTGCTCCTTGGTGTTTCGTTACTTGTGAATGGCGGGCTCAGAAGCCCATGTCGCGCCCCACGAGGTCAAGCATGATCTCACTGGTGCCGCCGTAGATGCGCTGAACGCGCGCGTCGCGCCATAGCCGGGCGATCTCATATTCGTTGATGTAGCCGTATCCGCCGTGCAGCTGCAGGCAGCGATCCAGGATTCGCCACTGGGTCTCGGTGCACCACCATTTGGCGCCTGCGGCTTCTTGTGCGGTGAGCGTGCCGTTGACGACCCCCATCGTGGCCTGGTCGAGATACTGCTGCATGACCTCCCGCTCGACAGACATCGCTGCCAACGCGTGCCGGTTGACCTGGAAGTTTCCAATGGGTGAACCGAAGGCTTTCCGGTCGTGAGCGTAGGCCTGGGTGAGAGTGAGCGCCCGTCCCGCCTGAGCGCAGGCGATGATCGCGATGCCCAGGCGTTCGGCCGGCAGGTTGCGCATCAGATGATAGAAGCCACGGTTCTCCTCTCCCATCAGGTTCTCCACCGGCACTCGGACATCGGTGAAGCTGAGTTCCAGAGTGTCGCCGGACCGCTGCCCGATTTTATCGAGCTTCCGGCCCTTGACGAACCCGGGGGTATCGGCCTCGACGACGATCAGGCTCAGCCCCTTGTGTGGGGCTGCGGCATCCGGATCGGTGCGGCACACGACGACGAACAGGTCGGCGAGCAGCCCGTTGCTGATGAAGGTCTTGGCGCCGTTGATGACGAAGTGGTCTCCGTCGCGCCGAGCGCTGGTGGCGACGTGAGCGACATCGGATCCGGCGCCGGGTTCGGAGATCGCGATCGCAGTCACGATGTCACCGGAGATGAATCCGGGCAGCCACCGCTTCTTCTGGTCTTCGGTGGTCAGGTCCCGGAAGTATCCGGACAGGATGTCGTTCTGGACGCCGAAGCCGATTCCGGTAGTGCCTGTGCCGTACATCTCTTCGTTCAGCACGGCGTTGAAGCGGAAGTCGATGGTGCCCGTGCCGCCGTACTTCTCGGGCATCTCCCAGCCGAGGAGTCCGAGCTCCCCGGCGACCTTCCATAGGGCTTTGTCACTATGCCCCTGCTTCTCCCACTCGTCGACATGGGGCACACAGTAGGTCTCGAAGAAGGACCGCGCTGTTTGGCGGAACTGCTCGTGCTCGGGCTCGAAGATGGTCCGTTTCATGCTCTTCTCTCGGGTCGCATCTCAGACTAATAGAGATATTTATATAAAGGTATAGGGACAGAGCCGACCCCGACGACTTGGGGCCGTTCTGGCTGCTGGGTCAGGCGCTGCTGCCGTCCTGACCTGTACCCGGCCGGATGAGTCGTTCGGGGTCGGCGGTGTCGAGTTGAGCGATTAGCGAGAGCGGGACAGAAGCAATGCGCCCGCGAGGTCGCCACCACCCGCGGCGACAACCGCGACCTCTGGGTCGCCGGCCACCTGACGCTCTGCTCCGCGCCCCCACAGCTGCGTGCACGCCTCGTGGAGGTGGCCGAAGCCATGCAGGCGACCCGCCGAGAGCTGTCCGCCCCCGGTGTTGAGTGGCAGCCGGCCGTCGCGGGAGATTCTCCCGGGTTCGGCGACGAACGGGCCACCTTCCCCGCGCTGACAGAATCCGAGTGCTTCCAGCCAGATGATGGTGAGAATCGTGAACCCGTCGTAGATCTGGGCGATGTCCACGTCGTCCTGGCGGAGATCGGTCTGCTGCCACAGTTGCCGTCCCGCATCGACCGCGCACATGGTGGTCCCGTCGTCGGACTGATCCCAGTACGGACGGCTCGACAGTGCGGTGCCCATCGACTCGATAGTGATCGGAGCGTTCTTACCCGTGGCCGCGTCCGATCGCGAGACGATCACCGCGGTGCTGCCGTCGACCGGGATGTCGCAGTCGAGCAGGCACAGCGGCTCGGAGATCATCCGCGCATTCAGATAGTCGTCGAGGTCGATGGCTTCGCGCAGCACCGCTTTAGGGTTGAGTGCGGCATTGGCCCGCTGGTTGACCGAGAGCGCGCCGAGTTGGCTGCGGGTGGTGCCGTGGACGTACATGTGGCGCGCGGCGAGCAGTGCGGCCCAATGTGTCGCACTGACTGCCCCGTGCGGTGCGAGGTACTGCAGCATGCCCGAGACCGGGGCACCCGCGGCAGCGACGGTCGATGCCTTACCCACGCCGCTCGACTGCTGCATCGCGACGATGCCCTGGGCGGTGGTCTCCCAGACTGTGCGATAGCACAGGACATGGTTGGCCAGACCTATCGACACCGCCATCGCGGCGTTGACAATCGCACCGAGTTGTCCGGAGGTCTCGAACCCGCCCGAGAACCAGGCGAGGTCGAGGCCGAGTGCGTCCTTCAGCTCAAAGGCACCAACTCCGGAGAATCCGGGTGACGGGCTGAACTCGCCCGGCCATGTGGCGATTCCGTCGATGTCGGCTGGAGTCAGTCCCGCGTCGGCGATGGCGTCGAGCCCCGCCTCGGTGGTCAGGTCCAGCGGTGAGCGGCCGAGGCGCCGTCCCACCGCAGATTGGCCGACGCCGGTGATGGACGCTGAGATGCCCTTCACTGCGGGTCCTCCTCTCCGGTGGGTGCGACAACGGGTATCCACATGTCGTTGCGCTCCTCGAATTCGATCGTCACCGGCATACCGATGTGCAGCCGGGTCAAGTCGTCGGCGACGACGCGGGCCGTCATCCGCAGATCCGGATCCTCGTCGAGGGTGACCACCGCGATGGCATACGGGTCGCTCACCCCCGGCAGGAACTGCTGACGACTGATGGTGTAGCTGAATATCCGGCCACGCCCTTGCACCGGCTCGTACGAGACCGCTTGGCTGCGACATCGCCGGCATATCGGCTTGGGCGGGTAGATCCACAACTGGCAGTCGTCGCAGCGGGTGATCCTGAGCTGGCCGTCGCTGCCGGACTTCCAGAACTCGAGCGAATCGATGCTGATTGCGGGAACTGGAAGGGCCGCGACCTGGTCGCGATTCACAGGATCGCCGAGCTCACCTTGAGATTGATGAGTTCTTCCTCGGTGTAACCGATGTCGGTGAGGATCGCATCGGTGTGCTCACCGTGGCCGGGGGCGCGGGTGACCTCGACCGGCACCTCGTCGAACTGAACCGGGCTCGCGGCGAGCGCGAACTCGTTGCCGTTGGCGTCGGTGGTCCGCGGCAGATAGCCGTTGGCCTGCACCTGGGCGTCGGAGTGCAATTCGTGGGCGGTTCGCAAGACATCCCAGACACCGTCGAAGCCCTCGAAGGCCTTCTCCCAATGGGCGAGATCCTCGGACTCGAATGTACTGCGCAGTTCGACAGTGCAAGCAGCGCGATTCTGGAACCGCGCCCCGGCGTTGGCGTATCGCTCATCGTCGATCAGGTCGGTCCGGCCGATACGGGTGCAGAAGTCCGCCCAGAATCGGTCGGACTGCAAGAGGACGAATGCCAGGAATCGACCGTCCCGGGTGCGATACATGTTTGCGACCGGGTTGGGCATCTCAGCCAGGTCGTACTTGGGGATGTCGCCGCCGATCACTCCGGCGCCGACGACGTCGGGACCGAGCTGCCAGATCGCGCTGTTGAGGAGCGAGACATCCACCACCGAGGTCTCCCCGGTCCGCTCCCGCTTGAACAGTGCGCCGACGACGCCCGATGCGATGGCGAATCCGGCATACACGTCACCGAAAGCGGGCCGTTGCACCGGAGGGTAGCCGCCGTCGAACGATACCAAGGCGTCAGCGATGCCTCCGCGAGACCAATAGGCGGCCAGGTCGTAGCCGCCACGCTCGGACTGCTCGCCCTTGGTTCCGTACCCATGGCCACGGGCGTAGATGATGCGCGGATTCCGGGCACGCACGGCGTCGACATCGACCCCCATGCGGCGGCGCGAGTCCGGCAAGAGGTTGGTGATGAAGACGTCGGCCGTCTCGATGAGCCGCATCAGCACCTCGAGGCCCTCCGGGCTGCTCGTGTCGATGCCGACGCTGCGCTTTCCCCGATTGGGTTGTTCGATGAAGTGATTGACGGAGTCTCCACCGGCCACGATGCCGGAGTTGATCAGGCCTCGCTGCGGATCTCCGGTCTCCGGGTGCTCGACCTTGATCACATCGGCGCCCCAGTCGGCCAAGACGGCACCGGCGGCGGGCACAAAGGTCCAAGCGGCGAGTTCGACGACACGGATTCCGGCAAGGATGTCGGACATAGTTCTTCCCTTCTGCGGGCCCCGGCGACGTCGCCGGGGCTCAAACGACCAACTTGCTCGAGTGTAGATAGATGTTTAACGAATTGCAGCAAAAACTTGAGCCCGGGTCACCGATTTGTCGGGTCATCGGCCGAGCGGTGTGGTCCGGCTTGATCGGGGTGACTCACGTCGCGGCCACAGAGTGCCGTGGTTCCCCACGCCACTCGGTAAAGTGCAAACAGTTAACGATCTTCCGACCTGTGTCGCACGCCCCCGGGCTTCAGGGGGATCTGAGTGAAGGGACTGACCATGAAGGTGACTAACTTGCGCGAGCCTAAGATGGCGGACCGCGTGGCAGCGGAGCTGCGGCGCCAGTTCATCCGTGGCGAGATCCCCGAGGGGACCATGCTCCCGCCGGAATCGGAGTTGATGGCGCAGTTCGGGGTGTCACGGCCTACGCTGCGCGAGGCGTTCCGGGTGCTCGAGTCGGAGTCGCTGATCGAGATACGGCGCGGGGTGCACGGCGGTGCGCGGGTGTCGCGGCCCGATCGTGAGACGCTCGCGCGTTATGCGGGACTGATTCTGGAGTACGAGGGCGTCAGCCTCAAGGATGTCTATGAGGCACGTGCCGCCCTCGAGACTCCGATGGTCGCCGACCTCGCCAGACGGCGGCCGAAGAAGGCCATCGCCGAACTCGAGGAGATCGTTGCGCGGGAGGCGCAAGCGGCGCAGGGGCGAGATGCGATCGACATCAGTACGGACTTTCACGCCGCGATCGCACGTCTTACCGGGAACGTGTCCATGCAGATGATGAGCGAGATGCTCCATCACATCATCGAGAAGGCCAACCGGACCATGCAGCCTACCGCGGGCGTGCCGGCTGCGAGCGCCTTGCGCCGCGCCAGCAAGACCCACACTATGGTGCTCGATCTCATCAAGAAGGGCGATGTCGACGGGGCTTCGGCTCTGTGGAACAAGCACCTTCGTAAAGCCGAGGAGTACGTACTTTCCGGTAACGAGGCCTCGACCGTGCTGGACCTCCTGGCATGAGAATCCCTATGTCAAGCCGCCTCGTTTTGAGGGAGGAATTGTTGGAGTGCGCGGTGCTTGGCGGGATCGTAGGGAAGGTTGTCTTGCCAGCAGTGCTGGGTGATGTGCAGCCATGCTCGGGCGAGGATACGGACCGCGTGGCGGTGATCGGGGCCTGGGCGGGCGCGTGGGTGCCGGTGGCTCCGGGGCAGCATCGACGAGGTGCTGGTGCAGGACGGCGGGGTCGGTCCTGCCGGAGTAGCCCTGGTTGATGAGCCAGTCACCGAGTCGTTTCGGGGTCAGCCAGTCGATCTTGTCCTGGGTGTCGAAGCGGGTCAGGAATGCCAGGCTGATCGTGGAGTCGATGTCTTTGAACAGTCCGACGGCTGCTGGCAGCACGTTGCGCAGGTGCGCCCGAAGTCGATTGGCAACGGCCACACGGTGATTGATCAGGTCTTTGCGGGCGCGGCAGGCACGTCGCAGGGCGATAGTGGCATCGGTGTCGGGAATCAGTGCCCCGCAACCGGACCCGATCGGTGCGCAGCGTGTCGGCGAGCACAAAGGCGTCGAAACGATCGTCCTTGTTGCCGGCCGAGCCGTAGCGGCCACGCAGGTTCTTGACCTGGTTCAGGGAGATCACGATCACCGTCACCCCGCGGAAAGCATGGTGTCGACGACGGGTCCGTCGGGACGTTCGATCGCGATCTCGTGGACGCGGTGACGAGACAAGAATGTGCGCAGTTCGCGCAGTCCGGACGCGGTGTGTTCGACCATAGTCCGGGCGAGTTTGCGACCTCGGTCGTCGACCACGCTGACGGCGTGGTCGTCGCGGGCCCAGTCCAGACCGGCGGTCACTGCGTTCGGCGGCTCGTCGGGCAGGGCGGTGTCGGTGGTGGGGTTAATCGTGGCTGACTTCACGGCAGCCTTCTCGCTGCTGGACTGAATCGCACTGGGTTGGTTGGAGTCTCCATCGTTTGGAAACGAGGATGTACTCATGCCGAAGGACACCAACCCGGACAAGCCGACCACCCGTCGCTATAGCTCTGAAGAAAAGGCCTCCGCGGTGCGGATGGTCAGGACCCTACGGGCCGAGCTGGGCACCGATCACGGCACGGTGAAGCGAGTGGCGACCCAGCTCGGGTACGGCACCGAGTCTGTGCGCTCGTGGGTGCGTCAGGCCGATATCGACCAGGGCCACGTTGCGGGGGTCAGCACGAGCGAGTCGGCGAGGATGAAGGCCCTCGAGCAGGAGAACCGCGAGCTCAAGCGGGCAAACGAGATATTGAAGCGAGCTGCGAGTTTCTTCGGGGCGGAGCTCGACCGCCAGCACAAGAAGTAGCCGCGTTCATTGACGCCAACTGCGATGATGTCGTCGCGGGTCGGCGTTTGGGGGTCGAGCGCATCTGCGCAGTTCTGCAGGTGGCCCCGAGCAGCTACTACGAGGTCAAGAAGCGGAAACCGTCGGCACGGTCGAAGCGTGATGAGGTGATGGGTCCAGTCGTCTACGCGTTGTGGGAGGACAACTTCCGCGTCTACGGGGCACGAAAGATCTGGAAGGCGGCCCGGCGTGCTGGCCATGACATCGGCCGGGACCAGGTCGCCCGGCTGATGCGCGCCGCCGGGATCGAGGGTGTCCGGCGCAGCAAGCGGGTGCGCACCACCAAACCCGACCCCGGGATGCCGCGCCACCCCGACTTGGTGCGTCGTGAGAGCCTGTCAAGTTTTCTGTGTAAGTCGGTCTGGTGTTCGTGTTAGAGGTGACGGTCGATTCGTTCGGGATAGACCATTGATAACTGTTCGAGAGTGCGTTTCCAGTTCGTGGTGACCGCACCCTCGACGAGGCGTCCGGAGGCTCGTCGATCGGCGGCCTTCTTCCCGCGTTCCCTGGCGCGTTCGCGGGCGCGTTTGTCCTCGATGTTGCAGATGGCCAGCCACAACAGTTTCACTGCCGCGGCGTCGTTGGGGAACTGCCCGCGGTTCTTGGTGACTTTGCGCAGCTGGAAGTTCAACGACTCGATCGCGTTGGTCGTGTAGATGACCTTCCGTAACTCGGGAGGGAACGTCAGGAACGGGATGAACCGGTCCCACGCTGCCCGGAACGACTTCACTGCCGATGGATACTTCCGCCCCATGTCGGAGTCTTCGAACGCGTCTAATGCATCGGCGGCGGCCTGCTCGGTCGAGGCCTGATAGATCGGCTTCAACAGGCGCACGACGGCTTTGCGGTCGGTGTAGGAGACGAACCGCATCGACGCCCGGATCAGATGCACAACACACGTTTGGACCGTCGCTTGCGGCCACGTGGCCTCCACGGCCTCAGCGAACCCGGTCAGCCCGTCACAGCACACGATGAGCACGTCCGCGACTCCGCGGTTGCGGAGCTCGGCGCAGACCCCGGCCCAGAACTTGGCGCCCTCATGCTCCTGGATCCAGATGCCCAGGACGTGTTTGACCCCGTCCATGTCGACGCCGACGGCAATGTGCGCGGCCTTGTTGATCACATGCCCGCCGTCACGGATCTTGACCACGATCGCGTCCAGGTAGATGACCGGGTACAGGGCGTCGAGGTCGCGGGTCTGCCACGTGATCACTTCGTCGGAGACCTCGTCGGTGATCTTCGAAATCGTCTCGTGCGACAGGTCGGTGCCGATCGTCGAGATCAGGTGATGCTGGATGTCTCGGATCGTCATCCCACCCGCATACAGGGACACGATCATCCCGTCGAGCCCGTCGAGGCGGCGCTGCCCCTTACGCACGAGCATCGGCGTGAAGGTGCCGTCCCGATCACGCGGGACGCTGATCTCCACATCGCCGACCTCGGTCGCCAGCGTCTTCGCGCTGTAGCCGTTGCGTGAGTTCGGAAACGACGAGGCGTCGGCGTCACCAGTCTCGTAGCCGACGTGCTCGGTCAGCTCGACGTTGAGCCCTCGCTCGAGGGTGGCCTTCAACAAGGCGTTGAGGAGGCCGTCTTCGCCGGCGATCGGCTGGCCGGCGTCGACCTGGGCGAACACGCCGTCCAACGCTCCGGAAGCGACGAGCTGATCGACGGTCGCTGCTTGACGGCGTCGGCGTTCTTCACGCGAAACAGGTTGATCCACAACCACATTCTCTTCGATGGTCACGAGGTGAGTTCCTTTCAGGAGTGAACATCACCGCTTACACACACCACCTGACACGCCCTTCGCTCACTGATCGGCGCTCGCAACCACACCTGGCATTGGCGCTCAGCCCTATCGACGGTCTGCACGCGCCGGGCAACCACCGAGCCCTGCAGATCTCATGCTGGACATCAATCGCGTCAAGCGAGCGGGGCAGTGACTCGGTGGCACCTCGGGTGCATCAACGCTCCATCTAGAAACGCTGACAATCGAAAGGTAGCCCAGTGAGCGCACCCACGGACATCGACGTCACGGCCTCGTCACCGGACTCGGGACCGCCGCCAGAAGGCGTCACGCGGCCTGGCCACACTGACCACCGCGCAGAAGGACGTCATCCTGTTGGCTGCGGCCGATGCGATCGACGCCGCGGCCGAGACCATCCTGGCGGCCAACGCCGAAGATGTCAGCCGCGCCGAGGAGGCAGGCACCGAAGCGTCCCTCGTCGACCGGCTCCGACTGACCGCCGAGCGCATCGAGGGCATCACCGGCGGCCTGCGCCAGGTCGCGGCGCTGCCCGATCCGATCGGGCAGATCGTGTCCGGCAAGACACTGCCGAACGGTCTGGATCTGCGGCAGGTCCGCGTCCCGCTGGGTGTTGTCGGCTTCGTCTACGAGGCACGTCCCAATGTGGCCGTCGACGGTTTCGGGATCTCGTTCAAGTCGGGCAACGCCGTTCTGCTGCGCGGTTCGTCGTCGGCGGTGATGTCGAACGAAGCCCTCGTCGAGGTGCTTCGGGAGACGCTCACCGCCCACGGAGTCAACGCCGACGCCGTCGCACTCCTGCCGAGTGCGAGCCGGGACAGCGTCACCGCGCTCATCCAGGCGCGCGGCCTCGTCGACACAGCGACCGCGACCGACGTCCTCGGCCCGCTGAAGTCCGCACTGCAATCGCAGGGTGTCGTGATCCACGGCGACGAAGACGGCATGGAGCCCGCGACCGAGGACGACTGGCACCGCGAATACCTGTCGCTCGACATCGCGATGAAGGTCGTCGACGGGCTTGACGAGGCCATCGACCACATCGACACCTACGGCACCCGTAGCTCGCGTGAGAGATTCGCCTGATTCTGGCAGGTCCACGCCGTGCAGACCACGATTTACGCGACGCCGGTGTGAGTCGGCGAGAGCGGAACTGGTTGCCGGACTCTCACCTGCCACGAAGAATTCACCCGTTCGGATGAATGGAAGTCGTGGAATCGACCTCCGAACTGGCTGTCGACCTCCGATCAGGCGAGATACTGCGATACGAACGGGATGGCCTTGTTCGCCGTCTTCCCGTTGAAGCCTTCGCCGATCGCACGCATCTTCCACGTGCCCGCCTCCCGGTGGACGACGGCCATCGTCACGCCGGTGAACGGCATGCCGCCGGCCAAGGTGTAGCGGGCGAGCTCGGCGTTGGTGCTCTGATCGATCAGGCGGCAGTACGCGTTCTGCACCTCGGCGAACGTCTGGCCGCGGTACGACGTGACCACGAAGACGAGATTGTCCACGTGCGGCGGGATCGCCGCGAGGTTCACCGAGATCACCTCGTCGTCGCCGTCGCCCTCACCGGTCAGGTTGTCGCCGGAGTGGATGATCGACCGATCCTTCGATTTGAGATGACCGAAGTAGACGGTCTCCACGCACTGACCCTGCGAGAACATCAGGACCGACGCGTCCAGGTCGATCTCGCTGCTGCCGCCTCCGCCGAAGAAGCCGCGCTTGGGTCGGGGCACCGGATCCCAGCCGAGTCCCATCCAGATCTGGGTGAGATCGACGCCGCCCTCCTTCCGCAGAGACACCTTCTGGCCCTTGACCAGCGAGACGGGGCGGTCCTTCGAGAGGCTGACCTCGGGAGCCGCGGTGGGTTGGGCAGGGGGCTGCTGCTGACCGTATTGGGGCTGGCCGTACTGCGGTTGACCATATTGGGGTTGCCATGCGGTACATCATCTCGGCGGTGATCGCGGGGTCGGAGCGCACGAGGTTGAGCGATGCGAACAATGCCGCTGATTCCGCGTAGTCGGCGGGGATGTTCTCGGCCCGATCGACCTTGGTGAAGATCTTCGTCTCGTGGCTGCCCGGATGCAGTGCCTTGACCTGGACGCCGAACTCGGCGAGCTCGGCGTGCAGCCCCTCGGTGAGCGACGCGACCGCGGCCTTCGACGCCTGGTAGACGGACGTGTACGGGTAGCCGCCGTCGGCGCTGATCGAGCTGACATTGACGATGACGCCGGACCGCTGTGTCCGGAACATCGGGATGAACGCCTTGTTCAGCGCCATCAGCCCGAAGACGTTGGTCTGGAACTGGCGGTGCGCCTGCTCCATGGTGGTCGCCTCCAGTGGCCCGGACTGGAAGTAGCCCGCGTTGTTGATGATCGCGTCGATCCTCCCGAACTGTGCGTGGGCGAGATCACCGAAGGCAAGGTCTGCGGCCTCGTCATCGACGTCTAGCAAAAGCGTCGTCACGCCGTCGATGTCCGCGTGGATGTCGAGGTGGGTGCTTTTGCGGACTGTCGCGACGACGTTCCAGCCTGCTCGGGCGAATCGGCGCACTGCGATGCGGCCGAAGCCGCTGGAGGTGCCGGTGATGACGATGGTCTGCGACGTCATGGGAGTTGATCCCTTCTCAGTGGGTGGAGCCATGGACAGACCCCTCGATCTTAGTACAACATCGTTGCGTTAATTTTGCAACGATGTTGCACTAAACTTGATGGCATGACGGGAACTCCACAGTTCGAGCGGGCGCGCTCGAACGAGGCCAAACAGCTCCGCGAGGGCGCGATCCTGGAATCGGCTCGCACGCAAGCACTGGAACGCGGCGTTCGCGCGGTCACCCTCACAGACATCGCCGCCGGGGTCGGCATGCACAAGTCGACGATGCTGCGGTACTTCGAAACCCGCGAGGAGATATTCCTGCGTCTGGCTGCAACCGAGTGGGCACAGTGGGCCACAGAAGTTACCGCCGTGCTGAGCGAGTCGGATTCACCAGGCCACCCGGATTCGGCGGGTCCCGGAGGGTCAGTGTGGTCGGTTGCCTCGGACCCTCATCAGCGCGTGGCGGCCCTGCTCGCATCGAGTCTGGTCGCGCGACCGCTGTTCTGCGACTTGCTCGCCCACGTACCGCTCAACCTCGAGCGGGGAGTGTCGATGATTGCGGTCAAGGAGTTCAAGCTCGCCGCCATCGGCGCCGCGGGCGCGGTCGCCGCCACGCTACGCGAAGTGTGCGCCCTAGACGTCGACCAGTCGAGGGACCTGGTTGCGACCGCAACCGCGATGGCCGGTGCCCTGTGGCAGATGGCCGCCCCCGGCACCGAACTACGCGAACTGTACAAGAGAGATCCCGACCTGGGGCACGCCGTCGTCGACGCCGAGCCCCGGCTCACACGAATCCTGACCACTCTCCTGGACGGGTATGCACAGCGACTGTGAGGGAACGCTACGGGCGCACGGCTACCGAATCAGCTTCTAGAGGTCGGCCCCGGCGAGGTCCACTTCCGCGGCACCGAGTCGATCGGCCACAACAAGTTCTGGGTTTGCTCGTCCGGCCCGAATCTCGAATAGCTGGCGGTTGTGGAACGCTCGATACATTCCTTGGGCGACCTATCGCATTGTCAGAACGAGAAATGCTGTCCCCCGATGACTACGCCTACCACAGTCTCCGCGGACAGTGCTTCGAGCAACTCCTCCGGTGCGGCACGGGCCAGACACAAATCGGCGACCGCCCCGATTTCCACTCGGCGAACCTGCGCGGGTGCGTCCGGCCGACCGAGGAACAGCCCGAGCGCTGCGCGCGGGGACAGGCGTTCGTTTTCGCCGATCGTCGCCCCCGACGGAGCACGACGTGCGCAGGCCGCGCGCATCGCGGCCCACGAGTCGTGGTGGCCGAACGGCGCGTCGGTACTGCCCGCGAGTGGTACTCCCGCCTCGATGAGGGACGCCAGTCGCCATAGGCCGGGGAGTTCGTCGGCGGGGACGTCTGCGAGATACTGATCGCCACGTTCGGAAACGAAGTTCGGCTGGGTGACCACGGTGATGCCTAGGTCGCCGAGAGTCGCGAGCAGATCGTCTGGGACGACCGCTGCGTGCTCAATCCTGTCGCCGGGCAACGTCCCGACCTCGCGTAGCGCCGTGATGGTGACCACCAGCTGCAGAACAGTGACGCAGTGCACTGCGACCGGTCGTGCCTGGCGCCGCTGGGCAGTCAGCCAGTCGGTGAACTCCGCGCAGTCGACGTCATCGTCGATGATGCGCTTGGTCGGTCCGTGGGTCAGGCGAGGATGTCGGGACTCACCGGGAGCACGCAGCACGTGGAGGCGCTGGGGGAGGGCGCCGTCTGTGAGAGCGCGCCGCAGATCGACGAGGTCTGCGTCAGTGAGATCGGGGGTGGCCTCGGTGACTCCGGTGATGCCGAGAGCGGCCAGATCGTGGCCGAGCACGGTTAGGTCAGTGTCGACAGAGGTATGTGCTGCGAGTACGTGGTCGTCCCGGTACACGCGGCCGGTTGGATGGTCGGCGAGGCCGAGTAGTCGCAACCCGGGGGTGTTGACGAACCACATTGCGCCGGTCCGGTGCTGGATCCTCACTGGCCGGACGGGATCGAGCGCGTCGAGTAGGTGCCGGTCAAGGTCGCCGGCGATGCTCTCGTGGTAGCCGACGGCGCGGATCCAGCCGACAGCGTCGGGTGAGGCAACAGCGAGCGACTCGGCGAGTCCGACGCGGCCGCGAACGGTCGCCGGATCGAGGCGGACCGACAGGGCCGCGGCGGCCATCGCCCGTAGATGCACGTGGTGATCGTGCAGTCCGGGTAGGATAGTGCCACCGAGCACGTCGATCTCTTCCTCACCGCGAGTGGGGGCAAGGCTCGGCGCAACCTCGACGATGCGATCCCCGATGATCCGCACATCAGCTCGCCGGCCGTTGAGGAGCGATCCGCCGACGATCAGCACGGCGTCGCCGATCGGTCGTGGACAAGCTGCTCGACGAATGCTGCGTCGGGCGGCGGCGTGATCGGGATCGCGGGCTGGGCTGGCGGTACGTTCGCATACGAGGGCGGATCGGGGGTGATCGGCAGTGCCGCGTACGTGGCGGCCACTTCGGCCATCGCCACGTCGATGACCTCGCCGCCGCCGCGTCGCAGGGACTCGATCACTTGGTGGGCGGCAGTGATACCGGTCAGCGGGTCGGCGATTGCGTCGCCGCAGAACACCGGTCCGTGCGCACCGGCACCAACAAGACCTCCGGCGACCGCCGCGTCGTCGCCGAATGCGACGCGGTCGGGGTGATCAGGCCCGTACCCGGTGATTCGCACCCATACGCGGCCGGTGCGCGGTGCACGGGAGGCGGCGTCGAGCCCGGTCTGGGCGAGCGCGCGCGGCCGGGACGCCTCGATCACGACGTCGGCGGCATCTAGGAGGCGAGCCACCGCTGCGGTGTCGTCATGCAGATCCGCCCGACATACGTGTTTGCCGCCGTTCATCCAGGTGAAGAAGCTGGAGTCGCCGAGCCGGGTGCCATCCGGTCGGCGCGGGCTCTCCACCTTGACGACGCTTGCACCGAGTTCGCGCAGGATCATCCCGCACAGCGGTCCGGCCCACATAGAAGACAGGTCGACGACAAGCAGATCTGCGTCGATGTGGCGATCGTCGCCCGCCCAATACCTGGTGACGCGCGGCTCGGCGGGTGGTACGGCACCGAGGGCGGAGGCTGGGATGCCGAGGAGTTGAGCGCGGTCGGCGAACTCGGAGGCCGAGGTGCGTGCAGCAAAATCCGCGAGCGCTCGCCACGGGTCGGTTGGCATTGCATTCGATTCGACGACCGCGGCCACTGAGTCGACATCCTGTGGGCGGGAGAGTGTTGCGGCAACCCAGCCGTCGGTGGCGGATAGCAGTCGCGTCGCCCCGCCGGCCGACGTGGCGCCGCGCCGTCGGAGTCCGGTGAGCGCGGCGCGGCCGGCGAGCAGGGCGGCCGCGTCCTGGCGCATGGGTGCGGCGATCGCTCTAGCGTGTTCGAGGACGGCGGCGCGAGAGACGTCGCCGGGGCCGTCGGGGTCTCCGGTTAACCAGGCCAGACCGGTGTCGGCCCAGCTGCCCGCGTGGTCGGTCATCGGCCGATGATGTCGTCGATCAGGCCCCAGTCGAGGGCAGTCGCTGCGTCGATCTGTCGACCGGAAACGGCGAGGTACGCGGTGCGCCATCGTCCAATGCGGCGCGGGATACTGACGGTTCCGCCGGCACCGGGGATCAGTCCGAGGCGCAACTCAGGCAGGCCGAAGACGGTGTCAGGTCGGGCGGTGAGGCGACCGCAGTAGGCAGCCATCTCGATGCCGCTGCCGAGCACGGCACCGTGCACGCGAGCGTGCATCCGCGGGCCGAGTCGGCCCACGACGGCGTCGAGCAAGAGCGCGGGACTGTGCCGGGTACGGGCTAGGTGCGAGTGCGCGGGGTCCGTGAACAGGCCGAATTCGCGCAGGTCGCCGCCACTGCAGAAGGATCGGCCGTTGCCGGTGAGGACGACGTCGGTGATCGCCGGGTCGGCGATGACGATGGTGAGTGCGTCGATGAGTTCGGCGCGCAGCGCGTTGCTAAAAGCATTGTGTCGGTCGGGGCGGTTGAAGGTGATCGTGAGGGTGTTGTCGGTGCGGTCGATCAGGACGGCGTCGTCCTGTTCGTGGCGGACGCGGGGTTTCTGAGCTGCGAGCCAGCGGGCGAACTCAGGGCCCGCCTGGAGGGTGGAGTAGGCGAGGGACTCGGCGGTCAGGCCCCGCCGGGTGCCGACGTCTGGGCTGTTGACCCGCAGAACGTCATCGCAGATCGCAGTCGCGATCGGATTCGCGGTGACGGTGGCTCGGATGTCGGAGATGGCGGCGTCGATCGATTCGACGGGAACTAGTCGTGGATCCCTTGTACGCGCCTCGGTGAGGGTGAACATCACCTGGTCGGCCAGGGCGTCGGCGGCGGTGCCCGGTTCCGGAGGTCCGGTGCAGACCGCGATCAGTGGGGTCTCAAACTTCTCGAAGGGTTGCTGGGGGCTGTCGCAGCGATCGGCGTCGACGACGATCAGCTGGGGCATAACGTCGGCGATCACGCTGTGACCGTACGCATTCGTCCGGGAGTGAGGGATTGCTCAGGCATGGTGCATTTGCTTCAGGTGCGGGGTTTCGAAGTCAGGACGGCGACTCTGTGTGTTGCTGAAGAAGCCGCGCTCGATTCACATTACCAAGAGATCAATTATCTCGTCTCCGTGTAGAGGAGGTGTGAGTTCTCGAGCAGTCGATGGGAATCGAGATAGAAGGCATCGCAACACGATTGCGGATACCACTGGATCGATGGGATAGTTGAGATCTCGGGCGACTAGTGCTTCGACGATTGCGAGGTCAAGAGTCGTCTGACCGTAGTCGCCCAATTGGGTGACCAGGTCAGTGTCTGCTAGTCGGATGCCCGCGAGGAGTTGGGGACCACCGCTGGTCGGCACTCCCGAGGAGCTGCGCGAGATGTTCGTGGCCGAGGCCGAGCGTGGCGTCGACCTGATGATCGTGCGGTTCCACGACCGAGCCGAACCCGACACGATCGACGTGTTCGGCCGTGAGGTGATCGCACCGGTCGAGGAGGTCATCGGCTCGGCGCGAACCGATCAACGACACGGCGACAGAACGAATACCGAGAAGGAGACGCAATGAGATCACTGAAGCGGTCCGCAGGGAGGTCGACGCCTCTGTCCCGACAAGGCCTGGACGCGGTGCGGCTGCTCCTGCGTGCTTCGGTCGGCGGGACGATGGTCGCGCACGGACTCAAACACGCGACCAGTCTCACCGGCACGGCGGGATGGTTCGAGTCGATCGGCTTCCGCAAGCCGAAGATTCAGGCGGCGGCAAGCGCCGTCGTGGAGACAGGGGCGGGTGTCGCGCTCATCGCTGGTGCGGGGACGCCCTTAGCGGCCGCGGCGGTGGTCGGCACGATGGCGGTCGCGGGCCGATCCGTGCACGTGAGTAACGGCTTCTTCATCACCGCCGAGGGCTGGGAGTACGTCGCCAACCTGGCGGTCGCAGCCGTGGTGTTGGCGGGCGTCGGACCGGGCCGGTGGAGCGTGGACCGACGACTCGGCATCGACTCCGCACTGACCGGCGATACGGCAGCCGCGTTCGCCGCAGGAGTGGGCGCCGCAGGTGCGCTCGGGCAGCTGGCGGCGTTCCACCGGCCGGGTGCGCGGCCCTGAGGAGATGACGCCGTGCCCGATAACGACTCCTCGTCGGCGCTGCATCCGCGCCACGGCATCCACGAGCCGATGAAATCGACCCCGAAGCTGGCCCGAGGCGTTCGTCGGCGGACGACCGCCGTCGACATCGACTACGTGCCCGACAACGGACATCTGATTCTCACGGGTTCGGCGCGGGACAGTCGGATGGACTCGACCGGGTCGATCTTCGTGAGCCCAACCGACCGGGTGCGCGTCGAAATGGACTTCCTGAACGGCCGCACCGTCACCGACGTCACCGCCGACCCCTGGGACCCGAGTCTGGGCGGGCTGGTGGGATCGAGTGCATCGTCCGGCTTTCGGACCCGACTCGCCGAACTCGTCCCGGACCACGTCGCACGACGCAGTCGCCTCCACCTGATGCTCGACGACGTGCCGGTGGCGGCGTTGATCGGTGGCAACAGCGTGTCGTACCAGGTGGCGGGCATGCGTTCGGCGGCGAGTGTGGCCCAGCATGCGGGCGGTGCCGGATACTGTGCCGGATACGCCGACGACGCGACGATGATGACGACCCTGCGCGCCGAGGGTGCTCTCCCGTTGCCGACCGGACCGGAGACGCCGGACGTGCTCGCGAGCGCGATGCCCGACCAGTGGCAGCCCCTCGGACCGACGGCGGTGCTGGGCATGCGTCGGCTGAGGCGGATGGACGTCGCACGCGGCTGCTGCATAGAGCCCGTATGCGACCGGCTTTGATGAGGTTCGGCGTACTGTGTGGGTCTTTGTGTGGCGGTCGGCGATCCATTCCTTGCTCGCCTGCCTGCTGACTGTGGGTTTGGTGGCGTCGTCGAGGCGGCGTTGGAGAATCAGGAAGCCGCCGAGCGCCAGCACAGGCCAAGACCCTAGGAGCATCACGAGCATGAACGTTGACAGCTCTTGGTCGGTGTTCGCTGGTGTGGCTACGCCCGCTGCAGTTACCAGGTCGGTGCTGGTCATGTGATTATTCATCCGCTCATGAGGTTCTGTTGTGGAACGTTTGGCGCGGTCGGTGCGAACACGGTGTGGCTAGCCTGCCTGATCGTTGATGTCGTGTGCGATCGACCGGCGGTGGTCGGGCAGGGCGTTGGTCTGGTGATCGGCGGCGCTGAACACTTCGGTGAGTAGTTCCTGCAGGTGGAGGTCTCGGACGCTGTAGAGGCTGCGTCGTCCTTCTTTGCGTGATTGGACGAGTCCAGCGAGTTTGAGTTTGGCGAGGTGCTGGGAGACCGTGGGCCGCGCGGCCTGGAGGTCGTCGGTCAGTGCGGCCACGTCGTACTCGCGTTGCCCGAGGATCCAGAGGATCCGCATCCGTGTGGGGTCGGCGAGCATGCGAAGCAGGGACGAGGCGGCATCGATGACGTCGTCGGACGGCCCTTGTGCGCCCCAACCTCTTACTTCATCATGTGCATACATGAGCACCAGTATGTCATAGTGGGCCTGTTCGCGACCGAGTCTGATCGGCCGTGGCGGGTGAGGAGGCGGCAAGGCAATGACGAGATCGTTGTTTGGGGTGCGTGATTACCGGCATCTGTTTGGTGCGCAGGTGGTGGCGTTGGCGGGCAATGGGCTGGCGACGGTCGCGTTGGGACTGTTGGCGTTCAAGCTTGCTGGTCCGAATGCGGCGGCGGTGTTGGGGACGGCGTTGACCATCAAGATGGTGGCGTACGTGCTGGTGGCACCGGTTGCGGGAGCGTATGCGGGCCGGTTCAATCGGCGCGGTCTGTTGGTGAGTTTGGATGTTGTGCGTGCCGGGGTGGTGGTGGCGCTGCCGTTCGCTGATCAGGTGTGGCATGTGTACGTTTTGGTGGCGTTGATGCAGTCGGCGTCGGCCGCGTTTACCCCGACGTTCCAGGCGGCACTGCCCGATGTTCTGCCCGATGAGAAGCAGTACACCTGAATCGCACTGGGTTGGTTGGAGTCTCCATCGTTTGGAAACGAGGATGTACTCATGCCGAAGGACACCAACCCGGACAAGCCGACCACCCGTCGCTATAGCTCTGAAGAAAAGGCCTCCGCGGTGCGGATGGTCAGGACCCTACGGGCCGAGCTGGGCACCGATCACGGCACGGTGAAGCGAGTGGCGACCCAGCTCGGGTACGGCACCGAGTCTGTGCGCTCGTGGGTGCGTCAGGCCGATATCGACCAGGGCCACGTTGCGGGGGTCAGCACGAGCGAGTCGGCGAGGATGAAGGCCCTCGAGCAGGAGAACCGCGAGCTCAAGCGGGCAAACGAGATATTGAAGCGAGCTGCGAGTTTCTTCGGGGCGGAGCTCGACCGCCAGCACAAGAAGTAGCCGCGTTCATTGACGCCAACTGCGATGATGTCGTCGCGGGTCGGCGTTTGGGGGTCGAGCGCATCTGCGCAGTTCTGCAGGTGGCCCCGAGCAGCTACTACGAGGTCAAGAAGCGGAAACCGTCGGCACGGTCGAAGCGTGATGAGGTGATGGGTCCAGTCGTCTACGCGTTGTGGGAGGACAACTTCCGCGTCTACGGGGCACGAAAGATCTGGAAGGCGGCCCGGCGTGCTGGCCATGACATCGGCCGGGACCAGGTCGCCCGGCTGATGCGCGCCGCCGGGATCGAGGGTGTCCGGCGCAGCAAGCGGGTGCGCACCACCAAACCCGACCCCGGGATGCCGCGCCACCCCGACTTGGTGCGTCGTGACTTCACCGCCACGGCGCCGAATCAGTTGTGGGTCACCGACCTGACGTTCGTGCCGACCTGGGCCGGCGTCGCCTACGTCTGCTTCATCATCGACGCCTACTCACGCACGATCGTCGGGTGGCGGGTCGCCTCACACATGCGAACCACGATGGTCCTCGACGCGATCGAGATGGCCCGATGGTCACGCGGCACCCAACTGACCGGACTGCGATGTCACAGCGATGCCGGGTCGCAGTTCACCTCGATTCGCTACGGCGAGCGCCTCGCCGAGATCGGAGCAACTCCCTCGATCGGCACCGTCGCAGATTCCTACGACAATGCGCTGGCAGAGACGGTCAATGGCTACTACAAAGCCGAACTCATCCGCGGCCCTGCCCGCGAGGGTCGGCCGTGGAAGACCGTCGAGGACGTCGAGCTCGCGACGCTCAGCTGGGCCCACTGGCACAACAACGACCGCCTGCACGGCTATCTCAATGACGTGCCGCCAGCAGAGTTCGAGGAGACGTTCTACGCTACGAGACGGGCCGACCAGACCCTGGTCGGAATCCAATAGCCCGAGCCTCCATCAGACCCAGTGCGATTCAAGTTTCCTGTGTAAGTCGGTCTAGTGTTCGATTTAAAGGTGATGGTCGATTCGTTCGGGATAGACGATGGAGAGTTGCTCGAGAGCGCGTTTCCAGTTCGTGGTGACCGCGCCCTCGACGAGGCGTCCGGAGGCTCGGCGGTCAGCAGCTTTCTTCCCTCGTTCCTTGGCGCGTTCGCGGGCTCGCTTGTCCTCGATGTTGCAGATCGCCATCCACAACAACTTGACCGCGGCGTCGTCGTTGGGGAACTGCCCGCGGTTCTTCGTGACCTTGCGTAGCTGGTAGTTCAGCGACTCGATCGCGTTGGTCGTGTAGATCACCTTCCGTAGTTCGGGAGGGAACGCCAGGAACGGGATGAACCGGTCCCACGCCGCCCGCCACGTCTTCACCGCCGACTGGTACTTACGTCCCATGTCCGAGTCTTCGAACGCGTCCAGGGCGTCGGCGGCGGCCTGCGCGTTCGGCGCCTGGTAGATCGGCTTCAACAGCCTGACGACGGCCGCGCGGTCGGTGTAGGAGACGAACCGCATCGACGCCCGAATCAGGTGGACCACACAGGTCTGCACGGTCGCCTGCGGCCAGGTCGCCTCGATGGCGTCGGCGAACCCGGTCAGCCCGTCACAGCACACGATGAGCACGTCCTGGACCCCGCGGTTACGCAGGTCAGCGCAGACACCGGCCCAGAACTTGGCGCCCTCGTGCTCCTGGATCCAGATCCCGAGGACGTGTTTGATGCCGTCCATGTCGACGCCGACGGCGATGTGGGCGGCCTTGTTGATCACGTGTCCGCCATCGCGGATCTTGACCACGATCGCATCAAGGTAGATCACCGGGTAGAGCGCGTCGAGGTTGCGGTTCTGCCACTTGGCGACCTCGTCGGCGACTTCGTCGGTGATCTTCGAGATCGTCTCGTGCGAGAGCTCGGTCCCGATCGTCGAGGCCAGATGATGTTGGATGTCGCGGATCGTCATGCCGCCGGCGTAGAGCGAGACGATCATGCCGTCGAGGCCGTCCAACCGGCGTTGACCCTTGCGGACGAGCATCGGGGTGAATGTGCCGTCTCGGTCGCGGGGCACGTTCAGCTCGACATCACCGACCTCGGTCGCGATCGTCTTCGTGCTGTACCCGTTGCGCGAGTTCGGGAACGCCGAGGCGTCAGGGTCTCCGGCCTCGTAGCCGACGTGCTCGGTCAGCTCGGCGTTCAACCCGCGTTCGAGGGTGGCCTTCAACAGGGCATTGAGGAGGCCGCCTTCGCCGGCGATCGGTTGACCGGCGTCGATCTGGGCGAACACCCCGTCGAGGGCGCCGGAGGCGACGAGCTGGTCGACAGCTTCGGCCTGGGCACGTCGGCGTTCTTCACGCGTAACAGGTTGGTCCACAACCACATTCTCTTCGATGGTCACGAGGTGAGTTCCTTTCAGGAGTGAACATCACCGCTTACACACACCATCTGACACGCCCCGCAGCAAGCGGGTGCGCACCACCAAACCCGACCCCGGGATGCCGCGCCACCCCGACTTGGTGCGTCGTGACTTCACCGCCACGGCGCCGAATCAGTTGTGGGTCACCGACCTGACGTTCGTGCCGACCTGGGCCGGCGTCGCCTACGTCTGCTTCATCATCGACGCCTACTCACGCACGATCGTCGGGTGGCGGGTCGCCTCACACATGCGAACCACGATGGTCCTCGACGCGATCGAGATGGCCCGATGGTCACGCGGCACCCAACTGACCGGACTGCGATGTCACAGCGATGCCGGGTCGCAGTTCACCTCGATTCGCTACGGCGAGCGCCTCGCCGAGATCGGAGCAACTCCCTCGATCGGCACCGTCGCAGATTCCTACGACAATGCGCTGGCAGAGACGGTCAATGGCTACTACAAAGCCGAACTCATCCGCGGCCCTGCCCGCGAGGGTCGGCCGTGGAAGACCGTCGAGGACGTCGAGCTCGCGACGCTCAGCTGGGCCCACTGGCACAACAACGACCGCCTGCACGGCTATCTCAATGACGTGCCGCCAGCAGAGTTCGAGGAGACGTTCTACGCTACGAGACGGGCCGACCAGACCCTGGTCGGAATCCAATAGCCCGAGCCTCCATCAGACCCAGTGCGATTCAACCCGTGCCCTGTCGTACTCCCAGCTCGCCTCGACGATGGAGACGTTGCTGAGTCCGTTGCTGGCGGCACTGTTGATCAGCGTGATCGACTTCCATTGGCTGTTCGCTGGAACGGCGGCGGGGTTCCTCGCCTCGGCGGCGTTGGTGGTGTCCAGTCGGGTACCCAACGCTGTCCTTGTCGGTGGCTACCGAGTTCGTGACCGAGTGTTGTCGGGGGCTCGGGTCTTCCTTGCAACCCCGCGACTGAGGGGTTTGATGGGCCTGAATCTGGCCGTCGCCGGGGCGGGGTCGATCGTGATGGTCAATACCGTCAACCTCGTGCAGGACACACTCGGGCGCTCGGCCGCTGATGTGGCGTGGCTGCTGACCGCGAACGGGCTCGGGGTGTTGGTGATCGCCTTCGCTGTGCCCGTGCTGGTCGCTCGGTTCGGTGACCGTGCGGTGATGCTCACCGGTGCCGGCGTCTTATGTGTAGCTGCGGGGTGCGCGGTGGCGTTCACGTTCACCAGCACCGGTCTGTGGCATTT
>NZ_BCWU01000016.1 GCF_001592365.1 Gordonia hydrophobica NBRC 16057
ATCGTGGCCACGTACTCGCAGGAGAAACCGGACGGACATGAGCAGCGACGGCCACCGAAAATCAAACACCAAGCACAAGCGCACCAGGGATGGGGGCGACACCGACCGAACGACACCGACCGAACGATGCGGAACGAGTCGGGGTGTGGTCGGCCGGGCCGAAATGACCGGCGACCTCTCCGCAGCGACGAGCCCCAGGGCGAGGAGTGAGGACTGCGGAGCCGGCATTTCGGCCCGGCCGACCACACCCCGACGGACACCAGCGACACAGCGAACAGCGAACGGAAAACACACCCACCCACACCCCAGGGAATGAAACGGACCACGGTCCGGTTATACTCGTCGACAGCCGCGGGAGCGGTCAGACACACACAAGGAGCCAGCGATGCAGTTCGGCATTTTCACTGTCGGCGACGTGACGACCGACCCCACCACAGGCACGACGATCAGCGAGCACGACCGTCTCGAGATGATGACGGCCATCGCGCTGAAGGCCGAGGAGGTGGGCCTCGACGTCTTCGCGACCGGCGAGCACCACAACCCGCCGTTCGTGCCGAGCTCGCCGACGACGATGCTCGGGTGGATCGCGGCCAAGACCGAGAAGCTGCAGTTGACGACGGCCACCACGCTGATCACCACCAACGATCCGGTGAAGATCGCGGAAGACTTCGCGATGCTGCAGCATCTGTCGGGTGGTCGCGTCGACCTGACGCTCGGCCGCGGCAACACCGGTCCGGTGTACCCGTGGTTCGGCAAGGACATCCGGCAGGGCATCCCGCTGGCGATCGAGAACTACCACCTGCTGCGTCGGCTGTGGCGTGAGCAGAACATCGACTGGCAGGGCAAGTTCCGCACCCCGCTCCAGGGATACACGTCGACGCCCGCGCCCCTCGATGACACTCCCCCGTTCGTGTGGCACGGGTCCATCCGGTCGCCGGAGATCGCCGAGCAGGCCGCCTTCTATGGCGACGGCTTCTTCCACAACAACATCTTCTGGAACAAGGAGCACACCGAGCAGATGGTGACGTTGTACCGCCGGCGGTACGAGCACTACGGCCACGGTTCCGCCGATCAGGCGATCGTCGGACTCGGTGGACAGGTCTTCATGGCCGAGACCGAGGCCGAGGCCAAGCGACTGTTCCGTCCGTACTTCGACAACGCTCCCGTGTACGGTCACGGCCCGTCGATGGAGGACTTCACCGAGATGACACCGTTGACGGTGGGCACCCCGGAGATGGTGATCGAGAAGACGCTGTCGTTCGCCGACTATGCGGGCGACTACCAGCGCCAGCTGTTCTTGATCGACCACGCGGGGCTGCCGCGCGAGCAGGTCCTGGAGCAGGTCGAGATCCTCGGCAAGGAAGTGGTGCCGGTGTTGCGCGCCGAGTTCGAGCGACGTCGTCCGGCGCACGTCCCGTCCGATCCGCCCAGCCACACGAGTCTGGTCGACAACGCCAAGCACCGTCTGGTGACACCCGCCGAAGAGCTGGTCGGCGCAGGCGCGGAAGGGAACTGACGATGGCACGCAGACTTCTGGTGATCAGCGCGGGCGTCTCCAGCCCGTCGTCGACACGCTTGCTGGCCGATCAGCTCGCCGACGCCGTCGGAGCCGGGGTGACCGCCCGCGGCGAGTCGGTGGACGTCGACGTCCTCGAGTTGGCGCCGCTCGCCGCATCGCTGGCGACGACGGTCACCTCCGGTGTGGCGCCCGCCGAGGTGGCGGCCGCCCGTGATCTGGTGGCGTCCGCGGACGGCATCGTCGCGGTGACGCCGATCTTCACCGCGTCGTACAGCGGACTGTTCAAGATGTTCTTCGACGTGCTCGATCCCGATGCATTAACCGGGGTGCCGATGGTGATCGCCGCGACGGCGGGCACTCCGCGGCACAGCCTGGTCCTCGATCATGCGGTGCGGCCGTTGATGGCGTACTTGCGCGCGGACGTCGTCCCGACCGCGGTGTTCGCGGCGACCGAGGATTTCGGTACCGGCGAACTCGGCAGTCGTATTCGACGTGCGGCGAGCGAGTTGGCCCAGCGGTTGGTCGACACCTCGGCGGTCGCCGGATTCGGCGGACCCACCGACACCGACGATCGTCCCCGCCGTTCGGGCGGCGCGAACGATCTCGGCACGGTGACCCCGTTCGCCGAACTGCTGCAGGGGCACACCGGCGCTTGACGATCGGTGGTTCACCGGAGAGGCGGTGGGCGAGCACAGGCTCGACCCCACCGCCTCTGCTGGTCACCGGGTCACGCGGTGAAGGTCTTCCCCACGCGGATGTCCGTGTCGCGCATGTGGTTCGCGGCCTTCGAGACGCCGACGCCCAGCGAATCGAGCCGGGTGCGGGCGTCGAGGAAGACCCGGTCCCAGTTGGCCTGCGCCTGTTGGTAGGCGCCTGCGCCGCCGGAGTCCCAGTGCACGGCGAGCGCCGCCACCTGGCGCTTGAGTTGGCCGGACAGTTCCTCGAGTCGCTGGAACTGCCCGCGGATGTCGCCCGAGAGCGTGCCGAGGTTGGCGAAGTCGTAACGGATGAGCCCACCGCTCATGTCGTCCCCCTTTGAGGTGTTGTGGTGTCTGGATTCGCCGGGCTGCCGACTACGTCGTAAGCCCGTTGAGCAGCGTGGCGACCGTGACGTCCTCGTCGTCGTAGCCGCGGAACCCGGCCGTCAGCTTCGCCTCGATCTCGTCGAGCGCCGTCTGCAGTCGCACCGCGACGGCGTGCCAGTCGGTGTGACTGCTCTCGAAGGCGGTCGACGCTTTGCCGTCCCATCCGGATTTGCCGCTGACCGCGGACTTCTGGATCTGGGTGATGATCCGTTGCATCTCATCGACGACGCCCTTGATCGACGCGGCCGACGCCTGGCCGGCCGCTACATCGACTCTCACTCCCTGCATTGCACGGTCCTTTCGTTGGTGTTCCTCTGCGGTGCCGGATCACGCTGATCCGGCGAGGTCTTGGTCGCCGATGCCGAGTGCGAGCGCGACGTCGAGATCGAGCGATTCGGCGGTCATGCGGGTGAGCCACTCGGCTTCAACGGGCTGGTCGGACGGAGCCGTCGCCGCAGGTGTCACGGTGATCGGCCGAGCGGTGTCCGACGGTCGGGCTCCGGTCGCGGCGAGCGGCGCCATCGGCATCGCGGTGTCGGCGCCGACGGCAGTCATCTGCGGTGCGGCGGAACTGGTGGTCGCCGCGGGAACGGTGGACGCGTTGGTGGTCGTGGGGCAGTCGGCCAGCGGCGCCGGTGCCGGTGCGGAGACGCCGGGGGTCGCCGGGACGGACGACACCGTGGAGGCGGCCTTCACCACGGGAGCGGCACCGCTCGGCCGGGTGCCTGCCGTCGTGCCGGTCGCCGCAGTATTCGTCGCTCCGTTGGTCGCCGTGGTCTTGTCACAGGTCGCGGGGCACGTGGTTGCCACAGGTGTCGTCGAGGTCGGCTGGTCGCTCGTCGACGGATCGGTCACCGGCACACCGTCGCCCGGTGCGACGCCCGCGAGCAACGACGTCGCGAACTGCGCACCTGCCTGGACCAGCGGTACCACGGACTCCAAGAGCTTCGCCGCCGTGCCGAAGCCGTCGGCGCCGGGCACCCCGGTGACCGATACCGGAGCGCCGGTGGCGGTCATCTGCGCGGTGGGAGCGATCAGTTGGGCGCGGGTCGCACTCACCACTGCGAGCCCTTCCGCGAGCCCCTCCGCGGCGATCGCCAAAGCGGCGATCTGTCCCGGCGGCGTCGCGATCGCAGGCATCGCCGCCGACAGCAGTCCCGTGGTCTTCACCACGACGCCCTGCAACTCCAGCGCACCCGCCGCGACGACCGCCGCCGCTGCCTGCAGATTCACCGACATCCCGGTGCCCTGCGCCGCCACGACACCGGACTCGCCCGCGGTCCGCGTGGCCGCGGTGATCGCCGACGTCGCCGCCTGTCCCAGCCAACTGCCGTCGAGCGACTGCGCGGCCCTCAGCAGGGTGCCGACTCCGTCTTCCAGCACCTGCGCGATCTGCTGATGCGCGACGGCCGGATCCCCGCCGGGTGCTGCTCCCAAGGCGCCGGTCCCGAAGACGCCGAGCAGATCGGTGATCGGTTTGAGCAAGAGCGTCGGATCCACGGTCGGCAGCACCGGCAGCGGCGGAAGGTCCAGCAGCGCGGCCAGATCGGGTAGTTCGGGCAGCGTCCAGGGCGCCGGCGCAGGCGACGGTGCAGGCAGTGATTCCCCGCCCAGCGTGCTGGGCGCTCCGTCGACGCCGACCTGGTCCGGGCAGTTCATCAGGCCCCGATTCCGCCGGCGCCCGCAGCATCGGCGCCGGTGAACGACGCCAGTCCTGCGGCGGCTGCGGCGGCCGTCGCGGCATGCGCCGCGGCCAGCTGGCCGACGGCTCGGAGGTGATTGGCCTGGGCGATCGAGTACGCCACCGCGAACTCCTGCCCGATCAGCCCGAACACCGTCGTCACCGCGGTACCGACTGCGGCGGCGTCGATGGCCCCGACCGTCGCGGTGGCCGTGCCGAGCGCGGCCGCTGTCGCGCCGAAGGTCTGCACCGCATGCGGCTGCAGCATCATCTGATTCACTTGTCCCCCTGTGATTGCTGATCCGGTGTCATGAGATTGGACGCACCGGAGCGCGATTCGGTTCCATCGACACGCCGCTGGTGTCGGTCAAGGCCTCGAACTCACCGCAGAAGTCCTGCATGATCTGCGCCCGCCGACCGAAGACCTCGATCGCCGCGCGGACCGAGGCGCCGACGATCTCCTCCGCGAGCCGTGAGCCCTTGCCGCCGCCCGCGCCGGGCGACAACTGCAGGTCGAGCAGCGTGCCGTTGCCGTCCACCTCCACACGGACGCGTCCGTGGTCGCCGGTCCCGACGGCGCGCAGGTCCTGCAGTTGTCGGTGCACGTCCTCGAGCGCGCCGAGTTGCCGCTGCGCACGGTCGTGGACCGCATCCATCTCGGTGGTCATCGGCGACTCCGTCCGCAGGCGTCGGCGGCGGCCTCGGCGGCGACCAGATCCCGGCGTGACGGCAGTCCCAGCAGTCCCAGGGTCTCGTCGTCGAGGCCCTGCCCACCGAGGTCGCCCCGGGTCCGGACGCCTGCCGCGGTTCCGGCGAGCCGACACAATGCCAGGATCTCGCGCGCCAACGATTCGGGCCTGCGACGCGCGGCGGCCGCGGCGATCGTCATTCGCACCGGGAGCCCGGCCGCCGTGCACGTCACCCGGATGGTTCCCGTCTTCGAGGAGACCGACGTCAGACCGTCGTCGCCGATCACCGGAACGGATTGCTTCTTCTGTGCTGCCATGGGACTTAGACGCAGCGGAAACGAGTTCGGTTCCATCACTGCGTTGTCGGGCGTGTCGCGCCCGCGGTCACCTAGCCTTCCCCCTCAATGCCGCGACGCACGCGGCACCGACCCGAGGGGACCCGAATGAAGCCGCAGACCCATCTCTCCGACGCACCGCCGTGGCTCGTCGCACCCGACACCGCAGCGCCCAGCGCGGACATCGACCTGTCTGCGATCGTCGGCCTGGCGCCCGAACCGGCGATCGCCGCCCCGGCGCCACCGACGCCCGCGCACTACGCTCCGCCGCCGCAGTATTCACACGCGCAGCACGGGCCCCAACCCCCGAACGGGCCTGCGCTGGATCAGGTCGCGATCCTCCGAAAGGCCAGGCGCGCTCCCGCCCGCGGCTGGCGGCGCGCGGTGCATGCGTTGTCTGCCGGCGCCATCAACCCCGGAGAATCGCCGGCGGAGATCGAATATCAGCAACTCCTGGATCGCCTCCGCCGCCCGGTCCGCGGTGACTACCGGGTGGCCGTTCTCTCGTTGAAGGGCGGTGTCGGGAAGACCACCACGACCATCGGCCTCGGGTCCACCTTCGCGTCGTTGCGCGGCGATCGAGTGATCGCGGTCGACGCGAACCCCGATCTCGGCACCCTGGCCCAGCGTGTTCCGCAGCAGACGGCGTCCACCGTGCGTGATCTGCTGGCCGACGACGCCGTCCACCGCTACTCCGACGTCCGCGCACACACCTCGCAGGCGCCGAGCCGACTGGAGGTGCTCGCGTCCGAGCGCGATCCCGCGGCGGCTGAAGCGTTCAGCGAGACCGAGTATCGCGGCGTGTTGGACGTCCTGCAGCGCTTCTACAACATCATCCTGACGGACTGCGGGACCGGCATGTCCCATTCGTCGATGCGCGGCGTCCTCGACACCGCCGACGCCTTGGTGCTCGTGTCCTCACCCGCGCTCGACGGCGCGCGCAGCGCCGGAGCGACCCTCGATTGGCTTACCGGACACGGATACGGCCATCTCATCGGCGGTGCGGTGGTCGTGCTCAGTTCCGCGCGCCCCGGGTCGTCGACGATCGACGTCGATCAGCTCTCCCAGCACTTTCTGACGCGCTGCCGGGCGGTCCACACCATCGGCTTCGACGACCATCTCGCCGAAGGCGCGGAGATCGATCTGGAACTGCTCGGCAAGCACACGCGCCGGTCGTTCGTCGAGATCGCGGCGACGATCGCCGACGAGTTCGGCGGCCCGCCGCGGCGCGAGCGTGCTCGCACGACTGACGCGGACGCCTGACGCTCACAGCGCCGTCATGTACCCTTTCTCCTCCACGCGCTGCGCGATCCGCCAACCGTCGCTGGTTCGGACCAGATCGTCGCGGTACCAGAGTCCGACGAACAGGGTGTGCTCACCGCCCTGCTCGTCGTGCGAGACCATGGGGTTGAAGAGGATGGTGCGCGCGTCGGCGGTGTCGCCGTGCAGGTCGAGCCGGGTGGTCGCCGCGAGGTGCTGGGTCACGGCGAACGCGGGCAGCACCTCCGCCAGCCATGCTTTGACCTCGCCGAAACTGCCTTTGATGCCGCCGGCAGCGGTGTAGTCGATGTGCGCGTCGGGGGTGAAGACCGCGTCGAGCGCATCCCACCGACGTTCATCGATCGCATGACTGTAGCGGGCCAGCAGGTCCTGGATCTCCAGACGGTCCGACATCTCTTGCAAGGGCATCAACGCAGGTTCCTCCTCGGGACGAGTCGGGGACAGCTTCCGGTCACCAGCATTCTGGCTGCTTCACCGCTCTGCCGCGACCAGCACCGGGAATCGCCCCTGGATCCGCCGATCAGTCGTCGCTCGACGGTGCCTCGCACTCGAGGTCCGACGCATCCCGGCGGTCGCGAGTGAGCGTGCTGCGCGCCGCCCACTCCTCCGCCGGTGGATACGCGACGTGCTGCAACGACAGCCCGCGTGCCTGCGCGACGGGCACCGACGCCGACCGCGTACGTTCCGTCAGCAGGTCGGTGCACCACGCGAGGCTGCGTCGACCGTCGCCGACGGAGGCGACCGCACCGACCAGCGACCGCACCATCGACCAGCAGAAGGCGTCGGCGACCACGGTTCCGATCACCACCTCGCCCTCGCGGCGCCAGGAGAATTGTTGCAGTTCGCGGATCGTGGTCGCGCCCTCGCGGCGTCGGCAGAAGGCGGCGAAGTCGTGCAGCCCCACGAGGCCGGCGGCCGCTCGGTTCATCGCCTCGACGTCCAACTGCCGCGGCCAGTCCGCCGTGCTGCGAGCCAGCGTCGGCTCGGCGCCCCACGGGGCGTCGGTCAAGCGGTATTCGTAGGTGCGCGCGAGTGCGGAGAACCGCGCGTCGAAGTCGGCGGAGACCGCGTCGATCCGTTTTACCCGGACGTCGTCGGGGAGCATCTTCGCCAGTCGCCGGACCAGCCGGGCGGGGTCTCCGTCGATGGATCGGGCCTGCAGCGACGCCAGCGGAACATCACAGTGCGCCACTTGCCCGGACGCGTGGACCCCGGCGTCGGTGCGGCCGGCGACGGTGAGGCGAACGGGCGCACGGAGCACGGTCCCGAGGGTCTGTTCCAGGGTCTCGCAGACGGTTCGTCGTCCCGGCTGGGTGGCCCAACCGGAGAAGTCGGTGCCGTCGTAGCCGATCACCAGACGAAGACGACACAACCCGCCCTCATCGGTGATGAGGGCGGGTTGTGTCGTCATGACGTCAGACCGTCCGCGACGGACTACCGGAGCCCGGCGCGGAATCGGCTACTTGGCCTCGTCGGCCGAGTCGTCAGCAGCGGCCTCGGTGGCGGCGTCCTCGGCGACCTCAGCGGTCTCCTCGGCGGCAGTCTCCTCGACAGCGGTCTCCTCGACGGCCTCGTCGGCCGGGGCAGCCTCTTCGGCGGCCTTGGCCTTCGACGCAGCCGCGCGGGTGGCACGGTTGGCCTCCGACGATGCGGTCTTCTCCTGCACCAGTTCGATCACAGCCATGGGGGCGTTGTCGCCCTTGCGCGGCAGGGTCTTGATGATGCGGGTGTAGCCGCCGTTGCGATCAGCGAAGTGCGGACCGATCTCGGCGAACAGGGCATGCACGATGTCCTTGTCGCGGATGTCCTTCATGACCTCGCGACGGTTCGCCAGCTCGCCGGCTTTGGCGTGCGTGATCAGCTTCTCGGCGTACGGGCGGAGCCGCTTGGCCTTGGCTTCGGTGGTGGTGATTCGACCGTGCTCGAAGAGCGCCGTGGCGAGGTTCGCCAGGATCGCCTTCTGGTGGCTGGCCGACCCGCCGAGGCGGGCACCCTTGGTGGGCTTGGGCATGTCTTTCTCCTAGGAGGGACTCACGATCTCGCGACCGGAAGTCCGTTGGCACAGCGGCTCGCTGAACGCTTGGCGCACAGGAACCGAGGTGGTTCTTAGCGAGCGCTACAGCTGCTCGGTCTCGGCGTAATCCTCGCCACCATCATTGTCGAACGACGCATCATCGGACCAGGTGCCGGTGGCCGGGTCGTACCCGGCGACCTGCGACGGGTCGAAGGTGGCCGGGCTGTCCTTGAGGGCCAGACCCAGGCTGTGCAGCTTCACCTTGACTTCGTCGATCGACTTCTGGCCGAAGTTGCGGATGTCGAGCAGATCCGACTCCGTGCGGGCAACCAGCTCGCCGACGGTGTGCACACCCTCGCGCTTGAGGCAGTTGTACGAACGGACGGTCAGCTCCAGATCCTCGATCGGCAGGCTGAACGCGGCGATGTGGTCTGCCTCCTGCGGAGACGGACCGATCTCGATGCCCTCGGCCTCGACGTTGAGCTCCCGAGCCAGGCCGAAGAGTTCGACCAGGGTCTTGCCGGCCGACGCCAGGGCGTCACGCGCGGTCATGGAGTTCTTGGTCTCCACGTCGAGCACCAGACGATCGAAGTCGGTGCGCTGCTCGACACGGGTGGCCTCGACCTTGTAGGTCACCTTGAGGACCGGCGAGTAGATCGAGTCGACCGGGATGCGGCCGATCTCGGCACCGGTGGCCTTGTTCTGCACGGCGGGCACGTAGCCGCGGCCCCGCTCGACGACGAGCTCGATCTCGAGCTTGCCCTTGTCGTTGAGGGTCGCGATGTGCAGGTCCGGGTTGTGCACCGTGACGCCGGCAGGCGGAACGATGTCAGCACCGGTGACTGCGCCCGGCCCCTGCTTGCGGACGTACATGGTGACCGGCTCGTCCTCTTCCGAGCTGACCACGAGGCCCTTGAGGTTCAGGATGATGTCGGTGACATCTTCCTTCACGCCCGGGACGGTGGTGAACTCGTGCAGGACTCCGTCGATGCGGATGCTGGTGACTGCCGCGCCCGGGATGGACGACAGCAGCGTGCGCCGCAGCGAGTTGCCCAGGGTGTAACCGAAGCCCGGCTCGAGGGGTTCGATGGTGAACTTCGAGCGGTTCTCGGCGATGACCTCTTCGGACAGACCAGGTCGCTGTGAGATGAGCATGTGGTGGGATTCTCCTTCGACCGTCCGCTATTTGACGGCTTCGAGGCGGACCGAGCAACTGTTGTTGCTCAGTAGTTTTCGCAGTGCTACTCGTAGTCTCCCCCGGCCAGACACGCAAGTGCGAAACGCAACGACGCGAGGTCGTCCATAACGCACCAACGCGGGTAGTACGGGGAACACGGGGGCGGAGCCCCGTGGGTTTACTTGGAGTAGAACTCGACGATGAGCTGCTCGGTGAGCGGCACGACGATCTGCTCACGCTCGGGCAGCGAGTGCACGAGGATACGCAGCGTCGACGGAACCACCTGCAGCCATGCCGGTGCCGGACGGTCGCCGAGGGTCTCCTTGGCGATCTGGAACGGCGTGGTCTGCAACGACTTCGGGCGAACGTCGATGATGTCGTACTGGCTGACGCGGTAGCTGGGCACATCCACGCGAACGCCGTTCACGGTGAAGTGGCCGTGGCTGACCATCTGGCGAGCCTGACGACGGGTCCGAGCCAGTCCGGCGCGGTAGACGACGTTGTCCAGACGCGACTCGAGGATCTGCAGCAGCACGTCACCGGTCTTGCCCGAGCGACGGTTGGCTTCCTCGTAGTAGCGACGGAACTGCTTCTCCATGACGCCGTAGGTGAAGCGAGCCTTCTGCTTCTCCTGCAGCTGGAGCAGGTACTCGGTCTCCTTGATCCGCGCGCGACCGTGCTGGCCGGGCGGGTAGGGACGCTTCTCGAACGCCTGGTCGCCGCCGATCAGGTCGACGCGAAGGCGACGGGACTTCTTAGTTGCGGGGCCGGTATAACGAGCCATAGTTCCTTCTTCCTCCCTTTCCCGCTAGACCCGGCGCCGCTTGGGCGGACGGCAGCCGTTGTGCGGCTGCGGGGTCACGTCGGAAATGGTGCCGACCTCGAGGCCGGCTGCCTGCAGCGACCGGATGGCGGTCTCACGACCCGAGCCCGGTCCCTTGACGAAAACATCGACCTTCTTGACGCCGTTCTCCTGCGCCTTGCGGGCAGCGTTCTCGGCGGCGAGCTGCGCGGCGAACGGAGTGCTCTTGCGCGAGCCCTTGAAGCCGACGTGGCCGGAGGAGGCCCAGCTGATCACGTTGCCCTCGGGGTCGGTGATCGAAACGATGGTGTTGTTGAACGTCGACTTGATGTGGGCGTGGCCCAGCGGGACGTTCTTCTTGTCGCGACGACGGGTGCCCTTCTTCGGGCCAGCGCTACGTGACTTGGGTGGCATTACTTCTTCTTCCCGGCGATGGTCTTCTTCGGGCCCTTACGAGTACGGGCATTGGTCTTGGTGCGCTGACCGTGGACCGGCAGGCCGCGACGGTGGCGCAGACCCTGATAGCAGCCGATCTCGATCTTGCGACGGATGTCGGCCTGCACCTCGCGGCGCAGGTCGCCCTCCACCTTGACCGAGGCCTCGATGTACTCGCGGAGCTTCGCGACGTCAGCGTCGGTCAGATCCTTGGCGCGCAGATCGGCCGAGAGTCCGGTCGCTGCGATGATTTCCTTCGAAGTGGTCCGACCCACTCCGAAGATGTAGGTGAGCGCGATCTCCAGCCGCTTCTCGCGGGGGAGATCCACACCTGCAACACGTGCCATGTGGCGATTCCTTACCTGCTCAGAGGTCTGCTCCCAGTCCGTCCTGGACTCTGCGCCAGGCCCCGGCCTCTGAACCGGGGGTCGGCGACCGCGCGTCTGCGATCGCTGGTTCTGGGAGTTCTTCTATCGATCTTCAGTTGTGTGTCTTCAAGCGACCTTGAAGAAGCTGATCAGCCCTGACGCTGCTTGTGACGCAGGTTGTCGCAGATCACCATGACCCGTCCGTTACGGCGGATCACCTTGCACTTCTCGCAGATCGGCTTGACGCTCGGCTTGACCTTCACGTCAGCTTCTCCCTTTATCTTCTTGTGGCAAGTGCCATGTGCCCGGACAGCACGAAGCGACGCGTCGCCCCGGAACCGCCCGCACGAGGGTTACTTGTACCGGTAGACGATGCGTCCGCGCGCGAGGTCGTAGGGCGAGAGCTCCACGACAACGCGATCCTCGGGCAGAATGCGGATGTAGTGCTGCCGCATCTTGCCACTGATGTGAGCAAGGACCTTGTGTCCGTTCTCCAGCTCAATGCGGAACATCGCATTGGGCAGAGGCTCGATCACACGACCCTCGACCTCAATGGCCCCATCTTTCTTCGCCATATCCTCCGCGATTCTCCGGCGACCCGGCTTTCCGTGTCTACCGACTTCTGCTTCGTCTATCCGCTACGGTGGCGGTACGAACGGCCGCCTGAGTCCGATGCGGAAAGCATCGGGCGCAGGCATGCGTGACCGCACGACGCACCGACGTTCAAGCCTACGCCAAGTCGGGCGTTGTTCCAAACCTTCGTGACAGACTGGACGCATGCGCGCATTCATCGTCCGAAGCGGACTGACGGGCCTTGCTCTGTGGATCGCCGCCCTGATCGTTCCCGGCGTCGAATTCGAGTTCGGCGACGTGACCAGTTGGTGGGGGCAGGTCGGCATCGTCTTACTGGTGGCCGTCGTGTTCGGTCTGGTGAACGGCTTCATCAAGCCCATCGTCCAGATCCTGTCGATCCCGCTGTACATCCTGACCCTGGGGCTGATTCACATCATCATCAATGCACTGATGCTGGAGATCACCAGTTGGCTGACGCACAACGTCTTCGATCACGGTCTCGTCGTCGACGACTTCTTCTGGTCGGCGATCTTCGGCGCGATCGTCGTCTCGGTGGTCGGCTGGCTCACGGCGCTCATCGCCCGCGACTCCGTGGACAACCTATGAGCCTCGACCGCACCGTCGGCGTCACCGGATCCGGGCGGGCGTCCGCCGTCCCCGATGTGATGCGCCTCGAGATCGGCGCCGCCGCGACCGAGTCGGACGTCGCGACGGCGATGGACCGCACCGGCAGATCGATGCGCTCGGTGATCGACGCCCTGACGACTGCGGGCATCGCCCGCAGCGATCTCGCGACATCCCAGGTGTCGGTGCATCCGCGATACAGCAGCGGCGACGAGCCGCGAATCGTCGGCTACGAGGCCACCACCATGCTCACCGCCACCGTCCGCGACCTCGACACGGCCGGCGACCTCCTGACTGCCGCGGTCCATGCCGGAGGCGACGACCTCCGCGTCCACGGCGTCTCACTGGTCGTCGACGATCCGTCCGCGCCGCTCGCCGCGGCCCGCGACGCCGCGTTCGCCGACGCCCGGGACCGCGCCACGCAGTACGCGCGTCTGGCGGGCGTTCGGCTGGGCCCGGTGATCTCCATCCGCGAAGGTGCCGCGGGCGGCGGTCCCGCTCCCCGCATGGTCGCCTACACCGCCGCGATGCCCGTCGAGGCGGGCGAACAACAGGTGTCGGCCACCGTCGACGTCGTCTTCGAATTGCTCTGAACCGAGCGGACTGCGATGCATCGCCCCGCGCGTGGCACTCGGCCGCACTGGGGCGCTGCCTCCGTCGATGTCACTGTGCGTCGATGATCGCCCCGAGTTCCACCGCGATGTCCGCCGAACCGAGGACCTGCACCGCGACGTGATCGGCGCCCGCCGCGAGATGCTCGTCGACCTGCGCCCGCACCGACGTCGCGTCACCGTGCGCCACCAGTGCATCGATCAGTGCGTCGCTGCCGCCGTCGGCGATGTCGGCGTCGGTGTAGCCGAGCCGCTTCAGGTTCGACGTGTAATTGCGCAGATGCAGATACGGCCGGTCCACGGGCGGGCGGCCGACGGCGCGTGCGGCCTGTGGATCGGAGTTGACGACCACCTTGTGCTCGGGCGCCAGCAGCGCCTCGTCGCCCAGTGCCTCGCGGGCGATGGCGGTGTGCGCCGGCGTCGTCAGGTACGGGTGCGCTCCGAGCGCGCGCTCCGCGGACAGCCGGAGCATGCGGGGCCCGAGCGCCGCGAGAACGCGTCGGTTCACCGGGACACCGGCGTCGTCGAGCACGTCGAGATAGTGCCGGACGGCCTGGTAGGGCGAGGTGTACTCGGCGGTCGCCTCCGGGTGTCCCGCTCCGATGCCCAGGTAGAACCGGCCGGGGAAGTCGCGCTCGAGATCGGCGAATTCTGCGGCGATCGTCGCCGGATCGGTGTTCCAGATGTTCACGATGCCGGTGGCGACGGTGATGTCCTCGGTGGCTTCAAGAATCGTGCGGACCGGCCGCAGATGCGCCGGCGAGCCGCCCATCCAGATGGCGCCGAATCCGAGTCGCTCGATCGCGCGAGCGTTCTCCGGCGAGAACTGACTGAATCCTCCCCACGCGCCGTGCCTGCCGAACCGCTGAACATGTACTGCCTTGCCACTGTCGGTCATGGTCGGTGCAACCGGGTCTCGCCTCGCCCTATTCCCCGCTCCGCATCGGCACTCAGGCGTCGACCGCCATCGAGGTGATCGCCGCGTACAGCGCGACGATTCCGGCCGTCCGGAACGGACTGACGCCGCACAGGCTCTCGATGCGGTTGAGCCGGTTGTTCACCGTGTTCGGGTGAACGTCCAGAGTCCGCGCAGCGCGCAACCGATCCAGGTCGCAGTCGAGGTAGGTACGCAGGGTCCGGAGCAGATCGGGCTGATCCCGGATCGGCGCGAGCGTCTCCGCCAAGCGGTCGGCTGCGGGCCCCGGCCGACTCAACTGGTAGGCGACGGCGACATCGTCCAATCGGTGCAGACCGGCGGGGCGGCCGAGCGCGAGCGCCACCTGGAGCACCTCCTGCGCCTGGGCCGCCGCCTCCACCACCGCGCCCCGATCGACCGATTCGACGACCGCCGCGGACGTCGCCGCGCCCGCGGCCGCTTCGATCGCCGCAACCAACCTGTGCAGACCCGCGTCGCCGCCGTCCGTCGGATAGTGCGACGTCGGAACCAACACCGTCCCGCCGTCGCGGTCGAGCAGCCCGAGCATCGCCGGGCCACCTCCCGGACGGAACAATCGCTGGACACGGTGAAGTTTGCGGCGGCCGGCCACCTCGCGGGCCGACGCCTCCGCGGTCAACTCGCCCGGCGACTTCTCCAACCGCACCGCGAGCACGTGGTAACTGGTGTCGAGCTTGACGTTCAGCCGCTCGGCGTCGGCCCGCGGATCGTGGCCGAGAAGCAGGAGCCTCCCCACGAAGTGCGGTCCGCCGGTCGCCTCGTCGGACTGCACGGCGAGTTCGCGTTGATAGGCCTCCACCAGTTCCGCGACGAACACTTCGTGAAGCCGAAAGCCGGCCGCACTGATCCAGGCGAAGGCCGCAACGTCATGATCGGCGACGGCGGCGGCCCGGCACTCGGCGTGGAGGAATTCCGAGGCGCGACTCCACAGGGCGAGCACCAGCGGGAGCGGAACGCCTTCCCGAGCCCGCTGTTCGGCGCGCTCGCGCACCACCTGCAGTTCGTTCTCGGTCGGCGTGCCGCCGGTCCGCAGGCACCGCAGCGAGATCGGCAGCATACGGTGGCCGATCGAGACCAGTTCGGAGTCGAGCATCTCCGCGGGTAATGCCTGCGCGGCCTCGGTAGAGGTGATCTGCTGCGCCACTCGGCCGATCCGCAGGCTCACCGCATCGATGATCGAGGCCACTCCCGTCGGCGGCGTCCCACTCAGTTCGGTCGAGGTCTCCATGCATTGATTGTGCAATAGCCCAATAGGCGACGGGAAGTCCTGGTGTAGGTCACAGTCGGGAGAGGTCGTGTCCGACACCACAATCGAAGTATGACAACACAGATCGCCTCCCCGTCCCTTGCCATCCACACCGCGGGCACGACCGCCTACCCGCGACTGCATCTCGGCGCCAGGTTCCTGCGACGCACTGCCGAGCACCTCGAAGAACCTCAGGTCTACACTCGATTCGACCTCACCCCGGTGAACCCGACCATCGGCGCCGTCGTGCACGGCATCGACCTCGGCCACGTCGACGACCAGGTGCACGCGGATCTGCACCGCGCCCTCCTCGAGTACAAGGTGCTGTTCTTCCGCGACCAGAACCTGACTGGTTCACAGCACATCGATCTCGCCCACCGCTGGGGACCGGTGGAGGTGAATGACTTCTTCCCCACCGCGGAGGTCGACGGCATCTCTCGCCTCGCGAAGGGCGATATGGCCATCGGCATGGAGAACGTGTGGCACAGCGACACCTCGTTCCGATCCGATCCGTCGATGGCCTCGATTCTTCGGGCCGTCGAGATCCCGGCGGCGGGCGGCGACACGCTGTGGGCCGATATGGCAGCCGCCTACGACAACCTCCCCGAATCAGTGAAGGAGCAGATCGACGGCCTCACCGCGATTCACACCTACACCAAGTCGTGGGGGCAGGCGATGACCGCCGAGCAGATCGCCGTCATGTCGGCGAAGTACCCGCCGATCGCGCATCCGATCGTCCGCACGCACCCGGAGACCGGCCGCAAACTGCTCTACGTCAACGAACCCTTCACGACCGAGATCGTCGGGCTGCCGAAGGCCGACGGGGACGCTCTCCTCGACTACCTGATGTTCCAGGCACGGACCCCCGAATACCAGGTGCGCTTTCAGTGGGCGCCGAACTCCGTCGTGATCTGGGACAACCGCGCAACCCAGCACTACGCGGTCAACGACTACTTTCCGCAGCGTCGCGTCATGGAACGCGTCACCGTCGCCGGCGACCTGCCGCGCTGACAGCAGGAGACGCCGATGACCGACACCCTCACCCCCGCGGCGACGACCGTCCCGGAAACCGCGCCGCCCGGCTATTCCACCGGCCGAGCGTGGCTCATCACCGCAGCGCTCGCGCTCTTCATGGTGATCAACTGGGGCGACAAATCCGTGCTCGGACTCACCTCGCGCGCACTCATGGACGACCTGGGCCTGAGCCCCTCGCAGTACGGCCTCATCGCGAGCTCGTTCTTCTTCCTGTTCAGCGTCGCGACACTCGTCGGCGGCATCCTGGTCGACCGCATCCAGACCCGGTGGATGCTGATGGCGATGGCGCTGGTGTGGGCGCTCGTGCAGTTCCCGGTGATGGGCGCCGCATCGTTCACGGTCCTGCTGGCCTCCCGAGTGGTGCTCGGCATGGCCGAGGGGCCGGCGTCGCCGGTGGCTCTGCACGCGGTGATGAAGTGGTTCCCCGACGAGAAGCGCGACCTGCCGAACGCGATCGTCCTGGGTTCGTCGTCCCTCGGCGTCCTGATCGCAGCGCCGGTGATGGCGTTCGTGCAGGTTCATTGGGGTTGGCGGTGGTGCTTCGGGGTTCTCGGCATCGCCGGTCTGGCGTGGACGGTGCTCTGGCTCCTCGTCGGCAGGGAAGGACCGTACGACGTCGCGCGAACGGACGATCCCCCGTCCGACGGAACGGATCCCGCCGCCGAATCCGTTCCGGAACGAGTCCCCTACCGCCGCATCTTCACCTCGCCCACCTGGCTGTTCCTCGCGTTCGCGGGATTCGCCTGCTATTTCGTGATGGCGATCCTGTCCACCTGGCTGCCGACGTATCTGGAGTCGGTCCGCGGCATGAGCACGGTCACCACCGGCAACCTCATCGCCGCGGTGGCGGCGACCGGCGCCGTCGCCATGTTCGCCCAGGGTGCGCTGTCGCGGCGACTGCTGGTGCGCGGCGTCTCCAGCCGGTGGTCGCGGTCGGGAGTCCCCGCAGCCGCCATGGCAATCGCCGCCGTCGCGATGTTCGGCTTCGCGAACACCGGCGGGATCATGCAACTCGCACTGATGCTGCCCGCGTTCGTGTTGTACACGACGATCTTCCCGGCCGCGACAGCAGCGATCGCCGAGATCACGCCGGTGACGCAGCGGGGAACGGTGCTGGGCGTCTTCTGCGCCGTGTTCGGCGTGGCCGGAATGGTGGCGCCGACCGTCGCCGGTCGCCTCATCGACAACGCTGCGGTGCAGGCGGACGGCTATCACACGGTGTTCGTGATCTGTGCCGGCCTCCTGCTGACCGCGGGCCTGGCCGTCCTGGTCCGCGTCGACCCGGAGCGAGACCGCCGTCGACTGTTCGACGCGCCGCAGGTGCCGGGCGGCGCCGGTTCGGTCACCGTCTAACCTCACCGGTATGCGAGCCGTTCTTCAGCGAGTCAGTTCCGCGTCGGTCACGGTCGACGACGAGGTGGTGGGGGAACTCCACCTGCCCGACGGCCGCCTCGGCATCGTCGCGCTGATCGGCGTCACGCACGACGACGACGCGCAGGGAGCCAGGAAGCTCGCCGACAAGATCTGGCGGTTGCGCATCCTCGACGGCGAGGGCGACCGTCGTGAGGTCTCGGCGGCCGACGTTGACGCTCCGATCCTGGTGATCAGTCAGTTCACGCTCTACGCCAACACCGACAAGGGCCGTCGTCCGTCGTGGAACGCGGCCGCCCCGGGACCGGTCGCCGAACCGCTCGTCGACGCGGTCGTCGCCGAACTCCGGGCACTCGGCGCCACCGTCGCCACCGGACAGTTCGGCGCCCATATGCACGTCGAGCTCGTCAACGACGGCCCCGTCACGATGATCGTGGACGTGTGAGCACACCCCGCGGGGTCGTCGCCCGGTGCACGACGACCTCCGCCGGACCGGCGCCCCGAGCCCGCGGCTCCGCATTGCTAGGCTGACGCAGTGTCGAACCCGTTTGCCGTGACCAGATCGTCCCGCCGGGCTCGCCTTCTTCTTCTCGCCGCAACGGTCCTGCTGGCCGTCACCACGACCGCCGGTGTGCTGCTGCACATCTGGCACGGCTATCTGGACCTGCACGTGTACCGGACTGGTGCCCGCGTGCTGCTCGACGGCCATCCGCTCTACGGCGCGATGCCCGCCGTCGACGGAACGCACCTGCCGTTCACCTATCCCCCGCTGGCCGCCATGGCGTTCACCCCGTTTGCGATGATGCCGGTGACCGTCGCCGACATCGCGATGTTCGCGGCCACGCTGGCCGCGCTCGCACTGAGCCTGTGGCTGATCCTGGGCCGGATCGCCCCGCGGACGGATGCCACACTGCGCCTGGCGATCGTCATCGCATTGACGAGCGTCTTCTCGTTCCTCGAGCCGGTTCGCGAGAATCTGAGCTTCGGACAGGTCAACGTGCTGCTGATGGCCCTGGTCGTCGTCGACGTCCTGTGCCGCCATCGCCGTTGGCCGCGCGGTCTCCTGATCGGCATCGCGGTGTCCATCAAGCTGACGCCTGCGGGCTTCCTCCTGTACTTCGTCCTCCGCCGCGACTGGCGAGCCGTCGGCTGGCTGCTGGTGGGGACCCTCGGCTCCATCGGTCTGGCCTGGCTGATCTCCCCGTCGGACTCCGTGCAGTACTGGTTCCACACCCTCCGCGAGACCGGCCGCATCGGTGCCCCGTATTTCGCAGGCAATCAGTCCATCAAGGGCGCCGTCTTCCGCTTCGGCCTCAGCGAATCCGCGTCGACGCTGCTGTGGTTGGGACTGTCGATCCTGGTGGTCGCCGTCGCGGCCGTCTGGATGCATCGGCTCCTGACGGGCCGTTCCGAGAGCGTCGTCGCACTCCTGGTCAATGCCGCCGTGGTGCTCTTGATCTCTCCGGTCAGCTGGTCGCACCACTGGGTGTGGGCGGCGCCCGCCCTGATGGTCGCCGGGTACGCCGTCGTCTCCCACCGATTCGGTCCGGCGCTCACCGCGACGTGGGCCCTCGGTCTGGTCGTCTTCGCCGTCGGACCGCACTGGCTGTTGCCGGCCCGGCACGACGCCGAACTGACCTGGGTGTGGTGGCAGCATCTGGTCGGGAACAGCTACGTGTGGCTCACCGCCGCGGTGCTGGTCGTCGGCGCGCTGCGTTGGCGCCCGGCCGCCGCACTCGAACCTGTGAGATCACGCGCGGAGGCGACCGCCTAAGACCACACGCACCAGGCGTCGTCGATGCGACGAACCTCCAGCGGCATCGCCACATTGGTGCCCATGGTGTTGAGCGATCCGTCGACGTGGGCGACATCGCCGGTCACGGTCACCGACGCGATGTTCACCCGAATGGTGCTGCCCGCCGTCCCGATGCCGCCGAGCATGCCCGCGGTCCGCGTCAGCGTGTCCTTCGGCTCCGAACGGTCTGCGCAGATGCCGGCGGCGGCGACGTCGGACGACTGCACGGCGTTCGCGAACCGGTGGTACACGGCTTCCACCGCCCGCTGGTCCGCCTCGTCTCCGCTGCTCGGCTCGTCGGCGTCTTTGACCACGAGAAAGACCGCCACGACCACCGCGATCACGACGACGGCCGCTCCGGACACCGCGAGCCAGTGTCGCCACTGAAACCGTGCGCCGGTCGATCCGTTGTCCGCCTCATCGCTCATGCCTTGTGGCCCATCCCTTCTCGCTTCGTGTCGCCGCGCCGATCGCCGCTTGGGTGCATCGTATGCTTTCGGGCCGCGCGGCACGGCCCGCACGCCGAAAGCGTCGCCACAACGCACTCGACCCCGACCGGCCATCTGGCCGATCGGGGTCGAGAGCGTCAAGCTACGGGCGCGGAGTCAGGATGCGCGGTCCGTCCGCGGTGACGGCGACGGTGTGCTCCCAGTGAGCCGACCGCGAACCGTCGTCGGTGACGACCGTCCAGTCGTCGGCCAGCACGGTGGTGTCTTCGGTGCCGAGCGTCAGCATCGGCTCGATCGCCAGCGTCGACCCGATCACCAGGAGCGGCCCGCGATTGGGCTTGCCCTCGTTGGCGAGGAACGGCTCCATGTGCATCTCGCGACCGATGCCGTGTCCGCCGTACCCGTCCACGATGCCGAAGGTGCGGCCGAACTGCTTGCCCGCGGCACGGGTCCCGGTCTCGATCGCATGCGAGACGTCGGTGAGCCGGTTGTCCGGCACCATCGCGGCGATCCCGGCTTCCATCGACAGCCGCGTCGCCTCACTGAGCTCGGCGTCGGCCTGCGCCAGCTCGCCGACGCCGAACGTCCACGCAGAGTCGCCGTGCCAGCCGTCGAGGATGGCGCCGCAGTCGATCGAGACCAGGTCGCCCTCGGCGAGCACCACATCCTTGGACGGGATGCCGTGCACCACGACCTCGTTGACCGAGCTGCAGATGGATCCGGGAAAGCCGTGGTAGCCCTTGAACGACGGCACCGCGCCCGCGTCGCGGATCACCGCTTCGGCGACCGCGTCCAGTTCCAGCGTGCTGACCCCGACTTTGGCCGCGTCACGCACGGCGACGAGCGCGCGCCCGACGATGGCACCCGCGGCCGCCATCGCGTCGAGTTCGCCCGCCGATTTGAACGGAACCGGCTTCGGTTTACGAAAAGCCAACTCGCTCAGGCTTTGCCGAGTGCGCGCAGCACGCGTTGGTGAACCTCGTCAACGGTGCCGACGGCGTCGATCTCGGTGACCTGATCGGCGTAGTGAGTCAGCAGCGGAGCCGTCTCGGCCTCGTAGACCGACATGCGGTTGCGGATCACGTCCTCGGTGTCGTCGCCGCGACCGCGGGCGAGCATGCGCTCCACGACGACCTCGGTGTCGACCTTGAACGACAGCACGCCGTCGAGCGCCGTCTTCAGGTCCTCGAGGATGCCCTCGAGGGCGACGGCCTGCTCGGTGGAGCGGGGGAAGCCGTCGAGGATGAAACCCTTCGCCGCATCCGGCTCCGCGACGCGATCGCGGACCATGTTGACGGTGATCTCCGGCGGCACCAGATTGCCCGCGTCGAGGTACTTCTTGGCCTCGACACCGATGGGGGTGCCTTGGGAGATGTTGGCGCGGAACAGGTCGCCGGTCGAGATGTGCGGAATGCCCAGGGCTTCCGACATCAATTCGGCTTGCGTGCCTTTGCCCGCTCCGGGCGGTCCGAGGATGACGAGTCTCACTTCAGGAACCCTTCGTACTTGCGTTGCATCAACTGGCTGTTCACTTGCTTGATGGTGTCGAGGCCGACGACCACGATAATCAGCAATGCCGTACCGCCGAACGGAATGTTCTGGCCGCTGCCACTGCTCATATCCAGGAACAGGTTCGGGAGGATCGAGATGATGCCCAAGTAGAACGACCCGGGCAGCGTGATCCGGCTGAGCACGTAGCTCAGGTAGTCGGCCGTCGGCTGACCGGGGCGGATGCCCGGGATGAAGCCGCCGTACCGCTTCATGTCGTCCGCGCGCTCCTCCGGGTTGAAGGTGACGGCGACGTAGAAGTATGTGAAGAAGATGATGAGCAGGAAGTAGAACGCGATGTGGAACCAGCTCGACGGGTTGATCAGGTTCGATTCCAGCCACAACTTCCAGCCCGAAGTCTCACCGTCGGCGTTCTGACCGCCGGTCAACTGCAGGATCAGCTGCGGGATGTACAGCAGCGACGACGCGAAGATGACCGGGATGACGCCCGCGGTGTTGACCTTGATCGGCATGTACGTCGACGATCCGCCGTACATCTTCCGGCCGACCATGCGTTTGGCGTACTGGACCGGGACGCGTCGCATGCCCTGCTCGATGAACACGACGGCGACCAGGATCACGACGATCGCAGCGCACATGATGCCGAAGACCAGGCCACCGCGCTGCTGCAAGATGGTGCGTCCCTCAGCCGGGATGCGGGCGGCGATGCCGACGAAGATCAGCAGCGACATGCCGTTGCCGATGCCGCGCTCAGTGATGAGCTCACCGAACCACATGACGATGGTCGCGCCCGCGGTCATGGTCAGGACGATGATCGACAGGCCGATGATCGACGTGTCCTGGAGGATCTGCTCGGGGTTGCAGTCCTCACCGCTGGAGGGCAGGAGGTTGCCCGTGGCGGCGAGAGCGACGATGCCCGTCGACTGAAGCAGTGCCAGCGCCACCGTGAGGTAGCGGGTGTACTGCGTCATCTTGTTCTGGCCGGACTGGCCTTCCTTACGCAGCTGCTCGAACCGCGGAATGACGACGGTGAGCAGCTGAACGATGATGCTGGCCGTGATGTACGGCATGATGCCGATCGCGAACACCGACAGCTGCAGCAGTGCGCCGCCGGAGAACATGTTGATCAGCGAATAGATCTGGCCCGAGTCGCCCTGGCTCGCAGCGTCCACGCAGCGGTTGATCTCGCGGAAGTCCACGCCGGGCGACGGCAGCGTCGTGCCGATCCGGTAGAGCACGAGGATACCGAGGGCGTAGAAGATCTTCTTCCTCAGGTCGGGCGTCCTGAAGGTCGCCACGAGGGGGGAAAGCACTAACTCCTCCTATTGCACCGCAGTATCGGTGGGCGCGCGTCGACGACGCACAGCCGCATCGTGCATTGGCGGTCGGCTCGGAAAAATGACCCGGGCGTCCGACGACGGACGCCCACGGGTGAAACTTTAACAGTCCCGGAAACCACCGCCGGTCAGGCGAGCGGTCGGGCGACGACTGCGTCGCCCGTTCCGTTCACCTGACCGGTTCGGTAGTTCTTCATGCGGCGAAGGCTCAGGCCTGCGTCGCGGTGCCGCCGGCAGCGGCGATCTTCTCCTTGGCGGAGCCCGTGAACTTGTCGGCGGTGATGTCGACCTTCACGGTCAGTTCACCGTCGCCAAGGACCTTGACGAGCTCGTTCTTGCGCACAGCGCCGGCCGCGACCAGATCGGCGACACCGATGGTGCCACCCTCCGGGAACAGACGGGAGATGTCGCCGACGTTGACGACCTGGTACTCCACGCGGTTGCGGTTGGTGAAGCCCTTGAGCTTCGGCAGACGCATGTGAATCGGCATCTGGCCGCCCTCGAAGCGGGCCGGAACGTTCTTGCGTGCCTTGGTGCCCTTGGTACCGCGACCAGCGGTCTTACCCTTGGACGCCTCACCGCGACCCACGCGGGTCTTCTCGGTCTTCGCACCCGGTGCAGGGCGAAGGTGGTGCAGCTTGATGGTCATGATTAAACCTCTTCGACTGTCACGAGGTGACGAACCACGTTGATGAGGCCGCGGTTGATCGGGGTGTCCTCGCGGGTGACTGTCTTGCGGATGCCCTTGAGGCCAAGGGTGCGCAGGCTGTCACGCTGGTTCTTCTTGGTACCGACGGTGCCCTTGATCTGGGTGATCTTCAGCTCGGCCATGGTCATGCTCCCTTGTTGGCTGCGGCAGCCGCGCGGGCGCGCAGCATGCCTGCCGGAGCGACGTCCTCGACCGGCAGTCCGCGACGGGCAGCGACCTCTTCAGGCTGCTGCAGCATCTTCAGTGCCGCGACAGTGGCGTGAACCACGTTGATCGCGTTGTCCGAGCCGAGGCTCTTCGCGAGAACGTCGGTCACACCGGCGCACTCCAGGACGGCACGCACGGCGCCACCGGCGATCACACCGGTACCCGAGCTGGCCGGGCGCAGCATCACGACGCCGGCCGCAGCCTCACCCTGAACCGGGTGGGTCACGGTGCCGCCGATCAGCGGAACGCGGAAGAAGTTCTTACGAGCCTCTTCGACGCCCTTCTGGATGGCCGCGGGAACTTCCTTGGCCTTGCCGTAGCCGACGCCGACCAGGCCCTGGCCGTCGCCGACCACCACGAGTGCGGTGAAGCTGAAGCGACGACCGCCCTTGACGACCTTCGACACGCGGTTGATGGTCACCACACGCTCGAGGTGATTCTTCTCCTCGCGCTCGCGGTTGCGGTTGTCGCGACGGTCGCCGCGGCCGCGACGCTCGCCGCGGTTGTCGTTGCTGTTGTTTCCGGCGGGTCCGTTTCCGCCGTCACGCTGACGTCCGGGCATCAGAAGTCCCCTCCGTTGATCTTGTTGGTCATCTGCAGGTTCGACATCAGAGCTTCAGGCCTCCCTCGCGGGCGGCGTCAGCCAGAGCCGCGATGCGACCGTGGTACTTCTTGCCGCCGCGGTCGAAGACCACAGACTCGATTCCTGCTGCCTTGGCGCGAGCTGCCACCAGCTCACCGACCTTGGCGGCCTGCGCCGACTTGTCGCCACCGGCGGCGCGCACGTCAGCCTCGATGCTGCTGGCCGCGGCCAGGGTGTGGCCGGTCAGGTCGTCGATGATCTGAACGTGGATGTGCCGACTGCTGCGCTTGACGGCCATGCGCGGACGCGCCGCGGTGCCGTTGATCTTCTTACGCAGACGGAAGTGACGACGGCTGGTCGCGGTGCGACGACGGGTCGACACGTCCTTGCCGATGGGCTTGCGAACAGTTGTTTCACTCATGTCTTACTTACCCGTCTTTCCGACCTTGCGGCGGATCTGCTCACCCTCGTAGCGAATGCCCTTGCCCTTGTAGGGGTCCGGACGACGCAGGCGGCGGATGTTCGCCGAGATCTGGCCGACTAGCTGCTTGTCGATTCCCGAGACCGAGAACTTGGTCGGGGACTCCACCGCGAAGGTGATGCCCTCCGGAGCCTCGATCGGCACGGGGTGGCTGTAGCCGAGGGCGAACTCGAGGTCCTTGCCCTTGGCCTGAACGCGGTAGCCGACACCGTGGATTTCCATCTTGGTGGTGTAGCCCTGCGTGACGCCGACGACCAGGTTGTTGACCAGCGAGCGGTTGAGGCCGTGCAGTGCACGGTTCTCGCGCTCGTCGTTCGGCCGGGTGACGACGATGGTGTTCTCTTCGGTCGCGACCTGGATCGGCGAGGTGACAGTCAGGCTGAGTTCGCCCTTCGGTCCCTTGACCTTGACATCCTGGCCATCGACGCTGACGTCGACACCGGCGGGAATTGCGATGGGGTTCTTACCAATACGCGACATTTTCTTCGCTCCCCTACCAGACGTAAGCGAGGACTTCGCCGCCCACGCCCTGGTTTGCTGCCTGGCGGTCGGTGAGGAGGCCGGACGACGTGGAGATGATGGCCACGCCGAGGCCGCCCAGGACCTTGGGCAGGTTGGTGGACTTTGCGTACACGCGCAGACCCGGCTTCGAGACACGGCGGAGACCGGCGATGCTGCGCTCGCGGGTGGGGCCGTACTTCAGGGTCACGGTGAGCTTCTTGCCGACCTCGGCGTCTTCGACGCGGTAGTCGGTGATGTAGCCCTCACGCTTGAGGATCTCGGCGATGTTCACCTTGATCTTCGACGAGGGCAGCGCGACCTCGTCGTGGAACGCCGAGTTGGCGTTACGCAGACGCGTCAAGAAGTCTGCGATCGGGTCAGTCATGGTCATGGTTCGACCGTCAACCTTTCTCGTAGCGGTTCCCATGCAGCGGTGTCCCCGGCTCGTTCCTTTTGCAGGACCGTCCCGGTTGGCACTGGTGGGCCTTCCACGAAGTGGATAGTTGTGCATTTTCACGCCGTCTGATGCCATTGGCTTTTCGCCGGCACCGTCGGGCTATATGAAGTTGTGGGCCCTGGGGGCACACTTCACCCAGGCAACCTGAAATATTGTAGGGCCCTGCTGGGCAGATCCCAAATCAGTCGCGACGCCGTCTCCACCGTGGCGCGTGACCCGCTGCGGGTAACGATCGGCGGTGGCGAGCCCGGCACCGGCGAACTGTCGTCCGATCGACCGGTTCTGTCGCGCGACATGCGGGATTCGCGAGATTTGAGCAACGATTCGCGCGACGCGTGCGACAGAGATGATGTGCCCCCAGACCGCGCGTTCCACTCGCACTTCGTCGAATCCGGCCGCGGTTCAAAATCCGAACTCTGGCTCATCCTGCTCGCCATGATCACCGTCCTGCTGCTGTTGCAGGCGTACATCCTGGGCGTGCCGTGCTGCCCGCCGTCCTCGTCGGGTTCGGCGTGATCGTCACCGCCGAGCTGCTCTACGTCCCGACCACGAGCAACGGCTTGTTCGGGCTCGCCGCGGGCGGAGCCATCCTGCTGGTGCCGCTGGCGTCGTCGTACGAGCTCGAGCGGATCTCGCGCAGCGCCTGGCGTCGACAGCAGCAGTTCGACGCGCTGGCGTCCACCGATGCGTTGACCGGTTTGCCGAATCTGCGGACGTTGCGCGACGAGTTCGCGCGCAGGCTGGCGACGTCGCCTGCTTCGGTGTCCCTCGCCCTGTTCGACATCGACCTGTTCAAGCAGGTGAACGACACCCGCGGCCACCAGGTCGGCGACGAGGAGTTCGCCGTCGTCTGGACCGAGACCGACGCCGACCGCGCCCTCTACCGAGCCAAGTCGGCCGGCCGAGATCAGACATCGCGCAGTGCGCCGTCAGCACCCGACTCCCTCGAAACCGTCGACCTGCCGGTCACCGTCGAACCCCGCCCCCGGACATCCACGTCGGTCCTCTCCGAGCCGGAACGGCGCGGACTGTTTCGTCTCGAGTACGAGCAGAGCGGCCTCGGCGCCCAGCGCACGATCATGGGCGGACTGCTGATGGTGTGCGCGCTGCTGCTGACGTTCCAGAAGGACGTCCTGCAGATCCCCGACGCCGCCGACCTCACCGGCAGGCTGTTCCTGTTGATCGGCATCATGCCGCCCGCCGCCGTGATCCTGGTGACCAGTCTGATCCCGCGGTGTCGACGCTGGTCGTCGGAGATCTACATCGCCTGCGTCGCGGTGATCGTCACCGCCCAGATGGTCCAGCGCGTGATGCAGCTGCCCAAGGGCTACGAGGTGGTGCCGCTGCTGATGCCGCTCGCAGTGATCTTAAGCATGGGCATCGTCCGCATCCGCTTCCCGCTGCTGGTCACGTCGATGACCGCACAAATCACCGCTCTGACCGTCACCGAACTCGTCGTGTTGCCGACCGACAGCGCGAGTGTCATCGCCCTGCTCACGACGATCGTCATGGCCGCGGTGACGCTGCGTTTCGCGTATCGCGTCGAGCAGATCGCACGGCTGGACTGGGACCGATCCGAAGTCCTGCTGCGACTGTCCCACGTCGACGCCCTCACCGGGCTCGCCAACCGGCGCCAGTTCGACGACGACCTCCGCGCTCTCCTCGCCTCGACCAACGCTCGCCGACGGGCGGTGGTTCTGATCGACGTCGACCACCTCAAGCAGTTCAACGACGCGTTCGGCCATGCGGCGGGCGACATGTGCCTGCGCCGCGTCGGTCGTGTGATCAGCGACACGGTTCAGCCTCGAACGGGGTGCAACGGGCCGACGCCTCCCTGTATGAAGCGACAGCCGCCGGCCGCAATCGTCTGATGATCGACTGACAGACCGTACCCTCGTGAACCACGCCGCCGGTACCATCGCCACCAGTGCACGTCCCGCCTCTCCCACCGATCCGGCAGCACACCGGGCGACGCCACCAGGAGCCACCATGAAGAGCGAGTTGTTCGCCCCCGCGCACGCGGAAGTCCAGCACGCCGGAATCCAGAAGCAGGGCAGCAAGATGTGCCGCGTCGGCCTCAACGGCGACGTGCTGGCTCGACAGGGATCCATGGTCGCCTATCAGGGAGATCTGCATTTCGAGGCGCTGGGGGCGGGCGGTTTCGGCAGGATGGTCCGACAGGCGGTGACCGGCGAGGGCGTCCCGCTGATGAAGATCAGCGGGCGCGGCGACCTCTTCCTCGCCGACGCCGCGAGCGACGTCCACCTGGTCGATCTCGACGGCTCCGACGGCCTCACCGTCAACGGCGCCAACGTCCTCGCCTTCGATCCGTCCCTGGAGTACGCCGTGGAGCGCGTCCGCGGTGCTGCAGCGTCGAGTTCGGCGGGCATGTTCAACTGCGTCTTCCGCGGTGTCGGCCGCATCGCGCTCACCACCGACGGCGCGCCCGTCGTCATGAACGTCACGGGCGACACCTATGCCGATCCGCACGCCGCGGTGGCCTGGTCGGCGAGCCTGCAGACCTCGGTCCAGCGCAACGACACCTTCGGTGTCGGCACGCTCATGGGACGGACCACCGGCGAGCGTTTCACCCTCGCCTTCCAAGGCCAGGGCTTCGTCATCGTGCAGCCGTCCGAACGGTCGCGGGGCGGCGTTCTCGGCGGCACCGGTCAGGGCCAGGACGCGGGCGTCAGCGGCATGCTCGGCGGATTCCTGGGTCGGTGAGACCGGGCCGGTGACGTTGGGAGGCGAGGTCGCCCCGGTGACGTCGGCCACACGGCCCAGGCAACGTCGCTGATCGCGAGCCTCGCTCTGCAATCAGGGGCGAAAGCCCCTGTTCATGGGACATACAGGTGTGCATCAGTCCTGTTATCTTTTCAGGCAGACCACCAAAAAGCCGCCAGAACGGCTACTTGTGACGATCAGCCCGATATCGTCCATTCACGACTCCGACGCGCCCTCTCTCCGATGGGGCGTGTCTCTCGTCATGGGCATCCCTGGCCGGCCGTCCCGGACTGCAGGAGCTTGACCAGTGACGACCGAGTCGCAGGACCATGTTGTAGACGACCGACTCGCCGATGTCAGCGCCCCACAGCCAGATGTGCTCCCCCTCACCGCCGCCCAGCGCGGCGTCTACTACGCCCAACTGATCGAACCCGACGTCCCGCTGTCGGTCTGCGCGTTCCTGGAGTTCGACGAGCCGATCGACGAGTCCGCGCTCCGCGCCGCGGTGATCGTGACCGCTCGCGAGACCGAGTCTCCGCTCGTCCGCGTCCACCGGGCCGACGACCACAACGCGCCCCGCCTCACGATCGACGACGGACCGATGGAGTTCGCCGTCCACGACTTCTCCGACCATCCCGAGCCCCGCACTGCAGCCCTGGCGTGGATCGAGAATCATCGCCGCCGGACCATCGACGTCCACGACCGTCCACTGGTCGAGTCGCACCTGCTCCGCATCGGAGGCGACCGCCGTATCTGGTACGTGTGGGGCCACCACCTCGCGGTCGACGGCTTCGCGACGACCATCATGATCGCGAAGGTCAGCCGACGGTACACCGCCACGATGTGCGGTACGCCGCCCGACCAGCCGACCGGCGTATCGCTGCACGAGATCGTGCGCATCGACGACGAGTACCGCGCGTCTGCGGATTTCGACGCGGACCGACGGTTCTGGGCGGAACGGCTCACCGAATCCGACGGCGATCCGCTGGAGCCGGCGTCGCCGTCCTCGGTGACCGAGCCCGCCGCCTTCCTGTCCGCCGTCAACTCCGCCGTGGTGCCGGAAGCGACGGCCACCGGTCTGCGAGCGGTCGCCGAGCACCTCGGCGTGCGGACCGGATCGGTGATCACCGCGGCGTGCGCGCTGTACTTGAACCGGTTCCTCGATCGCACCGAGTCGACGATCAGCCTCCCCGTCATCGCTCGGCGCCGCGGGGTCCTCCGCCAATCGGCCGGAATGCTGTCGAATGTGCTGCCGATCCCGATCCGCACCGACGATCGGAGACAGTCGCTGCACGACTTCATCCTCGCGGTCGACGCGGAGATCTGCGCGGCGCTGCCGCATCAGCGGTTCCGCCATGAGGACATCGTCCGCGACGTCATCGCGTCGCCGAGCGGGCGCCGCGGCTTCTTCGGACCGCTGATCAACATCATGCTGTTCTTCGACCGCGTGGAGTTCGGTCCGGCGACCGCCCACATCACAGTGCTCTCGACCGGCCCGATCGAAGACATGTCGGTGAATGTCTACCAGTCCTTCGACGGCGGGTTGCGGCTCGACCTGGAGACGAATCCGAACGTCTACACCGCTGATGAGGCGGGCGGACACCACTATCGGCTGTGCGACGCGCTCGACTTCGTCGCCTCCGTCGACCTGTCCCGACCGATCTCCGACCTGCCCGTCGTCGCCGCGTCGGAATGGCAAGCGTTGACCGTTGCCGCGCGCGGACGCACCGTGGATCCGGGGCCGGATCTGGTTCCCGACCTCCTGCGCGATGCAGCGCAGCGACACCGCAATCGCACCGCGGTGATCGGCCCCGACGGCGTCGAACTGTCGTATCGGGAGTACGACGACTGCGTCCGTCAGGTCGCGGCGACCCTCGCCGCCGCGGGCGCCGGCCCCGAGACCGTCATCGGCGTGATGCTGCCGCGCAGCGTGGAGCACCTGGTCACGATTCACGCGATCCTGCGCGCCGGCGCCGTCTTCGTGCCGATCGATCCCGACGAACCGGCGCAGCGCCTCGACCAGATCATCGAGGTGGCGGCCCCCGCGCTCATCGTGGTCGCCGAGGCCCGGCCCGATCTGCCCGCACCGTCGCTGACGTTCGACGAGCTTGCTGATCAGCCGGCGTCGTGCACCGACCGCCCGGTCTCGACGCTCCACCCGGACAGCGCCGCGTACCTGTTGTTCACCTCCGGCTCCACCGGACAGCCGAAGGGCGTCGTGATCAGTCACCGCGCGCTGCGGAATCGGCTGGCGTGGATGCAGGACGAGTACCCGCTCACCGGCTCCGATCGCGTACTGCACAAGACCCCGGCGACCTTCGACGTCTCGGTGTGGGAGTACTTCTGGCCGCTGCTGCACGGCGCCGGACTGGTGATCATGCCCGCCGACCAGCATCGCGACCCACTCCTGATCTCCCACGTGATCCAGCGGCATCGCGTCACGGTCGCGCACTTCGTCCCGTCGATGTTGTCCGCGTTCACCGATGCACTCACGCTCGATCCGGAGGCCACGCAGCGCCTCGCGTCCCTGCGGACCGTCGTCACCAGCGGTGAGGCCCTCACGGGTGCGGCCGTCGGTGCCGTGGCCGCGCTGAGCAACGCCGCCGTCCACAATCTCTACGGCCCCACCGAGGCAGCGATCGACGTCACCGCACACCGCGATGCGAGAGCGGACCGGCAGTTGGTCCCGATCGGCCTACCGGTGTGGAACACCGACGTCCACGTGCTCGACGACCGCCTGCAGCCGGTGCCCTTCGACGCGCTCGGCGAACTGTATCTGGGCGGTGCACAGTTGGCGCGGGGCTATCAGCGACGGCCTGATCTCTCCGCATCGACGTTCGTCGCGAACCCGTTCGCCGCCGGCGCCCGCCTGTATCGGACGGGCGATCTGGTGCGCCGACGGGTCGACGGCACCCTGGAGTACGTCGGTCGCCGGGACTTCCAGGTCAAGATCCGCGGCCAGCGCGTCGAACTGGGCGAGGTGGACGCCGCGCTCTCGGCACTCGACGGCGTCCGCGCTGCGACGGCGGTCGCCCGAACGGACGTCGTCGCCGAACCCGTGCTGGTCGCGTATGTGATCGGTGACGAGCTCTCCCGACGCGATCTACGGACTGAGTTGGCCCCGCGACTCCCCGGCCACATGATCCCCTCCCAGGTGATCATCGTCGATGCGTTTCCGACCACCCGAAACGGCAAGATCGACCAGTCGCTACTGCCGCGGCCGGAGGCCCCCGACGACACGCTCGCCGCTCCCGAGTCGCTGATGGAACACCTGGTGCACGACACCGTGTGCGCGGTGCTCGAGGTGCCCGGCGTCCCGATGACCGCCAGTCTGTTCGAGGTGGGCGGGTCGTCGCTGTCGGCGACCCGCGTCGCGGCACGACTGTCCCGTGCGTGCGATGTGGAGCTGTCCCTGCGCACCGTCTTCGAGGCTACCGACCTCCGCGGCCTCGCGATCGACCTCGAGAACCTGCCGCGACGGTCCGCCCCCGGCGCCGCCGACTTCCCACCGGTCGACGGCCCGGTCGCGCTCTCCCCCGCACAACAGCGCCTCTGGTTGGCCGAACGCCTCGATCTGGACACCGGCGGGCGCTACCACATCCCGTTCGTGGTCCACCTGCGCGGACCGCTCGACGTCGACGCCTTGACCGACGCCCTCAACGACGTGCTCGAACGCCACGAGCCGCTGCGCACCCGGGTGCTCGACATCGACGGGATCGGCCACCAGGAGGTCGTGCCCCCGGGCGGCGACCAGATCGTTCTCCCGCTGCTGACCGAGGGCGCCGACCCGGACCGCGAGGCGACCGAGTTCGCCCGCCACCCCTTCGATCTCAGCGCCCACCTGCCGATCCGGGCGCAGCTGATCCGACATCGCGCCGACGGCCCAGACGGCCCGGTGCACACCCTGCACCTGGTGGTCCACCACATCGCCGCCGACGGCTGGTCACTGGCGCCGCTCGCCACCGATCTGGCCGCCGCCTACCGCGCACGGGTCGCGGGCGAGCGCCCGTCGTTCGTTCCGCTACCGGTCAGCTATCGCCAGGTGAGCGAGCACCGACGGACAGCACTCACGGCCGCCGAGTCCACGGTCGCCCGCCAGATCGCGTTCTGGCGCGAGCGGCTCGCGGGAGTCGACAGCGCACACGCCCTCCCCTACGACCACCCGCGGACCGCGACCCCTGACGGCGACGTAGTCGTCCGACGGCTCGCGCCGGGCACCGCCGCGCGGATCGCCGACCTCGCAGCCGCGGAGCGCGCCACGGAGTTCATGGTTCTGCACAGCGCAGTCGCCGCCCTTCTGGCCCTTGCCTCCGGGCACTCCGACGTCGTGATCGGCACGCCGGTGTCGGGTCGTGGCGAGGACTTCCTCGATCCGATGGTCGGCATGTTCGTCAACACCGTCGCGCTGCGCACCGACGTCGACTGCGGCCGACCGTTCGTGGCGCTGCTCGCCACCGCCCGGGACGCCGACCTGGCGGCGTTCGAGAACGCCGATGTGCCCTTCGACCGGCTGGTGGCCGAACTGCACCCGCCCCGCGTGGCGGGCGTCCACCCCTACTTCACCGCGATCGTCTCGGTGGAGCCCGCCGGTCGGCTCGATCTCGACTTCGCCGGCCTCGAAGCGACCGCCGAACCGGTGGAGACGCACACCGCCAAATTCGACCTCCAGTTCACCTTCCGCCCCACCGCGGACGGAACCGTCGAGCTCCGCCTCGGTTACGCGCTGGCGGTCTTCGACGCCGCCGGAGCCGAGCGCCTCGCCGATCAATTCGTGGCACTGGCTGATGCCGCGTTCACCGCACCGCACCGCGCCATCGACACGCTGGCGCCCGAACCAGGAAACGAGTCGCGAGCCCTCCCGATGTCTGCCCCCGGACACCCGCTTACCACCGCCCTCGACGCCGCGACCGACCTCGCCGCACCGCCCGACGCCGCACCGCTGACCGGTGTCGAACTCGCCGTCGCGACCGACGTCGCCGAGCTGCTCGGCCTGGACCTCGCAACGCTCCGCGGCGACGACGACTTCTTCGAGCTCGGCGGAAACTCACTGCTGGCGACGCAGGTGATCGGTCGACTCGAGAACCGCACCGGCATCCGCATCCCGGTCCGCAGCGTGTTCGACGACGCGCGGATTCGGGCGATCGCGGCGCTGGCCGATCAGCCGTCGACCGCCCACTCGCGCCGTGTGGAACTGACCCACCTCGACGAGCCCGCCACCACCCCGGGAACCGCGGCCACACAGCTCTGGTTCCTGAACCGCCTCACCGAGGCCGACGACGACACCGCCGCCGGGTCGTACAACATCTCCTTCGCGCTGGACCTGCGGGGCGATGTCGACGTGCCCGCTCTGGAGCAGGCGCTCAATCAGGTGATCGCCCGCCACGAGCCGCTGCGAACCACCTATCCGGCACCGGACGGGCTGCCCGTCCTCCACATCCATGCGCCGGGTGCGGTGTCGCTGAGGCTGCACACCGAATCCATCGACGCCAAGGCCTGGCCGGATGCCGCCCGGGCTTTCGCCGCGCGCGGTTTTCATCTCGGCACCGAGATCCCGATCCGCGCGGTGATGCATCGGCTGCCCGGTCCCGGCACATGCCACCGCCTGACGATCGTCGTGCATCACATCGCCGCCGACGGGTGGTCCATGCTGCCGCTCGCGCGTGATCTCGGCGAGGCCTATCGCGCGTTGCGGTCGGGCGCCGCCGCAGAGCTCCGTCTCCCTGCGATCACCTACAGCGACTACCTGCGGTGGCAGACCGCGTCGCTCGCCGTCCCGAGCACGACGACCAGTGGTGAATCCACGCTGGTCGAACTGACCGAGTGGTGGCGGGGAGTGTTAGACGGGATCGGGTTCGCGCCGATCCTGACCCCCGAGCTGAACCCCGACGCCGACCGGCAGGGCCGGAGCCGCGTGGTCGAGGTTCCGTTCCCGGCCGCATCACGCAGCCGACTCCGCGCCGCACTCGACACCGGAGCCACCGAGTTCATGGTGACGCACGCGGTCTTCGCCGCCGTGCTGCACCGGCTGGCGAGCGATCCCGACGCGCATCTCGGCGACCGTCGCTCCGACATCGTGATCGGCACCCCGGTCGCCGGCCGCACCGATCCGCGGCTGGCCGAGCTGGTCGGCATGTTCGTCAACACCATTCCGCTGCGCACCCCGGTCCGGTCGGACGTCTCGTTCGCCGACCTGGTGGAGGCCGTCCGCGACGCCGACGTGGACGCCTTCGCCCACGCCGACCTGCCCTTCGAGCGCTTGGTCACCGCGATCCGACCCCCGCGCGGCGGACGACACCCGATCTTCCAGACCGTCCTCGCCTTCGACGACCTCGCCGACCCCGCCGCTGCCGGGATCGACCTGGACGGACTGACGACGGAGTTGATCGACGTCGACGCGGGCGGCGCTCGATTCGACCTGGAACTGCGGATCCGCGGTGACGTCGCACGCTTCACCTACGACGCCGACCTGTTCAGCGAAGCCCGCATCCAGGCGTTCGCGCACGCCTTCGTCGCCTTCGCCGACGCGGCGACCGCACAACCGTCCACCCCGCTCGGTGATCTCCCGCTCGACGCGGCGGCCACGCCGCCATCGATCCCGGCGCTCGCTCGACCCGGCCATCTCGTCGATCTCATCGACGGCGCGGTGGCGACCGCGCCGCGCGGCATCGCGCTGGTCGACGGCAACCGCCGCCTCACGTACGCCGAATGCGACGCCATCACCGATCGGTGGGCCGCCCATCTGCGATCCGTGCACGGCGCGGTCGACGACACCATCGGTCCCCGGTCCACCGACGGCGAGAATCCGCCCGCGGTGGCGATCGCGCTCCCCCGATCCGCCGACTCGGTACTCGCGTTCTGGGCGGCCGCGAAGTCCGGTCTGATGGCGGTGCCGATGGATCCGCGCTATCCCGCGAGCCGACTGCGGCACATGGCCGAGGATTCCGGCGTCACGATCGGCATCGTCGCCGACGAGGCTCAGCTCGCTCCACTCCCCGACTCCGTGCACTGGTTGCCGCTCTCGGCCCTCTCCGCAACCGTCCCCGGTGTGCCCGCGACCGCGTCGTCCCACCGGGATCCGGCCGCGGCGGCCTATCTGATCTACACCTCGGGGACCACCGGTGCACCCAAGGGCGTTCGGATCCCGCACCGCGGACTGGCACCGTTGGCCGCCGCCCAAGCGGGGTGGTTCGGCACGTCGCGGAACTCCCGCGTCCTGCACTTCGCCTCTCCCGGTTTCGACGGCTCGGTTCTGGAGATGCTGCTTGCCCTGCACTCCGCATCGACGCTGGTCGTGGCACCGCCGACTCTCTACGGCGGCCGCGAACTCGTCGACTTCCTCGCCGAACAGCGCGTCACCGAGGCCTTCGTGACACCGGCGGCGCTCGGCGGCGTCGAGGCGCCTGCGCTCCCCGCCCTGCGCACTCTCGCCATCGGCGGCGACGCCTTCGGCACCGATCTGGTCCGGATCTGGGCCGACGGTCGCCGCGTGCTGAACGTCTACGGCCCCACCGAGTCCACCGCGATCGTGATGGCGGGCGCGGTCACTCCCGACGCTCCGGTGCGACTCGGTACGGCCCTCGCCGGAAACCGGTTGGAGGTGCTCGACACCGCACTCCGTCCGACGCCCGCGTACGTGCCGGGCGAGCTGTACATCTCCGGTCCGGGGCTCGCCGACGGCTACCACCGGCATCCGGGCCGCACGGCGACCACATTCGTGGCCGGGCCCGACGGCCGGCGGCGCTACCGGACCGGCGACATCGTGTGCGCCGACGCCGACGGTGTCCTGACGCACCTCGGTCGCAGTGATCGGCAGGTCAAGGTCCGCGGCTTCCGCGTCGAGCTCAGCGAGACCGACGACGCGCTTCGCTCGCATCCCGACGTCGCCGACGCCGTCACCATCGTCCGTGGCGCCGGAGCCACGGCACGCCTCGCCGCATACGTCGAACTCAAGCCGGGCAGCGCGCTGAATCCACCGCATCTGCTGGCCCACGCCGCTGAGCATCTGCCCCACCACACCGTGCCGTCGACGGTGACCGTCATCGACCGGGTCCCGCTGACGATCAACGGCAAACTCGACACCGCCTCGCTCCCCGAGCCGGGCACGCCGTCCGGCGCAGGCGAGGGCCGTGCTCCGAGCAGTTCTGCGGAGCGACTGGTCGCCGCGGCCTTCGCCCGCGCGTTGGATCTCGACGTCACCGACATCGGAGTGGACGACGACTTCTTCGGGCTCGGCGGGACATCGCTGCAGGCGACGATTCTGGTGAACCAGGTGAACGCCGCAGCGGTCGAGGTCCCTGTCCCCGTCCGCGCAGTCTTCGACCATCCGACAGTCGTGCAACTGGCCGCCACGCTGACGCTCGTCGACCACGCGCCCGCGTCCGTCGTGCCTTCATCGCCCATCGTGCCTTCATCGCCCATCGTGTCCGCCGCGCCGACCGTCTCCGACCGGCCGACCGAGTTCCCGCTGGCGCCGATGCAGCGTCGCCTGTGGGCACTGCACCGTGCCGCACCGGACGCCGTCGACTACGCGATGCCGTTCGCGCTGCGCCTGCACGGCGCCCTCGATCGATCAGCACTCCGCGGCGCGCTGATCGACGTCGTCTCGCGGCACACCGCGCTGCGCACCGTCTTCATGCCCCGCCGCGACGGCGCGGTCGGGACCGTGCTCGCCGATCCGGCGACCGTCGTCGGCCCTCTGGAAGCCACAGCCGGTTCCGCCGATGCGCGCTTGATCGCGGTCCGGGATGATCCGTTCGACCTCACCGTCGACCCGCCCCTGCGCATCGAACTGGTCGCGGACCACGACGGTGCACACACGCTGATCCTGGTGATGCATCACATCGCCGTTGACGGGGCCTCGCTGCCCGTCGTGGTCGGTGACCTCGCCGAGGCCTACCGGGAACGCCGCTCCGGGCGCACCGACACGTGGCCCGCGGCCGATCTCGACTTCCGCGATTACGCAGTGGCAGCGGATGCGCATCAGGAACGGGCGAAGCAGGACCGCGAGTTCTGGCGGACCGTCCTGCACGGCGCGCCCGCCGAGACCACGCTGCGTCCCGACCCCGGCGTGCACTCCGCACCCGGCAGCGAGACCGTGCGGTTCGCGATCGACCCCGCGCTGCGCGACGCGGCGGTCGTGCTGGCCCGCCGTCGATCCACCTCGATGTTCACCGTGTTGCACGCCGCCCTCGTGATCGCCCTGCAGCGCCTCGGCGCAGGCGACGACCTGGTGATCGGCAGTCCGCTCGCCGGTCGTGCGCCGCTGAACGGCCGCGACTACCGCCACGTGGTCGGCATGTTCGTCAACACCGTGGCCCTGCGCACCGTCGTCGACCCGTCGGCCACGACGTCCGAGTTGCTGGCCCGCGTCCGCGACGGTGATCTCGACGCCTGGGACCATCCGTCTGCCGCCTACGACGACGTGGTCGCCGACCTCAATCCGCCGCGCAGGCCGGGGCGGGCGCCGCTGTGCCAGACCGTGCTCTCGGTCCACGACTACGCAGAGTCGCTGACCGGCCGGTTCCCCCTGACCGACGAGATCTCGGCCGAAGTCGTCGAGGCCGACGTCGCCGGTGTGAAGTTCGATCTTCAGATCACCGTCACCGGTTCGGCGGCGGGCGCCGCGGACCCCGTGCTCGCCATCACCTACGACCGCTCGCGGTACCGCACCGCGCCGCAGTCGTTGGGCACGGCGATTCTCCGCGCCCTCGACGCATTGATCGAACGACCCGATCACCTGGTCGGCGACCTCGCGGTCACCGCACCGGAGACCGCGGCGGCGCTGCTGCCCGTCCTCGGCGGGCCCGGTGCGCAGGCGCGCACGCTGCCACAGCTGCTCCTCGCTGCCGTCGCCGACCGTCCCGACGGTCCGGCGATCATCGACGGCCGCTCCTCCGACGGCGAGACGCTCACCTACCGCGACCTGGACCGACAGGCCAACGCGCTCGCACGCCTCCTGGCCGCGCACGGCATGACCGAACCCGACGCCGTCGTCGCCGTGCTGCTGCCTCGATCCGCCGACAGTCTGCTGGTTCGGTGGGCAGCGGCCACGGTCGGCGCGGTGTACGCGCCCATCGATCCCTCGTATCCGCGCGAGCGCATCACCCGAATGCTCGACGACAGCGGCGCCCGGTTGGTCGTCACCGACCGCGAGTCCGTCGGGACCCTGCCCGCCGGGCTGCCGACGCTGGTGCTCGACGACCCCGCGCAGGCGGCCCGACTGGCCCAGACCTCGGCCGACGACTTCGGCGACACCGAGCGCGGCCGCCGCATCCACCTCGACGACGTCGCCTACCTGATCTTCACGTCCGGCTCCACCGGACGGCCGAAGGCGGTGGCGGTGACCCACCGCGGTCTGGTGGCGATCCACGACGACCTCGAGCGTCGACTGGCTCCGGATCCCGAGTCCCGCGTGCTGCAGTTCGCGTCGCCGAGTTTCGACGCCTCGATCCTGGAGATGCTGCTGACCGTCGCCGGTCGGTCGGCGGCCGTGGTGGCCCCGGCCGACGTGTTCGGCGGCCGCGAACTGACCGATTTCATCGCCGACCGGCGGGTGACGCACGCGTTCATCACGCCGGCCGCCGTCGCGGGTCTTGACCCGGACGCGGTCCCGGGCCTGCGTGCGCTCGGCGTCGGCGGCGATGTGACCGACCCCGAGTCGGTCCGCCGGTGGGCCCCGGGACGTCGCCTCGTCAACTTCTACGGGCCCACGGAGGCCACCGTCTTCATGACTTCGGCGGAGCTCACGCCGGAGACGGCCGTGACGATCGGCGGCCCGATCCCCGGCGGCGCCGTCGCCGTCCTCGACCGCCGCCTGCACCCGGCGCCTGTCGGGGTACCCGGCGAGCTGTATCTGATCGGCGACCAGGTGGCGCGCGGGTACGTCGGCCGTCCCGGCCTCACGGCCGAGCGCTTCGTGGCCGTTCCCGCCGATGCGGGGATGCCGGGAATCCGGATGTACCGCACCGGCGACCTGGTCCGCTGGACCGACGAGGGGCAGTTGCAGTATCTGGGCCGCGCCGACGACCAGATCCAGCTGCGCGGATTCCGCATCGAGCTCGGCGAGATCGACGCGGCGCTGACCGCTCATCCCGGCGTCGCCGCGGTCACCACGATCGTCGACGACTCCGGTCCCGCCGAGGTGCTGCGGTCGTACATCGCACCCGAGGCGGGCGCGGACCTCGATCCGGCCGCCGTGCGACGGACCGCCGCGGCCACCCTGCCGCGCTACATGGTGCCGTCCACGGTGCAGGTGCTCGAGGCCCTGCCCCTCACACAGTCGGGCAAGGTGGATCGTTCACGCCTGCCCGCGGCGCCGCGGCGCAGCACCGCAGGCACCGCCGCCGACGGTGACACCGCGCTCGTCGCCGCCGCGTTCGCCGAGGTTCTCGACCTCGCCGACGTGGGTCCCGACGACGACTTCTTCGATCTCGGCGGCACATCGTTGACCGCAACCACGCTGATCACCGCACTGCGCGAGGCGGGCATCGCCACGACTGTCGCGGGTGTGCTGGCGTCACCGACTCCGGCCGGCATCGCCGCCGCTGCGGCCGCGCCGACCGTCGACGACGCCCAGGCGCCGCACGACGACTCGTTGGCACCGCTGCTGCCGCTGGTTCCGCCGGAGCCCGAGGTGCCGCCGCTGTTCGCCGTTCATCCGGCGATCGGGCTGGCCTGGAGTTTCACCGCCCTGCGCGGCGCGCTGACCCCGGGGACCGGGCTCGTCGGCCTGCAGAATCCGGCGCTGTCAGGCGCCGGGTGGCCGCAGTCCATCAGCGCTCTCGCCGCCGACTACGTCCGGCGGATCCGCGAGGTGACGCCCGGCCCGTATCGCCTCGTCGGCTGGTCGCTCGGCGGACTCATCGCCCAGGAGATGGCGGTCCAGTTGGCCGAGTCCGGCGCCGAGGTCGCCGAACTGGTGCTGCTCGATTCGTACGTGCTCGCCGATCACCCGGAGCTCGCGACCATCCCGTCGATCCACGACCTCGTCGCCGAGCTCGGCATCGCGACGGACGCCGAGTCGTCGACGCCGACGCTGGCCGAGATCACCCGAGCCGTCGCCGGATCCGGCGGGCCTTTCGCCGAGCTCTCCGACGTCGACGTCCTGACGTTGCACGCCGCCTACGTGGAGGCCACCCGTCTGGCCGCACAGTGGCGACCCCGGGAGTACAGCGGTGCCACCACCATCGTCGAAGCGACGGTGACGCCGCCCGCCGACACCCCGGCCCATCGCGACTGGATCGGCAGGCTCACCGGGCCGGCGACCGTGGAGCAGGTGTCGTGCACGCACGCCAGACTGCTCGATCCGGAGAACGTGGCCGCCTATGCACCGCTCTTCGGCGCACCGCCGTCCGCGTCGCGTCGACGACTGCGCGGCGTCGGAACGTCTGCGGCTCCCGCGCTGGAGATCCGCGGGGTCAGCAAGACCTTCCGATCCGGACTGTTCCGTCGCGGCCCCGGCCATCTCGCAGTCGACGACCTCGACCTGGTGGTCCCCGCGGGCACCATCCACGCGATCCTGGGCCCGAACGGTGCGGGGAAGACGACGACCGTGTCCATGGTGGCGACGCTGTCGCAGCCCGACACCGGAACCATCCTCGTCAACGGCATCGACGCCGTCCGCAGTCCCGGCGAGGTCCGCAAGACCATCGGAGTGTCCGGCCAGTACGCGGCGGTCGACGGCACGCTGACCGGCTTCGAGAATCTGCGCATGGTCGGCCAGCTGTACGGACTCGGCCGGCGCGAGGCGTCGTCGCGGGCGCGCGACATCATCGCCGAGCTCGGCCTGTCCGACGCCGCTGACCGGCCGATGAAGACCTACTCCGGTGGCATGCGCCGCCGCCTCGACCTGGCCGGAGCGCTGATCACCGATCCCGCCTTGGTGATTCTGGACGAGCCGACCACCGGCCTGGATCCGCGGGCCCGACGACAGATCTGGGAACTGGTCTCCGGTCTTGCCGACTCCGGGACCACCATCCTCCTGACGACGCAGTACCTGGAGGAGGCCGACGAGCTCGCCGACGAGATCACCGTGATCGACGCCGGCGTGGTGATCGCCCGCGGAACACCCGACTCGCTGAAGTCCGAGTTCGGCCGCACCGCGCTGTCGGTGACCGTCGCACCGGGATCCCCGCCCGAGACCGTCCGCGCGGTGCTGTCACGCGTCGGCGAGGACGCCGCCCCGGTCGACGACTCGAGCAGCACCACCTGGACCCTGTCCGTCGACGACGGCACACGGAGTTCGGCCGCCGCGGTCCGCCACCTCACCGAGAACGGCATCACGGTGGTCGACGCCGTGGTCACCGCACCGACTCTCGACACCGTGTTCCTGGCCCTCACCTCCCCCGACTCCGACGCCCCCGTTCTCCAGGAGACCGCCGATGTTCGCTGACACCCTCGTCCTCGTCGAACGCAACCTGATCACCGTCCGTCGCATCCCCACCCTGCTGCTGACGGCCACCGTGCAGCCGCTGATGTTCGTCTTCCTGTTCGCCTACGTCTTCGGCGCGACGCTCGGCGGCGGCGCCTATCGCGAGTTCCTGATGGCGGGGATCTTCACGCAGACCGTGCTGTTCAACGCGGCGTTCACCACCGTCGGCCTGTCGACGGATCTCAGCGAGGGCATCGTCACTCGACTCCGGTCGCTGCCGATGTCCCGACTGGCGGTGATCGCCGGGCGCGTCACCTCCGACATGGTGCTCGGCATCGTGGGTCTGGCGGTGATGGTGGTCTGCGGGTTCGCCGTCGGCTGGCGGATCCGGGGCAGCTGGGGCGACGCCCTCATCGCCTTCGCCCTGCTCCTGGTGTTCGCGCTCGCGATGGCGTGGGTCGGCGCGGTCATCGGGCTCATCGCCCCCAACGTGGAGGTGGCCCAGAGCGCCGGGTTGCTGTGGATGTTCCCGGTCACCTTTCTCTCCAGCGCGTTCATCTCGGCGGGCAGCCTCCCCGGCCCGCTCCGGACGTTCGCCGAATGGAATCCGGTGACTGCCATCGCGACCGCCTGCCGGGACCTGTTCGGCAACACGGCGCCGCCGTCGTTCCCCGCGCAGTCCGGGTGGCCCGCCGATCACGCGATCGCCTACGGGCTGGCGTGGAGCCTCGCGGTGCTGGCGGTCTGCATCCCCCTGTCACTGGTCCTGTACCGCCGATCCAGCAATCGCTGACGCCCGCGCACGCCCCACGCTGATCGGGCGCCACCTGGGAACACCCCCGCCCCTCACGCTGATCGAGTGCCACCTGCGAACATCCCCCGCCCCTCACGCTGATCGAGTGCCACCTGCGAGCTCAGCGAGCAAGTGGTTCATCGAGATCCTGGCGACTGACGCCGGCACCCAACCGATTCCATCACCGACAACCAAAATTCGCGTCCCCAACAGCACCCGCCAAGGGCAGATCTCCCTCGGCGAACCCTCACGGGGACGCGAATCTCGCTAGTCCCACGAACCCCGCCGGAGGCGGACAGCGGTGGTCGTCGGCGGGGTCGCATTGATCGCAACACACTCAGACCAGCCCGAGGGGACCGCAACCGCTCAGGGTCATGCACCACTTATCGTCGAGCCGCACCACTTGTGGTTCCCGCACTCGGTCGCGACCGAGTGCGGGAACCACAAGTGGTTGCGGCTCGATGCCAAGTGGTGCGGTCTCGGTTCACCCAGTCTCGCGACAGCGACTGCCGCGAGCCCTGACGGGGCCCAGCCACCGGGAATCAATCGCTAGCATCACTCCCCCGCTCTGACGTGGCTTTTCGATCCGAAAGGGACTTCTGACCCGGCTTGCGTGAGACCTTCGCTCGGGTCCCCACCGCCGAACCGAATATTTTCCGAATAGAAGCTTCGGTAAACTCACGCAGTTCACCCGACAGTCCTAGGGTGAGGGCCATGACCCAGTCCGACTCGGTCCAGGGACCGGCTGCCCAAGCACTTCTCGACATCGGCAAATTCTTCACCAAGTGGGACGAGACCAGCGACAGCCGCGCGGTGTTCCGCGAAGGCGGCCGTGCCGGCGACGTCTTCTATCGCGACCGGTGGAGCCACGACAAGATCGTCCGCTCCACACACGGCGTCAACTGCACCGGGTCGTGCTCGTGGAAGGTGTACGTCAAGGACGGCATCATCACGTGGGAGACGCAGCAGACCGACTACCCGAGCGTCGGCCCCGACCGGCCGGAGTATGAGCCCCGCGGCTGTCCCCGCGGGGCCGCTTTCTCCTGGTACACCTACTCCCCCACGCGCGTACGCCATCCGTACGCGCGTGGCGTGCTTCTGGAGATGTATCGCGAGGCCAAGAACCGCCTCGGAGATCCCGTCCTGGCGTGGGCCGACGTCGTCGGCGATCCCCTGCGCCGCCGCTCGTACCAGCAGGCGCGCGGCAAGGGCGGTCTGGTCCGCGTCACGTGGGAGGAGGCCACCGAGATGGCGGCCGCCGCCCACGTGCACACCATCAAGACCTACGGTCCCGACCGGTGCGCGGGCTTCTCGCCGATCCCCGCGATGTCGATCGTCAGCCACTGCGTCGGCACCCGCTTCATCCAGCTCATCGGCGGCGTCATGACGTCGTTCTACGACTGGTACGCCGACCTCCCCGTCGCCAGCCCGCAGGTCTTCGGCGACCAGACCGACGTTCCCGAGTCCGGCGACTGGTGGGATGCGTCGTATCTGATGATGTGGGGCTCCAACGTCCCCGTCACGCGCACCCCGGACGCCCACTGGATGGCCGAGGTCCGGTACCGCGGCACCAAGGTCGTGTCCGTCTCCCCCGACTACGCCGACAACACCAAGTTCGCCGACGAGTGGCTGCCCGCACAGGCCGGTACCGACGCCGCTCTCGCGATGGCGATGGGTCACGTGATCCTCAAGGAGTTCTACGTCGACCGACAGAACGCCGACGGCACATCGGGCACCCCGTTCTTCACTGACTTCACCCGCAAGTACACCGACCTCCCGTTCCTCATCCACCTCGACGAGCGCGACGGCACACTGGTGCCCGGCAAGTTCGTCACCTCCGACGAGCTCGGCGGCGCCACCGACGACGACCACTGGAAGACGGTCCTCGTCGACGACGAGACCGGGCGGCCGCACGTCCCGAACGGGACGCTCGGCGACCGCTACTCGGAGTCCGGCGAGGGCAGGTGGAACCTCGACCTGCAGGGGGTGACCCCGCGGCTGACTCTGCTCGACGAGCCCGACGTCGAGAACGTGGAGATCTCGTTCCCGTTGTTCGACGCCCCCGACGGCAGCGGCACGGTGGTGACCCGCGGCGTCCCCGCCCGACGGTTCAACGGTGGTCTGGTCACCACCGTCTACGACGCGCTCCTCGCGCAGTACGGCGTCGGCCGCGACGGCTTGCCCGGACAGTGGCCCACCGGCTACGACGACCCCACCAGTCCGTACACGCCCGCATGGCAGGCCGAGATCACCAGCGTCCCCGCCGAGGCCGCGATCCGCGTCGCCCGCGAGTTCGCCACCAACGCCGAGGAGTCCGGCGGCCGCTCCATGATCATCATGGGCGCAGGCATCTGCCAGTGGTTCCACGGCGACGCCACCTACCGCGCCATCCTCGCGATGCTGATCCTCACCGGCAGCATGGGTCGCAACGGCGGCGGGTGGGCGCACTACGTCGGTCAAGAGAAGTGCCGCCCGATCACCGGCTGGATCTCGCTGGCCAATGCGCTCGACTGGAGCAGGCCGCCACGCACCACGCCGGGGACGTCGTACTGGTACATGCACACCGATCAGTGGCGCAACGACGGCTATTCCACGTCGGCGCTCACCTCGCCGCTCTCGTCGGGAACGCTGGACGGGATGCACACCGCCGACGCGATCGCGCAGTCGGCGCGGCTCGGCTGGATGCCCTTCTATCCGCAGTTCTCTGCCAATCCCCTCGACGTGGCCGACGCCGCCCGCGCGGCCGTCGACGCCGGCGATGCGGCGAACCCGGCCGCGTATGTCGCGGACCGGCTGGTGGACGGCGGGCTCACTCCCGCGATCTCCGACATCGACGCCCCCGAGAACTGGCCTCGCACCCTGGTGCTGTGGCGGTCGAACCTGCTCGGCTCGTCGGCCAAGGGCAATGAGTACTTCCTGCGGCATCTGCTCGGCACCCATCACAACGTCCTCGGTCAGGAGAACCCGGAGGCGCCGCGGCCGAAGGAGGTGCGCTGGCACGACCAGGCGCCGGAGGGCAAACTCGACCTCCTGCTCTCGGCCGACTTCCGGATGACCTCGACCACGCTGCTGAGCGACATCGTCCTGCCGGCCGCCACCTGGTACGAGAAGCACGACCTCAGCTCCACCGACATGCACCCGTTCGTGCACGCCTTCAGCCCGGCGATCGATCCGCCGTGGGAGGCCAAGAGCGACTTCGATCTGTTCCATCGGCTCGCACAGGAACTGTCCCGGCAGGCGAAGACCCACCTGGGCACCCGCCACGACCTCGTCGCCACCGCCCTCCAGCACGACACCCCCGGCGAGACGGCACAGCCGCACGGGAAGGTGGTCGACTGGCGCGAGACCGGGAATCCCGCGAAGCCGGGGGTCAACACCCCGGTCTTCGCCGTGGTCGAACGCGATTATACGGCCATCGCCGACAAGCTCGCGACCGTCGGCCCGCTGGCCGACGAGCTCGGTTTCACCGTCAAGCACGTCACCTTCGACGTCGGCTCGCAGATGGGGAAGCTGGCGGCGTCGAACGGGGTGATGCCGCCGGGCCACGCCGGTGAGGGGCGGCCGGCGATCGACACCGACGCCAAGCTCGCCGAAGCCATCCTGCTGTTCTCCGGCACCACCAACGGCGAACTGGCCGTCGACGGCTTCACCAAACTGGAGCGTCGCGTCGGCAAGAAGCTCGCGGACCTCGCCGAGGGGTCGGAGGAGAAGCGGATCACCTTCGCCGACACGCAGGCCGCGCCGGTCCCGGTGATCACCTCGCCGGAGTGGTCCGGTTCGGAGACCGGCGGTCGTCGGTACGCACCGTTCACGGTCAACATCGAGCGTGACAAACCGTTCCACACGCTCACCGGGCGACTGCACTTCTATCTCGATCACGACTGGATGCTCGACATCGGGGAGGCGATGCCGATCTACCGGCCGCCGCTCGACATGCACCGGCTGTTCGGCGAACCGAAGCTGGGGCCGGACGGCAGCAAGGAGATCACCGTCCGCTTCCTGACGCCGCACAACAAGTGGTCCATCCACTCCGAGTACCAGGACAACCTGTTCATGCTGTCGCTCTCCCGCGGCGGTCCGACGGCCTGGTTGTCCGCGCAGGACGCGGCGTCGATCGACGTCCGCGACAACGACTGGATCGAGTGCGTCAACGCCAACGGCGTGTATGTGGCGCGCGCCGTCGTCAGCCACCGCATGCCCGAGGGCGTCTGCTACGTGCACCACGCGCAGGAACGCACCATCGACGTCCCGAAGTCGGAGGCCACCGGACGACGCGGGGGCATCCACAACTCCGCGACCCGGCTGCTGGTGAAGCCGTCGCACCTGATCGGCGGCTACGCGCAGCTGTCGTACGCGTTCAACTATCTCGGTCCGACGGGCAATCAGCGCGACATCGTCTCGACCATCCGGAAGCGCAGCCAGGAGGTGACGTACTGATGCGAGTCATGGCACAGGTCGCGATGGTGATGAACCTCGACAAGTGCATCGGATGCCATACCTGTTCGGTCACGTGCAAGCAGGCGTGGACCAACCGGGCGGGCACCGAGTACGTGTGGTTCAACAACGTGGAGACCCGGCCCGGCCAGGGCTATCCGCGACGGTACGAGGACCAGGAGGAGTGGAAGGGCGGCTGGCACCTCAACAAGAAGGGCAAGCTGCGGCTGCGGACCGGCGGGCGGCTGCAGAAGCTGTTCACCATCTTCCACAGTCCGGTCCAGCCCACGCTCGACGACTACTACGAGCCGTGGACGTACGACTACGAGACGCTGATCAACGCCCCGCTGGGCGACGACTTCCCCGTCGCCCGCCCCAAGTCGCTGATCACCGGTGAGGACACCAAGGTCACGTGGTCGGCCAACTGGGACGACAACCTCGGCGGCTCCATCGAGCACGGCGACCAGGATCCGATCGTCGCCAAGCTTCGACGCCAGTCCGAGGACAAGATCAAGTTCTCGTTCGAGCAGACGTTCATGTTCTACCTCCCTCGCATCTGCGAGCACTGCCTGAACCCGTCGTGCATGGCGTCGTGCCCGTCGGGCGCCATCTACAAGCGGGAGGAGGACGGCATCGTCCTGGTGGACCAGGATCGCTGCCGCGGCTGGCGGCAGTGCATCACCGGCTGCCCGTACAAGAAGATCTACTTCAATCACCGCTCGGGCAAGGCCGAGAAGTGCACGTTCTGCTATCCGCGCATCGAGGTCGGACAACCCACCGTCTGCGCCGAGACCTGCGTCGGGCGGCTGCGCTACATCGGCATCTTCCTGTACGACGCCGACGCCGTCACCGCCGCCGCATCGGTGCCGAACGAACAAGACCTGTACGAGGCCCAGCTGGAGTTGATGCTGGATCCGACCGACCCCGAGGTGATCCGCCAGGCCAAGGCGAACGGGATTCCCGACGAGTGGCTCGACGCCGCTCGGCGCTCCCCGGTGTATGCGCTCGCCAAGAAGTACAAGGTGGCGCTGCCGCTGCATCCGGAGTACCGGACCATGCCGATGGTCTGGTACATCCCACCGCTGTCGCCGATCGTCGATCTGCTCGCCGAGCAGGGGCACGACGGCGAGGACCGCGACAATCTGTTCGGCGCCATCGAATCGCTCCGCATCCCGGTCGAGTACCTGGCGGAGCTGCTCACCGCGGGCGATACCGACCTCATCGAGTTCGTGCTGCAGAAGTTGGCATCGATGCGGTCGTACATGCGCGATGTGAACCTCGGGCGGGAGACCAATCCGCAGATTCCGAACAGCGTCGGCATGAGCGAGGAGGAGATGTTCGAAATGTATCGACTCCTCGCGATCGCCAAGTACGACGACCGCTATGTGATCCCCACGGCCCATCACGAGCAGGCGCATCGGCTCGAGGAGACCGCCTGCCCGGTCGACTACGACGATGAGTTCAGCCACTACGGATCAGGCGCGTTCGGCGAGATGAGCGGCCGCCCGGTGCCGGTCTCGGTGGAGACCTTCGAAGCGCTCAAGCAGCGGCAGACGTCCGACACCGCGGCGGGCGACGCCGTCCTGCGCGGGCGGACCAACCTGCTGAACTGGGACGGCAACGGCGCGCCGGAGGGTCTGTTCCCGAAGGCGGACCGGTCATGAGGCTGCTGTCGCGCCGTCGTTCCCCGGCCCGCGTCGACTGGCGGGTGACGCATCAGGTGGCCGCCTGGTGCCTCGGTTATCCCGACGAGAACCTGTTCGGTCGGCTCGACCTGATGCGCGCCGCGCTCGCCGAACAGGAGGCGACCGAGGCGAGCGATCCGCTGCATCGCTTCCTGACGCACGCCGAGACCGGCGATCGCGCGGCGTTGGCGCAGCACTACACCGACGTCTTCGACCTCTCCCGCAAACGGACCCTGTACCTGTCGTACTGGTCGTCGGGCGACACCCGGCAGCGCGGCGCCGTCCTCGCCGAGTTCAAACAGCTCTACCGGGACAGTGGATTCGTCGTGGACCTGCACGGCGAACTCCCCGACCATCTGCCGATCGTCCTCGAGTTCACCGCGCTGGCCGACCCCGAGCGCGGCGCCTCGGTCCTCGCCGACCACCGCGCCGCACTCGAACTGATCCGATTCGCTCTGCTCGACGCGGCGTCGCCCTACGCCGACGTGCTGGCCGCGGTCTGCGCGACGCTGCCCGGCGATTCGCCGCCGGACCGCGCGGCGGCCATCGCGATGGGACCGCGGCGGCCGGCCGTGGAAGCGGTGGGGCTCGAGCCCTACGGCTCGTGGGCGCCCACGGTCGACGCCGACGGCTCCCCGGCCCCGCGGCTGCTCCCCCTCTTCACCGACACCGAATCCACCGACTCAGAACTCTTCACCGACCCAGGGCTCTTCAACGACTCAGAAAAGGCATTCTGATGGGCATCTTCCTGTGGGGCGTGCTGCCGTACATCACGCTGCTCTGCGTGATCGGCGGGACCGTCTGGCGCTACCGCTACGACAAGTTCGGCTGGACCACGCGCTCGTCCGAACTCTACGAATCACGGCTGCTGCGCATCGGCAGCCCCCTGTTCCACTACGGCATCCTGGCCGTCATCGCCGGCCACGCGATGGGGCTGATCATCCCGGAGTCGTGGACGTCGGCGATCGGCATCACCGAGACCATGTATCACTGGGTCGCGGCGGTCGGCGGCATCATCGCCGCGATCGCCGCCGTCGTCGGTGTCGCGATCCTCATCTACCGCAGGCGCACCGTCGGACCGGTGTTCGTCGCCACCACCCGCAACGACAAACTGATGTACGCGGTCCTCGTGGCCGCACTCGTCGCGGGCACCTACATCACCATCGTCGGCATGATCGATCCGCACGGCGAGGGCGTCGACTACCGCACCACCGTCTCGCCCTGGTTCCGATCAGTGTTCGCCTTCCAACCCGACGTCAGCGCGATGGAAGCCGCGCCGCTGCGCTTCCACATCCACGTGGTGATCGGCATGCTGATGTTCATCCTGGTGCCGTTCACTCGGCTGGTGCACATCTTCACCGCACCACTGCACTACCTGTTCCGCCCGTACATCGTCTACCGCCGCAAGGACGCGCGGCCCGCTCCGGGCAATGCGCCGAGCCGTCGCGGCTGGGATCCCGTCGGCGTGAAGGACCGTGACTGATGACCACTCCCGACCAGGCCGCTCCCGCCGGGATCGACAGAGCCGCCCAGACCCGCAACCTGATCCTCGCGACCGCCGCGTTCACCATCTCGTTCTGGGCGTGGAACCTGATCGCACCGCTCGCCAAGTTCTACGCGGACTCCGACCAGATGGCGCTGGGCGCCACGCAGAGGTCGGTCCTCATCGCCGTGCCGATCCTCGTCGGTTCGCTCGGCCGCATCGTCGTCGGCGTGCTCACGCCCCGGTTCGGCGGCCGGATCATGTTCACCGTACTGCTCCTGATCTCGGCCCCGTTCGTGGTGCTCGTCGCCGTCGCGGGCAGCCTGAAGTCGTACCCGATGATGATCGTGATCGGCTTCTTCCTCGGCATCGCGGGCACCAGTTTCGCGGCGGGCATTCCCTTCCTGAACAGCTGGTACGAGGCGAGTCGTCGCGGTTTCGCGACCGGTGTGTTCGGTGCGGGCATGGGCGGCACCGCCCTCTCTGCGTTCTTCACTCCGCGCTTCCAGGAGTGGTTCGGCTACGTCACCACCCACCTGATCATCGCCGTAGCACTGGTCGTGATGGCCGCGGTCTGTTGGAGCATGATGCGCGACGCCCCCGCCTGGACCCCGAACACCGAACCCGCCGTGCCGAAGCTGCTCAGCGCGCTCAAACTGCCGATCACCTGGCAGATGTCGTTCCTATACGCCGCGGCGTTCGGCGGGTTCGTCGCCTTCTCCACCTACCTGCCGACGTATCTCAACGACGTCTACGCGATCGCTGATCTGACATCGGCGGGCGCCCGCACCGCGGGCTTCGCGATCGCCGCCGTCATCGCCCGCCCGCTCGGCGGTGCGCTGTCGGACAAGTTCGGCCCGCGGGTCATCACGGCGATCTCGTGCGGCGGCGCCGCACTCCTCGCGGTCTGGATGATCACCAAACCGTCGATGGGCAGCGGCCTGGCCGCGACCGACTTCATCCTGATGGCCGTCATGATGGGCATGGGATCGGGTTCGGTGTTCGCGTGGGTCGCCGTCGCCTCACCGCCGGCACGGGTCGGGGCGGTGACCGGCCTGGTCGGCGCCGCGGGCGGCCTCGGCGGCTTCTTCCCGCCGCTGGTGATGGGCGCCACCTACAACGCCGCGGAGCACTCGTACACCATCGGCCTGGCGCTGCTGGTGGCGTTCGCCGCCGTCGCCTGCCTGTTCACGCTGTTCGGCATCCCCCGCAGCGCCGACGAGGACGATCGAGAAGGAGTGCGTTCATGACCGATGTCCAGTTGCCCGCACTGGTCGACGAGTTGCTCGCCGAAGCCCGCGCCGCCGGATCGGGCCGCGCGGCCCGCACCGTGCGCGGTCATACCGATCACCGCCTGCGGCAGACCGTGATCGCGCTGTGCGGCGGTTCCGAACTGTCCGATCACGAGAGCCCCGGCGAGGCGACGCTCCAGGTACTCGCAGGAACAGTCCGACTCACCGCGCCCGACGGCGACTGGTCCGGTGGCCCCGGGTCCCTCACCGACATTCCGCCGGTCCGGCACGGCCTCGTCGCCGACACCGACGCCGCCGTCCTGCTGACCGTCGCGCTGTCGTAGCGCAGCACCGCACCGACCTAACTCGGTGCCTCCCGCTGCTGGTGTTCTTTGACGCGCTTGCGCACGAGCGCAGCCATCCCGCCGATGGTCTTGCGCGCGGTGAGCGCCGGTGTCAGTGCGACGAGGAAGACCGTGTTGATGGGTGCTTCGCGATCCTCGACGAGGCGGACCAGACGGCCGTCGGCCACCTCCTTCGCCACCAGATAGCTCGGCAGCACCGACATCCCGAAGCCGTCCAGCACGGCCCGCTTCACCGCAAGGAGATCGGGCACCACCAGGTCGGCGTCGAAGAGCGGTTCGGCGCCGAACACCGCGTTCCAGAACCGACGGATGATTGCCAGTTCGCGATTGAACGCAACCATCGGGACGGTCGAGAGCTGCGAGACCGACCCCTTCGGTATCGGCAGGTCGGGTGAGGCCACCAGCCAGAACTCCTCGTCCGCGATCGGCCACGCCGTCACGTCCGGGTTGCGCGGCCGAATGGTCGAGACCACGAGGTCGAGCTTGCCCGACCGCAGGTCCGTGAGAAGTTCGGTGGAGGCGTCGAATCTCAGTTGCAGTTTCGGCAGTCGGCCCGCATCTTGCGCCAGGGCAGGCAGGATCACCGGGATCATCAGTTCTCGTGGACCGCCGAAGCGAACCTCGCGCAACACGGTTGTCCGCTGCTGGTCGCTGATGAAGAACCGGTCGATGTGGTCGACTTGATCGGCGACGCTGACCGCCACCTCGTGCCCGTACGCCGTCGGCGTCACACCATTCACGTCGCGGGTGAACAGCGGACTGCCGAACCAGTTCTCCAGCGAGCCGATGTGATTGGTGATCGTCGGCTGCGACAACTCCAGGCTCCGCGCGGCGGCGCTGAACGAGCCGGCGCGGTACACCGTCACGAAGGTGCGCAGTTGGTCGAGGGACGGCCGTCTCCGTGGGGCGGTCATCGGTGGACCCGCATGTCGTACTGTGCTCCGCTCTCGTCACCCCGACTTGTGCGCTCCAGCGCCTGCCCCCTGCGCCGCGTGTGTCTGACGGCTGGTCCATGATTATTCAACGAAACACTCATTACCGGCGAGTAGGACCAATGTGGCCATTCACTCAGGCGGGTCGGCGGCGACGAGCACCGGGGACCGCGTCGACGCCGCGCGCGCCGCACGCACCCGCATCCCCACCGGGGTGAACCACGCCCGCTCTCCGGCCGCGGGAGGCGCGGTCCCCTCCGGAAGTTCGGCCACTAGCCCCGCTTCGCTCTCCACGCGGACGCGCCCGGAGTGCACCGACAGCGCCCGCACCCGACTGCGAATCGCACCCGAGGTGGCGGACAGGGTCACATCCTGCGGCACCACGATCCCGAACGCGGCGTCGCCGGGCGCGATGTCGCCGTCGACGATCCCCAGCAGCACATCGTCGCCGACCACCAGCGCACCGCCATCCCACGTTCCGTGGACCACGCTGTACCCGGCGAGAGCCGCGGTGAACGGATGCCGCGGCGACGCCGTCAGCGCGGCGGGCGTGGTCTGTTCGACGACGGTCCCGGCGTCGAGCACCAGGCAGCGGCTCGCCGCCTGCCACGCATCCGACAGTTCGTGGGTCACCAGCACGCTCGTGGTCTCGGTCCGGGCGAGTTCGTCGGCCAGCATGCGTCGAATGGTCGGAGCGCTCTCGGCGTCGAGTGCGGCGAAGGGCTCGTCGAGCAGGAGCACATCGGGCTCCGCAGCCAGCGCGCGGGCGATCGCGACCCGCTGCTGCTGTCCGCCCGACAGCCGCGTCGGCCGCCACCCGCCGACGTCGGGCAGCTCGATCCGCTCCAGCCAGGCATCCGCGATCGCTCGCGCCTCCCGCCTCGACCGTCCCTGCGAACGCGGGCCGAACGCCAGGTTCTCGCGCACGCTCAGATGGGGAAACAGTCGTGGCTTCTGCTCCAGCAGCGCGATCCGTCGATGCTCGGGCGGCACATGTGTGGCACCGTCGTCGACGATGCGGTCATCGATCCGGATCTCGCCGGTCATGGTCACCAGTCCGGCGAGCGCACCGAGGATCGTCGACTTGCCCGCGCCGTTGGGCCCCAGAATCGCGAGGCAGTCGCCTGCCGGGACGTCGAACTGCGCCGACAGCACGAAGCTCGGCCGATCGACGGTGATCTGCGCCCGCAACGTCCGCCCGGTCATCGGATCGCGTCCGGTCGCCACGACCTCAGCCCCAGCACGATCACCGCGGTGCTCACCAACAGGAGCAACGACAGCGCGACGGCCGAATCCTGCGTCACGCCGACCCCGTTGAAGGCGGTGTAGATCGCCAGCGGCATGGTTCGGGTGACGCCCGGCGAGTTGCCTGCGAACAGGGCGGTGGCGCCGAACTCGCCGAGCGCACGGGCGAACGCGAGGGCCGCGCCGGCCGCCAGACCGGGCAGCACCAGCGGCAGGGTGATCCGCCCCAGCACCCGCCACCGCCCGGCGCCCAGCGTCGCCGCGATCTGCTCATAGCCGCCGTCGGCCGTCCGCAGCGCACCCTCGAGCGTGATCACGTAGAAGGGCATCGCGACGAACGACTGCGCCACGACCACCGCGGCGGTCGTGTACGGGAGGCTGTATCCGGTCGCCTCGAACAACGGTTTCCCGACCAGTCCCGACCGCCCCAGCAGGGCCAACAGGGCCAAGCCGCCGACCATCGGCGGCAGCACCAGGGGAATCAACACCACCGCGCGCAACACCGATGCCCGCCGTCGGGGTGAGCGCGCGATCATCACCGCCAGCGGCGTACCGAGCGCGACGCAGACAGCTGTTGCACACGCGGCCGTCACCAGCGACAGGCCCAACGCCGTCATCGACGCGGAGGAGAACAAGTCCTCGCCGAGCGTGCTCCACCGCACCCTCGAGACCAGCCCGATGATCGGCGCGACGAGCAGCGCCAGCGCGATCAGGGCGGGAACGTAGAGGGGTTTGGGAATGGTCACGGCACGTTGAAACCGTACTGTTCCAGGACCTTTCGTCCAGTCTCGGAGAGGACGAAGTCGACGAACGCCTGCGCGGCGGCAGCCGACGGCGCGTTGTTGGTCACGGCGATCGGGTACCGGTTGACCACCGCGTCGGCACCGTCCGGAGTGATGCCCGTCAGAGCGTCTCCGGCCGCGGCGACGTCGGTCTTGTAGACCAGCCCGGCGTCGGCCTCGCCCTGCTTCACGCGGGTGACGACCGAGGTCACGTTGGTCTCCTCGCTGACCGGCGTGACCGTCACCTTCGCATTGCCGAGCAGGGTCTGTGACGCCTTGCCGCAGGGCACCGCGGGCGCGCACAACACCGTGCTCACGCCGGGCTTGGCGAGATCGGCGAGGGTGGTGATGTTCTTGGGATTGCCCGGGGCGACAGCGATCTGCAGGGTGTTGGTCGCGAAGATCGTGCCCGCGTCGGTGATGCCCTTCTCGGTGACCGGCGTCAGACTCGACTCGTTGGCGAAGGCGACCACATCCACGTCGGCGCCTTCGACGATCTGGGTGGCGAGGGCCTGCGAGCCGTCGTAGACGATCGGTGCCACCGAGTACTGGGTGTTGGCCGTGTGGAACTGTTCGGCGAGGTCGTCGAAGACACCCTGCAGTGACGCTGCCGCGAAGATCGTGATCGCGCCGCCGTCTGCCTGGCTGTCGTCGCTGGTTCCGCCGCACCCCGCCAGCACCAGCGCCAAGGCAGAGAGGAGGGCGAGCAGTTTCTTGGTCATGCACGAGCTCCTGTCTGCGTTTCGACGACCACGGTCGTCGCCTTCACGGTGGCGGTGGCGAGCGATCCGATCTCCAGTCCCAGCTCGCGCACGGCCTCGGTGGACATCAGCGACACCACCCGATGCGGTCCGCACCGCATCTCCACCTGGCTCATCACCGGATCGGACTGCACGTGGGTGACGATGCCGACGAACCGGTTGCGGGCACTGGTCGCGCGGTCGATCGGGTCGTGCTGCGCGGTCTCCTCGGCGGTCAGAAACGCGGCGAGATCGGCGCCGTCGATCACCGCGCGTCCACTGTCGTCGGTCTGGGACGGGAGGCGCCCCTGATCGGTCCACCGGCGCAGCGTGTCGTCACTGACGCCGAGGAGCTCGGCAGCTTCGCGAATCCGAAATGCGGTCACACTGAGAGAATCTATCCGCAATCACAGGTTGTTCGCACGCTTAGGCCCGCATCTGCGACTTTCGTCCCACATCGGCGGCCCTGCCTCCGGTCCGGTTGTATCGTGTGTGGCCCTCCCGCCTTCCGACCGTGTGATCGCTCGCGGTCGGCCGCAGGCAGGCTAGGCTTGCGTCATGGCTGCTGCCGCCCTTCGGGGGCCGAAGTGATCACCGTCGACGAACACCGCGCACGCATTCTCGCTGCCACCGAACCGCTGGCCGCCATCGGCCAGTTGGCGATCGATTCCACCGGCCTCGTGCTGGCCGACGACGTCGTGAACCGGTGGCCGGTACCGCTTTTCGACAACTCCGGAATGGACGGCTATGCGGTGCGCCGCGCCGATGCCACCGTCGGCGCCACCCTGCGAGTGGTCGCCGATGTCCCCGCGGGCAGCGCCGAGGATCCTCCGATCGGTCCCGGCGAAGCGGTACGCATCATGACCGGTGCACCCGTCCCGTCCGATGCGAACGCGATCGTGCCGCTGGAGCACACCGACCTCGGCACGCAGGTCCGGGCCGACGCGCCGGAGGCCATCGTCATCACCGAACGGCCACGCAAAGCCGCCCACATCCGTCGCGCCGGAGAGGACACCGCGGCCGGATCCGTCGCCGTCGCCGCGGGCACCGTGCTCGGCCCGTGGCAGTTGTCGGCGATCGCCTCCGCCGGGCACGAGATCATCCGCGTCCAACGCAAGCCGCGCGTCGCCATCATCTCCACCGGCTCCGAGCTCATCGATCCGTCGGGCAGTCCCGAACGCGGTCAGATCCCGGAGTCCAACTCCATCCTGCTGTCCGCGGCCGTCCAGCAGGCGGGTGCGCAGGTGTGCAGCGTGACCCGGGTGCCCGACGACGAGCACGCCCTGAACTCGGTCCTCGCCGGACTGGACGCCGACGTGATCGTCCTGACCGGCGGCGCCAGCGTCGGCGCCTTCGACGTCGTCAAGGCGGTCCTCGACGGCGTCGGGAGCATCGAGTTCACCACCGTCGCCATGCAGCCGGGCAAGCCGCAGGGCTTCGGGCTCACCGACGACGGCGTCCCGGTCTTCTGCCTGCCAGGCAACCCGGTCAGTGTCGCGGTGTCGTTCGAGATGTTCGTCCGCCCCGCGCTGCGCCAGCTGGCCGGACACCACGACATCGACCGTCCGCGCATCACCCGCCGCGCCTCCGTCGGGTGGCGGCGGCGGTCGGACCGGATGCAGATTCTGCCGGTGGTCTACGACGACGAGACCGTCCGTCCCGCCTCCCGCGGCGGGAGCGGCTCCCATCTGGTGACCAGCCTCGCCGACGCCTCCGCGCTCGCCCTGGTGCCCGCTGCCGTCGACGATGTGGCCGAAGGCGATCCGATCACGGTGATGGTGCTCGAGTGAGCGACCAGCACTTCACCCACCTCGACGCGGCGGGCCAGGCCCGCATGGTGGACGTGACCGAGAAGGCGCCGACGGTTCGCAGCGCCACCGCCGCCGGGTTCGTCCGCTGTTCGCCGCCGATCGTCACTGCCCTGCGCGACGGCACCGTGCCGAAGGGCGACGTCCTCGCCGTCGCGCGGATCGCCGGGATCGCTGCGGCCAAGCGGACTCCCGACCTGCTGCCGCTGGCGCACGTGATCGGCGTGCACGGCGCGAGCGTCCACCTGGAGATCGGCGACGAGGGCGTCACCGTCTCCGCGACGGTCCGCACCGCCGACCGCACCGGGGTGGAGATGGAGGCGCTGACCGCGGTCAGCGTCGCCGCGCTCGCCCTGGTCGACATGGTCAAGGGACTCGACAAGTCCGTCGAGATCGAGAACATCCGACTGCTGCGCAAGACCGGCGGCAAGAGCGGCGACTGGGTCCGATGATCGCCGCGATCATCCTCGCCGGCGGTCGTGCCAGTCGGTTGGGCGGCGCCGACAAGGCTGCGATCGACGTCGACGGTCGACCGCTGATCGACGCCGCGTACGCCGCCGTCTCCGGAGCCTCGCCGGTGATCGCCGTCGGCCCGCCGTCCATCGCGCGGAGCGGAGTGATCGTCGTGCAGGAGGATCCGCCGTTCGGCGGGCCGGTCGCCGGCGTCGCCACTGCCATCACTGCCCTCGCGGACACCGATTCGCCGGCCGAGACGTGGCTGCTGGCCTGCGACCTCCCCCGCGCCGAACTCATCGTCGCGCAGTTGCGTGACGTGCCGATCCCCGAGGATGCCGACGGCGTGATCCTCACCGACCAGACCGGGCGAGAGCAGTGGCTGGCCGGCCGCTACCGACTGTCGTCGCTGCGCAGCGCCCTGGACGCCCTGCCCGAGGTCGCCGGCGTGTCGATGCGCCGACTCTTGGCCGTGATGAGCATCCACACCATCGCGGACCGGGTCGGTGCCACACTGGACCTCGACACCTGGGACGACGTAGAGCAGTACCGAGATCAGGAGGATCCCGTATGACCACGTATCCGCCCGGCCTGGACCGGTGGGCCGCCGAGCTCGCCCCCGCGTTGGGGCTCGCCGAGACCGAGGTGCCGACCGCGCTTCTGCTCGAGGTGACCCGAGATGTCGCGCACGCCGTCCTGCGGCCCGCCGGCCCCATCACCACCTACCTGATCGGTCTGGCCGTCGCGAACGGGATGAGCGCTGACGACGCCGCCGCCAAGGTCCGCGCGTTGGTCGAGGCCAAGGAACAGGCCCGTGAGGAAGCGCCTGAGTGATCATCCGCTACTTCGCCGGCGCGGCGGAAGCCGCGGGCCGTAAGGAGCAGTCGTTCGACGGCGCCCTGACCGTCGGCGAGCTCAAGCAACGCCTGTCGGACGAGCACGGCCCGGAGTTCGCCCGCGTCCTGACGGCCTGTTCAGTGTTGGTCGACGGCACCCGTGCCACGGATGAGACGTTCGCCGCCGCCGCCGCGACGGTCGATCTCCTCCCGCCGTTCGCAGGCGGGTAGGCGCTCACCCCACGCTGCTCGAGCCGCAACCCCTCCCAGCCTGACCTAGCCACTGGCCGAGCCACACCACCCCACGCTGGTCGAGCCGCTCGGGGACGAAGTCACAGAGCGTGTCGAGACCGCCGCGGTCACTCAAGCCGCGTCGAGCACAACCACTCAACCGATGCGCTGATTCGTCGCCACCGATCGCTCGATCTCAATCTTCACACCGATGGGACACATTCGACGGTCGGTCGGTTCTGCCACACGTCGCGATCACAATCTTCCTGCTCTGATCGCTCACTCCGAGGGCAGAGTTCCCTCGGAGGTCGTCATTCGGACAGATCTTTCGACGAGTGCCTTTGCCTCACGTGACCGCGCGCGGTGTCGGTCCCGCTTGGTGATCGCCCGAATGTCCGCCAGTGTCTGGTCCCAGCCGTAGATGATGTCGTCGTAGGTCAGGCGCAGCGTGAGCCACCCGTCGATCATGGTCTGGCGGTCACGACGCCGATCACGCTCGTAGTCCTCTTTGGAGGAGTGGTAGAGCATGCTGTCGCATTCGAGCACCAAGATGCCGACCCGCAGATCGGCCAAGCCCACGCCGGGGATCGCCGGTTGGACCACCACGTCGAAGCCAAGTGACTGCAGTCGAACTCGCGTCATGCTCTCGGTCCCGGACATGCAGCGGCCATCCGTGCGTCCCAGCCACTCGCGGACCACGGCGCCGGAGTCCCCGAAGCACGCCTTGAGGTCTTCGAAAGTTGTGGCGCCGCTGTGTAGGTACGAGTCGCAGACAGCAATCCATTCGTCCATCTCCAGACATCGCGCTGCGCACAGCAAGGCCGCCTCCACCGAGTCCACCGCGCATCGGGCTGTCGGCAGTGAACCGACCAACGGTGTGCAGGCTTTGTTCTTCCCGCGCATCCCGCGGTTCCGCCGCAAGTGAAGGCGCCGGTCGTGGCCTGGCGGGACCCACGCCTCATGGAACGTCAGTGCGTCCACGCAGGTGAGAACTCCGCCGTCTCGAACCGCCGACGCCACGTTCGCATCATGCGATCTGATCGCGAACCACCCCGGTCGCAACCGAATCAGATCCCCGCTCTTCAGCAGTGCCGCCAACAGTTTGTTGTCGATGCCCTTCGCTGCCAGCTCCCGCCGCGTGTACACGCCCGAATCCTTCATACAGATTGGACGCGGCCGCTGCGGCTTCGGTTCCACAACTCGCCGAGACAGCGAAACTTTTGCGCTGTCAGCGCACGCCTCCGACAATATTCCGGCAGCCCGTCCGATAGGAGCAGAAGTTTGCGGGCGGAGGCCCCGCCGCTATCCGCCGATCGCTGACATCGGGCGATCCGGTTGCAAGAATCCCGGATCATCGATCCCGTGGCCTGCCCGCTTGGCCGTGACCGAGGCGCGGATCGTCGCTTCGATGTCGTCGGCGGTCGCCCCCGCGCGCAGCAGAGTCCGCAGATCAGACTCATCCCGCGCGAACAGGCAGTTGCGCAACTGACCGTCGGCCGTGAGGCGGACGCGATCGCACGCGCCGCAGAACGGTGCGGTCACCGAGGCGATGACCCCCACCGTGGTGGCAGACCCGTCGACGACGAACCGCTGCGCCGGATCGGACCCACGCCCCTCGCACGGCTGGAGGGAGAACTCCATGGACAGGGTCTCGAGGATCTCCTGTCCCGTCACCATCGTCACGCGCGACCAGATGTGGCCCGCGTCGAGCGGCATCTGCTCGATGAACCTCAACTGCGCCTCGTGCTGTTGAGCGAAGCGGACCAGGTCCACCAGTTCGTCGTCGTTGGTCCCGCGCATCGCGACGGTGTTGATCTTGAGCGGCTTCAGCCCGGTGGCGCGGGCGGCGTCGATGCCTGCCAGAACGTCGTCGAGCCGGTCGCGTCGGGTCAACGCTGCGAAGCGGTCCGCGCGCAGGGTGTCGAGGCTGATGTTGAAGCGTTCCAACCCGGCCTCGGCGAGCGGTTGCGCGAGTCGGGCAAGACCGATGCCGTTGGTGGTGATCGAGATCCGAAGCGGACCATGCTCCCCCTCGATCCGGGACAGCCGATGCACCACCTCGACCAGGTCGGGGCGCAGCAGCGGTTCACCGCCGGTCAGCCGGATCTCGACGATCCCGAGGCGCGCGAACACGTTGGCGAGCGTGACGATCTCGTCGGTGGTGAGCAGTTCGGGCTTGGGAATCCAGGGCACCCCCTCGGCGGGCATGCAGTAGGTGCAGCGGAGGTTGCAGCGGTCGGTCAGCGAGATCCGCAGGTCTCGATGAACCCGTCCGAACGTGTCGACCAGGGCCGTCATGTCATCACTCTCCCCAATCCCACCCAACTGTGCGAACCGTCGCTCTCGACCTGCTTCTTCCACATCGGCAGCTCGGCCTTCACCCGTTCGACAAGTTCGCGGTTAATCTCGAACGCCTCGGCCCGGTGTACCGACGACACCACTGAGACGATTGCGACGCCACCGATGCCGAGCGTCCCGACGCGATGGCTCACGGCGATCCGCACATCCGGCCGATCCAGTCCGTCGACGATCTCCCGGAGGAATCGGTCCGCGTCGGGGTGCGCGCTGTACTCCAGCTCGACGACTGTCCCCTGCGCATCGGGATCGTTGTCGCGGACCGTCCCGACGAACACGGCGGTCGCACCGGCATCCGGGGCCGCGACTGCGGCCAGGTGCGCGGCGACGTCGAGGTCGGTGTCGCTGATCGCGGCGACGGTGATCATCAGTGATCGCCTCCGGCCGCCTGATCCACGGCGTGCTGCGCAACGCTGATGACCACCGGGACACCATCGCGCACCGCGCCGGTCGATCCGGCGAGATTGACCACCAGCGCTCCCCGCCGCATGCCTGCGACGCCGCGGGAGAGCATCGCCTGCGGCAGCGACGCGATCCCGACGCGGCGGATCTCTTCGGCGACTCCGGGCAGTTCCAGGGTCAGCAGCGACGCCGTCGCCTCCGGCGTCACGTCCCGCGGGCCGACTCCGGTGCCGCCGGTCGTCACGACCAACTGGGCGCCTGCCTCCACCACTTCGACGATCAGGCTGGAGATCGCCGTCTGATCGTCGGGCACCACGATCACTTCGGCGGTCCACCCTGCCGCGCCGAGAAGTTCGGCCGCGAGCGGGCCGGAGAAGTCTTCGCGTTCGCCAGCGAAAGACCGGTCGGACACGGTGATCACCGTGGCGCGCTTCAGGTTGGATTCCACACCTTTGAGAGTGCCACGTTCGCACGTCAAGGGTGAAGTTCTCACGCCGCGAGGTGACCTCAGTCCCCTTCGGACCGATCCCGCGTCGTGTACCAGGGACGCGGACCGTGCCAACCGAACTTCAGTGACCCGATGCGCACGGCGATCACTGCTGCGGCGCAGATCCATCCCATCCACGCCTGGTAGACGTCGAAGTACAGGAGTGCCGACGTCGCTGCCGCCCCACCGGAGGCGGGGATGGCGTACAGGTGCTCGTTCGGGCGCAGCACGGCGGGAACGTGTCCAGACAGCACGTCGCGGATGATGCCGCCGCCCACGCCGGTCGTCAGGCCGAGCATTGCGGCCGCCGGAGCCGACAGCCCGTGCTGATACGCGGTCACCGTCCCGAGCACGGCGAACATCCCCAGGCCGACGGCGTCGGTCACGTCCAACGGCCATCTCGTCAACCGTGCCGGCGGCTGCCAGAAGAAGATCACCAGGGCCGTCCCGACCGCCGTGCCGATCAGCCACAGGTCGGTGAATGCGGTGGGCGGGATCTTACCGATGATCACATCGCGGATGATTCCGCCGCCGAGAGCAGTGGCCCCGGCAAGCAGGATGATGCCGACGATGTCGAGCCCGCGACGCACCGACAGCAGCGCACCCGACGCCGCGAACGCGATGGTCCCGATCAGTTCCCCGCCGAAGTTGAGCGCAGACGTGGCGTCGTTGACCACCGGCGCCGCCAGCCACGAACCGACCACGTATGTACTCCCTGAGGTAACTCGATTTCGGTACTCGGCACAGTCTCTTGTGATGCTATCCCCGACGACAATCCGCTTGCGAGCCAGCATTCGCACTGACGACACGTACGGCCTACTCCCGGCACACGTCCGAAACATCCCAGGGTCGACCGGCACGGCCACAGATGGCGTTACCTCGCGGCCGACTGTAGTCCGAACAGACTACGGTGACCTCATGTCTACGATCCGAGCAACACCCCAGGACGCAATCCACGCACTCACAGACTCGAGCAAGAATCGGCCATCGATTGTGACCGCGTACACATTCCCTGAGTCCGATGTCTCGACCGACGATCTCATCGAGTGGCTCGGTAGACGCGCGCACGGAATTCCCGAGATGCGACAGCGACTCGTTCGATCATATGGCGACATCGGCGACGCCTATTGGTCGGATGCTCCCGAATTCGACGTGTTCTCTCACATCAGGGAGCGGCCAGAACAAGACTGGAACGATGTCTGTTCATTGCTCGCTGACCTTCACGAGATTCCATTCGACTATGATCGGCCACTCTGGAGCATAGCGATTCTCCGCAGGGTCCCAACTTTCGAAAAGGCCGCACGTCACATCGTCGTTGTGCTCCGCTTCCACCATTGCATGACCGACGGCCTTGGCTCAGCCCGAATTGCCAAGGCATTATTCACGCCTGAACTGCAGAGCTACACCGCGAGCAAGTCTCTGTCTCGCGCCCGGGCGACAGCCGTCGAGATCGTACGGCTACCACTGCGACCATTCGTCGTTGCAGCCGACGTAATGCGGCTACTGCGTCATACTCGCCAGATCACTGCCGCACGCAAGTCTGGCGAATGGTCAATGCCACCACACGCACCCAGAGCGACCGTTCTGAACGGTCCGATCGGGAAGGGCCGCGCCGTCTCCGTTGTGAGTTGTTCGATCGATTCTCTCCGCGCGGCTGCACACAATCTCGGTGCGGTCAGTGTGAACGACCTCGTCTTAAGCGCGGTTGGCAGGGCTGTCAGTCGGCATCTCGATGACCCAGAAGCGCTACTGGCATCAGTTCCGGTATCAATCCGTAGCGCCGTAGACCCTAAATCACGCAACGCAGTCGCCATCGGTGTCGTTCCTCTTCACAGTACGTTGCAGTTGCCTGAACGCGCACAGGTCATTCATCGCGCAGTGCGTTCCGAACGTGCACGGTTCGAACTGCCAGGTTTCGCCGAGCTGGCCGCGAACCCATTGCCCAGACTGCCTGGATTCATCTATCGCGCACTCAGCCGAGTTCAAAGCAGGCGCAACAGCCGAACGACAAAACCTAACCTCACTCAGTTGAAGGTCAGCACTATCCCCAAAGGCAGTGCAAGCGATTGGCAGCTTTGCTCAGCACCGGTTGTCGCCAATTTCGGGATCAGCCCGGTCACCGATGGCCTCCGCCTCAATCACACTGTCTCCAGTATCGGAAACAGCCTCACCATCGGAATTGTCGCCGACGCCGATAATATTCGCGACTTCGACGGGTACATAGAGGTGTTGCACAGCGAACTTGAAGAAATATTGGCACACGTCCCGTAGTCGCGAATCAAGAACTGTCTAGTGGGCATCAGCGATCCTCATCGGCGGCTCACTCCGGGAACTGAGCCCGTTCACGCGCCCTGCCTCAAGCCAAGAAGATTCCGCGTGCTCTCGCTTGCGAAAAGGCCTATTGGCATCGCCGCCCGGGATGGCCATCGTGGATGGGTCACCTACGAACCCCAGTGACTGGAGAGACACGCCTTTTCCGTACCGAGCGGAAGGGACGCCACGCCCGCGAATCAGGATCGAACGGAGCAACCAGAACCTTCATAACAAGAAGGAATACAATGTTGACCGGGGCAAGCAGCAACATCCGAAACAGGACACCCCAGTCTCCATGCATTCTAGCGGTACGGTAGTTTGCGTAAAGGTACCGCACGTTGTCGATCAACGGCTCTGCGAACCTCCGCCCCGACGCTACACCGACCAATGCAGGGAACAGCGCGGAGCGTCCACCGGCCTTCGCTAACGCCAGGGAGAGGTCAACATCTTCGTGAGTGTTCGGCGCGTTAAGCAGAAACTTCCGAGCATCACTCCAACTGTCAGCCCGAATGGCCATATTGTTCCCGCACAGAGTCTCTGTGGCCGTAGCACCATTCCTGATCGACTTAGCAGCCGCCGACTTCACACTGCGTTCGACATACCCATCAATAGGGGTATCGTACGTATAGTTAATTCCAGTGACAGCCGAATAGTCCGAATGTTTTTCAAAGAACTCCTCCACTCGGCGAGACCATTGCGGCCCGAGGCGAGTATCGGCGTCAATTCGGCAAAGAATATCACCGGTAGCCACCTCAAATCCCACTTCCCGGGCCCAAACCACTCCAGGTCTCGATTCATACACCAGTTTTAAAGGAATACGGTTTTGATACTCGCGCACAATATCCATTGTGCTATCGGAACATCGATTGTCGACTACAACGCACTCGTCAAACTGGCGCTGCTGTCTTGCCACACTTTCCAGACAGTCACCGATTGACGACTCCTCATTGTAAACAGGAATGACGAGGCTCAGTTTCACGATGTACCTCTCGGACTAATCAACAACAATCGGTCTGCGAAGAGCCCCGACGTAGAACAAAACCCCACACGCCCACATTATCCAGGAAGCGGTATACCAGCAATCCCATCATCAGATGAAATCGTCTCCGACGTTGGATTCCTACGCCAAAGGCTCCGCTTCCCCAACGGGGAAGCGGAGCCTTGTGTCTAGCTATGCCTCAGCGGCGAGAAGTCACCAGCTGGACTTCTGCACGCCCGGCAGTTCGCCTGCGTGTGCCATGTCGCGGAAGCAGACGCGGCACAGGCCGAACTTGCGGTACACCGAGTGCGGGCGGCCGCACTTGTTGCAGCGCGTGTAGCCCCGCACGGCGAACTTGGGCTTCTTGTTGGCCTTGTTGACCAGAGCCTTCTTTGCCATGTCAGTTGTCCTTAGCGTCGTTGCTCTTGAACGGGAAGCCCAGAGCGCGAAGCAGTGCGCGGCCTTCGTCGTCCGTGGTGGCCGTGGTGACGACCGTGATGTCCATACCGCGCGGACGATCGATGGAGTCGATGTTGATCTCGTGGAACATCGACTGCTCGTTCAGACCGAACGTGTAGTTGCCGTTGCCGTCGAACTGGCGGTCGCTCAAGCCGCGGAAGTCACGGATACGCGGGAGGGCGATCGACACGAGTCGGTCGAGGAACTCCCACATGCGGTCACCGCGGAGGGTGACGCGGGCGCCGATCGGCATGCCCTCGCGCAGCTTGAACTGTGCGATGGACTTGCGTGCGCGGCGGATCTCCGGCGCCTGACCGGTGATGAGCGCCAGGTCGGCGACCGCACCGTTGATCAGCTTGGCGTCACGGGCGGCGTCGCCGACACCCATGTTGACGACAACCTTGACGACGCCCGGGATCTGCATCACGTTGGCGTAGTTGAACTCGTCGTTCAGCTTGCCCTTGATTTCCTCGCGGTACTTGGCCTTGAGGCGGGGCTGGACCTTCTCAGAGGTGGTCATAATCAGATGTCCTTCCCGGTCTTGCGGGAGATACGGACGTTCTTGCCGGTCTCCTCGTCGCGGCGGTAGCCGACGCGGGTCGGGTTGCCGTCGGCGTCGACGATCATCACGTTCGACACGTGGATCGGAGCCTCCTGCGTCACGATGCCGCCGGACTCCGCACCGCGCTCGTTGGCCGAGGCGCTGGTGTGCTTCTTGATGCGGTTGACGCCCTCGACGAGGACGCGCTCACGCTTCGGGTAGGCCTCGATGACCTTGCCCTTGGCACCCTTGTCCTTGCCCGCGATGACGATGACAGTGTCACCCTTGTGAATCTTCATGGGTTAGATCACCTCCGGTGCGAGCGAAACGATCTTCATGAACTTCTTGTCGCGCAACTCGCGGCTCACCGGACCGAAGATGCGGGTACCGCGCGGGTCGCTGTCGTTCTTGAGAAGGACGGCGGCGTTCTCGTCGAACTTGATGTACGAACCGTCCGGGCGACGGCGCTCCTTGACGGTGCGCACGATGACGGCCTTGACGACCTCACCCTTCTTGACGTTTCCACCGGGGACGGCGTCCTTAACAGTGGCGACGATGACGTCGCCCACGCCGGCGTAGCGGCGCGACGATCCGCCGAGCACACGGATGCAGAGAATTTCCTTTGCACCGGTGTTGTCGGCGACGTGCACCCGCGATTCCTGCTGAATCACTGCGTTAGTCTCCTTGACCTGGATACTTATGTCCGCCGGATTTCCGACCCGACGCACACGGTCTGTCACCATCGAAACAGGTGCCTGCCTGGGACTTCCCCGAGAACTCGGGTCGGTTTCAGTGGGTTCACCAGTCGACTCGCAGCGCACGCGCTGCAGGCAACCGGTCTAGTGTAGGCCACCGCGGACCCCTCTGCAAAATCAGTTCGCCCGCGGTAAACCGTGCGGACCAGCACGAATGCACGTGCGCCTACACGGCCGGCTCCCTCGCCCTTCAGATGCGCTGCAGGCGGCTGATGCGCTGCCAGAGCACCGCGGGGGCCGTCGTGTGCATGGAGAGTGCGGTCATGTACTCGTCGAGGCGACGCGGATTGTCGCGCAGGTAGCCGATCGCCCTGGTCAGGTCCGTGATCACCGACGAGCGGTAAGCGGTCTCCGCTTTGCTCACCGCCAGGTGAAACAGGTCTGCGCTCGGTTCCATCATCGCCAGGTCGATGAGGTCTCGGGCATGAACGGCCGTGTCGGTCCATCTGTCTGAATTGGCGAGGAGTTTGGTGGTCGCCATGTCGAGTTCGGTGAGCGTAGTGATGCCACAGATCTCGTCGTGAGCAGCTGGGTGCTCCAGCTCGATTCTGCCTTCGGCCACGATCTCGACCTTGATCGGTTCGCTATCGACCTCGACGATGGTGCGGACGCCGTACTGATCGGTGATGGGCACGCGCAGCTCGGTCAATGGGTGGATCGTCAGTGCATTGATAGACCGTGCCTGATGGACACGTTCCCGAAGCGAACCGTAGCCACCACGATCCGAGACCAGGAGGTCGATGTCGACGGATTCGCGGAATTCACCGTAGCGCAATGCAATCGCGGTGCCGCCACCGAAGTAGCAGCATGATTGGGCCAGGAGACCGCCGTCGAACGCTTCGAGGATGCGGGCGACCCGATTGTGATGCGGTCGATCAAACAAGGAGAAGTCCCCCGCCGTACTCGTCAGCGAGCCCCTGGATGAAGGTGCGCTCACGGTCGGTCATCGCATCCTGGTCGACGTGACGCCACCCGCGTTCGTACCGGTGCAAGGCCTCTTCGCGAGACAGTTCAGCGCCCTGGCCGAGTTGCCAACAGATCGCCCGCAATTGCGGATAGTCGCCGACGCGAACGTTCCCCGGCACCGCGCGCGCCGGGCCCGGGGCGTCTGCGGCGGGACCGTCGGGCGTTCGGTCGCCGAAGGTCAGCTGCATCCCGAGCGCGGCAGCAGCGTTGGCGTAGGCACCGACGGTGACCGAAGCGGAGCCGGACTCGACGCGATGCAGCGTGACCCGAGACATCCCTGCCGACTCCGCGGTCATCGCTGCAGTCACACCCAACTCCTTGCGCCGTGTGCGCAACGCCGTGCCCAGTGCGCTGAGGGCGCGCTGCGTGCGATCGCTGACCTGTGGACTCTTCGCGGGCATGTATCTCATTGTAGACAAATCCTGGCACCGGATCTCGTCGGCGCGAGACTCTAGGGACCTGCGCCGGACGGAGGGGTCGGAGTCGAATCGTCCGCGGTGAACTCAGTGCGGCGCACCTGACCGTCCTCCGCGATCGCGATGGTCCCGACCAGTGATCGCCCGGCCGGCACCAGCCGCACCGTGACTTGGGCGCCGACCTGCGCGCCGTCGAGAGCACCGACCGCAGCGGCTCGCAGTTCCTCGAGCACCACCGTCTCCCCACCCCAGCAGGGTGCGTCACGGTCGTCGAGCAGGACCACCCGGACGCCGCGGGCCCGCGCCTCCCACGCGGCCGTGGATATCGCAGCCACGTCCAGCCCCGGCGCCCGGATCCGGTCGCGGAGACCCGCCTCCACCAGTCGGCACCTCGCCACATCCTCGTCGCTGAGCGGTTCACCGGCCGCGATGTACTCCAGGAGCGGTCGTACCTGACTGTGCAGTCGGCCGACCCTTGCGTCCCGGACCCGACGGACGCTCTCCACGTCGCCGTCCCGTTCCTCTCGTCGACGGAGTGCGGCGATCTGTTGAGCCCGAGGCCGGATGAGGAGCGCGAAGAAGGTGGCCATCGCCAGCACGCCGAACGTGCCGGGGACCAGAATCGAGACGACCCCTGCGAGGTCGACACCGCGGATCGCGGCTGCGCCGACGATCGCCGTCGCACACGCGATGCCCCCGGCCCAGGCGAGCGCGGTCCGCCCGCGCACCGCCAGGAGTGCGAACGTCACGGCGGGCGCCGCGCCGAGTGCCAGGAGTCCGCCGCGGTCGGTCACCTCCATCGCCGTCACGGCCAGCGCTGACGCGAGTGCCCCGCTGACGGCAGTCGTCACAGCGTCGATCATGCGCATCGGATCGCCCGGCGATCCGATGATCAGCGCCCAGCCGAGACCGAGCGAGCCGAATCCGAGCGCGAGGACCACCGGTTCCTGCACCCCGCCGCTCGTCGCGGCGAGGGCCACGAACGCCGTCCACGCCAGGAGGGCGACGGCGGCACCCTGCGGTGTCCGCAACTGCAGGATGGACGCGACGTCGTCACCGGACGATCCGGCCCCGCCGATCATCGGATGCCTCCCGCCGGCGGAGTCCACCGCAGGCGGACGGTGCACCCGTTGCCGGGGCTGGTGATGACGGCGGCATTGCCGCCCGAGAGTGAACCGACCCGGTGCCGGATGCTCAGGGCCACGCCGAGCCGATCGCTCGGCACGGCGTCGGGGTCGAACCCGACACCGTCGTCGGTGACGACGACCTGGACCAGGTCTGCGGAGACGCCGATGAACGCCGCCCGTTGGGCGTCCGGGCCCGCGTGGAGGATACTGTTGCGAGTCGCTTCGGCCGCAGCTTCGGCGATGGCGGCGACGGCGTCGGACGGCATCACGGCGGCGTCACCGGAGACCTCGACGGTAACCGCAAGATCGCCGTCGACGCCTGCGAGCACTGCGCGGAGCCGCGCGACGAACTCGGGGCCGTCGATCTCGCCGACCCCACCGTCATCGTCGACCAGTTTGTCGATGGCCGCGAGCGCGGCCGCAGCCTGTGCCACCACCCGTGGATCGTCCCGATCGGCGGCGACGGCGACGAACGTCGACAGGACGTGGTCGTGAATCAGCGCATCGACACGCGCCAACTCAACGTTGGCGACGCCGCGCGCCAGCGTCCGCTCGGTGGCCGACCGCGATGCGTCCAGCTCTGCGCTCAATCGCAGCACCTGGCTGATCACCAGAATGAACACCGAACTGAAGACGATGCCGAAGAGCGCTTCCTCGATCGCCGACCAGAGGTCCGCATCGGGCACTCCGGTCACGGCGACGGCCGCGCCGAGCAGTTTGCCCGTCGCCAACGCCGCGATCGAGAGCGCGACAGATCGTCGCAGGACGAGGGTCACGCCGACCAAGCCGGCGAAGTCCAGGACCCATACGGCTGCGTGCTCACCTGGACCTTGGGCGACGACCAGCCACAGCACGGCCGCCGCGATCAGACCGAGGGTGCAGGCGTCCACCAGCATCGGCATCGCACGACGCCACCGCGGAACCAGCGAGGCGGCCAGCAGCGCCAGCCCGGGCCCGAACCCGAGCACCGCGCCGATCGGCGGGTACCACGTCGGAACCATGTCGACGGCCTCGGTCACCATCTGCGGAATCACCAGCAGCGCGTAGACCACATAACCGCCGCCGACGAACCTCGCCAGGGAGATCTGGACGCGCTCCAACTCACTGAGAGCAGCGACCACCGGGCGCACGAAACGCCGCCGCCCGCCGTCCCGAGAGTCGGGCGGCGGGCGAGCGCTCTTGGAGAAGGTGCGCGTCACCACGCTTCCAGTGTGGTGTATCCGTCCTGGAGAGCGCGAGCGAGGAGGTGCGCCTTGGTTGGCGCCGGGCGGCCGACCGCGGCGTATTTGGCGCGGATGCGGGAGATGTGGGTGCTCACCGTCGACTGCGAAATGAACAGTCTGGTGGCTGCATCCTCCTTCGACTCAGCGGCCATCCATGCCAGAAGCACCTCGATCTCGCGCCTCGAGAGCGCGGGAGCAAGCGGCTCCGGGGCCACCGAAAGATGCGGCTTCCTCATCCGCGGCGAGAGGGGCTTGCTCCCGTGCGGCGCAATGCCGCCGTTGACTCCGATCTCGAGTTCGGCAATGCTCACAACGATCCTCCTGTGCAAGTCCCCGACCGAATGATTTATCGTCCCCAAGCTGAGAATCGCTCAGGATCACTGAGAACATTACGAAGGTTCGCCCGATGCCGGTAGACCCAGAAATAGGGACACCCGAAATGAGGTCATGGCGACTGCTCCCGGTCGCGCGGAGTTCTATCGAACAACCTGTTCAGGGCCGGTTCCCGACCGTTGATTCCTGCCCGCGGGCGTCGAACTCGAATCGGACGACCCGCCCTTGTCGCGCCACCGACACGGTCGCGAACCGTGTTCGACCGCGCGGCAGTAGCCGCGCAGTGACCTCGTCGCCGCTCACCGCGTCGCGCAGCACCGAGACCAGCCGATCGACCACTTCGCCGAGCGCGGACGGGTCCGGCATGCCCGCCGCGATGTCGAAGTCGTCGAACAACAGCACCGACGCACCGCGCGCCCGCGCGCGCCACACGGCATTCGCCACGGCGGGCAAATCGAATCCCGGTGCACGAATCCGATCGCGCAACTGCGCCTCCACCAAGCGGCACCGCTGCACTTCGGAGGCAGTGAGGCCGTCGTCGGTGGCGATTCGATCCAGGAGTGGCCGCGCACCGTCGTCCAGTCGGGAGAGTTGCTGGTCGCGCACAGCCAGGGTGGCCTCCTCCGCGGACCGCGCCGCCGCCTCTCGCTCGGTCTGCTCGCGTAACCCATAGAACTGACGCGCCCGGGGACGCACGATCGCAGCGAAGATGGTCGCCATCAGCACCGCTGCCAAGTTCGGCGCCTGCATCGTGAGCAACGCCGACTGCGGTCCGGCGACCTGATCGGCGAGCAGTGCGACCACCAGGCCCAATCCGTATCCGACCCACGCCGCGACAGCGCGCCCACGGACGGCGAGGAAGGCGACGACGATGGCGCTGATGCCGGTCAAGGTGACGTACGCCATGCCCGGGCGATGCGTCAACCCGGGGACTGCCACGACGATCGCGAGCGGTGGGACGATCACGATGACGGCGGTCGCCCAGAGCACGACGGGGTCGCGCGGTGCACTGAGCAGCACTCCGACGGTCGCCAACAGCAGGAGCATCGCACCGAGGTACAGGAGCGGACTGGTGACACCGCCCGCGGCGAACCCGAGGACCAGGCAGACCAGCCACACCCCGAGACTGAGGGCAGCCGCGAATCCGGTCTGCATCCCCATGATCGCGGAGGCGTCGTTGCGCGGCGGCTGGTGCCACCACCACTCGGTCGGGCGCGTCACCGTCTCTCCCACCCCAGCTGGACGGCGGTGCCCTCCCCCGGAGCGCTGCTCAATCGCGCCTGAGCGCCGGTCACCTCACGAAGCCGTTGCCGGATGCTGACTTCGACCCCCAAGCGTTCCGGCGGGACCGCTGACGGATCGAAACCGTCACCGTCGTCGACGACGGTGACGCGCAGCGTATCGGGGCCGGTCTCGATGAGGACCGCGCACTCCGCGTCCGGGCCCGCGTGCCCCACGCTGTTCCGGACGGCCTCCCCCACCGCTTCGCCGAGAGCGCGCACCACCGGTGACGGATAGCGCGCATCCTGGGGGTCGACCCCGTCGCGCCGGATCACGACGGAGATCTCGGGATCGATCGACGTGACTGCTGCACGCAGGCGACCCAGCGTCTCGGCCGCGGTCAGATCGCCGTGGTCGACCGAGCCGGTCGCCACCTCTTGCAGTTGGGCCAACGCGCGGGCCGCCTGGTGCGGCAGCCGGGGCTCGTCCGGATCGCTGTACGCCGCGATCAGCGTGGCGGTCACATGATCGTGGATCAGGGCGTCGAATCGGGCGCGCTCGGTGTTGCGCGCGGCGACGGCCGCTGCCCGACCGGCCGCACGCATGGCACCGTCCCGCGTGTGATCGAGGAGCCGGCCGGTGCGGACGACGCGGCCGGCAGCGAGCAGGAAACACAGGGTGAACACGATCGTCCACGTCGCCTCGATCACGACGTTCGTCTCGATCACGTCGGCGCGGCCGGTGTCGGTGATGAGCGCCGCGACGCTCGCGCAGACGATGAGGACGGCCACCGCCTCGCGTCCCGGGCGGACCAGCACCCAGGCCAGACTCGGAAGGCCGGAGAAGCTCATCAGCCAGGTGACCTGCTCCGCGTCGGCCTCCCAGCCGTTCCACGCCACGAACCACAGTCCACAGGCCAGCAGGTAGCCCCCGCTGCAGGCGATGGCAGCGACGGGAATGAGGTGATGGCAGGCGGGGATGAACGCGATCACGAGGAGCGCGACGCCCGGACCGAAGGCGACGACCGCTCCGACCGGGGTGAACCAGTCTGCGACCAGCCCCGGGGGTTGGCCGAACAGCGGAATGGAAGTGAGGAGATACGCGCAGAAACCGGCGCCGACGAGGCGCGCCATGGCGACGAGGATCCGTGCGTGCTCGCTGGACGAGGCTGCGCGGTCAGAGTCAACGGGTCCGGAGGCGACGGCCTTGAGTGCGTCGGACGCATCCTCTGATGCGCCGACGTCGACGGCAGCGTCCAATCTCCCTGCCCACCTTTGCGATCCGACTCACCGGTAGAGTCGCCGGGTTGGCCCCGTGCAGTGAACATAGCGCGGCGATCGCAGAACGTCACGGGTGCGAGCCGAAGTGCGTCCGAACGACCGAACGCTCGGGAATCGGTATCCGGCGGCCAGTGCTCTAATCCGCGCGGCTGCGGTGCGGCATCGGCAGCCACCCGTCCTCGACGGCGCGCTTGAAGAGGTCGAGTTTGGTGCGCGTCGGGCGTCCCGCATCGACGTACTTCTGCCGGATCCGCTTCAGATACTCGTTGACGGTGTCCGGGGTGACGCCGAGTTCGGAGCCGACACTGGCGGAGGTGCCGCCGGACGCGTACAGCGTGAGGACGCGTTGCAGTTGCGGGCTGAGATCGACGGCGTCCAGGTTCGGGTCGCCGTCGATGGCGGCCGCCCACTCGGTGGTGAGGACCTCCTCGCCGGAGGCCGCGGCGCGGAGCGCTGCCAGGATCTCGTCCTCGGACGCCGATTTCAGCACCACGCCGAGCGTTCCGGCGCGGGCCGCCGACCGCAGGAGGTCGGGGTGCTCACCCGAGGTGTACACGACCGTCACGATCCCGTGTTCGGACAGAGTGTTGACGTTCTCTCGCGGGGTGGTGCCGTCGTTGAGCCGCAGGTCGAGGATGACGACGTCGAGGTCGGGATGCTCGGTGAGGAGGTCGCCGACGGTCGGCGCCGACCCGATCAAGGTGAGGTCGTCTTGACGCTCGAGGATGCGCTCGATGCCCCAGACCGGCGATTGGTGGTCGTCGACCATGCCGATCCGCACGGTACCCACATCAGTTGTTGTTCCGCTGCTGCGATGGTCCATCGAACTCGTCACTCCTCACGCCCCTCGCCCACCGTGGTGGCTTGTTTAAAGTATCGGACTCCTCCGACAATTCCGGGGCCGTTCCTCCGTTCATAGGACGAAAGTCTCCTGCGATTCCGTGCCTGGCCATCAGAAATCTGCTGCTCGCCGCGTATCAGACCTCGTAGCGTGAGGCGTATGACAGTCTCCTCGGTGCATCATGTTTTCGATTCGGTCATCACGATGCCGGTCCGGATTCGGTCGGCCCGCTGCTTCGTCGCCGGTTACACCGCCTCGATCGACGCCGTCCGTGCCGCCATCGATCGACGCGGCGCCACCGACCTCGCTCCCCTCGAGATTCGTCGCGGTCGTTCGCTCGCCATGCTGGTGTTCGTCCAGTACCTCGACGGCGACTTGGGGCCGTACCACGAGTTCGGCGTCTGCTTCTTGATGCAGCCACCCGGCGCCGCAGCCTCCCCGATGCGCGCGCTTCGTGCACTCGGCGCAGGCGACGCGCACGCGCTGATTCACGAGTTGCCCGTCGACGGCGAGTTCACGATGGCGGCCGGGCGCGGCATCTGGGGCTTCCCGAAGGTGCTCGCCGACTTCGACGTCAACCACGATTCGCCCACGAAGCACGGGCGGGTGAGTCAGGACGGCCGTCTGATCGTCGATCTACGCGTCAAGCACGGACTGGCCGTCCCGAGTGCCGCGGGCGGCGCGGTCCTCCAGGCATATTCGCAGCTCGACGGCATCACCCGCCGAACCCCGTGGCAACTGGACGCGACCGTCGGCACCCGCACCCGCCTGGGCGGTGCGACGCTGACACTCGGCGACCATCCCATCGCGGACGAACTCCGCCGGCTACAGCTGGGCCGCACCGCCCTGATGTCGAGTTCGGTGGCCGACCTGTCGATGACCTTCGACGATGCGACGGTGCTCACGCCCGGCGAGTGAGATCAATCGATCCTGTTAGGCTAACCTAAACCGTTTCGAAGGAGAGCCATGACCATTTCCCGTAAGCTCCGCCGCCCCGCTGCCGCGGTCGTCGCCGTGGCCGCCGTCGCCACCGTGCTCACCGCCTGCAGCAGCGACGACGATTCCGCCGCTGCCACTTCCACGACGCAGAGCGCCGAGGCCACCAGCACCGACGCCGCGACCACCGGCGAGGCCGTCGACGGACTGGACGCCGCGCAGGCGCAGGTCATCATCCGTACCGCGGTCAGCGCCGACACCTCGCTCGACGATCTGGAGAAGGTCCTCGACACCTCGCTCCCCGGCGTCGCGCAGGCCTTGAACGGCTTCGCCAAGGGCGCCGAGAAGGCCGGGTACACGCCCGACGTCTACACGGTGAAAAGTGTGAAGGCCGACGGCCAGGACAAGGCGATCGCCGTCACCGCGGTCAAGTCGCCGCACGCCCCGGAGCCGGTCGATCTGGATCTGGCGCTGGTGCGCAAGGACGGCGAGTGGAAGCTCGCGGGTCCGGCCGTCACCACGCTGACTTCGATGGGCCGCTGACCCGCACAGCCTGTCCCCGATGACCGGCGGCGTCGACCTCACATCGAGGCGGCGCCGCCGTTCTCGTCTTCCCACTGTGCGTGGCCGGACCCGGCCACGCGGCAGTACGAGCGGTGCACCCGATTCTCCTGATTGACGGCGATCACTGCGACGGCGTCGCGACCGCGCGGCAGCAGGCGAGCGGTGACAGCGCCGTCTGCCGTGTCGTCGAGCACGGCGACCAGTTCGGCGCGGAGCACGTCGACGTCGAACTGCCGAGCGCAGGTCGCGGTCCGGTCGTCGAACACCCGCACCTCGACTCCTCGGCGACGCGCCCGGTTCACCGCGTCGCCGACCTGTGGCGACATCCACCCGGCTCCACGGACACCGTCCCGCAACGCGTACTCCAGCAGGTGAGCGCGGGCCGCCTCGGCCACGGAGATCTCCTCGCCCGCCGCGACCTTCTCGAGGATCGGCCGGACGTCGTCGTTGAGGTCGGCCAGTTGCCGTCGTCGCTGCTGGGCCGTGCCCGCCTGCGCTGCCTCGGCCTCGACCGCCGCGATCTCTCGACGGTCGAGGACTCTCGAGAAGGTCAGCAGCGGCCGGACGAATGCCATCACCAGGATGACGGGCACCAACGACACCAGCATGCGAACGGCGACTTGGGCCGCCGTCCCACTGCCCCACCCCCACATCGTCATGGCGACGACAGCCGTCGCGGACGTCAACACCAGCCCGATCCAGGCCCAGACGATGCGCCCCCGTACCGCCACGAGGATCACCGCGATCGCGTACGCGACGAACGGCGCTCCCGGACGGACCCAGTTCCCTGGGCCTGCGGGCAGCGACCACCACACGGCGGCCGCCGACGCCGCGCCGAGAAGAACGGCGACGACGGTCGGCGTCAGCCGGATCGGGTCCTCGTCGCCACGGGCCGTGAGCCACAGCGCGACGGCCAGGCCGACCGACCCAGCGATCGCCACCGTCTGTTCCAGCGGCGGCTGATGCAGATCGGGAAGCAGCAGTCCGACTGCCACGTAGACCACCATCACCATGGTGACCGCGATGCGGAAGCTGGACCGGTTCAGCCCCAGCATGGTGACCATCGTCTGCGGTGGTCGGGGCGCGCGCATCACGGTCGCCGCCATTCCAGTGACACCATGGCGCCCTCGCCCACGGCAGACTCCACCCAGGCCCCGCCGCCGGGTTCGGCCTGCATGCGCTGCCGGATTCCGAGTTCGATGCCTGCTCCATCGGGACGCACCCGCAGCGGGTCGAAGCCCACGCCGCCGTCGACGATCCTGATCCGAACCAGGTCTGGTCCGAGAACGCCGATGAGACCGCGAGACGCGTCTCGACCCGCATGCTGCACCGCGTTCTCCACCGCCTCGACGCACGCGTCGACCAGCGCCTCGACGAGCGGGTACGGATAGCGCGCTTCGGGGTCGGCGACCTGAAGATCGATATGGGTGTCGTCGCCGAGCGCATTGACGGCCTCGCGCAATCGCAGAACCGTCTCGGCGGCCGAGACCTCCGAGGTCCGCCCACCGGTCGTGGACTGCTCCAATCCATCGAGTGCCGACAACGTCAGAGCCGCTTGCTCGCGGTGGTCGACGTCGGGCACCCCCGCGGACACCACGCGCAGGTCGGCGATCACCCGGTCGCGCACCACCGCGTCGAGTCGCTCGCGTTCGGCGCTGCGTGCCGCTCGGCTCGCCGCCCGCGCACTCGCTGTCAAGACCTGTATCCGGCGGCGATCGGACGCCCGGACCGCGGCCATCACGGCGTATTCCATCGTGATCACCACCCCCATGAGCGACGCGGTCAGCAAGGCGTTCGTGTACGCGAGCAGGCCCCACTCGCCCTGCTTCACGAACTGTTGCGCGGTTCCGAGCAGCAGCAGCGCGCCTGCAGTGTAGATGACGGTGACCCGCGGCCGGTAGACCGTCGCCAGCACGATGGCAGGCAAGAGGACGGTGTTCGCGGGCCAGAGCGGCGGCGACCCGATGGCCGGCGACAGTGCATCACCGGTCCACGCGGCAAAGAACAGCCCCAGCCCGACGAAGTTCGCCAGGCCGAGCATCACCGCCAGCGGACCGATGCGGCGCCCAGACCCCTTGATCGCCTCCGCAGCCAGTGCCACCACCGCCGCGACCACCAGCCCAACGCTGACCGGCACCCACCAGGTGTCGACAATAGACGTCGCATTAGCCCAGCCCAGTGGGATCAGCGCGGCGACGATCAGCGTCGTCACCGCCATACAGACGGCGGCGCCGCGCTGCATCCGAAGCTCGTTCATACCTGCACCACCCGGGCCACTCGGCCGTCACAGCCGAACTCCACACGCCGTCGCGTTCCGCGCAGCACAATGGTCACCGTAGCAATGGGCGAACGGCCCGCTGGGGCCACGCGGGCGATGATCTCGCCCTCGGCCAGCGCATCCAGTTCAGCGCAGAGCAACGGAAGCAGTTCGGCGAGGAAGTCCGCGGTGTCTTCTTCGGCCAGGGCACGCAGACCGCCATCGTCCAGGAGCGTCACCGACACTCCGCGAGCGCGCGCACGCCAGACCGCGTCGCGAATCGCGGCGGTGTCGAACGCCGGGGCGCGGATCCCGTCGCGAAGCCGCGACTCGGCCAGTCGCGCAAAGGCGACGTCGTCGGCGGTGATCGACCGGGTCTCGACGATGTTCTCAAGGACGGGGCGGACCCGACGGTCGATGCGGTCGATGCGTTGCTCGCGCCGCGCGACAGCAGCCTGCTCGATGTCGTCGTCTGCGGCGAGCCGTCGACGACGGATCGCGAGTGCATCGATCTCACCGAGCAGCGGCGTGAGCGCAAGCGATGCCGCGGACACCACAAGGACTACGACCAGGCTGGTGGTTTCCAGCGGCGTCCACCAATCGCCGTCACCACTGTGCGGACCGAGAAGCAGCGTCACGGCCAGGCCAGCGACGAACCCGAACCAGGCCACCCGCAGGTGATTGCGGAAGATGATGGTCACGAAGATCGCGTAGGCGGTGGCGATCAAAGGTTCGTAGATTCCGATATTGGGAGCACGGTCGATCACCGCCGTCCCCCACGTCGCCGTCTGCCCCGCCACCACCAGGCCCGTCGCGGCGATCGCCGCACGACGCGACAGTGCACCGGGCGGCGGGTAGAGACAAACCGCGAAGGCCGCGCTGTAGCAGATCAGTGCGATGGCGACGCCGAACCAGAACGACGCAGTCATGCCCTCCGCCGCGCCGATGATGGCGACGGCGCCGGTCAGCACCGCCAGGTAGGCGACGACAGCAGCAACCAGTGCGACTCCGCCGATGATCGGTTCGGCAACGAGTTCTCGCCGCAACGGCCCGCGAGTCATCGGGCCCGTCCGGGCGCAGTCCACGACAGTTCTACCCTGGTGCCGCTGCCCGGCGCGCTGTCCAACCGACTGCGGCCTCCGTCCACAGCGTCCATCCGTTCGATGATGCCGAACGCCACGCCGATGCGATTCGCCGGCACAGTCTGGGGCTCGAATCCGATTCCGTCGTCGATGACAAGCGCCGAGATGGAATCGTCGCGGACCTCGCACACCACCGCGCACGCCGCCGCCTGCCCGGCATGCCGATGCACGTTGCGGACCGCCTCACAGGCGGCATCGATGATCGCATCGGCGGCCTCCGCCGGATAATCCGCGTCCGTGTCGCCCACGATCACGGTCTCGACGTCGTCGCCGAGCTCATCGACCGCCAAACGAAGACGCTGGACCAGGTCCGTCGCGGGTACTCGTGTACGGGCCGGCGTGCCACCGAGACGCCATTCGGCGATCTCGTCGAGAACCTCGGTGATGGCCTTCGCACCCGCGGGAGTCACCGGTCCCGGGCGCAGCGCCAACAGGAGGGAGATCAGTCGATCGTGGAGCATCGCATCCAGTCGTCGCTGTTCGGCGCCGCGCGCCTCGTGATGCAACCGGTTCACCGCCTCAGCGGCGGCAGCATCACGGTGGTCGTCGAATCGCCGCGCCCCGGCCATCACCGCCCAGGCGATCACCTGATACAGGCAGGTCAACGCCAGTAGCCAGGCTGCTTGGACCACATCGATCCACTGCCACTGCCCGGACGCGGTGGCTGCGACACCCAAGCTCACACCGCCACCGACGAGAACCATCGCCACGGCCGACGTCAGGCATCCCGCCATCACCAGCACACAGCCGATGATCTGCGGGATGAAAATGACCCAGAGTTCGAGCCTCGCGCCCGAGGCGGGGACAGTGGTGCCGTTCCAACCGATGAACCACATGAGCACCACCGCCACGTAGGCCGAAGCGCTGAGATAGGCGACCGGGGCGAGGCGATCGGTGTCCCGCGATATGCCGATGGCGATGAGGACCACCGCGATGGCGACGATGACGATGGCACTCAGCCAGGGCCACCACTCCGCGGTCAGCGAAACGAAGTCTGCCATTCTCGCCGGAGCGACGACGAAGACTCCAAGACATGCGAGCCCGAGAATCACGCTGCCGAAACTCTGAATTCGGCGAACGACAGACAGGCGCCCGTAACGCCGCGAATTGGACCCGCGCGATCCGGGAGAGGGGAAGTGCGGCGAGTCAGACCACCGAACGAAGTGTGGCAGGCGCGGCCGGCAAGTCACGCCCGAGCCACTTCACGATCTCCTGCATCGAGCGAGCGAGGTCGCGCGGCGGCATCTCCGAAAGACCCGGCATGTTGTGCATGACGGCTGCGGTGACGGCGCTTTCCACAGACATGAACTCGGCGTCGACAACCCGACGGTATCCGTGGAGCGAATCCACGAGGTCGCCAAACGTCACGCTTTCGCCACCGACGCGCACGGCCGTCAACCACGGAGCATCGTCCGCCCGATCGGCGAGGTGCACGCTGAGGTTACGGATCCACTCCTTGCGATCGACGCCGTAGTTGTTCATGTCCGCACCCTTCCGGGTTCTCTGTCTTCCGCCTGTTCGGGCTGCGATTGTGCCCTTTTCTACCGTCCAGGCTAGCCGGATCCCGACACCTCCGGTAGAGGACCACCGCGAAAAGTCGAAACCGTGCCAGTTCGGCGACCATTTCGTCATCGATGAGACCCGCACAACGTGCTGGTTCGCGCGGAGAATACGACTAAGGCCCACCTCAGTTTCTTATGAGACTTTCGTCACACAAGCAGAGGTGGACCTCGATCGTTACGTCATTCCAGGTACATCAGGCGTTCTTCTTGTCGGCTTCCATCGCGTCGATGAGGCTCTGGGGGCGAAGATCGGTCCAGTTCTTCTCGACGTACTCGAGGCATGCCGCACGGCTGTCCTCGCCGAAGACCTTGGTCCAGCCAGCCGGGATGTCGGCGAACGTCGGCCACAGGGAGTGCTGGTTCTCGTCGTTCACCAGCACGTAGAAGCGGCCGTCTTCGTCGTCGAACGGGTTGGTCATCGATGGTCCTTCCTCAGATGCGCATACAGCACATCACATTTTGCACGTGATCCTCAGCGCCCGGCCGGGTCCCTCACCGAAATTCATTCACTCACCGTGTGATATCGGCTGCGCGACCCGACCGCGTTACTGAAGGTTAATCGGCTTCGCCCGGTTGAGCTCAGCTTCCACTTCGGGACCGATGACCGCGAGCGCCGCGGCGTCGGCCATGCCGAGGTGATGGGTGTCGATCAGGTGGTTGGTCACCCGGCCGTCCACATACTCACGCCAGGTGCCCACCAGTGCTTCGTTGTCCGGCTTGTCAGCCGTCGCTGTGAAGAACTGGACGTCACCGGCGTAGTGCCCGGGCTCATAGCCTTCGAGCATCTCGCTAGACGTGGCGAAACTGCTCATGACTCGCGCCACCTGATCTTCGGCGAGCAGACCCATCGACGCGATCTGGGTTCGGACCACCGCCGCGACCTCGTCCGCGCTGGATGCGTGGATGTCGTCGCCGAGGTCGAACAGGTCGCGCCAGCTGCCGAGCAGATCGTTGACCGTGTCGGCCGCGTCCGTGTCGGGTGCCTCGGAGACCGCGTCGGGATTCACCCGGAGCGAGGCGTCCATGACGCCGAGGTAGGCCACGTCCTGGCCCGCCGCAGTCAACTGGCGTGCCATCTCGTAGGCGATGGTGCCACCGATCGACCAGCCCAGCAGATGGAACGGGCCGCCCGGATGCACCGCGCGGATCTCCCGCACATAGCGTTCGGCCAACCGCGGCACATCGTGGAACGACTCCTCACCGGCGACGACGTGCGGATCCTGCAGCCCGTAGACCGGGCGGTCGGCCAGGTACGGGACCAGTCCGCCGAAAAACCAGGCGAGGCCGCCGGCCGGGTGGATGCAGAACAGCGGCGGTCGGCCGCCGTCCGCGCGAAGCGGAATCAGGACCGTGTTCAGTGCGCCACCGGTCGTGATCCGCTGAGCCAGGCCCTGCACCGACGCGTCTTCGAACAGCCACGCCAGCTGGATCTCAGTGCTCGCGGACTCGCGGAGTCGCGAGACGACGCGGGCTGCCGCGAGCGAGTTGCCGCCCAGATCGAAGAAGCTCGTCGTGGCGGAGACTTGGTCGGTCGGAACGTCGAGGACCTCCGCGAAGGCCTCCGCGATCGCCGTCTCGAGTGCACCGTCCGGCGCCACGAACTCGGCGGTCTCGATCGCCGGTTCGGGCAGCGCTCGCTTATCGAGCTTCCCGACCGGCGTGAGCGGGAACGCATCGAGCACCGTGATGGACGACGGCAGCATGTACGCGGGAAGACGCTGGGCGGCGAAGGCTTTGACTTCAGCCACGTCGGTGCCGGCATCTGCCACCAGGTATGCGGCGAGCGCAGTGGCGACCGCCCCTCCGGTAGCGGCGTCGCCGCCGACACCGAGGACCACCGCGGACTCGACCGCCGGATGGTCGGCGAGAACGGCTTCGATCTCGCCGAGTTCAATGCGCAGACCACGCAGCTTCACCTGATCGTCCGAACGACCGTAGTACTCCAGCTCCACCTGGTCATGGGCGCTACGTACCCACCGGACCACATCGCCGGTGCGGTACATGCGGCCGGTGCCGTACGGGTTGGCGACGAAGCGTTCCGCCGTGAGCCCCGGACGGTCCACGTACCCGCGCGAGAGTGCGCCACCGACCGCGTACAGCTCGCCAGGCAGCCCGACGGGAACCGGGCGCAGGCGCTCGTCGAGCACCAGCAGGTCCACGCCGCCGATCGGCGGACCGAGACGAACCGGAGCGTCCGCGGACATCGGCGCACTGATCGTGATGCCGATGGTTGTCTCGGTGGGTCCGTAGAGGTCGTGCACGTCGTGCGTCGACGCCCACCTGCCCACCAGCGCCTGCGGAACGGCTTCACCGCCGATGGCGATGGACTTCAGCGACGGCACCCGTTCCGGAACTACGGTGGCCAGCACTGATGGAGTCAGGAAGGTGTGCGTCACGCCGTGGGCGCGGATGAACTCCTCCAGCGCCTCGCCGCCGACGGCGTCGTCGGGCCGGTACGCCAAGGTGCCCGCATTCGTTACCGACAGCAGGTACTCGAGCACCGACGCGTCGAAGCTCGGCGATGCGAACCCGAGGACCACCGGCTTCTCGCCGGCGTTCAATCGCAGGGACTCCTGCGCCGCGAAGTTGGCGAGGCCGGAGTGTGTCACCGAGACGCCCTTCGGGCGGCCCGTCGAACCGGACGTGTAGATGATGTACGCCAAGTTCGCCGCCGTGATGCCGGTCGGCAGGTCCAGGCTCGTCGCGGAGGCGGACTCGATCTGCGCCGAGACCGCCTCGTCGTCGAGCCTGATCCAGTCGAAGCCTCCGGATGGCAGTGCACCCGATGCTTCGACGGCCAGGCCGATCACGGCGCCGGAGTCCTCGACCATGCCCGCGACGCGCTGGGCGGGGTAGGTCGGATCCACCGGCACGTAGGCGCCACCGGTCTTGGCGACCGCCCAGATCGCGACGGCCAGCTCCACCGAGCGACCGATGGCGAGGGCGACAGGCTTCTCCGGCCCCACTCCCCTGTGGGTGAGCCAGCGCGCGAGACGGTTAGACGCCGCGTCGATCTCCGCGTAGGTGAGCGAGGCACCGTTGCCGTCGACGACGGCCACGGTCTCCGGTGCTCGGTGCGCGGCCTGCCGGAACAGGTCGGCCAGCAGCACCGGCTCGGTCGGCTCGCCTCCGGAGACCGGAACGAGCCCTTCGGCACCGCCCAAGGCGATGTCGTGCAGCGCGATCTCGGGATCGGTGGACACCTGTCGCAGAACGGCGACGAAGCGCTCGGCGAGCTCGTGCACGGTGGCCTCGTCGTAGAGGTCGGTCGCGTACAGGATTCCGCCGTGCCACGGACCGGGAGCCGTCGTGCCGATCTGCACGTGCAGGTCCACCTTGGCGGGCGAGTCGGTGATCCCGACCGGCTCCACGGTCAGCGGTCCCGTCTGCGGCTCTGCCTCGGTCGCCCGCTCGTCGACGCTCAGCCAGACCTGGCTGAGCGGCGCGAACGACTGAGATCGCGCGACGTCGAGGGAGTCGACGACCTCCTCGAACGGCACGTCGGCGTTCGAGAATGCCTCGATGTCGCCCGCGTGGGTCTGCGCGATCACCTCGCGGAAGCGACTGTCCGGGCGGATGTCTGAGCGCAGCGTCAGCATATTGACGAACATGCCGACCAGCGGATCGAGGACCCGCTGGCCGCGACCGGCGACCGGGGTGCCGACCGCGATGTCGTCCTGCCCGCTCATCCGTGCGAGCAGCACGGCGAGCGCCGCGTGCACGGTGATGAATTGCGTCGTCTGTGCCGCATGTGCGAGCTCGGCGATCTTCTCTGCCACGTCGGCGGGGATCTCGAACTCGACGAAGGCTCCCCGACCGCTGGCGACCGCGGGTCGTGGGCGATCGGTGGGCAGTTCGATGACGGCCGGAAGGCCGCTCAGGCGTTCCTGCCAATACCCGAGTTGCTTGCCGAGGACCGACGATGCGTCGTCGGACGCGCCGAGGACCTCGCGCTGCCAGATCGCGTAGTCGGCGATCTGGACCTCGAGCGGCGTGAACGGCGGCTGCTGTCCAGCGGCGCGAGAGCCGTAGGCGATCACCAGGTCGCGGACCAGCGGTGCCATCGACTCGCCGTCGGAGGCGATGTGATGGGCCACGACGGCCAGGACGTACTCGTTCTCCGCGGCCTGCCACAGACGGACGCGGAGCGGGAACTGGTTCTGCAGGTCGAAGCCCGCGAAGACCGCTTCCTGGATTCCGCGCTCGGAGTCCACGATCCGCCAGTCGACGGTGGTCTCCGCTGTCGGTGTGATCTGCTGGTACGGCGTTCCGTCGTGTTCGGGGAACGTGGTCCGCAGCACCTCGTGACGTGCGACGACGTCGGCGACGGCATGCTCCAGGCTTTCGACCGAGAGCTCACCGGTCAATCGCAGCACCGCGGGGATGTTGTACATGCCCGACGTCGGTTCCAGGCGGTTGATGAACCACATCCGCTGCTGTGCGAACGAGAGCGGAATGAACTCGGGCCGGGGGTCAGCCGCCGCGATGGGCGGCAGAGCGCGGCCCGCGCTGCGGACGGTGTTGACGAGTTCGCGGACCGACGGCGCCTCGAAGACGTGCCGCACCGTCACCTCGGCGTCCAGTGCCTCGCCGGCACGGGCCGCCAACCGCATCGCCGACAACGAATTGCCGCCGAGATCGAAGAAGCTGTCGGTCACACCCACGCGCTCCACACCCAGCACCTCGGCGAACGCCTCGGCCACCGCATCTTCGCCCGGCGTCGCGGGCTCCACGTATTCGCCTGCGGTGAATTCCGGAGCCGG
>NZ_BCWU01000017.1 GCF_001592365.1 Gordonia hydrophobica NBRC 16057
CCTCAGCTGGTTTGGACTCGAGACAAAGTGATACGAGTGGTTACCAGTAAAGTAGTACGAGTAGAAGCAGATGAAAGATCTCTCTCTCTCGCTTCTTCTTGTGAATCGTCATCCGATTTGGCGAGTTGTCATCTGTGGGTGCGCGGATTGTCGCCGTGAGGCCGACGAATGGAAAGTCGAGCCTCCGTAGTGGCAGCGATTGATGATTGGTCGATCATGATCGTGTATCTACGGCCGGAGGAATTGGCGTTTGGTTCGATCCTGCTTCCTGGGTCGTCGACGGCAAGGCTTCCCCTGAGTCGTCGATGACAAGGACTCTATCCATTGTTATATCGTCACTGTGACGATATAATCGGAAGTTGCCGTGGGACTACGAGATGCCAATTGCATTCCAAGTGGTCTCGAACTGGGGTGAATTCTATGGGCCCGACAGGTCGGCTCGGTCCTGTTGGTCGCGATCAATCCCGTGCGCACAAGAACCAACCGTCCCTGTTCTAACCCGATGGACCACCACACCACCATTCAACGGAAAGGACGAGCCCGCCATGCTCCCCGCCACGACCTACACTGAAGACTCGACGAGCGAAGGGAACAGCATGACCGAAAAGCGATTCCTCACCGCACAGGAGCGGCGCGACCGTATCGCCGCGCTGCCGGCCGAGCGGCACATCGCCAGCGCCTCCGCCGCCGCAACCATGGCCGGCATGCCGCTGACCGATGATGACGTCGACGCCCTGCACCGACTGGCCAACGGCACCACCACCTTCGCTGACGAACGCGACCGAATCCTGTCGGAAATCCGTCAGAGCCACGCACCGATCAAGGAACGTCGCGCCGAGTGAGCGCCGACCACCCTGACGACACCACTGCCGAGGTTCCGACCAACAAGCACTCGTCGCTGTCGAACGACTCCTCGCCGCCAACCGCATCCGCGAACTCTACAGTGACGCTACCTCGGCCGCGACGACTACGACCCCGGCCTAAACTCCGACGTCCTCACCGCCCCTCGGTTCACTCAATGTGCTGTCCTAATCGCGGGCTGACCGACTTGGGCTGGACTCCGTGTTCTGCTCGCAATTGACCATCGCTGCAGCCCTCACTGCAACTTCATCGTTGGATATCGTGGGGGTGGATGGTGATCGTCGTCCAGAGTCCGCCGTCGACGACAATGACAGCTGCTGAAAGAGGGCCGGTGCCGTTGGAAAGGAGTGCTGTGGAGTGCACGGCGATGGATGCGGTCCGACTGACGGTCGCCCGGAGGGTCGTCCGCGAGGCTGGTGACGTCGCTATGTCTCATTTTCGGAAGATATCCGAGCTGGACGTCCGTTCCAAGGGACCCCAGGACGTTGTCACCGAGGCGGACGAGGCGATCGAGGTGCTCATCCGGCAAGGGGTACTGGCCGATTTCCCCGGGGACGATTTCTTGGGTGAGGAGTCCGGTCTGTCAACGACAGCTGTCGATGCAGCGCAGGCGAACGGAACGCATGGGCTCTGGGTGGTCGACCCGATTGATGGGACGCAGCCCTTCGTCCTCGGCATGGCCACGTGGTGTGTCTCGGTGGCCTTCGTCCGCGACGGTGAGGTCGTTTTCGGCCTGGTCTACGCTCCGGCCCTCGACGAATGGTTTGAGGGCGGGAAGGTTCTGCCCGCGACGCTGAATGGACGGAGTATCAGCCCGACGGTGGGTGCCTCGTTGGACGACGGGATGGTCGGGATTGCCGATTCCCCACGCGTCGGAGCCGATGAGCTCGTGCCGGTGCTCGACCGCCTGTTGCGGTCCGGTGGACGCTTTTACCACGCCGGTTCCGGGGCATTGGCGCTGGCGTATGTGGCCTGCGGCAGGCTGCTCGGATACGTCGAGCACCACATCAACGCCTGGGACTGCCTCGGCGCCGTGGGCGTGATCGAGTCCGCCGGCGGAGTCGTCAGCGACTTCCTGACCCCGGCCTCCTTGCTCGAGGGCAACTGGATCGTCGCCGGCGCTCCGGAGGTCTTCTCCGACTTGCGGGATGTACTGGGCCGATGACAGCGGTGCACTGACAGGGCTGCGCGGTCCTGTCCTACTGGTCGACGATGGCTGCAACGAGGGCGCGGGAATGGACCTCGACCGGGTCGAGGCAAGGCACGGGACTGCTCACGTCGTCCAGAACCAGCGGGAGCTCGGTGCAGCCGAGCACGACCCGCTGGACGCCTCGTTCGGCGCGAAGTCGCTCAATGATTGCCACGAAGCCCGCCTGTGTGGAGTCGGTGACGATGCCGTGTTCGAGTGCCGAGCTTTTTGATGGGGCCTCCGAAAGTAGTCCTGAGCGCTGAGTTCTCCGTGAAAGTCTACGGCCGATGCATCGATGGTCATCGTCGTTGTTCGGAAGAGCCTCTTACGCAGTTCTCGGCTGGGTATGCGCTGAGCGGGTTACGCTGGGCCGCATGGCAGTCGATGAGCGTCTCGCCGAGCGGGTGCGCAGCCTGCTCTCTGCTTTCGCGCCATCTGAAAAGGCGATGTTCGGCGGCCTCGCCTTCATCGTGCACGGACATATGACGGTTGCGGTGGGCAATCGTGGCTTGCTGGTGCGAGTCGATCCTGGTGCCGCGTGGTTGAACTCGGATCCGCGGGTGAAGGACGCCATGCCCGGCCGGCGGATGCGCAACTGGCGCTCGTTCGACGTCGATGCAGACACGGAAGACCTTCCTGCCCTCGTCGAACATGCGCTGGATCAGGTTCGCGCATTGCCTCGCAAGGAATGACGCGCAACAAGTGGAGTGAGCGGGTCGCGGGCGATCGCAGCGTTCGGCATCCGAAATTGTCGGAGGGTCGCGATAGTCTCCTTCCAAAGGCTCGAACAAGCGTTCTTACCCATCATGGTGAAGGAGGTGATCAGCATGAATACTCCGATGCAATTGCCCGACGATCCGGTGGCGTTGGCCTCCTTGATGGATGCGGTGGCGGCCAAGTTCGCTGCCGCCCGGTTTGCGGCGGTGACCGAGGACGAGTTGGTCACCACTGCCGAGGTGATGGAGTCCGCGCGTCGTCGCCTCGACGGTGCCGATGCGGCGATGCTGGTCGAGATCTCCGACCGCAACGCGGCCCGCAAGGTCGGCCTGTTCTCGGTGCATCAGTTCCTGGCCCAGCACCTGCGGGTCGGTGACGGCGAAGCCAAGCGGCGTCGGATCGTCGCCGACGCCATCGGCCAGTTCTCCTCCTTCTCCGGCGGAACCCTGGACCCGCGGTTGCCGGCGACGGCCACTGCCGTCGTCGACGGTGCCATCGGCGGTGGCCACGTCCGCGAGATTGCGGCGATCATGGACCGCATTCCATCCGCTGTCGACCCCGACACCCGGGCGCGCGCCGAAGCCCAATTGGCGGCGATCGCCCGCGACCTGTCCCCCGCCGGGGTCGCGCAGGCCGGGCACCGTCTGCTGGCCCATCTGGACCCCGATGGGCAGGTCACCGACGACCGGGACCGCGCCCGCCTTCGCGGCCTGATCCTGATGCCGCAGGACCGGCGGTTGATGAGCAAGGTCCGCGCCCAGCTCAGCCCCGAACTGCGCGCCAACCTCGAAGTCCTGCTCGGCCAGTGGGCCGCCCTCGGAATGAACAACCCTGAGGACCTCGACTCCCCTCGCGGCGCCGCCGATGCCGCCGATCCGGTCGCCCTGGCTGCGGCCGCCGCCCGCGATACCCGCACCGCGGGTCAGCGCAATCATGATGCGCTGCTGGCGATTCTGCAGACCGCGCACGCCGCGTCCGGGGTGGCGGCCGACCGCCTCTCCACCGAACTGGTGGTGACCGTCACCGACCAGGAGTTGGCTGTGCGAGCCGGGGTCGCGGTCACCGCGACTGGTACCCGACTGCCGGTCACCGAATTGGTGCACGTCGCCGGTGCAGTGCACCCGCATCTGGCGGTGTTCTCCGCGGCCACCGGCCAGGCCCTGTGGTTGGGACGGGGCCGCCGCCTGGCGTCCAAGGACCAACGGTTGATGCTGTTCGCCCGCGACCGCGGATGCACTGCCCCCGAATGCTCGGCCCCGTTCGCCCGGACCGAGGCCCATCACCTCACCGAATGGCGCGACGGTGGTGCCACCGACATCGGCAACCTCGGCGCCGCATGCGGGCGGCACAACCGCTCGGTCGGCCACCAGGTCGGCCAGTGGGAGACCACGATCCTGCTCGATGGTCCCTACGCTGGACGCGTCGCCTGGCGGCCGGTACCTGCCGACACCCGACGGGACTGGCGGGTCAACCAGATCCACCACGCTGAGTTGCTCCCCGACCTCGGGCCTCACGCTCCGCCCGCCCCGCACGACTCTCGCGTCGAGGCCCACCTCGCTCGCCTCCTGACCGCCTGACCGGCGAAACCGCCGGCCAGGGGTACAGGCATGCGCTCATGCGGCCGCGGTCCGCACGGCGACCGGCTACGGTCGTACGCGACCGGGCGCGCGCGGGATCGCCTCACGGCTAGTTGTCGACGCGGAGATCTCGGAGAGGAGTACGCATGACACCGACATATCGCGGATCCGAACGCGCGATCTTGGACGACACCATCGACCGGAATCGGGAGGCGCTGATCGCCTCGGTGGCACGACTGTCCGACGCGGAGAGTCGACAGAGGCTTGTTGCGTCCGCGACCACGCCGATCGGATTGATCAAGCACGCGGCCGCGGTGGAGCGCTTCTGGTTCCAGTGGTTCCTCGATCGCCGTACTGAGTGCGACGGCCCCGCGAACCCCGGAGAAGAGAGCTACCTGGTCGACGACTTTGAGAGTCTCGATGACGTGATCGCCGAGTTCCGTCGCGCCAGCGCCGAGTCGCGACGCATCGCGGCTAGGTTCGACGCCGATGACGTCGTGATGAACTCACGCGACGAGCCGGTGAGCGTGCGATACGTACTGCAGCACATGATCGAAGAGTTCGCCAGGCATGCGGGTCATGCCGACATCCTGGTCGAGCAGATCGTACAGTCCCGCTAGCAACCCTTGCGCGTAGTGAAACACCGTTATATAACGGTGGTATGGCGCAGCGCGGAACTCTCCCACGCACGCAAGCGGACGCACCGTCCGACTCGCGAGAGCGCCGTGCCCGGTCGTCGAGACAATCCGTCTGGGATCAGATCGGCGGACTGCCCGGACTCGTCCAGTCCGCGATTCCATCTCTGGTGTTCGTGACGACACACGAGGTCTTCGGCATCCGGGCAGCGGTCATCGCGGCAGTATCCGCATCGATGGTGATCGTCGTTGTTCGAGCGGCGCGAGGTCAATCGCTGCGCCCGGCGATCGGTGGTGTGATCGGCGGCGCGGTGTCGTCGACGCTGGCTCTGTGGACCGGTGACGCGCGTAACTACTTCCTCCCCGACATCTGGGGTTACATCCTGTGCGCTGCGGTTCTGCTCGTGTCCGTCGGAATGCGATGGCCGCTCGCCGGCGTGCTGTGGAGCGCGGTGAATCGGCGGTCGATGGCGTGGCGCGACAATCGGCTTGCGCTGCGTGCCTACACCATCGCGACATTGGTGGCAGCGGCGTCGTTCGGCGTCCGCTCGACGGCCCAGATCTGGTTGTACGAGCACGACCAGGTCGGCGCGATGGCACTCGCGCGGCTGGTGGTGAACTACCCGCTCTGGGCTGTGACGGTGATCGTGTGGGCATGGTCGATCCGCGTCGACAGGCGGACGCGATGAGTCCCCGTGCGCTCGACCTGACGGTCCGGAACTCCCTGTCCGAGGCCGCGATCGCGATCCTCGGCACCGAAGGGCGCGAGGCGCTCAGCGCCCGGCGGCTCGCTCGGGAGGCGGGAACGTCGACCACTGCGGTCTACACCTACTTCGGCGGTATGGACGAGGTGCATCGCGACGTCCGACGGCGCGAGCTGGACACACTCCTGGAGATTCTGCGGACGAGTCATCAGGCCGATGATCCGGTCGCTGACCTCGCACGCCTGACGACCCGCTACGTCCGCTACGGCGCCGATAATCGAGCGCGCTATCGCGTGATGTTCGTCGACCAACCGCCCGACGACGACGGCGATCCGGCCGAGGACGTCTTCGACGTCTTCCGGCAATCGATCGAGGCGTGCGTGACAGACGGACGATTCGAACCGGACGGCGGCTACTCCCCCGCGCTGTGGGCCGGCGAAGTGTGGACCGCCTGTCACGGCGTGGTGATGCTTGCGTCGAGTGGGCTGCTCGCTCGGCCGCAGATCGACGCCATGCATACCGACCTGCTGTACCGTTTGTGCATGGGGTTCGGTGATGATGGTGTCCATGCTCGATCGTCGATCGACAGCCTCCGATGACTACGCCGTGGACTGTCCGCCCCGAGACGCCGGCCGACGTCACGGGTATTCGGGCGGTGACCGTCGCGGCGTTTCCCTCCCAGGACGAGGCAGACCTCGTCGAGGCGCTGCGGGCTGATGCGAACGCGTGGATCGACGGCTTGTCGTATGTCGCCGAAGTGGACGGCGTGGTCGTCGGCCACGCACTACTGACCCGCTGCCACGTGGACGGTGCGGACGCGCTGGCGCTCGCTCCGTGCTCGGTGCTCCCGGAGTACCAGCGGACCGGCGTCGGGACGGCGACCATCACGGCGCTGCTCGGCGCCGCCCGCGAGCGTGGTGAGGGCGCGGTGATCATACTCGGCCACGCCGACTACTACCCGCGGTTCGGCTTCGTGCCAGCGTCACGATTCGGCGTGACCGCCGGTTTCGACGTCCCCGACGAGGCGTTCATGGCAATGCCGTCGACTCCGGGCGCTCCGGTGCCCGCCGGGACCGTCGCCTACCCGCCTGCGTTCGGCGTCTGAGCCTCGCGCACCGACCTCAGTAGGTGACGAAGCCCTTCTTCTTCAGCCAGTCGCGGGCCACATCGGCGGGCTCCTCGCCGCCCACGTCCACCTGACGATTGAGTTCGGTGATCTCGTCCGAGGTCAGATCGTCCATCACCGGCTTCATCAGCCGGGCGATCGACGGGTACTTCTCGGCGACCTCCTTGCGCATGTTCACCGCGGCGTTGTAGTGCGGGAAGAACTGTTTGTCGTCCTCGAGCACGGTCAGGTTCAGCGCCTTGATGCGACCGTCGGTCGTGAACACCTCACCGAACGCGCAGTTCCCGTTCGCGGTGGCCTGGTAGATGATGCCGGTCTGCAGGATCTGCGTGTGCGCGGCAGCCGGGTCGAAGCCGTACTTCGCCGCCATGCCAGGGAAGCCGTCCTGACGACTGCGGAACTCGGTCTCCAGGCAGGTGGACGCCGCCGCGGGGTCGCTCTTGACCAGTGCCGCATACTGCGACAGCGTCTTGACGCCGGTCTTCTCCATATTCGCCTGGTTCACCGCGAGTGCGTACGTGTTGTCCATCGGTGCGGGATCGATCCAGACGACGCCGTTCTTGGCGAGGTCCTCGTCGCGCACCGCGTCGAACTGCTGCGTCGCATCGGAGATGGGCTTCTCATGTCCGAGATAGTTGATCCAGCCGGTACCGGTGTACTCGATCGTGGTGTCGACCTGACCGGCCAGCATCGCGTCACGTGCGCTGTTGGAGCCCTGGATATTCGTCAGGTCGCGGACGTCGGCGCCGCCCGCCGACAGGACGAACGCCAGGATGTACCCGAGGATGACCTGCTCGGTGAAGTCTTTGGAGCCTACCGTGATCGTCTGACCGTCGAGGTCGGGCTGGACGGTGACCGAGCCCGGGTTCACCCGGAGCGGAAGCGCGCCGCCGGACTGCAGACCGCACGCTGCGACGCTGACGAGGAGGCCGCAGACCGCGATCAGGACGGTCACGCGTCGGCGTAGGCGGTGCACCCGACCTGGCGCGGTGCGGATCATTGCAGTCCCTTCGGAGACAGATAGCGTTCGGCGAGCGCTCCGAGCCAGTCCACCGCGAGCGCCAACGCCACCGACAGCAGCGCGCCGACGACGAGCGTAACGTTGTCGCGCAGCTTGTATCCGGTGTCGATGAGGATGCCGAGGCCGCCCGCGTTGACCAGGAAGCACAGGGTGGCGGTGCCGACCGCGAGCACCAGCGACGTGCGCAGGCCCGCGAGGATGAACGGGACGGCGAGCGGCAGTTCCACCTTGCCGAGCACCTTGAGCTCGGACATGCCCTGTCCCTTGGCTGCGTCGGTGATGGCCGGGTCCACCTCCTGCAGACCCAGCATGCTGTTTCGCAGCACGGGCAGCAGTGAGTAGAACGCGATCGGGAGGACGCCGATCCAGAAGCCGGTCGCCGCGGTCCACAGGAAGAACAGGACCAGCAGCCCGATGGCGGGCGCGGCCTGACCGATGTTCGCGATGCCGATGAAGAACGGGGCGAGCCAGCGGAAGCGCGGACGCGTCACGATGATCGCGAGCGGGACTGCCACGACGAGCACGATCGCCGCGATCGCCGCGGTGAGCGCCAGGTGCTCGCCGGTGAGTTGCGTGATGTACGAGCCGTTGATGGTCGCCTGCTGGGTTGCCGTCAGGTCGCGGCTGAAGGCCCAGACCAGGACGCCGACGGCGAGCAGCACCGCGACGGCCGGCTGGATCAGGAGTTGCAGGGCGGTCGTACGACCCGACGAACCGGAATCCGGTGCTCCGGACTCGGCGGGCGTGGTGCGCGTCGCCATCAGGTCGGGCTCTCGGACGGGTCGGGCTCGAAGATCGCTGGATCGTCCTCGTGTTGCTCGCGCAGCGACCGGATGGTTTCGATGAGCGTCTCGATCGTCACCACGCCGTGGTAGCGCCCTCGTGCGGCGGTGACGACCGCCGACGCATTGCGCTCGGCGAGGATCGCCTCCAGTGCGTCCTGCAGGGTCGACGACGTCGACACCAGCTCGCCGACCGGGAGTCCGATGCCACGCAGCGACGAGACACCGGCGAGGTGCTTGCGGTCGGTCCAACGGACCGGCCGGTCGCGGGCGTCGAGGATGATGCCCCAGTCATTGCCGATCCGCGCGGCGAACTCGGCGACCGAGTCGTTCTCGTGCGCGGTCGGGCGCTGCTCGAGGTCGATGTCGCGGACCTTGAGCAGGTTCAGTTGCTGCAGGGATGCACCCTGCCCGATGAAGCCTGCGACGGTCTCGTCGGCGGGATTGGCGAGGATGGCCTCCGGCGAGTCGTACTGCAGGACCGACGAGCGCTGCCCCAGGACGGCGATCTTGTCGCCGAGTTTCACAGCCTCGCTGAAGTCGTGCGTCACGAAGACGATCGTCTTACGGACCTCGGCCTGGATCTGCATCAGCTCGTCCTGCAGCAGGCCGCGGGTGATCGGGTCGACGGCGCCGAACGGCTCGTCCATCAGCAGGACCGGAGGGTCTGCGGCGAGGGCCCTGGCGACGCCGACGCGCTGCTGCTGTCCTCCCGAGAGCTGCCGGGGAAAACGATCGGCGAACTCGGCGGAGTCCAGGCCCACGGTGTCGAGCAGTTCCTCCACACGGTCGGCGATCCGCTTGCGGTCCCACTTCAGCAACTTCGGGACCACCGCGATGTTCTGCGCGACGGTCATGTGCGGAAAGAGACCGCCCTGCTGAATCGCGTATCCGATGCTCTGACGCAGTTTGTTCGGATCGATGGAGAGGGCGTCACGGCCGCCGATGGTGATGGTTCCCGACGTCGGTTCGATGAGTCGGTTGATCATTCTCATCGTCGTCGTCTTGCCGCTGCCCGACGGACCGACGAAGACCACGAATTCGCCTGCGGGAATCGTCAATGAGACGTCCGCAACGGCGGGTTCGGACTGTCCGGGATACGTTTTGGAGACGTGATCGAGCACGATTTCGACGCCTGAGATCCCATTGTCCGGAGTGCTTTTCTCGACGCTCAACGGATGCCTTTCGAAGTAGTCAACCGGCCGATCACCACGTAGATCCCGTCCAAGATCAACGCGAGGATCACGATCAGCACGGTGCCGGTCAAGGCCTGCGGGACAGCTGTCGGACTGCCGACGCGCGACAGGCCGGAGAAGATCAGGTTGCCGAGTCCGGGGCCCTTGGCGTAGGCCGCGATCGCGAGGATTCCCATCGCCATCTGGGTGGCCACCCGCATGCCGGTGAGGATGGAGGGCCAGGCCAGCGGCAGTTCCACCCGAGCCAGGACCAGCACACGGTTCATGCCGATGCCCTTGGCCGCGTCAGTGATCGCCGGATCGACCGCGCCGAGCCCGACGATCGTGTTCCGCACGATCGGCAGGAGCGAGTACAGGGTGAGCGCGATGACCGTCGGCGGGACGCCGAGACCGACGACCGGAATCAGCAGCCCCAAGAGAGCGAATGACGGAATGGTGAGAATGGTGCTGGAGAGCGCCGTGGCGATCGCGGAACCGGCGGGACTGCGATAGACGAGAATCCCGACTGCGACGCCGATGACCGTGGCCAACAGTAGACATTGAATGACCGCGCTCACGTGCAGATAAGAATCCACCACGAGTTGAGACCGGCGGTGCGAGATGAATTCCCATATAGAATTCAGAGCATTTCCCCTTGATTCACCATTCGACCGTATCGCATGTCTGAGAGGACTGTGTGGAGACTTTGTGAATCACCCGGTCAGCCGACGTGTCATCGAGTCGGACGACAGCGAGGCGGGCTGTGAATCGCCGGCGAAGGCGGCCGGACTTCGTGAGGACGCGCAGAGGCGGGCACTCGGTCCGCTCAACATGAGTCGAGCGGGCGCTCGGCACGCGGTCACACCCGTCAGGTCGGTCGGCCCGATCGACGTCACCCCGCCGCCCCTGTCGTGGTCTGAACGGCGGTCGATAGCGGAGACCAAGTCCGTCTGACCGAACGGTGCCGCGGTGCAAGTGTCGGAATCTCGGACAGTTATCGCACCGTGTCCGGAGTGACGATGATCTCGGTGGTCGACCGTGACCGTCATCACTTTGAAAGGACGTCGCACTATGAAGACGAAAGCCGCTATTCTCACCGGGGTCGGGCAACCCTTCGAAATCGTGGAACTGGAGCTCGACGGCCCCAAGGCCGGTGAAGTACTCGTCAAGTTCACGGCGGGCCGGGCTCTGCCATTCGGATCTGCATCTCACCGACGGCGACCTTCCGCCGCGCTTCCCCATGGTCGGCGGACACGAAGGATCCGGGATCATCGAGGAGATCGGACCGGGCGTGACCAAAGTGAAGCCGGGCGACCACGTGGTCTGCAGTTTCATCCCCAACTGCGGCACGTGTCGGTACTGCTCCACCGGTCGGCAATCCCTGTGCGACCTCGGCGCGACGATTCTTGAAGGTTCGCTCCCCGACGGCTCATTCCGGTTCCACAACGGTGACGAGGACCTCGGCGGCATGTGCATGCTCGGGACGTTCTCCGAGCGCGCGACGGTCTCGCAGCACTCCGTCGTGAAGATCGACGACTGGTTGCCTCTGGACAAGGCCGTCCTCGTCGGTTGCGGTGTCCCGACCGGGTGGGGCGCGGCGGTGTACACCGGCAACGTCCGCGCCGGAGACATCGTCGTGATCTACGGCATCGGCGGCATCGGGATGAATTCAGTGCAGGGCGCGGTGCACGCGGGGGCCAAGTACGTCATCGTCGTCGACCCCGTCCAACTCAAACGTGATACCGCCCGTCAGTTCGGGGCCACCCACGCGTTCGCCACCGCAGCGGAAGCGCAGGAGAAGCTCACCGAACTCAGTTGGGGCCAGGGTGCCGATGTCGCGATCGTGACGGTCGGAACCGTCGACGAGGACACCGTCTCCGCGGCGATCGCATCACTCGGCAAGGGTGGATCAGCAGTCATCGTCGGACTCGCGAGCCCGGAGAAGTTCACGGTGCACTGGCCTGGACTGGACCTCACATTGAGTGAGAAATCAATCAAGGGCAGTCTTTTCGGTTCGGCGAACCCTCAATACGACATCGTCCGGCTCCTCCGGCTGTACGACGCCGGACAGTTGAAACTCGATGAACTCGTCACCACGACGTATTCCCTTGAGCAGGTGAACGAGGGCTATCAGGACCTTCGGGACGGCAAGAACATTCGCGGAGTCATCATCCATGACCTCTGATCACAGGCAGGGAACGCCTCGACGACCTGCTCGGCACCGTCGACGCAGGAACTGGGCGATCTGGCCGATCACAGTGGCGGCGGCCGTGACCGCGGCACTTCTGGGATCGGCGACGAGTCACGCGGACACCGCATCCACGGGGCCGCGCCTGTCGACCCCGCTCAGCCGACTTGCTGCCGCGCTCCACTGCTCCGCATCGACAACGGTGACACGAGATCGCAGCGTGCTGCTGATCCCGGGCACTTCGCAAACCGGTGCCGAGGCGTGGAATTGGAACTACGTGCCCGCATTGTCGAAGGCGGGATTCCACGTCTGCACAGTGGACCTGCGCGACCGCGGCCTCGCCGATATTCAAACTTCCACCGAATATGTGGTCAACGCTGTCCGCACGATGGTCGAACGATATCGGAGCGACGTGTCGATCATCGGCTTCTCGCAGGGGCCGCTCGAGGCGCGCTGGGCGGTGACTTACTGGCCGGACGTGCGCGAGAACGTTGATGACCTGATCGCCATCGAGGCGCCGAACCGGGGTGCCGCCCTCTCGAGTGCGACGTGTTCGGTGGGTCAGTGCGTGCCGTCGATGTGGCAGATGCGCCAGGGCTCAACGTTTCTGACGGCTTTGAGTTCGGGCGATCAGACGCCGGGCGACATCAGTTATACGAGCATCTACTCTCAGACTGACGAGTTCGTCTTTCCACAGACACCGCTGTCGGTCTCACGTCTGTCGGGCAATGCCAAGAACATTCGAGTGCAGAGCGTCTGTCCGGGACGCGTCGTCGATCACGTCGGCGCAACCGGCGATGCGGTTGTCTACGCCCTCGCCGAGGATGCCCTCATCCATGCGGGCGCCGCTCAGCCTGCCAGAGTGAATCGCCGCGTGTGCGGTGACAGCACGCTGCCGGGATTGAGCGCACAGAAGGCTGCCGCCAACTACACGGCCACCATGGCAGGGGCAGGTCCCGACTTCGCCGGCTTGACGTATCAGCGAGTCGACTCGGAGCCTGCACTTCGGTGCTACGCCAAATCGGATCGTCCGCGGGCGTGCTCGTGACTCGTGCCTTGCACTCGTGTCCTGCGGCGCCTGAATCGACCCGTCAACGATAATCTTCGTCTGGGCGCGTGGGTCCGTTCGGATCCACGCGCCCGGACGACATCGTGGCGAGGAGGTCAACACCATGGCGCAACGGAGTGTCGGCACGCGCTGGACGATCGACGACGCGCCCGACCAGACCGGGCGCGTCGCGGTCGTGACCGGCGCCAACTCGGGTATCGGCGCAGCGACGGCACGCGCGCTGGCGCGACTCGGCGCGACGGTCGTCATGGCCTGCCGTACAGCAGAGACTGCTCGGGCCGTGCGCGCGGACATCCTCGCCGAATACCCGACCGCCGACATCCGAGTGGTTGCGCTCGACCTCGCGGATGCCGAGTCAATCGAACGATGTGCCGACCACATCAATGCTCGACACCCGACCATCGATCTTGTGGTGGCGAACGCAGGCTTCATCCCCACGGAGATCGTCCGGGACGCCGACGGCGTGGAGCTCGGCTTCGCGTCGACGTTCCTCGGTCATTTCGCGCTGATCGGGCGTCTCTGTGCAGGAGTGCAGCGCGCGCAGGCGGCCCGTGTGGTCACGATCGGGAGCCTCGCGCACCGCTCGAAGCACATCGACCCAACCACGCTCGGCCTGGGACATCATCCGCCGATGCGGGCGTACGCCGAAACCAAGCTCGCGCAACTCGTCTTCGCGCAAGAACTGGATCGGCGGTTCTCGGCAATCGGCTCTGCGGCAATCTCGCTCGCCGCCCATCCCGGTGCCGCGCGGACCGGCGTCATGCGGGATCGAAACCGACTGATTCAACGCGCGTACCACAGTGAACTGTTGTGGCCCGCATTGCGTTTGTTCGTCAACGACGCCGACGACGGTGCCCTCCCGGCGCTGCGGGCCGCCACCGATCCCACCGCCGTCGGCGGCGAGTACTTCGGTCCCTCGGGCCCCTTCCAACTCACTGGTGCGCCCGTGCGGGTCCCCAGTATCGACGTTGTCCGCGACCCGGCATTGGGACGGCGTCTGTGGAGCTTCGCCGAGACGCACACCGGTATCAGCTACCCGTGAGGCAGGAGCGCGACATGCAGTGGCCTCTCACCGCCACTGCGCGGAGTACTCCGGGTTCGGCCGCATGTCGATGGCACTCGCGACCCGGTTGGTCATGTTGAAGAACGCCGCGGTGGAAGCGATGTCGAAGATGTCGCGGTCGGAGAATCCGGCGTCGCGCAAGGCCTGCCGGTCGCCCTCCTCCATCTTCGCAGGCTGCTCGGTGAGCTTCTCGGCGAACTCGAGCATGGCGCGCTGTCGGTCGGACAGATCCGCGGCTCGGAAGTTCATCACCAGCATCTCGCCCAGATCCGGGTCGCCGGACAACTGGCGGACGGCGGCTCCGTGTGCGGTCAGGCAGTAGTAGCACTTGTTGATGGAGGAGACCACGACGGCGATCATCTCCCGCTCCAGCTTCGACAGCCCGGAGTCGCCGAGCATCAGATCATTGTAACTCGTGGTGAAGGCGTTGAGTTTGGCCTCGTCGAAGGTGTACGCCTGCAGCACATTCGGGACCATGCCGAGCTTCTCGCGGCAGACGTCGAAGTACTTGCGCGTCTGAGCGCTCAGCTCCGCGGCCGGCAGGTCGAGGGCGGTGATCTTCTCGGTCATGGAATGCCTTCCGGGTGGTGGTCTGGGCGAGAGCCGACGCTGCAATGGTATGACGTCCAAGTATCACGTGGGCCGGATTCGACGTGTCGACGATCGACACACGGGGACGCCACGATCACCCGGTGCACTGCACCAGTGATCGTGGCGTCCCCACCCCTCGTTCTCCCCCGCGAGTCCCCCCCCGGACTCACCCGGCGTCGGGATACACCACCGCGACTTCTCGCGGAATCGGTCGCCGCGGAGAGCAGCCCTCCACATCGGCGTACAGGACGCGCCCCGACTCCACGGCCTGCCCATATGCGAAGAGCAGGCCGATGGCGGGAGCGAGATCGTCCTGTGTGACGGTGGGCGGCGTCATCTCCATCGCCAACGGCAGCGGGAACATCCCGAGGTCGGTGAGTTCGGAGTCCTCCCAGACCATCGGCTGCCACGGCAGTTCACTGCTGACGCGCGTCGACAGCGCATGCACCACGACGATGTTCGGCTCCTGCGACTCGTGACGGAAACCGTGACCGTCGAACTCGGCCGCCCACCACACCAGACCGTTGATCGGCGCGACCCCGGACGGTTCCGCGGAGCCGAGCGTGGTCTGGGCGATCGGTCGCTCGAAGATCAGGAATCCGTAGTGACCGTCCGCGATCAGCGAGTCGGTCATCGCCGGCGCGGTCAGCATCGAGGTGAGGGTGTTCACGCTGCTCGACGACAGCCACGTCGGATGGGCGCGCTCCACTGCGAGTTGGGCGCCGGTGAGCATCGTGTGGGTCATCACGTTTCCGCCGTCGGCCTCCCCCGCGACGGTCTGCTCCATCCGCTGGTACCCGTGGGTGAGCTCGGATCGCACACGATCGAGATCTGCCGACGACCATGCCTGTGTCTGCTCTGCGTTGAAAGTCATGCGCAGGACGGTAAGCGGGATCACACAACCCGCCAAACACGGTGTCCACAGATCTGCGAATCGCAACGACGCCGCAGGTCAGGGGTTGTGGACAACCCGCGCGGTCACCCTTCGACGGCGGCCGACTCTCCTCGAGAGTCCTTGGCGAGTTCCTGCAATCCCAGGCGCGGCAGCCCGCGCCGCTCGTAGTAGTACGCGGTGCCGAGCCCGACGGCGGCACCGATCAGCAGGCCGATGATCGTCATGATCACCGCGTGCGTGAGACCGGCGGCGCCGCGCGCGTCGAAGAAGACGATGGCGCGGATGCCGACGTACACCTGGTGCAGCGGCTCGAACGACGACAGCCACGCGAAGAACTGCGGCGTCGCCTCCAGCGGGATGGTCGCTCCGGCCGACGGCAGGCCGAGGAAGACGAAGACGAACATGTTGATCAGCAGTCCGATGCCGCCGAACGCCGAGATGATCGAGAGTGCGGTGACGCCGACCGCCGAGATGGCGAGCGCGCTGTAGCCCCACAGGATCCACGGGTGGTCGATGTGCATGTCCAGGGCGGCGCCGACGCCGACGTAGGCGGTCGAGAGCACGAGGGCGGTACCGATCATGACCGCCCACTTGATGGCCAGCACCTCGATGCGGTTGAGTCCCTGCGGCTTGCGGACGACGATGCGGGGACCGATCTCCGATGCGATGAAGCCGAGCGAGCCGTCGATCAGGGTGTTGACGAGCATCGCGCCGGTGAAGCCGCCGAGCAGGACGAGCAGAGCGAAATAGAACGCCGCGAGGCCGAGTCCGGAACCGGACGGCAGCGGCTCGAACTGCGCGTGCACGATCTGGATCGGGGTGGCGAGGGTGACGGCGGCGGCGCCGCTGACCTGCGCGGCGGGATTCTGTTGCGCGGCACTCTGGTTGACGGCCTCGGTGATCTTGGTGCCGACGTTCTTGTTCATCTCGGCGAGCACCTCGCCGCTCAGTGAGGTGACCAGTGAACTGCCCATGGTCGCCGAACGGGGGTTGGTCCACACCGTGATCGTCGGCTGCTCCGTCGACGTCGTCGTCAGGCTGGACTGGGCCAGCGCCATGGTCTTGGCACTGAAGTCCGCGGGCACGCGGATCGCGCCGTACAAGCGGCCGTCGCGCATCCGCTCAACCGTCTCGTCCCACGACAGATACTCGAGGTCCACCTGGTCGGGGTCGACTTTCGCGTCGACGGCGGCGGTGATCTCGTCGGCGAGATTGACGGGTTTGCCGGTGGGGTCGGTGGCCCCGGTGTCCTCGTTGACGACGGCGATCGGGAACGAGTTCAGACTCCGTATCGGATCGAGGATGCTGCTCAGGTACAGGGCGGCCATCGCCGACATGACCACCGTGACGACGATGATCGGTCCGGCCCAGAACCTCCAGGACCGGAGCGGTCGCGTCCGTTCGGTGGCCGGTGTGTCGTCGACGTCGGTGTCGACGTCGTCGAAGTCGCTCATGCAGGCGCTCCCCACGCTCGAGTGATGGTGACGGTTCATGGATAGCGTAATCGCGCCGCATGCGCAGTTCCGGCGTCAACTCACGTCCGGCAGCCGCAGCGGCCGCAGTTCCGGGAACCGGTCCCCCGGACCGGGATTGTCGGGAGCACACGCGCCGCCGAGGTGTGCCATGACGCCCCACACGGCGTTCAGCGCGGTCTGCACGGCGCCTTCGGCCCATCCGGCGGTCCACGAGATGTCGTCGCCCGCGAGGAACAGGCCCCGATGAGCGGGTTCGGCGCCGTCCTGCATGAAGTGGGTGAACAAGCGCTCCTGATACCGGTACTGGCCGGGGAGATTCGCGCGGAAGGCGCCCATGAAGTTCCGCTCGGTCTCCCACGAGACGGTCAGCGGCGGCGCGATGATGTGGCTGCGAATGTCGAGGCCGGGATAGATCTGTGCCAGTGAGCGCAGCATCAGGTCCATGCGCTCCTCGGCGTCGAGGGGCAACAGCCTGAGCGAGTCGTCGGTCCAGGTGTACGACAGGCAGAGCACCGCGGGACCGTCGTCGTCGATCCCGGTGCCTGCGAGAGCGCCGTCCATCAAGTACACGCCGCGCGGCATTCGATCGGTGAGCGTCATGCTCATCGCCTGCCGTCCCGAAGCGGGATCGATGTCACGCCAGAACGCACGGTCGACCAGGACGAACACTTTGCTCGACCCCATGTAATGGGTGCGCTCGATCGCGCTCCAGTGCGCGGCGCTGAACAGCGATTCGTCGCAGCGCATGGTGCTGAGCAGCAGCCACACCGGTGCGGTGTGCACCACCGCGGCGTAGTCCGCGACGCCGCGCGCGGAGTCGGTCACGCGGATCCGGTTCCCACCGACGCGATCCATCGCGGTGACGGCGGGCAGCGGCACGCCGTCGTCGTGCAACCACGCGACGGAGGTCCCGTCGGGCCAGTGCCGGACTCCGGGGATCGGACTCGACCACAGCTGGTGGGGCAGCTGCGCGGATCCGCCGACGATCCCGCGGTGGTCGTCGTCGGCGGCGGTGGCGATCACGCGCAGCACTTCCAGGATCGAATTCGAGAAGTCGGTGTCCCATCCGCCGGTGCCGAAGCCGACCTGCCCGAACAACTCCCGATCGGCGAACGACCGCAGGTGGGGCGAGTCGGTGAGGAATCGGTAGAAACTCGTGTCGTCGTACCGGCGGACCAGTGGGTGCCACAGGTCGGCGATCGCCGCCGGGTCACGGCTGCGGATAGCCGCGCGCAATGCGGTGATCCCGGCGCCGTGCTCCAAAGTGGACTCCCAGGCGTGGGCCACTCGACCGAAGACGGCAGGCAGGTCGGCGAGCGTGCGACCGTGAACCGTGGCGCCTTTGAGATCGATGACGGTGTCGGGCGTGACGTCCGCCAGCGGGTTCGGAAACGGCGTCGTCGCGAGGCCCGTCTCCTCGAGATAGCCGAACAGCGTGGTCGCCGACGGCGGGAACCTCATCGCTCCCATCTCGGCGACGCTGTCGGGGTGGCCGTCGAACGGTGTCGACCGCATCCGCCCACCGATCTGTTCGGCCTCGTAGACCACGGGGCGCAGTCCCATCCGGGCCAGCTCGTAGGCGACGACGGTTCCGGAGAGCCCGGCGCCGATCACCGCGACGGGCGTGCCGTAGGCGGTGGCCGGCACGGCGCCGATCCCGGCCGGGTGCGTGCGGAACGTGTCGTAGGGAAACGGGAAGTCGGGGCCGATCATCGACGGCGAGCCGCCGGGGCGATGCCGATCGTTCATCGCGACTCGGTGTCCCGGCGTCGGTCGAGCGCTGGTCCGTAGAGGTCGGTTCGTCGATCGCGGAGATAGGGGGTGCGTTCTCGTGCCGCGGCCAGCCGTGCCGGATCCAGATCGGTGACCAGCAGTTCCGGGGCGGCGGCCGCGCGGACGAGTTCGACGCCGTCCGGTGCGACGGTGCAACTGAGCCCGCAGTACGCGATCGGTGGGCCGCCCGCGCGTCCGGGCTCCTCCCCCGTCCGGTTCACATAGGTGACGAACAGCCCGCTCTCCATCGCACGCGCGGGCACCAGCATCGTCGCGACGTGGTCGTCGGGACGAGCCAACGCGGTCGGCACCAGGAGCCAGTCGGTTCCGGCGACGGCGTGCGCGCGGACCGCCTCGGGGAACTCGACGTCGTAGCAGATCAGGACCCCGCAGGTCAGTCCGCCGAGTGGGAACTGGACCACCAGGTCGTCACCGGGCGTGAATCGGTGATCGTCAGGCGCCGCGACGGCGTCGTGCGGCGGCCGGTACAGATGGGTCTTCCGATAGTGCGCGAGCACGTGACCGTCGGGGCCGACCACCGCGACTGCGTTGTGCAGCCGCGGTCGGTCGCCCGCGGCGTCGACCCGTTCGACGTACCCGTACGCGATGGCGATGGACGCGGACCGGGCCGCAGCGGCCATCGACGCGGCGATCGGCCCCGGCGCGGCGCCGCCCGGTCGTGGTTCGGTGACGGCCGTCTCGCGGTACCCGGTGCAGGTGAGTTCCGAGCAGACCAGGATCTGTGCGCCCGCCTTAGCGGCGTTCGTCGCGGCCAGCGCCACCTCGTCCGCCGCCGTCACGACGTCCGGTGCGGCCGGTCCCTGGAACATGGCGATCCGCATCGGTCACCTCCGTGGTCGGCGGGCCCTACGCCTCGACGGCGCCGTCGACCACCGCATCGCAATCGGTGCTGCACGACCGCCGCGGGATGAGCGTGGTGATTCCCTCACCGGACAGGCCGGCGTCGATCAGCAGGCTCGCGGCGATGCCGAGCAGCCACGAGTCCTTCGCGATGCCGATTCCCTGCTCGGTGGGACGCAACGCCCCGTCGTGCATGCCCGGGGTCCGGACGTACATGGTCAACAGACCCGCACTGAACGCTGCCAGGCCTGCTCCCGCCGCCGCGGCCGGAACTATCGGTGCGAGCAGCGCGGCGCCGAGCGCGATCTCGGCGCCCGCAAGCGCCTTCCCGAATACGCCCGGGCTGACCATGCCGACCGGTGGAATGGCGCCGGCTGCCATGCCCTGCATTCCCGCGGCGCTCTCGTCGTCGAGCGCGAGTTTCCCGATGCCGGAGTTCAGGATGAAGGCGCCTGCGGCGATCCGGACCGGGGCGCGTCGGAGGTTCGCAGCGCTAGGCATGAGTTTCATTGGTACTTCCTCGATTCCAGTCAACGGTGAGTTCGGGCGGATGAGGCCGCATCCACAACAGTAGACCGCGCACAGCAGGGGCGGGTCTCGATGGAGGCCGCCCTTTCGCCGACGCCGAGACCGTCGCACGGGCAGAATCGAGAATGCAGGTTCTCAGCCAGGAGGTCACCGCGATGTCCGATCCCGAAGAGCCACTCGGGCCCGTCGACGCGACTCGGATCCCGCGGTTCGCCGGTCCGGCGACCTTCGCGCGCCTGCCTCGCATCGATGAGGTCCCCGTCGGCGCCCGCGCCGGTGGGATCGCCGTCCTCGGCATGCCGTTCGACGCAGGCACCTCGTACCGACCCGGAGCTCGATTCGGCCCCGGCCACATCCGGGCGTCGTCGCGGTTGCTGAGGCCGTTCCACCCGGCGCTGGCCGTGGCACCGTTCGAGGCGAAGCAGGTGGTCGACGCCGGTGACCTCGCGCTGAACCCCTTCGACATCGAGGAGGCGCTCGCGAGCATCGAAACCGGTGTCGCCGCATTGCGGTCCGAGGGGCTGCGGGTGGTGTCGCTGGGCGGTGATCACACGGTCGCACTGCCGGTGCTGCGTGCGATCTCCGACGAGGTCGGCCCCGTCGCCGTGGTGCATTTCGATGCGCACCTGGACACCTGGGACACGTATTTCGGCGCACCGTACACGCACGGCACCCCGTTCCGGCGCGCCAGCGAGGAGGGGCTCCTGGACCTGCACCGCTGTGTCCACATCGGCACCCGCGGGCCGCTGTACTCCGCGCACGACCTGCACGACGATGCCGTTCTCGGATTCCAGGTCGTCACCGCCGACGCCTACGAGATACGCGGCGTGGCCGGTGTGGTGGAGACGGTGCGACGTCGGCTGGGCGACGCGCCGGTCTACGTGTCGGTGGACGTCGACGTCCTGGATCCGGCGTTCGCCCCGGGGACCGGAACCCCGGAAGCGGGCGGGCTCACATCGCGCGAACTGCTGGGCACACTGCGGGCCCTGGCAGATCGTGACCTGCTCGGGGCCGACGTCGTCGAGGTCTCGCCCGCCTACGACCACGCCGAGATCACCGGCATCGCCGCCGCCCACATCGTCTACGAACTGCTCGCGGTGATGGCGTCCCGGTAGCGGCTTGTCGTGTCGGGTCGTCGGCGTCAGGTGAAGTTGGCCTGACCGCCGTCGAGCGGGATCGTCGCACCGGTGAGGTAGCGAAACTCCGGTCCGCACAGGGCGGCGACGGCGACGCCGATGTCGTCACGGCATTCGCCGATACGACGCAGCGGAATGGTCTGAAAGAACGCGGCTGCCTCGTCCGGGTTGGCCTCCATCCACCACGCCAGACCCGCCGACTCGGCATGCGGCGCCACGGTCAGCGCCCGGATTCCGTCGACTCCCCACTCGGCGGCCGCCGCCCGGGTCAGCGACACGATCGCACTCTTGACGGCGGCGTAGGCGCCGTAGCCGGCCATGTCCCAGCGCTTGGTGGTTGAGCTGGTGAGATTGATGATCATGGCGTCGCCGGATGCCTTGAGGTGCGGGTGACACGCCTTCATGAAGCGAAACGTGGCCAACGGCCCAGAGGAGAAGCCGGTCTGGAATCGGTCGTCGGTGACCTCCAGCAGCGCGCCGAGCGGCACCTGTTGAGCGTTGTTGACGAGGATGTCGATGCGGCCCCACCGCTGGGCCACCGCCTCGACGATGGCGGCGATCGCGTCGACGTCCTTGACATCGCCGACGAATGTCCCGCAGCGCCCGCCCTCCTCCTCGATCAACGCCTTCGTGGCGTCGAGTTTGCTCGCGGTGCGGCCCACGACGGCGACGGTCGCGCCGCGCGCCGCCAGTGCGCGTGCGATGCCCTGGCCGACTCCTTGGCCTCCACCCGTGACGATTGCGACTCGGTCGGCCAACATCTTCGTGTCCATGCTGTGCAGCGTTCCAGGAGTCGATCGGCCCGACGCCGTTTTCGGGCCGTCTCAAGCGATTCGGCACAGCGTTGATCCTGCGGGCCCCGCGCCGGCTGCCGGGGACGCCGCCCGCGCGCCGGATAGGATGGGGCGGCGATGAGGGGCAGGCGATGAGAACGGGGCGGGGAGAACGGTGAGCGACGTGCAAGGGCATTTCGGAAGCGCCTTCGTCGCCGAGTTCGATGAACTCCTCCGGTGGCGTCGCGATGTCCGGCACTTCAGGACCGATCCGGTCGACGACGCCGTGGTCGCCGACATCCTGCGATCGGCGGAACTGTCGCCGTCGGTCGGAAACAGTCAGCCGTGGCGGTGGGTCGACGTCCGTTCGGCGGCACCGCGCGCCGTGGTGAAGCAGACGTTCGCCCGCTGCAACGCCGACGCCCTGCAGGGATATCGCGGCGAACGTGCTCAGAAGTACCTGTCGCTGAAGCTGGCCGGGCTCGACCAGGCCCCGATCCACCTGGCGGTGTTCTGCGAGGGCGGCACCGCGCAGGGGCACGGCCTCGGCCGCCAGACCATGCCCGAGACCCTCGCCTACTCGGTGGTGACGGCCGTCGGCAGTCTGTGGTTGGCGGCTCGAGCCCGCGGAGTGGGCGTCGGCTGGATCTCGATCATGGAACCGGACGACGTCTGCGCGGCCCTCGACGTCCCCGACGACTGGCTGCTCGTCGCGTATCTCTGTCTCGGCTATCCGGTCGAGGAAACGTCGACGCCCGAATTGGAGCGGGAGGGCTGGCAGGCCCGCACCGATCCCCGCGCCCGCTACCTGGTGCGCTGACCGAGAGACGGGGAACACCGCCTTCCGCGACCCGGCGTCAGCCGCGGGCGCGTCCCCACCGCCAGTAGCCGGAGAACACGATCCGGTCGGGACGAACGCCGCGGTCGACGACGAGATGCCGCCGCACCGTCGCGGTGACGCCCTGTTCTCCGCACACCCACGCGGCGTTCACGTCGCTCGGTATCGGAGCCCGCCGCACGGCGTCGACCAACGCCGCCCCGGGCAGGCCCGCGCCGCGCGTGACCCACGTCTGTGAGGCGCAGTCGCCGAGCGGAAGCGCGTCGGCGGTCGATTCGGTCTCGACGATCACGTGCAGGCGCGCCCCGGCCGCCGCCGTCTCGACGATCCGTGCCATGGCAGGAAGTGCCGTCTCGTCGCCGATCACCCACGTGACACCCCTGGCCGCACCGGCGAAGAGTGCGGCGCCCTCGACCACTCCGAGAGTCGTGCCGGCGACGGCGTGGGTGGCGAACCGGCTGCCGGGCCCGGTGTCACCGTGCAGAATCACGTCGACGTCGATCTCACTCGACTCCGCGCGGTGGTTCCGCACCGTGTACCAGCGCAGGTCCGGGCGTCGATCGTCGGGCAGCGCCGCGACGGCCGCCCGAATGTTCGCGTGGATCCCGTGCTCGGGCAGCGCGACGAGGTGTCCGGGACGCTGCGGCATCAACAGCCCGAGGTACTCATCGGGTCCGGACGGCAGCAGTCCCGCGAGTTCCGGTGCGGAAAGAGTGAGCCTTCGCATCCGCGGTGTGAGATCGCGGACGGCGGTCACCACAGCCCGGTACGCCGGACGGCGCTCATCCACGACGACCGCCTTCTCGGACGAGGATCCACAGGAAGAAGGCGCCGCCGACCGAGATGGTGACGGCACCGACCGGGATCGGGACTCCGAACGCGTACAGCGCGATCAGATCCGCGCTCGCCAGGAGCACCGCGCCCGTCAGCGCCGATGCGACGAAACTGCTCTGTCGGCAAAGACTGCGGGCGATGTGCGGCGCCACCAACGCGACGAACGCGATGGGACCGCCCACGGCGACGCCCGCGGCGACCAGGACGGTCGCGGCGGTGACCAGAACCCAGCGTTGGCGGGTGATCGAGACGCCGAGCGACGTGGCCGTCGCGTCGCCGAGGTCGGCGATCCTGGTCCCCGGCCCCACGGCGACGAGCACGGCTGTCACCAGCATCAGAACGAGGCCGACCGGTGCGAGGTCGCTCCAGGTCGCGCCCTGCAGCGAACCGATCAGCCAGGTCTGGGCGGTGACCGCACTCGCGACGAAGACCTGCGTGAGGATGTAGTCGACGATCGCGGTGCCGATCGCCGCGACGGCGACGCCCACCAAGACGAGTTGAACGCCGTGCAACCCGGTGCGGATGGTCAGCACCATGATCAGAGCCGCGGCCGCGATGGCGCCGATCGCGGCGCCGACAGCGGCCTGTTCGAGCGAGCCGCGCAGCACGACGAGGACGATGACGGCGCCGACGGAAGCGCCGTTGCTGACGCCGAGGATGTCGGGGCTGGCGAGTGGATTGCGGGTGAGGTTCTGAAAGATCGCTCCGGCGACGGCGAGTGCCGCACCGACCGTCATCGCGACCAGCGCCCGCGGCATGCGACGCTCCATCACGAAGAACTCGGCGAGTCGGCTGGGCGGTCGACCCGCGAGCGTGTTCACCAGATCGGGAACCGTGACGGTGAAGTCCCCGAGAAGCAACGACGCGATGAACAGGCCGACCAGTGCCGCAGTCAGCACCACGACCACCGTCAGCGTCCGCCGACTGTACCGATGCGACCAGCGTCGGCCGGAGCCGACGAGTACGCGGTCATCGCTGGTCAACGCATGCTCGGGAGCCTTCAGGATGCGGATTCCCAGACGCGTCCGGTCGGTCATGAGAGCGCCGATCGCCGCGCACCGACCACGAACGCGATCAGCACCGGACCGCCGATGAGGGCGGTGAGCACACCGACCGGGACCTCTTGCCCCTGTCCGACGAGGCGGCCGAGGATGTCGGCGGTCAGCAGCAGGCACGGACCGACGATGAGGGACACCGGAATCACGAGTCGCAGGTCGGGACCCACGAGCGCCCGCACCAGGTGCGGGACGGCCAGGCCGAGGAAGGCGATCGGACCGACGATCGCCGTCGCCGCACCGCAGAGCAGTGCGATCGCGACCAGGCCCCAGGCGCGCACCAGTCCGGGGCGCACGCCCAGGGCGCGCGCGGTGTCGTCGCCGAGCGCCATCGCGTTGAGGGCCGATGACAGGGCGAATGCACCGACCAGCCCCACGACGACGATCCAGACCACCGGCAGCGCCTCGGATGCGGTCCGGGCGGCCAGCGACCCCACGCGCCAGAAGCGGAACGAGTCGAGCACGGCTTCGTCGAGCAGGATCACCGAGTGAGTGACGCCGCTCAGTACTGCCGCGAACGCGACGCCCGCCAGCGTGAGGCGGACCGGCGAGCCGGCGACGAAGCGGCTCGCCGAGAACATCAGCACCACGCCGGAGGCGAAGAACGCACCGGCGAGGGCGAAGACCAGAGTGTTGCCGACACCCGCGGATCCGAGCACCGCGAGCCCTACGACCACGCCGAACGACGCGCCGGCGTTCACCCCGAGGATCCCGGGGTCGGCGATGGGGTTCCGAGTGATGGCCTGCATCAGCACACCGGCGACGGCCAACGCCGCACCGCTGATCACGCCGGTGATCGTCCGGTTGACGCGGAGCACTCCGACGATGTTCGCGACATCGGTGTCGCCGATGCCGAACAGCGCCTCGATCACGGCGCCGATCGGCGTGGCGCGAGCGCCGAGCGACAGGCTCAGCACCACGACGACGAACAGCGCGAACACACTGAGCGGCAGAATCAACCAGGCGCGACGCGGCGTTCTGCGGATCCTCGTGTCAGCGGCGTCGGTGGCCGGTTCGAGGAATGTATCGGACATGTTTGGTTAGTCTAACCAATCCCGTAGGATCTCCGACCATGACATCCTCCCCCTCTCTGATGAGACGGTCGATCCTCGCCGCGTCAACGCTCATCGCCGTGCTCGCCATGCTTCTCACCGCCTGCGGATCGTCGAGCTCGGACGACGCCGCGGGCTCCGGCGACCCGTACACCGTCGAGCACGCGATGGGCACCACCGAGCTGCCCGGCGTCCCCGCACGCATCGTGGTGCTCGACTCCCCGCACCTCGATGCGCTGGTGGCCCTGGGCATCACACCCGTCGGCGCGCCCGAAGTGCGTGTGGGACAGGGCTTCCCGGCGTACCTGGCCGACAAGCTCGCGGACACCGAACCCGTCGGCGGCATCGCCGAGCCCGACATCGACGCCATCGCCAACCTGGCGCCGGACCTGATCATCGGCGCCAAGGTGCGCCACGAGGCGATCTACGACCAGCTGACCGCGATCGCTCCCACGGTGTTCTCGGAGAACAGCGGCACCGACTGGACCGAGCAGGCCACGATCACCGCCGCCGCAGTGAATCAGTCCGGCCGGATGGCCGAACTGCTGCGCGCGCTGGACGAGCGCGCCGTCGAGGTCGGAAACAAGGTCGGCGCCAAGGGGACGACCGCGTCCATCGTGCGTTTCCGCCCGGACAACTTCCGGCTGTACGGCCCGCAGACCTTCTCCGGGTCGCTGCTCACCACCATGGGCTTCGACCTCGGTGACCGTGACTGGAACGAGTACTCGATGATGGAGCTGAGTCCGGAGTTGTACGAGCAGATCGACGGTGACGTCGCGTTCTACATGAGCCCCGGCGGCGACGCCGACGCCTCCTCGCAGAAGACCATCACCGCGCTCTGGTCGGGCATTCCGTCGGTCAAGGCGAACAAGGCGTTCGAGGTGGAGGACGACACGTGGATGGTCGGCATCGGGGTCATCGGCGCCGGCCTGGTCCTGGATCAGGTGGAGGACAAGCTCGCGTGAGCCCGACCCGTGGCTCCGTCCTGTCGGCCCGCGGCCTCACCGTCGAGTTCGACGGCGCGGTCGCGGTCGACGGGGTGGATCTGCAGATCCCGACCGGCGGCTTCACCGTGATCCTGGGGCCCAACGCGTGCGGCAAGTCCACCACGCTGCGGGCGATGTCGCGGGTCCTCAAACGGCAGGCGGGCGAGATCGCCTTCGACGGTCGTGCGCTGGAGACGTACGGCAGCAAGGAGCTGGCGCAACGGATGGGCCTGCTGGCACAGGATGCGGTGGCGCCCGAAGGCATGCGCGTGGCCGACCTGGTCTCACGGGGTCGCCATCCGTACCACTCGGCGTTCCAACGCTGGACCGCCGAGGACGACGCGGCGACCCGCGCGGCGATGGCGGCCACCCGGACCACCGACTTGGCTCAGCGGTACGTCGACCAGTTGTCGGGCGGTCAGCGGCAACGCGTCTGGGTGGCGCTGCTGCTGGCCCAGCAGACTCCGCTGCTGCTGTTGGACGAGCCGACGACCTTCTTGGATATCGCCCATCAGTATGAGCTGCTCGACCTGTTGAAAGAACTCAACGACGACGGGAAGACCGTCGTCGCCGTGCTGCACGATCTGAATCAGGCGGCGCGCTATGCGGACACGCTGATCTTGATGAAGCAGGGACGGATCGTGGCGTCCGGTTCTCCGCGCGAGATGATCACCGCGGAGCGGGTGCGCGAGGTGTTCGGCCTCGACGCAATCGTGGTGGACGACCCGGTGACCGGTTCACCGATGGTCGTGCGTCGGTGAACCGGTCGCGCGGCGACTACTTGAAGACGTCGAGCTTGCCGTACTTCTCGGCCAGCAGGTAGTACACGGCCAGTCGCGGATTCGGCTTGCCGTTCTTCATGGTGGCCAGCACGTCGGCGATGGCCGCGTCGAGGTCGGCATCGGGGTCGGTGAGGCCGAGCTTCTTCTTCAGGAAGTTCTCCCGGACGGTCTTGAGCTCGGCGGGGTCGCTGGCGGAGACCAGTGAGGCGTCGCGATTGCTCAGGACGAGCCGGTACGTCGCAGCCATCTTGTCGACGACGTCGACGTCGGCCTCGGGGGCGTACTCGAGGACGCTTGCGCGTGCATCGGTCATGAAGAGGACCTTCCTTCCAGAGTCTGTTTCCTCTGCCAGCGCACAGTACGCGCGGCCACCGGCGACGGCAGGGCGAGCGGCGGAGTCCTGGCGGACTGATGCGGTCGCCATGCCGCGTCACCTGCATAGTGAGACGAAACTATAGATTTATCGCACTCGACTGCCTACCGTGGAGATCACCGGGTCGGATGCAGGGTTCGACCCCGCTGCGAATGGGGAACGACGATGGCGACGACGATTCCGACGCGACATCCAGCGGAGCCGGTCGCGGTCCCCGGCGGCATCGAGATCTTCGGCCGACTGCTGGGTGTCGGCAGGCCGTCGCCCGAGCAGTTCGCCCGATTGGGCGCACTTCTCATGGTCGGTGACCCGGTGATGGACGCCGTCGTCGCCGAGATGGCCGACGCCGGGATGCGCCACACTCGGCCGCTGTTCGAGCAGGCGCTGGTCGCAGGCATCGACTCGGTCGAGGACGCACCGCCGACGATGATCGAGTTCTTCCGCTCCATGGAGGCCACCCCGGACTGGGTGGATCCCGACCAGGTGGCTCTCGCCGCGCGGGTGATGCAGAGCGGTGGCGCCGACGGGCTCTACATCGCACGGGACGTCGCGCTGATGGGCGGCTACCAGTTCTCCGGCTTCAACCAGACCCTGCTGCGGACCGGCGCCCTCACCAAGGGGTCCAACAAACGGTTCGCCGAGACCTCGCGATGGGCGCTCGACGTGATCAGCGAAGGCGGACTCGCCGTGCACGGCACCGGATACTGTTCGACGATCCGCGTCCGGTTCATCCACTCGATGGTCCGTCGGCACGTGGAGGCGATGCCCGATTGGGACACCGGCCGGTGGGGGTTGCCGATCAATCAGACCGACATGGCGGCAACTCTCGTCGGATCGCTGGTGGCGCCGTCGATCGGCGTCGCAGGCCTGGGACTGGTGAACAACCGTCGCGAGTACGAGGCGATCGCGCAACTCACGCGCTACGTCGGATGGTTGATCGGCGTCGACGACGACTATCTGCCGCGCGACTTCCGGGACGCCGTCCGGATTCTCACGCACACCTCGGCGGCCCTGTCCGTGCCGGACGAGACGTCGAGAGAACTGGCGTCGCCGATGGCCGACGACCCCGACCAGTGGCACTACGACTCGCTGCCCGCACTGCGACGCCGGGTGGCGAAATCGCAGCATCTCGGCATCGCCCGGGTCTTCCTCGGCCGCCGCGCACTGCGGCATCTCGGCGTCGACGACTCGGCGCTCCCCTGGTATCCGCCGATGATCTTCGGCGTCAACCTGTTCCGGTCCGCCGCGGCGCAACTGCCGGGAGGCCGACGACGCGCAGCGCGAGCCGGCCTGCGGCGAGCCGAAGCGTTCATGGCCACCATGGCCCCGACCCCCGTCGTCATCGGCGACTCCTCCGAGATCGCCCGAGCGGCGTGAGTCCGTGCACTAGTGTCCACATTCGACAACCGATGGAGAGGAGCGGCCGGTGACCGCTGAGGACATCCGGGCGATCGAGACGCTCAAATACCGTTACCTGCGCGCCGTCGACACCAAGGACTGGGACGGCCTCGCAGCGACGCTCACCGCTGATGTGCACACCGATTACGGCTCACAGTTCGGTGGCCGCCCGTTGGCATTCACCAGCCGTGACACCGTCATCGACTACCTCCAGCAGGCGATGGGCGGAACACTCGTCAGCGAGCACCACGTGGGGCATCCGATCATCGACATCGATCCCGACGACCCCGCGCGGGCGACGGGAAGCTGGTATCTGCACGACACCGTGATCGTGCCCGACCACGATGTGATGATCACCGGCGCCGCGTTCTACACCGACACCTACCGCAAGACCGACGACGGATGGCGGATCAGCTCCACCGGCTACCAGCGGACGTACGAGGCGACCAGCAGACTGTCCGCCGTCGACTTCCATCTGACCCGAGGCGCCGCACTCCCCTGACCGAGTGCCTGCCACCTCGCCTCACCCGACGTACTCGGCGAGGTGCTCACCGGTCAGGGTGGCCCTCGCGGCGACCAGTTCGCGTGGAGTGCCCTGGAAGACCACGCGTCCGCCGTCCTGCCCGGCGCCCGGACCGATGTCGATGATCCAGTCGGCGTGTGCCATCACCGCCTGATGGTGCTCGATCACGATCACCGACTTGCCCGCGTCGACGAGGCGATCGAGCAGCCCCAACAGCTGTTCGACGTCGGCCAGGTGCAGACCGGTGGTCGGCTCGTCGAGAACGTAGACGTCCGCCTTCTCCGCCATCGCGGTGGCGAGCTTGATGCGCTGTCGTTCCCCGCCGGACAGGGTGGTGAGCGGCTGACCGACCTTCACATAGCCGAGGCCGACGTCGGACAGGCGCAGCAGGATCTTGTGGGCGGCGGGGATGCGTGACTCCCCCTCCCCGAAGAAGGCGGTCGCCTCGTCGACCGACATCTGCAGGACCTCGCTGATGTCACGACCACCCAGGTGATAGTCGAGAACGGCGGCGTCGAAACGCTTTCCGTCGCAGACGTCGCACGGTGTGGCGACCCCGGCCATCGTCGCGAGGTCGGTGTAGATGACGCCAGCGCCCTTGCAGGTGGGGCACGCGCCGTCGGAGTTCGGGCTGAACAACGCGGGCTTGACCCCGTTGGCCTTCGCGAACGCCTTGCGGATCGGATCGAGCAGGCCGGTGTACGTGGCGGGATTGCTGCGCCGGGATCCACGGATCGCCGTCTGGTCGATCACCACGGCGCCGGCGTCCGACGGCATGGAGCCGTGGATCAGCGAGCTCTTGCCGGAGCCGGCGACACCGGTGATGACGGCGAGCACCCCGAGCGGGAGATCGACGTCGACGTCCTGCAGGTTGTTGGTCGAGGCTCCGCGGATCTCGATGGCGCCGGACGCCGCACGCACCGCGTCCTTGAGCTGAGCGCGGTCGTGCAGATGGCGCCCCGTCAGCGTGTCGGCGCTCTGCAACTCCTCGACGCTGCCCTCGAAGCAGACCTGCCCGCCGAGCGAACCAGCGTGCGGCCCGAGGTCGACGACGTGGTCGGCGATCGCGATGGTCTCCGGCTTGTGCTCGACGACCAAGACCGTGTTGCCCTTGTCGCGGAGCCGGAGCAGGAGCGTGTTCATCCGCGCGATGTCGTGCGGATGCAGTCCGACGGTCGGCTCGTCGAAGACGTAGGTGATGTCGGTGAGCGAGGACCCGAGGTGACGAATCATCTTGGTGCGCTGTGCCTCACCGCCCGAGAGGGTGCCGGTCGGCCGTTCCAGCGACAAATAGCCCAGACCGATCTCGACGAACGACGCCAGGGCGTCGCGAAGCTTGATGAGCAGCGGTGCGACGGTCGGGTCGTCGAGGCCGGCGACCCAGTCGTGAAGGTCGGTGATCTGCATCCGGCAGGCGTCGGCGATGCTGACGCCGTCGATGCGGGCGGTGCGCGCGGGCTCGGCTAGCCGGGTGCCGTCGCACTCCGGACAGGCGCTCGCGGTGACCGCGCGCTCGATGAACGCCCGGATGTGCGGTTGCACCGAATCGATGTCCTTGCTGAGCATCGACTTGGTGATCTTCGGAATGACGCCCTCGTACGTCAGGTTGATGCCCTCGACCTTGATCTTCGTCGGTTCGCGATACAGGAGGTCGTGCAGTTCCTTCTCCGTGAACTGACCGACCGGCTTGTCCATGCTGAAATACCCGCTGCCGCCGTAGATCCGGCCGTACCAGCCGTCCATGCTGTATCCGGGCACCTTCAGCGCGCCCTCCGACAGGGACTTCTCGGCGTCGAAGATCTCGGTGAGGTCGATGTCTGAGACGGTGCCCATGCCCTCGCAGCGCGGGCACATGCCGCCGAGTCGCTCGAACGTCTGCTTCACGGCGCGCGACTCGGAGTTGCGCTCCACCTTGATCGCGCCGCTCCCCCGTACCGTCGGCATGTTGAACGAGAAGGCATTCGGGCCGCCGATGTGCGGTGTGGCGATCTTGCTGAACAGGATGCGCAGCATCGCGTTGGCGTCGGTGAGCGTGCCCACCGTGGAGCGCGGGTTGCCGCCGATCCGTTCCTGGTCGACGATGATCGCCGTGGTGATGCCGTCCAGGACGTCCACGTCGGGGCGGGCGAGCGTCGGCATGAAGCCCTGGACGAAGGCGCTGTAGGTCTCGTTGATCAGGCGTTGCGACTCGGCGGCGACCGTGCCGAACACCAGCGAGCTCTTGCCTGAACCGGAGACGCCGGTGAAGACGGTCAGCCGACGTTTCGGGATCTCGATGCTGACGTCCTGCAGGTTGTTGACGCGCGCGCCCTGCACGCGGATCAGGTCGTGAGTGTCGGCCGGCAGCGATGCGGAAGAAGGCATGGCGGCCATTCTTCCGCATCGCCGACGCGAGTGTCAGCGGACGCGGACTCCGAGGACCGCCTTCTCCACTTCGGCCTTGGTGGCGGCGTCGCCGATGGGGCTGGCCCCGATCACGAAGGTCATCGGCGAGCTGTTGATGACCGCGGCGATGATGTCGTCGCCTTGGATGCCGGGCTGGTTGCTGACGCGAATGCTCGCGTGCACGAGCGTGTACCTGGTCCGGTTGTCTTCCAACGTGTTGTTGCGTGCGTCGGCGATCGACGCCGGAGACGGATCGGTGCTCGAGTACGCGTTGCTGGACGGGAGGCACTCGACGAGTTTGCGGGCGATGGCCTCGGTGTCGTCGCCGAACCGGGCGGGCAGCGTGCCGATGGCGATGACCGCCTGCCAACTCGACGACGACGCGGGCCGCGGCGTGGCCAACGCCGAAGCGGTCACGGCGAAGGGGATCTGCGTCGCCGAATCGGCGGCCCATCGCGGTGTGGGCAGCTGGGCCTGCGGAATCGTGATGTTCAGATTCGTGAATGTGGTCGACGCCGTCGAACGCGGGGTGGCGCCGATGCTGCACTGCGTGGGCACGCCGTTGACGATTCCCGGATCGGATCCGACGGAGGTGCTGGGCGACGAGGTCGTGGTCGAGGTGTCCGGGGTCGTGGTGTCGCTGGTGGTCGTGCTCGTCGTGGTGGACGACGTGGCGACGGTGCTCGGATCGTCGCCGCCCCGGAAGACGAAGAATCCGACCACGCCGATCAGTGCGATCACGACGACCACCGCGGCCACGATCGCCAGGATCTTGCCCGTGTTGTTCTTCGGGGCTCCACCCGCGCTGCCGTACGGCTGCCCGCCGTAACCACCGGGCGGCGGACCGCTGTAACCACCACCGGGTCCACTGGGGCCGCCGTACCCGCCCGATCCGACCGCGCCGTAGGGCTGTGCGCCATACGGCTGATAGGCCGCCTGCTGCGGATACTGCTGCTGGGGAGGCTGCACCGGCTGAGACGGGACCGGCTGAGACTGGGCAGGTTGGGGCTGGGACTGCGGTGTCTGCTGGTAGGGCGCCTGCGGGTACGGAACCGCGCCGGGACCGACCGGTGTGGTCGGGGTCGTGGGGGTGGTGGTTGGTGTGGTCGGGGCGGACTGGCCCGGTTCCTGCGGTGCCGACGGGCCCTGGGCCGTGTACGCCGCGGTGCCGCTCCCGAACGGGGAGGTCGTCGGCTGGGGTGTCGAGGGCTGGGGTGTCGAGGGGTGGGGCGTCGACGGGTGAGACGGTGAGGGCTCCGGTGTGATCGGCCCCGGGTTGATCATCGTCGGTGCATAGGCCGCCCCGCTCTGAGCGGTGAATCCGGGACGGGAGATCGCTCCGGCGAGGTCGGAGGCGAAATCGCCGCACGACCGGTAGCGGCGCGCCGGATCCTTGTCCATCGCTCGTGCCAACACCGTGTCGACGGCGGGCGCCAACGTCGGCAGGACGGCGGTGGCGCTCGGCGGATGGTTGTTGAGGTGAGCGTTGATGATCGCGGTCGGGGTCTGGAGCGGGAACGGCGCCCGACCGGTGAGGAGTCGGAATGCGGTGCAGGCCAACGCATATTGGTCTGAACGGCCGTCCAGCTCCTGCCCCCGCAACTGCTCCGGCGAGCAGTATTGAATGGAGCCGACCGTCAGGTTGGCGGCGGTCAGTGCCGTGTCGTTGGTCAGTTTGCGCGCGATCCCGAAATCGGTGAGATAGATCTTGCGGCGCGACGACCCGTCGTCGACCAGGATGTTGGCCGGCTTCACGTCGCGGTGCACCATGCCGCGCGAATGCGCGTAATCGAGCGCGTCGGCCACCGCGGTGATGATCTCGGCGATCGTGCGCGCGTCGCCGACGCCGTCGCGCTTGAGCATCGCATCGCAGTCGGATCCGGGGATGAACTTCATCGTGATCCACAGCTGCCCCTGGTACTCGCCGCGGTCGTAGACGCTGACGATGCTCGGGTGATCCAGTTGGGAGGCCAGATCGGCCTCGCGCGTGAACCGGGCCCGATACGTCGCGTCGGCGGTCAACTCCGCGGGGAGCACCTTGAGGGCGTCTTCACGCGGGAGTCGCGGGTGAGCGGCCAGATAGACCTCGCCCATGCCGCCGACGCCCAGGCTCCGTACGATCCGGTAATCGGCGAAATACTGCCCCGCGCTCAACATGATGAACAGCCTAAGTGATGCCCGAAGACTGTGGAGAGTACCGGACCGCACCATGCCTCATCGGCTTCTTCCGTAACCGGCACAAACGCCTGCGCCGACGACTAATTTGGGCTGTGGTCACGGTGCCTGTCGGCACCGGGTTTCAGCGAGAGGCGCCATGCAGAGCATCAATACCGCGACGGGAACGGTCGGAGTGGACCGACTCGGCGTGACGCTCACCCACGAACACATCTTCGTGCTCAATGAGGACTATCGCCTCAACTTTCTGCGCGGGTGGGACGACGACGCGCAGATCGCCGCCGCCGTCGATCAACTCACTCGACTCAAGGCCGCGGGCGTCGACACGCTGATGGACGTCTCGGTGGCCGGACTCGGGCGCAACGTGGAGCGAATCGCGAAGGTCGCCGAGCAGGTCGATCTCACCATCGTGCTCGCCACCGGCTTGTACACCTTTCACGATCTGCCGTTTCAGTTCCATTACACGGGCCCCGACCTGGGCCTCGACGGCCCGGATCCGCTCGACGAGGCGTTCGTCCGTGACCTCACCGTCGGGATCGGCGACACCGACATCAAGGCGGCGTTCCTGTTCTGCGCCATCGAAGCTGAAGGGCTCAGCGCAGGCGTCGAACGGGTGATGCGCGCGGTGGGGCGCGCCGCGGTCGCAACCGGCGCCCCGATCGTCGTCCACACCAACCCGCACACCAAGTCGGGGCTGATCGCCCAACGCGTTCTCGCGGGAGAGGGCGTGGACCTGACGCGGGTGCAGATCGCTCATTGCGGCGACACCACCGATCTGGACTACCTCATGCAGGTGGCCGACGCCGGTTCCACGCTGGGCATGGACCGGTTCGGCGTCGACGTCCTCCTCCCCTACAGTGAGCGCTTCGCCACGGTGACCGCGCTCATCGAGAAGGGTTATGCCGATCGAATCGCGTTGTCGCAGGACGCTTTCTGCTTCAGCGATTGGTTCGAGGACGATCAGCGGCGGCTGGTGGCGCCCGACTGGGACTACTTCCAAGTGACCGGCCGCGTGATTCCGGACCTGCTCGCCGCGGGCGTGGAACAGCAGGTGATCGACACGATCATGCGGTACGGCCCGCGCGACTTCCTTGCGCCGCCGCACAGCACCCCTGCTGCCCTCGCGGTGGCAGATTTCAATAAATCTGGACTTGGTCCAAAAAACAGGTAGTATCGAGTCATGGCAGCCATCGATTACACCGCAGAGATCCGAGGCGCCGGGCTGAGAGTGACCCGGCCTCGACTGGCTGTCCTGGCGGCTCTCGACGCACACCCACACGCCGAGACCGAGGCCGTTCTGGCCGCGGTGCGCGAGGCGTTGCCCGGGGTGTCGCGCCAAGCCGTCTACGACGTCCTGCATGCCTTGACCGATGCCGGACTGATCCGACGGATCCAGCCGTCGGGTCACGTGTCGCTGTATGAGACCCGGATCGCCGACAATCACCACCACCTCGTGTGCCGCGTCTGCGGTGACGTGCGCGACGTCGACTGCGCGGTCGGTGAGGCTCCGTGTCTGGAAGCGGCGAACGACCACGGTTTCGCGATCGATGAGGCCGAGGTCATCTACTGGGGCGTCTGCCCCGACTGTGCGACGAACAACGACTCCGCGCACGGAGCAGAACGGCTCCGTGACGGTCCGCCCACTGAACCCCATCGCTGACCAGCGATAATGTGAAAGGAACCGCAGTGTCCGATCAACAGCCCGACGCGAACGCAACCGGCTGCCCGGTGCACGGTGGCCAGATGGCCGCGCCCTCCGAAGGAGGCGGTAATCGTGACTGGTGGCCGAAGCAGCTCAACCTGAAACTCCTCGCCGAGAATCCGGACGAGGGCAACCCCATGGACCCGGACTTCGACTACGCGAAGGCCTTCGAATCGCTCGATCTCGATGCCGTCCGCCGCGACCTCGAGACGCTGATGCACGACTCCAAGGCCTGGTGGCCTGCGGACTACGGCCATTACGGTCCGCTCTTCATTCGCATGGCCTGGCACTCAGCGGGCACCTACCGGGTGGCCGACGGTCGCGGCGGTGGCGGCCACGGCATGCAGCGCTTCGCCCCGCTGAACAGCTGGCCGGACAACGCGGGTCTGGACAAAGCCCGACGGCTGCTGTGGCCCATCAAGAAGAAGTACGGCAGCAAGCTCTCCTGGGGCGACCTGATCATCTTCGCGGGCAATGTGGCGCTGGAGTCAATGGGTTTCCAGACCTTCGGCTTCGCAGGCGGTCGTACCGACAAGTGGGAGCCGGAGGAGATCTACTGGGGTCCCGAGACCACCTGGCTCGACGACCAGCGGTACACCGGCGAGCGCGATCTCGACAATCCGTTGGCGGCGGTGCAGATGGGTCTGATCTACGTCAATCCCGAAGGCCCCAACGGCAATCCGGATCCGCTGAAGTCGGCAATCGACATCCGCGAGACGTTTGCGCGCATGGCGATGGACGACGAGGAGACGGTGGCGTTGATCGCCGGCGGCCACACCTTCGGCAAGACGCACGGCGCCGCCGACGCCGGCCAGTACGTCGGTCCGCTGCCCGAAGACGCCCCGCTGGAGACCATGGGTCTGGGATGGAAGGGCTCGTTCGGCACCGGATCCGGCGTCGACGCGATCAGCTCGGGCATCGAAGGCGCGTGGAACAGCACGCCGACCACGTGGGACAACAACTTCTTCTGGACGTTGTTCGGCTACGAGTGGGAGACGTACACCGGGCCGGGCGGCGCGGTGCAGTGGCGACCCAAGGACAATGCAGGCTCCACCAGCGTGCCGGACGCGGGTGACCCGGAGAAGCGTCACCAGCCGATGATGCTGACCAGTGACATCGCTCTGCGTGAGGATCCGATCTACGGTCCCATCTCACGACGCTTCCTGGAGAAGCCGAGCGAGTTCGCCGACGCCTTCGCTCGCGCGTGGTTCAAGCTGACCCACCGCGACATGGGCCCCCTCTCGCGCTACCTGGGCAAGGAGGTGCCCGCAGAAAAGCTGATCTGGCAGGATCCGGTGCCCGAGGCGACTTACCAGCAGATCGACGCGTCGGATGCCGCGACGATCAAGCAGCAGATCCTCGATTCGGGTCTGACGGTGTCGCAGCTGGTCAAGACCGCATGGGCGGCCGCCGCGTCGTACCGCGGCTCGGACAAGCGAGGCGGCGTCAACGGGGCGCGCATCCGCTTGGAGCCGCAGCGCAGCTGGACGGTCAATGAACCCGCGGAACTGGACAAGGCGCTGACCGTGTTGGAAGGCGTCGCCGAGGCGTTCAACGCCGAAGCCGGTGCCAAGCAGGTCTCGGTCGCCGACGTGATCGTGCTCGGTGGCGCCGCGGCGATCGAGAAGGCGGCCAGTGCGGCCGGTCATCGCGTCGAGGTACCCGTCTCGCTCGGCCGTACCGACGCCGCGCAGGAGGACACCGACGTGGAATCGTTCCGCGTCATGGAGCCGCGGTGGGACGGCTTCCGCAACTACCTCGCTGCGGATGCGCCGATTCCCGCCGAGTACCTCCTGGTGGACCGGGCGCAGTTGCTGCAGGTGTCCGGGCCGCAGATGACCGCCCTCATCGGCGGACTGCGTGTCTTGGGCGCCAACTACGGCGGCGCGCAGGAGGGCGTGCTCACCGATCGGCCCGAGGTGCTCTCGAACGACTTCTTCGTGAACATCCTCGATATGGAGGTCGAGTGGACCGAGGCCGCCGACGGCACCTATGTCGGCAGTGATCTGGCCAGCGGTGAGCGCAAGTGGACGGCTACGCGTGCCGACCTGGTCTTCGGTTCGAACTCGCAGTTGCGGGCTCTCGCCGAGGTGTACGGCTCGGACGACGCCACGGGCAAGTTCGTCGACGACTTCGTCGCCGCCTGGGCCCAGGTGATGGACAACGACAGGTTCGACCTGCACTCCTGATCCTGTCCGACCACCGCTGAGATCCCGCCGGAACGACGTTTCCGGCGGGATCTGCGCTGTGCGAAGTCTTGTCGCTCACTATGCCGCAATGGCATACTCAACAAGTTGCATATGGACGATGCACGCCGAGACGCGCCAGATGTACCGGGATCGCCGGGGCTCGGGGCGTCGAAACCACAGAGAGGTTGACGGATATGAAGTTAGGTCTCCAACTCGGGTACTGGGGCGCGCAGCCGCCCGCCAACCACCGGGAGCTGGTCGCCGCAGCCGAACGGTCCGGCTTCGATTCGGTCTACACCGCCGAAGCGTGGGGCTCGGACGCCTACACGCCCCTGGCCTGGTACGGCAGCGACACCGAGCGGCTTCGGCTGGGGACCTCGGTTCTGCAACTCTCGGCGCGGACGCCCACGGCGTGCGCCATGGCCGCACTGACTCTCGACCATCTGTCCGGCTGCAGGCACATCGTCGGTCTGGGCGTCTCCGGTCCCCAGGTCGTCGAAGGCTGGTACGGCCAGAAGTTCCCCAAGCCGTTGGCGCGGACGCGCGAGTACATCGACATCATGCGTCAGGTGTGGGCGCGCGAAGCGCCGGTGACCAGCGCCGGTCCGCACTACCCGTTGCCGCTCGACGGCGACGGCGCCACCGGCCTGGGCAAGGCGTTGAAGCCGATCGTGCATCCGCTGCGGAACGACATCCCGATCTTCCTCGGTGCGGAGGGTCCCAAGAACATCGCCCTGGCGGCCGAGATCGCTGACGGCTGGCTCCCCCTGTTCTTCACCCCTCGACTCGCGGATCAGTACAACGGCTGGCTCGACGAGGGGTTTGCGCGCGCCGGAGCCAGGAACACGCGCGAGACGTTCGAGATCGCGGCCGTCGCCCAGATCGTGTTGACCGACGACCGCGATGCGGCCTACGCCGCGATCAAGCCGTTTCTGGCGCTGTACATGGGAGGCATGGGCAGCGAAGACACCAACTTCCACGCTGAGGTCTATCGCAGGATGGGATACAGCGACGTGGTGGACGAGGTCACCGCACTCTTCCGGTCCGACCGCAAGGAGGAGGCGGCCGCGATCATCCCTGACGCGGTGGTGGCCGATTCGGCGATCGTCGGCGACGAAGCGCACGTCCGGGAGCAGATCGGCGTCTGGGAGGCGGCCGGCGTGACGACGATGCTGGTCTCCCCCGGTTCGGTCGCCGAGGTGGAACGCCTGGCCTCCCTGATTCAGTGATCGAAGGTGAATGAGACTTGAATTAGGTGAACGGAAAGTGAACTAGAACGGAATGGAACTTGACTTCGGCTTGCGTACAGGTTACAAATGTATGTACGAACGCAAACGGAAAGGGTTCTACTATGCGTAAAAGCACGGGTTCGACCTTTGCATCCATGATTCGCGCCTTCGCTCGACTGATGTCTGAGCGGATGAACCAGAGCGCGAACCAGCGCCTGAGCCTGCAACTCGGCAACTCGCCGATCGCGGTGCTCGGCGCAGCGTAGGTCGCCACACAGTAACGGCAGCGGCGCCCGACGGAGATTCCGTCGGGCGCCGCTGCTGTTGTCTGACTCCCCGGCCCGCAGTGTCTCGACGAATGCTCAGTGTCTCGACGTATGCTCAGTGTCTCGACGAACGGGGCACGCCGCTGGTCAGATGCCAGAATCCGCACCGGCACTCGTACGACCGCAGCGACGGCCGCGACGGCGACTGCCGAGCGATCGCCAGAATCGCACCGGTCACGGCCGCGAGGGACGGGTACGCGATCTTCTCCGGTGTCGGGCAGGTGAACTGAACGGGTGGCACCTCGCGTTTGTGCTTGCGTGGACGCGCGTTGGCGGCGGCGGTCTGCGCCTCGATCCGCCGGTAGTAGGTCTCCAGTTCATCGTCGTCGAACGGCATCGCTCACCTGAGCCCGTTCGCCGTACCTCGGCACCACGCGGAAAACCTGCAGTTCTCGAGGGACGCCCTTCGCCTTGAAGCGCTTCCGCTTGATCGAGTAGTCCTCGAGGTCGACCTGTTCCAGAGTGGCGTCGCTGACGTACACCTCGCCGCCGCCCGCCGCGTCGCACACGCGCGCCGCGATGTTGACGTCGACGCCCAGGAAGTCGTCGCCGACGATCCGCGGCGCGCCGGTGTGCAGTCCGGCGCGGAGCGCCGGGCGGAAATCGTTCACGACGATCGAGCTGACGGCGCCGACGGCCTCGTGCGCGGCAGCGATTCCTTCGGCGGCGTCCACGAAGACGGCCATGGTGCCGTCGCCGAGGGTCTTGACCACTTGGCCGCCGTGGGCGCGGATCACCTGCTCGCTGGCCTCGTTGACTGCGTGGAGCAGCTCGAGCACCTGATCGTCGCCCGCGCGCAGCGCCCAGGACGAGAAACTGACCAGATCGGTGAACAGGATGGTCGCGGGCACCGGTCCCGCCGGATCGGGTCGACGACGTTCGATCACCGACTGCCAGACGGCGACCGAGGCGAGCCCGATCTCGCGTACCGCGCTCGGCCGGTCGCGACGCACGTCGCCCAAGACCTTCGCCACCCGGTCGGAGGTTCGCTCTGCGCGAGTGAGTCGACTCTCCGCGGGCGCCAGCCTGCGGGCCAGTCGGGCGACGCGGACCGCAGCGGTGCTCTCGTCGGTGCGGGCGAGCAGTTCGCTCGCACGGTGGAGGCCGGACCCCGAGACGGCGTCCGCGTCCGGTCCGTCGTTGCGCGGTTCGGCGTTCACGATCACTGATCTTAATGACGTAGGCCCGGCGACGACGGACGTGTCGCTCGTGACGTGAGTCTCGGGTCCGTGCTCAGGCGGCTACCGCAGTCGCTCGGCCTCCTGCGCCAGGCGCAGCAGTTCCGCGGCGAGATCGCCCAGTGATTCCTGGTCGGCGCGCTCGGAGATCGCCGTCGACAAGTCCTCGGCCGCGCACCGCAGCAGAAACATCCGGTCGCCCAGATCCTGCGCCTCGGCGGGACTGAGAATCAGTGCGTCTTCGGGAATAGACGTGCCTTCCACCAGCGTTCTCTGTTCGTAGGCGCGCTGGCGGCACGACCGCTTGCAGTACTTGCGTCGACGGCCCCGTTCCGAGTCCACCATCTGCCTACCGCACCACGCGCAGGCGTACGGACGGTGACGGGACGGAGATTCGGGCACGTCACGACGGTACCGCGTCACGGCGGTGTGCGCGCACACCGCGTAGAATGGTTCTGATATCCGACTGTTTGAGAGGAAGACTTCATGGCTGATCGAGTCCTGCGTGGTAGCCGGCTCGGAGCGGTCAGCTACGAGACCGACCGCGATCACGACCTCGCGCCTCGTCGACTCGTCCAGTACCGCACCGACAACGGCGAGATCTTCGACATTCCGTTCGCCGACGAAGCCGAGATCCCCGGCACGTGGCCGTGCAAGAACGGCATGGAGGGCAAGCTCCTCGAGGGCGGCGCGCCCGAGGAGAAGAAGGGCAAGCCGCCGCGCACCCATTGGGACATGCTGCTCGAGCGACGTTCCGAGGAGGAACTCGAAGTCCTCCTCACGGAGCGTCTCGACCTGCTGAAGCAGCGTCGTCGAGGCGGCGGCTCGGTGTAGGTCGCTCCAGACACCACAGGAGAAGGTCGGCCCGGGAGATCATCCCCGGGCCGACCTTCTCACGTCGGTGAACTCTCCTCGGGGCGCCTACTTCTTCCCGGCGCGGATCCCCGCGAGGCGTCCCTGAATGCCCCAGCGCGCCACATTGAGGAACGACTCGGCGATCACGCCGCCGTCCATCTTCGACTCGCCGATCTCGCGCTCGGTGAAGGTGATCGGGACCTCGCGGATGGTGAAGCCGTGCTGCAGCGTCCGCCACGCGAGGTCGATCTGGAAGCAGTACCCGGCAGACTCCACCTCGCTCAGCCCGATCTTCTCGAGGACTTCGCGCCGGAACGCCCGGTACCCGGCGGTGATGTCCTTGACCTTGGCGCCCAGCGCCAGACGCGCGTAGGTGTTGGCGCCCTTCGACAGGAACTCCCGGCGCTTGGGCCAGTTCACCAGGCGGCCGCCCGGCACATACCGCGAACCGATCACCAGATCGGCGCCGTCATTGACGGCGTCGAGCAGGCGGTGAAGCTGCTCTGGCGCGTGGCTGCCGTCGGCATCCATCTCCACGATCACCGCATAGTCGCGATCCAGTCCCCAGGCGAAGCCTGCAAGGTACGCCTTGCCGAGCCCGTCCTTGACCGTCCGATGCATCACGTGGATGCGACGGCCGGCGTCGTCGGCGGCGAGCTGCTCGGCGACGTCGCCGGTGCCGTCCGGGCTGGAGTCGTCGACGACGAGAACGTGGATGCCGGACTGCGCCTGCAGCAGCCGTCCGACGATGATCGGCAGATTCTCCCGCTCGTTGAACGTCGGAATGACGACGAGCGCGCCCGCGCCGTTCGCGTCCAGGACGCGCGATTCAGGATGCCTGCTGGTCATCATTCTCCTTCTGCAGTGACCGGTCCCCTCCGACCGGTGAACATATCGAGGCTAATGCGTCGACGCAACGCGAACAAAAATGCGGCCGCGGTCACCAGGACGACGACGCGTTGCGGCCACGAGCCCAATCGAACGGCCAGGGTGCGGCCCGTTCGCAGTTCCAGATCGGTCTGCAGGATGTCCGGGGTGAAGATCTCACTGCTCGAGATGAGCGATCCGTCCGGCGCCACCAACGCGCTGACGCCGCTGGTGGCGGCGACGATGACGCTGCGCCCGGTCTCGACCGCCCGCACCTGCGACATCGCGAGCTGCTGGTAGGTCATGTCCGTCTTGCCGAAGGTCGCGTTGTTGGTCGGAACGAACAAGAACTGCGCGCCTTCGCGCATCGACTGCTGTGCGGCGCGGTCGAAGGCCACCTCCCAGCAGGTGGCGACGCCCATCGTGACGTCGCCGTCGCGGGTCGATGCGATGAGGACCGCGGGTCCGGTGCCCGGCTTGAAATCGCCTGCCCGGTCGGCGTACGAGGAGAACAGGCGGAAGAAGCTGCGCCACGGCAGGTACTCGCCGAACGGCTGGACGATGTGCTTGTCGTACCGTCCGGACGGCGCGTCGTCGGCGTAGCCGTCGTGCTCTCCCCACAGCAGGGTCGAGTTGCTGGTGCCCGCGTCGTCGCCACCGGGGTTGGGAATCCACGTGCCGAAGGCGATCGGGGCGCGCGCCGCGGTGACGGCCGCGCGGATGCTCTCCGCGGCGTCGGGATACAGGGTTGGCGGGGTGTCCGCTGCGTTCTCGGGCCACAGCACCAGGTCGGGCTGCGGGCGGGTGCCGCCGGTGACCTGCGCGGCCATCCGGAGCGTCTCCGCGACGTGATTGTCCAGGACGGCGCGACGCTGCGTGTCGAAGTCCAGGCCGAGGCGCGGAACGTTGCCCTGGACTGCGACGACGTTCGTCTCACCGGTCTTCGACGTGAGGGGACTGCCGGTCGCAGCAAGAACTGCGCCCGCCCCGAGCGGCACCACCACGGCGGCCAGGGCGAGCGCCGCCGTTGCGGTACGCAGCCGCGCGCGTTGACCGATCACGGTCAGGATCAGTGCCGCCGCCGCGGCGCCGGATAGGGCGATCACGCCCGAGACGCCGGGTGCACCGATCACCGAGGTGAGCGGTAGATAGAGTCCGTCGACCTGGCTGAACGCGGTCCGCCCCCAGGGGAATCCGCCGAACGGAAACGCCGACCGAACCGCCTCGACGGTCACCCAACTCACGGCGAACCACACCGGACGGAATCGCAGACGCATCGTCACCGCCGCCATCGCACCGAACAGCGCGGTGTACGCGGCCATGACCGCCGCAAGCGCGAGCCACGGCACGGGGCCGACGTACTCGCCGATCCACGGGAGCAGCGGGACGAAGAACGCGAGACCGAACACGAATCCGGAACCGGCGCAACTACGCACCGACGGCCGGCCGACGACCATCACCGCGTACAGCAGCCCGAGCGAGATCGGCGCCAACCACCAGACGTGCCGGTTGGGCGGGAACGCCGCGTACATCAGGCCGCCCGCTGCCGCGGCGACGAGGACGCGCTGCCACCACGCGACCGCGACGGGCGTCGCCCCAGCCCTCACGCCCCGGCCCTCACGCGCGCCGGTAGATCGTGCGACCGCTCGCCACCGTCTCGACGCACTCCGGAAGGGTGGCGTCGGGACTCACGTCGGGAAGCGCGGGCACTCGCGACCGCGGATCGGTGGACCACCGCTGGACGCCCTCCTGCGACGCAGAGACGACCAATTCGTCGACATCCCACACGGCGTAGTGGGCGGGTGCGCCGGGTACCAGCGTCCCGGTGAGACCGTCGTTGACTCCTGCGGCGCGCCATCCGCCGCGCGTCGACGCCGCGAACGCTGCCCGCGGCGAGATGGAGCTGGTCGGCGTCCGGTGGTGGGCGGCGGCGCGGACCGTCGCCCACGGATCGATTGCGCAGACCGGCGAGTCGCTGGAGAAGGCCAGGGCGACACCGGCTTTGGCCAGCATGGCGAAGTCGTTCAGGGTTCCGCCGCGCTCCCCCAGTCGGGTCGCGTACAGGTCGTCGGATCCGCCCCATGCGGCGTCGAACAGCGGCTGCATGCTGGCGATGGCACCGCAGCGCGCAAAGATCTCGGCTTGCTTCGACGTCACCATCTCGGCGTGCTCCAGACGGTGCACGCAGCTGGCCAGCGCCGGTGTGCCGAGCTCGGCGGCGAGGATCTCGAGCGCCTCGGCGACCGCCGTGGTCGCCGCATCGCCGATCATGTGGAAGCCTGCCTGCACTCGGGCGTGCGTCGTGGCGCGCAGGTGATCGAGGATCACTTGTTCCGACAGATAGCGGACTCCGGTGGAGTCTGCGGCGTCGGCGTACGGCTCGCAAAGCCATGCCGTGTGTGAACCGAGAGCGCCGTCGACGAACAGGTCGCCCCCGATCGCGTCGGCGCCGGTGCGCTCCAGAATCGCGGCCACCTCGTCCGTCGACGCCGCGGCCTCACCCCAGTAGCGACGGACCAGGACGCCGTGCTCGACGTCGGCGATGGAGTGGAAATCGGCCAGTCCGCTGATGTCGGGACCGCCGTTCTCGTGCACCGCCACCACGCCGCGCGACGCCGCATGATCGAGCGCCAGCAGCTGGGCCCTCCGGCGTGCGGCGGGGGTGAGCAGATTGCGTGCCGTGGCGCGGACTCGGTGGTGCGCGTCGGCGACCAACGGCTCCTCGTCGGAGTATCCGAGCTCGTCCGCCAACCCGGGGACCAGGCGGCGCAGGGCGCTCGACGCCGCAGCGGAGTGCTCGTCGATCCGAGCCAGATACACCGCACGACCGCCTGCCACGGCGTCGATGTCCGACGTCGTCGGCGGATGATCCTGACCGGTCTCGTCGTCCGACCAGGCGGAGGCGTCCCACCCCAGGCCCCACACCAGTTCGTCGTCGTTGGCGGCGAGGTACGCGGCGAGCTGCTGGAGACAGTCCGACCGACTAGTGGCGCCGGTCAGATTCAGTCCGCCGAGAGCGATTCCGGTGTCGGTGAGGTGCACATGCGAGTCGACGAACGCGGGGCTCACGAACCGCCCCTGCAGGTCGACCACTTCGGCGTCGGGGTGCAGCGCGCGTCCGACGTCGTCGGACCCCACCCAGACGATGGTTCCGTCGGTCACCGCCATGGCGGTGGCGTCGGGAACTGCGGGCGAAGAATAGACCATGCCTCCGAGGAGCAACTGCGTCGTCACGACGGCCATTCTCCCAGACGCACACGGTGCTTCGCGCGTCGCGTCCGTCACTGTCGGGCCTATCGGGACGCGGTGGAACGGGGAAGGGGATCCGGTCAGTCGTGCGCTGCGCGGGGCAACTGCGGAACCTCGACGTACACGGAGCCGTCGGGATTGCGAACGGTGGTGTCGACGACGTCGACGTCGACGGTTCCGTCGACGTACGCGTGCCTGCCGAAGCCGAACCCACGGCCGCCGATGGGCTGTCCGTCGATGGTGACGACCGTCATCTGCTCGGCGATGCGGCTCGCGCGGCGTGCGGCGGTGGCGGCGACGACCGGACGCAGCAGACGCCGGGCCGGGCCGGTCATCAGCAGCAGTCCGACGACGGTCGAGACCACGCCCGGCAGGATCGTCAGCAGGGCGGCCACTCCGAACAGCGCGGAGTCGGTCAGCGGCTTGCCGGGGGCCACCTCCTGACGCATCGCGCGGCGGATGTCCGCACCGACGGTGCGCGCTCGTCGGCCGAGCACCGCGTACCCGATTCCGGTCGCGAGCATGGTGATCAGGAAGGCCCAGGCAAAGCCGAGGAAGTGGGCCATCGTCCAGAAGACGGCGACCTCGGCGACGACGTATCCGACAAAGATGTACCTCATACTCAGTACAACGCACGACCCCGTGATTTTTCTCCCGACACCTCGCGCCGCCGGTTTCGGCGCAGGGTCGGGATCTACGCTGGACCGGTGAGCTCTCCCGCAGACCGATCCCCCGGCGTCTTCCACCGCGATCCGGCGACCGCCGTGCTCGTGGCCCGCATCGGGTTGATCGACGGCCGGATCGAGGCGGCCGCGTTGACGGCGCTGGCCGACGCGGTCGCCGACGTCGGCGCCGATCACATCCAGTTGACCGCCCATCATCGACTGGAGGTCCACGGTATCGCCGATCGGCACGTCGGGGAGTTCGGGGACCGCTTGGCCGACGCAGGCCTCGGTGCGCCGCTCGCCGTCCCCGTCCACCGTGAGGGCGACGGTATGGATCCCCAGGTCGGTTGGTTCGCGCACGGCGACGGTCTGGTCCGCGTGGGCGCCGTCACCGCTCACGGCAGGCTCTCTGCCGAGCAGGCGAAATACGCGGGCGCGATCGGCGTGCCGGTCACGATCACCCGACGCCGCGAGATCGTGATCGACGGCATCGGCGAGGCCGTCGCAGACACCGTCGTGAGAGTCCTCGCTCCGCTCGGCTTCATCTTCGACGCGAACTCGGAATGGGCGAGCCCGGCGGCAGTCGACTGACCTGAGCGCGACCGCTACCGCGGCAGGCGGCGCCAGACGGCGCGCGGGAGCAGCCTCATGACGAAGAACAGTGGCCGCAGGACGCCGGGGATCCAGACCTCGCCCTTACCTCGGCGATAGGCCTTGGCGACGGCGTCGGCCACCTCGTCGGCAGTGCTCGAGAACGGCGCGGGGGCGACACCGGAATCCATCAGCTCGCGGGTCATCTCACCGACCACGAAACCGGGACGCGCCAGCAGCAGACGGACACCGGTACCGTGCAGCGCGTCGGCGAGGCCGCTGGCGAAACCGTCGAGGCCCGCCTTGGTGGAGCCGTACACGTAATTGGCGCGGCGGACCCGGACGCCGGCGACCGACGAGAACGCGATGATGGTGCCGCTCCCCTGTCGACGCAGCGCCGTGGCCAGCGGAGTCATCACACTGATCTGCGCGTAGTAGTCGGTGTGGGCGATCTGCAGTGCATGCGCCACGTCCGTCTCCGCGCGGGCGGCGTCGCCGAGAATGCCGAAGGCGATGATCGCCACGTCGATCGAATCGTGCTCGGCGAACAACGACTCGATCAGCGCCGGGTGCGAGGCGACGTCGTCGGCGTCGAACGCGATCTGGTCGACGGCCGTCGCACCGGCCGCCATCAGGATCGCCGACTCGGCGGTCAGGTCGTCGGGTCGACGAGCGGCCAGAACCACGCGATTCCCGTGCGCCAAGCGTGCCGCTGTGGCCACACCGATCTCGCTGCGTCCGCCGAAAAGTACGATGGTTCCCACCGTTCCAGTATCACTGCCCGCCCCTCCCCGCGCGGCAACGGGGCGCAAACCCGTGTCCGCCAGACACCGACCGTCGCGCACGGCGATACCGTGGCGACATGAGCCGATCTGTCGCCGACCTGTCCGACGAAGCCCGCCGCCTGCTGTCCGAGTACCACCTCGCGAGCTTGTCGACGCTGCGCGCCGACGGAACCCCGCACGTGGTCGCCGTCGGATTCACCTTCGACGCCGACGCGGGCATGGCGCGCGTCATCACGTTCGACGGATCGCAGAAGGTGCGCAACGCCGAACGCGGCGGGTACGCGGCGCTCACGCACGTGGACGGACCGCGTTGGCTGACGCTCGAGGGCCGCGTGCACGTTCGACGTGATGCCGAGGCGGTCGCCGACGCCGAACGCCGCTACGCCGAGCGGTACCGGCAGCCGAAGCCGAACCCGCGGCGTGTTGTCATCGAGATGCGGATCGCGCGAGCCCTGGGCTCGGCGGGCATGTTCGGCTGAGCGTCAGCCCGGCAGCACCACGAGGCTGTGGGGCCGGGTGTTCAGCGGTCGGCAGCCGTCGGCGGTCACCACCACGATGTCCTCGATGCGGGCGCCCCAGTCACCGCTGAAATAGACACCGGGCTCCACGCTGAACGCCATGCCCTCGCGGAGCACGTCGCGGTTCCCCGCGACGATGTACGGCTCCTCGTGCACCGACAGGCCGATGCCGTGACCGGTGCGGTGAATGAAGTGCTCGCCCAGGCCCGCGTCGACGAGGATGTCGCGGGCGGCGGCGTCGATGCTCTCCGCCGTCACCCCGGGCCGCACCGCGGCGACCGCCGCCGCCTGCGCGCGTTCCAGAACGGCATAGGCCTCGGCGATGTCGGCGCGCGGCTCGCCGAAGCAGTATGTCCGGGTGGAGTCGGAGTTGTATCCGGGCTGCACCGGTCCCCCGATGTCGATGACGACGATGTCGGCGGCGTCGATGACGCGATCGGACTGCTCGTGATGCGGGTCGGCGCCGTTCGGGCCGGAGCCGACGATGATGAACTCGGCGAGGTCGTGGCCCTCCGCCCGGATCGCGGCGTCGATGTCGGCCGCGACCTGCGCCTCGGTGCGGCCCGGCTTGAGGAACTCACCCATCCGGGCGTGGACGCGATCGATCGCGGCGCCCGCCCTGGCCAACGCCGCCAACTCGGCCTCGTCCTTGATCATCCGCAGTTCCCGCAGCACCGCCGTCGCCAACTGCGGAGCCGCCGACGTGCGCTGCGCGAGCGGAATCAGATGCAGGGCGGGCAGCGCGTCCGACACCGCCAGTTTCGCGTCCGCGCCCAGGCCTGCGAGGGTGAGCGAGTAGGGGTCTTCGCCGTCGACCCAGTCGGCGATCTCGATGCCGAGTTCGGTGATCGCCGATTCGCGCAGTGAGGCCAGTTCCAGCCGTGCCGTCACGACCCGCGCGGGGCCGACGGCTGGAATCACCAGCGCCGTCAAGCGTTCGAACGTCTCCGCCGGCGAGCCGGTGAGATAGCGGAAGTCGGGGCCGGTTCCGACGATGATCGCGTCGAACCCGGCGTCGCGGGTCAGCTCGGCGGCGCGTTCCAAGCGCCGGGCGTACACCTGCGATGCGAATCTAGTGGCCATACGACCAGAGTATGGGACAGTCGATGATGGATTCCCGGTGACCGATCCCCGAGGGAACTGCACCGGCCGTCGGCGGTGTGGAAGGCTGTTCCCATGACCGGATCGGTGATGCTCCTCGATGGAGCGAGTCTGTGGTTTCGTTCGTTCTATGCGCTGCCCGAGAAGATGACGGCGCCGGACGGTCGGCCCGTCAACGCGGTCCGTGGGTTCCTCGACACCATCGCGTCGCTGGTGTCGACGCATCAGCCGACGCGCCTGGTGGTCTGCCTGGACCTCGACTGGCGGCCGGCGTTCCGCACCGACCTGATCCCGTCGTACAAAGCGCACCGCGTCGCCGACAGCGGCGACGGCGCCGAGGAAGTCCCCGACACCCTGACACCGCAGGTCGGCATGATCCTCGATGCGCTGCACTGTGCAGGCATCGCCACCTCGGGCGCCCGGGGCTGTGAGGCCGACGACGTGATCGGCACGCTGGCTTTCCACGAAGCGGTCGACGACGTCCTGGTGGTGAGCGGCGACCGCGACCTGCTCCAGGTGGTCGCCGAGGACCCGGTGCCGGTCCGGGTCCTGTACGTCGGGCGCGGCCTGGCGAAGGCGGAGTTGATGGGTCCCGCGGAGGTGGCGGCGAAGTACGGCGTACCGGTGGAGCGTGCGGGCGTGGCCTATGCGGAGATGTCGATTCTGCGGGGCGATCCGTCCGACGGATTGCCCGGTGTGCCGGGCATCGGCGAGAAGACAGCCGCCAAGCTGTTGACGCAGTTCGCCAGCCTCGACGCGCTCGAAGCCGCCGCATACGACGAGTCGACCGCGGTGCCCACTCGTGCCCGGAACTCGATTCAGAACTCGAAGGACTACCTGTCCGCAGCCCGGACCGTCGTCGCCGTCCGCACGGATGCCGACACCATCGACAGCACCGACTCGGACGTCCTGCCGTCGGCGCCTGCCGATCCCGCGGGGCTCGACGCTCTCGTCACCGAACTCGGGATCGACGCCAGCGTGGGACGCCTCGGGGCCGCGCTGGGCTGGAACAGCTGACTCGGCGACGCGGGAACGGCCTCGAACGCCGATCGGCCGACCTGACGGGTCGGCCGATCGGTGAGGTGCGGGTCAGGTGAGGTGCGGGTCAGTTGGTGGGCCGCGAGACCTCGTACGTTCCGTCCTTGTCCTTGATGGTGACGGTGACGTGCTTGCTCTCGCCGTTGACCTTCAGTGAGCAGGTGAACGTGGCACCCACCTCTACCTTCTGGCCGCTCGGGCACTCAACGTCCTTGACGTCGTCGGCCTTGTAGCTGTACCCCTCGTCGACGTTCGCGCTCGTCAGCACCTTGGTCACGCCGTCTTCGACGGCCTGCTGGTTCAGGTTCTTGCCTACCCAGCCCGGAAGCCAGAACGCGGTGATCGCGACGATCGCCGCGATGACGATCAGCACGCCCGCACCGACGCCGACCAGCAGCCCCGTCTTCTTCTTTTTCGTCGGCTGCGGGGCGTACGGGTTCAACGTGGGGTCGGCACCGGGCTGACCGGCGGGCGGCTGCTGCCCGTAGGTGGACTGGCCGGGCTGGCCATACTGCGGTTGGCCGTAGGGCGCTTGTCCATACTGGGGTTGCCCGTACTGGGGTTGCCCGTATTGGGGCTGTGCCTGGCCCGGTTGAGGCTGGCCTGGTTGTGGCGGCTGGGCGAACGCGGACTGGTCGTACTGCGCCTGCCCGTACTGCGCCTGCCCGTACTGGGCTTGTCCGTACTGTCCCTGTTCGTATGGGGCCTGCCCGTACTGGGGTTGCGCACCGGCAGGTGGTGTGAACTGTCCGGACCGGCCGCCGTACTGCTGCTGGGGCTGGGTGAAGCCCGACGGCGTCTGCTGTCCGGGTGCGCCCATCTGCTCGGTGGGACCGGCATGGCCGACCGGTTCTGTGGCACCGCCGAACTGCTGCGTCGGAGAGGCCGGAGGCTGCGCCTGCTGCTGCCAGGGACTCGGCGCGGCATCGGGCTGCGAGGGTGCTGGCTCCGAGGGCGCGGACTGGCCGATCTGCGTCGCCGCGGCGGCCGGGTCACCCGCCTGATCGGACGGACCTGCGGCGGGCGTCTGCGACAGATCCGGACGCTGCACCACCGTCGTCTCGTCGTTGTCCGGAACCTCCGGACCAGTGGGCTCGTTCCCGTTCGTCATATCGCGCCTTCCTCCTCAAGAAATGCCCCGTCAGCGCTGGCTGATGACACGGTACCGCAGAGAGTCAGTCCAATTCGGACGCCACGACACCGCGTCGAACGCCCTTGACAGCGCGCCGGGCGGCGGTGGCGAGCGGCGCATCCGGGTCGACGCTGCCGCGCACCTGTTCCAGCAAGTCGATGACCTGGCGATTCCAGCGCACGAAGTCTCCCGGGGACAGCAGCTGGCCGCGTTCGGAGGCCGCAACGAGGGCTTCCCGCAGCGAGCGACCCGACGCCCACGCCCCGATCGCGACGCAGAAGCCGGTATCGGGTTCGCGTGTTTGAACGACTCCGTGACGCTCCTGAATCTCGTTGGTGGCCTCCCAGACCGCCACGGTCTCGACGAGTGCATCGCGCAGCGCTGGATTGCCGGGCATCGAGTCGACGCCGCCCGCGTAGGAGTCGCGGCGGGATTCGTACACCATCGTCGAGACCACGGCGGCGAGGTCCGGCGGGGAGAGTCGGTCCCAGATCCCGGCCCGGATGCACTCGGCCACGAGCAGGTCGCTCTCGGAGTAGATCCGTCGCAGCACCGTGCCCGTCGGGGTCACCACCAGCTCGCCCGACTCGTCGGTCTCCAGATACGACAGTTCGGTGAGCACGCCGGTGATCGCGTCGAACTCGGTCTCCAGCGCCGAGGTGCGCTCATCGACGGCCCGCTCCAGACTCCGGATGTCGCGGAGCAGCCGATGACGGCGTTCGGCGAGACGGTGCAGATCGTCGATCCCCGCCAGCTTGTGCACCGGATGCTTGCGCAGCCGATTGCGCAGTTCCAGCAGTCGTCGGTCCGTCGCGCTGGTCTGCTTCTTCTTGGTGTTGCGACCGCGGGGTCGTTCGATGCCGCTGGATCGCAGCATGCCGACGATCTCGCGGCGTCCGTGCGCGCTGCGCCGGTTCGCGGATTTCGGGATCCGCAGATGCCCGAGCACCTCGGGCGGATTCACGAAGTCGCGGACCCCCACGCGTCCGGTCCAGCCGTCCTCGCACAGCACCAGCGGACGCGGATCCAGGTCGATCGTCGCGGCCTGCAGGACGACGGCGAGACCGCGATGCCGCCCGGTGTTCAGTCCGATCACGTGCCCCGGCTTCAGCGCGAGCAGATCCTCGGAAACCGCTTCGGTGGCCTGCATGCGGCGATGGAACTTCGCGGACCGCTCCTGCTGTTTGATGTCGTCGCGCAGGGTCACGTACTCCAGGACGGCGTCCGGTGCGAGACCTCTTCGCTCGGTCGCGTGCTCCAGTTCGCCATTGACCTTCCGGAGCGTCGTCCGCGCGTGGTCGAGCTGTCGTGCCTGCCCCACCACCGATCGGTCGGTCTGGAACTGGGCGAACGACCGGCGCAACAGCTCGCGGGATCCCTCGACGCCCAAGCGGTCGATCAGGTTCATCGCCATGTTGTACTCGGGCGAGAACGAACTGCGCAGCGGGAAGGTCCGAGCGCCGGCGAGACCTGCGACGCGGTCGGGCACCACCTCGGGGGTCCACACCACCACGGCGTGGCCTTCGACGTCGATGCCGCGGCGGCCTGCGCGCCCGGTCAACTGGGTGTACTCCCCCGGCGTCAGGTCAACGTGCGCCTCGCCGTTGTACTTCACCAGCCGTTCCAACACCACGCTGCGGGCAGGCATGTTGATACCGAGTGCGAGCGTTTCGGTAGCGAAGACCACCTTCACCAGCCCGGCGACGAACAACTCCTCGACCGCCTGCCGGAACATCGGCAGCAGTCCCGCGTGATGCGCGGCGAATCCACGACGCAGACCGGCCCGCCAGTCGTCGACCCCGAGGACGTCGGCGTCGCCGGGCGAGAGCTCGGTCAGGTGCCGCTCGACGATCTCGTCGACCGCCGCCGCCTCGTGCGCTTCCAGCAGGTTCAGGTCTGAACGCAGGCACTGGACGAGTGCGCCGTCGCACCCCTTGCGGGAGAAGATGAAGGTGATCGCAGGCAGCAGACCGTTCTCGTCGAGGAGGCGGATCATATTCGGCCGGGATATCCCGGTACCGCCGCGCCTGCGCTCACGCGCCATCCGCTCGCGGTAGTTGCCGACGGCGTCGTCGGACAGCAGTCGGTGCTTGATGTGTCGGGTGAGCTCCGGGTTCACCTGCTTGGGGTGCTTGTGATCGAAGAGCCCGAACATCCGCTTGCCCACCAGCATGTGCTGGTGGAGCGGCACCGGACGGTGTTCGTCGACGATGACGGCGGTGTCGCCGCGCACGGCGGTGATCCAGTCGCCGAACTCCTCCGCATTGCTGACGGTCGCCGAGAGACTGGCGACGCGGACCGCCGGATCGAGACCGAGAATCACCTCTTCCCACACCGCGCCGCGGAAACGATCGGCCAGGAAGTGCACCTCGTCCATCACCACATGGGAGAGTTCGCGCAACGCCGACGAGTCCGCGTACAGCATATTGCGGAGCACCTCGGTGGTCATCACGACGACCGGTGCCGACGAGTTAATCGAGTTGTCGCCGGTCAGGAGGCCGACGTTCTCAGAGCCGTGCACCTCGACCAGATCGTGGAACTTCTGATTGCTGAGCGCCTTGATCGGCGTCGTGTAGAAGCACTTGGTTCCGTGCGCGAGGGCCAGGTGCACCGCGAACTCGCCGACGATCGTCTTGCCCGCTCCGGTCGGCGCACAGACCAGGACGCTCTGTCCTTCTTCGAGTGCGCGGCAGGCGCGCTGCTGAAACGGGTCGAGTGCGAAGCCGATCCGGTCGCTGAACGCGGTGAGTTGCGGCCCGGTTCGCAGTGCTTCGTCCGTGGGTGAGTCGTCGATGGTCATCCCCTACAGGATGTCATCGAATGCGGCGTCGGACCGAATGGATTTGCGTTCAGCGGTAGCGCCCAGCGGTTGTGCGCGTTCGATCGGCGCCGCCCGGCCGACGCCGCTGCCCTCACCGACGTCGCCGGAGCCGGTCAGCGGCGACGCTTGATCGTCCGGCAGTTCCAGCCAATCGGGGTTCTTCTTGGCCTTGCGCTTGTCGTGGACGCGCGAGATCTGGATGGCGAACTCCAGCAACACCGTCAAGGCGAGTGCGAGGGCCAGCATGGTGAACGGGTCCTGCCCCGGCGTCACGATCGCAGCGAACACGAACATCACGAAGATGAGGCCGCGCCGCCACTTCTTCAGTCGGGCGTAGGTCAAGACGCCGACCATGTTCAGTGCGATGATCAGCAGCGGCAGCTCGAAGCTGATTCCGAACAGGATGAGGACGTGCAGCAGGAACCCGAAGTACTGGTCACCGGTCAGCGCGGTCACCTGGACGTCGTTGCCGACGGTCAGCAGGAACTCGAAGGCCTTGGCGATGACGAGGTACGCGAGGACGGCGCCGGCGACGAACAGGACGCTGGCCGCAGCCACGAACGAGGTCGCATAACGGCGTTCGTTCTTGTGGAGGCCGGGGGTGATGAACCGCCAGATCTGCAACAGCCAGACGGGACACGCGAGCACGACGCCCGCGGTCAGCGCCACCTGGAGTCGCAGCATGAACTGGTCGAACGGCCCGGTCGCCAGCAGTCGGCACTCGCCGTCGGCGGTCAGTGTCGCTCGCGTGTCCGCGGGCAGATCACAGTAGGGCTGACGGAGCAGTTCGCCGAGAGACTCGATCCGCCAGACGCCGTAGCTGTACCAGAAGAAGCCGATGACGGTCGTGACGGCGATCGCGAGGAAGGCGATCACGAGCCGGTTCCGAAGCTCGTAAAGATGCTCGGCCAACGGCATCGAGCCGTCCGGATTGACCTTGCTGCGCCGCTGACGCGGGTCGAATCGGCCGAGGGAGAGTCGCTTGCGCACCCGGGTCGTGGGCGGCTACGCCGACTTCTTGTCCGGCGGGGTGACCGGATTCGGCGATGCGATCGGCTCGTCGGGCGCGGACAGCTCGCGGGCGGCCTCGCCGGACTCGGTCTTGGAGCCGTCATTCTGCATCTCCTGGATCTCCGACTTGAAGATCCGCATCGATCGACCCAGGCCACGCGCCGCAGCGGGGAGCTTCGCCGAGCCGAACAGCAGCACCAGCACCAGCAGGACAATTGCCCAGTGCCACGGCGACATCGCACCCATAATTCAAACCCTTCACACGATGAAAAACTGTCAGTCTATCGACGTCTACTCTACCGAACCGCATGACTGATCGACATGTGCCGAAGCAGCGTCCTCAGGCAGAGTACCGATCACGCGCCGAACGCGCTGAGTGAGCGATCAGCTCGCCGACGCCGTCGACGGTGCTGAGCAGCCGCACCCGTCCGCCGAAGCCGAGCAGGAAGCGAGCGAGCCACTGCGGCGACCCGTACCGCAGCGTCGCGGTGATCGGGCCGGTCGGTTCGTCGGTGAGCTCCTCGTCGGGCTCGGCGGCGTAGTACTCCAGGAGCCAGATCGAATCGGGATCGATCTCGATGTGCGCAGCGGGCAGCTCACCGGTCAGCACGCCGAAATCGACCGCCTCGACCGGAACCGTGGCGTCGGCCGGCGGTACGGACGGCTCGTCGAGGACCGCCGCTGCCTCGACGCGGTCGAAGCGGAACAGCCGCGTGCCCTCCGACGATCGGCACCACGCCTCCAGATAGGTGTGCCCGTCGACCGCCTTGATGCGGATCGGGTCGACGACGCGATCGGTGACCTCGTCACGGCTTGCGGTGTAGTACTTCATCCGCAGGGCGCGCCGGGACTCCACCGCTTCGCGGATCAGCCGATCGGCGGGGCTGGTCCGGTCGTCGGCATCAGCACCGGTGGTCACCGCACGGTAGGTGGCGCCCATCGCCTCCTCGATCTTCGCGATCGTGCTGCGGACGGCGCCGGCGTCGGCCGACCCGCGGGTCTGCAGCACCATGTTCAGCGCCATCAGCAGGATGCCCGCCTCCGAGCCGGTCAGGCGCAGTGGTCGATCCGTGCCTGCGGCGTACTGCACGCTGACGTAGCCGTCCCAGAACTGGATGTCGATCAGGTGCTCGGGGCCGTACCCCGGCAGTCCGCAGACGATCAGCTGGTTCAGGTCGGCGGTGAGGGTCTTCTCGTTGACCCCGAGGTCCTTCGCCGCTTCGGCGAGTTTGATGCCCGGCCGCGCTTCGAAGTACGGCACCATCGCCAGCAGGCGAGACAGGCGGGACGGCGCTGCGCTGGTCATGCGATCTCCCCCAGGGCGATGAGTCGGTCGAGGCCCGCGATCACATCGTCACGCAGCTCCTCCGGTTCCAGCACCACGGCGTCGGCACCGGCGCCCAGCACCAGTCGGCGCAGCCCCGACCGCGACCGAATCGCGATCGTCAGCAGGTCGCCGTCCTCGGCTGTTGCTTCGAGCTGATGCGGTGTGACCGACGTGGCGATGCGACGCAGGCCGTGCGCCCGTCCGGCGGCCACCCAGATTCGCGCGGTCGCGTTCGGATCGGCGTCCGCCTCGGTGACCGCACGCGCCACCGCGTCTTGGACCACACGGCGCACGTCGACGTCGGCGGGGACGGAGACCGTCCCGGCGTCGTCGAACGCCTTCACGTCGACGATCCGCGAGATCCGGAAGGTGCGGATCGCAGTGCGGTCGCGGTCGTGGCCGGTCACGTACCAGCGGCCGGTGTCCGCGACGATCCCCCAGGGCTCCAGCGTCCGCGTCTTGCGTCCACGCGTGGTCCGGTGTGTGAAGGTCACCGGGCGGCCGGCATCGATCGCGGACAGCAGCGCGGTGATGGTGCGCTCATCGCCGACCGAGCGCCGGGAGCCGCCGTGGGTCACACCGATCTCGTCCTCGGACGCGACATCGATTCCGGCGGCCTGCAGTTTCAGCACCGCCGTCTGGAAGACCGCGGCCACCGACGGCTCGTGCCAGACCGCGGCGGCCGCCGCAACGGCCGCCGCCTCCCCGCGATCGAGGGTGATGTCCGGCAGCGCGTACTGCTCGGGGTCGATCCGGTAGCCCTCCGAGCCGTCGCCGTTCTTCCCGGTCTCGATCGGAATGCCCATCTCCCGCAGATCGGCCTTGTCCCGCTCCAGCATCCGCTTGAACGAGTCCTCGGACTGGTCGGCATCGGTGTACCCGACCACGTTTCGGCGCAGATAGGTGGCGGTCACATACTGTTTGGTCGACATGAGGCAGACGACGAGGTTGACGATCCGCTCGCTCTTCGAAGTCACGACACCCACTGTAAGTGGTGTCGTGTCGCAAACCTCAGAGGGACGCGATCAACCTTTCGACGCGTTCGTCCACATTGCGGAACGGATCCTTGCAGAGCACGTTCCGCTGCGCTTGATCGTTGACCTTCAAGTGCACCCAGTCAACGGTGAAATCGCGATTCGCCTGCTGTGCCGCCGAGATGAACTCGCCGCGGAGCTTGGCGCGTGTGGTCTGCGGCGGGACCGAGGTGGCTTCGTCGATCTCCTCGTCGGTGGTCACCCGAGCCGCCAAGCCCTTGCGAGCCAGCAGGTCGAACACCCCGCGCCCGCGACGGATGTCGTGATAAGCGAGGTCGAGCTGCGCGATCTTCGGCGCGGTCAGATCCCAGGAGTAGCGGTCCTGGTAGCGCTGCAGGAGTTTGCGTTTGATGACCCAGTCGATCTCGGTGTCCACGCCGCTGAAGTCGTCGCTTTCCACGGCGTCCAGGACGCGGCCCCACAGGTCGACGACGCGATCCATGGTCTCGTCGGGGGACCTGGTCTCCAGATGCTTGACGGCGCGGGCCTGGTATTCGCGCTGCACGGCGAGCGCCGTCGTGGTGCGTCCGCCCGCGAGACGGATCTCCCGACGACCCGACGGGTCGTGGCTGATGTCCCGGATGGCGCGGATCGGGTTGTCCAGTGCGAAGTCGTGGAACGAGATGCCCGACTCGATCATCTCCAGCACCAGCAGTGCCGATCCGACCTTCAGCATCGTCGTCGTCTCGGACATGTTGGAGTCGCCGACGATCACGTGCAGGCGACGGTACTTCTCCGCGTCCGCATGCGGCTCGTCGCGCGTGTTGATGATCGGCCGCGAGCGAGTGGTCGCCGAGGAGACGCCCTCCCAGATGTGGTCGGCCCGCTGCGACAGGCAGAACTTAGCCTCATGTCCGACGGTGAGGACCTTTCCCGCCCCGCAGATGAGCTGGCGGGTCACCAGGAACGGCAACAGGACGTCGGACACGCGACCGAATTCGCCGACGCGACTCACCAGGTAGTTCTCATGGCATCCGTACGAGTTGCCCGCCGAGTCGGTGTTGTTCTTGAACAGGTAGATGTCGCCGCCGATGCCTTCGGCGACCAGCCGCTCCTCGGCGTCGATGAGCAGTTCCTCGAGGATGCGCTCGCCCGCGCGATCGTGCGTGATGAGCTGGCGGACCGAATCGCACTCGGCGGTCGCGTACTCGGGGTGCGAACCGACGTCCAGGTACAGCCGGGCGCCGTTGGTGAGGAACACGTTCGACGACCGTCCCCACGCGACGACCCGGCGGAACAGGTAGCGGGCCACCTCGTCGGGGCTGAGTCGACGCTGCCCCTCGAAAGTGCAGGTGACACCGAACTCGGTCTCGATGCCCATGATGCGGCGTTCCACTGCGGTCACTCCTCTTCGAGGTAGCTGGTGACGTCGTCGCGTCGGATGCGCTTGAAGGCACGACGCGGACGGTTGCGGTCGAGGACGGCCACTTCGACGTCGGCCGCGGTCAGTTCGGTCGCAGTCACCTCCTTGTCGGCGGCGGCACGGTCGCCGCTCGTCGACTCGGCGGGCGCGGACAGTGCGCGCACCGCCACGCGCAGCGCACCGCTGAGCGGCAGCCCGCTCTCGTACGACTCCTTCATCGCGGCGTTGATCGGCTCCGTGGCGCCGCCCATCACGATGAACGACTTCTCGTCGACGATCGAGCCGTCGTAGCCGATGCGGTAGAGCTGGGAGGCGGTGGTGCGCCCGGGCTGGGCCACCTCTCCCACGCACAGTTCCACCTCGTACGGCTTCGCCTGTTCGGTGAACACCGCACCGAGCGTGTTGGCGTAGGCGCTGGCCAGCGACAGTCCGGTCACATCGGCGCGGTCGTAGCTGTAACCGCGAAGGTCGCACATCTGGATGCCCGCACGGCGCAGACTCTCGAACTCGTTGTACTTGCCGACGGCGGCGAACCCGAGGCGGTCGTAGATCTCACTGACCTTGCGCAAGGTGTTCGACGGATTGTGGGCCACGAACAGGACGCCGTCGGCGTAGGTGAGTGCGACGACGGACCGACCGCGAGCGATGCCCTTGCGGGCGAGCTCCGAGCGATCGCGCATGATCTGCTCGGCGCTGGCGTAATACGGAAAGGTCATGCCTGCTCCCCCGTCGCGTCGGCCGTCGCGGCAGCGCGACGACGATCGATGACCGCCTCGGCGGCGTCGGCGATCTCCTCTTCGGCGACGGTCACCGCGCCGTCGACGCCGACCCGCACCGCGGTCGGGAAGATCCGGCGGACCAGATCGGGACCGCCGGTCGCCGAATCGTCGTCGGCGGCGTCGTACAGCGCCTCGACGGCGACGCTCAACGCCTCGCTCGCCGACAAGGAAGCGCGGTAGAGCTTCTTGATGGACGACTTCGCGAAGACCGAGCCCGAGCCGATGGCCTCGTAGCCCGCGGTCTCCTCGTGGCGCGAACCCGCGACGTCGAAGGAGAAGATCCGTCCGCGGTCGCCCGGCTCGCCCTCGGCGTCGAAACCGACCAGCAGCGGGATCGCCGCGAGTCCCTGCATGGCAGCGCCGAGATTGCTGCGGACCATGGAGGCCAGGCGCGCCACCTTGCCGTCGAGGGTCAACGGGACGCCCTCGATCTTCTCGTAGTGCTCCAGTTCAACGGTGAACAGACGCACCATCTCGACGGCGATTCCCGCGGTGCCTGCGATGCCCGCCGCCGAGTATTCGTCGGTGACGTACACCTTCTGGACGTCGCGCGTCGCGATGAGATTGCCCATCGTCGCTCGTCTGTCGCCCGCGAGGATCACGCCGCCCGGATAGCTGATCGCGACGATGGTGGTCCCGTGCGGGATCTGGTCAGCGTTCACCGTGGTGCCGGACCCGATCAGCGCATGCGGCAGTCGTTCCGGTGCGTGGACACGGAGGTACTCGGTGAACGACGAGATGCCGCCCGATCCCGCCTCGCCGGGCACCGGGGTCACTGGCCGCCCTTCTGAACGTAGGCGCGGACGAAGTCCTCGGCGTTCTCTTCCAACACGTCGTCGATCTCGTCGAGGAGGTCGTCGGTCTCGCCGGTGAGCTTCTCACGCCGTTCTTGACCGGCTGCGCCGCCGCCGACCGCATCGTCGTCGTCGCTGCCGCCACCGCGCTTGGTCTGCTCCTGCGCCATGTTCCGCCTCCTGTGAAGAGAGTGTGTCCCTCAACCCTACCGTCGCAATCACGGCGGCGAGCGGATCGGTCGATTCAGCGTGTGGATCAGCGATTCTGGTCCGCCGTGCGTCGGGTTCTGTTACGAGTCGTGCTGGTGCGCAACAGGTCCGACTCCGTAGTACCCGGCGCGAGGCCACTAAGAACTGCTTGCTCAGCACCCTCCGATGGCAATGTTCCGTCGGAAGCGCCTGAGCGGGCAGTTCTCAGCTGGATGAGGCTTCCGCGACGACCATCGCTTCCCGCCACGAAGGCGGCTGCTCACGATCGGTGGGAACACTACCGAGATCACCACACGATGACAGTGCAACGCCTTGATGCCGACGGAGCTCACGACGGTCTCGATAACTGCGTGCTCGCTCCGCTCGCAGGCAGCACTCGACCAGCTTGGGGACGCCGGTCACTAGGACGTGAGTCGATCGACCAGCTCGGACGCCGACTGGGCGGTTTCCAACAGCTCGCCGACGTGCGCCCGCGTCCCCCGCAGCGGTTCGAGCATCGGGATGCGGACCAGGGAGTCGCCGCCGAGATCGAAGATCACCGAATCCCAGCTGGCAGCCGCCACGTCCGCGCCGAACCGGCGCAGCGCCTCACCGCGGAAGTAGGCGCGGGTGCTGACCGGTGGATTCTCGACGGCCGACATCACCTGTTCCTCGGTCGTCATCCGCTGCATCGAGCCGCGCGCGACGAGTCGGTTGTACAGCCCCTTGTCGAGCCGGACGTCCGAGTACTGCAGATCGATCAGGTGCAGACGAGACGCCGCCCAGGAGAGGCCTTCACGATTGCGGAAGCCCTCCAGGATCCGGAGCTTGGCCGGCCAGTCCAACAGATCCGCGCATTCCATGGGATCGCGTTCGAGTTTGTCGAGTACGTCGGCCCAGGTCGCGAGCACGTGCGCGGCGCGCTCGTCGTCGCGGTGCTGGGCGTCGTGGAGTTGTTGCGCACGATCGAGGTACTCACGTTGGAGCGCCAGGCCGGTGAGCTCACGACCGTTTTCCAGGGCAACGGTCGCGCGCAGCGTGGGATCGTGACTGATGGTGTGGACTGCTTCGACCGGACGTGCCAGCGCCAGATCGGAGAGGTCGACGCCCGCCTCGATCAGGTCGAGCACGAGCGCAGTGGTGCCGAGTTTCAGATAGGTCGCGGTCTCGGCGAGGTTCGCGTCACCGATGATCACGTGCAGACGGCGGTACTTCTCGGGGTCGGCGTGCGGCTCGTCGCGAGTATTGATCAACCCGCGCTTGAGGGTGGTCTCGAGACCCACCTCCACCTCGATGTAGTCGGCGCGCTGCGAGAGCTGGTAGCCGGACTCCTCGCCGTGCTGCCCGATCCCGACGCGTCCGGACCCGCAGATCACCTGACGGGACGCGAAGAACGGCATGAGGCCGGTGATGATCGAGTCGAACGGCGTGTCGCGGCGCATCAGATAGTTCTCATGCGTGCCGTACGACGCGCCCTTGCCGTCGATGTTGTTCTTGTACAGCTGCAGCTTCGGCGCACCCGGGACGCTTGCGACGTAGCGCGCGGCCTCCTCCATCACCCGCTCACCCGCCTTGTCCCAGACCACGGCGTCGAACGGGTCGGTGACCTCGGGTGCCGAGTACTCGGGATGCGCATGGTCGACGTACAGCCGCGCGCCGTTGGTGAGGATCATGTTCGCGGCGCCGATCTCGTCGGCGTCGATGATCGGGGCCGGGCCGCCGCTGCGACCGAGGTCGAATCCGCGTGCGTCGCGCATCGGCGACTCGACCTCGTAGTCCCACCGGGTGCGGCGGTCGCGACGCGGGACCTTGGCGGCCGCGGCGTACGCGAGGACTGCTTGGGTCGAGGTCAGGATCGGGTTGGCGGACGGGTCTCCCGGTGCCGAGATGCCGTACTCGACTTCGGTTCCGATGATGCGCTCCATGCCCCCAGCCTAGGGTGCGTCTCGGGTGTGCTGCGCGGCGGACGCCGGCTCAGCGCTTGCGCAGTCGCAGCCTGGAGAAGATGAAGACCGTCAGTACCAGTGCGATCGCGGCGAGCGCTGCATAACTGATGACGGCGTGCACGAGTGACGGGTCCCACAGCGGGTACATCATGGACTCGCCCTCTTCGACCTTGACCTGCGGCACTTGGTCGGCGATCCAGGGGATGTTGACCGCCTGGGCGGCGTTGGTGTAGCCCCAGTACGTCGGAAACAGCCAGGTGATCGGCTCGACGAACGGCGAACTGATCGCGAACAGGCCGCCGGAGAGCACCAACTGAACCATCACCACGATCACCAGCGGCGGCATCGTCTGCTCGGTCGAGCGCACCGCGGCCGAGATGGCCAGGCCCACCAGCACGCTGACGCAGGCGAGTGCGGCGACGGCGATGAGGAGTGTGACGGCGGGCGGAATCGGCGGCGCCGTGTCGCCGGTCCGGACCACGTCGTCGGTCGACGGCATGGCCCGCAGTCCGTAGGTGATGGCGAACATGATGCCCACCTGGACGATCGTGATCAGCGAGAAGACGACGATCTTGGCGGTGAGGTAGGCGCCGGGGCGCAGGCCCACGGCGCGTTCGCGTTCGAAGATGCCGCGTTCGCCGACCAGGTCGCGGACGGCGAGGGCGGTGCCCATGAAGGCGGCGCCGATCACCAGCACCGTCAGAATCTGCAACGCCTCCCCCGGATCCTTGGGTGGGACGTAGTTGTTCGTCGGGAGGAGTTCGGCGCGGCTGAATCCCTTGTCGCCAGGGATCACCAGCGTCAACAGGCCGAGGACCACCGGCATCAGCAGCAGGACAACCAGGTAACCGGTGTCGGACCAGACGAGTCGGAACTGTCTGCGGACGACCGTGCTGGTCTGCCGCAGGAGTCCCATCTTGGGCGGCGACGTCGCGGGTGTGTTCGACGGTGCGGCCC
>NZ_BCWU01000018.1 GCF_001592365.1 Gordonia hydrophobica NBRC 16057
ACCGCCAACAGCGGCCAAACCGTCAACCGTTACCGCCTCAACCGCTCCGGCAACCGCCAACTCAACTGGGCCCTGCACACCATCGTCTTAAGCCGAGCACGTCACGACCCCGCCACCCGCGCCTACATCGAACGCCGCACCGCCGAAGGAAAAACTCCCCGCGAGATCCGCCGCTGCCTCAAACGCTATCTCACCCGACAGCTCTACCGACTCCTCAACCAGCACTTAAGCCAGCCCGAGAAAACCGCCCTCACCACACCAGAAACCCCAGCTCAAGCCGCATAGAACCCCCACAAATCCGGCCTCTTGACAAACATAGGAGCGTCCGTCGCGAGTTTCGGTTGGGACCACGAGGCTTCGCGCTGCCATCGTGCGGTGATCTCAGGGCTTCGCCGACGGCTCTCGCTCTTCGACCGCCGCCGTGGCGCGGGGACAGGGATCGGTGTCAACGGGGCCAGGGAGGCATCGACGCACCAGTTCGCGTCGAGCCGCACCACGTCTCGCTCGCGCACTTGGTCGCGACCGAGTGCGGGAACCACAAATGGTGCGGCTCGCCGGGAAGTGGTGCGTGACAGTTTTTGCTGTGCACGGGTCGGCACGGGGCTGAATCGGGTGGGTGCCAGCGTTAGTTGCCGTGATCTCGATACGCCGCCGGCTCGCTGCGCTCGCGGGCGGCACTCGATCAGCGTGGGAGCGGCACCTCGATCGGCCTCGATCGTTGGCCGTACTGGCGAGTGTCAGTCGAGCGGGTTTCCGCCCTTTTCCTGAAGCGCCATCAGAGCCTGCCCCACGCTGGTCGAATGCCGCCGGCGAGCGGAGCGAGTCGGCGGTGGATCGAGACCGTCGCGAGTTCCGCTGGGTCGCAGGGTCTTCCGACACTGCGCGCAACTCTTGCCCGCGCCAGGCTCTCGTCCCCACGCGGAATTCGGTTGCGCCGATCCCGCGAATGCGTAGAGTCGACGTTCTCATGTGGATTGGTTCTCTGGAATTCGACATTCTTCTCGGCGACGTGCACTCCCTCAAGGGCAAACGCTCCGTGATTCGCCCGATCATCGCCGAGATCCGCCGACGGTTCGACGTCTCGGTCGCCGAAGTGGATCACCGTGACCTGCATCGCCGCAGTGTGATCGGCGTCGGAGTGGTCAGCGGCGACGCCGCACACGTCACCGAGATCCTCGACGCGGTCGAGCGATTGACGGCTGCTCGTCCCGAGGTGGAACTGCTGTCCGCCCGTCGACGCCTGGTCCAGACCGACGATCTGTAGGGGCGTTCGACGCCCCGGAGCCGAACCGTCAGTGAGTCGCGACGCAGAACTCGTTGCCGTCGGGATCGGCGAGCGTGGTCCAGACGAACCCGTCGCCCATGGATCGTTCCTCGATCACAGTGGCGCCTGCGGCGACCAGATCGGCGACGGCCGCCGTCCGGTCGTCGGCTTGCAGATCCAGATGGAGGCGGTTCTTCCCCGACGTCGGGTCGTCGACCTTCTGGAACGCCAACAGCGGTCGTCCCTCGCCGAGCGCCACGACGACGAACCAGCCGTCGTTCTCTTCGACGACGGTGCCACCGAGTGCGTCCGCCCACCAGGTGCCGAGTCGTCGGGCGTCGAGGGTGTCGGTCGTGATCATGCCGATGCTCAGGGTCATGCGTTCGAGCCTATTCGCTGTCCCTGTTCCGGGCCGGGCGTCGCACAGTTGCACTCCGCGGCAGTTCATTCCGCAGTCTGGTACGACGCGGACATCCGCCGATAGACCGACGTTCGGAAGGCGATGACGGCGATCAGGATCGTCACGACGCCGGTGATCGCGAAGATCAGCGCGATGCCGCGGGAATCGCCGTGGCCAAGCCAGGGAGCCAGGGCCGCCGCCCCCTCGTTCGACCGCGCCCACGGAATCACGAACTGCTCGGCCAGCGGGGCCACGACGAACGCGGTGAGCGGCGCGGCTGCCGCCTCCAGTGCACCGGCGAAGCCGAACACGCGTCCCTGCTGCGGCAGCGGGACCACCCGCTGGATCACTGTCTGCTCCGCCGCCTCCACTGCGGGCATCGTCAGCATGAACAACCAGACGCCGGCGATCGCCAGCCACGCCGATTCGCGGACCGCGAAGAGCGAACAGATCAGGCCGAGCGCGATCACGCCGAACAGCATGGTGCGGATCGGATTCGTCCCCAACCCGACGCGGCCGATCAGGGCGCCGCCGGCCAGGAAGCCGGTGGCGCCGAAGGCGAAGACCACACCCCACATCTGGACGGAGAACAACTCCAGGCCGTACGGGTCGAGCAGCGCCATGTAGACGCCGCCGGTGAAGTTGTTGAACATCGAGAACAGGATGAGGGCGATGAGACCGGGCACCGCGATGACGGCGACCCAGGCGCCGCGGACGTCGAACGCTCCGTGCGCGTCGCTCTCGGCGACGGTGTGTTCCTCCGGCATCCGGATCGTCAGCAGGTGCACCCAGCCGATCGCGGTGAGGACGACGGCGCAGACGATGGTCAACTCCATGCCGAGGAAGCCGATCGACAGCCCGGAGAACACGCTGGTGACGATGAACGTCAGTCCCTGCACCGCGCCGACGTACCCGTTCGCGTTGGCGCGACGGTCCGGGTGGATCAGGATCGTGACCGTGGTCGAGAGGGCGACGTCGCGCAAGACCTCGATCACCGCTCCGGCGAGAACGACGGCGGCGAACAGCCACAGCCAGGGCGAGGCCAACGACGCCATCTCGTCGCCCGCGACCGCGAACAACACGCCGGCGACGACGAACGCGACGGTCGTCGTCGCCGCCGACGCCCGCATCACTGTGAGCTTGCGATACCGATCGACGAAGGTGCCGAATGCCATGCTGCACACCGCGATCGTCAGCATGTAGCCACCGCCGATCACGCCCGTCGCGATCACGTTCCTGGTTTCGAGGTACACCCAGAAGGTGAGCGCGAAGAACAGGTAACTGGTCGTCAGATTCGCGACGGCGGTGTTGGCGAGAATCGCCGCGAACGTGCGGTGCCGTGCGTGCGCCGGTCGCGCGAACACGATGGCGTCCCCGGCGTCGGCGTCCCCGGCATCCGGGCGCTCGGCACCGTCGACGTTCACCGGCAGGTCAGGCATGCTCCCAGGGTAGGAGTCATCCGAACGTCCGACCAACCGATTTATCAGCGCATCGACGCGTCCGTCGGGTCAGCGACCGAATCCCGCGTCGCGTAGCGCCTGCGCCATCGACCCGCTCGCGGGCTTCTCGTCGCGCTGCTTGCCGCGGTTGGCGCCGCCGCGGTTGCCCGTGCGGTTCTTGCCGCCCTGGTTTCCGCCCTGATTGTCGCGGCGGTTTCCGCCCTGGTTTCCGCGCCCCTGACCGCCTCCGCCGCGGGCGCCCGCGCCGCGCTGGCCGCCGCCCTGCGCTTTGCCCCGCTCGGGATCGTCGTTCAGTCGCAACGACAGCCCGATGCGCTGGCGATCGACGTCGACCTCCATCACCTTGACCTTGACCACCTGCCCGGACCGCACCACCTCGTGCGGATCGGAGACGTACCGGTCGGCCATCGCCGAGACGTGGACCAGGCCGTCCTGGTGGACGCCGACGTCGATGAAGGCGCCGAACGCCGCGACATTGGTGACCACGCCCTCCAACACCATGCCGGGCTTCAGGTCGGAGACCTTCTCGACGCCGCTGGCGAACGTCGCGGTCGCGAAGGCGGGGCGTGGGTCGCGCCCGGGCTTCTCCAACTCGCCGATGATGTCGGTGACGGTGGGAACACCGAACTGCTCGTCGGCGAACTCGGCGGGCTTCAGGGTCCGCAGGGTCCGCGTGTCACCGATGAGCTCGGTGAGTTCGCGTCCGCTGCGGTCGAGGATCCGCCGGACGACGGGGTACGACTCGGGGTGCACGCCCGAGGCGTCGAGCGGGTCCGCGCCGTCACGGATCCGGAGGAAGCCTGCGCACTGCTCGAACGCCTTCGGTCCCAGGCGCGGCACATCGAGGAGCCCGGATCGGCTCTGGAACGCGCCGACTCGGTCGCGGTGCGCGACGATCGCGGTGGCCAGCGTCGCCGTCACTCCCGAGACGCGTGACAGCAGCGGGGCCGACGCGGTGTTGAGGTCCACGCCGACCGCGTTCACCGCGTCCTCGACCACCGCGTCCAGACTGCGGGCGAGGTTGGTGGCCGAGACGTCGTGCTGGTATTGGCCCACGCCGATCGACTTGGGGTCGATCTTCACCAACTCGGCGAGCGGGTCCTGCAGGCGGCGAGCGATGGAGACCGCGCCGCGGATCGAGACGTCGAGGTCCGGGAGTTCCTGCGACGCGTATTCCGATGCCGAGTACACCGACGCCCCTGCTTCGGAGACGACGGCCTTCACCGGTGCGGCGGCCCCCGATTTCGCGATGTCCGACACGAGTTCGGCGGCGAGCTGATCAGTCTCCCGCGAGGCGGTGCCGTTGCCGATCGCGATCAATTCCACACCGTGCCGGGCGATCAACGCGGCGAGCGTCGCCTTGGACTGGTCCCACTGCTGCTGGGGCTTGTGCGGGAAGATCGCGCAGTGATCGAGCACCTTGCCCGTGGCGTCGATGACCGCCACCTTAACGCCGGTGCGGTAGCCGGGATCGAGCCCCAGGGTCGCGCGGGTGCCCGCCGGAGCGGCGAGCAGCAGATCTTTGAGATTGGTGGCGAAGACGGCGACGGCGTCGTCCTCGGCGCGCGCCCGCAACTTCATGCGCGCGTCGATGGTCGCGGTGATCATCAGCTTGGTCCGCCACGCCCACCGCACCGTGCCTGCCAACCATTCGGTGGCGGCCCCCGGATCGGCGAGGTCGACGCCGAGGGTCGCCGCGACCATCGCCTGATAGACCTCGTCCTCGCCGCCGTCGAAGGCCAGGCTCAGCGCCTCCTCCTTCTCGCCGCGGAGCACGGCCAGGACGCGGTGCGACGGCATCTGCTCGAGCGGCTCGGAGAACTCGAAGTAGTCGCGGAACTTCTGCGCCGCGGGCGTGGCCTCCGCACCGGCCCGGACCTGCGTGCGCACGGTGCCGTCGGCCCAGAACTTCTCCCGGACCGCACCGACGAGTTCCGCGTCCTCGGATGCTCGCTCGATGAGGATGTGGCGGGCGCCGTCGAGCGCGGCCGCCGCATCGGCCACGTCGTCGCTCAGGTAGGCCGCCGCGGCCTCGGCCGGAGTCAGCGACGGGTCCGCGAGCAGCGCGTCGGCGAGCGGCTCCAGGCCGGCCTCCCGGGCGATCTGCGCCTTGGTGCGGCGCTTCTTCTTGTACGGCAGGTAGATGTCCTCGACGCGCGATTTGGTCTCGGCGGCGAGCAACGACGCCCGAAGCTCGTCGGTCAGCTTGCCCTGCTCCTCGATCGAGGCGATGACGGCGGCACGCCGCTCGTCCAACTCGCGCAAGTAGCGCAGGCGCTCGTCGAGCAGACGCAGCTGAGCGTCGTCGAGGCTGCCGGTCGCCTCCTTGCGGTAGCGGGCGATGAACGGGACGGTGGAGCCCTCGTCGAGCAGTTTCACCGCGGCGGCCACCTGGCCTTCACCGACGGACAGCTCCGTGGCGATTCGAGCGTTCACGGACTTCACGGGCACAGAGTTGGTCACCGCATGCAGGCTACCGAAGAGGGCGAGTCGGGTGTCGCACCGACCGGGCTGACGGGCGACCGCTCACGACATCGACGCGTCGCCTGCGGCGGGAATCTTGGCGAATCTGCCGAGCCTGCCGTCGGGTGACACTCCCCCGATCCCCTCCGACCGTCCGCGCTGGACTCGTGCGACCACCCAGGCCAGCACGACGGCGATCACCGCCACCTGCAGCACGCCGCCGCCGACCAGCGAGGCGCGGGGTCCGAACCACTCGGCGAACACGCCGAGCAGCGGGGCGCCGATCGGGGTGCCGCCCATCAGCATCGTCATGTACAGGGCCATCACGCGTCCACGGACCTGCGGATCGACGTTCATCTGGACGTACATGTTCGCGGCCGTCAACGACAGGAGCGCCGACAGTCCCACCAGCGGCAGCGCCAGTCCGTACGTCAGCGGCGTCGGTGCGAGACCGGACAGCACGTTGAACACGGCGAAGACCAGGGCCGCCGTGACGACGAATCGGAGTCCGGGCGCGGACTTCCGTCGCGCGGCCAGCAACGCACCGAGCAGCGATCCCACGCCCGACACGGTGCCGAGCAGGCCGTACATCTGCGCGTCGAGGTGGAACTCGTTGCGCACCATCAGCGCATTGGTCATCTGAAAGTTGAGCCCGAACGTACCGACGGCGAACGCGACGCCGAGTGCGATGAGCAGTTCGGCGCGACCGGCGACGTACCGGATGCCTTCGCGGACCTGGCCCTTGGCGCGCGGCAGCGGCTCGGTCTTGACCAGCTTCTTCTCGTTGAGCGCAAGCAACGCCACCAGGAAGGCGACGTAGCTGACACCGTTGGTCAGGATCGCCCAACCGCTGCCGAACGCCGCAATGATGAGGCCCGCGACGCCGGGGCCGATCAGTCGCGCGGTATTGAACGCGGAGCTGTTGAGTCCGATCGCGTTGGTCAACCGTTCGGTCCCGACCATCTCCGAGACGAAGGCCTGGCGGGCGGGCGCGTCGATCGCCGTCCCCATCCCGAAGACGACGGCGAACACGTACACATGCCAGGTCTGAGCCACGCCGGTCACGGCGAGGAAACCGAGGATCAGGGAACTGATCGCCATCCAGCTCTGGGTGACCATGAGCAGTCGCCGCTTGTCGAAGCGATCGGCGAGGAGTCCGCCGAAGGGCGAGAGGAACAGCGCGGGCGCGAATTGCAGCGCCGTGGTGATGCCGACCGCCATGGCCGACCCGCCGGACAACTGCAGCACCAGCCAGTCCTGCGCGACGCGCTGAACCCACGTGCCGATGTTGGAGACGAGGGCTCCGCTGACATAGGTGCGGAAGTTGGGTACGGAGAGCGAAGCGAAGGTCGATGATCCACGCAACGCTGCCAAATCTCCTCCTCGTGCCGACAAGTAAGTTCAACACCCGATCAGCGCTGAATATTCCGTACCGGCTCCTCGGGTCGCCGACACCGGAGGCCAGCAACACATAGGCTGAATCGCATGCGCGGAGTCATCATGCATTCACCCGGAAACGTCAGCGTCCAAGACCGGCCCGACCCGACCATCGAGAAGCCGACCGACGCGATCATTCGCATCGCCGCGACCTGTGTCTGCGGATCAGACCTGTGGCCGTACCGAGGCGCCAACGACGTCGACAACGCGCCCATGGGCCACGAGTACGTCGGATACGTCCAGGAGGTCGGCGCCGACGTCCGGACGGTGAAGGTCGGCGACTTCGTCGTCGGTTCGTTCATGGCGTCGGACAACACGTGCGAGATCTGCAAGGCCGGGTACCAGTCGCGCTGCGTGCACGTGGTGGGCATGGGCGGCGTCGGCACCCAGGCCGAGTACGCCCGGATCCCGTGGGCCGACGGCACGCTCGTCGCGACGCCCGAACCACCTGCCGAGGACTTGATTCCCTCGTACCTCGCCGCCTCCGACGTCCTCGGGACCGGGTGGTTCGCCGCCGACGCCGCGCAGGTGCGTCCCGGCAAGACGGTGGCCGTGGTCGGCGACGGCGCGGTGGGACTGTTGGGCGTGCTCGCCGCCCAGCAGATGGGCGCCGAGCGGATCATCGCGATGAGCCGTCACGCCGACCGGCAGGCACTCGCCCGCGAGTTCGGCGCCACCGACATCGTCGCCGAGCGCGGCGACGAGGGGGTGGCGGCGATCCGCGAGATGACCGGTGGGCTGGGCGCGCACTCGGTCATCGAGGCGGTGGGCACCCAGGAGTCGATGATGCAGGCCGTCCGATCCACCCGCGCAGGTGGGCACGTCGGCTTCGTCGGCGTCTCGCACGACGTCGAGTTGCCCGGCAACAAGCTCTTCTACTCCGCGGTGCACCTGCACGGCGGACCCGCACCGGTGCGCCGCTTCCTCCCCGATCTGATGGACCGCATCGCAAACCGCATGATCGATCCCGGCAAGGTCTTCGACATGCGGATCCCGTTGGAGCAGGCGGCCGACGCCTACCGCGCGATGGATCAGCGCGAAGCGATCAAGGTGCTGCTGACCGTCTGACCCCGGCGATCGCCGCGGACGGCGCGCGCACTCCATCGATGACCGTCGTACCCGACGTCGATCGGGTGGTCGAAGGCCTGTGTGATCACGTCCGAGGTGATGGTGGCGGCCGCCGGTCCGGCCGCGACCACCGTCCCGTCGCGGATCACGAGCGCGTGGCTCGTCGACTCCGGCAATTCCTCCAGGTGGTGCGTCACCAGCACCGACGCGACGGACGGTGCCGTGACGGCCAACGCGTCGACGGTCTCCAGCAGTTGCTCACGAGCCGCCACGTCGAGTCCGGTCGTCGGCTCGTCGAGCAGCAGGAGGTCCGGCGCGGCGATGAGCGCGCGAGCGATCAGCGCCCGGCCCCGCTCGCCCTGTGAGAGGGTGTGCCAGCCGGAGTCCGCCCGCGGGGTCATGCCGATGTCGTCGATCAGCGCCGCCGCCCGTGCACGTTGATCCTCCGTCGGCGCCCAGCGCATCGGCAGGTCGATGGTTCCGGTGACGCCGGTCAGCACCACCTCGGTGACGGTCAGATCGGTCTGCAGTCGGTGCCGCGGGTTCACGTGACCGATGTGCTTGCGGAGCACCGCCATGTCCACCCGCCCCAGCCGCTGTCCCAGCACATCGACCGTCCCGGACGTCGGGTGGGTCTGCGCGGCGCAGAAGCCGACGATCGTGGTCTTCCCCGCCCCGTTGCGACCCAGCAGCGCCCAGTGCTCGCCTGCGCGCACGGTGAGGTCGATGCCGTGCAGAATCTGTCGCCCGTTGCGGCGGAAGGTGACGCCCTCCAGGCGAAGCACATCCTCCTGCTGCGGTGCGGTGGGATCGGTCATGCGTGTGCCTCCTCGAGTCCGTCCAGGTGTCGTCGTCACCCTAGTCCTGGCGCTCGTAAGCGTCGTTGAAGGCTCGGAGTTGGGTCAGCAGGGCCTCCGGGTCGCCGGGTGCCAGATCGGCGAACACGCGGTTGAGCCGGTCGGCGCGACGCCGTCCGTCATGCCTGAACGCCTCGAGGCCGACGCTGGTGGGCCGATGCATCCAGCTGACGCAGCCGGAAACCTGGAAGCGCTCGAGGTAGCCCCGTCGCAGTGCGGCGTTGACCTGGCGATTGACGGTCGACTGCTCCAGATCCAGATCCACGCTCAACTCACGCAGGGTGCGCGCACGACCGTCCGACAGCAACCACAGAATCTGGAACGCCGACGAATCCAAGACCGCCTCCGGGTCGAGAACATGGCGTCGCCGACGCAGACGCAGCAGTTCCTCCACCACGTCGCGATGGACCGCGGAGGGCCAGATCTCGTCGCCGTTCTCCACCGATGTCACCCCGTTCCGGCATTCGCCGCAGTTCGGATTTCGAGTTGAGGATATGCACAGTGCATATGTAGGTTACATATTCTGATCGATTCTCCTGACACCACCGATGATGAAGGGCTCGTCATGACTCGCCCCACCGATCCGGCCGCCGCCGTCGACGCGATGCCGCCGAGCGCGCAGCCGAAACCGGGTGTGCCCGGCGCCGCACTCGCCACCGTCGTCACCCTCTGCCTCGGCGGCCTCGTCGCGTCGCTGATGCAGACGCTGATCATCCCGATCCAGCCGGAGCTCCCCCGGCTGCTGAACACGTCGATCTCGAACGCCTCCTGGGTCATCACTGCGACCCTGCTCGGCGGCGCGGTCGCCATGCCGATCGCCGGGCGTCTCGGCGACATGTACGGCAAGCAGCGGGTGATTCTCGCCAGCTCGCTCCTGCTGGTGGCTGGTTCGCTGATCTGCGCCGTCGGCGACACGCTGATCCCCATGCTGGTGGGCCGCACGGTCCAGGGGCTCGCCATGGGCTTCATCCCCGTCGGCATCAGCCTGATGCGGGAGGTGACTCCACCGCATCTGACGTCGATGGCGGTGGCCGCGATGAGCGCCACGCTGGGCGTCGGCGGGGCCATCGGGCTCCCGCTGTCCGCCTGGATCGCCCAGACCTGGGACTGGCACGCCTTGTTCTGGGCTTCCGCAGGCCTGGCTGCACTCATCACCGTTCTCGTCATCGTCGTGGTCCCACACGTCCCCGATCAAGCGGGTGGACGGCTCGACGTGGTCGGGGCGATCGGCCTCGCAGTGGGTCTGTGCAGCGCGTTGATCGCCATCTCGAAGGGCAAGGACTGGGGCTGGACGTCGGGCACCACCCTCGGCTTCTTCGTCGTCGGCATCGTCGTCCTGGTCGCGTGGGCCTGGTTCGAGCTCCGCCACGGCGACCCGCTGATCGACCTGCGCAGTTCCGCGAAACCGACGGTACTGTTGACGAACATCGCCGCCGTCGCGGTCGGCTTCGGCATGATGGCCCAGGCGATCGTGGTCCCGATGATGCTCGAGGTCCCCGCGGCCGCAGGCGGATTCGGCCAGTCGATTCTGCAGACCGGTCTCTGGATGGCGCCGGGCGGAATCATGATGATGCTGTTCGCACCGATCTCTGGCATGTTGATCAACAGACTCGGCGCCAAGCTGACCCTGGCGATCGGCGCCTCCGTCCTGGGCATCGGTTACCTGACGGCCTTCTTCCTGATGAATGCACCGTGGCAGCTCGCCGTCGCCTCGATCATCGCGTCAGCAGGCGTCGGCATCGGCTACGCCGCCATGCCGACCCTGGTCATGGGTGCCGTGCCACTCACCGAGGCCGGTGCTGCGGTCGGCCTCAACGGGCTCATGCGCGCCGTCGGCACCACGCTCTCGTCGGCGGTGATGGCCGTGGTCCTGGCGGCGTCGACCGTGTCCCTCGGCGGACACGCCATCCCGACGCACAGCGCGTTCAAGTGGTGCTTCCTGATCGGTGCAGTCGCCGCCTTCGTCGGCGTGGGCATCACGATGCTCATCCCGCGCGAGAAGGCGGCGATGCCGGAAGAGGCAGTCGCCTGACGCTCCCCTGCGGTGCTCAGCCGATCGGATCCGGCGCCGTCCCGTTCCCGAACGGACGACCCCCGAGGGATTCCCGACCGTGCGGCGTCTGCCAATTGGCGAGGTCGGGGCCCTTCGGCACGATGCCCGACGGGTTCACGTCGCGGTGCACCTCGTAATAGTGCGATTTGATGTGGTCGAAGTTGGTGCTGTCACCGAAGCCGGGAGTCTGGAACAGGTCCCGCGCGTACGCCCACAGGACGGGCATCTCCGAGAGCTTCTCCCGGTTGCATTTGAAGTGACCGTGGTAGACGGGGTCGAATCGGGCGAGGGTCGTGAACAACCGGACGTCCGCTTCGGTGATCGTGTCGCCGACCAGATAGCGCTGGTTCGCGAGTCGTTCGCTCAGCCAGTCGAGGCGCGCGAACAGCTGATCGTAGGCGGCGTCGTACGACGCCTGCGAGCCGGCGAAACCGCACCGGTAGACCCCGTTGTTCACGTCCCGGTAGACGACGGCGTTCACCTCGTCGATCTCACTGCGCAGATCCTCGGGATAGAGCTGCGGCGCGCCCGGCCGGTGGAACTCGGTCCATTCCAGTGAGAAGTCGATGGTGATCTGCGGAAAGTCGTTGGTGACGACCGCCCCCGACGGCACGTCGACGATCGCAGGCACGGTGATCCCCTTCGGGTAGTCCGGGAAGCGCGCGAAATAGGCGTCCTGGATCCGCGGGATCTTCAGCACCGGGTCCAGCCCTCCGGGATCGAGGTCGAACGTCCACGACCGCTTGTCGTGGGTGGGTCCGCACACGCCGAGTGAGATCGCGTCCTCCAAACCGAGCAGCCTGCGCACGATGATCGTGCGGTTGGCCCACGGGCACGCGTACGACACCACGAGGCGGTACCGACCCGGTTCCACCGGATAGCCGTCGGCTCCGTCTGCGGTGATGCGTGTCTCGATGTACTTGGTGTCGCGCTCGAACGACTGGTTCGGCACCACGTAGGCGGCCTGCTGCTGTGTCCCGTTGTCCGTCATGGCTCCAGGATGTCACCCTTCGGCGATCACAGCCCTTCGAATGCACGCCCCAATTCCACATCGACGTCGATCAACCGCGCTTTGCTCACTTCCGGCTTGTCGATCTCGGTCTCGACGAACCGCGCGATGACCCGACGGATCTCGTCGTCCACCTGTGCGAGGTTGCGGATGATCTCGCCGCGCATGTTCCGCGAGTTCACGTCGACGAACACGTCGCGGGGTCGGGGCGGGTCCACCTCGATCCGCAGTTGCAGCGGCGCGGCGCAACGGACGGTCATCGGCAGGGTGACGAGTCCGTCGACGTCGTAGCGGATCCGGTCCACTTTGAGGTCCACCGACAGCGCGATGTGCAGGGGCAGCTTCACGACGAAGGTGATCAGCTTCCCGACGTCACGGGTGATCTCCGGGTCTTCGACGCGAACTTTCGCGTGCACCTTGACCATGCCGCCCGGTCCGGAGGCGATGGGCCCGACCTCGAACTCCTCCCCCGCGATCGCGGTGAACGCGGTGCCGATGCGTTCCTCGGTGACAGCGATCTCGAAGAAGCTCCGGCCGAACTCCTCGTACGACATGTAGACCGGCTCGCCCTGGTCGGCGGGCTCGGCGTCGTCGACGATCGCCGCCTGCATGGATCCGACGGCCTCGACGACCTCGGCGACCTCGGCGTCGTTCAGTTCCGCCTGGTCGTCGACCTCGTCGGCGGGGTCCAAGGGTTGCGGGTTGGGCCCGGCCTGCTCGGCTGCGCTCTCCGGGTTCTCGTTCTCCGACACGGGTCCATCCTTACCTATCGGGCCCGAACTTCGTAGTCGGGGAAACGATCTCGATTCTCGTCGAACGGCGTCCGGTCAGCGATGGCTGGCGTCGGGGAGCCTGCGCGGGCACTGCGTGCCCGGCACGGCGACGAGCTCGAAGTGCCACCACTCGTTGTCGAAAGTTCGACACAGGCCCCATCGGATGCCGTTCCGCTGCAGCCACGCTGCACCGGCGCGCGGCCCCACGTCGATGGCCTCACCGGTGACGTGTGTCGACTCCCCGGGCGGGAGCACCCACCGCCGCGCGGCCTCCGGACTGCCGTACGTCCCGATGCCGTCCCGCCACAGGCGTGCCTGCTCGGCCCGCGACCGCTTGCCGGAGTTCACGTACATCGGCACTCCCGCCGCCTGCGCGGCTCGATGGGCGAGGGTGTACGCGATCCCCAACTGCGGTGTCAGCCCGGCGGTCCCGGGCGCCAACGGCACGCCGAGGACGTGCTGGCGGGCGGTGTCGGGTGCGGCCGCGGCCTGCGGTGCACACAGGCCGGCCACCATCAGCACAGCGGCGGCAGCGGACAGCAGCCGCGCCGCACGGGAACGGTTCCACATCCAGGTTCGCATCACGGATAGACGCTACTACGCGCGCGACCGCGATGCGCGGCCATCGTGATCCGCCGACCGCCCCCGGATCTCTTGCCTTCGAATCGCCCGGATGACACCGTGGACTGATGACCGTCACGCTGAGCAGCGAACGCATCGACACACCGAACACGTCGGAGTCTGCTCGGCTCGAACCATCGTCGACACGACGCCGGGTCGGCCGTTCGGTCGCCGGTCTCGCCGCCGCCATCGCGGTCGCCGTGGCGTACGTCGGTGTCGCGGCACCCGCGACGGCGGCGCCCGGTATTCCCGGTGTCACTGCGCATCAGGTGGCGAGCGCGCCGTACAGTGCGCTGTTCACCATGGGTGTCCAGGTGTACGAGCGGGTGCAGTACATCCCGGAGCCGGGCTCGCGATATCGCACCATGATCATGAAACGCCTCTACCGCCCGACGGACGGCAAACGCGGTAGCGCCCGCTACGCCTTCCTCGGCGACCGTCTGCCGTCGTCGTTCCTCGTCGCCGAACAGCCGAACAGCCATGGGCTGCCCGTCGGCCTGGCTGTGCCGTTACTCCGCGGTAAATCGCAGACGAACTGGAAGGCCATCGCCACGCTCACCGGCCGGGTCGGCGAGATCCGATCGATCGGCTGGGTCCACCGCTATCTGGGCTGAGCACCACCAGTTGCGACGTGGTCCGCGTCATCGCGACGTACCGGTCGACGGCGCCGGCGACGTCGGCACCGAACTGCGCCGGATCCACCAGGACCACCAGGTCGAACTCCAGTCCTTTGGCAGCGCTCGGCGACAGCGAGGCGACACGGTGATCGCCCGGGAACTGCGGGGCGCCGATCACGCACGCGGTGCCCTCCTCATTCGCCTCGGCCCAGTCGGCGAGGACGGCGGCCTGATCTGACATCGCGCGGAACGACACCGGAACGCCTGTTGCGCGAATCGATTCCGGAACCGCCACGCCCGGCAGCGCCTCGAGGATCCCCGGTCGCGCGACCTCCATCACTTCGATGGGCGTGCGGTAGTTCACCGTCAGGGTGGTGCGCCGTAGGGCTCCCACGCCGACGCGCTGCAACCGTTCCTCCCAGGTCTCCGGGAACCCGCTGCGCGCCTGCGCGCGGTCACCGACGATCGTGAAGCTCCGCGACGGGCACCGTGCCAGGAGCATCTGCCACTGCGCGTCGGTGAGGTCCTGCGCCTCGTCGACGACGATGTGCGCGAACGGCCCGGCCAGCGGATCGGCGTCGGACGCGGCCATGCCCGTCTCGTCGACGAGGACTCCGTCGATGTCCTCGCTGCGCAGCATGGTCACGAGGCCCTCGCCGTCGTCGCCGGCGATCAGTTCGTCGACCACGCGGGCGCGCACCCGACGCTGCTCGCCGATCTCGACGAGACGGCGCTGCCGCTGTCGTGCCGCTTCGGGATCGCCGAGCCGTCGCCGCGCGGTGTCGAGGAGCGGCAGGTCCGCGGTCGTGAACGCCGTCCCTTCGGGGCGCCGCAACAGGGCGGCCTGCTCCGCGGTGAGCCAGGGCGCGCAGAGGCGCAGGTAGGCGGGGACCGCCCACAGATCGGCGACGGTCTCGGTGGGGTCCAGCAGCGGCCAGGCTCGACCGATCGCAGCCTTCAGTTCGGGGTCGGCGCCCACCTCGGCCCGGACCCGTTCCGCGGCGACGTCGGCGCCCGTCGTCGTCTGAATCTTGACAGTGAGAACGTCCGCCAAGGCATCCCAGAGTTCGTCGCGAGCCTCGTTGTGCACGGTGCGACCGCCGACTGCGCTGAACACGTCGGCCCAGTCGTCGCCCGTCACCTCCACCTCGCCCCAGGCGGTCTCGACGTCGATCGTCTCGGTCGGCGGCTGCTCGTAGAAGCCGACCGCGGCGTCGATCGCCGCGACCATCCCCGCCGACGACTTCAATTCGGCGACGTCGGCGTTCGTTTCCGCCGCGAACTCCCGCTGCTCCGGGAACCAGATCGGCCAGCGTACAGGTGGCGACGCCCTCCTCCCCCAGGCTCGGCAGCACATCGCTGACATACGTCAGGTAGCTGCGATGCGGTCCGACGACCAAGATCTGACCGCGGTCGCCGCCCAGTCGCGGATCGGCGTACAGCAGATACGCTGCGCGGTGCAGTGCGACGACGGTCTTGCCGGTCCCGGGTCCACCGTCGACGACCAGCGGTCCGTCCGACGATGCGCGGATCGCCGCATCCTGATCCGCCGCGAGCGTGCCGAGGACCGACGACATCTTCGGCGAGCGCGTCGCTCCCAGACTCGCGATGAATCCCGACTGACTGTCGAGCGCCACGTCCTCCGGCAGCACGTCTGGGTGCAAGACCTCGTCCCAGTAGTCGACGATCGCCTCGCGCGACCACCGGTAATGGCGACGGCTCGCCACCCCCATCGGGTCGGCCAGCGTCGCCGCGAAGAACGGCGCCGCTGCCTCGGTACGCCAGTCGATCAACAGGTCGCCTCCGTCGGCGTCGGCGAGCCCCATCCGTCCGATGTAGGTGACGATGCCGTCCGCACGGACGACGCGGCCGAGGCAGACGTCGGCGCCGCTGCGCGAGAGCCTCCGGATCTGCGCGGACAGGCGCCGGATCTCGTGATCGCGCACGACTCCGGCCTCCACGCGCACATCGCTCGATCGGCGCTCGGCGTCGAGTCGGGCACGGGCCGTGGCGATCTGCTCGGCGATCCGGGCGTGAACGCGGGCCAGATGCGCCGTGTCGGCGGCGATGAGGTTCGGGCGGGCCTTGTCGGTGAGATGGTCGGGAAGTGCGAAGACGGCAGTGCGCAAGTCAACTCCGGTGCGGTGGGCGAGGACGATCCCTCGCGCCCGAACCCAGGCTGTCACCTGCGGATTCATGGCGCGAGGCGACCATTGTGCCTGCCGGTCGGGGCCTTGCCGCAAGCCCCGGGTGTCGCGTTATCCTGAAGTGGGAGCAGAAATCAACGGCACCAGTTGCTCATCGTCGGTCCACGCGCCGTGGTGGCCGGCCAGCGACGATTCCATCGGTTCACGCTCGGGTCGCACCAGAACACTGGTCCCCTGTGCCACCGCCATCACGTCACCGATCCGCGCGGCGATCGTCTCGATCGGCGGTGTGGCTCCGAACCAGTGTTCGTCGAGCGCCTGCTCGCGGGTCACCACCTGCGCGTGGTCGGCGAGCACCGTCGTCCAGACGGCCGCGACGTCGGCGACGGCATCGGTGCTGTCGGCGTACACGTGCCGCACCCGCGCCTCCCCGGAGATCAGTCGCACGTTCTGCTGGAGTCGGGGGTCGGCGTCCAGGTCCACGGCGTCGCCGACGGTGATCATGCCGTGGTCGCCCGTGATCAGCAGCGTGCACGTGGCGGGAAGGTCGGTCAGCAGCTCGGCGACCATCGCGTCGATGTCGGCGAGGACGCGCAACCACTCCGCAGACTCCGGGCCGTGCACGTGTCCGGCCGCGTCGAGCTGCGGGTAGTACGCGTACGCGAATCGGCGCGCGGTGTCTGGGTGCGCGGCGACGGACAGGATCCCGTCACGAACATCGTCCAGGTGCGGCGCGTCGTGCAAGGCTCCGGGCACGCCGAAGGCGGCGCGGGTCAATCCCGATCTCATCTGATAGCCCGGGACGACGAAGTGGATGTCGATTCCGGTCGACGCCAGGTGCGCGACGGTGCTCGTCGTGGGTTGGAACTCCTCCGGAACGATCATCGTCCGCGCGTCTGGACCGTCCGCATCACGCGTCCGCCATCGCAGAGCGTTGAAGTTCTCGGTGCCGTCGGACGTCGGTACGGCGAAGCTGTAGCCGATGATGCCGTGGGTGGCGCACGGCGCGCCGACGGCCAGGCTGGTGATGCTGGTCGCGGTGGTCGCCGGGAAGCCTGCGCGGAGCTTGGTCTGGACGTGCGCGGCCAGGGTCGGCGCGACGTGCGCATGACGGGCGAGCAGTTCGGCGCCGAGTCCGTCGATCAGCAGCACCACGACATCGCGTGCCGGTCGGACGCCGAGCGGATTGTCGGCGTCACCGCCGAACGCCAGCGCGACATTGGGCAGGACATCGGCAAGTGTGAACCTCATGACCTCACTATGCCGGGAGTGGGCGCACCATGCCGGAGCAGGTGCACTGCGCGGCATCGTTCCCGTCCGTCGAAGCACCGGACTACGTTGGGGCCATGACCTCGCGCGCTGAATCCGCTCCCGCACGGGCGCCGCGCGCTCGCACTATCGCCGAACTGGACCGGTTGGTGACCGGATGTCGTGCCTGCCCGCGTCTGGTCGCCTGGCGGGAGGAGGTCGCCCGGACCAAACGCGCCTCGTTCCGCGACGAGACCTATTGGGGGAAGGCCATTCCCGGGTTCGGTCCCGACGACGCCGGCATTCTCGTGGTCGGACTCGCTCCGGCCGCGCACGGCGCGAACCGGACCGGCCGCATGTTCACCGGCGACCGCAGCGGCGACTTCCTGTTCGCGGCCATGCACGCCGTCGGTCTGGCCAATCAGCCGCACGCCGTCTCAGCCGACGACGGACTCGCACTGATCGGCACGCGAATCACCTCGCCGGTCCACTGCGCACCGCCGGCCAACAAGCCGACCCCCGCCGAACGGAGGACGTGCGCGCCGTACTTGAACCGCGAGCTCGAACTGCTCGCCGACACGGTGCGCGTCGCCGTCGTCCTCGGCGGGTTCGGGTGGCAGGCGTTGATGTCGTCGCTGACCGACGGCGGGTGGAACATTCCGCGCCCGCGCCCGACGTTCGGGCACGGTGCAAAGGTCACGGTCAAGCACCCCGACGGCCGAGTGCTGACCATTCTTGGCTGCTTCCACGTCAGTCAGCAGAACACGTTCACCGGGCGTTTGACGCCGCCGATGCTCCAAGCGGTCCTCGGTGAAGCCAAGGCGATCGCTATGCTGTGATCCGACCACGGACGGGGGACGTCGTCATGCCATCGGAATCATCGGCGCAGTCGCCGCCATTCGTCGTCTCGTCACGCCTGCGCGGCGTCCGCGCGCTCGGGCACGTGTGCTGGTGGATCTTCGTCGTCACGCGCATCCTGCCCGAAAACCCGGCGACGGGCGGCATGCCCCGCCGCTACGCCGACTACCTTCCGCTCACCAGGGGAGACCACGGTTGGACCGCCTACTCGCCACTCGCGTCGCCCGGCTTCGTCGACCTGAACATCCTGGCAACGGCATCACTGATCGCCTTCGTCGTCACGGTCGGCGCCGCGCTCGTCGAGGCCGTCCTGTGCCGCCGGTGGGTGCCGGGCATCCTGACGGTCGTCGCACCGGTCGTCGGCGGCGCGATCGTGGCCGTCGGCAGCGCCGCGCGCTACGGCGGCGTGTGGGACGGCGTCTGGCTCCGACCGGCTCTCGCCGCAGGCATCGTCCTGATCGGCGTCGCGGTGCGTGAGGTCTGGGCGCGCGGCCGTGCGCCCGCGGCCGCCCGTCGATCATGACCTCGGAGGTCATGGTCTGGGCGCTGCCCCGCGACTAGCGTCAGCGGCATGACCACTGTCTCGACCACGCCGGGCGTCGGCGATCGACTGCGCCGGTGGCGGCATCATCGCCAACTCAGTCAGATGCAGCTCGCCGATGGTGCCGGCGTGTCCACACGGCATCTGAGCTGGGTCGAGAACGGACGGTCACACCCCACGCGCGACATGATCGATCGGCTCGCCGATCACCTCGACGTGCCGTTACGTGAGCGCAATCAGCTGCTCCTCGCCGGCGGATTCGCACCGGCGTACGGCACCGGGGACCTCTCGTCGCCCGAACTGTTCGCGGTCAGCGCCGCGCTGCAGTCGTTGCTCGAGGCACAGACTCCGTTCCCGGCACTGCTTCTCGACCGCTGGTGGGACGTCGTCGATTACAACGCACCCGTCGCCGCGCTGCTGTCCGGGTGCGCACCGCATCTGCTGGAGCCGCCGATCAATGCGGTACGGCTGGCCTTGCATCCCGACGGGCTGGCGCCGCAGATCGTCAACCTCGGGCAGTGGCGTCGCCATCTGATCGGTCAGGTTCGCAGTCGTGCCGATCGGCTCGCCGACCCGCGGCTCGCGGCCCTCGCCGACGAAGCCGCCGCGTATCCGGGCGACGATGTCGGCGTCCCGGACCGAACCGACGTCGTCGTGCCGATGCGGCTGGCGACACCGGCTGGTGAGCTGCGTCTGTTCAGCGTGCTCACTGCCGTCGAATCGGCGCTCGACGTCACGGTCGACGAACTGCGCGTCGAGTCGTTCTACCCCGCTGACGAGGCGACTCGCACGGCGTTCCTCGCACGCTGATCGCGAGTGACCCCGCTCACCCGTTTCGACAAGGAGATCCTCATGACCGCAACTCTCTCGACCATCGCCGACAGGTGGATCCACCGGGTGCTGCTCACCAGTCCCGTCGCCCGCACACTGGGTTTGACGCTCGTCTCGGCCACGCCCGAGTCGGTGACGATGGGGCTGCCCTATACGGATGAGTCGATCACGGTGCCGGGTGTGCTCCACGGCGGCGTCATCGCGACCCTCATCGACACCGTCGCCGCTGCGGCCTCGGCATCCGGGCTGGCCGACAACGCGGACGTCACCGGCGGCGCGACCAGCGATCTCACCATCCACTATCTGCTCCCGGGCACCACCGATCTGACGGCGACGGCACAGGTCGTGAGCCGCACGCGCAGCGCCACGTTGAGCGACATCTCGGTCCGCGACGTGAGCGGTGCGCTCATCGCGACGGGGGTCGCGACCAGCCGCTTCTTCCGCAGTCCGTGAACGGTGCGGCGTGCGGCTCAGCCGAGCTCCACCAAGACCACGCCGACGGTGATGATGGCGATTCCGATCATCATGCGCGCCGTCAGCGGGTCTCGCCAGATCGCGCGAGCCAGCAAGGCCACCAGGACGATTCCGATCGCCGACCACACCGCATACGCCGCGGCGACCGGCATCCCCGTGGCCAGCGCAAGCGCGAGGAACCCGAACGACACCACGTACGCGAGCACCACCGGTACCAGCCACCGACGCCGTCGGAAACCGTCCGACGCCCGGAGGCTCAGTGTGCCCGCGATCTCGGCGACGATGGCGAGCGCCAACCACAGGTAGCTCACCGACCCACCTCTACCGTCTCGTCCGGACTGACCGGGCGCGCGCTGGTCTCCACCACGAGCACGCCCACGACGATCACCCCGACTCCGACGATCGCCCGCGCGCTGAGCACCTCGTCGAACAGCACGGCGCCGAAAACTGCGGTCAGCGCGACACCCGCCGCACCCCAGATGCCGTAGGCGACACCGATCGCGACGCCGTGACGCAGAGTCAGGCCGAGCAGGGCGAACGCCGCGACGTACCCGATGACGACACCTACCGTCCAGACCGGGTGCTCAATACTCGCCCGCAACAGCATGGTGGCGGTCACTTCGGCGATGATCGCCCCACTGAGAAGAAGCCATTTGCGCACCGGTCCAGTTGAACACGGCCATGGTCATCCACCCGAATGGACTGCGAGCAGATTCGGGATATCCGACCGGGCGCTGGTCTAACCTTATGTCGGAAACCATAGCTCTTGCCTGATTTCGGGGTTTCCGGCAAGGGTTCGCGACGGCTCACTGCCAAGGACGGTGCCACCATGACTACTTTCGACCACGTCGCAACCGAACCGGGCGCCGATCCTCTCGGCGGACGGGTTCCAGACGGTCGAGCCCCGATCGACCTGTGCTGCCTGTTATGGGCGCGTCCGGACAGCGAGGGCGCGATGGCCGAGTACGAGGACCGGGTGCTCGGGTTCCTCCCCGACCACGGCGGCGAGATCCTCGCGCGCGCCATCGGCCCCGGACTCGATGGAACGCCGCACGAGACTCAGTTCATCCGACTGCCCGATCAGGATGCGCTCGACGCCTACCTCGGCGATCCGCGCCGCCGCGACTTCACGGTCGACCGTGAGCGGCTCATCGCGCGAACGGTGGTCTACCCGGTGCGCTTGACGCCGTAGGCCAGTCGGCAGGTCCCTGCGGCTTACGGCCTCGCTCTGCTACTCGCGCAGCAAGCCACGCAATGCGCCGATCGTGTCGGCGTCCGAGGCCGCCTTCGCAACGACGTCAGTCCGGTAGCGGCGCACACGCGCGAACCGCAATGCCACTCCGCCCGGATATCGGCTAGAGCGTTGGACGCCGTCGATCGCGACCTCGACCACCGTCTCGGGACGGACCCACAGCACATGGTGTGCGGGCGCGCCGTCCTCCGCGTCCGTCCCGTCGTCCAGCGCGATCGTCGGGAAGTACCGGGTCTGCCACGCCAGGATCTCGTCGGTCAGCCCTTTGAAGGTCTTCCCCACCATGACGAAGCCGCCCGGCTCGCCGAACTCCCCTTCCGGGTCACGGGCGCCCAGGTGCAGATTGGACCATTGTCCGGTCCGGCGCCCCGAACCGCGTTCCACCGCCAGCACCACCAGGTCGTAGGTGTACACCGGCTTCACTTTGATCCAATGACTGCCGCGGCGTCCGGCGGCGTAGTCGGACTCGAGTCCTTTGACGACGACGCCTTCGTTGCCTGCCGCCACCGCGTCGTCGAAGAACTGCGTGGCTCGTGCTGCCTCGTCGGGTCCGGCGACTTCGATCCCGCGGATCATCCGATCGCCGACGATCTCGGCGAGGAGCCGTCGGCGCACGCGCAGCGGTTCGTCGATGAGGCTCGCGCCGTCGGCGCACAGGACGTCGAAGAACCACGCCGTCAACGCGGTTCCGCGGGCCTCGGCGGCGTCGGAGCCGAACCGGCTCATCGTCTCCTGGAACGGACGCGCCGCGCCCGACTCGTCGAGGGCCAGGGTCTCGCCGTCGAGCACGAGGTTGCCGTGGGAGAACTCGGCCACGGCGTCGACGATCTCCGGGACCCGATCGGTGATGTCGGCGAGGCTGCGGGTGTAGACCGCGACCCGACCGTTCACCCGGTGCACCTGGATGCGGGCGCCGTCGAGTTTGGTCTCCACCGAGGCGGCGCCGACTGCGGCAACGGCGTCAGCAGGGGTCGCGGCCGTGGATGCGAGCATGGGCGACACCGGAACGCCGGGCCTCAACCCGACCCCGGTGAGGTCCTCGCCGGTCAGTGCCGCCCTGATGGTGGTGCCGAGGTCGCCGGACAGCATCGCGGCTCGCCGAACCGTGGCGAGCGGCACCGCGGACGCAGTGGCTGCGGCATCGGTGACGATTCCCTGCAGCGCACCGGTTCTCATCTCGCCGGTCAGCACCCGCACCAGATAGTCCTGTTCGTCTGCCGTCGCACGATGCATCAGCTCGGCCAGCGTCGCCGCTCGCAGCGTCGTCGATCCAGGCCCATGCGCCTCGGCGAGCACGGTGAAGGCGCGGTCCACGTCGAGCACGGTGAGGCTCGACGACGACGCCGGATCATCCTTCGCCGCCAAAGCTGTCCGCCAGCCGATGCCGAGTCGTCCCTGTGCCGGCCGCCCCAGCAGCAGACCTGTCGTCGGGACCACCTCGTCGGGGGCGAGCGTCGCGAGAAGCTCGGCGAGCCTGCTGGTCTTGGCGGATCGCGACCGGGTCGATGCCACGTCGGTCGCCGCATGCACCACGGACGCCAACGACGTCGCGTCCTCCCGGTCGCCGGTCACGACTTCGAGCTTAAGCGGCGCACCGGAACGAGTCTGGTGGATGACTTAACGTAGTGGTGTGAATCCAGTTCTGGCCGCCGGGGCGGTCGTCGTCGACGACGCCGGGCGCATCCTGATGGTCAAGCGGGGCCACGACCCGGAGAAGGGCCGCTGGTCCGTTCCCGGCGGACATGTCGAGGTCGGCGAGACTCTGCGCGAGGCCGCTGCGCGCGAGGTCTTCGAGGAGACCGGCTTCGAGGTGGCCGTCGGCGATGAGTTGTGGTGCGTCACCGTGCCTTACGACGGCTCCGATACCTTCGAGATCCACGACTTCTCGGCGACGGTGATCGGCGGCAGTCTGCGGGCCGGCGACGACGCCGACGACGCGCGCTGGGTGGCGCCCGGCGACCTGACGAACCTGCCGTTGGTCGCGACGCTCCGCGACCACTTCGCTCGCGCGGGAATCGGTGAAATGCGTCCGTGCGCGCCAGATCCTTCCGGTTAGACGCGGCACACGGTTTACTCGCTGTATGACTTCCCGACTGCGGGCCTTGGCGCCGCTGCTGGTGCTGCTCGCCACCGTCGCGGCGTTATTGGCCGCCTGCGGGAGCAGCGGCGACGACGACGGCGGGGTCCTGCGTGTCGGCACCGAGGGCACGTACGCGCCGTTCAGCTTTCACGATCCCGCCACCAACGAGTTGACCGGCTACGACGTCGACGTCGCGAAGGCCGTCGCCGACCAGCTGGGGATGCGCGTCGAGTTCACCGAGGCGCCGTGGGACGCGCTGTTCGCTGCACTCGGCGCAGAGCGCTTCGACGTCGTCGCGAACCAGGTCACGATCACGCCCGAACGCGAGGGCAAGTACGCGATGTCCTCGCCGTACGCGATCGGCGAAGGCGTCGTCGTCACCCGGGTGGGCGACTCGTCGATCGCGTCGCTCGACGATCTTCGCGGGAAGACCACCGCTCAGACGGCTACCAGCAACTGGACCGACGTCGCGCGCCAGGCGGGTGCGCGGGTGCAGACGGTCGACGGCTTCGCCGAGGCGATCACCCTGCTCAAACAAGGTCGGGTGGATGCCACCGTCAACGACAGCATCGCCGTCTACGCCTATCTGGCCGAGACCGGCGACACGTCGGTGCACATCGCAGCGAAGACCGGTGAGACCAGCGAACAGGCGTTCGCCGCACGCAAGGGCAGTCCGCTGATCCCGAAGATCGACGACGCGCTCGACGTGTTACGGGCCGACGGCACGCTCACCAAGATCTCCGAGAAGTATCTGAAGACCGACGCCAGCGGTGCCGAGTCCAGCGAGCCGAAACAGCGCAGCCGGTGGGAGCTGATAGCCGACAACCTGTGGCCGATGGCCAAGGCGATGGTCACCACGACCATCCCGCTCGCGGCGGTGAGCTTCATCATCGGCCTGGTGATCGCACTGCTCGTCGCTCTCGCCCGCATGGCGGAGAACGTGATCCTGTCGCGGCTGGCGCGGGTCTACATCTCGATCATCCGCGGCACGCCGCTGCTGGTGCAGCTGTTCATCATCTTCTACGGGCTGCCGGAGCTCGGGGTCAAGGTCCCGCCGCTGCCTGCCGCCGTCGTCGCGTTCTCCCTCAACGTCGGCGGGTACGCCGCCGAGATCATCCGCAGCGCCATCATGTCGGTGCCCGCGGGACAGCGAGAGGCGGCCCAGACCATCGGCATGGACTATGCGACGACGATGCGGCGGATCATCCTCCCGCAGGCGGCGAGGATCGCGGTTCCGGGTCTGTCCAACACGCTGATCTCCCTCGTCAAAGACACCTCGCTCGCGTCGACGATCCTCGTCGTCGAAGTTCTGCAGACCGCGAAGATCGCGGCGGCGCCGACGTTCGAGTTCTTCTCGCTGTACATGACCGCTGCCGTCTACTACTGGGTGGTGTGCCTGGTGCTGTCCGCGTTGCAGGGCAGACTCGAACTCCGATTGGGAAGGTTCATCAAGGCATGACCGAACTCATCCGCGTCGACGGGCTGCGTAAGTCGTTCGGGGCGACGCCCGTGCTCAACGGTATCGATTTCGGCGTCGACGCCGGTTCAGTGACTGCGGTGATCGGACCGTCCGGTTCTGGGAAGACGACTCTGCTTCGCTCTCTCAACGCGCTTGACGTGCCCGACGCCGGAGTGATCCGGGTGGCCGACGAGACCATCGATTTCGCGGGCACGTATTCGAAGGCCGACATCGCCCGGTACCGCAGTCAGAGCGGCTTCGTATTCCAGAGTCACAATCTGTTTCCGCACAAGACCGTCCTCGAGAACATCATCGAGGGACCTGTGGTCGTGCAGCGGCGCCCGGTCCGCGACGCGACCGAGGACGCCCGCACCCTTCTCGCCAGCGTCGGTCTCGCCGATCGCGGCGACGCCTACCCGAGCGAGCTGTCCGGCGGTCAGCAGCAGCGCGTCGGGATCGTGCGCGCGGTCGCGCTGAATCCCAAGGTGCTGCTCCTCGACGAGCCCACGTCGGCGCTCGACCCGGAGTTGGTCGGCGACGTTCTGCGCGTCATCGTCGACCTCGCCGCCCAGGGCTGGACGATGGTCGTGGTGACCCACGAGATCGGGTTCGCGCGCCAAGTATCCGATCAAGTGCTGTTCATCGACGGCGGCGTGGTCGTCGAGCACGGGGCGCCGGCCGACGTCATCGACCATCCGCAGCACGACCGCACGGCGGCATTCCTGCGGCGGCTCACCGACCCCCTGTGACCTGACCTTCGATGAGGGCCGCAGTCACCATGACTCGATCGGGTCGGGTGTACACGTTCATCGACTCACCACGAAGGAAGCCGATCAGGGTCAGCCCCGAGCGGTCGGCGAGTTCGGCTGCCAGCGACGACGGCGCGGAGACCGCTGCGAGAACGGGGATTCCCGCCATCACCGCCTTCTGCACCAGCTCGAAGCTCGCGCGTCCCGACACCTGCAGCACCGTGCCGCGCAGTGGCAGCCGATCGCGGTTGGCCGCCCACCCGATCACCTTGTCGACGGCGTTGTGACGACCGACGTCCTCGCGCAGAACCAGTAGTTCGCCGCTGCTGCCGTCGAACAGAGCTGCTGCGTGGAGTCCACCCGTGCTGTCGAAGACCCGCTGCCCTGACCGGAGCCGGTCGGGCAGGCTGGTGAGCACGTCGACGTCGACCGTGATCGGGTCGTCGGCGACGACGAACGACGACGTCGACTCGACCGAGTCGATGCTCGTCGCACCGCAAACGCCGCACGCCGACGTCGTCACGAAGTTCCGTCGCCGCGCCGGCGACGGTGTCGGCACGCCGACGCCGAGGGTCAGGTCCAGCACGTTGTAGGTGTTCTCGTCACCGCCACTGCCGGGTCCGCCGCAGTGGATCGCGCCCGCGAGGTGCTCGGCGCGCGTGATGATGCCCTCCGACACCAGGAATCCGGCGGCGAGCTCGACGTCGTTGCCCGGGGTCCGCATGGTGATCGTGTACGACTGCCCGGCGATGCGAATCTCCAGCGGCTCTTCAACCGCGAGCGTATCGGGACGCCTGCTCGGCTCACGCCCGAGCGTCACCTTCGTCACCGGCCATCGCGCTGTTATCCGTCCCACAGTCGCCAGGGTAGAGGTTCTGTCCCAGGTCCGGGTCGTCCGCGGAGCGAGAGCGCCTCGTGACCGCTCACTCCCCTCCGTTCGTGTTCCGGTCGGCTTTCCCCGACAGCGGTCGGCGATCGGTTGTATCGGCTGGTCATTGGTCGGCTCGCACGGGGAGCGGCGGAGTGGTCACGCCCGCGTGGCGAGCGGCGTGAAGCGTTACGCCCGCGCGGGGACGGCGGAGTGGTCACGCCACCTCGGCAGTCCTCGCTCCTCGGCTAGCGCCTCGTCCCTGCGGAGAGCTCGGCGGTCGTGACCACTCCGCCCTCCCCGCGCTGCTTCCTGCGTCGTACGAGTCGACGTCGTGCGCTTGTGCGGCGGCTTACGCTGCCGCCGTTGGTGCGGCGGTCAGCGTCCTTCTCGCGTTGGAGCGAATCGGTTCGCGGTGACGGTCCGGGTGCTGCAGGTCGAGCGGTTGGCGGAACCACGGGTGCCGGTCGTGACCGATGAACACTTCCCACCCGGTCTGATGGATCACCGTGTGGTGCATGCGGCAGAGCAAGACGCAGTTGTCGATCGCAGTGTCCCCGCCTTCCGACCAGGGGGTGCAGTGGTGGGCGTCGGTCCAGGAAATCGGGCGTCCGCAGCCCGGGAACGCGCAACCCCGGTCGCGGGCTTCCAGCGCCCGCCGGAGTCCCGCAGTCACCAGACGATGCTCGCGGCCCACATCCAGCGGTGCCGAGTTCTGGTCGAGGAGCACGCGGCGCATCGCTGCCTCGCAGAGGACCAGTCCGACAGTCGCCGGGGAGACCGGGCCGGTGAAACCGAGTGACGCGACCTGCGACGAGCTTCCAGCTGCACTGCTGTCACCACACTTGGTCGGGACGATCATCGTGACGTGCGGGAGCACCCCTCCCGAGACGGTCGGCCGCTCCTTCCCGTTCAGGTAAGTGCGAATGACCTGCGCGAGCGCATCAGCGCGACGTTGCTTAGCGGTACGCGGATCTCGCGAACCGTCCGGCTGCGGAATCGGCTTACACAGCGGGTCGAGCGCCTGGTTCAGTTCTTCGCCGGTCAGCGCGTCCAGATCGAGCGTCCCGGTGGTGCGGCCGTCGTCCCCGGTCACCAACGTCATCTCGTTGAGATCCGGATTCTCGGCGACCGGTACCGCATCGGGATCGGTCTCGTCGATCTCGGGCGCCCATTCCAGGGCGAGTTCCCGAGCCCGCTGGGACACATCGGCCGGAGTGACTTGGCAGGAGAGTCGCCGAGCCAGATCCGCGCGCCGATCCTCATCCAGCGGCACCCGTCGACCCACGAACGTGATGCCTTTCCCGATGGCATCGAGTTGTTCGACCGGAACGCCGCCGGTCCTCGCGTGCACCATCACGCCCGGCATCGTGTGCGCGGCGTGCCCGGTCCGCGCATACCGATGCGCGGCTGCCGGCGTGATCCCCAACTGCTTGAGCAGGTCGGTGCTGGTTTTGACTCGTTTCCGAGCCGGCAACCCGGCCCGACCGGCGGCGTCGGTCAACCCCGACATCGCCGTCCCAGCGAGATTGACCACCCGAGTCAACTGCACCATCGTCTGCCCGATGACGGCGTCATCGAAACCGACCGTCGAAGGACTCGCACACAAGGATGCGAGTTCTCCTCCTGGTGCAGCGAGGGTGGGTGGGCTGAGCGCTTCGATGAGCGCGTCAGCGAATTCAGTGATGACGTCGACAATAGCCACGGCAATCCCCCTTGCCTTCCTTAGCGAACACGACCCGATGCGGGCCACGATCTTGGCTGAGCACGCTCCGATACAGAGCGCACCCGAAATGTGAAGCGGAGCATCGCCTCCGGCCCGGGATCACCGAGCAGGAAGCGGGTGCGCCGCTGACGTTGGACAACACGCACGACACCGAACCCGACGCAAGCAGTCACCCCGCCGCCAGAACCACCCGTGAAACCCGAAACGGAGGGTGGTCTGGCGACGTCGCAGGACAGGCCGCCGGCCCGAAGGCCCGACACTAGATCACCCGAAACCGCCCGGCCCCAACCCAAGGGGCCGACTCGAGATGCGACTCCAACCCAAGGAGCCGACTCACGGCGATTCGGCGTCGATCCGCATAACCCCTGCCGGCCGAACCCTCGAACCGACGGCGGTCCTGCTTCCGTGCGCACCCACCGACCACCCCTTAAAGCCCCTTGCTACGGAAGCAGTCCGTGTCGCCTGTGCGCGACGGCTATGAAATTCTCAAACAACACGAAACGGCCTTCCAGTCATTCCGATCAAGCTGTACATACTATGTTACAACTCACATATATATTGCACAAGTGTTCTAATCCATGCTCGTCGCCATCACCTTGTCGGACTCCAGTTGTACTGTCGACGTCGACCGGTGGCTCCACGGGTGATGACACTCGCCAGAAATCAGACAGGCGCTCGCGGCCTTCACTCTCGACCGAGAGCGAAACCAGGTTCGGCAACAACCCGACACGCCACCGTCGTCAAATCATCACGATCCGCACCGACAACCAGCCCCCGCGGCGATCACGCACCGCCGTTCGGTCGACGCCGACAGCCTGTGTCGAGTGCCCCTATCGACGGTTCGGGGCGGGCGCCGTCCATCGGCACGCGGTGCCGTTGAGCCTGCGGATCAGTATCACGATCAGCGGAACTTGAGCGGCGAGCACGATGGCATGAACGATGAGGTGACCGGAGAAGCCGTCAAACCCGTCAACCATCACTGTCTGTGGAATCAGGCCGGCGAGCGCCATGATCACCATGACCCAGGCCGACAGCAAGAGCATCCAGCTCGCAGCCGGGCGCAACCGGGGCAAGAATCCTGCGAGCGCGAGACCGAGATACACCGCGAGCGGAACCCCGTCGGCAAGCAGATCGACGTTCGACCCCGCCAGATCCTCGTGATTGTGGACCAGAGTGCCAGCCGCACCGAGCAACGCCAAGAACAGCACCATCAGGTCGCTGCGCACAGTGACGCGAAGCGTCTCGTGCTTTGACGCAGCAACCGTGCGTGGTCCCGATGACAACGATGCTCACCCTTCATGTCGTGCGAAGCGGCCAATGAGTCCCCTACGAACTCCATCGCCGACGTGCGACGCATGCTCGACGCACATGGATACCCGTACTAAACAGGAAATCGCATTCCACCGGCCCTGACTAGGGACCAAAGTACGTACGTCGGCCTCAATGTTGGCCAACGACAGGCGATTTACTGCTATTGACCGATTTCACGACGCGCAGATTCGACGACCATTCCGCCAACCGCACGCCGCACCACCCCGGCGACGATCAACGCCTGCCCCGCAGTGTAAGTCGCCATCACCGCTGGACCGAACCATCCGGGTGCACTGTCGGGAAGGAACAATCGGACGGCCAGCAACGAGTCGCTTGTGAGAAAGAGCGCCCCGCCCAGCGCGACCGTCGCCGTGCTCCGGCTCGACATCGCTGCAGTCCCCGCAAGCACCACCCCGTAGAGCGCGACCGCCGGAAACAATGCGCCGGCATGACGTCCGACCACTGCCACCATGGCCATCCACCACAGCACGTACACCAACGCCCATCGCGGCGTCGGCCGGTCGGCGACACCGCGGACGAACAGCACGATGTAAACGACGTGCGCCGCTCCGAAGCAGACAAGCATCAACGGCAGCACCACGTCACCCTCGACGATCACGCCCACGCTGTCGCCGAGCCACGAGCACACGAGCGCCGCTAGCAGCGCAACGAATCGCCAGTCCGATCGCCAGTTCACCAGAACCGGCAGCGAGAGAAGCGGCATCAGGAGCATCTTCGTCGGCTCGGCGACCGGGCTGTCGGTCGCCAGTGCCACGACGTGAACCACCGCCGCGACCAGGTAAGGCGCCCACACGAAGATGTCGCGCCCGGGGATCGTCATGACTGCGACCCTATCGGCCACATCTCAGAATTGAGAAGATGTCACCGGATTCCATATTAATCACCTATCCACGCAAATGACCGTAATAGCCCGATGTGACCGGCTTTAATAAACATCTGATTTCGATCCGAGAAAATTACCGGACAATACTGCGTAACTCGGGCACCCAAATGAAGCGGCGCGCAGATCTCATCATTTACGGTGACGGTGATGTCAATCCTGCACATCGAATCATTGGCCGCGAAATAAGGAGTAGTCATGGTCACCAATGTCGCGATCGACTACGGTGCCGGGATATCCGACGCCTGGAGTTCGATCGCCAAGTTCGTCCCGAAGCTCGCCGCATTCCTGGTCATCCTCATCATCGGCTGGATCATCGCTAAGGTACTGGCCAAGGTCGTGACGGTGATCCTCCGCAAGGTCGGCTTCGATCGTCTGGCCGAGCGCAGCGGAGTATCTCGAGCGCTAGCGAAAAGCGAGTACGACGCGAGTTCACTCCTGGCGAAGATCGTCTACTACGCCGTACTCCTGATTACGCTGCAATTGGCGATCGGCGCCTTCGGTCCGAATCCGATCAGCGATCTGTTGACGAAGTTCGTGGCCTGGCTGCCCAAGCTCTTCGTCGCGATCATCATCATCGTCATCGCCGCCGCAATCGCCCAAGCGGTTCGCGAGATCATCCGAAATGCACTCAGCGGCGCCTCCTATGGTCAACTCGTCGCGACTATCGCTTCGGTCTTCATTCTGGGTGCTGGCATCATTGCCGCGCTCAATCAGATCGGCGTCGCGACGACTGTCACCACGCCGATTCTGGTCGCGGTCCTGGCAACTCTGGGCGGTGTGATCGTGGTCGGCGTCGGAGGCGGCCTCGTCAAGCCGATGCAGTCACGCTGGGAGACGGCGCTCGACAAGGTGGCTGAGGAGATTCCCGCACGACGGTCCGCCCGCGAGCAAGAGCAGGCGGCACGCAGTCACGCTCAGCACGCGGCCTACAGCCAGCAGCAGGCGACTGCGCAACCGTCCGCGGCGCCGACACAGGGCTACACCCCTCCGCCGACGCCCTACCCCGAGCAGCCCCAGTACCCCGGGCAGCCACAGCACTTTCCCCAGCAGCCGCAGTACCCTGGCCAGCCTCAACAGGGCCAGCAGTACCCGAATTACGGCGACCCGTCCCAGGACTACGGCAACGACCACCGGCCACCGCAGTAGCCACGAGCAACACCGCGGCCCGCACTCCATTGCCCTGGAGTGCGGGCCGCGGCTCGTTGTCGCACAGCTCACGCCATGCGACGTCGCCGCTCAGGCAGTGCCGCGCGGCGCCATGATCACGACGGGGATGTCACGCTCAGTCTTGTCCTGATAACCCTGGTAACCGCTGTTCGCTGCGACCAGCGTCGGCCACAGCGCGCTCTTCTCCTCCGCAGTCGCACGCCGCGCCGTCCATGGCGTCGTCTCGGCGTCCACGGTCACTTCGACGTCCGGATTGACCACGAGGTTCTTGAACCAGTCCGGATCCGATGAATGCCCACCCTTCGACGCGACGACCACGATCCGCTCGGGTTCAAAGACGGGCGCGGTCACCTCACTTCCACCGTGCTACGCTGATCAAAACTAGAACACGTTCTATATTTGTGCGGTGAGGGTCGCCGTCCCAAAGGATGAGGATGCATATGAAGGTCGCGGTCACCGGAGCAGCAGGGTTCGTCGGCACCAATCTCGTCAATCAACTCGTCGCCGACGGCCACGACGTCGTCGCCATCGACCGAGTCTGCCCCGACCACGCACTCCAGCATCCGAGCGTCACGTGGTCGTCGATCGACATCTTCGACCAGGACACGCTGACCGCCGCATTCGACAGCGTCGACACGGTCTACCACCTGGTCGCCATGATCACGCTGAAGCAGAAGGACGAGACGGCCTGGCGCGTGAACACCGAGGGCGTCGCCTCCACCGCGCGCGCCGCACTCGCCGCCGGCGTCCGCCGGTTTGTGCACTGCAGCTCCATCCATTCGTTCGACCAGTACACCGACTCCGGCATCGTCGACGAAACATCCGCGCGGTCGGAGAATCCGTCGCTCCCGGTCTACGACCGCTCCAAGTGGGCCGGCGAGCAGGAACTGCAGAAGGTGGTCGCCGAGGGGCTCGACGCCGTCATCTGCAACCCGACCGGCGTGTACGGTGCCGTCGATCACGGACTCTCCCGCATCAACGGGATGCTGCGCGACGCCGCCCAGGGCAGGGTGCCGATCTTCGTCGAAGGCACCTTCGATCTGGTCGACGTCCGGGACGTCGCACGAGGCCTGACCCTGGCTGCCGAACACGGCCGTACCGGCGAGAATTATCTGATCGGCGGCGCCGATGTCCGCCTCTTCGACGCGATGCGGACCGTCGCCGAGCTGTGCGGCCGGTTCCAGCCGCTGTTCGCCGTGCCGCTGGGCATGCTGAAGGCAGTGGTGCCGATCGCGGAACCGATCAGCCAGCTCTTCGGGTCCGATCTCGTCTCACGAGCGTCGATCTCCGCGCTGGTCGCTCAGCCGACGGTCGACGTCAGCAAAGCCCGCGACGAGCTCGGTTACGCACCGAGGCCGACCGCCCAGACGCTTGCCGATCTGGTGGCCTTCCTCTGGGATTCCCACCAGATGGGGTCGGCCAAACCGAAGTCCGGCGATCACTTCGAGTCGATCGTCCCCCAACTGGTGTGACCCGAGCGCGACTCAGGCCGCCCGTCGCGCCTGAATCCCTCCGATCGCCGCAACGAGGGCGGCGACCACGATCGCGAAGATGAGGCCTGCATGACGCAGGCTGACGACGGTGGCGAGCAGCCCAACGCCGATCGCCGGAAGCGCGAGCAGGACGTAGAGGCTCGCGAAGTATGCCGACGACACTTCTCCACGCGTCGACTCCGGGACCCGTTCGACGGTCAAGGCGAGCCCCGCGTTGACGCAGAAGCCGCCCGCGAGCCCGAGGAGGACGGCCGCCGCCACCAGCGGAGCAAGGATCGTCAGTCCCAGCGCCGCCATCAGTAACACCACGGCCACCAGCAACCCCGCACATCCCACCAGCAGCGCCCGCTCCGGCGGCACACGCCCGGCGATCACCTGACCGGCCGCCATCGTCGCGAAGATGAGGAAGACGATCGCACCGGGTACCCAGTGCGATCGAATGTGCAGATCCTCACTAAGAAACAATGCCGTGACCGCGGTGAGCACGCCACTGACGGCGAACGCCGACCCGCCGGCAAGGACAGCGCGGACGAATGCCCCGCGAACTTCCGCGGGTACCCGAAGTCGCTGGATCCGCAAGCGCACGCTGCTTTGCGTGGCCGGGCGCGGCGTCAGCATCCACAGTCCGATGATCGCCGCGGCCGTCAGTCCCAGGTGTACCGCGAACGGCGTGATGAGCGCCGCCGAACTCACGGTCGCAAGGACGCCACCCAACAGGTTCCCGGTCGCTAAGCCGCCCGAGTTCGCGGCAACCGCGAGCATGCCGCCAGATGCGCGCCGCAGCTGCGGAAACAGGTCGATCACCGCGGCAGTGCCCGCGCCGCTCATGAATCCCGCACTGAATCCGGAGATCACCCGAGCCACCACCAAGAGCGCCAAGGACGGCGGCAGCATGAACAGGATCGAGCTGATCGCCGCGCACACCAGCGCAATGAGGAGGACCGGGCGTCGTCCGATCTGATCGGAGAGCCGACCGAACACCAGGAGCGCGCCGACGACGCCGATCGCGTAGACCGCGAACAACACCGTCACCGTCAACGACGAGAAGTCGAGATCCACGGCGTAGATCGAATACAGCGCCGTGGGAAGTGTCGTGCCGACCATCGTCGCGAAGAAGGCGAATGCGGTTGCCGCGATGGCCCAGGTCCGGCCGGCGCCGCGCATGTCCGGAGGGCTCAGAGTCACGCGCCGAGTCTACGGCCCCGGCACCCAGGCGCCGATCCCCCACTCGAGAGAATCCCAAAATAATCTTGCCGATCAGGTTATAATGAGACTATTTTGCGACACTTCGAGAGTTCACCGAGTGACGACATATACGCTTAATACTTAGATCTTCAGGTACCAAACACCTCATGCATCCATCAGAATCTCGAATATTTCGAGAGTGTCGCACAACCATCAAACCTATATTGAGATAGTGTCTGCTCCATGTCCACCACCTTGGGAGGCAGTAACCCGTACCAGCTCGGCTATGCCCGGGCCGGCGGCGACCGCTACAGCCTCGAAGCTCAGATCGACGCCCTCACCAACGTCGGCGTCGAGCCAGCGCGGATTTACAGCGACAAGACGACCGCCGCCTCAGCATCGACGGACCGTCCGGGCTGGGCCGCACTCCTCGCCTACGCCCGCCCCGGCGACACCACTGTCATCGCGGGCATCGATCGACTCGGCCGTTCCGGTCCGGAAGTCCTGGCGAGCGCACTGGAACTGTCGCGTCGCCGCATCGGCCTCCGTTCACTCCGCGAAGGACTCGACACCAGCGACCCGGTCGGCGCGATGATCGTCGGCGTCTTGTCCTCGCTCGCCGAGCTCGACGAGGAGGTCGGCGCCCGACAAGCACGATCCACCGTCGGCCGGTCGCATGCGACTTCCGTCGGCCGTCCACGCGCACTGTCTGCTGCCCAGGTCGACGTCGCCGAGCAGATGAAGGCCGCCGGCCGTTCCGTGCCTCAGATCGCGACTGAGTTGGGCGTCAGCCGCGCCACGCTGTATCGCACCCTTGCCGAGAGGCGTGCCACCCGATGACTGCACACCGCGCAGACGACGCCGACATGCCCGAACTCGACATCGTGACCGAGCACGGCATCGTCACTCGCTTACCCACGTCGTTTCCTCTATTGGATCCCGAGCGGGACGCCGACCTCGATCCAGACCGATTCCAGCAGGGCTTCGATGACGCCCTCGCTGATCTCGATCGCATGCCGCCGAGGTGGGCGCGCCACTACGCGACGTCGATTCTCGACAAACCCGCGCCGCGCCACGACAGCGATCGAAGCCACACCCGCGGATACCGCGCTGGGCTGTATGGGTTCGTTCACCATTCGCCCCTGTGAGCGTCGCGCCGTAACGGAGCACCTGACCTCGACAAGGCCCCAACGAACGTTGGCCTTTAACCCCACAAACGACTGTGACCAGCACATAAGTGCTGGTCACGACGTCGGGCTGACAGGATTCGAACCTGCGACCCCTTGACCCCCAGTCAAGTGCGCTACCAAGCTGCGCCACAGCCCGTTGCCCCGTTGGACGAAGCGAGTTTACTTTAGCTCACGCGGTGTCCTGACTGCTAATCGCCTGCACTGCGCGGGTTTTCATGTGCCTCTGGAGTGATCTGCGACATGCGAGACCGCTTGGAAGTGACGACGAGCGGTCGAGGACTTCCGCTCTCGACCGCTCGTCAGTTCTGAGTTCGTCTACTTCTTCCGGTCGCGCTTGTCTCGCACGCGGACGTTGATCCGGACGGGCGAACCGTCGAACCCGAACTGCTCGCGCAGTTTGCGCTCCAGGAAGCGGCGGTAGCCGGCCTCGAGGAAGCCTGTAGTGAACAGAACGAACGTCGGCGGACGCGTCGCGGCCTGCGTGGCGAACATGACGCGGGGCTGACGACCGCCGCGCACCGGCGGCGGCGTGGCCGCGATGATCTCCTTGAGCCAGGTGTTCAGCTGGCCGGTGGAGATCCGCTTGTCCCACGACTCCAGAGCACCTTCGAGCGCCGGAACCAGCTTCTGCACACTGCGTCCGGTCAACGCCGAGATGTTGACGCGACGCGCCCACGGCACGCGCGCGAGCTCCCGGTCGATCTCGTTGTCGAGATCGTGACGGCGGTCCTCGTCGACGAGGTCCCACTTGTTGAACACGACCACCAGTGCGCGACCGCTGTCGATGATCATCGACAACACCCGAAGGTCCTGCTCGGTCACCGTCTGACTGGCATCGATCAACAGCAGCGCCACCTCAGCGGAGTCCAGCGCCGAGCGGGTACGCAGCGACGCGTAGTACTCGTGCCCGGTGGCGTGACGGACCTTGCGGCGCAAACCTGCGGTGTCGACGAACTGCCACGGCCTGCCATCCAGTTCGATGACTTCGTCGACCGGGTCGACGGTGGTGCCCGCGACGTTGTCGACGACGGCGCGCTCCTCGCCTGCGAGCTTGTTCAGCAGCGAGCTCTTACCCACGTTGGGCTTGCCGACCAGCGCGACGCGACGCGGACCGCCCGCGGCGAACCGCTCGCGCGGCGTCTCCGGGAGCGCCTCAAGGATCCGGTCCAGCAGGTCGCCGGTTCCGCGGCCGTGTGTGGCCGAGATGGTGTACGGCTCCCCCAGCCCCAGGGACCACAGCGACGCTGCCTCGGCCTCCAAGCGCTCGGAGTCGACCTTGTTCGCCGCCAACAACACCGGCGTCTTGGACCGGCGCAGGACCCGTGCGACGGCTTCGTCAGTCGCCGTGGCACCGACGGTCGCGTCGACCACGACAACGATCGCGTCCGCAGTACGCATGGCGTGCTCGGCCTGCGTGGCGATCGCCATGCCCATGCCCTTGGCATCGGGTTCCCAGCCGCCGGTGTCGGTGACCATGAACTGCTTACCGGTCCACTCGGCCTTGTACGACACGCGGTCGCGCGTGACGCCGGGGACGTCCTCGACGACGGCCTCGCGGCGACCGAGAATGCGGTTCACCAGCGTCGACTTGCCCACGTTGGGGCGGCCGACGATCGCGACCACGGGAAGCACTGCGGCCCCGCCGGCCTCGCCGTCGGTGAGGAAATCGGACAGGTCCCAGTCGCCTTCGTCCGACCAGGTGCCGTCGCCCGCCAGATTCGGGTCGGCGTATTCGGTGGAGACGTCGTCGGTCACGGTCGGACTCCAATCCGTTCGACGACCAGCTCGGAGAGCCGGTCGATCACTTGCTCAAGGGTCATGTCGCTGGTGTCGACAGTGACGGCGTCATCGGCCGCCCGCAGCGGCGATACCGCGCGGGTCGAGTCCAGGTGGTCCCGACGGTTCACACTGTCGAGGACCTCCGACACGATGCTCTCGCGACCCGCTGCGATGTTCTGACGGTGCCTGCGCTCGGCGCGCGCTTCCGGCGTCGCCGTCAGAAACACCTTCACTTCGGCGGCGGGGAAGACGACGGTGCCGATGTCCCGCCCCTCCACCACGAGAAAGGCGTCGGCGGAATGAGCGCGCTGCAATTCCACCAGCTTGGTCCGGACCTGCGCGTTGGCAGACACCGCGGACACCGCCGCGGTGACCTCGTCGGACCGGATCTCCCGGGTCACATCGTCCCCGTCGAGGTAGACCGTGGTCTCCCCGTCGCCGACGGTCAGTCGGATGTCGGTATCGTCGACGAGCGGGCCGACGGCGTCGTCATCGGGCGCGACGCCTGCGCGGAGAACAGCGAGCGTCGCCGCGCGGTACATCGCGCCGGTGTCGAGCATGTGCGCGCCCACACGCGCCGCGAGCCGCGACGCGACCGTCGACTTGCCGGTCCCTGCCGGACCGTCGATCGCGACGACCGCCGCGTTCGGCGCTGCGTTCTCCGCGGTCACAGGCCGACCCCCTTGTACAGCGCGCCGATCTCCTTCTTGTCGAGGACGCGCAGGCTGCCGGGGCGCTGTTTGCCGAGCGCAACGGGGCCGATGTCGGTGCGCACCAGCCGAATGACCGGGAACCCGACTTCGGCGAGCAGCCTGCGGACCACGTGCTTGCGACCCTCGTGCAGCGTCAGACGCAGCAGCGACTCACCCTGGTAGACCTCGAGCAGCGCAAACGAGTCGACGGCGACGGGGCCGTCGTCCAACTCGATGCCCTGCCGCAGTTGGCGGCCCAGTCCGCGACCGACCTCACCGCGAACGGTGGCCAGGTAGGTCTTCGGCACCTCGTACGACGGGTGCATCAGTCGGTGAGCCAGCTCGCCGTCGTTGGTGAGCAGCAGCAGTCCCTCGGTGTCGGCGTCGAGTCGGCCGACGTGGAACAGTCGCTGCCCGGACATGACCCGCTCGGCGACCAGATCGCCGATGCACGGGCGCCCGTGGTCGTCGCTCATCGTGGAGTGCCAGCCCTTGGGCTTGTTCAACGCCAGGTACTGCTTGGTCTCGTCGATCACCACGCGGGCGCCGTCGACCTTGATGATCGCGGTGTCGGGATCGATGCGAAGGCCCTGCTCCAGGACGATCTCACCGTCGACCTCGACGCGACCGGCCGCGATCAGTTCTTCGGCACCTCGTCGTGAGGCGACGCCGGCGGCGGCGAGCACCTTCTGCAGGCGCATGCCGTCGGCGACGTATGTGGCGCCGTCACCCTCGACGTCGGCCGACTGGTGTCGTGCCGGCTTGGAATTGTTGAGGCGGATCTTGCCTGATTCGACGTCGACGCGCGAGGTGCCCTTGCGGTGCGGCTTGCGGGACGACGGATGCTGTCCGGGGCCGCCTCGTTTCGCGGGGCCACCGCCTTTGCGCCCGGCGGCCGAACCGCCGCGGTTGCTGTTGTCTCGTCGTCTTCCCGGTGTGCCGTCTCGGCTAGCGGATGCCATGAAGTGTCCTTCAGCTGTATTTGATTTCGTCGGTCGACGTCTGCGATGCGCTACTGCTCGTCGGCGTCGGCGAGCGCCTGCGCCGAGACGTCAACCTCTGATTGTGCCTGGCCACCGGCCAGTTTGGCGAATCGCGGATCGTCGAGGAGCTCCTCACCGAGGTCGTCGATGGCGTCTACGCTCGGCAGCAGCGGTGCGATGTCAGGTAGATCACTCAGCGACGCCAGCCCCAGCCGTTCCAAGAACAGCTCGGTGGTGACGTACAGCGTTCCGTTGGTGGTCTCGTCTGCTCCGGCATCGCTGATCAGCCCGCGCGCCAACAGCGTCCGGACCACGCCGTCGACATTGACGCCGCGGATCGCACTGACCCGTGCGCGGGTCACCGGCTGGCGGTAGGCGACGACAGCGAGGGTCTCCAGCGCGGCTCGAGTCAGCTTGCTCCGGGTGCCGTCGAGCAACAGCTTCTCGACGTAGGGCGCGTAGTCGGCGCGGGTGTAGAACCGCCAGCCGTCCCCCGCGTAGCGCAGGTCGATCCCGCTGCCCGCTTCGGTCAGATCGGCGCTCATCCGTCTCACCATGAGCCGCACTCGGCGCCGGTCCTGGCCGACGGCCGACGCCAGTTCCTCCACGGTCACCGGGGTGTCGACCACCAGCAGCACCGCCTCGAGCGCGGCCCGCAACTCGTCGTCCTCGAGATGTTCTCCCTCGTCGATCTCGTCGACCCCATCGTCCGGCACAGCGTGCTCGTCGGTCATCCGTAATCCTCCGACTTCTCGATGTCGATCTCCTCGGCGTCGCGGTCGCCGGTCCACGTCACTTGCAGCTCACCGAGCGCTTCCGGCTGCTCGAAGAGCACTGCGCGCTCGCGATAGAGCTCGAGCAGCCCCAGGAAGCGCGCGACCACCTCCAGCCCGTTGGCGCATTCGGCGACCAGCTGACCGAACGTCAGCCATTCGCCGGGTGCCGCGGTGAGCAACTCGGTCAGACGTTTCGCCTGTTCCGGCACCGACACCGCCGACCCGTGCAAGTGGTCCAGGCCGACGGTCGGTGTCGGCTTCGGAATGAACGCGGCGGCCGCGATCTCCGCGAACCGCTCTGCGGTCACTCCGAGATCCACCTCCGGCAGCAGTGCGGTGAACCGGTCCTCCAGCGACACCGCGCGCGGATAGCGTTGCAGCGCAGCGGCTTCCAGCTCGCCGAACAGGACGGCCACCTGCTTGTAGGCGCGATACTGCAGCAACCGCGCAAACAGCAGGTCACGCGCTTCGAGCAAGGCGAGGTCCTCGGGATCCTCGACTTCGCCGGAGGGCAGGAGTCGAGCGGCCTTGAGGTCCAGCAGCGTAGCCGCGATCACCAAGAACTCGGTCGTCTGTTCCAGATCCGCATCGGGGCCCAGCGCCTTGGTGTACGCGATGAAGTCGTCGGTGACGACATGCAGCGCGACCTCGGTGACGTCGAGACGATGCTGACTGATCAGGTTGAGCAAGAGGTCGAACGGTCCAGAGAAGTTCGTGAGCTTGACCTCGAACCCGGTCCGCTCGGGAGCTGCCGTGCCGTCTACGTCGGTCACGCCGTGTTCTCGTTGTGCGCGATCACCTCGCGCGCCAGGTTCCGGTACGCCTGGGCCCCCGACGACTTCGGTGCCCACGAGGTGATCGGCTCGCCGGCGACGGACGTCTCCGGGAATCGGACAGTCCGGTTGATCACGGTGTCGTACACGGCGTCGCCGAACACCTCGACGACGCGGCTCATCACCTCGCGCGAGTGGAGGGTCCGCTGGTCGAACATGGTGACGAGGATGCCGCCGAGCTCCAGCCGCGGATTGAGACGGTCGTGGACCTTGTCGATCGTGTCGGTCAACAGGGCGAGTCCACGCAGACTGAAGTACTCGCACTCCATCGGGATGACGACGTTGTCGGCACACGCGAGTGCGTTCACGGTCAGCAGTCCCAACGACGGCTGGCAGTCGATCAGGATGTAGTCGTACCGATCCGCCACCGGATGCAATGCCCGCGCCAACGCCTGTTCGCGCCCGACTTCGGTGACGAGCTGAATCTCTGCGGCGGAGAGATCGATGTTCGACGGCAGCAGGTCGAGGCCGTCGACCCGGGTCCGCATGAGGACGTCGTCCGTCGCCGCGTACGGCGGAACGAGGAGGTTGTGCACCGTCTCCTCGAGTTCGTGATGGGCGACGCCGAGACCCGCGGAGAGGGCGCCCTGCGGGTCCAGGTCGACGAGGAGCACCCGGCGACCCCATTCGGCGAGCGCAGCGCCGAGGTTGATGGTCGACGTGGTCTTGCCGACCCCGCCCTTCTGGTTGCACATCGCGATGATGACGGCGGGACCGTGCTTGTCACGAGGACCGGGATCGGGGATGTCGCGGTACGGCCTGCCGGTGGGTCCGAGCTTCTCGGCGGGTACGTCGAGCTCACCCTGCTGTGCTTTGCTGCGGGGTTTGGATGCACTCACCTGTTGATGCTCCTCCCCGGTTGTGCACGCTGCGAAATCGATCATCCCGATCCTAGTGCGTGACTGGTCACCGACTCGGCAGGCGCTCCGCAGACCCGCAGGAACCACCGACGGAGACCGGATCGTCCGACGTCGCAGCGCATTTCCGCGCTGTTGCGGCGTGACCGCAGTCCTCAACCTCGTGTTGAGGCCTAGAGTATCTGCTGCGGGATGCGTGTCGCCCGTCGTAGGCTCGCGTCCATGGGCGATTACGGTCTCGACCTTCAATTCGGCGTCTTCGTCACCGGCTCCTCGACGGCTCCGCACCAGGTCGTCGACCTCGCGCTGACCGCCGAGGATGCGGGCATCGACCTGGTGACCATCCAAGACCATCCCTACCAACCGGCGTTCCTCGACACGTGGACCGTGCTGAGCTACATCGCCGCACGAACCGAACGCGTCCGGTTGTCGGGCAACGTCCTCAACCTCCCGCTACGACCTCCGGCGGTCCTCGCCCGGGCGGCCGCGAGCCTGGACCTGTTGTCTGGCGGGCGCTGCGAGATCGCCTTGGGCGCAGGCGGCTTCGCCGATGCGATCGTGGCGATGGGCGGTCCGCGCCGCACCGCGGGTGAGAGTCGGCGGGCGCTCGAGGAAGCCGTCGACGTGATGCGGGCGCTGTGGGACACGTCGGTCCGCGGCGGCGTTCATCTCCCGGGCGACTTCTATCCCGTCGACGGCGCCAAGCGCGGACCGGCGCCTGCGCACCCCATCGGCATCACCGTCGGGGCGTACGGGCCCCGCATGCTCGATCTGGTGGGTCGCAAGTGCGACGGCTGCCTGCCGTCACTGAGCTACTTGACGAACGGCGCCTCCGACCTGACCGCGATGAACGCCGCGATCGACGCCGGCGCTCGGTCCGCCGGCCGCGAACCGGCAGCGATTCGGCGGTACCTCAACCTGGGCGGCCACTTCAGCGACGCACGCAGCGGCCTGCTGAGCGGTCCGCCGGAGTCGTGGGCGGACGACCTCACCTCACTCGCCCTGGACTACGGCATCTCCGGTTTCATCTTCGCGACCGACGACGCCGACGAGATCGAGACCATCGGCACGCAGGTCGCCCCGGCGACCAGGGAACTCGTCGCACGAGCACGCGAACAGCACTGACGCCGTTCGACGCTCGCTATCGTGCCCGCGGGTGCGCGGTCGCGTACACCTCGCGCATGGTGTTGACCGTGACGAGCGTGTAGACCTGCGTCGTCGTGACCGACGAATGCCCGAGCAGTTCCTGCACCACGCGGACGTCCGCGCCGCCGTCGAGCAGATGGGTCGCGAAGCTGTGCCGCAGGGTGTGCGGCGAGACGTCTTTGTCGACACCGGCGCGTTCTGCGGCGTCGACCAAGATCTGCCAGGCGCTCTGCCGCGACAACCGCCCACCGCGGACGTTGAGGAACAGCGCGGGCGTGGATTTCTTCGCGAGCGCCGGCCGACCGCGGACCAGGTACGCGTCCACCGCGTCGATCGCTGGACCCCCGACCGGAACCATCCGCTCCTTGCCGCCCTTGCCGCGGAGGATGACGGCACGATGCTCCAGATCGAGGTCGTCGACGTCGAGCGAGATGACCTCGGAGATGCGCGCACCGCAGCTGTAGAGCAGTTCCACCAGCGCCCGGTCGCGGAGGCTGCGCGGTCCGTCGCCCATCCCCGCCGCGTCGAGGATCGCGATGACGTCATCGACCGGAAGCGACTTCGGCAGGCGGCGAGGCGGTTTCGGCGGCGACACCGAGTGCGCGACGTCGGTGCCCACCAGTCCCTCGTCCGCACAGAACTTGTGAAAGCCGCGCGCGGCGACGAGGGTCCGGGCGACCGACGAGTCGGCGAGCCCCCGAATCCCGCGTTCGGGATCTCCTCGCCGCAGCGCGACGAGGAACTCCCGCACGTCCTCTTCAGTGACGGCCGACATCACGGCGATCCCGCGGCCAGTGAGAAACACGTGGTACCGCTGCAGGTCTCGGCGGTACGAGGCGATGGTGTTGGCGGCCGAGCCACGCTCCACCGTCAGATGATCGAGATACCGCGCGATCGCGTCGCCGACGGTGGTGGCCATCTCCTTGCCGCTATCTACGCGCCGCGAACGCCGTGGGTTCGTCCCGCCACGGAGCGTCGGTGCCGCGCAGCGGCGTCTCGGACGCGTCAGCGGCCGCAGCGGCAAGGACGCCGGCCGCGGCCGTCGCATTGACGATCTCGCCCGACAGCACGTGGCGGACGGCCTCGGCCAGCGGCACCCATTCCAGCACCAGGTCGGCCTCTTCGTCCTCCCGGTCTGCGGGCGGCAACTGCTGGAGTCCGTCCGCGAGGTAGACCCGCAGCGCCTCGTCGGTGAATCCGGGCGAGACCACCAGGTCGACGAGCACTCGCCACCGATCTGCGGCGAGATCGGCCTCCTCGGCCAACTCGCGCTGCGCGGCCGCCAACGGATCCTCGTCCGGCCCGCCGTCCAGCAGTCCAGCAGGCAGTTCGAGCAGCCGACGACCGATCGGATGCCGATACTGCCGGATCATCGCGATCCGCCCGTCGTCATCGCGTGCGACGATGGCGACCGCACCGTGATGCTCGACGACCTCTCGCTTCGCCAGACGACCACCAGGCATCTCGACGTCATCGACCCGGAGCGCGAGGATCGCGCCCTCGTATTCGGTCCGGGAGGAGTGCGTGACGAACTCGTGCGAGCCTGCGCCGACCATGGACGTCTCCTGGTTCACTCGCCGTCCGCGACGGCGACGGCATCGGCGGTCTGGCCGTCGGCGACGTCGGTGGCGTCGTAGCCGTCGAGCTCCACCGGGAGCCGGACCGCGGTCTTGTACTTGATCGCCGCTTCGATGAACGCCTTGAACAGCGGGTGCGGGCGGGTGGGGCGGCTCTTCAGCTCCGGGTGCGCCTGCGTGGCGACGAGGAAGGGGTGCACGTCCTTCGGGTATTCGACGAACTCGACGAGGCGACCGTCCGGTGAGGTTCCAGAGAACACCAGCCCCGACTCCGCGATGGTGTCGCGATAGGTGTTGTTGACCTCGAATCGATGGCGGTGACGCTCACTGACCTCGGTGCTGCCGTAGGCGCGCGCGACCTGCGATCCGGCTAGCAGGGTCGCCGGGTACGCACCCAGGCGCATGGTTCCACCGAGATCGGCGTCGCCGGCCACGGCAGCCTCCTGATCGGCCATCGTGGCGATGACCGGCGACGGGGTCTCCGGGTCGAACTCGGTGGAGCTCGCGTCGGCCAGTCCGGCCTGGCGCGCGGCCTCGATCACGACACACTGCAGGCCGAGACACAGCCCGAGCAGCGGGATGCCGTTCTCGCGGGCGTAGCGGATGGCGCCGAGCTTGCCCTCGATGCCACGGATTCCGAATCCGCCGGGCACCAGCACCGCATCGACGTCGCGCAATGCGGCGTGCGCGCCCTCGTGGGTCTCGCAGTCGTCCGACGGCACCCACGAGATCTCCGTGCGGGTGCGGTGCGCGAAGCCGCCCGCGCGGATCGCCTCGGTCACCGAAAGGTAGGCGTCGGGCAGGTCGATGTACTTGCCGACCAGCGCCACGCGCACGGTCTCGCGCGGGTTGTGGACGCGTTCGAGAAGATCGCCCCACACGGTCCAGTCGACATCCCGGAACGGCAGGCCCAACTGGCGCACCACGTACGCGTCGAGCTGCTCCGAGTGCAGCACCTTGGGAATGTCGTAGATCGACGGTGCGTCGGGAGTGGAGATGCAGCCGTCGATGTCGACGTCGCACATCAGCGCGATCTTCTTCTTGAGGCCTTCCGGCACGGGACGGTCACAGCGCAGGATCAGCGCATCCGGCTGGATGCCGATGCTCCGCAGCGCGGCCACCGAGTGCTGGGTGGGTTTGGTCTTGAGTTCGCCCGACGGCGCCAGGTACGGCACCAGCGAGACGTGCAGGAAGAAGACATTGCCGCGACCCAGGTCGTGACGGATCTGGCGCGCTGCCTCGATGAAGGGCTGCGATTCGATATCGCCGACCGTGCCGCCGATCTCGGTGATCACGACGTCGGGCTCTTCGCCGCTCGCATCGGCCTCGTGCATCGCCAGCATGCGGCTCTTGAGCTCGTCGGTGATGTGCGGAATCACCTGGACCGTGTCGCCGAGGTACTCGCCGCGGCGTTCCTTGGCGATGACCGTCGAATACACCTGACCGGTGGTGACGTTCGCCGATCCCGACAGATTGCGGTCCAGGAAACGCTCGTAGTGCCCGATGTCCAGGTCGGTCTCCGCACCGTCCTCGGTGACGAAGACCTCGCCGTGCTGGAACGGATTCATGGTGCCCGGGTCCACGTTGAGGTAGGGATCGACCTTCTGCATGGTCACGCGGATTCCGCGGGCGGTGAGAAGTTGTCCCAGGCTCGAGGCGGTCAGCCCCTTGCCGAGCGACGACGCGACGCCGCCGGTTACGAAGATGTGCTTGGGAACGGCGCGCTGGTCACGCAATGATCGCAATGTAACTCCCGTCGGGCGGTTCAAGCCGGAGTGGATCTTGAATACCTACGGGACTTCAGCCTAACAGCACTCGGGGGCAAAGCCGCTACGCGCGCCGAAGGCCCGGAGTGTTCGGTGTGTCGCACCCGCGTCGCCGGGAGGCTGTGCCCCCGGCGACGCCTGCGACTACTTCTCCCCTTCGGCGCCGACGGTGATGGCCGTGGCGCCCATGCCCGTGCCGAACGCGCCCGACCGCCCCTGCGACTCCTCGCCGAACGCCAGCACCGTCGTGACCTGGCCGGTCCCCTGGTCCACGTTGTCGACAGTGCTGATCGTGTTGTTCAACGACGGATCCGAGCGCACCACGCCCAGCGGCGATCCGCCCGACGCCGAACCCGTACGACCGGCGAGGACGCCGCCGGCACCGCGCGCGGCCATCGCCGCCGCGAATCGTCCGACGAGTTGTCCCTGCGCGCCGGAATCCCCGGGCATCTCGCCGCCGGTGAGCACCAGGACCAGGTCGGCGGGCTTGATCGAACCCGCCGCGTATTCGATGAATCCGCCTTCGGCGAGCGTCTGCAGCGTCGTCGATCGAACGTCTGCGGGTTGCGGACGCTGCCCGTTACGCGTCAGCAGAGTCACGCCGAGGAGGTCGCCGAGCCGCGACCCGGAGTCGGTGAAGTCCACGCGGAGCTGAGCACCGGTCGGAATGGACTGGTCGACGATGGTCCGCAGTTTCGACGCCTCTTGGTCCCGCACCAGTGTGGTGGTCATCGCGATCTGTCCCGACACGGTGCCGCCGGCGTCGTTGATCAAGCCCTTCAGGGCCTCGGCGTCCGAGTCGGCAGCGTCCGGCGCGGTGATGATCAGGACGCTCTGTTTGGTGAGCACGCCGTTGACCAGTCGCGGAGTCACTCCCTTGATGAAGGCGGTGTCATGGCCGGCCTCCTTCTCGAGCGCATCGCGCTCGTCCTGGAGATTGCCGATCTTGTCGCGATCGGTGCCGGTGAGGGCATTCATGCGGTCACCAATGAACCCTGACCCCAGGAACAGCCCCAAGGCCAGGGCCAGAAAGACGGCGATCAGCGAAATCGCGTGCTGACGCAATGAGATCATTGAGCGTTCCACACCCCGCTGACCCAGCCGGTCAACGCATTCCACTGGGCGACGATCCAGTCACTGGCCGCAGCTCCGCCGCCCTGCGTTATGACGACGGCGGCGATGATCGCGATCAACGCGGCGATCATCAACATCGCGATGAGCGCGCCGCTCACGCGGCTGCGGTAGAGCGTGGCGACGGCCTTGGCATCGACCAGTTTGGCTCCGACCTTCAGCCGCGTCAGGAACTGCGACGGGATCTGGTCACGCAGAGCGCGATCGAAGAAGTCGTTGAGCGACCCGCTGTACCCGGCGGTGACGATGAGATCCGCGCCGTGAAAGTCCGCGAGCAGCAGCGCCAAGTCGGGCGCGGTTCCCGCAGCGGGGAACGTGGTGGCGCCGATGCCGAGGTCCTGGATCCGCTCCAGGCCCGGAGCGTGACCGTCCGGATCTGCGGGCAACACCACTTCGGCGCCGCTCTTGAGTGCCTCGGTGCTGATGTCGTCGGGGTCTCCGACGATGACCGCCGGTCGGTAACCAGCCTTGAGCAGGCTGTCGGCGCCGACACCCACTCCGACCAGCACCGGCTGGTACTCCTTGATGAACGGCTTGAGCGATTTCAGCTCGGCGACCCGATGGGCGCCGTCGGCGACGATCACCACGTGCCGATGTTCAAACGACACGGTGACCTTGGGGACGCCGACGCCATCGATCAGCAGCGGCGATTCGCTGCGGATGAATTCGATGCTGTTTCCGGAGAAGGCCTCCAAATGGTCGACGAGACCGGTCTTGGCGTCGAGCATCAGGTCGGCGACCTCACGTTCGCCGAGTTCGGTGCCGCGAGCGATGACCCGCTCGCCGATATATAGCTTCCCCTCGTTGAGGCGGACCCGGGTGCCGTCTTTCACCCGCGAGAAGACGTCGCTGCCGACGTCGTCGATGAGCGGGATGTTCGACGCGGCGAGCACCTCCGGGCCGAGGTTCGGGTAGCGGCCGGTGATCGATTTCGAGACGTTCAGCACCGCAGCCACTTCGGCTTCGACGAGCGCGTCAGCGGTGACGCGATCGAGATCCACCTGGTCGAGGATCACGATGGCACCGTGATCGACGCGATTCGCCAGGCGTTTGGAGTTCTTGTCGATCCGGGCGATGCCCGTGATTCCGGGGAGTTCTTCGGTCTTCCGCGAGAGCAAGGCAGGCATCCTCATGCGTCCCATAGTGACCTTGCGGCTCATTGGTCACACGGAGGCGCGCCGTACCATCATCAACTTTCGTAACATTTGCAACACAGGATCGCCGTACGGATCAGTTCTCCGCGCGCGTGCGTTCCGCGGTCGACAGGAGTTCCTCCGCGTGTGCACGCCCGGTCTCCGAATCACCGAGGCCTGCGAGCATGCGCGCGAGTTCCGCCACACGCTCGTCGCGATCGAGGGTCGTCAGCGTCGAGGTCTGTCGACCGCGCTCGCCTCCCCCGGACTTGCCGATCACCAAGTGATTGTCGGCGAACGCCGCCACCTGCGGCAGATGCGTCACGACGATCACCTGATGCCGCCGCGCCAACCGTGCCAGGCGTGCACCGATCTGCACGGCCGCTGCGCCGCCCACGCCGGCGTCCACCTCGTCGAACACCATCACGCCACCGGAATCCGGTTCGGCGAGCACCACTTCCAATGCCAACATGACGCGTGAGAGCTCACCCCCCGACGCGGATTTCGCGATCGGCAGCGGCGCGGCGCCCTTGTGCGCAACCAGTCCGAACTCCACGCGGTCCACGCCGTCGCCGCCTGCGTGCGCGCGCTTTCCATCGATCTCGACAGCGAGTCGCTCGTCGTCTGCGGGCAGCAGTGAGACCGACACCGCGAGCGCGCTGCCGCCCATCGCGAGACCGGTCAGTTCGGCGGACACCTTGCTTGCCAGGCTCTTGGCATACTTGGTGCGCTGCGCGTGCAGTTTGGCGCCGAGAGCCGCCACCTTCTCGCGTGCGGCGCTGGCTGCGACTTCGAGCTCTTCGACGGCGCCCTCCGGATCCTCGATCTGTGTCAGGCGCTCGTTGGCCTCCTCGCGCCACGTGAGCACACCGTCGATGTCCGCGGCATACTTCCGGGTCAGCGACTTCAGTTCGGCCTGCCGATTCAGCAACGCGTCGAGATCTCCCGCGTCCTCGGGCAGTCCGCCGAGGTAGGAAGTCAGCTCGGCACCGAGGTCGGTCACGACGGTCAACGCCTCGGCGACCCGTGGCTGCAGTTCGCGCAAGGCGTCGTCCGACGCCGACTCCAGGAGCGAGCGCACCGTTCCCAGCCCGTCGACGACGGACGCGTTCTCGGACCCGGCGATGATCTCCTGTGCCGTCAGCGCGGTCCGGCGGATGTCTTCCAGGTCGGTCATCCGGCGAATCGTGGCGATCAACTCGACGTCCTCGCCGGGCTCTGGGGCGACGGCGTCGATCTCATCGACGCCGAACCGAAGCCGGTCAGCCTCCATCGCGATGTCACGCGAGTTGGCCCGGAGGCGGTCGAGTTCGTCGAGAACCTCGACCAGTTCCGTTCGAGCGGCACGGTACTTCTTCAACGTCGACGCCGCCGCCGCTCCCGCGTAACGGTCGAGTGCCCCGCGTTGCTGCTCCGGACGAATCAATCGGAGTTGGTCGTTCTGACCGTGAATGGCGAGGAGCTCGCCGGTCAACTGCGCCAGCGTGCCGACCGGAACCGAACGTCCGCCGAGATGCGCGCGGGATCGGCCGTCGGCGTTCACCGTACGCGCGGCGATCAAGGTCTCGTCGTCATCGATCTCGGCGCCCGAATCCTCGAGGACCTCGGCGATCGCCGTCCGCTCCTCCGGCAGTCGGAACCGTCCTTCGACGACGGCCTTGGCGTCGCCAGTGCGCACCCGTCCCGCGTCCGCTCGGCCTCCCGAGAGCAGCCGGAGACTGGTGACGATCATGGTCTTGCCTGCGCCGGTCTCACCGGTCAGAACAGTGAACCCGGGGTGGAACTGGGCGTTCGCGGATTCGAGGACTCCGAGACTGCGGATCGACAGCTCTTCCAGCAAGTGGGATTCAACTCCTTCCGCGCCAACCGGTGACCGGCAGCGAGAACTTGGTGACCAACCGATCGGCGAACGGCTCCGAGTCGATGCGGACCCACCGCAGGGAACGCTGAGCGCGGACCACCTCGACGCGGGAGCCGGCGGGAACGTCGATGATGCGACGGCCGTCGCACAGGGCCACCCCATCGCGGCCCTCGCGATACACCTCCACGGCGACGCGCGATCGCGGACTGGTCACCATCGGCCTCGCGAACAAGGCGTGCGCGTTGCTCGGCACCACCAGGATCGCCTCCAGGTCGGGCCACATCACCGGCCCTCCGGCGGAGAACGCGTACGCCGTCGATCCGGTCGGTGTCGCGACCAGAATGCCGTCGGCACCGTAAGCGGCGACCGGCCGGCCGTCGACCTCGGTCACCAGTTCCAGGACTCCGTTGTGCGAGGTGTTCTGAATGACGACTTCGTTGAGCACCCAGTCGCGCGAGCGTGGCTCATCGGAGCCGGGGTCGATAACGGACACATCGAGGACCATGCGGTCGACCACTCGATACTCGCCGCCGATGAGGCGATCGAGAACCTCGTCGATACGGTGCGCCTCGGCTTCGGCGAGGAAGCCGATGTGCCCGAGGTTGATGCCCATGAGCGGCACTCCGGCCGGGTAGGCCAGTTCCGCCGCGCGCAGGAACGTACCGTCTCCGCCCAGCACCAGGACCAGTTCGCAGCCCTGCGCCGACACGGAGTCGGCGTGGGTCACTTCCACATCGGCGCCGGTGTCGCGCAGCATCTGCGGGTCGACGGGGTGCGCCTGGACGAACGGGGGTGCGGGACGCCGGGTGTCGTGATCGACGACGCGCACCGCGATGTCGGCCTCGCCGCATCGTCGCGCGATCGCCACCAGTGTCTTGGTCACCTCGTCCCGACCGGTGTGTGCAACGACCAGAAAGGTCCGCCGGCCGTTCGGGGCAGCATTCGATTGGTCCATCGACGATCCCTTCCCTACTGCGGTCCGTCAGCGACGGCGCGATCGATCAACGCGCGGACGCGTCGTCCCTCTCCAGGATCGGTCCAGCGGATCATGGTTTCGGTGTCCACGGTATCGCCGGTCGACGAGGTCTGCTCGCCCGGATCCGCCGCCACCTGGTCGGTGTCGCCGGATCGATGCAGCCAGAGGAAGAATTCGACGTTGCCCGACGGCCCCGGCAGCGGGCTGGCGACGACATCACGCGTGGTCAGACCGAGTGTGTCGGCCATCGCCGCGACCGCCTCGACGGCGTCGGCGCGCAGTGTCGGGTCCCGAACCACCCCGCCGGCGCCGACACGGTCCTTGCCGACCTCGAACTGTGGCTTGACCATCGGCAGCGCATCGCCGCCCGGACGCAGGCACGCGGCCAGTGCGGGGAGCACCAGCTTCAGCGAGATGAACGAGAGATCGCCGACGATCAGGTCCACAGGCCCCCCGATCGCCTCCGGTGTCAGATGCCGGACGTTGGTGCGGTCGTGGATGTGCACGCGATCGTCCGACTGCAGCTTCCAGACCAACTGACCGTATCCGACGTCGACGGCCTCGACCTCGCGCGCGCCACGACGGAGCAACACATCGGTGAAGCCGCCGGTCGACGCGCCGGCGTCGAGACACCGCTTGCCGTCGACGGTGACGCCTCGGGGTTCGAATGCCTCCAGGGCCCCGAGCAGCTTATGCGCGCCCCGGGACGCCCAGTGCTCGGACTCCTCTTCGATCACCAGGATCGGCGTGTCCTTCGCGACGTTCGTGGCCGCCTTCGAGGCGACGGTTCCGTTCACCTTGACCGAGCCCGCTGCGACGAGGTCACGTGCCTGCTCGCGGGAACGGGCCAGACCGCGTCGTACCAATTCGGCGTCGAGCCGTGCACGTGCCGCCATCATCGCCTCTTCTCTGGACTCGTGGCGCAGAAACCGCCCTCAGCCACGTCCGGCGTCTTCCAACGCCGCCGAAAGCCGGTCGTGCGCTTGCGTCAACACTTCTGCTTGTCGTGCCAGTGCGCCGAGATCAAACTGTTCGTCAGCCGCCTCTCGGACCATGCTCGCTTCGACCAGCAGGTCCTCCGCGGCCACGATGGACGAATGGTCTGCCGGCTCACCGGGACCGGCTGCACGGACCGCTGCGTCAGCGGCCAGCGTGGCCGGAGTCGGACCGGGCGTCGGCGTGGGACGGGGTGTGTACGAGTCGGTCATAGCCCTTCAAGGCTAACGCAGCGCGGAAAGGCCGAGTTCAGCGAGCGCCGCGGCCGACGCGTCGTCCTCCGCAGCGATCCGGAGATCGAACGATCCCACGTCCGCGGTCCACACCGCGTTCGCCAGCGCCGCGGCCAGTCCCACTGCGTCGCCGTCACCCCGCGAGCTCACCGAGACGTGTTGGGCGTTCACTTCGATGTACCACTCGGGACGCGGCCCGATCATCGACGACGACGCCGGGTCGGCGAGTGCGCCGAGATCCGCCGCGATGTAGGTGGGCCGTTCCTCGGGGCGTGCGGCGAGCAACTCCACGCCGGTCGTCACCCCGCTCAGCACCAGCAGACTGTCGATGCCCACGGTATGGGCGCCTTCGATGTCCGTGTCGAGACGATCCCCGATCATCAACGGGCGCTGCGCATTCGATCGCGCCAACGCAGACCGCATGATCGGGGCAGCGGGCTTGCCCGCGACCCGAGGCGTGGCTCCGGTGGCCGACGCAACAGCCGCCACCATCGATCCGTTGCCGATCAGGAGTCCGCGTTCGGTGGGCAGAGTGGTGTCGACGTTGGTCGCGATCCAGGTCGCGCCCCGCCGGATGGCGAGCGCGCCCTCCGACAGTTGTGCCCACCCGGTGTCGGGGGAATGCCCCTGCACCACGGCAGCCGGCTCATCGTCGGCGGATTCGACGACGGTGAGGCCCTGCGACCGGATCTCGGCACGGAGCGCCTCCGACCCGACGACGAGGACTTTCGATCCGGGATCGACTGCTTCGGCGACCAGTGCGGCGCCCACCTGGGCACTGGTGACGACTTGGTCTTCGCTCGCCTCGAATCCGAGCCCCGTCAGATGCGCGCACACCTCAGACGGCGTGCGGCTGGCGTTGTTTGTCACGAACAGGGCGGTGCCGTCCGTCGCCGCCACCGCGGCAATCGCCTCCGGCACCGGCTTGGTGCCGGTGTACAGGGTTCCGTCCAGGTCGAGCAGCAGAACGTCGTACTGGTCGCGCAGTGGAACGTCCGCACCTTCGGGCTGCACCTCGTTGTCGACGCTCGCATCGCCATCCAGGAGATCCATCAGGCGGAACTCGGCATCCGTCTCATCGTCGATGTCGGCAGACGCTGCATTCTGGAACCAGGTGATCGCGTCGTTCCGCCGGCCGACGGCCTCGAGGGTGGATGCATAGGCGAAGAACAGTCGTGCGGCGTCGGTACCGGTTCTACCGGGGGTGAGATCTTCGGCTGCGAAGGCTCGGACGGCGTCTGCCGCTTCCCCCATGTCCAGCAGAGCGCCCGCTTTGACGATCACCATCTCCAGCCGGGTGTCGCCGGTCAGATTCCGAGCGTCGTCGCTGTCAGCGATCTCGACGGCGCGGTCCGGATGTCCCAAGCCGCGTTCGCTGTCGGCGATGAGCGGCAGCAATGCATCGCTGCCGCTCATCCGTCGTGCCGCCCGCAACTCCGTGACGGCCTCTTGCCATTCGCCGACCGAATACGCGACGATGCCCGCAGTCTCTCGGACGACAGCGATTCGAGCTGCCCGAGCGCGTGCTGCCCGAGCATGCGCCAACGCCTGTTCCGGTGCCTCCTCCAAGAGGTCGGAGGCCATGACGAGATGCCGCGCGACGCGGTCGGCCGTCTGCTTATCGAGAGCTTGGAGGTCGCGTCGGACGTCTGGATCGAGATCGGAAGCCTTCACCTCGTCGGAGATCCGCGGTTCCGACGAATCGTGCTTCTCCGCGGCCCGTCGCCCGTTCCGCTTACCGCCCGAATTCCGCCCGTTACCAGTACTGCTCATAACCTTCTAATCTATTCGCCGACCACGGAACATACCAATTCGAGATCCCAAATCAGTCGACTCTGTCGCCTCTCCCTACGTTGGTCGAGTTCGTCGCCTCTGCCCTTACGTTGGTCGAGTTCGACGCCTTCCCCTACGTTGGTCGAGTTCGCCGCCTCTCCCCCAACGTTGGTCGAGTTCGACGCCGCGAACGTAGTGAGCGACGACGAGAATCGAGACCGCCGCGGGCAGGGGCTGCAGACCACGCGTACCCAGTTCATCGGTACGGCGATCTCGATATGCAGCTTGCTCGCTCCGCTCCCAGGCAGCTACTCGATCAACGTGCGGGACGTTGGTCGAGTTCGACGCCGCGAACGCAGTGAGCGACGACGAGAATCGAGACCGCCGCAGGCAGGGGCTGAAACACCCGCATATCCAGCCGGGCGTCCGCGGCGATCTCGATACGCAGCCTGCTCGCTCCGCTCCCACGCAGCTACTCGATCAACGTAAGGGAGTCGCATCCCCATACGTTGGTCGAGTTCGAGGGGACGCCTCCCTCTACGTTGGTCGAGTTCGACGCCGCGAACGTAGTGAGCGTCGACGAGAATCGAGACCGCCGCGGGCTGGGGCTCGTGCGCACGCGTGTCCAGTCGGGTGTTCGCGGCGATCTCGATACGCTGCCTGCTCGCTCCGCTCGCACGCTGCTACTCGATCAACGTGGGACGCGGCACTTGATCAACGTAGAGGGGCGGTTACTCGATCCACGTCGGGACGGGTTACTCGATCACCGTAGGGGTGCCGGCCCGGGGAATGCGGGGAGCCCCCGACCGTGACGGTCGGGGGCTCCCCGGGAATGTTGTGTTCGGCGGTGTCCTACTCTCCCACACCCATTACAGTGCAGTACCATCGGCGCAGGTGGGCTTAGCTTCCGGGTTCGGAATGGGACCGGGCGTTTCCCCACCGCTATAGCCGCCGTAACTCTATGAAACTGTGAGCTTTCCGACGAAGGACGAAACCGAACAGTTTCCTAGAAGCAAACACCGAAAACGATTTCAGTGTTCACCCCACCTCCTCCGCAGGAGCTGTGTTGTTTCAGAAGTACATAGTGGATACGCGCTCTACTGTGCGTCACAATAATTTCGACTCACCACAAAAATTC
>NZ_BCWU01000019.1 GCF_001592365.1 Gordonia hydrophobica NBRC 16057
GACGCTGCGCCTGCTGCGCCCAGAACGCGAGCGGATCGGCCGCGGCGCGATCGTAGATGTCGGCTGACGCATTGGCATTCGCGGCGAACTCTGCGGAGGGCGGGTACACCTTAGACAAGGACGTTACGTGGTCAGCCATCTGCTCTGCTTCCTCAGTCTCGAGATCAAGATGGTTACGGAACCCTCAGGTGTCTCGCGAAGACCATCGTACGGTTTTAGTTGGCCCCGACACGCGGGACGCTCAATAACTACTTCATATGTGAACTGATGTCAATGGGTTCATGGGTTGGTGCGAGGATGCCAGCCGCACCTAGAGGCACTTCTGCTTGAGGGGCGACAGGGCCCCTTGACCCTGGTTAGCGAGGGTGCTGTCTTAGATCGCCGACGGAGCGGGCGCTGAAGCTTGGAACTCAACGGCGCTAAGAGGAGCCGCCTGAGTCATGGCGATTGAGCCGCATCAGCGGCACGTGGTGGCGCGTTGCGTATAGATGCCCTTGGGCAAGACGCTTCACGCATGAAGTGTTGGCTGTTGTGTGTTAATCTCCGTTAAGGCAAGCGGAGTGCCGGAAGGCGCCTCGGTACCGGGTCTGTCGGGAAGGCCGGTCCGCATTCTGCTCGTCGAAGAGCAGCGGGCTGCTGAGAGAACACGAGAGGGCGTCATGAAGGAAACCGACATGACTATCGCAAGCTCCACCTCGACAGACGGTTCGCTCGATGTACCGATGGGGGGCCTGCTCGCGTCCGTCGGTCGTACGGTAGTCCGTGGCGTCGACGCGGTGCTTCGGGAGACTGACGTCCCTCTTTCTGCGGATCACTGGTACGCGCTCGACCTGATCGTCCGACGAGACGGCGTTGCGATGAACGACATTGCAAGGACGTTGTCGACGCCTCCTCCAACCGTGACGAAAATCGTTGATCATCTCGTCGGGAATGCACTTGCTTTCAGGCTTGCTGACGACACGGACCGGCGCCGACTCTTCGTCCATGCTTCCAAGCGCGGACTCGAATGCCATCAGAGCACACGTGCTGCGGTTATTGCAGCTGAGACTGCGCTTATTCGCGGTCTGCCCGAAGAGGTGTTGTCGGGGATGCGGGCGATGTGCCATGAGTGGCCGACTGGCTGACGGTCCGGCGGGGATTGGTTGCCGCTCTGACCGCAACGTTCGTGGTGGGCGGCGGGTCCCGCTAGCGGCGGCGAGCTCGGTGAATCGACCGCCTTGCGCCGTGTTGACGGCCCCACGAATGCAACAGGTTTATTCGTCCGGGAAATTTGCGTCGAGCGATTGTTGGCGTGAGCCGAGCCGGATCACTGTGTAGGGAGCGTCGTCATCTGTGGCAGCCGCCATCGCTGGTTCGGTCCGAGAAACCCGTGGTCTTCGGTCTGGCATCTTCTGAGGGCTGGTTCGCCATGCAGCCGAGATGGTTCTCGGATGGGGATCGGACTTCGGCGACTTGGTCCGCCGACTGTGCATATAGAGGACTGTCATCCTGGAGATTTCGATGAGTTGAAGGGGCTGAGACTGGTTTGAACGAGAATCAATCAGATCGGCCCGCGCGGAGCGGCTCACGCTCCTGAGTGGGCGATGAAGGTGGTCTGCTCACTGATTTCCGCCATCGTTCCAACCCGAATGTATGAACACCTTGACATTCGTTCATAGAGAAAGTACTAATTATGTGACGCTAGTTACTGCGTCACCGACAAGTGTGGTGCATCTCGGTGAGTTCCGCTGGGAGTGCCGCAACAGGAACGCCGAGCATCGCGCATCGGGCGCGTTGAAATCGGATCGCCCAGATTGGAGAAGTCAAGTGGATGGAATCCATGACTGCGGAGGAATGACGGGTTACGGCCCGGTTCCTTACCAGAAGACCGAGCCATTCTTCCACCACGAGTGGGAGGGACGTACGTTGTCGATCTTGACCTGGATGCACCTCAAGGGCATTTCATGGTGGGACAAGTCGCGCTTCTACCGCGAGATGATGGGTAACGAGAACTACGTGAACGAGTTGCGCGACTCGTACTACACGCACTGGCTCAGCGCGGCGGAGCGGATTCTTGTCTCCGACCGTTACTTCACGGAGGAAGAGCGTAAGCACCGGGTCGAGGAGATTCTGGACGGCCGGTACGTGGATCGTCCGCCTTACCAGGAATTCGACGAGGCGCAGATTCAAGAGGCGATTGACCGGATGCATACGCCGCACTCGCTCAAGCGCGAAGGACCCGAGCCCGGATTCACGATTGGCGACGAAGTGCTCGTCAAGAACATGAATCCTCTGGGGCACAGCCGTTGCCCGAAGTTCGTCCGTGCACGAACAGGAAAGATCTCCAACTACCACGGCTGCCAGTTGTACCCGGAGACCACTTACCTGGAGCTGGCCGGCGATGCACGCCCGCTCTACACAGTGGAGTTCACCTCGCGAGAGCTGTGGGGTGAGGACGGCAACGACCGTGACACGGTCTATGTCGATCTCTGGGAACCCTACCTGGTCGCGGCCTGAAACGAGGACAAATCATGAGTGAGCATGTCAACAAGTACACCGAGTACGAAGCACGGACGAAGGCCATCGAGACGCTTCTCTATGAACGCGGACTGATCACGCCTGCCGCAGTCGATCGTGTTGTCTCCTACTATGAGAACGACGTCGGCCCTATGGGCGGAGCGAAAATCGTCGCCAAGGCTTGGACTGATCCCGAGTACGCCGACTGGCTGAAGCGGGACGCTACCGCTGCGATGGCAGACATGGGCTATGCCGGTGAGCAGGCCCACGAGATCGAAGCGGTGTTCAACGACAGCTCTACCCACCATGTCGTGGTGTGCACGCTGTGCTCGTGCTATCCGTGGCCGATTCTGGGACTTCCACCGGCCTGGTACAAGAGCATGGAGTACCGCTCTCGCGTCGTCGTGGATCCTCGGGGCGTCTTGAAGCGAGACTTCAGTCTTGATGTTCCGGACGATGTTGATCTCAAGGTTTGGGATAGTAGTTCGGAACGACGATACGTCGTCGTTCCCGAACGCCCCGAGGGGACCGAGGGTTGGAGTGCGGAGGAACTCACGAAACTGGTCTCGCGGGACTCGATGATCGGTGTCGCCCATGCGCTTAAGCCGGAAGAGGTCGTGGCATGACCGCGGCCGACAGCACAGAAACGCTGACGGATCGGCTACCTGCCGAGGGCAAGGGTGCGCCTCCTCGCGATAACGGTGAACTGCTCTTCACTGAGCCGTGGGAAGCCACCGCATTCGGCATAGCTGTGGGTCTCTCAGACCAGAAGTCCTACGAGTGGGAGTTCTTCCGACAGAGGTTGATCGAGAAGATCGCGGACGCGAACGGGTGCGAGGCCTACTACGAGAGTTGGGCCAAAGCACTTGAGGCGGCAGTGATCGACTCCGGCATGGTGTCTGAGGAAGACATTCGTGCCGAGATGGCGAAGCTCGAGATTATCGAGTGAGGAGTCCGGGTCTGCGGTGATCCGGAGTGAGGGAGTCGGCCTCGCGTGTACTTCACACGCGAGGCCGACTTACGCTGTAGAGCAGTCCGGATCGGTAGCTTTCGACACTGATGCTGCAGCGGTTCAGCGGCAGACCCTTATCTTCGTATGAAACAATTGTTTCGGGAAGTAATTGGGAGGCTGTCAGTTTCGAGTCGTTGTACGCGCTTGTGACGTCGGAGTTGGAGGCTGGCGCACAATGGCATTCTACGGCGGCATCGAAGGAACAGCCGATTCGGATCATCCTGGAGGTTTGATGACCTGTGTGACTAGCTCGGGACTGACGTGGCGAGTTGATAACGTGCATTGGAATGTCGGGGCGACAGAGATTCTGCGTGGAGTCACCGCATCCGGTGAACCGGGGGAGATAACGGCACTTCTGGGACCCAATGGCTCGGGGAAGACCACGCTGCTATCGGTATTGGCTGGTGTTCGGCGCCCGACGTCTGGAACTGTCACTGTCATCGAACCGGGTGGTGCGCAACGAGATCTGCACGGTATTCGGACTCGTGAACGTGCGAAACTGTTGGCTCTTGTGGAGCAGCATGCTCAAACTGAGACGGTCCTGACAGTGAGGCAAGTGGTCGAATTGGGCCGGATTCCTCATCGCCAGCGTGGAGTGCCGTTTCACCTGCATTCGGTTATCGACGAAGCAATGGAGATCGCTGAGGTATCGGCCATTTCCGACAGGTCGTGGGCAACTCTCTCCGGCGGCGAGCGGCAACGTACCCAATTGGCACGGGCCTTGGCGCAGCAGCCTTCCCTACTTCTGCTCGATGAGCCGACAAATCACCTGGACCTGCACCATCAGATAGATTTCCTCACCCGAATTCGATCCTTAGGATTGAGTACTGTTGCTGCACTCCATGATTTGGAGCTTGCGGCGGCGTTCTGTGATCGAGCGGTCGTCCTTGATCGCGGAGAGGTGGTTGCCAGCGGGTCGGTCGACAAGGTCATCACACCGGACCTTCTCGACCGCGTCTACGGGGTCGACGGTGACGTGGAACCGCATCCGCGCGTTGACCGCCCCCATGTTCGTTGGACGGGGCTGACGACCTCGACGCGTAAGGTGCTGATCTGATCTGACGAGATGATGCACCCCGCCTCGTTGCGGCGAGGTGCAACGCGGCGGGGCGAGGGTCCAGAAGATGGTCGGCTACAGCTAACGGGTAACCGGCCTCATGCTTTTGCCGTTCCACGTAGGAGTATGAGCGCGAACACGGGAACGCCGATGAGGGCGGTCGCCACGCCGACGGGCAACTCTTGGGGATCAATGACAGTTCGAGCAGCGGTATCGACCCAAACCAGGAAGACTGCGCCGGTAAGGGCGGATATCGGTATTAGGTGGCGATGCGATGTACCCACGAGTATGCGAGCGATGTGTGGTAGGACCAACCCGACGAATCCGATGGCTCCCGACGTGCTGACGATTGCCGCCGTCATCAGAGCGGTTAGGATGAGTAGAGAAGCACGGATCGCTGTCACGTTCACACCGAGTGAAGCTGCAGAGGTCTCGCCGAAGGCGAAAGCATCCAACGATGCAGCGGAAGCGATGCAGGCGATCAAGCCAAGCAGAGCCAATCCACTCACGATCCACACGTCGGTCCAGGAAGCGTTGGCAAGCGAGCCCAATAGCCAGAATAGGACGCCTCGGGTTTGCTCTGCGTCCGCGGAGGTGAACACGATGAACGATGTCAACGCCGAGAACAGTTGAGTGCCTGCGACACCGGCGAGGACCACTCGGTCGGTTGTTCCGCCGGCGGCGGTAGCAAGCAAGAGTACGATCCCGAACGCCACTAGTGATCCGATGAATGCCCCGCCGGCCAATCCTAATGTCCCGGCTCCGATTCCTAGGATCACGACAACGACGGCACCAGTCGATGCTCCGGACGAGATTCCCAGAATGAATGGATCGGCGAGCGGATTTCTCAGCAATGACTGCAGGATGACGCCGCACACCGCCAAGCCGGCACCGCAGGCAGCTGCTAGCAGTGTTCTGGGCAAGCGAAGATTCCAGACGATGGCTTCCTTGATCGGAGTGAGCCCGGAACTGCCGCCGAAGAGGTGCGATCGGACGACGTCAACAGCTTGGGATGGGCTGATATCAGAAGGTCCAATGGTCACTGCTACCGCAACTGATCCGCTGAGGATCACCAAGCCGAGTAGGCTGAGAAACCACGTGCGTCGAACCAAAATCACCGTGTTGGGTCCAGCTTCTGCAGCCTGGCCGCGATCAGCTCTGTACCGTCGGCCGTACGAATCGACGGATTCATCGCGCCGCCCGCGAGCGCGATGAAGCGGTCGTTCTTGACCGCCTCCATCTCCCGCGTGACAGGATTCGACTTCAAGAACTTGATCTTCTCCGTCGCAGTCTCAGCGGTCTCACTCCTGCGAGTCAGGTCACCGATTATCATGACATCGGGATTGCGTGCGGCGACCGTTTCCCAGCTGATCTGGGGCCACTCCTCAGTGCTGTCTTCAAAAACGTTCTTGAGGCCTAGCGTTCGGCTGATAATCCCTGGAGCGCCACAGCAGCCCGCCATATAAGGAGATTCGCTGTTAGCAAACCAGAACAACACGCTGGTGTCGTTTTTAGGGGCTGTATCGGCGGCCTTCCTCATTCTCGCTCGTAGGGATTCAACGAGCTCAGTTCCCTTCGCGGGAGTTCCGAAGATTTTCGCCAGCTCATTGATCTCCTGGTAGATCGTGTCGATCTCGAGTCGGCTTTTCCGGGCTCCGTCTACGCTCTTAGCGTCGCGTTTACTGCATTCGGAGGGAGATACGTAAGAGGGGACCCCGAGCTTTTCAAGACGTTGAGGTGTCGTAACTCCGCCGTCGCCGAGTGTGTTATTGAGTGAGGCTGTCACGATGTCTGGTTCTTTCTCCAGGACTCGTTCCAGCGAAGGAGCGTTGTCGGCCAGGCGCTCGACCTTTCGGTTCTCGTCTTCAAGGTTCGGTTTCACCGGGTCGGTCCACGTGGCGGTGCCGACCATCCGGTCTGCCAAACCGAGCGATAGTAGGATCTCAGTGGATGCCTGGTTCAGTGAGACAGCTTGCTGTGGAGGCTTGTCGACGGTTACCTCTCGGCCACAGTTGTTGATTTTCACCGGATATCCGTTGGCGGTGGAAGCGCCGGGGCCGGATTCATCCGATGCCGATGTGCAGGAGGCAAGGACCGCAGCTGTGGTCAATAGAAGGCCTGCGAATAGGCGCGGTGTACGTGATTGCATGGGTTGTATGCTTTCTAGCGCGAAATGGCGAACTGAGGGGGTTTTCGTCCTCACGCTTTGGCCAGCTTGAGGAAGTTGATCATTGACGACTGGCATCCACGGGTCGTTGGGACACCCTGCTCGTGCAACGCACTCGGTGGAAACTATGAGATGTACAGACGTGAGGTGTTGCGACTAATCCTTGATGCCGAGTCGCCAGTGCTCAACGTGGTACGTGGCTTCTTTCAGAAGGGTGGCGACATGGTGGTCGAAAAGCCTGTAGACAACCGTCCGACCTGAACGCTCGCCACGGACCAGGCCGAGGGAACGGAGGACTCGCAGTTGGTGCGACACCGCTGACTGCTCCATCCCGACAGCCTCGGCAAGTTCGGAGACGGAGCATTCGCCTGTTGTGAGCCGGGCGAGTATGCGTAGCCGGCTCGGAGAAGTCAACGCCTGCAGCGTTTCCGCGACTGTGGATGCGAGTTCCGCGCTCAATGGCACCGCAGGTGAATCGCTGACCGGCCAATGTCCCATGTCTGTAGTCAACCACAGAGGTGCGGGTGGGAGACCGCGGTAGGCCACTGGAGTATCTCCCGACTGCGACTTCTCCCCCTGTGCGCTTGTGCCCGAGGTGATCTCCGGCGATCATTGCTCAACTCCTTCGGGGCTTTCAAATGAAATAATTCATAGATGAACAGTTACAACGATAGATGACGACGCCGAAGTGCGTGTCGAAGTTCGACTAGGTCGCTGAAAATGAGTTCGAACGGATCAGCGTGGAGCGCTGGGAGGTGGCTGGCCACCGTGGATCAGTCGGGCGTGCTCAGTCCTGGCGCGTTCCTAGCCAGTCGGAGATCGGTTGGCCGTCGCGCAGATGCTGGTCGATAAGCCTTCCGACACGATCTGCGGTGAGCTGGGCATACCAAATGTTGTCGGGATAGACGGTGACGACAGGTGCTTGGACACACGGGAACAGGCAGCCAGTGAGAGTGACGAGAACGATGTCGTCCGCCATCTTGCGGTTGTCGAGGCCGCTGCTGAGCGCAGCGGCGGTCTCCCCCGCGCCTTGTGCAGAGCATCGCGGTCCGCGGCAGACGAGGACGTGCTTGCTGAAGGTCGGGATCTTCGTCCATAGGGGGGATGTGAGCGGGGCGACAGCTGTGGTTGCGGGTTTGCCGCCGTGGTCGAGCGCTGCGGCAATCAGGTCGGCGTAGTGTGCACCGTCGCAGAGCGAGGGGCCAATCCTGATCTCCGGCACGTGTGCGTCAACCGGACGTGTTCGTAGCCAATGGCCGACGACACGCCGGAACCAGGCTGCCATGGCGCGGTCTGTGAGGGTCTGACCGCTGAGTACTATGATCCGCTGCGCGCCTGCTGCCGCAGCCTCGTCGAGGACTTCGGTGACTGTCGGCGCTGCGCCGCCCAGTACTGCGACCCGGTACACCGCCTGGGGTCGGTGGGTCCGTAGTTTCGCTAGAGCGGTGGCAAGTTCTGCGGTGGGATCAGCGCCGCGGTTCGTTGGAGTGGTGATGATGACCCAGTCTGCGGCGGTATTCATGCGGTTATCCGGACTGGGGTCTGTTGGTGAGAAGGGGTGCACGGTACGACGAGTGGACCGCCGGTTCGCGGATGTACGAGTACCTCCGCATCGATGCCATAGACCTCGGCGAGTAACTCTGGCGTGAGGACTTCGGTGGGGGTGCCGATGGCGTGGACGGTGCCATTGTGGAGAACTATCAGGCGGTCGCAGAACATGGCGGCGAGGTCGAGATCGTGGATTGCGGCGATGACAGTGAGGTTGAGCCGTCGAAGTTGGCCGAGCAAGTGGAGGCCGGCGGCGATGTCGAGGTGGTTGGTTGGTTCGTCGAGGACCAGGATCGTCGGTCGCTGAGCTAGAGCCCGCGCGACTTGTGTCTTCTGCCGTTCACCGCCGGACAGGGTATGCCAGGTGCGGTGCCGGAGACTGTCGAGACCGAGCATTGTGATCGCACCGTCAACTTCTTCGGGGGATTCTCCAAGCGGGCGTCCCCAACTGCCGGTGTGGGGGATGGTTCCCAATTCCACGATCTGCTCGACGGTCAGTTCCATCACTGTTGTGGCGTGTTGCTCGACTTCGGCTACGGTGCGGGCGAAGTCGAGTCTTCCGACGTGGCGGAGGTCGCGGCCATTGAGGAGAACATGTCCTCGGTCGGGTTGTTGCCAACGCACCATCAGCGATAGCAGGGTTGATTTGCCTGAACCGTTGGGGCCGATGATTCCGGTGAATTCGCCGGCGCGTGCGCCGCAATTGATGTCGTGGAGGATACGACTGTCGCCGCGGGAGAAATCGACGCCGCAGACTTCGATGGTCATGTCAGATACCTTTCTGCCGGCGTAGGAGCCAGATGAATGCGGGCACGCCGATGGCTGATGTGACCAGGCCGAGGGGGAGTTCGCGGTCCGGTAGGAGGGTGCGGGCGAGGATGTCAGCCCAGGCGACGATCAGCGCGCCGGTGAGGATGGCGAGCGGGAGGACGCGCGCGTGGAGCGGTCCGACGAAGAAGCGCACAGCGTGAGGAACCACTAGGCCGACAAAGCCGATGATCCCTGATATTGACACCAGGACAGCGGTGCAAAGCGAGACTAAGGCGTAGAGAGTCCAGCGGATGCGGACGACGTTGGTACCCAGGCCTGCTGCTGATCGTTCGCCGAAGGCGAAGGTGTCGAGGGTCCGCGCATAAGACAGGACGACGAGCACCGTCAGTGTGGTCACAGTGACACTGAGTAAGAGTGTATTCCAGCGGACACCTGCGACCGACCCTAGCGACCAGAGCATGACGCGGTCGGCGGTTCCGTGTGGGCCGAAGTAGACCAGGCCTGCGCTGAGAGCGGCAGTCAATTGGCCCACCGCGACACCGGCGAGGATGAGGCGGCCTGGCATGAGAGCTCCGCCGCGGGTGACCGAGATCGCGAAGACCAGTACTAATGCCGACATCGACCCGATGAAGGCGGCGAGCGCGATGGTGGGGCCGCCAGCCATGCTGCCGAGCCCGAGTCCAGTGCCGAGGATGATCGACGCGCCTAACGCCGCGCCGCCAGACATTCCGAGGATATAGGGGTCGGCGAGTTGATTACCGGTCAGTGATTGTAAGACCGCGCCGCACACCGATAGCCCTGCGCCTACGACGGCGGCACCAACCATGCGCGGCAGTCGAAGGTCGACGACGATGTGCTCGTCGAGGATGTCGATGCCCGGACCCACCCCGAGGCGGCTGAGAACGGCGTCGATCACGGTTGAGAGCGATAGGTCGGCCGATCCGATGACCACGCCAAGCCCTAAACTGACCAGCAGTAGCGCGGTCAGCCCGGCTACCGTCAGCGTGAGGCCGGACGTTCCGCGGATCTGTGGGCGCACGCCACAGCTACTTTCCGAGGGCGTCGGATAGTCGCACTGCGCCGTCGATCATTCGGGCGCCGGGGGTGCTTTCGGAGAACGGGATCACCACGTACGAGGCGTTTCTCACCGCGTCGAGGTCTTGGAGGGCGGGATCTGATTCGAGGTACTTCCGTTTAGCGTCGGCAGGATCCCAATCGGCGTCGATCAGGACGATCACGTCAGGGTTCGCAGTCAGGACCGCTTCCCAACCGGTATCCGCCCAGTTGCCCGATAGATGGTGGAAGGCGTTGGTGGCGCCGACAGCATCCATGACAAGTTGCGGACCGCCGTCGCGGCCACCGACCGACGGGCTGTCGGTTTTGGCGTCCCACCACATCACGGATGTGCCTGCACCCGCGTTGGTCGTCTTCAGCGTGTCGAGGGTTGCGCGCAGGCGCGCGTTCACCTGATCTGCCTGCTCAGTGCGCCCGAATAGCACACCATAGTCGCTGGTCTCGCCTGCGATGGCGTCCCAGGACGGTGCTGGTCGATGAGACTTGTCATCGCACCCGAAGGGTGAGACGTAACTTGAGACTCCGAGGTCGGCGAGGGAAGCCTGGGAGCCCAACGCTTTGTCATCGAACGCCGACGCATACGATGATGCGACCAGGTCGGGCCGGGTCTTCAGCAGCGTTTCTCGATCGGGGTATTTGCTGGACAGCACAGGAATCTGTCGGTAGGCGTCGGCCCACCGAGGTGAGATCTGGTCGTCGAGGTATGCGGTGCCCGCCATCTGTCCCCCAGCGCCGATCGCCAGTGCTGACTCTGTGGCTCCCTGATTGACGGTGACTGCTGCCTTGGCTGGGGCGGCCATCGTAATGGTTCGACCGCAGTTCTCGACAGTGATGGCCGCAGCCGGATCGTCAGTCTCGGCGCTGCTACAGCCGGTCACCGCTATGACCACAGCCAAACCGCCCGCCGCCGCGAACCTATGCGCGGCAGACTTGAAGAGAGTGCGCACAGCGAACTCCTATTCAGAAGTGTCAGAAGAAATAATTCCAGATGGAATTAATGGCGACTTTAGGGGATTGGGTGAACGGGCGTGACGACTTTGGTGAATCTTCCTCGAACGGGTAAGTGTCACGGGCGCGACCCGTCGAACCTTCAGCAGATGCCGCCCGGGCCCTGCAACGGGATCACGATGCCGATGCGGAAGGGTGGCGCGGCGGACATCACCCGTGGCATTCGGCCTCCTCGGTGACGATGCACCTCACAGCTTGCACGGAGTTTGAGGTGTTTCACAGCGTCTGCACTAATCTGTAGGGTAACTGTTTGCAAGACGTCCGATCAATGAGTCCGACCGGGTGGGAGGTACCAGATGAGCGACACCGTCGGTGCCGTCCATACCTCCGCCGTCGGTGCGTCGACCGATCTGGTGAAGCACCTTCTGCTCGGTGCGCAGGCGACGTCGGCGGCGTTGACCGCGATCGGTGCGCGCCACGACCTCACCGTCGACGAGTGGTTGATTCTGGACGCGCTCGATTCCGCAGACGGGATCGCCATGTCGGCGATCTCGCAACAGACACTGGCCTCCGGCGCCTCGCTGACGCGCGCGGTGGACCGACTCGTCACCAGTTCGCTGGTCTATCGTGCGCCGAGCGCGGTGGACCGCCGCAAGGTGGAAGTGCGGATCAGTGCACTGGGACGCGAGCGGCACGCGGCGATGCGGTCCGAGGTGCAGGCACTCGACCTCGCGCTCCGATCGATTTTGGCCGCCGACGCCGACAGCGTAACGGCCGCACTGGCGCAGGTCGTCGCCGACACGGCGCGCTGATCGATCGAACCCCGTTCAGAGCCCCGCCCGTCCGGCACCAGTACATTCACTGTCATGGGCAGCAGTCGTAGCAAGCGCACCGTGACCAACCGACTCTGCGTCGGCGTGCTTGTGGGAGCTGCGGTGGTCGCGGCGACCGCGGGCTGCAGCAGCGACGGCACGGATCATCGCGCCACCGACCTCGTTCTGACCCAGAGCGAACTGCCCGACGGCTTCACCGTGTCCAAGCTCGGCGCCGATGAACTGCAGCAGGTCACCGACCAGCTTCACGACTCCACCAAGAACGTCGAGGTGAGTCCCAAGACCTGTGCTGCACCCGGTTCGATGGTCGGCTCGGTGGATCCGAAGACCACCGGAGTCATGGCGGCGACCACCTCCGAGTTCTCGGTCAGCCAGTCCGTGCAGCCCGTCGCCGCCGTCGACGGTGGCGTCGACTTCGGCCGAGTGCGCGACCGCGTCGCCGGCGACTGCGCACACGTCCGGGTCGCAGTGACCACCGGTCCGATCAAGGGCGCTGAGATCGACGTCCGCCACGAGGTACTGAATCTGACCGGTTTCGACAGTGCCGACCAGCTGCTCGTCGTCGAGAGCACCAGCCACACGGTCAACGGGGCCCGAAGCGGGACCAAGCAGCTGCTGGCAGGTAGTGCCGTGGTCAACGATTTTCTGATCACGGTCGAGATGACGCCGGTCGACGGCGACGGTCCCGTGGACCGCGGCCTCTTCACGCAGATCCTCACCCGCGCGGTGGACAAGGCCGCTTCCTGACACCGGTGATCGGCCGTGCACTGCGGTCGGCAAGGATGGTCTCGTCGAAGAATCAGAGATAGGGGCTTTGTCCGGTGAAGACGATGACGAGGGTCGCTGGTGTGACGGCGGCGGTGAGCGCCGCGCTGCTGATGGCGACGGCGTGCAACTCCGACGGTGCCGATGTCGGCGGGGCGGAGCTGTCGGCGACGCCGAACGCGGACCCCGCCGTGATCGCTTCCCTCATGCTCGGCAAAGCCGAGCTGCCGTCCGGATACCAACTGGTTCAGGTTCCGAAGGACCAGGCACAGCAGTTCGCCGACACCATGGGGGTGTCGACGCGAAACGCCAAGATCACGCCGTCGAAGTGCAAGCATCTGAGTGTGTACCCCGCAGACGTCGCAGCTGACCAGGTCGGCTCCACGGTCGCCATGAAGACGTCGTCGATTCTGGTGGAGACGGTCGCCGCGGTCGACGGCAAGGTCGACGAGGTGCGTCAGCGTGCCGACGGGGAGTGCTCCACGTTGACGATCGAGGTCACCGAAGGCTCGGCCAGCGGAGCCAAGGCCACGACCACGTCGAAGGTCCTGGACGGGCCCAAGACGGCCGCCGACGCCGCCGTGGTGGTCCAGCAGTCGTCGACAGTCGAGCTGGCCGGGTCGACCACACGCACGGCGGTGGTCCTCGGCCTCGCCGAGGTGAACGGGTACCTCGTCAGCGTGCAGACCAGCGACACCGCGGGCAACAGTCCCGACCTCGCCGCCTTCAACGCCTTCTTCGCCAAGGCGATCGGAAGGGTGTCGGAGAAGACGTCGTAGGCGAGCACGAGTCAGGCAGACGACGAAGGGTCCCTCCGCGCGGAGGGACCCTTCGTCGTGTCTTGCGGTAGTGCTTAGATGACGCCCAGTGCGCTCATGGCGTCGGCAACCTTCACGAAGCCCGCGACGTTGGCGCCCAGGGTGTAGTTACCGGGCTCGTCGTACTCGTCGGCGGTGGTCAGGCAGTTGTGGTGCAGGGTCCGCATGATGCTGCTCAGGCGGTCCTCGGCGTACTCGAAGCTCCACGAGTCACGCGAGGCGTTCTGCTGCATCTCCAGTGCGGAGGTGGCGACACCGCCCGCGTTGGCGGCCTTGCCCGGGGCGAAGCCGATGCCGGCCTGCTGCAGGATCTTGATCGCCTCGGGGGTGGTGGGCATGTTCGCGCCCTCGGCCACGATCTTGCAGCCGTTCTTCACCAGTGCCTCGGCATCGTTCTCGTCGAGCTCGTTCTGGGTGGCGCAGGGGAGTGCGATGTCGGCGGGGACCTGCCACAACGTGCCCTCGGAGACTACGCGGGTGCCGTTGCCGCGCAGGTCCACGTACTCACTCAGCCGTGCGCGACGGACCTGCTTGACTTCCTTGAGGACGTCGAGGTCGATGCCCTTGTCGTCGACGACGTAGCCGGACGAGTCTGAGCAGGCGATCACGGTGCCGCCGAGCTGGTGGATCTTCTCGATCGCGTAGGTCGCGACGTTGCCCGAACCGGAGACCAGAACCTTCTTGCCCTCGAAGCTGTCGCCCTTGGCCTTGAGCATCTCGTCGACGAAGAACACGGCGCCGTAACCGGTGGCCTCCGGGCGGACCTGCGAGCCGCCCCACGACAGCCCCTTGCCGGTCAGGACGCCGGACTCGTAGCGGTTGGTGATGCGCTTGTACTGGCCGAACAGGTAGCCGATCTCGCGGCCGCCGACGCCGATGTCGCCCGCGGGGACGTCGGTGTACTCGCCGATGTGGCGGTACAGCTCGGTCATGAACGACTGGCAGAAGCGCATGACCTCACGGTCGGAACGCCCCTTGGGATCGAAGTCCGAGCCGCCCTTGCCGCCGCCGATGGGCAGTCCGGTGAGGGCGTTCTTGAAGATCTGCTCGAAGCCGAGGAACTTGACGATCGAGAGGTTCACCGACGGGTGGAACCGCAGGCCGCCCTTGTAGGGGCCGAGGGCCGAGTTGAACTCGACGCGGAACCCGCGGTTGATCTGGACCTGGCCGGAATCGTCGGTCCACGGGACGCGGAAGATGATCTGGCGCTCAGGCTCGCACATGCGCGTCAGGATGTCCCGGTACTCCGGGTGCTTGACGATGACGGGGCTCAGCGACTCGAAGACTTCCTGAACGGCCTGATGGAACTCAGGCTCACCGGGGTTGCGGTGAATCACGGCGTCGTAGCAACCCTGGAGATCGCTGTCCCATGCAGTCATGCTGTAGTTCTCCCAACTGGTGCGCGGCACGAGCTGGGCTCTGCGCACACCGCAAAATTTAGGTCCACTGGGCCAATTCCGGGCTTTACTGTATCGGCGATCCCGGCTGTGAATGAAACTGAAGGCACACTCTGTGGGTTTGACCACGTGTTTTCTCACAATTTCGTGGTAGCGGATTGGTGCCCGTTACGAGACAATTCTCGCAGGTGCACCTGCGAGGGTGGCGCTCGGGGCGGCCGGACGACGCTTCCGGATCGCGCGCTTCTGGAACAACGACGCATCTGTACGGTGAGCGGTCGGCCTCGGCTAGCCTCGGACTGTGACCACGACGCCGCCGGAGAGCGAGTTCGGTCCGGCGCTCGCCCGTCTGTTCCGCCAAGCCGGCAAACCCACGTTGCGACTGGCAGCACAGGGCATGGCGGCGTTGGGCCGGGCGGAGGCGACGCAGCAGCGGATCAGCGATTGGCGGAACGGCAGGCACATCCCGCGGGACTTCGAAGCTGTCGAACCACTGATCATGTGGCTCAATCGGCGCGCGCTCGACGCAGGCGCCGACGACCTGCTGTCACTCAAGCAGTGGCGTGAACTCTGGCGACACCACCACGAGCCGACGCCCGTGCAGAGGCTCGACGCGCCGTTCCCCGGTCTGGCGTCGATGAGCGCGGCCGATCGGGACCGCTACTTCGGCCGGGACCACACGGTCGCAGCGCTGACAGCGCTCCTCCGCTCCGCACATGCGGCCGACAGCGGACGGCTCGTCGTCGTCACCGGGGTGTCCGGCGCGGGCAAATCGTCACTCCTGGGCGCCGGGCTCGCCCGTGCCGAGGAACCGTGGAACCAGGCTGTTCGGGTGGCTGTGAGTGAGCTGACGAGCCTGGTGACCGCCGACGCGCCGCTGCTGGTGGTGGATCAGTTCGAGGAGGTCTTCGCGCTCGATGAGGCCGACCGGCGCGCCGTGCTGACGCAGATCGCGGTCCTGGCCGATGCGGGCGGGGTGGTCGTCCTCGGCATTCGTGCGGACTTCTACCGCCAGTGCGTCGAGTACCCGGGGCTGGCGCGCGCGTGGCAGGACAGATCGATGATCGTCGCGGAGATGTCCGACGAACAATTGCGCAGCGTCATCACCGAGCCGGTCGCGCTCGCAGGCGGCAAGATCGACGACGGCCTCGCCGACCTCATGATCGAGGACCTGCACCAGGCGTCGCCGGAGGGGGATCGCGCCGGACACCTCCCTCTTCTGGCGCATGCACTGCAGGTGATGTGGTCTGCCCGGACCGGGAATCGGCTGACCGTCGCCGCGTATCGGGAGTCGGGCGGCATCACGTCGGCGGTCGCGGAGACCGCGGAGGCCACCTGGGCGGCCCTCGATCCCGCCGATCGCGAGGAGGCCCGTGCGGTCCTCCTCTCGCTCATCGACTTCGGCCCTCGCCGGACACCGATGCGCCACGCCGTGTCGCCGACTGAGTTGCGGGAACGGTTCTCGCCGTCGGTGATGCGCGTCATTGACGCCTTCGCCGACTCCCGCCTGCTGACCGTTGGCGCCGACGCAGTCACCTTCATCCACGATGCCGTCCTCTCGTCATGGCCGCGGATGGCCGGCTGGATCGCCGCCGACGCCGACCGCCTGCAGTGGCGGCAGCAGCTCGCCGAAGACGCCGAGACGTGGAACCGGAACGACCGCCGCGCCGACTACCTGTACAGCGGCGCCCGGCTGGAGACCGCCCTCGCTCATCGGACCGAACTCGGGCAGCACCGCCAGATCCTGATGCCCGCGGGGTCGGTCGACTTCCTCGATGCGGCGCGGCACCAGCAGCGCAGGCGCGGGCGCCTCCGAATGGGCGCCGTCGGCGCGGTGATCGTCCTGGGCCTGGCCGCCGTCGTCACAGCCGTGATCGCGCTGAAGCAGTCCGCCGACCTGGAGCGCCAGCGCAACGGCGCCGAGCACACCGCCGTCATGGCGAGCATCGATGGCCTGGCCAACGCCGATCCGTCGTTGGCCGCGCGAATCCTCACGATCGCCGACCGCCGGTACCCGGACGACCGACGTGTCCGCAGCGGTCTCTTGGCGGCGTACATGTCGCCGCTGGCGCGCTCGCTGGACGGGCACGACGGCGCCGTCTACGACGTCGTCTTCTCCCATGACGGCCGGCTGCTCGCCACCGCGGGCAACGACCGCACGGTGCGCATCTGGGAGCGCGCCGACGGCCGGTCTCGACCGTTCACCACGATCGCGACCCTGCGCGGCTTCGGCACGTTCGTCACTTCGGTGACCTTCGACGAGTCGGCGCAGTTGGTCGCCGCGGCGAGCGGTGACGGCACCGTCCGCGTGTGGAGCCTGTCCGACCGTCGGTCACCGACGCAGATCGCCGTCCTCCGCCCGGGTGCCGGCGCGGCCTATCTGACCCGGTTCAGTCCCAGCGGCAGACACCTCGTCACCAGTTCGGACGACGGCACCGTCACCGTCTATCGCATCAACGGCACCCAGCCGCCGGTGCAGACCGCCGTGCTGCGCGGCCATCGCGGCCCGGTCCGGACACTGGCGTTCAACGCTGCGGGCACGGTGCTGGCCACCGGAGGTGAGGACCAGACGGTCCGGCTCTGGACCGACGCGGACTCCGACAGCCCGCGGCCGATCGGGGCGCCGCTGACCGGATTCCCGAGCATCACCCACGCGCTGGCCTTCCTGCCCGGTGATCGCGTGCTGGCCGTGACCGGCGACAGCGCCAACGTGCAACTGTGGAACGTCGCAGACCCGGCGGCGCCGACACCGGAGGACACCGCGGTTCCGGGCGTCACCGCGGGGTCGTGGTCCATCGCCGCGAACCCGGAGCAGCCGATGCTCGCGCGTGCCGGATTCGACGGCGTGGTCCATGTGTGGAACACCTCGACGGCCGCCGGATCGCTGCCGCTGTGGGACCTGCAACGGTCGCCGGAACTCGGCTCGGCTCGGATGATGAGCACCACGTTCAGTCCCGACGGGCACGAGCTGGTGGTCGGTCGTTCCGACGGCAGCATCGACATCTGGACCATTCCGTCCGGACTGCTCCCGGATCGCGGCGCGCTGATCAGCAGCGTCGACGTGGACGGGACGGGGACGACGCTGGCCACCGTCGGCTCCGACGCACGCATGAACGTGTGGACTGACCACGACGGCGCTTGGCGTCGACGTTCGAGCATCGGCATCGAGCGCCGCGCCAACAACCGGCCGCGGGTCGCCGTCACCACCGACGGATCCCTGGCGGCGACGGTGAACAACAACGGCGGACTCGTCGAACTGTGGGACATCGCCGATCCGGACCGGCCGCGTCGCGCAGGCGAGCTGCGGATCGACACCCGCTACGCGTTCCCGGTCGCCTTCGCACCCGGCACGCGTGAACTCGCGATCGGCAGCACCGATATGTCGATTCAACGATGGGACGTCGGCGACCCCGCTGCGCCGACACGGATCGGCGCACCGCTCATCGGTCCCTCGGATCTGATTCGGACCGTCAGCTACTCCGCCGACGGAAACCGACTCGCCGTCGGCTCCGACGACGGCAACGCGTATGTCTACCGACTCAGCGACGTCGCACCGCGTGCGACGGTGCTGCCGATGGGACAGCAGGTGGCCGCCACCGTGTTCACCGGAGACGGGAACTACCTGGTGACCGGTGGCGAGGACCTCGTCGTCTGGCGGCTCACCGATGACGCTCCGGAGATCGCGAGCCGGATCGGCGGGGTGTACGCCGACACCATCGGCCGATCGGGCACCAGCGTGATGGTCGGGCGGGGGACCCGTGAGATCACCGACTTCCAGATCGACGACGCCGGGCGGTTGGCGGAAGGCTCCGCCGTGACTCCGGTGCTGGGAAGGTCACACACCGTCACGCGCTGGGTGCTACCGACCGAACTCGGCGACGGCGACGTGTACCCGGTGGCGGGCGACGGCACCGGCGTCGTCTATCTGCAGGGCACCGACGTCGACGCGGCGCGCGCCTGGATCTGCCGAACAACGCGTCCGCTCACCACAGCGGAACGTGTCCGCTACCTGGGGCGGCTGTCGGCGGACGACGGGTGCCCTGCCGGATAGCAGAAGGCGCCTGAGCCGGGATCACCGCATTTTCGGCTCGCGTGCCGCGGCGTGGGACGTCACGAAGGTCCGCAGGTCTCGATCCTGATCCGAGACCAGGTAGGTGGGGTCGGGGACGTCCCACACATCGCGAAGCGCGTACTGGGCAGACATCGCCGCGGCGTCGACCCGGCGCCGGGCGAACTCTCGGATGCAGGTCCCGTCGCGGAGCGGCCGCCATCCGTCGGTCACCAACAGCGCGACCCGCTCCTGGTCCTCCGGACCGTAGGGGAACAGATCGCGGGTGGTGACGGTGAGCCTCAGTCGGCAGTTGCCGGTGTGGGTGAAGGTGATCGCGGGCTGCGGGCCGAACATCTCGGTCCAGAGCGCATACACGCTGATCGGGTGTTCGGCGTTCATGCTGTCGAGCCGGTCGGCCAACTCGCAGCGGAAGCGGACCCAGATCCGGTCGAGCGCGGCGTCGAAGGCGGACTCGGAGAAGACATCGGATGCGTTGACCATCGTGGACCTCCTACGGGCTTGGCCCCACGATAACAACGACCACCGACGAGATCAGTGGACTCAGGACTTATCCGGTTTTGTCAGACCCTGCGCCTATCATCGAACGTGAGTTCTAGATCAGGGTTGTTTTGGTTTCGTTGGCTGGGGAGGGTGTCATGGCGGTGGCGACGATGGGTCCGGCAGGTCGGACGGGTGTGGTGGGTGCGTCGGTACAGGTCACCGATGAGGCGATCGTGATGTGTGTGCCGCGGCCGGAGACGGTCGGCAAGCCGCAGTCCGATGACGCTGCGGCGTTGGTGTTCGCCGCGCACGCGGAGTCGGTCGGCGGACTCCTGCGGTGGTACCGCTATCAGGCGGTGTACGGACTGCTCCGGACGCGGATGGCGCAGGCCGACGCCACCGGCGCCACCGACGTGTACACGCGGGTGTACGACCCCCTGTGTCAGGTCGCCGCCTCCTACGCCACCGTCGCCGGCGTCCGCCAATGCACCGCCGAACGGTTCGTCGAAGCCGCACAAGCCTGCTTCGAACGCATCCCGGCGGTCGGGCGGCTGCTGCGGGACGGGGTGATCACGGCGGCGTGGTTTCAGCGGGTGGTGGAGCAGACCGCCCTGGTCGACGATGCGGAGTTGTTGGCATTCATCGATGCCGAGATCGCACACCGGTTGACGACGATGGGTGGGTTGTCGGCGCGGCGCGTCGAAGACGCGGTGGCCGCGATCGTCGCCGAGCATGATCGGGATGCGGTGACCGTGACCCGCGAGCAGGCCAAAGCCGCCAAGAAGATGGTGATCAACCCGCTCAACGACACCGCCTCGGAGGTCATCGTCACCACCACGCCCGAGGACGCACTCCTGTGCAAAGACGCCATCGACGCGGTCATCGCCGGCGTCTGCCGTCACGATCCGCGGACCCGTGGCCAGTTGCGTGCGGATGCGGCCGTCGCGCGGATGGCCGGTGTGCCGTTCACCTGCGAATGTCAGCGGGACGATTGTGGAGCGGAGTTGTCGGAAGCGCAGGTGGCGGCGCGGTGCGCGAGGATCGTGGTGCACGTGGTGACCCGGCAGGAAACTCTCGACGGGGTGTCGGAGGTGCCGGCGGTGATGGACGGGCACGGCCCGATCTCCGCCGCCCATGTTCGGGACCTCGCGGCCCGCCCGGATGCGGTGTGCCGCCCGCTACAGGTCGCTGACCTGGCTGATCGGATGTGCCAGCCCGGGAATCCGTACCGGCCGACGGCCGCGTTGGACACGGCGGTCCGCGGACTGTTCGGCACCTGCTCCTGGGCCGGCTGTGATCGTCCGGCGTGGCGGTGCGAGCTCGATCATGTCACCGAGTTCGACCACACCGCCCCCGCCGCGGGTGGTCCGACCTGCCTGTGCAACCTGAATCCGAAATGCACGTTCCATCACGGGTTGAAAACCCACGCCGACGGTTGGCTCGATGATCAGATCGTCGACGCCAACGGTGTGGTCTGGACCGAGGTCACCACCCCGGAGGGCGTGACCGTCCGCCAGCAGGCGGCCAACACATGGCTGCTCCCCGAACTCGGACTCATTCCGTGCTCACACCCCGACACTGAGGCGGGTACGACACACCCGGGGATCGGACACGCCGAGCACGCACCAGAACAAACTTCATCGCGGGTGCAGGCCAAGCACCGCTACCGCATGCAACGCCGGGCAGCCAACCGCCGCGCCCGCGAGGCGCAAGAAGCTCGCGTCGCGGCGATGGCGGCTGCCGACGGGCAACCCCCGTTCTGAGTTCTCGTTCGTTCGTCCGCCGCGGGCCGGCGGTCGTTGATCGGGGCGTCAGGCGCTGACGCGGGTGCGTGGCGCTCGCGTCTCGTCGGTTCGTGCACGTCGTTCGGAGACGGCGAATGTCGCGGCCCCGAAGGTCGCCGCCACGCCGACCACGCCGAGCGCGATCGCGGGCGCCCACAGTGCGGCGGATGCACTCACGGCGATCGAGGTTGCGGCCATCGCGACAGCGGCGATCATCGTGACCATGGCGATCACGGCGAGACCAACGCCCAGCAGGGACGCGCGGCGCTCCAGGTCGACGCCGATGAACCCCGCGGGGCGTCGATCGGTGTAGTGCCGACTCCAGATGTGCAGGTCGGCGGCGCGGCCGACATGGTGCCAGCCCTCCGCCTCGCGGAACCGGAAGTAGTCGACGGGCGCCGGGTTGGCGCGGCGTTCCACCACGTACCGGACCTGTGCCGGGGCGGACTCGGTGAACGTCATCCGAACCGGGCTCAGCCAGGTGTAGTCGGTCAGGATCTGACCGTCGGCGGCCTTCGCCTCAAGCCATTGCTCGAAGGCGGCGGGTGCGGGACGCAGGAATGGTGCGAACCAGGTTGTGGTGCTCATGGGGAAACCTCCAGGGGGCGACCGCATAGGCGGGCTTATGGCTCCACCTTCCGTGCGCGTGCGCAGCTGGTCAAGGATATTGAGACTGAACTCACCTATCGTCTCTATGGCCTGATAGAGGCCGCAGGGTCACGCGTATGGGCGACAAGATTCGTTCGGATGTCTCCAGGTCGGGGGCGTCTCGCGTCGATCCGTCCGCGGCTGTGCAAGGCTGCCGATAGACTCCGGAACGTTCGGCGAGACGCCGCTGTCGGCAGAACGGAAGGCTCCAGTGGTGAGCGAGACGATGATCATCAGCGCCGGGGCCGTGGTGGCCGGCGACCGTGTCCTCCGGCCCGGCTGGATCCATTCCGTCGACGGCGTCATCGCGGACGTCGGCGACGGTGCGCCGCCGCATCCTGCCGATCGCGACTTCCCGGGCGGTATCGCGGTCCCGGGTTTCGTCGACATGCACGTGCACGGCGGGGGAGGGGCGTCGTACACCGACGGTGTGGCCGACGACGTCCGTGCCGCCGCCGACTTCCACCGTCGACACGGCACCACGACCACCATCACCAGCACGGTGAGCGCGTCGCCCGAGGATCTGCTGGTGATCGTCGAGCGCCTGCGCGACCTCGTCCGTCGGGGGGTCAGCGCGGGCATCCATCTCGAAGGCCCGTGGATCAGCCGTGTGCGCTGCGGCGCCCACGACCCCGACGTACTGCGGAATCCGGCGCTCGACGAGATCGACCAAGTCCTGACCGTGGCGGACGGTACCGTCGCGATGGTCACGATCGCTCCCGAACTCCCCGGCGCCCCGGCGGCGATCGACCGGTTCGTCGACGCCGGCGTCGTGGTCGCGGTAGGACATACCGATGCGACGTACGAGCAGGTCCGCGACGCCGTGGACCGCGGCGCGCGGGTGGCGACGCACCTCTTCAACGCCATGGCGCCGCTGACCCATCGTGAACCCGGACCGCCGCTCGCGTTGATGGACGACGACCGCGTCGTCGTCGAAATGATCGGTGACGGGGTTCATCTGCACCCGGCCCTGGTGCGCGACGTGCAGCGCGCGGTCGGCATCGACCGCGTCGCCCTGGTCACCGATGCGATGGTCGCCGCGGGCATGGCGAACGGGGAGTACATGTTGGGTTCGTTGGCGGTGACGGTGAGCGACGGGGTGGCGCGCGTGACGGACACCGGCGCCATCGCGGGCGGCACCGCGACCATGGACCGCCTCTTCGCGCGGACTGCCGCAGGCCTGCGAGGACGTGCCGACCACTACCCGGATGAGGTGCTGATCGCTTGTGCGGCAATGACTTCAGGGAATCCGGCTCGGGTCCTGGGCCGTGCCGACATCGGGTCGATCGCCGTCGGACGACGGGCCGACGTGGTGATTCTCGACGCGGATCTGACGGTGGCCGAGGTGTTCTCGTCGCACTGACCGGTGTCCGGCGGGACGAGCAGTCGATGACCCTCGGCGGGTCGCTTCCTCGGGTTTTGCCGCAGTAGGGTCACAATTGAGCCGGTCGGACACTCCGGCTGGAACCGAAAACCCTGGAATCGAAAACCGTGGAGGACGCCAGTGATGAGTGGGAAGAGCAAGAACAAAGGCCTGATCAAGCGACTCGAGAAGGAGATCGCCCGGCTGTCGAGCGAGGTCGTCGCTCTGCGTGACGCGGTCCTGGCTCGCTCGCCGTTGGCGCCCAAGCCTGCTCCGAAGGCCGAAAAGCCTGCGGTCGCACCGAAACCCGCCGCCGCCAAGCCTGCCGCAGAGAAGAAGCCGGTCGCGGAAACGAAGGCGACGGGTGCCGAGTCCGCAGACAAGAAGTCGGCAGAGTCCAAGCCCGCAGCAGCCAAGCCCGCAGAGTCCAAGCCGGCAGCGACGAAGGTCCCAGACGCCAAGCCCGGAGCGAAGGCTGCTGAGAATAAGCCCACGCCTGCTGCGAAGCCCGGTGCCGATAAGAAGCCGGCCGCTGCGAAGCCCGCACCTGCGAAGGCGCCCAAGCCTGCCACCAAGCCCGCTGCCTCGAAGCCTGCAGCATCCAAGCCTGCGGCCAAGTCTGCCAAGTCGGCCAAGTCGGCGAATGCGTCCAAGACGGTCGCAGATCTCCGTGCGGATGCCAAAGCCGCAGGAATCAAGGGATACTCGACGATGAAGAAGGCAGAACTGATCGCTGCCCTCGGTTAACTACCTAGGAGGCTCTGTGCCCACTGTCGTCAAGGGAGTCATCTCCCGCACCAAGAACGCTCCGACTGAACTCGTCGACATCGTGATCCCGGAGCCGGGCGCCAACGATGTCGTGGTGAAGGTGAGCACCTGCGGTGTGTGCCATACGGACTTGGCGTACGCCACCGGCGGTATCAATGACGAGTACCCCTTCCTGCTGGGTCACGAGGCCGCGGGCATCGTCGAATCGGTGGGCGAGTCGGTGACGCATGTCGAGGTCGGCGACTACGTGATCCTGAACTGGCGTGCCGTCTGCGGTGAGTGCCGGGCGTGTAAGCGCGGTCGGCCGTGGTACTGCTTCGACACGTTCAATGCCAGCAAGCCGATGACCCTCACCGACGGCACCGAGCTCTCGCCCGCGCTGGGAATCGGTGCGTTCGCGGAGAAGACGCTCGTCCACGAGGGACAGTGCACGAAGGTCGACGAGTCCGCCGATCCGGCCGTCGCCTGCCTGCTGGGCTGCGGTGTGATGGCGGGCCTCGGCGCCGCCGTGAACACCGGCAATGTGGGCCGTGGCGATTCGGTCGCCGTCATCGGCTGCGGTGGTGTGGGCGATGCCGCCATCGCGGGCGCCAAGCTCGCGGGCGCCACCACGATCATCGCCGTCGACCGTGATGCCAGCAAGCTCGAGTGGGCCACCGACCTCGGCGCCACCCACACCATCGACGCGTCGGCCATCGACGACGTCGCCGCGGCGGTCAAGGAACTCACCGGCGGATTCGGTGCCGATGTGGTGATCGACGCCGTCGGTCGTCCGGAGACCTACCAGACCGCGTTCTACTCCCGGGATCTCGCGGGCACCGTGGTGCTGGTCGGCGTTCCGACGCCCGAGATGCGCCTGGAGATGCCGCTGGTGGACTTCTTCAGCCACGGCGGCGCGCTCAAATCGTCCTGGTACGGCGACTGCCTGCCTGAACGCGACTTCCCGATGCTGATCGACCTGTTCCTGCAGGGACGGCTTCCGCTCGACAAGTTCGTCACCGAGCGGATCGGGATCAACGACGTCGACGCCGCGTTCAAGGCCATGGAGGAGGGCCGCGTCCTGCGTTCGGTGGTGACGTTGTGACCGCCGCTGCCGGCGCATTGCGCATCGACCGGGTCGTCACGTCGGGCACGTTCTCGCTCGACGGCGGAACCTGGGACGTGGACAACAACATCTGGGTGGTCGGCGACGACGCCGAGGCCGTCATCATCGACGCCGCGCACGACGCCACGCCGATCCTGGCTGCGGTGGGCGACCGGAAGGTCGTGGCGATCGTGCTGACACACGCGCACAACGACCACATCGGGGTGGCCCCCGAGCTGGCCGAGGCGACCGGAGCGCCGATCCTGCTGCATGCGGCCGACGAGATGCTGTGGGAGCAGACCCATCCGGGAGTGCCGCACGGCGAGCTGACTGACGGTCAGCGGATCGCCGTCGGCGGGCAGGAACTCCAGGTGATCAACACGCCCGGCCATTCGCCGGGGTCGTGCGTCATCTGGTCGCCGTCCGAGCAGGTGCTGTTCAGCGGCGACACCCTGTTCCAGGGCGGCCCGGGCGCAACGGGGCGGTCGTTCTCCAGTTTCGACGACATCATCGCCTCGATCCGGGACCGGATTCTGGTGCTCGATCCGGACACTCGTGTCTGCACCGGGCACGGCGACGAGACCACCGTCGGTGCCGAGGCAGGTGACCTCGACGAGTGGATTCGTCGTGGTCACTGACCGACTCCGACGGCTGACACCGCCCGCGCTGAGCGGATATCAGCGTTCTTGGCTGCGAGCCGACGTCCTCGCCGGGGCGTCGCTCGCAGCCGTCGCCATTCCTGAGGCGATGGGCTACAGCTCCATTGCGCACGTGCCGCTCAGTGCCGGGCTCTACTCGCTGATCGTCCCGGCGGTCATTTTCGCTCTCGTCGGCGCGTCGAGACTGCTCGTCGTCGGCGCCGACTCCGCCACCGCTGCACTGATCGCGTCCGGAATCGCCGGACTCGGGATCGCCGGACTGGCGCCGGACACCGCGGAATGGCTCGCGTGGGCGGGCCTCATCGCCCTGGTCACCGGAGTCCTCCTGGTGATCGCCTGGGTTCTGAAGCTCGGTTTCCTCGGCGACTTCCTCTCGACGTCGGTGCTCGTCGGATTCCTCGCGGGCGTCGGAATCCTGGTGCTCACCGAACAAGTTCCCGGGATGCTCGGCGAACCCAAGGAGTCCGGCGGCGACGTCCTCGCGAAGTGGCTGGCTGTTGTCCGCAACCTCGACCACGTCCGCTGGCAGGCCGTGGTGTTCGCGGCGTGCACGCTGCTCGGGTTGGTGGCGGTGAAGCGACTCCGTCCGTCGCTGCCGATGCCGATCCTGGTGGTGATCGGGTCCATCGCCGCAGTGATGGTCTTCGATCTCGGCCGGTGGGTTCCGACCGTCGGTGATATCGATGCGGGGCTACCGTCCGTCCGGTTTCCGCCGATGGCCGACGTGGTCTCGGCGTTCCCGACCATCCTCACGATCTCGTTCGGGTGCGTGCTGGTGATTCTGGCGCAGAGTGCCGCGACCGCGCGCAGCTTCGCCCAGCGGCACGGCGATCGGGTCGACGTGAACCGCGACATCCTCGGGTTGTCCACGGCCAATGTGTCCGCGGCGCTGACGGGTTCGTTCGTCGTCAACGGCAGTCCCACCAAGACTGCGATCGTCGATCAGCAGGGCGGCCGTTCGCAGGTCGCCAATCTGACGATGGCGGGGGTGACCCTGGTAGTGGTCGTGGCGGTGTCGGGGCCGCTCGGTCGCCTGCCCGAGGCGGTGCTCGCGGCCATCGTCTTCGTCGTCGGCGTCGAACTGATCGACTGGGGCGGGTTCGCGCGGATCTGGCGGATCCGTCGGATCGAGTTCGGCATCGCCGTGCTCACCACCGCACTGGTGGTCGTGTTCGGCGTGCTCATCGGAATCATCGCCGCGATGGTGATGTCGCTGCTCCAGATGATCCATCGGCAGTACCGCCCCGAGCGATTCGTGGTCGGCCTCAGCGACGGTGGGCAGCGTCGGTACCAGAGTGCCCGACCCGGGCACCAGACGCTGCCCGGTCTGATCGTCTTCCGGTACGACGCCGACCTCTTCTATGCGAACGTCGGTCGCTTCAGCGACGACGTGACAGCGCTGATCAAGGGCGCTCCGGATCCCGTGCGCTGGTTGGTGCTGGACTGCTCGGCGATCTCGGACGTCGACTACTCTGCGGCGACCGCGCTGCAGAATCTGATCGCGTTCGTCCACTCGGTGAAGGCTCGCTTCATCCTCGCGGGCGTGACCCCCGAACTGCGGGAGTCACTCGAGACCGCGCGGATCATGGCGGACCTCGCCGCCGACAGCGTGTATCCGAGCGTGGAGGCCGCGGTCCAGGGATTCCGCGAAGCAGAGAACGACTGAGAACTCTCGGGTCAGTACGCTGCGCGCGGGTCGTTCGTCGACACGATCTCCGCGCCCAGCGGTATCAGCGACACCGGGATCATCTTGAAGCTCGCGATGCCCAGCGGGATGCCGATGACCGTGATGCACAGTGCGAGTCCGGTCGTGAGATGACCGATGGCCAGCCAGATCCCGGCCACAAGAATCCAGATGATGTTGCCGATGGTCGACGCCGCTCCGGCGCGCGGATCGCGGATCACGGTGCGCCCGAACGGCCAGAGCGCATAGTTGGCCATGCGGAACGACGCGATGCCGAACGGAATCGTGATGATGAGGATGCAGCACAGGATTCCGGCCACCGCATAGCCGACTGCCATCCAGAATCCACAGAGCACCAGCCACAAGATGTTCAGGATCGTCTTCATCGTTCCATTGTGCGGTGTCGCTACGCTGTCGGCATGGGCCGCGAACCGGATTCATCGGGAGGACGTCGTGCGCTGTGGTCGGTGGCGGCGGCCCTGGTGCTGACGGTGCGGGTGGTCGCGGTGGTGTTGACTCCGATCCTGGTGGTCGCCTGGTTGGTGGCGGCCGTGCGGTCGGGGCTGCTGAACGCCTGGATGTGGTGGGCGATCGGTGCCGCGTCGGCACTCGTGGTGAGCAGCTACCTGTACAGCTACCTGCGCGTGCGGTACCCGAGCCGAAGCCGCCGCTGGGAGCCGTGACGGCGGCATCGCTGCCCCGCCCCGAGCCCATCGTCAGTCGGGGCCGTGTTCCAGGTAATGACAGTGCCTCCCTCGATCGGTCAGATCGCGTCAGAGTGGAGGGACGACTCACGGAAGGAACACGATGGGCAACTGGACCGCAGCCGAGCTGGCCGAGATCGACGCGGTGTCCGAGATTCAAGTCGCAGGCAGTCGTAGGGACGGCTCTCTGCGCAGCTTCCGCATCATCTGGCACGTCGCGGTCGACGGCGCGCTCTACGCGCGCTCGGTCAATGGGCCCGACGCCGCCTGGTACGTCGGCGTCCGACGGCAGATGAGCGGCGCGATCACCTGGAACGGCGAGCAGCGCGCCGTCGACTACGTCGATGATCCAACGCACGACGACGCCGTCGACGAGGCGTTTCGCCGCAAGTACGGCAACGGCTCGCCCACGCAGTCGTTGAATCGTCAGCCGGCGCGCGGCACCACCCTGCGGATCGACCCGAAGTGATCGCGCACGGCGACACCATTCCCGACTACACCGACAACGAATACCAAGGGGCACACCACTGATGACGACGACTTTGACCCTCAACAACGGCGTGACGCTTCCCTCGATCGGGCTGGGCGTTTTCCAGAGCGCTCCGGAAGAGACCTCCGCGGCAGTCGAGGCTGCGCTCCGCGTCGGCTATCGACACATCGACACGGCGGCCGCGTACGGCAACGAACGACAGGTCGGTGAAGGGCTTCGGGCCTCGGGCGTCGACCGCGCCGACGTGTTTCTCGAGACCAAGGTCTGGCCCTCCGACTACGGGTACGACCAGACCATCCACGCATTCGACAAGGCCACGGGCAAGCTCGGTGTCGAGACCATCGATCTGCTGATCCTGCACCAGGCCGCGGTCTCGATGTTCGACCGGACGGCAGAGGCGTACCGCGGTCTCGAGACCCTGCTGGCCGACGGCAAGGTCCGTGCGATCGGCGTCAGCAACTTCTCGCCGGACGTCCTCGACCGGTTGCTGCAGACGGCGTCGGTGGTTCCGGCCGTCAACCAGGTGGAACTGCACCCCTACCACTCGCAGCCCGCACTGCAGGCGAAACATGCGGAGCTGGGAATCGTGACGCAGGCATGGTCGCCGATCGGCGGCATCACGTTCTACCCCGGACCGTGGGGCGACGAGCGCCGCAGCGTGATGGACGACGAGACCATCACGGCGATCGCCGCGCGGCACGACCGGAGCCCGGCGCAGATCATGCTGCGGTGGGGCATTCAACAGGGCCGTTCGGTGATCCCCAAGTCGGTCAACCCCGCCCGCATCGCCGAGAACTTCGCGGTGTTCGACTTCGAGCTCTCGGCCGAAGAACTCGCCCGCATCGACGCCCTCGACACCGGGAACGAGAGCGGTCCTGCACCGGATCGCGAGTTCACCCAGGAGATGCTGTTCCCGATTCCGGAGGCGTGAAGCACACGCTCCCTAGGAACTACGCCTGTCGTCCCCACGGTGGTCGAGTGCCACGCAGGTTATCGAGACCGTCGTGAGTTCCGCCGGTATCAAAGGGTTCTGCGCTGCCATCGTGTGGTGATCTCGGCAGAATCCGACGGATCGTGAACCGCAGCCGCCTCTCTATGGCGGAGGCGGTGGTCGTCGGGGAGGCTTTGTCCGACTGATCCCGGCTGAGAACTGCTCGCTCAGGCGCTTCCGACGGAAGATTGCCGTCGGAGGGTGCTGAGCAAGCAGATCTCAGCAGCATGTGACAGTAGGCGGCGCGGGGCGGGGATTTCAGATCGAACGCAGACCTCGCGCGACGCTGCGCCAGTTTGGTTAGTTTCCCACGCTCTCGTAACAGCGGGTGATCCGAGACCGGTGCGTGACCGAGAGCCTGGTTTCGGTCGCTGTCGGGGACGCAGATCTCGATAGGGCCACGCGCGACGAACTCGTGGCGCAGCTACCGCGTTTGTGGACTGCGAACGCAGCAGCGCCGCCGCTGAACGGTCACGTCACCGGATCTGTCGTGCGAGGAAGTCGCCGGCTGCGCGCACGGCCCGCTGGGACTCGGGTGTGAAGTAGGGGAACATCTGGAACACGTGCCCCTGCCCGGGCCACTCCTGCAGCTCGGACGTGCCGCCGGCGTCGAGCACGAGACGATGGATGGTGCGGGCGTCGTCGGCCATGATCTCGCGGGCGCCGACCTGGATCAGTGTCGGTGGCAGAGCCATGTCGGGGGTCAATCGGACCCGCATCCGCGGATGGCTCGGATCCGCGTCGCCGGTGTAGAGGCGGAGGAACTTCTGGGCGCCCGCGACGTCGATGATCGGGTCGCGGACTCCTCGCGCCTCAAGGTCGCGGGCCAGCTGGAACGTCGGGTCGTAGAGCGGGGAGAACAGGATCATCGCCCGAGGTTGAGGCACGCCGTCGATGTGGTTCGACGCGATCAGATCCAGGGCGAGGTGGCCGCCTGCGGAATCGCCTGCCACGATGATCTGCTCGGGGTCGAATCCCTGGCGGAGCAGCCAGCGATACCCGCGGATCGTATCGTCGCCGGCGGCGGGCCACCGGTATTCGGGCCCCATGCGGTAGTCGAGGCTGAAGGCGCCGATGCCCGATCGATGTGTCAGCCGTGCCAGGAGTCCGCGGTGAGTGCGCGGCGAGCAGATCACGTAGCCGCTGCCGTGCAGGTAGTAGACGATCGAGGAGACGGACGACGGGTCGGGGACGCAGGCGTCGGATCGGCGGTGCTGCCATTCGCCGCGAACCTGGCCGCCGCCCGTGTACTCGTGGACCGGCGTGACGCGTGTGCCCTTCGGGACGGGGCTCAACAGCGACAACCCGCGATTCATGCCCGGTCTCGCGGCCGACAGCAGTCGAGGATTGGCGAGCGCTCCGCGGCTTGCGACGGCCATCAGCGGTCGGGACGCGAGCGTGCCGCGGGAGAACGCGCGGGCGCGCCACGAAACCTGTGCGGCAACTGGCTGTGACCTGGAGTACACATTGGGACTGTATCTTCTTTTTGCCTCAGCGGCGGTGAAGTGGAATACTGTTCGTACTGCGCTCTCGTGTTAACGAAGTATTACTTCGTCGCTTGAGCGGGCCAGCAATGAAGCTGAATCCCCGGGCGGTGCGCTGGTTCGCACTGACTTCTGACTCCGGGACTCTCCAGTACGTTTCAAGTACGCAGCGTGGCGTGCGGAGTAGGCAGATTCATGAAGCACTTGCCGGGGCCCGTCGGGCTCTACGATCCGGCCAATGAACACGACGCGTGTGGCGTCGCCTTCGTCGTCGACATCCACGGCCGGCGCAGCCGCGACATCGTCGCGAAGGCGATCACCGCGCTAGAGAACCTCGAGCACCGCGGCGCCCAGGGCGCTGAGCCCAACACCGGCGACGGCGCAGGCATCATGATGCAGGTCCCCGACCGCTACCTCCGCGAGGTCGTCGACTTCGAGCTGCCCGCCGAAGGCGCCTACGCCACGGGCATCGCCTTCCTTCCGCAAGCATCCGGCGACGTCGCCGAGGCAGTCGCCGGCGTCGAGGCGATCCTCGCCTCCGAGGGCTTGACGCTTCTCGGCTGGCGCGAGGTGCCGGTCGACGACAGCTCGCTCGGTGCGCTGGCACGCGATGCGATGCCGACGTTCAAGCAGCTCTTCGTGGGCGGGGCCGTCGGCATGGACCTCGAGCGCAAGGCGTATGCGGTCCGCAAGCGCGTGCAGAACGAGCTCGGGGAAAAGGGCGCAGGCCAGGACGGCCCCGGCCGCGACACCGTCTACTTCCCGAGCCTGTCGGGTCAGACCATGGTCTACAAGGGCATGCTCACCACCCCGCAGCTGCGCGACTTCTACGTGGACCTGCAGGACGAGCGTGTGGAGAGCGCGCTCGGCATGGTGCACAGTCGCTTCTCCACCAACACCTTCCCGTCGTGGCCGCTGGCGCACCCGTTCCGCCGCGTCGCCCACAACGGCGAGATCAACACCGTCAGCGGCAACGCCAACTGGATGCGCGCCCGCGAAGCGCTGATCAACACCGATGCGTTCGGCGACCAGACCGACAGGGTCCTGCCCATCTGCACCCCGGGCGCCTCGGACACCGCGCAGTTCGACGAGGTGCTCGAACTGCTGCACCTCGGTGGCCGGAGCCTGCCGCACGCCGTCCTGATGATGGTGCCGGAGGCGTGGGAGCGCAGCGAAGACATGAAGCCCGAGCATCGGGCCTTCTACGAGTACCACTCGGCGCTGATGGAGGCCTGGGACGGACCGGCGTCAGTCTGCTTCACCGACGGCACCGTGATCGGCGCGGTCCTGGACCGCAACGGTCTGCGGCCGTCGCGCATCTGGGTCACCAAGGACGGCCTGGCCGTGCTGGGCTCCGAGGTCGGCATCATGGATGTGGATCCGGCCGATGTGATCGCCAAGCAGCGGCTGCAGCCGGGCAAGATGTTCCTGGTCGACACCGCGCAGGGACGCATCGTCGCCGACGAGGAGATCAAGGACTCGCTCGCGGCCGAGCACCCGTACCAGGAGTGGCTCGACGCCAACCAGGTCGCGCTCGGCGATCTGCCGTCGCCGCCGCATGCACACATGCCGCACGACCGCGTCGCCCTGCGCCAGCAGGTCTTCGGCTACACCTCGGAGGATCTGCGACTGCTGATCTCGCCGATGGCCGCGACCGGTGGCGAAGGCCTCGGTTCGATGGGCACGGACACGCCCGTCGCGGTGCTGTCGAACCGTCCGCGGATGCTGTTCGACTACTTCCAGCAGATGTTCGCGCAGGTCACGAACCCGCCGTTGGACGCGATTCGCGAGGAGGTCGTCACCAGCCTCGGCATTCGCATCGGCGGTGAGCGCGACCTGCTGAACCCGGGCGCCGAGTCCGCCAAGCAGATCGTCCTCAGCCAGCCGATCCTCGACAACGACGACCTCGCGCGCCTGGTGAAGATCGATGGCGACGTCACCGGATTCCCGTCGGTCCACATTCACGGGCTGTACCCCGTCGCCGAGGGCGGCGCCGGGCTGCGTCGTGCGCTCGACGGCGTCCGCGCACAGGTCTCGGCGGCCATCGCCGACGGTGCGCGGATCATCGTGCTCTCTGATCGCGAGTCCGACGAGACGCTCGCGCCGATCCCGTCGCTGCTGTTGACGGCCGCGGTGCACCACCACATGGTGCGTGAGCGCACCCGGACCCGCGCCAGCATCATCATCGAGTCCGGCGACGCCCGCGAAGTGCACCACATGGCGCTGCTCGTCGGCTTCGGCGCCAGCGGCATCAACCCGTACATGGCCTTCGAGACCATCGAGGACATGCTCTCCTCCGGCGCCCTTCCGCCGTACGACGAGGGCATGAGCCACGACGAGGCGTTCTGCAAGGCGCGCGCCAACTACATCAAGGCGGCAGGCAAGGGCGTCTTGAAAGTGATGAGCAAGATGGGCATCTCCACGGTCCCGTCGTACAACGGTGCGCAGCTGTTCCAGGTCATCGGCCTGAGCCAGGACGTCGTGGACGAGTTCTTCACCGGTCTGAACAGCCAGCTCGACGGCATCGGCCTCGACGAGATCGCCGACGAGGTGGCGCAGCGCCACGCCGTCGCGTTCACCGATCGGCCCAGCGAGCGCGCCTACCGCGAGCTCGAGGTGGGCGGCGAGTACCAGTGGCGCCGCGAGGGCGAGTACCACCTGTTCAACCCGGACACGGTGTTCAAGCTGCAGCACTCCACCCGCACCGGCCAGTACTCGGTGTTCAAGGAGTACACGAAGATGGTCGACGACCAGGCTGCTCGGCTGGGCACCCTGCGTGGTCTGTTCGACTTCAACTTCGGCGACCGGGACCCCATCCCGCTCGACAAGGTGGAGCCGGCCAGCGAGATCGTCAAGCGCTTCTCGACCGGCGCGATGAGCTACGGCTCCATCTCGGCTGAGGCGCATGAGACTCTCGCGATCGCGATGAATCGTCTCGGCGGGCGGTCGAACTCGGGGGAGGGCGGCGAGGATCCGCGCCGCTTCACGCACGACGAGAACGGTGACTGGCGACGCAGCGCCATCAAGCAGGTGGCCTCGGGCCGCTTCGGCGTTACCAGTTACTACCTGAGCAACTGCACCGACATCCAGATCAAGATGGCCCAGGGCGCCAAGCCGGGTGAGGGCGGCCAGCTGCCGCCGCACAAGGTGTACCCGTGGATCGCCGAGGTCCGCGGCAGCACGCCGGGCGTCGGCCTCATCTCGCCGCCGCCGCACCACGACATCTACTCGATCGAGGACCTGGCGCAGCTGATTCACGACCTGAAGAACGCGAACCCGCAGGCGCGGATCCACGTGAAGCTGGTCTCGGAGCTCGGTGTCGGCACCGTCGCGGCCGGTGTGTCCAAGGCGCACGCCGACGTCGTGCTGATCTCCGGACACGACGGCGGCACCGGCGCCAGCCCGCTGACCTCGCTGAAGCATGCGGGCGCTCCGTGGGAGATCGGCCTCGCCGAGACGCAGCAGACGCTGCTTCTCAACGGTCTGCGCGACCGCATCGTCGTGCAGGTCGACGGCCAGCTGAAGACGGGGCGTGACGTGATGATCGCTGCGTTGCTCGGCGGCGAGGAGTTCGGTTTCGCGACCGCTCCGCTGGTGGTCTCGGGCTGCATCATGATGCGCGTCTGCCACCTCGACACCTGCCCGGTCGGCGTCGCCACGCAGAATCCGCTGTTGCGTGAGCGGTTCTCGGGCAAGCCGGAGTTCGTCGAGAACTTCATGCTCTACATCGCCGAGGAAGTCCGTGAACTGTTGGCGCGGTTGGGTTTCCGCACCTTGCAGGACGCCGTCGGCCACATCGAGGCGCTCGATACCGGCAAGGCGATGGCGCACTGGCGCGACCACAAGGCGGGCAAACTCGATCTGTCGCCGATCCTGACGACGCCGGAGTCGCCGTTCATGAACCAGGACCTCTACTGCTCTGGCAAACAGGATCACGGTCTGGCGAAGGCGCTCGACAACGAGTTGATCGAGAAGGCCCGCGCGGCCATCGAATCCGGGACCCGCGTCACGCTGTCGTCGCCGATCAGCAACGTCAACCGAACCGTCGGCACCATGCTCGGCCACGAGGTCACCAAGGCGTACGGAGCGCCGGGTCTGCCCGAGGGCACCATCTCGATCGACTTCACCGGGTCGGCGGGCAACAGCTTCGGCGCCTTCGTGCCGCGCGGCATCACCATGCGCATCGAGGGCGACGCGAACGACTTCGTCGGTAAGGGACTCTCCGGCGGCAAGATCGTCGTTCGGCCGTCGCATAAGGCGCCCGCGGAGTTCGTCGCGGAAGACAACATCATCGGCGGCAACGTGATCGCGTTCGGTGGCACAGGCGGCAAGATCTTCCTCCGCGGCCGCGTCGGTGAGCGCTTCTGCGTGCGCAACTCGGGCGTGCAGGCGGTCGTCGAAGGCGTGGGCGACCACGGCTGCGAGTACATGACCGGCGGCACCGCGGTGATCCTCGGACGCACCGGCCGCAACTTCGCGGCAGGCATGTCCGGCGGCGTCGCCTACGTCTACAACCCGCACGGTGAGTTCGAGGACAACCTCAACACCGAGCTGGTGGAACTCGAGACCCTCGACGCCGACGACCTGTCGGTCCTGTCGGGTCTGCTGACCGAGCATCGCGACGAGACCGGTTCGCCGGTCGCTGCGGCGATCCTCGACGACTGGGCAACGGCCCAGGGGCATTTCGTGAAGGTGATGCCCCGCGATTACAAGAGAGTGCTCATCGCCATCGATGCCGCTGAGCGCTCCGGACGAGATGTGAACGAAGCGATCATGGAGGCGGCACGTGGCTGATCCGAGGGGTTTTCTCAAGCACACCGAGCGGGAGACGCCGGTTCGGCGACCCGTCGACCTGCGGTTGATGGACTGGAAAGAGGTCTACACAGACTTCGACAAGCAGACGCTGCGGACGCAGGCGAGCCGATGCATGGACTGCGGTGTCCCGTTCTGCCACAACGGTTGTCCACTCGGGAACCTGGTTCCCGAATGGAACGACCTGGTGTATCGCGACCAGTGGGCCGAGGGCATGGACCGGCTGCACGCCACCAACAACTTCCCGGAGTTCACCGGGCGGTTGTGCCCGGCACCGTGCGAGGCGTCGTGCGTTCTCGGGATCAATCAGCCCGCGGTCACCATCAAGCAGGTGGAGCGCGAGCTGATCGAGAAGGCGTTCGACGACGGCACCGTCGACCCGATTCTGCCGACGCAGCGCACCGGTAAGAAGGTCGCGGTGGTGGGCTCGGGTCCCGCGGGTCTGGCTGCCGCGCAGCAACTGACGCGAGCCGGCCACGACGTCACCGTCCTCGAACGCGCCGATCGCATCGGTGGACTCCTCCGCTACGGCATCCCGGAGTTCAAGATGGAGAAGCGGATCATCGACCGGCGGCTGGCGCAGATGCGTGCCGAGGGCACGGTGTTCTCCACCGGCGTGAACGTCGGCGTCGATGTGACTGTGGAGCAGCTCCGCAACGACTACGACGCGGTGATTCTCGCGAACGGTTCCACGATCGGCCGCGATCTGCCGATCCCGGGCCGTGAGCTGGACGGCATCCATCAGGCGATGGAGTACCTGCCGCAGTCCAACCGCGTGCAGCACGGCGACGTCGTCGACGGGCAGATCAGCGCGGAAGGCAAGCACGTCGTCATCATCGGCGGCGGCGACACCGGCGCGGACTGCCTCGGCACCGCACTGCGTCAGGGCGCTGCGAAGGTGCACCAGTTCGAGATCATGCCGAAGCCGCCGATCGAGCGCGCCGACTCGACGCCGTGGCCGACGTACCCGCTGATGTTCCGCGTCTCCTCCGCCCATGAAGAAGGCGGTGAGCGCGTGTACAGCGTGAACACCGAGTCGTTCGAAGGCGAGAACGGCACGATCACTGCGCTCAAGGCGCACGAGGTCGCGATGGTGAACGGTCGTTTCGAGAAGGTGGAGGGTTCGGACTTCGAGTTGAAGGCCGACCTCGTTCTGCTGGCGATGGGCTTCGTCGGCCCCGAGCGCGGAGATCTGCTCGACAAGCTGGGCGTCTCCTACAACGAGCGCGGCAACATCGCGCGCGGCGACGACTTCGGCGCCACCGGCCTGCCGGGTGTCTTCGTCGCCGGCGACTGCGGTCGCGGCCAGTCGTTGATCGTCTGGGCCATCGCAGAAGGTCGTAGCGCTGCTGCCGGTGCCGACGCCTACCTGATGGGCTCGACGCAGCTCCCGTCGCCGATCACGCCGACGCTGGTCGCGCAGCGGTGAACCGGAGGCCGGGGTTCCGTCGCCTGACTCGGCGACGGCACCCCGGCCGAGCGAGAGTGTGTCGAACCGGGGACTGCTCTTGCGCCGCGATACGGTTGGTACGTAGCGGGCGTTCGGCTGAAGGAGTTCAGTGGTTGGTGCGGTGGTTGCGGCGGGCGTCCTCGCCTTGGTTCTGTGGTTGGGAACCGCAGCGTGGATCATCAGGGAACCGCGCAGAACCGGTTACGGGCTGGCCATCATCGGGTGCTTGATCGTCACCTGGATTTTCGCGGCGCTGCTGGCGTCGTGGGTGTCTCCCGAGTCCGATGTCTCCGACCTCGCCGTCTTCGGACCGGTACTGCTGATCTTCTTCGCGATGGCGGCGGCCGGTGCATACCTTCTGATCAACACGGTCACCGTGGTCCGTCGCGAGGGGATCCGCATCGCGACGCTGGTGCCGGCCGTCTTCGGCGGCCTTCTCCTCGCGAGCCTCTGTGCGGCGGTAGGCACGGTGATCGCGGTGACGTCGATCGAGTCGTATGTGTTCATCACAGTCGTTGTGCCGCTGGTCGTCGTCCCGATCGCTATGGTCGTGGTGGAGCTTCTCGGATACACCGCTTACGCGGTGCTATACGACCGAATCAGTCGACCTGGTTCACCCGACGCCGTCGTCGTGCTCGGTGCTGGACTCCGTGGCGAAGAAGTCACGCCCCTGTTGGGCTCACGAATCGATCGGGGGATCGAGGTCCTCGACGCGGCGACGGGCCCCGGTGGCCGACCGCTGTTCGTGCTCTCCGGCGGAAAGGGCGACGACGAGGTGATTTCCGAAGCCGAGGCCATGGCTCGGTACGCGATCGACGCAGGCGTCGACGAGCGACGCATCGTCCGCGAGGACGCGTCCACCAACACCGAGGAGAATCTGATCAACTCGAAGGCCCTCCTCGCGGAAAGGGGACGGGGCACATCGCTTACCGTGGTGACGAGCAACTTCCACGTCTTGCGCACGGCATCGTTAACGCGACGACTCGGCATTGAGGCGACCGTGGTCGGGGCGCCGACGGCCGCGTACTACGTTCCTGCGGGCTTTCTCCGCGAATTCACAGCCTGCCTGGTCCATTACCGTCGAACCAACCTGGCCGTCTGGGCCGGGATGACGTGCCTGGTCTGGGCGCTGCTCGTCATGGTCTGGTACCTCAGCAACCTGCAGACGGAGGTCGTCGACGCATTCGCGGGGCGTTGACCGTCGGGAGTCAGTCCTCGTGTGCGTCGTGCGCTGCTCGGCTGATGGTCTCGATGATCTGTGGAAAGGTCTCCGCGTCGGGGGCGACGATCCGAGTGTGGTCGACGCCGGGAAAAGTGACGAGGGCCCCGCGACCGCCCGCCTTCTTCACTGCTTTGACGTAGTTCGACGACATGCTGGGCGGGACCACGGTGTCAGCGGTGCCGGTCATCGCGATGATGGGCATGTCGGGGTCGATATTCTCGATGGGACTGACCGACGTGTAGTGCGACGGCACTTCACTGGGCAGGCCGCCCATCACTCGACGGGCACGGGGGTTTCCGTTGAGCACCGCCTGCCGCATGTCGAGTGTGCCGGCGAGGGAGATCGCGTAAGTGGGCCTGAACACCGGACTGGCACCGATCTCGTCGGGTTCGAGGTTGTGCCTGGTGCCCGACCACATCGCCAACTGTCCGCCCGCAGAGTGTCCGACGACGATGGCGTTGTGCAGCGAGATCTCTGGCAACGCAGACTGGACGTGCGGTACGAAGTCGAGCGCCGCCGCCACGTCTTTGAATGTGGTCGGCCATCCGCCGCCGGACCCGACTCGGCGGTACTCGAGGTTGTAGACCGCCAACCCGCGTTCAGCAAGGCGCTTGGACAGTGAGACGAACACGTCGGCCCCGAGCTTGGATTCCCACCCGCCACCGTGAATGAGGACTACGAGAGGCACACTGTTCTTCTCATGCTCGCCCGGCGGCAGGTACACGTCGGCCCAGTTCTGGCGATCGTCCCGATCGCCGGTCGTCGTCGGGTACAGGTAACGGTCCACCGTCACGTCGGACGACGACTCGACGTTCGCGAGCGCACGGGCTGCCTCTCCGCGGTGTGCAGGCTGCGCCGGTGAGACTTCGGGGGC
>NZ_BCWU01000020.1 GCF_001592365.1 Gordonia hydrophobica NBRC 16057
GCCCAGGTCCTCCAGCAGCAGACCCTCCGCAGAGGCGGTGATCCGTGCGTGGCGACGGGAGGCGAGGACGTCGCTGACGACGATGTCGTTGTCCGGGGTGCGACCGATGGTCTGCACGCCCGTCATCGAGATGGGTTGCTGGCGGGCACGCAACGACTCCGGCACTTGGAACACGGCGGAGGCGTTCTGGTGCAGCGCGGCCAGATGCGGTGCATCCGGAAGGGCGCCGAACCGGGGCGGCGGCGCCTGCTGGGCCGGTGGCTGCACTCTCGGTGGCGCCGGTCTGCGTTGCGCCTGCGCGGGCACCGGCCGGGACGGCGGTTGGGAGTTCTGTGGTTGGGAGTTCTGTGGTTGGGGGTTCTGGGGTTGGGTTGGGATCGGCCGGGACGGCGGCACGATCGTCGGCGCCGACACGTGCGGCGCCAACTCCACCTCCGGGCCCGTCTGCGCGTCGCCGAGCCGGATCCGCACCGTCCCGGTGACGGTGACGGTGGACTGCCGCAGGCCGTCGACGAAGATTCCGTTGGTGCTCCCCCGGTCGACGACGCGCCACCCGTCGGACCACTCGAATGCCGCATGCAGGCGAGAGACGAGCGGGTGATTGACGACGACGTCGTTCTCCGGGGTGCGGCCGAGTGTCGCCGCCGGTGCGGTGACGAGCACCGGCGACGACTGGCCGACACGGACGCGCAGGGGAACCGCGCCAGGAGTGTTCATAGTGGGCACAGTAGCCACACTTCCCGCGCGAAACACGCGGAAAGGACTGTTTGTCCGGCGTCGAAATGACGCCGGACCGGATCAGAGGTACTGGCCGGTGTTCGACTCGGTGTCGATCGCCCGGCTGGCACCGCCGCTCTTGCCGGTGACGAGGGTGCGGATGTACACGATCCGCTCGCCCTTCTTACCGGAGATCCGCGCCCAGTCGTCGGGATTCGTGGTGTTCGGCAGGTCCTCGTTCTCCGAGAACTCGTCCAGGATGGAATCGAGCAGGTGAGTGATCCGAAGGCCGGACTGGCCGGTGTCGAGAAACGACTTGATCGCGTACTTCTTCGACCGGTCGACGATGTTCTGAATCATCGCGCCCGAGTTGAAGTCCTTGAAGTACATGATCTCCTTGTCGCCGTTGGCGTAGGTGACCTCGAGGAATCGGTTGTCGTCGGTCTCGGCGTACATCCGCTCCACGACCCGCTGGATCATTCCGTCGACACAGGCCTGGCGATCGCCGCCGAACTCGGCGAGATCCTCCGGATGCAACGGCAGATCCGCGGTGAGGTACTTGGAGAAGATGTCGCCCGCCGACTCGGCGTCCGGACGCTCGATCTTGATCTTCACGTCCAGGCGGCCGGGCCGCAGGATCGCGGGGTCGATCATGTCCTCGCGGTTCGACGCGCCGATCACGATGACGTTCTCGAGGCCCTCCACACCGTCGATCTCACTGAGCAGCTGCGGCACGACAGTGGTCTCGACATCCGAGGAGACGCCGGAGCCGCGGGTGCGGAAGATCGAGTCCATCTCGTCGAAGAAGACGATCACGGGGGTGCCCTCGGACGCCTTCTCGCGCGCCCGCTGGAAGATCAGGCGGATGTGCCGCTCGGTCTCGCCGACGAACTTGTTGAGGAGCTCGGGCCCCTTGATGTTCAGGAAGTACGACTTGGCCTCGTGGGCGTCGTCGCCCTGCACTTCGGCGATCTTGCGGGCGAGCGAGTTCGCGACGGCCTTGGCGATGAGGGTCTTGCCGTTTCCGGGAGGTCCGTACAGCAGGACGCCCTTCGGCGGTCGCAGTGAGTACTCGCGGAACAGGTCCTTGTGCAGGAACGGCAGTTCGACGGCGTCGCGGATCTGCTCGATCTGACGTCGCAGGCCGCCGATGTCCTCGTAGTCGACGTCCGGAACCTCTTCGAGGACCAGATCTTCGACCTCCGCCTTCGGGATCCGTTCCAGGGCGTATCCGGCCTTGGCGTCGATCATCAGCGAGTCGCCGGGACGCAGCTTGCGACTGCTGTCGCCGCCCTCGTCTTCCTTGATCAGCGAGTGCGCGAGGTGAACGATCCGCTCCTCGTCGCTGTGGCCGACCACCAGCGCACGCTGCCCGTCGGCGAGGACCTCGCGCAGGGTGCTGATCTCGCCGACGGCGTCGTAGCCGAGCGCCTCGACCACGGTCAGCGCCTCGTTGAGCCGCAACGACTGGCCGCGATGCAGGGTGGTCGGATCGATGTTCGGAGACAACGTCAAGCGCATTTTGCGGCCGGATGTGAAGACGTCGACGGTGTCGTCGTCGCAGACGTGCAACAGGACGCCGTAGCCGCTCGGCGGCTGGCCCAGATTGTCGACTTCCTCGCGCAAGGCGATGAGTTGCTGACGGGCCTCCTTGAGCATCTCGGTGAGCTTGCTGTTGCGCACGGTGAGACTCTCGACGCGCTGCTGCATGGTCGAGAACTCGACACTGCTGCTGGGCGATTGATCGGACTCGGTCATCGTGCCTCCTTTGCCGGCGGAATACCCTCAACGCTACCCGCGTGAAGGTCTGTCGGGGTCAACTGCGTGGGTCAGCCGCGGGTCGGTCGACGTTGCATCCGAAGCGTTTCGGTCCCGTCAGCGAGCCGTCGCGCGGTGATCAGGAATGCGGTGTGGCCCTGCATGCGGTGCTCGGGGCGCACCGCGAGGCCGACGGCGCTCCAGTCTCGGACCAGGGACTCCCAGGCGCGCGGCTCCGTCCAGCACTGCTGCTCACGGAGCGCTTCGATGAGGCGCGACAGCTGGGTGACGGTGGCGACGTACACGGTCAGCACACCGCCCGGCTGCAGGGTCTTGGCCACCACCTCGAGGCAGTCCCACGGCGTCACCATGTCGAGGATGACCCGGTCGACCTGTTCGGCGGGATCGTGGTCGGCGAGGTCGCCGATCCGCAGGGTCCAGTTGTCGGGCGTGGTTCCCAGGAAGGTCTCCACATTGCGGACCGCGTGTTCGGCGTGGTCTTCGCGCACTTCGTACGACAACACCGAGCCCTGGGTGCCGACGGCCCGCAGCAGCGACAGCGTCAGTGCACCCGAACCCGCACCGGCTTCCAGCACCCGGGCGCCCGGGAAGATGTCGCCCTCGGTGACGATCTGCGCCGAATCCTTCGGGTAGATCACCTGGGCGCCGCGCGGCATCGACACGATGTAGTCGGTCAGCAGGGGGCGCAGCGCGAGGTACTGGGTGCCCGATGTCGCCTCGACGATGGTGCCCTCGTCGGCGCCGATGAGGTCGTCGTGGAGGATTCCGCCGCGATGCGTGTGGAACTGTTTGCCCTCCTCCAGCACCACCGTGAACTTGCGTCCCTTCGAGTCGGTGAGCTGAACGCGGTCGCCTATGACGAAGGGGCCGGAAGTCGCCATCGTGCTGTTTCCTCCAAGATCGGGGCCGACTGACTCCGATCGTCGAGGCCTGGCCGGCATGGGAGCGCCGCTGACCGGACACCCGAAGTGCGCACCGACAACCTTGTCATAGAGTGCCGGTATGGACTTGAGCGAGGTGCCTTACAGCTGCTATTACGAGCCGCTGTCCACACCCGAGGGCAGCGATCCCGGGTACGAGTACTTTCAGCCGACGATGGCGACCGCGAGCGTCTGGTCGCAGGATATGCAGCACGGCGGTCCGCCGTCCGGACTGCTCATGCGCGCGATGCAGCGGGCCGTGCCCGACGACGGTCAGCAGTTCGCGCGGGTCACCAACGAGATCATCGGTCAGGTTGGTCTCGGGGTGAACCGGGTGCGCGCCACCATCCCGCGTCCGGGCAAGCGGATCTCGATGGTGCAGGCCGATCTCGAGACGCAACTGCCCGACGGTCGGTTTCGCCTCGCCGCTCGGGCGGTCGCCTGGCGGATGCTCGAGGCAGACAGCGCCCCGGTCGTGCATTCCCCGCTCGAACCGCTCCCCGCCGGACCGGACGAGTTGCGGCGGATCGTCGGCTTCCCGACCGAGGACGAGGGCGCGGTGCCGTGGGGCAAGGTCGGCTTCATCGGAACAACGGTCACCGCCCGGCAGCCCGGCCGCAACGGCGCGACTCCGGCAGTCTGGATCCGCCCGGCGATTCCGTTGGTCGCCGGCGAGCAGATGACGAACCTCGAGTCGATATTCACCGTTCTCGACGTCGCTAACGGTGTCGGCACACGGCTGAATCCGCTCGAGTGGTCGTGGATGAACATGGACACGACGGCCCACTTGACCGCGCCGCCGACCTCGCCGTGGCTGGGCATCGACGCCGACCTGGCGATCGGCGCCCGCGGTTACGGCGCCACCTTCGCTGATCTGTACGACGTCACCGGCTTCCTCGGTCGGTCGGCGCAGACGGATCTGATCGTCGCCCAGCGGTAGCGGGGTCAGCGGGGCGCGAGGGCGCCGATCTCGAGTTTGATGAGCTGGTCGGCGACGTCGAAGTAGCGGTCGTCGTGGGTGATGACGATGACCGTCTTGCCACGGGCGGCGAGTTCGCCGAGGATCTCGCGGTAGAAGGTGTCCCGGAAGGCGGGCTCCTGGTCGGCGGCCCATTCGTCGAACAGGTAGACGGGTCGGTCCTCGAGGAGCGCGGTCACCAGGGCCAGTCGCTTGCGCTGCCCCTGCGACAGCGCGACGGTCGACAATCTGCCGTCCTGGACGGTTACCTTGTCGTCGATCCGCAGCATGCGGAGGTGATCGCGAACCCGGTCGTCGAGGTCGGGACCGTCGAAGCCGAGGTATTCGTCGAACAGGTGGAAGTCGGTGAAGATCGCGGCGGTGTTCTGCCGGAACCACTCGATGTTGTCGTGGACGATCTTCTCGCCGTTGACGGCGATGCTCCCCTGCTGCGGCACGTACAGGCCGGTGATGAGCTTGGCCAACGTCGACTTCCCGCTGCCGTTGCCGCCGACGATGAAGGTGATCTGTCCGGGCTCGAACACCGCGTCGACGGGGCCGAGGTGGAAGCCGGTCGGCAGCGGACCGCCGACGGCGCCGGGTCCGCGACCGTCCGGTGGCGGTGGGCCCTGGCGACCGGGAGGCGGCGGCGGTCCCCCGGCGCGTCCCGGCCGCTGCGGCAGTCGGCCGTCCGGGACGGTCTCGGTACGTCCTCCGCTGGACCAGTTGACGTCGGGATGGGATCTCCGGTCAGCGGGGCGGCCGCCGCCGGGTGGCGGCGGACCGAGCGGCCCCTGCTCGGTGAGGTAGGTGTAGCTGACACCGGTGAGTTCCACGCGCGCGGAATCGACGGGCGGCCGTTCGACGTACGGAAGCGCCTCCTCGTCGTGCAGCGCCTCCATCGACAGTTCCAGGAGCTGGATCTTCTTGAGTGAGACGTCGCCACGCAGCAGATCCGGGATCCGGCCCATGAAGTTCTGCATCGGCATGGCGAGGAACGTGGTGACGATGACGTAGCCGACCATCGTCTCCTGCGGCAGGTCCATCCACCGGGCGACCCCGAAGAGGACGACGGCCATCGTCGCCAACTGCAGCACCTGTCCGAAGTTCTGGGCGACGGTGAACTTGACGCCCGCCTCGATGTTCTTGCCCCGCAGGTCGGCCGCCGCGCCGAGCAGCCGGTTGTCCATGAAGTCCCGGCGCCGTGCACGATGCCCTTTCAGCTCCTTGATCCCGACGCTCACCGCGTGGAACGAGTTGAGCAGATCGTCCTCGCGTTCGCGGGCCGCGCGGAAGATGCTGCGGACGTGGCGCAGGAACGATTCGACGATCGCGATGGCGATCAGCGTGGCGCCCACCTGGATCGCGAACAGCGGTGCCGACAGGATTGCCAGATAGGTCAGGCAGCCGATGATCGTGGCCACGTCGACGCACATGCTCGGGATGGCCGATACCGCCATCGACAGTGCACGCACGTCTTCGGTGAGGGTCGCCAGCAATCGGTGGGTGCCGAGTCGCTCCAGGTGCTCGAGCGGCGCAGACACGACGCCCGCGCTGAGTTTGGCGCGGAGTCGGTAGATCGCGTCCTGCGCCAGCCGGATCAGCAGGACCTGTGAGATCAGACCTGCGACGATCACCACCGCGATGGTGACGGCGAATCGCTGCCAACTCGGGGGCTCGCCGGCGCCGGGCGGGGCGACGGCCCCGTTGATCTGGGTGACGAGGTAGGCGTTCGCGCCGCCGCCGATCAAGCCCATCACCACGGCGGCGGCGATCCCCGTCCAGGAGACCGAGAACAGGAACCGGAGGAGTTTCATCGTCAGCAGACCAGATCGAACAGCATGCCTTCGAGCGCCACGCCCGGGGCGAAGGAGAAGGCCACGCCGGTCTCGGGCGCCTGCCCACGGCCGTGCGCGCCGGCGGCGATGAGTTTCTCGAGGACGAAGACCAGCGAGACGCTCAGCATGTTTCCGTACTCGGCGAGCACCTCCCAGCTGGTCGCCGCTCGGTCCGGCGGCAGATCCAGCGCCGCGACGGACTGCTCGATGATCGCCGGGCCGCCAGGATGAATCGCCCAGTGGGCGATGTCGTCGCGCCGCAGGCGGGAACGGTTCAGCGCGGCGTCGATTGCGGGACCGACGCCGCGGCGGATGTAGGAGGGCAGCTCCTGGGCGAGCTCGCACGTGATGCCGTCGTCGTTGACCCCCAGGACGATTCCGTCGCCGGTGTCGTGGAACAGATGACTGAACGTGTCGCGTACCACCAGCTGTCCGGGCGCCAGTCGGCGACCGACCGGGCTCGCACCGATGAGCATCGCGCCGCAGCCGTCGCCGAACAGACTGTGCGTGACCAGTTCGACGGGATCGGCGCCGAAGACGGCATTGACCGAGCTGAGCTCCAGGCAGATCAGCAGCGCCCGGCTGTCTGGATTGGCGCGGACGTGGTCGGTGGCCGTGCTGATTCCATTGATCGCGGCCGCGCAGCCCATGAAGTTGATGATGACCCGATGGACGGTCGGCGCCAGTCCCAGCTCGGTGATCACCGCGACGTCGACCCCGGGTGCGATGAAGCCGGTGCTGGTGACGAAGATGATCTGGCCGATCTCGGTGGCCGGGTCGGTCACGCCGGCGAGCGCGCGGCGGGCAACGTCGACGGCGAGCGGAACCGCGTGATGGAAGTAGTCGTTCATCCGCGTCCGCACGGTCGCCGGGCGGGAGCTGAACTCCTGAAACTCGGGCGTCATCGGGTCCACCGCCAGGTGTCGGGTCTGGACGCGCGTGTTGCGATACAGGCGTCTGATCCGCTCCTGGAGCGCCGGGTCGTCGTAGAGCTCGGCGACCTGCTCAGCCGCCCGGGTCTGCGGATGGACTGTCGCGGGCGCTCCGGTCGCGACGGCCTCGATGACGGCGACGGTGGTGACGGGTGCGGGGATCTCGTCGATGATCGGGCCGACGGCGGGCGCTACGGCGGTCGAAGGTGCCGTCGGAGCGGGGTCGATGGGGGCGGTCATGGCGAAGTCCTTTCCTTGCGTAGCTCCATCATGTCGACTGATTCGTCCGATGGGAATGCTTTGTCGATTATGCGAATGAGTACCTGACCTGCGCAGACCGGCCGGTGCGATACCGAAGCGGGTTTACACGGTGCCGATACCGGTGAAGCCCTTCACGGTGTACTCGCCGCACGTCTTCAGCGCACGCGGCGAGAAGTGCTCACGGAAGAAGCCCCAGTCGTTCTCCTGGGCTGACCGAGAACGCGCGCCGAGGTAGGTCTTGAGCTGCTTGGGCAGCCGATCGGTGACGAAACTCTTCGCGGGGAGCCATTCGACGCCGAACTTCGCCGACTCTTCGCGCAGCACGTCCTCGGTGATGATGTTGGCGAAGCCGCTGCGCTGATACGGCAGCACGTGATGGACCCGGTGCGAACTCAGCCCGGCAGAGAGGAAGCAGTCGAGATACCGATTGCCGACGACGGCGAGGTCGTACGCCTGGTCCACCTGGTTCACCGCCCAGTCATCGGTATCGGTCTCGATCTCGTCGGTCTCCAGCTCGAAGTCGTGGCTCGCCACCACCAGGAACGTGGAGACCCACAGGGTCGCGACGAATTGCAGGACCCAGGCGAGCACGTCGCCGGCGATGATGAAGGCGACCAGCTCGCCGAGAAGCAGGATGCGCATGCCGAAGGCGCCGACGAAGTGCGGTAGCCCGCCGCGCCAGGTGCCGTACATGTCGGAGATCCCGACCTGGCGCGTGAGTTTGCAGATCTCGAAGAGCCGGATGGTCATGCCGGTGACGGTGTGTCCGAACTTGTGCACCGTGTGGATCGGCACGCGGTACAGGCGCGGCAGGTCCATCATGAAGGTGAAGACGTTCTTCTTGATGTCGACCTCGCTCTGCGTATGCGGGTGATGCAGCAGCGCGTGCCCGTCCGCGGTCACGAACGACAGGGCGACGTAGTTGATGTCGAAGGCGTTCACCGCGATCTTGTTGAACCCCTTCTGCGCGCGGTGGATGGCGTAGTGCCCGACGCCGGCCAGCGAACTCCGCAGGACCACCATCGCGACGACGAAGGCGGCCAGCGGCATCCACGAGGTGTCCCAGAGGCGCAGGCCGATCACGGCGATGTAGGCGAGGACGAGCAGGACGGCGACGACGTCGAAGAGGCGATCCATCCGCTTGACCCGCTGGATCATCGCCGGCTCGGCCAACCGTTCGCGCACCGCGTGGAGCAGATCCGTCTTCCGGCTGAAATCGTAGTGCGGGGTGTCCCGCCAGCTGTCGAAGCCCTCGTTGAACAGGAAGGCCGGCGCATTGGCCTTGGGATGCACGTCTTCGATCACCGCGTCGCGACCGAGGGCGTACCGCTCGATCATTCGCCCGATCCGCTCCGGATCCTTATGGTACGAGCCGATGATCGACGTGATGTCTCGGTTCTTGGTGCGCCCGATGAAGAACTCCCCGCCGGGATGCTTCGAGATCCACTCGGTCAAGTCGTACGCACGACCGTTGTACACCCAGACGTCCGAGAGCTGCGGTCCGCCGTCGGGTGCGGCCTGTCGTCCCAGGTCCGGTCCCGGCACCGACTCGTCGTTCTCCACATCGGTGGTCGCGTCGTCGGATGTCGATCCGGCACCTTGTCCGTTGACCCGGTGCTCAGCGGCGCTGTGATCGGCGGTGTCGCGATCGTCGGTCTCATCGGTCTGCACCTCTGGGGATGCCATCGTTCTTCCTCCGTCACAGGAATCAATGTGCTTAGACTCTGACACCGATCATCGCTGCGTACGCGACAATCTTCAGACTTGTCATGAAGAAGATCATTTAGTCGAATTACGTTTTCGCATGAAGCCTTCGCTATGCGAAAGTTTGGGTAGTGTACCCGTTTGTGAACAACGACTCGGTACCGGCCCCGATCCGGATGAAGAGATGGGCCGCTCCGGCGGTCGCGACCCTGGCCATCGGCGCCGTCGTGCTGACCGGTTGCACCACAGAGACCAAGAGTGAGCCGACGAGCACCGCGCCCCCGACGCTCGACACGAGTCGATCGGGCACACCGCCGTCGGTCGACGTCACCGATGCGCAAGCCCTGCTCGATCAAGCGGCGAAGACGACCCGACTCACCTCGGGCGTCCACCTGAACCTCGCCGTCGATCCCGACTTCCGCGGCATGCCGGTCAACGAGTTGGACGCCGATGTGGTGACCACCCCGTCACCCGCGGCGAAGGGCAGCGGCAGCTTCCGCTTCGACGAGGAGTACACGAGCGCTGAGTTCGTCGTGGTCGACGGTCGCCTCTACACGAAGAAGGAGGGCGAGACCGCGTTCACCGCACAACCCGAGGGCCAGCGCTCGTACGACCCCTCGGTGGTCCTGTCCGAGGACAAGGGACTGGCGAACCTGCTCAGCAAGTTCAAGAACCCGAAGATCGCGGGCACCGAGGACCACAACGGTGTGAAAGCGGTGAAGATCACCGGCACGCTCGACTCCACCGACTTCGATCCCATCTTCCCGACCCAGGGGCCAGGTCAACTCAAGGGCGAGCACCCCGCCACCGCGTGGGTTGCCGCCGATGCGCCGAACAACCTCGTCGAGATCGTCCTCAACACCACCGACGGCGACATCGCGCTGACGACGTCGAAGTGGAACGAGACCGTCACGATCACCAAACCGTGATCGCGGCGTCCGCCTCCTGCTCGGTCAGAACCGGCAGGAGCGGATGTCGGAGGCGAGGATGGCACGGACCCCGATGGCCGAGAGATCGTCCATGAGCGACTGGTGGGTCTTACGGGGGACCATCGCGCGCACCGCGAGCCATTCCGGGTCGAGCATCGGAGAGACGGTCGGCGACTCCAGACCGGGCGTCATCTCCACGGCCTGGTCCAGGATGTCCTTGGGGCAGTCGTAGTCGACCATCACGTACTGCTGGCCGAAGACCACGCCTTGGACGCGCTTGATGAACTGGAGTGCAGCCTTCGTCGGCTCCGGTCGGGCCGGATTGCGGACCAGCACGGCCTCCGAATCGCACAGCGACTCGCCGAACGCGGTCAGACCGTGCAGCCGCAGCGTGCGGCCCGAACCGACGACGTCAGCGATCGCGTCGGCGACGCCGAGCTGAATCGAGATCTCCACGGCACCGTCGAGCCGAATGATCTCGGCCTCCAGACCGCGAGCGGCGAGGTCCTTGCGGACCAGATTCGGATACGACGTCGCGATCCGTTTGCCTTCCAGGCTCTCGACGGTCCACGCCTGTTCGGCGGGAGCCGCGTAGCGGAACGTCGACGACCCGAAGCCGAGCGGAACCTCCTCGATGATCTCGGATCCGGAGTCGGCGGCCAGGTCGCGGCCGGTGATGCCGAGGTCGAGAGTGCCGGAGCTGACGTAGATGGCGACGTCGCGCGGGCGGAGGAAGTAGAACTCGACCTCGTTGGCGACGTCGATGACGGTGAGGTCCTTGGGGTCGGACCGCTTGCGGTAGCCGGCTTCGGAGAGGATTCCGGAAGCGGCTTCGGACAGGGCGCCCTTGTTCGGGACGGCGACGCGCAACATGGTTGGCTCCGATCAGAAAACGTGAGGTGCGGCGGGACTGTGGTCGAGCGAGATCAGAGGTAGCGGTAGATGTCGGCGGGAGTCAGACCCCGCTTGATCATCATGACCTGCAGCCAGTAGACGAGTTGCGAGATCTCCTCGGAGAGCGCCTCGTCGGACTCATGCTCGGCGGCCAACCAGACTTCGCCCGCCTCCTCGATGATCTTCTTCCCGAGCGTATGGACGCCCCGGTCCAATGCATCGACGGTGCCGCTGCCCTCCGGGCGCTTCTGCGCCTTGTCGGCCAGCTCAGAGAAGAGTTCGTCGAAGGTTTTCACGCCTCGTATTTTTGCACGTCGCGCGCGGCCGCGCCCGATCGGGTGCCCACTCGGCAGGCGGCGGCGAGATCGTCGAGGGTCAGTCCTTCCAGGGTCTCGCGGAAGGTGAACGTCGGGCGCGCGCGCACCGGAACAGCGGACGGGATGACGATGGACGGAACGCCCGCGGCGAAGGTCGCGGCGGCGCCGACGGGCGAGTCCTCGAACGCCAGGCACTCCCCGATCGGAACGCCGACCAGTTCGGCGGCGCGCCGATAGATGTGCGGCTCGGGTTTGCCCGCCGCCACCTCGTCTCCACACACGGTCGCGACGAAGCGGTCGCGGCCCAGGACGTCGAGCATGGTGTCGGTGACCTCCCGGATGGTGTTGGTCACCAACACCATCGGAATGTCTGCGGCCGCCACCAACTCCAGGGCGTCGACCGCGCCGGGTCGCCACCGGAGATCGTCGGCGAACAGGGCGAGCACCTGCTGCACCATCCAGGCCTCGTCGCCGTCGAAGTCGCGCCCCGAGTCCGGGACACGGGCCGCGTCGTACACCTTGGTCAGGGCGTCGACGGAACTGTTGCCCATCGTCGCGGTGCGCAGTTCCGGGGTCATCTCGATGCCGAGCTTCTCGGCGAACTGCTCCATCGCGATGGTCCAGAGCGGCTCGGTGTCGAGGAGGGTCCCGTCCATGTCCCAGAGGACGGCGCGCGGCAGACGCCGACCGTCGGCCTCCTGATCGTCGGTCACAGACTCCAGCCTTTCGAAGAGAAGAGTGGGGGTCGAGCGCAGTGCGCTCGACCCCCACCCTAGTGTCCTGCCCCTAGGTGTTGAAGTACTTGGCCTCGGGGTGGTGCAGGATGAACGCGTCGGTGGACTGTTCGGGATGCAGCTGCAGCTCCTCCGACAGTTCGACGCCGATCCGTCCCGGCTCCAACAGGTCGATCATCTTCGCGCGATCGGCCAGGTCGGGGCACGCGCCGTACCCGAAGCTGTAGCGGGCGCCGCGGTATTCGAGGTCGAAGAAGCCCTGCGGATGGTCGGGATCCTCGTCGGCGACCACGCCGCCGGTGAACGACAACTCTGCCCGGATCCGCTGATGCCAGTACTCGGCGAGCGCCTCGGTCAGCTGCACGCCGATGCCGTGGACTTCCAAGTAGTTGCGGTAGTCGTTCTCGGCGAACAGCTTGTTCGCGAAGTCCGCGATCGGGGTTCCCATCGTCGCGAGCTGGAACGGCAGAACGTCGACCTTCCCGTCGGCGAGCGCCTGCTCCCTGGACCGGATGAAGTCGGCGATGCACAGGAAGCGCGGGCGCTGCTGGCGCGGGAACTCGAAGCTGTGGCGGATGGGCGACGCTGGGTCGGGCGATTCCAGCACGTGCACCACATCGCCCTCGCTGACCGCGGGGAAGAATCCGTACACGACGGCGGCGTGCTGCAGGATCCCCTGAGTCGACAGCCGGTCGATCCATTCGCGCAGCCGCGGCCGACCCTCGGTCTCGACCAATTCGTCGTAGTCCGGCCCGCCGTCGCCGCGCGTGCCGCGCAGTCCCCACTGGCCCAGGAAGAGTGCGCGCTCGTCGAGCATCGAGAGATAGTCCGCGACCGGGATCCCCTTGACGATGCGGGTCCCCCAGAACGGCGGCTCGGGAACCTCGTTGTCTGCGACGACGTCGGAGCGGGCGGGAACCTCCACCGGCACCTCGGCCGCCTTGCGCTTCTCCGCGATCCGCTTGGACCGCTGACGGCGCGCCTTGCGTTCGGCGACCTTGGCGGCCGCCGCCTTCGCCTCTTCGCTGTCGGGATCCGGGCCCTCGCCGCGCTTGATGGCCATGACCTCGTCCATCAGGGTCAAGCCCTCGAACGCGTCGCGGGCGTACCGGACGTCGCCCTCGTAGATGTCGGCGAGATCGTCCTCGACGTAGGTGCGGGTGAGGGCCGCGCCGCCGAGCAGCACCGGGATGCCGGTCTTGCCTCGGGAGTTCATCTCCTCGAGGTTCTCCTTCATGACGACGGTCGACTTCACGAGGAGACCGGACATGCCGATCACATCGGCGCCGCTGTCCTCGGCGGCCGACAGAATCGTCGCGATGGGCTGCTTGATGCCGATGTTGACGACGTCGTAGCCGTTGTTGCTGAGGATAATGTCGACGAGGTTCTTGCCGATGTCGTGGACGTCGCCCTTGACCGTGGCGAGGACGATCTTGCCCTTGCCTGCGGCGTCGGTGGCCTCCATGAACTGCTCCAGATGCGCCACCGATGCCTTCATCACCTCGGCGGACTGCAGCACGAACGGCAGCTGCATCTGCCCGGAGCCGAAGAGCTCACCGACCGTCTTCATCCCCGACAGCAGGGTCTCGTTGATGATGTCCAGCGGCGGGACTGTCTTGCGAGCCTCGTCGAGGTCGTCGATCAGCCCGTTCTTGTCGCCGTCGACGATGCGCCGCTCCAGTCGCTCGAACAGCGGGAGCGCGGCAAGTTCCGCGGCACGCGATTCGCGCGCCGAGGCGGCCGAGACGCCCTCGAACAGCTCCATCAGCTTCTGCAGCGGATCGTAGTCCGGGCCGGCCGCGGCCGTGGTGCCCTCGGTGCCGCGACGGTTGTAGACGAGGTCGAGCGCGGTCTCGCGCTGCTCGTCGGGGATCCGCGCCATCGGCAGGATCTTGGAGGCGTGCACGATGGCGGTGTCGAGTCCGGCCTGCACGCACTCGTGGAGGAACACCGAGTTCAGGACCTGGCGCGCGGCCGGGTTGAGACCGAACGAGATGTTCGAGACGCCGAGCGTGAAGTGGATCTGCGGGTGCGAGGCCTTGAGCCGGCGGATGGCCTCGATGGTCTCGATGCCGTCGCGACGGACCTCCTCCTGGCCGGTGGAGATCGGGAAGGTGAGGGCATCGATGATGATGTCCTCCTCGTCGAGACCCCACGTGGTGGTGAGGTCGGTGATCAGCCGTTCGGCGATCGCGACCTTGTGGTCGGCGGTGCGGGCCTGACCCTGCTCGTCGATCGTCAGCGCGACGACGGCGGCGCCGTGCTCGATCACGTGCGCCATGATGCGAGCGAACCGTGAGTCGGGGCCGTCGCCGTCCTCGTAGTTCACCGAGTTCACCGCACAGCGGCCGCCGAGGTGTTCCAGTCCGGCCCGAATCACCTCGGGCTCGGTGGAGTCGATCATGATCGGCAGCGTGGATGCGGTCGCCAGGCGGGACGCGAGCGCGGTCATGTCGGCTGCGCCGTCGCGACCGACGTAGTCGACGTTCAGGTCGAGCATGTGCGCGCCGTCGCGCGTCTGCGCCTTCGCGATGTCGAGGCACTTCTCGTAGTCCGCACCGATCATCGCCTCGCGGAAGGCCTTGGAGCCGTTGGAGTTGGTGCGCTCGGCGATCACCAGGAAGCTGACGTCCTGATCGAACGGGACGGCCGTGTACAGCGACGAGATCTCCGACTCGTGCTCCGGAGTGCGGGGCGCCGGGGTCACCTGCTTGACCGCCTCGGCGACCTGCCGGATGTGTTCGGGCGTGCTGCCGCAACAGCCGCCGACGAACTGCAGTCCGTAGTCGGCGACGAAGCCGGACAGGGCCGCCGCCATCTCCTCCGGGGTCAGCGGGTACTCGGCGCCGTTCTTCCCGAGAACGGGCAGACCGGCGTTCGGCATCACCGACACCGGGATCCGGGCGTGCTTGGAGAGGTAGCGGAGGTGCTCGCTCATCTCGGTGGGGCCGGTCGCGCAGTTGAGTCCGATGACGTCGACCCCCAGCGGTTCGATCGCGGCCAGGGCCGCACCGATCTCCGAACCGACGAGCATGGTGCCGGTGGTCTCGACGGTCACGTGCGTGATGATCGGCAGATGCCGACCGTGCTGCTCCATGGCGCGGCGCGCGGCGACGACCGCGGCCTTGAGCTGCAGCAGATCCTGGCTGGTCTCGATCAGGATGGCGTCCGCGCCGCCCTCGAGCATCCCGAGGACGCAGTCCAAGTAGGCGTCGCGGATGTCGGCGAAGGTGGTGTGACCGAGGCTCGGCAGCTTGGTGCCGGGTCCGATGGAGCCGAGCACGAAACGCGGGGTGCCGTCGGCGGACGGGCCAAACTCATCGGCCACGCCGCGGGCGATCGAGGTGCCCTTGAACGCGAGCTCGCGGATGCGATCGGCGATGTCGTAGTCGCCCAGGTTGGAGAGGTTGCAGCCGAAGGTGTTGGTCTCGATGGCGTCGGCGCCCGCGTCGAGATACTGACGGTGGATGTCGGCGAGGACGTCGGGTCGGCTGTCGTTGAGGATCTCGTTGCAGCCCTCGAGGCCGCGGAAGTCGTCGAGCGTGAGATCCGCGGCCTGAATCATCGTTCCCATCGCGCCGTCGCCGATGAGTACGCGACGCGACATGGCCTGAAGGAATGTCGAGTCGTACCTGTCGTGAGCGGTGGAGTCCGATGATGCCATGGCCACCAGGTTAGTTCGCGACTGATCGGAGTCCGCCGTAGGCTGGCTGGAATGAACTCCGGAGCGGACGAAAACGCACGTGAGCGGGACCAATCGTCCCGTCGCGGCGCGCTGCCAATTTTACGCACGCCGATTTTAATTGCGGCGTTCTCCGGGTGGAACGACGGCGCCGACGCCGCGACATCGGCGGTGGAACATCTGGCGCTGGAGTGGAACGCGACCTCAGTCTGGGAGATCGATCCCGACGAGTTCTACGACTATCAGTCCACCCGACCGACCATCCGACAGAAGGACGGTGTCACCCGTCGAATCGAGTGGCCGGTCACCGGCGTGTCCGCTTGCGTGCTCCCGGAGGCTGATCGCGACGTGATCCTGGTCCTCGGTCCCGAGCCCAACTACCGCTGGCGGTCGTTCTGCTCACAGCTCGTGGACTTCGCCGAGGCGATGAACGTGGAGATGACCGTCTTGCTCGGCGCCCTGCTCGCCGACACCCCGCACACCCGGCCGGTCCCTGTGTCGGGGACGGCCGACAGCGCTGACGCGGCCAAACGGCTCGGGTTGGAGTTGAGCCGGTACGAGGGGCCGACGGGAATCACCGGAGTGCTGTCGGACGCGTTCGTGCAGGCGGGGATCCCGTCGGTCTCGCTGTGGGCTGCGGTCCCCCACTACGTGGCGCACACCACCAACCCGAAGGCCACGCTGGCGTTGCTGACCACGCTCGCCAACGTCACCGATCTCCCGATCGGCACCGGAGCGCTGGCCCAACAAGCGCAGGAGTGGGAGGAGGCCATCAGCGACATGACAATGGACGACGAGGACATGGCGACCTACGTCCACGAACTGGAGCAGGCGTCGGACGAGGACCTCAACGACGCGATGCTGCGCATCGACGGTGAGGAGCTGGCCGCCGAGTTCGAGAAGTACCTTCGCAAGCGCGGCGACGGCCCGGACTAGCCGATCCGCTCGATCTCCACGACGGGTGTGGTGACGCGCCAGGTGCGGACGTCGGGGTCGTCGGCGGCCCGGACCCAGAACTGGGCGGGATCGCCGACACGGCAGCTCTTCACGCCGAGCAGCGGGATGTCCTGCGAATCACGGCGCAGCTCGGAGACCTCCCAGTGGTGGTCGTCTGATCGACCGACACCGGGGGCACGGAGCAATGTCATCTCGTCGAAGTCGATGACGTACGTCGATGTGCGGGTGACGACCGTCCACACCCCGTCGGACGTGCCGTCCGGAATCTCCTCAACTCGTGCCACGGCCGGAAGCTTAACCGACCGGAGCGATGTCCACACCCAGGAGGGCGTCGACGGCGGCGACGATCGTCGACGGCGCCTGTGCTGACGAGCCGATCCCGATGATGGTGTCCGCGGCCCAGGCATCGACCGCGGCCAGCGCCTTGGGCGTGTCGAGGTCGTCAGCCAGGTGCTGACGGAGCCGGGCGACGGTGTCTGCGGCGTCCGGGCCGACCGCCCGCTTGGCAGCGCGTCGCCAGTTGGCGAGCCTGCGCTCGCCCTCGGCCAGGATGTCGTCGGTCCACATCCGGTCGGCGCGGTAGTGCGCGGAGAGCAGCCCCAGTCGGACCGCGCCGGGATCGACGCCCGCCGCGCGGAGTTTGGAGACCAGCACCAGATTTCCGAGGCTCTTCGACATCTTCTCGCCGTCCAAGCCGATCATGCCGGTGTGCACGTAGTGGCGGGCGAAGCGTCGCTCCCCCGTCAGCGCCTCGCCGTGTGCTGCCGAGAACTCGTGGTGCGGGAAGATCAAGTCGCTGCCGCCGCCCTGGATGTCGAAGCCCATGCCGAGGCGGTTGAGCGCGATCGCCGAACACTCGATGTGCCAGCCGGGACGGCCGGGACCCATCGGTGAATCCCACGACGGCTCGCCGTCGCGGGCCGCGCGCCACAAGAGCGCGTCGAGCGGGTCGCGCTTGCCCGTCCGGTCCGGATCGCCGCCACGCTCGGCGAAGAAGCGCGTCATGGTCTCGTGGTCGTAGCCCGACTCGTACCCGAACTGCTCGGTGGCGTCGATGCTGAAGTAGATGTCCGGATACTGTGGATCGTCGACGACGTACGCCGCCCCGGTCGAGAGCAGCTTCTCGACGGCGTTGACGACTTCCTGCACCGATTCCACCGCGCCGATGTAATCGCGCGGCGGCAGCACGCGCAGGGCCTCCATGTCGGCACGGAACAGGTCGATCTCGCGGTTGCCGAGATCGCGCCAGTCGATGCCGTCGCGGGCAGCGCGCTCGAACAGCGGGTCGTCGACGTCGGTGATGTTCTGGACGTAGTGGACGTCGTGCCCGCCGTCTCGTAGGACTCGGTTGATCACGTCGAACGTCACATAGGTGGCCGCGTGACCGAGGTGTGTGGCGTCGTACGGGGTGATGCCGCAGACGTACATGGTGGCGACCTCGCCGGGGGCCACCGGCTTCACCTGTGCGTCGGAGGTGTCGTAGAGGCGAAGGGGAACAGTGGGTCCCGGCACAGACGGGAGCGGGATCGACGGCCACGAATGCATGGCGTCAACTGTATGTGTCCGCGGCCCTCGACGGTCGGACGGGGTCGCGGTGTCGTCGCGGTGTCCCGATGCTCCAGTGCCGTCGTTCAGAACGGCGGCCAGGGGATCGCCCGTGCCTCCGGCGGCAACGGCATCACGCCGTCGTCGGCGAGGACGGCGGCGCGCCGGCGCAGTGCTGCGATCTCGTCGTCGGTGATCAACGTGCTCAGGCGGACCCGAAGGGAACTGTCACGCTGGTCGAGGTCCCGGACGAGTGACGCGAGGTCCGCCGCATCGTCCGCGGGGACCGGGCTGCCCGCCCAGCCCCAGAGGATGGTCCGGAGCTTGTTGTCGGCATGCAGGCAGATCCCGTGGTCGATGCCCCACAGCCGGCCGTCCTCGTCGACGAGGACGTGGCCGCCCTTCCGGTCGGCGTTGTTGAGGACGGCGTCCAGCGTGGCGAGCCTGCGGAGTCGTTCACTGTCCTCGTGGACCAGGATGACGGCGTCGCCGCGGTGGTCGTAGGCGTGCAGCACGCCGCAGTAGCCGTCCGGAACGGCGCCCTCGGGCACGATGTCGACCGGATCGAGGGCAGCCGCCGCGCCACCGTTCGGAGCGAGTGCACTGTCGGTGCGGTCCGGCTGCTCGATCCACCGCTGCACCATGCCCGGGCCCAGATCGACGTCGACCGGACCGGTCTCGCGCAGCACGGTCTCCGGGATCAGATTCCACCCCAGGGCGTCGCTGATCAGGTACGAGGCGACTTCGCGGCCGGCGAGCGTGCCGTCCGGGAAGTCCCACAGCGGTTCCTCGCCGCGGACCGGCTTGTAGACGCAGCGCTGGACGCGGTCGCCCGCCGTGACCTCGCACGCGACCGTCAGGTTGCTCGCGGAGGCGATGCGGCCCAGGGCGGTGAGTTCACCGGAGACCAGCAACTCCAGGCAGTCGGTGTTCACCTGTCTGAATCGTCTCCGTCGTCGGAGGTGTCGCTGGAGCCTTCGCCTGCCGGCCCGTTCCCGGCGTCATCGTCGTCTGCCGCGTCGGGGTCATCGTCGGCTTCGTCGTCCACGGTGAACGACGAGTCGAATCCCGGGACCAGTCGGCTGAGCCCGGCGAGGACGTCGGGGTCGACGAACTCCAACGAGCGGCTGAACTCGGCGTCGCGCTTGTACCCGTTGCTGCGCGCGCAGATGTGCCCGGACGGGTCCAGCGGCTGATTGCACAGCGGGCACAGGGGGCGGCCCGCGGCGATGACTCGCATGGATCGGGCGCTGAACTCGCGGGCCTCGTCGGCGCTCAGGAAGACCCGAACGGTGTCCGGCCCCTCCTCGGTGTCGTCGAGGATGACCGACTCGTCGAGCGGTTGCTCGGTGGCGGCCAGCAGTTCGATGACCACCGACGCCGCTTCGGCGTCCCAGCCGAGTCCCATGGAGCCGACCCGGAACTCGGCGTCGATCGGGCTCTCCAGCGGCGAGACGTCGTCGACCTCGGTCGCCTCCGGCGGGACGGGGGTGCCGAACCGGCGGCGGACCTCGTCGAGGAGGTACCCGAGCCGGTCGGCGAGGATCAGGACCTGCTGCTTCTCCATCTCGACGCTCATCAGTCGAGTGTCTTGGGCGACCTGCAGGTAGAACGTGCGGTCGCCGGGTTGGCCGACGGTGCCTGCGACGAACCGACGCGGGCTCCGGAATTCGTGGATCGTACGGGCCATCTTCCGCAACCTCTCATCTCGGGCGGCACCACCGTCTGCCGGTGGTGTCAACGGTACCTGGGCGGGTTCCGGGTCAGTGACCGGTGGACCCGCCGACGGTGGCGCCTGCTTTCAGCTGCGGGCGCGGCAGCTCCAGGACGCCGCCGTTGTTCACCGTGTGCACGTAGGGGCGGGCAGAACCGTAGTGAATGACGCTGATCGACGCCGGATCGACGACGATCCGCTGGAACTGGTCCAGGTGCATGCCGAGCGCGTCGGCCAGCACGGCTTTGATGACGTCGCCGTGCGAGCAGGCGACCCAGACGCCCGCCCCGTCCGCGCCTCCGTGCACGCGGTCGAGGTCGCGGATCGCGGCCGTCGCGCGCCGGGAGACGTTCAGCAGCCCCTCGCCGCCGGGGAACACGGCTGCGGACGGCTGCTGCTGCACCACCTTCCACAGTGGGTCGGTCACGAGGTCGGAGATCTTCCGGTTGCTCCAGTCTCCGTAGTCGACCTCTTCCAGATTCGGCTCACTGACGGCGGTGATGTCGGGACGGGCCGAGAGCAGGGGGTCGACGGTCTCCGCGCAGCGCTGCAGGGGTGACCGCACCACGGCGGTGAGATCCGACAGGATCGTGGCCAGCCGCGCAGGCAAGGCGTCGGCCTGGCTGCGCCCGCGGTCGTCGAGGCCGACGCCGGGAGTCCGACCCGCGAGCAGTCCGGAGGTGTTCGCGGTGGAGCGCCCGTGACGGATGAGGATGACGGTCATGCCTGCCAGGGTAACCACCGAACCCGGCCCGCAGC
>NZ_BCWU01000021.1 GCF_001592365.1 Gordonia hydrophobica NBRC 16057
ATCTGGTCGTCTTCGAACATCGTGCGTACAACCAGGACGACGTTCTTGTGTGCACGCTCAAACGCACCGGACTCATGCATGAGACGGCGGCACTCGGATGACAAGCAACCACGAGACAGCGGTGCGCGACGCAATTGAGACGGCGCTCACCGGCAACGACGCAACCCGCTGGCCGGAGAAGATGCCGGTACGCGAGCGGATCGCCCTACTTCTCGACCCAGGTTCCTGGGTCGAGGACGGCCTGCTGGCCAACGCAGTGAATGCGGACATGCCGGCCGACGGTGTGCTGACCGGTATTGGGACGGTCAACGGACGGGCCGTTGCCGTCATCGCTCACGACTTCGCGGTCAAGGCAGGGCCGTGGGGCGAACTCACGGTCGAGAAGCAGATCCGCATCCTCGAGCGTGCCGACCGCGACCTTCTCCCGGTGTTCTACCTGGTGGACTCTGCGGGCGGGCGCCTGACCGACCAGTTCGGATTCTTTCACGGTGCGCGGGGTGCCTCGCGCATCTTCCAACTCCAGGTCGCGCTCTCGGGCCGTGTTCCGCAGATCTGCTGCGTGCACGGTCCCTCGGCGGCTGGCGGTGCGTACATGCCCGCCTTCACGGACTGGGTCGGGATGGTGAACGGCAATGCGTCAATGTACCTGGCTTCCCCTCGTGTCGCAGAGAAGGTGACCGGTGAGAAGACCACGCTGGAGGAGATGGGCGGGGCGATGATGCATGCAACGGTCTCCAGCTGTGGTGACGAGGTGTTCGACTCGGACTGGGAAGCGATCGCAGCGGCAAGACACCTGCTGTCGTACCTCCCGGACAACTGGAACAGTCGACCCGTGCGTACCGTGTCGACAACTCCAGCTCGTCGCGATTGGCCCACGGACCTCATCCCACAGGACACCAACGGCGGCTACGACGTTCGGGACGTCATCGAACGGCTGGTGGATGCGGCGAGCTTCTTCGAGATCAAGGCTCGATGGGCGACCGAAATGGTCGTCGGACTGGCGCGCATCGATGGCGAGGTCGTCGGGGTGGTCGCCAACCAACCCTCGGTGCGCAGCGGGGCGATCTTCGTCGACTCCGCAGACAAGGCGGCCCGATTCATCAGCATGTGCGACGCCTACAACATTCCATTCCTCCTTTGCAGGACGTGCCGGGATTCATGTTGGGGGTCGCGATCGAGCGTCAGGGCATCATCCGACACGGCGCCAAGCTGGTGACGGCGATGGCCAGTGCGAGGTACCCAAAATCACCGTCGTGCTGCGCAAGGCGTATGCGGCCGGGTACTACGCAATGTGTGCCCCAGGCTTCGAGCCGCAGGCGATGCTCGCCCTTCCAGACGCGGCGATCGCGCCGATGTCGCCGGAGGCTTCGACAAACGCGATCTACGCGAAGAAGATCGAGGCGATCGACGACGCCGACGAACGGCAGCGATTCGTGGGATCGAAGATCGAGGAACAGGCAGCCGACGCCGATCTCGTCAACGTAGCCAGCCGCTTGGTGGTTGATGCCATCATCGAGCCCACAGATTTGCGTGAGGCGCTCATCAAGCGTTTCCGGGCGGCATCGGGATGGACTCGAGCACGCGGTCGCCGCCATCATGTCGTCAGTCCGGTGTGAGTGCAGCTGCGATGCCGACTCCACTCCTTCGATCCACGCAGTGTGCTACTCATGCCGACCGGGAAACCGAAGACGGCGGCCGAGGTCGCGCAGATCAGGCCGGACGTCGCGAGGCTCGATCTGGAGGACGCGGTTGCGGGCTCGGCGAAGAACGTAACTCTACCTGGTCGCCGACGACCCAGAACAGGTCGTTCGCAGGGTCTGCGAGTACGCAGCAGCGGGGTACATCGCGCTTCATCTTCTGGCCGGAATACGGCGACACTGCCCTCGACGCGATGATCACGTTGTTCACCAATTGAGGTGCTTTCAGTTCTTCGAGGAGAGCCCGGCGCCATGAACACAGAACCGGAGACACAGTCATGACCACAGACCTCCAACCCCGCTGCGGCGACTTCACCAGCCTCCTGGTGGCGAACAGCGGTGAAATCGCGGTTCGCGTACTGCGGGCCGCTAGCGACGAGGGCCTGCGCGCCATCGCGGTGTATTCCGATGCCGATGCGCACGCCTTTCATGTGAGTGGTGCCGACGAGGCGTACTCTCTTGCGGGTACATCGCCCGCCGACACATATCTCAACATCGATCGACTCATCGACGTGGCGCTCGCGAGCGACGCCCAGGCCGTCCACCCTGGGTACGGGTTTCTCTCGGAGAGTGCCGAATTCGCGCGTGCGGTGATCGACGCAGGCCTGGTGTGGATCGGTCCGCCGCCCTCGGCCATCGAGACGTTGGGAGACAGGGTAAAGGCTCGCGCCGTCGCACGCGAGGTTGGCGCGCCGCTGACCCCCGGCACCGCGGAACCGGTGGCGCCGGTGGCCGAGATCGGGAACTTCGTGGCGGAACACGGCATGCCGATCGCCATCAAAGCAGCCTTCGGGGGTGGTGGACGCGGGCTCCGAGTGGTACACGACCGCGCCGCGATCGGTTCGGAATGGGAATCGGCGACTCGGGAGGCCGCCGCCGCGTTCGGTCGCGGTGAGTGCTTCGTCGAAAGGTACATCGAGCGGCCGCGGCACGTCGAGGCCCAACTCCTGGTGGATCGTTTCGGCAAAGCTGTGGTCGTGGGCACCCGCGATTGCTCATTGCAGCGGCGCCATCAAAAACTCGTAGAGGAGGCGCCAGTGCCGTTCCTCAGTTTCGCACAGACCGCCGAGATCATCGATGCATCCGGGCGGATCGGTGAGGCCGCCGGATACGTCGGTGCGGGCACCGTCGAGTTCCTCGTCGGTGAAGACGGTTCGATCTCATTCCTAGAAGTGAACACTCGGCTGCAGGTGGAGCATCCGGTCACCGAGGAGACGACCTGGGTGGACCTGGTCAGTGAGCAGTTCTCGATCGTCCGCGGAGAGAACCTGCGTCTCGATGGCACACCCGAGCCGCGTGGCCACAGCATCGAGTTCCGAATTAACAGTGAGGATCCAGGAGCCGGGTTCCGTCCGGTCCCGGGACCCATCACCGCGTGGGAATTCCCCCGCGGGCCCGGCCTGCGACTCGATGCCGGAGTCGAATCCGGAGGTGAGGCCGCCGAGTGGTACGACTCCATGCTCGGAAAACTGATAGTCACCGGCAAGGACCGACCCACGGCCCTCGCACGAGCACGCCGCGCTCTGGCCGAACTCGCCGTCGAAGGGGTGCCGACCGTGCTCCCGTTGGACGTGGCAATCCTCGCGCACGGTGACTTGACAGCGGCCTCGGGGGAATTCAAGGTTCACACGAGTTGGATCGGGCTAAACCTCGACAGCCTGCTCGACAGTGACCGAGACTCGTCCGTATCGACAGCGGACCGCAATGTGGTCGAGGTGCGCGTCGGCCGTGATGTGCATCGCATCACCATGCCAGGACTCGAGGATATGGTTGAGAGGGCTGAGGTGATCCGTGCCTCGGCGCGGGAATCGGCCGCGGTCGAGGCGACCGGCGATTCCGTGATGACACCGATGCAGGGCACCATCGTCAAGGTTCGGGTGTCTGAGGGCGACCGTGTCGAGAAGGGCGATCTGATCGCTGCGGTGGAGGCGGTGAAGATGGAGAATGCCGTTGTTGCCCACCAGTCGGGTATTGTCGCCGGACTTGGTGTCTCAGTCGGCGATGTGTGCGCCCAAGGTGAGTTGATCTGTCGGATCGAGAAAGCGGACTGACGGCGGGATCGGACGCCGGGTGGCCGACGGATCCGCGGTGTCGATCGTGCTGCTGCCACTCGCGCCGCCCGTTGCTGGCGATCGGCTGACCGGCGACGGTGCTGCGCTTCTCCTTAGCTGCGTAACGATCAACGCGGTCCTGGGTTTGGGGTCGGCGCTGATCATCCTGCGGCCCAGTCGCTTTCGAGTAGCGCTGATGTGTATCAGCGTTCTTCGTGTGATCGTGTGAGTTGCGGGGCCTGAGTGTCGCTGGGCCCGCTGAGATTCAGCCGTTCAGTCGTCGAACATGTTCCAGCAGATGTTGTTTCGGCGTCGCTGGTCGTCGAGGACGAAGTCGCGGAGGTCGTCGGGCAGTTGGGCGCGTTGCCAGTCTCGTTCGGTCAGTCGAGCTTCGTCGCGCGAATCATTTTGTGCCGCAGAGTAAACGGCTTCGATTGTGTAAGCGGCGGCGCCGAGGTCGTGTTCGGGGACTTGGGCGACGCAGGCCGCTTGGCCTGCAGCGTAGGCCGCGAAACGTGCGGCGCCTCGTAGCGGCCGGACAGCACCCATGACGTGGCCGCCGAGCGCGCGAGTCTCCATCATGGCGGCGTCGCCGCGCGCCCAGATGCGAGTGGCGTCGATTGCGGTGCGTGGTAGGGGATCTTGGGGTTCGGACTGCTCGAACAGAGGCAGGACATGCTCGGCGCAGTCGGCGGCCCACAGTGCGAGTGCCTGATGATCGGCGTCAGTGAGGGTGCCGCCGCGTCGAACGGTGATCAGTCGCGGGTCGCGAACGTCGGGGAGGATCAACTTGTGCCAGGCTAGTCGGACTGATGCGTTGGCTGGAAGCGGTTGTGCTGTCGTGGGAGTGTGGATGGTGCGACGATGCTCAGGTGAAGCTCGATGCAGACACTGCCCTCGACCGACTGCGGACGCATCACCATGGCGTACTTGCGACGACGAACGGGGAAGGTGCCGTCGATCTGGTGCCAGTGGTCTACGCGCTCGAAGCGGGCCGGTACCGCGGAATACCGATCGATCGGGTGAAGTCGAAGAGCGGAGGAGTGCTGCAGCGGGAGCGAAACCTAGAGAAGGACGCGCGCGCCACGTTGCTCGTTGAACAGTGGAGTGATTCTGACTGGTCGCAGTTGTGGTGGGTGCGCGGCCGATTGCGGTGGTTGCGCGATCCCGATGCCGCGCTGACTGCGTCGCTGGGCGGCGTGAGATTGGGTGCTGTGCTTGAACTTGTTGACGTTGTTGCGGTGACACGCCGTCGCTGGAACGCAGGAACGTCAAGAAAGTTCATGCCGTGGTCGCTTGATCTCTGGACAGGCGAGCTGAGGAAAGAAATGAGTCTCGTTGAGTTGAGTGGGGCACTTCAATTATGCCTCGCGTCCCCGTGGTGTGCATGAACTGTCCCGCAGCGAATCTGTCGGACCCCACGCCTAAGGTTGGAACCATGAGCATCAGTTCCACCATCTTGGAGTCCTCGCGCGCCGCGACTCCACTGGCGACCGTTATCAACTCCGGCTGCAAGGCTGTCGGCGGAATCTTCCGCCTCGACTATTCCCGAGCAGTGGTCCTGACCGACGACTGGCGTAAGACTGAGGCGGGCGGTGTGCCGCACGGCGCCTTCCTGCTCGCCGCTGCTGGCACGAATACTGCAGAGGGCTTCGCACTCGACGACGAGGAGTTGATTCTCCTCCGCGTCAGTGGCACAGCTCCCCTCCCCAACGAGTCCGATCTCGTACAGACTCGGCTCGCAGTAGTACGCGACGCAGGTGACTCGGGGAAGGGTTTCGACGAAGTCACCGACGAGCTAACCCGCAATGAACTTCAGCAGTCCGCCTTCGACTGCGAAGTCGTGGGCACCTTCTACACTGAACCGAACTCCAGAACGATCCTGTTCGGCTCCGACATCGACAACGTAGTCTCGTCTGCTCGATACCAAGTGTTTCTGCCTTCCGAGGAAGTCTTGTCGTGGGTCGCGTCATACCCGGAACCCCAAGGCGACGACGTGCTCACCTTAGGCGCTGTCCGGTTCGCGTCAACTCGCCGTCGCGCTCACGCTTCCGGTGTCGATTCAGCCGACGTAAACGTCCACATCGACGACTTCATCGCGCGGAAGACCGCTGTTTTCGGCATGACCCGTACCGGCAAGTCCAACACGATCAAGACTCTCGTGACCGCAATCGCTACTCACTCGGCGCGCACGGGAACCAAGGTGGGTCAACTCGTTTTCGACCCACAGGGCGAGTATGCCAATGTGAATGAACAGGACAAGACTGGCCTTCGGCTGCTGGGCGATGACGACGCCGCGGTCCGGATCTATAAGGTCGACCCGAACCCCAGCGACACCCAGGAGAAGACTCTCCGTCTGAACTTCTACGACCGCGACGTCCTAGACGCCGTGTGGGGTTTAGTCAGCGATGCGACTGCTCCCGTCAACACGAACTACGCAAAGAGCTTCCGCTCAGCAGATCTCACGGAGCCGGATGCCAACGACCACAGCGCCCACAACCGTTGGGGATGGGCGCTGGTGGCCTTCTACGGTCTTCTCGCGAAGTGTGGCTTCACCGCGCCGACGCTTCCGCAGTCCCTTCGCATCGCGTTCCCTGCCGCAATGGCGACGGATTTCCTCAAAGCGAATCCGGACGCGATCGCCCCGGCAGGCGCTGGGAAGTATGCTCTGACCTCGCCTCAGGCGGCACTGTCGCTTACGACCTGGGTGGCTGCCCGACCCGACGAATTTCCGAAGTGGCATGACGAGAACAGTCGATTCCCCGACATCGCCGACGTCTACGACTACACCGGCGTGACCTCCGCCATCCGCACGATTCGACCGTTCCACGGAACCGCCTCCACAGGTGATGTGGCAGAGCAGCTCTGGCAGGACATGATCGAAGGGCGTCTTGCGATAGTCGACCTGTCCAACGGCAACGATCTCGTCGCGAAGGTCATGTCGGAGAGAATCGTCACGCACCTGCTGAACCGCGCTGGTGAGGTCTTCCGCTCCAACCAGGACCCCGTGCGATTTCAGATCGTCGTGGAGGAAGCGCACAACCTGTTCGAGCGCGGCGGCAAGGAGGTTGCCGACAACCCCTGGGTCCGCCTCTCCAAGGAGGCCGCCAAGTACAAGATGGGGCTCATCTACGCAACGCAGGAAGTTACCTCCGTCGACCAGCGAATCCTCTCGAACACCTCGAACTGGCTCGTGGCGCACCTGAACTCGGACAAGGAGACGAACGAGCTCTCGCACTACTACGACTTTGGCACTTGGGCCGAGAGCCTTCGTCGTATTGAGGATCAAGGCTTCGTCCGCATGAAGACCCACTCCAGTAAGTACATCGTGCCAGTGCAGATCGCGAAGTTCGACCACGCGATGATCAACGCCGCCCGCGGTGCTGCCGGCCTCAAGGCTGTCGAGGTCGACTAGGTATGCCCTACCCGTCTGAGCGAGCGTCACGGCTGGGCCACGTTCCCGTCGTCAACAGTCAAGCGGTCCACGATGCCTTCTCCCGCTGGGAAGTAGCCCAAGCAACTCCGGCCGACGAGAACCGGGTGACGTCGCTGTGCCGTCCCGTCGAGGAGCTCGACAACGCCGGGATCTCCGATGCCGTTCGATTCGCCATCACGGTGGACGGCTCGGACACCGAAGTCGAAGCTACGCGTGAGCACCCCACCATCAAGGTCGGCTACGTCCGGGTGGCTGCTTCCTTCATCGACTTCGACAAGCTGCACCGGGCGGGGGCGGGCGACTTCGTCGACCCGCATCTGCTGCGCGAGTCACATCAACACGCGGCGTTCGACCGCGCGCTGCCGGGCTCCGGCCTCGTCATTCCGGGGTCTACCGGGGTAGACACCTGGCGACAGGAACTCGACCGGTTTCTGCACGAGACGAAGTTCGACCAGGCTTCGGAGCAGACTCTTGCCGACATGCTCCTTGCGCTCCACGGATCACCGAGTGCTCCGGCGACCACGGCCCCGCTTCGCCGATGCCCCGTGTGCAAGGCCGGCGACGCGCAGCTCTCTGGTGGAAAGATCGACGTCCCGAAGGGGGGCACCAAGTGCCCCGAGTGCGGCCAAGAGGTTTTCCTTGGCGACGTGCTCCGCACCGAAGAGGAATACATGCCCGAGGGGTCGAACCAAAGTTCCCTGACGCGCATGATGCTTGTGGCCGAGCGGCTGACCTCGCTGGGTTACATGCAACTGCTGTTCGAGGACCCCCACAGCTACGACGTCCTGGGGAAGACACTCTTCATCACCGACGGCCCGCTTGGACTGCATGGCACTGTTGCCCCCCTCAAACGCCGCTTCCAGGACTACCTCGCGGAGTTTGCCAAGCAGTGCGCAGCGAACGATCGCCCCGCTGCCCCCCTCGTCGTGGGGGTCGAGAAGTCCGGCACCTTCGTCGAGCACGCCCAACTCATCTCTCATCTGATCAAGCCCGGTCACGTCATGCTTCTGAAGACCGAGTACATCAACCGGATCACGGGACGCCCGGCAAACAACCCCTATGGGTCGGACGAGTTCTACGGCCGTCGCTTCATCTACCGCACCAAGACGGGCGGCATCCTCGTCTTCACCGTGCCGCCGAAGCCGGGCGTCACGCCCTATGGGGACCCCGACGGCGAACTTTGGTCGAGCTACCCGACGCTCCGCCCTGTATGCGAGGTGCTCGACCATGTCCAGACACGGCTCTACGAGAACGCTGTCATCCCGGTGGCGCTTGCCCACTCGGCGGCATCCCTTCCCTTGGGCCTCGGCCAGTCGGTGCTTCGAGCACTGGTGCAACAGTCACTGGGGCTGCCGACTCGCAGCCAGATTCGTCAGACAGGACCCTTCGCAGGGTCGCATTGAGGGGTCAGCGCAGTGCGTCCGCGACTGTGTTTGAGAGGACGATCAACTCGCTGGCCGATGGGCGCTTGAGTTCGTCCTTCGCACCCCGCAGGTGGGCGGAGTAGAGCAACCGGAACTCAGAGATGTCCCGCGCCCTGTAGAGGCTCCTGATAAGCTCGGCCACGTCGTAAGTCAGCACCCAGTTGGTGTTCGCGTACCCGTTCAAGACCCGCGCTAACTTGATATGGTCCTGCTCCTGGAAGGCGCTCATGTATAGCGAGCTGCCCTTCTCGACGTAGGGCGGATCGACGTAGGCAAATACGTTGTCCTTGGGTAGGTATTCGCTCAGCCGTGCTGCGCCGTCTTGTTTTGTGACGCGAATTTTGCCGCTCAGCTCGGCCAGTTTCTCGATCCGGTCGCGAAGCACGTCCTTGTCGAAGCGAGCGTCGATCTTGTAGGACCCGGCCTGCGCGAACCCACCGATCACTCCGGCCCCGAGGACTCCGGAGCGGCTCGTGCGGTTGAGGTAGAAGGTGGCGAAGCCCAGGGTGAGCGGGTCGACGTCGGCATCGTGCCGGCGACGATAGATCTCGCGTTGATTCCTCCACTCCTCGATCGTCAACGGGGTGCGCTTCAGAAGACGAAGAAACTCATCCGAGTCCTTCACCATCGCCTTCCAGCAGGCGTGAATCGCGGGGTCGAGATCGTTGATCACGACCATCCCGACGACGCCCTTGAGGAGGAGTTCAATGCCGGCCCCCGCGCCTCCGGCGTACGGTTCGATGTAGGTCGGCTTGTCCAGGCCGAGCGCCTTGATGGTCGACTCGAAGAAGCGGGCGAGCGTCGCCTTGCCGCCTGGGTAGCGCAACGGACTGGCGTGGGAGCCACGCCGGGCGATGACTTCAACCACGGTGGCTCCATTCGGTCACTGCTTGACGGTGTTCGTTCAAGTCTAGGGAACCCGTCCGACACAGTCGTCGGCCACCCAGATCGGCGCGGTCACTTGGTCACGGCCGCGCCGCATACAGTCCTAACGTCGCAGAACGAGCACTTCGACTTCTCTGGTTTCGGTGTGAAGTCGCGGTCCTTGAGACCTTGGGCCGCTATCGCGACCTGCGCCTCGGCAGAGGCGATGTCGGCGGCGGAAATACTGACCTCGTGCCGGACTGTGGCGCTGAGGTCTTGGATGAAGGCAGCACCAACGGTGAGACCCTCGCGGCGGCCGGCGTCGGTGTAGATCTGCAACTGCAACGGTTTGAGTTCTTCGCCGAGCGCCGTTTTGTAGTCGACGATCGAGAGGTTGTCAGCCACGCCGTCGTGCTCGTCGAAGACGACATCCGCGCGCCCGCTGATGACGACGCCATCGAGGTACAGCTCGAAGGGGCGTTCTGTGGCCCACGTCCGTTGCAGCTCGGCCGTGTTGTCGGTGACGTAGGTCTGGATGAGTTTCCTGGCCTTCTCCCGCATCTCCTTGTGGGCTGGCTTGTTGGCGAAGGGGAGGAAGAACTCCGAGTCCATCAGTGCGTCGACCGCGGCCGAGTCGGGCACGGTTCCCGTCGCCTTGACATGCTCGGAAATGGTGCGCAGGACGTGGTGGACGGCGTTGCCGTAGCCGATCTCGGATTGCACTGGCGGCATGAAGCCGAGTTCGTTGCGGAGTAGGTAGCTCCGTGGGCACTCCATGTAGGCATCGAGCTCGCTGTAGGAGACGGTGATGCTGGTCGGTGCCTCACCGCGCGGCTCCGCATTGGTAGGCAGGCTGCCGCTGGTGGCAATCGCCTGGGCTTCGAGGATGTAGGGTGACGGCCGCCGCGACTGGGTGTTGACCCGCTGGTGCGAGGAGAGACCTACCCAGTCGCGGGCCCGGGTGAGGGCGACGTAGAAGAGACGGCGTTCCTCCGCGTCTGATCCTTCGTAGCGCGCGGCGTCGAACAGGGTGCGTGGGATCAGCCAGTTCTTGAGCGACCCGGACTTGTCGGATGGGAAGCGCCCCTCCTTCAAGGAAGGCAGGAAGACGACGGGCCATTCGAGTCCCTTGGCGCCGTGGATGGTCCCGAGGGCGACTCCGTCGCCGAGTATGTTGTTCTCGCCGTCGAAGTCGTCGTAACTGCCGGTCGCGTAGTTCGTCAGGATGAGTGCGAAGTTCTTGTAGAACCACTCGCCTCCGACGGCACCGCCGACCTGTTCCCCCGGATTGTCCGCGTCTCGCCGAGAGCGTCGTGTGACCGATTCGTAGTCAGCCATGACCGCTGTGAAGCGTGCGATGGTGCCGAGTCGGTTGCGTTGCATTTCGTCTGTGAGATTCCAGTTGCGGATGCCGAGGAGGTCGGTCAGCTTGTAGAACTCCCCTACGAGACTTGGCGTCCAGTTCTCATCGTCACGCTTGGACTTCCACGTTTGCAGGTGTGTGCTCAGGGCCTGCCGCTCGGCGTCGTCGAGACCGAAGACGGACACGTAGCGGTCGAGGAGTCCGCTCAGATTGACGGCTGCTCGCGTCTTCCACTTGCTTACGCTCCAGTTGACATTCGAGATCCACGCGAACGTGGCCCCAAAGACTTCCGCCTCGGGTTGCTCGAACAGGCCAGTGCGCCCGCCTGGCTGGACGGGGATGTTCGAGAGCGCGAGAGCATCCAGGATTCGCGTGTACGCCGTCTTGCCACGCACGAGGATGGCGATGTCTCGGTAGCGGACGCCGTCTTTGTGGAGCGCCTCGATGTCGAGCGCGATCGAGTCGGCCTCGTCCTGCTCCATCAGGTGACCGATGGCGATGGAGACCGACGGCCCGGCGGATGGGCGGACTGCAGTCATCTCCTTGTCGATACGGCCAGGGATCGACTTCGCGAACCCATTGGCGAGCGCCACGATGTCCGGTCGCGACCGACGGTTCGCCAGTAACTCGAACTTCGACACGTTGGGGTAGCGAGTCGCGAAGGCGACGATGTTCGCGACATGCGAGCCGCGCCACTGGTAGATGGCCTGATCGTCGTCACCGACCACGACCACGTCGGCAGAACCTTGAGGCTTCGCGAGCAGCTCGATCAGGCGCTCCTGGGCTGGGTTCACGTCTTGATACTCGTCGACGATCAGGTGCTTGAGATCGGCCGTCACTGCCGCATGCACAGCAGGGTTTTCGAGCGCGCGAACCGCCTCGACGATCTGGGTGCCAAACGACATGAAGCGGTAGTTATCGAGCATCGCGTAGTACTTGACCAGCGTGTCCTTGAAGGCGCCGTCCGGGATGACGTCGAGGGTCATGTACTCGTTCTCAACGACATCGACGGACTGCTGGAACTGCTCGATGCCGGAGAACACTCGGTTGCGTTGGTCGAACTGACGGAGGCCCAGCCGGTTGGTCTCGCGGTACAGGAGGTTGGTCAGTTGGTTGGGGTCGAGCGGGGTGTGGGTCTCGAACCGCGGCACGTAGGTCTGAAGGAGGCGGAAGCAGTATCCGTGGATCGTCCCGACGTATAAGTGCCCCAGCTTGTCGGTGGCGGACGGGCCGAGGAGAGCAACCGTTCGCTCCCTGATGCGCTCCTTCAACTCCTCGGCGGCCTTCTCGGTGAACGTGAAGGCCACGATCGACTCCGGCTGCTCGCCGTCCTTAAGGAGAGATGCCACACGCTGGGAAACGATCTCGGTTTTGCCCGAGCCGGCAGCTGCGACGATCTGCAAGTGGCCACCCCTATGAGCGACCGCTGCCGCCGCCTCCCCTGCGAGGATCGGGATCGTGCCTGAGGCGCCTGCTGCTGTCATGGCTCTAAGGTTATTGGAGGGGGCCGACGGGTTCGTCCGCAATCAACGAGTCGCCACCGATACCCTTGCCATGCACGATGAACGAGAGTGGGGACGCATGACCAACGAGCCTGACGAGGTTCACCTGGAGACGCCAGACCTGGCGGCTGAGAACCGCGCGGTGATCGAAGCGCTCCTGCCCGGGGTCGTCCAGGACGGTGCAATCGACCCAGCTCGTCTGGCCGATCTGCTCGACCTCCCGTTGCTCGCTGTCCCCGAGGGGCGCGAGCGGTACGGTCTTCAGTGGGCTGGCAAGGGTGAGGCAATTCGCACCCTCCTTTCTCCTGGGAAGGGGACGCTCGTGCCGGACATGAAGGCGTCGCTCGACTTCAACGGGGCAAAGAACGTCTTCATCGAGGGCGACAACTTGGAGGTGCTGAAGCTCCTCCAGAAGGCGTACAACGACCGCATCAAGGTCATCTACATCGATCCGCCGTACAACACTGGCAAGGGCGACTTCGTCTACCAGGATGACTTCCAGGACCCACTCAAGGCGTACTTGCGCTTCAGTGGGCAACTGGACGATGAAGGAAACCTATTAGCCGCTTCGCAAGACACTGGCGGACGCCGTCACAGCCGATGGGCCTCGATGATGTACCCGCGTCTGGTACTCGCCCGCAACCTGCTCACTCAAGACGGTGTGATCTTCCTGTCCATCGATGACAACGAGGTTGCGCAACTTCGACTAATTCTCGACGAGGTCTTCGGCCCAGAGAACTTCATCGAGAACTACATCTGGGAGAGTAACTTCCGACCCGACAACAGCTCGTCAATGGAGCGGGAGAACTCGCAACACATCTTGTGCTACGCCCGCAACAAGCCCGGCATTCAGCGCCTCGTGGGGTCCCAGCAGGGCTCCGAGGGCCTTCCCTCCCTGACGAAGAACTCGATGAACGTTTCGACGCTTCTCTTGAACCCGGATTGGGTCGACTTCCTGCTTCCTGACGGTGAGTACGGGCCAGGTGACATGGGTTCGGGTTATGTCCTCGAAGACAAGGTCCGGATCAAGGATGGTCGTGCAGCGGATTCCTTCCGGCTCTCCGGACGCATGATCTGGGGCCAGACCTACCTCGAAAAGCAAGCAGGTGCCGGAACTCGCATCGTTATCAAGTCACCCAGTTTCGTGCCTTACTCCAAGAAGGCTCAGACTGCCCAATTGCCGCCCACGTCCCTCCTTCCCAGATCCGATGTCGGGGACGTCCTTGCTGGCAACGCTGAGCTCAAGGCTCTTTTCGGCGTGATTCCGTTCAACCACCCGAAACCGACGTCGCTGATCTCCTACCTCGTCCGCGCGGTAACGAACGACGACAAGGACGCAATCGTCCTGGATTTCTTCGCAGGTTCAGGCAGTACGGCGCACGCAGTCGCCCTGCTCAATGCCGCCGACAACGGTGCCAGAATGGTCATCAGCGTGAACCTGCCGGAGCCGACGCCGGAGGGCGGAAAGGCGAGGGACTTGGGCTATGACGCAGTCTCGGAGGTCACGCTTGCACGCATCGGGAAGGTGATCGACTCCGTGCCCGGGGCCAGTGATCTCGGCCTCCGGGTGTATCGCCTCAGCGAAAGCGCCTTTCTCGACTCTGCGCCTGACGAGGGGGAACTCATGCTGAACTCCTCGACGCTTCGCGCTAGCGTTTACGACAAGTACGCCGTCGCAGCCGAGGTGCTCCTGAAGGAGGGAGTCCCTCTCGACTCCGACTGGGTGGAGCACGAGGTCGGCACGGTCTCGGTGCAGGTGTCAGGCAGGGTGGCTGTCGTCGCCGGCGAGGGTCTCGACGTTGCCACGGCCGAGCGGGTCTTCGATCTGGACCCGAAGCCACACGTCGTGGTCTTCCTTGAGGATGACCTCGCTGGGCAGGACGCGCTCAAAGCCAACCTCGTTGCGAACGCCAAGTCGCGCGGCATCACGGTGAAGACAGTCTGATGCCAGTCGAGATCAAGTTCGACGGCGGTCAGCAGTACCAGTTGGATGCGATTGAGGCGGTTCTCGAAGTCTTCAACGGCAACGAGGAGCAAGGCCGTTCCGAGGTAGCAGATCTGGTCCTCGATGACGGGACACTCGACGCGCTGGATCGAGTGGTCATCGGGAACCAGCTAGTGCTGTCGTCCGAGCAGGTGCGCAGGAATCTCCGAGCGGTCCAAGACAGGTCGATGCCCACTGAGGACGGCGGTGAGGTCCCCGCGATCCCCGAGGCGTTGCGCCAGAACTGGATCGACGGCGAGGTCGTGCCGGACCTGAGCGTCGAGATGGAGACCGGCACCGGCAAGACCTATGTCTACATTCGAACCTGCCTGGAGATGCACAAGAGGTACGGCTTCTCGAAGTTCGTCATTGTGGTGCCTGGCAAGGCCATCCGAGAGGGTGTGAAGTCAAGCCTCGGGATGCTCAAGCCCCACTTCAAGGAGCTCTACCCGGATTCTCAATACGAGTTCATGGTGTGGGACTCAGTCAAGCGGCAGATGGCCAGTGACTTCGTCCGTGACGCCAGCCTGAAAATCATGGTCATCAACCTTGAGGCGTTCCGCACGGAGGGCAACATCTTCCGTCGCAAGGACCCCGAGTTTAATGGTGGATACGCACCACACGAACTAATCGGCGCCGCGCGCCCAGTGGTCATCATGGACGAGCCGCAGAACATGGAATCCGCTGGCAGCAGAGAAGCCATCGAGCAACTTAACCCCTTGGCCCGGCTGCGGTACTCGGCGACACACAAGGACCCGAGGCACCTCATCTACCGCCTGACGCCCGTGGACGCCTACGACCTGCGACTGGTCAAGCGCATCGGTGTTCTCTCAGTCGCCAAGGACGAAGACCTCAACGGTGCCTATGTCGAGGTGTCGAAGATAAATGCGACACCCGGCGGCGTCACGGCGACCGCAAAGATCTTCAAGACCAACGCGGGCAAGACGAAACTCACCCGGATCACCTTGCGCAAAGACACGGACCTGTTCGACGAGAGCGGGCTGCGCGGCGCCTACCAGGGTTGGTTGGTTGAGGACATCCACGCCGGGCAGGACGGCGAACGCGGGTACGTCGAGTTCGGCAACGGTACCAATGTCCACGAAGGTGTCGGAACCACTTCCGAGGAGGAGCAGCATCAACGGCTGATGCTCCGCCAGGCCATTGAGAGCCACTTCGAGAAGGAGCTCCAGCTCAAGTTCCAGTTGCGGCGCGGCCTCATCGCTTCGGCCTTGAAGCCGCTCACTCTGTTTTTCATTGACTCGGTTGCGAACTACCATCCTGCCGACGGCAGGCTCCGCCAGTGGTTCGAGCAGGAGTACGAGATCGTGCGATCCGACGCTCGCTTCCGTTCACTCGACATGCCCGACATCGACGTCGTGCACGACGGCTACTTCGCAGCCTCCAACAAGGGTGTACCCAAGGATGTGACGACCCGGGGCCTGGAGAGCGAGGCGGTGGAGTCAGCCCTCAAGCGCATAATGCAGAACAAGGAAAGGTTACTCAGCTTCGAGGATCCGCTCCGGTTCATCTTCAGCTACGCGGCGCTCGCCGAGGGCTGGGACAACCCCAACGTCTTCACCGTTTGCAACCTCCAGCACGGCCGCTCAGAGATGCGCAAGCGCCAGCAGATCGGGCGCGGATTGCGTCTGCCGGTCATGGTCGACGGCGAACGTTGCCGCAATGACGACATCAACGTCGTGACTGTCATCGCCCACGAGGACTTCTCGAAATTCGCTGGCGACTTACAGAAGGAGATCGAGGACGAGACTGGCATCAGGTTCACCGGCCGGGTCGTGGACCTCAAGAAGGACAAGATCAAGCTTCAGCTCAAGGAAAAGGTGCTGCTCGACCCTCAATTCATCGAGCTGTGGGACAAGATCTCAAAGAAGACAACCTATGAGTTGGCGTTCTCGACCGACGACGTCGTCGCCGACGCGGTACGGCGCATCAACGCGATGCCCGCGATCGAGCCGATCAAGTTCCGCCTGACCAAGCACGTCGCCGACATTAACACCGAGGGCATCACTTCGGGCGATACCCAGGACCGAGGAACGGTTGCGGTCAGCGGGGTCCGGAAGCTCCCCGACGTCGTCGGCGAACTCACACGCCGGGTGCCGCTCACCCGAGCGACCATCGTCCGCATCCTGTCTGGGATTGACACTCTCGACCAGGTGAAGCTCAATCCGTCGGTCTTCATGGACCAGGTCGAACGTGCCATGAAGGATGCGCTCTACGCGCAAGAGGCCGAGGGCATCGTCTACAAGCCGACCGGGGAATCGTGGCGGGTCGAGCTGCTCAAGGAGTGGCACCAGGCTGACACGATTGCACCGTCCTCGATGGTTGTGGACGTCACGAAGAGCATTACGGACAAGATCGTGTGCGACTCGGGCGTCGAGAAGACCTTTGCGCAGTTCCTTGAGGACCGGGACGACGTGCCGCTCTTTATCAAGCTCCCGCACTGGTTCAAGATCGACACTCCCTTGCACGGCTACAACCCCGACTGGGCGTTCGTGCGCCAGCACCCCGAAGGCAAGTACCTCTACCTCGTCCGCGAGACAAAGGGCACAGACAAGCTCGAAGAACTCCAGTGGGAGTCAGAAGGCTGGAAGATCAAGTTCGGGACCGCCCACTTCGAGAGGCTCAGGGTCGATTACTCCTGGGGCAAGGACGCAAAGGTCCTGGTCGAAGGTTCACCCGACTTTCTACCGTAGGGAGAGGACGAGACTACCATGTTCATCGGTTTGCCAGAGCTTGCAATCGCTGCGGATCACGCTCCGGTGAGGAGCTCGCTGCCGTTCCACGGTCCAACTTCACGTTCAGTCCAGACATTCGTTCACGGCAGGCTAAACTTCGAAGGCCCGCCGCCGCGGCACCTACTGTGGTGTCCTTCCCCGCGCCTAACTGTTCAAACAATGCCGCGCGCTGAAACTCTGGACCGGTGAGTTGGGGACGGTGAAACTCTTGATTGGGAATTGGCAGAAAGTCTGGACTCTTTCATTGCCGTCAGCGGCGGGTGAAATCCCTGACGTGTGTTCAGATTCCCACATGATTCGCGATGCCGAACCCGGCGTTTGGCTACCGCACCGCTCAACATGCTGAGTGAGGAGTCTCTGGAAACCGTTGTCCCGACAGTCTTGGAGACTTTTGCGGTAGGTAGGTGTCGCGGCGTCATTGTTGTCGACCGCAGCAGGGACTAGTTAAGGCGTTGTAGACCATTGGGTTCGGCCACGCGGGGGTCAGGTTCGCCCCAATCGCGAGGGTCCTCAACGGGCTTGAGGGCTGGCGCGACGGGCTAAATCGACTCTGTATGGGCCGCCGGCTGGGTGGTGATCGCTTTGGAGAAGTGCGTAGTTCGGCGCGTCGGTCCAGATTCTGCAACCCGAGTGGCAGGCGTGACTTTCGAGTCCAGCAGTCCAGACTCTCGCGTGGATGGTTCACGCTTTTGGCGCCTGCTGCGGCAGTTCGTGCCGCAGGCGGTGAAACTCTGGACTGGCGACCTGGGGAATCGCTGATTGTCTGGACTGGGATCTGGTGGAAAGTCTGGACTCGCTTGAAATAACTCCCCTGACCTGCGAATTCGGATTGGTCACTGGTGGATCGGCGGCTCGCCAAGTTTGATCGACGGCGGTTGGACTGTGAGTCGGTCGACGAAGGCGTGGACTTGGCTGACTGTGGTATTCAAGATCTCGTCCCGCGATTCGAAGGCGTTTGAAGCCTGAGGGATCGGCCTTGTGGTTCGCTTGTCTGCTGCGCTGGCCATGCATGTATTGCCTCGATCGGCCGATGTGCCTACCTCGCAGTCGTCAACGACAGTCGTGGCTGCTGGTCTAAGAGGCCTCGCGGTGTCGTGCATCGTCTGCGAAACGCTGGCACCCCGAATCTGCGGCAGACGGCACTTCGGCTACGGCGG
>NZ_BCWU01000022.1 GCF_001592365.1 Gordonia hydrophobica NBRC 16057
CGACCAGATCGTCACCGTCGATCGGCAACTCATCCAGCCCCCACCGCAGGCGGTTCACCACCGCATCGTGCGGCAACGTGACACCCTTCGGGCGACCCGTCGACCCCGACGTGAACAACGTGTACGCCGCATGCGACGGAGACAACGAGCCCAACCGCTCAGCATCGGTAACCGGCGCCGTCGACAGATCCACCTCACCCGAGGCGTCCACCGCGATCACCCGCACCGACTCGTCCAAACCCGCGATCGGAGCCGGAACATCCAGCCCCGCATGCACCAACGCCACCGACGCACCCGCCGTGGTCAGCATGTACTCCACCCGCTCAGCAGGCGTCGCCACATCAACAGGCACATACTGACCACCGGCGGCCACCACCGCATGGATGGCCACCAGCAGCTCTACCGACCGCGGAATACAGATCGCCACAGCCACATCCGGGCCGACACCGGCCGCAATCAACTCCCGGGCGAGGACATTCACCCGCGCACCGAGCTCCGCGTACGACACACTCCGATCCCGGAAGACCAGAGCCTCCCGATCCGGATTGGCCGCGACACTCGCCGCGAGGGCTGAAGCCAGATCCTCCGACGGCAGGTACCGATCCTCACCGATCTCCAGCGCACCGATCAGCGCACGCTCGCGAACGCCGAGCAGCGGCACATCGCCGACAGCGATGGAAGGATCGGCCGTCAGTCCGTCGAGCAGCGAGACGAATGTGTTCGCCATCGCATGCACCGTCGCCTCGTCGAACAGATCGGTCGCGTAGACCACCGCGCTGCTCCAGTCGCCGGTCGGCGCGGAGTTGATCATGAACGTCAGGTCCACCTGAGCGGGCACCGCGTCCTGCTCCACGCCGGAGAACACGAGTTCGCCGACCGGGATCTCGACGTCCCTGGCGGCTGCACCCGGATCCAGGGTGAGCATCACCTGTGCCAGCGGGGCGAAGGCCTCACTGCGCACCGGATCGACGGCGTCGACGACGGTCTCGAACGGCACATCCGCGTTCTCGAACGCAGCCAGCGCGCCACTTCGGGTCCGGACGACGAGGTCGGCGAAGGACTCGCCGAGATCGACTCGGGTCCGCATCACGAGGGTGTTGACGAACATGCCGATCAGCGGTTCGAGTTCCTGACGCCCGCGCCCGGCGACCGGGGTCGACACGGCGACGTCGTCGGTGGCGGACAGGCGACCGAGGTAGGTCGCCAAGGCCGCGTTGAGCACCATGAACGGCGTTGCGCCGGTCTGGGCGGCGAGGTCGCCGATCCGTTCCGCGATCGGGGCCGGAATGGTGAAGCCGAAGCCGCGGCCCTGGCCCGACGCGACCCGGGGGCGCGGACGGTCGTACGGGAGTTCTAGCAGGTCCGGAATGCCGTCGAGCGCGGTCCGCCAGTAGTCGAGCTGCCGACCGACCACCGAGGTCGGGTCCTCGGGCGAGCCGAGGACGTCGCGCTGCCACAGCGCGAAGTCGGCGAACTGGATGTCGAGTGGAGCGAACTCCGGCTCCATTCCGCTGCGACGTGCCATGTAAGCGGCCACGAGGTCGCTGATCATGGGACGCAGGGACTCGCCGTCGGCGGCGATGTGGTGAACCACCATCGCCAGTACGTGCTCGTCGGGTCCGACGGGCAGCAGGCGGATGCGCAGGGGCCACTCGGTGGACAGATCGAAGCCGGTCGTGACGGCACTCTCGACATCGCTCATGGACGTGGCGAGCGCCCAGTCCAGCCGCTCCGGCACCTTCTCCGCGCCTTCGATGGTCTGCTGCGGAACACCGTCCACCGCCGGGAACACCGTGCGCAGTACTTCGTGCCGAGCGACGAGGTCGGCGAACGCCTTGCGGAGTGCGTCGACGTCGAGCGGCCCGCGGAGCCGCATCACGTTCGGCAGGTTGTAGGTGCCGTTCTCGGGCTCGAATCGGTTGATGAACCACATGCGCTGCTGCGCGAACGACAGCGGGATCGACGCCGGACGCGGAACCATGGCGGTCACCGGCGGCAGCGCCGGGCTGCGACCGGCGGCAGCTGCGACGAGCTGCCGCACCGACGACGCCTCGAAGATGTCGCGGATGCCGATGTCGGCACCGAGTGCGGCCGATGTGCGCGACGCGAGACGCGCGGCGATCAGAGAGGTTCCGCCGAGGTCGAAGAACGATTCGACGACGCTCACCTGATCCACGCCGAGGATGTCGCTGAAGACCGCGGCGACCAACTGCTCCTGCTCGTTGGCGGGTGCGACGTACTCCGCGCCGGAGAGCACCGGTTCAGGCAGCCGCTTACGATCCACCTTGCCTGCTGCGTTGACCGGCATCTCGTCCAGCAGCATCCACACGGCCGGGCGCATGAACGGCAGAAGCCGCTCCGATGTGAACTCTCGGAGTTCGTGCTCCTTCACGCCGTCGAGCGTGACGACGTAGGCAACCAGGAACTGACCGCCGACCGGACTGTCGGCGACGATCGTCGCCACCTCGCGGACGCCCGGTGCCGCCATGATGACCGACTCGACTTCGCCGAGCTCGAGTCGCTGACCGCGGAGCTTCACCTGGAAGTCGACGCGACCGAAGTACTCGATCTGACCGTCCGCAGCCCAGGCGACGACGTCGCCGGTCCGGTACATCCGCGATCCGGCCGGTCCGTTGGGATCGGCGATGAAGCGTTCCGCGGTGAGCCGAGTCTGCGACGTGTACCCGCGGGCCATCTGCATGCCGCCGAGGTACAGCTCGCCGGGGACGCCGATCGGTACCGGCCGGAGCCGCGAGTCGAGGATCTGTGCGGTGGCGTGCGGCGTCGGTCGACCGATCGGCACCGAATGCAGACCGGATCCGACCTCGGCGATGGTCGAGTAGATCACCGTCTCCGTCGGGCCGTACTGGTTGTGCAGAGACGCCTGTGGCCAGACGCGATGCATGTCGTCGGCGACGGAGGGGTTCAGCGCCTCACCGCCCACTTGGACAGTGCGGATGGTGCGCATAGTGGCGAGTTCGGCGTCGCTGAGTTCGGTCAGCATTACGGCGAGCATCGACGGGACCACCATCATCGACGTCACGCGATGCTTCTCCACGTAGGCGCGGATAGCCCACGGGTCGCGCTGTTCGCCCTGCCCGACGAGGATCAGGGTGCCTGCGCTGATCGCCGGGCGGAACAGGTCGAGCACCGACGGATCGAAGGTGAAGTCGAGGACTGCGAGGATCACCTCGTCAGCGGTGAAATCGTGATCCCGATGATCCGCGTGCAGCATGGCCATCGCGGCGCGATGGGTGACCGTGACGCCCTTCGGCACACCGGTGGAACCGGACGTGAAGATGGTGTACATCGCGTTGTCGACGTACAGTACGCCGTTGCGTTCCGCCTGGGTGAGGGTGGAGGTGTCCCCCACGACCGGTGCCGACGCGTCGACGGTCACTACGCGGGTCGTGGCAGCGTCGGCCCAGTCCGCGACGTGGCTCGCCTGCGCCGCAACGAGGACGACTCGAGCGCCGCTCGTCTCGACGATGTAGCGGGCGCGATCAGCGGGAGCGTCGATGGCGATCGGGACAAAGTGACCACCCGCGGTGACCACCGCGTGACACGCGATCATCATCTCGAGCGAACGCGGCGTGCTGATGGCTACGGCGACGTCTGGCCCCACGCCGAGTGCGACCAGGCGCCGCGCGAGCACGTTGGTGCGAGCCACGAGTTCGGCGTAGTCGAGTCGGCGTTCGCCGTCGATCACCGCGTCGCGCCGCATGTAGCCGGGCGGGAAATGATCGAGGAGGTCGGCGAGGGTTCCGACCTTCGCGCTGTAGTCCCGGTAGGTGTCGATTCCGGACCACGCTCGGATCTGTCGGCGTTCGTTCTCCGCGACGATGTCGATGTCACCGACCAGGACGTCGGGAGTGGAGACGATAGCGGTCAGCGCTCGGACCAGACGTTCGGCGGTCGCTTCAGCCGTCGACCGATCGAACAGGTCGGTCGCGAACGTGACCGACCCGGTCCACGGCAGACCCGCGTCCGCGGTGCTGACACCGAACATCAGGTCGACCTTCGCGATGGCCGTGCCGTCGTCGAACGGAGAAACGGTGAGTCCGCCGGGCGCAGTGACCGGGCCGGCGACCTGTGTGTTGTGCTCAACGGAGAGCCACACCTGAGTCAGTGGCGCGAATGCCTCGCTGCGCACCGGATCGACGGCCTCCACCACCGACTCGTAGGGCACGTCGGCATGGGCGAATGCGGCGAGGTCGGTGTCCCGGATGTCGGAGAGGAGTTCGTCGAACGTCGCTCCCCCGTCGACCCGCGATCGGAGCACGACGGTGTTCACGAACATGCCGACGAGGGGGTCCAGCGCGCGCTGCCCACGACCGGCGAAGGGAGATCCGATCGCGAGGTCGTCGCTGCCAGAGAGACGCGACAGCACGACGGCCAGTGCCGCATGGACCACCATGTAGCTGGTGACACCGCGCCGCGCGGCGAGCCGGTTGATGCCGTCGGCGACGTCGGCCGGGATCTCGAACTCCGCGAGGCCGCCCCTACCGGTGGCGACCTGGGGGCGCGGACGATCCGACGGCAGGTCGATCACGTCGGGCAGGCCCGCGAGCTGCTCGGTCCAGTACGAGAGCTGTCGTCCGACCGGTGACTCCGGATCGTTCGGCGAGCCGAGGACCTCATGCTGCCAGAGCGCGTAGTCCGCGTACTGCACTTCCAGGGGTTCGAAGACCGGCGTCTCGCCGGCTGCGCGTGCGATGTAGGCGCCGATGAGGTCCCCGACGAGCGGCGCGAACGATTCGCCGTCCGAGGCGATGTGGTGCATCACCACGGCGAGGACGTATTCGCCCGGAGAGGCCTCCCAGATCCGAACGCGGATCGGCCAATCCTGGGACAGGACGAATCCGGTCGTCACTGCTTCTTCGATGTCGCGCTGCGACCCGACGTACCGCCAATCGAGGTGATCGGCGATCTGGTCGACGCCGTGAATCATCTGGAACGCATTGCCGTCGACATCGGGGAATGTGGTCCGCAGGGTCTCGTGCCGCGCCACCACGTCGCCGACAGCCGCACGCAGGGCCGTGACGTCGAGGTCGCCGCTGATGCGCAGGGCCACCGGGATGTTGTACATGCCGGTGTGCGGGTCGAGCTTGTTGATGAACCACATGCGCTGCTGCGCGAACGACAGCGGGATCGGCGTGGGGCGCGGGTCGATCCGGTGCACCGGAGTCACTGCGGGGGCACGGCCGGCGACCACCGCGACGAGTTCGCGGACGCTGGGGGCGTCGAAGACGTCGCGGACGTTCACCGCGACACCGAGCTCATCCGAGACACGTGCCGCGATCCTGGTCGCGGAGAGACTCGTGCCCCCAAGATCGAAGAACGATTCGGTGACACTCGCGCGGTCGGAGCCGAGCAGGTCTGCGAACACCTTCGCGACGACGGCTTCCTCCGACGTCGCGGGGGCGACGTACTCGGCCGCCTGGAAATCCGGGGCCGGCAGAGCCCGTCGGTCGACCTTGCCAGCACTGCCGAGCGGCATGTCCGCCAGTGCGACCCAGGTGGTGGGTCGCATGTATTCGGGAAGTCGCGCCGCCACACTTGCGACGACTGCGTCGAGATCGACATCGTCCGGTGCCAGGTACCCGACGAGTTGTTGGCCACCGCCTGGAGCGTCGACCACCGTCGCCGCCGCATGCACCACGCCAGGAGCCGCTGCGATCGCCGATTCGACTTCGCCCAGCTCGAGGCGCTGACCACGAAGCTTGACCTGGAAGTCGGTACGGCCCAGGTACTCGATGGCACCGGCCGCATTCCAGCGCACCAGGTCGCCCGTGCGATACAGCCGCGCGCCGGGCTCCCCGAACGGGTCCGCGATGAAACGCTCAGAGGTGAGGTCGCTCCGCGAGGCGTATCCGCGAGCGAGCTGGACACCGCCGAGGTAGAGCTCGCCGGGGACGCCCATCGGGACGAGCGACAGTGACGGATCAAGCACGTACGTCTGCGTCGCGGGAACCGGGACGCCGATCGGCACGGACAGCTCGTCGGCCGTCACCTGCTGCGCAGTGACGTCGACGGCGGCCTCCGTCGGGCCGTACAGGTTCTGCAGTTCAAGACTCGGGAGTGCTTCGAGCACCGGTGAGGCCACCGCCGGGGTGAGCGCCTCCCCCGAAGTGAAAAGGACACGAAGTCCGGTGAGCTCCCGGAGTCGGTCGCCGAGGACATCCGTGAACGCCGACAGCATCGACGGGACGAAGTGCACGATCGTGACCGACTCGCTCGCAATGAGGTCAGCCATGTACTCGGGATCGCCGTGCCGACCGGGCTCTGCGATGACCAGCGTCGCGCCGAGTGCGATCGGCAGGAACAGCTCCCAGACGGACACGTCGAACGTGATCGGCGTCTTCTGGACGAACACGTCCTCGGCGCCCAACGCATACCAGTCGCGCATCCACTCGAGTCGATTCACGACAGCCTCGTGAGAGACGGTGACGCCCTTCGGCAGGCCCGTGGAACCGGACGTGAACAAGGTGTAAGCCGCGGTGGCCGGAGGGATCGCGATCTGCGGATCGGGCAACGACGCTCCGAGCGGCGTTTGAACCGGCCCCGAGCTGTCGACGCCGTGCACCGTGGCGAGTCCGCGATACCGTTCCTCGGCCGCGGCGGTCTCGCCCGCGACCAGAACGAGCTCTATACCCGCCGTATCGGCCATGTATCGCGAACGCTCGTCCGGCAGTGCTGCATCAAGTGGCACGTAGTGCCCGCCGGCCGCCACGATCGCGTGGATCGCGACCAGCAATTCGACGGATCGCTCGATCTGCACCCCGACCGCGACCTCCGGGCCCACCCCCGCGGCAGCAAGACTGCTGCCGAGTTCGGCGACGCGAGCCTGGAATTCGGCGTGCGATACGCGCCGGTCGCCGAACACGAGAGCGGTTCTGGATTCCGTCGCTCTCGAATTGGTCAGGTCCGACACGTTCGACCGCTCCTCACTCAGATTCGGTTGGTTCATCACTGTTCTTCTCCTGCCGCCACAGCCAGGAGATGCTTCGCCCGCGGCCTCGATTGAGCACCGCGCGACCACGTCAAGATCGCTGCCGTCTCGTCCGCGGTCATGAGTGGTGCCGCACTGACGGGAGCCTCCGGCCACTGCGACTCGTGATCGAGGAACGCGGCGAGCCGCTCGAGGATACGCCGCGCCGTCGCCTCGTCGAAAAGGTCGGTCGCGAAGATCAGACTCAAGTCCCAGTCGCCGGTGCTGTCAGCGGCGACTGTGATGGACAGGTCGTACTGAGCCGGCGCCACCAGCGGTTCGAGCGGAGTCACCGTCAATGCACCGACTTCGGCACCGCTGTCCGGCGTCCGATCCACCACGGTGAGCATCACCTGGGCGAGCGGCGAGAATGCCTGCGACCGCACCGGCTGCACACGTTCGACGATCGCTTCGAACGGCACATCAGCGTGGGCGAAAGCTTCGAGATCCGCATTGCGCACTTCACCGAGAAGATCGGTGAAAGTGGTGCGGGGCGCCACCGGGGTCCGCAACACCAGGGTGTTGACGAACATGCCGACGAGCGGTTCGATCGCCTGCTGTCCGCGCCCGGCGATCGGCGTCGCCACCGTGATGTCATCGGTCGCCGACAACCGGGACAAGAGGGCGGCGAGCGCCGCGTGGACCACCATGAATCGGGTGACACCGTGGTCTCGTGCCACCTGGTCGATCCGCTCGCCGACGGCGCGGCTGAGGGGAATACGGACAGTGGCACCGTCGTGGGTGGCGACACTCGGCCTCGGCCGGTCCATCGGCAGATCGAGGACGCCCGGCGCCCCCGCGAGCTGATCGGCCCAGTAGTCGAGCTGTCGTCCGACCACTGAGGTCGCGTCGTCCGGTTCACCGAGTTCGCGACGCTGCCATAGGGCGTAGTCGGCGAACTGAACGTCGAGCGGCATGAACGTCGGTGCCGAGCCTGCCGCGCGCGCCAGGTAAGCAGTCACGATGTCGCCGATCAACGGACGCATCGATTCACCGTCGCCGACTAGGTGATGCATCACGGCGAGCAGCACCGACTGTGTGTCGGACACCCGCAGCAGACGAACTCGGAAGGGCGGGCCGGCGGCGACGTCGAACCCCGTTGCGGCCGCGTCGTACAGTGCGGCCTCGTCCGACACGATCTCCCAGTCCGGCTCGGCGGTCGACGAACCGATCGCGTGGATCAGCTGGTACGGCTGGCCGTCCACGGCGGGGAAGGTGGTCCGCAGGATCTCGTGCCGGTCCACCACGTCACGGACGGCCTGCTGCAGCGCCGTCACGTCGAGTTCACCGTCCAGCTTCACGCCGATCGGGATGTTGTACGTGGCGGCACCGGGTTCCAGCTGGTTGATAAACCACATGCGCTGCTGAGCGAACGAGAGCGGGATCCGCTCCGGTCGCGGATCGACGGCGGTCACCGGCGGCAGTACCGGGGTGTCCGAGCCGGTTCCGGCCTTGGCAGCGAGCGCACGAACCGTGTCGGATTCGAAGACGTCGCGCACCGAGTAGGCGACACCCATCTGATCCGTCAGCCGGGCAGCCAACCGTGCCGCAGACAACGAGTCGCCGCCCAGCGCAAAGAACCCGGCCGTCGCCGAGACCTCATGAGCGTCCATGTCGAGAACGGCAGCGATCACTTCGGCGACTGTCTGTTCCGCACCGTCAGCCGGGGCGATGTAGTCGACCGTCTCGAGCTCGGGTTCCGGCAGGGCCCGCTTGTCGAGCTTGCCGACCGGAGTCAACGGCAATTCGTCGAGGATCGTGAATGCCGACGGAACCATGTATGCGGGCAGGCGCCGCGACGCGAAGGCCCGGAGATCGTCCACGTTGAAGCCTGCGCCGGCCGGGACCACGTAGCAGGCCAGAGCGCTGGCGACCGATCCCCCGACGCCGATCACGACGGCGGATGCGACGTGCTCGTAGTCCGCGAGGACGGCCTCGATCTCGCCGAGTTCGATGCGAAGTCCGCGCAGTTTGACCTGATCGTCGGAGCGGCCGGTGTACTCGAGCGTCAGCGATCCGTTGGGCGCGTGCGTCCAGCGCACCACGTCGCCGGTGCGGTACATCCGGGCTCCGGGGGCGCCGTGCGGATTCGCGGTGAACCGCTCGGCGGTCAGCCCGGGGCGGTCGAGGTAACCACGCGACAGCGCGCCACCCAAGACGTACAGCTCGCCCGGCAGGCCGATCGGCACCGGTCGGAGGCGGTCGTCGAGGACCATCAGGTCCACGCCGCCGATCGGTCCGCCGAGGCGGACCGGGTCGCCGACCGACATGGCGTCACTGATGGTGATGCCGATGGTGGTTTCGGTTGGCCCGTACAGATTGTGGAACTCCACGGCTTCGGCCCACCGGTCGACGACCGGCTGTGGCACCGCTTCACCGCCGGCGGCGATCGACTTCAGACTCGGCACGCGAGCCGGATCGAGTGTCGACAGCACCGACGGGGTGAGGAAGGTGTGGGTGGCACCGGTCTCCGCGATGAAGCGCTCGAGTTCTGGGCCGCCGACCGCATCAGCCGGGCGATACGCCAGCGTGCCGCCGTTGACCGTTGCGAGAAGGTATTCGAGCACTGAGGCGTCGAAGCTCGGCGAGGCGAAGCCCAACACCACGGGGCCCTGGCCCGCGTTGAGTCTCGTGGACTCCTGGGCCGCAAAGTTCGCAAGCCCGGAGTGTGTCACTGCGACACCCTTCGGGCGTCCCGTGGAACCGGAGGTGTAGATGATGTACGCCATCGTCGACACGGAGATCGTTCCCAGTCGTTCACTCGGATCGATGGCGTCTGCGGACATCGCCGCGACCTCCGATGCGGTCGCGACCTCGTCGAGCGTCGCCCATTCGAACCCGCGCGACGGCAGATCTCCGGAAGCGTTCACGGACAAGCCCAACACCGCAGCGGAGTCTTCGACCATCGCCGTCACACGATCGGCCGGGTACTCCGGGTCCACCGGCACATACGCGCCGCCGGTCTTCGCGACCGCCCAGATGGAGGTGAGCAGTTCGACGGACCGTCCGATGGCCACTGCCACCGGACGCTCAGGTCCGACGCCCTTGCCGATGAGCCACCGGGCCAGGCGGTTGGACGCCTCGTCGAGCTCTGCATACGTGCAGCTCGCTCCGGTGCCGTCGATAACGGCAACCACGTCAGGTGAGCTGCGGACGGCCTGCGCGAACAAGTCGGGCAGCAGGATCGGCTCAGTTGCGACACCACCGCTGACCGGCAGCAGGGCTGTCGCGTCTGTTGCGGAGAGAATCGGCAGGTTACCGCATCGTGTCTCCGGCGATTCGGCAGCGGCCCCGACGATCTCCCGAAGCACCGAAGCGAAGACCGACACCTGGTCCTCGTCGAATGCCGACGGCAGGTACTTGAGCTTGAATTCGACGGCGGACCCGCGGCGGGATGCCGAGAGGTTCAGCGGGTAATGCGTCGCGTCTTCGGTCTGGGCGTCGAGCAGTTGCAGGCCACCCGCCGCCGAGGCGTCGATGCCCGCCACCGAATCGACGTCGACCGGGTACGACTCGTAGACGGTCAGCGTGTCGAACAAGGCCGGCAGCCCGGTCTGCGCGATCAGGCTCGGCAGCCCGAGGTGCTGGTAGTCCAGGACCGTGACCTTGTCGGCCTGCATCGAGGCGAGCACATCGAGGACAGAGGCGTCGGGATCGACGTCGACGACCGCCGGAATCGTATTGATGAACATGCCGATCATCGACTCGATGCCTTCGATGTCGGGCGAACGACCAGCGACGGTCTCCGCGAACGACACTGCCCGGTTACCAGTGAATCGCGACAAGAACACGGCCCACGCGAACTGCACGATGGTCGCCATTGTGACGGCGTTCTCTCGTCCGAGCGCATCGAGACGATCAGACACCTCTTCACTGATCTCGAAGATGAAGTCGCGCGGCGGTGCGTCCGCCGAAGGTTCATGACCCGGCGCGACCAGCGTCGGCTCGGTGATCGGCGCCAGGATCTGGCGCCACGCGTCGAGACCCGCGGTCCGATCGACGGCGGCCACTGCGCGCGCATGGTCGGCGAAGTCGCCCGTACCTGCGCCCGGCAGACTGCTCGTGAAGGTCTGGCCGGTCGCGTACAGGGTCAGCAAGTCGGCGAGTACGAGCGGACTCGACCAACCGTCGACGAGCAGATGGTGGTTGGTGATGACCAGCTCGGCCCCGCGGTCATGGCGCACCAGTGCCGCACGAATGAGCGGCGGCCGTGCCATGTCGAACGGTGTGCGGCCCTCGTCAGCTCGGATACGGGCCACTTCGGATTCGATGTCGACCGTGCTGCCGCGCAGGTCGATCTCTCGCCACGGCATCCGCACTGCATCCGGGACCACCGTCAACGCTGCACCCGTCGATACTCGAACGAATCCCGATCGCAGGACGCGTTGCTTTTCGAGAAGCGTGTCGAACGCTTCGTGCAATCGCTTCCCGTCGATCTCTCCACCCAGTGTCAGGGCAGTCTGCGTGATGTAGACGTCGAGTGACCCTCGTGGATCGTCGGAGGCCTCCGCCAATGCGGCCTGGAAGTACAGGCCCTCTTGCAGCGGGGTCAGCGGCCAGACAGCCGGGTTCTGATAGCGGTCGGCGATCTCGTCGAGGTCGCTCTGTGCGATCTCCACCCCCGGCACGTCCACCGTGCTGAGGCCGACGTCGCCGCCGCCGCGCACAAGGTCGACGATGGCGCGGAGTTCGTCGTCCCAGTAGCCGGCGATCTCCCGCACCGAGTCGACGTCGAACAGATCCGGCGCGAAGGTGAACAGCGCTTCGAGTTGCTTCGCCTCACCGCCGACTGTGCTGACGTTGATCCCGAAGTCTGTCGGCGCCGACATGCGCCCGACGACCGAGCCCGGAAGATGGGGGCCGTCCGACACCGGCAGGAACTCGTCGTGCTCATCGTTGTCGGTCGGTGCCGTACCACTGCCGAAGTAGTTGTACATGAGGTTCGGCAGTGGGCGACGTGCCAGTTCGGACTCCGAACCAGATCGCAGAAGGCCGAACCCGACGCCGCCCGCCGGGCGCAGCACTCGCGCGTCCTTGGCCGACTTGATCGCGTGCACGATGTCTCCGGAGGCGTCGACCGCCAATGGTGACAGGCTGGTGAACCAGCCGACGGTCCGTGACAGGTCGATGCGGTCGCCGCCGATGCTGATCGACTCGTCACGGCCGTGGCTCTCGAGTTGGACGGCGATCGCCTGGTCGTCGTCGAGGCCGCGGCTCACCTGCCACTTGCGTACGGCGCGTGCGAGGGCACCGAGGAGGACGTCGTCCACGCTGCCGCCGAACGCGGCGGGGACCTGCGTCAGGACCTCTCCGGTGACGTCGGCGGACACGCGATGCACGTGCGACCCCTCGTTGCGCCACAACGCCGGCGTCCGCTCCTCGGGCTGTCCGAGGGGCGTCGGTCTTGTGGGAAGCTGAGTCAGCCAGTAGTTGGTCTCGGGCAGACGATCTGCCACCTGCTCGGCGAGCAGGTGCGCGATTCGCCGCTGCGACGTGGCCTCCGGCCTGAGCTCGATGGCCCGGCCCTGCGTGTGCTGAGCCCACGCCGTCACGAGGTCCTCGACGAGGACCGACCAGGACACGGCGTCGACGCCGAGGTGATGGATGGCGACGACCATGCGCCGCCAGTCGCTTCCGGTGACGACGCCTGCTCCGAAGAGCAGCCCTCGCTCGGGATCCATCGCCTCCAACAACCGTCGATGCACGTCGAGGATGCCGGTGTCGCGGTCGTCGGTGCTGTGCACATCGAGGACGTCGAGAACGGTTCCGGAGCCCGCGGTGAAGCGCCAGGACGCACCGTCGCGCGCCAGCACCGCGGTGAGCATCGGGTGCGCGTCGGCGACGGCGGCCAGGACCGGAGTCAGGTCCTCGGTCCGTGCCGCGCGCGGGAAGTTGAACACGATCGCCTGCGAGAAGTCGGCGAAGTCCGCCGGCTCCGACGAGTGCTCGATCATCCACGAGACGACCGGGGTCACCGGCAGGTCACCGTTGCCGCCGCCCGGCAGCTCGGGAAGGAGTTCGGCTTCGTCGCCACCGTTCGCTCCGGCGGCCATCGCTCGAATCGTCTTCAGTTCGAAGATGTCCTTCGGCGTCAGGTGCAGTCCGGCCGCCTTCGCCGCGGACGACAGCTGAATCGACATGATCGAGTCGCCGCCGAGCGAGAAGAACGACTCGGTGACGCTGATCCGGTCGTCGCCCAGGAGTCCGCCGACGATGCGCGCGAGCGCCTCTTCTTCGGTGTTCGCCGGCGCGACGTACGCCGATTCCTTGGGCGCGTGCGGCTCCGGCAGCGCTGTGCGGTCGAGTTTGCCCGCCGGGGTCAGCGGGATCTCGTCGATCGCGATCGCCTGGCTCGGCACCATGTGAGCCGCGAGGCGCTCGGCCGCGTCGGTCAGCACCGCATCGGTGTCGATCGACTCGCCGGGCTTGGCGACCAGGTAGGCGACGATCTCGGTGTGCTTGCGTCCACCGCGGTCGGAGTCGACGCCGATCACGACGGACTGGGCGACGCCCGGTTGGCTGTCGAGCACGGCCTCGATCTCTCCGAGCTCCACTCGTTGGCCGTTGATCTTGACCTGGTAGTCGGCGCGGCCGGCGAACTCGAGGTTGCCGTTCTTGGTCAGCTTCACAAGGTCGCCGGTCGCGTACATCCGTGAGCCCGGCTCACCGTACGGGTCGGCGATGAAGCTCGTCGCCGTCAAGTCGGGCCGTCCGAGGTAACCGCGGGCGAGGCCCTCGGTCGCCAGGTACAACTCACCCACCACACCCTGCGGGACCCGGTGGAGACGCGCATCGAGGATGTGCGCGGTGAAGCCGTCGTTCGGCTTGCCGATGGTGACGGGCTTGCGCGCTTGCATGCGTGAGCGGGTGGCCCACACGGTGGCTTCGGTGGGGCCGTAGCAGTTGAAGATCCGTCGACCGCGTTCGGACCACCGTTCCACCAGCTCCGGCGGGCAGGCCTCGCCACCGGTGGCGAGGTTGCGCACGTACTGGGCCCGCTCGGGATCGACCGTCGCCAGCACCGACGGCGTGATGATCATGTCCGTCACCTCGTCACGCTCGAGCACGGTGGCGAGGGCGTCGCCGGCGAACTCGGTGTGCGGTGCGATCACCAGGGTGTGTCCGGCGGGGATGGCCCACGCCATCTCGAACATCGACGCGTCGAAGCTCGGGGATGCGACGTGCAGGATCCGGGTGTCCGGCTCGTCCTCCGGCGGTCCCGCGGTGATCTTGGCGAGCGACTCGACGAAGTCGACGATGCCGGTGTGCGAGACACCGACGGCCTTCGGCCGACCCGTCGATCCCGACGTGTAGATCAGGTACGCAAGGTTGGTCAGGCGCACGGAGCCGTTGCGTTCGGCGGGCTGGATGTCGTCGCCCGAATCGGCTTCGGCTTCCAGGTCCGGCAGGAAGACCCAGTCGCAGGCCGACTCGCCGAGCCGTTCCCGGGTGGTCTCGTCGGTGATGCCGATGGCGACTGCGGAGTCGTCCAGCATGTACGCGATGCGGTCTTCGGGGTACGCCGGATCGATCGGCACGTACGCCGCACCCGACTTGATGACGCCCCAGGTGGCGAGAACCGATCCGATGGACCGCTCCATGCCGACGGCGATCACGTCTTCCGGGGTGACGCCGCGGGCCAAAAGTGCGCGCGCGATCGCATTGGTGCGCTCCTCGAACTCCTCGTAGTCGAGTTCTTCGCCGTCGCAGATGAGGGCGGGGTGCTCCAGGTCCAGATCACGCTGGGCGAGGAGGTCGATGAGCGTGCCCTCTTCCACGTCGCCGCCGAGCCCGACGGTGGCGCCGGTCTCGAGCGGCGCTCGGACCGCTGCGGCGGCGACCGGCTTCGAGTCGGCAGCGCCGACGATGTCGATGTCGCCGACGGCTACGGACTCGTCTGCGACCATCGCTTCCAGCACTCGCTGGTAAACGGCGGCGAACCGCCGAGCACTGGACTCGTCGAACAGATCGGTGGCGTAGATGAACTCGGTCACCATGGGCGCCGTCTCGGTGCGGGGGCTCACGGTGACGGTCAGGTCGAACTTCGCTTCGACCGCGTCGGAGGTCATCGGCCGCGCTTCGATTCCCGCGAGGGCGATCGCTTCTGAACTCGACGGGGTGTCGGTGTACGTGAAGGAGATCTGGGCCAGCGGCTGGTAGGCCGTCGACCGATTGGGGGCGAAGGTCTCGACGAGGTCGTCGAACGCCACCTGGTCGTTGGCAAAGGCGTCGAGAACACCGGTGCGGACGCCGGCGAGGAGGTCGCCGACAGAGCTGCTCGGGTCCACCTGCGTGCGCAGCAGCAGGGTGTTGACGAACATGCCGACGAGCGGTTCGAGTGCTGCGCCCGACCGGCCGGCGACCGGCGTCGCGAGAACGACGTCGGACGTCGACGCGAGGCGAGCGACGGCGACGGCGAACGCCGCTTCGGTCACCATGAACGGCGACATGTTGTGGCGGCGTGCGAGTTCCGCGACACCGTCGGCGACGGCGTCGGCGAGGTCTCGACGGACGAGGCCGCCCGCACTGCTCAGCGAGGCCGGACGCGGCCGGTCCATCGGGAGGTCGGTGACCTCCGGCAGACCGGCGAGCGCGGCCCGCCAGTAACCGAACTGCTTGCCCAGGACGCTGTCGGCATCGGCGGTGTCGCCGAGGACGTTCTGCTGCCAGATCGCGTAGTCGGCGTACTGCACGTCCAGTGCAGGCAGGCCGGGGTGTCCCTCAGCCCGGCGGGCGTAGGCGCCGAGGAGATCCTGGAACAGCACGGGGATCGACTCCCCGTCCATCGCGATGTGGTGGATCGTGATCGCAACGTTCAGGCCGTCGTCGGTGCGCTGGATGCGCCCGCGGATCGGGAGCTGACGTGAGACGTCGAACCCTTCCTGAGTCGACGCGATGAGCGAGTCGAGGGTCGGTGCCTCGGCCCAGTCGAACATGGCTCGGGCTGCCGCGGCGGGCAGCACTTCCTGGACGGGTCCGCCGTCCACCGTCGGATAGATCGTGCGGAGGACTTCGTGCCGCTCCACGACGTCGCGGACCGATTCGGCGAGCATCGCGACGTCGACGTCACCGGTCAGCGTGAGGGCTGTCGGAATGTTGTAGGAGCCGGAGGTCGGGTCGAACTGGTTGATGAACCACATCCGACGCTGTGCGCGGGAGACCGGCACCGGCTGCGGTCGCGGTTCGACCTTGACGATCGGAGCGATGCGCCCGGAGGCTTCGCGGACGATGGTGACGAGTTCGCGGACCGACGGTGCATCGAACACATCGCGGACCGTCACCTCGGCGTCCAGTGCCTCGCCGGCACGGGCCGCCAACCGCATCGCCGACAACGAATTGCCGCCGAGATCGAAGAAGCTGTCGGTCACACCCACGCGCTCCACACCCAGCACCTCGGCGAACGCCTCGGCCACCGCATCTTCGCCCGGCGTCGCGGGCTCCACGTATTCCCCTGCGGTGAATTCCGGAGCCGG
>NZ_BCWU01000023.1 GCF_001592365.1 Gordonia hydrophobica NBRC 16057
TCTCGTGTCGTTAGTTAGTTTTCGGTTGAGCCTTCTTCAAGATCTCGTCCGCGGTCTTGGTCCATACGAATGGATGTTTCCGATCATTCCAACCGTTGATGAATGCTCGGATCTTCGCGTTCAGGTCCTTGACCGAGGTGAACACGCCTCGCCGGATCGCTTGCCGATCGATGATCCCGAACCACACCTCGACGAGGTTGAGCCAGGACCCGGAGGTCGGTGTGAAGTGCACGTGCATGTTCGGGTGCTCGGCCAGCCAGTCGCGGACTTCGGCCTTCTTGTGGGTCGCATAGTTGTCCATCACCAGGTGTAGTTCCTGGTCACCGTAGGTGCGGTCGATCTGCCGCAGGAACGACAGGAACTCCTGGTGACGATGCCGCGGCTTGACCGCAGCGGTGACCTGGCCGGTCGCGATGTCCAGCGCGGCGAACAGGGTGGTCGTGCCGTGCCGCTTGTAGTCGTGGGTCCGGCGCTCGATCTGACCGGGCTGCATCGGCAACATCGGCGCGGTTCGATCCAACGCCTGGATCTGCGACTTCTCATCGATGCACAGCACGATCGCGTTCGTCGGCGGCTCCAGGTACAAGCCCACGACATCGGTGACCTTGGCGACCAGTTCCGGGTCGGTGGAGAACTTGAACGTCCCTGACCGCCACGGCTGCACACCGTACTCGCGCCACGCTCGCGCGATCGTCGCGTTCCCGACCCCGAGATGGGCCGCGAGCAGACGGGAGGACCAGTGTGTCACCCCGTACTTGCGCGGCGGAGGCATCAACGTCGCCGACACGATATCGGAGTGATCGATACGCCGCGGCCGGCCGGACCGCTCAGCATCGAGCAGCCCGGCCATCCCGTCAAACAGGTAGCGTTCGCGCCACTTGAGGACCGTCGGAACCGACACCCCGACGACCTCACTGATACGCGAATTGGCCATCCCCTCAGCGGCCAATGTCACGATGCGCGCCCGGCGCACCAGACCTGCTGGCGTCGACGTCGACCGCAACAATCGTTCGAGCTCGACAACGTCGCCCTCGCGGAGTTCCAGGGCTGGGGCCGGAGAATTCGCCATGACTCATTCTCTCAGCCCAAGAACCATAAACTAACTAACGACACGCGACACTAGTCGGCCTGAAAGAATCTGGTGATGAGGTCTGCTGTGGCGCCCCAGTCTCCGTGACGAAGAAAATGACTCAAGTCGACCTTTACGAAGACCGCTTCTGCGGCGAAATAGGTTGTGTCGCCGACAGTACCGTTGGCTTCGATGAAGAGCGCGCGGTCGGTTTCGTCGACGAGGGAGGCGGTGATGTGCACGGGGGTGTGCAGTGGGACCGGGCGTCGATACTCCACGGTGAGGGTTCGGGTGACTGCGGGTGTCTCGGCGATCCACAGGGTGAAACCCATGATGTCATCGCATGCCGCTGAGATGGCTCCGCCGTGGGCGAGTCCCGGGGCTCCTGAGTGGCGCTCGTCGAATTGCAGGTCGGCGTAGACGTGGTCGCCGTGCAGGTGTACCTCGAGGTGCAGGCCATTGGGGTTGTCTTCGCCGCATCCCATGCACCATGGTGCGTGTGCTGGTAGTGGTTTGTCGCCCCTCATAAGTGACCTTTCTGAGCCTTCAATCGGTACCGCCACTGGCAGTTTCGCTCTGTTACCGACGGTATTGTTGTGCAGTCAGGGGTTCGTGATTTTGGCTATATAGGGAGTGGCTAGGTGGAAACCATCGATTCCGACGATGTTGACCCGAGGCGGGTTCGGTCGCGTCAGCGTTTGTTGGATGCTGCGGTGACCTTGCTGAACAGTGGCGGGGTCGAAGCCGTTACCGTGGAGGCGGTCACTCGACTGTCTCGTGTTGCTCGCACCACCTTGTATCGTCACTTCGAGAGCTCCACAGATCTGGTGGCGGCTGCCTTCGAGCGATTGTTGCCTCAGGCCGAGACCCCCGAGACGACGACGTCGATCCGTGATGACCTGCTGAAGCTGATGCAGCGGCAGGCTGAGCTTATTGAGCAGGCACCGCTGCAGTTGACGACGCTGGCATGGTTGGCAATGCTTCCCGAGCAGCCCCGGCAATCCGGGCAATCCGACGGGGATCAGAACGCGCTCGCGCCACTGCGTCGTCGAGTCGTCGAGCAGTATCGAGAACCATTCGATCGAGTTTTGACGAGTGACGTGGCCACGGCGGAGCTCGGCGACCTCGATTTGACCATGGCAGTCACTCAACTGGCGGGCCCCCTTGTCTTTGCCAAGCTCACGGGCATTCGGTCGATGACCGTTGGCGATCTCGAACAGCTTGTCGACGATTTCCTCATGGCCCACCGGCGACACCAAACCTCCTGACCTCCTCCCCCATCTATGGTACTGCTAGTACCGTAACGATACCGTCGGTTTCGTAGACGGGCTGGGTCGAGGGTGAGGTGCTGCGTATGGTGGTCCAACGTCCAAGTGGTGGGCGCTTGGCGGCGCGCCGGTTGGCGGAACGCAGCGAGTACAGCACGACATTGGGGCGGTTGGCACGGTTCACCTTGGCGCACAGATTCCTCGTCATCGGGGCGTGGGTGGCTGTGGGTATCGTCTTGGCGATACTGTTTCCCCAGCTGGAGACGGTGGTGCGGCAGCAGTCTGTTGATCCGATCCCTGCTGGGGTTCCATCGTTTCAAGCACTCGATCAGATGGGTGGTGCGTTCGGTGAGAAGGGCGCCAAGACCACTGTTTTCGTGACCATGGAGAACCCGAACGGGTTCACCGACGTGGCGCGGGAACGCTACGACATGCTCGTTCTGCAGTTGCGCGAAAATTTCGACGATGTGCAGTCAGTGCGGGATTTGCTCTCCGATCCGACGACGGCCGGCCAGGCCTTGAGTGAGGACGGGCAAGCCTGGTACTTGCCTGTCGGGGTCACCGGAACTTTGGGAGGGCCAACGGCCACGCATGCTGTGGAGACCGTGCGCCAAACCGCGCAGCGCGTGTTTGACGGTACGGACACCACTGTCCATGTCACCGGGCCGACGGCCACTTTCAGTGACCAGATCGTCAGTGCTGAAAGCGATTTAGTCGTGATCACTGTGGCGACGGTGGCGCTTATCGCGATCATTCTGTTGATCGTTTACCGATCGCTGTTCACCGCGCTGGTGCCGTTGTTGGTGATCGGTGTCAGCCTCGGCGTGGGCCGCGGGGTCTTGTCCGCACTCGGCGAACTCGGTATGCCGGTATCGCAGTTCACCGTCGCGTTCATGACCGTCATCCTGCTCGGAGCCGGGGTCGACTACTCAGTCTTTTTCATCAGTCGCTATCACGAACGGCTACGCCAGGACGCTACCACTGAGGTTGCGCTCGTGGACGCGACAGCAACTATCGGACGGGTCATCCTGGCTTCAGCTGCCACGGTGGCGCTGGCCTTTTTGGCGATGGTGTTTGGTCAGCTGAGCGTGTTCTCCACCTTGGGTCCGGCATGCGCGATCGCCATCCTCATCGGATTCCTCGCCACGGTCACCCTGCTACCACCGGTGTTGCTGTGGGCGGCGCGATTCGGCTGGGGCGCACCCAGACGAGATCTGACCCGAAAGTACTGGAATCGCGTCGCCGTGCTCGTCGTGCGGCGTCCTGTGCCTCTGCTGGCACTAACCCTGGTCGGGCTAATCGTGCTTAGCGTCTTCGCGATGGGCATCCAGATCACCTTCGACGATCGTGAGGGGCAGCCCGCGACAACCGACAGCAACGAAGGCTACGCGTTGCTCGACCGTCATTTCCCTCAAGACGTCACTATCACTGAGTTCCTCGTTGTAGATGCACCGATCGATCTCCGTACTGCCAGCGGGCTGGCCGATCTTGAGCAAATGGCCTCACGTGTATCCCAGATCCCCGGAGTGACTCGAGTCATCGGTGTTACCCGTCCCACCGGGGACAAGCTCGAGCAAGCCGAGCTGTCCTGGCAGAACGGTCAGATCGGGGACCGGCTGGCGGGTGCGGTCGACGATGGCCAGAACCGCCGAGGTGACCTCGAACAGCTCCGTACCGGCGCATTCCAACTCGCCGACGGGCTTACTCAGCTCGACACCCAGGTACGCACCAACTTGGCCCCCCTGGCCGGCATCCTCGATCAGGCAAGCACAGCAGGGCAGCAAATTCAGCAGTACCAGCCGATACTCCGCCAACTCGCCGCATCTGCACCAGCGCTCGATCGCGCTTCTCAGAATGCCCCACAGCTGGCCGCGCTCACCCGCCAAACATCTGCAGCCCTGGCAACAGTGACCTCGATCCTGCCCATCCTCGATAATGCGCCCTGGTGCACCCAAGTCCCGCAGTGCGCAGCTCTGCGCGCGCAGACCCGCAATCTCGACGCCCTACTGAGCAACGGGACCCTCGACCAGATCGCCACGCTGTCAACACAACTCGCGCAGCTGGATACACCGATCTCAACAGTCACCGACCAACTCACTTCCACCGTCAACTCACTGGGCTCCACGCTGGGAAGCATCAGCAGCCAAGACCTTCCCGGCAAGCTCACCCAACTGCAAACAGGTATCAGTCAACTCGCGGCGGGATCACGCCAACTCGCCGCCGGTGTATCCGCGCTGATCGACAGCAACCTTCAACAACTCGCCGGGATGGCCGCGCTAGCCACACAACTACAAACCTCCGCCCGCGAGACCGCCGGAACAAACTCAGCAACCGGCTTCTACCTCCCACCTCAGGCCAACGCAGACCGCCGTTTCGTCGACGTCGCTCGCCAGTTCGTCTCGCCCGACGGCCATACCGTGCGCTACGCAATACAAACCAGCTTCGACC
>NZ_BCWU01000024.1 GCF_001592365.1 Gordonia hydrophobica NBRC 16057
CCGATGTCGTCGCTTCGCATGCGGATTCTGTGGCGGTGTCGGCTCAGGGGCGGAGTGTGTCGTTTGCTGAGTTGGATGCGCGGTCGGATGCGGTTGCTGCCGGCTTGATCGGGCAGGGTGTCGCCGCTGGTGATCTGGTTGGTGTGGCGACGGATCGTTCGGTTGATCTGGTGGTGTCGATTCTCGGTGTGCTGAAGGTCGGCGCCGGGTATCTGCCGTTGGATCTGGGTAATCCGGTGGAGCGATTGGCGTTCATCGTCGGTGATGCCGATGTGCGGGTGGTGATCGCTGATGGCTCGTCAGCCGATCATGCGTTGTGGGCTCATCTGCCTGCGAGTGCTCGGATGTTGAGTGTGGATGCCTTGGTTGCGGCAGGTTCGGCAGGGTTCGCGCGGGCTTCGGTTTCGGCGGACGCGCGCGCCTATGTGATCTACACGTCGGGGTCGACGGGGCGTCCGAAGGGTGTGGAGATCACTCATCGCGACGTCGTGACGCTGATGGATGCCGCGGGTGAGGACTTCGAGTTCTTGCCGTCGGATGTGTGGACGATGTTCCATTCGTACGCGTTCGACTTCTCGGTGTGGGAGCTGTGGGGGCCGCTGCTGTCGGGTGGTCGGCTCGTGGTGGTGGATCGCGACTTGGCGCGGGATCCTGCGGCGTTCCTGGACCTGCTGGTGGTCGAGGGCGTTACGGTGCTCAGTCAGACGCCGTCGGCGTTCTATCAGTTGGTTGATGCGCGTCGTCGTGATCAGCGTGCGCTGGCGTTGCGGTATGTGGTGTTCGGTGGCGAGGCGTTGAGCTTCGATCAAGTGCGGCGTTGGTTCGATGAGAATCCGGCTGATCGGGCGCGGTTGGTGAACATGTACGGCATCACCGAGACGACGGTGCACGTGAGCTTCCGGGCGTTGGAGCGGGAGCTGGTGTCGGAGGCTGATGCGTCGTTCATCGGTCGGCCGTTGTCGTCGTTGCAGATCCATATTCTCGACGATCGTCTGCATCCGGTTCCGGAGGGCGTTGCGGGTGAGATGTATGTGTCGGGCGGTCAGTTGGCGTCGGGCTACCTGAAGCGTCCGGAGTTGTCGTCGACGCGGTTCGTGGCTGATCCGTTCGCCGGTGGTGGTGCGCGGATGTATCGGACCGGTGACCGGGCGCGTCGGGTCGGATCAGATATCGAGTATCTGGGTCGCGGGGATGCGCAGGTTCAGTTGCGCGGTTTCCGGATCGAGTTCGGTGAGATCGAGGCCGGTCTGTTGGCGTCGGTGGCGGGTGCGTCGGCGTCGGCGGCTCGAGTGATCGTTGATCCGGTGCGCGGTGATCGTCTGGTCGGCTATGTGGTGGTCGATGACGGTGTCGCTGTGGATTCGGGTGCGGTGCGCGAGTCGATGGCGGCGCATGTTCCGGGGTACATGGTTCCGGATGTGGTGGTCGGTGTCGGTTCGTTGCCGTTGACGGCGAACGGGAAGCTCGATCGTGAGGCCCTGCCGGAGCCGGATGCGGTGGAGGTGGAGTTCGTTGCTCCGTCGTCACCGGAGGAGCAGGCTGTGGCCGGGGTGTTCGCCGAGTTGTTGGGCGTCGATCAGGTCAGTGTGGCGGAGTCGTTCTTCGATCTGGGTGGCAACTCGTTGTCGGCGGCGCGGTTGGCTGCGCGTGTCGGTGATGCGTTGGGTGTGGCGGTGTCGGTGCGGGATGTTTTCGACGCACCGAGCGTCCGAGACCTCGTTGCAGGAGTCGCAGGCAACGCGCCGGCCCTGCCTCCGGTGACCCGAGCAGTCCCACGACCGGACCGGATTCCGTTGTCGTTCGCGCAGCAGCGCATGTGGTTCATCAACCAGTTCGACGCCGCCTCGGGGATGTACAACATCCCCGCAGTCCTGCGCGTCACCGGTGACCTCGACATCGACGCGCTGAAGGCCGCGATCGAAGACGTCGTTCGCCACCACGAGATTCTGCGCACGACCTTCGCGTCGACGGACGGTGTCGCACACCAGGTGATCCATCCCGAATCGGCGGTCGCGGACTCCCTGGACTGGAACGTGGTCGCCACCGTGGACGAACTCCGCGACGCGGTCACCACGAGCTTCGCGCTCGGGACCGATTGGCCGATCCGGGTGCGAATCCTCGCCGAAGACGCCGACAGCCACCTGCTCGCCATCGTTCTCCACCACATCGCCGCCGACGGTGAGTCGATGGCCCCGCTGGTCTTCGACCTCGCCACGGCCTACCGAGCCCGCTCGGTCGGAGGTGCACCGCTGTTCGCCGAACTGCCCGTGCAGTACGCGGACTTCGCAATCTGGCAGCGAACGGTTCTGGGCTCTGTCGATGAACCCGGCTCGATCGTCAGCCGCCAGGTCGCGTACTGGCGCGACGCGCTCGACGGCGTTCCCGACCTGCTGGAACTTCCGTACGACCGACCCCGACCCCGCGTCGCCTCTGGGCGCGGCGGATCAGTGGAATTCCAGATCCCCGCCGACGTCGCCCGTCGTATCGGGCAGGTCGCCGACTCCGCGGACGCGACGCCTTTCATGGTGCTGAACGCGGCCCTGTCGACCTACCTCGGTCGCCTGTCCGCCACCGACGACGTCACCGTCTCGACGCCGGTCGCGGGCCGCGGCCGCACCGAGCTCGATGCGCTGATCGGCATGTTCGTCAACACCCTCGTGATGCGGACCCGCGTCGATCTCGGCGAGTCCTTCGCCGACCTCGTCGCCGCCACGCGCGAAACCGCGCTCGCCGCCTTCGACCACGCCGACGTGCCGTTCGAGACCGTCGTCGACGCCGTCGACCCGGTGCGCAGCGAGGCGTTCGCGCCCCTGGCGCAGGTGATGCTGTCGTTGGATCCGGCCGCATCCGGTGATGACGTCGACATCGCCACGGGGAGCCTCGCCCTGTCCGGCGTCGCACAGCCGAACCTGCCGGCCCAGGTGGACCTGACCTTCACCGTCTCGTCGTCGTCCGACGGAGACTGGCGCGGCGACGTCACGTACGCGACCGACCTGTTCGACGAGGCGACCGTCGCCGCGATGGCCGACACCTTCGTCGAGCTCTTGGCCGGCCTCACCGCGGATCCTGCTGTCGCTGTCGGCGATGTGCCGATGCTGGATGCCCGCGAGCTCGATGCCGTCGACGCCCTGGGACAGGGTGAGGATCGGTACCTGGCGTCGGAGGATCTGGCGTCTGCGTTGGCGGCGAGTGTTGCTGCGCATCCGGATCGGGAGGCTCTGGTCTTCCGGGATCGGAGTGTGTCGTACGCGGAGCTCGGTGCGCGGGTGAATGTCCTCGCCCGGGAGTTGATTGCGGCCGGTGTCGGCCCGGATGTGGCTGTGGCGATCTGTATTCCGCGGTCGGTAGAGCTGCTGGTGGCCATCCATGCGGTGGTGGCCGCCGGTGGTCAGTATGTGCCTGTTGATGTGGCGACGCCTGCTGAGCGGGTGGAGTACATGCTGACCACGGCGGGTGCGTCGGTGGCGTTGGTGCATGCGGGGCTGGATGTTCCGGCTCCGATCGCGGGTTTGGACGAGTCGGTGCGGGTGATCGCGGTGGACGCCTCGGGTGAGGTGGATCTGTCGACGGCGCCGGTTACCGATGCTGAGCGGTTGGGCTCGTTGTCTCCGTCGCATGCGGCGTACACGTTGTTCACGTCGGGGTCGACGGGTCGCCCGAAGGGTGTCACGTTGCCGCACGATGCGGTGGTGAACCGTCTGCGGTGGGGGCTGGATGAGTTGCCGATCGACGGTGACGATCTGGTGG
>NZ_BCWU01000025.1 GCF_001592365.1 Gordonia hydrophobica NBRC 16057
AGAGAGCGATGAGAGCGTGGACGTGGGAACGCTTCTCGCGTCGTTTGCGCTGGTAGAACTCGCGGGACGGGCCGTCGCGTTGCGAGCTGTTGAGTGCGGCCATGTAGAACACCTTGCGAAGTCCTCTGTGGTAACGCTGGGGTCTACGCAAGGCTCCCCGGCGGTTACCGGAGTCGTGCGGTACCGGAGCAAGACCGGCGTAGGCGGCGAGTCTGGCGGGCGAGCCGAACGAAGTGAGGTCGCCGCCGGTGATCGCGACGAGCTCAGCGCCGCTTCGGGTGCCGATGCCTGGCACGGATTCGAGAATCCGTGCGTGACGGTGGCGGCGGAACACCTCGGTGATCTGCTTATCCAGGTCGGCGATCTGACGGGTCAGCATGACCAACGAGGTAGCCGCGTGTTGCACCAGTAGGGCTGTGGTCGCCTCGCCAGGCAGGGTGACGGTCTGCGCGGCCGCCGCGGCACGGGCTTTGTCGATCATCTTCGGGATCGTGGGTCGGCGGACGCCGTGACTGCGCAGGTGGTCGTAGATCTCGTCGTCAGAGACCGCAGCGATCGCAGATGGCGTGGCGAAGCGGGTGAGGAACGTTAGACCGGTCAGTGTCGAGTAGTCGAAACACCGTTCTAGTGCAGGGAAGATGCGGGTCAGCAGGCCGCGCAGGCGGTTGATGCCTCGCGTACGTTCAGCGACGAGGTCGTTGCGATGTCCGGTCAGCAGGTCGAGTTCGATCGCGACGTCGTCGGGCGCCGAGACGGTGGCGAGATCGCCACGTAGGCGGGCTGTCTGGGCGATCACGACCGCATCGCGGGCATCGGTCTTGCCCTCACCCGCGAACGCACCGGTCATGCTGTGCACGACCCGGCCGGGCACGTAGCGGATCTGCTGGCGCCGCGCAGCCAGCACACCCCTCAGCAGCGCCGATTCCGGTGCGGTCATGTCGATCGCCCACACCACGAATTTCATGTCGGCGACCCGGTCCATGAGCGCTTCGATCGCCGGTTGATCGTTGGGAAGCCGCCGAGACCACAGCACCGTTCCCGCCTCATCGACCGCGGCGGCGTGATGCGCATGCCGACCGACATCAATTCCTACCCAGATCTTTTCGTCCATACTGTCCTTCCGTGTGCGGTTGGCTCGTCAGGGTGGTTTCGCCGGCACACCTTTACACAGCGACAAGTTCGCGAACACATCTCAATCAGCGGCCGAAACGACCCGTCACGGTCCGGGGTGACCTTCCACGCCAAGCCACCAGCGACAACAGGTGATTGTCGAGCCACGCCCCGAACCGCGGACGAACGTCCGAGGCGACCGCCCCGGACGTACTCCAACGTAAAGGTGATTGTGGCGGTGGGCACCACGCTCTACGGCGTGGGTGAGGCCGCGTCGGTGCGGGTCAATCAGGAGTCGGTGACGTTGAAACGGCTGCCCGCCGAGTTCGACGGTCTACGCGTGGCCGTCGTCAGCGATTTGCACCTGGGACCCGCCCGCGGGGAGGCGTTCACACGCACGATCGTCGACATGGTCAACGCCGAGCGCCCCGACCTCATCGCGATCGTCGGTGACCTGTCAGACGAAACCATCGAGCATGTCGGATCAGACCTGCAGCCACTCGCTGATCTGCGAGCGCCGTTGGGTGTCTTCGGTGTCTCAGGCAACCACGAACAGATCTCCGACGACGTCGGCGCCTGGATGGACGAGTGGCGTTCGCTGGGTATCACCACCATCAACAACTCAAGCGTGGAGATCCGACGCGGGGCAGCCACCATCGATGTCGCTGGAGTGCATGACCTCAGCAATTCCGCCCCGTACGAACCCGACCTTGACGCCGCGGTCGCCGGTCGACCCGACGATCGATTCACCCTGCTACTGGCGCATCAACCCAACCACGTCCGGGAGGCAGCAGCCCACGACGTCGATCTCCAGGTATCCGGACACACGCACGGCGGGCAGATGTGGCCGCTGCGTTACGCCGCCGCTGCTGCCGCCGACACCGCAGTCACCGGACTCGACTTCTACAAGGACACCACCGTGTTCACCACCTATGGGGCCGGCGCCTGGGGACCGCCCGTCCGAGTGGGTGCGCCGCCTGAAATCGCCATCCTGCAGTTGCGCAGCGCCTGATCGACCGACAGTCATTGCTCGCGTTGGCCGTTTCGTGCTGCAACGTATGCGCCAAACTGACTCGATCCGCGGAGTGCATGATTGATCGCCGTCTGTGTGTGGATGCCGAGTGCGTCTGCAAGGACAGGAGGCGGTGAGGTCTGGGTGATGGTTTGCCAGGTACCGAGACGCGTTGTGAGCGAGGGAAATCCGAGTGCCTTGAGGCGGCGCCTCAGGTGACTTTCGTTGAGATGGTTCCCAGGCTGATAACCGGGGAAGACCCACACCGATTCGCTATGCGCGGCGGTCTGCCGGTTGGTTGTCGCCTCGGCGACCTCGGCGACGAGCCGATCCAATGGCGACTCCAATACGATTGGGTGCTTTCCGAGGGTGATGGTGCAGGTCTCCTCGCGGTTGATCTGATCCCATCGCAATGCGGCGACTTTGTGAGTGGGCTGCCCGAACACCACGATCAGCGCAGCGGCCAGGCGATCGCGCGGAGTCAGCGCGTCGTTGGCAAAGAGCCGTGTGAGTTGTTCGACTTGCATGGTTTCGGTCAGGGCTCGTGTCGTGCCGCGTTGGTGAGGCGCGATCGTCAGCGGGGGCAATCGATACGTGGCGACTACCCACGGGAGAAATCGGCTCAATAGCCGGTTGGTTTCGGTGCCGGACGCGACGAACGTATCGACCTGACTTTGATCGACGTCGGTGACCGATATCTGCAGCATGTCGAGGAAGTTGAGGAAGTCGATTGCAACGGTCACTCCCTGCTTGGCGGCGAGAAACGTTCCGTTGGTGCACTTGTCGTCGAATCGTCTTGACACATGCCACCGAATGTAGCTGCGGATCACGAGCTGATTGTCAGGGTTGGTGAGCGTCGCGAGCTTGCTGTCGGCCCACGCGGTGAACCTGGTCCGGAAATCCACTCGGGCGCCATCGATGCCGTGCTCATCGAGGAGGGCGCGAATGTGCACGGACGAACGGTTCACCGGTAGCGCTGCCAGCAGTCGCTGGTCCACAGTGTCGGCGGCGGCGATCTGTTGGAGCACGGCGCGAACAGTTGGGTTTCGCAGCCACGTGACCCCGCTGTTGGCGCGAGGCATCTGTTTAAGCGCAGCTGCGAGGCCGGCCAGTTGCGGATTGACGACACCGGTGTGCGGGTTGGTGAGGAGTTCGTCGACTTGATGGGCGAGCTCGCAGCGCCAGCAATGACCGCGACGGTAGAGCTCGGCCTCGGCTCCGCATTCGACGCAATCGACGTTGAGTTGGATGCCGCTACAGGTGCGGCACAGGTATTGGCCGGTCGGTGTGCGTCCCGGGACAATTCCTGAGTGTGCGCATTCAACACATTGCCCGACAACGCGTTTGGCTTGGTT
>NZ_BCWU01000026.1 GCF_001592365.1 Gordonia hydrophobica NBRC 16057
GGTTGTAGCAATAGCAGCAGATTGGGGTGTCCTGCCACCACGCGGCGGTGAGATAGGCCTCACCGCATCGTTCGCACGGCTCGTACCGGTCAGGTTCGGGTGCGGGCTTCCGGCGTGCCATCATCTATCATCACCGCGGGCCTAGGTATCTCGTGGGCCGTCGTCGGAATCGACCACGCGAACGCGACGAACCCCGGGAGCCTTCTTCGGTCGGGCTTCTCCTGCCGGCAGAATGTCGGGTGCGGTTCCGGTTGCCCTACCTTGCATCACCACGACGGGCTCGAACAATTCGGCGGGGGAGCAGTCGAGGATGTCACACAGCGCGGCGAAGACCCGGCTGTTGATGCGTTCCGGTTTGCCCGTCATCAATCGGTACGCCTGAGGTTGAGAGAGAGAGTGATACCGCGGCTCCGAAGGAGGGTGACCAGTTCGGTCGACTTCCACAGATTGCGGTCGGCCATGAGTTTTCGCAGGTTCCAATGGAAATCGACGCGCTTCTGAACGTTCATGCCTGGTTGCTTTCGCCGTAGGGGACAGCCGCGGATGCGAGTCGCTCGCGGATCATGCGCTGCAGGGTCTTCTGTCGGTAGTCCGAACTCACCTGGGTGTAGAGCGCCGTGGTGGATGAATGCTCGTGGCCCACCTGTTGTTGCACGAACAGCGGATCGTAGCCGTCCTCGATCAAGTGCGTGACGTACGACCGGCGAAACCCGTGAAGCGACAGACCATCTGGCAAACCGGCACGTCGACGATGGCCTGTGAATCGAGTGGCGTACGAGTTCAAGGTCAACTGGTCACCGCGTTCTGACGGCCACAGCCAGGGCGAGTCCGCCGCATGTCCCATGAGTTGTCGGCATCCTTCTGCGCCCACCCACGCCTCAAACACATCCGGACCCCAGTCCATCAGGGGAACCGTCAAGACAGTACGTCGCTTGTGTGCGGAGCCACGCGACCCTTTGCCGTACCGGACGTAGACAGCACCAAAGGCCTTATATTGCGGCACATGTGGATTCGGTCCGAAGTCATGGATCTGCAGTCGTAGGAGTTCTTGACGACGAAGGCCGTAGCCGTAAGCAACCTTTGCGATGCAGGAATCGCGCAGCGTGGTCAGCCAGGCCTTGTTGTTCTTCGCGTAGAGACGCTCAACTTCGTCGTCGAAGTAGTCGAACAGGGTCTGAACTTCATTGCGGGAGAACGCTCTCCGTTCTGGCTCCGCCTCGTTGTCAGAGACATGGACCGGAAGATTGTAGGCGAAGCAGATCTGCGACGGGTATTCGCCGAAGACCTGGGCGCACAGGTCTGGCCACCGGTAGACCGGCTCGCAGAGAAAGCTACAGAAGCCCCTGACCACCATCAGATAGGCGCGAATGGTTGACTTGGCGGCCGTCCCGCCATTGCGTGCGTTCAGCGTGGTGACGTACTCGTCGACGTCCTGCGGCATCCATCGCCACGGGTAGTCGCCAGAGACTGCCTGAAAATCCTGAAGGACTCGCAGGTAGCCATAGATCGTGGATGCACCCAACGTGCGTGCCATCAGCGCCGATTTCCAACCCTCGAGCATCTCTGTCCAGATCTGCTCTTCGGGACGAAGCAACTCGGCGCCAGACGAGACGAGTCGTAACGGGGCGCTACCAGGCAGTGGGTGTTCACCACTCATAATCCAGCACCATACGCCTCTATTCATCCAATGAATAGAGTTTCGGCAAATATCAGTGGGGCAGACCCGCGCCGGCGCCGACAACGATTCGGGGCCACGCTGTATCGAGCAACCAGTAAGGAGGCAGTGGTCCATACATGCTGCAGAAGAACTGAATCCACTCAGACGTGCAGAATCGTCACAGTGACATATTGCGCGCTCGCGCCAGGTGATGTCAGACGGGAGACCCGGCGAACTCACGGTGCATCGCACCTCATCCCGCGACCTTTCCATGCATCAGATGAATTATCTTGTCATGTCTGCACGTAGATCGGACGGAACCGTGCAGCTGCGTCATGCCGCGGGAGGCGAACAATCCGCGTTCCCGCTGGTTCTGGCGTTTTACCAATGATCTCGAGTATTCACCTGTTTGCGAACTCGATAGATAAGAACGCCGATAAGATACATTATGTTAAGTAGAATCCTGCGTATTGCAGCAGATGAATCACTTCGGATCCCCCCGCCAAGGTGGACCATGCTTCACCTTATCGCGCCGTTACCTGCACATACAGGCTCGCTCCACCCTGCCGCTGGCGGCCGTTTGGATGAGTGGCAGCCGCACCGTTCGCCTGTCCGGGTCAAGTCCCCGATAGTGGTGTAACTGGTTTGTGGTCCTTCGTTGGTGGTCAGGCGGGTAG
>NZ_BCWU01000027.1 GCF_001592365.1 Gordonia hydrophobica NBRC 16057
CCTGTCAACGGCGGGTGAAATCTGACCCCTTTTCGACGTCTGAAAATTGACCCCCTGTGTTGGTTGTTAGTGGTGTTCGCCCGGTTCGGGCGAGGTCGTGAGGAGCTCCCGTCGGGAGCGTGTGCGGTAGGAGTCGCCGCTGAGGGCGAGGACTTCGGCGTGGTGCACGAGGCGGTCGATCATGGCGCCGGCGACGATGTCGTCATTGAAGATCTCTCCCCACCGCCCGAACGGCATGTTCGAGGTGATCAGGATCGAGCCCTGTTCGTAGCGGTGCGCGACGAGTTGGAAGAACAGGTTGGCCTGATCGGCATCGAACGGCAGGTAGCCGACCTCGTCGATGATCAACAGCTTGTACCGTCGCAGCCGCTTGAGGTCGTGCTCCAAACGCCCCTCAGCGTGCGCGGTGGTCAGCCGAGCCGCCCAGCCGGTCGCGGTGTCGAACGCGACCGGATACCCGGCCTGGCATGCGGCGATTCCCAATCCGATCCCGAGGTGGGTTTTGCCCACGCCGGGCGGTCCGAGCAGGATCACGTTCTCGGCCTTGGCTATGAACGTCATCGTCTGCAGGTGCGCAAGCACATCACGCCGCAACGACGGCTGGTGATCGAGGTTGAAGTCCTCCAGGGTCTTCACCGCCGGGAAGTGCGCCCCGGCGATCCGCAGGCGGGTGCCGGAGGCCTCCCGGTCGGCGACCTGCCGCTGCAGTACCGCGGCCAGGTACTCCTCATGCGACCACCCGTCCTGCCGGGCACTGGCCGCGAGGGATTCCCACACCCGCCCGATCGTCGGCGTCTTCAGTACCCTCGACAGGTACGCCAACGTCGACGCAGTCGACGCCCCGGCCGTAGTCGATTCTGGTGCGGCCGTATTGATTTCGCTGTTCATGCCACCACCTCCGAACCGAGTTCTGGTGCCGCAGCGGTGGTCGGCGCGGGGTCGAAGTCGGTGCCGAACAGGCTGTCATAGCTGCCCGGGTCGCGCACCAAGGCCGGGTCGACCGACAGCAGTCGGCCACGCTGGGCGGCCTCATACCGTGCTCGCTGGGTGCGGGCGTACTCGCGGCGCAGGACCTTCGCGGCGGCCACATGGGCGGGATCGGTGATCGTGCGGGCGGTGTCCCAACAGCGGGTGTGCACGCCGATCGGCTCTCCCTGGCAGGAGAGGGCGACTTCGTCCATGCTGGCGGCGAAGTCGACGTGCCTGCCGATCGCCGACGGATGCGCCGAGTAGTCATTACCGTCCACGCGCACGTAGTAGTCCCGCGCCAACCGCACCCGCCCGGTCAACCCCACGACCGGCGGCACCGGCGGCAACACCGTCATCGCCGCCAGATCCTCCTCGAGGAAATCCACCGGCCGGCCGTGCAGCGATCGCACCGTCCGGCTGTTGGCCTTCGGCAGCCACAGGCCCACCTGCTCGTTGAAATCTGTTGGTGAGGCGAACTCACGACCGGGCAGGAACGAGGTCTCCAGATAGCCGTTATTGCGTTCGGTCATGCCCTTGAACTCGCCGGTCCCGCGGTGGCGCCAGCACGATTCTGGTGCCCAGTGTGCCGGCGAACATCGCTGCCGGATCGGTGAGTTTGCCTCGCCCTCCGATTGCTGACTCCCGGTCCCAGACAAGGGTTTTCGAGACTTTTCCGACTCCGGCGATCAGTTCCCACATGCCGGCGAGGATGTCTCCGGCCTGCCGGGAGGGGATCATCATCGCCGACAGGAGCTTCGAGAACGTCAACGTCATCACCAGCACCGGCAGAATCGCTGTCTGCCCGTGACCGGTGGGGATTCGGGTCGCCGGAAACCACAAGTCCATCTGCGCCGACTCACCCGGTGCCCGGACGATCCGATCGGCCGGATCGATCCCGACGTACTCCGGCCGGATCTGCCGGATCCGGTCCTTCAGGATCGTCAGTGAGTTCGTCCACCCGATCCGCTCAGCGATCACCGTCGCCGGCATCTGCGCATCGAGTGTCAACTGCTGCCGAATCTGAGGTTCGACGGCATCGACCAACGACCCCTTCGACGCCCGCCGATACGCCGGTGGCTCCTCCGACCGCAGTGCCGCCCGCACCGTGTTCCTGGCGACACCGGTACGCCGGACGATTGCCTTGATCGGCAACCCCTCGGCCCTGTGCAGCCGACGGATCTCGGCCCAATCTTCCACAGAAATCACACCCTCCAGAGTGTCGAAGGGGGTCAATATTCACCCGTCGTCTGGGGGTCAGTATTCACGCGTCGTCGACA
>NZ_BCWU01000028.1 GCF_001592365.1 Gordonia hydrophobica NBRC 16057
GTCAACGGCGGGTGAAATCTGACCCCTTTTCGACGTCTGAAAATTGACCCCCTGTGTTGGTTGTTAGTGGCGTTCGCCCGGTTCGGGCGAAGTTGTGAGGAGCTCCCGTCGGGAGCGTGTGCGGTAGGAGTCGCCGCTGAGTGCGAGGACTTCGGCGTGGTGCACGAGGCGGTCGATCATGGCGCCGGCGACGATGTCGTCATTGAAGATCTCTCCCCACCTCCCGAACGGCATGTTCGAGGTGATCAGGATCGAGCCCTGTTCGTAGCGGTGCGCGACCAGTTGGAAGAACAGGTTGGCCTGATCGGCATCGAACGGCAGGTAGCCGACCTCGTCGATGATCAACAGCTTGTACCGTCGCAGCCGCTTCAACTCGTGCTCCAAACGCCCCTCGCTGTGCGCAGTGGCGAGCCGGGCCGCCCATCCGGTGGCGGTGTCGAACGCGACCGGATACCCGGCCTGGCAGGCGGCCATTCCGAGTCCGATGCCGAGGTGGGTTTTGCCCACACCGGGCGGTCCGAGCAAGATCACGTTCTCGGCTTTGGCTATGAACGTCATCGTCTGCAGGTGCGCGAGAACATCACGCCGCAATGACGGCTGGTGATCGAGGTTGAAGTCCTCGAGGGTCTTTACTGCCGGAAAGTGCGCGCCGGCGATCCGCAGTCGGGTGCCGGAGGCCTCCCGGTCGGCGACTTGGCGTTGCAGGACCGCGGCCAGGTACTCCTCGTGCGACCACCCGTCCTGCCGGGCCGTCGCCGCCAGGGATTCCCACACTCGTCCGATCGTCGGTGTCTTGAGCACCCGAGACAGGTATGCCAACGTCGATGCCGTCGTCGCCCCGGAAGTGGCTGATCCTGTTGCGGCCGTGGTGGTTTCACTGATCATGCCGACGCCTCCGAGACTGGTGCCGGTGCGGGGTCGAAGTCGGTGCCGAACAGGCTGTCATAGCTGCCCGGGTCACGCACCAGCGTCGGGTCGACCGGCAGCAACCGGCCGCGCTGGGCAGCCTCATACCGGGCCCGCTGGGTGCGGGCGTACTCACGGCGCAGGACCTTCGCCGCGGCCACATGCTCAGGATCGGTGATCGTCCGGGCGGAGTCCCAGCATCGGGTGTGCACACCGATCGCCTGGCCTTGGCAGGAGATGACGACCTCGTCCATGCTCGCGGCGAAGTCGACGTACCGGCCGATCGCCGACGGATGCGCCGAGTAGTCGTTGCCGGCCACGCGCACGTAGTAGTCGCGCGCCAACCGCACCCGACCGGTCAACCCCACCGTCGGCGGCGCCGGCGGCAACCCAGTCATCGCCGCCAGATCCTGCTCAAGGAAATCGACCGGGCGGCCGTGCAACGAGCGGACCGTCCGGCGGTTGGCCTTCGGCAGCCACAGGCCAACCTGCTCGTTGAAGTCCGTCGGTGAGGCGAACTCACGGCCCGGCAGGAACGAGGTCTCGAAGTACCCGTTGTTCCGTTCGGTCATGCCCTTGAACTCCGGGTCCCGCGGTGGCGCTAGGACGATCCTGGTGCCCAGGGTGCCGGCGAACATCGCTGCCGGATCGGTGAGCTTACCTCGCCCGCCGATCGCTGACTCCCGGTCCCACACAAGGGTTTTCGACACTTTTCCGACTCCGGCGATCAGTTCCCACATGCCGGCGAGAATGTCTCCGGCCTGTCGGGACGGGATCATCATCGCCGACAAGAACTTCGAGAACGTCAGCGTCATCACCAGCACCGGCAAGATCGCCGTCTGCCCATAACCAGTCGGGATCCTCGTCGCCGGAAACCACAAGTCCATCTGCGCCGACTCACCCGGTACCCGCACGATCCGATCAGCCGGATCGATCCCGGCATAGTCCGGCCGGATCTGACGGACCCGATCCTTCAAGATCGTCATCGAGTTCGTCCACCCGATCCGCTCAGCGATCACCGTCGCCGGCATCCGCGCATCCAACATCAACTGCTGCCGGATCTGCGGTTCGACCGCATCGACCAACGACCCCCTCGACGCCCGCCGATACTTCGGCGGCTCCTCCGACCGCAACGCCGCCCGCACGGTGTTCCTGGCAACACCCGTCCGACGAACGATCGCCTTGATCGACAGTCCCTCAGCTCTGTGCAGTCGCCGGATCTCGGCCCAATCTTCCACTGAAATCACACCCTCCAGAGTGTCGAAGGGGGTCAACATTCACCCGTCGTCTGGGGGTCAGTATTCACGCGTCGTCGAC
>NZ_BCWU01000029.1 GCF_001592365.1 Gordonia hydrophobica NBRC 16057
CCGGATGGCTTCGAAGACTGATGGGTCGACGAGGGTGGAGGTGTCGCCGAGTTCGCGGCCTTCGGCGATGTCTTTGAGGAGTCGGCGCATGATTTTGCCGGAGCGGGTTTTGGGGAGTTCGGGGACGATGTTGACTTCTCGGGGTTTGGCGATGGGGGAGATGTCGGTGGCGACTTGGTTGCGGAGTTCGGTGATGAGGGTGTCGCCGTTGTCGGCGCCTTCCATGAGGATGACGAAGGCGACGATGCCTTGTCCGGTGGTTTCGTCGGCGGCGCCGATGACGGCGGCCTCGGCGACGGCGGAGTGGGAGACCAGCGCTGATTCGACTTCGGAGGTGGAGATGCGGTGGCCGGAGACGTTCATGACGTCGTCGACGCGGCCGAGGACCCAGAGTGCGTGGTCCTCGTCGTAGCGGGCGCCGTCGCCTGCGAAGTACCAGCCCTGTTCGGCGAAACGCGACCAGTAGGTCTCCTTGTACCGCTCCTCGTCGCCCCAGATCCCGCGGAGCATGCCGGGCCAGGGCTTGTCGAGGACGAGGTAGCCCTGTTCGCCGTCGGCGACGGGGTTGCCGTTGTCGTCGACGACGTTGGCGCTGATGCCGGGCAGGGGTCGCATCGCCGAGCCGGGTTTGGTCGCGGTGATGCCGGGCAGCGGGGAGATCATGATGCCGCCGGTCTCGGTCTGCCACCAGGTGTCGACGATGGGGCAGCGGCCGCCGCCGATGACCTCGTTGTACCAGCGCCAGGCTTCGGGGTTGATGGGTTCGCCGACGCTGCCGAGCAGACGCAGTGAGGAGAGGTCGTGCGCGTCGGGGATCTCGCGGCCCCATTTCATGAAGGTGCGGATCAGGGTCGGGGCGATGTAATAGGTGGTGACGCCGTACTTTTCGATGACCTCGAAGTGGCGGTGCTCGTTCGGGGTGTTGGGGGTGCCCTCGTAGATGACTTCGGTGGCGCCGTTGGAGAGGGGGCCGTACACGAGGTAGGTGTGGCCGGTGACCCAGCCGATGTCGGCGCCGCACCAGAAGACGTCGCTGCCTTCTTTGTGGTCGAAGACGTGGTGGAAGGTGTAGGCGGCCTGGGTGAGGTATCCGCCGGAGGAGTGGACGATGCCCTTCGGCTTGCCGGTGGTGCCCGAGGTGTACAGCAGGAACAGGGGGTGCTCGGCGTCGAAGGCTTCGGGCTCGTGGTGCGGGGAGGCCGCGCCGACGGTCTCGTCCCACCACACGTCGCGGCCGTCGACCCAGTTCAGGTCGGGGTCGTGGTTGGTGCGGCGCACGACGAGGACCTTCTGCACCGACGGTGCGGCGTCGGCGCCGGTGCCGAGAGCTTCGTCGACGGCCTCCTTCAGCGGGGCGGGGGCGCCGCGACGGTACTGGCCGTCGGTGGTGATGACGACCTTGGCTTCGGCGTCGTCGACGCGGGAGCGCAGGGCGGCGGCGGAGAAGCCGGCGAAGACCACCGAGTGGGTCAGGCCGAGGCGGGCGCAGGCGAGCATGGAGATGACCGCTTCGGGGACCATCGGCATGTAGATGGCGACGCGGTCGCCGGTCTGCAGGCCGAGGGAGGCCAGGTAGTTGGCCGCCTGGGAGACCTCGTCTTGGAGCTGCGAGTAGGTGATGTCGCGGGAGTCGCCGGGCTCGCCGACCCAGTGGATGGCCACGCGGTCGCCCTTGCCTGCTGCGACGTGCCGGTCGACGCAGTTGTAGGCGACGTTCAGCGTGCCGCCGACGAACCACTTGGCGAACGGCGGGGCGGACCAGTCCAGCACCTCACCGAACGGTGTCTCCCAGTCCA
>NZ_BCWU01000030.1 GCF_001592365.1 Gordonia hydrophobica NBRC 16057
TCCGGACGTCGACGAACACGACACCGGTACTCACGCCGAAACTCGGCCTGGTCCGGCAGACCAGCACCGTCGTCCGGCGACAGTTCCGGCTGATCTGGGCGGACAAGGGCTATCTGGCGGTCCTCGCCCTCATGCCGATCATTCTGGGCGTGTTGACGCTGGTGATCCCCGGTGAGAAGGGGTTCACTCGCGACGACCGGCCGCTCGGCGAGGTTCCCAAGGACACCGGGGAGGCGTTGCAGATTCTGACGGTGCTGGTGATCGGCGCCGCCTTCATGGGCACCGCCCTCGCCGTCCGCGACCTGGTCGGCGAACGCGGCATCTTCGAACGCGAACGCGCCGTGGGCCTACGCCCCGGCGCCTACCTCACCGCCAAGATCACCGCCCTGTGCGTCGTCACGACCGTGCAGGTGGTGATCATGCTCGGCCTCACCTACGGCGTCCGTGCCCTTCCGACCCCCGACGGCGTCACCGAGGCCGGTACGGCGTATCCGCTTCTTCCGCCCGCCGTGACGCTCGGCCTGGCGATCATGACCGTTGCGTGGGTCAGTGTGCTGGTAGGTCTCGCAATCTCGGCCGCGGTGCGCTCAACCGAGCAGACGATGCCGCCGCTCGTCATCGTCATCATGGTGCAACTGGTACTGTCCGGGGGCTTGATCGCGATCAGCGCGACCGCGGTCAAACCGCTGACCTGGCTGCTGCCGACCTACTGGGGATACGCGAACGCCGCGCAGGCGGTGAACCTGCCGTACGTCGCGATGGACGTACCGCAGGTCAAGGCCGCCGACGGCGCGGAAGACGGCCCGATCATGTATCCACTGTGGGAACCGACGACGGTGCACGCACTGATCGCCTACGGAGCCCTGGCACTCCTCGCCGTGGTGCTGATCGGCTATGTCTTCTCGCGTCTGCGCTTGCGACGACGGTGATGCGCGAGCAGGCCTCGGCGACAGCCGAACTCACTTTCCGCGCGTCGGTCATTCTGTTGGCCGATGGTCGTGGGAAGTCTGGATAGAGTGAGCGGCGATGAACACGACAATGATCACTCCGCTGCGCGTTCAGGTCGCCCGAGCCCGGCCGCACGTGGTGCGCACGTCACCCGCCACGCTGGGACGCACACCGGACAACGATGTGGTGGTCAATCATCCGCTCGTGTCCCGGGTGCATCTCGCGTTCGAATGGGCCGGAGGGTGGCGTGTCGTCGACCGGGGGAGCACCAACGGCTTCTTCGTCAACGGCGTGAAGCAGTCGGTGGTGCACATCGATCGGCCGGTGTCGATTCGCGTCGGTGACGCCGCGACGGGACCGCTGATCGAGCTGATGCCGCAGCCGGCTCCGCGCCCCACGCCCCCGTCACCTCCTCAGTCACCTCCTCAGTCCGGCCGCACGATGGTGGCACCGGCGTCGCGACCGATGCCCGCCGGCCGCCCGACGCCTCCACCGGGACGGCAGACGCCGCAGCCGCCGTCCACCGCACCGGTCGCCGCTCAGCAGCCGCCCGGCGGTTACCGTCAGGCACCGCCGCGGTTCGGCGCACTCCCGGATGCACCGCATCTGGCCGCGCTGCACCAGAACGCCTCCGCCGTCTATGACGTCCCCGGCGAGCTCCGCCGCGACAAGACCATCTCGCTGTCCGGCGTGCAGACCATCGGTCGTACTCCCGACAACGACATCGTCGTCAGCGACGTCCTCGCCTCCCGCCACCACGCACGGATGACGAGCACATCCCAGGGCTTGCTGCTGGAGGACCTGGGT
>NZ_BCWU01000031.1 GCF_001592365.1 Gordonia hydrophobica NBRC 16057
AGCATTGGCCGGTACTGCTGGTGTTGTGGGCGGTCATCGGTGCTGGTAGCGGGGCGATCTTGACGCCGACGGGCAATGTACTGCGCCGCTCGAGCGCACCGCAGGACCGGCCCGCGGTGTTCGCCGCGCAGTTTTCCCTGTCGCACGCGTGCTGGCTCCTTGCGTATCCGATCGCCGGGTGGGGCGCGACTGTGGCCGGCTACTCGGTGACGTGGATGGTCCTGGCGGGATTGGCCGGGGCTGGTGCGTGTGCAGCAGTGTGGTTCTGGCCCGCGCGTGAGCCGGTGACCCTTGAGCACGTGCACCCGGCCGACCTCACCGACCTCGACCACGTTCGCGACGCAGCGGCGACGTCGGCAGGGTATGTCCACACCCACACGTTTGTCATCGACGACCTGCATCGACAGTGGCCGCAGCAGCATCGCTCGGCCGCCTGACCGGCACTCCTGACGTGAGCGCCATTAGTGAGCGTGACGAACACGAACGCGCGGGCCTCGAACTCGGATGCGGGCGGACTCCTACCGGTCAGCGGATTCGTCGGCCCGCATAGCGTGCCCATGTCTCACCGGAACGCTCGGCGTGAATGAACGCGACCTGGTGGCTGTAGCCCAGAGCGTCGGCGACGATTGGGGAGGGCACTCAAGGACGAGGTCGTCGAGTGCACTGTTGCGGGCACCGAGGTTGCTCATGCCGATCAGGCGCAGGCGGTGCATGATCGTGTCTGGATGAAGGTGGTCTCCGGCGTGGGTGCCGGGATACAGCCAGGGGTTTCCGTGTCCGCTGGTGCGTAGGTTCGTGCGGTGGGCGAGCAGGTCACGGACGAGTTGCGCGAACGGTTCGGGTACATCGACGGGGTGCTTGCCGAAGGTGATCGCCATCGGATTGCCGTCGACGATCGATGATGTCTGCAGTCGGACGATGCTTTTCAGTGGCTGCGCGTACAGCAGAATCAGGACGCCGGCGACCCGGTAGGGGAGCGTCTCACTCTCGCCGGTAAGTAGTTCCCTGATCCAGGCGATCCTCTGCTCTTGGGTCAGCGATGGCGACGTCTTCGGAGCCCGGTGGCCGAGCTGCACGGTGGCGTTGAGCCTGTCTCGTTTGCACACGACCAGGAACGTTCGGATGGTGTACCGCGTCGTAGGTCCAGTTGCGATCCATTGGTCGACATCGCGCTGTGTGCAAGTCTCGATAGTGCGACCGTAGGTGGACCACAACCAGCTCAGGAATTTGACGGTTTCGGTGATCTCTTGTTTGGCCGATCGCACGGACGGTTGGGTATCGCCGCCGGCGTCGGCGATCGCGCGAATCCGCCGCAGATGGTGCCACGTCGCGAAGTGGCGAGCGGGCCTGGCGACCTCAGCAGGTAGATCGATGAGCTTGACGTCGATCCACTGTTCGAAACGTGGTAGCCACCGATCTCGAGGTGGCAGTAGGCCGTGGTGGGCCATCACATTCCGCAGATGTTCAGCCGCCCGACCGGGCCGGGTGTCCAAGCCCTCGTGGGTGGCGGCGATTGTGCCGGTCCCTAGCCCGTGCAGCAGTTCCTGGACTTTCGGTGACCGCTTCCAGATCT
>NZ_BCWU01000032.1 GCF_001592365.1 Gordonia hydrophobica NBRC 16057
GTTTCAACACAAAAGCCAGAAAAACAGAACCTGACCAAATCCAAAAAACTGACATGGTAAAAAATTCATCCAAAAACTCACCAACCCACAAGGGTCGGCAAGCAAATCTGTCCAAAAATCTCCATGCCACAAAAAATCAATCTTGCGGCACAAGAAATCCAAAACACACTATCGAGTTCTCAAAGAACACACACCCACCAGCACCAACCAGACAACAACCCGGCCGAACTCCAGCAGACATCTGCAATTTCATGGTGACCACCTCGTGTTCGAGGCGACCTTTCCAGCCTACTGCACTTTCTCTTTCCGAAGCAAATCGGCTTCCGTGAAGAAGTTCGTTGTCGTTTCGGTCCCGAGGTGGGCGCTGAAGGCTTGATAACTATACGACGACCTCGAGTCGAAACTCCAAATCGGCCGGGGGTGTCGCTCGTCACTCCCGGGAATCGTCAAGCGAGCGCCGGGCGGACCGAACCCCGGTTCAGCACGCCTCCAACTCAACTACGCTCGCTGAGTATGACCGGTAGACGATCCCGATCTATCCCGTTGTCCCTCGTCGGACTCGCGACGGCGACTCTCGTGGTCGGCTGCACTGCGGGCGGTGAGCAGCAGACCGACCTGACGAGCACACCCTCGCGTTCGGCAGTGACTGCGGACCGTGAGTTGGCAGAGGCGGTCCCCGCACCGATCCGCTCAGCCGGCGCGCTCACCGTGGGTACCAGTGCGCCGTACGCGCCGATGGTCGTGGCGAGTGCTGACGGCACCCTCACCGGGTTCGACGTCGACGTCCTGAGCAATGTGGCCGCGGTACTGGGGTTACGTCTTGATCTGCGACAGACGCGCTTCGACCGAATCCTTCCGGGCGTCGTCGACCACGTGTACGACATCGGCTCACGGGGGTTCTTCGCCACCCTGGCCCGACAGCGGACGGTCGACATGGTGTCGTACTTCCGAGGTGGTACTCAATGGGCGCAGCGCGCGGGTGATTCGGTGGACCCGAACGATGCGTGCGGGCACACCGTCGCCGCCGCCAAAGGCACTGTTCAACAGACCGTTGAACTACCCGCCAAGAGCAAGGCGTGCGAGACGGTGGGAGCAAAGCCGATCAAGATCGTCGCCGCACCCACTCAGTCGGATGCCGTTCGAGCACTTCAGGAAGGTGGTGCCGATGCGATGTCCGCCGATTCCGTGGTGGTCGCTACTGAAGTGCACCGCAGCAACGGAGCTCTGACGACAGCAGGCGCTGTCTTCGACTCCCAGCCCTACGGTTTCGCAATCGCTAAGGGAGCGCCTCTGGGCGGCGTGCTCCGGTCCGCTATCCAGTTGCTCATCGATCGTGGCGTCATGGCGTCGATCGCCGAGAGGTGGGGACTGAACGGCCTGATCAAGACTTCGGTGATCAACGGAGCAACCATATGAGCGCCCGCATCCGTCGGCGGACACTGACGGCATTGGCAGTCGCGGGGGCACTGACCCTGTCGGGGTGCGGCTCCGCTGAGAAGGAGCCGGCCT
>NZ_BCWU01000034.1 GCF_001592365.1 Gordonia hydrophobica NBRC 16057
TGTCAAGGCCCGGGTTTGTTAGAGACCGATCATTTGTTCTGTAGTGCAGATTCAGTCTCGGCAGCAGTCTGCTGCTGCCAGTAGAGGTCCTCGACCTCGGCCGGCGGCCGGTGATCGAGCTCGCCGTGCAAGCGTGTGGTGTTGTACCAGTGGACCCACTCAGCGGTCGCGATCTCGACGGCGTTCATCGAGCGCCACGGCCCCTTCCGGTAGATCAACTCGTGCTTGTACAGCGAGTTCAACGCTTCGGCCATCGCGTTGTCATAGGAGTCGCCGCGCGAGCCGACCGAGGCGACGGCGCCGGCCTCGGCGAGGGCCTGGGTGTAGCGGATCGCCCGATACTGGACACCCCGGTCGGAATGGTGGATCAGGCCGGAGATGTCCTGCCCGGACCGCCGGCGCAGCCACAGACCCATCGCTAACGCGTCGATTGCCAGGTCGGCGAACATGCGGGTCGAGGTCTGCCAGCCGACGATCATCCGCGAGAACACGTCCAACACGAACGCGACATACACCCAGCCGACGTCGGTCCGAACGTAGGTGATGTCGGCGACCCACAGTTGATTCGGTGCGGTCGCACTGAACGCGCGGTCCACGAGATCAGCCGGGCGTTCGGTCTCCGGTGCGGGTTTGGTGGTGCGCGGGAACTTGCCCCGCACGACGCCACGTATCCCCAGGTCACGGCACAATCGTTCGACTGTGCACTTGGCTACGGTGATCCCGCGGCGGGCGAGGGCGGCGCGGATCTTGCGGCGGCCGTAGATGCCGCCGGAGTCTTCGTAGACGTCCATGATCTGCTCCTTCAGGTACTCGTCTCGGACCGCGCGGGCCGACGGGGCGCGGCCTCGGGCGGCGTAGTAGGTCGATGGCGCGATCGCACACCCGGCCTCGGTGAGGGCGGCGGCGATCGCCTCGACTGGCCATCGATGACGATGCTGGTCGATGAAACCGACGATCAGCGGTGTGGCCGGTCGAGCTCGGCCGCGAAGAAAGCCGACGCGGCCTTCAAGATCTCGTTCGCCCGCCGCAACTCGGAGACTTCCTTCTCCAACTGGCGGATCCGTTCGATATCCGACACCGTCTCGATGCCGGGGGCTTCGGCTTGGCCGGCGTCGACGCGGCGCACCCAGTTACGCAGGGTTTCAGGATTGATATCGAGTTGCTTGGCGATCCGAGCCAACGCGCCGTGCGCGGTCTCGGGATCCTTACGAGCATCGATGACCATGCGCGTGGCACGGTCACGCAACTCCTTCGAGTACTTCGATGGGCGAGGCATGAAACAAGTGTCCCTTCCGGTCAAACCTGTCTCCATCAAACCCGGGACGATTC
>NZ_BCWU01000035.1 GCF_001592365.1 Gordonia hydrophobica NBRC 16057
GGGTGGGTGAGAAACCTCATCTTGGAACAGGCTTCCCGCTTAGATGCTTTCAGCGGTTATCCCTTCCGAACGTAGCCAACCAGCAATGCTCCTGGCGGAACAACTGGCACACCAGAGGTTCGTCCGTCCCGGTCCTCTCGTACTAGGGACAGGATTCCTCAAGTTTCTAGACGCGCGCGGCGGATAGAGACCGAACTGTCTCACGACGTTCTAAACCCAGCTCGCGTGCCGCTTTAATGGGCGAACAGCCCAACCCTTGGGACCTACTCCAGCCCCAGGATGCGACGAGCCGACATCGAGGTGCCAAACCATCCCGTCGATATGGACTCTTGGGGAAGATCAGCCTGTTATCCCCGGGGTACCTTTTATCCGTTGAGCGACACCGCTTCCACATGCCGGTGCCGGATCACTAGTCCCGACTTTCGTCCCTGCTCGACCTGTACGTCTCACAGTCAAGCTCCCTTGTGCACTTACACTCAACACCTGATTGCCATCCAGGCTGAGGGAACCTTTGGGCGCCTCCGTTACACTTTAGGAGGCAACCGCCCCAGTTAAACTACCCACCAGGCACTGTCCCTGAACCCGATCAGGGTCCGAGGTTAGAAGCCCAATACGATCAGAGTGGTATTTCAACAACGACTCCACCAACACTAGCGTGCCAGCCTCACAGTCTCCCACCTATCCTACACAAACCGCACCGAACACCAATACCAAGCTATAGTGAAGGTCCCGGGGTCTTTTCGTCCTGCCGCGCGTAACGAGCATCTTTACTCGTACTGCAATTTCGCCGAGCCTGTGGTTGAGACAGCAGAGAAGTCGTTACGCCATTCGTGCAGGTCGGAACTTACCCGACAAGGAATTTCGCTACCTTAGGATGGTTATAGTTACCACCGCCGTTTACTGGGGCTTAAATTCTCAGCTTCACCAACAAAGTTGATTAACCGGTCCTCTTAACCTTCCAGCACCGGGCAGGCGTCAGTCCGTATACATCGTCTTACGACTTCGCACGGACCTGTGTTTTTAGTAAACAGTCGCTTCTCTCTGGTCTCTGCGACCACCACCAGCTCC
>NZ_BCWU01000036.1 GCF_001592365.1 Gordonia hydrophobica NBRC 16057
GGACATCTGGCAACCAAACGTCAGTAACCGCAGACTTAACCCGTTTATCGTGTTCGAGGCTTGGAGAGTTTCCGACGAACTGACTCACACTCCACCTGACAGATCCGCCATCAACGCGAAGATAGTCCCAATCACATCCTCGGAGCGTCTGTCCATTTGATCCGGCAGCATCTTCCACCGATGCCGGATCCACTCCGAGCGCTGCGAGTTGTCGCGCCCCCACGGCCGTGCATGGCTCGTACTTTGTGCCGTCGTTAGCATCATTCCAGCGAGCAGAGAACGTCGTCTCAAACGGCAGCTTCAGTCCCTGGTCATCAACCTGGCGGATCGACACTGTCGTCGAGGATTCCAACGCTTGATCTTCGGTTGGGATCGCGTGACTCGAACACCCCGCAATAACGCTCGAAGCCAGAGCCAGGAGCGACACCTGGAAAGACCCCTTACGATCCATCGATTTCACGGCCTCGCGATGCGATGCGCGCCAACCGCATCTGCCGCTGAGAGTTGGCTCGCTGCAGCCTCCGCACCTGCAGCAAGCGATTCTGCACTATCCGCAAGCCGAACGAGCGACTCGGAGCCGCCATCGATCGCTGCGCGCATTGCTACGAATACGCTTTCGCCCTCCACGCAGCCCCGCCCAAAATAGTTGCGTTCTGTGACCTTCGACAAATCCGCTGCCAGCTCCCCCAACTCCTCCCCACACTCCTTCGCGACGGCAGCCCGCTTCTGCCACAACTCTTGCAGGTAGACAAGGTCTTCCACTCAGTCCTCCTGTGTCGGCCGCCTCGCTCGGGAGTGGCCGCAGCGGGGACCGTCGCCCCCGACATGTCGAGACGGTCTCCGCCGCAGCCATCCCCTCGGCAAGCCAGCCTAGGGTTTTCGCGCTCTTAAATTAGACGCAGCGGCGGGCAGATCGGTTCCATCTAAACCGAAGTTTCCTTCTTTTCCCGCACATTT
>NZ_BCWU01000037.1 GCF_001592365.1 Gordonia hydrophobica NBRC 16057
GCGGGGTGGTCGCGGTGTGGGGGTGGCGTTGTCGGTAGTGGTTCCAGGCGTGGTCGGGTTGGTCGGCGACGTAGGCGAAGATCTCGGCCCAGTCGGTGGTGCCCATCTCGGTCGCGACGTCGCCGGGCGCACCGCAGAAACTGGTCTTGCCGCCCGGCGCCAACAGCAGCACCTGATCGCACAGACTCAGATACGCCACCGAGTGCGTGACCACCAACACCACACGGCCGGCATCGGCCAGCCGCCGCAGCGTCTTCATCACCTGCTGATCCAAGGCCGGATCCAGACCGGAGGTCGGCTCATCGAGAATCAACAACGACGGACCGGTCAGCAACTCCATCGCCACTGACGCACGCTTGCGCTGCCCACCGGAGAGCTTGTCCACCCGAGTGTCGACATGCTCGGTCAACTGCAACTCTGACAGCACCCCGTCGATCACCGAGTCCCGGTCACCGGTGGACAGATCGGCGGGCAACCGGAGCTCGGCGGCATACCGCAGCGCCTGACGCAGCGTCAGCTTGTGATGCAACACATCGTCCTGCGGGACCATCCCGATCCGCGAACGCAACGCCTCGTACTCGTCATGGACGCCGCGGTCCTCGAACGTCACCACCCCGACGGTCGGCGTGGTCAACCCCGCGACGAGTTTCGACACCGTCGACTTGCCCGCACCCGATGGCCCGATGATCGCCGTCAACGTCCCCGGCGCCGCAGCAAACGACACCTCATTCACCAGCGTCTTACCACCATCGACCGTCAACGACAGCCCCTGAACCTGCAACCCGCCGGCCACCTGCGCCTGCGGCCGACCCCGAACCAGGACGCCGTCGTCGACGCTGAAGTCGGAGTTGCCGATCGTGACGACATCGCCCTCGCTGAGGCGGTGCGCCATCACGCGCTGACCGTTCACGAAGGTGCCGTTGACGCT
>NZ_BCWU01000038.1 GCF_001592365.1 Gordonia hydrophobica NBRC 16057
CAGCGCCTTCCGATCCAACTTGCCCGCACTATTCAGCGGAATCTCATCCAGCAACATCCACACCGTCGGCCGCATGTACTCCGGCAACGGCGTCGCAATCGTCTCCTTGACCACCTCCACATCCACCGCCTCACCCGGCGCACCAGCCACATACGCGACCAAGTGCTCGCCGCCATCAGGAGCCGACGCGACCGTCACCGACACATGCACCACGCCCGGCGCCAACGCGATCGCCGCCTCGATCTCACCCAACTCGATGCGCTGGCCACGCAGCTTCACCTGGAAATCGGTGCGGCCCAAGTACTCCAGCTCACCGGCCTTATTACGGCGAACCAGATCACCCGTGCGGTACATGCGCGACCCGGCAGGACCGAACGGATCCGCCAAGAACCGATCAGCAGTCAAATCCGACCGCGACGCATAACCGCGCGCCAACTGCACACCACCGACATACAGCTCACCCGGAACACCGGCGCCGACGGGGTTGAGGCGACCGTCGAGGACGTAGGCGGTCGAGTTCCACACCGGAACACCGATCGGCACCACATCACCGACCTCATCCAACCGCTGATACGTGATCTCCACGGCGGCCTCAGTCGGCCCGTACAGGTTGTAGAGCATCGCCTGCGGCATCGCCGCCCGCGTCTCCGCCGCCACCGCAGGCGGCAACGCCTCACCGGTGGTCGAAATGATCCGCACCTTATCCAGACGCGCCAACCGCTCCGGACCCGCCAACTCCAAGAACACCGACAGCATCGACGGCACGAAATGCACCATCGTCGCCCCCGAATCCGCGATCAGATCCGCCATATACACCGGATCCAAATGACCCTCCGGCTCCGCGATCAACAACCGCGAACCCTCCATCAACGGCGCGAACAACTCCGCCACCGAACAGTCGAACGTGTACGGCGTCTTCAACA
>NZ_BCWU01000039.1 GCF_001592365.1 Gordonia hydrophobica NBRC 16057
GAGGCAGGCTCCGAAACCTGCCCTCAGGACGAAAGGGCAGGGACCGGTTTCGTGTAGCCGTCATCGCTGGCAGTTGGTTTGGGCGGGGCGCTGACCGATCGGCGGTGTCCCACGGCGGTGAGGATCACGCCACCGACGATCCACCCGGCGAGTACCAGCCACGATGACGTCGTGTCGGCCTGGGGGAAGTACGACAGTTCACGGACCAGCGTCGCCGATGCACCGGGTGGGAACCACTGTCCGATTTCGCCCCATGCTCCGGGGAGGAACTGTGACGGCAACGCGCTTCCCGAGATGGGGTTGGCGAACAGCATCATCACGACCGGGCCGATTGCAGTACCAGCGCGGCCGATCAGCGCAACGCAGCCGATCATCGGTGCGGCGATAGCGGCGATGGCCACGGCGAAGGCGCCGACGTTGAGTAAGTAGTTGCCCTGGATCGACCCGAACCAGAGTTGCAGGATGCTGGCGAGGACGATTCCGCCGACGATGGCGTACGTCGTCACTGCGAGGATGCGTCGCCTCGCTCCGACGATGACAGTCGAGATGAGGACGCCGCCGATGATGCCGCCGAAGAGCATCGGGAAGAACGCCGAGTTCAGCAGCGCGCCATTGGGGTCTTCGTCGGAGAACGGTGCAACGTCGGTGAGGGTCACTGTGGGTTCACCGCCCGGTGGGACCCCAGACTGTTGAGCGAGCGCCGACTCCAATGGGGTCGCCAGTTGCGCGACAACCTCATTGACCGCACCATTGGCCGATGCGGTGAGCACCTCGGGCTGCGCACCGAGGACGATCCCGCCCATGTAGTCGCGAGATTCGATGCCGGCCACCACGGCGTCTCGATCATCGACGACGGTGACG
>NZ_BCWU01000040.1 GCF_001592365.1 Gordonia hydrophobica NBRC 16057
AACGTAAAGGGGGACGCCGCTCCCCCTACGTTGGTCGAGTTCGAGGGGACGCCTCCCCTCCACGTTGGTCGAGTTCGACGCTGCTGCTCCCCCTACGTTGGTCGAGTTCGACGCCGCGAACGCAGTGAGCGACGACGAGAATCGAGACCGCCGCGGGCTGGGGCTCGTGCGCACGCGTGTCCAGCCGGGCTTTCGCGGCGATCTCGATACGCTGCATGCTCGCTCCGCTCCCACGCAGCTACTCGATCAACGTGTGGGACGGGGTACTCGATCACCGTAAGGCGCGATCAACGTGAGGGGGCAATCAATGTGGGGCCGCCGCTGTGTGCCGGCCCGGGGGAATGCGGGGAGCCCCCGACCATACGGTCGGGGGCTCCCCGGGAATGTTGTGTTCGGCGGTGTCCTACTCTCCCACACCCATTACAGTGCAGTACCATCGGCGCAGGTGGGCTTAGCTTCCGGGTTCGGAATGGGACCGGGCGTTTCCCCACCGCTATAGCCGCCGTAACTCTATGAAACTGTGAGCCTTTCCGACGAAGGAGGAAACCGAACAGTTTCCTAGAAGCAAACACCGAAAAGAATTTCAGTGTTCACTCCACCTCCTCCGCAGGAGCTGTGTTGTTTCAGAAGTACATAGTGGATACGCGCTCTACTGTGCGTCACAATAATTTCGACTCACCACAAAAATTTTCATGTTGGTGAGTGTTGTTGGTAAGTCCTCGGCCGATTAGTACCAGTCACCTCAACACATTACTATGCTTACAGTTCTGGCCTATCAACCCCATAGTCTGTAGGGGGCCTTACCCCACCCGA
>NZ_BCWU01000041.1 GCF_001592365.1 Gordonia hydrophobica NBRC 16057
CACGCCCTATTCAGACTCGCTTTCGCTACGGCTACCCCACACGGGTTAACCTCGCCACTGAGCACTAACTCGCAGGCTCATTCTTCAAAAGGCACGCCATCACCCCACAACGAGGGCTCTGACGGATTGTAAGCGTCCGGTTTCAGGTACTATTTCACTCCCCTCCCGGGGTACTTTTCACCTTTCCCTCACGGTACTAGTCCGCTATCGGTCACCAGAAAGTATTTAGGCTTACCGGGTGGTCCCGGCAGATTCACAGCAGATTCCACGAGCCCGCTGCTACTTGGGAAAATCATCGAAGCCAGTCATCCTGTTTTCAGTTACGGGACTCTCACCCACTACGGCAGACCATTCCAGGCCACTTCACCTAACAAAACGATTTATCACTGACCGGATGTCCGGTAGAACACCCAACGACAACCCCACAACCCCACACGCACAACCCCTACCGAGTATCACATACGCATGGTTTAGCCTCCTCCGCTTTCGCTCGCCACTACTCACGGAATCACACTTGTTTTCTCCTCCTGTGGGTACTGAGATGTTTCACTTCCCCACGTTCCCTCCACACCCCCTATACATTCAGAGGCGGGTAACACGACATCACTCGTGCTGGGTTTCCCCATTCGGACACCCTCGGATCACAGCTCGTTTGACAACTCCCCGAGGACTATCGCGGCCTACCACGTCCTTCATCGGCTCCTGGTACCAAGGCATCCACCGAACGCCCTAAAACACTTACAACAACACCCACAAACACACCCCCACACAC
>NZ_BCWU01000042.1 GCF_001592365.1 Gordonia hydrophobica NBRC 16057
ACTCGCCCGGTAGAACGAGTAACGACAACCCCACAACCCCACACGCACAACCCCTACCGAGTATCACATACGCATGGTTTAGCCTCCTCCGCTTTCGCTCGCCACTACTCACGGAATCACACTTGTTTTCTCCTCCTGTGGGTACTGAGATGTTTCACTTCCCCACGTTCCCTCCACACCCCCTATACATTCAGAGGCGGGTAACACGACATCACTCGTGCTGGGTTTCCCCATTCGGACACCCTCGGATCACAGCTCGTTTGACAACTCCCCGAGGACTATCGCGGCCTACCACGTCCTTCATCGGCTCCTGGTACCAAGGCATCCACCGAACGCCCTAAAACACTTACAACAACACCCACAAACACACCCCCACACAAAGGCGGAGGCACGAATGCGGACAATCCAACACAAAAAATTCATACAACCCGAACACAAAACACTCGAAATTGCACAAACCAGAATCGAAATTGCAGAACACACAACCCACAACAAGACCCGAAAGCCCCATCGCAGGCTAGATGCTCGCATCCACTATGCACTTCTCAAACAACACACACCCACCAACCCCAACACTCCCAACCAGCAAAGCCGGCCATCCGGAAGCGGAAACCAGTGAGCAACAAGAAAACAAACCATCCCCACCCCAAAAGAGCAGGAACCGCGTGTTCTCTCAGAACCCCGATAGTGTGTCTCGTTCACGACCACAATCACTCGCAGTCGACCACCACCAACCGGAAATATATTGTTTCT
>NZ_BCWU01000043.1 GCF_001592365.1 Gordonia hydrophobica NBRC 16057
GGCGGGGATGGGGGCGGTGCCGGCGAGCATGGCGAAGCCGCCTTCGGAGTGGATACGGCCGGGGTGGGAGTAGGCCGAGAGGATCACTGCACCGGTGATCGGGCCGATACCGGGTTCATCGAGCAGTTGTGGGCACCAGTCGGTGAGGACGTCGGTGATCTGCTTGTCGTAGCTGTCGATCTCGGCGTGGAGGTCGCTGATACGGCGGGCGAGGTTACGCAACACCTGGATGGTGATCGCCGATTCCATCGGTGTGTCTTTCCGAATGCGTAGTCGCGCAGCGGTTTTCACCCTTTGCAGCGGGGTGTGATCGTCGAAGCGTCGTTGTACCTGTTCGGGGGCGGACACGATCAGCCCATGGAGTTGGCGGCGGGCGTTACTGGCGGCCTTGACTGCCGAGCGGCGCACGGTGAGCAGGGTGGCCACCGCATGGCGATGACCGTCGACCTTGGGCAGATTGTTGCGTTCGCGAGCCAGGGCCTCCCGGGCGGCGCGGACCGCGTCGATGGCATCGGTTTTGGCGCCGTGACGCCGCGGTGCCCGCTGCGGGCGATCCATCTCTACCACGTAGTGGCCGTCGGCGTGGAGGTAACGGGTCAGATTCGCACCATGTGAGGCGGTGCCCTCGATCGCCCACATCCGGGTCCGACCCTCGACGCGGTCGGCTACGAAATCGACCAACTCGGTGTAGCCGGCCTCGGTGGCCGGCACCTCG
>NZ_BCWU01000044.1 GCF_001592365.1 Gordonia hydrophobica NBRC 16057
CCGCTCAGGCGGGAAGATTCGCGTGATCAGGGCCATCGTCTGCGGGGTGATCAAGGCGGCGCCGAGTCCCTGGACCGCGCGCGCCGCGATCAGCTCGCCGATGTCGGTCGAGAATCCGCACCACACACTCGCGGCGGTGAAGAGCAGCAGACCCGCTTGATAGACCCGCTTGGGGCCGACCTTGTCTCCGAGTCGGCCCGCGATCAGCAGCGGCACGGCGTACGTCAGCAGGTAGGCACTGGTGACCCAGACGATGCCGTTGACGTCGGCATCGAGGGCCTGCATGATCTGGGGTTGCGCCACCGCGACGATCGTCATGTCGACGAGGATCATGAAGAATCCGACACAGAGCGCCATCAACGCGGCCCAAGGCCGATCAGTGACGGACTGGAATGTCGACGCCTGCGGAGTCGAGGTCACCGGCGTCCCCTTTCGAAGTGAATGCGGGAAAGGTTAACACCGCCCTCCGACGTCGGCCGACATCCGTTCGGCGGACCTGGAGCAGCAAAACCCGATGTGACGCGCGCGACGT
>NZ_BCWU01000045.1 GCF_001592365.1 Gordonia hydrophobica NBRC 16057
GTGTGAGTGCCGCGGCTTCGGCGGTGTACTTGAGCCCCGCTAAATTGTCGGCGCAGGATCACTTGACCAGTGAGCTATTACGCACTCTTTCAAGGGTGGCTGCTTCTAAGCCAACCTCCTGGTTGTCTCAGCAACCCCACATCCTTTTCCACTTAGTACACGCTTAGGGGCCTTAGCCGGCGATCTGGGCTGTTTCCCTCTCGACTACGAAGCTTATCCCCCGCAGTCTCACTGCCACGCTCTCACTTACCGGCATTCGGAGTTTGGCTGACGTCAGTAACCTAGTAGGGCCCATCGGCCATCCAGTAGCTCTACCTCCAGTAAGAAACACGCAACGCTGCACCTAAATGCATTTCGGGGAGAACCAGCTATCACGGAGTTTGATTGGCCTTTCACCCCTACCCACAACTCATCCCCTCCATTTTCAACTGAAGTGGGTTCGGGCCTCCACAAAGTCTTACCTCTGCTTCACCCTGGCCATGGGTAGATCACTCCGCTTCGGGTCTAGACCCAGCGACTCAA